>NZ_VFOZ01000001.1:2615084-5230169 GCF_006716425.1 Actinoallomurus bryophytorum
CCAGAAGGGCCACTTCATGCATAAACCGCCAGGCCACTTGGGCCGTACGTTCGGCGTTTCCTTGGTGGCTGTAATGATGTCGATGGGTCGAATTCCTCAGGGCTAACACGGCCTGTGGTGGATGCCGTTCAGTGGTACAGCCTGCTATACCGTGAAATGGCGTGGCTGCACCATCGATCGGGATTCATTCCGTGCCTAGCGTTATCGGCATGAAAAGTAATCGGTTCCGCACTCGTATCGCCGCCGTCGCAGCCGTGGGCGGCCTCGCCGCACTGGGCAGCCTGGTAACGCCGGGCGCTCATTCCATCGCCGACGCACTTACCGCGCAGACCCGTCCGGCCACCGGTTCCGTTCAGCAACACCTGGACGGGCTGGTCCGCGATGACGGGTTCCCCGCCGCGCTCGCCGCCGTGCAGGACCGGAGCGGGCGCATCCGTAACTACACCGCCGGGGTCGGCGACCTGAAGACGGGGGCGAAGGTTCCGGTGGACGGGCAGGTGCGCATCGGCAGCAACACCAAGTCCTTCACGTCCGTGGTCGTGATGCAGCTCGTCGGCGAGGGCAAGGTCGACCTCGATAAACCGATCGATACGTACCTGCCGAAGCTCCTCCGCGGTGACGGCATCGACGGCCGGCGCATCACCGTACGGCAGCTCCTCCAGCACACCAGCGGACTGCCGAACTACACGAACTTCCTGGCCGACGGTTTCCTGCCCTACCAGCACACCTACTTCCAGCCGCGTCAGCTGCTCGACATGGCCCTGGCGCAGAAGGCCGACTTCAAGCCGGGCGCGAAGTGGGAGTACAGCAACACCAATTACGTCGTCCTCGGGCTGCTCGTCGAGAAGATCACGCAGCGGCCGCTGGTCGAGGAGATCACCCAACGGGTGATCGACCGCGCCGGTCTCCGCCATACCTACTTCCCGAACGTCGGCGACCAGACCATCCACGAGCCGCACGCCCACGGCTACACACGGGACAAGCCGGACCAGCCGCTCACCGACGTCACAGAGCTGGACCCCTCGTGGGGCTGGGCGGCCGGCCAGATGGTCGCCACCCCGAGCGACATCGACCGGTTCTTCTCCGCGCTGCTGGGCGGGCGGCTGGTCAAGCCCGAGCAGCTGAAGGAGATGCGCAAGACCGTCAGCGCCCCCGACCTGTGGCCCGGCGCCCGGTACGGGCTCGGTCTGATCAGTACCCCGATGAGCTGCGGCGGCGTGGCCTGGGGCCACGGCGGTGACATCGACGGCTACCACACCAGCGACTTCGCCACGGACGATGGCCGCGCCGTGACGATCGCCGTCACCCATCTGCTGGAGAACGACGACCAGGTCGGCCACGTGCTGTCCGCCGTCGACAACGCCCTCTGCGAGTGAGCGTCCCAGCCACCGGTGCCGGCGCGTACAACGAAATCATGTGAGTCCGTGACGGGCCTGGCAGGGGCCATGACCCCCGCCCGGCCGTCGTCGCGGTCATCGAGAACCTCGACCGGCCGACGGGCTCGGCATCGCGCGACCGCCGCCGGCGGGCGCGCGTACTTGGCATCTCAGCGGGCGGTGCCGGCGATGAGTCGGTGTGCGCCCTTGCGGGCGAGGGCGGCGGCGACGTTCGCGCCGAGTCGCTGGGCGTGGTCGAGGGTGTCCCACTCCTGGACGTGGGCGAACTCGCCGCCTTCGCCGCTGAAGACCATGCCGAGCAGGGAGAGCCGTCCGTCCGCCGTGGTGGTGCAGTGGCCGGCGATCGGGCTGTTGCAGTGGCCTCGCAGGTCGTGCAGCATCGCGCGTTCGGCGGTGACGTAGGTGCGGGTCTCCTGGTCGTCGAGCAGGCGCAGAAGCTCGACGATGCCCTCGTCGGCCGTACGGCACTGGATCCCGATCACTCCAGCGCCGACCGGCGGGCACATCACGTCGAGGGGCAGAACCTCCACCGCGCGGTCTTCCATCCCGATCCGGCGCAGGCCCGCGAGAGCGAGCACCATCGCGTCGAAGCCGTGCTCGGAGCCGTGTTCGGAGTCGAAGCGCAAGATGCGGGAGTTGACGTTGCCGCGGATCCGGTCAACCTGCAGATCGGGTCGCCTGCGCAGGATCTGGGCCTTGCGGCGTACGGCCGAGGTCCCGACATGCGCGCCCGCCGGCAGCTCGTCGAGACTGCGGTACGGGGAGCCGGCCGGGAAGAGCACGACGTCGTGCACGTCCTCGCGCGGCAGGTACGCGGCGAACGCGGTGCCCTCCGGCATCGGGACATCGCCCGGTACGTCCTTGATGCAGTGCACCGCGACGTCGATGGCGCCCATGACCAGCTGCCGGTCGATCTCCTTGAGAAACGCGCCCTTGCCGCCCAGCTCGGCGAGTTCGCCCTGCCACCGGTCCCCTGAGGTCTCGATACCGATCAGCTCGACGTCGAGGTTCTCGGAGAACTTGAGCAGCAGATCTCGGACATGTGCGGCCTGGGCGACCGCCATGGGTGAGGTACGGGAGCCGACGCGGATGCGAAGATCGGGAGGCACGCGCTCAACGGTAGGGCCTGCCCGCCCGGCGCTGCAGCACACCTCCGCCGTACTCACCCGACCACCTGCTCGGTGAGCGGCGGCGGGACCCCGTCGCGGTCCGTGCCCAGGGGATCGGGGAACTCAAAGGTTCGAGGCGTTGACCAGCGGCCGCTCGCCCCTGCTAAGGATCTCCCGGCCCGTCCTTAACCGCCGGGGCCGCGCCGCCCTCGGACGCCGTGGTGGCGCGGGCCATCCGTATCGCCACGATCGATCGGGCGAGGCCTTCGAAGTCCTTCAGGTGCCATCCCGTCAGGTGTTCCCAGCGCTCCAGCCGGTAGGCGGCGCTGTTGGCGTGCAGGTGCTGGGCACGCGCGGCGCCGGCCGCGGAGAATCCGGCTTCGGCGAACGCCAGCACCGTGTCCGCGACATGGGGATTCTCAGTCGCCGCCTCGATGCCGGAGGAAAGGTCGTCCCGGCGTTCGGTGTCGGCGACGATCGTGGCCAGCAGCCAGTGTCGTTCGAACTCCACGTCGTGCCCGACCGCCGTCGCCAGGCCGAGAGCGCGCTCGGCATCCTCGACGGAGAGCCGGGCGCCGTTGAGGCCCTGACGGCTCCGCCCGATCCCCAGGACACCGTCGCGGGCGAACCGGCGGGCGAGACCCTCCGCCGACTTTCGCGCCCCACGTCTTTGGAACAGGACGAAGCACACCGAGCCGTCCGAGCCTGCCACGCCGATCGGGCGCAGGCGTACACGCAGCCGGGCGATCGTGTGTTCCCCGCCGTGCGAGACGAACGCGACCGCCTGAAACTCCCCGTCCGGATCGAGCCCGAGCTCGCGGGCAAGGTCGGCGGACCGCGCGCTGCTCGGATCGCTCTGGATCGCGGCACAGAACTCGCCGCAGAGCCTGGTGTCGTCGGCGAGGATGTCGGCGGTCGCCATCTGGTACCCATCGGCCGCCGCTCCGCCGAGACGATGGCCCCACAACAGAATTTCGGGCACCACGTCGAGCAGCGCCCGCATCGCGTACGGGTCCTCATCCAGGCCCGTCGCGAACCGGGTCCAGAGCTCGCGGCTCGCCACGATGTAGGCCTCCATGACGGCCGAGACCGGTACACCGGCGTGAGCGCGCTCGCGGCCGAGCCGCTCGGCTATCGCGAGGCCGGCGGGATCGGGAGGCCGGCCGTGATGCAGTCCGAGGAGTACATGCCGGATCTGTTCCCGGACGGCCGCCCGGTGGTTCTCGATGGGGATCTTCTCGTAGCCGGGCAGCTCGGAGCGGATTCCGCCGACGATCCGCGCCGTCAGCTCGTCGACCTCGCCCAGCAGGGCCTGACTACGCCGCGCGGTCCACTCGCCGACCGTCATCGGGCGGCGCTTCGGGGATTCCTCGAAGCGATCGCCACGGACTTCGGGGAACCGCCGTGCTCTGAGGTGCGGACGATCTCCAGCATGGGGGGAGTATACGAATCCGTTGGCCAAAGCCCCACAAACCAAAGGATTCCAATGTTCGACACGCACCAGGAGACCGCTCGCCGTACGGGAGACCGGCAGTGAGCGAACGTCTGGAGACTGCGGGCACCGGCACCGCAGGGGTTCCGCGGTCCCCGCTCCGCGGAGGGCTGGTCCTGGTGTTGGTGAGCGCCGGACAGTTCCTCGCGACGTTGGACCTGTTCGTCGTCAATGTGGCGTTCCCCTCGATTCACGCCGACTTCCCCGGGGCGACCAACAGCGGTCTGTCCTGGGTTCTCAGCGCGTACGCGATCGCGTTCGCCGCGCTGCTCGTGCCGTCAGGCCGTCTCGCCGACCGGTACGGCAGGCGGCGGCTGTTCCGCGCCGGGATGACGTTGTTCGCGGTCGCGAGTGCGGGATGCGCCGCGTCGCCCTGGCTGGGCCTGCTGGTGGCCTGGCGTGCGGTGCAGGCGGGAGGAGCGGCGCTGATGGTCCCGACGAGCCTCGGTCTGTTGCTGGCGGTGTTCCCCGAACGACGGCACCGGAACGTGGTCGCGATCTGGTCGGTCGCCGGTGCGGTGGGCTCCGCGCTGGGCCCGTTCCTGGGCGGGCTCCTGGTCGAGGCGGACTGGCGATGGATCTTCGTCTTGAACCTGCCGATCGCCCTTGTGGTCGTGTACGCCGTGCGGAACCTGCCCGAAACCCGGTCCGGGGAGCGCGGGGGCCTGCCCGACCTGGTGGGCGCGGCGCTGTTCGCCGCGGGGGTCGCGGCGGCCGTGGCCGCCCTGGCCAACGCCAACACCTGGGGTGCCGGGAGCCTCGGCCTGTGGCTCTGCCTCTCAGCCGCGGTCGTGGCACTCGTCGCCTTCGTACGCCGCTCGGCGCGCCACCCACGGCCCGCGATCAACCTCGCGCTGCTCCGCCAGGCCGGTTTCGCTTTCGCGAACCTCGCGATGATCTGCTTTTTCGTGGGCTTCGCCATGGTCCTGCTCGCCACGATCCTCTTCTTGACGACGGTCTGGCACTACGGCTCCGTACGTGCGGGCCTCGCGTTCGTACCGGCGCCCGCCATCGCCATCCCGGCGGGCCTCCTGACAGGGCGGCTGTCCACGCCGCGCCGGACGCTGGCCGTGGCGGGAGCCACCATGTGGTGTGTGGCAGGGATTCTCTGGTTCGTGTCACTGGGTGATCAGCCCGCCTATGTCGCAGGCATGCTTCCCGGGCTGCTGATCTGCGGCGTCGGGTTCGGGTTGTTCGCCGCGTCGATCATCGGCGCGGGTACCGCGGTACTGCCGCCCGACTGGTACGCGACCGGCACCGGGATGATCAACGCGGCGCGCCAGACGGGATCGGCCGCCGGGGTCGCGCTCGCCGTGGCCCTCATCGGCGCCGGTACGTCCTCGGCCGACTATCGGTCGTCCTGGCTCGGTAACTGTGGGTTCGGTGCGCTCGCCGCCGTCTTCGCCCTCGGCACCGGCCGAAAGACAGTGTCAAAGGACGCCGGAGGGACGTCGTAGACCCGGTGTGCTCCGACGGTGGGGAGGTACGGTGAGCAAGGTCGCCGAGCGTGCGGTGTCGCGCACGCATGCGGACTTCTTCCGCCGTCTACCCAACGTCGCCTGGGCCGGCGGTGTGCCGTGGCGGCTGATCATGTACTCGACCTGGGAAGCGGCCGCCGTGCGACATGGCTCGGACAACGTGGCCGCAGGCTCCAGGTTGGCCTTGTGAGGCGACCCTGCCGTATTCACGGTGCCGCGCTAGCTGTCCTGCAAATGCTTCTGGCGTAGTACGGCCTTGGGAAGAATTGCTCGATGGAAACGGTCTGCGGCCCCCATTCCCGACGGACATCTCGACGCCACGGCCGCGCACGCCGCCTGGATGTCCGGACCAGCCCCCGGCCTGCCCACCCACGTTCAACGGATCGTCTCGGCAGCGGCTCGCTCATGATCGCCAGCACCAAGTTCCCATCGGACACGCCCACCGCGGCAAGGTCGTCACCGTCGTCCTTGAAGACACCCAGGTCCGCATCCTCCACCAAGGACAAGAACTGGCCACCCACCCCCGAACCACCACTATGGAGGTCACCCGCACCCGAGCAAGCGGACACATCAACTACGAAACCTAGGGTCGGCGGAAAGCATCACCCGACAACGAAACGTCGCCCATCAACCGAGGTTGCACGCGTGCGTCTACGTCGTGTCGGGTCCGATGACCTGCGTGACACTCTGCCGAATGCTGGTGGAGTCGAGCGGGGTCAGCCCGCCCGTGGGACCGGTGCTTCGGTCACGAAGATCGTGGCGGATCGGCGGGCCTGCACTGCCTGCATCTGGCCGACACCCTCGAACTCGTTGCAGAGCAGGAACAGCTGGCGGCCGTCGGGACCGCCGAGGGTGGCAGCGAAGCATGGCAGCTCGGTCTCGACACGGTGGGTGACCGTCCCCCCGTCGAGTACCCGGACACAAGCGCCGGCCGGAGCGTTCGGATCATCGGTGTGTGCGGCCGTGTCGGCGGTCTGCGTCCAGATCGCCGATTCGGCGTCCATGCAGATACCGTCCGGCCCCTGCCCGTCGGCCCACACTCTGCGGCCGGTGAGTGCACCGTCGTCCTGGATGTCGAACGCGCTGAGCCGGCCGGCGAAGGACTCGGCGACGACCAGGGTGGAGCCGTCCGGCGTCACCACCATGCCATTGGGAAACTCGATGTCACCGGCCACTTGACGGTAGGTCCCGTCGGCCGCGACGAGGTTGATCCAGCCCGGCTCCGGCGTGCCGCCCCCGATGAAGTCGAAGTCGAAACCATTGACGTACATGTGCCCGCGCGGATCGATCACGATCTCGTTACCGCCCCGCTCGCAGTACGTCACCAGCGCACCGTCCGACTCGTGACGGGTCACGGCCGGGCCGGTCGTCAACAGACGCCCGTCGGCCAGCCAGTCGATCGCCCAGCCCATCCTGGGCGGGCCTTCGGCCATCACCTCGGCTTTACCGTCCATGTCGACGGCGACGACCTCGCCCGCACCCCAGTGGGCGAACCACAGCCGATCGTCGTGCCACCGGGCGGACTCGACCATGGCCAGGCCGGTCAACAGCGTGCGGGGTGGAGGCAGGTACTCAATCATGGGTGTGTCCTTCCGCTCGTGTGGGCCGTATCGCCGGCCCCTCACCACCTACACGAACCGGCGACCATCAGATCGACATCCACCAGCCCGGACACATCCAGGAACATTCCGCCCGCACAGCGCTACCCCAAGCCAGCCCAAGAACAACAGATCATCTAGCCGGAGCCGCCCACTGAGCCGGGGTCGTCCGCCCTCTGGTCTGGGTCTTAGGAAGCGGGCGCTGCTGTTGACCAGTCACTCATGCAGCCGATGTGACCAGGCCGCTCACCTAGCCACGCAGGACACATCGGTCTGGCGGCCATCCGCTCAGGTGAGGGAACTGGCGCATGAACCTCTCACACTGGAGGGCGAAGTCTCCTTGCCGCCCGGCCAGCCGAGTCCGCTCGATGAACGTCAACGGATCCTCGATGGGCGGCCGAAGCATACCGACCTCGTCGTCGACGATCTCACCTTGTCCGATGATGGCGGCGGCGAGCCCGAACCCGGTTGCCAAGACAACGCCCACACACGTCCGCGTCGGGCTGACCACGGCCTCCACCGGTGAGTCCTCCTCACCCATGTGGTGGTCGATCAGCATCACCTGCGTCCTCTCGGAGAACCCCGCGATGTCCGCCTCGAAAAAGCGGCTTCCCGACCGGCCGGCGGAGCCCGAGGGGATCGGCTCACCGATCGTCATCGCGGACAGGGCATCATCACTGCAACTGTGGCCGGCCAGGCGCGCTCTACCCGAGCCTGCCAGTCGAGAGGAGCCTCGGGCCATGAGCACTGAGCCATTTTCAACCTGATCTTGCAGGCCGGTGAGGGGTCGGCAGGGGCCGTTGTGCGTTGAGGGCGAGGCCACACACCTTGCCTATCTACCAACTAGATGGTAGAAATCTCGTGTGGCGACGACAGCGGATCGGATCTTGGACAGCGCTCAGACGCTGGTGCAGGTTCGGGGGTACAACGGCTTCTCCTACGCCGACATCAGTGCCGGGCTGTCCATCACGAAACCGAGCATCCACTACTACTTTCCTACCAAGGCGGCGCTGGCCGAGGCGTTGATCGCGCGCTATCGGGAGCAGTTCGCCGCAGCACTGAAGGAGGTCGAGGACAACACCGGCGGCGCGCGACAGCGTCTGGTGGACTACGCCGGGCTGTACGCCGCGACCTTTGCCCGAGGCGGCCGCATCTGTCTCTGTGGCGTCTTCGCCGTGGACGCGGAGAGTTTGCCCGCTGAAGTGCGGCGGGCGACGGACGCATTCTTCGACGATCAGCGGCGATGGGTGGCAGGCGTGCTGGCCGAGGCGGGCGTGCCCGCCGCCCGGACCAGCGCGTCGGCGGAGGCTTATCTGGCCGCCCTGGAGGGGGCCCTGCTGCTGGCCCGTGCTCACGGCCAGCCGGAGGGCATCACCGAGCCCGACCGGGATGTGGTCCGGTCGGTGGCGACGACCCTGATCGACGCCCTGCTCTGAAAACGCACCATCCAAGGTAGCTGCGCGCGAGATGTGCGCGGTGGATTTCGGCACGACCAAGCAACCTACCAACTAGTAGGTAGTCACGTGAGGAGAACGAACATGGGACAGGACTTCACCGGACATAAGATCGTCGTGGTCGGCGGCAGCAGCGGCATGGGCCGTCAGGTCGCCGCGGACGTCGTCAGCCGTGGCGGCAGCGCGGTCGTCATCGGCTCCCGCCGGGAGCGTGTCGACAAGACGGTGGCCGACCTGGCCACCCGAGGACAGGCGTGGGGCATCACCGCCGACCTGCGTGACCCCGCCGAGACGATCCGGGTGCGGGAGGAACTGACCGGCCAGCACGCTGACGCGACGCTGCTGGTCAACGCGGCCGGAGTGTTCAAACCACTGCCGTTCCTCGAGCACACCGAGGCCGACTACGACAGCTACCACGACCTGAACAAGGCCACGTTCCTGATCACCCAGACCGTGGCACAGAACATGGTGCGCGGTGACCGCGGCGGCGCCATCGTCAACATCGGCAGCATGTGGGCCAAGCAGGCCATCGCCGCGACCCCGTCGTCGGCGTACTCGATGGCCAAGGCCGGCCTGCACGCACTGACCAAGAACCTGGCCATGGAGCTGGCCGCCCACAAGATCCGGGTCAACGCCATCTCCCCGGCCGTGGTCGCCACCCCCATCTACGAGAGCTTCATCCCGCCGGCCGACGTCAGCACCGTGCTGGCCGGGTTCGACAAACTCCACCCGATCGGCCGGATCGGCACCACCCAGGACGTCTCTGCCGTCATCACCTTCCTGCTCTCCGACCAGGCCAGCTGGGTCACCGGCGCGATCTGGGACGTCGACGGCGGCTTCATAGCCGGCCGCAACTAGTAACCACGTCGGTCACGCGGGGACGATCGTGACGGAGAAGGTCTACCGGAAGCAGATTCGGCACGTCCTGCTCGCTAGCGCTGACGCGATGGACGGCATCTTCCCGCCGCCCGACGCTGGGTCGTAGTCACCCAGTTGGTCACTCACTCGTTAGCCAAAGGCCCCTTCCGAAGATCGGAAGGGGCCTTTGAGCTGGGAGCCGCCTATCGGAATCGAACCGATGACCTATTCATTACGAGTGAGGCGAGCCATGTCCACGGCGGTCCAGATCTGACCTGTGACCTGGCCTCCCGTTTAAGAAGAGTCCGTATGTGTCCAGCGTCGTCCGGAGCAGTTGTTAGCAACCGCGTTAGCAAGCGCCCGCGCTAGCCGCGTCGTCTGGGCTCGGTCGCACGGTTTAGGAATCCACAGGCGACCTGACAGCCGTAGTGGGCCTGACCCGCGCCGGACTACCGTCGAGATCAGGCTGAGACGGGCGTCATCCCGCGCATATCCCGCACGGTGCTCGTGGCGTAGGCGCTGACTTCGCTCGCCGTAAGGTCGGCGGCCGTGCGACACTCGTGGTGTCGGTGACACGAGGTGACGGTGACCAGCAGCGCGGAGTACGCGGCCGAGCCGCCCGAGCGCGGCTCAGTGTCGCTCGACGAACTGGCGCGGCGCAAGCACGTCCGGTTAATCGAGTGTGCCGACGACCCCGCCTAGGACGACGTCTTCGACACCGACGAGGACCTTGACGCCTTCCTGGCGCACGTCCACGCCCCCCGCCACGCCAACCTCGCCTGAGCCGCCGTGGATCGCGTAGTCCTCGACACGGACGTCTCATCCCTCAGCCCTGCAGCGTCCGTACGACCTTGACCAGGTGCGCCGCGGCGGCCTCCGCCAGGGCGAGCAGCCATAGCGCCATGGCGTGAGCGGCGACGAACGACCAGGCGAGCACGAGCGCTGGGCCCGCGACCATCACGGTGATCAGCGCCGTGCAGCCGCCGCCGTTCCCGAGCCGGCGGTCCAGCCCTTGCATCGCACTCCGGGCGGCCTGCGGTAATTGGCACGACTCGTCTAGGATGGCGGTGATTTACGGGGCGGGAAGCTTGCGTCGTGGCGGGCAAGGAAGCGCTGGTTCGTGCAAATGCCGTGCCGCGCAGAAAATCCCCGCAAGAGTGACGTCTAGCTCGAACAGGGAGACCAAAGATGGTGCATCTCACGCTTAAAGACGAAGAGGTCGTTAACCAACTATCGTTCGACCACCGCGTAAGCATCCTGGCTGCAGTCTATACCGCATATGTCGAGCTAACTCCTAGTAACAAGAAGCCTGTCTCTCAGCGCGAGTTCTTCCAAAGGTACAAGGACAACTGGAACGCATTCGCCAACATCGAGAATGACTCCTACGACGAGGACTAAACTAAACGGCCGGGGTTCTGGACTCAAGCGACCGGCCGACCGGCCGACCGGCGGGTACCTCTTCGTCCCGAACTACCGGCGCGATCGAGGCTGGCTGTTGCTCGGCCTGCTCGGACGTGTGGTGACGTGTGGCCGCGACAGGGACTGTATGGGCGTGTTGCTGTCTCCCGTGCTGTACAGCAACACGCCCCAGCGAGCGCGGAGGCGTGGGCGGCACAGATCCCGGCGTGGCGGGCGCCACCGGCCTGTGCTGTGACAGCGTTCGCGGCGACTGCGCTGGGGCTGTGGGGGGCACAAGATGCGGTCATCGTCCGCTCGGCCTCACTCAGCGCACCTGACCGACGTAGCGCGCAGCTGGGCACGGTACCGCCTTGAGGACGACAGGCTGTCCTCTTGAAATCTCTCGTGAGTCTTGAGACTCTCTAGATATGAGCGAACCACTTCACATGAAATCCGACCAGGCCCGGCTGGCTTGGCGAGACGTCCTCGACCGCGCGAAGCGTGGCGAGAGCACTGTCGTAATCCACTACAACCGCACTATCGCCCGCATCATCCCTGAGACCGACGACATCGTCGTCATCCGAACCAAGGACGCCAATCAGGCCGAGCGGCTGCGGAACCTCGTGCGCGAGCACCGCTCCATCGGCATTCCGTTTCCGAACAACACCCACCCCGACTGGACGGTGGTCGATGGGCAGCGGGAGCCGGTCAACGTGCACGAGGTCCCAAGCGTCGGTGTCGAACTTGCCTGATCCGCTGCGACAAGCCCCCGCCATCCCGGCGAACCGGAGGGAGTGGGGGCTTCACGTCGTAGGGGCCAGGGCCGACTACTGTCCGCCTATCCGCGGGGTGTCATATCAGGCGCGACAGCCGGCGACTCCGGCACCGACGTTGGAAGCCGACCCCGGCACGCCCTTGCCTATGGCAAGATCCGGCCATCCAATCGCAAACCTGGGCGTAACCCATGCCTGGCGCCAGAGCGTCTCATGGAGACAATCTCGGCATTCAGGAGGAGCCTGGCGTGCTTGCATCTGGTGTCACACCCGCATTCGGAACGGACGGACATCTGCCGTGCGGCCGGTACCGGGTCGACATGGAAGCCGCGTACGACCTTCTGGTCGGTGCTGACCGTTTTAAAAGCTCGGCGACCAGGCCGCACCTTTGGCGCAACCTCACGATATACCTACTGGTCTTTGATGACCTCGAACGTGAGTACGCCGGCATCCTAGGCGGCTGCTCGATCATCCATAACCTGTGGATCGGTGGCAGCTTCGTCAGCACCAAGAACGAGCCCGACGACATCGACCTCACCGTGTTCACCGATGCCGAAGCCATCGATGCGCTCAAAAACAAGCCGGGGTCGGGCTGGATCAAGGATGCCTTTAACCGAGACAAGATCCAGGTTAGGTATGGACTCGATCCCCACCAGGTGAACTACGTGGCGGTCCCGAGGGTATTCAGACCTACTGACATGACTCTGCGAGAACGCGACTACTTCAGGGACCGGGGACGGTTCGATGACTGGTGGCAGCGAACTCATCCGCCGGGAACGGTGGACAAGCAAGCCCCGACGGTGGAGTCTTGCGTTCCGGCGAGGGGATACCTGGAGGTGACCCTGTGAGCGGCACCTGGCGAGACCGCGCCCGCGAACAGGTAGGCGCCGAAGTCGAAGCACGCTTCCAGGAGCTCCTGCGAGATGAGCCGCTGACCTCCGATGAGCTTGAGACCGCGATGCGTGTCAACCGCCTCACCGCGATGCAGGCCGTCGAGCCCGACGCTAAACTCGACGAAGAGATCACCATCAGGCTGATCAGCGAGCAGATCCGCACCGGCTTGCTCATGCCCGGGACCGCCGATCCGATCCTGCGGAACCTGCAAAAGGCAATCAGCGCCTCGGCCGACGAAGACATCCAGCTCGGCATCGTTGGTATCTCATCGGGCAGTACGGTCCTGCACGTCTGCCCGGTATACCTGCACGGACAGACCGGCGACGAGCCCGAACCGGACGACGACCAGGATGACGACCTTCCCGGCATCCCGGTTGCCGTACCGGCCGCGGAATCTTCCCTAGACGCGGCGATGCACCAGCTCCTAGAGCTCTTTGACGCAGCGCAAAACGATGAGCCGCTTTACGCGGAGCCGGAAATGCTGGAGGCGTTCGAGGGTTTGGTCAGGACCCTCGACAAGTCCGCAATCGATGTGGATTTCGGCTGGCACGCCGGCACTGGGACGGTCCGCACAGGCCGCCTCACCGCCGAGGGCCGCCAATACGCACAGCGCCGCATGCAGCCACAGATCAAACGCAGCCTGCGAACCATGCGGGGTTACGTAAGCGAACTAAGCGCACCATCCGGGAAGGGCCGCATCAGGCTGCGAACATCAACGGCCGGCCGCAGCGGTCCCAAGATTGACATCACAACGGATGAGCTGATCGGACTCGGTCTCGCCTTCGGCGAATGGGTAGCGGTCGAGGTCACCGTGGAAGAGCGGATCGACCCGCTAAGCAGGCGAAGCACCACCGAATACACCTATCATGCGCTAATCGAGCGACGGCGTTAGCAGGCGCACGACAAGAGCCGCCCGGCCCTCCGAGGAGGGACCGGGCGGCTTCGTGTGGTTCATATCAGTCTTCCCGGGGATCGTCCTGAGCACGTAGGAGTGATGCCGCAGTGATCGAGTCGCGGCCGGCGAGGACTCCGTAAGCGGCCAAGAGTGAATCCTGTTCCTTTCGCGTCAGGCTGGATTTGACGATCGCCCGTTCCACGGGATCGACCAATCCATGCCACTCCACGAGGAGGCGTTTTAGGCTGACCTCGAGAGCTTCAGACAAACGGAGAGCATTATCCCCGTTCGGCCAACTCTCTCCGCGCTCCCACGTCGACACCGTCGGCTGGCTGGCACCCACCGCGGCCCCCAACTCCCCTTGCGTTAAGCCAGCCGACTCTCTGCGCTCCCTGATGTACCGCCCGAATGATCTACGTTCTGAATCTGGATCCATATTTGGATATTAATGCATACTAATATCCCGTGCAACGGTTCGCTGCCCTGGGCACCAAAAAGCCGCCAGCCCCTCCGAAAGGAACCGGGCGGTCTCGTGACAGGGTGGCCCGGCGCCCAGTAGGAACCGCCGGAGCCTTAGAGCGTGTTTGAGAACGGCCCTACTCGCCACCGCACTGACGAGGGGTGTTCGAGTAAAACCGGGAATAGAACCCGCAGTGGCACGGGGTTGCAGACTGGATCCGTTGCGACATCGAAGCGAACACTGACGCCGCGGTCACGACGGTCAATCAGATCCACGCCGCCCCACCGTCTTAAGCGGTGGTGTGATCGAGCGATTGACCTTACTATCGCTGGACGCCAAGGATCTGTTCAAGAAGCGATTCGACGGTTTCGATGCCATCAGATACCAAGATCCGTCGAGTCTCACGATTATTCACGGGGAGGCTCTTATCTTCTATCATTTCCTTGACCTTCTCCTGAGTTTCATAAAGATCAAGCCAACCAAGTTGGCCGGTGCGAGCAGCAATGGCCGCAGCTACCTGCCGACTAAAAATGTCGTAGCCGAAAGCAACGGCGACTGCGGCGAGTACCATATCAAGGCCGTGCTTACTGCGAGTCGCTCGTCGCGGTGAAGTTAGCGGAAGCTCAGCCATGGCTGCTTTAAGCGATACCACTGAGCCCATTGCCTTACGAGCTGCATCCACCGTGAAAGGTTCGAGTCTTTTCCTGGTGTCACCATCTGCAATGATCTCCGAAGTGGCTTCATCCGAAGAGACTTCTTCGGCCTCGAATCGCGTTTCGGCAAGAGCCTCCTGCACCTCTCGAGTCTCTTCAGCAAGTTTCATATTTATGCCCATGGCGTCAATCGACCGCGCGCGCCGAAGGGCGTCTCGTATCTGGTTACGAAAAACTACGATGACCAAAACTGCGGTCATCGGCCACACAGATGCTTTCCAATAATCCAAGATGAGCTTCGATATTTCCACTCAAGACCCCTTCGACAGACCAGGCCCGTCGACGGTACCCGCACCTCCTGGCACGACAAACTCTCCGCCGATGCTGCTGCGATGTTTCCAGAGGCTGCATGCCCGACCGGGTCGTTAGCTCGACCAGCACCGATCTGGCTCCTGACAGGTTTGGTGCCGCTCTCACCGCTCCCGACCGATCGTGACCCAGGCCACTTGTTCACACAAATGGTGATCAACTCGACATCCCGATCGACAAGCTGCGCTAGAGCGACCCGGTCCAGCTAGACCATCCCGACATCGAACCTCGTCCCTCTACGCCTGGCCGCTCGCCTCCGCTTCATCCACGGCGACCAAAGCACGCCGAGTGTCCAAGGGCAAGCGGACCCGGAGCGCAGGGCCGGCCACGGCCCGAGCACCGAAAGCCGCGCGGCAGCGATCGCCCCCGGCCACGACTGGCGATAACCACAAGCGTCGATCATCTTGAACAGCAACCGCCCGAACGACGCTGCGTGACCTTTCGTTGCTCGCGCTTCGTGTCGCCGCCCTCCGCTACGGTGCGGGCGGACCTGAAACTCCGCCTGACTCCCGCGTACGCAGGAGGCCGAGGTGCGCGAAGATGGCCTCATGACGCCCCGTTAGCGATGTGCGTTGCTTTGCGGGGCGCGACTACCCCAGTGGGCCGGCGCAGCCATACACGTTGAGTGATTCCCGTGAGGAGCCTTGTGAGCACGCTCGGTAGTTTCATCTGGTCGATCGCCGAACAGCTTCGGGGTCCCTACCGCCCCAACCAGTACGGGAACGTGATCCTTCCGTTCACGATCCTTCGGCGCCTCGACTGCATCCTGGAGCCGGACCGCGAGACCGTCCGAGACCTGGCTGCGGCATACGAGAACCCGAGCCGGCTCCGGATCGAGGTCAAGAAGGCCACCGGCCGACCGTTCTACAACACGTCGAAGTACAGCTTCGCCAACCTTCTGAAGGACGCGGACGGGCTCGAGGACAACCTCGTCGACTACGTCGACCGGTTCTCCGCCGATGTCGATGTGTTCGAGTACTTCGACTTCAAAAAGGAGATCATCGCCCTGGAGAAAGCCGGTCTCCTGCGCGAGATCGTGAAGTCCTTCGGCGCCGTCGACCTGCACCCCGATGTCGTTTCCAACGCCGACATGGGGGACGCGTTCGAGTACATCATCCGCAAGTTCAACGAGGCCGCGAACGAGACCTCCGGTGACCACTACACGCCGCGTGACGCGATCCGGCTGCTGGTCGACCTACTCTTCGCCGAGAAGGACGCCGACCTGACCGAGTCGGGCATCGTCCGCACGCTCTACGACCCCACCGCCGGCACCGGCGGCATGCTCTCCCTGGCCGAGGAGCACCTGCTCGCACAGAACCCGGACGCCCGGCTGAGCCTGTACGGCCAGGAGTACAACCCGCAGTCGTACGCGATCTGCAAGTCCGACCTGCTCGCCAAGGGCCACGACGCGTCCAACATCGCCTTCGGCAACACACTCACCAACGACGCCTTTAAGGGCCGCCAGTTCGACTTCTGCATGTCCAACCCGCCGTACGGCGTCGACTGGAAGCAGTACGCCAAGGCCGTCACCAAAGAGCGCGACGAGGCAGGCCCGTACGGCCGCTTCGCGCCAGGCCTGCCCGCCACCTCGGACGGGCAGATGCTCTTCCTGCTGCACCTGGTGCACAAGATGCGCGCCCCCGAGGACGGCGGCGGCCGGGTTGGGATCGTCATGAACGGCTCGCCGCTCTTCAACGGGGCCGCCGAGTCCGGCCCGTCCAACATCCGCAAGTGGCTGGTGGAGAACGACCTGGTCGAGGCGATCGTCGCGCTGCCGACCAACATGTTCTTCAACACCGGCATCGCCACCTACATCTGGATCCTCGACAACACCAAGCACCCCGACCGCAAGGGCCTGGTCCAGCTCATCGACGGCACCTCGTTCTGGACCAAGATGCGCAAGAACCTCGGCAACAAGAACCGCGAACTCAGCGACACCGACCGCGCCAAAGTTCTCCGCCTGTACGCCGACTTCACCGACGCCGACCCCGACTACTCCAAAGTGCTGCGCAACGACGAGTTCGGCTACTGGACCATCACCATCGAACGCCCTCTGCTGGACGAGGACGGAAAGCCCGTCGTCGACCGCAAGGGGAAGCCGAAGCCTGACTCCAAGAAGCGCGACACTGAGAACGTGCCCTTCACCTACGGCGGCTCGACCGCCGGACCTGCGGGCAAGGCCGAGGTGATCCAGACATACTTTGGCACAGAGGTGAAGCCACACGTTCCCGACGCCTGGATCGACTGGGCAAAGATCAAGACCGGCTGCGAGATCCCCTTCACTCGTTACTTCTACGAGTACATTCCACCTCGCCCTCTCGCAGAGATCGACGCTGACCTGGAGAAGCAGGTCGCCAAGATCCTTGACCTGCTGCGGGAGGTCGAGCAGTGACCGGGCCACTGTGGACGAGATTGCCGGACGGTTGGCTGACTGGCCAGGTCAGGAATGTCGCGACGGTTACGCTCGGCAAGATGCTCCAGAGCAAGGACAGCGGCAGTGACATGCCCACGCCATACATGCGCGCAGCCAACGTGCAACCCAATGGCGTGCTTGCCCTCGACGACGTGAACGAGATGTGGTTCAGCGAAGCTGAACTGGAGCAGTTGAGCATTCGGGCGGGCGATGTCGTCGTTGTCGAAGGCGGGCAAGGCGGATTCGGCCGTGCTGCCTACGTCGAAAACGACCTTCCGGGCTGGGGTTTCCAGAATTCAATCAACCGACTCCGCCCCATCGGCGACTTCGATGGACGCTTCATCGCGTTCTACCTCATCGCGCTGCGGGCAAGCGGCTACATCCGCGCCTACTGCAACGTCGTGTCGATGCCACACCTTACGGCCGAAAAGCTCGCACGCATACCGATCCCGCTGCCGCCGGTGAAGCAGCAGCGCGCCATCGCCGACTACCTCGACCGAGAGACCGCCCGCATCGATACGCTCATCGAGGAGCAGCAGACCCTTGTCAGACTCCTCGCTGAGCGCCGTGTTGCTGTCATGGCGGATCCATTCGGTCAGGCACATCCAACGGCGCCCCTTGGCGCGGTGCTTGAGGAACTGATCGATCACAGGGGAAAGACGCCTGGCAAGGTTGGGGACAAGACCGACGACTTCACCGATGAGGGCGTGCCTGTTGTTTCGGCCATTCACATTAAGAACGGACAGATCTCCTGGGATGAGCGTGAGCGGTTTGTGCCCTACTGGATGTTCGAGAAGTGGATGCCCGTTCGGCTGCGCACAGGGGATGTGCTGCTCACATCGGAAGCACCGCTGGGCAACGTTGCGCAGGTTCCCACAGACGCGCCTCTTGTCTTGAGTCAGCGTCTGTTCGCACTTCGGAGCCGTGAAGATATTCTGGACTCCACCTACCTCCGGTTCTTCCTTGAAAGTGACCGAGGTCAAGCGCTCTTGCGGGATGGAGCAAGCGGGTCCACCGTCTCGGGTATCCGGCAGTCGAGATTGGTGCAAGTTCCGGTGCCAGTCCCTCCAGTCGATGAGCAGCGCCGAGTTTCACAGCGGATCAGGGAGCAGATCACAAAGATCGACACACTCATGGCCGAAACCGCACGGTTCGTCGAGCTATCGAAGGAACGCCGCGCGGCGCTGATCACGGCCGCAGTGACTGGCCAGATCGACGTATGAGGAGCATGTGATGGCCGACCACAACGAGGTCGTCTTCGAGGCCGAGATCTGCGAGCACCTCGCGGCCCACGGGTGGCTCTATTCGGCAAATGACACGGGCTATGACCGTGAGCGGGCGTTGTTCCCCGAGGATCTGTTCGCGTGGCTGGAGGCGACCCAGAAGCTGGCGTACGAGAAGGCGTTAAAGGCGGCTGGGTCGCGGGTGAAATTCCTCGATGTGTTGAGCACGGCGCTCGATAAGCCGCTGGAACATGGCGGTGGGATACTGAGCATCCTGCGGAGCGGGGTGCGGTACGTCGGCGGTGGCCGATTGAAGATGGCGCAGTTCCGGCCCGAGACGACGCTGAACGCGACGACGAACGCCGAGTATGCGGCGATGCGGGTTCGAGTAATGCGACAGGTGCATTTCTCGACCGCTGACCAGCGCAGCATCGACCTGGTGTTCTTCGTCAACGGGCTCCCGGTCGCAACGGTGGAGCTGAAGACCGACTTCACCCAGTCGCTGGACGAGGCGGTCCAGCAGTACCGCAAGGACCGCAGCCCGCTGACGAAAGGTCGGCCGGAGCCGCTGCTGTCGTTCGGGCATCGGGCGTTGGTCCACTTCGCCGTCTCCAACGACCTGGCCGCGATGACCACCCGACTGGAGGGTGAGAAGACGCACTTCCTGCCGTTCAACACCGGCTACGACGACGGCGCCGGGAACCCGCCCGGCGCCGACGGGAAGGCGGCGACGGCGTACCTGTGGGAGCGGGTCTGGGAGAAGCACGCATGGCTCAACATCATCGGCCGGCTGATGATCGTGGAGACCAAGGAGGAGTGGGATGTCGCGACCGGCACGTCGGTGCGTCGTACGAGCATGCTGTTCCCCCGGTTCCACCAGTGGGAGGCGGTCACGAACATCGTGGCCGCCGTGGCTGAGGAGGGTGTCGGCCAGCGCTACTTGATCGAGCACTCCGCTGGGTCGGGGAAGACGAACACGATCGCCTGGACGGCGCACCGTCTCGCCCGGCTGCACGTCAACGACGAGAAGGTCTTCGACTCGGTCATCGTGGTCGTCGACCGCACGGTACTCGACGGGCAGCTCCAGGACGCGATCCAGCAGATGGACGGCTCCAAGAAAATCGTCACGACGATCAGCCCCGAGGACGTGCGCAAGGCCGGCGCGAAGTCGAAGTCCGGCCTGCTGGCCCAGGCGCTGAAGAACGGCGAGTTGATCATCGCGGTGACGGTGCAGACCTTCCCGTACGCACTCGATGAGATCCGGGCCGACTCCGGCCTGAAAGGCAAGCGGTTCGCCGTCATCGCCGATGAGGCACACTCCTCGCAGTCCGGGCAGATCTCCTCGAAGCTGAAGCAGGTCCTGACCGCCGACGAGATAAAAGAGATCGAGGAAGGTGGCCCGGTCGACGTCGAGACGGTCCTGGCCTCGGAGATGACCGAGCGGGCCGAGTCGGAGAACATCTCCTACTTCGCTTTCACCGCGACCCCGAAGAACAAGACCCTGGAGCTGTTCGGCCGCAAGGGACCGGACGGCAAGCCGCGTGAGTACCACCTGTACTCGATGAAGCAGGCGATCGAGGAGGACTACATCCTCGACGTGCTCAAGGGCTACCAGTCCTACGACACCGCGTTGAAGATCGCCGGCAAGGCCGAGAGCGGCGACGGTGGCGAGGTCGAGGAGTCGGCGGCGCGTAAGGGGCTGATGCGGTGGGTGCAACTGCACCCGACCAACATCAGCCAGAAGGTGCAGATCATCGTCGAGCACTTCCACGCCAACGTCGCCCACCTCCTGGAGGGCAAGGCGAAGGCGATGGTCGTCACCGACTCGCGCAAGGCCGCGGTGAAGTACAAGAAGGCGATCGACGCCTACATCGCCAAGCGGGCCGCCAAGGACGCGTCGTACGACTACCGGACCCTGGTCGCGTTTTCCGGGTCGGTGTCGATGGCCGAGAACGAGAAGTGGAGCCAAGACTGGGGGCCGACGCCGTCCAAGGACGACGAGTTCACCGAGACCACCATGAACCCCGGAGCGGGCGCCGACCTGGCCGCGGCGTTCAAGGGCGAGACGTACAAGATCATGCTGGTCGCCAATAAGTTCCAGACCGGCTTCGACCAACCGCTGCTCTCGGCGATGTACGTCGACAGGAAGCTCTCCGGGGTCACCGCCGTGCAGACGCTCTCCCGGCTCAACCGCACCCACCGCACGGCCGGCGGGGAGAAGAAGGCGAAGACGTTCATCATCGACTTCGTTAACAAGCCCGACGACATCAGGACCGCTTTCGAGCCGTACTTCACCAACGCCACCCTGGAGACCGAGACCGACCCGTACGTCGTCGTACATCTCGCGAACAAGCTCGCCCAGGCGGGGATCTACACCGAGGAGCAGGTCCGCCAGGTCGCCGGGCTGTGGGTCGCCCGCAAGGGCAACAACGCGCTCTCGGCGGCGATTAGCCCCGCCCAGCACGACTTCCGGCGTCGCTACGCGGCAGCGATCGAGGCCGAGGACAAGGTCACGCTAAATAACCTCGACCTCTTCCGAAAGGATGTCTCCACCTACGTCAGGCTCTACGACTTCATGAGCCAGATCGTCGACTACGGCGACGCGTACATGGAGATGCTCTCGATCTTCCTCCGACTCTTGGAGAAGGTCATTGCCGAGTCCTCCTGGAGCGCCGACGTCGACCTTTCCGACGTGGTCTTGGTCGGGGTGAAGCACACCAAGAAGATCGCCGTCGATATCTCTCTGATCGGAGACGGCGAGTTGAAGGGGATCAGCGGAGCAGGTACCGGCACCAAGAAGGAGCCGAAGTATGTCGCGCTCCAGGTCGTCATCGACAAGATGAACGACCTCTTCGGCGCCGAGTCGTTCGCCGAGTCCCAGATCCGGGAGTTCGTGCAGGGTCTCGTGCAGCGGCTGCTCGCCAACCCTAACCTGGTCCAGCAGACCCAGGTGAACTCGAAGAAGCAGTTCATGGAGTCGCAGGACTTCCAGGCCGCCGTCACCGAGGCCATCGCCGACAACCAGGAGGCGCACAACACCATGGCCGACTACTTCTTCACCGACGGGCCTGCGATCAACGGGATCATCGTGGCGCTCGCCGACGCGTTCTACGAGACCGCGATCGACAAGAACGCCTGAGGCTCCCCCTCTGGCCTCTTCGTCCCGAACTACCGGCGGGACCGTGGCCAGCGCTAGCCCGCCCTGCTCCGACGTGAGGCGGCGTTCCTAGTGCGATGAACTCGGTCGCCAGTACCCCGAGATTGTCCGTCCGGCCGATGTAGTCGACCCGGCTTCGCGCCGGCATCGATGCTCGCCGCCGTCAGGTCAACTCGTGCCGTGGGCGGCATCTGCGAGGACATCATGATGCGCGGCAAGAAGACGTCGATCATCTTCACGACGTGCTCCCTGGCGGCCGGACGCCGAAGCAGCCCTTCTGAACAGGGATGCACGGGGAGATCGATACAAGTTCGCAGTGGGTCTTTGACCGACGAAAAGTTCTATTGCTCACCCTAAGTGCGCGAGCTACCACACTCGGCGTCCAGAATGGCCTGTTCGCACCCGAGTACGAAACAACTTCAGGGGGCATTCCGGGCATCTGGGGGTTCGTCGGCGCACGACTGTCGTGCTGCGCGGTACCGTCTTCAACATCACCACCGAGTGGTCCACACAGCCGTCGCGGTACCGGTCGACTGCGTGGACAGTCGCCGGGCCGGTCAACCAGACCGGTACCGAGGCCGACCTCAGCGGGTCGGCACGTGGAGGTGATGCAGATGCGGGACAAGCGCCCGCCGTCTGGAGATCCGTGGAGGGCCGGTACGTTCTTCGTCACCCTGGCGAGGTTCGTGCTCGACCTGTTCCGCGGTGACGGCCCTGGGCCTCTCCTCTGACGAGGAGAGGATCCCAGAGCCACCGTTAGGGATGCCCTCGCGTTGCGCCTTGGCCGGGTCAGCGCGGGGGCCATCTCTATGTGTACCCACAGTACAGGTGTGGGTGGTTTGTTACGTATGCCCCTTTTGTCGCCAAAAGTTGTTCATGATGATTACAGCAGCTTTCATCAACTTGCACCAAGCTATAGCCGCAGAACGCTGCCTGACCTGCCATAACACGCTGTCGCGTGTGCTGCCAAGTTCGTGCTAGGTAGTCGGGCGCGCAGGCGTGAACCAGGGCAAAGCGTGCAGCAGTCCTTAGGTAGCTTCGGCGCGACTTGCTTCCTTGGCTCAGGGTTGCGGTGTCGATCACGGACCGCAGGGCTGGCCATGGCCCGAGGACCGGAATCGCCGCGTTAGCCGATCGCCCAAACCAATGCCGGGCTGGTACCACCTACAGTCATCGTCACGGCCTCAGCCTCGAGAACTCCATTTCTTCCCCCGTCCTCCTCGTAGCTGCCATACCCCAAGGCTGCGGCTGGCGGGTCAAGACTCGACGTTGTCGACCGCGTAGCGGCTTGGTCTTGACGCGCCGGACGTGGCCGGGAGACTCGTGCAGCGTGGAGAACGGGATGAACGGGATCGAGGGGCTTCTCTCGCCTTCTTGGGTGCCTCTGTGCTGCTGGGCGGTCGGCCGGTTCGGGACGGGTCGGCCCGAAGAGGCCGCATGCCCGGCCCGAGGGCGGCCGGCCACCGGCGGTCCGCGTAGCGGAGCGCCCTTGAAGACGTAGAGAAAGTTCTCATCCGGCGACGTCGTTGGCGCCGTCCGTGCTCGGGTGATGCTTGACACTCGGCCCGGGACGTTCGGCTCCGCCGCGGGGTCTCAAGGTCGTGTGTCTTGCGAGGATGCGGCGCATGGCGCCGTAGGTGGATTCGAACCGCTCGGCGACCTGGCGGACGCTCCAGCCCTGGTCGTACAGCCGGACGGCGTCTTGTTCGAGTTGCTGCTGCTCGGCAGAGGTCTCGTCGAGGCCGAGGAGTTCACCTACATCGCTCGCGCGGTAGCGGCGGTGGCCGCCGGGGGTCATTAAGGGTTGTAGCTGGCCCGTACGGGCCCATCGGGCGATGGTGGCCGGGCGTACGCCGAACAGGGCCGCTACCTCACGCGGCCGCAGCAACGGCTCGTCAGGTTCTGAAGCAAAGCGCATAACAACAGGGCCGATCTGGTCGAGGGGAAGGCGGGGAGGTCGGCTGAGGGATGAAGAAGGGGGCGCCGGCCCTCCCCTGCTCCGGCGCCCCCTACTGCAGGACCGCGACGGCGGCAGGTTGCCTAAGCTCACCGCGGTCTCCTGCGCCGCGCGACGATCCCCTCGGGGGGTTAGGGATGGTCGCGCGGGGCTCATTTGAATTCGGCCCAGACGACTCGGCCGCTGGTGTCGCCGGACACGCCCCACTCCACAGTCAGGGCGTCGACGATGCCGAGTCCGCGGCCTCCCTCGTCGTCGGGCTTGGGTTGGCCGAAGACGAACGGTCCCCCGTTGTCCTCGACCTCCAGGCGGATCGAGTCGTCTGGGCGTAACCGGGCGCAGACGCTGAATGTGCCTTGTGGCGTGCTGCTCTCGGTGTGCTCCCACGCGTTGGTGGTCAGTTCGCTCGCCACCAGCGTGACGTCCTCAAGGCGGTGGTGGTCGGCCAGGTGCTCGCGGACGAAGCGGCGGACCTCACCGATCTGGTCAGGGCATCCAGGAAAGATCCGGCGGTACGTACGGGTACCCGGATCCTCTTGCGGCTCGTTGAGCGCCATGGCGACTCACCTCGCGATCACACAGCTTGTAGCGGCTTGGTTACTCAGCTTTGGTACTCAAAGTACGGGTACAGTATTTGAAGTACAAGCGCTTTGGCGTACCTGTGCCGCACAATTAGTACTGCTTAACTGGATGATCTATCCCGGGAGGTTGCGATGTTCGGTCTCGTCGTCCGCTTCACGTGCAAGGATCAGGCGAGCGCTGAGGGGTTCGATCGGCTCGTGGCGGCGACCGTCGACAAGATCCGTACGGACGAGCCTGGGACGCTGGTCTACGCGGTCAACCGCGTCGACGGCGAACCGCTTCAGCGCGTCTTCTACGAGCTCTACCGTGACCGTGCCGGGTTCGACGCGCACGAGGAGCAGGAGCACACAAAGAAGTTCCTCGACGAGCGTGGGCAGTACCTGTCGGCTACCGAGGTCGACTGGCTGACGCTCCTGACCGGAAAAGGAACAGACGGGTGAGTACGGAGTATCAGGAAGCGCTCGGACGCAAGATCGCTCAGCATCGACGCCGGCGCGGCCTGTCTCAGCCGGAGCTTGCCCGCCAGATCGATCGGTCTGTGGCGTGGGTATCGCAGGTCGAACGCGGCGTGCGCAAGGTCGATCGGATGTCGGTCCTGGAGACCGTCGCCCAGGCGCTCGACGTACCGCTCGCGGAGTTGGCCGCCGAGGCGCCCGTTGTCGCGGCGGCGACCGACGGACCACCCGAGGCAACCGGCCTAAGGCTTGTCCTGTCCGGCGCGCACGCCCTCCGCGCCATGCTCAGCGGTCAGATCACCCCCGACCCCGCCGCGTTGCGGGAGAAGGTCGACGAGGCGTGGGAGCTGACGCACGCCGGCCGCTACACCGAGCTGACCGAACTCCTGCGGGGCCTCATACCGGAGCTTGAGACGGCCGCGCGTGCGGTGACGCAGGAAGAGCGGGCCGAGCTCTTCGAGCTGCTGTCTGCGGCCTACCAGGCATGCTCGGCCGCACTTACCAAACTGGCCGAACCCGAAGCGGCCTGGATCGCGGCAGACCGGTCCATGGCCGCGGCCGAGCGGGCGGAGGCTCCGCTCCTGGTCGCCGCCGGGGCCTTCCGGCTCGCCTTCGTCTTCCTCAGCGCCAAGCACTTCGACCAGGCGGAGGAAACCGCCCGTACGGCGGCCGAAGCCCTGTGGCCACTGGCCGACCAGGGAGAGCCCGAGGCGATGTCGCTGTGGGGCGGGCTCACTCTGCAGCGCGCCGTTACCGCCTCGCGTACGAACGACAGCGAAGCCGCGTACGCACACCTCGACCGGGCGCGGGATATCGCCGCGCGGCTTAGTGAGGGCCGCAACGACTACAACACCGAGTTCGGGCCCGCGAATGTCGGGCTGTACGAGATCGCCGTCGCCGTCGAGCTGGGTGACGCCGGTCGCGCCCTGCGAGCCGCCGAGCAGGTCGACACCTCCGGCCTGTCGGCCGAACGTCAAGCGCGCATGCTCATCGACGTCGCCCGCGCGCACGCGCAGCGCCGCCAGGTCGACGAGGCCGTCGCCGTGCTCTGTCGAGGCGAAGAGATCACACCCGAGCAGATTCGCGCCCATCCTCGGGTCCGGCAGCTCGTCGCCGACCTGCTCACGATGCAGAATCCCCCGAGCCAAGCACTGCGTGACCTGGCCCAACGAGTGGCCGCGTAGAAAAAGTACGTGTCCTGATACTCGAAGTACTAGACACGTACTTGGGGTGCGACTAGCGTACGTGATGAAGGTCAACACCACCGTCAAGGAGGGAACGACCACACCACGTGCGCCGATCGCATGAGAGCGGTTGGCGGACAGGCCGCAAAGAAAAGCGGCCTGAGCGGGAGGCACCCGCCCAGGCCGAACGCGGTAAGCACCGCTTAGTTGGCGCTTTCGATGCTATCTCGCGTTCGCCCTGATGGGCGCCTCTCTCGTATCCGACAGCGGCCCGTACGCGGGTCCGTCACGAGTGGGGTTTCGCATGCGCAACATTCCGATTCCCGTCGACACCAACCGGCTCAGCTTCGTCTGCGTGGCCGTGCCGCGCCCGCGTCTGGTCAACAAGGACACCGGCGAAGTGAAGGTCGACAAGCAGGGCCACACCGTTTTCCAGGTGGGCTTGTCCGCGGCCGAGATCGACTCCGGCCGAGTCGAGCTGATCAACGTCAATGTCTCCGGCGACCCCGATGTCGCGGTCGGCCAGGTCGTCGAACCGGTCGGGCTGGTCGGGTTCGTCTGGGAGCAGGCCCGAGGCGGCGAGATGCGCTGGGGCATCGCCTACCGGGCCAGCTCCATCAGGCCCATCGCCGAGCAGGCAGCGGCCTGAGGACCTCGACCGTGAACTACACGACGATGCTCGTCGCGCTCGGCGCCCTGGCCGCTCTTGCGGCCGGGGGCTGGGCGTGGCGCAAGTGGGCTCCTCGGTCCTTCTGGTATGCCGTCGAGTTCCCTGCCAAAGCCACATTGGTCTACCTGACCTGGACACATGTCGCCTCGGGCTGCGGCCTGGCCCGGAAGCGCCGCCGCTGGCGCTTCACTCTCGACGCCGTCTCGCTGGCCGGCTCCGTCTCGCGATCGGCTAAAGACACGTCAGCCGTGATGGTCCAGCAGCGGCGGGTCCGGAGCGTGCAAGTCGAGAAGGCTCCGCGGTTGCGGCTGCTGCGACCGACGCCACTCGGCTGGCGGGTGTGGGTCAAGCTGCACGACGGTCAGGTGCCCGACGACTACGTGAAAGTAGGCGAGCGACTCGCGCACGCCTGGCGGGTCCACGCCGTCCGAGTGATCGCGTCCAAGCCGGGCCGCGTGCAGCTACTGGCCACCATGCGCGACCCGCTCACCGTGGTGAACATCGCCCCGGAGACCGGCGAGCTGCTGACCGTACGGCCCGGCATGCTCGAGAACGGACAGCCGTGGATCATCGACTTCCGTACGGTGCCGCACTGGCTCAACGCCGGAGCGACCCAGTCCGGCAAGTCCAACCTCGCAAACGCCATCATCAAGGGCCTCGCGCCTCAGCCGGTCGCCCTGGTCGGCTTCGACCTCAAGGGCGGCGTGGAGTTCACCCCGTACGCTCCGCGGCTGTCGGCACTCGCAACCACACGCGGCGAATGCGTCGGACTCCTCGATGACCTCGTCCAGGTCGTCACCGACCGGATGGCGCTCTGCCGCACCCATGGCGCACGGAACATCTGGCGGCTTCCCGATCACCTTCAGCCTGTGCCGATCGTGGTCCTGGTCGACGAGGTCGCCGAGCTGTTCCTGATGGCGGACAAGCGAGAGAAGGAGGAGGTCTCCAAGAGCGCGACCGCGCTACTGCGGGTGGCCCAGCTCGGCCGCGCCTTCGGCGTCTACCTGGTCGTGTGCGGCCAGCGCATCGGCTCCGATCTCGGGCCCGGTGTGACCGCACTCCGCTCGCAACTCTCTGGCCGTATCTGCCACCGCGTCAACGATCCCGAGACCGCCAACATGACCCTTGGCGACATGGACCCCGACGCCCTCGACGCCGCACGTGCCATCGCGGCTGAGACTCCCGGCGTCGCCGTGATCGCCGGACAAGACGGGAGCTGGCATCGCGCCCGCTCGGTCTATGTGAGCGAAGAGGAAGCCGAGGCAGCTGCCCGCCGCTTCGCTCACCTGTCCCCCGGCTGGTCCGAACTGACCGCCACGGGGCCGGCAACCGGCGGCCAGGCCGCCGAGCCTCTGGCCGCATAACCCGAACCCAACCGCTCCGGCGCGGGCCTTCGCGCCAAGTCCTTACCCGACGCATGCCCAAAATCAGGAGACCGCTAATGGCGAACGCCAAGATCGTCCCGCTTCGTCCCCGCGCTGCTCGTCCCGTCCCCGCTCGTCCTGACCAGGACGGCCCCGTCTCCGTCGAGTGGGACGAGGGACGGGAGACGTACGTCGCGGTGTGCGAACGCTGTACCGAGACCCTCATCACCGAACGCTTCGACCAGGCCTATGGCTGGGCCGACGAGCATCGCTGTGACCCTGAGCTTGTCGCCTTGCTGGCGGAAGTCCTCGACCGGCGGGCCGCCTGATGCGACCTCGCCTGGCAGGCGTTGCGGCCGACTCCGGGCCGGTGGTGGTCCTGGCCTCGATCGCTGCGGCTGGCTCGTTTACTCACATCCGCGACACGGCCGACCAGCACGGACAGCACGGCTGGATGGCCTGGGCAATCGCGGTCTGTATCGACCTGACCTGCGTCATGGCCGCCCGCGAACGCCAACGCGACCGCCGTACGGGTCGGACGGTGCGAGGCGTGTCATGGCCGACCGTGGTCCTGGTCGGCGGAGTTCTGCTGTCCCTCGCCGCAAACCTCGCCCAAGCCGAGCGGACGGTGTGGGGGTGGCTAACCGCGGCCACCCCGGCGGGTGCGTTCCTCGTCGCCGTCTCGATGCTCGAACGCCGCTCCTCGGCTCACCATCCGGTGACCGAGTCGTCCCCGATTCCCCCGTCGTTCGGACGACCGTCCCCTGCTCTGGCTCCCGTCCCGGACGACCAGCTCGGCCAGGACGAGTCCGCCGAGCCTGAGCGTCCGGCGGCCGAGTTGCTCACCTTCGCCCGCCGGGTCGCTGACGAGCACCAGGCCCGGCACGGACGGCCGATCACCCGCGATGCCCTCCGCGCGCGGCTGGGCGTGTCCAACCAACTCGCCTCCGACCTGCTCCGCCAGATCCGCACCGCCTGAAGGGAAACCAGATGACCGCACAGCCGATCGTTCCGGGCGACCTGTTCGCCCGCGCCCAGACCATCGCCGGCCTCCGGACCCTGGCCGACTTCCTGGAGACCAACCCCGCCGTGCCCGTCCGGGAGTACGGCGCCGAGTACACCGTCTTCCCACGTGCCGACGACGACCCAACCGAGCGGGCCGAGATCGACCGCATCGCCGCCGCACTCGGCGAGACTGT
The DNA here is from genome assembly GCF_006716425.1 of Actinoallomurus bryophytorum. Lineage (NCBI taxonomy): Bacteria > Bacillati > Actinomycetota > Actinomycetes > Streptosporangiales > Thermomonosporaceae > Actinoallomurus > Actinoallomurus bryophytorum. The sequence continues at coordinate 2,644,117 of NZ_VFOZ01000001.1, forward strand.
CACCGACGACACCGGACGCGGCGGGCACTACCGGGTCTCCAAGACCTTCGGACGCATCACCTACAGCGCCGTCCACGTCTCCGCCCGTCAGCAGGCCGCGCACCAGGCGCACATGAGCTACGCCCCGGCTTTTCACATCGGCGACACAGCGGCGGCCTGATGGACAGAGACGACCGGCCGCCGTACGTCCCGCCCGTCGAGACCTACCAGTGCTGCCACTGCGGCGGTACCGGCCTCGACTCACACGGCGAGATCTGCGAGCACTGCGAGGGCCTCGGCTTCTGCTGAAGCTCTGCGCCCCCGGCGTGGCCACACAACCACCAAGTTCCGCGCCACGTCGGGGGCCATCCCCAACCGTTGCCAACGGAGGAGACCAGTTCATCTTGCCTGCCGACAACATCATCCGGCTGGCCGCCCGCGAACTCGGCGAACGGCTGACCACCATCGACATGCGACACCTGGCCGCCCAGGCAAGACGCACCGGAGGATGCGCCCAGCCGATCCAACTCCGCGGACGCGTCGATCACCTCGACGTGGCCACCGGGGAAGTCCTGCACCACTACTCAACGGTCCACGAGCCCGGCGGCGTACTCCGCGTGGCTTGCAAGACCCGCCGCGCCTCCCGCTGCCCGGCCTGCGCCGAGATCTACCGCGCCGACACCTACCAACTCGTCCGCGCCGGCCTGATCGGCGGCAAAGGCGTACCGGAGACCGTCACCAGCCATCCGACCGTCTTCGCCACCCTGACCGCACCGTCCTTTGGTCCGGTGCACACACGGCGGGAAAAGGCCGGTCGTGTCCTGCCGTGCCACCCCCGACGCAGTGCAGGTGCCTGCTCACACGGTTCATCACTGTCGTGCACGATCCGCCATGCCGAGGACGCACCGGGCCTGGGCGAGCCGCTGTGCCCGGACTGCTACGACTACACCGCCTCGGTGCTCTTCAACGCGTACGCACCCGAACTGTGGCGCCGCTTCGTTCTGGCCTTCCGGCGACGCCTCGCCAAATCCGCAGGTCTACGCACGAAGGAACTGAAGAACGTCCTGGTGGTGTCCTTCGCCAAGGTCGCCGAATACCAGCGCCGAGGCGTCGTCCACTTCCACGCCGTTATCCGATTCGACGGACCAGACGGCCCAACCTGCCAGCCGCCAGGCTGGGCCACCCTCGATCGCCTGGACGACGCCGTCCAACACGCCGCCGCGGCAGTCTCGGCCGTCAGCCCTGTCGCGCCTGGCGTGCAGGCGCGTGCGCTGCGGTGGGGTGACCAAGTCGACGTACGACCGATCACGATGAGCGGCGAACTCACCGAACGAGCGGTTGCCGGCTACATCGCCAAGTACGCCACCAAGGCCGCCGAATGTGTCGGCACACTCGACCGTCGTGTGCACCCAACGGATGAACTGGAGACGCTCCCGGTCAGCGAACACGCTCGACGGCTCATCGCCGAGTGTCTACGTCTCGGAGCGCTCGATGAGCTGACTCACCTGAAGTTGACCGACTGGGCGCACATGCTCGGCTTCCGCGGCCACTTCTCCACCAAGTCACGGCGTTACTCCACGACCCTCGGCGCGCTCAGAGCCGCCCGCATCGAGCACAACCAGACCGAACACGAGATCACGACCGGACGACTTCCGTACTTCGACGAGGACCAGGTCCTCAAAGTCGCCCGCTGGCGCTACCTCGGCCAGGGCCTCACCCATGGCGAAGCACTCCTGACCGCTGCACTCAGCGGCCAACCCATGCGACCGCACGACACAACCCGGAGGGCCGCATGACACGGCTCCTGTTGACCGTCCCGGAAGCGGCCGAAGCTCTCGGCATCTCTCGCAGCAAGCTCTACGAGCTCATCAAGGCCGGCGCCGTCGCCTCACTACGCATCGACGGTTCACGCCGCGTGCCGTACCGCGCCCTGACCTCCTACGTCGACCAGCTCATGGAAGAGGCCGCCTGATGACGAAGACCTCAATCGCCACCCCGGAAGAGCCGAACCGTCGCAAGCGGACCAGGACGACCAAGCCGAAGCTTCGCGATGGCGTCATGAAGCGTGGCAGCACCTGGTCCTACGTCATTCGCGTCAAAGATCCAGAGACCGGCGTCAGCAAGCCGCGCTGGATGGGCGGATTTCCTACCGAGGACGAGGCGAAAGCCGCCCGAGACGAAGCGCGCGTCAAGGCACGTCGCGGCGAGTACATCGACCGGAACGAGATCACCGTTGCCGAGTACCTCGACCAGTGGCTGGAGAGCCACGCCATGGAGATCAAGCCGGGGACGCTGGAGGACTACCGCAAGGGCATCCGGCTCTACGTCAACCCGTACATCGGCGGCCTGAAGGTCCAGGCAGTCCGGCCGTCCGCGATCACGAAGCTCTACCGAGACCTACTGAAGGGCGGCGGCCGGAAGGGAAAGCCGCTCGCCGTGTCCACGGTCGTCCACACTCACGCCATCCTTCGCCGCGCGTTCCGAGATGCCGTCGTGGTCGACCAGCTCATCGACAACTCCCCCGTCGAACGGGCGAAGCGGCCACGCGTTCACATGGCGGAGCCCGGAACCGTCTGGACACCCGCCCAGCTCAGGGCCTTCCTGGCTGTGGCACGACGACACCGCCTGTTCGCCTTCTTCCACGTCGCCGCCTACACCGGCGCCCGGCGAGGCGAACTCCTCAACCTCCGCTGGGCCGACGTCGATCTGGACGGCAAGCAGATCACCATCACCGGCTCGGCCGGCGTCGTCGAGGGTGAGCGGCTCGAAGGAACGACGAAGAGCGGAAGAAAACGCATCGTGAGCATTGATGACGAGACGGTGACCGTTCTTCGCGAGCACCACACGGCCCAGTCAGCCGACAAACTCGCCGCTGGCGAAGCATGGCGCGGCGACAAGAACGGCCACGTCTTCGCTACGGCCTGGGGCAAGCCCATTTACCCGGACACCGTGACCGCACTTCCGCGCAAGCTCATCAACGCCCACAACGACCCGAAGGACGGAAAGCCACTGGCCGAGCCGCTCCCGTACGCGCGGCTGCACGATCTCCGCCACATCCACGCCACGACGCTGCTCCTGGCCGGCGTCCCCGTCCACGTCGTCGCCGCGAGGCTCGGCCACGGCGACCCGGCCATCACCCTGAGGGTCTACGCCCACGTCATCCGATCCGCCGAGACGGCAGCCGCGGACGTCTTCGCCAAGGCCATCAAGGCCGCGTAACCCGTCCTGTTAGCAAGGCCGTTAGCAAAAGGCCCCTTCCGAAGATCGGAAGGGGCCTTTGAGCTGGGAGCCGCCTATCGGAATCGAACCGATGACCTATTCATTACGAGTGAATCGCTCTGCCGACTGAGCTAAGGCGGCTTGTCGCACCAGGGGTGCGACGCCCGACGAGTCTACCGGGTTCCCCGTACTCCTCGTGCAACCCAGTCAGTGGCACATGCTGTTCTTCTTCGGCGGGTTGCCCGTGACCAGGTAGCGGTCGACCGCGCTCGTGATGCACGGGTTGCCCTGAAGGTATGCGGTGTGGCCGTCGCCGTCCAGCGACAGCAGGACTCCGGACCGGAGTTCGGCGGCGAGGTTCTGGGCCCACTTGTACGGTGTGGCCGGGTCGCGTGTCGTGCCGACGACCACGATCGGCCTGGAGCCGCCGGCGTGCAGGGGGCGGGGCTGTTCGTGGCTCTGGACCGGCCAGTAGGCGCACGGCAGTGTGCCCCACACCACGAACTGGCCGAAGATCGGGGCGGCCTTCTTCGCCTTGGCCGCCTCGTCCTTCCATGGGCCGAGCGACCGCGAGTACGGCTTGTCCACGCAGTTGACGGCCATGTTGGCCTCGCTCTGGTTGGAGTACGAGCCGTCCTTGTTGCGCTCGACCAAGAGGTCGCCCAGGCGCAGCAGTGTCGTGCCGTCGCCCTGTTCGATGGCGCTCTTCAGGGCCAGGCGCAGGATCGGCCAGGTCTGCTTGTTGTACAGCGCCGATGCCACGCCGAGTTCGACCAGGGACTCGTCGACCACGCGTCCGTCGCCCAGGTTGTTCTTCAACGGCTTCTTGTCCGTCTGGGCGAACAGCTTCTGGAGCCGTACGAGCGCGGAGTGCGTCGTGCCGCTGCCCAGGGGGCAGTCGGCGACCTTCACGCAGTCCGCGGCGAACGCGTGCACCGCCGTGTCGAAGCCCTTGGCCTGTTCGATGTTGACCGCGTCGCCGGACAGTTTCGGGTCGACGGCGCCGTCCAGGACCATGGCGCGTACGCGGCGCGGGAACAGGTCGGCGTAGTAGGCGCCCAGGTACGTGCCGTACGACGCCCCGTAGTACGTCATGCCGGCGTCGCCGACGGCGGCTCGGAGGATGTCCATGTCCTTGGCTGCGTTGATCGTGCCGACGTAGGGCAGCAGGGACGGGATGCGGGTCCTGCAGTCGTCGGCCCAGTTCTTGCTGACGCGCACCAGGTCGTTCATCTCGCCGGCGTCATCGGGCGAGGTGTCGGTGGCGAAGAACCGGTCGAGCTCCTTGCTCGAGAGGCAACGGACGGCGGGCTTGGTCTGGTTGACGCCTCGAGGGTCGAAGCCGACGAGGTCGAAGTTCTTGCGCAGGTCCGCGCCGTACTGGCGGGCGGCGTCGCGGACGAACTGCACGCCCGAGCCGCCGGGGCCGCCCGGGTTGATCAGCAGGGAGCCCTTGCGCTGGCCCTCGGCGGGCAGGCGGATGACCGACATCGTGATGCGCGTGCCGTCCGGGCGGGCGTAGTCGAGTGGCATGTGGAGGGTTCCGCACTGGAAGCCGCCGCCGCAGTCCTTCCAGGAGACGCGCTGCGCATAGAAATGCGCGATCCCGCTCGGCGACGGGGCCGCCTTCGAATTCGGGGTGCCCGTGCATGCTGCCGCCACGAAGGCGGCCACGGCCAGCCCGGTCACCGTACGGAACTTTTTCACGCCGTTACCGTTCTCGTCGCCGATGTGTTCGCAGGCAGCCTACGCTCGCTGACTGCCACAACACCGTTACCCAGCGTTCGGCGAGTCATCCTGATTGTCGTCGTAGCGCTCCTCGTGCTGCTGGCGTGGTGAGCAGACCGAGGCGACCGGGCAGGCGCATTTGCGGCCGCCGTCCAGGCGGACGTTCACGGTGTCGGAGGGGACATTGCGGCCGACGACCTGCCCGTTGCCGGACGGTGTGCCGACGCGCTCGCCGAGCTTGGGCATGCGGTCGTGCGCCTCGACGTACAGCGGGTGTTCGTACTTCAGGCAGCACATGAGCCGGCCGCAGGCACCCGCGATGCGCAGCGGGTTGACCGGCAGGTCCTGCTCCTTGGCCATCCGTACGGACACCGGCTCGAAGTCCTTCAGGAACGTCGCGCAGCACAGGTCACGCCCGCAGGGGCCGATGCCGCCCTGGAGCCGTGCCTCGTCGCGCGGTCCGACCTGCCGCAGCTCGACCCGGGCCTTCATGGAACGTGCCAGGTCGCGGACCAGGGCGCGGAAGTCGACGCGGTGCGGCGCGGAGAAGTAGACGCGGAAGACGTTGTCGGCGTCGAGATAGTCGACCCCGATGACCTTCATCGGCAGTTCGTGCTTGCGGATCAGCTTCTTGGCGATCGAGCGGGACTCGGCCCGCCGGCGCCGGTTGGCCTCGTCGCGGGCCAGGTGCTCCTCGTCGGCGATGCCCGCGCACAGGGGCAGGCCCTCGACGTCCTCGGAGATGTACTGCGGCGCCCAGATGCATTCGGCCACCTCGGGGCCGGAGTCGGTGGGCACGAGCACCTTGTCGCCGACCTTGGGGGTGTGCGGCCCCGGATCGAGGTAGTAGAGCCGTCCGTACCGCGTGAAGCTGACGGCCATCATCATGCCCATGCCTCGCTCCGTCCGGTCGACTCAATGGTCAGCCTACGCGCCCGCGAACCAGCATCAAACGGGCAAGATCATCGGGTGGCCAGGTGGTGACAGATTCCTTGACTGTGCCACCGCGGCGGCGTACGAGTGATCTGACAACGTTGTCATGAGCCCTGTCTCCCCTCCGCGAAAGGGCGCATCCGCATGGCCTTGCCCCGCCCCCTCGGCCTGCTCGTGTCCGCCGGCACGCTGCTCGCCGCACTGATCGTCCCCGTCCAAGGAGCGGCGTACGCCGCCGTCTCCGACCCCGCCTCCCTGGTCAACCCGCTGCTCGGCACGACGAACGGGGCGAACGACTTCCCCGGCGCCGACGTGCCGTTCGGCATGACCCAGTGGAGCCCTGACACCGCCTCACGCGCACAGGGAGGCGGCTACACCTACACCAGCCCCACGATCACCGGATTCAGCCTCACTCACATGGCCGGCCCCGGCTGCGGCGCGTACGGTGACGTGCCGATCATGCCGACCACCGGCGCGATCAGCAGTCCGAGCACGGCGAGCTCGTCGTACACGCACGCGAACGAATCCGCCTCCCCCGGCTACTACGGCGTGACGCTGGGGAACGCCGTCAAGACCGAGCTGACCACCACCACGCGCGGCGGGATCGGGCGCTTCACCTTCCCGGCCACGACGCAGGCGAACCTGCTGTTCAAGCTGACCGGCAGCCAGAACGGCGACTACGCCGACTCCTGGCAGGCGGTCAGCAACACCGAGGTCGTCGGCTCGGTGACGAGCGGCCACTTCTGCGGCGCCGGCAACACCTACACGCTGCACTTCTCGGTCGCCTTCGACCAGCCGTTCACCACCGGCACGTGGCTCGCCTCGGGCGTCAAGGCCGGCGCCAGGACGATCTCGGCGAAGTCCGCGCAGCAGACGACCCGCAAGGCGGCCGCCAAGAACGCCGCCGAGCAGGTCGGCAAGCCGAAGCTGCACGGTACGCAACAGGCCCAGGCGGCACCGCTCGCGGACCCGAACGGCGGCTACCTGACGTTCAACACCACGACGAACCACGTCGTGAACGCCCGGATCGGCATCTCGTTCACCTCGGACGCGAACGCGAAGGCCAACCGTGACGCGGAGGTGGCGAACTTCGACTTCGACGGCAAGCGCACCGCCGCTTACAACGCCTGGAACGACGCGCTCGGCAAGATCCAGACGTCGGGCGGCACGACCGCGCAGCAGCACGTCTTCTACACCGCGCTCTACCACGCGCTGCTGCACCCGAACGTGTTCAGCGACGCCAACGGCCAGTACATGGGCTTCGACAACGCCGTCCACTCGGTCGCCTCGGGCCACGCCCAGTACGCGAACTACTCGGGCTGGGACATCTATCGCAGTCAGGCGCAGCTCATCGGCATGATCGCGCCATCGCAGGCGAGTGACGTGGCGCAGTCGGCGGTCAACGACTACGCGCAGAGCACCCGGCTGCCCAAGTGGGCCCAGGCCAACGGCGAGTCCTACGTCATGGTCGGCGACCCGGCCGACTCGATCATCGCCGACATCTACGCCTTCGGCGGTAAGGGCTTCGACACCACCGCGGCCAAGAACGCGATGATCCACGGGGCGACCGTAGCCAACAACGACCGCCCCGGCCTGAACTACCTTGACAGCATCGGTTACCTGCCGAGCGACGGGTCGTACGGCTGCTGCAACTACTACGGGTCGGTCTCGACCACTCTGGAGTACAACACCGCCGACTTCGCACTCGGGGCCTTCGCCGGGGCACTCGGGGACACCGCGAACCAGACGAAGTTCGTCAACCGCGCCCAGGACTGGAAGAACGTCCTCAACACCTCCAGCGGCTTCGTACAGCCACGTACGGCCAGCGGCGGGTGGGCGGGCGGCTTCAGCCCGACCAGCGGCGACAACATGGTCGAGGGAACATCCTGGCAGTACACCGGCATGGTGCCGTTCAACGTGCGCGGTCTCGCCGACGCCAAGGGCGGCAACGCCGGGCTGATCTCCTACCTCGACCACGTGCTCGGCGCCTTCAACGGCAGCGGCGGTGACCACGCCGACCTCGGCAACGAGCCGAGCGTCGAACTGCCCTGGGAGTACGACTACGTCGGCCAGCCGTGGAAGACCCAGTCGGTCATCCGCAACGTGCAGAACCAGCTGTGGCCGGACTCCCCGACCGGCTGGGGCGTCGGCAACGACGACCTCGGCACGATGAGCGCCTGGTACGTCTGGTCGGCGATGGGAATCTTCCCCGAGACGCCCGGCACGGCCGACCTGGCACTGGGCAGCTCGATGTTCACGCAGGTCGTGATCACGCTCAGCACCGGGAACAAGCTGACGATCAACGCACCCCAGGCCGCCACCAACGCGCCGTACGTGCAGAGTGCGACGTGGAACGGCGGAAACTGGAACAACGCGTACCTGCCGGCGTCCGCGGTGTCGAGCGGCGGCACGCTCAACACCACGCTGGGCACCGCCGCCAACACGTCCTGGGCGACCGCGGCGTCCTCCGCGCCCCCGTCCTACGCGGGGTCCGGCGGATCCGGTGGGCACACCGGTCCGATCACCTCGGGCATCGCCGGGAAGTGCGTCGACGTGAAGAACAGCGGTACGGCCAACGGCACCGCGGTGCAGATCTACACCTGTAACTCCTCCAACGCCCAGCAGTGGACGGTGCCGGGGAACGGGACGCTGACCGCGTTCGGGAAGTGCCTGGACGTCAGCAACAGCGGCACGGCGAACGGCACCAAGGTCCAGTTGTACGACTGCAACAGCTCCGGCGCCCAGCAATGGACCTACAACGCCACGGCCAAGTCACTGACCAACCCCGGGTCGGGCAAGTGCCTGGACGACCCGAACAGTACGACGACGGATGGCACCCAGTTGCAGATCTACACCTGCAACGCGAGTACCGCTCAGCAGTGGACGCTGCCGAGCTGACTCCTCCGAGGGGGACCGTCCAGGGCCGCAGCGGCGTCCTGGGCGGTCCCCTTCAGTACGGTGGGCGCCCATGAAGTCCCTTTCACCCCTCGGGCTCGCCGCGTTTCTCGCCGGAGCCGGCATGACCCACTTCCTCCGCCCCCGCCCGTACGACGCGATCGTCCCCTCCCGGCTGCCGGGCAAGCCGCGTACCTGGACGTACGTGAGCGGTCTCGCCGAGCTCGGGTGCGCCGTCGCGGTGGCCACTCCCCGTACGCGGCGGGCCGGTGCGCTCGCCACCGCGGGCCTGTTCGTCGGCGTCTTCCCGGCCAACGTGAAAATGGCCTATGACTGGCGCCACCGGCCGCTGCCGCACCGCGCCGCGGCGTACGGCCGCCTCCCCCTGCAGGCACCTCTGGTCGCCTGGGCCCTGGCCGTCGCGCGCGATGCGGGGCGCCGTTGAGGATCGCGGTGCGCGGCGGTTGATCGCGTTAAGACCGGATCGGTCAGGTGTTGCGCGATTTCTTCGCGTGCGGGCCGCTCCAGCCGTGTGTGGACCCGGCCGGCTGCTCGACCGAGGCGAGCGTTATCGCGAAAGCCGCTCCGGCCACAACGAGCATGAGGCTGATGAGTACGCCGATAACGATCGGCCCTTTTGTGACAACAGTGGCGGCCGCACCTAAGACTCCACCGGCAGTGATCGACCCGATGAGCGTAAGCGGCCTGGTCCGCCGGCGAAGCCGGGCGATCTCACGACTTGCCTGATAGGTGCGGACTTCATCCAATGCCTGCACGTAAGCGGATCGCAGATAAGGCGCGTCCATGGCGGCGCCCTCACTTTCGATCCAGTGCACGGAGTCCTGATCAACGATCGTTTCGATTCGTGGTTTCATGAGCCCCTCCTCAAACCACACACTCATTACAGTTTCTTCCCCCACCGAACACTTCTCAAGCCTTTTTTGGAATAAGAGCCAGTCCGGCACCCAAGAGATTGCCGAGCGTCTTCATGATTGCCATATCGAGTTCGCTGAACGAATCGGCCTCCGGCGAATCGACCAGGAGCGCACCAAAACGCAGGTCCCCGGCGGTGACCGCAACTGCGATAAAAGTACGGTACGAACGATTTGGCCTCATCCCCTCGGGTGCATCCTTTGTCAGGTCCGGGTAGATGAGGGACTGTCCCTCCCTCATCATCTTGAACATGTTCCGGCCACCCGGATCGCTTGGGTCGTCCGCGAAGATCGTCGTCGATGCCTCCGAGCGTGCGTCCTTGGCGGAGAAGCCGTCGCACTCCATCTTGGCGTCGGTCACCCGGAAGAACAGGCTCCGCGTGTCGGGAGCCGAGGGGAGCAGGCTGGCGGCGCTCAGGACGGCCTGGATGAAGTGGCCACCCAGTTGGATTTTCGTCACATCCGAGGTGGCACTTGCCAGTCTGCCCAGATAATGATGCGCGGTGTTCAGCGAAGAGCGGAAGGCGACGATGGCGCGCTTCTGATCATTCAGGTGTGCACGTCTCACTTTCGTGGCGCGCAGCTGATTGATCGCAGAGGCGGCGATGGGCGCGATCGCACACGCTGCCGCTATCAAAAGGTTCTGGACCTGATGCTTGCCGGGAGAGCCCCCCAGCGCCCCGAAGACCACGCCGCCGAGGGTGCCGGCCACCGTCATGATCCACAAAACAGTGTACAGAGCCAGTCTCGGCAGCTCTCTTGAGATCTTTCGCGGGTCGCTCAAACTCGCCTCCCCCGTTCGCCCCAAGTTAGACCGAGAATACGGCGACACAGTTCCAAATCACCCCCTGCCGACGTATACGACAAGAGCATCAGAATGTTACACCACGCCATATTGGCTCTAATGTAATGTTGATAGGTGAGGGCCAAAACCAGGAAACGCCTGAGCTCGGATGCATTTACGTGTCAAATGCCACTCGGGAATCGACAGAAATGCCGGTGGCGGAGCGACGACCGGTCCCGTGCTTTTGATCTCCGTGTACTCACGGCAAGACGGGAAGCGCCGCTCGCACCGCGCCGGAAAAGACTGTTCATCGCTCGCGGATCAGAGACGCCGCGCCGCGGCGAGCACCTGGTCACGGTAGGTGGCGCCGAACAGCGCCAGGTGGACGAGGAGCGGGTGCAGCTGGTGCAGCGGCACCCTGGCCCGCCAGCCGTCCGCTAGCGGGTACGCCTCGTCGTAGGCGGCGAGGATCCGGTCGAGGTGCGGGGCGCCGAACAGGGCGAGCATGGCCAGGTCGGTCTCTCTGTGGCCGCCGTGCGCGGCCGGGTCGATCAGCCAGGCGTGGTCGTGGCCCCAAAGAACGTTGCCGGACCACAGGTCGCCGTGGATCCTGGCGGGCGGCTCCTGCGGGCCTGCGGTGTCGGCGATGTGGCCGGCGGCGCTTTCGATCTCCTGGGCGTCGCGCCCGGACATCGCGCCACGGTCCACCGCGATGCGCACGTACGGCAGGACGCGGCGGCGGGCGTACCAGTCCGGCCAGTCGTCGCCGCCGGTGTTGTCGAGCGGGAGTTCGGCGATGTATCCCGGCCATGGGGCGCCGTAGGAGTCCGCGCCGCTCCCGTGCAGCGTGGCCAGGTCGCGGCCGAGGCGTTCGGCGGCCTGCGGCGTCGGTGATCCGCTCTCGATCCAGGGGAGGACGAGGGTCGTGTCGTCGGCGGCGAGCACGCCGGGCACCGGCGGTGGCTCGGTACGGGCGGAGGCGCGCCAGCCCTCGGCCAGCCAGCGCAGTCCGTTGGCCTCGGCGGCGAACAGGCCCTCCAGCACTCGACCGGCCTCTTTTACGAACACCCGGCGTCCGTCGGCGAGCGTCACGCGGCGCAGGCTCCATTCGTGGCCGGCACCGAGGTCGCTCTCCTCGGTGACCGTGCTGCCGAGCAGGCTCCTCACCTGCCCGAGGGCTCCTTGGCTCCGCGGCGTACGTACTCGATCAGACCAGGGACGGCGGCCTCGACCTGCTCGCGTACCTCCTCGAAGGCGGAGGCGCGGCCGTAGTACGGGTCGGCCACGTCGGGGTCGCGGGCGTCCGGGTCGAACTCCCTCAGCAACCTGACCTTGCGACGTGCCGCCTCGTCGGGCGCCATCGCCTCCAGGTCGGTCTGGTGGCTCCGGTCCAGGGCGATGATCAGGTCGTAGTGGCCGAACCAGCCGGCCTCGAACTGGCGCGCCCGGTGCGCGGAGCGGTACCCCGCCTTGCGCAGGGTCGCCACCGTACGCTCGTCGGCCGGGTCGCCGACGTGCCAGTGCCCGGTGCCGGAGCTGTCCACCTCGACGTCGAGTCCCTCGTCCTCGACGTGGCGGCGGAAGATGTGCTCGGCCATCGGCGAGCGGCAGATGTTGCCCGTGCAGACGAAGGTGACGCGGTACGGCATGCCGATCAGCCTACTCGGACGTCACTTCTCCGATGGAACCGCGACCTGTCCACTCTGCGTCAGAACCTATGAAGGCTTCCTCGCGGTTAAATCGGTTTGATTCCCCGGAGCGACTTCTTATGCTGGATATCAGAAGGCGACAAGGAAGGACTCTCGCAGTGACGTACGCAACCACCGCCAAGCCGTGTGGCCTGGCCAAAGAGTGCGATGAGCCTGTTGGTGCCTCTGGGTAGGGACGATCAGTCCTGATTTCAGAGGCCGCCGGTGGAGACATCCCCAGCGGTCTTTTCTTATGCCTTCTCACCGGGCTTGTACGTTGACAAATCAACAGCGGAACACACCAAAGAAAGGCGGCTCAGTCCGCCGTTCGCCCCCAGGTTCGGGTCCTGGGGATGGCTGACCTCTGGTCAGGGCTCGTGGGGCCGCCGTAGGCGGGCAGGCCCGCGACGAGCGCACGGGCCGATGGTGACAACGGAATCACGCCTCGCTCGCACCGAGGAGTTCCTGGGTTCGAATCCCGGTTGGTCCACTCATCACGCCGTACAGGCCAAAACGGTTGAGGCACCTGCCTTCCAAGCAGGGGAACCGGGTTCGAATCCCGGGTACGGCTCTGGCCGACCACGTCGGCCGCACGGGATGTGGCGCAGTTTGGAGTGCGCGCCCGGTTCGGAACCGGGAGGACGTTGGTTCGAATCCAGCCATCCCGACGTGGGCGAGAGCCCATTCCAGCGCCGTGAGCATGACAGGTGATGCACCGGGCTCTTACCCCGGGGAACAGAGATCGAGACTCTGACGGCGCACGATGCCTCCGTAGCTCAGCAGGCAGAGCGACGCTCTTGTAAAGCGACGGCGCCGGTTCGATTCCGGCCGGAGGCTCGGGGCCCAGCGGGGGCCCGGTAAGTACTTGCCGCTCGCGCCCGACGGGACGGGCACCGGCCTTTTAAGCCGGACTGAAGGGGTTCGAGTCCTCTGGGCGGCACTGGGCGTCGCAAGCTCAACAGGATGAGCAGCCGCCTTCTAAGCGGCAGGGTCCGGGTTCGAGTCCCGGGCGGCGCGCCTTGGCGCAGTAGGCAAAATGGATACAGCCGCCGGACTTTCACTCCGGTGCATGCGGGTTCGAATCCCGTCTGCGCTGCCATAGCCCCGATCGAGGTCGTGCGGAGCAGTGGAGTGCTCGCCTGTCCGTCGAACAGGAGACCGCGGGTTCGAGTCCCGCCACGACCGCATATCACCAGGGCGCGGTTCTCGCCGGTGCGGGCGGCGGCCTGCAAAGCCGACCGATGTCCGGGTTCGACTCCCGGCCGCGTCTCCACGTAGCTCAGCGGACAGAGCAGCCGTGCTGACCCTACCCACGGCAGAAGTACGCATATGAGAAGGCACCCCGGGCCGCGGCCCGGGGTGCCCTCGCGGAGAAACGCGATCAGTGCGACACGGCGCCCAGGGCGTCGATGATGCCGTGGCCGTAGAAGCCGTTGCTGCTCTTCGAGCCCTCACAGGTGTGAGTGGTGGTCACCGTCAGGTAGGTGCCGTCGGACTGCAGGACCTGGCGCGTGTACGTGAACGCGCGCGGTGTCGGGCAGGCGTGTTCCGTGGCGGTACCCTCCAGGATCGACTGGGCGCGGGCCGGGGACAGTGTCAGGCCGCCGTGGACGCGGTCGCGCGAGCCGTACCGGCTCACGATCAGTGCCACCACGCCCGTCGCGTGTGGTGAGGCCATCGACGTGCCCTGCAGGTACTGGTAGTAGCCGCAGGTCGAGCCCTTGCACGAGCGGACCACGTACGGGACGTTCGGCGTCCCGTCCGGGTTCAGCTCACCGCGCGCGACGGCCAGAGACTTCGGGTACGCCGCCAGGATGGCGTGGGTCACGTCGGCCTTGTTGTCGGCGGTGTCGTACGAGTCGCCGCCCGGTGCGGACACCGCGACGTAGCCGTTGCCGTAGTCGGAGTAGTAGGACTTGCGGGTGCTGATGCCCAGCGCCGAGACGGCGATGACGTTCTGGCCCTCGCTCGGCTCGGAGACGCAGGACGGCGGGATCGTCCGCGAGTACGGCGCCTCGCCGGGCACGGACGGGTAGTCCGGGCTCGACGCGTCCGTGATCGTCTTGGTGTAGTCGGTGGCGCCGTTGCCCGCCGCGGAGACGAGGGTGACGCCGTGCCGGTGCGCGTACGCCAGGGCCCGTTCCGAGGCCTGGATGACCGTACGCTGCTCGGCCTGGTTCTCCGGGGAGTCGGCCGGGTTGTTCGTGCAGTTGAACAGCCACGGGTCGGTGTAGAAGGACATGTTGACCACGTCGATGCCGTGGTCGCCCGAGTAGGTCAGCGCGTCGACGACCGGCTGCAGGAAGAAGTAGCCCGAGTCCTGGCCGGCTCGTACGTTCACGAGCGACACGTCCGGTGCCACGCCCGCGATGCCGAGCCCGTTCAGCGGAGCGCCGATCGTGGAGGCGACGTGCGTGCCGTGCTCGTTGTCGTCCTCGTCGACCGGGTCGACGCACGAGGGGTGCTCGCAGGGCCCGTCGACCTCGGTGCCGTTCGCGTCAACCGGGATGTCCGTGGTGAAGTTCCGGCTCAGCGCGCGGTTGAAGTTCGGCGCGATGTCGGGGTGCGTGCCGTCGATGCCGGTGTCGATGACGCCGACGAGCACGCGGTGGTCTCCCGGCTCCTTCTTGTACGAGCCGCCGGCCGTCGCGTGGATCTGCTTCATGTCCCACTGGAGGTTCGCCAGCGGCTCCGCCGACGGCTTGTGGGAGGAGGTGGATCCCCGGCTCCCGTGGCGGCCTTCCTTCTCGACCGCCTGGCTCTTGTTCACCGCGGCACGGGCGAGCTTCGGCGCCTCGCCGACCGCGCGGTTCCGCGCGACGCCGTCGACCGCCGACTGCTTGCGCGCGTCGACGGCGAACGCGGTGCTGGAGGAGCGTACGGTCGCCACGCCCACCGCGGCGTTCTCCTTGACGATGGTGCCGCCGGCCGCCTTCACGGCCGAGTGCGCCTTCTCCAGCGACACTCCGTCCTTGTACAGAACGACGTACTCAGTGGTCTGACCCTGAGTCTTGCTACTGCTCGGTCCCGCTTGCGCGGGTGCCGCGAGCGCCGCCGTGACGACGGCGCAGGCGACGAAGACGATGGCGCGCCGCACTGCACACCTCCATAAGGGTTTCCAAGGACTCGCCAGTAAAATTCTGGCAATGGAGGCATCAGAACGGCCAGCGCGGTGAATGTCCAGTACTGCGTCTTATGTGAGCTGTGGCCGCTTATGGTCAGCGCGGGGAAAGAGCGAGGTCAGCCGGTACGCAGCGCCATCGCCATGGCCTCGACCGCGAGCTGCGGGTTGACGTTGGCCTCGAGCCGCTCGCGGCAGGTCATGATCGCCTCGAGCCGCTGCAACGTGGCCTCGGGCGTGCCGCCGGAGGATCGCAACTCACGCGAGCGTTCGACGTTGACCAGCTCGACGTCCGCGCCGAGCTGCACCACGAGCAGGTCGCGGTAGTACGACGCGAGGTCGAGCAGCGCCCGGTCGAGAGCGTCGCGCTTCGTACGGGTCGCGCGGGACTTCTGACGGTCCTCGAGCTCCTTGATGGCGCCGGCGGTACCCCGCGGCATCCGGCCCTTCGCGCTCTCTCCCAGCGCCTGCCGCATCGCGGTCGTCTCATCCGCGTCGCGTTCGACGCCGGCCGCCTTGGCCTCGGCCTCCGCCGCCTTGACGAGTGCCCCGGCCGCCTCGACCGCCGGCCCGAGACCGGTCAGCCGCGACGGCACCGCGAGGACGTCGGCACGGCGGCGCCGCGCCTCCTCGTCGGTGGCGAGCCGCCTGGCCCGGCCGATGTGCCCCTGCGCGGACCTGGCCGCGGCCACCGCGAGCTCGGGTTCGATGCCGTCGCGGCGCACGAGAACGTCCGCGACCGCGTCCGCGGGCGGCGTACGGAGTGTCACGAGGCGGCAACGGGAGCGGATGGTGACGACGAGGTCGTCCGGCGACGGCGCGCAGAGCAGCCACACCGTACGCGACGGCGGCTCCTCGATCGCCTTGAGCAGAGCGTTCGCGGCCTGTTCGGTGGAACGGTCGGCGTCCTCGAACAGCACGATCCGCCACCTGCCGCCGGTCGGCGACGACGCCGACCGCAACACCAGCTCACGGGTCTCGCGCACGCTGTACGACAGCCCGGCGGGCCGTACGACCTCGATGTCGGCGTGAGTGCCGGACAGGACCTGGTGACAGGAGGCGCAGTGACCGCAGCCCTGGTCGGGGCAGAGCAACGCGGCGGCGAACGCACGGGCCGCGACCGACCGCCCGGAGCCGGGCGGGCCGGTGAACAGCCACGCGTGCGTCATGCCCGCGCCCGCGTCACCGGTCAGAACCCCGGCGGCGGCGTGCGCCGCGGCCTCCAGTTGCTCGATGACGGGCCCCTGCCCCACCAAGTCGTCGTAGACCGTCACACCAGCGATGCTATTGCAGCGTGGACCCGGATCAGTCCCTGATCGCGGGCATCGTGCTGGTCTCGTCCTCGGCGCTCGGCGGGACCGGGTCGGGCAGGATGGCGCGCACGCGGTCGTGGATCTTCCGCGTGATGTCCGGCTGGGACTGCGTGCCGTCGATCACCAGGTAGCGGTGCGGCTCCGCGTCGGCGAGCGCACGGAACCCGCGGCGTACGCGCTCGTGGAACTCCCTCGGCTCGGACTCGATGCGGTCGGCCGGCGAGGCGAACCTCGTGAGGCCGATGTCGGAGGGCACGTCCAGGATGATCGTCAGGTCGGGCACCAGCCCGTTGGTCGCCCACCGGTTGACCTCGGCGATCTCGCCCACCTTCAGCTCGCGCCCGGAGCCCTGGTAGGCCAGCGAGGAGTCGATATAACGGTCGGTGACCACGATCGCGCCCCGCCGCAGCGCCGGCTGGATGACCTCGGCGACGTGCTGGGCGCGGTCGGCGGCGTACAGCAGGGTCTCGGCGCGCGAGGACAGCCCGGAGCTCTCCTTGTCGAGCAGCAGCGCGCGCAGGCGCATGCCCATCTTCGTCGAACCGGGCTCGCGCGTCATCACCACGTCGAAGCCCTGGTCGCGCAGCCAGATCGACAGCAGCCGTGCCTGGGTGGTCTTGCCCGCGCCCTCGCCGCCCTCCAGGGCGATGAAGACGCCGTGCTCGCGGGTGGATTCCTCCAGTGTGTAGTGCTCGCCGCGCAGGGCGGCCACGAAGTCGCGGATCAGCGGGATGCCCCGGCGGTCGTCCATGTGCCGATATGCAACCAGACCGACGATCACTGCGACCACCGCGGCGATCAGCAGGACGGCGTTGGGGCCGTCGAAGCGGTAGATGTTCTTGCCGGGAAGGTGGAGCCGGTGGTTGCCGACCACACCCGCGATGAAGGGCACCGAGGCGACCACGAGCAGCAGCACCACGCGGACGAGCGACTGCAGGAACGCCCACGTGCGGCCGCGTACGCTGTCCTCCACCTCCAGGCCGATCAGCGTGTAGCCGATCACCCAGGCGATGCCCGCTCCCGCGCCGCACAGCGCGGTCAGCAGCGCGACGATCACCAGGTTGGGGATGATGCCGATGAGCGCCAGCGCGACGCCCGCGCCGATGATGCCGAGCCCGAACAGCCGGCGGCGGCTGAACTCCTGAAGGATGCGCGGCGCGAGGAACATGCCGGCGGCCATGCCGACGAACACCATCCCGAACACCACGCCGTACGCCGCGTCGCCGCCGCCGAGCTGCTTGACGTAGACCTTGGCGATGCCGATCACCGCGCCGCCGGCGGCGAACGCGCCGAGGATGCCGATGGTCAGGCCGCGTACGAGGGGCGTCGAGCCGACGAACTTCCAGCCCGCCACGATCTGCTTGAGGATCGAGGGCACCGAGACCTTGCCGCGCTGCTTCGGGATCTCCCGGAGCGAGAAGATCGTCGCGGCGGAGACGAGGAACGTCACGGCGTTGATGTACAGCGCGAGGTTGGCCTGCTGCTGCGGCTGGGAGAACAGCACCTTGGAGATCAGCGCCAGCACTGAGAACGTCGCCGCCGCGACCGGCGCGGACCCGTACGTCGAGGTCAGGCTGATCTGGTTGGCACGTTCGAGCTGGTCCTTGGGGACGAGGTTCGGGACGGTGGCCTCTTTGGCCGGGATCCAGAACAGCGTCACGACCTCGATCAGGAACGTCGCGATGTACAGCCAGTCGAGCCGCCCGACCAGCGGGATCGACAGGAAGAGCGCGAACCTCATGATGTCCGCGACGACCATCGTGATGCGACGGTCGAAGCGGTCCGCGACGGCGCCCGCGAGCGGGCCGAAGATCAGGGCCGGCAGCAGCTTGGCGACGAGCACGCCGCCGATGGCGTAATTCTCCGCCGATCCCTTGGTCAGGGAACCGGCCAGCGCGGTGAGCGCGAGAATGCTCAGCCAATCGCCGAAACTGGACAGGGAGAGGGCGATCCACAGCCGCCGGAACGGCTTGATCGAAAGCACGCCGGCGGGGCTGCCCGTTCTGGTCATTGTGTCAGAGTATCGACACAGAGACCTGTCAGGAGCGGGACTTGGCCGGTCGCCGTCTCGTCGTCTTCTTACCGCCACCTGCGGCGACCTTTTCGCGACGCTCGGCGAGCAATTCGGCCGCTCGCTCGATCGTGATCGACTCGACTTCGTCACCCTTACGAAGGCTGGCGTTGGTCTCGCCGTCAGTCACATAAGGGCCGAAACGCCCCTCCTTGACCACGACATTCTCGCCGGACGCCGGGTCCTTGCCCAGCTCGCGCAGTGGCGGAGCCGCGGCGGCCCGCCCGCGTCCGCGCTGCTTGGGCTGGGCGAAGATCTCCTTGGCCTGCTCGATCGTCACCGTGAACAGCTGTTCTTCGCTCTCCAGCGAGCGGCTGTCGGTGCCCTTCTTGAGGTACGGGCCGAAGCGGCCGTTCTGCGCGGTGACGGGCTCCTTGTCGATGTCGCCGAGCACGCGCGGCAGTGACAGGAGCTTCAGCGCGTCCTCGAGCGTGACGGTGTCGAGCGTCATGGACTTGAGCAACGAACCGGTGCGCGGCTTGGCGGACTTGGGCGCGTTCTCGTCCAGGATCTCGGTGACGTACGGGCCGAACCGGCCGGTCTTGGCAACGATGAGACGTCCGGACTCGGGGTCGGGGCCCAGCTCGCGGTCGCCGCTCGGCTGCGCGAACAGCTCCTCGGCCTTCTCGATGGTCATCTCGTCCGGCGCGATGTCCTCGGGGATGTTGACCCGCTCGCCGTCGCGGTCGAGGTAGGGCCCGTAGCGCCCCACCCGGATCACGATGTCGCTGCCGGCGATCGGGAACGAGCTGACCTCCTTGGCGTCGATGTCGCCGAGGTCGGAGACCAGCTCCTTGAGCCCCTCGTCACCGTTCACGCCGAAGTAGAAGGCCTGGAGCCAGCGCACGCGCTCGGCCTCGCCACGGGCGATCTCGTCGAGGATGTCCTCCATGTGCGCGGTGAAGTCGTAGTCGACCAGGTGGCCGAAGTGCTTCTCCAGGAGGTTGACCACGGCGAACGCCAGGAACGAGGGCACCAGCGCGGTGCCCTTCTTGAAGACGTAGCCGCGGTCGAGGATGGTGCCGAGGATGGTCGCGTACGTCGACGGGCGGCCGATCTCGCGGTCTTCCAGCTCCTTGACCAGGGTCGCCTCGGTGTAGCGCGCGGGCGGCCGGGTCGAGTGCCCCTCGGGGGCCAGTTCGGTCGCGGTGAGCGGGTCGGCCTCCTCCAGCGTGGGCAGCCGGCGCTCCTGGTCGTCCAGGTCGGACGCCGGGTCGTCGGAGCCCTCGACGTAGGCCTTGAGGAAGCCGTAGAACGTGATGGTCTTGCCGGAGGCGCCGAACTCGGCGGTCTCTCCGGCGGTCGACTGACCCGTCACGCGGACCGAGACCGACTGGCCGGCGGCGTCCTTCATCTGGCTGGCGACGGTGCGCTTCCAGATCAGCTCGTACAGCCGGAACTGGTCGCCCTTCAGACCGGTCTCACCCGGCGTACGGAACGTGTCGCCGGAAGGACGGATCGCCTCGTGCGCCTCCTGGGCGTTCTTGACCTTGCTCTTGTAGACGCGCGGCTTGTCCGGGATGTAGTCGGCGCCGTACAGCGTCTGCGCCTGGCTGCGGGCCGCGTTGATGGCGGTCTCGGACAGCTGGATGCTGTCGGTACGCATGTAGGTGATGAAGCCGTTCTCGTACAGCTTCTGCGCGACCTGCATCGTGTACTTGGCGGAGTAGCCCAGCTTGCGGCTGGCCTCCTGCTGCAGCGTCGTCGTACGGAACGGGGCGTACGGGCTGCGCTTGTAGGGCTTGCGCTCGATCGACTTGACCGCGTACGGCCGGTCGCGCAGGCGGTCGGCGAGGCCGCGTGCGGCGTCCTCGTCGAGATGGAGGATCTCGGCCGACCTGATCTGCCCCTGGGCGGAGAAGTCACGGCCCTGGGCGACGCGCTTGCCGTCGAGTGCCACGAGCGTGGCCTCGAAGTCGGATGGCTTCTCGGTCTTGCCGGTGTCGAAGGTGGCGGAAAGGTCCCAGTAGCTCGCCGGGACGAAGGCGATGCGCTCACGCTCACGCTCGACGACCAGGCGGGTGGCGACACTCTGCACACGGCCCGCCGAGAGCTTCGGCATGACCTTCTTCCACAGCACCGGGCTGATCTCGTAGCCGTACAGCCGGTCGAGGATGCGGCGGGTCTCCTGGGCATCGACGAGCTTGATGTTCAGCTCGCGCGGGCTCTGCGCGGCGGCGCGGATGGCGTCCCTGGTGATCTCATGGAACACCATGCGGTGCACCGGCACCTTGGGCTTCAGGACCTCCTGCAGGTGCCAGGCGATCGCCTCGCCCT
The DNA here is from genome assembly GCF_006716425.1 of Actinoallomurus bryophytorum. Lineage (NCBI taxonomy): Bacteria > Bacillati > Actinomycetota > Actinomycetes > Streptosporangiales > Thermomonosporaceae > Actinoallomurus > Actinoallomurus bryophytorum. Next base: position 2,665,057 of record NZ_VFOZ01000001.1, read on the forward strand.
CGCGGTCCTCATCAGTGGCGAGCAGGAGCTCGTCGGCATCCTGCAGCAGTTTTTTGAGCTTGGCGACCTGCTGCTTCTTGTCCGCGTTGACGACATAAAGCGGCTCGAAGTCATGATCGACGTTGACTCCGAGTCGGGCCCAGGCCTCACCCTTGAACTTGGGCGGGATATCGGCCGCTCTCTCCGGAAGATCGCGGATATGGCCGATACTGGACTCCACGACGTATCCGCTGCCGAGATAGCCCGCGATGGTCTTGGCCTTCGCGGGTGACTCGACGATCACCAGCCGGATGCCGTCTGGCTTCTTTGTGCCGTTGTTGTCGGGCACGATGCCTGAACCTCGCAAGTCTCGACTCGGATGGGAGTCGCTCTGGGTGCCGTCTTGCACCCGGTCAACGTTGACAGACAGTAGACCGGTTCTGCCGTAAGAGGATCCGTGCCCCCCGTTAGGACCCTAGACGGAGCAGAATAAGGGCAATGCTTGAGTACTCCTACCTAGTACTGCGTCTGCCGCGTGGCACCACACGGGATGCCGCCAGGCAAATCCTGGTCGAGCACGCCGAGCGTGGTGGGTGGGAGCTCGTCCGCGTCCGGGTCTACCCGGACGGCAGACGCCGAATCCAACTACGCCGAAAGGTGATTCGCGCGAAGCGTACCTTCTGACCGGCAGCCACCCCTTGTCTCCTACGAAGCTACATCAATGTGCCGAACGCGCGACCCGAGGCGATCCGGGAGCAGTCGTCCCTTTAATAGGGCTTTGCCTGCCCCGGGCCGTGGCTCCGGGGCAGGCAAGGCGTTACCGCTTCACCCTGCGAGGCCAGGCCCCGCAAGGCTTTTCGCTAGCGGCGACCGGTGATCCGGCGCGCCACCGAGATCGTTCCGGCCGAGGCCGCGAACAGGCCACCGAGCACGAGCGCGAGAAGTGCCCCGCTCTGCGAACTCGTCGACGACTCGGCCGCGGCGATCTTGACCGGAGGCAGCTCCTTCGGCGGGCCGCCGACCGACGGGACGTGCAGTCCGCCGGTGAGGTTCTGCACGGGCGAGGACTGCGGCGTCATCGACCGGCCGAACAGGTCGAGCGACTTGCCCGGGAGCCCGAGGTTCGCCGGACGGACCGGCAGCTTCGGGAGCGCGGGCGTGGCGCCCATCGCCACCGGCATGGCGCCGGCGCCGAGCGAGTCGGGGTCGACCGGAAGTTGCGGCAGGCCGCTCATCCGGGCGCTCGACGGGGTGATGCAGTCGTCCCCGTTGTAGCCGTTGTAGCCGCCATCGGCGCCGCAGCTGCCGAGGGACCGTCCGAGAACGGCGGCGGCGTTGCCGCAGACGTCCACGGGCGCGTAGATCGGCGCGTGCACCTGGTTGCCGCCGCCGATGCTGTGCCGGCCGGACGTACGGCCGTGGAAGCCGCCGTAGTAGCCGCCGGCGCCCGGGACGACGCCCGCGCCACCGGCGCAGCCCGCGACGGCGTCGCCGAGGACGGCCGCGGTGTTGCCGCAGACGTCGATGGGCGCGTTGACCGGCGCGTGCAGCTGGTTGCCGCCCAGGATGCTGTGGTGGCCGGACGTACGACCGTGGAAGCCGCTGCCGCCGAAGCCGGCGACCGACGCTCCCCCGTGGCAGCCGGCGAGCGCGTGGCCGCCGATGGCGTTGCCGCAGACGTTCACGGGGGTGTTGACCGGCGCGTCCAGCTGGTTGCCGCCGCCGATGCTGTGCCGGCCGGACGTACGGCCGTGGAAGCCGCCTCCGGGGAGGCCCGCGGCCGTGGCGCCGCCTCGGCAGCCGGCGAGCGCGGCGCCGAGCACCGCGGCGCTGTTGCCGCAGACGTTGACCGGGGCGGTGATCGGCGCGTTCACCTGGTTGCCGCCGAGAATGCTGTGGCGACCTGAGGTGCGGTTGTGACCGCCGCCGTGGTAGCCGTCGTCGTCGTAGCCGCCGCTGCCGACCAGGCTGCCGCCGCGGCAGCCGGCGAGCGCGCCGCCGAGCACGGCGGCGCCGTTGCCGCAGGCGTTCACGGGGACGCTGATCGGTGCGTTGATCTGGTTGCCGCCACCGATGCTGTGGCGGCCGGAGGTACGGCTGTGACCGCCGCCGAAGCCGGCGCCGGCGCCGTGGACTGCCGCGCCACCGGTCGAGCCGGCGACAGAGTGGCCGAGGACCGCGAGCGCGTTGCCGCTGATGTCGACGGGAACGGAGATCGGGGCATTGACCTGGTTACCGCCCAGGATGCTGCCGTCGCCGTTGGTCACGTCGGCGAGGGCCGGACCGGCCCCGAGCGCGACGAAGCTCGCGGTGAGCAGGGCGGCACGTGTCGTGCCTTTCGCCCACTTACGCATGTGTTGCTCCTCATTTTGGACAGGGTTAACCGAACAACTTCTCGGGGTGGTGGACACGGCCGCTGGAACGTGGACGTGTCTCAGACCGGTCCGTACGGACCGGTGGTGGGGTCAGTCAGGGGAGAAGGAGGGCTCGTCCGCCGCGGTGCGAACGGCCGGGGGAAGTGTCCCGATGCGCAGGATGGGGATGGCGGGAAGGCTGTAGGCCGTACCCGGCTCGGTCTTGCGACGGACCCCGGCCTGGTGAGTGCCGCCGTCGCCGGCGGACGGGGGCAGTGCGTGCCCCCGCTCTGGCAGCGGTCGTGGCTGCCTGGGGAAGGACGGCGCCGTATGCGTCGCGCCATCGGTAGAAGCCTTCTCGGACGCCCCCGTTACGGCGTGCGGTCCGATGTGGCTCACCGGTCCGCCGGAGACTCCGGCTTGGGAACCGGCATCGCCGTGCCGTCGTGTCCGAGAAGGTCCGGCCGAGCCCACCGGCGTGCGGGGCCGCGGCGAGTCGAACTTGTCAAGCTCGCCGAGCTTGTCGATCACCGCGGGTGGCAGGGCGAGGATCGCCGATGGACGGGCGGGCGCAAGGACCGCTCCGGCTTTCCGCACGGCCGGGACGACGCGGCGCTCGCCCAGCACGCGAGCCGCTGTCGCGGTCACGTGCTCGGTCCGCACGGCGACGCCGGGAAGGCGTGCCCCCGGAACGGTGTCGGCGTGTGCCTGGTCGGCGTGTGCCTGGCCGGCGACTCCGAGCAGCCAGCCGGCGACCGCGACGCCCACCATCATCAGCAGGCGTCTGGTCACCGGCCGTGCGACGGATCGCATCACCGGTAGTCGCATCATCGGCAGGACGCCCGGACAGCATGCGACCGCAGAGGCAAGCCTCCGCACCCGCGACCGTCCAGGAACCACGCGCCCTCCTTGGCGTCGACCACCTCACGGAGCGCGGATGCGTTCCGTACGGTCGGTTACCGTAGCACCACGGAGAGCGATCGAAGTGGCGGATTCAGACGTGATCTAGAAAATGGTCGAGAACTCTCACACCGAAGCGGAGTCCGTCGAGAGGGACGCGTTCGTCGACGCCATGGAACATTCCGGAAAAGTCCAGATCCTTGGGCAGTTTGAGCGGCGCGAAGCCGTAACACTTCATGCCGAGAGTCGCGAATGACTTGGCGTCCGTACCGCCCGACAAGGTGTACGGCACGGGGCGCGCCTGGGGGTCGTGGGCGCGCAGCGCCGCCCCCATGGCCGCGACCAGCGGCCCGTCCCACTCCGTCTCCACGGCGATGTCGTGGTGGATGAACTCCCTGCTCACGTGCTCGCCGAGCAGCTCGTCGACCGTGGCGAAGAACTCCTCCTCGTGGCCGGGCAGGAACCTGCCGTCGACCTGGGCCACGGCGCTCTGAGGGATGACGTTCGCCTTGTAGCCGGCCTCGAGAACGGTGGGATTGAGGGTGTTCCTGAGTGTTGCGCCGATCATTCTTCTCATCGGCCCGAGATTCTCGACGATCTTTTCCGCGTCCGCCGGGTCGAATTCGATACCGGTCGCGTCGCAGACCTGTTCCAGGAACGCTCTCACCGTTTTGGTCAGCTGAATCGGGAACGCGTGGTCACCCAGCCGCTGCACGGCCGCGGCGAGGGCGGTGACGGCGTTGTCGCGGTGCACCATCGACCCGTGCCCGGCGGTTCCTCGCGCGGTCAGGCGCATCCAGGCGAGGCCCTTCTCGGCCGTCTCGATCAGGTAGAGGCGCTCGTCATTCGGGAGGGTCAGGCTGAAGCCGCCGACCTCGCCGACGGCCTCGGTGCAGCCCTCGAACAGTTCGGGATGCTTGTCGACCAGCCAGTGCGCGCCCCACTTGCCGCCGGCCTCCTCGTCGGCCAGGAACGCCAGGACGATGTCGCGCTCGGGTCGCCTGCCCTGCCTGAGGCGCTCACGCATCACGGCCAGGATCATGGCGTCCATGTCCTTCATGTCGACGGCCCCACGCCCCCAGACACAGCCGTCGGCGATCTCCCCGCCGAAGGGGTCACGGGTCCAGTCCTCCTTCTGCGCGGGCACGACGTCGAGATGCCCATGAATGAGGAGCGCGTCCCGCTGCGGGTCCGTCCCCTCGATCCGTACGACGAGGCTGGATCGTTTGGAGTGCGATTCGTAGATCTTGGGTTCGAGCCCGACCTCGGCGAGCTTGTCCGCGACGTACTCGGCGGCCTTCCGCTCCCCCGGCCCACTGTGGTCCCCGGGGTTGGTCGTGTCGATGCGGATGAGGTCACTGCACAGCTCGACGACCTCGTCCTCCGCCGAAGGATTGCTCACGGTCTCTCCTCCTTACGCCTCCGGTGGCCGACGCCGCAGCCGGTGGCGGGGTTTCGCTGACTCCTGACCTCCATCCTCCCGCAGTCACCCTCCGCGCATGCGAGCCGGACTCCTCCCTCGGTTTACCGGGCATCGTTGCTTTCGAGGGCCTCCGGTGGCCGGGGGGTCTGTCTTCACGCGTCCGGCCGTGGCACCTAGACGCTCAGCCGACCGCGACGCCGATCCCGTGGTCCGCCTGCCGAGGGCGATCCCCGCTGAGCCCCCACCCCAGTGGGGCACGTGACTTCGCGGCATCACCGGGGATTTGCTATCGTGTGGCAGCCGCCGCGGGTGACCGCGCGGCGCACCACGTCCGGGTGGCGGAATAGGCAGACGCGCTAGCTTGAGGTGCTAGTGCCCTTTACGGGGCATGGGGGTTCAAGTCCCCCCTCGGACACACTATTTGTACATGTCCGGTTATTTTCGGACATGACGGAGCGCCTCTCGATGCCCAGTTTCGGTGTGGCATCGAATCGCACTCTGCTTCCCGCCGGTGTCATCGGCACCGCATGTAGAGCGGTACGCCGTGGTCGCGTGTAGGCGTATCAGCGTGTGCGGTCGAGGGTGATCCTCACCTCCTGCAGTGTGTCTGCCTGTAGAGCGCTGGCTTGGGGGTCGTAGGTCAGAGTGATCTTCTGGGATCGCAGGTGGCTGATGACCTCGGTGGTGGCCGGCGGAACGGTGCCCGGTTCGAGGTCTGCCCCAGACAGCAGGACCCATAGGGCTCTCAGGTGGGGCAGAATCCGGTCCTCACGGATATAGAGGTTTTTCGGCCGGTCCGGATCCGCCTTGGACGCACTGGTGTGTCCGTGCCGACAGCGGTAGGCGACCCGGTTGATCGCCCAGCACGACTCCATGCGCCGCCCGCAGATCCCGCAGCCCAGCAACCCGGCGAGTTGGTAGCACCGATCGGGGCTGGGGTTACCGCGTGGGGCACGGATGTTCTGAGCCGCGATAAAATCGGACTCACTGACCAGCGCTGGATGGGCGGGCCGGGTGGAGATGACCCAGCCATCAGGCAGGTTCCATCGCTGCACCTGCCGGTGCCCGAGCCCGGTGTTGGCCGGATCGATCAGATCATGAGCGGCAGGCTGCCGGTTCCAGACCTGCCGGCCGGTGTAACGCGGGTTCGCCAGGATCGTCCGCACGGTCGTCAGCGGCCAGGCACGCCCAGACCTATGCGCATTCCGTTCTGGATCGGCCGCCGACGGACAGGGGATTCCGATCTCATTCAACGCCCGCGCGATCCGCGCGACGCTGTGACCGGCCAGCCGCTGAGCGAATATCCACTTCACGATCGCCGCGGTATCAGGATCCGGTTCGAGCCGATGGGCTCGGCGCCCCCAGGCGGCATGTGCACGGTTAGGATGCGGGCCCGCGTCCACCAGGCGGTAGCCGTAGGGAGGACGGCCTCCCTGGTACCGGCCCTGCTCGCGAACTTGGGTGGCCATCGCGGTGCTCACCCGGATCCGCGTGCGGGTGATCTCTCGCTTCGACTGGATACCCAGCCCAATCATCAGCTGCTCATGCCCCTCAGCCTCAAAATCGACCCGGCCGCCGACCTCGGGCATCCACAGTTGGACGCCGTAATGCGCGAACAGTGGCGCCATCAGGCTGAACTGGTTGCCGTAAAACGCCCGTTCGTACTCCCCCACCACGATCGCGTCGAAATCGCGATTAGGATCCGCCATCGCCGCCACCAAAGCCGCAGCCTCCGGCCTCCGCGCCCACGGCAGCACCCTGCTCCGCCCCACATCGAAGAACTCAGCCACGATGCATCCATGCCCGCGGACGAGTGCAGCAGCCTGATTCTGCTGCCGCGCCCGCGACGTCACCGGATCTTGACGATCCTCCGTCGACACCCGCCCGTAGAACGCGAAACGCAGCCCGCCCTTTCTGGGCACCATCTGCTGATCGGCGAACCGTTCAGCCCACGCCAGAGCGTGTCACCCGCATCCTGTGCCGCCTCCGCCAGCACGCTTGGCACCCACACAGCCATAACTCGTACCTCTCACCGAACCCAACACAACTCTGCGATTCCAGCATTCACGAAAGACGATGCACATATATAACAAACGACAGAATCACCTGCCGTACCTAACTCGTCGCCCACACTCGCCGATACACTAATTACTATTTAGCGGCACTTATCGCGTTTCTTGTAGTCCGCCAGCCACTGAACGTGGGTACGAAGAGCCCGGAGACGCCAGCGCCAAGGTGATCATCAGAGCGCCCAGACCCAACGCCAGCTCCACCCCATCGGCCCCGCGGCGAGGTCCTCGCCGCGGTCACCCTTCGCGCTGGGATCGCACCTGGACATCGCCCCAGGCCTGGCCTCTTTGACCACTGCCCGCCGGGCGTGGGTCTGTCCAGCGTTCGGTGTAACTCGGGTTGTGGGGGTTACTTACGTCCGGCGGCCAAGCGGCCGTCGAAGGCGAGGTCGAAGGCGTTCAGTGCTGGTTTCCATCGCATGGTCCAGCGTTTTCGTCCGGCGCCGGTGGGGTCCAGGCTCGTCACGGCCATGTAGACGCACTTCAGCGCGGCTTGCTCGTTGGGGAAGTGACCGCGGGCTTTGACCGCGCGGCGGATCCGGGCGTTCACCGACTCGATCGCGTTGGTGGAGCAAATGATCCGGCGGATCTCGGGGTCAAAGGATAGGAACGGGGTGAACTCGGCCCAGGCGTGCTCCCACAGCCGGATGATCGCCGGATACCTGACGCCCCAGGCCTGGGTGAACTCGGCGAACCGTTCTTTGGCCGCGGCCTCGGTCGGGGCGGTGTAGACGGGCTTGAGGGCTTTGGCGATCGCGTCCCAGTGCTGGCGTCCGGCATAGCGGAAGCTGTTGCGGAGCAGGTGAACGATGCAGGTCTGGGTGATCGCGGCCGGCCACACCGTTCCGATGGCATCGGGAAGTCCGGTCAGGCCGTCACAGACGACCATGCACACATCGGCGACGCCACGGTTCTTGATCTCGGTGAGTACATGGAGCCAATACTTGGCACCTTCACCGCCGTCACCGACCCACAGCCCGAGAATGTCGCGGTGACCTTCACAGGTGACCGCCAGGGCCAGGTAGACGGGGCGATTGGCGACCTGGCCATCCCGGATCTTCACGTGGACGGCGTCGATGAAAATCACCGGGTACACCACGTCAAGGGGCCGGTTCTGCCATTCGGTCATCCCCTCGATCACCTTGTCAGTGATCGTGGAGATCGTCTGCCGGGAGACCTGGGCTCCATAGACCTCGGCCAGATGCGCGGAGATCTCCCCGGTCGTCAGACCCTTGGCCGCCAGGGAGATCACCATCTCATCCACCCTGGTCAGACGTTTTTGCCGCTTGGCCACGATCTTCGGCTCGAAACTGCCGTTACGATCCCGCGGCACCTCCAGCTCGACCGGGCCGACATCGGTCAGCACGGTCTTGGACCGGGACCCGTTACGAGAATTCCGGTGTTACGGCCTGCCGGGTCGTGCTTGTCATAACCGAGATGGTCGGTGATCTCACCTTCCAGCGCGGATTCCAACAGCCGTTTGGTCAGCTGCTGAAGCAGCCCGCCCTCACCGGTCAACTGCACGCCCTCGGTCTGGGCCCGGTCGACCAGCTCATCGACCAACCGCTGATCAACCGGCTTGGCCGGCACCGCCTCCGAAGCGGTCGCCGACTCGGATACGTACTCACTGCTCATCGGTGCATCTTCCATGATCGGGAGTTACACCGAACGTCTTACAGTCCCTCTGGCGGCGAAACCTTCCTCGCTTCCCTCGCCCTCGCGCTCGCGCTCGTTGAACTCCACAGCCGCAACGGCGCCCGCCTTGGCTCGCTGTTCCTCGACGAAGGCTTCGCCGCCCTCGACTCCACCACGCTAGCCTCAGCCCTCGCCGTCCTCCGCGACGAAAGCAACGGAGACAAACTCGTCGTGGTCATCAGCCACCTACACGCCGTGGCCGAAGCAGTCGACGACGTCCTGTGGGTCCAACGCGCCGCCACCGGATCCCAAACCCGCTGGCTGACTGGCCCCGAACGCGACGCCCTCGTCTACGACCACGCCCAGTCCGGCCTGCTCGGCCTCACCGATAGCCAGCCCGCGTGAACATTAATCTATGAATTCGGGCGTCCGATTTGAGCGGTGCACCAGCCGAACCTAGCGGGAAATACGCGATTCGAAAGAAGAATTCTGCATGAACTACGCAAAACCATCAATCAAGAGGTATTGAACGTTTACCCTTAGAATCTTTTCAATGCAGGTCCGAACCTCGAGCGTCTGATCATGCCAAGTGCCACATGAGTGCAGGATTGCCGCACACCGCCAAGTCTGGTCTCACTCATCGGTCACACTTACACGCGGCAATCAGCGCGGCCCGAGGCCCGGGTGGACGCATTTTGTCAGTGGGCTCCGGCAGGCTCAGCGGTGTTGGCACGAAGCCCGACGCGATTGGCGATCATGGAGATCACAAGCGAACGGATCCGGGCGGCGCTGGATTCGAATCCGACTCTGATGCTACTTAAGGCGTACTCGAGGGACTGGGTGCTGCCCCTGTTCGCTGAGCATCTCGAACAGGCCGACGGGTCGGTTTCCGCCGAGTGGTTCCACGAACGGGTTTCCGAGGCGCGCGTACAGATCCCCGAGTGGCAAGGCAACGTCACGCCGGCCGAATATTGCCGCGACTGGGTTGAGAAGCGCTGGCTGGAGACCGAGACGCTCAACGGACGCTTAAGGTACCGCTTGTCGCCGTACTCGCTGCGAGCGCTGCGGTTCGTCCGCGAGCTTGTCGAAGGTGAGACGACCGTCAGTAGCGCCCGCCTCGGCTCTATCTCGCACGCGGTACGGCTCCTGGCTGACATGGCCAGTCCGGATCGGGGCGTCCAGGTGCGACGAATCGATCAGCAGATCGCCGAGCTGCGCAAGAGACGCGACGACATCGCCTCCGGCCGGGTGCGCCTGGCGACTCTGGAGGAGATGACGCAGCAGCTGCGCGAGATTCTCGGTATGACACGGTCTCTGCCTGCTGACTTCCGGCAGCTGCGCACCATGGTGGAGAACCGTCACCAGGAGGTCGCGCGGCGGGCCATGGTCCATGGACCGCCCAAGGCGGACCTCGTCGAGGAGTACCTTCGCGAGAACGATCTGCTGTCAAAGACGAGCCAGGGCGCGGCATACCTCGGGTTCTCGCGGCTGCTGTCGTCTAGGCAGACCGAACAGATCCGCGCCGACATCGACCAGGTTCTCGCCCAGGAGTTCGCGCGCGAGCACATGACTGCCGCGCAACGTGAAGAACTCGACAGCATGCTCTCGACCCTCCTCGCGGCAGAGCTCGACGTGCAGAACGGCTACTTGCGCTGGTCCGCATCGCTGCGCCGCTTCCTGACGCGCGCCGCCCATGGGCGACACCAGCGGCTGCTGAACCTCGCCGACCGCGCCCTGCACGCCGGCGCCATCTGGGTACAGGCCGAGCCTGGGCTGCGGCACGTGCCGCAGGACGTGCTCGGCGTGGGCCCTCTCGCCGTCATCGACATCTCCCAGACCCAGCTATGGCGAGACCACGGCCCACAGGAGGTCGTCGTCGAAGTCACCGGGCAGCACCGGACGCTTCCCACCGAGGACCGAGCCGCCCTTCGGCTGGCCGCCGGTACCAGCCCGCGTGCCGTCGGACGAACCATCAACAAGCTCCTCGCCAACCGGCCGGTGGTGACCGGTGCCGAGGTGTACGACGCCACCCCAGCTGAGTTCCAGCGCCTGGGAACCTTGGTGAGCCTGCTCGACCTTGCCGTCGTGCACGGGCAGGTCGACACCGACCTCGACGAGACCGTGCGACTGTCCGGAGACCGGGCTACCGCCCTGATGGCCACGCTGCCTCACCTCGTCTTTGACGCCCCAGTGCCTGTCAAGGAGGTCCGCCAGTGAGCGCGCGCATCGAAGACGACTCCTCGTCTAACGACGACCTTGACGAGCTGGATGAGTCCGGCATCGAAGACGACGAAGCGGACAGCCCCGGCGGGTCTCATCTGCCGACTGCCGCGCGTCGGGCGCTGGCGACGCTGCTGACCAGGCGATTCATTACCCGATCTGGTAACCGATCCGCGTGGGACGCGCTGCTGGCGCACGAGAACGAGATCCGTGAGCGCCTCGCGGATATGTTCCTGCTCCTTATCGTCGATAGGGATTACGAAGTGGCGTTCAAGCGGCAGGACCCGGCCGAGGACGCGCCGAGGTTGCTGCGTCGCGACAGACCGCTGCAACGTGATGCGTCCCTGCTGCTGATACACCTTCGCAAGGAGCACACGTACACGGATGCGACCGATGACCCCGTCGTGATCACCCGGGCTCAGGTGGCCGAGTTCCTGCGCCCGTTCCGGGAGGACGGCGATGGCGACGAGGCCAAGTTTGAGGGCCGCGTGGACGCCGCTATCCGCGCTGTGGCCGAGTTGAAGCTGCTGATGCAGGATCCGGACGCCGACTACCTGTTCACGGTTTCGCCCGCCGTCGTGCCCTTGATCGGCGCCGACGAGATGATGCGCTTCGAGCAATACTTCATCCGGGCCGCCGAAGCAGCCGGCGCGACTGACGAGTCAGCGGGCGACGAGACTGGGGAGGGCCTCGCGTGACCTCGACCGACGCGGCTGCGGGACCGATCGAGCAGAATGTCCTGCCTCTGCTCGTCGCCGACGGGCAAGGCCCGGCCCAGTTCCGCATATGCCAGGTGCAGGTCCTCAATTGGGGTGCGTACTCGGGGCTGCAGACCATGACCGTGGCGCGGTCGGGCACCGCGATCGTCGGCCCATCCGGGCGCGGCAAGTCCACTTTGCTGGACGCGATGGCCTCGGTGATCTTGCCTAATCCACAGGAGTTCAATCAGGCTGCCCGCGACGACCGCGGCAAGAAGCGCGAACGGACCGTCTATTCGTACGCGCGCGGTCACACTGACCAGAGGCAGGATGAGAACCGGCGCTCCGCGACGACGAACTACCTGCGACCGCCCGGCGGGCCCGGCTTCCCCAGCGGTGCCGCGATCACGTGGGAAACCCGTGACGGGCGTCGCGCCACTGCTTTCCGACTGGCGTGGGTCGGCCCGGACGCCGACGGGCCGGAGGCGATCAATACCGCCACCGTGTATGGATTCGTCAACGACCACTTCGACCTGGCGCAGCTCAACGGGATCACCGCGGTCCGCCAGGGCGCCTCCCCGCTGTCGAAGACGTCCCTGGAACGTCTCGTCGACCCGGCCCGGGGCGATGCGGTGGACTCCTCGCAGGCACGTGTGCACGCGAAGATGCGGACCGTCATGGGCATGGGCTCCACCGACGAGTCACAGCGCCTGGCCATGCAGCTGCTGCGGCGCGCCCAGGCATCCAAGGGAATCTTCTCAATCAACGCCCTGTTCAAGGACTTCGTGCTCATGCAGCCACTCGCACTGAGCCGATGGGACGTCGCACTCGAGGCATACCGGGAGGCATCACGACTGTATGAGGAGTTCGAGACGGCACGCCGCCGTACCGAAACGCTCGCGCCCCTTCCAGCAATCGCCGAGAAATACCACGCGGCGGGCGCCGACTACGTGGCCAAGAACGGGTTGCTGATCGGTGACGGCGATGGCCCAACTCGGATTCATGTGTGGCACGCAGAGAGGGTCGCCGAGTGGGCCGAAATCGCCGTCGACGACAACCGTCTCGCCAAGGCGGAGGTCGACGATCAGCACGGGGCCGCGGTGAAAGCGGCTGAAGTCTCCGACCGGCGGGAGAAGGACACGATCGACCAGCTCACCGCGGCCGGGGGCGACCGTTCGGGGCTTATCCAGCTACAGCTCGAGCGTGCGAAGGAAACGTTGGGGCAGGTCGAGGCGGAACGGCGGCGGTTCGAGAGTGGCCTGTCCGTGTTCGGATTGTCCCTGCCCGTCTCACCAGGCGACGTTACGCTCACGCACGCCAGCCTCGATGACCTTGTCACCCAGGAAGCGAAGACGCTGAAAGAAGCCTCCGAGGCTGTCAGCAAGGCCGCTGGTCGGCTCTGGCAGGTCCGCAGCGACGTCGAGGCGAAGGAGCGCGAGATCGCCGGGCTGCGGACACGACGTAGCCTCATCCCCGAGGACGCCGATGCGCGCCGCAACCGGATCGCGTCCGACCTTGACATCGAGATCGGTCGGCTCCGGTACGCCGGCGAGCTGCTACAGCTCAAACCCGAGCATCGTGGGTGGGAGAAGGCCGTCGTCGGCCTGCTTCTGCCGTTGTCGAGCACCCTCCTGGTCGACAGCGGCGAGTTCGGGCGTGTGCGGCGGTACGTGCACGACCACGACATGCGAGGTTCGGTCACCATTGCCCCCGCCGTCTCCGGCGCATCGAGACCCGCCCCGATGGACGGTGGGGTCCCAGCACTGCTCGATATCGCCGACCACCCGTTCCAGGGGTGGCTCGCAGGCGAGCTGAACGAGACCGCGAACTACTTCTGCGTGGAGACCGAGGCCGAGCTGGACGACGAGCGTCCCGTATGGGCTCGGGGCGCGATCAGCCCGGCCGGTATGCGCACCGGCGCCCGGCATCGGTTCACGAAGGACGATCGTCGCCTGCGTTACCCCTGGGTCGGGTGGGACACCCGCCGGCTGCTGCAGGAGCTAGACGACGAGCTCGAGTCGATCCAACGCGAGCTCCGGGTCGCCGACGCGTCGGCGAATGAGGCCGACGTGCGACGCGAGTCGGCTCGCGCCCGGCTGGAGGAGCTGCGGGCGCTCCGCATTGACCTTACTTGGGACCGGATCGACACGTCAGTCGCGAAGGATCGGATGGGCGAGCTCGAAACCCAGTTCGCGCAGGCAAACTCTCCTCAGGTCGCGCACCTGACGAAGCTGTTGCAGAAACAGCGCAACGAGGCGGTCGCGGCGAGCGGCCAAGTGAAACGACTTGAGGAGGAACAGAAGAGACTTAACAGGGAATGGGGCGAGCTCGCCTCGGTCGTGGATGACGCGAAGGACTGCGTCGGCGCAGAGCCGCCGCTGACCGACGACGAGCGTGCCGCGCTCGCCGCCACCCCTTTCACCGCGCCGACAGGCACCACCGGGGTCGCGGCGAGCTTGACGGCCGCAATCGCCAACCTGCGCCAGCAGGTCGAACGACACAAAGGGGACCGGGAGAAACTTGAGGTTGCCGTGGTGGGCCACATCGCGGCCTACCGGAACCTGGACGAACGAACCGCACGCGAGACGGACGGCACGATCGACTCCCTGCCCGCGTTGCTGGCGATCTACCAGCAACTGGTGACCGACGACCTGCCCCGCGCGAAGGACGCTTGGCTTGCGAAGGTCGATGAGGACATGAACCGGCAACTGCGCGGGGTGCTCGTCCAGATCGACGACGACGCGCGGAGCATCAAGCGAGGGCTGGCCCCGATCAACGACGTGCTGCGCCACGTACGGTTCCGGCAGGACGCCACGTTGAGCATGGAATCAGTCGAGCGACCAAGCAGCGATCTGAAGGACTTCCGCCAGATCATCATCCGGTACACCAGCAACACCGTCGGCATGGACACCAAACGGGACGCCAACCAAGTGGAGAAGTCCTTCACCCGGCTACGCAAGCACCTGGCCAAACTCGACGACCAATCGCGAGTCGGGGACGCATGGCGGCGGCGCGTGTTCGACGCCCGCGAACACGTCGAGTTCCAAGCCATCGAGACCCGGCCTGACGGGGTCAAGGTCGTCCATGACGGTGTCTCTGGCATGAGCGGCGGCGAAGGACAGGAGCTGATCGCGTTCATCCTCGGCGCCGCCCTGCGGTTCCGCCTCGGAGACGGCCACGAAGGTCCGCCCAGCTACGCGTCAATTATCCTGGATGAAGGGTTCGTCAAGGCCGACAGCGACTACACCGGCCGGTCCCTGTCCGCGCTGAGGGCCCTCGGCTTCCAGCTGATCGTGGGTGCGCCTCGCGAGAAGGCGACCGCCTTCGAGGACTACGTAGAGTCCGTCGCCTACATCAACATCGATGCGGACGACCCCACCCGCGTGCGCATCTACCCGATGACGATGACGGAGGCGCTGCAACTGGAGGACGAACAAAACTGATGCGCGATCCCGATCATGTCATGGACCAGGTTCGCGTCCGGTATCGCAAGAACTGGCGCGACTGGCTGCTGGACGGAACCGACGCTCAGTTCTCGTTTCCCCTTGCCACACCGTCAGCGCAAGCAATCGCCCGCGAGTCCGACACTGTCGGCCGGTGGATGCGGGTCTGGCGAAACTGGGCGCAGGCGCACCCGCACGCCCGGCTACGCAGCGTCACGCGCCGCACCTCCGTGGGCGCCCAGGAGGTATTCACCCACCTGGACCTTCCCACGGTCGACGACCTCGTCGTCCTCGACGACGGTCTCGCCAGCCACTGGCGGCGGGCGAACTTCAGGTGGTCACGGATCCGCGCTCTACCGGGCGGTGTGGTCGAAGAACGGTTGCGCCCTTGGTTGCAGCAGATCGTCAACCTGGACGATGCCGACTTCGAGATTCTGCTCCAGGCCGCCAAATGGTTCACCAAGAACCCGCATTCCGGACTGACGATCCGGCAGGTGCCCGTCCCGGGCATGCACACCAAGTGGCTTGCCCGGAACCGCCGGCTCGTCCTGGCCTGCCTCCACATCACCGAGCAACCACACGCCGACGAGCCAGGCGAAGAACTAGAACAAGACGACCTGGACCCGCTCGGGCTAAAGGCATTGCCGGTTCATGTCGATGTGATCCTGGCCGACCCCGCCGATCGCTCGCTCGTGGGCGGCTTGCGGCATCTGAGCGCACCCCTGCCGGAAATTGACGCGCTGCCCGTCCACCCCGAGACGATCGTGATCGTCGAGAACAAGGAGTCCGCTTACCTGGTCCCCGATCGACCCCGGACCGTGATCGTCCACTCGCTTGGCAACCACCTCAACGTCCTAGACGAGATCGGCTGGCTGGACGGTGCGCGGCACATGTACTGGGGAGACCTCGACCGCGCCGGGTTCACCTTGCTATCACGTGCTCGTGCCCGGCTGCCACACCTCCGCTCCGTCCTCATGGACCAGGTCACCCTCGAAAAGCACAGAGCTCTTGCCGTCGAGGACAAGACACAAACCGACAGGCCAGTTCCGAACCTCACCGACATCGAAGCCGCCGCCCTGACCGCACTATCTACAGAACACGGCACCTACCTACGCCTAGAGCAAGAACGCCTCCCGTCACCATTCGTCCTCGATCAGCTAAACCGCACCATGGACAAAAGCGTCGCCGACTAGGCGCAGTAGTATCCGCGAGTCAAGGCAGATGTCGGCGTACTGACCCTGCGGCTTATGCAAAGGCCCTAAGACACGAACACTAAATCCACATTCCGGGCACCATTAGGCTCGGAGAAATTTCCCATCCGAGCAAGCAAACAACGGTTCGTGCGCTGCGCGGATCGATGGTGCGCAGAGGACTCGAACCGCACCGATCCGGCCGACTTCCGTCGGGAGCCGAACACCACCGTCAGGACGGTAACTGCAGACTCCGCATCGGCCGCTACGCCGCCGGAGTGCCGCAACAAACTGCTCACCCGAGAACGATCGCGCTGGGATCTTCCACGGTGCCACCGGGAAATGGGAGCGGCTGAGCTTCATCGGCCAGACCTACGGCGCGGCATCCGCGACCATCTCAGTGCCGGCACTGGTCGGCATCGTCTTGACACTGAGCTACCAGGTACGAGAAGCCCAACTCGCCCGGGAAGAGACGCGCCGCCAAGCAGTCAGCGACCTGCGCAAGATGGCGATGGACGATCCCGACCTCGACGAATGCTGGGGACCGGTCCCACCACCGGAGGACCCCAATAGACGAAAGCAACTCCTCTACACTAACATGATCATCTCCGAGTGGTCGCTCTCGTCCGAGAGGGGCGGATCGAACCGTTGCTGCCCAAGGTCGAGCGCCGGTTCCGGTATCCGGGCCGCAACCGGTTGGATGATCGGGCGGCGTTGTGCGGGATCTTGTTCGTGCTCTAAACCGGGATCCCGTGGGAGTTCTTGCCGCAAGAACTGGGGTTCGGCTCAGGGATGACATGCTGGCGGCGGCTGCGGGACCGGCAGCACGCTGGGGTGTGGGATGAGCTGCACGCATTGCTGCTGGCCGAGCTGCATGCCGCTGATCAGCTGGGTTGGTCCAAGGCGGTGATCGATGACACGCATGTGCGGGCGTTGAAGGGCGGCCCAAAACAGGGCCGAGCCCGGTCGGACCGCGCACGGGCGGGCTCCAAACACCACCTGATCGCGATGGGGACGGCATCCCCCTCGCGTTGTGTTTGACGGGCGGGAACCGCTACGACGTCACCCGGCTGATGCCACTAATCAACGCCATCCGGCCCGCTCGCCCGACGCCGAACACCCCACGGCTCAGGCCTCGGCGTCCACCACTGGGTGGTTGAGCAGACCATCGCGCTCCTGCACTGGTTCCGGCGACTGCGGATCCGCTGGGAGATCCGCGATGACATCCACGAAGCCTTCATTACCCTCGCCAGCGCCATCATCTGCTGGCGGCGCCTCAAACGATCATCAGTTAAGATCTCTCAGTCCGCCTCGGGACTCTCGATGCCCTCGGTGTCAAGCTGCTGGAACGCGACATAAGTGACCAGCAGATCACATAATTCGCCATGGCGGCAGCACGTGACAACAGACCCTCGGCAGATCCTTGAGAATGAGCCTCATGGATCTCATCCTCATCGAGAAGCGCCGTGGACCAGACGACGACCGGTACTCATGGCAACCGTTTGCCAGCAGCGAGGAGTTCAACGACCGCTGGTGGAACAACATCAAATTGTTCGGTGACACGGCGACGTATTTGGAGGTGCACAGGGCAGGAACCGAGGTCGCTCGAGTCGAACTGGACGAGCACGTCTACATTGAGCACTACCTCGATGTCCCACCGCTTGGCGACACAGCGTTGGAGGTCCAGCTGATTGAGATCCATAAGGAGCAGCGGCGCCAAGGCATCGCCACAGAGGTCGTCCGGCTGCTTGCCCGCACTCATCCAACCCGCCGACTGGTCGCCTTCAGTGAGGAAGCGGATCAGTTCTGGGACACACTGGGCTGGCGTCGTCACGAGCATCCCGAAGGTTCGCTTCACATGCGCCCGCTCTACATTCAGCCCGCGGCATGGCCCCCAGCGAGCTAACCCCAAGAGCTCGCCGAGGCCTGCATGACCCGCTGCCTAGTCGCGATCGCGCACCTCGCGGACCCCGCAGCGGGCGCCGCACAAAGGGAACGTACGGGTGGTCCTAACATTTCCATCGACTCCGCCTCGACCCGGCCCGCGCGAAGCTCGCGCATTACGGACCGATTAGGATCCGATGCGTTTTGCCGATCAACTCCAATAGAGCCATGTGCTGCCGGGTGAGATCCCTCCGCGGTTCGATGTCATGGGTCGTCCCTACGCTGGGAGCATGAGCTTCACAGCGCTACACCGCGCCCTCGGGGTCGGGCCGGGGTCGTTGACCGACGAACTCCTTGACGCCGCGGTGGCTGCCGGTGTGACGGAGACGAACGATCTGGATTGGAAGTCCGAACTGCCTCCCGCGAAGGGCCTGCCGCAGACGGACTTCCCCAAGGACGCAGCGGCGATGGCGAACAGCGGCGGTGGCGTGATCGTCTTCGGCGTGTGCGAGTCCCAGAAGGCGGCCACCGAGCGCGTCGACGTGGGCGAGGTCGATGAGGCCCACGAGCGTTCCCTGCGCAGCGCGGCAATCGCCGCCATTTCCCCTCCCGTGTTCGGTCTGAACGTGCACCGTCTCGGCGCCGAGGGCAACCGGGCCGTCGTAGTCGAGGTTCCCGCCAGCCTTGATGGGCCGCATCTCATCTACAAAAATGAGTATTTCGGCGCGCCGGTGCGCAACGACTCGGACACGGTGTGGATGAGGGAGCGGCAGATCGAGGCCGTGTACCGTGTGCGATTCGATGAGCGCCGCCACGCGACTGAGGCTCTAGACGCGCTGTTCACCGAGGCCTCCACCGGCCGCGACACCGACAAGCGGGCATGGGTAATCGCGGTCGCCCACCCTCGCATCCCTCGCTTCCGGGATCGCCTGACCCGCGACGGCGCCCGGGCCGTGTTGTCAAAGGCCGGGGAACTGGCGCTGGTGTACGCAGGACGCGGCGGCGTTCATCCGCTGGAGAGCGTGGATCGGCTGAACCCCCGGCCTGGGCTGCGTCGTTGGGTCGCCGTGAACACGGCAACAGGCGGGCGCTCGGTGTGGAAGGAGTCGTGGGCGAGTATCCACCACGACGGGTCGGTCACCCTCGCGGCCGCAGTTGGCGGACACCGAATGAGCAGCGATGGTTATTTCGAGGGCTGGCAGATCGAGTCCTCTGCCATCGAGTGCGCCGTCGCTGACCTCATGGCGCTCGTCCGGGCCACCGCAGAAGCGACCGACAACGACGAGTACGCCGTGCGGGTCGGGATCGCCTGAATCGGCGAACAGCCGCTCATGATCCTGACGAAGGACAATTTCGGCCACGCCTACGACGGTGTTTCGACCCCTCTGCACCGCTACACGCCCGTCGGGACCACCGTGAACGCCATCGAGCCCGACCTGGACTACTACTGGCACGTCCACGACCTTGCCCAGGACTGCGTGAACCAAGGCGGCATCTCGAACGTGCTCATGATCCAGCCTCCGGCGCGCAAAGACCAGGCGTAGGCGGGCCACAGGCCGGCGCCAACCGCCGCCACAGCGTCGAGCCGACGTGGCGAGGCCATGGAAGTAAGCACGACCAGCCATGCGGACGTCGATCACCTTCGGGCGAGCGCCGCCCTGTTTTTCAGCGCGATGAGGAGCGGACGGCTCTCCAGCCACGAGCGCGCGGTGTCTCCTTCCCGGAGACCGAGGGCTTCCGGTGTGACGGAGAACGCGGCTAGGACCTCCGCCAGGAGATCGTCAGCCTGTCTGAGGATGAACGAGCGGACGTTGGCACAGTACTTCGGGTCCATCTCCGCGATGCGGAGCCGCCGGTCCGAGGCGTCCTGCCACTCCTCGTCCTGATTGATCAGCGTCGACCAGTGAGCTTCGTAGGTCCAGCTCTGCCGCCGCTCGGGCGGGAAGCCCCGGGCCGCCTCCCGGACTTCGAAGACCAGGTCACGGGCGGTTTCGACGTTCTTTCGGTGCGCCCCCGGATGCGCCAAGTTGAGCCGCTGGTAGATCGCTAGGGCCTGCTCGGCCGCCTGCTGCGGGCCCGTGAGATCGCACCGGCCGTCCACGCCCGCCCGGACATAGACGACGAACGCGCCCGCGAGTTCCTCCTCGTGCCGTCCAGGATCGGCGGCTGCAAGCTTCGTAAAGATCGCGGTTGCCTCCTGCGCGACGGCGAACGCGTCGCGGGGCCGGTCGAGGTTCCATAGGTAGATGGCGAGCCGCTCCGCGATCCGTGCCAGATCGGTCTCGTAAGCCTCGGGGATGGCCTCAGCCAGCTTCCGGGAGATTTCCAGCGCCTCATCGAGCGCCTCGATCGACTGCTCCTTGCAGCGCGCCCCCCAACGGCTCTCCGCTAGTACGGCCAGGCTCCAGGCGAGGTTCGATTCGTCGGCCGCGAGCGATCGTGCGAAATCGGATTCCGCCGTGGCTGGACCTGCTGCGAGCCGCTCGCGGAGGAGCCCGACTGCTTTCTCCGCTCCGCGGAGACTCTTGGCCGGCTGGAGTACGCGCTGATAGAAGCCAGCGAGGCTGGTAATCGCCATGGCGAAGCCGGAGGAGTACGCGGTGGGGTCCTTTTGCGCCAGGCGAGCGAAAATTCGGACAGCCTGCTCGGCATCGGCGAGCGCGTCTGCGGTCAAGACCACTCTTGATTCGCTCATCGCCCGGTTGCTGAGCGACAAGGCGAGGCCGACCTCGTAGTCGGCAGGGGCCGCAGCCGCCAGGCCCCGAAAGAGTTCCGTGGCCTCCTTCGCCGCGGCACGGCTGCGCAGGCCTTGCTCGGCGCGGTCGGCGTACTCACTGAGATAGACCAGCGCGATGGCCAGTGAGGAGTCATCGTCGGCCGAGCGGGCGCACTCCACGGCGCGCTCGGCCGCGTCGGTGGCCTCCCTCTCCCGTCCAGCGCGCGACAGCCGGAACGCGAGTTCCTGGTATTGGCCGGACCGGACGGCCGGATCGCGGTCAGCTCCGACCCGCGAAGGCGTCAGGCGTTCGATGAGCGTGGCGGCACCGACGTCCACGTTGACATCCCCGTGTCTGGGCAGCTCGGCCGCGACCCGCTCCAGCACTCCATCGTCAATGTCAAGCTCGGCAAGAAGGCTAAGCACGGGGCTGCCGGCGGCTACCGCCAAGGACGGGTCGGCCTGGATGAGGTGCTCCACGAACGGGGCGACGTGCGGCCACCGGTTCGATGCCCCGGCGGAGGCGAGGAAGACCAGGGACCGGACGGGCACCCGGCCGTGCGGAGAACGGGAGCCGAGCTTTCGTACGGTCTTGGGTGCCCAGGATGCGGCCGGACTGCCGCTAATGGAGTGCCCTGGCAGGCTCAGCGCGAGGAAGTCCTCGGCGAGCCGGTCGGGGTAGAGCGGTTCGAGGACGTCGCCGGGGCTCTGCGGCGGGTAGCAGACGCCGTGGTCGGCGAGCACGCTCGCTGGTGCTTCGAGCCCGATCCGGTCGAGGGCGGCGATGCCGTCTTCGTGGTTGACGGCGCCGGTCAGGGCGGCGGCAAAGACCGCTTGTCCCATGATGCCCGGTGGCGTCTGGTGGTTCACTCCTTCCAGGCGGTTCTCCCAGAGGCTCGTCCAGTGGATGCGCTCGCGGCCCAGCAGATAGCTGGTGATCCCGTCCATCTCGCGCGGCGACCGGACGCCCCGCGCGTGCGTGTCGACCGCGACGAGCGCCGCCATGTGCAGCGCGAGGACGAGCCCGAACTCGGGCATCTCCAGGCCGTCCGGCGGAGCGATGCCCGAGCACTCGATCCCATAAACAGCTGCGAAGCAGTCCCGCGCCGTGCCGAACATGGCCTTCCGCTCTCCGACGGTCGCCGGCGCGGTCAGTTCAAGGTCCCGGGTGCCCGCCAAGTGGCCTTCCAACACTGCCCGGACTGCGGGCCAGGGGACGGCCGAACGGGCCAGCAGCACAAGCCGCGTGGGGCGCGGCCCGTGCAGGAGGGCGTTGCTGAACAGCCAGGTCAGATGGGACAACGGCCGTCGGTCGGCGTAGTCGACGATGAGCAGGACGCCCTTCGCGCTATCGGCGCGCAGATCCTGGGTGCCCTGCGGACGCATGATCCCGTCGTGGACCGCAGTGATGACCTTCCATCCCGCCGTGGCGCTCTCGGCCGCGAACTCGGCGGCCAGCCGCGTCTTGCCCTGACCGCCGGGTCCGTGCAGCCAGACCGCCGACAGCCTCGGGCCACTTTCGCGCCAGTCCGTGAGTTCGGCCCGCTCCGCAGTCCGTCCCCGATAGTCGACAACCTGGAACTGGGCGTTCAGCATGCGACTCGGCTGCTCAAGCAGCCAGGACCGGTCGGGCTCCGCTGGCGGACAGTGGGCGGCGAGGAGGTAGACCGGACCCCTATCCGGAAAGACATGGAGATCGGCCCCGACGACGCCGTACCCAAACCCGCTCTCGACTATGACAGTCTGGCGATCGGCTCCCATCACCCCTCGGTTCCGCCCTCACCGCTCTCTTCACGAGCGGCAGGAACCGGCGCCTCATGGATGATCACATTGCCACCGAGCGAGGCGAAGACGCGTCCGTTGTCCCGCGCGATGTTGGTCTGGACCCGCGACCCGCCCTGCACGCCGAGCCGCTCGACCAGCGCACCGAGCTCGTCGGCGGCTTCGGGGCGCTCGTCGAGCAGCCGCTCGAACTCCAAGGCCCAGAGCTCGGCGAGGCTCTGCCGCGCGCGCTCCACGTCTGCCGACTGCGCCATCAAGGCGGCGTTCCCGTCCAGCTGTGCCTCGATCGCAGCCAGTTCCTCTTCACCGCGGTGCCGGAAGAGCCGCACGACCCCTTCTCGGACAGCCGTCCACGACTCGGTGGCCATGGCTCCCACGACCGCGCTCCCACCGGCGACCACGAGCTCCTGCAACATGCCGCTCCCTCCGTTGCTACAGGAACAGACGTACCGGACCTCGCCGCGGTTTTCTCCCCATTCGAACGGATGGGTGGAAGTAGACGCCGGACCTCGTCCAAGTCCTACGGCTCTACCTCCCCGTCAGCCAGCCTGGGTGCCTTGGGGGCGTTGGATCATCTCTCAGCCATGACCGCCTTCCTTCCGGGGATTCCCTGGAGGGAGCACTCGTTCTTCGACGATCAGGAGACGAGAGGACGGCGTTCCCATGTTCTGCGCGTCCTGCAGGGGATTCGGACCTGCGCAGCGGCTTTCCGCTAGAGCCCTCCTGCGAGGCCGGCTTGCTTGACCAGCCGTCCCCAACGTTCACTGCGCCCGAACTGGCTGGCTATCGCCTTTCCTGGCGGAAGGTTCCCTTCGGGTGTGCGGTTGGCCGTAGCCCATTGCCATGCCTGCTGCTGGATTCTCGGATCTCCCCGGCCGCCTCTTCTCGGCAGCGAATGCCGTATCAGGGCTCCATCAACTGCACGGCGACGGGATCCGTCTGAAGAACCTATGAGGTTGAAGACGCCGTCCGTGTGAGATTTCTCTGGGTTGTCTGGCGAGCATGGCGGTCTGGTAAGAGGTTCATATGACGGTGCCATCGTCGGGCCTGCAGACGTATGAGATTCCTCAGAGTCCGCATGAGCCACCTCCGACGTCGTCTGAGGCACGTATGAGCCGATGCTCTCGGCTTTGGTTTCCCGCGTGCTGGTGTGCCTAATCTGCCTCATCAGCAGTTCATAGGAGCCGATGAGAGCGCAGCTTGGCCATCCGGCGATCAGCCGGCCGATGGCCGAGGGCTCGGCGACGGCGACGTTGGCGGCCAGGCTGGCGGCACTGCCGATGATGAGCAGCGTCCAGGGAAGCAGGCCACTGTGCCTGCCGTGGCGGGAGTCCAACAGCAGCGTCATCGATGAAACGGCGATCATTCCATCGACCGAGATCGGGAACAGCGTAGCGGTCCACGAGGTTTCTCCGTACCGCCTGACCAGTAGATACATGTGTTTGTACGACACAATCGCCGCAATGACTGCCAGCACGATCACACTGAGTGTCGTCATCCACCTGATCGCCCGATCCGTACTACCGGACTGTGCTTCCGCCATGGCCGATCAGTCCTCCGCCTTCTCGACCAGTGAAGAAACATCGAGCGGAATGGAGCCCAAAGGTATACTGATGGTGGGAAATTGGTTCGACTCCAGCCTCGGACACATAATTTGTACATGTTCCGGTATTTCAGGACATGGCGAGGCGCCCTTTGGTGCCGCTTCCGCTGCGGTACCAATCTGTTCGATCTACCTCGGACGTCGCTGAAGCGGCGCCCTGGGATGGGTGTTCGTCAGCGCGTATGATCGAGGGCGATCTTCACCTCCTGCGGAGTGTCTGGTCACAGGGTGCGACTCTGGCGGTCATACGTCAGGGTGATCTCTTGGGCTCGCAGATGGTTGACGACCTCAGCGGTGCTTGGTGCGGGCTCCGGCTCGAACAGGCGAACCCAGAGGGATTTCAGGTGTCGCAGGACACTGTCCTCGCGGATGTAGAGGTTCTTAGGCCGGTCCGGATCCGTCTTGGCCGCACTGGTGTGGCCGTGGCGGCATCGGTACGCGGCCCGGTTATTCGCCCAGCACGATTCCATCCGCCGCCCGCAGACTCCGCAGCGCAGCAGGCCGGCCAGTAGGTATGACCGATTCGGATCGGGGCTACCGCGTGGAGCGTGGATGTGTTGAACCGCGATGAAGTCGGCCTCGCTGACCAACCCCGGATGCGCGGGCCGGGCGGAGATGGCCCAGCCATCGGGCAGGTTCCGCCGCTGCACCTGCCGATGCCCAAGCCCGGTGTTCGCCGGATCGATCAAGTCACGGGCTGTGGGCTATCGGTTCCACACTTGCCGGCCGGTGTAGCGAGGGTTAGCCAGAATCGACCGTACGGTGGCCAGCGTCCATCCCCGCCCGGACCGGTGCGCGTTGCGCTCCGGATCGGCCGCCGACGGGCACGGGATGTTCGCGGCCACCGTACTGTTCGGCTTCGCGCTCTTCTACTTCCTCGTCGGCAACGAGACCGAGAACGGCGACGACTGAGCCATGGTCTGGACCGGACGTTCACCCCGTGTGTCATGCGGGTGAGGGCTCAATAGGCGCCTTCGTAACGCAACAGTTCTATGGGCCGACATCGCCGACGTTCTTGACCAAGCGTCCCCATCGAGGACTGTGTCAAAGCGCCTCGCGAAGACCGTCCCTGCGGGCAACCGGCCATCCTCTGAACGAACGCCCACCCCCATCGAAACGCGAGCTCGCGCAGGTGACCAAAGCTGATGACCGCCACAATAGCCGCCACCAGCGCGAAGCTCACCACGGTCGTCCGCCCCCTCGGACGCATCATGACAAGCTCCCGAGAGGGGATCGCCTTAAACTCGGGAGACCTTTTCGCAGACGATCCTAGAATCAGGAGTGACTCTCCGAGGGTTCCAGCGTTCACAGCGAGGGTTTGATGTCATCAGCCCGTACTTTGAATCCCGGAGCCGAGCTCCGGCACCTGCGCAAGCCTCACGTATTGAGCCAGTCCAAGCTCACGGAGAGGATCAACCTCAGCCATAGCTACGTGTGCGGGGTGGAGCAGGACACCAAACCCCTGACGACCGCGATGGCTGCGGCCTATGACCGAAAACTGGGCAGCGACCTCGGCCCGCTGGTGGAAAAAACGACCAGACCATACGGCGAAGCGGGACCGGCTGCCACCGGTCACGGCGACTTCGCGGAGCGGGCCGGCGATCTCGGGCAGGTCGTCGGTGTCCTCTCAGCGGATGACGAGAGGAGCCCCCGCATCATGAGGCTCTGCTCCGTGACCGACGTGTGCGGCACCGGAAAAAAACGTTGGCCGTACGCGCGGGCGCATATCGTCGAGGCCGACTTTCCCGACGGTTGCACCTTCATCGACCTGCACGGGTTCGACGGGCGCACCGCGGTGGACCCGGTCGACGCGCTCTACCGGCTGCTGATCCGGCTCGGCGTACGGCACGGCGACATCCCGCGCAGGTCGGGGCCGCTCCGCGCTGTACCGGGGGCAGCTCGAAGGCAAGAGGTTCCTGCTCATTCTCGACAACGCTCGAGCAGGTCAACCCGCTCATCCCCTCGTCCGTCGGCTGCTCGACGCTCATCACGAGCCGGGACGCGCTCGCGGCCGCGCTCGATTTGGATCACTGCGCTCGACCTCTATGGAGTCCTTCATGACACGAATGCCGGGCAGCATGTTCGCCGGAATCTCGCGTCGCTTCCGCCCCGAGCGCCGGTATGACGTCTTCTTCTGTTACTCATGGAAGGACAAGAGGGAGGCCGACGCCATGGTCGCGGCGCTCCGCGCGCACCGCGTGAACGGCCGGGCTCTGCGCGTCTTCCAGGACGACAAGGAGATGAAGGACTACGACCTGATCACCCCCGCGGTCAACGCCGCCCTGGCCAGGTCCCGCTGCCTCGTGGTGCTCTACTCCGAGAACCTTCCAGCCAGCGCGTACTGCCGCTTCGAGCTCAGGTACGCCCTGTCCGCCGCCCACTGCCTCGACGGCACCCCGCAGCGCGTCATGGCGATCCTACGGAACGTGGCCTACGAGGACGTACGGCCGGGAAGCCTCGGCGCCCTCCGGCTGCCGGACCCGCGTACCGCGACCCGCGACCACCTCGTGGCCTCGATCGGGGCGCGCGTCGCCCGTACGGACCGGCGGGTCCTCGGCGACGCGGGCGAAGCGCCCCCGCCCAGGTGGTTCCCGGGCCCGCTGGCCGGGACCCGGTCGTTCCACGGGCGCGACCTCGAGGTGTGGGATGTCTACGACGCGCTGCACGAGCACCAGGACCCCTCCTTCGGCGGCGTATCGGTCGCCCGGATCGTTGGTCTCGGCGGCCAGGGAAAGACCGCGCTGGCCGAGCAGTACGCGCGGGCGTTCGCCGCCGACTACCCGGGCGGGGTCTTCGTCCTGCGCGGTTTCGGCAGCCATCTCGCCGACCGCGCCGAACCCCACCACGTGCGCCTCCGCCACGCGGACCTGCTGGCCGACTTCGCACGGCGGCTCAGGCTCGACGTGCGCCACCTCGACCGGGCAGCGACCGCGCAGGCCCTCAGCGACCATCTTGAGGAGACCGCACAGCCCTATCTCTGGATCATCGACGACCTGCCCTCAGGGATCGACCGGGACACCTTCACGAGCCTGCTGGCCCCCACCCGGGACGGCCACACATTGATCACGACGCGTCACCGACCGGACGGGTACGGCGACGTCTGGGGATCCGAGGTCGTGCTGGAGGGGCTCGACACGGGCTCCGCGCTGGGCCTGCTCACCAGCCGCCGACCCGCCGCCGACCGGACCGAACGCGCCATCGCCCTGGAGCTGACCGCCCGGCTAGGCTGCCATCCGCTCGCGCTCGCGGTCGCCGCCGGCCTGCTCGCCCGCCCCGACCAGGACGGGTTCGCCGGACTGGCCGCAGCCGTCGACGCCGCCGGGCCCGACGTCCTGGAACTCGGCGAACGGCTGTGGGGCGACCTCCCGACCGGGCACCGGGCCGGCATCGCGGCCACGATGCTGCGCAGCGTCGACCACCTGGGACGGGCCGGCCGGGACCTGCTCCGGGTCGCGAGCACGCTGGCGTCCGCGCCGGTCCCGCGCTCGCTGGCCGAGGGGATCCTCGCGTACGGCGACGGGACGGATCCGGCGGCCAGCAAGCGGAAGGCCGCCGAGGGATTCCGGGAGGCGTCCGCCCTGTCGTTGATTGACGATCTGCGCGTCGGAGACCAGGATCACTGGATCGTGCACACCATGGTCATCCGCACGATGCGGCACGCGGATCCCGACGACCCGGCCTGGGACCGGCTGCGGATCGGCGCGGTGGAAGAACTCACCGCCGCGCTCGACCGTACCCCCGGCGGATTCACCACGCCCGCACTCTCTGGCTTCCTCCCGCACGTCCACGAGGTGGCGAGCGCGCTGGCGACCGAGGACGAGTGGCATCTGGTCAACGAGGCGGGACGAGTCCACGTCGAGCTGAGTGACGTCAGGTCCGCGCTCGTCTGGTACCGGCGCCTATACGAAGCGTGCGGCGACGTCCTCGGCGCCGGGCATGAGACGACCCTGACCGTGCTCGCCGGCCTCGGCACCGCGTACGGCCTTATGGGCGACCACGAAACGGCCCTCGATCACAAGACACGCGCGTACGAGGGCCTCGCCGCCATGCTTGGCACGGACGACCCCGAGGTCCTGACTGCGTACAACAACGTCGCGGTAACCCACCACGATCGAGGCGACCACGAAGCGGCCCGTGCCATCTACGCGCGGGTCTACAGGACCCGCCGCCGGGTACTGGGATCGCAGCACACCGACACTCTGAGCGCGCTGTCCAATTACGCGATCGCGGTCGGCGCGGGCGGGCGTCACGAGCTGGCGCTACGTCTGAAGAGGGGACTTCTGCGGAGCTGTACGGCCGCGCTCGGAGCCGAGCACCCCATGACGCTCGACACGCTGAACAATCTCGCGGCGAGCGTTTTCGCTCTGGGCGACCGATCCGAGGCGCACCGCCTGCTCGTCGATGTCCATGAGGCGCGTCGCCGGATCCTCGGGGCCGACCACGCGGACACGCTGACTGCAGGGGAGAACGCGGCCGTCACCGCCGCTACGCGGGCCGAGGCCGTACTCGTCCTCGAAGACGTGTACCGACGCCGGCTGAACGTCCTAGGTCCCGAGCATCCCGAAACGGTCCGCGTGCTACGTACCGTCCTGACATGGATGCTGCCCAGGGAGAAGGTTGCGGCGGCACGCGAACGGTCTGGCGCCGACGACCCCGAGAGCCCGGCGGAGCCCGCGGTGCTCCTGGCGATAGAGGCGTATGACGAGGCCGTCGAACGGTACGGCCCTGACGATCCACGAACGATGGTCGCCGGCTGCCACCTGGCCCACGGCCTCGCGCTTGAAGGGGCTCGTACGGAAGCGGCGGAGATGATCGTCGAACTTGAGAGCGGGCTGCGGGAGGACCTCGGTGGCCGCGACGGGGCGACGGTGGCCGCGGGAGTCCTGCGCGCCTGGATCGAGGAGACGGACTGACCCTCTCCCGCAGGTAGGAAACGAGGAACATCTTCCCCGGCCTAGGACATCGGTGAGATCGTGACAACCAATGATCCGTCGGGTCGTCAGGGAGCGTGCGACATGCCGCGGAACACTTTCCCGCTGGAGAACGAGGAGATTTCACCGGAAGAGACCGGCGCCAGCGTACGACAACATATGCCCCGGTCATGTCCGGCGTAGCGGACGTCTTTCTGTCTCTTGGGGGCTGCGACCGTACGGTCGTCCGCCGCCTGGTCCGGGTCCTGCGCGAGCTCGACGTGACCGTGTTCGTCGACGAAGATTCGATCGGTTTCTTCGAGGGCATCATCTCCGGAATCGAGAACGCGTTCGTCCGTGCCGGTTGATAGTTGTTTATTATTCCGCAGGTTATCCGAGCCGCCCGGCCTGCCAGTTCGAGCTGACGCCGGCATTCCTCGCTGACCAGCGGGAGCGCGACCGAACCGCCAGCTGATTTCATCAACCCGGGGCGGGAGATCGGCCACATCCAGCCAGCCAAACTGCTCGATGCCCGGTTCGCGGCTGCCCCGGCTGAACCTCGATCGACTCGGGAGTTCGCGCTGCGCATCCGCGACCGCGCCAACGGGATTCAGGGCCGCCTCTGCGGCGTGATTTGACCGGCCGGCGCTGGTACCCAGGATAGGTCGAGGGTGCGCCCGGCTTTGCCGACGGTGCCGGGAGCAGTGGGCGCTGCACGGCGCCCTGATCGCGGTCGACCTGCCGCTGACCTAAGAGCCATACATGGCCCGGTGCCGGTCCTGGCTGGGCTGCCCCGCGTATAGCCAGCACCAACGGGATTCCTGGCATTACGAAGACTCCGGGCGAGGAGATCTCCTCGCACTGGGTGCCGTGATCAGGCATCGACTCCGCAAGCCATTAAGCACGACCGGGTTTTTCGGATTTCGCAAGCTCGATTCGTTCATCTAGCGCGGATTGCACTGCATCTCGCTCCACGCCATACCGGGCGATTACCGCCACCTCCGACAGCCCGCAAGAATGGCCTGGCGCCAAGAGATGCGTGACCAACGCATCCACGATGTGCTCCGCAGTGGTCGCGGGGTCACCGCACCCAGAACCGGAGCCCAGCAAAGGCAGAACAAGCGAACGGAGTGCCTCACCACGCGCGTTCAGTTGATCGACAATGTCCAGGGCGTTGCGAACGCATGCACGGATGTCCTGAACCTGTCGGTATCCAACACCCGGCATACCCTCAACCGCAGCTACCACGAGGACCCGTTTGACGTTGTTACGTCTGGACAGGCCAAAAGGCCTGGTGACAAGTACACGACCCGGTTCAACGGCGCCGAACTCCGGCACCTGTTTCCTTAGCTCGTCGGCAATTTGGTCGCATATGACGGCCCCATCCTGGTCCCGCAAAGCCGCCCGGAATCGGATCGCACTGGAAATGGAGGCATCATTGAAACGTGAGAGTTCTAGCGCAGTGTTTTCGGATGCAAGCCAAACATCATATGCCTTGAGCGTCTCAATCGACCCCGTCACCAGGCAGAACCGGGTCGAGATCTGATAACG
The DNA here is from genome assembly GCF_006716425.1 of Actinoallomurus bryophytorum. Classification (NCBI taxonomy): domain Bacteria; kingdom Bacillati; phylum Actinomycetota; class Actinomycetes; order Streptosporangiales; family Thermomonosporaceae; genus Actinoallomurus; species Actinoallomurus bryophytorum. Next base: position 2,695,414 of record NZ_VFOZ01000001.1, read on the forward strand.
CGCAGACCAAGCGCTCTTAGAGTACGGCAACACTAGCCGGTCAGCAGCCCACCTGAGCGCTTCCAGTTCAGCGACCAACGACGCGGTTTGCGCCTCTTGCCGGTCGACGCGCGCGGCGATGCGCGAGGATCGTACGCCGTACCACCAAACGAATACAAAAGCAGCAAAGGCGCCTGTAAACTTGAAACCAAAGAGCTGTCCCCCGGTGGCACTTTCGGGGAACAACGAGAAAATGAGTAACACCGGAAATAGCGCAAAAAGCAACCATTCTACTAACCATCGTGCGGCCTGCCCTCCACCCCGCCAGGAGGGGGTAAGGTATCTGAGGGTTAATCCACAAATTAGAGCCATTGAAGCGCTGCAAAAGATCAGCACCTGAGTGCTCAATTATTACGCTCATTAGTAGCCGACAACGAGCCCTTTTCGACTCGGCCTCTATTTTCGTAGGCCGAGATGAGGCCGATACGCCGCGCATGGCGCTCTCCAGAGAAGCCTGTCTCCCTCCAGCAGTCGACTATTTCGACAGCGAGCTCCGGAGCAACAACTCTGGCGCCGATAGCCAGGACATTTGCGTCATTGTCCCGACGTGCGAGTTTGGCAAAGTAAGGACTATTACAGAGAGCCGCGCGGATGCCACAAACTTTGTTGGCAGCAATCATCTCACCTTGACCACTCCCACCAAGAACGATTCCCCAGTCCGCCTCTTCGCGAGCGACAAGTTCGGCGACCGCGAAGCAGAACGGCGGATAGTCGACGGACTCCCGTGAGGTGGTACCGACATCGATAATCTCTGTGTTAACCTCACCATTTAGATGCTCGAACAGGTATGTTTTTAGGTCTATACCGGCATGGTCGGAACCGATAGCAATTCTCACGACTCGTCCCCTCTCGGCGACGTTGCGGCGATAGCAGCGAATACCGTATTTGCGTCAGGAATTTCAAATATCCGGCTCACGGCAAACGCCCAACCCCAAAGGAAGTAACGCCACCCGTCCTCCACCTCGAGATGCCGGTCGGACGCCTGGTCATTGGCGATCTGAAAGAAGTTCGGCTCTCCCTGCATCACGAAGCGATAGTTGAAGTCCCAGACCACAGAATGCAGAGGGAGGATTACACTCGGCGTCACAGGAGAACCTGGCCGGTCCTTCCCGAGTCCAGTCGCATTGACTATCAACGATCCTTCAGGAAGCGACGAAACGAGGGCATCAGACACTCGTCCACAGGCTTCGACCTGAACCGGCACTGGGTTGTCCCATCCGATGACCTTGTCGCGCAGCACGGCGACCCGTTCCTCGTCGATGTCCAGCACTCTGATCTGGCGACAGCCAAGACTCGGGTCCGCCGAAAGGGTGTGCGCAAGAGCGGTCCCGGCCCCCCCAGCCCCAAGGATCAGCGCGATGCCGTCGGCCGCGAATCTTTCACGCTCACTTAGCAGCGCTGAACTCACTTCGCGGGTCGAAAAGAAATCGTTGGCGTCGGCCCCGATGGCTCCGTCGCTGTCCCTGAAGAGGACCCCAACCTCCTTGAGACGGCGCGCCGCCGGCATCCATGTCTTGATTTCGTGCCCACACGCCTCGTACATCGCGACTTTATGGCTGGTAACAAGTGCACCACTTACGTGCCGGTCTCCGGCCACCCGGTCCACGACCGCCCGGTACTCATTAGGTGATGCGTCGAGCGGGAGGTCGACCCCAACGAGTGATGCCGCGAGGCCCAGTTTCGTCGTCCAGGTTGGGAACAGCGATAGCGCGGCCGAGCCACCCGTGGAAACACCGACGAAGAGCATCGTGGCGTTGGAGATCGGATTATCTTCCACCGTCCATGCCTTCTCGTCGATAGTCGTCCCAGAGTCGTTCGATGTCGTAAGTCTGATCATAGACGCCGAATGCAACCTCCAGCAGTCGCACACGGTCCATCGATGCCTTTGTTCGATGCCAGATCCCTCTTGGGATGAGGATATAGTCACCTTTCTCAAGAATAAGGGATGCGATTCTTGGATCGTACTGATCCGCATCCCTATTCAAGTCCTCAGAGCAGATTTCTAGACCGATATTGTCATCAAGTGCGACGAAAAGTTCGTCCCTGCAAAGGTGCCGCTGAAAGCTGAGCTTGCCATGGGCCTCGATCGTGAGCAGCCGTACCGATGCGGTCTCCTGATCGGCCAGGATCTCGATCGCTCCCCAGGGCCGCTTGTCGATCTTCACCATCCTTCGCTCCGACTCGAGAAGACCGACAAACTCCCTGTTGAAGGCAGATGTCGTCTGGGTAACACCCCAAGGGAAAAAGATCTCGTATCGATCGGTAATGGTTTCGTGAATCGTGCGGACGTGCTCGGTGAGTTCCTCTTCTCTTTCCACCAGTTGTTGCGAGATCACGAGTACACCTGTGCGCACATCAGCCTTCGGATACCACTCACGTGCACGCTCACGAGCGAGCGCGAGTGTGTTGCCAGAGAAGGTGATCGAGTCGAGGATGAGAATACGGCGCATGGTTTTATCCGGATGCGACAGCGTGTCAGGAGTATCGCTCTTTACGCGACGGTTGAACGTTCGCGAGTTCTCTTCACCCTCCACGACTATTTCGGCAATTTCTATGTGGTCGTCCTCAAGTCCCGATTGCATGTGCCTCTTGAGCTCAGGACCACCGGGAGCAGATGGATCATTTATAAAAAAAACAAGATCGGGCTCGAACTCAAGGACCTTGTGGGTAAAGTTCTGAACCAGCCGCGTAATGGTTGTATAGTTGATATATCCAAGCCCCTTGCGCTCTTTATCGAGAATCGCCTGCTGTACCTTTGCGCGTTGTTTTTGCGCTGCCGGATCGTTAAGTTCCTTAAGCTGCACAGCGAGACTGAGCTGAGTGAAGAAGCCATCGAAGTCACCGATGTTAACTGTGACGCCCGGATTGAGCACGTGCGCACGCTCACCCTCGACGACTCGGACACCGGCCCGATCGATGACCCGTTCCGTCTCGGCGCCGGACTCATATCGGACGTGGAACAGGTGACCAGCGTTTCCCTGCGCGGAGCCGGGCCGGGTCAGCAGCGTACCTAGGAGGTCCACGTCTTGGGCTGACTGCCCGACCATGATGGTGAAGCCGTCGAGCAGACGATGGAGCGCCGACAAGATGCCGGGATCGAAGGCACCGGTCTCGGAGGGCGTCATGAGGAAAAGTCGTGTTGCCACATCGCCGTGCAATTTGATGATCACAGGTCCGCGGGTGTTGGTGTCGAGGACACGGGCGATGAGCTCGTCCGACACTTCGCCTCTGACCAGGACTTTGATGCGCTCGGCCGGCATCAAGCGGTAGAAAGCTGTCTCCAGCAGTGAGTCCCAGTTGGTCGTCAGTACGACGCGGATTAGACCCTGCTTGGCGAGCTCGGCCAGATGCATGTAGCCCGTCGAAGGCCGCTTACCAACGAGATACGGCTCCAGCAGATGATAACGATTGCTGCCTACCGCACTTTCGGTCCCAAAGTAGTCAACCAGGCACTCGATCGGACCTTCGAATGGGGCCAGGTCGAGATCCTGGTCCTCGCAGATCCTCCTTGCGAGGGCGGGCCATGACGGCACCCCACTGTTGATCGAAGCGCCCGCGCCGAGGATGACCGTGGCTCCAAGACCACTGCTCTTCTTGGCCGAGATGAGCTCGCCCGCGATCGTTCGTATCGTGGTCTTTGACGGTTGTGCCATTGATGGACTCCGTAGTTCTGCGCCGCGACTGAGACCGCCGCAGCGCACGAGGTGGGGGGCAGGAGCCGTCCGCTAGAGCGAGGTCAGGTGTCACCCGCCGAGTCACTGAGCGCGTCCTCTATGGCGAACAGGATCCGGGCGCTTTCCAGGCCGTCCCGTATCGATGTACCGATCAACGACTCACCTTGCAGATGCCGGCAGAAGTCCTCTACCTCCGCCCCGTACAGGTTCACTGGGGAGAAGGTCTCTTCCAGACGTCCGTCGTTGCTGTGGATTTCCAGCGTGCGCGCACTCCGCTCACCGAACATCGCGGGCACCTTAACGGCCCCCTCAGCAAAGTTGATCACCAGGTCGTTGGCGTCAGTACTGCCTGCTTGAGACGCCATGATGGTCACGATCGAGTGGTCGTAGCCAAGGTGTGCGCTCACGGTGTCGAGCCGCTCGACCTCCCGCCGCCGTGCGCCGAGAGCACTGATACGGCCAGGCACTCCGAAGAGACACAGGGCGAGGTCCAAGGCGTGTACGCCGGCGTCGAACATCGCGTTCGACCCACCTCGTCGCGGATCGAGTTTCCAGGTCGCGCTTGGAGCCTCGTGGTTCAGCCAGAAGGACCACTGCAGGGCAGCGGATGAAACCGGTCCAAGCTGTTCCTCTTTAAGGATCTCCTGCAGCTTTCCCACCACTGGTTGGTGCCGTAGGTGATGAGCGACCATTACCGGCTTGACGCTGTCCCTCAGGAGAGCGGTCATCTCACCGAGGTCATCACGGTTCGCCACAAGCGGTTTTTCGCAGACTATCGGCTTCTCGAGAGACAACGCGAAGCGAACCTGCTCGGTGTGTAGGAACGGCGGCGACGCGACGTAAACGATGTCGTAGTCGTCCTTCCAGAGAGCGAACTCCTGGAGATCAGTTGTCACCCGGACCTGCGGGGCGAGTCGACTGATCTCCGTGAGCTTTGTGGTGTCCCTGCCCTGGGCGACTGTCACCCGGCAGATCGGAGAGTCGAGCAGTGCTGGGATGGTCCTCTTCTTACCCGTCCCAGTCGCGGAGAGCATTCCGATCCTGAACACAAGATTCCCTTCGCAAACTCGTCATTGATCGTCGATCCGCACACCGCCACGTCAGCCACCGCGCACAGGGGCTGTCTGGGGCGTAAACAAGATGGGATCACAAGAATCCCGCCGCAGTGGAGAAGCGGATGGCTCCATGCCTCAGTCCCAAGTGTCGCGTTGTTCCCTCCCGCACACAAGAATTTCACTGCTCGGCCCATGTACGTTTCCTACCGCCTCCGTTAGTTCTCCTTAAGGCCCGAGAACGCGGCGAAGCTTGGCCGAGGGCGTTGCTGTTATCACTGCTTTATCGACCGACCCGAAACTCAGGACCATGCGATGAGCTCGCCGCGGCTGGTGAACCCGAGGAAGAAGGTGATGGCGACCCGGCGGCCGTTCAAACCGGGGTCGACCGCGTGGAAATAGCGAGGATCGAACAGAAGGGCGTCACCGAGCCCTGCGGATAATGAGATCGTCTGTTCTCCGTCCACCACTACCGGGTGATAGCCGTATCCGTTTCGCGAAGTTACGTCGGCCGGATTCCATTTGTGCCGCCAGATCCGAGTAGTTCCTCCTTGAGTGGGTACTGAGGTCCAGGCATTGAACGCAAGCTGGACCGCTGGGGTACCGTCGTCGAAGAGCTCTGATCCGAATTCCCGACGAACATCGTCGAAGTGGATGAGCGCCCCATTGTTGATCTCACGGACAGCGCCGAGAAACAGGTCACGACCGGAAACTCGTGCCGGACGGAGTGGAGTCCCCCAGGCCTCAGAGAGGTGGTCGATTGAATAGGCGAGCGGGTCTGTATCGCCCATCCAGGTGCTCCAGCAACGACGTGCATGCAGCACATCTTCCCAGTACTCCGAGCGCAACCCCTGCCCGTCCAGGTAATCGTTTACTACGGGGCCGAAACGGGCGATCGGTGGGTTTACCCTTGCACTCTCATAACGCTCCATTGGAAATCCCGGGTCCCCGATTATCTCCATCGTACTGCGGCAAATACTCTCGGGCAAAAACCTCTCGATGAGCAAGGCGGCTACACGGCCACAGATGATCTGTGCGATGTCCTCCCGCGATACTGCATTGGCCGGAATAGTGCGAGTCTTGAAAAGAGGATCTGCAACGTTTGGTGGAGTCGATATCGAACTATCCGTTGCCGCCACTATAACCCCTAGAGCCGCTAGAACCCCCGCATTGGAATCCGATAGGTGCGACCCCCGCAATGGCGATGATGCCGCCAGAATATTTCTGCGTTGAAGAGTTGCCGGGTTTCCAAAGTGAACAGGCAACTGCAAAACGCCTTCTGATCAGGGTCAATCGCCCTCCGGCCTGTGGTATTCCTCGCCGTAGCGCATCGATCGCCACGGTCCCGCTACCGCGCTATCAGGGTCTGTTGGCGCGGACGGAAGCGCCTCGAGGCGGGCACGCAACAATTCCGCACGGCTCGTGTCATGGAGGTCCACATATCGGGCCATGGCCGCATTCCAATGCCAGCGGACACGGTCCCAGTCAAAGGTGTCAGCCGCGACCGCCCCGAGGTCTTCGTGCGCACGCGCCTCTTCAAAGGAACTGCCACATGAGCGGGCAAGTTCCGCAGCTCGCAGCAGCGTCTCCTCGGCATCTGCCAGTTGTCCGACTCGATGATAGAGCTCTCCAAGGCAGTTAAGCGCCATTGCAGCATCGAGCCGGAGGCCGAGTGTGTTGAAAACTTCCAGAGCTGCGGACAAGTGCGCGACGGCTTCGGTATTGCGACCGAGCTCGATCTCGATCAGCGCGATGTCGCGCGCGAGTATTGCTTGGTTCCGATACAGGCCGTGGCGTTCGACAAAGGCCAGCGCCTTAAGACTGTCTTCCAAAGCTCGGTGCGGGTCTCCCTGACGGAAGTACACCCATGCGCGGTGCGCGATTGTCGTGTGCTCACCATGCACGTTACCGAGTCGCTGGAAAATGCGCAGGGCTTGATCGTACTGCGCCGCGGCGGCCATGTGGTCGCCATGCTCTAGAAACGCCAACCCCAGGTTATTACGTGTCTTCGCCTCAGCGTCCAGCTCACCGGCGCGCCGTGCCGCTCGTAAAGCCAGTTCATGTGTCTCGAACCAGACGTCCCAAGCTCTGGCCAGGAACAGAAACCCCCGGAGAGCATAGGCGAGACGCCAGCAGTGGCTGTCCAGGCCAGCAGCGTACGCCGCTCGTCCGACTGTAACGAGATTGTCCTGTTCAGCGGCGATCCAGCCGATCGCCTCGGCATAGTCATCAATCTCGCGCCTAGGCCCCTGATCGCTCACTGACGGCATGCGGTGGCGGTTTGGGGTGACGTGCCGGTCGGCTAACTCCAGCGTCCGCAGGTAGTAATCGATCCCACGACGCAGTGCGGAGATCCGCTCTGCCTCCGATAGCAGAGCGGAAGCGCGCTCATCCGCGAACAGCCGTAAAAGATCGTGAAAGCTCAACCGGCCAGCGCTACTTCCGGTCAGCAGGCTCGCGTCGAGCAGCCGGCGCAATCGTGTAGAGGCGGTTCTCGCTTCGATTCCGGCGAGTGCCGCGGCCGCTTCTAGCCCAAAGTCCGGCCCTGGATGCAAGCCAAGCAGTAGATAGGTACGCACAAGCTCTGGTGGCAGAGTACGCAATGAGGCGTCGAAAACCGAGGTGAGGCTTCGTTCGCCATCCTCCAGCTCACGTAACCGGTGGACGCTATCGCCGGACGAGCGGAGCAGGTCACCGTCCAGTTCCTCGCGGTGCCGTGCCGATGCGATTCTGAGCGCTAGAGGAAGCCCTCCGCACCACTCTACGATTTCCTCGACTGCAGAGTCCGTCGTGCCGAGCGCGCGCAACAGCTCTCGAACGTCAGCGCGCGGGAGCGAGCCCAGCCGAACGTGGTGTGCGTCCTCCAGCGCCTTCAGCTCATTTCGGCTAGTGATGAGTACGCCACAGGTACCGACTCCCGGCAGGAGCGGGAGAATCTGCGCTACGTCGAACGCGTTGTCCAAAACTAGGAGCACGCTCCGGCCGGTCAGGCTGTCGCTGAACAGTGCGGAGCGATCTTCAATGTGGCGGGGGATGCGGTCGCCACTGATGCCAAGTCGGCGGAGGAGTCGGTCGAGTGCGTCAGCCGAGGTGACCGCTGCATTCCCGGCATAGCCGTGCAGATCGAGGAATAGACAGCCATCGGGGAACAACGGGCGCAGTCGGTGGGCAGCTCGTACGGCCAACGCGGTCTTGCCGACGCCCCCCATGCCTACGACCGCGCATGTCGCCACGATTCCTGGGCCGTCCTTTCCCGCTTGTGACAGGGCGTCCAGAATCTCGGCGAGTTCGGCTTGGCGACCATAGAAGTTGACCGTGTCACGGGGCAGTGCTGAGGGCTGAGGCGACGCTCCTGGGACGGCCGTGGATGACTTCCGGCCGGCCGAAATCACCTCTGCAAGTTCACTAAGTACGCCGCTGGCCTCCAGCACCTCATCACAACGTCGCGCCAATAGCCGGTTGGGCCTCGCACGCCCATTCTCGATCTTACTGAGATGACCCTTGCTGTAGTTCGTACGCCGGGCCAACTGTGCGAGAGACAAGCATGCGGCCTCACGAAGCCTCCGAAGCTCTGTGCCGAACTCCTTAACGTCTTCCATCAGGGCCTCACTGCGCCTGGACTGACTGCCGCCGTCTCGATGGTAATTGGGGCGCGGGCATCCAGTTGGACGAGAGTCGTGGGCGAGGGGACTCCGTGCCGCCATCGTCGGATGTCACCTGAACACAACCGCGGCATTCGAAGGCGGGCAGAGGCCCACCTGCCAGGTAGGAGGGCGGTCCTGCAAAGAGTGAACGCGTCGTCGTTAACGGTGATGAATCGGGCCAGCCACCGTACGAGTTCTGCGAATTCCCCATCGGGTGGGCGCGGGCGACCATCGCGAGGGTGATGTGGCGGTACCGGGCGGTTTGCTTGCGGACCTGGTGGTGGTCGAGGCCGACCTCGTTCTTGGTCGTCTGGAACACCTCCTCGATGCTCCATCGGGATCCCGCGACGCGGACCAATTCGGGCAGGCCGACCGAGGGTGTGGCATGGCAGCGGTAGAAGGCCAGTTCAGTGAGGTCGCTGATGGATCCGCGGGCAGCATCCGCTCCTGTTCGCCGAGCCGGATCCACGCCCAGTCGTCCAGCGTCTGTCGTGGCGCCCGCACGGCGGAGTACCGCTGCCAGGCATCGTCGTCCAGGGCGGCGAAGGCATGGTCGGCCCGCGTCTTGACGCCGCCCAAGCTGAGGATGGTGATCGCCGGGGATCGCGAACACGTAGTTCGCGCCCCGGTCCTGGCAGCGCTACCGCAGTTCGATGTTGTCGCCGTAGGCCTCATCGCCGGTGACCCATCCGAATACCAGCAGCGGATCATCACATGCGCGTTCGATCATCCACCATGCCGGCTCGGGTTTGATCGAAAAGACCATCCCGGCCGCCACGCCGGCGTCGGCCAGACGGGCAGAGTTGGCGAACCACGATTCGGGGAGATACAGCTCCCGGTCGATCAGCACCCGCTGCCGGTCGGGGTTCACATAGGAACAGAACACCCGGATCTGACAGTTCGTGATCTTGCCTGCGGTGCCGGTGTACTGGCGTTGCACTCCGGCCGAACGCCGGCCCTTCTTCTCAAACCCGGTGTCATCGACCGCCAGCGCCCTGGCAGGCGAACCGATCCGCTCGCCGACCTGAGCCCGTAGCGCGTCACGGACCGTAGCGTCCCAGCGGTGGTTGAGCAGCCGTTGCATCCCACCCGGCCGCGCTTCACCGGCGAGCTCCGCTAGTGACCAGCCGTTCTTGCGCTCCAGCGAGCTCAATAAACCGGACAGATAGCCTTGCGCCCGCACCCACGGCTCACGCCGCCCGAAATACGAGGCCACACCTGCGCGAATAGCTCCTCCAGCCCGTCCACCCAAACCGACGGGTCGATCTCCGTTACATTGGACGGCACGGCCACCGATAGTTCCAAAACATCCATGTGATACAGCGGTGGCCGGTTGGTACTAGGTGTCCTCCACTGTGCAACAAGGTATGGCGACGTCTCAGCACACCATTGGCCGTCACATACGCGGAGTCGCCTATGGGCAGCGTGCTATCGGCGGCCCCCGTGTAGATGACCTCGTCGTCCAAAAACGAGATCCTTCGTACGTTGCTCCGCCCCGTGACCGTGATCAGGCCTCCCAGGTCCGTCGGCTGGCCTCTGCCCTGAGGATAGAAAACCGTCTGGTCGAGAATGGCCACGCAATCCCCAGTGTGATCTTTGTAGTCCTGGAGGACGGTGACGTCGGTCTCGGTGATCCCGAGAATCATCGAAGTAGAGCGCCGGGTGAGCATCGGGGACCTTCGTCACGATTCTGGTCTGTCATCAGCTGGAGGTGCCATGAGTACAAGTGTGAGCAGCAAGTCATAAGCAAGCAACCTTTTTTGGCGAATGAGGTTAACCTCTACTTATGCTTGACGTAGTGCGGTTGAACGTTTTCGTCCAGGTGGCCCGGACCGGATCCATCGCCGGCGCCGCGAAGGAACTGACCTACACCGCCTCAGCGGTCTCCCAGCAGCTGAGTAAGCTGGAGCGAGAGGTAGGGGCAGTACTCGCGACACGCACCTACATGGGCATACAGCTCACCGCGGAAGGACGTGTCCTGCTCGCTCACGCGAACACTGTGTTGGACAACCTGAAGGAGGCGGAACAGGCCGTCCGTGACCTTGCCAAAATCAGGAACACAGAGGTGCGGCTGGGCAGTTTCGCTTCCGGCGCCCTGACACTGCTGGTCCCGGCCATCGCGACCTTCAAGGCGGCCTATCCGGCGGTCCGACTCTCTCTCGTCGAGATCGAGCCGCCGGGCGGGTATGACGACGTGCGCACCGGCGAAATCGACCTGCTCCTGTCGCACGTCTACCCAGGGGTGACGCCACCCGATACCGAAGGAGTTGTCGTTGAAGAGGTATTCGCCGATCCTCTAGTCGCTGTCCTGCCCGAAAGCTGGACGGACGGAAACGACGACGAGCCCTTGCCCGCCGAACGCCTCGCAGGGCTGCCGTTGATCTCCGGAAGCCTCGGCCACGCCAATCGGACCGCACTCGAACGAACGCTTTCAATATCGGAGAGGCCTCCACAGGTGGAGTTCGAAATCCGCGACTACGCGGTAGCCATGGCGCTCGTTGTGGCGGGCGCGGGTGCCACCGTAATGCCGTGGTCGCTCGTAGCCTCGTCCGTGCCATCAGGAGTGCGGGTACGGCTGCTGGAAAACGCTGGAGCCCGCAGAATCCTTACAGTCCGGCGGACTACTGCCGCCGAGACGACGGTGATGCCATTTCTTGAGGAGCTCGGCCGGGCCGCCAACAACCTCCGTGCTCGAGGAATCGGATTAGGGGAACAACGCCGGTGAAAAGGCAATACGGGCGCCGTAGTAGCTCAATAGCAAGCATGCCAGGTCAGCAGAATCGAATTCAGAATGCCTCGCGACGGTGCAGGCCTATGGCATGGGTGTATACCCGGATTGGGGCAGGATCGTCGGGCTGTGGCATCTCACCTTCTGTATCTGATAGCGGTCCGGACGTTCGCCGAGCGCCGCGCCCGCCTGTCTTGCTGGTCAGCAGACAGCCGTGGATGCCGCCACAACCTCCCATCCACGCTGAGCGGAGTGAGCGTCGCGCTCCACTGCGCTTCGCCGTGCCGGGGCGCAAGCTCACGCATATGACCCAAGCTCACGACAGCCGTGATCACGATAGGCAGTACGACACTGATCATCGGTCGCGAAGCGGATACAGCGGTCATGTGAACGCGCGAGGTCTCGTTGTTCTGCCATCGTCGATCACCTGCCTCCTAGCAGGAACGACTTACTGAGGACGAAGGTATGTGCGTTTGGTTCGTGTCCCCCCTCGGACACTCTTACCGGCCCAGGGGGGCGACCCCCTGGAACCCCCGATGTGAGGGGCCTCCGCCCCCCACGCCCCCTCATGGGTTGGGGTCACCGTCCACGGCCGCACGCCTGCACAGCACGCAGATAGATGCCGCCACCACACTGCAGGCTCTGATCGGACACCGGCGAGGAATCCGGTGGTTCTTGCACTCAGACCATTAATCGGCAGCTGCGGCGTCGACGTCGTCAACCAGGACGAAGGCCACGGCTTCACCGAACGCGTCAACGAGATCGCCGCCTACAAGGAGGTCGGCGACTTAATCACTGCCCATCTCAAGCCGACCACGCCCGGAAGCCTTCTCGATGGCTACGCCAGGTCGAAACGTCCTCGCTTGACCTCATCGAGGAAGCTCGCCCACGCGGCAGGTGTGAACGCCGGCGTCGGGCCGTCCGGGTCCTTGGAATCGCGTACGAGGCGTGCGGCGCTCAGCGTCGCCGCCTCGACACAGCCTTCGCCGCCGTCGCCGTAGGTGCTCTTGCGAAAGCCGGCCCGAGGAGTGTCACGGCCGGGCATACGGTCCCTTCCCACGGTCAACGCTCCATCCGTCGCCCGATCAGCTTCGCGGACTCACCAGTGTTCAGCGCGGTGGTCTGCATCTACTCGAACGCGAGGGTGTGCGTGTGGACCTGGCTTTCGTCCTCAATGTACAAAGCGCCGGTCATGCTCTCCACGTAGACCACGTCAGGAAAGTACTGCTCTGCGTCGGGGAAGTTCGGGATCGAAACGGCCCGGTCACGCCCGGGATGAGCACCGGCAGCAGCCGGCATCACCTGGAGCGTGACGTTGGGCAGCTCGGCCAGTTCGAGCAGCCGCTCGTACTGAGCCCGCATGACCCTTCTTCCCACCGATCTCGCGGTTGAGGACCGCCTCGTCGATGATCGACCAGAAGCGTAGAGGCTCGTCCCACTCGGTCAGTACAACTTCTTCCCCACCTCGGGAGAGTTCACCGCCTTCGACCATCCCGTCACCGAGGACACCCTCGAGGACGAGCAGTTCTCCGAGGCGTTCCGTTCTCGCGTTGGGTTCGTCTTGCAGAACTCCGACGCCCAGGTGTTCTCCCCCACCGTCCGCGAAGAGGTCGCCTTCGGCCCGCTCCAGCTCGGTCACACGCCCGGGCAGGCTTCGCGGCGCGTCGAGGAGACCTTCGCGATGAGGCTCTGGGCTCGTCCGAAGTCGTTGGTGTCGATCGGCCCGTTCCCGCTACTCGCCAGCGGTCGCCAGCGCGGCGATGCGGCGACACGGCCGGTGATGTCGGGCACCACGCTACAGAGGCGCTCCGCACCGGAGTCAGATCGACTTCAGGACCCTGACCCGATCGGCGATGGCACGCCGTGCCACGTCGGAGTTGAAAGCGATGGAGTCGAACTCGTGCGGTACGCCGGGGTGAAGGTGGAACTCCACCGGCACGCCGGCACGACTGAGCTTGGTCGCGTAGGCGGTGTCCTCGTCACGAAAGACGTCCAGTTGGCCGACCTCGATGTAGGCCGGGGGCAGGCCGGTCGCGTCCTCGAGCCGGGCTGGGGCCGCCGTGGCCGGAACATCGGGGCCGCCGGCCGCGTCGCCGAGCAGCGCCGGCCATGCGGTGGCGCTGTCGTCGTTGGACCACAGCGCGTAAGGCGCGATGTGCGGGTCGGGCGTCGTGGTGCGGTCGTCGAGCATCGGCATGATCAGGATTTGCCGGGTGATCTTCGGGCCGCCGCGCTCGCGTGCGAGGATCGACACTGCTGCGGCCATGCCGCCGCCGGCGCTGTCGCCCATCACCCCGATCCGGCCGGGGTCGACACCGCGTTCAGGGGCATGCTCGTGCAGCCAGCGCAGCGCGGCGTAGGCGTCCTCGATCGGCGTCGGGAAGGGGTGCTCGGGCGCACGCCGGTACTCGACCGACAGCATGGGCACGCCGCTGGCGGACACGTAGCGGGCGACGGGGCCGTCGAAGTGATCGATGTGGCCGAAGATGTACCCGCCGCCGTGGAAGAACAGTACGGCCGGGCCCGGTGCCGCGCCGTCCTTGACGTACCAGCGCATCTGGATCTGTGCGCCGTCTTCCGCGGTGGCGTACTGGTCACTCATCTTCACGTCGGCCGGGATCGGCTGGGCTGTTCCAGAGGCGGCGATGATCGGCTCCCAGAGGGCGCGGCGCGCCTCGACGTCGCCGACCGCCGGCGGTGTGGCGTCCGCCATCGCGCCGGCCATCGGGGCGATCGCCGCAGCGAACTCTGGATCGTAGGTGAAAGACATGGTTGCTCCTTGCTCTGATCGGACTCCGGGCTTCTCGTCGGACTCCGGGCTTCTCATCGGCCGACGCGGACATCCACGGAGGGGCCGGGGCTCATTTGGGTCTTTCGGCTTGTCCGGGGTCGCTGTCGCGGCGGCCTGAGGCGGGCAGCAGTAGTTCGCCGCGGTAACGCGGAGCCAGTTCTATGGCTTTCGCGATGCGGGCGGCTTTGGCCGCTTGGTCGAGTCGGGGGGGCGGTGAGGTGCGTCCGGGGACCTGGTCTCCGATGACGGTGAAGAACTCGTCCTGGCCCGGCGGCGCGGTGATGCACAGCAGCCGCGCGGGTGCGTCTGAGGAGTTGTGGAACCGGTGCGGGGCGTTGGCGGGAACGTTGATGGTGGTACCGGCATCGGCGGTCTGGATCGTGCCGCGGAAGGTGAGGTCCAGGTGGCCGTCCAAGACGATGAACGTTTCCTCGTAGTCGTGCCGGTGCAGGGGCGGCCCGCCGCCCGGCGGGACGTACATGTCGATCAGGGTGAACCGGCCGCCGGTATCGTCGCCGGAGAGCAGGATGGTGTAGGTGTCGCCCACCACGGACAGGTGGGGCAGGTCCGGGTCGTCGGGCCTGGCGACGATGAGCTCGCGGCGGAGGTCATCTGGGGGGATGGGCTCGCGGCGGAGGTCATCTGGGGGGATGGGCTCGGGCTGTGGGATCGGGGCGCTGGTGTTCATCGGGTGGTCTCCTGCGTGCTGTTCGTCTCGTCGTGCCGCATCACCGGCTGGTCGGGGTGAGCGCGATGACGGGGATGGTCCGCGCGGTGTTCTGCTCGTATGCGGCGAAGCCGGGGTAGAGCCGGGCCTGCGCGGCGTACCTGTCGTCGCGCTCGTGACCTCGCAGTTCTGTGGCGTGCACGCCGATGACTCGATCGCCGACCTCGATCTGCGCGCTGGGGTGGGTCATCAGGTTGCGGTACCAGGCGGGGTGTTCGTCGGCTCCGCCGTTCGTCGCGAAGATGAGGTATCGGCCGTCATCAGGCAGGTACATCGCCGGGTTGACGCGCGGCTTGCCGGTCCGGGCGCCTACGGTGTGCAGCAGTAGCAACGGTGCCCCGGCGAAATCGCCGCCGACCTGGCCGCGGTTGGCGCGGAACTCCGCGATGACGCGTGCGTTACGCGCTTGGACGCCATCGGCTTGGGTCATGTCATCTTCCTTGGGAGATCGCGGAGCATGGCATGCTCCAGGGCTGACCGAGCGAGTCATGCCGCGGGCGGGATGCGCCGCCCGGGTGCTCGGGGCGGCGCGTCTCGCCTATCGGTCTTGAGGCCGCCCCACTCGGTGGGTGCGCACGGCGAATCTTCTGCCGCGGGGCGGCAGGACCGGTTGTTTGATCGCGACCAGCGCTGGATGTGTCCAGCGGCGGGGTCACGGGGTCAGGATGGTCTTGCCGGCCAGCCGCCCGGCGTCGGCTTCGTGGTGGACGGCGGCCAGGTCGGCCAGCGGCCGGCGCTGGGCGACGTGGATCTTCAGGTCGCCGGCGTCGACGCGGGCGACCAGGCCGGCGAGTGCGGCGGCGTCGCTGCGCACGAACACCTGCACGGTCCGCACGCTGTCTCTAGCGGTTACCGGCCCGGGGATGGTGCTGAGGAAGGTCCCGCCGTCGGCGGCCAGGCCGGTGAGCTGCGTGGTCTCTTCTGGCGTGGTGCGGACCAGGCTGAGCACCACGTCGAATCGCTGCCCGGCCACCGCCTGCAGCAGCGGGGCGGCGGTGTGGTCGATGATCCGGTCCGCGCCGTAGGAGCGCAGGCGGTCGGCGCTGCGCGGGCCGCCGGTCGCGGTCACGGTGGCGCCGGTCTGCCTGGCCAGTTGGACGGCGTACCCGCCGACCGCGCCGCTCGCGCCGTTGACCAGGATGCTTTGCCCGGCCGTCAGACCGGCCTCATCGAACAGCGCCTGCCAGGCCGTCAGGCCGGTCGAGGGCAGCGCCGCGGCATCGGCCAGCTCGCCGGTGCGGGGCGCGGCGGCCAACGTCTCGGCGGGCGCGGCGGCGTACTCGGCGGCCGCGCCATCGACGCCGATGGGCAAGAACGCCACAACCGCCTCCCCGGCGCTCCAGCCGCTCACTCCCTCGCCGACCTCGGTGATGACCCCGCTCAGGTCGTAGCCTGGGATGTGCGGGAAAGCCACCGGAAACACCTGCTGCAGGTAGCCGCCCCGGATGCCGGCGTCCGCTGGGTTGAACGCGGCGCCGGCCATCTTCACCACCACCTGCCCCGGGCCCGCCATCGGGCGGTCGGCATCCTCGTAGACCAGGACGTCGCTGTCGCCGTAGGTGTGGTAACGCACTGCCTTCACGATCTCTCCTTAGTCACCGGGGCGTCGGCGTTGAAGCGCGTGATCCATCGGCCGGCCACATCGCGGCGGCCGGGGCTCAGCCTTGGGCCGGCCGGGGTGAGCCGGCAATCGCACCGTTAGGGTGATTCGGCCGGCCGCCTGAGACTGTGAGCGGTATGCGCCTCCCTGGCCCGCGAGGATCCAGACGGGGCGGTGCACCATCCCGGATCCAGGCTGAGCCGTACGGCGGCCTGGGTTATAGGGACATTGTGGAACGATTAGGACTGTGGGAGATGCCTACGGGCCAGCCAAGATGGTCGCGAGCGAGGCCGGCCGACGTCGTACAGGCGGGGTGTTGTCCCGCCCCGTATTGTTCGAGCGGCTCTTGGCGACGCGGGTGACGGTGATCTCGGCGCCGGCGGGCAGTGGGAAGACGGTCCTGCTGCGGTCGTGGATCGGCCTGGAGTATCTGGCGGGACGGGTCGGGTGGGTGCCGTCGGAGCGGGAGAAACGTGACCCGCAGCGATTCTGGCTGTCGGTGCTGAGGGCGTTGCGGCAGACGGGCTCAGGGGCGGGGTTGGTGCAGGCGTTGTCTGCGGCGCCGGACCTGAACGGCTGGGCGATCGTGGAACGACTGCTGACGGACCTGGCGCCGCTGCAAGGCCGGCTGTGGCTCGTGATCGACGACGTGCACGAGCTGGGCCCGGAGGTGTTGCGCCAACTGGAGCTGCTGGTGATGCGCGCCCCGGCGGAGCTGCGCTTCGTGCTCGCCACCCGGCATGGTGTCCAGCTGGGCCTGCATCGGCTGCGGCTGGAAGAAGAGCTGACCGAGGTCCGCGCGACCGATCTGAAGTTCACCCTGGCCGAGGCGGAAGAGCTGCTGGAGATGGCCGGAGTGCAGCTGCCCGGGCCGGCGCTGGCGAAGCTGCATGAACGGACCGAGGGATGGGCGGCCGGACTGCGGCTGGCCGCTTTGTCGCTGGCCGGGCACCCGGATCCGGAGCGGTTCGCCGCCGAGTTCTCCGGCAGCGAGCGGACAGTCGCCGAGTACCTGCTGGCCGAGGTGCTGGACCGGCAGAGCGAGCAGGTACGGCGGCTGCTGCTGCGGACCAGCGTGCTGGAGCGGGTCAACGGCGAACTGGCCGGCCTGCTGACCGGAGACGAGGGCGGGGAGCGGGTCCTGCAGGACCTGGAGCAGGCCAACGCGTTCGTGGTCGCGCTGGACACGGCGCGCAGCTGGTTCCGTTACCACCAGATGTTCGCAGAGCTGCTGCAGCTGGGGCTGCGGCGGACCGCCCCTGGTGAGATCGCTGGGCTGCATCTGGCCGCCGCGGGATGGTTCGCCGGGCACGGGTACCCGGTAGAGGCCATCCGGCACGCCCAGGCCGCCCAGGACTGGGGCCTGGCCGTCCGGCTGCTCGCCGATCACTGGCCCGCCCTCCATCTTGACGGGCAGACCGCTACGGTCCATGAGCTCATGGCCGGGTTCCCGGCCGGTATGGCGGCGGCAAACGCCGAGCTTGCCGCTGTGGCTGCGGCTGATGAGCTGGCCCGCGGATCACTGGCGGCCGCGGAACGGTACCTGGGCCTGGCCGGGCAGGCATCGGCGCCGGCGCCGGAGGAACGGCGCGGGCAGCTGCGGCTGCTGCTCGGGGTCGTCCGCCTGCTGCTGGCCCGCCAACGCGGAGACCTGCCCGCGGTCGCCGAGGAGGCGGAGCGGCTGCAGGCCCTGGCCGACACCCCGGACGCGGCGCCGCCTGCCCTGGGGAAGGAACTGCGCGCGCTGGCGCTGATCAGCCTCGGCAGCGCCGAGTACTGGGCGGCCCGGTTCGAAGATGCGGAGCCGCACCTGGCGCGGGGTGCCGCGCTGGCGCAACAGATCGGCCGGCCGTTCCTCGAGGTCACCGGCCTGGCATACCAGGCGGCGACCGAGTTCAACCGGTCACTGACGCGGTCAGCGGAGCACAGCTGGCAGGCTGTGAAGCTGGCCGAACGGCACGGCTGGACAGATGAGCCGGCCGCCGGTCCCGCCTACATGATGCTGGGAGCCGTGCTGGCCTGGCAGGGGCGCCCCGGGGAGGCAGAGCCCTGGGTCCAGCGGGCCGAGCGCACCGTCAGAGCCGAAGCCGATCCTGCGGCGGCGCTCGGAGTCCTGCACCTCCGCGGGGTGCTGGAGCTGGCGCGCGGCCGTGATCTTCACGCGGTGGCGGCGTTTCAGGCCACCGAGCGGCTGGCCCGCCACCTCGCCGTGCCGCACCTGCTCGTCACGCAGGCGCGGGCATTGCTGCTGCACACCCTGGTGCGTCTCGGTGAGATCACGCGCGCCGAGCACGGTCTTGCCGAACTCGGCGAACAGGACCGCGACCGCGGGGAGATACGCATCGCCCTGGCGGCACTGCAGCTCGCCAAAAACAACCCGCACGCGGCCGTCGCCGCGCTCGCGCCGGTCCTGGACGGCTCCGCTTCCCTCTTCCGCCGGAGCTGGCTGGCGGGGGCTTTCCTGCTAGAAGCGATCGCGCGGGACGCACTCGGCGACCGCGGTGCTGCGGAGCGCGCCCTGGAACGCGCACTCGATCTGGCCGAACCCGACAGCACGCTCTTGTGGTTCCTGCTGCAGCCGGCGCCGGGCCTGCTCGCGCACCAAGCCGGGCACCGCACCAGCCATGCCTCGCTGATCACCGAGATCGACAGCGTGCTGGCCGCAAGGAACTCCGCATCACCGCCCGCCGGGCCCCCGGCATCGCCAGAACCGCTCAGCAGCACCGAGATCCGCGTAATGCGTTACCTGCCCACGAACCTGACGGGACCGGAAATCGCGCGCGAGTTGTCCGTCTCGCGGAACACCGTCAAAACTCACATGCGCAAGATCTACGCCAAGCTCGGCACGCACACCCGGGCCGAAGCCGTCACGCGGGCCCGCGCTCTGGGCCTGCTCGCGCCCTCCGCCGCGAGCGGGATGAATCCGCTCTGATCACTCCGACCGGGTGATCGGCCGCTCACCCCGGCCGCAGGCAAGCTCGCACGAGGAACCCGACACCGGTGGGCGAGCACGACGGCCACGCCATCGCTAGACCGGGCTCGAACGGCCGACCCGGCCGGGCCCTGGAAGGACCGAGCGCTCAACGCCGAGGATCACGAGCTTCTTCCCCGCCGGCGTCGCCGGCCCCTTCACCCGCCTCGGCGGCGAACCCGACCTCCCGTCCACCATTTCGCAGGGTGGCATGGCTGACCTGCGAGATCATGGCCGGGCGGCGGGACGGCCCTGGCCGCCTGGACGGTGCCGGTCGACGCCAATGAGCCAAGGTGTCTCGTACGCTGTGCCGGTGAGTTACTCGACGGATCCGCGTGCGGCGCGCAGCCGTGAGGCGATGGTCGTCGCCGCCCGGGAGCTGCTGGTGGCCGAGGGCCCTGGCGCGGTCACGCATCAGCGAGTGGCTCAGCAGGCGGGTGTCGGGCGGGCCACCGTCTACCGGCACTGGCCGCAGCCCGAACAGTTGCTGCTCGAGGTCATGAGCGATGCCGACCTCCCGCTTTTCAAGAATCCCGAGGCGCCGGTCCGCCGGTGGCTGCATCGGGAGCTTCGGCAGATGGCCGACGAGCTTGCCGTACCGGCCATTGCCGCCATGTCGCTCGCGCTGATGCAATCCGCGATCTGGGACCCGGACATCGCACACCGGCGCGATGAGTCCCTCAAGACGATCACCGAACGGATCTCCGTCGCCGTCCGGTCGGCCGCCGAGACAGGGGAGGTCGAGACCGATGCCGCTCCGGCGGATCTGACGGCGATGCTGGTAGGGCCGATCGTCTACCGGACTACTTCGCAGATGGGGGTGGTCTCCGACGACCTCATCGACCGGCTCATCGACGGCGTGGGGACCTGGCACACCTAGTACACGGCAACGGCTCGCCCGGCGTACGCCGGGGTCTCGACCTCGGTGACCATCGCTGCGGCGACATCGGCGCGGGAGACCTTCGGTGGCATGAGCCGCCAGGACCGGTCAAGGACGTCCAGCGGAACGACCGTGGCCTTACCCGTCTCCGGCCCGTCGGTGAGCATTACCGGATGAAACACCGTGCCCTGTGAACCGGTGACCACCTCGTCCGCGATCGCCTTGTCGCCAAAGCCGCCGCCGAGCACGAGGCGCAGGATGACGTCGTACAACAGACCCGCGCGGCGGCCGGAAGCCCCGGCCCCGAACGTGCCCGTCCAGGCGACGCGGGGCGGTTTGGCAACGACGACAGCGTGGGCACCGGCCGACAGAGTGCCGGCCGGTGCTCCCCTCCTGACGCCCAGGGCACTGATGACGGCGTCGGCCTCGCGGCAGGCCGAGGTGATCGTGTCGGGAACACGCACGTCCGCCTGCCTGATCTCCAGGCTGCCGTGCGCCACGTCGGAAAACGCATCGGGCCGCCGGGCGAGTGCGACGACTTCATGACCGCGATGGAGCGCGGTGTTCAGCACCTGACGGCCAGTGGGTCCGGTAGACCCCAGAACGACGATACGCACGGCTCTCCTCGCAGGAACGTCATCGATGCGAGACATTGTGTCTCAGAAATGAATGTTCCCACGATGAGATTTGTGAGTCAACTTGCCTCATAAGTGCGGGCCGCCTTGGCGATCTTGCATTCAATGCCTGCCGGTCCAGCCATTCGCGCTCAACGAACGGGACGGCCACCACCTGCCCAACGGCCGACGATCGTGGCGGCGAGGCAGGCAGCGGCGCCGAGGGCGAGGGCGTACCGGGGCCCGGCGACGTCGGAAGTCGCGCCGATGATCGGTGAGCCGATCGGCGTGCTGCCTACGAGCGCCATGGACCACAGTGCGATGACCCGGCCACGGTAGGCGGGATCGGATTCGAGCTGAATGGTGGAGTTCCCCGTGGTGAGGAAGATGACGCTGGCCGCGCCGACCAGGACGCACGCCGCGACTGCGGTCGCCAGGGTGGGCGCCGCCGCGAGGAGGCCCATGGCGATCGCGTAGCAGAAGGAGGTCCTGGTGAGCCGCCGTACGCCCGTCCGGGATGACCGGGCGGCGGAAAGGCCCCCTGCGACGGCGCCGGCGCCCAGGGCGCCGAGCAGCCAACTGTAGGTGGTCTCGGTGCCATGGAACGTCACACGGGCCAGCAACGGCAGGCTCACCTCGAACTCGAAGGTGAAGGTGCCGACGAGCGCGATCATCAGTAGCGGACGAATGATCGCGGGGACGCCGGCGGCGTAGCGCAGGCCCGCGCGCAGCTGCCCACGGCCGCGTGACACGGGCGGGACCGGGCGCAGGCTGCCGGCATCGAGGCTGAGTAGCGACACGATGACGCAGACGAAGCTCGCGGCGTTCACCACGAAGCACCAGCCGAGTCCGACGGTGCTGACCAGGACCGCTGCGATGGTGGGGCCGATGACCCGGGCGACATTCACCGAGGTGCTGTTCAGTGTCACGGCGTTACGGACCAGGTCGCGGCCGACGACCTCCTGGACGAACGCCTGCCGCGCCGGGTTGTCCACCGCGCTCAGAGTGCCGAACGCCACCGCGAGGACCACCACCTGCCACAGCCGGATGTCCCGGGTCAGGACGCTCACGCCGAGAAGGGCCGAGACAAGGGCCAGGCCTGCCTGCGTGCCGAGCAGCAGGTGCCGTTTGGGATAACGGTCGACGAGCAGCCCCGCGTACGGCGACAGCAGCAGGACCGGCGCGTACCTGGCAGCGGTGGTCAGCCCGAGGACGACGCCCGAGTGCGTCAGGCGCAGCACGAGCAGCGCCTGAGCGACCGTCTCCACCCAGGTGCCGATCAGGCTGAGCGCCTGCCCGGAAACGTAACGGCGGAAGTTCGGCACCGCGAGGGCAGCGAACATCGCCCGGCGGCCCGCCGGCCGCGGCGCCGGCGGTTCGGCGACGCTGCCGGACATGACGGCCTCCCGCGTGAGACTTGACAGGGCTCGCGGTGAGCGACCCGCGCCCTTCCACCTCGCCCTGGCCGCGGCGTCGCTGTCCAAGACGTGTATCCGGCTCCCCACGAGCGCAAACACGCAGGCGGCGCGACTTGACGCAGATGATCAACGTCAGCGAAGGGAATCACCTGATGGTGCACTGATTCGGATCGGTCTCGAGGCCGTTGCCGGCACCGGCGACCGACGGTCTGGCGGGTGCGATGACGTCGATATGGCGCTTCCTGATCGGGCCGCCGCTGCGGGCGCGTGAGGTCGCCAAGGAGCAGATCAACCCACCGGAGGGGCTGTCCGCGCTGTCGCTGGATGCTCTGACATCAGTGGCGTACGGCCCTGAGGCGATCCTCGCCGTCCTCGTGGTGGCCGGCGCCGGAGCGCTGCACCTTGTCCTGCCGGTCACGGTCGCGATCGTGGTCCTCCTGGGCCTGTTGGTGTTCTCCTACCGGCAGGTCATCGACGCCTATCCGGGCGGCGGCGGCGCCTACGCCGTGTCCAGGGCCAACCTCGGTCCTGCGGCCAGCCGGGTCGCTGGGGCGTCGCTGATCGTGGACTACACGCTGACCGTCGCGGTCTCCATCGCCGCTGGAGTAGGCGCACTGACCTCGGCGTTCCCGGCCCTCGGCTCCTTCACCGTTCCGATCTGCCTGGGCATCCTCGCCGTCATCACGCTGCTCAACCTGCGAGGTCTGGGCGAGGCGGCCCGGGCGTTCCTACTGCCCACCATGGTGTTCATCGCCGGGCTGCTCGCGATCCTCGCCATCGGTCTGCTCCATCCACTGGCGCCCGGCCTGGCGCGGCGCGGCCCGCCGCCGCACGGGACGCTGACCGTGGGCGCGCTGCTGGTGCTGAAGGCCTTCTCGGCCGGGTGCAGCGCGTTGACCGGCGTCGAGGCCATCGCCAACGGTGTACCGCTGTTCCGGCCGCCGCGGACCGTCCAGGCCAAACGGACCGAGATGCTGCTCGGGGTGATCCTCGGCGTGATGCTGCTGGGGCTGGCCGTCCTGGCCGACCGCTGGCGCATCGCCCCTCGTTCACATCAGACCGTCCTCAGCCAGGTCATGGCCGCGGCGATCGGACAGAACTGGGCCTTCTACGCGATGTCGATCACGATCACTCTCGTGCTGGCCCTGGCCGCCAACACCTCATTCGGCGGGATGCCCGTGCTTGCCAGCCTGCTCGCGCGCGACAGCTACCTGCCGCGCCTGTTCTCCCTGCGCGACGACCGGCAGGTCTTCGCCTCGGGCATCGTGACGCTGGCCATCATGGCCGCGGCGCTGCTCGTCGCCGTACAGGGCAACACCCTCTCGCTGATACCGCTGTACGCGATCGGTGTGTTCACCGGCTTCACGCTGTCCCAGGCCGGGATGGTGGTGCACTGGTGGCGGACCCGGCCCACCCGCTGGCGACACAGAGCGATCATCAACGGCGTCGGCGCGTGTGCGACGGCGGTCGCCACGATCATCTTCCTGATCACGAAGTTCACCGCCGGCGCCTGGATCGTCGTGCTGGCGATCCCGAGTCTCATCACGCTCTTCGTGCGTATTCACCGCTATTACCAGCGGGCGGGGCGCGCGCTCGGCCTGGGCGCGGTTCCAGGCCGGCCGCAAAGCAGGCCCACTGTGGTGGTCGTGCCCGTCACCGGTATCTCCCGGCTGACCGAACACGCAATCGCGCAAGCGCTGTCCATCAGCCCCCAGGTCATCGCCGTCACGGTTGTTATCAATGACCCGAGACGGGCACATGAGTTGCAGGATGAGTGGAGGCATTGGAATCCCGGAGCCCCGCTGCGCGTACTGCAGACCGAATTCGCCTCAGCCGCACGACCCATCGTGAAGTTCGTCAACGAACTTTATGACAGCCGCGATGAACAGATCATCGTGCTGATCCCGGTCCTACGCCCCGAAAAGCTACGCTACAGCGCTCTGCATAATCATCTCGACCTTGTCATCACGACGGAGTTGCGAAACCACCCGAACATCATCCTTGCACGTGTTCCCATGCCGCTGACTCTCCACGGCTGACGGTGCCACCCGGGCCCGCCCTCAACGAAAAGAAGAGCGGCCACCGCACGTCGTCGATCTCGCGCAGGTCAGTAGCGGGCAGATGCGGGAGTGGTACCGGCACCTGGACCTGCTCCCCGGGGCGTACGAGACGGTGATCCCCGAAGACAGCCCGCTGCAGGCGACCGCCCTGCGGGTACTGCGCGAGTCCGGGCTGGCAGACCAGACGACAATGCCCACTGGCTAGGACCTCCGCGATCGGCCGCAATGTACTAGAGGCGGGCACCACCTCGTACCACCCACTGGGGCGAACGGAGTAACGAGGCAGCAGGCCTCGCTCACGCTACGGATCGCACCGTCGTTCCCCGATACCGCGCCCCACCAGGGCCCGCTCATGCCGTTGCGGCAAACGGGTGGGATGCGCCTCATGCCTCGCACCGCCACCAAGAACGAAGTCCCCGACCGGCGGTTGCCGGGCGGGGACTTCGCGTGGGGTCAGCCACAAGCGCCGGCGTCGCGATGGCGGCGCCATCCTGGAGTCCGGGTCGGGCCGCACTTCTGGCCGGCATCCAGGACCAGTCCGACGGCTATGACGGCCACGACCGCCACGTGCAGCGCGACCAGCACCAGCTTCGCCGTCGTCCCGACCGCGTCGCCGAGCGGGCCCGAGAGGGAGGCGGCGAGCACAGGCACCGTGACGATCGCCAGGATCTGGCCCGGCCGGACCACCCAGCGTTCCAGGAGGGTCAGGAGGACCCAGCTCACGACCGCGGCCAGCAGGCTCGCCGCCACGATCGACGCCGGTCCGACCGTCTGCGTGTCGTCGCCCGCCCTCATGGTCAGGGTGGCTCCGGCCAGCGGCACCGCCACCGCCCAGACCGCCAGGGCCGCCGCCGGGGCGCCGATCACCGTCAGGACTCTTTTGCGTGAGATGTTCATGCCGCAAAGCCTGGCCCGGCGAGGCGGGCCGCCACATCGGGCGTACGGTCGGAACTTCTACTGCCCGAGTCGGGGCGGCATCCGACTTTGGTAGGTGACGCCCCGCCGGACCGGAGGTGGTTCGCGGGCTCTTCATCCTCAACGGATCCGCCGGAGGGGCCAATGGCGGCGGGATCCAGAACGCCGGAACCCTGCTGATGAACCTCGACTCGGTGTCCGGGAATCTCAGCGCCACCGGCAACGGCGGCGGAATCTACAACAGCGGCACCCTGACGGTCCTCACGAGCTTTATCAACGGAAATGTCGTGAACAATAACGGCGCAGGGCTCTTCACCGCCGTGGGGGGCACGACGCGGGTCACCCAGAGCACGATCGCCAGCAACCTGACCGCCGTCGGGTCCGGCGCCGGCCTCGCCAGCGCGGGCACGACCTCGCTCGTCCGCACGCGGGTCACCCTCAACAAGGCACAGACGAGCGGCGGCGGCGTCTTCGTCGTGGCCGGCGGCACCGTCACCCTGAGGCAGTCGACCGTACAGAAGAACAGTCCCGGCAACTGCGCACCGGTGAACACCGTCGCCGGCTGCGTGGGCTGATGCCAAGCCCGCGGGGACAGGGCGTGCCGGCTCCGACCAGAGTCAGGGCCGGTACGGCGGGGCGACGCCCCAGCCCCAGCGTGGCATCGGCCCCTCGCCTGGAGGGGTGGCGTCGGGCTTGGAGAAGTAGAGGGCCAGCCGGGTGCCCCACTCGATGTAGCTCGCGAACGCCGCTCTGAACTCGGGGTCAGAGGGCAGGCTCACCTCGTCGGCGGAGTCCATGAGCAGGTTCACCCACCTCCGGCGCTGCTGCTCGGTGATTCCCTTTCCGAGATGCTTGGAGACCATGTGCGCGTGGCCGCCGCGCTCCTGACTGTAGGTGGTGGGTCCGCCGAAGACTTCGCTCAGCCATATCGCCACGTATCGTGGGTGGCCAGGATCCATATGCGCGAACAACGGCCCGATCAGCTCGTCGTTCGCCACCTTGCCGTAGAACGTCTCTGTCAGCCGCTCGAACGCCTCTGCGCCGCCGGCCCATTCGAACAGCGTCGGCTCGGTCTTCGTGATCACCTTTTCGTAATGCCGCATCTCCTCGATGTTCGACACATAGGGCTTGATCTCAGCGAAGAACTCCTGGAAGTGCTCACTGTTCCGGAAGCCTTCGAGGTGGTCCTGTACGGACTTCCAGGTGATGCGCAGGACGTGGCATCCGGGTTCGTCCACGCACCGGGACAGCTCGTAGTCGAGACACTGGGATGCCCTTCCCAGCGGGACCACGGCGCGGCGGTAGGCGGCTTCGAACTCTTCGGGGTCGGGCACGCGGTAACGGATGTACTCAACGATCATCGCACGACCTCCATGTAATCATGTAATCAAGCATCATGCGCACTCTACCAGTGGGTAGAACAACCCATCCGAGGTTCACCTGCCGATGGGTAAATTTGCCGATGTACGGCATTTCGCACTTCTCCTAGGTTCTTGGCCAGATGGTCAGAACGCTGGGGGTGCGCGATGGAGAAATTCCTACTCGACGAGCGAGCCGCGATATTCGGGGAAGAATCGCTGGCCGAGCCGTCGTCTCTCGTCACATCGGAACTGGCGCGGATAACGCTGAATGGCTGGTCCGTGGAGACAGGCGAGTTCTGGACCTATGTGCGTCCCGCCGTGACCGGCAGACGCGTTCAGGGATGGAAACTCCATGTTTCCGCGACGATCCTGTCGGCCCCGGAGGTCCTTCGCGTATGCCTGCCGATTTTCGTCGAGTCCAAGACGTCCTTCAAGTTCGCCGCGACCGTGCACAACCTCGACGAGCTCAACGGCTTCCGTACACCGCGCGGTAACTCCGGAAAGTTCATCACCGTCTATCCGGCCGACGACGAGGAGTTCCGCCGCCTGGCGCAGCGCCTCCATGAGGCCACCGACGGCATGGCCGGCCCGGTGATCCTCTCTGACGCCCCTTACCGGGAAGGCAGCCTCGTCCACTATCGCTACGGCGCCTTCACCGGACTGCGGATCCTGTCCAACGACGGCATGTACCGCGAATGCATACTCGACCCGGACGGCGATCCGGTGGAGGACCAGCGCCTGCCCGTGTTCAGTCCTCCGTCCTGGGCTGTCGATCCCGTCCGTACTCCCGCGGAGGCGGTGAGCGGCTCCGGTGTCCTGCTGAACGACCGGTTCGAGGTCCGCGCTGCGCTACGGCACGCGAACAAGGGCGGCGTCTATCGAGCGACCGACCGGCGGACCGGCGCCGAGGTGATCATCAAGGAGGCGCGGCCCTTCGTCGCCACCGACCGGTGGAACCGGGACGTGATCGATCTGCTGCGGCACGAAGGAAAGGTGCTGCGGCATCTGCAACCGCTCGGGATCGTCCCGCGGGTCGTCGACGAGTTCGTCCAGGACGGCCACTGCTTTCTCGTCGAGCAGTTCCTCGCCGGCAAGAGCCTCTTGCAGAGGATCGAGGGCGCCTCGGAGGAGGACTCGGTCTGGCCATCGCCCGCGGACGTTCCCGACCTGGTCCGCGAGCTGACTCGCCTGGTGAGCGCGGTGCATGCCGCCGGTGTGGTGATTCGCGACTTCTCCCCGAGCAACGTCCTTCTCACCCCGGACGGCGAACTGAAGCTCATCGACTTGGAGCTGGCCGCGCTCCGGACGGACGACGGATGGACCGTCGCGGGCGGGGGCGGCACGCCGGGATTCAGCGCGCCTGAGCAGATCGACGGGGCCGCCCCTGACGTGACCGCGGACCTGTTCTCCCTCGGGGCCATGGTGTACTACCTGGTCACGCAGGTCGATCCGGCGTTCGTGGACGACCGGCCCGCCGGGTGCCCGCTGGAGGAACGCCTCGCGTACCTCGTGGGGCCGGCACGGGCGGCCCGGATGCCCGGCGAGGTGATCCGCTCGATCATCACCGGGCTGATGCGGTCGGATCCCACGTCGCGGATGCCGCTGGAGGAGGTCCTCCGGCTGATCGTCTCCTCGCCGCCGCGCTCCGCCGCACTCGAACCGGGTCCGCACGAAGAAGAGGTGCTGGACGAGGAGCGATGGGAGACCCTGGTCACCGGCATCCTCGGGCACCTGACGGCGAACCTGCCCGCGGACACGGAGGACCGGCCCTGGCCCGAGACCGGGTTCGGCACCGCGGCCGATCCGTGTACGGTCCAGCACGGCCTCGCCGGGGCACTCGCCGTGCTGGCCCGGCTCGCCGAACACGATCGGCACGCCCCCGAGCTCCTCAACGCGGTGCTGTCCCGGATGACCGGGCATCTCGACCGCGCGGGGCATCGGCTGCCGGGTCTGTACTTCGGTTTCGCCGGAACCGCCTGGGCGCTGTTCGACGCGGGACGCGCCCTGGACCGTACGGACCTGTCGACCAGAGCCCTGGAGCTGGCCGCGAACCTGCCCACCTCCTGGCCCAACGCCGACATCACCCACGGCATGTCCGGGCTCGGCACCTGCCTCATCCACCTGTGGCGGGAGACAGGAGACGCCCGCCTTCTCGACCGGGTGAACGCCTGCGCCGACGGAGTCCTCACCGCCGCGGCGCCCGGTAGGCATATCGGCTGGGCCACGCCGGAGTCGTTCGACTCCGAACTCGCCGGCTACCGCTCGTACGGCTTCGCGCACGGCACCGCGGGCATCGGAGCGTTCCTGCTCGCCGCAGGCCAGGCGACGGGCCGTACGGAACTCCTTACGGCCGCCGGCCGATGTGGGGAAAGCCTGCTCGACGCGGCGGTCCAGATCGAGAACGCCGCCTACTGGCCGGACACTCCGGGCTCGGACCGGCGCATGGTCTTCTGGTGCAACGGATCGTCCGGGGTGGGCACCTTCCTGACCCGGCTCCATTCCCACAGCGGTGACCCCCGCTATCGGGACGCGTCCGTCGCCGCCGGACGCGCGGTGATGCGGAGCCGCCGGCGTACCGGCACCGCGTACTGTCACGGGCTCGCCGGCAACGCCGACTTCCTGCTCGACCTGGAGTTGGCCACGGGCACCGGCCGCGAGTGGGCCGAGAGCCTGGCCGGGCTTCTGTGGGCCCGCCGCCTCGACCGAGCGGGCCGCCCGGTCCTGGGCGACGAGACCGGCATGAAGGTGTCCGGCGGGTACGGCGCCGGGCTCTTCGGGCACCTGTCCTTCCTGCTCCGGCTCCGCCACGGCGGCTCCCGGCTGTTCCACCTCGACCAGGGCCAGACCCGATGAGGTTCCAGAGCACGGAGCCCTGGAACCACCCCCGGCACAACGTCCGGCTCGCGCCGGACGGCCGATGGGGCGCGGCGCTACGCCGGAACCCCCGCTCCGGCCAGCGGGTCGAGGTCTGGCGGCGGCAGGCCGGAGCCTGGTCGGCCGCGAGCACGACCGTCCGCGCGAGTGTGGACGACCAGTTGCTGGTGCTTCCGGGCGGACAGGTCCTGCTGCGGACCGGCGCCGGAACGGGCCACGAACTGAGACTCATCGACCCGCGAAGGCACGCCGTCGTCACGGTCGCCCGCCCGCCCCAGCCGGTGGTCCACCTGCTCCATGCCGCACCGGGCGACCGGCGCACCCGATGTCTGCTGACCGCCTACGACGGCCAGGTCACGCGCCTGTTCCGGTTGACTTCGGCGCACCGCCTGATCCGCTGTCCGGGGGAACTACCCGGCTACGCCCACGGTGTCGTGTGGCTCGGCGGCCGGCGCCTGGCCATGACCCAGGTCGCCGGCCACGCCAGCAGCGCCGTCGTCCTGGACACCTCCTCCGGTGAGGTACGGCCGCTGCTGGATGTCGGCGCCGCCACCGAGGACCGGGCCGAGCTCTACTCCCCCCGCTCCGGCCTGCTGGTGGTCCGCACCGACGCGGGCGGTGCCGAGCGCGTCGGCTTCGCGCGCGCCGACGAGACGTTCTGGTTCCCCGACGAGACCACCGCCGAAGGCGGGATCGCGCCGCTGACCCTGGACCCCGACGGGCACCAGGTGCTGCTCCACGAGCAGTGCGGCGTGCACTCCCGGCTGGCCGTCTACGACGTCGGCCGTCGTACACGCACCGCGCTCGCGACGCCACCGGGCTGCCTGCGCGGACCTGCGGCCTGGACCCGAAGCGGAATCGAGGTCCCCTGGTCCGCGCCCGACGTGCCGCACGCGATGCTCCGGCTGCGTCCCGGCACGCCGCCTCCTCGCCTCACCCCCGCTTCCGGTGCCCACCCGGCGCGTGTGGTGACGGTCGACGGCGCGGCCGGACCGCTGGAGGCGATCGTGTACGGCGAGCGCGACTGGACGCGGGCACCGGGCCTGGTCATCGCCCTGCACGGCGGCCCGCTCAGCGCGTGGCATTTCGAGTACGACCCGCTGCTCTCCGACCTGGCCGGCGCCGGCCTAAGCGTGCTGGCCCTCAACCAGCGTGGGAGCACCGGCTACGGATCCGGCCACGTCCGGCACATCCGCGGTGGGTGGGGCGGCCCGGACCTGGACGACGTGACCACAGTGATCCGCGCCCTGGCCGCCGGCCGCGGCGACCTCGGTGGTCCGGCCGTGCTCGGCCAGAGCTACGGCGCGTACCTGGCGCTCCTCGCCGCCTGCGCGGTCCCCGAGCAGGTGAGCGGTTGCGTCGCGGTCGCACCGTTCCGGTCCGCCGCCCGCCTGTACGCCCACGGCGCCGTCGCGGTCCGCCGCCTCATCGACCGGCTGGACGGCCGGCGGGAGATCACCGACACACTCGGCCCGCGCGATGTGTTCCGCCTGGCGGACCGCCTCACCGCCCGCACCCTGCTCGTCCACGGTGACCGCGACGAGGTGATCCCGGTGGAGGAGAGCCGGGCGCTGCACACCCGATTTCTCGCCCTGCGCCGGGCGGACGTGACCTACCTGGAAGTCCCGGGCGAGGGCCACGACCTGTTCAGCGGCGTCGCCGCCGAATCGGTCCTCGCCACGGTACGCGGCTTCCTGACCAAGGAGAGGAGGTGAAACGAGATGTCGATGAGCGTTATCGAGCTGCAGGCCCTCCCCGAGGACCTGCCGACCCTGCTCCACAGCGAGGCCAACCTCGAGTGCTGCAGCTTCACGTGCGGCAGCAAGAGCTGCGGCGGGACCTGCAAGACCAACTGAGGTCCGCTCCGCACGAGATCCGACCACTGCGAGGAGGTGAGACGAATGTCGATGAGCGTCATTGAGCTGCAGGCCCTCCCTGAGGACCTGCCGACTCTCTTCCACAGCGAGGCCAACCTCGAGTGCTGCAGCTACACCTGCACCAGCAACAGCTGTGGCGGGACCTGCAAGACCAACTGAGTGAACGCGGACGCCCGGGACGGCACCGACCCGCCCCGGGCGGCCGCGCCCATCGCGAGAAAGGCCGATCGTGACGCTCTTCGCAATGGTCCGCCGGGACCTCTTCCGTGGCAACCCCGTGCTCGCCGCGGTGGCCGTCGTGGCGAGCGTCGTCACCGTCGTCTGCCAGCTCATCATGCCGTCCGCGCTCGGCGCCGTCGCCGAGGCGCTCTCCGGGCGGCTGCCCATCACCCACCCGGTCATCGTCCTTGCCGTCGTCCTGTTCACCGCCCCGGTCGCCACGGCGCTGGCCGACCAGGCCGCGGCCCTGATCTCGGCGGCGGCTACCCGCCGGCACCGTACGGCGCTGCTCCGACATGCGCTCCAGCTGTCCCCACGTGACGCAGAGTTCAGCGACGGCGAGCTGCTCACGCGCTTCTCCGCCGACGCCGAAGCGCCGGGACAGTTCATCGATGTCGGTGTCAGCCTCCTGATCGGCCTCAGTGCGGGCATCGGCGGGCTGGTCGCTCTGTCGTTGATCGGCTGGTGGCTCACGGTTCTCCTCCTCGCCGAGATGGCGACGAGCCTCATCTTCGTCCGTGTCTTCGTCCGTCATTCGGGTGCGGCCGAACGCCGCTACCAGGCGGCGCGCGGCGATCTGGCGACGCGCCTGGTCGACGCGCACCAGGGCATCCGGACGATCCGCGCCTGCGGCACCCGCGACCGGGAGAGCCGCCGGATCCTCGCTCCGCTCGCCGAGTTGCGCGCCGCGGGGAAGGCGAGCTGGACATCACAGCGCCAGGTCACCTGGCATCTCGGCCTTCTCGTACCCGCCCAGCAGATCGTCCTGCTCATCGTGCTTGGGGTCAGCCTGCTCGCCTGGCGGATGGAGCTGGGCCAGGCGGTCGCCGCGCTGACGTACAGCGCCTACGTGCTCGGCATGCTGGACTACACCGACACGCTGGTGATGATGACGCGGTACGCCGAGAACGTCCGCCGGCTGGCCGCGGTGCTCACCCGGCCCGTACCGGAGCCCGCCGCGCATCCGCCGCGCCCGCTTCCGCCGGACGGCCGGGGCGAGATCCGTTTCGAGGGCGTCCTGAGTGGGGTGAACCTCACCGTCGCCGCCGGGTCCCACGTCGCGGTCGTCGGCCGCTCGGGCGCTGGAAAATCGCTGCTGGCCGGCCTCGTCGGGCGGCTGGCGGAGGCCGAGACCGGGCGGGTTCTGCTCGACGGCGTCGATGTGGCCGACGTCGCACCGCGGCTGCTGCGCCGGGAGGTCACCTACGCCTTCGAGCTACCCCGGCTGTTCGGTGACAGCGTCCGGGCGGCGATCTCGTCGGGCACGGACGCGGACGCGGAGGCCGCCGCACGGCAGGCGCGGGCCGACGGCTTCATCCGGATGCTTCCGGGCGGGTACGACACGCCGCTCGCCCGCGCACCGTTGTCCGGCGGGGAGCTCCAACGGCTCGGTCTGGCCCGCGCCCTGGCCCGGCCCGCCCGCGTCCTCGTACTCGACGACGCGACCAGCAGCCTCGACACCGCCACCGAGGCCGAGATCAGGCACGCGATCCGGCACGCGTGGGACGGCCGGACCGCCCTCATCGTGGCGCACCGGCCCGGCACCGCGGACGCGGCCGACCTCGTCGCCTGGCTCTATGAGGGACGGCTCCGCGCCCTGCGCCCCCACGCCGAACTCTGGCAGGACCCGCAGTACCGCGCGATCTTCCAAGGGCAAGGAGAAGGCCGGTGACCCGGCCGGGCCTGCGCCTGCTCGTAGCGCAGCTGCGTCCCCATCGCCGGCCGTTCGCCGCGCTGTGCGGGCTGTCGCTGCTGCTGGCCGTGCCCACCGCCTCGTCCGGCTACCTCATCGGCCGTGCCCTCGACGACGGCTTCCTCACCCACCGGCCGGACGCGGGCATGTTCTGGCTCACCGTTCTCGCCGAGGTCGGCCTCGTCTCGGCGATCCTGTCCAGGGCACTGTTCCGCCCGCTCACGCGAATCGTGGAGCCACTACGCGACCAGCTCGTCACGGCGACGGTCACCGCGGGACTCGGCCGCGGCCTGGATGAGGACTCCGCGACCCCCGCCACCGACACCCTCCACGCGACCGAATGGGCCGAGACGATCCGCCGTACGGTCGGGGCGATCTTGCGCAACCTCCACCTGACGGTCTCGATGGCGATCGGCGCGCTCGCCGGCCTGGCCACGCTCGATCCCCTCGCCGCCCTGATCGTCGCGCCGTGCATGCTCGCCGCTCTCGCCGCCAACTGGGCATTGGTCCGCCCGGCCCTCGACCGGCAACGCCGGCAGATCCTCGCCGAGGAGGAACTCGCCGAACGCGTCTCCCTGGTATTCGGCGCGCGGCGCGACATCCTCGCCTGCACCGCCGAGGAGGCCGCCATCGACACGGTCGCCGCCGCCGTGCGTACGGCGAGCGACACGAGCGTCGTCAACGCCCGGATGGGAATCCTGCGATCGCTCACGATCAGCATCGGCGTCGAGGCGGGCCTGCTGTCGCTGCTCTTCCTGGCCCCATGGCTCATCGCCACCGGCCGGCTCTCCGGCGGCGAGATCGTCGGCGCGGCGTTCTACGTGACGATGGCTCTCGGCCCGGCGCTGCGGTTCTTCGTCATCGGCGGCGGCGGCTGGTTCGTCTCCCTGCTAGGACTGTTCGGCCGGCTCGAGGAGGTCCTGCCGGACACGTACGACCCGGGCTCGAAGCCGTCAGGCACGCCCGCACCGCCACCACGACCCGATGTGACGGTCGACGATGTCACTTTCGCCTACTCCCCCGAGGCCGCGCCGGTGCTCGAGGGTGTGAGCGCCGAGATCCCGTACGGTCTCCACCTGGCCGTGGTCGGTCCGAGCGGATCCGGCAAGTCGACGCTCGCCACCCTCCTGTGCGGCCTGCGCCCCCCGGGCCACGGCCGCGTGGAGGTGGCGGGCTTCGACATCGCCGGCGTCCTGGAGAGACAGCGGCACCGGCTCGTGTCGCTCATCCCGCAGGAGGCCTACGTCTTCGCCGGGACGCTGCGGGAGAACCTCGCCTACCTGGCACCGGAGACGACGGACCACGTACTCCTCGACACCGCCGCGGCGTTCGGCCTGGACGCCATCGTCTCCCGGCTCGGCGGCCTCGACGCGGTCCTGCCGCCCGGGGGCGCCGGCCTGTCCGCTGGAGAACGACAGCTCGTCGCGCTCGTCCGTACGTACCTGTCCCCCGGCCCGATCATCGTCCTGGACGAGGCCACCTGCCACCTGGACCCGCCCGCCGAACGCGACGCGGAGCTGATGTTCGCCCGGCGGCCAGGCACCCTCATCGTGATCGCGCACCGGATCAGCAGTGCCATGCGCGCCGACCGGGTACTCCTCGTTGACGGCGGTCGTGTCGCCACCGGCACCCACGACGAACTGCTCAGTACCAGCCCGCGCTACCGCGAGCTCGCCGGCCACTGGAAGGGTTCCCATGTCGAAACGGTCACTTAGGATCTCGGCACTCGCCGCCGGCGGTGTCGTGATCCTCGGCGGCAACGCCGCCGCGTACGCCGCCGTCACCCGCGACCACGAGCGGCACATCCCCGGCGTGGTCAAGTATCACGACCTGTCCCGCCGGCACACGACCGGGCACGTGGTGTACCCCCAGGTCCCTCCGGTCGGCGGTCCCCACGCCCCGCTGCCGCTCAACTGTGGCATCTACACCACGCCCGTCCACGAGGAGAACGCCGTGCACTCGATGGAACACGGCGCGGTCTGGGTCACCTACCGGCCCGACCTGCCCGGCGACCAGGTGACGGCCCTGCGCTCGGTGATACGGGGAAGAAGCCACCTCCTGCTCAGCCCCTTTCCGGGCCTGCCCGCACCGGTGGTGGCCAGCGCCTGGGGACGTCAGCTACGTCTCAGCGGCGCCTTCGACCCGCGATTGAAACAGTTCATCGGCGTCTACCGGGGAGGCCCGCAGACCCCGGAACGCGGCGCCCCCTGCTCGGGCGGCGTCGGCCACCCGTCCTAGCTCGGCCGCACGTGACCACTCACGCCCGGCCTAAGGTCGGGACGCCAGGCCGTTCTCGAACGCGTACCCGGCCGCGGCGGTGCGTGAGGACAGGCCGAGCTTGGTGAAGATGTTCGACAGATGCCGGGCCACCGTCTTCTCGCTCAGCCGCAAGACGGTCGCGATCCTTCGGTTGCTGTCACCGGCGGCGACATACCGCAGCACTTCCGCCTCGCGTTCGGTCAGTCCGGCCGGCAGCCGCGTCCCTCGCCGGAGCGCGAGCAACCGGCGAGCATCGAGTGCGGCGCCCAGCCGATCGAACCCGTCGCGGGCCGCGTCGAACTCCAGCGCCGCCGCGTCCTGGTCATCGAGCTCCCGGTACGCCAGAGCGATCAACAGCCGGGTCCGCGCCACGCGGTACGGCGCGCCGATCTTCTGCCACAGCCGGCACGCGTCATGTAGAAAACCCAGCGCCTCCTCGGCCTTTCCCGAGGCCAGCGAGATGGCTCCGTACCCGCACGCGGCCTCGGCCCGTAACCCTGATGTCCCGTACACCTCCGAAGCAGACCACAGCTCCTGGCCCGCCTTCCCCATGGTCTCCGTGTCACCGACCGCGATCGCGATCTCGATCTGGGCCCCGCACAGCCGTGCGCGGGCGAGCCGGTTCCCGTCCTTCGCGACGAGCGCCGACCGGATCGACATGACCGCGGCGCCCGGGCGGCCCTGGTCGAGGCGGAGCAGGGCGAGCCCGGGCTGCGCGTCCCGGCCGAGTGCGCGAGCTCGCCGGAAGAGGTCCTCCGCGCCGCCGAGGTCGCCGCGGAGCCGGCGGATCTCGCCGAGCTCGTAGTACGCCTCGCCGACCACGTCCGACGAGAGATGGGCGGATTCCCCGACCACCAGGGCTGCCTGGTCCTCGGCCTCCTGCCACCGGCCCTGCATCCGCAACAGGTGCGCCCGGCGCACGCCACAGATCCCCCGGCCCGAGACCGCGTCAAGGCTGTTCGCGAACCGCCGGCAGACCACCCGCGTCCATTCGGCCGCCCGACCCAGATCAAAAAGCTCATGACAGGTATCCATCAACTGCCGGTAGACCTCGCCCATCCAGATGAGATGGAGATCGTCGAAAATCGCGGTGAGCATCGCCTCATCCAGCAAAGGCAGCCCGGTTTCCGCGTCCCCGCGCTTGACCAGTGCTCGTCCCTCGGCGGCCAAGCCCAGTGCGAGCAGATTCGGACTGTCCAACCGCCGGCCGATCTCCTGAAGCCGCTCGGCACGCTCGACCGCGTCGTCGAACTCGCCACGCGCCGTCGCGGCGAGCGTCTCATGGTGGAGGAGGTAACCGGCTTCCTTGCATTCGGGCTCATCGCGCAGCAGGTGGCGTGCGCGGCTCAGCCAACCCGAGCCGACCGCCCCGGCCCCGCGTATCCGGTGCTGGGCCGCGAGCAACATCGCCATCATCGCGGCGCGGCGCGGCCGTGCTTCGTCGCGGTACCGCTGGTAGGCCTCGATGAGGGCGTGGGACGAGTCATCGCCCGCGCCCGTCCACCAGGCCGCCTCACCCAGCACGCGAAAGTCGTCCGCGGACAGGCGATCGTGCTCCACCACCGCGAACCGCTCGATCACCGCGGCCCAGTCACGGTGCTGAAACGCCGCGTGTGCCCCCTCGATCGCGGCGTCCCCAGTACACGCCACGACCCCATCCACTCCCGCGGCCATCTACGACCCCCTCGCCGTCGTCACGCCTGTCCCTATGGCGTGACAACCCGTTCCATGCGATGGAACATCTGTCCCCGACGGGCGAACCGTCCGGAGGTGGCCACCTCTACGAGCGTGATCGTCCTACCCGTGCCCTTCATGGACGGAAGGTGACCTGGCAGATGTCGCGGCCGAGCATGCGGTCCCTTTCCATGTCAAGGTTCCGCGTCAACGTTCCGCCCGTCATGCCCGCGTTGCCGTCGATTCGTCGTGACGGAGCATCGTCGCCGGCATCTGGTCAAAGGCGCGCTGGAGCATGACGTTCGGCACCTAAGACGCCGTATGTAACGCAAAACATCCAGTGCATGCTTAGGTTAACGATTTAATCGATCTGTCATATCCCGTTCGCGCTACATTCCCTATCGGTGTTGAGACATGTGAACGCTTATGGCCGCTGACGGGTACGCCTTGGCCGAGGGCGATCTACGCGCCGTTCTCCCCGGCAAGGCCGCGCGAGCTGCCCATACAGGCGCTGTGGGTCATGCACTTGCGAAACTCCTGCGCCATCGCGTCCCGCCGCCTTGAAGATCAATTAGCGCCGACACCGGTTGCGGGACAGGCCGAAAACCGTACAGTCCCTGTACAGGTGATTGGCCGCCACTCCGAACGACCGCTCCCCCAACGCATAGCGTCACCGGCACTCATCCGCTGCCGACTTTTAATCACCCTGGGTAGCAGTTCCAGGCTGGCCAAGATCGGTCGACGTATTCCCTTCGACGTTCTCGCATGTTACTTATGTCACGACACTGACGATATTTGACTCATGCAGAAAAGGCCGCAATCGGGTCGACGGTTCTGCGAGAAGCCGCCGTCATCGCTCGGTCGCACGGAAGAACGGACATGGCGTGGCGGACACCGAAATCCGACCCCGATCCGCGATCGTCCTCGACCAATGCCTACCAGTGCGGCTCGCCACCGGCGCCGTCCCCAGCGCCATCCCCGGCGGCGAACCGGCGGCCACCCAGCACCGCCCTTCCGCGGCGGCACACGACCGGCCTGAGACCTCCGCCAAGCCGGTGGGCGGCGCGGCCGGTTCCGGTACGGACGGCGAGCGCCACACCGCCCTCGTCGAGATCGTCATTCCGGTCTTCAACGAGGACCGGGTGCTGGCGGCCAGCATCCGGCGTCTGCATGAGTACCTGCTGGACACCTTCCCGTACAGCTTCCAGATCAGCATCGCCGACAACGGCAGCACGGACGCCACCTGGGAGATCGCCACCCGGCTGGCCGGCGAACTGGACCACGTCCGGGCCGTGCGGATCGGCCGCAAGGGGAGGGGCGGCGCGCTGCGTCAGGTGTGGAACGCCAGCGGAGCCGAGATCGTCAGCTACATGGACGTCGACCTGTCCAGCGACTTGGACGCCTTCCTGCCGCTGGTGGCGCCGCTGCTGTCCGGCCACAGTGACCTGGCGATCGGCACCCGGCACCTGCGGGGGGCGAGCGTCGCGCGCTCCATGAAACGGGCCGTCTTCTCCCGCGGCTACAACCTGCTGTTACGCACCACGCTCGGCGCCCGGTTCTCCGACGCGCAGTGCGGGTTCAAGGCGGGTCGCGCCGAGGTCGTCCGGGCGCTGATGCCGGTCGTCGAGGATGACGACTGGTTCTTCGACACGGAGCTGTTATTGGTCGCCGAACGGCATGACCTGCGCATCCACGAGGTCCCCGTGGACTTCGTCGACGACCCGGACAGCAAGGTCGATGTGCTGCGCACGGCGCTGGACGACGTGCGCGGGATGCGGCGCGTGGCACGCCGGATCATCGCCGGCGCGATCCGCGTACCGGTGCCACCGCGCGTCAAGTACGCCCGGCTGCCGAGCGGGATGGCCCGCCAGCTCGTCGGCTTCTCCGTGATCGGCGCGTTGAGCACCGTCGCCCACCTGCTGCTGTACCTGTGGCTGCGCAGCTTGATGCCGGCGCTCGTGGCCAACACCTTCGCACTGCTCCTCACCGCGATCGGCAACATCGCCGCGAACCGGCGCTTCACCTTCGGGATCCGGGGGTTCGAACGCGCGCTGCGGCACCAGCTCGAAGGCGGGGTGGCCTTCCTCGTCAGTCTCTCGGTCAGTACGGGCAGTCTCGCGCT
Source organism: Actinoallomurus bryophytorum (assembly GCF_006716425.1). Taxonomy (NCBI): domain Bacteria; kingdom Bacillati; phylum Actinomycetota; class Actinomycetes; order Streptosporangiales; family Thermomonosporaceae; genus Actinoallomurus; species Actinoallomurus bryophytorum. Next base: position 2,734,606 of record NZ_VFOZ01000001.1, read on the forward strand.
GTTGCACGCTTTCGTCCCGCACGGATCGGCGCGTGTCGAAACGGCCGCCGTGCTGGCCGGTGACGCGCTCGCGACGCTCATCCGGTTCGTGTTGTTGCGTAGCTGGGTGTTCAACCCCAGACGCCTCCGCCGGTCCCCCCGGCCCGAGAGTGAGAAGTCGCGATGATCGTCACCGAGACCCGCCCCGAACGCCCCGTGGCGGTACGCGACCGGTTGGCCCGGATCTTCGCCGGGCCGCCCGGCGACCCCCGCTGGGCCCGTCCCGGCCTCTGGGCCGTGCTCGCCCTCGCCGCCGTGCTCTACTGCTGGGCGCTGTCGAACAACGGCGACGCCGACTACTACTACGCCGCGGCGGTGCGGAGCGGCACCGAGAGCTGGAAGGCCTTCTTCTTCGGTTCCCTGGACTCCGCGTCGTTCGTCACGGTCGACAAGCCGCCGCTGTTCCTCTGGGTGATGGAACTCTCGTGCCGCCTGTTCGGCTACGGGAGCTGGAGCATGCTGCTGCCCGGAGCGCTCGCCGGCGTGGCCTCGGTCGCCATCCTCTACACGATGGTTCGTCGCGTGTTCGGGCCGGCCGCGGGCCTGCTGGCGGCGCTCGTGCTGACGCTCACCCCGATGACGGTCGTGGTCGACCGGGTGAACCAGGCGGAGCCGGTGCTCCTCCTGCTGCTGATGCTCGCCACGTGGGCGTGTGTCGAGGCGATCCGGACCGGGCGCCGCTCGCTGCTGATGTGGTCGGCGGTGTTCGTCGGGCTGGGCTTTGACGCCAAGATGCTTCAGGCGTACCTGATCCTGCCGGCCCTGGCCGTGACCTACCTGGTCGCCGCACGGGAACCGCTGCGCCGCCGCTTCGGGCGGCTGGCCCTGGGCGGCGGGGTGCTCGTGGCGGTCAGCGCCGTGTGGCCGGTCATCGTGGAACTGTGGCCGAAGTCCGACCGGCCCTACGTCGGCAGCAGCAGCAACAACACCGAGGCCAACCTGATCTTTTGCTACAACGGCCTGCAGCATGTCCTCGGCCTGCGCTGCGGGGGCAATGTGGGTTTCGGTGGCGGTTCGGTGAGCGCGCCCAACGCCGGTTCCGCTCCCGAGTTCGGCGGCCCGCCCGGTATCGGACGCATGTTCTCCGAGCACCTGGCCGGCCAGATCACCTGGCTGCTGCCGTTCGCCGTGGTCGGCCTGGTCACCGGGCTGGTCGCCTGGTGGCGCACCCCTCGCACCGACCCGCGGCGCGCCGCGCTGCTGCTGTGGGGCTGCTGGCTGGTCGTCCACTTCGCGCTCTTCAGCTCACTCAGAGGGAACTTTCACACCTACTACACGACCCAGATGGCGCCGGCCATCGCCGCGCTCACCGCCGCCGGAGCCGTCGCCCTGACCCGCCTGACCGCCACCGGCCGGGCGTGGTTGCTCGCGGCGTCCCTGGTGGGGACGTCCGCGCTGGCATTCGTCATCCTGCGCCGGACCCCGGACTTCGTGCCCTGGCTGCGCTGGGCGATCGTCGTGCTGGCGGTGCTGACCGCGGCCGCGCTGCTGCTCCTGCGCCCGGTGCGGCCGGGCGGGGTGGCCGTCGCGGTGAGCGTCGCCGTACTGGTCACGGTGCTCGCCGGGCCTGCGGCGTACGCGGTCACACCGTTGACCGAGACCAGCTCCGGGTACGCGCCCCAGGCCGGACCGGTCGAGGTGTCGCAGACCGGGGTGCCGGCGTTCGTCCCACTGCCCAAGGGCGTCAAGCCGCCCAAGCCTCATCGTCCGGGCAAACGGTCCGACGGGCGGCCGGACAGCTCCAGCGGCCTGGGCGTGATACCCCCCGGCATGGCCCGCTACCTGGTCGCGCACCGTGATCGCGCGACCTGGCTGGCCGCGGCCAACAGTGGCCTCGTCGCCTCCACGATCATCGTGGAGACCGGCGGACGGCCGGTGATGGCGATGGGCGGCTTCGGCGGCCTGGACCCGATCCTGACCGTCGACCGGATCGCGGCCTACGTCCGCGACGGCCGACTGCACTATTTCTTCCTCGACACGAAGGGCCCCTGGGCCGGCACACCGATCGCGGGGTGGATCAGGACGAACTGTCCGCCGGTCGATCCCGGGGAGTACGGCCCGCGCCCCACCGGCCCGGTCTATCAGCAGCTGTACCGATGCGGATGAGAGAGGGGCCGGGGATGAGACCACGGGTCACCGGTTTACGGCGCGTGAGGACGGCCGTCGCGGCGGCGCTGGCGCTGGCCGGCGTGCTCGGTGTGCCGGCGGCGGCCCGCGCCGACGACGTCGCGGTGTACTCCGGGACGTTCGACGGGCTGCCGTACAAGGCCGAGGTGCCGGCGCGGTGGAACGGCACGCTGCTGCTGTACAGCAACGTCAACGACCAGCAGATCCTGCTGGCCAGCTACCCCGAGTCGGAGCAGTGGCTGCTGGACCACCATTACGCGCTCGCGGCGGCGTCGACGACGGACGTCCGGGCCACGCTCCAGGGGCAGCGGTCCATGCTCGACTGGTTCGACTCCCACATCGGCAAGCCGCGCCGCACCATCTCCTGGGGGCAGTCACTGGGCGGCGTCTCCGCCGTCCTGCTGGCCGAGCGGCAGCCATGGCGTTTCGACGGCGTCGGCACCCTCTGCGCGCCGCTCGGCGGGCTGATCAGCACCTGGAACAGCTTCCTCGACCTGAACTTCGCCACCAAGACCCTGCTCGCACCGGACAGCGACTGGCGGCTCGTGCACGTCACCGACCCGGACGGGGACACCGCCGAGCAGCAGCGGATCGTGCAGACCGCGCAGCAGACCCCGCAGGGACGGGCGCGGCTCGCGCTGGCCAACGCGGTGGCCGGGGCGCCGGCGTGGTTCAGCCCTCTGCACCCCCACCCGACCGACCTGGCAGAGGAGATCAACCAGCTCGCGCACTTCGACACGTCGATGTTCCCGATCAGCGGCGGCAGCCTGCGGCAGACGTACGAGCAGACCGCCGGCGGCAACGCGTCCTGGAACACGGGCGTCGACTATGGCCACCTGCTCACCATGTCGACCGAGCGAGACCTGGTGGTCAAGGCGTACCGGGCGGCCGGGCTGAGCCTGGCGAAGGACCTGCGGACGCTGGCCCGTACGCCTCGGATCGCCGCCGACCCCGGCGCGGTGGCCTATCAGTACCGCTACGGCACCCCGCAGGGACACACGTCCTGGCCGGTCGTGACGCTGCATACGACCGGTGACGGGGCCTCGCAGGTCGAGCACGAGCGGGAGTACGCCGACCAGGTCCGGCGCAACGGCGACCCGGCCGAGCTGCGGGAGCTGTTCGTCGATCGCGGCTGGCACTGCACCTACACCGCCTCCGAGGAGCTGGTCGCGCTGCAGGCCCTCCTGCACCGGGTCGACACCGGTCAATGGGGCGACCTGAGACCGGCCACGCTCAACACGGCCGCGGGCCGCCTCCCGGCCGCGTACCAGCAGGTGCTGAGCTGGTACGACGGCGCCTGGGGGCAGGTCACACCCAACTTCATCCATTACCGGCCCGCCCCGCTACCGCGCGCCTTCCCCTGAGGCGCGCCCCAGCGGGTGAGGGCCGTGTCGAGTGTTTCGAAGCCGTCGTCGACCCAGCCGACGTAGCCGTCCGGGCGGACCAGGAGTGTGTCCACGTCGATGTCGCCGCGGGGGTGCTGCACGCCGCCGTGGCGGGGGACGTCACCCAGCTCCAGGACGACGGGGCGGCCGGAGTGGAGGACGGAGGAGTCGAGATGGGGCATGCGGTGGCCGACCAGCGGGTGTTCGCCGGGGAGGTCGTAGTGGATGTCGAGACCGGAGATCAGGCCGGCGAGGTGGCGGTTGGCCTCGGGTATCCGCAGGAGGTCGCTCAGTATGTCGCGTAGAGCGGCGATGTCGTCGTCGGGGATCAGCAGGACGCCCTGCGCGCGTGTGTTGGCCAGAACGGCGGCGCCGGCCGGGTGGCGTTCGTCGTGGTAGGTGTCCAGCACCGTGGTGTTGCCGTGTAGTGCCGCTGCCAGTTTCCAGCCCAGGTTGAACGCGTCCTGGAGACCGAGGTTGAGGCCCTGTCCGCCGGTGGGGGTGTGAATGTGGGCGGCGTCGCCCGCGAACAGCACCCGGCCGTACCGGTATCGCTCGACCTGGCGGGACGCGTCAGTGAAGCGTGAGGCCCACCGGATCTCGCGGACGTCCGGGACGGCGTGGCGGACCTCGTCGAGGGTGATCGGTGCGTCACGATCGATGGTCTGCTGCTCGGGGCCGGCGATCAGCGCCCGGTACACCCCGTTCTGCAGTGGCAGGACGTCGACCATGCCGCCGCCTCCCGGCCGGTCGAACGACGGCAGTCGCCACTCGCTGGAGCGCTCCTGGGTGAGGGTGACGTCGGCGACCAGCGCTGACATGCGCCCGTCACGGCCGGGGAAGGGCACTTCCAGCAGCTTGCGGATGGTGCTGCGCCCGCCGTCGCAGGCCACCAGGTAGCGGCCGTGAAACGTCTGTCCTGCCTTGAGCGTGACGCCCTGCTCGTCTTGCTCGACGTCGGTGACCTCGTGTCCGCGCAGGACCGGGACGCCGCGTTCGGTGAGACGGTCTTCGAGGTAGTTCTCGATCCGTGCCTGCGGGATGCCGATCTGACGTTCGTTCCATGGGGTGTAGTCGAGCGGGATGCCGGCGAAATGCCCGGCGGGGATCGTGTCCACCGCTTGTTCGAGGAGCGGGTTCAACATTCCGCGCAGGTCGAGAATCTGTGCGGAGCGTGGCTGAAGGTTGAGGGCCTTGGACTGTCCGGTGCGTTCGGGCAGCCTGTCCAGCACTACGGTGCTCACGCCGGCGAGGGCGAGCTCGTTCGCGAGCATCAGGCCGGTCGGCCCCGCGCCCACCACGATCACGTCGGCGATCATGCGCGCAGGTCCTTACGCTTGGTGTAGACGAAGTGGAACGTCGCGAGCGGTGCGGCGATCACCGGCCAGATGATGTTGAGTACGAGCGGTGCGACGTCCAGCGGCAGGACGAAGGCGCCGATCACATGCAGCACCGCGTTCAGCACGGTGGCCACACCCCAAACGACCGTCAGTGTCCGCAGCCCGTGCCGGAACTCCGCGTCGTTGTCCCAGCGGCTCTCCCACTGGCGCAGCCCCTCCGGCCCGACCTTGGTCAGGACGAACGACCGGAACACCACCATCAGTGCGGGCCGCCCGTACACCACCGAGGCCAGCATCCACAGTCCGGCCATGCCGACGAGCATCCAGATCCAGGAGTCGCGGATCAGCAGCGCGCGAGGATCGCCGGTCAGCAGTGACAGCACGATGCCGAACACCATGAGCGCCAGAACGAAGAGTGCGGCGTAGTCGACCACCCGCCTCCTGGCGAACCGGGCGGCCACCACCACGATGGGCACGATCGAGGAGGCGATCAGCGCCTGCCACAGGCTCGCACCCACCGCGCGCAGCCCGTACAGCACGACCAGCGGCACGATCAGGTCGATCGCGATGGGGATCAGGGGCGCCAGCCGTCCGGGGGTCTTCTGCTGACCGGAGTGCTTCGGCTGACCGGGGGTGTCGGGACGCTCGGTGAGTTCTGAGGACATCATGACTGGTCCTTACGGGTTGCGTGATCGAAGAGGGCTACGAGTTCGCGGGCATAGGCGGTGTGGTCGACGTCCGGCATGATCGCCACGGCATCGATCGCCGCGCGCAGGCTGACGGCCATCACATGCGGGTCGAATGCGCGGAACGCGCCCTCGGCCTGGCCCGCACGGAAGAATTCCTCCGCCACCGTCGACCAGGTGTCCGAGACCGTCGTCTCGGCGCCTCCGCGCGTTCCGGCGATGATCTCGACCAGAGCGCGGATGTGCGCGGGGTGGTCGCGCATGAACTCCAGGTTCGACTCGATGTATGAGGCGAGGGTGTCCCGCCGGGTGGTCGCGGCTTCCATGCGGGGGCGCATGAACGCGGCCGCGTCGCTCAGGGCGCTGTCGACCACCGCCTGGATCAGTTCGCTCTTGCCCTTGAAGTGGTACGAGATCAGCCGGGTGCTGCTCAGTCCGGCGTGTTCGGCGATCCGCCCGAACGACGCCTGGCCGTACCCCTTTGCCGCGATGACCTCGATGGCCGCGGCCATGATCTGTTCCCTCCGCGCAGTGGCGGTCGGGGAAAGCTCTCGATTAGTTACTTGCATGAGTAAGAGATTACTCATGCAAGTAAAAATGTCAAACCCGAACGTCCCGGCAACGGCATCCCCGACCGGCGCCGTCGCGCCAGTGTGCGTTCACACCCCCCGGTGGGGCGTGGTTGGAACGTTCCATCTTCTGACTCTGCCTCCCTGTCGTTTGTGAGGTCAACGGCGGGGAAGGGCAGCACGACAGCCCAGGTGAAGGGGGTCCTCGTGGATGCGATCACGCTGTTGAAGGACGACCACAAGACGGTCGAGAAGCTCTTCAAGAAGTTCGAGGAGGCCGGTGACGGAGCGAAGAAGACCAAGCAGAAGCTGGTCGAACAGATCACCGCCGAGCTCACCAAGCACACCTACATCGAAGAGACGATCTTCTATCCGGCCGCGCGGAAGGTCGTCCCGGCAACCGAGGACCATGTGCTGGAGAGCGTCGAGGAGCATCACATCGTGGTGTGGCTGCTGTCCGAGCTCGCCAAGCTCGACCCGTCGGACGAGACCTACGACGCCAAGGTGACCGTGCTCATCGAAAACGTCCGCCACCACGTCGAGGAAGAGGAGCAGGACTGGTTTCCCGAAGTCCGCAAGGGCATGGGCCGAAAGACGCTTCAGGAGCTCGGCGAGCAGATGACCACTGCCAAGGCCGACGCCCCCACCGACCCGCTGAAAATCCCCAGCGCCAAGGCCTGATCGCTACAGCAGGCACAGACACCCGCTCATGCAGCGGCTCCGGCCGGTGAAAGGGATGTCCATGATGAAACGGCCGCGAACGCGACTGCGATGAAGTCGCGGTACCACAGCCATACCCGGTCGACCTCGGTGGGCGACTATCCCGCTCCTGCATCGCCAGACCAAGCCCCGAGGCAACCTAGGGACTTGCTCGGTGTTCCTGATGGGCGCGGTCGCCCACCGCACAAAAGCGTAGAGGCCCTGCCCCTCCGAAGGAGGGGCAGGGCCTCAGGCGTCTATGGCGATATTCAGGCTCTGACCGAGACGGGCCGCGCGCCCGACCTCGGGTATCCCGTCATCGGCCAGCCACGTTTGGTGGATGTGCCGCCCTTCGTGGAACGTGTAGCCGGGCAGGATCGGCGGGACATCCATCGGAACGGGCCGTCCGAGGTCGACGGCGGGCAAGGCCGGCCGGCATGCGAGCAGTGGACGAGTGCCGTGCCGGCCAGGGCGGATCAGCGCTCGCGGGTGGCCGCGAGGATGCCGTCCCACAGTTTGAGCCGCGCGGCGAAGGCGAGGTTGATGGTGTCCTCGCACTCCGCCCACTTGGCGTCGTCGTCGCACAGGTCGACGAGCATCTGCATCGCCATGGGCGTGTGTTCCTCGCTGTCCACCTGGATGTGCCGCCTCAGGTAGTCGACGAATGTCGTCAGGTCGCCCGAGCCTGCGTTCAGGGCCGACACCTGGTCGAACATGTCGGGGATCAGGTCCTCGCGGCCGAACGCGAATGCCGCGGCCTGGCAGTGCACCGGCGCGTCGGAGATGAAGTTCCAGGTCACCGCGACGAACTCGGCTGACGGAGCCGGCACCTCGGCCTCGCGCAGCGAAGCGAGTACGGGCTTGCCGGCACGCAGCAGGTCGATGAACGCGTCCACCCGGGTCGTGTCGGCGCCCGCCTGCCGCATTCCGTCCAGGTACAGCTCGAAGTGGCTGATGAAGCCGCCGTCCAGCTCGTCGCTCTCCTCGACCAGCGTGATGTCGTTGATGAGCCGCCGGCTGACCATCCCACCGGTCGGCACCCACGGCACCTCGACGCAGGTCAGGTTGCGCTGCAGGGACTTCAGCAGGGACATGAAGTCCCAGACCGCGTACACGTGGTGCTCCATGAACGTCACCACTGTGTCCTTGGTCTTCAGCCCCCCGTACAGCGGGTGGCTGACCACCTTCTGGCGGGCCGGCTCGACCGCGGCCTTGAGCTTCTCGATGGCGGGATTCGTGTCATCCCAGTCATAGCGCGACATACTGATCGTCCCTTTCCTGGAGCAGATGGATCACCTGGGGGTTTCCCTCAGGAGCGTGGACACCGGCGGTTATGCAGCGGGCAGCACTTCATCGGTCTGCTGCTCGTGGTTGGTATGCATGACGAGGCGCACGTTCCGGCCGGCTCAGTACCGCGAGTTCCCTATGCAGTGCAACAAACAATGACCGCAAATGCTGAGCCGGGTATTCGCAGCGACCGGCGGTGACCGGTCGACCCCGATGCCGGACCATCAGCGGTTACAAGAAGTGTGGGAACATGAGCGCCGAGCACAGGGCCAGATCCCCCGCTGCCACATCCGGCCTAAGGCGCAACCCCGAAGGTCAAGGCGAAGGTGAAGATCCTCTTCACTCAGGCGAGCCAGTCTGCTGCCGCGCCGAATTCTGCGGCATGAGCTCCATAATCTCTCCGAGGTCATATTCCGCGCGCCCGGGGGTACCATAGCGAGTAAGCTTGCCGCGACTCGCCCACTTCCTAATGGTCGCCACGGATACGCCGGCGGCAAGCGCCGCGAGCTCGGTCGGCACCGTGGTGTGGCCACTGGATCTCGCCGCACCAAATGGTTCGCCATGCGAGCGCATCACAATGCACGCAGGTCAAGTTGGCGGCTGAGGTTCAGCCACTCCCGTGGCTGCCAGGTATGTCCGGCGCCACAGGTGACCTGGGGTGGCAAATAGTGTTGGGCGACGTTGATGCTGGCGCGAACAATCTGGCCGCATCCCTCCCTGGGACAGGGAGCAAGCTCGATCGTCCGCACCTGTACCGGATTGAGCACTCTCTTGACCGACCGGACGAGGCCGGCGATCTCTTCGACCAAGACGGGGGCAACGGCGTGAGTCGCCAGCCAGTCCGACCAAGTCTTGATGAACGAAGCGAGTCTGCGGACGTCACGGCTACCGGGGCCGGCCACCCCGCGCTCCTCCACGATCATGTCGCACCAAGAGGAGAGTACGCAGATCACGTTTTCGCGCACGGCCACGGTCTTGTCGTTAAGAGAGATCCCCGTCGGTCGGCGACCGCCTATCACCCTGATCGGATCCTGGCGGTGTACCTCCAGCTCAGCCTCACAAGCCTGATACATCTCAGGAAGTGTGGTGAGGTGCGTGGCTAAAGAGTTCCGGCATGACACGCACAGCCTCAGACCGCGAAATATCTCGCCTCTCGTTAGGGGAGCGGCACAGCTTGAGACGCCACACTCCTGTTGCTTCACTGAAATCACCTCGCCCGTTCTCAAGTCGTTCACGTCTTGAATTAGCCAGGGCACAGCGAATCGACCGCGCCAGCCGATGGCCGGCCGTTGGGTGGGAAGTTGTTGCCCCGTGATCAGGCGGCCTTCGGAGGCGATCTGGAAAGCGTTGAGAGATGCTTTCCAGCGCGTGGTCCACCTCTTGCGATACTTGCCCCGTCGAACGATTGACCATATTCGCGGTACTATCACCTGCTCAGGTCGGGCCATGCCGGGTCGAGATGATCAGCTACTTCTCGCACGAGCATAGATATCCTCCTATTTGACGTCAATAGGCATCTGCGCGGACCGCCAGCGGATTAACAAGCCTTTAACGCTAACATCGGTTGCTCTGTGTGATCCCCATATGGCGTGGCCGTTCTCGTGCGTGATGGAGCAATATAAGAACGGCGGTGATGGTCCCAGCATGCTGGGATCGGGGCCAACCCGGCGCAGATCCTTGAACCACGCGATGAGCAGGGCGTTAACACGTTCGCGTTACTCGATCTGGCCACTGTTGCCTCATCTAAGTCGGAAAGTAAATACTCAGCTGAGCGTATGCCGGCGAACCTCGTCCCATGTTGGCGCATGGAGTCGGACGGCTGCGGTGAGTGTGACAATGTGGCCAAGGACTTCGAGCCGATCAGAGAAGGCAGCGGGCCTTTCCTCTACGCATCTCGACGCATCTGCAATACGCATCTCGACGCATCTCTGTACGCGTCTCGACGCACCCCCGAACCGGACACTCGGGCTGAGACCACTATTAAGCCGGATCCTTGGGGGCAATGACCGGGAAACCGGAGGAGCTTTGACTCGCCGGAGGGGCTTTAATTAGCGGGACCACCATCCGCCGGCCGCCTCGCCACGGGGAGCTCGACTGGGAGCACGCTACCCGTCGTGGCGCCAAGGCTTCGAGGACGAACCCGCATGACCCAGGACGAGGAGTTCGAGCAACTGCGGCCGCTGTTGTTCTCGATCGCCTACCGGCTCGTCGGGAGCGTGGGCGAGGCCGAGGACGCGGTTCAGGAGACCTGGCTGCGCTACGCGGGTTCCGCCACACAGCCGAGGTCGACCAAGGCCTTCCTCTCGGCCACGGTCACCCGGGTCTCGATCGACGTGCTGCGCTCGGCCCGCTTCCAGCGAGAGGAGTACATCGGGCCCTGGTTTCCCGAGCCGCTGCTCACCGACCCCTACGAGAATCCCGAGCGCGCGGCGGAGCTGGCCGACTCGGTATCGATGGCGGCCTTACTGCTGCTCGAGCGGCTGACCCCACTCGAGCGCGCGGTCTTCGTGCTACGGGAAGTGTTCGGGTTCAGCTTTCCGGAGATCGCCTCGGCGGTGGAGCGATCCGAGGCGGCGTGCCGCCAGCTCGCGGTGCGGGCCCGCCGCCACGTGGACGCGGGGTCTCCCCGGTTCGAGGCGGATCGCAGGGCGCGGGAGAAGCTTGCGGCCAAGTTCTACGGCGCGCTACGGGAAGGCGATGTCGACGGTCTGCAGGAGCTGCTCGCCGCCGACATTCAGCTGGTCGGGGACAGCGGCGGCAAGTCCCCGGCACTGTCCAGTAGCCTCACGGGCCACGAGAAGGTGGCCCGCACGCTGGCCTCGTTCTTCGCCCGGCTCGTTCAGATCGACGTGGTGCTGGAGCCACGCGAAGTGAACGGCCAGCCGGGAGCGATACTCCACGACCGGGACGACAAGGTGCTCGTCGCCCTGACGCTCGAAATCCTCGACAGGAAGATCCAGACGATCCGCTCGGTCAGCAACCCCGACAAGCTCGGGCACCTGGGCCCGGTGGCCGACGCCTGGGCGATCGCCCGTGAGGTGGCTCAGGTCCGTCGGCCGGCGAACTGATCGCCCTGTGACGCGGTGGTCAGAAGACGCTGACCTCGGGCGTGCCGGCGACGGTGCCGTCGGCCACCATCTCGTCCGCGATCCGCATCGCCTCGTCGATCAGCGTCTCCACGATCTGGGACTCAGGCACCGTCTTGACGACCTTTCCGCGGACGAAGATCTGACCCTTGCCGTTGCCGGACGCCACCCCCAAGTCGGCATCGCGGGCCTCGCCCGGCCCGTTCACCACGCAGCCCATCACCGCGACTCGCAACGGCACCGGCAGTCCCTCCAGGCCGGCGGTGACCTCGTTGGCCAGCCGGTACACATCGACCTGGGCGCGACCGCAGGACGGACAGGACACGATCTCCAGGCTGTGCTGACGCAAGCCCAGGGATTCCAGGATCTGGATACCGACCTTGACCTCCTCCTCCGGAGGCGCGGACAGCGAGACCCGAATGGTGTCCCCGATGCCCTCGGCGAGCAGCGCACCGAACGCGACGCTCGATTTGACGGTGCCCTGAAACGCCGGGCCGGCCTCAGTCACCCCGAGGTGCAGCGGGTAGTCGCAGGCCCGGGCCAGCTTGCGGTACGCGTTGATCATCACTGGGGGCTCGTGGTGCTTCACCGAGATCTTGATGTCACGGAAGCCGTGCTCCTCGAAGAGCGAGCATTCCCACAGTGCTGATTCCACCAGCGCGTCCGCGGTGGCCCGGCCGTGCTTGTCCATCAGCCGCTTGTCCAGCGAACCCGCGTTGACACCGATCCGGATCGAGACTCCTGCCGCCGACGCGGCCTCGGCGATCTCTCCGACCCGGTCGTCGAACCTCTTGATGTTGCCCGGATTGACCCGGACCGCCGCACAACCCGCGTCGATGGCCGCGAAGACGTACCTGGGCTGGAAGTGGATATCGGCGATGACCGGGATCTGCGAGCGACGAGCGATCTGCGGCAGGGCCTGGGCGTCATCGGTGTCCGGCACCGCCACCCGGACGATCTGGCACCCGGCCGCGGTCAGCGTGGCGATCTGCTGCAGGGTCGCGTTCACGTCGGAGGTCTTGGTCGTGGTCATGGACTGGACGGAGACCGGCGCGTCCCCCCCGACGAGGACGTCGCCGACCCGTACCTGGCGGGACTTGCGCCGTCGGACCAGGCGGTCCGACGGGGCGGATGGCATGCCTAGGGAAACGGTCACAGCGGATTCCTCTCCGTTGTCAGCAGACCCCTGATCTGGTCGGCGATCTCCAAGGCGGTCAGGCCGCAGTCGGCCAGCACCTCGGCGCGCGTGCCCTGTTCCAGGAAGCGCTGCGGCAGCCCGATGACGTGCACCGGTGTCGCGACCCTCTGGTCGCGGAGGCTCAGCGTGACGGCCGCGCCGACACCGCCGACCCGCCCACCGTCCTCCAACGTGACCACCAGCCGATGCCGGCCGCCCATCCGCGCCAGCTCCGGGTTGACCGGCAGGACCCAGCGCGGGTCGACGACGGTGACGCCGAGGGCCTCCGTGGCCAGCTCGTCGGCGACCTGGAGACCGAGTCCGGCCAGTGCGCCGACACAGACCAGCAGGACGTCTTCGGGCTCGCCCACCCGCAGCACGTCCAGGCCGGCCACCTGGGACAGCGCGGGCAGGTCGACGCCCGGCGTTCCCTTGGGGAAGCGGATGGCCGTCGGGCCGTCCACGTCCACCGCCTCGCGCAGCGCCAGGCGCAGGGTGGCGGCGTCCCGGGGTGCGGCGATCCGCAGGCCGGGCACCACCTGCAGGATGGACAGATCCCACATTCCGTTGTGCGAGGGCCCGTCAGTGCCGGTCACGCCCGCCCGGTCCAGCACGAACGTCACCGGGCACTCGTGCAGGGCGACGTCCATCAGGAGCTGGTCGAAGGCGCGGTTCAGGAACGTCGCGTAGAGGCAGACCACCGGGTGCATGCCCCCCATGGCCAGGCCCGCGGCGGAGGTGACCGCGTGCTGCTCGGCGATGCCGACGTCGAAGACCCGGTCCGGGAACTTCTCGTGCATCGGCTCGAGTCCGGTGGGTTCGAGCATGGCCGCGGTGATGGCCACCAGCTCCGGTCGCTCGGCGGCCAGCGCGGGCAGTTCCGCCCCGAACACCTCGGTCCAGGTGGGCGTGGTGGAGGGGATGCTGGCGCCGGTGACCGGGTCGATCTGCCGGAAGACGTGCATCTTGTCCTGCTCGTCGGTCTCAGCGGGGACGTACCCGCGTCCCTTCTCCGTGACGCAGTGCACCAGCACCGGCCCGCCGAAGCGGCGGGCCCGCCGCAACGCGGCCTCCACCGCCGTCACGTCGTGCCCGTCGACCGGGCCGAGGTACTTCAGGCCCAGCCCTTCGAAGAGCGCCTGCGGTGCGAACAGGTCCTTGAAGCCCGCCTTGACCGCGTGTACGAGGTTGTAGAGCGGCCGGCCGATCCCGGGCGTATGACGCACGGAGTTCTTACCCCAGGCCAGGAAGCGTTCGTACGGCGCCGCGGTGCGCATCGCGGACAGCAGATCCGCCACCCCGCCCACGGTCGGCGCGTACGAGCGCCCGTTGTCGTTCACGACGATGATCACCGGCCGGTCCTCGGCCGCGGCGATGTTGTTCACCGCCTCCCATGCCATGCCACCGGTCAGCGCCCCGTCGCCGACCACGACGACCACCGAGCGGTCGGCCTCGCCGGTCAGGGCGTACGCCTTGGCGATCCCGTCGGCGTAGGACAGCGCGGTGGAGGCGTGGGAGTTCTCGATGACATCGTGCTCGGACTCGGTCTGGCTCGGGTAGCCGGACAGCCCGCCGCGTTTGCGCAGCCGGTCGAACCCGGCGGCCCGGCCGGTGAGCAGCTTGTGCACGTACGCCTGGTGACCGGTGTCCCACAGGATCCGGTCGTGCGGCGATTCGAAGACCCGGTGCAGCGCGATGGTCAGCTCGACGACACCAAGGTTGGGACCCAGGTGCCCGCCGGTACGGGACACCGTCTGTACCAGGAACTCGCGGATCTCATCCGCCAGCGCGAGCACATCGGCCGGAGGCAACCGGCGCAGGTCGGCCGATCCTCGGATGGTGTTCAGTAACGCCATGGGTGTCCTCTTCTCGTCCTACTTCTGGCGATACGCGGTCTCGACGGCCACCCGCGCCAACTCGTCCCGCCACTCGAGGTCGAGTGGCGCCGCCGCGATCGCGGCCTGGGCCTGCTCGACCAGGTGGTCGATGCGGCGCTCGACCTCACCGCGCACGTTCAGGTCGGTGACGATCTGGGCGAGGGTGGCGCCGTCGCCGGCGCCGTCGCCGCTCTGACCGGCCAGCACCCGGGAGACCCTGTCGTCGCGGCGCATCGCCAGCGTGACCAGCAGGGTCATCTTCTGCTGAGAGAAGTCCAGCCCGGTCGGCTTGCCGGACACGGCGCTGTCTCCGAATGCGTCGATCAGGTCGTCACGCAACTGGAACGCCTCGCCGAGCGCGGCCCCGTACCGGGTGAACGCGGGCGTGAGGTCCTGCCGGCCGGCGATGGACGCGCCGAGGACCAGCGGCCGGTGCACCGTGTACCGCCCGGACTTGCATATCGCGATCCACCGGGACAGTTCAGGGTCCGCGATCCGCTCGGCCGCCACCCGGATGTCCAGGTACTGGCCGATGATGACCTCGGTGCGCAGTTCGTGCCAGATCTCCCTGGCGGCAGGGGCCAGCGCGCTGACAAGCCGGTCGGCGTAGATGTGAGCCAGGTCCCCGGCCAGAGCCGCCACGCCCTCGCCGAACCGGCGCGGCTCCCCCGCCCAGCCGGCGGCACGATGCACCGAGGCATGCCGCTCGTGCGCGGTCGTCTCGCCCCGCCGCAGCGGCGAGTCGTCCAGCACGTCATCGTGCAGCAGGGCGAACGCGTGCAGGAACTCCAGCGCGGCGGCCGCGTCCACCGCGACCGGCTCCCACGCTGGATCGCCGCCGGCCGACAGGAAGCCGCTCAGGCAGAACGCCGGGCGCAGCCGCTTGCCGCCGGAGGCAATCAGGGCCGCGACCGCCTCGACCGGTACCGCCGCACGGGGGTCCACTGCCGACCACCGGGACGTCTCAGCGGCAAGCAGGCCGCGCAACCGGTCATCGACCTGGCTCAGCAGCGCGTCGCGGGCCTCGGCAGGCGTGACGATCTCTCTTTGGACGGCACTCATGACACCACCTCCTCCTCACGGGGTGGTCCGCAATGCAGTTCGCGCGGCAGGGCGAAGTGCATGCTTTCCTTGACCGACTCGATCTCCTGCACTTCGTCGTAACCTCGTTCGGCCAGCCACGTGAGTACGTCCTGGACGAGTTCGTCGGGAACGGAGGCGCCACTCGTCACGCCGACGGTCCTCACGCCGGCGAGCCACGACTCGTCGATGTCCGCGGCATAGTCCACCAGGCGGGCATCGCGAGCGCCGTTCTCCTTCGCGACCTCCACCAGGCGGATGGAGTTGGAGGAGTTCGCCGAACCCACGACGACGACCAGTTCCGAGGCCACGGCCAGATCCTTCACCGCGACCTGACGGTTCTGGGTGGCGTAGCAGATGTCGTCCGACGGCGGATCCTGCAGGTCGGGGAACCGTTGGCGCAGGGCGGCCACCGTGGCCAGGGTCTCGTCCACCGACAGCGTGGTCTGTGACAGCCACGCGACACGTGCGGGGTCGCGCACCCGCACGTTGTCCACGTCTTCCGGGCCGTCGACGACATGAATGTGATCCGGCGCCTCGCCGGAGGTGCCCACGACCTCTTCATGCCCCTCGTGCCCGATGAGCAAGATGTCATAGTCCTCGGCGGCCAGGCGGACCGCTTCCCTATGGACCTTGGTGACCAGCGGGCACGTGGCGTCGATCGTCACCAGGCTTCGGGCCTTGGCCTGGGTGTGTACGGCCGGTGCCACCCCGTGAGCGGAGAAGACGACGATGGCTCCCTCCGGTACCTCATCGGCCTCTTCGACGAAGATGACGCCCCGTTCCTGGAGGCTCTTCACGACGTGCACGTTGTGCACGATCTGCTTGCGCACGTAGACCGGAGCCCCGTACTTCTCCAGGCAGACTTCGACGGTCTTCACCGCCCGCTCCACGCCGGCGCAGGAGCTCCGCGGTTTGGCCAGCAGTACTCGGCCTCGGGAAGGTGACATGGTTCCTCCTGGAGGAGTCATTCCGAACACGGTCAGCGGTCGTGGGCGATCAACGATCGGGTGACCGGCCGGGCGGCGTGGACGTAGCCGGAGGAAGTCCGAGCCGGGGGTCGCCGGGGAGGACGGGAGCACCCCCGCCGAAGTCGTGTCGGTTCAGTACTGCCGGATCCGCGGCGATGATGGGGCCGTGCCGTACGGTGTGGCGCGAAATGGCCTGGCTTCAGTCAGCCGACGTGGCATTCGCTCCAGCGAGATAACGCTGGACCGTAGGGGCAAGGAGGTCAAGAAGGTCGTCCGCCGGCACTGACGCGATCGGCTCGACCTTCAGGATGTAGCGGAGGATGATCGTGCCCCAAACCTGCGCCTGCGCCGCGTTGATGTTCAACGGCGGCACTTTGAGAACATCCGCCGCCTGGTTGATGTCCGTCGTTTGCGAAGAATCAAGCGCCTTTCCGAACAACGTGAAGATCTGGGACGACAGGACGTCGCGCATCTTGTCCGCGCCGGCCTCGGTGGTGAGCGCGGCGGTCAGGCTCTCCAGGAGCCTCGGCCTCAGCTGGGGGTCTTCCCATCGCGTCAGAGCCGCCTGGAGAAGGCTCTCTGCCAGCTGCTTCTGTTGCTGGGTGGTGAGCGACGTCGCCCCGGCCTCCGCAAGCGCGCTCGCGAAGTCGGTCAGGTCCGCCGAGCCTTCTTGGGTCTGGTTGGCATCGGTCACGGTTTCCTCCTGTGCCAGTAGGAAGATTGTCAACGAGGAGTCTCGCGCTGATCCGCGAGATCACAGCTTGGTGCCGGTGAGTTGCTCCAATATGTTGCGCATCAGGGGTGAGAGTTGGCAGTACGGCCCGAGATTCAGATATCCTCCGCCGGTCCCCCACTTGGCGGCCGTGATGACAACGGGCTGACCGCCGTATGCGTGCGGCGAACCTTTGATGAACTTCTCGATCTCCGGCGCGATTCGAACGGGAAGTACTGACGGATCCCAGTCGCGGGTCGGCGTATGAGCGAAGCAGATGCGCTCGACCTTTGGAGAGTCCCAGCTGAGCGTGGCATAGAACCGGAAGGACTTCTTGGCGAACTCCAGCCAGCGTTCGTTCGGTTCCGGCAGGCCGATTTCTCGGTGCAGCGAAAGAATGTTTCGCTCTTCGCGATATTCGTCAGTCAGCCCGGCGAAGTACAGATTGAACGTCTTACGCCGATAATCGATCCCGATCATCGCCACTTCGCTCAGATGGTGACGTTCGAAAAGCTTGGCGTTCTGGGCCAGAGTAGTCGGCATGGAAGGAATTTCCGCGAGTTTCGACACCCGCTGGAAATTGAATGGGAAATTCGCATAGATCTTGTTGAAACCGGCGACGACTCCAGCGTCGATAAGATATTCGGCGATGGGGACTCGTGCCTGGATATCCGAGAGCAGGGTGTCGATGGGGTGGCCCGTCTCTGCAATGAGGCCGTTCGACAGGGCCGTGGCATAGAGGTCCCCGAACGCGACAGGCACCGTAATGGTGTAGTCCAGCTCTTCCGGAAGGCTCTCGCCGGTCGATACGCTAAAAGCGATCCCGGCCTCTGTGAAGACATCTCCGTACGCGGTCAAGACAGGCCAGATATTGTCGCGCGAGCAGGGGACTCCCACCAGGCGACTCGCTTCATTGATGACCGAATACATGTCTTCGGCCGAAGTGACGCTGGACATTCATCCTCCAAATTCCCTCGCGTTACCGGGCGACGACCAACGTGGCGGGCTCCGCGGGGTGGAACGAGACTTCCCCGAAGCCGGCCTTCATCAGCCAGCCGTGGTAGTCCGCCCGCCGCCAGGTGTTGCCCTTCTTGCTCTTGAGCAACATCTCCGAGGCGAAGATCAGCGGGAAGGTCGGACCACCGCGGTCGTCATCGACCACGTAATCGCAGATCACCAGGGCCCCACCGGGCTTGAGCGACCGCCGGAGCCGGGTGAAGACCTCGACGTTGTCCTCCGGCCCCTCCTGGTGGGCGATGTGAGAGTAGAGCGCGACGTCGTACTTCGCGGTGCCGAAGTCCGTGGTGTGGAAGTCACCGTCAATGCAGGTGAACCGCTCGGCCATGCCACGCTCTTCCAGCAGGCGACGGGCGATCGCGTTGATCGGCGCCCAGTCGAGCTGGGTCGAGCGGGCGGCGGGGTTGGCCTCCAGCCAGATGGCCGAGTAGATCCCCGAGCCACCGCCCACGTCGAGGATCGAGATCTCGCCGGCATCGGCCAGCCCGATCACCTCGGCGGCGATCGTCGCGGCGGGAACCGACTGCGCGGCGATGGCCGGGACGACCTGCTCCCAGTGCGGGTTGTCGGCCACCTCGGTCGTCGGGTCCGTCACCGGCCCGCCGGCGCGGACCACGTCCGGCAGACCGGCCAGGGTGCCCATCTGCCTCAGCTTCAGCTCGGCGAAGCTGCTCAGGGAGGTGGGCTTGCCCTCGACCAGGTAGGTGGACGCCTCGGGGGTGTTGCGGTACCGGCCCTCGTACAGCTCGACCAGGCCCCCGCTGACGAGGCCGTCAAGGAGGGTCTGCGCACCTCTCTCGGAGATCCCGGCGCGGGCGGCCAGTTCCACGACCGTGCCCGCCCCGTCCTCAAGATGCGTGAAAAGCGAGCAGCCGGCCGCGACGCCGATGATGCCGGTAACCCAGTAACCGTTTATCAGCTGAAGTACACGATCAGGTGTGGGCCGGTTGTTCATCACGCTACCGAACCTTCTTCTTGGGTCCTGTGGGGTTAAGTGACCATGGGGAATGGCGGGGTTTCATGCCGCCGCCGCCGATGGCTCTGGACGCTTGGCCGCCCGGTTCCCGGTGACGGCCCCCGGCCACTGATGAGATGTGCGAGCGGATCGCCGTACAGGGCGAAGTCATCACTGCGTGGTCATCGACGCGGGCTGCCGCCGTCGCGCCGGGTGGCCGATGACGAGCCGGAGCCGGCGGCCCTGATCGGCGATGCGACCGCGCTCGGGGAGGTAGTCGGGGCAGTCCGACCTGCCCGGATGCTTGGCTCGGAAATAAGGTCTCGCGGGTGAGGGCGGGGACCCGCCACTCACCCGCGAGCAGCCTTAGTTCTTCCTGCTCGCCTGGATTTCAAGAGTAATCAGGATTTTGTCGCCGATCACCGACGCCGGCCCGCGGGGGACGCCGAATTCGCCCAAGCTGATCTCGGTTTGGGCCGTGAATCTGGCCGGCGACTTACCATCGGCGTCGAAGCTCGTTGGCCTCAGATTAAGCGTTACCCGCTTCGTGGTCTCGAGGATCGTGAGGTCGCCGTCGACGAGAAAGTGGTCCCCATCGGTTCGCACCCCCGTCGAAGCAAAGGTTATCGTCGGGTATTTCTCGACGTTCAGGTAAGCCTTCCGGAGGTCATTGTCACGCCTGTCGTTCTTGGTGTTCACCGAGGCGGTCCGGATGGTCACGTTCGCCGACGAGTCGAGCGGGTCCGCCGCCGTAACGACCGTACCCTCGAAGTCGTCGAAGGTACCATGATTTTTGAAGGCGCCAAGCATGCGGGCCTGGAAAGACACGGTGGAGTGGGCGGTGTCGATGAGCCAGGTGTCGGCGACGTAACCGGGAATTTCGACCTGGGGAGTCATATCCATGGGCCCTCCTAAAGTGAATGGAACACGCATAATGAACCGTTCCCCCTCTCCGCCTCGCGCGGCTTCGGCGCCCGCACGGCGAGCAGGGTGAGACAGTCTCTTCGACCTACCTCCAGCCGCCGACGACCCCGAGCCCTGCGGCCGCTCCGGCGACCGTCTCGCTCTTCCCGCAGGTAGCGGTTCGGGCCGGGCTTCGTGGAGATGACGCCGGGGAGCTCGGCGCGCTTGTCCTTGCTGAGCTGTGCAGAGCCGGCGATCGCGTCCTCGGGCTGGGTGATCATCCTGGTCCTGATGGCGGCGTCGCGCTCGACGGCATCGGGGTTGAAACAGATGATGAACTGTTCGTCCTCAACGATCCGCACCTCCTTGAGCTTGAGGTCGCCCGCGACGTCCTTATGCGGCTCTGCCGGGACAGCGCGGCCTGCACTTCGGTGGAGCCGGAGCGCAGGTTCTCCCCGCTAATGTAGCCGCCGCTCTGACGCATTCAGCGACGATTTCTCACGAGGTGAAGCCGCGGTCGGGGTCCTCGGCATTCGCGTGCGGGAACAGAAGGGCGTTGGCCTCAGGAAGGCGTTGCGACGGCGCCGGTGGATGATCCCTTTCCGGTTTACGGGGCCGGTGCCGGGTCGGGGGTGTCGCCGCCGATGGCGGCGCGGCCGGCCTTGAGCACCGCCGCGGTCTCGGTGACGCGCCGGGCCTGGTAGCGGGCACCGTCCAGCACCAGGTCGCCGGGCGGGTTGCCGGAGGCCGTCTCGGAGGTTCCATAGGGGTTGCCCAGCTGGAACTGGATGGGGTCGGTGTAGCCGGGGGGCACGATGATGCCGCCCCAGTGGTAGAAGACGTTCCCCAGCGCGAGGATGGTCGACTCCTGCCCGCCGTGGGGGGTGGCGCTGGAGGTGAAGGCCGAGTAGACCTTGTCGGCCAGCTGGCCCGGCTGCCACAGCACGCCGAGGCCGTCGATGAACGCCTTGAGCTTGGCGGCCGGGTTGCCGAAACGGGTGGGCGTGCCGAACAGCACCGCGTCGGCCCAGGCCACATCGTCGGTGGCGGCCTCGACGACGTCGGCGCTGTCCTTCGCCTCGGTCCCGGCGACCTTGCGGAGGCGCACCTGCGCGCCCGCCTTCTCCGCGCCCTCGGCGGCGGCCTGCGCCAGGGCATGTATGGTGCCGGTGGCGCTGTAGTAGATGATCGCCACGTTCACGGATTCCATGATCGACTTCCCTTCTCTGGGTCGGATTGCACGAGCGTCGGGTGGTCGTGGCGTTCGGGCCGGCTGGTTTCGGGTAGCGTCACGCGGTCTTCGTCGCGCACAGGATCGCCGGCACGGGGATGACGTCCGCCGGGATCTCCGCAGGGTCCTTGGTGATCGCCCGGGTCACCGTGAACCCGCACTCCTCCAGCCAGCTCTGGTAGGTCGACAGCTTCTGCGGTCCGCCCTGGCCCATGGTGCAGCCGATGAAAAAGGCCGGGAAGAAGTCGACGTTGTAGTTGTCGGTGTCCGTGATCTTCTCCGGATACACCGGCACCATGATGTGGACCTGTCCGCCCACTTCCAGCGACTCGCCGACGGCTCCGAGGATCTTGAGCACGTCGCTCTTGTCGAACATGTCGAGGAAGTGCTTGATCAGCACGACGTCGAAGCCCTTGGGAACCCCGTCGAAGACGTCACCGCCGATGAACGAGCACTGCCCGTCCACAGCCTGAGCCTTGAAGTTCCGCAGGCACTCTTCCTCTTTCTCCGGCAGGTCGAAGGTCGTCACCCGAAGTCCCGGAGAGTCCTTCAGCTTGCAGGCGTTGACCGCGCCGAGACCGGTGTTCCCGGCAAGGTCGAGCACCCGCGCGCCGGGCGGTATGTCAATGTTCGCGAAGAACCATGGATCGATGCGAGCGGTGACGGCGTCCATCAGCGTCGCCCAGGACTCGCGCAGGTCCTTGTGCTCGGCCACGGCCCCGTACAGGGTGCCCTCGTATCCGTAGAGTTCCTTCAGGCCGACAGGTATGCCCGTCCGTACGCTGTCGGTGAGGTGGAAGAGCTGCCGTAGCGCGACGACCTTGATCATGTTCATGTAGCCGAGCGCGCGCCTGAGGTCGGCCGCCTCGACGCCGGCCAGCGCGTCGAGCGCGTACCCGCCGGAGTCGTCGTCGTACTTCACGAGGCCGTCCTTGACCAGCAGGAGCAGGAGCTGCTCCAGCGGGTCCGGCTTGGCGCCGACGGC
This sequence comes from Actinoallomurus bryophytorum, assembly GCF_006716425.1. Classification (NCBI taxonomy): domain Bacteria; kingdom Bacillati; phylum Actinomycetota; class Actinomycetes; order Streptosporangiales; family Thermomonosporaceae; genus Actinoallomurus; species Actinoallomurus bryophytorum. The sequence goes on from NZ_VFOZ01000001.1 coordinate 2,756,732, forward strand.
GGCGCCGAGCTCGGCGGCGGTCATCCCCGGTCTGTCCCGCAGTGCGTCGATGACACCGAGCTCGAAACAGGACAGCAGGGTCATGAAGCGCGTGGGCCCCACCATGTACTCGCGGAACCGCGCGAGCGTGCCCTCTGGTGATTGCATGGGTATCCCTTTCGGTCGGTTGTCAGGCCTGCTTCTCCATCTGGTCCGCGAGCCGGCGGGACAGCTTGATGCGCTGGACCTTCAGCGTCGCGGTGCGGGGCAGGTCGGCCAGCGGGATCTGGATGGGGTCGGCGAGCTGGGGGAGGTCGGCCACGGCGTCGCGCCAGCGGTCCGGATCCAGCGGCTGGTCCCCGATGGTGGAGAGCACCGGGACCGGTTCGGAGCGGGGGCCGGGCACGATCACCATCTCGTTCAGCTCGGACAGCCTGTTCATCACGATGTCCTCGATCTCCAGGGTGCTGTCCACCCCGGGGATCACGTCCACCTCGCGGTCGAGCATGTGTACGCAGCCGAGCTTGGTGCGGTAGCCGACATCGCCCATCCGCCACCAGCCGTCGCGCAGGTTGGCGGCGTGCTTGCCCTCCTCACCGAGGTAGGTGTGCAGCAGCGCCTTCCACCGAACCTCGATGTAGCCGGGGCTGGCCTTGGACGGCCGCGCGCCGTCCCGGCTCACCACGCGGACCCGCGGGCCGCCCAGCATCGCGTAGCCGACGCAGCGGCCGTCCATCCGCTGCGCGGACCTGCGGAAGTAAGGTCGGCCGACGGCCGGGCCGACCTCGCTCTGGCCGTAGATCTGGTAGAACATCGGCAGCCGCCGCCGCGATGACGCGAGCAGCCGGCTGATCGTCCGGGGATGGATCGCGTCGAACGTGCTGCTGAAGTACTTGACCGAGGCGAACGGCCGCCGCGGATCGCTGGTCAGCTCCTCCCAGGCCAGGAACGAGTTGGGCAGCGCCTCGATCAGCCACGGCTCGTGCTGAGCGAAGAACTCCGCGGCGTGGTCGGGATCGGAGTTGTTCACTGCCAGCACCGGCATCGCCTTGACCAGGCACAGCGACATCGCCGCGAATGTCCGCGAGTGCCCGAAAGGACAGTGGATCGCGACGCTCCCGCGATTCCACATCATCCCCAGAAGGACCAGTTGCGGGCGCAGCCTGAGGCGCATGGTCCGCGGTGTGTGCACGACCAGCTTGGGCACCCCGGTGGTGCCGGACGTGTGGGTGATCATCGCCGGCTCATCCAGCCCCTGGAAGACCGGCTCGACCGGGGGTGCCCCCGCCAGATCGGCCAGCGACACCGCGCCCGGCCGCGACCCGGCCGAGAGGATCACGTTCCGGGTCAGATCCTTCAGCGAGATCCCGGCCAGCCCGTCGAGCCGCTCGACGTCGGTCACCAGGTGAGGGCGGTCCAGGCGGCCGAAGAGGGCGCTCATCGTCTCGGCGTCCAGGTGGTGCGAGAGCATCACCGGGACCGCGCCGACGCGCGCCGTCGCGGAGCCGAGCATCCACAGGTCGAAGTTGGGGGCCTTGTAGAACGCGACGCGATCCCCGGGTCTGACGCCGGCCGCCGCCAGCCGGCGGGCCAGGTCATCCACGTGACCGGCCAGCTCACCCACGGTCAGCCGCCGCTTCACCTCGGGCAGGACGTCCAGGTCATGATCGAGGATGGTCGGGGTGGAGCCGTCCCGCTCGGCGGCCATCTCCGGCAGCACGCCGAGATAAAGACCACGCTTGTGCACACTCCTGGGGATCACAGAGCTATTCATCGAGGCTTTCTCCTTTGCGGCCCTGTTTCGCCGTCTGCGCTGGGGGTGACGCGGACGCGCCGCGGTCGCCACGATCCGGGTGAGGACAGAGGTCGTCGATCTGACCCAGAGAGACCAGCACCCCGGGGTCGGCAGGACCCCGGGGTGCGGTGTCGCTCGCCTATGGCCGGGCGAGCGCGGCGAACTTCAGCCCTTGTTGGCGTTGAACGCCGTCAGGAGCATCTGCGTCGGAGGGTTGATCGTCCAGTACGACTGGACCTGGTAGTACCGCTCGCCGGGCGTGAACGTGAACCCGTAGACGAGTAGGCGTTTCCCGTCGTACGTGTACGGGGCGCTCTTCGCGAACTGCTCGGCCTCCGGGTCGAGCCGCGCGGGAAACGCCAGCGGGTCCAGGGACGGCACGGCGAAGCAGATCCGTTCGACCTTCGGGGAATCCCAGCTGAAGGTGGGATAGACCACGAACGACTTGCTCATCAGCTCCAGTTCCGGCTCGCTCGGCTCGGGCATCCCGAGCTCCCGCAGCAGCGAGAGGATCTTGTCCTTGTCCAGGCGGAGCTCGCCGAAGTACACGCTGACCGTGCGCTCCTGGTAGTTGATCGCGGCCAGGCCCGCCAGGCCGCCCACACCGTGCTCGGCAAGAAGTCCGGCGTTCCCGGCCAGGCTGGGCGGGATGGACGGGATCTCGGCGAGCCGCTCGGTGTCCGGCAGGGCTTCGAAGTTGAAGAACGCGTGGATCTCCTTGAAACCGTCGGCGACCCCGCACTCGGCGCCGTAAAGGCTCACCCCGAGCCGCTCCTTGAAATCCGAGAGCAGGGAGCCGACAGGGTGGTCCGTCTTTTCGGCGAAGCCCTTCGCCAGGGCGCGCTCGTAGGGATCGGGACCCACCGGGGGCACCAGGAGGGCGTAGTTGAACTCTCCCGCGCGGGGGCCGGTCCACGTGGTGAAGAACACCCCCGCTGGGAGCGCGAACCCGTATTCGGACAGGAACGGCTCGATCTTCTCCCGTGAGCAGGCTATGTCCAGCAGCCCGCACGATTCCCCGATGGCCGAGAATAGGTCTTCCAGCTCGATGGCTCCGGACATCTGTCCTCCTGTTTGTGCCATGGCGGCTGCTGTCACAGCGCCGGCAAAGGGGAAAATCTGTGGCGTCAGCGGGCGGGGCCGGGGCCGGCGGGCGGAGCGCCCGCCCTCGTCCGCTCCCGCTGGAGGGCCTTCGCCCGCCGGTTGGCCCTCAGCGAGCGGATCACCGTGGCCGGGGCGGCCATCGAGCTGGGATGCCGGAGCAGCCACGAGACCTCCTCCAGCCGGCGCGCGACCTCCGCGTCGAAGAAGGATCCGGAGCGGGCCTGGCCGTTGACCCACCGCATCACCCGGTCGCGGCGGCCCAGGGGCGGCGCCTCGACGTGGGGCAGGGTGAAGTCGCCGGCCGCGGCGGTGCCCCACGCCACGTCCACCACGACCTTCTGGAGTCCGAAGAAGTGACGGGCCGGCGCCGACAGGTCCGGGGCGGACCGCAGGTACTCCGACAGGCACGAGGACTGAAGCGCCGCCGAGGCCATGCCCTGCCCGTAGACGGGGTTGCTCGCCGCCACCGCGTCCCCCATCGCCACCAGGCGGGCCGGCATCCGGGCCAGCGCGTGATAGTCGCGGCGCAGGCTCTCCGCGTGCCGGAACGATCGGATCTCGCCGAGGATCTCGTTCTCCGCCACCTGCCCGAACTCGGGCGGGAACTCCGTCTTGCACCGGTGCACGAGGTCCTCGGCGGTACGGCCGGGCCGGGTGCCGGCATAGCCGGCCATCCCGATCAGCCAGCGGTCACCCTCGACCTGGTTGAGCGCGGCGCCCGCCACGCCGTCGAAGGGGACGCGCAGGGCGAGGACGCCGTTGACGTCCGGGTCGCCCTCCTCGCGGCGCAGCAGGGCGGTGGAGTAGCTGAGGTCCACCGGTATCCGCTGGACCGCGGGGCGATCCCACCCGGCCCGCTCCAGCCAGTCGCCCAGCCGGGAAGACCGGCCCATCGCGTCCACGACGAAATCGGCGCGCTGCACGCTCTCCTGGCTGCCGGACTCATGCCACACGCCGGTGACCGCGTCCGGGCCGAACTCCAGGCCGGTGACGCGGGCCGTGATCGTCTTGACGTTCGGCAGGCCGAGCGTGTGCCGCCTGATCTGCGCCTCGAAGAACGGCCGGGTGCCGGTCAGCATCATCGCCTGCGAGCCGCCGGCCCGCCGGATGCCCTGGAAGTAGAACCGGCGGCCGGCCGGCGGGGCTCGCCGTGCCCCCGCCTTCAGCGCCTGCTCGGTGAACCCGGGGAACCACCGCTCAAGCTGGATCAGCCCGGCAGGCAGCAGTGAATGCTGCTGGGTTCCCTGCGGCACTCCGGGCCGCAACCCGGCGCCGTCGCCCGGATCGTCCCTGTCGATGACGATGACGGTCGCGGCGTGGTCGGAGAGTACGCGCGCCGCCACAAGGCCGGCGACGCTACCGCCGAGCACCACGGCCGTGTCCATCACGACCCGTGGCAGGCCGGCGGGCGGGTTCGGATTGCTGATCCGCGCGAATACCGCGGCTGGAGGTTGTCGCCTCATAGCGCGCCTCCCAGCGCTGGCCGTGGGTCTGCCGAAGCTTGTCTGGGTTTCTGCTCCAGGTGTTCGTAAAGGGGCTGGCCTCGAGGTCAGCCCGCCCAGTCGCCGATCAGGTGGGCGCAGGCGTGGCCCTTGACCTCCCGGCCGCCCCATGTGCCGGTGACCGTGCTGGCGGCCTCGTAGCGATGCAGCATCGGCACCGACGCCACGACCTCCTGCTCCAGCGGGACGGGAGTGATGTCCAGGATCGCGTCGTGCTCGGGGAACCTGGCCACCCAGTGCTCGGGGTAGCGCTGGCCGGACCGCTCGCTGTGCCAGAAGCCGGACACGTCCAGGGGCTCCATCGCGATGACGGCCTGCGACCCGTCCGGATGAAGGACCGTCGCCCAGCTCTCCTCCTGGCCCGGGACGTCGGTGTCGTACAGACTGATCACCTCGCCGTTGTCGAGGTAGATGCCCATCCAGGACAGCTTGACGGTCGCCGCCGGGTTGAAGTTCTGCCATCCGCGGTCGAACCAGGTGTAGCCCCGCCCCGTGATGTCGTAGCGCGTGCCCTCGACCGTCAGGGTGCCGGTGGTGCGCAGGTAGGGCACCGAGTAATGGTGCACGTCTATCCCGAGGAGGGAAAAACGCCCGGTCCCCTTGGAGTAGATGGGGAACCCGACGGCCGTGGTCTCGATGTCGATGACGACGCCGGGGGCCTCGCGGTGGATCTGCATCTTGTCCCAGTCGCCGCGCAGGTGGCCGTCGGGCATGGTGATGTCGAGCCCGCCCTCAGCCGCCGTCACCGCGGTAGGGGGGTGGATCGCGTCGTGAGCGTAGAAATGGCCCGTCGTCTCGTCGGTGACCGAGACGACGGAGGCGTACAGGGTCCCGACGCCCGGGATCGTGCTCGCCAGGAGATGGAACGCGTAGTCCAGAGTGTGGCCGTCCGCCTCGAAGTGGCCGATCGCGAGCCAGGAGTTGCTGTCGTACTCCAGGGGCAGCAGGTCCGCGGCCACGTCCACCTCGGGCCGCGCGCCCGGCTGCGCGATCGTGAGATTCTCCGTCAGCGGCTTGTCCGTGACGCTCATCCGCCTGCTCCTTCTGTCCTAGGAAGCCTGTTAGAGGGGAACCGTTACACGGAAGCCGGGTGGGCCATCAGGTCGACCATCCACGGGCGCCATTGGTAGTACGCCTGCAACTTGTAGTACTCGCCGCGGGGAGACGACGCGACGCCGCAGACGAACTTGCCCTCGGTGCCGGTGTCCTGCATGTGGCGCACGAATCCCTCGATCTTCGGATCGAGCGGGATCGGGAGCCTCATCGGATCCGGGGTCATCGCGGCGAAACAGACCCGCTTGATTTTCGGGGAGTCCCAGCTCAGGGTGATGTAGATCCCGAATGCCGCCTGGGCGAACCTGAGCATCTGCTCGCTCGGGGCCTGCTGCCCGGTTTCCCGGAGCAGCGACAGGATGACCTCCCGCTCGATGCCATCGGGGAAGGTCTCCCCGTAGTAGATGTTCACCGTCCGGCCCGGGTAGTCGATGGCGACGCAGCCCGTCTTGTTGCTCAGGCCGTAGCGGTCGGAAAGGCCGAGATGCTCGCCCAGGCCGCGCGGCATGGACGGGATGCCGGCCAGCTCCGACAGGTCCTGCAAGTCATCCGGGGGGAAGAAGGCGTAGATCTTCTTAAAGCCGCCGACGACCCCGAAGTCGATGGCGTACGTGTCAATGGGGCACAGTTTCTGTACGTCCGGGAGAAGGGCGCCGACGGGATGGTCCGTCTTCTCGATGAGACCCTTCGCCAGGGCGCTGTCGTACGGATCGACGTTCTTGGGAACCGTGAACCGGCAGTCGAGCTCTCCGTCGTGGCCGATGTCGGTGGCCACCCGGAAGGCGATCACGGACTGCGACAGCGCGTCCTCCCCATCCCCGAACGCCGTCAGGATCGGCCAGACCTGGTCCCGGGAGCAGGGCACATCCAGCGGCCGAGCCGTATCTTCAATGGCCGAGTAGAAATCCGCCAGTTTTATAGCCCCGGACATTCGTCCTCCCAGTCTCATGCTGCAGATGTCATGCGAACGCCGTCACCGCCAGGACCGGCGGTGACGGCGTTCGGTGTCCGTCAGGTGGTGGTGTCTCCTCAGGCCGACTGGGCCTCGGGCTCCGCGGCCGGGGCGCCGTGGCCATGACCGCCCGCACCCTCGGGCAGCGGGCCGTTGCGCAGCAGGAGGACAGTGATGACGGCGCCGGCGGCGAAGAGGCCGGCGGACCACCAGAACACGGTGGTGAAGCTATGCACCGACGCGAGCTGGAACTCCCCCAGTGTCGGCACCCTGTGCGTGTGGCTGGTCAGCCAGCCGGCGACGGCGGTGGCGGCGATGGAGTTGAGCAGCGCGGTGCCAACGGCACCGCCCACCTGCTGGCCCGTGTTGGCGCAGGCCGAGGCGATCCCCGTGTCCTGAAGCGCGACGCCCGCGGTGGCGGCGGTCAGCGCCGCGGCGTAGACGAAGCCCACGCCGAAGCCGACCACGATGAGCGGCCCGAGCAGGTTCGCCACGTAGCCCGAGTGCACTCCGATCGTGGTCAGCCAGACCATGCCGCCCGCGGCGATCAGCATGCCACCGGAGATCAGCGGCTTGGGCCCCCACATCGGCAGCAGCTTGGCGCCGCCCCCGGCCGCCGCGACCGTGACGGCCGCGAACAGCGGCAGCAGCGAGACACCCGAGGTGATCGCCGAGTAACCGAGGATGCTCTGCATGTAGTAGACGAGGAACAGCAGGACGCCGAAGATGCCGCCCCCCTGGATCAGCACGGCGAGGTACGCGCCGCCGCGGTTGCGGTCGAGAACGATCCGGAGCGGCAGCAGCGGCTGCGGCGCGCGCGTCTGCCAGGTCACGAAGGCGGCCAGCAGCACGCCGCCGGCCGCGATGAAGCCCCACGTCCCAAGCGTGCTCCAGCTGTGCGACGCGGCGTTGGCGAAGCCGTAGACCACGCAGAACATCCCGGCCGACGCGAGGACCACGCCGGGGACGTCCATCCGGGTATCCGGCTTGGGCTGCCTGTCCAGCAGCCGCACGCCCCCGATGAGCGCGACGGCGACGAAGGCCAGGTTGACGTACAGACACCATCTCCAGTTCAGGCCCGAGGTCAGCACGCCGCCGACGATCAGTCCCAGCGCCGACGTGCCGCTCGCGACCGAGCTGAAGATGCCGAAGGCCTTGCCCCGCTCCTTCGTGTCGGTGAAGCTGGCGGCCACCAGGGCAAGGCAGGCCGGCGCCATCAGCGCGGCGAAGACTCCCTGGCACGCGCGGGCCGTCACCAGCATCGCGAAACTCGTCGAGGCGCCGCCCACGGCGGAGGCGACCCCGAAGCCGGCCACCCCGACGAGGAAACTCTCCTTGCGGCCGATCCGGTCGGCCAGCCGTCCGCAGAACAGCAGCAGGCTGCCGAAGGCCAGCGCGTACGCGGTCACGACCCACTGTCTGTCGGCGCTCGAGAACCCCAGTGCTCGCTGCGCTGACGGGAGCGCGACGTTCATCACGGTCAAGTCAAGGCCGACCATCGCGTAGGCCGTGCAGACGGTTCCGAGGATCAGCCACCTCCTCGGGTCGCCGACCACCTCCGAACTCGGCTCGGCGGCGGGGGCTGCGCTACCCCTTGCCATAATCATCTCCTTGTTCATCAGCGGACTTAAGGGCTCAAAACCTAAGACGAGCAGCGCCGCCGGTCTGTGACATCGCCGCGGCTTCCGGCGACCGTGCCCTCAGGTGGGAAAGGCCGTCGGAATTCCTTCTTCGAGCAGGTCGTCGATGTGACCTGGAAAAGCTCGTTATTGCCGCTCAACCCCCGAGGCCGGCTGGATGAAGGCGGTTCCGAGTCTGCTAAGGACGCGAATGGGCGCGGAGGGCGGTACGGAGGGTATCGACGACGCGTTCGACCTGGCCAGCGGTGAGTTCGGCGTGCATGGGTATGGCGAGGTGACTTTGGAAAAGACTCGCTGATACCGGGCACTCCTGCTTGGCCTCGTATACCGGCTGCAGGTGACACGCCCAGGTGCCGTGCCCGCAACCGATGCCCTGAGCGCGCAGGTCAGCGGCGACGCCGGCACGGTCCACGCCGGCGTCCAGCTTCACCATGTAGGTCTGCCAGGCATGGGTTCGATCCGGGGGCACATGCGGCAGTGTGACGAGCTCTTCGTCAGCGAGCAGTTCGGCGTACTGCGCCGCGACCGCGCACCGGCGATCCAGCAGCTCGCCGATCCGGCCGAGTTGCACGCGCAGGATCGCGGCGGCGATGTCGGACAGCTTGTAGTTGTAGCCGATCTCGGTGAACACCGGTATCGGCAGGCCGACGATCTGTGCCTGGTCGAAAATGGGCTGAATGCCGAACGACGACTGAAGCCTTGCCTTCGCCGCGAGCGCGGGATCGGCGGTGAGCAGGGCTCCGCCTTCACCGCTTGTGGCGCCCTTACGGCCATGAAAGGACAGGCAGGCCACCGGAGCGAGCGCACCCGCCTCGCGCCCGCGGTACGTCGCGCCCACAGCGCAGGCGGCATCTTCTACGAGGAACAGCCCGTGCCGGTCCGTGATCAGCTTGAGGTCCTCGTAGTCGGCCGGCAGGCCGACCGTGTCCACCGCGATCACGCCGACGGTCCGCGGGCCGACCAGGTCGGCCACCGCCAGCGGGTCGATGGTCCCGGTATCCGCGCGTACGTCGGCGAAGACCGGGACCGCGCCGACGTACCGCACGGCATGGGCGGGGGCAGGAAAGGTGTAGTCGGCGACGATCACCTCGTCGCCCGGCTGGACACCGAGTGCGAGCAGGGCCAGGTGCAGCGCGGCGCCGCAGTTGCTCAACGCGACCGCGCCGGCGGCGCCGTAGCGCTCGGCCAGCTCTGTCTCCAGTGCCTTTCCCTGGGGACCTTGACCGGCCGGCCATCCTGAGGAGAACACCTCCGCGACGGCCGCGAGTTCTTGCTCACCCAAGCTCGCGTGAACCAGGGGAACCCTGTCCATGGGAGTCACCTCGTAGGCGGTTCGTTGCGCAGCGGCGTGATCTGGTTGACGTCGTAGCGGTCACGCAGCTTCTGCACGGCATGAGGGTCCACGACCTCACCGCTTGCGAAGATCTCGCACAATTCATCGAAGTAGTGTTCGTGATTGGGCGATGGTGAGCTTTGAAACAGCATGACGGCCGGCTCGTCGGTGGGATTCGTGAAGGCATGTGGACACCCGCGTGGAACGAACATGCAGCTGCCCGCGCCGGCACGGACCTTTCGTCGCCCATCGGGCGACTGCCAGTCATGCCAGGTCTCCTCTGTGCGTTCGATCGGCTCGAATGCCAGGACGTCGAGTTCTCCGGCCAAGACGTAGAAGAACTCCTCGGAGTTGCTGTGGGTATGTGCCCCGACGTCGAAACCGGGCGGAACCACCACCTCGAAAGACGACACAGGGGAGCCGTTCGCTCCGGTGACCTTGAAGGTGACCTCCTGCACCTTCGTAATCACCTTCCGCCCTTGGCCAGGTGCGACGATCAGGCCGTCCATATGACTCGCTTCCTCATCCTAGATGCGAAATTCCGCTTGAGGCGTGATGCCGACTCCCTGCCGGATCTGGTCCATGTCGCTTGTCGCGTCACTGCTCCATCTACCTAGGGCCATCTCGGCGGTGATGCCGGGGCCGAATCCCGCGATCACGCCGGTGGCACCGGCCGTCAGAGTCCCTTCCTCGAATAGCCGACGTGCCGCTTCGAGCACAACCGCGCTTGCGATATTGCCGTATTCGGTCAACGTGTCCCAGCTATGGCGGAACACACTGCTGTCGACATCGAGGAATTTGGCGAGCTCGTTCAGAATCCGCGGACCGCCGGCGTGAATGATGTAGAAGTCCAGGTTTCCGGCCTCCCAGCCGTGGTCCGCGGCGAGCTTTTGCAGCACCGGCGCCAGCGGTTTCATCGTTCCGGGCACGCGGCGGTCCAGCTGGAAGTGGAATCCAGTGGCCCGGACGGCGAAAGAGATCCACTCCTCGGTGTTCGGAATCAGGTACGAGGCATTGCGCTCCAGCTCTATGCCGACACCGCCGCTGCCCCGGACCACGGCGGCCGCGACCGCATCGCCGAACAGCCCGTCAGACAGCAGCGAACCGACATCGGTGTCGTCCGGCTGGTAGCACAACGAGCACAGCTCGCAGGAAACGATCAGGACATTGCTGTCCGGATACGCCATACAGAAGTCATGAGCCCGATTGATCGCCGCCCCGCCGGCCGCGCAGCCTAACTGCGCGATGGGTATCTGCCGAGTAGCGGACCGGAAGCCCATGTTGTTGATCAGCCATGCGGTCAGCGATGGCATCAGAAATCCGGTACACGACACGTACACGATCAAATCGATGTCGCGTACCGTGACTCCCGCGTTCGCCAGGGCCTGCTCGATGACCTCGGGACATCTCTTCTTGGATTCGATCTCATAGACCCGATTGCGTTCCTCCAATCCCGGGTGATGGAGGATCTCCTCAATTGGCCGCACGATATGCCGCTTACGAACCCCCGTGTTCTTGATCAGTCGCAGCGCTAGCGGAAGCGAAGGCTTTCCGTGGTATACCCTCTCGGCGAACTGCAGGGTATCTTCCAGCGTGACGACGTATTCCGGGACACTCACCGACGGCTTGCATAGCTTAGGCATGCCTCGACCCACCTCCCGTAGGATCCGCTGTCTTGAACATGGCCGACTGATTTCAGTGCTGTTGTGGGGCCATGATGAGACGGACGAGTTCACCCATAATGAGGAAAAGAACTGCGTCCCGATAGGACTATCTGAAGTCAGAGAATGGCGACGAGATCGCGATGACTAATCTCGGGTGTGCGAGGGCCTAAAGCCGATTTGGGCACAACTGCGCCAAGGCCAAAAGCGTGACACCCACGTGGGCGTGTGTCAACCCCGGCCGCATCCAGGGCCATTGCGTCCTGGGATTACCGCTGGTCACTACGTTCACGATGCCGCGGACGGACGGGGCGGCACGGACGATGTCCGCCCGTCGCCGCGGCGATGTTCGCCCGGAATCCCGATTTGGGCTTCTCTCCCGAGGCGCGGACACCCTGTGCGCCCTGCGATGAGCGACCGTACGGAGACGTGCCAAGTCAACGCTCAGCCGGATGGGACTTCGACGACTTCGCCTTGCGGCCGCCGTCACGCCGGACGCATACGAGAGTGTTGATCAAGGTCGCCGTGGCGGCGGCGGCCGAGAGAACGCCACGACCGCACGCAGGATAGTGAGCCGGTTATCCATTTGGATCCCCTCACGATCGCGAACCGTGTGTTCGCGGACGGGACCATGTGAGCAGCGCAAACACCATTCGGTCGACGGTATGGAACGATCTCGCATGACCTCGAACGAGGCACTCCGGCAGTCATCGCACTCAACTGTGGGTATGGCTTTCCGTACGGGTGGTTCGTAAGGTGTTCCGGGACGTTCGACGTTGCTTGTCGAACGGCATAGGGGCGTCGCAAGGGGGCTGAGCGACCTGACGACCGTCAGTGCTGCCGATCTTGCGGCCGCCCAGGACTGGGCGGATTTCGGAAGACTCCTCAGTCGGCTGAAAACCGCTGTGGGCATGTCACTTAGTGAGATCCAGCGGCGAGCCAGGCGGCTCGACCTTCCGCGGGACCTTCCACCAGCGACGGTGAGCCCGACGTTGAACGGCAGGCGCCCATCAAAAGATGTGTTGTCGTGCCTGCTCCATGTATTCGGTGTACCTCAGACCGACCATGCGGAATGGCACAATACCTGGTTACGGCTAGCCGAATTGCCGTCGGCAGGGCCCATACCGCGCTTCGACGAGGTGCCGCCCCGCCAGCTCGGCATTCACGCAGCGATCACGGTGAGAGACAGCGTTGGGGAACTTCCGGAATATGTGGAGCGCGACTTCGACTATGACCTGCGAAAACGAATTTCTGTAGGGATTGAGCGGGGCTGCTTCGTTCTCCTGATCGGCCGCTCGTCATCGGGAAAGACGAGATCGCTGTACGAGGCCGTCCAGACGGTCGCCCCGAACTGGCCGATCGTTCAGCCGTCCGGCACTGGTGACATCGTCGAGGTGCTCGAAGGGCCACGGCAGAGGGTCATCGTCTGGCTCGATGAGATGCACCGCTTCTTCGGCGCCGACCCGCGGCTGACCAAGGAGCACGTCATACGGCTGTTCCGGTTTCCCGCGATCGTGGTCGCGACGCTGTGGCCCGATGACTATCTGAAGAGGAAGACGCCACGCGGGCTGGGAGCTCCGGCCGAGTTCGAGAACGACCAGCGCCTCCTCGATCTTGCCGAGGTCGTGAGCGTGCCGGACGCGCTCTCGATCGAGGAGCAGGCGGAGGCCGATCGCGTCGCGAAGGCCGACACCCGGATCCGGCTGGCGCTCGACGTCAAGGACGCGGGGCTCACTCAGGTGCTGGCGGCCGGACCCGATCTGCGGCACCGGTGGGAGCAGGCGCCGGATCCCTATGCCAAGGCCGTCATCAGCTTCGCCGCCGACGCGCGGCGGCTCGGGGTCCTGTCGCCGATCGTCGAGGACGCGTTCGCAACGGCCGTGGGCGGATATCTGACCCCGCCGCAGCGCGTCAACCGACCGCTGCGATGGCTTGCCGACGCCCTGGCGTTCGGCCGGCAAGAACTGCACGGCGCGGTGTCCGCCCTGGCACCTGTCGACGACGGCCATACCGGATCACTGGCCGGCTACGTCGTGGCCGACTACGTGGCTCAGCACATCCGGCGTACCGACTGTCCTCCGCGCAGTGCGTGGGAGACGCTGATCTTCGCCACCGAGGAAGCAGAAGACCTTCGTCGCCTCGCCGCCGCGGCGAACGCACGCATGCGCTACTGCCACGAGGAGCAGGCGTTGCGGCGACTCTTCGAGTTGCACGGCGAGGGAGCGGTCGAGCTCTCGGGGGTGCTCTTCCGCGGCGGACGCGAGCGAGAGGCCATGGACCTGCTCCAGCGGCATCTGGCGGAGGTTCCCCACGATCGGTCCGCCGCCGACCGGCTCGGCCGCATCGCCGCACTCACTCATCGGATCGACGAGATGCGCGCCGCCTCGGCGAGTGGCGATCCGGAGGCCGGCCGGCGCCTGGCCGAGATGTTCGCCGACGGTGGCGAGGCCGACGCGTTGCGGATCAAGGCCGACACGGGCAGCCTCCTTGCCGAGGAGGACCTCGCGGCGCTCCTGGCGGACCGTGGGGCGGTCGACGAACTGCGTGAGCGGGCCGATCAGGGCAGGCAACCGGCCGTCGACTCCCTGGCCGAGCTCCTGGCGGCGCACGGCCGGACGGACGCGCTTCAGCAGCGTGCCGATGCCGGTGACCAGGCGGCCTCTCGCCAGCTGGAAAAGCTTCTCACCTCGGAGACGACCGAGGACGGCGCCGCCGTCCAGGCACAGCTGGCCCATCTGCGACGCCAGATCAGCGCCGATGGAGACGAGGTGGCGGCCCGGGAACTGACCGCGCTGCTGTTCGACCTGCGGAACGAGGCCGAGCTCAGGCGCGAGGTCGACGCTGGCACCTTCCAGGCCGCCGAGCGGCTCGTGGCGTTGCTCAACGCCGACGAGGCCGTCGACCGCGTACTCGTCGACCGGCTGCGTGCGCACGGTCTCGCCGCGGACGGCGCCCCGTACACGCCACCGGAGGCGTGATGGGAGACGCGATCACGACGCTGCGCGATGGCGAGGCCGCCTGGCACGACCGGCTGGCGAGCGTACCGACCGATCGAGTGGTCCACCTCTCGGGTGTCTCGGCCGAGGACATCGCCACGGCGGCCGCCCGATTCAGCGATCTTCCGGCGGCGGTCGTGGTGACCCCGTCGGCAGCCGGCTCGGTGGCCGCCTTCGTGGCCGAGGTGCTCGACGCCCTCGACACGGTCGCCCGGCGGCTCCTCCCCGGATGGCTGCCCGAAGCGGATGAGCTGGACGGTCCGCAGGGTGCCGCCCTGGCGGCGATCCGGGCCGTGGCCATCGAACGGGCGCGCGTCGTGGGTTGTTCCAGTACGTTCCTCGCCGATCTGGCGGAACGGGCGCTGACCGGCCGGCCTTCACGGGCACGGCTGCGGCCCGAGCTACGGGCCTCGGGACTTGCCCGCGTCATCGCGACGGGATTCCGGCGCGGCCGGCTGGTATTGACCATGCCGATCGAGACGGAGCCCGGGGATCCGCCGGTCCGTGATGTCGTGGTGGCGGGTGCGGAGTGGCTCGCCGATCGCGGCCGGCTGGGCGTGTGGCTCACCGGCACCGAATCGCCCGGTCCGGAGCGCATCGGCACCCTGCACCTCGTACCCGTCCCGCAGGAGACGGCGGTGACGTCATCGGGCGAGGCCGCGACGGTGGTCGGCCGGCCGCATCCGCGGAGCACCGTCGAGGCCGCGCTCGAGGCGGTACTGGCGCGACAGGAGTGGGCGTACGGCCGGATCTGGAACGGGACCTACCAGCCGACATTGGTACGGAGCCCGATCCGGCCCGACCTGCTGTGGCCCGCCGAACGCGTGGTGGTGGAGCTGGACGGGCTGGAGCACTGCCGGCCCGAGCAGTACGACACCGATCGCGTACGCGACGTGCGGTTGCAACTGGATGGCTACGCCGTTCTCAGATTCACCAACGCGCGCGTGAAGCACGACGTGCACGCGGTGGCGGCGCAGATCGAACACCTCATTCGGACACGAAGGCATGACATGACGAAAGGACAGCAGGGTGGCTGACAACCTCACCCCGGCGGAGAGTGCAACCCTCATGGTGTTGATGGCGGAGGCACGAGAGATCTCCAACCCGGAGTTGAACGAGCGCTACCGGATAACACTGACCGGCAAGAGCCGGCAGAAGCTCAACAACCTGGGTTACGTCAAAACTTGGAAAGTGGGCCAGGCCTTCGTTCACGTCCTGGATGACAAGGGCTGGGATCGCGTGCACCAAGGGCTGAACTTCGACAGTCCCCGGGCCCGAGCGCTGGGTGCGGCATTGAGCGCGTTGCACGACAACCTCCGGGAGCGGGTGCTGGAGCACGGCGCGTACCGGCGGTTCGGGGAGATGTTCGCCCACACGGCCGAGGCGCCGGTCGACGATCTCGAGACACGGATTCGCACGGCTTACGGCTCGCTCGCCCCGCGTCCCGGTGCGTGGCTCAGGCACACCGACGTTCGCCGGAAACTCGCCGATGTGCCGAGTGAAGCGCTCGACCAGGCCTTCCTCGCACTGAGCCGGGCGGAGGACGTGGACATGATGGGTGAGGCCAACCAGAAGATCCTCACCGCCGAGGATCGCCGCAACGCGGTGCGGGTCGGCGGACAGGACACGCATCTGATCGCTATCGGAATCTGATGAACGAAGACGAACGCAAGGCGCTGGAGGCGCTGAGGTTCGACTGGGCACCGGTACCCGACGATGTCTGGCGCCCGTCGCCGTACCACGTCGAAGGGCTGCACCGGGGAGTCGTCAAGGATGTGCTGGCGGCCATGGCCGACGCGAAGGCGAGCAAGGACGCCAGTCCGCTCGGCTTGGTCTTAAAGGGCCGGCGCGGCTCGGGCAAGACTCACCTGCTCGGCTGGGTCCGCCAGCAGATCCAGGACCAGGGCGGCTACTTCTTCCTGGTGAGCCTGCTCGACGCCAAGGGGTTCTGGGACAGCGTCCTGGCCTCCATGACCGAGGGCCTCTTCCGGCCGGTGCCGGGCAGCGATACCCAGCTGCGCCTGTTCCTTCGGAGGCTCTCGTCTGTGGTCAGCGCGCCCCGATCGGCGCGGCGAGCCGTCATGGGAGAGACCGAACTGACCACGGCGGCGCTGGACGCCTTCGTCCGCGGGCTGAGCGACTACGACCGCCTGGTCGCGCGCGAGTGTGACGACACCGTCCGCGCGCTCGCGCTGCACGTATCGGATGACCTCGCGCATCGCGAGCTCGCGGAGAGCTACTTCAGCTGCGAGCCGGAGGCCGAGACAGGCGAGCGCGCCCAGTGGCGCATGCGGCGGAGGCCGCGCACCGCGCAGGAGATCGTCCGCGAGCTGTCCAAACTGTTCGCGCTGACAGGCCCCACCGTGATGGCCGTCGACCAGATCGACACGTTGATCTCACAGTCGTCGGCGGCATCCCACGAGCGCCGGCAGACCGAGCCGTCGGACACCGAGGACTGGGCGCAGTCGCTGGTGCTGGAACAGATCGCGCACGGGTTGATGGCGCTGCGCCAGGACACCCGCCGGACGCTGACCCTCGTGGCGTGCATTCCCCCATCCTGGATGCTCATCAAGAACAGAGCGACCGACACCGTGGGCGACCGATTCCGCGAGCCCGAGGAATTGCGCCCCATCAGAGATCCGGCCATCGCACGGAGCATCGTCGAGAAGCGGTTCACCCACAGCTACGGCCAGGTCCCGTTCTCACCGCCCTACCCATCATGGCCGATCCGTCCGGAGACATTCGAGACCGCCACAAGTTTCACTCCGCGCCAGTTGCTCATTGAGATCGACAGGCATGTCAGGAAGTGTCTGCTGAATAACGAGGTCCTAGAGCTCGGGCGCCTGGAAGAACCATCGAGCAGTGAGGCAAGTGCGGCACCGCTCGATTCCCCTGACATCTCGGATGAGGTACGCGAACGATTGGACGCACGCTTCGACGCGCTGAAGGACGAAGCGGACGTCGGGGCACCGCTCGCACCGAACCGCGAGGACACAGTCATCCCAGGCCTGCTTTCGGCCGGGCTGATGGCATGGATCATCGAGCGGGGGATGGCCGACGAGTCCTTTGGCCAGGACGGTCCGCCGAGCCCCAAACCGGCACTCCACGCGAGACTTCGGCGCACGCTCGACGAGGACACGGAGGACCAGGCGCATTGGTCCTTCCGGGCGATCAGTGCCGGGCACCACGGCGTCGCCGCGTTGCACCGCATCAAGCGCGCGGTCACGGCGGCTGGTGTCGAGTATCAGGTGCCCAAGCGCAGGCTCTACTTCCTGCGCAACGGCCCATGGACCGGTGACAAGACACTCAGCGTCATCGAGGAGCTCAAGTCCAAGAACACGGCGACGCTGGCCCTCGAAGAGTCCGATCTCCGTACGCTGGCCGCGCTAAAAGTCCTGTTCGACGAGGCTCCTGTCGACCTCACGGCGTGGTTGGTGCGGCGCAAGCCGGCCAGCGGAATCCAGATCTTCCGCCAGGCCATGGCGGATCTGGCGGACCCGCCGATGCGGTCGGAGGCGGACGAGCCGACGAGCGCACCGTTGGACGCATCGGCCGCTCCGAGGCGTACGAGCGGTGCATCGCAGCAGCCGGTGCCGGCGCTGACGGTGGGTCACGACTACACGAGCGGCGAGCCGGCCCGGCTGGCCCTCGAGTCACTGCGCAAGCACGTCACGATCTTCGCCGGCTCCGGCTCGGGCAAGACGGTGCTGATCCGCCGCCTGGTCGAGGAGTGCGCGCTCCAGGGCGTGTCCGCCATCGTGCTGGATCCGAACAACGACCTGGCCCGGCTCGGCGATCCGTGGCCGGCGCCGCCGGCGGCCTGGGGACCCGGTGATGCGGACAAGGCCGCCGACTACATCGCCGGCACCGAGGTCGTGGTGTGGACGCCGAGGCGGGAGACCGGACGGCCGCTGAGCTTCCAACCACTGCCGGACTTCAAGAGCGCGCGCGATGACCCGGATGAGTTCAACGAGGCCGTGGACTCGGCGGTGGCCGCGCTGATCCCCCGGGCACGGCTGGACAGCCGGGCCGCGAAGGCGCACCTCGGCCTCGCCGTCCTGCGACGGGCGGTTGACCACTACGGCCGGCGCGGCGGCAGCACGTTGCGCGGCCTGATCGAAACGCTCGCCGACCTACCGTACGGGGTCAGCGAGCTCGCCGACGCCGAAAAGATCGCCGGCGACCTGGCTCAAACGCTCAGGGCGTCGGTGGACAACGACCCGATGTTCGGCGGCGACAGCACGCCCCTGGACCCAGCGGTCCTGCTGACACCCTCCAGCGGAAAGCGGGCGCGCGTCTCGGTGATCAGCCTGGTCGGCCTGCCCTCCGACGAAATGCGTCAGAGCTTCGTCAACCAGTTGCAGATGGCGCTCTTCGCGTACATCAAGAAGCACCCGGCCGGTGATCGGCCGCTGCTCGGCCTCTTCGTGATGGACGAGGCGCAGACGCTCGCGCCGTCCGGGACCATGACGGCGTGTACGCAGAGCACCCTCGCTCTCGCCTCGCAGGCACGCAAGTACGGGCTCGGGCTGGTGTTCGCCACCCAGGCGCCGAAGGGGCTGCACAACCGCATTCCGGGCAACGCTGCCACCCAGTTCTACGGCCTGTTGAACAGCCCGATCCAGATCGAAGCCGCCCGGGAGATGGCCAAGGCCAAAGGCGGAGACATCCCCGATGTGTCGCGGCTGCGCTCGGGCGAGTTCTACGTCGCGGCCGAGGGGGAGGCACCGCAGAAGATCCGCACGCCACTGTGCCTCAGCCATCATCCGAAGAGCCCGTTGACGAATGAGGAGGTCCTCGACCGCGCTCGGGTCCACTGACCCGCGTGGTCCGTTCGCTCAGCACGGCTCCATCCGCCGCCCGCAGAACCCGCAGCGCGGCGGTGTGCGGCTGCTCAACCGGGTTGGCCGTCCAGAGGTTCGGTGGTCGCGCGGAGGTCGGTGAACTCCCGTACGGCGCGGCTGGAGCGATGGCGGTTGAGTGCCGTGCCGAGGCGGGCGAGT
The DNA here is from genome assembly GCF_006716425.1 of Actinoallomurus bryophytorum. NCBI lineage: Bacteria > Bacillati > Actinomycetota > Actinomycetes > Streptosporangiales > Thermomonosporaceae > Actinoallomurus > Actinoallomurus bryophytorum. The sequence continues at coordinate 2,775,750 of NZ_VFOZ01000001.1, forward strand.
TCCGAACGGACCCGTCCTGAGCCGAATCCGCGGGAAAGTGTGAGGGCCCGGGTGGCGACGGCGCCCGCCTGCTCCACGTCTCCCGTGAGGAGGTGGGCGCGGGCGGTCCGGGTGAGATAGAGGGCGTGGTCGCGGGGGAAGGTCTCCGGCGAATGGCCCGCGCGCGCCGCCGTGTCGAAAGCGCGTAGCGCCTGGTGCGGCCGGCCGAGGCTCAGCTCCGAGGACGCCGCGAGCATCTCCAGCTCACCCTCGGTGAGCCAGTAGAGCCAGGACGGGTCATCGTCATGTGATCCGAGCGCATGACAATGGCGCGCCTTGTCGAAGTCGCGCAGGCACCCGTTCAGTCCGTGGGAGGTCTTGGAGAGGGCACGGGCCCGGCGGCTGTAGAGCATCGCGCGCAGCCGTGGTATGGCGCGGCCGTCGCAGTGGTTCAGCGCCGCGTCGACGAGCTTCACGGCGTCCGTGGGGTCGCCCTCGGAGTAGGACTGGATGGCCATGAACGCCAGGATGTTGGCTCCGGTCACCTCGTCGCCGGCCATGGCCGAGGCGCGGAGCGCCGTCACGTAATAGGACTGGGCGGCCGAATGCAGACCTGAGTCGAAATACAGCCAGCCGCAGATTCTGGCCGCCTCTCCGAGTGCCTGGAAAAGGCGGCGTCCGGTCGTTTCTCCGTAGGTCGAATCGTGGGCGATCGAGCTCAGCACCTCGAAATTCGCCAGTGCGATGCGGCGGGTCAGCTCTCCGCCGAGAACGTCGTCGAGGCGGCTGATCCTGGCGAGCGGGTCGGTGAACGCCTCGATCATTTCCTCGGTGACACGTCCCCTGCCGTTCTTGATCGTCTGGACCGGCGCCGACAGCGCGCGGGACCATTCCCCCACAAGTGCGTCAAGTCCGGCGCCTGCCGTCCACGGCGTGCGGCGGCGGTCGGCGAACCGGCCTCGCGCCGCACCGGGCAGAGCGGCGAGCGTGCCCTCCAGGTTCCACGGCTCGCGTAACAACGCCCGGTCGGCGGGGAAGGCCAACGACAGCCAGGACGGCCAGCCCAGGTCGTACACGGAGTCCTCGGGGACACCGTGCAGGTCGGCCATGGCGAGCTGGGCCGAAAGCTGGGGGACCGAAGCACCCGACTCCCATCGGATGACCTTCTCCCGCCGTATCGCCATCGCGCCGAACCCGAGCGCCCGATGCCGGCGGTTCACCTGGTTGAGGTATTCCACGGCGGACAGGCCGCCCAGCGCCGCGCGCAGCGCGGCCAGCGGGTGACGATAGGTGAGTTCGGCCATGTCACAGGGGTCCCTTCGCCCACAGAGGTCGCGCGACATCACGGTAAGTCACCACAACCTCCCTCATCGTAACGAGGCAACGCGACGCAACGCCCGGCCGGTGGATTTTGATTTTGCGGCGTGTTGACATGTTGTCCAGCGACCGAGCCATCAATTCCGCAAATGGACTTTCGACCATTGGGCCGCGCCATCGAGCAATGCATCCGCATGAACGTAACGCGTGCGCCTGGATATCCGCGTAGAAGGGTGGGCTTCTGAAATGGGGAGGTCACGGCCCACAATGGCAGCACGGCCTCGCGGCGTGCGTTCGGCACTGTTCCGCTGTGGTGCCATGGCGGCGGAGTACCGATGGACCGTCCTTCTCGTCTGGGGGCTGCTCGGCCTCGCCTCGCTCGCACTGCTGCCCTCGCTGCTGGGCGCGCTCGGTGCGCCACCGCTCAGCGTGCGCGACGCCGAGTCCGCCCGTACGACCACGGCGCTCCGCCGGGACATGCCGGTGCTGGGGAGCGAGCAGATGATGCTCGTCTTCCACTCGGACCGGCTGACGGCCGGGACGCCGCTCTACCGGTCGACGGTCGCGGCCACCGAACAGGCGCTGACGCGACAGCCCGGTGTGATCATCACGAAGGCGTTCCCGCCCGCCGTCCGCGACGTCTCGGCGGCTCATCCGATCGGCCTGTTCGAGGTGCGCGGACTGTCCTACCGCGATCCGCACAACAGCTACGTGTTCGTCTCGGCCTACGGCGACGACCGGGAGCGGCTTGCCCGCTACCCCGCGCAGCGCGCGGCGGCCGAGCGCACGGCCCGGCAGGCGTCAGGCGGCCGGGTGGCCGCCTTCCTGGTCGGCGCCACTCCCGTGAACGCCGACGTCAGGACGGTCGAGATCTCCGGCGTCCGTGTCATCGAGGGCGTGGCCGTCGTGCTGTCGTTCCTGGTGCTGTGGCTGGGGCTGGGCACTCTGGGGGCGGCGGTCCTGACCCTGGCGCTGTCCGGATCGACGATCCTGGTGACCCTTGGCGCCATCGGTGTCCTGTCCCGGGTGACGACGTTCGACGTCTTCGTACTGACGGCGGTCTCGGTCGTCGGCCTGGGGATCGGCATCGACTACGCGCTGCTCATCGTCAGCCGCTTCCGGGAGGAGCTCGCGGCCGCGCACGGCGCCGCGGACCGTACGACGGCGGCGGGGACCGCCGTGGCGACGGCGGGACGTACGGTCGTGTACTCGGCGATGATCGTGGCGGTCGCGGCGGCGAGCCTGTTCGCCGTCAAGGTGTCCATCTTCACCGAGCTGGCGCTGGCGACCCTCCTGGTGATCGCCGTCGCGGTGGCCGCCTCGCTCACCCTGCTGCCCGCCGCTCTTTCCCTACGCCACGGCCTGCTCGACGCCGGGCCGCTGCCGTGGCGGCGCGGCCGGCCGTACGAGGCCGCCTTCGCCGACGACGGACGGTGGGCACGCTGGGCCGGGCACCTGATGCGGCGCCCGTGGCCCTACCTCCTCGCCGGCACCGCGACGCTGCTCCTGTGCGCCGTGCCGGCGCTGCACCTGCGGCTCGGCGCCGACCTCCAGCGCAGTGTGCTCGCGGGGACGCCGAGCGGCACGGGGCTCGCCCTGCTGGAGGCCGACTCCTTCGCCGGAGCGACCGGCACGCTCCTCATCGACGTCCGGCATCCGCGCGGTGCGCCGGCCCCGGACGTGACCCGGCTGGTGGCCGCCCTCGAACGCGACCCCCAGGTCGACGCCGTCGCCGTGGGCAAGGAGCGGTCCGCCGCGGTCCTCCTGGTCGTGCCCCGCGAGGCCCCCGACCGGCCGCGGACGGCGGCCCTCGTACGCCGGGTTCGCGGTGAGATCGTGCCGTCGACCGTGACGGACGACTCGTCCCGGGTGCTGGTCGGCGGGGTCAGCGCCCTGCTCGTGGACGCCCACGACGAGCTCGTACGGAAACTGTGGTGGGTGCTGACGTTCGTCCTGGCGTCGACGCTGCTGATCCTCGCCGCCATGATGCGCAGCCTGTTGATCCCGCTGAAGGCGGTGGTCATGAACCTCCTGACCTGCGCGAGCACACTCGGCCTGTTCGTCGTGACCTTCCAGTGGGGCAGGGGGGAGCGTGTCCTCGGGTTCCACGGCGACGGGATCATCCAGGTCTACCTGCCGCTGCTGCTGTTCGCGATCGTGTTCGGCGTCTCCACCGACTACGAGGTCTTCCTGGTCCGCCGCGTCCAGGAGATCTACCACCGCACCGGGGACAACACCGCGTCGGTCGCCGCCGGCGTGCAGCGCACCGCCCGGCCCATCTTCGTCGCGGCGGCCGTCCTGGTCGCCGTCTCGGCCGCCCTGCTGCCGTCGCCCGTCGTCGAGCTCAAGGAGTTCGGCTTCGCCCTGCTGGTCGCCGTCGTCATCGACGCCACGATCGTCCGTCTGGTCCTCGTCCCCGCGGTGATGCGGGTCCTCGGGCGCTGGAACTGGTGGTGGCCGCGCCCGCTGCGGACCGTACTCCCAAGGCACCCACCCGTACCCGACCCCGTAGGTACCGGCCCCGTACGCGCCGACCGCTGAGAAAAGGTGATGAGATGGCAAGCCGCGAGACCCACGCGCCACGGGACGGGCGGCCACCCGGCCACGTTCCACCGCTGAGCCCGGTGGAGCGCGCCTTCCTCGCCTACGACGCCGCACACCCCCGGGTCAACCTCGCTATCGGCGGCCTAACGCTGATGCGCGGGCGCGCGCCCGCGCTCGGTGAGGTCCGCCGATGGTTCCGTGACCGGCTGCCCTCGTTGCCCCGGCTCAGCAGCGCGCTGGTCCCGGCCGGCCGTCGCCGCAGCGCCTGGCTGCCGCTCGACCGGGACGCCCTCACCGCGCTGGTCGGTGAGCGGGTCCTGGCGCCCGAGCAGGGTCACGCGGGTCTGGTCTCGGCGGTCGACGGGCTGTTACAGGAGGCCATCCCCCGCGGCGGCCCGATGTGGCGGGCCTGGCTGCTGCACGGCCACGCCGAGGACGAGTTCGCGCTGCTCTACCTCGGGCACCACGCACTGCACGACGGCATGTCCATCCCGCACCGGGTCGCGGGGGCGCTCCTCGGTGCCGAGCCGGCCGGTCCCCCGCCGCCCGGACGCCGGGCCCAGGTCCGGCATCGGCCGAGCCTGCGTGAGACCGCGCGTGGCGGGGTCAACCTCACGCGCGGCTTCTGGCCCCTCGCCCGGCCGGAGGCGAGCGGCGTATGGACCGGCGAGCGCAGGCTCACCTGGACGTTCACCGATCTTGATCTCCTGCGGCACGCCGCCGGGGAGCACCGCACCACCGTCAACACGATCTTTCTCGCCGGGCTCACCACGGTCCTGCGCGAGTGGCCCGGTTCGCCCTGGTACGACCTGTCCGAGCCGGTACGACGGCCATGGGCGCTGGTCCCGATGAACACGCGCGGGCGACCGGGCGATGGCGTCCTGGGCAACCGGTTCGTTCCCTTCCGTATCCAGCTGCCGTGCGACGAGCCCTCCCCCGCGCGACGCCTGGCGATCCTGCACGCGGCCACCGAACGCGGCAAGGGCGACGGCCGTACGGCGGCGGAGAGCGGACTCGGCGCGGTCATGCCGGGATGGCTGGCCCGGACCCTGGTCGAGCTCACCCAGAGCTCCCGGCACAGCCACCTGCTCGCCACCAACGTGCCCGGCCCGGACCGCCCGCTGCAACTCGCGGGCAGGCCCGTGACCGGCTTCGTCCCCGTGTCCTACCTGCCCGCTGGGCAACCTCTCGGCGCGGCGCTCACCACCTACCGGGAAACGGCATGCGTCGCGTTCGTCACCGACAGCGGCTGCCCCGACCCGGGCGACCTCGGCGACCGGTGGCTGCACGCCGTACGGGACCTGGCGTCCACGACCCGGCGACGCGAGGAAGCATGGTGACCAGGTCGGCCGACGACGGTCGCCCCTACGCCGACGTCGTGGACCGGCTGTCCCGCGCCTCGGTCCGCCGGCACTCGCCGGTCTACCGCGAGATCCCCTGGGACGACCCGGACTTCGGCATCGACCCGGCCGACCCTCGCTGGCGGCTCCCCGACGCCGACCCTCTGAGCGGCATCGGCTGGTACCAGGAGCTGAGCCCGGCCGTGCAGGCGCGGCTGGGCCTGTGGCGGATCACCGCGATGATGCAGACCGGCGTGCAGTTCGAGAACATCCTCAAACGCGGCCTGCTCACCTTCGCCCGCCGGCTGCCGGCCGGCTCGCCCGCGTTCCGGTACGCCTACCTCGAGGTCATCGAGGAGGCCGGCCACGGACTGATGTTCGGTGAGTTCGCGACCCGTACGGGCCTGCCCGTTCCCGGCCTGCCTGCCGTCCGCGGGATCCTCGGCGAGCTGGTGCCACTGCTGCCGTGGTTGTCACCGGAGCTGTTCCTGATCTTCGCACTGGCGGGCGAGGAGCCCATCGACCACGCGCAGCGCCGGGTTCTGAGCGATGCCGGCCGGCTGCATCCGTTGCAGGAGCGGATCATGAGGATCCATGTGGCGGAGGAGGCCCGGCACCTGTCGTTCGCCCGGCATCACCTCCGGCATCGCGTGCCCCGTCTCGGCCGTCTCCACCGGGTGCTCCTCGCGCTGGCGATGCCGGTGATCGTCCGCATCGTCGCCGGGCTCGTCCTCGGCCCGCCGCGCTCGATGAGCCGGGAGTTCGGTATCCCGCGCGGAGTGAGAGCCCGTGCCTACCGTCATCCGGCGTGGCGGGCGGAGTTCCGCGCGGCCGTGGCGGGCCCGCGCCGGCTGGCCGCCGAGCTCGGCCTGATGACCTCCGCCGGCTCACTGCTCTGGCGGCTGCTCGGGATGCGCGCCGAGGACCCGCGATGACCGTAGTCATCACCGGTGGCACCGGATTCACCGGCACCTTCCTGCTGCGCTCGATGCTGGCACGCGACCCCGGCGAGGTGGTCGTGCTCAGCCGCGACGAGCCCGGCAGGGCACACGGCCGCCTGCTGCGGGCGCTCGACGCTCTCGCCGCGCCGTCCGCCGTACGCCAGGCGGCGCGCCGGCAGGTCACCGCCGTCCAGGCGGACATCACCCGGCCGGGGCTGGGCCTTCCGGCGGACCGGTTCGCCGCGCTCGCGGCCTCGATGACCGAGCTGTGGCACTGCGCCGCCGACACGACCTTGAACGCGGACCCCGCGAGCCTGCGGCGCGTCAATCTCGGCGGCACACAGAACGTCCTCGCCCTGGCGGAGGCCGCGCCACCGGGCGCCCGCGTCCGCCATCTCAGCACGGCGTTCGTGGCCGGCCGCCGCCGGGAAGGGCTGATCCTGGAAGACGAGCTGGACGACTCGGCGGGCTTTGAGAACGACTACGAGAGGTCCAAGTACGACGCCGAGGTCGCCGTACGCGACTGGTCCTCCCGTACCGGCCGGCCCGTCCTCGTCCTGCGGCCCAGCCTCATGGTCCACGACCGTCCAGCCCCGGCGGGCGTACCGGACCACCAGATCGGCTCGCTGGTCAGCCTGCTGGCACGGATGCGCGCCGTGCACCGGCGGCCGGGCCGGGAACCCCTGACCGTACGGCTGCCGGGCCGCCCCGACGCGCGGCTCAACATGGTGCAGGTCGGCTGGGCGGCGGAGGCGATGCTGGAGGCGTCCGCGCGGATCGCCGGCCGTCCCGCCGGCGCCGTGACGACGCTGCACGTCGTCCACCCCCAGGACACTCCGGCCGAGAAGCTGTGGCGGCTCGCGGCCGAAAACGTCCCGGAGTTCCGGCTCACGCTCGGCCCTGCCCCCGCCGACCCGAACTTCCTCGAGCGCTTCGCGGCCACGTACTTCCAGCCGTTCCTGCCGTTCGCCTGGCACCGGCGCTCCTACGACCGGGCACGGCTGGTCTCCGCGCTGCCCAGCGGGCATCGGCCCGGACCGCTGAGCTTCGACTTCCTGTTCGCCGTACTCGACTCGCCGCGAATCGAACGGCCGCATCCGGCCTCGGCAGAAAGGCGTCCCTCCCGATGAATCCCGTCTACGACCTGATCGCGGAGCGTCTGGTCTCCTACTTCGGTGTGTCCGCCGACCTCGTACGGCCGGAGGCGACCATGGACGACCTCGAGGTCGACTCCCTCATGCTGGCCGAGATCGCGGTCATCATCGAGGACGAGTACGGCTTCCGCGCGGAAGACGCGGTCGCCGACGCCACCGTCGACATGACGCTCGGCGAGGTCGCCGAACGCCTGGACCGCGAACGCCGTCGCGCCGGGCCCGGTGATTCCGAAGAGCCGGTCGGGGTCGCGGAGAACGCCTCGTGAACCCCACCGACATCGCGGTCACCGGGCTCGGCCTGGTCACGCCCGCAGGAGTCGGCGTGCCGGCGACCTGGGCGGGCCTGTGTGCCGGGCGGTCGACCGCCGCACGTGACGAGCGGCTCGCCGGCCTCCCCGTCGACCTGTCCTGCCGGGTGCCGGACTTCGACCCGGTCGCCCGGCTGGGACAACGGCTCGTCTGGCGCATCGACCGGTTCACCCAGCTCGCCCTGGTCGCCGCCCGCGAGGCGGTCGCAGACGCCGGGCTGCGCCCGGCCGGCTGGGACGGCACGCGGGTCGCCGTCGTCATCGGCTGCGGAGGCGGGGGTGACCAGCTGACCCAGGAGTACGAGAAGTTCCGCGCCCGCCGCGTCCGGTCCATCTCACCGCTGGCCATCCCCCGCACCGCCGCCAACATGGTGGCCGGTGAGATCGGCATGGACCTGCGTGCGCTCGGTCCGAACCTCGTCACCTCCACCGCCTGCGCGTCGGGTGCCACGGCCATCGGTGTCGCTCGCGACCTGCTGCGCGGCGGAGCGTGCGACGTGGCGATCGCGGGCGGCACGGAGTGCGCGTGCCTGCCGCTGGTGACGGCGATGTTCGCGCAGATGCGCGTGCTGGCCGAGCGTCGCGGCGATCCGGCGTCGGCCATCCGGCCGTTCGCCGCCGACCGTAACGGCTTCGTCCTCTCCGAGGGCGCCGGGGTCCTCATCCTCGAACGCGCCGCGGACGCGGCGGCACGCGGCGCGGACGTCCACGCCTACCTGGCCGGGTACGGCGCGACGGCCGACGGCTACCACCAGACCACCCCCGACCCGTCCGCTCGGGGGGTGACCCGGGCGATGCGCGAAGCGCTGCGCGACGCGGGCCTCGACCCACGGGACGTGGACCACGTGAACGCCCACGGCACCGCGACGCTCCACAACGACCTCGCCGAGGCTCGTGCTCTCCACGCGGTGTTCGCGGCGCCGCCGCCGGTCACCGCGACGAAGAGCGTCATCGGCCACTCCATCGGCGGCGCCGGAGCCATCGAGGCGGCCTGCACCGTGCTCGCGCTCCGGCACCAGACGATCCCTCCCACAGCCAACCTCGACCATCCCGACCCGGCCATCGACCTCGACGTCGTGGCCGGGTGCCCCCGGCGGCGGCCGATGGCCGCGGCGATGAGCAACTCCTTCGCCTTCGGTGGTCAGAACGCCGTCCTCGTCTTCCGGGCCGCCTGACCACGGCCGGCCGCATCCTTCGATCCGCACACCCGTACGCCAGGAAAGGCCGGTGCCGTCCATGCCGGGAATCGTCGCGGGCAAGAACCTCCTCATCACCGGCGTCCTCACCGACGCCTCGATCGCCTTCCACGTGGCGGCGCTCGCCCAGCGCGAAGGAGCGAAGGTCGTGCTGACCGGCCACGGCCGGCTCGGCCTGGTAGAACGCATCGCCAGGCGGCTCCCCGAGCCGGCCCCGGTGATCGAGCTCGACGTCACCGACCGGGCGCACCTCGATCCGCTCGCCGAACGGGCCGGTGAGCTCCTCGGCGGTCCGCTCGACGGTGTCCTGCACGCGATCGCGTACGCGCCGCCGGCCGCGCTCGGCGGCAACTTCCTCACCACCTCCTGGGAGGACGTGGCCACGACCCTGCGAGTGTCGGCCCACTCCCTGCACGCCCTCACCACGGCGCTGCTGCCGATACTCGCGCCGGCCAGCTCCGTCGTCGCCCTCGACTTCGACGCCGGAAAGGCATGTCCCGGCTACGGCTGGATGGGCGTGGCGAAGACGGCACTGGAGTCGTGCGCCCGCTACCTCGCCGCCGCTCTGGGCGGCCGCGGGGTGCGCGTCAACCTCGTCGCGGCCGGGCCGCTCAGCACGGTGGCCTCGCGCGCCATCCCCGGTTTCGACGGGCTCGGCACCCGGTGGGGAGCCCGCGCCCCACTCGGCTGGAGCACGGGCGACCACTCCAGCGTCGCCCGCGCGTGCGTCACGCTCATGTCCGACTGGCTGCCGGCCACCACCGGAGAGATCGTGCACGTCGACGGCGGCGCCCACGTCATCGCGCAGGCGATCGCCTGACTCGTCCGGCGACGTGACCCGCCCGGTCACGTCCCGCACGGATGTCCACCCTCGTACGGACGAGGAGGTGAGTACGCACTCCTGCGGCCACGACCGGCCGACCGGCCAAGGCCCACCAACGGACCAAGGAGGAAGATATGGATCACCCCGCAGACGCCGCCGATCCCGGCGGCCGGCCACCGTACGCCACGAACCGGCGCATCCCCGTGTGGCTCGTCGCCCCGGCCCTGACACTGGTCACCCTCGCGTCGATGCTCTTGCTACTCCGGCCCGCGCCCGCGCACGCCGCCGCGTCGGTCCACTGCGCCGGCGCGGCCCTGGAAGAGGTGACGCTGAGCGCGGCGTTCCCGCAGCCTGACGGCGTCAGCTGGAGCGTTCTCGGCAACCTGGGGACCTGCAAGGACCTCTCGACCGGGAAGGGCACCAAGGTGAAGGGCGGCACCTGGACGGCGTCCGGCCGCGCGACCGGCACCTGCGCGAACGCCACCATGACGGGTTCGGCCACCCTCGTGTGGGACCTGGCCGACGGCGGCAGCGCCACCAGCACGACCGGCGCCGAGACGGGCAAGGTCGGCACGTCATCGGTGAGCCTCGGCCTCGGCACCATCGACTCCGGCAAGTTCACCGGAGCGCCGATGGTCGTCACCGACTTCACGCCCGGCATCGCCTCGATCCTGAAGCGCTGCCCGATCGAGCCGCGCGACCTCGAGGGCGGCAAGGCGACCCTGTCGATCGTCGGCTAGCCCACACCGCGTACGCCACACGGCTGCCCGGCACCCCGCCGGGTCGTGTACCGGGCAGCCGCTGTGTGCCGGACGCTCGCACCTGGTGCCTAACCGCTGGGCGGCTCGGCCGCCAGCGGGACCGTCAGCTGAGCCTGCAGGTGGGCTTGCAGGATGGCCGCCATGTCGAGCCGTCGGTGGCTGAGCAGCCACTGGATCTGCAGGCCGTCCATGAGCGCGACGAACTGCCGTGCGGCCGCCTCGACCTCGACGCCCGGCCGTAGTGCCCCATCGGCGCGGACCTGCTCATAGGCCCGCTCGGCCGTGCGTACCGTCGTCTGGTAACGCCGCACGAAGTAGGCGTGTGCGGGATGCTGGACGGCGGTCGCCTCGGCGGATAGCACGGTGAACAGCTCGACGATGCCCGGCCGGGTGGAGTTCAGTGACGCGAGGTCGACCATGCCGCGCAGGACGGCCAGGCCGGTACCCCCGTCGGCCAGCCGTGCGCCGTCGACCTCGTCGCGGTGTTCCAGCACGGCCAGCAGCAGTGACTGTTTGGTCGGGAAGTGGTGCAGCAGGCCGGCGTGGGACAGGCCGCATCGGGTGGCGATCTCGCGCAGCGACGCACCCCGGTAGCCGACCTCGCCGAACAGCGCGATGGCCTGGTCGAGGATCTGCCGCCGCTTCGCGCGGCCCTTGGCGTAGCCGCGCGGGGCCTCCACGGTCACCTCGCGCACCTCTGGTACACCCAAAGAAACCTACCACTTGGTCGGTATTGCGGATATGGTGAGCGGGCGGTGGACGTAGCACCTGACCTGGAGCCCTTCATGGCAGACACCGTTGCCGGCGGAGACGCGGCGACCGAGACCCGGCCTATCCCCACCGACCTGCGCCGCGCGCGTGTGGCGACCTGTGTGGTGTTCGCGGTGCATGGCGCGGTGACGGGCAGCTTCGCGGCGCGGGTGCCGTGGGTGGCCGGCCACGTCGGGGTGGGTGTCGGTGGCCTCGGAGTCGCGCTGTTGATGCCCGGCATCGGTGCCATGGTGGCCATGCCGGCCTCCGGGCGCCTGGTGCACCGCCACGACCTGCGCTTCCTGGTACGGGTCATGATTCTGTTGTGGTGCACGGCTCTGCTGTTGCCGGTGCTGCCGACCTCGCTCGTGCTGCTGTGCGGCGTGCTGGTGCTGTACGGTGCGGCGGCCGGGCTGGCGGACGTGGCGATGAACGCGCACGCCGTGGTGGTCGAGCAGCGGTACGGCCGGTCGGTGATGTCGAGCATGCATGGCTGGTGGAGCGTCGGCGGGCTGGTCGGCTCGGCCGCGGCCGCGGTGGCCGTCCGGGTCACGCCCGACGCCCGCCCGCATTTCCTCCTCACGGCGGCCGTGCTCGCGGTGACGGGCGTGGTGGCCGGTTCCTGGCTGCTGCCGCACCGGCCGGAGCCTGAGGTGGACGCGCCGCCGGCGTTCGCGCTGCCGTCCCGTGCCGTGCTGGTGATCGGCCTGGTCGGGCTGTGCGCGGTGTTCGCCGAGGGGGCCGGGCTGGACTGGTCGGCGGTGTACGTGCACACCGCGCTCGGGCATCCGGCCAGTACGGCGGCCCTGACGGTGGCCACGTTCTCGGTCAGCATGGCCGCGGCGCGCTTCGCCGGGGACCGGGTGGTACGTCGCGTCGGACCGGTGGCCACGGTCCGCCTGGCCGGACTGTGCGCCACCGTGGGTGCGCTGGGCGTGGTACTCACCCGCGACATCATTCTGGTGGTCGGCGGGTTCGCACTCATCGGTATCGGTATCGCCGTGGTGGTGCCCCTGGTATTCGCCACCGCGGGGCGCATCGGCCCGCATCCAGGCCGCAGCATCGCCGGTGTCGCCGGCATCGCCTACGGCAGCGGGCTGATCGCCCCCGGCATCATCGGCGGCATCGCCCACCTGTCCTCGCTGACGGTGTCCTTCGCGTTCGTCGTCCTGCTCACCGCCGCCATCGCGGGCGGCGCCGGCGTACTCCGGCCGACCGCCGACACGTAATCCGGAGGCCTGCCGTCCGGCACGGGGCAGTGAGCGGTGATCAGCTACATATGGCGCGGGCCTGGGCCGCTACGACATGGGTGAAGGTGCTCCTCGCGTCCGTCCAGTCCTTCCCTGTGTTCGCCAGGCGAACATGAAAGGGGCCATCGACATTGAAGACCGCGCTGTCCACCCATTTACCTAGAGACTTGGGCTGGTCGATACTAAAGGAAAGAAGCTTCTTATCGCCGTTTCTCTGCCCCACGGTATAGCGCGCGGGGCTCCCGCCGACGTACCTCCTGTCGGTGTTATCAGGGATATAGAGAAGCACTTTACATTTACGCCTCAACCTGGGATCGAACTCCCACTGGGCATACAGCGTGGGATCGGCCTTCTTCGCATCGCCGGACATCGGAAGCGCGTCGAAACTCCCGTTGCAGCCAGCTCCCGCATAGCCGCCCGAACCGCTCAGCCACCCTGCTTTACCGTCCACGTAGTAACCGAAACGTTTGTAGGCGCCACCTCCGCAGCCCGGTCCGATGATGCTCGGGGCGGCACTCGAAGGGGGAGGCGTGGTGCTTGTCCCGGCCGGAGGGGGTTGTCTGGTGACCTCTGGCCGTTTGTCGCTGCTCCCTCCGGCCAGGAACGCTACGGCGAGAGCCGCTGTCAGCGCCACTAACACGGTCATGCCGGCGATGCCGAGGAGGGTGAGTGGCCTCTTCGAACCCGAAGGACCGGTCGGTCCTTCGGGCTGGGGAGGTGCCTGAGGGGCCGCCGGCTGTACGCCCCGTTCACCAGGCTGCGCGTCCAGAGGGAATGCCCAGACGACGGCGGGCGAGTAGGCCTCGGCGGGTGGAGTGTCGGGCTCCTCCGGCGGAATCGGCTCCGATCGCCGTTTCATCCGGTAGGCGTCCCACTCGGAGTTACGGTCAGGCATGGCACCTGTCCCTGCTCACTGCGTTCCGACGGTATCGGTCAACACTGGGCATCTTCCATCTCCTGGCAGCGCCAAACGACGGATCCGAACAAATTATGCGATGTTGCGGTGAGGGCGATACCTCCGCGTCGGATTCGCCTCAAGCGCCGTCGGTACCGAAAATCGTGTCGCCGGCTCTGACCTGCCGATTCGACAAGAGAGTGCGGTGGCCGGGGGCTCAGATCGCCGTCGCCGAATGGAAGAACGCGGCCGCCTCACCTCGTGAACCGACCGAGAGCTTGGACAGGATGTTCGCGACGTGGAACTTCACGGTGGACTCGCTGATGTGGAGTTCCTCCGCGATGGTTCTGTTGCGGTGGCCGAGCGCGAGGCGTTCGAGTACCTCGATCTCCCGTGCCCCCAGACCGGCCAGCGGGTCTGCGCCCGCTGTCTCGTTCGGCGACGGGCCGTACGCGGGCCTGGGGGTCTTCGCGGCTGCGACCTCGGACAATGGCCAGGGGAAACGCCAGCTTGGTCGTCATCCCCCAGCCGGGTACGGCGTCCAGTTCGAAGGAGCCCCCCTGGGCCTCCACCCGCTGGGCGATCTGGCCGGCGCGAAGATCGTCGCGCGGCACGCCGGGCCCGTCGTCTCGTACGGTCGCCACCAGCTCGGTGAGCCCGAGCTGCCAGCCGACTCCCCGCTGGGCTTCGTTGCGCAGGTCTATGAGCGCGTCGACGGCCAGGTCGACGGCGGCCGACCGTGCGACGGTGTCGTCCAGCCGGTGGCTTCGTAGCACGCCCAGGATCCCGGACAGGGCGCTCGCGTGCGCCTCGCCCAGTTCGGCGGCGGCGTGGGACCTCGGCTGTGCGACCGCACGGGACTGGGCCAGTGTGCTCGGCGTGGCATCTGTGACCAGCCGCTCCAGGTGAGTGGTGAACAAGTCCACCAGCGCCTGCACGGTCAGGAGGACGCCCGCCGGAAGAGGAGCGTCGTCCTCGAGGACCATGACCATTCCCGCGCCTCGGGGAGTGAAGTCGCTCGCGACGGCGAGGACCGGCCACGGGGCCCTGAGAGGTGCGCCGTCCCCTGCCACGGGTAGCCCGGTGTGATCTGGGCGACGAGCGCGCCGAGTACCGCCTCGGTGAGCGTGTCGGTGAGCTCCTGGTCGCCCACGGCCGCGACGGGTGATGACGCGCACTGGGTCGCCAGGAGGGCGACCGCCCGGTGCGGCACGTCCTCGGCCAGGGCCGAGGACAGGTGACCGGCCATCTCCGATGCCGGGGCATGCATGATGTGCGCCGCTGTGACCAGGGCTGATGAGGGCTGTGCGAATCCGGCGTACTCCACGTCGTCAAGCGTACGACTGCGGGGCGATGCGCCCGCCCCGCCGTTCGGCCGGGGACGAACCGTCCGAACGGACGGCGAGATCGTCCCCGCGCTCTGTCGACCATGGGTGAGACGGCCGGTCACGCGGCCGGTCGGATGTCGTTCTCACGCTGGAGGAGCGGACCAATGCAGGCAATGGTTTTCGAGGAGTTCGGCGGCCCCGAGGTTCTTCGGCTCAAGGAGATCGAGGAGCCCCACGCGGGTCCAGGCGAGGTGCGCATCGCCGTACGGGCGATCGGCGTCAACCCGATGGACTACAAGGTGCGTCGCGGCTGGTTCGAGGAGTTCATGCCCACGCCGCTGCCGTCCGTACCGGGCCTGGAGGCGGCCGGGGTCGTCGACGAGGTGGGCGCGGCCCGAAGAGGTGGCCGCAGTGATCAGTACGCAGCTGCGCGAGGTCGCCGACGGCACACTTCAGGTGCGGATCGACGAGGTACTTCCGCTGGCCGAGGCGGCGAAGGCCCAGCAGAAGAGCGAGGGCGGCCACGCCCGCGGCAAGCTCGTGCTCATCCCCTGATCCTGTGCGCCTGATGACGTCCCTCGACGCATAGCCAACGTGCCCGTCTTCACTTGTTTCACGCATTGCCTGAGGAGCTTCCGATGACCCCTGTCCTTACTCAGCGCCTGCTCCAGTCCGACACCGCTGTCGGCTTTTGGACGCTTGACCCCGCTCGCACGACGGTCCGCATCACCCACAAGACCTTCTGGGGCATGGGGACCGTGAAGGCGGCGTTCGCCGACGTGCAGGGTGGCGGCGAGATCAGATCCGACCATTCCGTCACAGACGTCATACCGTGGGTGCGGCATCGATCGACACCGGGCACGGGAAACGCGACACACATCTGCGCGGTCGCAGGTTCCTGGACGTCGAGAAGTATCCCAGCATCGTCATGACGGTGCAGTCCGCGCGGACCTCCGGCACGGCACTCGAACTGGCCGGCGAGATGGCGATCAAAGGTGTACGGGAGCCTCCCCATTTCCTCGAGCGCCAGGACGCCGGCCGGCGGGCGGCCGCCGTGGCCATACGGTCACTGGATGTCGGACGCGGGTGCCGTTTCGCCGGTCAACTCTTCAGCTGGAGGGTGGCGAAGTAGGCCGTGGAGTTCTTGGAGTCGACGACGTCGATGAGTTCCCAGCCGGCGCCGGTCGCGAGCTGAGCGAGTTCGCGCGGTGCGAGGCACAGGTAGTGGAACCAGGGCGTTGCCATGTCTCGATAGCGAATTCGCATGGTGCGCTGTCCGGCGATGCGCCCCGCTTGGAGGTTTCGCCGGTTGTAGGCAAGATGTTCGGGGTCCGTCGAGTCGGTGCGGTTGTTTCCCTGGCCCACGATGACGGCGCCGGGTTCGGCCATCGCGGCTAGGGCCCGCAGGAACTCCGGTGCCCGTTCGCGGCTGTCCAGCAGGCCGAAGTTGGCGCCCAGGAGCAGGAAGCTGTCGTATCGCGCTCCGGTCGCGGCGTGCTCGTCCACCGTGCCGTGAAAGACACTTCGTATCCCCTGCTGCCTGCACACGTCCACCGCACCGGCAGAGACGTCCATCGCGGTGACGGGGTGGCCACGGTCCTGGAGTGCGTGTGCCGCTCGTCCTCCGCCGGCGCCGATGTCCAAGACCTTGCCCTTGAGCAGGTCCAGTGCCCGGCGATCCTCCTCCGGCCATTGGTCGATCGCCGCGATCCAGTTCGTGACCAGGGCGGCTTTCACGACGCCGTCATCGCGTTCCACGATCTGGGACACCGGGGCGGCGTTCGGTTCCCGCGACACCTGGTAGGCGGCACGCAGCGACTCACCGATGGCATCACCGATGCGAGGACCGAGCCGGTCCGGTCCGTCGCCTTTACTTACCTGGTCCTCGCCGGGCTCATCTCCTACGACTTCTGTGAGGGTACGGACCGTGGGGGTGTCCATCGCGTCTCCATTGCCAGATGGGTGATTGAAATGTTCCCGGGTGGGTCTTCGGTCGAAGGCACCGCGCGGTGCGGTAGGCGCGGCGAGGGCGAGGAGGGGACCGTCTGGGCGCGTCTCCACGCCGGAGCCGCTGAGATCGCCGCCGCCATGGCGGCCGTGCCCAGGAGTGCGATGGCGTACGCCGGCCCCATGTCGGTGTCGGCGAGCGCACCGGAGATGAGGAAACCGCATCCCTGGCCGGCGGTGATGCCGGTGATCGCGACCCCCATGGCACGGCCGCGATATTCCTTGTCGGCCCGCTGGACGAAAAGCGCGTTGAGCGGGGCGGCGAAGGCGGCGCCGGCTCCGGAGACGGCGAACAACACCAGCACGACCGGCAGCGGGGGCCGCAAGGCCAGCGGCACCAGAGCCGCTCCGGTCAGTACCGCGAACGGCGTGACGAGCCGTAGCCGGAGCGGTGGTGCCAGGGTGGAGGTCATCAGTACGGCTCCGGAGGCGAAGCCGAAGGCAGAGGCGGCGAGTATCAGCCCCGCCAAGGTCGCGCCGCCGTGCAGTGACCGGGCGTAGGGGTAGATGATCGCCTCTGGCGCGAAGGCGAACATGGGCACGAACCAGACCAGGAGCAGGCACGCACGCAGCCAGGGATCACCGAAGACGTACCGGAGCCCGTCACGCGAGTCGCCCACGACCGTCTTCGCCGGGTCGTGGCGTACGGCGACGGGGCGGGAGCGGACGCCGTAGACGGTGATGGCGGCCGACGCGGCGAAGGTGGCTGCGTCGATGGCCAGCGCGGTGACGGGTCCGACGAGCGCGATGAGCGCGCCACCGCCGGCGGCGCCGACGACCTGGCAGAGCTGGGTCGTGATGGTGCGCAGACCGTTGCCGGCGACGTACTGCTCGCCGTCGAGGACCTCTGGCAGGATCGCCGAGCGCGCCGCGACGAAGAGCGGGGTGAACGTGTGGCCGGCGAACAGGAGCACGATCATCAGCCAGATCGGCATTCCTGGAATGACCAGCGCGGCCACGATCAGCGCACGCATCAGGTCGCAGCAGATCATGAGCGCCCGGCGAGGCAACCGGTCGGCGTAGGCGCCCAGTACGGGGCCGGCCAATGCGGGAAGAAACGCCGAGGCGTACGCCAGGCCGGTCAGCAGAGCCGAGTTCGTTCGGTTGAATACCAGTACGGCCACCGCCACGGCGGCCAGCTGGTCACCGACGAGCGAAACGATTAGGCCGAGATACAGGTAGCGAAATTCGCGCACCGTGAACAGGTCGCGGTACCGGACCATGAATCTCCCGGGACATTAAGGGGGGCCGGTGGGCATCATGGCATGCCCACCGGCCGGTCTGCGGCACGCTGTCACCGCAGCGCAGAGGTCGGATCAGGTCCAATTAATGATGCTTCGCACGGGTCTCCTCGTTCGAGGGGCCCATGAAGTCTCAACGCCGTACGGCGGGCACGTCGTTATTGCCGTGCCGGGCCGGCGTTAGTCCCACTCGACGGTGTTCATCGCCCTCCTCTCTTCGAAGGGTTCGGTGTCTCATCACCGAATGACAGGCACGTCATTCTCGCCGTGCCGGATCAGCATTAGTCCCAGTCGACAGTGTTCATTGCTATCCTCCCCTCGAGGGGTTCGTGGCGTCTAATCGCCGCACGATGGGCACGCCATTTTCGTCGTGCCGAGACGACCTTACTCCCAGATGAGATCCAACAGTCACCTCCCTCGAAGGGTGCTCGGCGCTCACCGTACTGCACAGAGGTCGGGTTGATCACTAGTCCGTTTCCACATTTCATAGCGCATCATTCCGATCGCGGTCTGTGGTCGGGCCACTCCATTCCTGGTGCTGCGCTCATGACCGTTGAGTGTCTCGACACTGCCGCGACTGCCGAGACCGGACCTACGACCAGCCGCAAGCGTCGATGACACAGCATTTCGCAACAGGCTGCCGTCCTCGGTGTGCAAATTGAACCTGGCCACTGGCCACAGGCGCTCCTAGCGTCCACCTATGTGCGGGCCATTTCGGCACGCGGAGTATGCAGGTCAGCACTGCGCCAGACAGGAGTCATCGTGACCGCGAGGAGTCTGTGATGGGTTTCCGACCCGACCACCGGCTGGTGACTCCGATCGACAGAGACGCGTTTCACCGCGCTGCCCGGCTGCGGGAGCTGGGCATCAAGGAGGAGCCCGACCCTGAGTTCGACGAGTTCGCCCGGCACCTGGCCCAGACGCTGGACGCACCGTTCGCCATGGTCAATATCATTGGCGCAGAACGGCAGTATTTCGCCGGGTTGTACCCCTCCTCTCGGGACCGGGGGGTCGCCCCGGAGGTGGACCCGTTCCGGGCAATGGCCTGCGACCATGGTTATTGCATGTACGTGGTGACGCGGCAGCACGCGATGGCACTCGACGAGGTGATGGACTACCACCTCTTCGCCGGCAATCCAGTGGTGGACAAGATCGGGATCCGCGCTTATCTGGGCGCCCCACTGATCCACCCGACGGGGACCCTCGGCACCATCTGCATTCTGGACACCAAACCCCACGACTGGGGCCACGGTGGGATCGCATTCATCAAGGCTCAGGCTGCGGAGCTTGTAGAACGGATCGAGCGGCGAGCGAGGCTCCTGAAGGAGCCCCAATATCCTTCCGGTGCCGCTTCCCTGAGGATTTGAGAGGGCCCGGTCCAATCACCGACCTGTTATTCCGTATCGAAGGCCTGACTCAGCATTCCGAAACCGGGTGACCCGTGTCGCTGTGCAGGGTGATTCTGGTTGACGTCCATTGTGGCCCCTACGCTCGGGCGATCTGACGCCGATCATTCTGGCCCTACTTTCCGCGACGGAGTACACGTATGTCTCATCATCTTGATTCGCCACTTGCGCGGCAGGACCCACGTCTGGACATCAGCGATGTCTATGTTTTCCGTGGCGCTGCGGCAACCGTGTTCATCATGAATGTCAACCCTCTTTCCGGGGCTGGAGGTTTTCACCCGGAAGGACGGTATGAGTTTCGCGTTGACACCGACGGTGACGCGGTCGAGGACCACATCTATGTGCTCACCTTCGGCGAGTACGACGCCGACGGTGGTCAGTCCTTGGAGGTGCGATGGTCTGGCGGTCCCGACGCGCTGGACCGTGAGGCGGTCGGAATCCTGCTGGCACGGGGCAGGACCGGTCAGGAGATCGCCGGTGCCGGTGGCGTACGGGTCTGGGCGGGCCCCGCGGCGGATCCGTTCTTCATCAACGGCGCCGTCGTCGGCGCGGTCAAGGAGGCGGTCGCGAACGGCACGCCCTTCGATCTCTCCGCCGTGGACTACCGCGATCCGGCGAACCTCTTCGCCGGGACGAACGTGAGCGCGATCGTGCTGGAAATCCCCGATGAGGTTTTTGGGGTCACCAAGATCGGCCTTTGGGGGACCACGGCTCTGGCGACCGACTCCGGTGGCTGGCGGCAGATCAATCGCTGCGCGACGCCGCTCATCAACACGATTTTCAATCCGGATGACTCAGATCGGTCCAGCGAGTACAACACGACCCACCCGAGCAGGGACCGTGCGCTGTACGGCCCGATCGTCAGCGACCTGGTCACCAAGGTCGTGGCGGCCACCGGTAGCAGCGACGACCCGGCGGCGCATGCGCGGCGGGTGGTCGACGAGCTCTTCCCGGACATCCTTACCTACCAGATCGGAACCCCGGCGGAGTTCGGGTTCGCCGTCCGTAACGGTCGCGGGCTCACCCACTGCGCACCCGAGGTGATGTTCGCGCTCGTGCTCAACAAGGCCGTACCCCTCGGCCTGGACAGCAGCTCGGCCACCGGCGCTCTACGTCCCGACTTCCCGTACCTCGCTTCGCCGATGTGACGCCGGCCGTCCGCGCGAGCTCCAGGTCCGAACGCCGCGCGAACAGGCCAATTCGCCACGAATGCCGACGTCCGTAACATTCACGCCGATCTAGGGATGGTCTTCGTCGTCGAGACGTAATATTCGACGACCTTGCATGGGCGGTACGGAAGAAGAGGTGACGGTGACGTGCCTACGGTCAGCGCGCTCGTGAACCGGACCGTGCCTGGAGCGCGGTCCCTCACGGAAGAGATCTCCGACTCGATGGAGGTCGAGTCGGCGGTCATCGTCCCCGACGGGGATCTGGCCGGCTGGTCCGACACCGATGTGGAGGCCCTCCGGCGGATGCTGGTGATCCTGCCGTTGTCCGTGGAGCCGCCCCAGGATCGGGTCGAGACCACCGTACGACGTGTCGGCGCCGGCCGTGCTGCGGGCGTGCTCCTCGTCACGGGCTCCACAGGAGCAGGCTCGCTCGATCTCGAATCCCTGGCCGCACTGGCACGTCACCATCGGATGCCGCTGCTGGTCGCACCGGATGACCCGTCCCGGGTGTGGGCGCGCATGGTGACGATCATTCGGGACGAGCGGAACCACGCTCTGGAGCGCACCGGCAACGAACTGCGCGAGATGCACCGTGAGTCGACCCGGCCCGACGGCCTGAAGCGCCTCCTGCGGCGGCTGGCACGGCAGGTCGGCGGAAGCGTCGTACTGCTCGACCGGGACGGCGCGCCGCTGCATGCCTTCCCGGAGCTCCCCCGTGACGTTCTCAAGCACGTGGCGACCGACATCGAGCGGGTCATGACCGGCGAGATACGGGCCGCGGCGGTCGACATCGGCGACGGCGCCGTTCGCATCCAGTCGATCGGCGCCGAACAGACGCGTACCACGCTGATCGTGGTACGGAAGGAACGGTTCTCTCCGACCGCACAGGACCTCATCACGGACGCCTCGCGGCTCCTGGCACTGCGCTGGCGCGTGGACGGCCTCACCCGCCGGCAAAGGCGTGCCGACCTCGTCGAGACACGCACCAGGGAAGTGGTGCTCCACCTGCTGATGACGGCCAACGTCCAGGCCGCCCGGCGGGTGGCCGGTGCGCTCGGCCCGAGCCTGGCCGAACAGATCCGCGTCTACGTGATGGCGGGTCCGGCCGAGGGCAGGGAACAGGCCGTGGCCTACTGCCAGCGGATGTCGGGCGGCCGGGCATGGATCGTACGGTGCCCCGTTTACATCGGCCACGTCATCATCCTGGCCCCGGTCACCGACGATGAGAACGAGGTGGAAGACGCTCTGCGCGACTACGCCGGCCGGGTGAACGGCGTCGACGTCGGCGGCAGTACCCCGGTGGCGCTCCGGGAGATGGTGTCGGGATACTCCCAGGCGATCCACGCGCTCGCGGTGGCGAGGGGAGGCACTGAGCACTACGCCCGGTTCAGCCCGCGCGGAGACATGACGGCCTTGGTACGCCCACGGGGACACAAGTGGGCGACCTCTACGCTCGAACCGCTGACCCGCTACCGGCCCCAGCGCGGCCAGGATCCCGACGCCGCCGAGTTGATCGTCACTCTGCGTTCCTGGCTGGACTTCTACGGCGGCGCCGCGCGGCAGCTGAAGATCCACCGCAACACCCTGGCAGCACGGCTACGGCACATCGAGCAACTTTTCGGTCATCCATTGGATGACCTCGAGACGCAGTCGAGACTGCATCTGGCCCTGCGCATCCTCGATGGCCCGGAGGCAGACGACGGCCCCGCGACCCTGGAGGCGGTTCTCGATGATCCCGACGTGCGCCGATGGGCAGAGATGCAGATGATGCCGCTGCTCAGCCGGGATCCGGAGCTCTTCATGAACACGTTGCGCGTGTGGCTGGGTAAGAACGCCCGCATCGAGGCGACCGCGTCGGCACTCGGCATCTCGGTCCCGGGCACGCGCAAGCGGCTGACGCGCATCGAGGAGGTTCTCGGACGCTCACTCCTGAGTGGCCCGTCGGCGCGCTACGAGCTGTGGTTCGCCCTGAGAGTTCACGACGCGTCATCCGAGCCGGGTCAGCATTCCGTTACCCGGTGACCATCTCACTGTGCAAGGTGAACCTCGCTGCGTACGAGGGGCCGCGCTTACTGTCGACGAGGCAGTTCTCAGGCGCTCGATGACCCTCCGTGGCGTACGCGCCACGGCTGACGGGATGGACGTGAACCAGCGACAGACCTCATCGCCGCAGGGCAATCTGCAGGTGCTGGCACTGCGCCACGAGACCGGCCCGAGCGCGACGCCGCACACCCTCGGCATCCGACCGCCCCGTCGGCCGAGTCTGGATGCCACACCGAGCGTCGCGCGCGTCCACAACTATCTTCTCGGCGGCAAGGACAACTTCCTCGCTGATCGTGAGTTCGCGCACCGGCTGCTCGAGCTCGCGCCGAGCGCACCGGCGGTGTTGCGCGCCGACCGTGACTACATGAGACGGGTGGTACGCCACCTCGCGGGGACCTGCGGGATCGCGCAGTTCATCGACATCGGCACGGGCCTTCCGGACGAGAAGAACGTCCAGCAGGTGGCGCACGAGGTCAACGCCGACGCTCGCGTCGTCTACGTCGACAACGACCCGATGGTGCTGACGCATGCTCGTGCCATCCTGGGCGGCGATCATCGAGTGGCGGTGGTGGAGGGTGATCTGCGGACTCCCGACGGGTTCCTCCAGCATGAGGCGACCCGCCGTCTCATCGACTTCTCCGAGCCGGTCGCGGTGCTGGCGATCGGCGTTCTGCACTTCCTGCACTCCGACGACGATCCGCACGGGATCGTCGCGCATATCCGGGACATGATGGCGCCGGGCAGCTACCTGGCCATCTCGCATCTTGTGGCTCGCCCTGAGACGATCCGCGGCGCCCAGCTGGCCCATCGATCCCTCGCACGGGGGTTCGTCCGCGAGAAGGAGGAGATCAGGGCCTTCCTCGACGGCTTCGTACTGGAGCCGCCCGGACTCGCCTCGGTGTCCCGGTGGCGGCCGGGAACAGCGGAGGCCGATGAGCGCGACGTGTGGCTCTATGCGGGTCTCGGCGCACTTCGGCCCAGGGAAACAACCCCGATGTCCCACTAAGGAGAAATCACCCATCATGGTGAGTACTGTGCCCCCCGGTCAGGCATCAACCGGGGTTGCTTGGCTGCTGAGGAGCCTCGTCGAGCGGGTCCCCCACGTCCGCGGTGCCGTATTGCTCTCCTCTGACGGGCTGACCAAATCCATTCATGGTCTGGGACCGGACGAAGCGGACCAGCTGGCAGCGATCGCTTCCGGATTCGTCGCTCTCGCACGGAGCACCGGAGTGAGGTTCGGCAGCAGCGATAGGGTCCGGCAGGTCGTGGCGGAACTCGACGACACCGTGTTGTTCGTCTCGTCGGCCGGCTTGGGCTCGGTGCTGACGGTGCTGGCCGAGCGGGACGCCGACCCCGGTGTCGTGGGATACGAGATGTCTCAGTTGATCAAGAGCGTCCGCCCGTTCCTGGCCACGCCGGCCAGACAGGCGGCCCACTATCCCCCGAAACCGTGAGCGTGGCGGCTTCCGACCGCGTTCGGCGTGCCGGCGATCGTCAGGTGCGTCTCGCTGTCCGGGCGTCATCAGGCGCTCACAGCGTACGCAGCGCGTCGGTGGGTGAGAGGCGGGCGGCTCGAAGGGCCGGCAGCAGGCCCGCGATCGCACCGATCACGATCGCGGCGGCGATTCCGCCGGCCCACGCCTGGACCGGGACGACCACCGCCCAGCCCTTCGTGTTCGCGTAGATCGCGGTGGTCAGCGCTCCGGCCGCCACTCCCGCCACCCCGCCGAGCACCGCGAGCATGACCGCTTCGGACAGGAACTGGGTGCGGATCTGTCCTCGGGTGGCGCCGAGTGCCCGGCGCAGCCCGATCTCCGATCGCCGTTCGAGCACCGAGATGACCATGATGTTCGCGACCCCTATCGCGCCCACGATGAGTGCCACCAGCCCGAGCCCGAGGAACAGGCTGTTGAACGCGCCCTTCGCCGCGGCTCGTGCGGTGAGCGCGTCGGAGGGCTGGCTGACGTCGACGTCGCTGGGCGACTCGGGGTTCGCGGTCCGCGCGAGCACTTCCTGCACCGACTCGACCTTGTCCGTACGGGTCCGCACGTACACCGTCGTCGGAGGTCCGGTCACCGTCCTGCCCCTGTCGACGGTCGCGTAGCTGAGGTAGCGCTCGGCGGCCGGGTAGCCGATCAAGGCACTGGTGTCGATGTCGGCCGACAGCGTCGCGGGCCTCAGGATGCCGGCGACGTAGAACCACTGGTTCTTCAGCCAGATCCGTTGCCCCGGATAGACGCGGTCGATCCCAAGGCGCTGCGCGGCGAGGGCGCCGAGCACGGTGACCGGCTCACGCTCGGTCGCCGGGTCCAGCCAGCGACCCTGAGCCACGCTGGTTCCGATCACTTCGGGAAGGTTGAGGCTGGCGGCCCGTACCTTCAGGGCGTTGGTGTTGACCACCGGGATCAGCGGGCTGCGGTACACGTTCGTGTTCTCGATGGCACCGACGTGCGCCACGTGCTCGACGTCGGGCAGGTGGGAGATCCGCTGCGGCGCGGCGACCGGGAGCTGTGCCGCCCCGCCGGTGAACGACTGGCCGGTGTTCGCGGTCAGCAGGTTCGTGCCGAGCTGGTCGATCTCGGCCAGGAGCCCGGCCTGGGAGGACGCGGACAGGCCGAGCACCGCCACGATCGCCGCGGTGCCGATCGCTATCCCGAGCGCGGACAGGGCGGCCCGCATGCGGCGAGCCCGGATCCCGATCCCGGCCACCCGCATCTGGTCGGACAGCCTCATACGCCCTCCATCGAACGCGCCGCGCTGTCGGCGACGATCTGCCCGTCGAGGACGTGCAACCGGCGGGGCATCTGGGCCGCCAGCCCGCCGTCGTGCGTGATCATGAGAATGGTCGCCCCGTCCGCGTTGAGCTCATGCAGCAGCTCGATGATGGCCGCCCCCGTCCTGCTGTCGAGATTGCCGGTCGGCTCGTCGGCGAGCACGATCGCCGGGCGGCCGACCAGGGCGCGGGCGATCGCCACGCGCTGACGCTGCCCGCCCGAGAGCCTGCCCGGACGGAAGCCCGCCCGGTCCTCCAGCCCGACCCGGATGAGCGCCTCGGCGGCGCGCTCGCGCCGCTCGGCGAGGCTCGCGCCGCCGTACAGCAGGCCGTCGGCGACGTTCTCCAGGACGGTGGTGTGCTCGGACAGGTGGAACTGCTGGAAGACGAAGCCGATGCTGCGCGCCCGCAGGGCGGCGAGCCGGCGGTCGGTGAGCGTCGCGACGTCTTCCCCGTCGATGCGTACCGTGCCGCTGCTGGGCCGGTCGAGCGTGCCGAGGATGTGCAGCAGCGTGGACTTGCCCGATCCCGACGGTCCGGCGATCGCGACGAGTTCTCCGCTCCGTACGGTGAAGCTCACGCCGCGCAGCGCGTGGACGGGGGGCTGCGTGCCGTACGTCTTGGTGACCCGCTCCAGTTCGAGGACGTTCGTCTGGCTCATGTCGACGGCACCACCACTCGGTCATCGACCGACAGGGCGCCGGAGACCTGCACGCGTCCGTTGGCGTCGTCGAACAGTCCCAGCGTGACGGGTACGATCCGGGTCCGGCCGCCGTCCGCCGCCGCGGCCTCGACCGCGTATCCCCCGCCGGCCTGGCCGATGAGCGCGGTCACCGGGACGATCAGCGCGTGGTCGACGCCGCCCGTGGTGATCTGCACCTGGACCGGTGCCTGCTCAAGGGTCCCGGCGTCCTTCGGGTGCTCGAGCGTGATGGAGACCGGAAGCGTGGCCGACGCCGAGCCGGAGTCGTTCTTGCCCGAGGATGTCACGACCTTGCCGATCCGGCTGACAACACCCGACGTGATCCGGTTGTCGGGCAGCGTGATCTGCGCGCGGTCGCCCTTCTTGACCTCGGACTGCTGGGAGGCGTCCAGCTTCACTGTCACCTCGCGCCGGTCCGACGACGCCTCCATGATCGGACGGCCCGTGCCGGCGCTGGTGCCGTTCTTGACCATCACCTTGCTGATCCGCAACGGGCCGGGCAGGAACACCGCCTGACCGAGGTCCAGCCTGCCCGTCACGTCGGCGCCACGTTCGCCCTGGAGCTTCTCCAGTGCGTCCGCGGTCCCCCAGCCGAAATGGCCCGAGCCGGGATCGAGCTCGGACTTGTCGGCGTACCCCTCGCTCACCAGGGTCTTGTTCAGCGCCCGCACGTCCTTGCCGCCGTCGCCCTCGCCCAGGTCCCGGTACGCGGGCGTGCTTCCGCAGATCAGGATCACCGGCTTCTCGCCGACCCTGTAAAGCGTCTCGCCGCAGTCGATCCGGGTGCCCGCCGCCGGCACCCAGGTGTACGTCCCGCTCGCCCGGTTGACCACCGAGTACGGCACCCCGTCGGCGGCCGCGTACGAGAGCGTCCCGCTCTGGTCGACCTGCGAGGACAGCGGGCCCTCCTGGACCGCCGCCAGCGACGTCCCGCCGCCGGCCCTCGCGGCGGGCTTGCCGTCGTCGCCGTACAGGCCCGTCACGGCGAGAACCACCCCGCCGCCCGCGACCAGGACCACGACACCGCCGCCGAGTAGTCCGCGCCGCCTACGCCGCGGTCGGCCGGATGCCTCAGGGAGAGTGCCGGTGCTCGCCGGAGTCCCGGTCTCAGCCGTCATTCTCAGAACCTCCTCCGCCGTTCACGTCGCGGCATGCGTTCAGCGCGTTCTTGAACTGCGGTGAGTTGGTGTTGATCTTGTCCCTCGGCACCAGAAGGCGCCCGTCCTGCGGGTCCGGGAAGTTCGCGATGCCGTTCTTGCGCATGCACCGCGCGAACTCAAGCCATTCCTTCTGCGCTTTGGCGATACTCGCGGGGTCGTCCTTGATCCCGGGCGGCTCCTGCGACTTGCACGCCTGCTGTGCCTTCTTGAACTGCGGTGAGTTTCTGTTCGGCCCGCCCGCCGCGATCACGAACTTGCCGTTCTTGTCGGGGTCGGGGAAGTCGGTCACGCCGTTCTCGCGCATGCACTGCGCGTACTTGACCGCCTGCTCCAAAGCGGGGTTCGCGTTCGAGTGGGATTCCGCGGCGCCTGAGCCGCCGCATCCCGTGACGGTCAGGGCGAGGGCGGCGGCCGAGGCGGCCAGCGACAGACGGGTCCTGTTCATCGGTCCCCTTCCCGAAGCCGGTGGCTGATTGCGCTGTGGTCCATGCCTCCACTGAAGACGGAACGCCGTTGCCGCGGCGTATGCGATTTTCGATACGCCCGCGATACGCCATCGAGCACGCCTCACCCCGGCAACCGGGATCAGCCGTCTGCCGGACACACCCCGGGGAGGCGGATCGTGACGAGGAGTCCGCCGGTGGGGCGGGGCGTGAGGTCGAGGGTCCCGTCGTGTGCGCGGACGATGCTGGCCACGATGGCCAGCCCGAGGCCGACGCCCGCATGCTCGTCTGTGCGTATGCGTTCTGTTCCGCGTTGGAAGGGCTCGGTGAGGGTCGGCACCAGTACCGGCGGGAGCGGGTGGCCTGTGTTCTCCACCCGCAGCACGCTCGTGTCGTGCCGCGATTCGGTGTAAACCGTCACCGTGCCGCCGGCGGGGAGGTTGTGGACGATGGCGTTCTGGACGAGGTTCGTCACCATCCGCAGGATGAGCGTCGCGGAGCCGGCGGTCTGTGCCCGCTCGCCGCCGACGTCGAGCGTGATCTGGCGCTTTTCGGCGAGGGGAAGCAACGTCTCGGTGGCCTCTTCGGCGATGAGGGACAGGTCGACGGGCTCGCGGGTGAAGTTCCCGCGGTCGCCGCGGCTGAGCAGCAGGAGGGTCTCGGTGAGGTCGATCGCCCGCGCGTTGACGGTGTGGAGGCGTTCGATGAGTTCGCCCTGGTCCCGTGCGGGGTCGTTGCGGGCGACGTCGAGAAGTGTCCGCGAGATCGCCAGCGGGGTGCGCAGTTCGTGGGAGGCGTTCGCGGCGAACCGCTGGTGTTCGGCGACGTGGGATTCGAGTTGTTCGAGCATGATGTCGAACACGTCGGCGAGCTCGCGGAACTCATCTGCGCGGCCCTGTAGCCGGATCCGGTGGGACAGTGATCCGTTCGAGGCCATGCGTGCCGCGTCCGCGATCCGGGTGAGTGGCGCGAGCATCCGGCCGGCCAGGATCCATCCTCCCAGGAGTCCGAACACCAGGAGGAAGGCCAGTGCCGTGGCCGCGGCGGGGGCGAAGCCGCGCAGCAGCTCGGAGCGGCTGGGCCCGATGATGATCACGCCGCCGAACGACTTCCGGATGGATCCGGGATCGTCGGTCGGCACCCAGCGCAGCACGAATATCCACATCACGGCAAGCAGGAGAGCGCCGGCGATGAGGAGGAATCCGGCGTAGCTGATGGTGAGTTTCAGTCGGGCGCTGAGTCCTGGGCGTCTATTCATGAGTGCTGCCGGTGTCGATCCGGTAGCCGACGCCGGGCACCGTGGCGATGAGCCAGGGTTCACCGAGTCGTTTGCGCAGGGCCGAGACGGTGATGCGGACGGCGTTGGTGAAGGGGTCGGCGTTCTCGTCCCAGGCCCGCTCCAGGAGTTCTTCGGCGCTGAGGACACCGCCTCGAGCGGCGACGAGCACTTCGAGCACGGCGAACTGCTTACGGGTGAGCGCGACGTAGCGTCCGTCGCGGAAGACCTCCCGGCGGAAGGGGTCCAGCCGCAGGCTCGCGATCTCGCTGACCGGAGGCCGGGCGTACGCGCGTCTGCGGTCGAGAGCCCGCAGCCGCATGACGAGCTCCCGTAGCTCGAACGGTTTGGTGAGGTAGTCGTCGGCGCCGAGTTCGAACCCGGAAGCCTTGTCGTCGATCCGGTCGGCGGCGGTGAGCATGAGGATCGGGATGCCGCTGCCGGTGGCGACGATTCGCCGGGCGACCTCGTCGCCGGAGGGGCCGGGGATGTCGCGGTCGAGGACCGCGAGGTCGTAGGAGTTGATGCCGAGCAGCTCCAGGGCGGTGTCGCCGTCGCCGGCGATGTCGGCGGCGATCGCTTCCAGCCGGAGACCGTCACGTACGGCTTCGGCCAGGTAGGGCTCGTCCTCCACGATCAGCACGCGCATACCCGAAGCCTAGGCAGCACGGCATATCGCCGGCGTATGCAAACCGCACGGTCCCGCGGTGTTGCCGGCACGTATGCGGTTTTCGATATGCCGGGGATATGGGCCGGTGGATAGGACGGGTGGCCCAACGGAAACCCACTCGCGGAAAAGGTGGATGTCCATGGTGGAGCTCAACCGGCGGAGGGTCATCGCGGGGATCGGCCTGGCGGCAGGAACGGCCGCGGTGGCGCCGCTGCTGGGTGCCTCGGCAGGCGCGGCGGCGGAGGCCGGCGACCCGGATGCGCTGTTGAAGGCCGGCCGGTTCGACGAGGCCGCGCGTGGTTACGAGGAGACCCTGGGGAAGGACCCGGACAACGCGCACGCTCGGGCGCGGCCCCGAGCGTTTTAACGCCACAATGAGACCTCGGGCAAGAGAGCCAAGGAGCGCCTTGATGAGCACTGAGTTGCGGATCTACCTTGCCGACGGCAGCGACATCGACTCGTTGCGTGCATGGCTGGGCGACATACCCAGTGTCACCACCGAGCCGGTGGCCCGGCCGCCGCAACCGGGCGAGCAGGGTGGGGCGTGGGACTTCCTCATGGTGCTGTGCGGCACCAACGGCGCGGTCCACTTCGCCCTCCAAGCGCTGACCACCTGGATAGAGTCGAAAGAAACCTCCGCTCGGGTAAAGCATGGCGACATTGAGATCAAGTTGCGCGGGCCCGACTCCGAGGCGATCGCGCGCATGATGGAAGCGATCAACCCGGCGGCCCAGAACGAAACATGAGCACCATCGACTTTTCTCGATCGCGGGCGATCCTCGTCGGTACCGCCCACTACGACCGCGGCCTCACCGAGATGCCGGCGGCGCTCAACAGTCTTAACGCCATGTGGAATCGACTGACCGGGCCTTTGTGCGGCTGGCCGCCTTCTCGCATCACCGTATTCAAGAACAAGACCACCCGCGACGGCCTCACCGCAGAAATCGCCGAGCTCATCCACGACACCAAAGACGTACTGTTGTTCTACTACGTCGGGCACGGGCAACTCCTCGACGGCGAGCATCTGGGGCTGGCCCTGGTCGACACCCTCCCCACCCCTTACATGCGCTCCTCCACGTCCCTGCGTTTGGATGACGTGCGCACCCAACTCAAGCACCGGTGCACGGCTCGGGTGAAGCTCGTCATTCTGGACTGCTGTTACTCCGGTCTGGCGACCAGGAACACCCAGGGGACAGGCCTGGCCGACCAGGTCCAGATCGCCTCCAAAGTCGAAGGTGCCTACACCCTCACCGCCTCGCGCGCATCACAACAGGCGATCTATGAGGATGGCCCGGCCGGGCTGACCTATTTCACCAAGGTATTCACCGACGTGGTGCGCGACGGCATCCCCGGCAAAGGCGCAGAGCTGACTCTGAAGGACATCCACAAGGAGGTCAGCACCCGCTTTCTGCGTCTGGACTTCCCCGATCACCAGATCCGGCCCGAGCCGAGCGTGCTGGTCGTGGACACCGCCGAGGAGTTCGCCTTCGCCCGCAACGCCGCGGCACTGACGACGGACCCTCCCACAGAGCCTGACACACCGCCCGAACCTCTCCAGCCTCCGCCGGACGACGAGCCGATCCTGAAAGTCGACGAACTGGCGCGGCTTTCCCAGAGCGCACGGCCCAAGGACAGAACTCGCGCTTACCGCGCGCTGATCAACGAGGTCGCGACCGGAAAGGTCAGCCCCGAAACCTTCGCCGGTATCAACACCCCCACCACCACAGAGCGCCGGCCCCGGCGACAGGCCGGCAAGGCTCGTGATGGGGACTTCGCGCCTTCGGAACGAAGACGATGGCCATTGGTGCTCAGGGCCGTCATCGAGATCGCCGCCGGCGTGGTGCTGGCCATCATGACCTGGCTGAGCTTCACCGATCCGTATCGCAATGCCGAACCGTCGGCGTTCGAGATCGCCGTCGGTATGGCGTTCGGCTCGATGTTCGCCGTGGTGGCCATCATCATGGCGATCGATGCGGTGGTACGTCTGCGAAAGACACGACGATGAACAGGCCGGGGCAGGAGCCGGGCTCAACCGGCCTGCTCGGCAGGTCATGGACCCGCCGAGCAGGGAACGGCTACGCGTTCGCGAGCGCCTCGGTGGGCGGCATCCCGGCGGCCCGCATGGCGGGATAGAACCCGGCCAGGCCGCCGATGACCAGGGTGGCGCCCACCCCGCCGGCCATCGCCCAGAACGGCACCACGGTCGTCCAGTCCTGGTAGGTCGCGAAGACCGCGGTGATGCCGACGCCGAGGACGACACCGCCCACCCCGCCGAGCAACGAGAGCAGCAGCGCCTCGGACAGGAACTGCGTGCGGATCTGGCCGCGGGTGGCGCCGAGCGAGCGGCGCAGGCCGATCTCCGACCGGCGCTCCAGCACCGAGATGACCATCGTGTTGGCCACCCCGACCCCGCCGACCAGCAGCGCCACGGCGCCGAGGCCGAGCAGCAGGCCGCTGAGCGTCTTCTCGGTCTCCTGCTTCGCCGCCAGCGCGTCCGAAGGCCGCGAGACGTCGACCTCGCCGGGGTCTTCTGGGTTGGCGGTGGGGCCGAGCAGCGGTTGCACGGTCGTCACGGCACTCTCGTGGGCACGGGTGTAGATGGTCGTCGGGTAGCCGTCGAAGTTCAGGTCCGCCTCCGCCACCGGCCACCCGACGATGGCGCCGTTGTCCAGATCGGGGACGAGCTCGCTGGGAGCGAGGATGCCCACCACCGTGAACCACCGGCCGCCGAGCCACACCAGCGAGTCGGTGCCGGCCTGGGACACGGCCAGGCGGTTCGCCGCCGCCCAGCCGAGCACGACGGCCGGGTAGCGTTCGTTCGCCGCGGTGAGCCAGCCGCCCGTGACCACCCGCGACCTGACCACCGCCGGCAGATCCGTACGGGCCGCGTAGACCACGATGCCGCCGGTCTGCTCCGCCGCTATGTGATCGTTGCGGTAGACCCGGGCGTCCGTCCTGCCGACGGCGGAGACCGTCTCGACGCCGGGCATCGCGGCGATCATGCCGACCGCGGTGGCCGGCAGGTGCACGCTCTGGTCGCCGAGCGACTGGCCGGGCGCCACGGTCAGCAGGTTGGTGCCGAGTGCGCTGAGCTGCCGGTCCAGCTCGTTCGTCGACGACGCGGAGATGCCCACCACGCCGACCATCGCCGCGATGCCGATGGCGATGCCCAGCGCCGACAGGAACACCCGCACGGGCCGCGACCGCAGGCCGTACCCGCCCACCCGTACGACGTCCGCCGGCCACATCCGGGCCGGCTTGAGTCGCCGCTCGCTCATGAGGCCTCCTTCGTCGCAGGAGGGACCGAACGCGCCGTACTTTCGATCCGCCCCACCTCTCCGACTCGTGGCGCGGCCGTGTCGTGCTCGACGCGGCCGTCCTTGAGCCGGACCTCGCGGGGCAGGGAGGCCGCGATGTCCCGGTCATGCGTGATGACCACGACCGTCGTTCCGCCCTCGTGCAGCTCGCGCAGCAACTCCATGACGATCGTGCCGGACCCCGAGTCGAGGTTGCCGGTCGGCTCGTCGGCCATCAGCAGCGGCGGGTCGCCGAGCACCGCCCGCGCGATGGCCACCCGCTGCTGCTCGCCGCCGGAGAGCTGGTGCTGCAGGTGCAGCATCCGGTGCCCGAGGCCGACCCGGCGCAGCGCCCGCTCGGCCGCCTGGCGGCGGTGGGCGCGCGGCTTACCGCTGTAGAGCAGGCCGTCCGCCACGATGTCGATCGCGGGCACACCCCGCGCGAGGTGGAACTGCTGGAAGACGAACCCGATGGTCCTGGCCCGCAACGCCGACAGCTCCCGGTCGCCGAGGGCGCCGACGTCGTACCCGTCGATGCGCAGGGTCCCCGACGTCGGCCGGTCGAGGGTGCCCATGATGTTGAGCATGGTCGACTTGCCGGAGCCCGACGGGCCGACGATGGCGAGCATCTCGCCGCGCTCGATCAGCAGGTCCGCGGACCGCAGGGCCGGCACGTCGCCGTACCGCTTGGACACTCCGGCGAGGTGAACGATGGGCCCGGTCACTTCGGAACCCCCACGGTCAGTCCCGCGGCGACACCGGCGCCCGAGACCTCCACGTAGCTGCCGGTGAACATGCCCGTCTTCACCGGCAGATAGCCGGTGCCGGTGGCACTGACCGCCATCACCGCGTAGCCGCCGCCCGGCCGCGCGACCAGGGCGTTGATCGGTACGGCGAGCACGCCCTTACGTGCCTCGGCGGCGAGGTCGACCTCGACCTTGGCCACCTGGTAGCGCCCCAGTTTCTTCTGGTCGGTCACCGTCAGCTGCACCGGCAGAGTCGCGCCGTCACCCTTCTCCTTCGAGGTCGGCGTGCCGATGTCGGTGACCCGCGCCGCCACGTCGGTGCCGTCGGGCAGCTCCACGGTCGCCGTGGTGCCCGGCTTGACCAGGTCGGCGTAGTCGGTGTCCAGGTCGACCTTGACGACCCGGGTGGTGCCGGTCCACTTCAGCAGGCCCCGGGACGCCGGAGCGCCGGGCGCACCGGTGAGCTCCGCGACGCGACGGGCCGCCGAGGCCACCACGGCGTCGCCCGGCCTCACCACGCCGGTCTCGCTCCGGCCCAGATCGTCCTGCCATCTCTCCACCGCGACGGACGTGGCCGACGTGTACACGTCGTCGACCGTGACGCCGGTGTAGCCGAGGGCGCGCAGGTTCCGTTCGAGTTGCCTCACGTCGCCGCCCTCGCTGCCGACCGACAGGGTGCGGTAGAGCGGGATGGACCCGTAGAGCAGGGGGACCTTCTCCTGGTCGAGGCGGTAGACGGTGTCGCCGCGCTTGATGACGTCGCCCTCGTCCGGCAGCCAGGTGACCATGCCCCCGCCGCCCGGCGGTGCCTGCACCGCGGAGAGGTCGCCGTAGCCCAGGTCTCCGTCGACCCGCTGGGTACGGGTCAGGGTCCTCTTCTCCACCGTGATGGTGGCCGGGGGGCCGGTGAGCGCGACGCTCGCCGGGCTCGTGCCGTGGCGGCTCAGCAGCCCGGTGGCCACGGCCACGGCGGCCGCAGTGATCACCAGGGCCGGGAGCAGGACCAGCACGCGGCGCGACCGGCGGCGGCGATGCGCACGTACGGCCTCGTCCTCCTCCGTCTCCGCCGCCGAGGTCTGGGCTCTCATTACTGGTTCACGACCCGCAGAGAACCGCTCGGGAGACGGGACTGGCAGGCCCGCCGGGCATTGTCGAACTCCGTGGAGTCCCCCTTGATTCCCGTACCCTGCAGCGTGACCGTGATGGTATTTCCGCTCACATCAGGGTCGGGGAATGCCGGCAGTTTCGCGCGCATGCATTTCGTCCAGTCCGCGAGCTTCGCCGAATCGATGCTGCCGCCGTTCGGGCCGTCCGCGTCGCCCTGTGGCATCTTGTCGCGGCATGCCTCCTGTGCCTTCTTCATCTCCGGCGTGTTCATGTTCTTCCCGACGTCGACCCTGACGCCGTCGCCCTGCCGCTGTGGATCGGGGAAGTTCGGCACACCGTTCGCCCGCATGCATTTTGAGTAGACCAGCGCCTGCTCGAAGGCCCCTCCGTTGGACGAGGGTTTTGCCGGGGATTCATGGCCGCATCCGGCGATCAGGGAACCGAGCAGGAATGCGCAGATGATGAACACCGGGCGTCGCTTCTTCGTATTCGTCGACATGCGTTCTGTTCTACGCTTCGACCGGTCACACGACGGGCACAGAAAACGCCTCTTCAGCCGGGAAGAGCACCCTGATCGCGAGACCGCCCGCCGGCAGGGCGCGTACGGTCAGGTCCGCCGAATGGGCTGCGGCGATCGACTGGACAATGGACAGCCCGAGGCCGTGATGACCGTCGTCGGCCGTACGGTCGAGCCGCTGGAAGGGGCTGAGCAGCCGGTCCACCATCTCCGGCGGGACGGACGGCCCGGTGTTGGTCACCGACAGAAAGGCGCGCGCGCCCTCCGTACCCGTCGTCACCTCCACCCGGCCGTCGGGGACGTTGTAACTCATCGCGTTGTCGACAAGGTTGGTCACCAGGCACTCGACCAGAGCGGCGGCGCCGGTGACCCGCGCGGGCCGTACCTCCGCCGCGACGGCCAGGTCCTGTCGTCGGGCTTCCGGCTCGGCGGCTCGCAGCACGTCGACGGTCAGCCCGGACAGGTCGACGTTCTCCAGGTCGTCGTCCAGGCCGCGCTCGCTGGTCGCCAGGACGAGCAGCGATTCGAGGAGCCGGGCCTGCTGCTCACTGACGACCATCAGCTGTTCGAACTGCGCACGGAACGAGTTCGCCGTCGCGTCCGGGTCGATGACGGCCTCCTCCAGCAGGGCGTGCTCCAGCGTCAGCGGCGTACGCAACTCGTGCGCCGCGTTGGCGACGAACCGCTTGTGCGAGTCGAGCGCCGCCTCCAGGCGGCCGAGCAGCCCGTCGATGGTGTCCGAGAGGTTCTTGAGCTCGTCGCGCGGCCCGGTGACGGCCAGTCGCTCGTGCACATTGCGCGCCGAGATGCGCTGGACGCTGTCCGTCATGGTCTGCAGCGGCCGCAGCACGCGCCCGGCCACCAGCCAGCCGAGCGCGGTCGCGATGACCGCCGTGAGGGCGAGCGCCACACACGACTGCACGAGCAGCTGATGCATGACCTGCTGCTGGACGGCGTGCTGCTGGAAGACGCTGACGCTCTGTTCGCCGGACGGCGAGATCCGGTGTGTGGAGGACACGGTGTTCGTCCCGCTGTTCCCGACCAGAAGATAGGTGATGGCCAGCAGACCGGCGCCGGAGAGCAGGAAGAGCACGCCGTACAGGAGGGTGAGCCGCAGCCGGACCCGCATGCCGGAGAGCCGGGACGTCAGGCCCATGAGGATTCCTCTTTCCACTCAGATCCGGTAACCGGCCCGGGGAACGGTCTCGATGACGGGCGGCTCGCCGAGTTTGGACCGCAGGCGGTTCATGGTGGCCTTCACCGTCGTCGTGAACGGGTCGGTGGCCTCGTCCCACACGCGTTCCAGCAGTTCCTCGGCGGAGACCACCCGCCCCTGCGCGGCGAGCAGGTACTCGAGGACGGCCAGCTCCTTCGGGTTGAGCGCCAGCCGCGCCCCGGCCCTGGTGGCGACCCGCTGGGCCGGGTCCAGCGCCAGGTCACCGTGGGCCAGGACGGGCGGTACGGCGGGCTGGGTACGCCGGCCGAGCGCGCGGACGCGGGCCACCAGCTCGGGATAGGCGAACGGCTTCGGCAGGTAGTCGTCCGCGCCGATGGTGAGGCCCTGCACCCGGTCGGCGATGGTGCCGGCCGCGGTCAGCATGAGCACCCGCGTGCGCAGCGGCTCCCGCATCAGCAGGCGGCACACCTCGTCGCCTGGCACACCCGGCAGATCCCGGTCGAGGACGACCACGTCGTAGTCCACCTCGGCGGTGCGGTCGAGCGCCGTCCTCCCGTCGTACGCGACGTCGACCGCCATGCCCTCGCGCCGCAGAACCCGCGCCACCGAATCGGCGAGCCGGGCGTGATCTTCGACCACCAGGACTCTCATCCGTCTCCCCCCGGCATCCGGGACAGCCTACGAATGAGATGGTCACATGGCCGTCACAGCGACACACCCGGCTGTACGGCGGTCCGGCCGCCTACAGCACGGGGTTCAGTGGCGTCCGGGGGATCCGGCCGACCTCAGCGCCGGGCATCCAGTCGCGATCGCCGGCCTGGCGGTCGTTGGCGGGCTCGGCGACCCGGATGTCGGCGTCCATGTAGATCACTGTCATCACGCGGCGCGGCGCCGTGCCGCGGTTCGGGCCCGCGTGGTGGAAGGTCCAGCCACGGTGGAAACTGGCGTCGCCGAGGGCGAACGGCTCGACGACGTCCTCGAAGTCCTGCTCGGCCACGGCCTGCCTCAGCCGTGCCTCGGACTCATCCGAGATGGGGAGGTCGCGGCCGCAGGAATAGTTGTGGCTGCCGCGGGCGAAGGCCAGCGGTCCCATGTCGAGCGGGGTCTCCTGGAGCGGCAGCCAGATCGTTACGCAGCGGTCGGACGACAGCGGCCAGTAGTACTGGTCGGCGTGCCAGGGGGTGATGCCGCCGCTGGGCTCCTTGTACAGGGCCTGGTCGTGGTAGAGGCGCACGGCGTGCACGCCGAGGAGCGCGGCCGCGATGCCGGCGAGCCGGCGCGAGAACACCAGGCGCTTGACCCTCGCGTTCTCCCGCCACAGATTCGTCACCTGCAAGAACGCCCTGCCGTACGTGTCGCGCTCGGCCAGCGGCAGGTGCTGGGTGTTCAGCCGGATCACCTCGGAGGTGATCGTCGGCTCGTACCGTGCGATCGTCTCCGGACCCAGCACGCCGGAGAGGTGGATGAAGCCGTCGCGGTTGAAGTCGGCGTTCGCTGTCGGGGCCAGTCCCTCGTACGGGATGTCCAACTCGCAGGCTGGTGTTTCCGGCATCGCGGTCATGTCGCCATGCTCCTCATACGTCCGGGGGCGGAGTCTCCACCGTCGCAGGGCGGGACCTGCGCATGCCACATCGCTGTTACCCACTTCCGGTACTCAGTTGACACTCATGCCTGTAGCGGAGCCGCGACTAGGATGCCTGCGTGAAGCCGCGCTACGAGCAGCCGGGCATACCTGACGGAAGTACTTTCACTTGCTTCGTCCGCCGCCAGAGCGCCTTCGACTTCGCCTGGCACTACCACCGGGAGTACGAGCTCACGCTCGTCACCGGGGGTACGGGCACCCGCTATGTGGGTACCACCGTGGAGCGTTACCACCCCGGTGACCTGGTCCTGCTCGGCCCGGATCTGCCGCACACCTACGTCTCCGAGCCGTACGAGGGGATGGCCGAGGCGGTGGTCGCGCAGTTCCGGCACGACTTCCTCGGGCCGGAGTTCTTCACCCTGCCCCAGTTCCGCACGGTCGACGGCCTGCTGTCCCGGTCCACCCGCGGCCTGCGCTTCGGGCAGGCCCAGGGCGAGGTGCGGGCGCTCCTGACCCGGCTGCCCCGCCTCGACGCCGCGGCCCAGACCGTGGCGCTCCTCGACGTGCTACGCCGCTTCGCCACCGACGCCGCGGCCACGCCGATCACCGGCCCCGGATACGCCCCCGCCCCGAGCACCGCCGTGCGCGACCGCATCGACGCCGTGTGCCGCCACCTCCAGCAGACCCACACCGAGCCCGTGAACCAGGCGGAGGTGGCGGCACTGGTGCACATGCCGCCGACGTCCTTCAGCCGCTTCTTCCGCCGCGCCATGGGCCGTACGCTCACCGACTACGTCAACCAGCTCCGGGTGGAGACGGCGTGTTCCCTGCTGACCGCCACCTCCCTGCCGGTCACGGAGGTCGCCGCCCGCAGCGGATATCGGAACCTCTCGAACTTCAACCGCCGCTTCCGCGAGCTGAAGGGACTGCGGCCGACGGAGTACCGGGCCGCACACCGAAGGCCGGGAGACCGTGCCGCGGCGCGGGCGAAGAACGAGTAGGCGGTGGCGGGCACCGGCCCGC
Organism: Actinoallomurus bryophytorum; assembly: GCF_006716425.1. Lineage (NCBI taxonomy): Bacteria > Bacillati > Actinomycetota > Actinomycetes > Streptosporangiales > Thermomonosporaceae > Actinoallomurus > Actinoallomurus bryophytorum. Next base: position 2,814,675 of record NZ_VFOZ01000001.1, read on the forward strand.
CACCGCACTGGCAGGATGGCGGCATGGAACGTGTGGTTGGTATCGGTGGATATTTCATGCGTGCCGCCGACCCGGTGGCCCTGGGCGCTTGGTACCGCGACTGCCTGGGCCTGGACGCCGACGAGAACGGCCTGTGGCGTCAGGAAACCGGGCCGACGGTCTTCGCTACGTTCGAGTCCGAGACCGACTACCTCGGATCCCGCGCCCAGCAGGCCATGCTCAACTTCCGGGTCCGCGACCTGGACGCGATGCTCGCGCAACTGCGCGCCAAGGGAGCGGACGTGGCGGAAGAGACACAGGACATGGAAGGGGTCGGCCGATTCGGCTGGGTCACCGATCCTGAGGGCAACCGGATCGAGCTGTGGCAGCCCGCCTGACCGTCTCCTCACGCACCCGCCGTCACGCCGGTACGACGTACGGGAAATGCGTGTCCCTCAGGTGTTCGGAGACGGACGGCTTCAGGCCCGAGGGTACGGCCATGCCGGAGACGAGGGACAGCATCGCCTCGGGTGCGTTGTCCCCCGGCGTGCGGCCGTTGCGTACGGCGAATCCGTATGTCGCGGGTGTTCCCACTACGTAGGACAGGACGTCGGGGAACAGCTCCCGCGCCACGGTCCGGCCGTAGCCGTCGGGGTCGGCGGAGGTCCCGCCGGCGGCTACGGCGGCGGCCACGAGGTCGGCGATGTGCCCTCCTTCGGCGGCGAAGTCCTCGGAGGGGTGCCGGGTGTTGGCGGGGTTGGAGAAGTCGGTGTCGTCGAACCAAAAAATGGGCCACATCATGGGGTGTCCGGCGCGGTTGACCTGCCGCCAGCCGCCCGCGTCCGTGGCGAGCTTGGTGGCGCACCAGACGCCGATGCGAGCGCCGGGGCGTAGCTGTGGATGCCGGTGGGGGATTTCGAGGACGATCGATTCGACCGTCGTGTCGGCGAAGCTGTTCTGCGCCTCTTCCGAGCGCCATCCCGACAGGTCCACGGCCGTGCCGTTTCTCACTGCCGCGTTGACCACCTCCAGCAGCGACAGGTCGATGTAGAAGGAGTCCGCGATGCGGCCTGCCCAGATCCGGGCGTCACTCCCCCCGGTCTGCTCGCCGGTCCGGCCTTCCAGCACCGGCGTGCCGGCCGCGGAGTCCTCGCGCGCCTCGTCGCCGTGGAGAGCGTGCAACCGCAGGGCCTGCCGGCCGTCCGAGTCCACCTCTCCGAAGGACACCCGGTAGGTCAGGGCTTCGAAATCGGCCCCGTCGAAGTGCACCTTGAACTCATAGCGTGCCTCCGGGTGGAAGCCCGGCTTCACGTGGACTCCGGTGATCGTGGAGTTGACGTCCATGACGAACACCGTGCTGCCCTCGCCGGGAAAGACGTAGAGGTCATCGATGTACAGCTGACCGTTCTGACTCGCGAGCGGCGTATCAAGGTGATGGGACATGGCACGGTCCTAAGCCGTTGGAACAGCTCTCGAAGTGAGCCTACCCATCGGCATGGTCCGAATACCGGCCGTCGCCGATGACCAGGTCCGCAGGGCCCGAACGGCGCCGGACGGTATTTCGGCAGGCGCGCATGGAAACCGGGACGGGGGTAGAGGAGAAACCCGCACGGGACCGGAAGCCCAGGTCCACCGGCGGGCGGCCTCAGGCGTCCTGGAGGAGCTGGTGGCGCAGCCGGGCCAAGGTCTTGGTGATGAGGCGGGAGACGTGCATCTGGGAGAGGCCGAGGAGTTCGGCGATCTCGGCCTGCGTCTTGTTCCCGTAGAACCGGTGCATCAGGATCGTCCGCTCTCGCGCCGGCAGTTGTTCCAGCAGCGGACGCAGCGTGTTGCGGTCCACGACCATCTCCAGGTCGGGGTCCACGTCACCGATCAGCTCACCGAGCGGCGTGGTGTCCTGGTCGTCGCTGACCGGGGTGTCGAGCGACACGCTCTGGTACGCGTCGGCGGCGCCGAGCGCCTCGATGGTCTCTTCCTCGGTCACGCCCAGGATCGCCGAGATCTCCCGGACGCTCGGCGGCCGGCCGTGTTCCTGGAGGAAGTCCCGCCGGGCGTTGCGTAGGGCGAGCGACAGTTCCTGGAGATGCCGTGGCACGCGAACGGCCCAGGTGTGGTCGCGGAAATGGCGTTTGACCTCGCCGGTCACGGTGGGCACGGCGAACGACAGGAACCGTCCGCCGTACGTCGCGTCGTACCGGTTGATCGCCTTTACCAGGCCCACCATGGCGGCCTGCTCGATGTCCTCTCTGGCCTCGCTGCGCTGCGTGTAGCGGCGGACGATATGCCGGACCAGCGGAACATGGATCCGTACGAGCTCGGAACGGATCTGCTCCCAGCGCGGGTCGGCCGCGGAGGTGGCGGCGAGTTCCGCGAGGAGTTCCTCGGTGTGACCGTCGTCGTAGCCGTCGTGTGTAGGCATGCCGGTATCCCTCGTCAGTTGCGGAAGGCAGGTCGTTTCGACCTGCTGACAGGAGGGCGGCGTCTTTGCCCAGCGGGCTACATGATCGACGAGCGAGTCGGATAACGCAACCGGCCGGAACCGGGCCTGCCTGTCTCGCTCCGATCGCGCGGTACGCGGACGGCCGGGATCGACGGCACCAGGGACGCGGAAGACGTCCCCGGTGCCGTCCTTTCCGTACGTACGGCCCGAGATCAGGTGGACCGTGAGCGGGCGGACCCGTACGGCGGCACCGGGGTCGAGGTCAGGCCGGGATCGGGCCGAGGTCCCGTTCGGGATGGCGGTGGGCCGCGATGGCCTCGACGAGCGCCTCGGTGAACTCCCCGGTCGCCGTGCCGGCGGTCACCACGCCCTGGTCGGATACGGCGTCCCCGTCGCTGTGCCGTACGGCTGTGATCCTGGCCGTCTCGAGCAGGGAGACGCCCTCTCCCAGCGCTCCGACGGCCTTGCCGTGCTTGAAGGCCTCGCTGACGAAGTGGACGGCGTCCCCGTCGCCGGCGAGGTTCTGCACGCTCTGCTCTCCGCCGGGTATCACCACGGCGTCGTACAGAACGGACGCGACCGTGGTCAGCGCACGGGTCACCGCTACGTCGTCTCCGGACGCCGCCTGGACGGACCCGTCCACGGCCGCCAGCACCTCCCATTTCGCTCCGGCCCCGGTCAGGGCCTCGGTGACCGAACGGATGTGGCCGGCGTCGACGCCGTCGGCGGCGAGGATCGCGATCTGGCGGGTGGCGACGCTGTCCTTGGGGCTGTTGTCCTGGCTGAGTGCCGGTGAACGCCGGTCGCCGGCGCGGCTGGCCGGCTTTTCCGGTGGTGCGACACCGACTCCCGCGGCGACCCGAGTCGCCAGCTCGTGGTCGACGTTCGCGAGGTTGCGCAGGACGCCTTCGCGGATGGCCATCTCGCCGACCTTGCCGAGCTCGAACCGGAAAGCGGCCACGATGTGGTCCTTTTCCCAGTCGGCCATGCTGTTCCAGAACAGGGTCGCCTGGGAGTAGTGGTCGGCGAAGCTCTCACTACGCTTACGGATCTTGCTGCCGTCGACGCGCTCCTGGTAGTGGACGTAGCCGTCCGGGGCCAGGGCCGGGCAGCCGCCGCCGACGGTGTTGGGGTGGTACGCGGCCTTGCCCTGGTGCACCGTGGTCTGGTGGTAGCCGTCGCGGTGATGGTTGCGTACCTCGTTCAGCGGCCGGTTGACGGGAAGCTGAGCGAAGTTGGGGCCGCCCAGGCGGATCAGCTGCGTGTCGAGGTAGGAGAACAGCCGGGCCTGCAGGAGCGGGTCGTTGGTGAAGTCGATGCCGGGGACGACGTTGGCGGTGTGGAAGGCCACCTGTTCGGTCTCGGCGAAGAAGTTGTCCGGGTTGCGGTCCAGGACCATGCGGCCGACCGGTTGTACCGGGACCTCCTCCTCCGGGATGATCTTGGTCGCGTCCAGCAGGTCGAAGTCGAACTTGTGCTCGTCGGCCTCGGATACCAGCTGAACTCCCAGCTCCCACTCGGGGAGGTCACCGCCCTCGATGGCGTCCCAGAGGTCGCGGCGGTTGAAGTCCGGGTCCTTTCCGGCGATCTTCTGCGTCTCGTCCCAGACCAGCGAGTGGGTGCCGAGCTTGGGTTTCCAGTGGAACTTCACGAAGGTGCCCGCACCGTCGCCGTCGACGAACCGGAAGGTGTGCACGCCGAAGCCCTGCATCATGCGGTAGCTGCGCGGCAGCGCGCGGTCCGACATCAGCCACATCATCATGTGCGTGGTCTCGGGCTGGAGCTGCACGAAGTCCCACAGCGTGTCGTGGGCCGAGGACGCCTGCGGGATCTCCCGATGCGGCTCGGGCTTCACGGCGTGGACGAAGTCGGGGAACTTGATGCCGTCCTGGATGAAGAAGACCGGCATGTTGTTGCCGACCAGGTCGAAATTGCCCTGGGCGGTGTAGAACTTGGTCGCGAAGCCGCGTACGTCCCGTACCGTGTCGGCCGACCCGCGCGAGCCCGCCACGGTCGAGAACCGCACGAAGACAGGCGTCCGCGTCCCGGGCGTGGTCAGGAACTCCGCCGCCGTCACTCCGGCGAGCACGTCGTCATAGGGCTCGAAGTATCCGTACGCGCCGGCGCCGCGAGCGTGCACGACCCGCTCGGGAATCCGCTCGTGGTCGAAATGTGTGATCTTCTCGCGGAAGTGGAAGTCCTCCATGAGGGTCGGCCCGCGCTCACCGGCCCGTAGCGAGTTGTCCGTCTCACCGATCGGGATCCCCTGGTCGGTGGTCAGAACGGAGTCGTCCGGGTCGACTCGATCGGCGTCGAGCTGCCGGTCCTTGGCCGTCCTGTCATCGCCTGCCATGGGTTCCTCCGTCGGTGTCTCTCGTACGTCTCTGAACCGCCCTACCCGCGCGCGACGCCATAAACAGATCGTGGCCCGCAATGACTCAGTGTGTTCGGGCAGGCCGCTGAGCAGGGCGATCCCGGCCGGCGATGGGGCATGCGTCAGGCCGTGAGCTGGGCTTCGGGGCGTCGGGGCATCCATTCCAGCAGGACGACGGTCGCGTCGTCGCGTACGCGTTCGTGCTGGTAGTTCACGATCTCCCGGTTGAGGCGGCGTAGCGTTTCGGGCGCGGGCAGGCCCTCGGCGCTGTGGCGGATGACGAAGTCGGCGAGGCGCGCCAGGCCGAACATCCGGTCGTCGGCGGCGCGGGCATCGGTGACGCCGTCGGTGTAGAGCAGGAGCCGGTCACGGGGCTGGAGCTGTTCGGTGTACACCGGAGACGCCGCGGTGACCGCCGGCCCGACGCGGTCTTCGGTCAGTCCCAGGGGCAGGCGCGGTTCGCGGAGGAGCTCTTTGATCACTTTGCTGTCCCGGATGAGCAGCGGGGGCGGGTGGCCGCACGGGATCCAGGTGAACGTTCCGGTGAGGGTGTCCAGGTCGCACAGCAGCGCGGTGCAGAACCGCGAGGCGCCGAACTGGTCGGCGATCGCCTGGTCGGCCCGTGTCGCGAGCGCGGTGAGGTCACCGCCGGAACGCCGGACGCAACGGCAGGCGGCCATCGCCACGCTGGAGATCAGGCCTGCGGTCAGGTCGTGACCGACGGAATCGAAGATCGACACATGCAGGTGTTCCCCGAGCAGTGAGTAGTCGAAGGCGTCACCGCCGACCTCGTACGCCGGCTCCAGGGCGGCGGCCAGCAGGACCTTGCTGGTCGCGAACGTGCGCGGCGCCATGAAGGCCCAGACCATCTCGGCCTGCAGGGCCATCTCCCTGCTGCGTTGGACGAGGGCGAACGAGTCGCTGTAAACACTCTTGGCCGCGACCACCAGCCCGGCGAACGAGCCGAGCATCCGGCACCGTTCCAGCAGGGTCCGCGTGCCGTCGTCGCCCAGGGCTTCCACCGGTCCGCTCTCCGCGGCGAGAGACACCTCCATCACGCCGAGCCGCTCGGTACCGTCCACGAGCGGGACCCACAGCCTGTGCCCGTCGGGATGTTCCCCGGCCTGCTGGACGGTGATGGTCTGGAAGGCACGGCCGGCCAGCGTCGAGTCGATCACCAGCGATGACGGCGCCCGTCCGGAGCCGCCCGGCAGCGCGTTGAGCCGATGTTGCTGGAGATCGACCAGGAAGATCCTGACCCCGGAGATGCCCAGGGGCTGTGCGGCCTCGGTCAGGTAGTCGGCCAGGTCCGCCGGTGCCATCAGATGCGACCGCTGCAACAGGTCGGCGAGCATCCGTCCCGCCGGTCCGTCATCGACAGGATGTCTCACGTGCCCTCTGGTCGGCCGCTCCCGGCGTCCTCCAGTGTCATGTGCATGGCCATGGCGATCGCCGAGCCGACATCGTCGGCCAGGGAGATCACGCGGGAGACGGCGGTGATGTCGAAGACCTTGCGGACGATCCCGCCGGGCGTCACCGCCACGTGCAGCCGGCACCCCAGGGCACCCGCTCGGGTATGCGTGCGCAGCAGGGCGTTGACCGCCGAAGAGTCGCAGAACGTCGTTCCGGTCAGGTCGACGATGAGTGGACCGGCGCCGGCGTTGAGCAGCGCCAGGAGCTGTTCCCGTACCTCATCGGCATTGGACGTGTCGATCTGATCGGGTAGTTGGACAACGGTGTAGAGCATGGTGCGCGTGACCGGCAGACCAGAAGCCATGGCCCTGACCATCCAGATCCCCCCTCTGGCATCCCGAATGGCGAGGTGGGCGGCCTCGGATCAGCTACGAGACGCCTGGTCACCGACGGCGAACGCGTGTGACACCGGCCCCTGGCCTGCGTTCACCCCGGCGGCCCTCCCCCTAAGTGTCATCCCCGACATATGACGCGAATACACCAGACAAGGTGCGAACGATGATGGGAGGGAACTTTCGGTCAGCGGGAGAGGGCCGCGGTGAGCTCGCTGCGGCCGCTCACTTGGATCTTGCGATAGATGGCCTTGAGGTGGTCGTTGGTCGTGTGCGGCGACAGGTTGAGGCTGCGGGAGATCTGTTTGCCGGAGCGACCTTCGAGGACCTGGTCGATCACGGTGCGTTCTCTGGGGGTGATGCCGTACCACGCCGTCACCGCGGGCAGCAGCTGGCCGGCCGTGGCCGGCTGGACGGTGACGGCCACCTCGCCGCGACGGGTGCCGGCCAGATGCTGGGCCTCCAGCGCGACCCAGCCATGGGAGGTCGGGATGCGGCTGAGCACCGCGCCGTTCTTCCGCCGGGCGGCGGAGGCGAAGTTCCAGAGGGTGATCGACAGATCGTCGTCGTTGTCGAGCGCCAGGTTGGGAAAGCACACGCGAAGCCAGTCGCGCCCGGTCGGGGTCACGGACGTGATGGTGTCGGCCTCGTCGACGATCAGCACACCGGGTGGCATCGTGCCGCGCACCGGATGCGGTGTCGCACGGGTCACGTACCGCCTGAGCGACAGTGCCAGCGGAGCCACGATCCGCTGGGCACTTTGGATGTCGGCCGGCGTGAACGCCGGACGTCCCCGCTCCCGGAGGAGGGTGAGCGTGCCCCAGAGGACGCCGCGATCGACCAGGGCGAGTCGCATCTCACCACCCCAGCCTTCGCCGGCCATGAGGTCCAGCAGTGGCGCACTTCCCGGTGGCGCGGGGACACCGGCACCCAGCACCGCGACAAGCGGGCGGCGGGCGACCTGCCCGGAAGGGCCGCGGGAGAGCAGGCCATCGGCTTTCACCCGCCGGTAATGATCGCAGCCGTAGCCGTTGTGCTCGGTGAGAAAGCATCCCGCGCCGGTGACCGGATCCGTGCCGGAGAGCATGTGCCCGTCGTGCGGAACGAGCCGGTGGAGTTGACGGGACAGCTCACCGCCGAGTTCGGGCAGGGTATCGGCCTGCGCCGCGGCCTGCGGTGCGGTGCGGGCAACGGACTCCAGCGCGGTGACCACCCGACAAGTGTGGCGACCCGCAACCCCCCAGGTCTAGGGATATCTGCGGCGTACCGGCCCTCGGACAATGAGACGCGGTTGAGAACAACAGCACCGCGTTCGTGCCGGTGAGTTGTGCAGGAAGGAATGATCGTGCGCAGAACCCTACTGATCGCCCCGGCCGTTGCCGCCATGCTCGCCGGCGGCGCGGTGCCGGCGACCGCGAGCACCACCCACACGTCCACGACATCGCATGACGGCTGGGTGCCCGAACCGATCCCGCCGTTCGACGCCGCCGCGGGCGTCCTGTGTGACTTTCCCGTGCACTACGACGTCCTGGTGAACCAGGTCCGTACGAAGGTGCTGAAGACGTACCCGGACGGCACTCCCAAGCGGCAGCTGGCCGCCGGTGCGCTGTTCCTGAATGTCAGCAACACCGACACGGGCGCCAGCACCGTGGTGGACGCCAGCGGCAGCGCGGCGATCGACTACGGCACGGACGGTTCGATGCTCTGGCACGTCGCCGGACCTGTCATCGCCCGGCTCGGCGAAGGCACCAGCAACCTCCCGCGCGGCCTCTACACCATCAACGGGATCTACCGGATCGCGTTCAGCCCGGCCGGTTTCAAGACCATCACCCTCACCCACGGAACCATCCATAACCTCTGCCCCGATCTGAGTTAGCCGGACCCGGCCGGCGCCTCGAACCTGGCAGGTCCGAGGCGCCGGCCGGGCCGCGGTCACGAATAGGCGGGGATCCCGGCCTCCAGGCCACCTCGATCGAGGCGATCGCGAAGCGCGCGGGGGTGGGCAAGCAGACGATCTACCGCTGGTGGCCCTCCAAGGGCTCCGGCCCGACGTCGACCTCGACGACGTGATCGAGCAGCTCTACGGCCCTCTGTACTACCGCTTTCTGCTCCGCAACAGGCCGATCACCGAGCAGCAGGCCGCCGACATCGTCGACCTCGCCTTCTCCGGTCTGCGGCCATAGCGGCAGACCTAACGGAACTGTCGGCCGTCGCCGCTAAATTGCGGTGCCATGGTCGAGACGGTGCGCGTCTCCCCCTGCTCGACAAGGCACTCAGCTACCCCCTACGACAATGCCGGAGGCCCTTTTGGAGATCGCCGACGGACGCGCCCTCCCCGTCCTGCTCGACAACGTGGGCGCCAAAGACGGAGCCGCCGCTTTGCAGGAGGCGGCCGAACGCGACCCGGTGCACGCGCTCCGGGTGCTGGCACCCTTGGCCGGCAACGACACGACCCGTGGCCTCCGAGCGGCCGGGCTGCTGCGGGCGATGCTGTACGCGGAGCCCGGCCTGGCCGAGGCGCTGCCGTCCGTGGCCGTCGAGGCCTTTCTGCCACGGCCGGCCGTACCGGACGGTGACGACCTGCCCGACGTGCTCACGGGCAAGCCCGCCCGCAGCACGAAGGTGGACTGGGCCGACCCGGCGCTGCTTCCGCAGGTCCTCACGCGTGGCCGCGACCGTGCACTGCCGGCGAACGCGACCAAGTGCCTGCTGAACCTGCTCGCCAAGAAGGCCCCCGAGGTCGCCGCCGTCCGCGATTTCTGCGACCGGCACTCGCTGGCCGAGTTCTCCTGGGCTCTGTTCCAGCGCTGGTACGCGCTGGGCGCGCCCACCCGACACAACTGGGCGCTGGCACAGCTCGGCCTGATCGGCGACGACACGACGGTACGGCGACTCAGCCCGCTGATCAGAGTCTGGCCGGGCGAGGGCGGCACCGGCCGGGCCGCCGTCGCGCTGGACGTCCTCGGCGGGATCGGCTCCGACGTCGCCCTCACCCACCTGTTCGAGCTGGCCCGCCGGGGCAACTACAAGGGCCTCAAGGCCAAGGCGATCCAGAAGATCGACGAGATCGCCGCCGCGCGCGGCATCACGCCGGACGCGCTGGCCGACCACGCCGTCCCGGACTTCGGCCTGGACGCCCAGGGCACCCTCGTCCTGGACTACGGCCCGCGCCGCTTCACCGTGACCTTCGACCGGCAGCTCCTCCCGTTGGTCGTGGAGCCGAACGGCAAGGTGCGCAAGAGCGCGCCCAAGCCCGGCCCCAAGGACGACCCGGCCCTGGCTCCGGCCGCGTACGCCCTGTTCACCGGGCTCAAAAAGGATCTGCGGACCATCGCCGATCGGGAGATCAAGCGGCTCGAACTGGCCATGATCACCCGGCGGAGCTGGACGCCGGACGACTTCCATGCCCTGTTCGTCACCCACCCGCTGCTCGGGCACATCGTCCGCCGCCTCGTGTGGATCACCGACGGTGGCACCTCCTTCCGCGTCGCCGAGGACCACACGTACGCCGACGTCGACGACTCCCCGTTCACCCCGGCGCCAGGCGCCCGCGTCAGCATCGGCCACCCGATCCTGCTGGACGACGACCTCGGCGCCTGGGCGGAACTCCTCGCCGACTACGAGATCCTGCAGCCGTTCGACCAGCTCGGCCGCCCCGTCTACCGGCTCACGGATGACGAGCGCACCGCGCACCGGCTCGCCCGGGTCGAGGGACTCGTACTGCCCTACGGCAAGGCCAAGGGTCATTCCCAGGGACGCTGGGAGTCCTTGGACGCCAACGGCGACTTCGCGGGCGGGTGGCTCGCCCGGCGCGACCCCGCGGGCCTGTACGTCGTGGCGGATCTGAGCCCCGGTCTCCACCACTACATGTACGGCGAAGGCGAGGACCAGAAGATCAACACTCTGTGGGCGGGCCCGGCCCCGGACTCCTCGCCGAAGGACTCGGTGCCGCTCGGCGAGGTCGACCCGGTCACGATGAGCGAGGCCGTCCACGACCTCCTCCGCAGCGCGTCCTAGGTTCACGCCTGGACTTTGTGTCCAGGCTCAAGGACAAAAGGAACGGCTCGTGACCTGGGGAGCGTGCCCGCAAGCCGGCCTCCACGCCGCTCGACCTGCTCACCGCGCAGGAACGCCAGATCGCGCTGCTCGTCGCCGATGGCGCCACCTCCAAGGAGGCGGCCGGGCAGCTGTTCCTCAGCCCGCGCGCGGTCGAAGCTCACCTGCGCAGCATCTTCAAGAAGCTCGGCCTGAACTCCCGCCGGCAACTGCGCGACCTGCGAGTGCACCAACCGGCGGAGTTCCGCCACGCTCCTGCCGACCGCCCCGAGTGAGACGCCGAGCCGGGGAACCTCGCGTCTGGCGAGGCTCCCCGGCCGGCTCGGAGGTCAGCCCTGCGGCTGCCGCCCGAGGCGGTCGACCCAGCCCATCCGCTCGAACGTCTGGGTCAGCAGCGCGACCGGGCGCTGGTCCTTGACCTCGATCTGCAGCAGTTCGGCGGTCCTCGGGTCGATGATCATGCGGTACGCGACGTCGCCGCGTGTGGACTCGTCGCCGGGTGCGGTCAGGCTCAGGGCGACTCCCCGGCGACCGGCGGCGTCGCGGACCTGGCTCGTGGCCTCCAGCCCGTGCTGTTCGGCAAGGACACGGAACAGGGCGGCCCGGGTGCCGGGAGTGATCGGGGCGGTGAGGAGGTCGGTCCCCGTCTGCCACAGGTAGGTGGCGAACGTGTCGGTCGGCTGGGCGCCCGACCGTTCCTTGTACAACCCTTCGAGGCGGCTCTTGAGCTTGGTCTCGGAGGTGGGGAGCGCGGAGACGTTCCTGATGGTCAGGCTCGGGTTCGGGATCGAGAGGACCCGGTCGAGGTGGTCCTCGGACGTCCGCTGCCCGCCGTTCACCAGTGCCGGCGAGCCCATGGCCTTCCAGCTGGCCTCGTCCTGGGCCGAGCCGAAGGCGACCTTGGTGTCGGGGCGGGTCACGTTGCGGTTGGCGCCTCCGGCCTGCCGGGCCCGCCAGGTCTCGCCGGTCTCGGACGAGGTCGCCGAGAACGGCGGATCGCTGTGCAGTTTGACCTGCCGCACCTTCTCGTCGGTCTCCCGCCGAGCGCGCCGTAGGGCGGCGGCATCGCCGTGGGCCGCGGTCTCCTTCGCCGTCAGCTCTTTGCGGAGGGCTTCGATCTTGGCCTGGTAGACGCTCGGGATGCTTCTGATCAACGAGGTGGTGCGGGTCTCGGTGTACCAGAACTCGCCGGACCGCGCGGGCTCCTGTACGGCGGTCTCGGCCGCCGTCAGCAGGAACGAGTGGGCGTCCACGGTCGTACCGGCAGCCGCGCCGGAGGCCGTGACCGGCGCCTTGCCGCGGGCCGCGTGCCCGGAGACGGCACCGGGAACGATGATCGCGGCGGCCGCCAGGCCGGCCACGGCGGTCCCACCGGAGATCAGGAGACGGGTACGGCGTGTCATCAGAGTGCTCCTGAGCGAGGAGAGGCGAGATGAGGGGGCGTGTGGCATGCGGAGGGCGCGGTCGAGGTCCGCCGAGCGGCGGCGCTCGTACGTCTGCTCGACCGTCTCGCCCACGTCGGGCTCCAACCGGGCGAACATCCGGTCGATCATGTGGTCCTCGTCGCCGGATCGGGGTGAGTACGGCATCAGATCTCCCTCACGGGACGGTGATGGGCGTTTCGTACGGAGGAACGGCTCTCCGGCTCCGCGGAAAAGGCGGCGGCGAGGCGCTTGCGAGCACGATGCAGCCGCGCGTGGTACGCGCGGACCGAGCAGCCCATCACGGCGGCCGACTCCTGTGGATCAAGACCGTGCCAGGTCGCCAGGGCCATCGCCTCCAGGTCCTTTTCCGGCATCGACGCCAGCGCGGTGAGCGCTGCGTCCTTGTCGACGACCTGTTCGGCGACGTCCCAATTCAGCTGCTCCTGCGCCACCGCTCCGGCCGTGATGCGGTCGAGCAGCGCCTTCCTCCGCTGCCGCGAATCACGCTGTTTGGCGAGCAGGTTGCGTGCCACTCCGAGCAGCCACGGCAGTGTCTGCTCGGGCATCTCGTCGAGCCGCCTCCAGGCGACCAGGAACGTCTCGCTGGACACGTCCTCGGCCACGCCATGCTCGGCACGGAGCAGGACGTACGCGAGAACCCGGCGATAGTGCCGGTCGTAGAGGGCGGTGAACCGTTCTTCGGGATCGTTCACACCAAGAAGTCCCTCCCAACGCGCCTCGTTCACAACTCTTCGCGAGAGAACCCCCGACCGGCTCAAGCGCGGGCCTGTGCCACTCGCCTCCACGCACCCTGGGGCGGGTCGACCTCCCGATGTAATGTGGGCGATGTCCCTTATTCCAATTTCGGCTGGCCCCTGGGCTCTGTGGTGGGCATCTGGTCCCTACGCCCCACGCTGCGAAGACGACTGCGGCACGGTCTGGACGCCGCGACGACCTTCGTACGGGCGAACTGCCCCGACTCCACCAGGACCCGGCTTCGCACGGCCCTGGCGAAACAAGAAGCGCTGCGACGCGTGGCGATGCTCGTGGCGCATGGTACGACGCCGCCCTCGGAGACCTTCTGGGTCGTATGCCGCGAGCTCGGTGGTCTCCTCGACGCGGACTACGCCGCCATTGCCCGTTTTGAGCCCGAGCGCATGATGTGCCACCTGGCCGAATGGAACGACCCGAGTGTCCCCGCGATGGGCGTGCCGTTCGGGGGACGCTGGCCGATGGGCGACACCGCCGCCGCCGCGGTGTACGAGACCGGCCGGTCGGCCCGCCGCGCGTCGGGGTCGACCGCCGGCGAACTCGGGGAATGGCTCAGGTCACATGGGGTCAGTCAGGTGGTGTCCTGCCCGGTCATCGTGCACAACCGCCTCTGGGGCGAATTGGCGCTGCGGTTCCTCGGCTCGCGGCCGGCGCCGGCGGACACCGAGAGGCGGATGGGGGACTTCGTCGAGCTCGTCGCCTGCACCATCGCGCAGGCGGAGTACCGTGCGGAACTCATCGCCTCACGAGCCCGCCTGGTCACGGCGGCCGACGCGGCGCAGCGCCGTATCGAACGTGACCTGCACGACGGAGCACAGCAACGCCTCATCGCGCTCGGGCTCTACTTGCGGGAGGCGGAGACGAACGCCTCGGACGAGAACGAGGCGCTCCGGCGGTCACTCTCGAGCGCGGCCAAGTGCCAGTCGGACGTCGTCGCCCAGATCCAGCAGATCTCCTGCGGCATCTACCCCACGACCCTGACGCAGATGGGGCTCAAGGGGGCGATCAAATCCCTCGTGCGCCACTGCCCCGTACGCACCGACCTCCACATCCGCATCGACCGGCGACTGCCCGAGCCGGCCGAGATCACCGTCTACTACGTCGTCTCCGAGGTGCTGGCGAACGTACTCAAACACGCGAACGCCTCCGTCGTGCACATCGACCTGGTGGCCACGAGCGGGGACGATCTTCGGCTCACGATCCGCGACGACGGCGTCGGCGGCGCCGACCTGCGGCGCGGCACGGGCCTGATCGGTCTCCAGGACCGGGTGGACACCGTCGGGGGCACGATGGAGGTGTCCAGCCCGGTCGGCGGCGGTACGTCGGTCGTCGTCGGCATCCCGTCTTCCGCCCTCGATGATCCTCAAGGCCGTCCGTAGACCGGGCCCGCACGGTTCCGGTCTCAGAAGGTCTCGTCGAGGCTGACGGTCCCTTCGACGGCGACCTGGTAGGCCGAGACGCGGCGTTCGAAGAAGTTGGACAGTTCCTGCACGTCCTGCAGCTCCATGAACGCGAACGGGTTGGCGGTGCCGTACCGGATCGGCAGGCCCAGCCGGGCCAGCCGCTGGTCCGCGACGTTCTCCAGGTAGGCGCGCATGTCGGTGGCGGTCATGCCGGGCAGTCCCTCGCCGCACAGGTCGCGGGCGAAGGCCAGCTCGGCCTCGACCGCCTCCTCCAGCATCCGCGTGACCTGCGCGGTCAGGTCGTCGTCGAACAGGTCCGGCTCCTCGGCCCGTACGGTGTCCACGACGCTGAACGCGAACTCCATGTGCATCGACTCGTCGCGGAAGACCCAGTTGGTCCCCGAGGCGAGGCCGCCCAGCAGACCGCGGGAGCGCAGCCAGTACACGTAGGCGAAGGCGCCGTAGAAGAACAGGCCCTCGATGCAGGCCGCGAAGCAGACCAGGTTGAGCAGGAACGCCCGCCGGTCCTCCCGGCTGTGCAGCCGGTCCATCGCGCCGAGGGAGTCGATCCAGCGGAAGCAGAACTCGGCCTTGTCCCGGATGGAGGGGATGTTCTCCACGGCGGCGAACGCCCTGACCCGCTCGTCATGGTCGGGCAGGTAGGTGTCGAGCAGGGTCAGGTAGAACTGAACGTGCACGGCCTCCTCGTACAGCTGCCGGGACAGGTACAACCGGGCCTCGGGCGCGTTGAGGTGGGTGTAGAGGTTCAGCACCAGGTTGTTGGCGACGATGGTGTCGCCGGTCGCGAAGAAGGCCACCAGCCGGTTGACCAGGTGCACCTCGCCGGGCGTGAGGCGGGCCAGGTCGGCGAGGTCGGAGTGCAGGTCGACTTCCTCGACCGTCCAGGTGTTGCGGATCGCGGCGCGGAACCGGTCGTAGAAGGCCGGGTAGCGCATCGGGCGCAGCGTCAGGTCCATACCGGGGTCGAGCAGGCTCATTGGCACGCCTCGCAGGTCTCGGGGTTCTCCAGGGAGCACGCCACGGCGTCGGCGGCGGGCGTGACGGTGGTCTGGGTGATGCGGGTGGCCGGACGCGAACGCAGGTAATAGGTCGTCTTCAGACCCGACCGCCACGCGTAGGCGTACATCGAGGACAGCTTCCCGATGGTCGGGGCGGCCATGAACAGGTTCAGCGACTGGGACTGGTCGACGTACGGCGTGCGCGCGGCGGCCAGGTCGATCAGCGCCTTCTGCGGCAGCTCCCATGCGGTGCGGTAAAGCGTGCGCAGGTCGGCGGGCAGTTCCGCGACGCCGGCCACGGAGCCGTCGGCGCGTTTGATCGCGTCGCGGACGCGCGGCGTCCACAGCCCGCGCTTCTTCAGGTCCGCGACCAGGTAGGTGTTGATCTGCAGGAACTCCCCCGACAGCGTCTCGCGCTTGAAGACGTTGGACACCTGCGGCTCGATGCACTCGAAACAGCCGGCGATCGAGGCGATGGTCGCCGTCGGCGCGATCGCCACCAGCAGCGAGTTCCGCAGCCCGGCCTCACCGATACGCGTGCGCAGTGCCTCCCACTCGGCGGCGTGCACCGGCGTGGCGTCCGGCCAGTGGTCCGGGTGCAGCACGCCGCGGGCGGCACGTGTCCGGTCATAGGAGGGGTGCGGGCCGTTCGCGGCCGCCAGCGCCGCCGACTCGCCGTACGCGGCCAGCGCGATCTCCTCGGCGATGCGCGTGGACAGCTCCAGGGCCTCGGGCGAGTCGAACGCCAGCCGCAGCCGGAAGAACACGTCGGCCAGGCCCATCACGCCCAGGCCGACCGGGCGCCACCGCCGGTTGGCCGCGGCCGCCTCCGGCGTGGGATAGAAACCGCGGTCGATGGTGCGGTCCAGGAACCGCACGGCCGTACGGGCCGTGGCACGCAGCCGCGTCCAGTCCAGCCCGTCGTCGGTCACGTGCGCGGCGAGGTTGATCGAGCCGAGGTTGCACACCGCGGTCTCGGCGTCGCCGGTGACCTCCAGGATCTCGGTGCACAGGTTGGACAGGTGCACGACGTTGCCGGGCTCGGCGGTCTGGTTGCAGGCACGGTTGGCGGCGTCCTTGAACGTCATCCACCCGTTGCCGGTCTGCGCGAGGGTGCGCATCATCGCGCCGTACAGTTGCCGCGCGGGGACCTGGCGCACGAACCGGCCGTCGGCCTCGGCCCCGCGGTAGGCCGCGTCGAACTCCTCTCCCCACAGGTCGGCCAGCTCGGGCACCTGCTTGGGGTCGAACAGCGACCAGGTCGCGTCGGCCTCGACGCGGCGCATGAACTCATCCGGCACCCAGTTGGCCAGGTTGAGGTTGTGCGTACGCCGGGCGTCCTCCCCCGTGTTGTCCCGCAGTTCGAGGAACTCCTCGACGTCGGCGTGCCACGGCTCGAGATAGACGCACGCCGCGCCCTTGCGCCGCCCGCCCTGGTTGACCGCCGCGACGCTGGCGTCGAGCGTACGCAGCCACGGCACGATGCCGTTGGAGTGCCCGTTCGTGCCGCGGATCAGCGAGCCTCGGCTGCGTACGCGGGTCCAGGAGATCCCGATGCCGCCGGCGTACTTGCTGAGGCGCGCGACCTGCCCGTACCGCTCGTAGATCGCCTCCAGCTCGTCGCGCGGCGAGTCCAGCAGGAAGCACGAGGACAGCTGCGGGCGGGCGGCGCCCGAGTTGAACAGGGTGGGCGAGCTGGGCAGGTACGCGAGGCGCGACATCAGCCCGTACAGCTCCGCGGCCTCGGCGACGGTCTCGGCCAGCCCGCACGCCACGCGCAGGAAGAAGAACTGCGGGCGTTCCAGCACCCGCCGCGTCACCGGGTGCCGCAGCAGGTAACGGTCATGGACGGTCCGCAGCCCGAAGTAGGTGAACCGGTCGTCGGCGTCATGGTCGGCCAGCGCGTCCAGGGCCGGCGCGTTGCGGGCCACGAACGCGGCGGTCTCGTCATTGAGCAGACCCTGCGCATGTGCCGCCGCGACCGAAGCGCCGAACGTCAACGGGCCCGTCTCGCCGGCGATCAGCCGGGCCAGCAACCGGGCCGCCACCGTGGAGTAGGCGGGCTCGGCGACCACCAGAGCAGCGGCCTGCCGTACGGCCTCGGCCAGATCACCGGTGAGGCCGATACGCCTCGGATCGGTGTCCGGCAGCCCGGCGCAGGCGCGCTCGACCTCGGCTTTGAGCGCGGGTTCGGCGCTGGTGATGGTGGTGTGCGGCGCGATGAGCTGTTGTGTCACGTGCTCTCTCCCTCGCGAGCTTCACCTCACGAAAGGCGCGCACGGAGAACACGACCCCGCCGCCGGCCCTCCCGCGAGGCCTGGACGACCGCGCGCTCCCGCGCACGGGTCACTGGCAGGTCTTCGGACTCGCGGGCGCCACACCCCGGATCGGGTGTGTCCTACTGGCCGTCGCTTCCCAGGCCGGGGCCCAGTGCTGTTGACGGCGGTCGTTCCTGCTCACCGCTGCGGGGCAGTCCCGGACTCACACCGGGTTCCCTCTTACGACACCCGCCACACGAGGCGCGGGTGCACCAGCAACACCGAGAACCATACATGTAGTGGCCACCCGGAGGTAGGACTACAAGATGTTGCGTGTGTCGCGGCCGAGGAGAGCCCTGAACCGCATGACGAATCCCCGCTCCGGAGGACCGGAGCGGGGACGGTGTGGCGGTTCGTCAGGCCGTGACCGGCTCGGGTGCGGTGCCGGGCGCCTGCGCGGTCTCGGCGAACAGCCGCTCGGCCAGGGGTGCGAAGCACAGGCCGATCGCCGCCCACAGGATGGCCTGCGCGGCCACCGAGTAGAAGCGGAAATTGAACAGCACGTCCGCCGGGAAGCCCGGGTAGACGATGCGGCCCTGGGGGTCCTTCAGCGGCAGGGGTGTCTCGGTGGGATGCCTGCCGAACTGCTCGACGTTGGCGTGCAGATGCCCGAGCGAGGGCAGCAGCGCCATCACGATCCCTATCGCGACCGCGCACGCCAGCGCGGCGAGCAGGGTCGCGTTCCAGTTCCCGAATCGCGGTTTGAGCCGCTGGCCCAGCCAGACCGCCAGCACCAGGAAGGCGATCGAGCTCACGACCATCACCAGATACAGGCCGCTCCGATCGCGGATGGTCTCCTCATGGCCGATGGCGGGCGGGTTGGCCGGGTACTTGATGAACGGGATCAGGTAGAACCCCAGGAACCCGCCGAGCGCGACCAGCAGCGCCAGGTTCCGTGGCCGCAGCTTCCCGGTACGGCCGCAGGCCAGGGCATAGGCGACCGCGTACAGACCGCCCATCGCCGCACCGAACGCGATCATGCCCACGCCGATGCCGACGTTGGCCTGGATCGTCCGGCTGAACAGGTCCGGTCCGGCCGTCTCAGCGGTCAGACCGGCCGCCTTGTCCAGGACGGCCTGGGCGGCATCACGACCGCTCTCATAATCGATGGCCCGCTGGATCTGCGGCTCGGCGAAGATCCTGGCGAAAACGAACGCCAGGAGTCCTCCGATCGCCCCGACCAGCAGCCCACGCACGATGAATCGCCGTTCCACGGCTACTCCTCAGTCTCTGATCGGATCAGTGGCAGGGGAAGCCGAGGAAGTGCCGGGCGTCGTGGACGAACTCGTGGATGTACATGCTGTTGCCGAACACCGAGGTCGCACCCTGGTCGACGCCGATGAAGTAGTAGGCGGCCAGGCACAACGCGACGGTGCCGAACAGCCACAGGGCCGCCCGGGTGCCGGGCAGCACGACGGGCGTGGTGCGGGTGGTGGGCAGCGTGGACATGCTCATGTCAATGCCTCCTCAGGGATCCTGCGTCCCTCGTACGGGTGGAGCGCGATCGACAGTGGAGGGTCTGACTCTCCATCCCCGCGGGGATGGAACACAGTGGCGCGACCGCCCGGCTTTTCACCGGCTTCCTCCGACCGTCGCTTTCGTCCGGATCGTACGGCCACGTCTCCTCGCGGTCAACGTCACAGCAGGCCACGCCGCAGGTGGCCCGTGCCCGGCGAGGTCCGTACCTGCCGGGCGAGAGCGGCCACATGCTCGGGGGGTGTGGTCTTGACGATGCCGTGTCCGAGGTTGAACACGAACGGGCCGCCGCTGAGCGCGTTCAGGATGCGGTCTGTCTCCGCGTGGAGTGCGGGCCCGCCTGCGACCAGGAGCTGGGGGTCGAGGTTGCCCTGCACGCATCGGCCGAGCTCGTGCTGCACCTTCTGTGCGGCCCACTCCACAGGCACCGTCGAGTCGAGCCCGACGCAGTCCACGCCGGTCGCCTCGGCGAAGCCGTTGTAGGCAAGCCCCGCGCCGCGCGGAAAGGCGATGATGGGAACACGCGGATGCTTCGCCTTCAGCGCCGCGACGATGGCGGCGACCGGCGTGACGCACCAACGCCGGAACAGCGGGTCGGGGAGTATTCCGGCCCAGCTCTCGAACAGCTGGATCGCTTCGGCACCGGCCTGGATCTGACGGTCCAGGAACTCGATGGTGGCCGCCGTGAGCAGGTCGATCAGGGGTTGGAACCCGTCTGGATCGCGCAGCGCCCACTGCTTGACGACGGAGTGCTCTGAGGCGCCGGCGCCGCGCCCTTCGACCATGTAGGTCGCGACCGTCCACGGCGCACCGGCATAGCCGATCAACGTGACCTCGTCGGGCAGCGCGCGAGTGAGTCGTCTGACGGTCTCATAGATCGGGGCCAGTTGTTCGTGCAGACGGGACGCGCTCAAAATCTCGGTGATGTCCGAAGCCGAACGGATCGGGGGCGTGAGGACGGGGCCGTCACCGACCCGGTACTCCAGGGTCTGCCCCAACGCCGCCGCGATCTGGGGAAGGTCCGCGAACAGGATCGCGGCGTCGAGCGTGAAGCGCCGGAGCGGTTGCAAGGTGACCTCGACCGCGTGCTCGGGCGAATTGCACAGCCCCACCATCCCGCCCGCGGCCTCGCGGACGTCGTGGTACTCCGGCAGATAGCGCCCGGCCTGCCGCATGAGCCAGATCGGTGGCCGCTCGGTGCGCTCGCCCGCGAGCGCGCGCAACAGCAGCTTCTTCGGCCGCGCCTCGCCCGCCACGTGATCGACGTCCGGCTCTTCCCGCATATCGACGCCCACGCTCTTCCGTCCTGCCCAGACACGCGGGCCCGGCCAGCCCGATCGGCACACGCACCCCCTACAAGTGAAGGTGCGCGACCAACCTACCCACGCCCACCGTCATGACCACGCCGACCCCGGCCGTCGGGTCGGCGTGGCGAGGTAGTCGCCGTGCTCCAGGTCGTCGAGCAGCGACGGGTGGGTGGGCGACCAGCCGAGCAGCTCCTGCGTGTGAGAGCTGGAGACGGGTGCGTCGAAGCCGTAGACGACGGCCATGAACGGGCTGACGAAGTGCGTGGCGGCCTCGTCCGGGGTCAGCGAGACCGCGGGCAGATCGAGGCCTCGAGCGATCGTCTCCGCGACGCTCTTCAGGGTGACTCCGCTTTCGGCCGCTCCGTGCAGCACGCTGCCCGCAGGAGCCTTCTCCAGTGCCAGGCGGAACAAGACCGCCGCGTCGAGCCGGTGTACCGCAGGCCACCGGTTGCCACCGGTTGCCACCGTCGCCGACGTAGGCCGACATCCCGCTCTTTCGTGCGGTGGCGATGAGCATGCCGACGAAGCCGTGGTCCCGGGGGCCGTGGACGGTAGGAGCGAGCCGGACCACGGAGCTGTACCGGGAACGCGGATTCGACCAGACCACCACGGCTGAGATCGCCGCCCGGGCCGGCGTCAACGAGCGCACGTTCTTCCGGCACTTCCCGGACAAGCGAGAGGTGCTCTTCGACGGCCAGGCCGCCGTGCGCGCCGCACTGGTGGAGGCGGTGGCCGAGTCGCCCGATGGTCTGCGGCCATTCGAAATACTGCTCTGCGCCTTCCGTAAGGCCGGACGGATCCTCGAGGAGAACCGCCCGTTCTCCGAGCCACGACTGGAAGTCATCGCCGTGACGCCGGCGCTGCGCGAACGCGAGTTGGCCAAGGCCGCGTCGCTCACCGAAGCCCTGACCCAGGCGCTGCGGCAGCGCGATGTTGACGACCGGCTGGCGGGCCTGGCCGCGCAGACCGGCTGGGCCGTCTTCCACCAGGCGGTCCAGGCCTGGATCGATGACCCCTCACATAGCCTGGACGCGCATCTCTCCCGGACCTTCGAGGATCTGCGCACCCTCTCCGCGGCCGTCCCGTCGACGAAGGCCTGCCCCGGAAGCTGATACGGCGCCGGCGGCGGGCACAGGAACCGGTCGAGAAAGGTGGCTCTTCTCATGCATCAGGTCGGAATCCGCCGCAGGGCTGACACCGCGGCCGGCGGGAATCCTGGTGTTATGCGAGAGTCGGCGCGGGGTGGAGCGTCGAGCCGCGCAGGTGTGCGGCGTCCTGGCTCGGTGGGACGCCGAACCGGCGGCGGTATTCGCGGCTGAACTGTGACGGGCTGTCGTAGCCGACGCGGTAGCCGATCCCGGTGACGTCGCCCGGATGCGTGGCGAGCAGGAGCCGGGCCTCCTGCAGCCGGATCTGTTTCTGGAACTGGATCGGGCTCATCGCGGTCACGGCGTGGAAGTTGCGGTAGAACGCCGACAGGCTCATCCCGCAGAGCCGCGCCAGGTCCTCCACGCGGAAGGACTGCGGGTAGTGCTCGCGGATCCACCGGACCGCTCGGGCGATGTGGGTGAGGCTGCTGTCGGCGAGGCCCAGATGGCGGACGACGGCGCCCTGCTCGCCGGCGATGAGCCGCCAGAGGATCTCCCGTTTGATCATCGGTGCGAGCACCGTCATGTCGCGTGGCCGGTCGAGCAGACGCAGCAGCCGGATCACCGCGTCGACGAGTTCGCCGGGCGCGTCACTGACGGCCATGCCGGACGGCGCCCCGCCGCCGGCGGGCGGGAGGTCTCCGGGGTCCGCCTCCAGCAGCAGCTCGGCGATGGCGGCCGGGTGCAGGGTGAGCCCGAAGCCCAGTGCAGGCCGCTCGGGGCCGGCCTCGGTGTAGTGACCGGTGATCGGCAGGTCGACCGACGCGACGAGGTACTGCCCGGCGCGGTACTCGTACACGCGGTCGCCCAGCGCGATCCGTTTCGCGCCCTGCGCTATCAGCGCCAGGACCGTCCCCGACATCGCCGGCGACGGCGCGGTCGCCTGCTCGACCTTGGAGACCAGGACGCCGTCGATGGCGGTGGTCGCGTCGGATCGGGCATGGCGGGCGAGCAGGGTACGCAGCTCATCAAGGTCCACGACCCGATTGAAGCACCGGCCGATAGTCGCCACAACGGGAGGATCAGGCAAGAGTCAAGGTCCTCATTCCAACGTTTCCGCTGGTGGCGATGTTTTATATCGAGTTGTCGATATCCCCGGAGCGCAAGACCGCTCAGGCCTCCAGAAAGGCCTTCAGCGCGTTCGCCAGCAGGAACGGATCGTCCGCGCCGCACAGCTCACGTGCCGAGTGCATGGACAGCATCGGTACGCCCACGTCCACCGTGGTGATGCCGTACCGGGCCGCCGTGATCGGGCCGATCGTCGTGCCACACGGCATCGCGTTGTTGGAGACGAACTCCTGGAGCGGCACACCGGCCCGGTCGCAGGCCTCGGCGAAGACACCACGGCCCACACCGTCGGTCGCGTACCGCTGGTTGACGTTGACCTTGAGAATGGGGCCTCCGCCCGGCATCGGCCGGTGCGTCGGGTCGTGCCTCTCCGCGTAGTTCGGGTGCACGGCGTGGCCGGTGTCGGCGGACACGCAGATGGTCCCGGCGAAGGCCCGCGCCCGGTCCTCATACGATCCGCCGCGCACGGAGACCGACCGTTCCAGGATCCTGCCGAGCAGCGGCCCTCCGGCGCCGGTGTCGGACTCGCTGCCGGTCTCCTCATGGTCGAAGGCGGCCAGCACCGGCACGTACGGAAGATCGGAGGATCCGGCGGCAGCCGCGAGCGCGGCGGTGGCGGCATGCACGGACAGCTGGTTGTCCAGCCGTGCGGCGGCGAGGAACTCCCGGTCACGTCCCAGGTACGCGGGAGGCTGGACGTCGTGGACCATGAGGTCCCAGCCGACCACCTCCGATGCCTCGACGCCCGCCTCCCCGGCGGCGAACCGGATCAGCGCGCCCTCGTCGACCGCACCGAGACCCCACACAGGCTGCATGTGCCGCTGCCGGTCGAGTACGAGCCCCTGCTCGTTGACCTTTCCGTCGAGGTGGATCGCGAGCTGCGGCACTCTCAGCAGGGGCCGGTCGACGGCGATCAGACGCGTACCGCCGTCCCGCAGCACGAGCCGGCCGGACAGCCCGAGGTCGCGGTCGAGCCAGCTGTTGAGCAGCGGCCCGCCATAGATCTCGACCGCGACCTGCCGCCAGCCGTGTGCACCCGAGTCCGGACGCGGCTTGACGCGCAGGTTGGGCGAGTCGGTGTGCGCCCCGACGATCCGGAACGGTGTCGCCGGTGTCGCCCCCTCCGGAACGAACCAGGCGACGATCGCCCCGCCGCGTACGACGAAGCGTCCACCGGACTCACCGCCCCAGGCGTCGGTCTCCGCGACCTGCGCGAATCCCGCCTTCTCCAGACGCTCGGCGACCGTCGCCACCACGTGGTACGGCGATGGGCAGGCCGCGATGAAGGCCGCCAGGTCGTCGGTGTGCCCGCGGTCGAAGTGAGGCTGCGCGTTCATAGGGCAAGAGTAGAGACGCGGCGGCCCTCGTTGTCCAACAGCCCTCCGGCAGACCGGCCGGGCCGTCAGGGGCGGGTTCCTGGCCGGTCGACGACACCCGACGCGATCCGGATGGTCTCGGTGAACTCGTGCCGGGCCCGGGCCTCCGTGGGCGAGTGGAGCACCCGCGGCGGCGTCCGGCCCGGTGCGGGGGGTGCCTCGTTCGGGTCCACCGTCCAGTCCAGGCGTTCGCCGCGGTACTCATAGGTGTGCGGGTCGAGCAGGATCGCCTCGCTCTGGAAGTCGTCGGGATACGCCTCGGCCACCGCGATGTCGTGGCGTCCGGCCAGGTCGACCACGTCCCGTTTCACGACGATGTGCGGAAGGGTCGCGAGTACCCGATAGAAGGTGGCCTGGAGCTTCGGCGGCATCGCCACGTTGGCCAGAAGCTTGACCGCGATGGGGAAGACGCACGAGGTCTGGTCGGCGGTGGCCGGGCCACCGTGGCAGAGCTTCTTCACGAGTGCCTGGGGATCGGTCGGCAGGGAGGCGAGGTGAGCGTAGTCCTGCAGCGGGGTCGTCTCGTCGGCGTCGTGATCGAGCTTGCTCATGTGGAGACGGTGGGGATCGACGCCGATGATGTTGTCACCCAGCGACGCCTCCCGTGTGCCGTCGAACCGCGTCCAGATCTCCGCGACCATCGGCTTGCCGGGGGGCACGCCGTTGATCTCCACGTGCCGCTGGCTCGAAAGGTCCATCCGTTCGACGTAGGCCCACTGGTGGGCTCGCGGGCGTATCGCCGGGCGCGTCTCGACGGTGTTCGCGGCGAGGGACAGCACCTGAGCCGCGTCGACCACCGTGCCGGTACGGTCCGGGCGCGGTGCGTGGCCGCCGGTCCCATGCGTGCCGGTCTGCTGGAGGACGGCTGCCGCGCCGACCGCGACCGCCAGGCCGGCCGCGGTGGCCGCCAGGCCCCACCGGAGCCGCCAGGCCCGTCGCCACCGCTGCGACCACGGGCGCGCGGCGGGCACGGCGGCCGTGGCCAGCGCCGCACGGGCCGTCTCCCGCGCCTCGTCCGGGTAGGCCGGCACGTCGGGGCGTGCCGCCCGCAGGAGTTCGATCTCGTCCATGTCCTGTCTCCTCATGCAAGCGTCTCGGTGATGGACAGCGGATCGATACCGCCGAGGGCCTTGCGCGCCTTCTTGCGGGCGCGGTGCAGCCGGGAGCGGACCGTGCCGACGGGTACGCCCAGGGCCTCGGCCGCCTCCTCGTACGTCAGGTCCGCCCAGGCGATCAGGAGCAGGAGGTCACGCTCGGCCGTGGACAGCCCGCCGAGGGCCCCGGTGAGCCGCCCGCCCAGTTGCTGGGCGGTCACCCGCCCCGCCACCCCCTCCTCGAACGGCTCGGCCGTGGCCGGCAGGTCCACACGGCCGAGCGCCTTCCGGCGACGGCGCTCGGCGCGACGATGCTCGCCGACGGTCCTCGTCGCGATGCCGTACAGCCACGGCCGGGCGTCCTGCCGCTCCGCGGAGAAACCGCCGCGCTTGCGGAACGCGGTCAGGAACGTCTCCGCCGTCGCGTCCTCGGCGAGGTCGGGTCCCAGGCGGCGCGCCAGATAGCGGAATATCTCGGTGCAGTGGCGGTCGAACACCGCGGCGAAACGCTCGGGTTCGGTGAGCGACCGCTCGATGAGCACGCGATCGGACACAGGCTCGGGTTCGGTCACGCCGTCACCCGAGCCGCTCGGGGGCGTGGAAACAGCGTCCGTTCATCGGGGCATCCTCTCGGTGTCCGGCAGGGCTCACCCCTACTCGACCGAACCACGCCGGGCGGTTCCCGATCCCGGGGATCAAATGCCGCCGGAGAGGACCTCGCGTACGCGGGAAAGGCCGGCCCCGGTGATCGGAGGGTGGGAACGACGGATCATCGGCGCTCGCCCAGGAGCTCGCGGCGCCACAGGAGTTCGCAGACGCGGTCCAGGCCACGGGTCAGGTGCCGGCGGTAGGTGCTGAACGGCAGGCCCAGCCGGTCCGCCGCGGCCTGCTGGGTCGGGGTGTTCTGCATGAACGTCATCGTGATCGCCCGGTGCAGTTTCGCGTCGCGCGGGTCGGCGTCGAGCCGCTCGACCGTCTCCCGCAGCACCCTTCGCAGTGCGTCGACGGGTTCAGGACCCGCCTCGGCGACCACGCGCGTCGGGATCAGCGGGCTGTTCGCGAGGGCGTCCGGCCGGTTCCACGAGCGCAACGCGCCGCGGACCGCCGCGTCGAACTCGGCGCGCGAGAGAACCTCGTATCTGCGCACGAAGCGGTCGTGCGGCATCCTGACCGGCTGGGACGTCCTGCGCGGTTTGAGCTGTTCGAGCCAGGCCTCCGGGCTTGTCTCCTGCCAGTTCCGGCAGAGCAGGCCGAAGGTCCGGTCTCCGACCGAGACGAGCAGGGCGTCCTGTTCGCCGAAGACGGCGAACCGCTTCCACCTGTCCGGGTCCGACAGCACGAGACAGATCCAGGCCACGCCCTCGGACCTGATCGCGATGGTCGCGACCCGTGCCGCGATGAGATCACCGACCGGTGAGGGGAAAGAGTCGCGTGACAGCATGCACCGAACGATCGCGAGATGCTCCCCGTCGCGCAGAGGGCTCATCCGGCGGACGTACGACCACGCCTCCGCCACGACCGGGTCGACGGAGTTCTCCTCGTCATCGGGCGCGGTGAGCCGGAGCGACACCATGTACCCGGCCGGCTCCCCGGTGACCGAATCCCGGAAGACGGCGAACGTCTCGGGCCGCCGCTCCAGCCAGAACCCCACGATGGCGGCCGTCTCCTCGTTGGTCCTCTTGGCCGCGATCTCCAGAATCGTGTCCCGGTCGCCCGACCGGAGCACGTCTTCGTGTACGTGGGGTGCGTCACGTTCGCTGAACAGGCTCGAGCCGTCCCACAGGAGGTAGAGCAGCGCTTCCATCTGGGCGAAGCCGACCGGGTCGGAACCGGCCCGCACCTCGGCGACGAAATGACGGATGAGCCCGCGGTGCATGTCCTCGTATCGCTGCGGGTCGCGCCAGGACAGATCGATGTCGAGAATCTCGCGGATCACGTCATGCGGGCGGATCCCCGAGGAAGCCGGCTCCATGAACGACAGTTGCCGCAGCCAGGCGAACAGGGCGGCCGCGTCGGCCTCCGGCAGCACATCGCGCAGCAGCCCCTCGGTGGTCGTCCGTACGTGGGCGCTGACCTCCAGGGCCTGCCGGTGGACCGGCGACGGCACCTGGCCGACCAGCCGCGTCAGCAACGCCCCGACCACGTCCTGGGGCGGTGTCCACGCGGCGTCCTCGCCCTCGCCGTTCCGCTCCGCCGACGCGGCCAGAGAGAGCGCCAGCGGATGGCCGCCCGCGAAGGTGAGCAGCGCCGGGTGCAGGGCGGACGGCACCCCGCGTGCGGTCAGCAGCGCGACCGCGTCGGCACGCGGTAGGTCCCCCACGGCGATGACCCGCAGGACGTCCTCCCATCCAGGATCGGATAACCACATCGCATCCGGGGGTCGCCGGCCCGCGAGGACCACCAGGGCACCCGCGGGCAGCCGGGGCAGGAAGCGCTCTCTCAGCCAGTCTTCGATCGGCTCGAACGCCTCGAAGTCGTCGACCAGCAGCACCGCGCCGACGTGGGTGAACATCGTGGCCGCGTCGGCCTCGAACGCCTCCGGGGTTCGGGAACCCTGATGTCCGTCGATCTCGACGACGGTCCGCCCGGCCGCGGCGGCCTCCTCAGCGAAGCGACGCAGCAGCGTCGACTTGCCGATCCCTCCCGGCCCGGTCAGGAACTGCACCGCGAAAGACTCCGCGGCATCGTCCAATGCCGCGCGGAACAGATCCAGCTCCGCGGCTCGCCCGACAAAGGTCCTCTGCCGCGCGGCACGCAGTCGTTCGGCGAGGCTGGTGAATCGACGGGTTTCAGGGTTCATGTCGGCGTCGGTCGAGGCGGGCCTGTCCCCCGCTTCGCCCTCCTCCTCTTGATCATCCGTAACGTTATGGCAACCTTGCGTCGCTTGTGAGCAATCTCGTGAACAACGGGCTTTGTCCCATCCCTGTTCGTCGCCTTACGGCCGCCGACGGCACCGAAGAATGAACAGCCATCGACCTGTCAGGTGGATAGTCAAGAGGTGCACGATGTCCCCAGGGGTCAAAGGACATCGAGGATCCCCCTTCAGCCGCCGGCGGAAACGAGACTCGCGACGTCGTCATATCCACCCCGCGGAAGGCGAACGGTTGAGCGACCATGTCAGGTTCGGGCTGCTGGGCCCACTGGAGGCATGGTCCGGTAAGGTCCGGCTGAACCTCGGCCCGCCCAAACGCCGGGTGCTGCTTCTTCGGCTCCTGGTCGAGCAGGGCCACCCGGTCTCGGCGGATCGCCTGTGCGACGACCTGTGGGAAGGGCATCCGCCCGCCGGCGCCATCTCTTCCATCCACTCCCACATCAGCCGGTTGCGCGACGTGCTGGAACCGGAGCGTGCGCTGCGCGGACAGGGAACCGTGCTGGTCAGCGGGCCGGCCGGCTACACGCTCACGGCACCGCCCGACACCCGCGACACGAACCGCTTCGAAGAGGCGATCAACCGCGGCCGCGGGCTGCTGGCCCGAGGGCGGCTCGAGGACGCTCATCGCGAGGTCGAGCGCGGTCTGCGCCTGTGGCGCGGGACGCCCTTGGCCGACGCCGTGGACCTCGCGTTCGCGGCCCGCGAGATCGCGCGGCTCGAAGAGATCCGGATGGCCGCCGGCGAGCTCAAGGTCGCCATCCTCCTCCAGCAGGGTGAACCGGAGAAGGCCGTGCTCATCGCCGAGGAGCTCGCGACGCGGGCTCCGCTGCGCGAGGCGGCATGGGCCCTGCTGATGCGTGCCCTCTACCTGGCGGGCCGGTCCGCGGAGGCGCTGCGGAGCTTCGAGACGATCCGCGCGCTGCTCGCCGACGAGCTGGGCGCCGTACCCGGCCCCGAACTGAGCGCCGTCCACCTGGGGGTTCTTCGCCAGGATCTGCCCGCACCGGCCTCCTTCCCGTCCCGCGCCGCACCCGCCGCGCCTCCCCGGCAGCCCGCGGGCGCGGCAGGCCCGCTCGTCGGCCGGGCGGATGAGCTGGCCCGGTTCGACGAACTCCTGCACGACGCGACTCAGGGGAACATCCGCTGGGTCCTGCTCTCCGGAGAGGCGGGCATCGGCAAGACCCGGCTCGCCGAGGAGTTCGCGTCGCGCTCCGCGGACGCCGCGTTCCGTGTCGTGTGGGTCCGCTGCGGCCTCGACATCGCGGCGGAGGAGGAGGCGCGTGACGAACGGTTCAACCCCCTCGGTCAGCTGCTGTCGGCGCTGTACCCGGATCTCCGTATGGAGGGAGGGCCCGAGGCGGTCGCCCGCGACCTGGCGGAGCGGCTCGCCGAGCAGCCCACCATCTGCCTGATCGAGGACCTGCACCGCGCCGACCCTCGTTTCCGGCGCATGCTCGGCATGTACGCCAGGTTGCTGCGCGACGTGCCGATGGTCGTGGTCTGCACGACGCAGGACACCGACGACGTGGGCCTGCGCGAGCTGCTGGCGCTGCTCGTCCGGCAGTGCCGCGCCACCCTGCTGCCGCTGGGACCGCTCACCGTCGCGGACGTCCACGATTTGATGAAGCGGCACTCCACCCCGTTCACCCCGGGGATCCCGGGCACCGAGCTCCACCAGCGTGAGGCGGCGGCACTGCACCGGCGCGGCGAGGGCAACCCCTTCCTGATCACCGAGATCCTCGAGCTGCCCAGCGACCGGCGCACCGGTCCCGACGCGCAGCTCCCCGCCTCCGTCAGCAGGGTGCTGCGCGCGCGGATGGACCTGCTGGACGAACGGGTGCGCAGGATGCTGGAGGCGATCGCGGTCACCGGCGGGGAACTCGACATCGAACTCCTCCTGCAGATCCGGACGATCACGCGCGAGGAACTCCTGTCCATTCTCGACGCGGCCGTCATCGCCCGGGTGCTGAACTGGGAGGACGGCACCGCGCCCGGTCGGCCGGGGCGTTACCTCATGCCCGATCTCGCCCGCGATCTGGTGTTGCACGACCTCACCCCCGCCCGGCGCCAGGTCCTGCACGCGGCGGCGGCACGCGGGCTGGGCGAGCTGCGGAACCGCCACCCCGTACAGATCGCTCGCCACCTGATGGCCGCGGGACCCCTGGTCGCGCGGGACGAGCTGATCGATGCGGCGCTCCGGGCCGGCAACCGCTGTGCCGAGGACGACCAGCACGCCGAGGCGGCGCTCTGGTTCGACCACGCGTCCGCGATGGCGGACGACCCCTGCGTACGCGCGGAGGCCCAGCACGCGGCGGACGCGGCCCGGCGCCACCTGGACCAGCTCGACCGCCTCCAGCAGTGGAACGGGCATCCGTGCGACCCCGTGCCCGACGACACCTGGCCGGAGGACTCCGAACCACGAGTGAGCTGACCCCGTACGGTGAGCGGGGCGCCCGTGATCATTCGCCGCTCGGCCACGACCACTCGTCTCCGCTTCCACACTTGTGGATCTCGAGTTGCTTGTCCCTGGCGTGCGAGCGCCCGGTCGAGCCCAGGCACAGCCCGTGGCTCGAGTAGCTACGGAGGCGGTAGAGGTGCCCGCGGGTGTGCGACCGGTACCAGAGCTGGTTGTCGCCCTTGGGCCGGCAGTAGTACTCGGTCACCTTCGTACCGGCCGACACACCGCTGTAACCGGGCAGGTCCATGCAGTAGTCGTCCTTGGTGTTGCGGATCGTGAAGAGGGCGGTACCGTGCGGACCCTTCATGTCGCGCATCACGCCGAGCGACCAGACCTGGTTGTCGGCGTCGCCGAGCGCACAGTAGTACTGGGCGACGGGGCCGTCGGTCGACCCTTTCCCGTACCCCGGCACGTCGGCGCACAGCCCGCTCGCGGCGTTCTTCAACAGCACGTTGGAGACGCCCGCGAACCCGGACTTCTTCGCGCTCGCGGCCACCTTCTTCTTCGCCGCGCCGGCCTTCTTGCTCTCCTTGGGCTTGGCCTTCTTCTTCGCCGAGGCGGACGGCGACGGAGTGGCCGTCGGCGACGCCGAGGTGAACGCACCGGGCTGCTGACCGTCACCGGGCAGCACGGTGTTGGCCGCGGCGGCGGTCCGCTGTTTCTTCTCGTGATGCGCCCCTGTTCCGATCAACAGAAGCGGAATCGCGAGCACCACGGCCCCACCGATCGCCACCGCCGCGAGAACGGTCTTCTTCGGCCGGTCCGGTGGCATCCCGTCACCTGCGGCGGCACCGCTCACCGCCGGCGGCGTCACTGCCACCTCGGCGGCCGGAACCGCCTTCTTCTCCTTCTCGGCCGCGTCCGCCGGCGACTCCGCGGCTTGGCCGGTCTCCTCCACCGAGGTCCGATCGGCCTCGGTGGAGCCGGCGGCCTCATCGGCGAGGCCGGACCCGTCGCTTTCCCCCGCCGGCTCCGCGTCGGCGGCCGGTGCCAGGTCCCCGGCCGCGGTGACGTCCGTCTCCGGCAACTCGACGGACCGGCGCACCCCGAGCGACTTCGCGCGGTCGCCGGACTCTGACTGGGAAGACACGACAATTCTCCTTAGACGTAGATGTCACATCGCGGATGGCGCCGACCCACCGTGAGCGCTTACTTGAAGGCCCACAGGTGGTCATCCTTGGAACTGCACGGCCAGACGGTGAGCGCGGCGTCCTTGCCCCCGGAACCAGCGGTTCCCAGCACGTCCAGGCAGTCCTTGTGGCTGGCGTAGTTACGAATCCAGAAGCGGTTCTTCGCCTTCTTGACGAGGTACCACATCTGGTTGTCCGTGCGACCCGGATAGCACGCCCACTCCGTCACGTGGGTGCCGTGGTCGACCGCTCCGTTGCCGGGCAGATCGGCGCAGTGGTCGTCCTTGCTGTTGCGGATCGTGAAGAGATCGACCCCGTTCGGGCCGCCGCCCTTGTCATTGACCACCAGGTCCCACTGCTGGTTGTCATGGCTCGATCCGCTGCAGGTGAACTGCTGGAGCGGGGTCTTCATGTGCCCGTCGCCGTACCCGGGAATGTCGGCGCACAGGCCGGTCATCACGTTCTTGAGAAGGAGACGCGTGACGGTCGCGAACCTGGGTCCGGTCGGCGGCCCCGACACCACGGCGGCGTGCCGTCTGGAAGCCGGGACCGCGCCTTTCTTGTCCTTCTTCTTCGGCTTCTTTGGCTCCTCCGACTTCTTGGGCTTGTCGGACTTCTTGGCCTCGGGGCTCTTGGAGGCCGACGGTGTCGGGGTCACCGTCGGCGAAGCGGACGTGAACGTGCCCATGGGCAGCCGATTGTCCGGCAGGATCGTGGCCGCCGCGGCAGTGGTCCGCTGCCTCTCGTGGTCGCGCGAGCCCGTCCCGATCAGCAGAAGCGGAACGGCGAGTAACACGGCGCCACCGATCGCGACGGCGGCCAGGACCGGCTTCTTCGGCCGGTCCGGTGGCATCCCGTCGCTCTGGACACCGCTTGGCGGCGCCGGGGCGGTGATGCCCGCTGCCAGGGTGGGCTGTTCTTCCTTCTCCGATGATGCCGTGGCGCCTTCCGGCCGCGAATCCCCGGTGCCCACCGCGGCCGATCCGGTCTCGGGCCCGCCGGTCACCGTCGTCGGCCGGGGCTCCGAGGTCGGCGTCAGGTCGCCGGCGGTCTCGGTGTTCACTTCGGGTAGTTCGACCTGCCGGCGGACGCCACGGGGTTCCGCGTTTCCGCCGGACTCGCTGTTGGCCACGACCTTCTCCTTGCCGTCCGACCGGCGCCGACACGCTCGGTCACCGAGTCATCTGTTGGTGCCGGTCGCCCATATCGGGTGGCCGCCGCTGTCGAGGATCACCATGTTGCTGTCGCTCTGCAGCACCATCGTCGGGTTCTTGTGGCCGAAGCATCCCGCCGCCCACACCGCATGTCTGTCGCCCGCGTAGAGGACCAGATTGCCGTCGGTCTGCAGCTCCGCGTAGACCCCGGCCGTGTGGGTCCCGGTGGACCAGATGATCTTGTTGTGCCTGTCGCGCAACACGAGGTTGCCGCCGGTCTGCATGGTCAGCGCGATGCGGTTCGTCCGCACGGTCTTGCCCGGGTAGATATCGCGCGGGGAGTGGAGTTTGAGGGACGCCGGCCCACTCGCCAGCGGCCTCTGGCTCGACACCCTCCGGGTCTTGTGGGCGGGTGCGGCGGCCTTGGTGGAGGGCGTGGGCTTGGCGCTCTTCGAGGCCTTCGGCTTGGCCTTCTTCTTTTTCGCCGACGCCGACGGTGACGGGGTGGCCGTCGGCGTGGCCGAGATGAACGCACCGGGCCGCTGACCGTCATCAGGCAGGACCGTGTTGGCCGCGGCGGCGGTCTCCTGTTTCTTGTCGTCGTGCGAGCCCGTCCCGATCAGCAGAAGCGGAATCGCCAGCACCACGGCACCGCCGATCGCCACGGCGGCCAGCACCGTCTTCTTCGGCCGGTCCGGCGGCATACCGTCGGCCCCGGCGGCGGAGCTGTTCACCGGTGGTGTCGTCGCTGCGGCCTCGAGAGCCGCGGCGGTCTTCCGCTCTTCCTCCTTCGCCGCCGCCCTCGCCGGGTCCGCCGAGGTCTCCGTGGTGTCGCCCGTCGCGTCGGGCGAAGCCGAACCGGAGCTCGCCCCGGCGGCCTCCTGGTCGACGGATGCGGACTGTGCGTCCTCCTGCGCCGGCTCTAACGCCGGTGCCAGGTCACCGGCCGCGTCGACGTCCGCGTTCGGCAGCTCGACCGGCCGGCGGACGCCGAGCGAGTCCATACGGTCGCCTGACTCTGACTTGGAAGCCAAACCATTCTCCTTCGAGGTCCGAATCGGAGCGCAAAAGGCGCCGGTGCCGGGACGGCGGTGTGTGCCCCATCTAGCCGTCCAGCGGCGTGGCGCAGCGCGCCGGCCAAGCGGCGGGAGATGTTCCTCCTGACGTGGACGTCTGCCGGCGTAGCGCCTCGTCGAGCCGTTCCAGGTTGGCCCGGTCGGCCTCGTCCAGGCCGCCGGTCCGGTCATCAGCCGCCGGATCCGCGCCGAGCACTTCGCTCAGCAGGACGATCGGCGCCGGGCCCGCGGACCGTACGTCCAGCACCCGAAGACCGGTACCGGGCGGGAAGACCACCTCGTCGGCGGCGAGACCGGGCACGGACCCGAGCAACGGACGGACTCGCCGGCCGGTGGAGGACCAGATGACGAAGCCGCCCGCCGTGGCGGACAGCCCGCCGGCAACCCCGATCGGGAGCGCGCTGACCGCCCCCGGCCGGCGCAGTACGCTCCCCGGCACGAACCGCTCGATGCCTCCCTCGGCGGGAAGCCCACCGCGTACGGCGACCCCCCGATACGAGGGCAGCCGGCACAGCCCCGAGGACAGACAGGCGGTGTAGCAACCGGGGAGGCCGGTGTCGTCCGGCGTCTCCTCTCCGGGCGGGGCCAGCTCGCCGTGGGTGTCCGACAGGTAGACGTGCACCGCGACGAGATCGGTACGCGCGGCGTCCACCTGGGGTCCGCGGAGCGCGGGCATCCTCGTCATCGCCCGGTTGACCGTGGCGCTGTACCGCTCCCAGACCGGCTGGGCGAGTGACCGGAACTCGGCCCGTTCCTTCTCCGAACTGCGCCGGGCGGGGCCGGGCACGGGTTTCGTACGGGGCCGCACCGGGGGTGCCGGGGCGGCGGCCGGGGCCGGACCGACCGGAGCGAGAGGCGCGGGCGGCGGTTCGGCGGCATCGGGCCGGTCCATCGGGGCGGCGCCGTCGGGCGACGCTGCGGCCGCCGGCGCCACGGGCTCCGCAGGCTTTGCGGGCTCCACGGGTGTCGGGGGCGTGGCGGGCGTCGCGGGCGGGGACACCGGAGGGAGCGCGCTCTCCGCGGCCGTACCGGACGACGGCACGGGCTCCGGAGGCCTTCCCAAGACGGGTGTCCGCGGAATCCTCCCCAGGCTCGGCGGGAGCGGTTCCGCGCCGCCTCGCTCGCGGGGCGGCCCGGACGGGGCGGCCTCGTGCGCACGGACGGGAGGCGCGTCCGGGGACGACGGTGGCCCGGCCGGCTCCGGCCGGTGTGCGGAGCCGGTGGTCTGAGGCACCGCGGGCTCGTCGGTCCTGCGCGCCGCCGAGTCGGGTCCTGCCGCTGCCGGACGCGCGGACGACTCGGCGGTGGCACCCTGCGGACGCGAGGCCCGTGGGATCGCGACGGTCCGTACGATCGATGCCACGGGAGCGGCCGGCGTCTCCACGGGCTGCGGCTCCACCAGGGACACGCCGTGCTCGATCGCCAGCCGGAGCAGCCGAAAGTCCTCCTCGCCGGACGCGTGTGCCGGCACGACCCGGTGGAGGGTGACGAAGCCACGCACCCCGCTTCCGAGTTCGGTGAGCAGGCGGGACAGATCGGCGAAGAGCACGTCGTCGGCCGCCTCCCCTCGGAGGTTCACCTCAATGGCCAGTTGTTCGGGCGACACCGGGCGCCCCGCGAAGGCGGGCGCCTCTCCTCGTGGCCCCACCGCCAGCCCGGCTCTCGTCACGGAGACCTGCCACCGGTCCGAGAGCGCGATGGCGCCCGGTTCCGGATGGTCGGTACCGACCACGGGCGAGCGCCAGCGGGCCAGTTGGGGCGCGGGGACGCGGTCCGCCCCCTCGGCACCGTACGGCCGGCAGAGGACGGCCTCGACGAAGGGCACCCAGGTCGGTTCCGCGTCGGCACCGATCAGGACGGGCCGGACGACAGGCTCGGTGTCGGTGCCGACGACGAGCGGGAGCCCGGTGAGCACCTCCACGTCGGCGCCCAGGATCTCGGCGGTGTCCTGACCGACGGCCAGCAGGTCGATGGGGCCGCACGGGGCGAGACGGGCCGCCGCACGGATCGTCTCGGGCAGCGCGGCCAGCACGGCGGCGAGGTCCGCGGCCGGGATACCGGGGTCGCCGTCGGCGGCACCGACGAGAACGGTCAAGTGGTCGTTGTCGACCGGCACGGCGTAGCAGAGGTCCGCGGCGCGCGCTCGCGGCACCCGCGCCGACCGCACCAGGAGCCCGGCGGGGATCTGCTCGACCACACATCCGCCGACGGTGCCGGCGGGGAGCCGGGCGAGCGCGGGCTGCCAGTGCGGCTCGGGGCTGCGCCGGCCCAGCGGCGTCGGTTCCGCGCCGGGGGTGAACGACCGCCAGCCGCGGACGGGCGCGCCGGCGCCGATGGCGAACAACGAGCCACCGGGCACGATCACCACGCCCGCGTCGGGCGCGATCACCTCGATACTCCAGGCGTCGGCGATCCGCTGCGCCAGGGCGGGCCGGTCCGGGCGCGGGCGGCCCGCACCCGACAGCGCGAGGCGTACGGTCGTCGCGCCCTGCTCACGTGCGGAGTCGAGTACGGTGCCGAGCCGGGCCCAGAGTCCGGCGGTCGCGTCGTCCGCGCCGACCACCACCGTGAAGACGTCGTTCGCCTTCTCGCCGCCGAGGAAGCGGGCCAGCTCGGCGACGCCGTCCGGTTTCGGCAGTGCGTCCGGGGAGGAGCGCAGCAGGGTCAGACCGTCGTACTCGTCGACCACCACCGCGGCTCTGCTCTCGGCGCGGGCGGCGCCGCGGGACCCGGCCCCGATCGAGGCGGACGCGTTGGATCCGTCCCGCCCCGGCCGGCGGTACTGCGCCCTTTTCCACACGATCTAACCTCCGGTGACGGCTTCGGCCCCGGCGAGGGAGTGGCCGGTCGCCGGATCCGGCACCGGTACGCCCTTTCACGCGACCGCACGGCGGTTCGAACCACTCCTCGACCGGTACGGGGTGACCCGGCGAGAGGTGGCCACAGTCAGGCATACGCACCCCAGGGTGCTCAGGTTCAACGCCGGGTGGTGTCTTTTCCGGTTTTTCTTTCTTTCAGTGGTTCTACAGTGCTTTAGGTGGTTTCCGCAGCCGCCGGGACATTCCCGCTGACGGTGGCGGGACGCGGCGCGGCATCGCGGCCTTCCCCGGGGGTGCTCTCCGGCACGCGCTCGAGTGCCTCGCGGAGCATGCCGGTCTCCACCGTCATGCTCACCGGGGCCGAGGGGTTGAGATAGACGAGGTGGTCGGCGGGAATCCGTTCGGCGAGTTCACGCACGCTCATCAGCGTGAACGCCAGCCGGCCCGCGGCGTGGAGGTAGCCGGGTGAGGTGAAGACCGGGATCACGCGCGTCGTGCCATCCGGCGCGGTGGCGGGCAGCAGGTCACCTTCGGGCGTGACGAAGACCGCCGCCTCCGGCAGGGCGGCCAGCGCGTCGGTCACGGCCTCGCCGGGGCCGTAGCCGGACGCCGCGAGCTGTACCGCGGCGTCGACGTCATCGGCCGGCTCGGGCCAGCCGAGCGCCGACGGCGACGGCCGGTACTCCTTGTTGTCGCGCCACTCGACGATCTCGCCCTCCGGGCTCGACCGCCACTGCCCGACCAGCGCCCAGCCCGGCGGGGTGCCCTCGCCGGTCCAGGCGGGGTCGACCATGCCGAGCCAGTGGTCGGGCGCGAGCCGGCCGGCCTCACGGATCGAGTCCGGGATGGCGGGCATCGTCCCGCCCACCTCATCGATCGGCTCGTCACCGGCCGCGGCCGACGACCGTTGACGCGCATCGCCCTGCTCGGCAGTCACTTTCCCTCGATCCATGCCCGCCGGACCCGGCGGTTAGGCGGCCCTGGTGAGTACAACGAGCGGCTGACCTTCGCATTCGTCCATGAAGATCACGCTGAAGCTACCAATGCGGATATGCACTGTCGACCCCGCCTAAGCCCATTTATCTTGATTGTCATGGCCATGTCATGTTCCGCTAACGCCGCACTCCCACTCCCGGATGGCCGGGTTAGCGAAGGTGATGTAGTGGGACAAAAGGGACGACAACTCATCGGTGCTCAGCTCCTCGGGTAGGCCGAGATGTTCCGGCCGGGGACGAGCCGTACGCCCAGCCGCCCGGCGGCGGCATCCAGAACCGCGACCATCTCCGCCATCGTCTCCCCGGTCGCCGGCGTCGTCTCCAACGCGAGCCGGAAACGCTGCACACGGCCAAGACCCAGTGACCCGACCGACAGAGTCGCCTGCCCCCGCTGCTCCGCGGACAGGGTGATCCCCGCACGCTCGAGGTCATCGACAGGCACCTGCGCCGCCTCGTCGGCGAGCGGCGCGGAGACGGGGAGATCCTCCTCCTTCAGCCCCGCGACGAACCGCTCGTACGGGGTGACGCCCTCGCCCGAACCATCCTGATCCGCCAGGAGCGAGGCTCTCCGGTCGAGGGCCCGCGCGAGCGCCCGGCCGAACGACTCACCCTCCTCCGGCAGGATCGGCAGCTCGACCAGAACACCGCGGGCCTCGGGCGAGGGCCTGGGCCGGGGTGCCACGGAGATCCAGCCGGTCTCGCTCCCATCCGGATCGGGATACGTGTGGGCGCTCACCTCCCCCGTCGGCTGGTCACGGTCGAGGGCGGTCTCCCACTCCGGCAGATGAACGCGGCGGCCGGTCAGCTCGCCGACACGAGCGGCGAACGCCAATGTGGCGCGGCGGTTCACGGCCGGACCGCTCTGGCACGGCCACACCACGATGTCGGAGAACCCGTCCAGCCAGTCACCGACCAGACCGGCGAACTCGTCGCCGTCCAGTGATCGGCCGTCCGCGCCGTGCACGGCCGCGACGGCCCGCCCCGCCCGACCAGGGGAGAACCAGTGGAATGCTGTGGCGCCGGGTCCGATGGGCAGTGGACGCACGACCGGTGCCGGCGCGCCGTCCGCACCGGTGTGCCAGGCCGTGTAGGAGGTCAGCGAAGCCGCGCCGGAAAGCGCCGGCCCGCGCGCGGCCAGGTCCGGAGCCGGGTAGGAGGCCAGGCCGTGGAACCGCCCGTCCACGTCACGTACCTGGTGCAGGACGATGTCGTCATGCCAGCCGGGGTGCTCGGCGTCGCGGCGGCGGGGTCGGGCGAACAGGTCGGGCAGCGACTCCTCCAGGCCGCCGACCAGCCGGTACCCGCCTGCGGGGTTCTCCTCGATCGGGATCATCCCGTACAGGCCACGGGGCGCGCGCACTCGCAGGGTGCCGTGGTGTCCGCGCATGACGAGGTCGAGGGCGAACCGGTAGTGCCGGTACCGGCGGGTGGCCTCCTTGTTCTTCTCGTCCGTCCCGCCCAGCTCGCCGGACAGCTCCTCGGCATGCTCGCGGGCGTACTCGAAACCGCCGATTCCCAGCGCACGGGCCGCGCCCATCTCGCCGCCCGCCTCGGGACCGAAGGACAGGTGCCATCCGCCGGAGTTCTCGGAGGTGTCCTTGTCCGCCTCCGACTCCTGCGTGTAGTTGCGGCCCTTGAAGTTCGTCCCGTCGGCCGGGCCGATCACCTCCGCGCCCACGATCTCCGCGCCGACGATCGTCTTCCGGCCGCCGACCGGCACCTCGTACGCGTTCCGCAGCACGTCCTTGATGCCCGGCCGGATGGTGTTCTGCGCGGTGAAGTGCAGGTACCGCACGCCCGGCCAGGTGGTGAAGTCCAGGCCTGGGACGTACCAGGCGCGCGGTGCGTTCAGGTTCTTCGGCCGGCCGAACGGAGAGGAGGGCAGCCCCGCCCATCGCTCCACCGCGTCCGCGAACGGGACGCCCCACGGGTGGAGGTTCTCGATGAGCGTCTCGACCGCCTCCGGGTCGCGGCCGCCCCAGGGCAGGCGGGTGTCCCAGACCGGGTTCTTCCCGAGCACGGGTTCGAGCCCGTCGGCCGGCGCGTCCAGGAGCGCGATGTGGTCGGGGACGAGCAGCCGGAGCCGGCCCGTCACGGGGCCGGGTTCGACGACATGGTGCCGCAGGAAGATCCCATGGGCGTACCAGAGCCTGCCGAGGCCTCGGGCACGCGTGAGGCGGCCGAGGCCGACGGCCGTGAGCCCGAGGCCACGGGCCGGCACGTTGAGGATCTCCGGGAGCTCACCGCTCAGCCCCATCTCGATCCGGAACGCCAACGGGTGCCCGTACTCCTGCGACCCCTCCCGCGTGCCGGCGCGGTAGATCTCCAGCGTCTTCTCGGTCTTCTCCACACCCCGGGCGGAGGACCGGTTGAACCCTCCGCTCCCCTCGATCCCGCCGTGGTCGCCGTCGTGCCCCTCCTTCCCGGCGCGGGTCCGCAGGTTGAAACCGCCCCCGTACCCGGACCCCGACGACTTCGTGACGGTCTTCTTCCGCTGCCCCTCGTCCCGCAGCGTCAGCTTCACCTCGGGCCGCGCCAGTTGTTCGTCGGCGGCGGCGACGCGCCCGGTGACCCGGACCCACACGTAACGAACGGCGCCGAACGCACGCGGCAGCGGAATCCAGCGGATCACCCCCGAGCCGGTGAGAGCGATGTACTGGTTGCGTAACGCGTCGGAGGAGTACGCCGCCTCCAGCTCCTGCGTCAGCAGGTTCGGCCGGTCCCCGTGGCCGGGCAGCGGACGCAGTACCTTCTCGTCGCGCAGCCAGCTCTCGATCCTGGGCAGGACGTCCGCGGCGTCCATCGTCTCCGGGTACGACATCCCCTGCAGCAGGCCGGGCGGCACGTGACGTGTCGGGGTCCGCGGAACCGGTGGCGTCACCCCTGGCGCGGTCAGCCCGAGGTCGAAGATCCGCCGCTCGGGGATCACGACGTCGAGCGCGTCCGTCGCACGCAGGTGACGTGACTGCCAGGTGACCGAGTCGCCCTTCCAGCGGATGAGGGTCACCTCGAAGACCGGGTCCATCCGATACGTGTGCGTCCGCCCGCCGTACGTGGCGCGGGTGATGTCCACCGGGCCCTGCTCCTGGCCGTGTTCGCTCTTGTGCTCCCAGCGCGCCTCGCCGTGGACGGTGAGCTGGATCCGCCCGCCCGGCCCGGTGTTCTTCGCGCTCTCCGGCGAATGGCCGCCGAAGTCGCCGTCCTCCGGGCTCAGCGAGTGGGGGGCCTCCGCCTCGCCTCCCAGGCGGAACTGTGGTCCGGCCGAGAACGTCGGCCCGGCCTCCCACTTGTGCTTGATCTCGTCCTTGTACGCGGCGTTGCTCTGGGCGTACTGCTCGATCTCGGTGTCGTCGCCGGCGTACAGGTGACGCGGCCGGTACCCGCGCAACCGGACGCGCAGCGCCTGCTTGCGGCCGTCCTTGCCCCGCGGCAGACGGACGTACCGCCCTGTCCGGCTCGTCAAAGACGCGAAGTGGGCGGCGAGTCCACCAGGACGCGTCGCGTTCTTGATGGCTTCGGGCCATTCGCCCGAGTCATCCAGCCAGGCGTCCGGCAGGTCGTTCGCCCGCGCGTACATGCGTGCGGCCAGCCGCCACAGCTCCGGCAGGACGAAGAACGTCGGGTACAGGCCCGAGACCCCGCGCGTGAGGGCGACGCCCGTGCCCTGCGGCCACTGCCAGGACTCGGAGGTCTGCCGCGCCGCAGCGATCTGCTCCGGCGTCGGCGGTATCACCGGACGGTGCTCGCGGGGCAGGACGAACCGGCCGGTGACGTCCCCACGCTGGTCGATCCACCAGATGTCGGCCTGCCCGCCGGGCGACCGCACCGACAGCCCATAGATCACGTTGTACGGGTGCTCGTCCACCTCGCCGGTCGTCTCGGTGCGGCGGTAGGACTTGACGCCCCCTGTGAGCTGGCGCTTGGGCGAGTAGGAGTACCCGCCCTGCGCGCCGACGGCACCGAGCGCGAACCGTAGCCACGAGAACGCCGTGACCCGCGCGCCGAGCCCGGCCCCCAGCCGGATGCCCAGCTCCGTGGCGCGGTGTCCATTCGACGACGCGGCCGCCAGCGCCCGCAGGTTGACGGTCATGGAGTAGGTGGTGCCGCGGTTCAGCCGCTCCATCAGATACGCGCGGGCGTACAGCCGGTACTTCCGCCCGCCGACCGACACCGTCCGCTCGATCCCGGCCATGGTGGTCGACGGGTCCGCCTCCAGCGCCGGACGGCTGTACCAGGCGGCCAGCTGCAGGTCCGCCTCCGACCAGTCGGCCTTCGCGCCCTTCGACAGCGTGTTGTGCCACCGCTCCATGACCGTACGGAGCTGCTCGTGCACGAGCTCCGCGCCGGGCAGTGTGGCGGCCGTGCCGAAGCCGAGGCCCCGGCGCGCGGCGAGCGCCAGCGGTTCGTGGTGACGGGGGTCCACCGGCATGGCCCGGTCGAGGCGCGGCGGCCGGCGGTACGCCTCCTTGGGCACGACGCCGTACGGGCCGCGCAGCAGCGTCCGCACCAGGCGCTGCGCGAACGCGCCCCCCGCGGGCAGGGTCGAGCCGGTCAGCCGGCGTTCGAAGTCGGCGGCCTCGCCCTTGGGCACCCCGACCTCCGACTCGGCCACACCCGAGACCCGTGGGATGTCGTGTGTGGTCGAACGGATGTCCACGTTCACCCGCAGCCCGGACCGGTAGCGGGCCTGCGTCATCTTCCGGTTGAGAACGGTGTGGCCGAGGGCCTGCTCGGCCATCCCGTGACCCGCCGCGCGGGAGAAGCCGAGCGTAAGCCCCGGCCCGTGCGCGAACCCCTTGCCCGCGTCGTCGTGGTGGTCCGGGTGGGTGAGCCCGGCCGCGTTGAAGCCAAGCCCCAGGGACGCGCCGCTGTCCTTGCCCCGCCCCGGCTTGTCGGTCAGGCCGCTGCCGGTGTCCTCTCGCACGGACACGTCGCTGTCGCCGAAGTACTGGAGCGTCTCGATGTCCGCGCTGATGAGGAAATGCCCCTCGAAGGAGCTCGTGCGGCCCGTGGACACCCGGAGTCTCTTCGTCGGAACGCCGCTGCTGAGCAGCAGCCGGCTGCGGTTGCGCGCCGACTTCTCGGTCAGGTGCTCCAGCGCCTCATCCATCACGGTGAGCGCCGACCCGGCCGGCAGCCCGGCGTCGAGGAGCCGTCTCTGCAGCTCCGCCGCCGTCGGGATCAGGTCGACCGCGTTGAGCGACTCCGCGGACTGCGAGGGTCGCCGTCCCGTTCTCGTCTCGCCGACCGTCCGCGCCGTCGTCTTCGGCCGCGGCGCATCCGGGACGGTGAACTCATTCGGCAGGTCGAGGTCGAACCGCGCGGGGAGCACGACGTCGTTCGGGCGCTCTCGTCCGTCGACGAACACGCGTACCGCGATGCCGCCGCGGAAGCGGGCGTACCCGCCCACGAACAGCTTGCGCCCCGCGATGACCTGGACCTCCCACTCCTCGCCCTGCTTGTCCGCCGAGCTCATGCCCAGCGCCGGCACTCCGGGGATGAGCGCCGAGGCCGTCCGCAGGCCGAGGGAGAAGAACGTCAGCAGGGTGCCGTCCAGCCCGGCCCAGACCTCGCGTTCCTTCTTTCCTCCAGCTGCCATCGAGGCGAAGGACACGTCGTACTCGCGGACCGTCCCCGTCGGCTGCGCTCCGACCGTCACGTCGCGCAGCACGGGCCGCAGCCACACGAGACGGCCGTCGGCGACGAGCAGGTGGCCGCGCTGGAGCAGTGCGTCCCATCCGGCCGGGTCGGCGGTCCGCAGCATCTCCCGCAGCCCGCTCTGGATGCCGGTGCTCAGCTCCGAGGTGTCGTCCGTGTGCCGGGAGCCGCTCGCGACGTGGTGGGCCCAGAGCCGGACCTCCTCCTCCGGCCACCGGTCCACCCCGCGTACGGACGCCTCGCCGAGCGCGTCGAACTCCAGGTACCACGGGCTCCGCCGCTCGGCGGGCTCCGGCTCCTCGGGAGTCTCGCCGGCCGCCTCGGGGCCGAGGTCGGTCGCCAGGTCCGCGCCGTCCTCGTCCGCCCACCGCACGCGCTTCCCGGCGACCGCGGAGTTGCGGAGTTCCGGCGAGGGCAGGACGGGCCGGTGGTCCCCGGCGCTCACCGGCTCGCCGAGGACGATCCGCAGGCCCAGGCGGAAGGCGGCGGCCTCCAGAGCGGTCGTCATCGCCGCCCACATCTCCGCCGAGGCCGCCGACTCCATCTCCATCGCGAGCCGGAGCCGTTGCACGCGGTCGAGGTTCAGCGACCCGATCGAGAGCCGGCCCTGCTGAAGGATCGCCTGCGCCTGGATCCCGGCCGACAGCGTGATCCCGGCTTGCCGGAAGACCTCGGTACCGACCAGCGCGGACTCCTCGGCGAGCGGCGCGGACTCGGGCAGGTCGTCCTCGGTCAGCGCGGCGAAGAACCGGTCGTACGGGGTGGTGCCGTCCGCTTCGGGCAGCGGCGTCGCGCTCCGGTCCAGGGCCCGCGCCAGCGCACTGCCGAACGTCTCGCCCTCTCCGGGCAACACCGGCAGCTCGACGAGCACACCTCCGGGCTCCGACGAGGTCGCGGGACGCGGCGACACGGAGGTCCAGCCGGTCTCCCCGCCCGCGGGGTCGGCGTACGTGTGGGCGCTCGCGTTCTCCGTCTCCGGGTCGTGGTCGAGGGCGGTCTCCCACTCGGGCACGTGCGCGCGGCGGCCGGTTCGCTCGCTCACGCGGGTCGCGAGTTCGAGAGTGGCGCGGCGGTCGACGGCCGTCTCGGTCTGGCAGGACCACACCACGATGTCGGTGGCGTCCCCCAGGCGGTTCTCGATCAGGTCGATGAGGTCGTCAACGTCCAGTGGTCGGGTGCCGCCGTCGTGTGTCGCGGCGGTGACCCGGCCGGCGGCGCCGTGGGAGAACCAGTGGAAGGTCTTCTCCCCGGCCGGCATGGGCCGCGTGATCGGCACGGTCTCGCCCTCGGCGTTG
Organism: Actinoallomurus bryophytorum; assembly: GCF_006716425.1. Lineage (NCBI taxonomy): Bacteria > Bacillati > Actinomycetota > Actinomycetes > Streptosporangiales > Thermomonosporaceae > Actinoallomurus > Actinoallomurus bryophytorum. The sequence continues at coordinate 2,859,190 of NZ_VFOZ01000001.1, forward strand.
ACGTGCCAGGCCGTGTAGGTCTTCAGCGAGGAGGCACGTGCGAGGGCGCCGGCGCGGGCCTCCATGTCCTTCGGCCCGTACGAGGCGAGGCCGCCGAACCTCCCGTCCTCGTCCCGGATCTCGTGCAGGACGATGTCGGCGTGCCACGCGGAGTCCCGCGCCGGCCGAGGCGGCGGGACGGCCGGGTGCGCCCGGCTCTCGTCGTGGCCGTTCCTCTCCTCGACCGGGCCGTTCTCGGCCTCGATCTCCTCGGTACGCGTGGCGACGTGGCCGGGCCGGTCGGCGGCGTCCGGCACGGGGCGGATCTCATCGGGCGTGGGCGCGGCCGGACCGGTCTCCTCGTCGATCGTCAGGTCCCGGGATCCCTGACGCGGGGCGCCGACGTCCGGCCCGGCCTCGGGGACGGAGCGCTGGAGGTGGAGGGCCGGGAGGCCCCGCCCGGCCAGCTCCCGCGCCCTGGTCCGGACCTGACGCGCGGCACCGGACGGCTCGGGGGCCTTCGCCGTCCCCGGGTCCCCGTCCGGCGATTCCACCCGGGTGGTGTCCGGCCGGCCTTGCAGGTCCGACCAGGACCGGAACGCCGTCCTCGGCAGGCCGTCGTAGAACCCCGCACGTACGGGCCGGTCCGTGTCGTTGAAGTACGCGTCGCCGACGTCCCGCCCGTCGCCGGTGCTGACCTGACGCTGGTAGGTCCGGTGCGGGTGCGGCGTGCTCGCGGCGTCACTCTCGACGGCGCCCGGGGCCGGGGACTCCTCGGTCCGGGGCGGCAGGGCGGGGGGCTCGGCGAGCGTGTCCCCGAAGACGATCTTGATACCCAGCGGCCGGACGGCAGCGGTGAGGACCGCCGCAAGCTCCGCCCGCGGCGGCGCGGTGGCGGGTTCGGTCTCCAGGGCCAGCCGCAACGACTGGACGCGGGTGAGCTCCAGTGTCGCGAGCGGTAGCCGGCCGCCCCGCAGGACCGCCTGGGTCCGTTGCACGGAGGTCAGCACCACGCCGGCGCGTTCGAGGTCGTGGACGTCGACCTGCCGGTCGAGATCGCCGAACGACTCGGCGGCGGGCAGGTCCTCCTCCGCCAGCGACGCGATGAGCCGGTCGTAGCCGCCGCCCGCGCCGCCCTCGCCGGTGTCCGGCAGGAGGGACGGGTCACGGTCCAGGGCCCGGGCGAGCGCCCGCCCGAACGGTTCGCCCGCCTCCGGCACGACCGGCAGCTCCACCAGGGAGGGCGCCGTCGCGTCTTCCGGCGCGACACCGTAGTGGTCGACGGTCCCGTCGGGGCGGTGGACCCGGACCTGGGTGGGCCGCCCGCCGGCGTCGGGCAGAAGGTTGATCACACCGGGCGTCGGCGCGACCTTGCCGGTCTCCTCGACGATGGTCAGGCCCGTGTCCCGTGCGACGTTCCGCAGCCCTGCCGATGACGGCTCCGCCGTGCCGGTGGCACAGCGGACGAGCAGGAGGGTCGTGAACCCCCGCCGCATGATCTCCTTGGCGGTGAGCGTGGTGAGGTGCGGCAGGTCGCCCAGCTCCGACCCGTGCCCGGAGAGGACGTACACTCGGCTTCGGTCGCCGAGCGGCACCTCCAGCGGCGCGCTGACCTCCTGGCCCGGCTTGCCCGACCAGGAGCGGAACTCCGCCTTCGCCAGGTCGCCGTAGAACGGGGAGCGCAGCCGCCAGCCCGCGTCGTCGAAGAACGCCTGTCCGACCTTGTGCCCGTCCGACGAGTGAACGTCGTGCCAGCGCGGCCGGGCCGGCGAGAGCGTCGCCCCGGCGTCGTTGATGTACTCCGGGTCGGGATACCGGCGATCCGAGTGCCGGGCCAGCTCCCTGATCAGCCGATCGGCCTGACCGCTCACGTTGCGAATCCGGCCGCGCGCGGCCCGGTTGACGCCGGGCACGTCGCGCAGAGCGTCGCGGATGGCCGCGATGGCGTGCCTCAGGGTACGGGCGGTGTCCCGGCCGGCGTCTTCGACGAACTCCTTCAGCGCGACGACGGCGTCGGCCTGGAGGTTCGACGTCACGTTCCCCCGGAAGATCGGGTCACGGACCGCGTCCGTAGCCTCCCGCGCGACGGAGCTGAGCAGGTCACGGACGTCGGTGGCCAGGTCGGCGCGGGGCGGCTCGTACATGGTGAGCGTCTCCACCGCGTCGGCCAGCGTCTCGTTGAACTCCCGTCCCTCCGCGGTGCCGTTGTTCCGGGCCACCCGCTGGGCCTGCGCGTACACCTGCCGCGCGATCCGGGCGAACGAGTCCGCCGTCTGCTCCGACCTCAGCAGGCTCTGCCGCTGCGGGCCGACGTCGCGGATCTCGGTCACGACCAGATCGCGGTCGAGCTGCCGGAAGTTGGTCCGGACGTTCATCGCGTCGTTCTGGTCGACGTAGCGCCTCAGCAGGCCCCGGGGCAGCAGCATGTTGTCGGCGTACTCGCCGAGGGTCATGCCCCGGTTCCTCAGCGGGTACTCGAGCACGGGACGCGCCCGGGGGCCGGCCTCGCGCCAGCGCCGGTGCCGGCGCGGGTGCCGCTGGTAGGTCCTGATGGAGTCGGCGAGCCGATCGGCGATGTCGGCGCGCAGTGACTCCCGGAGGTCGGCGCGGTGGCGCTCCAGGAACTCCCGGACGTCTCCCGACAATGACTCGCGAACGGCGGCGAACGAGGTGCGCAGCGTCCCGTGGATGAGGTTCTTCGCCAGGTGCTCGTCGCCGCGGACGAACGAGCGGGCGGCGGCGTAGGTGTGCGTGTTCATGAACGTCAGCGAGGTACGCGCCTCGGCGACGCCCGGATAGTGCTCCATCGCCGGCCCGGCGAACCGGCCGACGCGCAGGTCCAGCAGGTCGTCCAGGTACGTCAGCACCTGCTCGTCGCCGAACCGCACCCCGGCCTGGAAGTACCTCTTGACGTCGCTGGCGTCGGCGAACCCTTCGATGGCCCGGAGGAACGCCAGCGTGAACGTCAGCGGCGTTCCCTCGCTGATGTGCGTGTAGACCGAGTCGTCGAAGCCGGGCGGCAGGAGGATCGACAGGTCATCGGCGTCCGGCCCGAACTCGTAGTTGGGATCGTCGCCGAACAGCTCCCGCAGCGAGGTGCCGCGGAAGCCGGGCCCGGCCTCGCCGTCCCGCAGCCGCACCGCGTTGTTCAGGCGCCGCCTCGCGTCGCGGATCCCGGCCTGGACCACCGCGGGGTCGTAAAGCTGCTCCTCACCGGACGGCAGTACCCGCTCGCGCCGGGAGACCACCTCGACGATGTTGACGGAGACGCGCCTGACCTTGCCCCGCCGTGACGCCTGCGCGGCCCGTTGCGTCGCGTAGTAGCGTCCGCGGGCGACCCAGAGGTGGGTCGTGTCGGTCTCCACCACCACGCCGGTCGCGCGGTTGAAGACGAGAGTCTCCTCGGTGCCACGGAACGTGGTCGCGCCGTGGCCGTGGACGACGTGCTGGAACTCGTGCTCACGCCCCTGCGCGGCATAACTCAGGTCCTCCGGCGCGAGCCGTAGCGCGTCCACGTCGTACGGCCCCGCCGGCAGGGAGTCCGGATCCACGGCATGGCCGGTCGCGTCCGTCACGATGAAGCGCGTGTTCCCGCCGGGCGACGGCGCGTCGTCCTCGACGGGGTACACCCGCAGCCCGGGCCCCTCCTGCGTCTCCAGCCAGAACAGGTGGCCGCCCTCGTTCCGCATCGCGAACGCGTGGCCCGGCCCCGTCTCCATCGAGGTCAGCTCGAACGCCATCGAGCCCGGTCCCAGCCGCCTCAGCAGGGACGCGACGCTCTTCGGCGGCCCGTCCAGCGGACGCCATTCCCCGCCCGTGGCCGCGGCCAGTTCCTGCTCGGGCCGCCGGGATCCGACCGTGAAGTCGTCGCGGGACACCGCCGAGCCGCCGTAGAACTCCCGCCGCACCGCATCCAGCCGGTAGACGCAGTCCGCCGACGTTCCGTCGTACGGCGGCAGCACCCTGCCCAGCCGCGTCTCCAGCGCGGCGGCCAGGATGAGGCGTTCCCCGGCCGAGCGGGACAGGGCCTCCTGCTCGGCCTCCCGCAGCTCATGGCCGGCCCAGAACTCGCGGTGAGCGGCGTATACCTCGTTCTCGGCCCGCGTCTCGGTGACGGGGTTGGCGCGCTCGGTGATCACAGGGTCTCGTCCGTAGAGGCGCTCCAGCAGGGGCAGCAGGAGGATCTCCTGCACGCGGGCCCAGGCCGCACCGTTGTGACGCTCCAGCCCGGTGAACGGGTCGGGCCCGGCGTTCAGGCCCAGGTAGGCGTTCGTCACCTGCGCGAAGTACTCGTCCTCGTCCTGGGCCGAATAGTTGATCCGGCCGGGGCGCTCCGGGTTCGTCCGAGGACCGTCCGGCCACTCCACGGGACGGTTGAAGGAGTCCGCGCGTGCCTTCGCGGTGAACGCCTGCGTGATGAGCAACCGATCTCCGGCGGTCAACGCGTGGTAGTGGATGAGGTGCGCGAACTCGTGCGTGGCGGTGGAATAGCCCTCCGCCATGAACCGGTCCCCGATCAGGGCCGTCTCCCCGAGGATGTTCTCCTCCGGGACCGCGACGGCCTTCTGGACGATGCCACCGGCTCCGCGCACGTCGTCCCAGACCCGGACCGCCGGTCCGTGGACCGCCTTGCCGGCCAGGTGACGCCACGGTGCCAGGGACGTCAGCCGCTCTCCCCTCGGCAGGACGATCACTCGCGAACCGGCGAGGATCAGCTGTTCCGCCACCTTGGGATCGTGCAGCATCGGGGTGAGCAGCGCCTGCAGCCGATGCCGTGCCGTCACCGGCCGTTCGACCTCCGGCGGCATCTGGATCATCAGCTGCGCCACGGCGGACGCGAACTCCGTTCGGAACAGGGCGTCCTCCGTACGGGACAGGCCGTCCTCCGTACGGGACAGGGCGTCGCGGAGGCCGCGGACGAAGTCCGGGTCCGACGCCAGCCGCTCGCGGTCCGCCGCCGGCATGGACGCCAGCTCCGACTCGCGCGCTTCGGCCGGCATCGCCGCCAGCCGCGCCGACTCCTCCGCGGGGGAGGGAACCGAATCCAGCCCGGTACCGAGCTCCTCCACCGGAGAGGACGCGCGGGGAGACGGCGACACCACGGACGGGGGCTCGGGAGCCGTGGAGGGACCGGCCGGAGTGGTCGTCGACGGTTCGGATCGCACCGACCGGCCCACGGCTCCCCACGCGGAGGATCCACGGTCACCGACCCGCCTCAGCCGGCCCTTCAGCTTGGTCCAGTGGTACCGGATGACCTCCCCGGGCGGTGCGGCGAAAGACATGCCGATCGCGCCCGACCCGCCCGCGCTCGTGGTCAACGTGACGCTCGAGGTCACATTGACGGTCTCGTGCTCGTCTCCGTTACCGCCCTCTGTCTCCTGATCGCCGCCCTCCGCATGGCGCTCGGCCGGCGGTGGGGGGACCACGCCGTCGACCATCAGATGGGCGACGGCGGTGACCAGGTATCGGGGGCTCGTGTCCTGAGGCAGGTCGCGCAGCGCCTCCTCGATCTGTCCACGGTCGACCTCGCCGCCGAGCCAGCGCCCGCCGAAGCCGAGCAGCCGCGCGTTGACGTCCGCGACGAAGCGGTCCGGCACCGGAGTGCCGGCCCACGCGCCCTGGGCCGGTGACGCCTGGGCAGAGGAGCCCGGTCGCTGGGTCCCGCCGTACGCGCGGAGCAGGTTCTCCAGGTTCCTGGCCTCGCGGCCCATGACGTCGAGCCGTTCTTGTGCCCGCACGTGCGCCGGCGTGTCACGTAGGCCGTTCGCCACGAACCCACGGCGGAAGCGGGCGCGGATCTGGTCGACCTGGGCGTTGAGGTCACGGGCGGCGTGCGGAGCGAGCCCGCCCGCGATCCTGGTCAGCTCGGCGGCCGCGCGCGCCTGCCGCCGGTCCAGCCATCCGACGTGGCGGTCGAACTGCGCACGTGCCGTGGCCGCGGACGTCTCCGGCGCCGGAACGGACCGCACCCTGATGTTCGCCGGCGCGTCGGGGCGTGTGCTCCGTGTCCCCTGGAAATGGCCGGGCCGGCGGATGAAGCTGAGCTCGGCTCCCCCGTCCGGGCCGAGCGTGGTGACATAACGGTCCTGGATGAGCGTGAGACGCAGGCCGAGTTCGTACCCGGCCAGGTGCGCGACGAGGTCACCCGCTTCGTTGCGCCAGGAGTCCATCCGCCTGATCTGGTCCACCAGCCGGGCCTGCTGTTCCTGGATCGTCGTCCCGTCATCGGCCACGTGGAAGAAGTTCGCGTACCGCGACGGCAGGCCCGCGGCCCCCACCGCGAAGTCGGCCTCCAGCCGGTCCGCCAGGCAGTCTCGCAGCGCCTGCACCGCTTCCCTGCGGGTGACGGCACGACGCACCCCGGGAATGTGCCGCTCCAGGTACCGCCCGGCGATGACGATCATGCTGTTGTAGAAACAGTTCCGGTCCGCGGGAACGTCGATCTCCTCGAGGTGCCGGGCGCGGAGGGCCGCCTGCAGGCGGTTCTCGTCGAACGTCAGCGCCTCCCCGAGCAGGGCCCTCTCCGCCGCGTCCTCCACGGACGAGTCGCCGGGGAACCGCGGCCGGCCCTTGCCCTTCGCACTCGCGACCGGCCTGGCCAGGACGAAGGTGTGCCGGCCGTCGTCGACGTCCGCCAGGCCGTCCCGGTCCTCCGAGACGCGGATCGTGCCGTCGGCGTCCATACGGCGGTAACGGCCGCCCGGCAGCACCACCGCGGCACCCGTGTGCTCAGGGCCGGTGAAGTAGATCATCGTGCCGGCGGGAAGCGTCGCGGGAAGCGTGTCCGTCCGCTCGGCCTGACGCCCGAACTGCGCCGCCAGGATCGAGCGGACCGTCTCCACCGGCTCTCTCAACACCGCGACCTCGGTGAGGAACGCGATCGCCGCTTCCGGGGCGGTCCGCAGGACGCCGGCCGCGGTCGTGGGCTGCGCCGGTCCGGTGTGGAGAAGCCACGAGACGGGTGCGTACGAGGCGAGTGCGCCCTGGCCGTGCCAGCCCTCCTCGGCCAGGTCGGCGCGGGCGATCCGGTGCCGTCCGGCCGCGTTGACGTACAGGTGCGGATCCGCCAGCGACGGGCTGTCCACGGTGACGTTCCGTAGCCGCACGGGCGGTAGGGTTCCCTCCTTCCCCTTGGTGAGCTGCGTTTCCGTGCCCTTGCCCTTGGTGTCCCCGACCGTCTTTCCGATGCCGGCGGACTTGCCACTGCCGACGATCTTGGTAGTACGGATCGGCCCCCAGGCCGGGGCCTGTTCGTCGCGGCCCACCGGCGTACGGCCGATGACGATGGTGTGGGGCTCGCCGTCCAGCGCCGCCGACAGGTTCCGGCGTGACACGCCGAAGGTGGCGCCCTCCCTGGGCAGGAAGATGCGGTATCCGTGGGCGGTCGCGAGCGCGGTCCCGGTGCCGGTCGGCCCGGAGAACCAGATCCACGTGTCGGCGGGCAGATCGGCAGGGAGCCGGTCGACCGACTCGACCAGCATGCCGGGGTTCTCGCCGAACGCCGCCCGGACGCGCTCCTCCGGTGTCCGGGCGGACCCGGTCAGGTAACGCACCGCCGCGCCGAGGGCGCCGCGTGCGACGTCCTGGACGGTGGTGGCCCGTTTCGGCCCGCCCGTCATGAGCCAGAGCACCGGGCGGAAGTCCGACAGCGCACCCAGTCTGGTCCAGCCCCGTACGGTCAGCCCGTCCGGTCCGATCCCGTGCTGCCCCTCGTCGTTGCGGTAGACCTGCGCGTCGGCCGGCACCTCGCCGCGCTCCGCCGTTGCCAGGCTCACGATGCGCCGCGCCGGCGCACCCGTCAGCCCGGCCACGAGCTGGCCCCGGTCGGTGATCCGGTGCTCGAACGCGAGCACGGACTGGTACAGCGTGGACCGCACACGCGCGTTCGGGTCCCGTACGGCCTGCCTGGCCAGGGCGGGGTCCAGGTGGTGCGCGACGGTGGCGAGCGCCAGGTCGCGTACCTGGCGGAACGACCGCGTCCGCGCGGGCGCCGCGACCAGTTCGGCGGGCGGGTGGAGCAGCATGCCGTCGGCGCCCAGGTCCAGCGAGCTCAACCCCGTGGCGTTCTCCGGGGCCACGACCGGCAGCCCGGTCTCGGACTCGAACCACCGGTTTCGCCGCCCGTGGTTCACGACGATGAACCGTCCGCCGGTACCCGCGCCGTCCGTGGTCACGACGAGCGCGACCGCGCCCTGACCGGCGGTGTCGAGCGTGCGGTGCAGATCGTCGATCGCCTGGCGTGTCGTCGGCGCGGCCCGGGGCCGGTACGCGAGGTCGGTCCGCCGCAGGTCCAGGCGGCCCTCCGAGGCCCGTAGGCGTCGATCGGCCCGCTCTACCTCCCGGCTCGTCCACGGCGCCCGCCGGGTGTCCCGCCCGGTGGCGCGCAGCTCGGTGAGCAGGGTCTCCGCCTCACCGGCCCGCCGGCGCGCCTCGCCCAGGGACCGGGCGAGTGGCCGGAGCGCCTGCTCGTGCGGCGTGAGCAGCGCGCGCTGCGCGACCCGCTGCTCCTCCAGAGCCGAGATTCTTGTGCGCACCGAGGCCAACGCACCCGAGTCCGGCTCCTCGGCCTGGTTCAGGAGATTTTCCTGTCGCTTCAGCGTGGTCAGCTCGGCCTTGATGCGGCTGATCTCCCGCCGCGGCCCGGTGGTGTTCGCGGTCACCCTCGCGTGCTCGGGCGTGATCCGGGCGATCACCGCCCGCCACGCGGCGGCGGCGCCCACGGCCCGGTCGAACAGGCCGGGCAACGCCGCGTGGGCCGTTGCCATCCGTCCCGACCGTTCGGCGGCCTCGGCCAGCACGGCCTGCTCGAAGGTCTTCTGGTTGGACCAGGAGGTGCGGTAAAGCCGGCCCAGGTCGGCGTCGCTGAACGCGTGATCGGCGGCGAGCTCGCGGACACCGTCCGGCCAGAGCCCGGCGGCCGAAGCGTCGCGGGCGCTCAGCGTGGAGTCGTCGAAGGTCGCAGGATCGAAGGCGTGGATGCGGCCGCTCGGGTCGGCCCAGTGGCTGCGCACGGTCCCGTCCGGCTGTTCGACGTCCACCCGGACGTGCGAGACCAGCTCGCGCGCGATGTCGCGGGCGAGGTGGACCGGGTCCAGGCCGAGCAGCGCCACCTCTGGCGGCAGAGCGGCCGGAGCGCCGACCGCGTTGTCCGGGCGCAGCGCGTGCACCTGGTTGACCTCGTGGATGATCTGGGTGATCTCGTGGTCGACGGGGACGCCGTTCAGGTCGGCGTACAACGTGCTGTCCGGCAGCGCGGCGCGGTTCCGGTACGTCGTGACGCTCCTGGGGACCGAGGCGCTCATGCCCGCGGCTCTCAGGTCCTCGGTGATGGACGTGGCCGCCCAGTTGAGAATCGCCCGGTAATTCGCGGCCCGCACGCTCGCACCGTGGGTGAGTACCAGCGGACGACCGGCGTCGCCCTGCGCCCGGAGGTGGCGGACGAGATGGTGGTGGGCGCGGGAGGCGGTGTATTCGAGCTCCGCCGCCCGGACGAGCAGCGGGGCCAGGTCGCGCCGGGGCGCGGTGCGCAGCCTGGTCCACTCGAGCGGGTCCACCCGGCTCGCCAGCGCCAGCTGGGCCTTCTGCAGGTTCTCGCGGTGCTCCTTGAGCCACGTCTCGTACTGCGCCTCGTAGATCTTGAAGTACGTGGTGCCGAGAATCGGGGCGTCGCGCGCCGGGTCACCGGCCTTCGTCGGCTTACGCAGGAGGTGATGGTGCATCTTCTGCGTGTGCAGCCAGCTCAGGGTGCGCACGCGGATCTCCAGCAGCGCACCGAGTTCCTTGGCGTCCTGCTCGCGCCGGTAGTTCTCGGTGCCCGCGCTGTTCTGGTTCGCCGACGTGGTGCGGCTGCCCGAGTCCTTGAACTCCCACGTGTGGTCGGGGCGCTGCGGTGGCGGGTTGTCTCCCTCGGGCTGGGGAAGCGGGTTGATCAGGTCGTTGCCGGCTATGGCGTACTCGCCAGTGGTGCGGATCCCGTCCGAGCTGTTGTTCGCGGTGGTGCCGCTCTGGTGTTTGATGTAGCGGCCGGTGCCGGTGTCCTCGACCACCCGTCCGATGATCTGCGGGTCGAAGAGCTCCATCTCGAGCGCCATCGCCGCGCGCTCGCTGGAGTCACCGAAGCCGAACAGGTCCGGGGGAAGCTCGTACCGGTCGCCGCCCGTCGCCTCATGCAGGTGGTTCGCCAGGTGCGCTCGCGAGAACACCGTCGACAGCGCGAGGCTCCTCAGCCTGTCGGGATCGCCGGTCTTGGCGCCGAGCACCTTCTCGTACCACTTCGGGCCGAACTTCTTGGCGATCGCCGCCTTGGCGGCGATCGGCACGTCGTCCGCGAGCACACCGGTGACGTAGACGTTGGAGGGGAGCTTCGGCATCGGGAGGACGTCGGGCAGCTGCTCCGGGCCGTGGATCACGCCCGCCTCGCTCAGCGGGGCCGGTATCTGAACGTCCAGCTTGCCGTGGAAGGTGGTCTGGGCGGTCTTACCGTGGTTCGTCACACTCTTGGTCGCGGACAGCAGCAGGTTGTTCAGCGGACGGCCGGACGTCTTGACCCACCGGGCGTTCGCCTGCAGGCTCTGCCGGTACCGCACGACGTCGACCTCTTTGAAGTGGAAGACGGTCTGTTCTTTGACCGCGTTCTCCGCGTGCGTCGTGCCACGGTGGTGTCCGTCGGAGGCCTTGAGATCGAGCGGACCGCCGGCTCGGTCGCCGCCCGGGGAGAACTTGGCGTACATCCACGCCTGCGACCCGTCTCTCGACCTGGACTCGGCGGTGCCGATGTAGCCGTGTGAGTAGACCAGCAGACCATGTTTCCGCCGGCGGAAGAGCACCTTCGGCTGCGACGTCAGCAGTGCCTTCAGGTTGATCTCGACGTAACCCGTCAGGAGCCAGCCGACGGGAGCGACCAGGTACAGGGACTTCCCGCCGAGCACGTCGTTCCAGATCGCCTGGTCGCGCCCGCGCGCCATGATCGCCTGCAGCGCGTCCACGTTGCCCTGCATCCGGCCGATCCGCCGGCCCCTGCCGTCCCAGATCTCCGCGCCGGCCGCCAGCAGGCCCGGTGCCACCTGCTCGACCATGGCCCGGATGTTCTGGTAGGTGCTCCGGCCGTTGTCCCAGTCCAGATACTCGATTCCGGAGTGTCCGAGGAGGCGGCCTTCCGGATCCGTCCTGGTGAGGTACTCCGGCAGCACGACCCGGTCCGGGGAGAGCCTCGGCTGGGACAGCTTCTGCTGGAAGGCCGTGTTGAACTCGTCCCGTACCTGAAGGGAGGTGATCGGCACCGCGCCGTCGGCATGCCGCTCGGCCAGGACGCCCACCAGCGGTGCGCGGTTCACCGGCAGCCCCACCGGCGGCTCGGGGACGTCCCGGTGCCAGCGCATGAGGGCCCGCGCCGCCACGTCGCCGCTCAGCAGCTGGTCGCCGTCCAGCCAGGCCCGGAACACCTCGCCCAGCCGCTCGTCCGTGAGCGGCTCACGGCCCTCGGCGTACGCGATGACGTCCGCCGGCATCGCGGGCGTCGCGTACGTGTCGTGCGGGGCGCCGAGAGTCCTGCCGAACGCGGCGTTGAAGGCGTCCCGTACGCCGTCGTCGCGGATCTGGGTCGTGCCGGCGCGGTGCATGCGGGTGAGCGTCTCGGCGAACCTGGCCGGCCGTACCCGTACGTCGGGCACCTGCTCCTGCCGGCGCACCAGGATCTGCGCTATCAGGTCGCCGCTGTACCGCTGGTCGCCCTTGCGCCACGCGTCCAGCACCTCGGCCAGCCGCCGGTCCGGCAGGGCCCCGCCGCGGCCGTTGGCGTACCCGACGATGTCCGCCGGCGCCGCGGGCCGGGCCGGCCCGGGCCGGGCGTCGAGCCGCACCCCGAAGGCCGCGTGGAAGCCGTTCCGTGTCCGTGCGGTCCGGACCCGTGCCGCACCGGTGTCGTGCATGCGGGCCAGCGCGCGGACGAACCTGTCCCGCCAGACCCGCATGTTCTTCGGCAGGGTGGGCGCCTCCTCGTGCCAGCGCGTCAGCACCCGCGCCACCACGTCGCCGCGCAGCCGCAGGTCGCCGGCCTGCCACTCCCTCAGCACCTCGACCAGCCGCTGGTCCGTCAGCGACGCGCGGTGCCGGTTGTAGTCGACGACGTCGGCCGGCGCCGCGGGCCAGGCGGACGGATCGCGCGGTGCGGCGAGCCGCTGCCCGAAGACCCGGTTGAAGTCGTTCCGGATCCGCTGGTCCTCGATCTCGGCCATGCCGGTGCGGTGCGTGTGGGACAGCGTGTCGGCGAACCGGGTGGTCCGGAGCTTCCCGGCGAGCTCCCCGTTCCAGCGCGTCAGGACCCTCGCGACGAGGTTCCCCTCCAGCACGAGGCTGCCGGCCTGCCAGCGGCGCATGGCGTCCCTGAGGTACCGGTCGGACAGCGGCAGGTCGCCTTCCGCGTACTGCTCCATGGCCTCGGTCTCGGGCAGGACGAACGCCATCGTCCGGGGCCCGACGCGCACCGTGCTGTGCTCCGGGCTGCCGGTGGGCACCAGCTTGGCGTGCTTCTCCATGCGGCTGGTGACCTCGAACGTCGCCTTGGCCAGGAAGACCACCCACCGGTCGAAGCTGAGCTGCAGACGCTCGTCGCCGCCGACCGTGCCCTTCGTACGGGACCGGTTGTGCTGCCAGTGCCGGTTGACGTCGGTCTCTCCGGTCAGATGGGCGGGCCCCGCGTCACCGCCCAGGGCGAGGTCGAGCTGGTCCCAGGTCCAGCCGTGCGAGCTGCTGTCGGTGATGCGGCTCTCGGCCAGCCCAAGAGTGATCTTGCCCAGGACGCCCGGGTCGGCCGAGATCCCGCCGAAGGTGACGTCGTTGATCTCACCGCGGATGTCCATCGCGCCGAACCGGTCGCGGAACACTCCGGACTCGAACGGCCGGTCCGTCGTGTACTCGTGGTTGAAGATCTCCTTCGCGTGCGCCCGCATCTCGATGTTGCTCGTGAAGGTGTTCCGGTCCGCGGCCGCCGACCCGGCCGGGTCGACGAGGCGGCCGAGCGCCTGGACGGCGTCGTGCACGCCGGTGGTGTCGAGGAAGTAGACGGTGCCCTGGTCGAGCACGGTGGCCGGCGCCCGGCCGGGCTTCGTGTCGCCCGGCTCGGTGCCGAGCGGCAGCACGTACAGCTCGGCGGTCCCGTTCTTGACCTGGATCGGCGCCGGGTCGCGCTTGCCCTTGCTCACCCGGCCCTGGCGGCCGGAGTGCTGGAACGAGAGGTGGATCGTGTAGTCGCTGTGCGTCCGGGCCACGATGACGCGCTCTCCGGTCTCCCGGAGGTCGGGAAGGTTGGTGAGGTAGTTCAACGCGTCCGTGGCGCCGACGATCCGCTGATACTCGATGCCCATGACGGCGGCCTTGAGTACCTGGAAGAGCCCCTTCATCTTGACGCCGATGGCGACCTTCCGCGAGTGGCTGACGGACATGCCGGCGCTGTCCATGCCCATCGCGAGGTTGACCGTGTGGAAGTCCTTCGTGGTCCGGAGGAACTCCGGCGCGCGGCCGGCGGTCTGCCGCCCGACGATGCGGACCTCGACGGAGTCGACGTCCCAGTCCACTCCCACGCCGCCGCGCCGCTTGCGGAGCGTGAAGGTCATGCCGTCCTGGTGGACCTGGTCGTAGTGAGAGTCCATGCCGCGGCTGGAGACCATCTTGTCGAACAGCCGGAGGTTGTCGACCTGGCTGTCCGTCTTGTTGCCGTGGCCGTACCACGTGTACCCGTCGAAGGGATGGTCGTCGTTCTCCGGCAGGAAGCCCATCTGGCGCAGCGTCGGCCTGATCGCGTCGTCGATGTTCTGGACGGTGTCCAGAGACACGCTCGGCCGGCCCGTGCCGACGAAGTTGCCCTCCATGAGCCACTTCGGCATCTTCCTCTTGGCGGGGTCGGTCTCCTGCCTGCTGGTGGTCCGGATCGCGTCGTCGGCGTACTCCTGGGTCCGGCCCTTCTTCGGCGGCTGCTTCAGCGCCGCGCGGTCGACGGGGAGGCCGTGCTCGTAGGCGGCCGCCTCCGGCGTCCGGACCAGCGCCTTGCCTCGGATCCGGGGGGTCGACCGGCTCGCCGTCGTGTTCTTGCTGCCGCGCACGCTGACCGTGCCCCGGTGCTCGAACGTCATCTCGTACGCGGCGGTATTCGAGGTGTCGCGCGGTACGACGACGTTGAGGCCGGTCCTGCCCGCCGAGGTCGTGCTGGCGTTCGTGGACGTGTACGAGAGGGAGCCCATGACGCCGAGGCCGGGGTCGGGGTTCCCCGGCACCGGCATCAGGTCGAACTCCACGCTGGGGAGCGTCAGGGTGCTGGTGTTGGTGAGAGTGTGACTGCCGCTGATGCCGTCGATGGCGGTCCGTACGTTCTCGATGTGCGACAGGTCGCTCGTCGTGCCGACCCGCGGCGCGGCGGCGAGCCGCCGGGAGCGCACCGTCACCATGGCCACCGGCCGCCCGTACCTGTTGTGCAGCTCGAAGTGGTAGCCGGTCCGCTGGTTGACGGCGGCGTCCAGATGCATGTTCAGGTTCCACAGCTTCTGGAGCAGCTCCCTGCGGGTCAGGCTGCCCATCGGCAGCTTCAGCCCGTTGTTACGGAGCGTCGCGACGATCTCGTCGAACAGGCGGGGCAGGTTGGTCATCCCGGAGGCGAAGAAGAACGCCGGCAGCTTCGTGTCCTTGACCCTTGGGCCGGTCGCGGTGATCTGGTCCGGCGCGTTCTCCAGATAGTGGTCCGGAATCCACAGGAGCAGCCGTTCGCTGGTCGAGGCCTTGATCTTGTGGACCGGCGTCGTCTCCCAGCCCTGCTCCGGGTCGACGCGGACCTTGAACGACCAGCGCCCGGTGTAGGAGATCAGCTTCGACTCGGCCCGGTTGTCCTCGACGCGGCCGCCCTCCGCGTCGGTGATGAGGACGCTGGACCTGTTCGACTGGTTGGTGGTGCCGGACAGAGCCCCGCCGACCTTCACCATCTGGAGGACGAACGGCGTCGCGCCGATGCCGAAGGTCAGTGCTATCGCGCCGCGGGTCGCCCCCGTCTGCCCTGAGTGGACCTGCACGTGCGCGCCGGTCGCGAAGACCGAGTTGACGGTGCCCGTGGCCTTGTGATCGCCCTCGACCTTCGGCAGGGCCGACGGCGCGAGCGTCGAACCCGCCGGGTTGTTCACCGTGTGCGGGTCGACGGGATCGAGGCTGACGAGCAGTTCGCCGTTGCCGATCGGTATCTGCAGGCCTTGGGTGCCGTCCTCGGCGTCGGTGCCGATCAGGTACGGGTAGTTGGACAGCAGCCGGTGCGGCAGCAGGTTGAAGTCGCTCTCGGTGAAGCGCGCGCCGGCCTGGACCAGCTCCTGCCGGATCCGGCCCATGAGCGCCGCCATCTGGGGCAGGCCCGTGCGCGGCACCCCGATCGAACGGATCATCGGGTTGAGGGCGATCGGCGTCATCGCCTGCGCGGGCGGCTCCGGGACCTCCGGGGGTACGGGCGGGAACGGCGGTTTCTCGTGCCCGGCCGGCGGGTCCGAGACGACGTCGGGCGGCGAGGGGTCCGAGACGGGCTTGGCCTCGTCGCCCGGTGGTGTGATCTTGTCGTCCGAGACGGGCTTGACCACATCGCCCGGTGGCGTCTCGCCGTCCGACGCGGACTTGACCACGTCGCCCGGTGGCGTGTCGCGGGTGGGAGCGAACAGCCCGTTGGTGAACGGCCGCGACTCCTCCTCTCCGGGTGCGTACATGTGGAACCACTCCTCCTCGGGGAGCGGTCCGGTCTCGGTTTCGCCAGGGCGGCGTGGCCGCAGGTCACCGGTCTTCTCGTCCAGCACGGCCTCGTGCCGGGAGGCCAGCACGGGCTCTTCCATCGCGTTTGTCAGCGACTCGGCGATCGACGTGCCGTCCTTCATCAACAGGAACGGCGACAGGCCGGGGGCCTTGCTCGTGATGGCCGCGGCCATCCTGGCCGTCGTGATCTCCCGGTTCTCGTACATGACGTGACCGTCCCGCGTGGCGGCGAAGACGAACACGGTGCCGTCGAGGCGTAGCTTGTCCAGACGGAGGAGCATCTCGAGGTCGAGCTTCAGTCCGCTCTCCAGCGCGCCCGGCAGCCAGACCGCCACCACGCGGCCGTCGACGACGCCCACGCCGGTCTTCTCGATCACTTCCTCGACCGGCATACGGGACAGGGGGCCCGTCCTCGCCGTGTCGCCATGACCGGCCGGGTCCAGCACGGGCTCCGGCTTGGTCTCGGACCCGGCCTCGGACACGGTTTCGGTCTCGGACTCCAGGTCGGACTCGAAGCCGAGGTCGGACCCCAGGTCGCGCTCTGACATGAGGTCCGACTCGGATATGAGGTCCGACTCCGACACGATGTCGGACTCGGGCTTCTCGTCGGCGGGGAGGTCGTCGGCGAAGCGCACTCGCTTCGGCGCGGCCACGTCGGCCGGGGGCGGCGGTGGCGTGTCCGCGACCAGGCCGCGCGCGAGCTTCTGCCCCGCCGCGGTGCCGGACCGGGCGATCTCGGCGGCGACGAGCCACCGCCACTCGCGCGGTGCCTTCTCGCGTGGCGGCCCGGTGAGCGGGTGGGTGATGGCCTCCCGGACGATGCGATCCGTCTCCGGGAGGAGTTGCTCACGCCGGACGTCGGACAGCAGGCTGAGCGTGAGGCGGGCCCGGTCCGGGTCGTGCCGGGCGAGCTTCGCGAACGCGGCCACGATCCGGGTGTTGGCACCGGGCCGCACCGCACGCGGAACGCCGAGGATGTCGGCGGCGAGCCGCCGGGCGCCCAGGTGCCCGGACCAGGGGATCTCCGCGGCCGTCAGTGTCAGGGCGGCTCGCAGTATCCGGGCCTGCCCCCGCTGGGCGGTCGGCGAGGGAAAGGCTCCGGTCAGTTCGTGGATGATCAGCCGGGCCTCGTCGAGGATCCGCTGGTAGTGGTCGCCTTCGCCACTCCGCATCGTCTCCAGCGTGGACCGCGCGAGCTCCAGCCGGCTGTTGTCCGCGAGGATGCGCATGTCCGGCTGGAACGGGATGACCGACGTGTTCAGATCGGGCGCCAGCCGGCGCGCGAGCGCCTCGCCCGCGGCCCGGCCGGAACGAGAGATCTCGGCCGCCACCAGGTCCCTGGCCTCGGACAGCGGAGTGCCGTGCGGGCCGCTCTCGTGAGGCGAGGGCACCAGGCCGACCAGGTCACCCATGATTCCATCCGCCTCGGCCGAGACTTCGGCGCGGCGTTTCTCCGTCAACCCGCTCAGCGTGGTCTGCGCCCGGTCGAACACCGCGTCCGGCCCCAGCCGGAGCACGGGCGGGGCCGGAGCCGGTTCCCGCAGGGCCGGGTCCCGCGCCAGCCGCCGTGCCAGCGCCTCACCCGCCGGGCGCCCCGCCAAGGCGAGCTCGGCCGCCAGCAGCATCCGCGCCCGCCCCAACGATGAACCCAGCCGTCCGCCCGGCTCCCCGGACGGCAGCCGCCCGATGAGATCGCCCAGGAGCACGTCCGCGTCCGACATGGCCTTCGCGCGGCGCTCCTCCGGCAGCCGGTCCAGCGTCGCCCGTACCCGGCCGGCCACGGTCTCCGGCCGGAGCCTCAGCACCGGCAGCGACCGCGCGCTGCCCGGGTCTCGTACCGCGGGGTCGCGCGTCAGCCGCTCCGCCAGGCGGTACCCCGCCGCCCTGCCCGAGGCGCCGACCTCGGCCGCCACCAGCACCCGGGCCCGGCCGAGAGGCGTCGCGAGCAGCCCGCCCGGCTCCTCTGACGGCGCGCGGCCGACGATGTGCCGCAACATGATGTCCGCGTCGCGCATGGCCTGGGTACGGCGGTCCTCCGGCAGCTCGTTCAGCTCCGTACGCGCCTGGCGGACCGTCCTCGGCTGCGGGGGCTCCGGCGGGATCGTGGGAGTGTCCGCAGGGGTGGTGACGACGGTCTCGTCCTCGCCAGGCCGCGGCTCGAGCGGAGAGTCCGCAGGTTCGAGCGGCTCGAGAACCGGCGAATCGGGCGGAGACTCCGGAGGCGTCGACACCTCGGTGACCGGCGACTCGGGCGGAGTCGTGTCAGGCGTGGAGGTCAGGCTGGACGTGGGCGTCGTCTCGGTGGACGTCGGCGACTCAGGTTCGAGGCCGACGGAGTCGGTGTTCGTCGTGGACTCGCCGCTGTCGCGTACGGGCTGTTCGAGAAGGGTGGCGGAGCCGTCGCCGGACCGGTTCTGAAGCGTGCCGCCGGACGGGCGGGTGCCTGCTCCCGTTCCCGACGTCATCCCGGTGACATCGCTGAGGCGGACCACCTTGGGCCCCGAGCGTGTCTGAGTGATCCGGAACTTCGACGGCCCGAGCTTGGCACGCGCCGCCCTGGCGGCCTCGCGATCCTTGTTGCTCAGCCCGGGGATCCCCCGGCCCTCACCGTCGCCCGCACCGAGCACGTGACCGGAACGGTCGAACGGTTTGACGACCGCCGCCGGACGCTCAGGGGTCGGCGGATCGTGGATGGTCATCGGGGCGTTGCCTGTCCCCCGACCCGGACGCGACGAGCCCTCCCCTTCCGGAAGGTCGTTGATGGTCATCGGGGAGTTGCCCGTGCCTCGACCCGGACGTGACGACTCCGACTCCTCTCCTTCGGGAAGGTGGTCGATGGTCATCGGATCGCTGCCCGTACCCCGGCGTGGTCCCGGACCCGGGCGTGCCGCGCCCTCCCCCTCGGAAAGGTCGCTGAGGGTCATGGGGACCCCGCCGAAGCCCTTGCCCGTACGCCGCGCGGCCGCCGGGGGCACCCGGACCGGCTCGGTACGCGAGGTCTGACCGTTCGTCTCGCTCGCTGGTGGCTTCTGGACGTCCTTCTCGACCGGCTCCGGTTCCCAGCCCTCCCCCACGTCTTCCACGCTGGGCGGCTCGTACCTGCCGAAATAGCGATCCTCGGGAGAGAACTCCAGCCTGACGAACGTCTTGTCGAAGGAGAAGGAGTGCTGCTGCCAGTCACTCTCGGCCGTCAGGCCCAGCGGGTCATCGGTGGCCGGCGTGGCAGGGTCGGTCAAGGGGATGTGGACCGCTTCTTCGCCTTCGGCCCAGGTGGGCCTGAGGTAGATGCCCGACTCCCCCGCGGAGATCGTGTACGGCGCGGCCTCCACGTCCGGTGACTCCAGCAGCTCCCGCAGGGTCTCGATGTTGCGGACCTGCCCGATCCAGCCGCTGTCGCCCCGCAGGAACGCGCCGGTCGGGGTGTGCACGAAGTCGTCGCCGAACCGCACCCAGCCGTCCGCGGACAGCAGCCGGCCGTCGGAAAGCATGATCAGGCCGGTCTCACTGACCTCGTAGCGCAGCGGCGTGGAGCTCGACTCGAGCGTGCGCGTCCACGTGAGCCAGCGCTCGGCGGTCTTTCCCTTGTACGCGGCTACCTCGTCGGCGGGACGCATGGCGAGCTCGCCGTCGCCCGGCTCGCCGTGGCGGGGCTCCCCGACGGTCAGCTCATGGCCGATCGTCCAGTGCGCGGCGAGCGGCTCGATCCCGGTGTCCGGTGAACCGCCGAGGAGACGACCGCTCGGCGGACGGTGCGGCGGAATCAGGTCGGCGAGCAGGGCCGGGTCGTTCGTCAGGCCGCGCGGGGCGAACCGCGCGTCGACCCAGTCGTGGAGGTCGGCCGCCTCGCCGTCGAGGATCTCCTCGGGTACCTCGTGGCCGGGTTCGTCGCCGAGCCCGGCGAACCGGAACGTGGACAGGGCTCCGTACAGCGACACCGAGCTGGTGGCGATCTCGGCGCGCAGGAAGGAGGCGTTGTCCTCCAGAGTGAGCCCGAGGGAGCCGAGGACCCGGAAAACGAACTCCGTCTGGTCGGACATGCGGCGGCCGGGCCGGTAGCCACGCTCGATCATCTCGTCGAGCCAGCGTTCCTCGTATCGGGGGAACGGACGGACGATCGAGTGCCAGCCGAGCAGGTTGCGGTCGGCCGAGACGACCCTGCGGTACGCGGACATGAGCACGTCGAGCGTCCAGCCGGCGTCGTCGTCGAGCCGTCGCCGTACCTCGTCCGGGGAAAGCGTCCCGGACGAGTCGAGCTCCTTCAGGACCGGGGACGTGCCCGCCCTGCCGTTCGGGAGCTTCCGGTCCAGCGCCTGGAGGGCCCGGCGGACGGGGCCGATCAGCCGCCGGTCGGTGGCCAGCGCGGCGGACAGCGCCCGGTGGTAACGATCGATCGCGACGTCCCACTTCACGTCATCGTAGAAGTGGGAGAACCGGACCTGTCCTCCGTCTTCGGCGAACCGCTGGAACGACCGGAGCCCCTGGAGCGCGGTGTTCTCGGCCTGGGTCTGCTCCAGCGGGTTGCCCGCGAGGCGCTCCGGCTTCCCGAAGTACCTCTCCAAGAGCTGCACGATCTCCGGATCATGCGCCCTCAGGGCCTCCGCGTCGTGGAGACGCTCCAGCTTGGTGTCCAGGTCGACGCCGGGGTTCACCTCGAAGAAGGTGGACACCGCCTGGGCGAAGTACTCGTACACGTCCGTGGAGGAGTAGTTCTGCCGCCCGGGCCGGGCCGGGTTCGTCAGGTCTCCGTCCGGCCAGCCCGTCGGCTCGCCGTACCGCGCGTCGAAGTGGGCCTGGAGCCAGTCCCGGTCCTTCGCGCTCAGCCCGTACGCGTGGAACAGGTGGGTGAACTCGTGCACCACGCCGTTGGTGCCGTGGCCCAGATCGCTTCCGACGAGGACCGCCTCGCCGGTGAGGTTCTCCTCGGGCGACGCGGCGACCGTACCGAACCGCACGCCGCGCTGGATGTCCATGGCCCCGCCGCCGACGTACTCGCCGGCGTCGGCCGTCCAGGGCTCGCGGTTCGTCAGGCTCTCACCCCTCGGGGTGATCATCATCCGCGCGCCCTGGTTGAGCATCGTCCGGGCCGACTCCGGGGCGTGCCGCAGCATCCGGGTCATGAACCGTACGGCCAGCTCCCGGCTCGTGCCCCGCATCTGCGTCTCCAGCGGCACCTGGAGCATCAGCCGGGCCGCCGTCTCCGCGAACTCCTCGTCCTTGCCCTTCATCAGGGTGGCCAGTCGGTCCACGAAGTCACTGCTCGAGGCCAGCGTCTCCCGCTGCGGTTGCGTCAGGCCGGCCAGCGCGTCCCTTCGAGCGCTCATGGACAGGCTCGCCAGCCGGTCCGCCTCGACGGGGAGGGAGGCGGGCCAGTCCGACACCGTGGGGAACCGGTAGCCGGGGTTCGCGGGCGTCGACCCCGGCGGGCCCGACCAGCTCGGCGGCGCCTTGACCGCCGGGGTGCCGGCGCCGGAACCGGGAGCGAACATGATGCCGCCCTGGCCGCCGGCCGTCGCCCAGACCGGAGCCTGGGAGAGGACCGTGTTCTCCGGGCCGTACTCCTCCAGCAACTCCTCGAGCGTGGTCCGCCCCAGGGTGCCGGACGCCTCTCCGTCCGCCGACAGGTCCGGGGTGTTGCTGAGCACCTGCTGCCGGCCGGACTCATCGCGTGTGCCCAGGGCGAAGGCGACATGGTGAGCGTCGCCGATCGACACCCAGTGCCCGCGTGGCACCGGCGGTTCGACCCTCAGGTCCGCGGAGAGACGGTGCTCGGCCGGCTCACCCGCGCTGGTGAGATCCATGAGCGTACGGTCGTAGGCGTCGTTGGCCGCCGCGAGCGCGCCGTCGTCGAGCTCGGCCGCCGTGGCCTCCTCGAACGCGACGCGGGCCGCGTCGGCCGCCGCGACGTCCAGGCCGGCCAGCCACGTACGGCTCACCGCCCCGGCCCGGAACGCCGTGAGCAGTATCGCCTGCTGGAAGTCCATCGACCCGGACGACGTGGGCTCGGGCCCGCCGTGGACGATCCACCGCGCGAAGTCGTTGGTCCTGCCGGAGGCGTCCACCTCGGCGAGACGGAACTCGTTCTCGAGGTCCGGGCCGGAGCTCCGGACGAGCTCGTAGCTCCCGGCGGAGTCCTGCGCGAGGTCCGTCACCTGGGCGATCTCGGCGTCCGGCGGGGTCGCGGTGCTCGGCGTGCCCGTCAGCCGCCGGGCGGCCACGAGGTCGATCTCGCGCTTGACGCTCTCCTGGAGACGGTCGACGGCGGCGCTCCTGGCGCTCGGGAGACCCTGTTTGGAGAGTCGCCACCGCTGGATCGCCGTCAGGATGTTCTGGAGCTGCTGATCGTTCTGGTCGAGCCTGCCGGGGTTCGGGCGCCCTCCCTGTTGCCAGCGGCGAATCGCCATGTCGATGGCCTCCATGGCCACCGAGCGAGGCCGGAGCCCGCCCAGGCGCGACTCCGTCTCCCAGTCCTCGATGACGTCCCGCTGCAGGTCCGTGGCGTGCGGCTCGGCGTAGTGCCACAGCTTGTCCCAGTAGCCGGTTACGACGTCCCGTACGGCCTCGCCCTCGATGAGGTAGCCGAACTCCGCGAGCTTGTGCGGGTACAGGTTGTCCGACCCGACGTAGTAGACGGTGTCGTCCGCGATGTAGACCTTGGCGTGGTTCGCCGGCTCCGGAACGGTCTTCTTCGAGGTCGCGGTCCAGGAGCCGGGCTTGTATCGGCGCGCGATGGTCTTCTCCGGCGGGTTCGGCCAGGCGTACCCGTGCGCGCTGCCGTCGAGTTCGGTGAAGACGAAGGGCGCGACCTTCAGCCGCCCCAGGGCGCCGTCGACGAGGTCGTCGTGGTCTCCCGGCCCCCGGGACTCGGCGACGACGGTGCGGACGAACCGCTTGATCATGGCGTACGTGCCGGGGGCGCCGAACCCCCAGCTGTAGGCCCCGTTCACCGCGCCCGCGTTGGCCGAGGACACGACGATACTGACCTCGAGCTCCGGGTTCCCCACCAGCGCCTCGGCGATCCACCGGATGACGTGGTGGTCCTTCTCATCGGTGAAGCCGGTGAACGCCAGGTCCTGCTGGCTGATCTTCAAGCTGTGGCGTGCGCCCTTGATGACCGCTTCCTTGGCGACGTCGCTGGCGTCGTCGCCGAGGAATCCGGCGCGGCCGAGCGACAGGGCCCGGCCGGGACGCCACTGAGCCCCCTCGCCTCTCTCCAGTTCCGACGGATCGGGGCGGGGCAGGTCCTCGTCCAGCCGGACCAGGGCGAGCCGGTTCCGCGCCGGGCCGGGCGGCAGGGTCTTCGTCCCGTAGTCCGCGCCGATCTGCCGGACCGTGAGGTCACCGCCGCCGTTCGTCCACAGGTAGTCCGCGAAGGCGTGGGCGTGCCGGACACCCTCGCCGATCATTTCCACGGAGACGTCGTGGACCGGCGGATATCCGCCGTACGTCTCCGCCCAGAGATTGTGCCCGCCGACCAGGCCCACCGCCCCGTCGGCGGCGACGATCTTCGAGTGATTCCAGAGGCCCTTGAGGACCTTGGACAACTGCCCGGCGAGGACGGTCATCCGCGCCATCGGCACCTTGTTCTTCTTGAGGAAGCTCCCCAGGTCCTTCACGAACTCGGCGAAGGTGTCGCGCATGGGGACGTTGCCGAACAGGAAGCGCACGACGACGGGCTCTGCTCCGTCGCGAGAGGCGACCTCGAGAAGCGCGTCCTTCGTCGCCTCGAGGATGCGCCCGGTCGGCGGCAGGAGGCTGACGACGTCGACCAGCCGCGTACCCCGGCCGATGATCCCGCCCACGGTTCGGGCCAGTTCGTCGACGGCCCGGGTGCCGAACGCCGCGATCTCGTCCTTGTCCATGGAGACGCCCCACATGTCGGGCGTCTGGACGAGCCGGATCAGGTTGTCGGTGCTCAGCGCGTGCACACGGTCGTCGACGCCCGCCTCCGTGAGCGCCCGCTCCAGCCGGTCGGGCATGGTGCTCATCGACTCGTCCGGATCGTGGGTGAGCGCGCCGCCGGACTCGCCCTGGAGAAGGCCCGAGGACTCGGGGACCGTGACGACGGCCTTCCCCTTGCCCTTCTCGCCGCCGGCGGGAGTGGCGGCGGTGACCCTCGTGGCGAGCTCCGAACGGGAGACCGGGGAGGCCGGACCAGCGCTCTCGGTCCAGGGCGCGCGGCCGAGGAGCTTGCTCATCAGGCCGCTGCCGCGTACTTCGTCCAGCGCGCTGTGCGGAATCGTGGAGGTCGTCCCCGTGCCCCACTGGCGGCGGAAGTAGCCGAGGCTGTTGTCCAGGTCACGGAGGCCGGCGTCGACCGACGCCGACTCCGGCAGGCGCAGGTGCTCGCGCCACAGCCGCACCCGCAGGTCGGCCACGAGCGAGCGTGAGCCGCCCGGGTGGACCATGGCCACCGTCACCTCGGACTCGTCCCCGACCATCGAGCGGTCCCAGAAGTTGGCCGACCCGATGGAGGCGAACTCGTCGTCGACCAGGACGACCTTCGTGTGCACCTTGGTGTCCCGCAAGGTGAACAGGGCGAAGTTCCTTCGCTGTGCCGGGCTCAGCCCCTGCAGCACGAACGTGTCGATCTCCGCCGACACCTTGGGCGTCGCGTCCGCCGACGACTTGGCGCCCCGGCCGGGGAAGCCCTGCGTCACGAAGATCACCTTGACGCCCCGGGCCAGCGCCCTGGAGACCGCCGGGAACAGGATCTCGTGCTTGTTGAAGACGTTCCCGACGTGAGACGGGTTGAGCGTCTGGTCTTCGACGTAGATGTACCTCTTGGCGGTGTCGATCGCCCTCGTCAGGCCGGTGACGATCTCCTTCACCCCGCCGGCCGGCAGCGTGTGCCAGCCGAGCTGGAGGGAGTCGCCCAGAGGAGTGATCCGCTGCGGGCCGTAGCTCCGCCAGACCCGTGTTCCGGCGTCGCCGTACGACCCGCTCGACGTCCGCACCGGCTTCGGTGCGGACGCCGGCACGAGTTCGCCGGGCTTGGCGATGATGGAGGGGTTGTACGGCTTGTTCTGGCCGCCCGACCAGTAGTTCCGGCTCGGCAGCGTCGCGGCCTCGTCCCAGCGCGTCCAGAAGTTCCGCAGCACCTCCTCCGCGGCACCGCCCTGCAGCTGCACCCCCGCGTCGTGCGTGTAGTTGTGCTCCGGGGCTCCGTCGTGCCGGACGTCGGTGAACCGGTTCGGCGCGTAGTCGATCCCCCCGACGAACGCGTGCAGCTCACCGGTCGACGCGCTGTAGGCGACCGTCGTCTTCTCGTGCCGTGAGTCGAACCCACCGCCCCAGTCGATGAGGACGCGGTCGGCGAGCGGGGTCCGGCCGTTGCTGCCCGCGCCGCGCAGCGTCTCCACCGAATGCAGGTTGGTCTTCGCGAAACCGCCGATCATCGTCGCGTACGGCGCGTGCCGGAGGTCCGGATGCGTCAGCGGCCTCGTGGACAGGCCGAGGGAGTGCCGGGGGATCGCGACGACCACCCGTACGTCGACGCCGGCCTCGGCAAGGGCCACCAGCCGCTCGCCCAGATTCATCTCGCCGGGGCCCGTACGCAGCCGGGTGGCGAGGTTGAAGTACCAGGAGTTGATGTACAGGCGGTCGCCCGGGCCGTGCAATGTGTCGAGGACCTTGGCGATCGCCCCGAAATACGGGCCGCCGTCGACGTGGGGGGTGATGACGGTGTCGGCCAGGTGCGCGGCGCCCAGCCCCAGTGTGGGCGGGAAGAACCGGTCCTCCAGCTTGGTGAGGGCGGCCGGATCCTGGTCGTGGAGAGCGGCGTCCGAGGAGAGCTGGGTGGCCGGCCCCGGGCGGTTCGATCCGGCGGTGTCCCGGAGGTCGGCCAGATCCGCCTCGACCGCGGACTGGAGCCGCCCGACGGCCACGTCCCGGCTGCTGGCGCCGGCCTTGGGCGTCCGCCACTCGTCGATCGCGTAGAGCACGGCGCGCATCGCCTTGACGTTCGTCCGGTCGTTCGCCAGTCTCACCACCGCGGCGTCGAGGTCGCGCAGCGCCGAAGAACGAGACGTGCCGTCGAGCGTGGCCCGGTACTGCCAGGTCCCGATGATGTCCGTCCCGTACGCGGGCGTCGACCGGCTCGGGACCAGGGCGGTCTCCGCCTCGGCCGCCCCGTGGTCCCTGCCCCCGGCTCCGAGCCACTGTCCGTGCGGCCACGGCTCCGTACGCGCCACGATCGCCGCGCGCGGGAAGCCTCCGCTGACCGGCAGGAACTGGAGGCTGCGGAAGTCGTGGGGCAGGTCCGCCTCATCACGCGACTGGCCGTCGAGGTAGACGACCCGGCCGTTCCGGTTGACCGCGGCGACGATGTGGTCCACGTCCGTGCCGTGCGGGCCGATGAGCACCATTCCGTGCGCGCCGGGGCCGGCCGCGATCAGCGCGTCCTCGATCGCCCAGAACCCGGGCACGTCCACCGGTTCGCCCTTGTCGAGGTTGGCCAGATACTCGTACGGCGACCGGGCGTCGGGTGGCACCTGGAAGTAGGCCAGCAGCTCCGGATCCTCGGCCGGATCCAACCGCGCCTCTTCCAGCGTGAGGTGCATGGCGATCCCGATGAGCAGGCAGTTCGTCAGGTAGTCTCCGCCCAGCTCGGCCAACGGGTTGATCTTGCCCAGCCACGGGAACGCCCGGCCGGTCTCCTCGGATCCGAGCTTGAACTGCGACCACGTGAGCGCCCGATCGGGCGCTGACGTGAGGTGGGTGACCGGCTCCGGGGCCTCGGCCGGATCGGTCCGCTGGAGTTGCCGCTCCGGCGCGGCGACGTCGGTGGAGACTCGCCGGGTGAGGGCCGGCGGCGCCCACGGCCCGACGGGCGGGACGCTGCGGGCGTCGACCGGGCTGAGCGCCACTTCCTCGTGCTCTCCCAGGTCGGGCGGGGTCAGGGCGGCGAGGAGCTCCGGGTCGCGCGTACGGTCCCACGGGGTGAACTCCGACTCCAGCCAGGAGTACAGGTCCGTCGCCTCGCCGGCCAGGATCTCTTCCGGCACCACGAAGCCCGGGCCGTCGTTCGGCGCCGCCCCGCCCCAGGCCCGCAGCGTGTCGAACACCGGCTGGGACATCGCCGTGCTCCAGGAGATCGCCGCCTGGAGGAACAGCCGGTCCTCCTCCGGCCCGAACCCGAGCTTCCCGTAGACCTGGAACAGCCACTCGGTCTGGTCCGGCGGCAGGAAGTGCACGCGGTAGCCGCGCACGTCCCGCATCTCGGCGAGCCACTCTTCCTCACGCGGGCCCCGGGCCTGGGGATGCACGTCCCACGCGTCGCGCAGTGCCTCCGCGTGCAGGTCGACCGCCCGGTTGAGCGCGGTCATGACCTCGTGAAGGCTCCATTCCCCCTCGCCGTCGAGCCGCCGCGTCAGCTCCTCCGCCGGATACGACGAGAAACCGGCCGCGGCCTCCTCCTCGCCCATCCGGCCGGCGAGCGTGTCGAACACCCGGCGCGTGACCTCGCGGGCCATCCGCGACACCGCGGGGTCGGTCGCCGCGACCCGTCCCATGGCGTGCTCGTACGCGGCACGCGTCGCGGGCCAGGAGCCACGTGCGTACACGTGTCCGTGCGTCACCGGCAGCACGGGAGCGCCGTCGGCGTGTGGTGCGCTCGCCGCCCGCTGCGGCCAGGCCGGTGGTCTGGGCAGCGCCGGCGCCGTCTCCTCCAGGCCGCTCGGGGCGACCGTCGCCGGGCCACGGGCCGACTCCTCGTCCCAGGTGAGCCTCCGCGCGATCTCGGAGAAATACTCGTCGGTGCCCTCGGCAGGCCGGGAGACCGGTGCGGGTTCGCCGTCACCGCGCAGGTGGGGCGGGGTCAGCTCGGCGTGCAGGCGCGGGTTCAGGGTGCGGTCGCGCGGGGTGAACTCGGTGTCGATCCAGGTGTGGAGGTCCCTCGCCTCGCCGGTCAGGACGTGCTCCGGCACCGCGAAGCCCTGGTCGCCGAGGCCGGCCGTGTGCCAGGCCCGCACCATGTCGGACAGCGGCCGGGACACCGTCGCGGCCCAGGCCATCGCCGCCTGGAAGAACAGCCGGCTCTCCTCGGGGCCGAGACCGAGTCCTCCGTAGACCCGGAACATCCACTCGGTCTGGTCGAGGTCCGAAGGAGGCTCCTCCACCATCTCGATCAGCGTGTCGTGGTAGTGGTGAACCGCCTGGTGGAACGCCGTCATGACCTCGTGCAGGCTCCACTCCGAGCGCTCGCCGAGCAGCCGCTCCAGCTCCTCGGCCGGGTATGTGGAGAAGCCGGTCGCGGCCTCCTCCGCCCCCAGGTGCGGGGCGAGAGTGGTGTACAGACGGTGAGCGGCCTCCCGGGCGGCCCGGACCACCTCCGGGTCCGCCGCCGGCACCCGGCCCACGGCGCGTTCGTAGGCGCCGTGGGCCGAGGCCAGGGAGTGGACGGAGGACATGAGCGCGTCGGCCGGCTCGTCCCGCATCGGCTCGAAGGACAACCGCCGCAGGAGCTCCTCGTGATACGCGACGACCTCGTCGCGGCCCTGCTCGCCGCCGCCGACGGCGCGTTCGGAGGGTGCCGGGTCGGTGGACAGCTCCATGGCGTGCGGAGCGGCGCTCTCGGCCAGCGGGATGTGCACCGCGGGTCCGCGTTCGGATCCGGCCGGCGCGAGGTACAGGCCCGACGGCCCGGCGACGAGGGTGTACGGCGCGATCTCCGCCGGCTCACGCGGCGCGTCACGCAGTTGCTCCGCGTTGTCGGCCTGGCCGATCCAGCCGCTGTCGGCCCGCAGGAAGGCACCGCTCGGCTCGTGGAAGAAGTCGTCGCCGAACCGCCGCCAGCCGTCCGGCGAGAGCGTCCGCCCGTCGGGGAGTCTGATAGAGCCCAGCTCGCTGACCGCGTAGGTCGCCGGCGCGGAGTGGGACTCCAGGGCACGCGAGAAGGTGAACCACTGCTCCGCCGACTTGCCCGCCGCCGGCACCGGCACCTCATGGGCCGGCACGGTCGTGACGTCGCCGAAACGACGGACTCCGACCGTCAGCTCCCGCCCGATCGGCCAGCTCGCCGCCAGCGGGTCGACCCCGGTGTCCCGCGACCCGCCGCGCAGGCCGCCCACGCGGTTGAGCTCGATCTCCCTCGCCTCGACGCCGTCGGCCAGGTGCCACTGGGCCGCCTGGTCGGCCGGCCGGAGGACGCCGCCGCCTGGCAGGTAGGTCACCCAGGACGTCGGCCGGCCCTGCGCGTCCAGCGGAAGCCAGAACGTCGCCGGCGCGCCGCCGTGCCCGGGCTCCAGCGCCAGCGGGGCGGTGTGGATCCGGACGTCGTGCAGGTCGGCGAGCAGCCGCAGCCCGAGCACCGTCGCCTCGGAGTGCTCCTCCGAGGCGAGGATCAGCAGGTCGGTGGCGCCGAGTTCGCCCAGCCGCGGCATGACGTCCGCCGCGAAGCCCTCCGGCGTGCCGATCCGGCTCAGGTCACCGGCGTAGACGAACGTCCGGCTCGGGTTCGCCAGCGGCAGGGCTCCCGTGGCCATGAGCAGCTCGCCCTGAGGGCCGAGGCGCCAGGCCACGAACGTCTGCGGCAGGTGGGTGAGCAGCCGTTCCCACCGCGCCCACTCTCTGTCGCTGAGGTCGGCACGGCCGAAGACGAGGTTGCCGTCGCGGACGATGTCGCGGGTCCGCACCTCGTCCGGGTCCCGGAGTTCCTCGTGGGCAGGCTCGTGGTGGTGGGCGAAGACTCCGGTCTCCGTGTCGACGGTCCCGGCGTGTACGGCGGGGGTCTCGAGCGTCAGCTCGACGCGCGGCTCGCCGGTGGACGGGTCGGTTACGACGCGGACGTCGGCGACCTGGTGCTCCTCGGTGTCCAGGGCGTAGTACAGCTCGCCCTGACCGGACGCCCGCCCGAACGTTCCCGTGGCATGGACGATCTCGCTGACGCTCGTCAGGACCACCCGGCCGGGCCCCGGGCCGCGCTGGACCTGCGCCAGGGCCTCCTCGGCCGATCCCCAGACGCGCCAGATGCCGGGAGCCGGGAGCTTCTCGCCGGCCGCCGGATCGGCCGTACCCGTACCCGTGT
This sequence comes from Actinoallomurus bryophytorum, assembly GCF_006716425.1. Lineage (NCBI taxonomy): Bacteria > Bacillati > Actinomycetota > Actinomycetes > Streptosporangiales > Thermomonosporaceae > Actinoallomurus > Actinoallomurus bryophytorum. The sequence goes on from NZ_VFOZ01000001.1 coordinate 2,888,960, forward strand.
GCCACCACGCGGCCCACACCGTCCGCTGCTCCTGCGGGAGCCGTACGACCGCCCGGCGGGCCATCGTCCAGTGCAGGTCGGCCACGGGGTCCGTGCCCTCGGGCGGCAGATGGGGCAGGGCCAGCAGAGCGGCGGCGCCCCGTGAGGTGAGCCCCGCCTCTTCGGCGGCGGCCCCGAACTCGGCGGGGAGGGTCCCGCTCAGCCGGTCGTAGGCGAGAAGGTGGGGCGGCGTCAGCTCGGCCGCGTTCTCCGGGTTCGCGGCGTTCTCGATGAGGTCGAAACCGTTGTCGAGCCAGCCGGCCAGCTCCGACGCCTCGGTCGCCAGCGCGTGGCGTACGGGCTCGCCGCCGTAGCCGGCCCGGTGCCAGGCGAGCACGATGTCGTACACAGGCTCGCCCATGGGCACCCGCCAGGCGATCATCGCCGCGAGGAAGTCCATGCCGTCAGAGGCGGGGTTCAGGTCGGCGTGGACGGCGAACATCTTCTCGACGTGGCCGAGGGGAGCCTCCGCCAGGCGATAGCCGCTCGCCTCCATGCGCTGCCGCCACCAGGCCCTGCGCGGTCCGGGGTCGTGGGGCCCGATCCGGTCGATCCTCGTGCCGTACCGCTGGGCCGCCGTCTCCTCGAACAGCCTCATCGTCTCGGCCAGGTTCCGCCCCGAGCCGTCGGCGCCGAGCCGGCCGACCGCGTTCTGGGCGGCGGCGTGGGTGTCCTCGTAGCTCGCGAGCAGCGTCGCGACGGCCTCGTCGTAACGGGCACGCGCCTCCGGCGACGTCTCGCGGTAGAGAAGGTCGAGGGGTGCGGGCGCCGCCGCGGGAAGGGGTTCGCCCGGCGCCGGGGCCTGCGCCCGTAGCGCCGCGATCGCCTCTTCGAACTGCTCGATGTCCTCGGGGGTGGGGCGGTACAGCCGCTCGGCCCGCGGATAGAGCTTCAGCGCCAGGCTCGTGACGCTCTTATGCAGTTCTCGCGACTTGACCGCATTGACCTGTGGCTTCCCGACGGCACGCGCCTCCACCACGACCTTGCCAAGCGTGCCGCCGCTGGTGTCGAGCCGGTTCACCGTGGTGAGGTCGAGGAACGCGTCCAGGCGGACGCTCAGGTCGCCGGTGACCCCGGCGACCAGGTAGTCCTTGACACTGACCGGTTTGTGGTTCGCGACGAGACTCAGCAGATCGCCGTTCGGGACCTCCGCTCCCTGCTGCTGGGCGAAGTGGTCGTAGTAATCCGGGACCCGGGTCAGATACGACATCTCGAACGCGTCCAGGAACGCCTCCCGGTCGGCGCTCAGGAAGGCGCGGGCGCGCTCCGGCAGGTCACGGAAGCCGAGGCCGGGGTCGCGGCGGATCAGGGCGTTGGCGTTGGACTTCTCGTTGCCGGTCCGGATGAAGCCGGTGAGCCGCGCGGCGGTGTGAAGGTAGAGCTTGGCCGCCTGGAGCCGGAGTTCCTGCACCGCGACGTCGTTGATGTCCAGCCACGGGTACAGGTCCCTGGGGTTCTCGGCCATGTGGCCCAGGTGGTCCCAGGACAGGAAGCGCGCGGCGATGTAGTCGCCGAAGTCCAGCGCGTCGGTCAGGTGGAGGTTGGCGAGGGAACCGACGCTCTCGTCCCGCCAGCTCTGCTCGACGAGACCGCTGAGGAACGAGTGGCCCACCGCGGGCGGCACGCCGATGTTGAGATGGTCGTGGGAGCCCGCCGGAGCACCGATCGGCCGCGGCCCGATCAGCCAGCCCTTCCCCTCCTCGGTGATCCTCCAGTCCTTGGGGAGGGTGTGTTCGAGCGCGCGGTTGGACGGCCCGGCGGATCCGGTGGATCCGCCGGATACCCGGTCGATCGCACTCTCAAGTCTCGCCTCGGCCTCGAAGGCCACATCCGGATCGGCGTACTCGGTCTCCTGCGGAAGGTCCCGCAGCACTCCGAAGATCACTTCGGGGACCATGATGATCCGCACGGCCGGCTTCGACCCGCCGGCGGGCAGGCCCGCCGGAGCCGTCTCCGCGAGGGCGGCGACGGCGTCGTCCTCGGAGACGAAGGAGCGCCCGTCCGGTATCTGGAAGACCTTCTTGGTCTCCACGGTCAGCGCGGCGCCGTCCGGGCCCTCCGCCAGCACGACGTTCCGCAGCGGTTTGGTCGCCGTCCAGTTCGCGGGCGGCGAGAGGGTGGCCCAGTACTCTTTCTCCTTGCCCGAGCCCTGGCCGCGCATGCGGACCGGCTCGCCGCCGTTGAGGTAGGTCCGCGCGATCTCCCCACCGGCCTGCCCGAGCGTGCGCCGGAACGAGGAGTCCAGCCGCTCGTACCGCTCGGCCAGCTCCGCCCGCAGACTCGCCGCCTCCTGACCCGTCACCGGCCGGTCGGGGGCCGTCTCCGCCAGCTCCCGCTGTACCGCGTCCCACAGCGTCTCGGTCGCCGCGTCGTCCAGGAGCGGCCGTTCGCCGCGCGGGGGCGGGGTGAGGGCGCGCGGTTCGGTGACGGGGTCGGTGCCGGGCTCGGTCAGCGACGTCTCGGCCGTCTCGGTGACGGGCGGCGTCTCGACGGGCGGCTCCGGCTCGGTGAGCGTCCGTTCCCCGGCGGCCTCCGTACGGCCGGCCGAGAACGCGTCGTCGGTGCCCGCCTCGTGCTCGGACCAGGTCGTGGACAGGTCCCGCGGCGCCAGCAGGACGCGGACGTCCTCGAACGCCTCCTCGCGGAACGTCTCGCCGGTCCGGTTCAGCCATGCCTCGTCGTCCGAACGGTGGCCCTCGCTCAGGCCGTGGAACGAGCGGCCCATGCCCCTCAGGGCGTCCGAGGCCGTCGCCTCGAAGTCGAGGTGGGCGGGCAGTTCGGCGGTGAGCCGCTCCATCCGCTCGTCCCACACCTCCACCCGGCCGCCCAGGTCCTCCGGCCTGCGCGCGGCGGAACCGAAGACCTCGTCGTAGGCGCCGAGCGCGCGCTCCACGAGGCCCGACTGCGCCCGTGTGAGGCCGTCCCCGGACGGCATCCGGTCCGGAGGCCGGCGCGCGGTCTCGTCGCGGAAGATCTGCTCGGTCCTGGCGCTCACGCTCTGGCGCCCCGCCTCCACGCCGAACCACACGTGCATCCGGTCCGTGCCGACGGTCTCGTCGTACCAGGTGCGCCACTCTTCGAGCCGCTCGGCCAGGGGGCGTTCCTGCTCGCCCGTGAACAGCTCGCCGAACCGGTCGTTGACCGAGCGCCCGATGGCGGTCTGCATCGACGAGCGCGTCCCCTGGGCCAGCGCGGTGCTGTACTGGAGGCCGAACCGCTCGCGGAACCCCTCGCTCAGCCGCGGGTCGGCCTCCCACGAGGTGTACCTGGTCTCGAAGTCCTCCACGACGCGGCTCAGCGCGCCCTCACGCGCGGTCTGCTCCGCGAGACGGGACGGCAGCGCGCCGACCTTCTTCGCGAACGTCTCCTGCCATCGCGCCTCGTGCTCCGGGGTGACCTCCTCACCGCGCGGGAAGTGCTCGTCGAATGCGGTCTCCAGCTCCTTCAGGTTGTCGGTCAGCACCTGCCGGAGCCCCGCCTCGGACGGGTTGCCCTCGCGTGCGGTGAAACCCTCCAGGAGAGCGCCGTCCTCCTCGGAGAGGTGGCTCTTGTACGAGGTCGCCGTGTCCTTGAGGATCTCGGCGAAACGCTCCTGTTCGGGGACCAGGCGCGCCCGGCGGTCGACGTCCACCCGCATGTCGTCGAGCAGCTCGGTCAACCGGGTCTCGGCCGTACGACGGGTCGCCGCGATGTTCTCGTGGATGTCGGAGGACTGCGTGAAGATCTCCCGTACGGCGTCGTCCCAGCGCCGAGTGAACTCCGTGCGCTCGGCCTCGTACGCATCGTCCGGGACGGGCCGGGTCAGCCCCTGTCCGGAACCCTCCTCCTGGAAGTCGGCCCGGCGGTGCCAGGCGTCGACCCGCCACTGCTCGAATGCGCGATGACCGCGGAAGATCGCGATCTGCCGGGCGGCCTCCAGATCCAGCTCGGCGGGGAGCTCGTCGATGAGTTCCTGCCGGTCCCGGTCGCCGGCCAGGAGCCGGCGCTCGAACTCCCGGCCCATCCGCTCCTTGATCTCGTTGAAGGACGGGTCGTTCCGCGCCTCGGGGTGCTCCCGCGCCCAGGACTCGACGGTCTCCTCGAAGGCCGCCCGTTCCTCCGGGGTCACCTCGAACTCGGCGAATTCCGCGAGCTCGGCGTCGCGCTGGGCGAACAGTTCCTTGTACCTGCCGTGCTGCCGCGTCTCCGCCGCCCACAGCGCGTGGACGCGCCAGTCACCGGGCGCGATCCCCTCCGGGGCGGGGACGAACTCCCGGCCGCTGCTCTCGGCCTCCCGGATGGCGGTGTCGGTGAGCTGTTCGTCGACGTACTTCTGGCGGATCTCCTCGATCCGCCCGTTCGCCCACTCGACCGTCTCACGGGACCTGAGCCGCGCCTGACCGGTCACCTGGCCGGCCGAGACGCGCGCGAACTCCTGCCGGGCGAGGTCCCGGTTGTGGGCGACCTCCTCCAGGGCGGTGAGCCGGCGTTCGTAGTCCGCTTCCAGGCGGGACCTCAGCTGCGTGTCGAACGGCCGGGCACGCGCCAGTTCCATCGTCTGCCGGGTGAGCTCGGTCTGCTCGTCCCGGTACCAGGACTGGGTCTCGGGCGCCCATTCGCGGTCCGGGCCGTGGCTCTCCGCCGCCTGCTCCAGGCGGCGGCCGAGTTCGGCGATCGGCCTGGCCTGGGCGTTCAGCCGCAGCGCCTCGTGCCGGACGCTCTCGGTGAGCTGGGCCGCCTCCGGCGCCGCCTGGTCCGTGAGCGCCGCCTGCTCCTCGGTGTAGCGCGTGCGGAGCCGGGTGAGCTCCTCCTCGTGCCAGCGGCGCGTCGCGTTGTCCCACTCGTGCGTGCCCCGGCCCAGGTCGAGGCGGCCCTCGGGCCCGTCGACGGCGAGCGCCGCCTCGAACGCGCGGTTCGCGGCGGCCCGCTGCCGCCACTCCGTACGGGCCTGTACGTACTCCCCGCGCAGCTCCTCGACCAGGCGGGCCCGTTCGGCGTCGCCCCGCGCGGAGCCGGTCAGCTCACGGACGAAGCGTTCCCGCAGCGCCACCACGCGGGGGTCGTCGCGGAAGCCGGCGTCCCGCTCCCCGAACAGCGTCCGCCGGGTGCGGATCACCTCACGGTCGAACACCTCGTGCGCGTCGGCGACCGTGTGGGCCTCGTCCAGCCACCGGGTGAGCTCCTCACCCAGGGCGGTCCGGCGGCCGGGATCGGCGGCCCATCGCTCGGCGAACCGCCGGCGCAGCGCCCCGACGCCGGAGGCGGGAAGGCGGGCGGCGTCACGCGGGTGGTCGGCCACCTGCCGTTCGAACGCGACGTACGCCTCGTCGCGCTGGGCGATCTCGGCGCGCAGCCCGTCGAGCTCCTCCCTCATGCGGCTCTCCGCCTCGACCATCCTGGTCGAGCGGGGCGCGGGAGGAGGCTCGGTCACGGTCTCGATCTCGGGCACGGACACGTGCACGGTTTCGAGGAGCGCCGTCTCGACCGGCTCTCCCTCGTCCGGGACGTCCTCGACGTACGCCCGGCGGTTCTCGGAGTCGCGCGGCGGCCCCTCGGAGACGGTCGAGGGACGCGAGCTCTCCTCCGTCTCCGGCAGACGCCCGTGCTCCTCGGCCGGAGCGCGGGTGACGTCCAGCTTCCCGAAGTCCAGGGTCCATTCGGGGTCCTCACCCGACCGCTGGTACACCGCGTCCCGCGCCGACACCCGCGCACGCAGCGCGGCGAGATCGGAGCGCGCCGTGCCGAGCAGCGCCGTCTGCTCATCCGGGGTCATCACCCGGTCCCAGCCGTCGGCCAGGCCCTGCCGGAGCGCCTTGAGCCCCTCCTCGTACTCCTGCCGCGCGCGGAGGGAGGTCAGGGACGGATGACCGGTGTCGTAGTCCGTCTCGGCCCGCGCGCGCAGACCCGCCACCCGCGTCGCGTCGACCTGGGCGCGGAAGTTCGTCCAGGTCTCCCGCAGCGTGGTGCCGAAGACGTCGCCCTGGGTCCGCTCCTGCTCCAGCATGGCGGGAAGGTCGCGCGCCACTCCGTGGGCCTGGTGGAAGATCTCCGCCGACTCCGCCCGGAAGTCCTTCGACGTCTCCTCGAACGTCTGGTCCGTCATGGCGTACCGGCGACGGGCGCGGCCGGTGAGCTCGCTCACCTCGCTGGTCAGCTCGTGGAACCGCTCCCCGCTCTCGGCGAGCACGCGGTCGAGGTGCGCCTCGAAGGCCAGCCGGTCCTGCAGGGAGGCCCGGTACGGCTGGAAGTACTCCCGATCGAAGGCGGCCTCGCGCCGCGCCAGCTCGGCACGGGAGAAGACGCCGGTCTCAGGGCGCCCTACCACCGCCTTGTGCGCCTCGGTCATCGCCGCGTGGAAGTCCGTGCCGACCCGTTCGACGTGCTCGGCCGGGCCGACCAGGCCCGACAGCGCCTGGTCGGCCCGGCGCAGCACCGCGGTACGGGAGGCGTGCTCGTCGAACCGCGCGGCGATTCCCTCGTTCAGCCGTTCGTAAGCGGCGGTCAGCTCGGCGACGTGCTCGCCCCATTCGTCCGCGGTCAGCTCCGAGGCGTCACGGCCACCGAGGAGCCGCGTGTCCTCCGCGCGCAGGTCGTCGCGCAGCTCCGCCAGCACCGCGTCGTGATCGAGATCGCCGCTCCGCTCCGGCCCGGCCTGCTCACGCCAGACGCTCTCCTGGCGCTCCATCTCGTCGCCCGCGCGGGTCAGCAGAGCGGTCTCGGCGGCCTTGGCGCGCAGCCGGCCCGCCCAGCGGTCGTCCAGGTCGCGCAGTTCGTCGGTCAGCTCGGAGCGCCGGCCCTCCCAGTCCTGGTGAGTTAGCGTCCGTGTCTCCTCGCCGCCCGGCAGGGTCCGCGTACGGGCCGCGAACTCCGCGTCGTAGTTCGCGCGCAGAGTGCGGGCGTCGGCGGAGGCATGGTCCAGGCCCGCCTGGTCAAGGAGGCGGCCGAAGGTCAGGTCCGCCTCGCGCTCGAGCTCCGTGCGGGTGCGCAGGCCCCGTGTCAGCTCGTTGATCCGCGCGTTCGCCTCAGTGTGGAACCGGTCCCACACGCTCGGGTCGACCCGCTCTCCCCGCATGCCGAGCCGGTCCGCGATCCCGCGTACGTCCGACTCGACCTCGGCGAGGAAGCGGGTTCGCGACCGCGCCTCGGCGGACGGAGCGAAGCGCTCGCCGAGGTCGCTCGCGTCGAACGCGGTCTCGGCGCTCGCCCGTGCCAGGCGGACCGCGGCCTCCAGCTCCAGCTCGTCGGGCAACCCGTCGGCCAGGTCCTGGAAGCGGCGCTCGAACTGCTGCCGGGAGAGCGTGCCGTCCAGGTGCTGCTCGTACAGCGGCCGCCAGCGGGCGTCGAATCGCTCCCGCACGTCGTCGGTCCATGGCCGCGACCCGTCGGTGTCGATCCGGGCCTGCTCTCGTACCATCCGGTCGGCCACTACGGAGACGTCCAGGTCGTGGTCGAACTCCGACAGCCGGGACTCCAGTGCCCTGGCCAGTCGCGTGGTGACGGCCGGGTCGTTCGGCTGCTCGACCTCGGCGTGGACCGCACGGTAGCCGTCGGCGACCGGGCCGACGAGATGGTCCGGGACGCCGGCCCCGCGGGCCAGCGCCTCCGGCTCGAAGCGCGTGTCCGGCCGTAGCAGTGTCTCGGCCGTCCGGTCCGGCGACCCGGCGTAGCCGGTGTCCGCGAACACCGTCTCCAGCTTGGTGCGCAGCCGCTGGGACAGGGGCTGCCGTTCGGGCGCGTGGTCCTGGCCGCCCGGACCACGCAGGCTCGCCTCGTGCTCGCCTACGGCGGCGTGGTACGCCGAGACGACGGGTCCGCGCAGGTGCTCGGGCAGGTCCGTCCCGCGGACGCGCGCCATCGGATCGGGCCTTGGCCCCTCTGGGGGAACACCGTGCGTACTGGACGCCAGGTGCGCTGCGACCGCGCCGTCGACGTACCGGTCGGCCTCCTGCTGCCGCCAGTACCGGCGGTCTTCGTTCTCCAGCCGCTCGGTGTAGCGCCTGACCTGTGCGTCCTGGCCGTTCCGCAGCTGCTGGTGGATGACGTGGTCGGCGGAGTCGAAAACGAAGTTCGGCGTGACGTTCTCATGCTCGGACACCAGGTGCACGGGCGGGATCGGGTCGTGCCCCAGCGGCGTGGTGTCGTGCGACGGCGGGCCGTGTGACGTGGTGTCGTGTGAGGTGGTGTCGGGCGGCGGATTCTGCGACAGGGTGTCGTGCGGGGCCGGGGGAGCCTCGTGTTCGACGTCCGGGGGCGGCATGGACTCGGCCGGCCGGGTCACCGGGGGCGGAGGCGTGGAGGACGTGACCGGCGGCCGCTCCACGAGCGGTATCCCGTTCTCGTCCAGGAGCGGCGGGACGTTCTCGCGGATCAGCGGCCCGCCCTCCGTGCCCACCGCGGGCCGGGTCGTGGAGAGCGGGCCGGGAGGCGGGGTCATGCGCGGCGGGACCGGTGGCGGCTCCACGAGCGGTACACCGTTCTCGTCCACCAGCGGCGGGACCTCGGTGAACGAAGAATCGAGCGGTGGGGGGTTCCCGCGGAGCACCGCGGCCGGGTTCTCCAGGCCGGGGTCGGTGAACTGCCCGTCCTCCAACGTCTCCCGCGGCAGCGGTTCCGTGAGGTTCGGCCCGGTCCGCTGGGGGCCACCGCCCCGTGGCCCGTTGAGACCGGGGGGAGGCTGCCTCGGCGGCGGCGAGGCGATCGTCTTCTGCGGAGGGGACGTGTCGATGTTCCTGCTGCCGCCAGGGCCGTCGGGATCGTCACCCGGACGCCGGCCCGGCGGGTCGGCCAGCAGGTCGGGCTTGTCCAGCGTCCGGATGAGGTCCGGGTTGATGTCCAGCTTCGACATGCGGTACTTGATGCCGCCGAGCTTGGCGCCCCGCACGGCCGCGCCGAAGGCGATACCGCCGATACCGCCGCCGACGAACATCATCGGCAGGACCTGCCAGTGGCCGTCGATGAGCCCCTGGGTGAAGGTGCCGGCGATCGCGCCGCCGCCACCCATCTTGATGAAGTCGCCGCCGATGTTCGTCAGCTCGGTGAGGAACGGCTTTTCCAGGTTCTTGACGTTGTTGAGGATCACCTTGTCGAAGACGCCCCCGATCCCCCGGATTCCGAGGTCGGCGAGCGCGCCGCCGAGTGCGCCCTCGCCGACCCACTTCCAGTTGATGTGGGGACCCTGCGGGTCGCCGTCGATCGCGCTCGCGATCAGGCTCGCCGCCATCATCAACAACGCGCCGATGGCCGCCTGGATCGCCGTCGGCATGACGAACTTCACCAACGAGAGCAGCCCACGCATGATCGTCATGAGACCCAGACGCGTGGTCTCCTGGGCGATCGCCTCCTCACCGAGCGAGCCACCGCCGGTGAAGGCGGCCAGCGCCGCCATGATCGCGAGCTGCACCATCAGCGCGATGAGCATCGAGATGATCTGGACCTGGGCCTCCAGGAGGCTCCGGGACCATTCACCGACCTGCTCGCTCATGAGCTGGGCGGCCTGTCTGACCTGATCGATGTGGTTGACGCCGCCGTCGGCGCCGAGCAACGAGCCGAACGTCTGCTTGAACTGCTCGATGACCTCGTCGGGCAGTGCTCCGTTGATGCCGTTGACGGTCTCGTCGTAGTGCACCGGGAGCGTGCTCAGTTTGTGGTCGAGCGTGTCGAACGGCTCTTTGAGCCCATACACCCTCTGGGGAACGGCCTCGGGAGGCTCGGTCCCCATCAGGAACAGGAAGAGCTTGCGTTCGTCTTCGTCGAAGACAAGCCCTTCCGGTGCGTCACCCACGATCGTTCACCCCCGTTTACTTGCCGTGGAATCCGCCCTTCCCCGGCAAGCCCTCACCCTGGTGTGCGCCGACCTCGCTGATGGCGCCGATGACGTCCGTCTGGGCCTTGCCGACCTTCGCCTGCTGCGACCTGAGCATGACCGGAACCGAGTCGGTGACCTGGCCGAACGCCAGGACCCCGTCATGGATCTGAAGCCCCTGGTTGTAGAGCTGGCGCCCGGCTTCGCGACCGAACTCGTCATGGCCGAGGATCTCTCCGGCATTGCTCAGGCTGTCAAAGAACTCATCACCCCACCCGATGATCATCTCGCTCAGGCTGTCGATCTTCGCCACGGCCGCGTTGGCGCGGCCTGGGTCGGCCCGGAACTTCTCAGACATCGTTACCGTCCTCCACGATCTCGTCATGCAGTTTCGCGGCCGGGCGGCCGCGACGAGCCTCACGCGACGCGGCCGGCCGGCCGCCCCGTCCGCCGGCCTTCAGCGCCGACCCGAAGATCTGCTCCCAGTCGGGCGTGTATCCGGGCACGCCCCCCTCGCCCTGGCCGGCCGGGCTGATCGCCGAGAAGGTGTCGATCACCCGCCGGGCCATCACCGCCCGCCCTTTCCCCGCCGCCTCGACGATGGCGGCGGAGAGCTCTGCCGCCTCCATCGTCCGGTACTTCTCATCGAGGAACTTCACCCGCTTCAGCTCGCCCTGCGGGCCGACGGTCACCTCGACGGAGCGGTCCTTGGACCGTGCGGTCGTGGACGCCTCGCTCAGCTCGGCCCGCGCGCGGGCCACGGCGGCCTTGGTCGACTCGAGACGCTCGCGCGCCTCGGCCACACGAGCATCCAGCTCTTCGTTCAGATCCATCTCCGCTACTCTCTCCCTCGCACTAGGTGACAGCCGGGTACGTCATCCGATGACGGCGGGCGAGCCGCCCTCGTCGGTGCCCCAGACGTCCTCCTCCTCGGGCACCCATGTCTCGCGTTCCCGCTCGCCGCTCTCCGTCTGCTCGCGCTCGGAGCCTGCCGCGTACGGGTCGTATCCGCTGGCGGTGGACGTGCGCCGGCCCGCCGCGGTCTCCCTCTCGTACTCGATACCGCGACGGCTCCGGCGTCCGAGCGACCCACCATCCGTGGTGACGATGTCGTCGTCCTCATAGACCTGGCGGACGCGCTCGCCTCCGCCGCCCTTCTCGCCTCCGCCCATGCCGCCCATGCCGCCCATCGGCATCCCACCGCCGCCCATGGGCATACCGCCGGTCATCGGGGTGCCTGCCGGTGGCATTCCGCCGGTCGTGGTGCCGTCCATATAGGTGCCCGGCGGGAGGTAGTTCCCGGCCGGGCTGGCCGCGCTGGTGGGCATCTGCTGGCCGGCCGGCAGAACGGCCGAGCCCAGCGATCCGTCGAACGGCAGGTCGTGCAGTTCGGCCTCGTACGGGACGTGCGGCAGGGTGGAGCCCCCGCTGAGGTTCGTGGTGATCGTCCGCCCGTCCGGCTCGTGTGTGGTCGCCATGCCCGTCTTCGGGTTGACCGTGGTGGTGCTGCCGTCCGGGTAGTGCGTCGTGAGGGTCCCGTCGCTGTTGACCGTCGTGGTGCTGCCGTCGGGGTTCGTGAACGAGTGGCCGTTGGCCACGTGCTCGGTGCTGACATGCCCGTTCGGGAGGGTCGTCGTCTCCTGCCCCGTGTGCGGGTTGAATGTCGTCGAGCTGCCGTCGCTGTAGTCAGTGGTGACGGACCCGTCGGGGTTGACATGGGTCTGGCTGCCGATCTGGTTGTGCGCGAGGCTCTCAAGCTGGTGCTGGAACTGGTCCTGCTGCTGCTGGAGCTGCTGCTGGTACTGCTGCGCGCTGCCGCCGCCGCCCGAGACCTGTTCGTACTGCTTCTGCTGCTGCTCGTACTGCTTCTCCGCCTGGTCCTGCTGCTTCTGCTGGAGTTCCTGCTGCTGCTTCTGGTAGTCGGCCTGCGTCTGCTGCTGCTGCTTGTACTGCTGCTGGGCCAGCTCCTCCTGGTGTTTCTGCTGCTGCTCCTGCTTCTTCTCCTGCTCGTCCTGCTTCTTCTCTTGTTCGGCCTGCTGCTGCTCCTGCTTCTTCTCCTGCTCGTCCTGCTTCTTCTCTTGTTCGGCCTGCAGCTGCTCCTGCTTTTTCTCCTGCTCGGCCTGCAACTGCTCCTGCTTCTTCTCCTGTTCCTCCTGCTTCTTCTCCTGCTGTTTCTGCAAGGCCTGCTGCTGGGCCATCTGCTCCTGGTACTGCTGCTGGGCCTGCTCCTGTTGCTGCTTCTGCAGCGCCTCCTGCTTCTTCTCCTGTTCTTCCTGGTCCTTTCGCTGCTGCGCGTACTGGGCCTGGGCCTGCGCCTGCTGCTGGGCCTGCAGCGCCTCCTGCTTGTCCTCCTGCTCCTTCTGGTGCTGTTCCTGCTCCTCGCGCTCTTTCTCGGCCTTGTCCTCCTGCTCCTTCTGGTGCTGTTCCTGCTCCTCGCGTTCCTTCTCGGCCTTGTCCTCCATCTCCTTCTGGTGCGCGAGGTCCTCCGCGCGCTCCTTGTCGGCCTTGTCCTCCATCTCCTTCTGGTGCGCCGCCGCGGCCGCCGCGTCCGCGGCCGCCTTGTCCTCCATCTCCTTCTGGTGCGCCGCCGCGGCCGCGGCGTCCGCATCCGCCTTGTCCTGTGCGGCGGCGGCCTTGTCCATCTGGTAGTCGGACTGGAGGCTGATGCTCGGAGTGGTCAGCTTCTGGATTATCTTGCTGACGTCGACCCAGGAATTGTGCACGTCGACCAGCGCTTGGTGTCCGGCCTTCCCCAGATTGTCGTCCACACCCTTCTGCCAGCGCTTGACCGCCTCGGCCCCGATGGCATGCCAGGTGTCCATACTGTTCATGTCGCCGTAGACATTGCCGTTTTTGTCGTGGGCGCTGGTGCGGAACCCGTCGTACTCCACCTCGTTTTCGGTGTAACTGCCACCTTCGGTGTAATACCAATGAGTGCGGACCTTCGTAATGTTGTTGTACCAAAGGTCATCTGTCACTTCGAGTAGGACGTCGTGCAGCACGCGCAGCGGATTACTGAAGAACCCCAGCGACCATGTATTCCATGTCGAGTGCAGCCGCGACAACGCGTTGTAGATGTCCAACCTCACCTGCCGCAGCTCATCCCCCACCTTGGAGGCGCCGTTCACGGTCGGCAGTGTGTCGGTGTAGCCCTGGTACATCACACCGAGCTGGTGGACGATGTCCCAGAAGACACCGGCCGCCTGGCCCCGCCACGCCGCGGTCTCTTCGTTGCCGAGTTCGTCCTCCCAGCCCTGGATCGTCGCCCTGCTGGTGTGGAAGAACTGCGCCACCCGGTCGAACGCCTTGGCGACACGGTCGAACCCCGTGAGGTCGATGGCGTTGTCATCCCCGACCTGCTTGTCGTTCCAGTTGAACCGCCACGTGGAGTACGGATCGTTCAGGAGCGCGTTCAGGGCCATGCCGCCGCCGAAGCTGTACCGGGCCAGCGGCCGGGAGTCCCAGCCGCCGAAGTTGTCACCCATGAGTTTGCTGCCGTGCTCGGTGAACGTCGCCCCCATGTTGACCCCGCCGTTCGGACCGTACTCCTCGTTGACGCCGGTGGTCCCCAGGAGCGTGATGCGGGCCCTGCGCATCGTCACGATCGAGCCGACGCCCGTGTCGCCGCTGTAGAATGGCACGACGAAGTCGGTGTTCTGGACGCGCCAGCCCGAGTTCTGCATACGCCATTGGCCCAGGTCGTTGATGGCCGCCAGCTCCGCGTCCTCCGGCTCTACGTCATAGTCGTCGATCTCCAGCTTCATCAGCGGAATCTTGTTGTTGCCCAGGAGGCTGGGGTCGAACAGTTTGTCCCGCGCCTCAGGCTCGTAGCCGGTGAGCTTGGATACGGCGTCCCACCAGTCGTCGCCAGACGCGTTCGATCCGTCATCCATATCGCGCTCCAGGAAAAATGCTGATGAGCTGGGGGCCAAGGGCTACTTGAGGGTCAACTGCTGGAGTTGGGGCCTTGGAAATCTCCGGGGACCGTGCCCAGGCCGTCCAGGAAGATCTTTCCGTCGATCTTTTCCAGTGAGTCGTGCTGGCCGTTCATGAGCTTGGTGATCGTGTTGTTCAGATTCGTATGCAGATCACCGAAGAGCTTGACCTGCTTGACGAACACGTCTGAGATGGACTGCGCGGAATCGGTGATCTTGCCGATGAGGATGGTGCCGCCCGAGCCTTTGTCGCTCCTGAGGTGGCCGATCGGCAACGGCGCCTGGAACTGGTAAATATCCCTGTCGGCGCTGTTGACGTGCCCCGTCCCCAAGAGGCTGTCCATCGTCACACCGAATTCGTCGTCGTCGTCCGCGACGTGCTTCAGGCCCTTTTCGAAGGGGGCGATCTGGTTGTCCACGAAACCCTGCAGCCCGGCCTTGTCCATCTTCAGCGGCTCTGCCATTGGTTCACGCTCCTTGGCTTGGTCTGCGCCGGCACGCTCGCGTGCGCTCGCCGGTCATAGTGGTCAGCAAGGCTTCGGACCTCCGGCCGCCGAGGTCGGAGGCGGCCGGAGGTCCGAAGATCAACCGATGCGCACCTCGGACCACATCTGGCTGAGGTTGTTCTCGTTGTACTTGTAGCTGCCGGAGATGTCGTCCAGAAGCTGCGAGTGGCTGGTGAGCATGTCTTCCATCGACTTGATCGCGGCGTCCCAGGCCTGCTGCTTCTTGTCGTAGGTCTGCGCGTCGTCACCGACCCAGGTCTTCTTGAGCTCGGAGAGCTCCATCTCCATGTTGGAGATCGTCTGAGCGATGGCCTTGGTCTGGGAGACCAGGTCGTCGGCCGCGTTGTTCATGTGCGAGTAGTCGACGTAGATGTAGCCGTCGGTGAAGTCCTCGCTCATCGGTGTCCTCGTTTCTCGTCAGCGGAAGGAAAGGGGAGGCCGCGCTCAGCCGTGCAGGGCGTCGAAGACGGACTGCGACTGGTTGTACGCCTGGTTGATCTGGTCGTTGCTCGAACCCTGCTGCTGGTGCTGCGAGGCGAGGGTCTGGTTGAGCTTGTCGACCATGTCCCGCAGGTTGCCGAGGATGACGTCGCACTGCTGTTCCCAGTTGTTGACGAGGTCGCCGAACTTCCCGCCATCCGAGCCCTTGTAGCCGGAGGCGAGGTTGTAGCGCGTCGACTCGACGTCCTGCCTGATCTTGGTGATGCCGCTGAAAGCCTGTTCGAGGGCGTTGACACCGTTCTTGGTCGCCGATACTTGCGACTGTTGCATTCCGCTGCCTGCCACCGTTCGCCTTCCTCTCTGGTTCGGTGCACGGGAACGGGGGCAGGACGGTGAACGCTCATCCGGCCGGCGCGTCCCACCATCCGATTCGTCGCCCCACGCTCTCCACTTTCTTTATCGGGTGTGACTTGTCGTGAACTTGTCACCGCCTTGTCCGGTGCCTCCGCACGCCTCCGTCGCCGCCGATGAGGTTGCCGACGTCGCGGCCGCCCCGCTCAGCTCCGGGCCGGTCGGCACCATCGCGAGCAGCGGTGACGGCAGCGCCACCGCCTCACCTGCCGAGTAGCCGAGCGCCGCGAGGTCGTCGGCGCTCGGCACGCGGTACTTGGTGCCCACGTCGGTCACGAGGTAGGTGGCGCCGCCGCCCGAATTGCCGTCCGCCGCCAGCACCCGTACGAGGGCGCCGCCGCCCGGCGCCACGGTGATCCGTTCCACCGGCACGCAGGCGGTCGCGGTGGCGGCCTGGGCGAGCATGCCGAGCGTGGCGCGGTTCGTCAGCGCCACGCTCACCCGGGGCCCCGCGCCGCTCGGCGCGATCCGTACGCAGGCGTCCTGGTCCGTCGCGCGCTCCACCAGCCGGGGTGGCGTCTCCGGCAGCGCGCCCGCGGCCGACGTCGCCGGGTCCGCCGGGGCGAGGTGGGCGTTCAGCACGTCGGGCGGCAAGGGGGCCGCGGTCGCGGTCTGGCCCCGGTACGCCAGGCGGCGGACCTCCGGATCGCCCAGCAGCAGGCCGGCGGCCGTGGCGCTGACCTCGGCCAGACCGCTCTGGCGAAGCTGGTAGTAGCGCGGGTCGGAGCCGATCACACCGACGCGGAACACCTGCCCGACGCGGGTCGCGTGCCCGTCGAGAGCCGGTCCGGCGGTGCCCATGCCGGGCACCATCGGCGCTGTCAGGTCCGGTCCGGCCGGCAGCGCGTCGAGGAACGCCGCCGAGACGGGCACCGCGATCCGCCCCGCGTAGCCGAGCGCGGACATCGCGCCGCCCTTCTGGTTCACCCGCAGCCGGCTGCCCTGCCACACGAGGTACACCGTGGAGTCGGGCGCGGTGACCAGCATCCCCTCGCCCGTGGTCAACGGGGCGTCGCCCGCGGTGCTCGCGCCCACGGCGAGCGTGGTGACCGGCGCGGGCGTCCCCGTGCCGGCGGTGCCGGAGCACACCGCCCAGGGGTTCCGGCTGAGGTCCCCCGGCGCCGGCAGCGAGTCCGGCGCGCCGACGATGCCGACCGGCTGCCCGTGCGGCGCACCGGCCAGTGACTTCGTGCGCACCTTCTTCGTCTTCATCTGGGCGCCGCCGATCAGGCGCGCCGACGCGTAGTTGCGGACCGGACGCAGCCGGCCGCCCACATAGAGATAGGCGGCACCGGTGTCCTGGTTGACGATCAGACTCTGGGAGTCACGCCAGCTGTTGGACTTGCCCGGGGAGATCAACCCCCAGACGAACGCCGCGGCGCACAGCAGCACGGCGACGACGATCCCGGCTGCCGTGCCGCGGTTCGTCCGGCCCTGCGGGCTCTCGGGCGCGTCCGGGTCGGCGCGCAGCATCCCGGATGTGATCCGGCCCATGACGAAAAGGTGGGCCTGGACCTGGTCGCGGCGGGACTGCATCGTCTCCTGCCCGTCCTCTCCTGTACCCGGTCAGCCGATGGCCCGTAGCTCGCCGTACACGCCGAGGACCCAGAGGACCAGCGGCAGCAGGCTGATCGCCACGAGGCTGTGCAGGAGCTCCGCGGCCCGGCCCCAGTACGGCACGAGCCGGCGGCCCGGCACGATCCATCCGGCGATAATGAACGCCGCGCCGGCCGATGCCACGCCGACGGCCGGCAGTATCCGGCCGGACGGCTCGGTCCCGGCCACCTCGACGGTGATCATCGCGATGGCGCCCCAGACCCCCGGAGCGACGAGGGACAGGCGCTGCCAGACGTTGCCCATGTCCCGGCTGTGCAACACCAGGAGCACGGACAGCGCCGCCGCCAGCAGGAGCTGGCTGAGGCTGTCGTTGTGAGCCAGAGCCGTGACGCAGAGGGCGCAGGTCAGGCCGACCGTCGCGTACATGGCGGTCATCCAGATGTCGGCGAGGATCGCACGGGCGGCCACGGCCGCCGGCGAGCGAGGTTCGATGCCCTCCTGGAGTTGTTCGGCGTTGGTCGGCAGCGGCGGTGTCCGCAACCCCGACAGCCGGAACGACAGAGACGGCACGAACGCGCCGAAGACGACCGCCGCCAGTGCGACGATGCCGGCCGCGTGCTCGGGCGGCATTCCCCCGACCATCAACAGGACACCGCCGAGCGCGCCCGCCACCGAGAACACGGTCGCGCCGACGAAGAACGCCGTGTAGGAGGCCACCACGGCCAGCGCGAGCACCGAGCCGCCCGCCTCCGCCGCGGACGCGGCCAGCAGCCGGGCGCCGAACGTCTGGTAGTGGTCCGGGCCGCTCAGCGCACCACCAGGCAGCAGCCAGCCGGCCAGCACGAGGTAGGGGCCGGCCATCGCGCCCAGGAGAGCGGCCGAGGCGGCGTCGCCGACGGCGCGGCTCGCGGCGGCGGCGCCCGCCAGCAGGAGCAGCGCGAACGCGCCCGCCGCGATCTCTCGCTGCGCGGCCGGGCCGCCCGGCAGGGCGATGATGACGAGCGCGCCGATGAGGGCCACCAGCGTCAGCCCGCGCAGCACCCGCCGGCTCGCCAGCGGGCTCCAGCCGTGCGGGCTCTCCTTCATGGTGGTCGAGATGCCGTGGACGATGTCGTCCAGCCGCACCTCGGGCAGTGCCTCGGTACGTGGCCGCAGGTAGACCGTGTCTCCGTCGCGCAGGCCGAGCGACTCCAGGCTGGCCTCGTGGTCGAGCGGCGCGCCGCCCAGCCGCTGGAGCACCCAGCCCTCGTGTTCGAGGCCGGCCTCGCCGAGGTCGTCACCTCCGTAACCGAGTACGGCGGGAAGCAGGTCGGCGACCGGGACGTCGGCGGGGACGGCGAGGTCGATGACCTTGGTGGGCGCGCGTACCGTCAGCCGACACAGTCCCGTCATCGTGCCGCCGCTCACGAGCCCTCCCCCATCGCGGAAGTGCCCAGGGCGCGGGGCTGTTCGATTCGCTCACTGCGTTCGCTCATGAGGCGTGCTCGTCTTTCCGCGGGCTCCACCCGCCTTCGCCGGGCGGAGGGACGTGAAGGTCGGCGTGTTCTGTTGTTCGGTTCGGTCTCGTCAGTAGCTCTCCGCTCAGGCATACGTACGCGGATCACTTCCGGTTCATACGAGTTTGGAAGGTCCGGTCGCCGGGCGGCCGCTGTACGATCGTGCCAACGCGTCTTCTCGCTCTCCTCGGCCGCTCTCCGCACACCGCCGACCCTCGTCCGCCGGTGCCGTGCCGTACACGCCAGGAGGCCGTCGTTGAGTTTCGTGCTTTTCCGCAGGCCGGTGCGCCGACGCGCTCCGGAGATGCCCGACGGAGAGATCAACCTCCAGGAGCCGCCCACGCTCCCGGAGACCGTGCCCGACTCGTCCGCCGTGTGGACGTACCTGCCGATGGCACTGATGTCCGGCGCCATGATGATGATGTACATGACGCGCGGCGGGGGCGCGGCCAATGGCTTCATGCCGATCGCGATGGTCATGATGGTCGGCGCCGCCGGTGCCATGCTGCTGGGCAACACCATGCGCCGCGGCGGCGAACGCAAGCAGAAGCTGAAGGGCGCGCGCCGCGACTACCTGCGCTACCTCACCCAGACCCGCCGCAAGGTCCGCAAGGCGGTGAGCGACCAGCAGAAGTCCCTGGCCTGGCGGCACCCGGCACCGCAGACGCTGTGGTCCATGGTCGGCACCACCCGGATGTGGGAGCGCCGCCCGACGGACCCGGACTTCGCCGAGGCGCGGCTCGCGATCGGTGAGCAGAAGCTGGGGCTGCGGCTGTCGCCGATGTCCACCAAGCCGGTCGAGGACCTCGAACCCCTCACCGCGCACGCGCTGCGCAGCTTCATCCGCGCGTACGCCACTGTGCCCGAGCAGCCCACGGCCGTCTACCTGCGCTCCTGGGCCCGGCTGCTGATACGCGGGGACGAACAGCCCGTCCGCGCGATGGTGCGGGCGATGATCGCCCAGCTCGCCGTCTTCCACTGCCCGGAGGACCTGTGGCTCGCGCTGTGCGTCGCACCCGACCGCCGCGAAGAGTGGGAGTGGGTCAAGTGGCTGCCGCACAACCTGAACCCGCACGACAGCGACGGCGCCGGGCCGGTCCGCATGGTCGCGACCGACTTCCCGGAGCTCGAGGGAATGCTCGGCGCGGAGTTCTGGGAGCGCCCGCAGTACGACCCGGAGGCGCAGACCGGCCGCGAGGAGCCCTACACCCTCATCGTGGTGGACGGCGCCACCATTCCGTCCGGTCATGCGCTGGACGGCCCGGGGATGCGCAACGCCACCGTCATCGACCTGAGCGGGGCGCTGACCTGGCGGCCCGGCCGTACGACCCTGCGCCTCACCATCGGGGACGGCGAACTCGGGCTGGTGCGCACCGACCGCGACCGCAAGGAGCAGATAACCTTGCTCGGGCGGCCTGACGAGCTGGGCGTGCGGGGCGCGGCCGCGCTGGCCAAACGGCTCGCGCCGTACCGGCTGGGCGTCGGCGGCGAGAGCACCGAGCCTCTGTCGTCCACCATCGACCTGGCCACGCTGCTGGGCATCTCCGACCTGCATCGGCACGACCCGGCCACGCTGTGGCGCAGGCGCACCCCCACCGACCGGCTGCGGGTGCCGATCGCGGTCGGCGTCGACGGCACACCGGTGGAGTTGGACATCAAGGAGTCGGCGCAAGGCGGCACCGGACCGCACGGCATGCTGATCGGTGCCACCGGCTCGGGCAAGAGCGAGCTGCTGCGCACGCTCGTGCTGGCGATGGCGCTGACCAACTCCTCCGAGACGCTCAACTTCGTCCTGGTCGACTTCAAGGGCGGCGCGACCTTCCTCGGCCTGGACGAGCTGCCGCACGTCTCCGCGGTGATCACCAACCTGGCCGACGAGGCGTCCCTGGTCTCCCGCATGCGCGACGCGCTGCACGGCGAGCTGATGCGGCGTCAGGAGCTGCTGCGCGCCGCGGGCAACTACGTCTCCGTGCTGGAGTACGAGAAGGCACGCGCCTCCGGCACACCGCTGGAGCCTCTGCCGAGCCTGTTCGTCGTGGTGGACGAGTTCAGCGAGCTGCTCGCCGCCCACCGCGACTTCATGGAGCTGTTCGTCATGATCGGCCGCCTCGGCCGCAGCCTCGGTGTCCACCTGCTGCTCGCCTCGCAACGGCTGGACGAGGGCCGGATGCACCAGTTGGAGAGCCACCTGTCGTACCGGATCGGCCTGCGGACCTTCTCGGCCATGGAAAGTCGTGGCGTGCTCGGCGTACCGGACGCCCACACGCTGCCGCCACAGCCCGGCAGCGGCTTCCTCAAGACCGGCGTCGAGGCGCTGACGAGGTTCCGCGCGGCCTACTCCTCCGGCTCGTACCGGGCGCGTGGCAGGGCCGACCAGGAACGGGTCGCGAGCCAGGTCGTGCCGTGGTCCGCGTCACGGGTGGCGCCGGTCGAGCCGCTCGAGCCCGTGGAGATCGAGGAGGAGCCCGAGGAGACCGGCGAGACGCTGTTGTCGGTCGCGGTCGACCGGATGCGCCACGCCGGGCCGCCGGCCCACCAGGTGTGGCTGCCGCCCCTGGACCTGCCGCCGACGCTCGACCAGATCCTCCCACCGCTCGAACCCGATGACGCGCTCGGCCTGACGACCGTGGAGTCGGACCTGCGCGGTGCGCTGACGATACCGGTGGGCATCGTCGACCGGCCGTTCGAGCAGATCCGCGATCTGCTGGTCATCGACGTGTCCGGGGCCGGCGGGCACGTCGCCATCGCCGGTGGCCCGCAGAGTGGCAAGAGCACGCTCCTCCGGACCATAATCGCCGCGCTGGCGCTCACCCACACCCCGCGTGAGGTGCAGTTCTACTGCCTCGACTTCGGCGGCGGCTCACTGGTCGGGCTCGCCGGCCTGCCACACGTCGCCGGCATCGCCGCGCGCATGGACCCCGAACGCGTCGGCCGGACGATCGCCGAGGTCACCGCTCTGCTCGCCGACCGCGAACAGTTCTTCCTCACCTACGGCATCGACTCCATGCCCACCTACCGGCGGCGCCGGGCGGCCGGGGAGTTCGCCGACCAGCCCCACGGCGACGTCTTCCTGGTGGTGGACGGATGGTCGACTCTGCGTCAGGACTTCGACCGGTACATTCCGACGTTCAACGCGATCGCCGCTCGTGGCCTCAACTACGGGATCCACCTCATCGTCACCACCGCTCGCTGGGTGGAGGTGACGGCGGCCGTACGCGACCAGGCCGCGACGCACCTGGAGCTGCGGATGGGCGATCCGATGGACTCGGAGATCAACGCCCGCAGCGCGGCCTCCGTCCCGCGCAACCCCGGACGCGGCATCACCCGCGACAGCAAGCTGCACTACCTCACCGCGCTGCCGCGCATCGACTCGGTGGAGAGCGCCGGCGACCTCGCCGACGGGATCGCCGGGCTGGTCGCGGCGGTGGCCGAGAGCTGGACGGGTCCGCCCGCGCCGCCGGTGCGCATGCTGCCGGCCACGCTCCACGTACGCGACCTGCCCGCACCCGACGGCGACCTCCGCGTGCCTCTCGGACTGGAGGAGGAGCGGCTCTCCACGGTGTGGCACGACTTCGGCGAGAACCCCCACATGGTCATGGTGGGCGACACCGAGTGCGGCAAGACGAACCTGCTGCGGCTCGTCGCCAAGGCCATCACCTCGCGCTACACGCCCGAGGAGGCGCGCATCATGGTGGTGGACTACCGCCGTGAGCTGGTCGAGGCGATTCCCGACGAGTATCGGCTCGGGCACGCCGTCGCGATAGACGCGCTACGGGACCTCGTGGACGGCGCCGGGCGGGCGATCCAGGCCCGCGTGCCCGGACCCGACATCGCGCCGGCCCGGATGCGGTTGTGCGACTGGTGGAGCGGCCCACGCCTGTTCATCCTGGTCGACGACTACGACATGATCGGCGCGGGTCCGATGCAGCACCCGTTCGACCCGCTCCTGCCGCATCTGGCGCTCGGGTACGAGGTCGGGCTGCACATGGTCGTGGCCCGGTCCGCCTCCGGCGCCGGACGCGGCCTGAACGAGATCCTGATGCGACGGCTCCAGGAGGTCAACACGCCGGCCCTGCTGATGTCCTGCCCGCCGGACGAGGGTTTCCTGTTCGGCAACGTCAAGGGCCGCATCCTGCCGCCCGGTCGGGCACTGCGGATCGCCCGGCGCAGGACGGTGCAGATGCAGACGGCGCTGCTGGACTGAGCCGTGTACGGCGGCCGCCCGCTATTCGAGTGACGTGTCGCCGAGCGACTCCAGCAGGTCGCGCAGCGTGCCCGCCAGGTGGTCACGCTCGCGCGGCTTCAGCGCGGCCAGGAGAAGCGCCTCGTTCTCGGTATGGGGACCGATCAGCCCCTCGATGGTCTCCCAGCCGTGCTCGGTCAGCCGTACGCGCACGGAGCGGCGGTCCTCCTCGTCGGGCAGGCGTTCGACGAGTCCCCGCTTCGCCATCCGGTCGATGCGGTTGGTGATCGCACCGGAGGTGATCATCGCCGCGCGGTTGAGGGCACCGGCCGTCAGCTCGTACGGAGGGCCTGACCGGCGCAGAGTCGCCAGGACGTCGAACTCCCATCGCTCCAGCCCGTGCTCGGCGAAGAAGTCCTTCAGCCGGAGGTCCAGCAACCGGGAGAGGCGGGAGACCCGCCCGACGATCCCCATCGGCCACGCGTCGACGTCGGGACGTTCCCGCCCCCACTGGGCCAGCACCAGGTCCACCGCGTCGCTCATGTGATCCTCTCCATGCCAACAATCTTGACGTTCATCTACTTGACGTTGAAGCTCTTTCGGGTTCACAGTTATCTCAACGTTGAGATTATCAATGTGGAGAGATCGACATGACGCCTTCAGGTTCACCGACCGCACGTGATCTCGCCCTGACCGGGCTCACCCCGATCGTCTGGGGCTCGACCTACGCGATCACCACGGAGTTCCTGCCACCCGGACGGCCGCTGTTCACCGCGCTGACGAGGGCGCTGCCGGCCGGGCTGGTCCTGCTGGCACTCACGCGTACGCTGCCCCGCGGCGCGTGGTTCTGGCGGGCGGCGGTGCTGGGTGTGCTGAATATCGGCGCTTTCTTCCCCCTGCTGTTCCTGGCGGCGTATCGGCTGCCAGGCGGTGTGGCGGCCGTGCTGGGCTCGGTGGGACCGCTCTTCGCGCTGGCCTTCGCGGCCATGCTGCTCGCCGAGCGTCCGACCGCACATCGCCTGCTCGCCGGGCTGGCCGGGGTCCTGGGCGTGAGCCTGGTCGTCCTGCGCTCCGGCGCGCGGCTCGACACCGTCGGCATACTCGCCGGGCTGGCCGGAGCCGCGGCGATGTCGGCCGGCACGGTGCTCACCAAGCGCTGGGGACGTCCTGCGGGCGTCGGCGCGCTCACCTTCACCGGCTGGCAGCTCACCGCCGGCGGGTTCCTGCTCCTCCCCGTCAGCCTGCTCGCGGAGGGCGCACCGCCCGTACTCGACGGCCGCGCGGTGGCCGGCTACCTCTACCTCGGCGTCATCGGCACGGCCGCCGGGTACTGGCTGTGGTTCCGCGGCGTGGCGCTGCTGCCCGCCGCCTCGGTCGCGTTCCTCACCCTGCTGAGCCCGCTGTCGGCCGCCGTGATCGGCTGGGTCGCGCTCGGCCAGGCGCTCACGCCGCTCCAGGTGCTCGGCATGGCGATCGCCTTCGGCGGCACGCTGCTCGGCCAGGTCCGGACGGGCACCCGTCGGCTGCCCGAGCCCGTACCGGCTCCAGCTCCAGCTCCGGCTCCGGCTCCGGCCCGCGCGTGCTGATGTGGCGCGCGGTTCCTCAGTCCATCATCGCGCGGTCTCGCAGCTCCTCACGTAGCGCGCGGATGGCGTAGTGGGCGCGGGACTTGACGGTGCCGGGCGCGAGGCCGAGCGTCCGCGCCGTCTGCTCCACGCTGTGGCCGAGGTAGTGGGTGTAGATCAGCACCTCGCGCTGCCCCTCGGTGAGCTCGGCCATGGCCTCCAGCACCACCCGCAGCGTGACGACGCGGTCGGCGGGGTCGGGCGCGGCCGAGTCGGCGGGCTCTTCCTCGCTGACCTCCTTCGGCCGGGCCTGCCGGGCGCGGTGGTGGTCGATGGCGATGCGGTGCGCGACGGTGAACAGCCACGTCCGTACCCCGTCGGTGGTCGGGTCCAGGATGCCCTGGTGCTGCCAGGCGCGTACGGCGGTCTCCTGGACGACGTCCTCGGCCCGGTGCCGGTCGCCGTCGCAGAGCTGGACGGCGAAGCTGAGCAGGACCGTGCCATGCCGCTCGTAGAGCGTGCGGGAGAACGCGTCGTCCCGTACGGCGTCGGGCCGCGGCACCGTACGCTCCGGCACGTCGAGGTGCCGCGGCACGGGCACCGGCCGGGCGACGACGGCAGTCCGATTCAGTGGCCGGTCCAGCACCTGGCTGTGCGTCATGGGAGGCGACCTCATCTGCTCGTCCGGAACCGGCCGCGACGGTTACGGACGCGGCCGCTGTCATCGCGGGGGCTCCATGATCGAGCGGTGCTCTTGGTGCGTGCTTGCCGCCGACTTGCCGACATGACGCGGGCCGCGTCCGCGCAGTTCAGTGTGTGCTTGGGGTGTTCGCGGTCGGGAGGTCCCCGGGCAGCAGCCGGCGCATGTCCGACACATCAGGCGAAGTCATGCCGCCGAGCCGCCGGGCCTGGCGGGTCATCATGCTCTCCAGCAGCTGCCGGGCCAGCCGCCCGTTGCCGAAGGCGCGGTCACGCGGAATTGCGCCCACGTACGTCCGCAGCGCCTCGACCGTCTCGGGGGGGTATTCGTACCCGTTGGCGGCGGCCTGGGTGCCCATGATCTCGACCAGCTCGTCGGTGGTGTAGTCCTCGAACTCCACATGCCGGGAGAACCGCGAGGCCAGGCCCGGGTTGGAACCCAGGAAACGCCGCATCTCCTCGGTGTAGCCGGCGACGATGACGACGACCTCGTCGCGATGGTCCTCCATCAGCTTCAGGAGCGTCTCCACCGCCTCGTGGCCGAAGTCGTTCGAGGAGCCCTCCGGAGTGAGGGTGTACGCCTCGTCGATGAACAGCACGCCGCCCAGCGCACTCTGGAACACCTCTCTGGTGAGCTGCGCGGTGTGGCCGACGAACCGGCCGACCAGGTCCGCACGCGCCACTTCCACGAGCTGCCCGCGGCGCAGCACGCCGAGGGCGCGCAGCAGCTCGGCGTAGAGCCGTGCCACGGTGGTCTTGCCGGTGCCGGGCGAGCCGGTGAAGACCAGGTGACGGCTGATGTTGGGCGCGGGCAGCCCGGCCGCCTCCCGCTGCTTCGCCGCGGCCAGCAGGTCGACCATGTCCCTCACCTCGCGCTTCACGGCGCCGAGGCCGATCATGCCGGAGAGGCGGCCCAGCAGCGTCTCACGGTCCGCGGAAATCTCCGTCACCTGCGCGGCCTCGTCGCTGACGTCCTCGGGCAGGAGCAGGGACAGGTCGCTCTCGGCCGGGTCGGTCATCGCTGCCAGCCGGAACGCCTGGCGGTCGACCATCTCCTCGAAAACGAGGCGCGCCGCGCGGCCGTTGCCGAACGTGGCGTCGCGCGGCATGCGCTCGTAGTGCGCGGCGAGCGCCTGCCGGGTGAGGGGGCCCAGCTCGTACCGGTGGTTGCGGCACATGCCCTCGGTGATCGTCACCAGGTCCTCGACCGTGTAGTTGGTGAACTCGATGGTCCGGCTGAACCGCGAGGCCATGCCGGGGTTGGCCGACAGGAACGACTGCATCTCGACGGTGTAGCCGGCGGCCACCACTACGACGTCGTCGCGGTGGTCCTCCATGAGCTTCACCAGCGTGTCGATGGCCTCACGGCCGAAGTCGCTGCCGCCCTTGCTTTCGGAGACCAGGGTGTAGGCCTCGTCGATGAACAGCACGCCGCCCAGCGCCTCGTTGAACGCCTCCGTGGTCTTGATGGCCGTCGCGCCGACGTACTGGGCGACCAGGTCGGCGCGTGACACCTCGACCAGGTGCCCGCTGCGCAGCACGCCGAGCTCGGTGAGAATTCCGCCGTACAACCGGGCGACCGTGGTCTTGCCGGTGCCGGGAGGGCCGGCGAAGATCAGGTGCCGGCTCATCGGCGGCACGGGCATACCGAGCCGGGCACGGCGCTGCGACATCTGGTTGAGGTTGACCAGCGTGCGCACCTGCCGTTTGACCCCCTCGAGGCCGACGAGGGCGTCCAGCTCCTCCATCGGTCCCTTGGGCGCGGGCGCGCGGGTCTTGGCGGACTCGTCCGGCTCTCCGGAGGTGGATTCGTCTCCCGCCTCGACGCCCCACGAGTCGGGCGCGGCGTTGCCGGAGCTCTCCAGGTCACGCACGTTCAGCCGCCCGCCGGGGCGTGGCTGCCGCAGGCCGGCTCCCCGGTTGTCGCGTACGGTGCAGCCGAGGACGGAGACCGCCTCCGTGGTGTCGACCCGGATGCCGTCGCCGAGGCTCCCGGTCAGTTCGCAGGCGTCGAGGGTGGCACGCGCACCGGCCGACAGGAGCACGCCGTGGGCGCCCGAGCCGCTGACCCGTGCCCGGGTCAGCGTCAGGTCGCCACCATCGCGCACCACCACACCCGAGGCACCGCTGCCGGACACCGCACAGTCCGAGGCCACGCCCATGCCGGCGGCGTCGACGGCGATGCCCGCCTCACCCGCCGAGCGCAGGTCGCAGTCGCGGAGGGTGACGTTGGCCCCGGCTCCGATGCGCACCGCGGCGCCGGCGGCCCGCTCGACGACGCAGTGCTCCAGCCGCCCGCGCCCGTCTTCGGCGATCTCGATTCCGGTGCCGCCGGCCGCGGTGACGGTCGCGTGCCGCAGAAGCGGGTTGGCGCCGGACCGGATGACGATCGCGGCACCCGCGACGTCCACCACCTCCAGCCGGTCGAACTCCGCCACGGAGTCCTCGGCCAGCAGCACGGACGCGGACGCGTCGGCGCACTCGCGCACCTTCGTCGCACTGAGCGACGGCGAGCTTGACCCCACGATCCTGATCGCCGGCCCGTCCGAGCCGCTGAACTCACAGCTCTCGAACGTGCCGCGGGAGCGCTCGGTGACGGCCAGGCCGTTCTCCTTGGTCCGCGCGGTACGGCAGCGCCGCAGCAGCGGATCCGCACCGCCGGCCAGCACGATCCCGGGACCCGCGGTGATGTCGGTGACCGAGACCTCCTCCAGCATCGGGCGCGACCCGCTGGTCACGTAGACGCCCACCGCGCAGTCGCGCACGCTGGTGCGCGCGATCCGGGTGGCGCTGTCCCCTTCGAGGGCGATGGCCGGCTTGGAGGTCGTGGTGATCTCGCAGTCCTCGACCGTGCCCTGCGCCTCGCCGTTGGCGAGTACTCCGTTGCCACGCGCGTCCCGCATCCGGCAGCCGCGGATCGTGGGCCGCGCCTTCTCGCCGAGGACGACGGCGGACGTGCCGAGGTTCTCGATCAGGCAGTCCTCGATGACGCTGACCGTCTCGGCGGTGTCGACGATCCCCGCGCCCTCGGCGTTCGTGATCCGGCATCCCCGCATCGCGAGCGAGCCGGATCCGCGGGAGAGTACGGCCGTCCAGCCGGAACCGGCCACGGTGCAGCCCTCCATCGCGACCTGGCCGTGCGCGGCGTCCACCACCGGAACGTCGTCGCCTCCGCCACGCAGCGTGAGGTCCGTGAGCATCACGGCGTCGGTCAGGAGCATCACCGCGGTGCCGCTCCGCGGGCAGATCTCCACGCTGCCCCGGTCGCCCTCGGCGACGATCGTCACCCGGGTCCGGATGACGAGGCTCTCGGCGTACCGGCCGGGCCGAATACGGATCACCGACCCCGTACGCGCCGCGGCCAGCGCCTCCTCGATCGTCCGGAAACCACCGGGCTCGTCCGGGGAGACCGTGAGCAACTGCCGTGACACGCTGGACTCTCCTTGAGGGGGGCCGATTTCGGGGGACGGCCGGGGCAGGGGTCGCAGCATCCATCATGCCGCGCGCGCGTCTCACTTGGCACCCTTCCGTGCAATGGCTCTGACCAGCACCGACGTTTGCCGTACGCGACAAGAGAACGACAAGACGTGCGTCGTAGCCTCTTCGCATGCGACGTGTATCTCGTCCCCTGCGCGCCGCAGTGTCGGTGGCCGTCGCCACAATCCCGGTGCTGTGCTCCGCTCTTCCCGGAGCCGCCGCCACGATGGCCGGTGCCCCGTCCGCCGACGATCCGGGACCCGTCAGCCTGCCCGTCATCTCCTCGACCCTGGCCCCCGGCCGGTCGTGCACGGACACGTCGCCCACGCAGGCCCACGCGCAGCCCTGGACCGTGCGGGCCCTGGGCCTCTCCCGTGCCCGGCAGCTCACCCAGGGCGCCGGGATCACCGTCGCCGTGGTGGATACCGGGGTGGGCACGAGCGCCCCGGCACTGGCCGGCCGGGTGACCGCCACGGCAGGCTCCGGCCAGGACTGCGTGGGACACGGCAGTTTCGCGGCCGGCCTGATCGCCGCCGCCGTCGACGACACCGGCGGTGGCGGCGTAGCACCCGAGGCGCGGATCCTCGCCGTACGCGCGACCGACGCGCGCGGGACCGCCACTCCCGGCAAGGTCGCGGCCGGCATCCGCGCCGCCGTGGACCGGGGAGCCGGAGTCGTCTACGTCGGCGCGGCCCTGACGACCGGGAGAGACGAGCTCACCGCCGCGGTCGCCTACGCCACGCAGAAGAACGTCCTGGTCGTCGCGCCCGCGGCCCCCGACGTCGCGCCCGCCGCCTCCACCGCCACGCCGCCGGCCTCCGGCACCGTGCCCCCCGCCGCGGGAGGCAACGCCCCCAGCGCCCCCAGCGTCGCCGGCGGCAACACGCTCGACCCGACCGCGCGGCCGTACTTTCCCGCGTTCATCCCCCAGGTGGTCTCGGTCGAGGACTTCGGGGCGGACGGCAGCCGTCCCAAGGACGCGCCGGACATCTTCGCGGCCGACCTGGCCGCACCGGGCGACGCCGTGGTGAGCATCGGCCCGAAGGGCACCGGCAACTTCATCGGCTCCGGCTCGTCCCTGGCGGCGGCCAACGTCGCCGGGACCGCGGCTCTGGTCCTCGCCTACCACCCGCACCTGACGCCCGCGCAGATCCAGCGTGACCTTGTCGTCTCCGCCTATCCCGCGGCCATTCCGGTCCTGGACCCGTACGCGGCCGTGGCCGCGGTGCCCTCCATCGAGGCGGGCGGCGCACCGGGACCGGCCGACCCCGTACGGATGACCGGGCACGCGACCTCCGGCCCGCGTACCCGTGCCCTGGCCATCGCCGCCGTGGGCGGCGGGATCGTGGCTTTGGTGGCGGGCGCGGCGGTGGTCATCCCGCTCGGCCGTGCCAGGCGCTGGCGCCCCGCCGGGGGCAAGACGGACTGAGCGTCCCGGGTCGCCGACCCGCTCGCCGTCGACCACGACGTCGCAGTGACTTCATATCAGGCCGATCAGACGCAGGCCTGACGTCACTCTGAAGTACCCCAGGTCAGATGGCCATTACCGCGATTTCACACGCCCGTACACGTGCCGCTGCGTCCACGTGACGTCAGATCAACCGGATTCGTGCTTGCGTTTGACGTCGCGATGATGTCATCATGACGTCATGGACCTCACGCCGTACATCGACAACCTTCGCCGGGAGCTGGCGGTCGCCGCCGAGGCCGGCGGCGATGACGCTCGCGCACTGGCCGAGCGGCTCAGCGCCGCCCTCGACTCGGCCGCGCGGCTCGCCCTGCTGGAGGCGCTGTCGGCCGCCGCGGACGAGATCACCACTGACCTCGCGCCGGGCTCGGTCGAGGTACGCCTGCGCGGGCGCGACCCCGACTTCGTCGTGACACCACCGCCGGTCGAGCCGGCGCCCGGGGAGGCTCCCGCGGGCAGCCTGCGGAGTGCCCTGGCCGGCGCGATCGAGGTCACGATGGGCGTACGGCCGCCGGCTCCGGACGCCGACGAGAGCAGCGGCACCTCGCGGATCACGCTGCGCCTCCCCGAGCACCTGAAGCCGCGCATCGACGAGGCGGCGTCCCGCATGGGGCTTTCGGTCAACGCCTGGCTCGTCCGCGCGGTGTCCGCCGCCCTCGACGCCGGCGACCAGAGTGGCCGCTCCGATCAGAGCCAGGGACAGCGGCTCGGACAGAGCTACACCGGCTGGGTCCGCTGACCGCAGCCGCCCCCATCACCCCGTACCAGGTCAGGACACCCGAAGCCACTGAGAGGGCATCGCCATGCCGATTTTCGACACCCCCGAGCCGATCACCGCCGTCATCGAGATCACAGCCGGCCGGGTTGAGATCAAGGCGAGCGACCGCGCCGACACGGTCGTGGAGGTACGCCCTCGCGACGAGACCAGAGAAGCCGACGTCCACGCCGCCGAACAGACCCAGGTCGAGTACTCCAACGGCCAGCTCTCGGTGAGAGCACCCAAGAACAAGCTCCGCTCACTCCTCGGCCGGTATCCGTCCATCGAGCTGACGATCGAGCTGCCGAGTGACTCACGGGTCGACGCGAAGGGCTGGGCGGACTACCGCAGCGAGGGCCGCATCGGCGAGTCCTCCTTCGACACCGCCGCAGGCTCCATCCGCCTCGAGGAGACCGGCGGGCTGAAGCTGCGCACCGCCGCGGGCAACGTCTCGGTCGGCCGCTCGAGCGGTCACATCGACGTGAGCACCTCCTCCGGCAAGATCTGGATCGGCGAGGTCGACGGCGGCGCGGTGGTCAAGACCGCCAACGGCGACATCATCGTCGGCGAGGTGACCGACGACGTGCGGCTCAATACCGCGAACGGCGACATCAGCGTCCACCGTGCCCTGGCCGCCGTCAGCGCCAAGACCGCGTACGGCAGTGTCCGGATCGGCGAGGTCGTCCGCGGCACGATCGTGCTCGAGACCAGCTTCGGAGAGCTGGAGCTCGGAGTCAGGGAGGGCACCGCCGCCTGGCTGGACGTCAACTCCAAGCACGGCAGCATACGCAGCGATCTCCAGGCCAGCGACAACCCCGCGGCGTCCGACGACACCGTTGAGGTGCGTGCTCGCACCGGCTACGGCGACATCGTGATCCGCCGCCCCTGACAAACGGACGGCTCCTTCCAACCGCGCGAAAAGAGGGAACATGACCACCCCCCCAGCGATCGTGGCGACCGGGCTGCGCAAGTCCTACGGCGACAAGGTCGTGCTCGACGGCATCGATCTGGAGGTCGCCGAGGGAACGATCTTCTCGCTGCTCGGTCCCAACGGCGCCGGTAAGACCACCATGGTCCAGATCCTGTCCACGCTCATCGGCGCCGACGGCGGCGAGATACGTGTCGCGGGCCATGACATGGCGCGCGATCCCGACGCGGTACGCGCCGCGATCGGCGTCACCGGCCAGTACTCCGCGGTCGACAAGCTCCTCACCGGCGAGGAGAACCTCATCCTCATGGCGGACCTGCACCACCTCGGCCGGGCCGAGGGCCGGCGCCGCGCGGCCGCGCTGCTCGAGCGGTTCGACCTGGTCGAGGCGGCCAAGAAGACGGCCGCCACCTACTCCGGCGGCATGCGGCGCCGGCTCGATCTCGCGATGACCCTGGTCGGGGACCCGCGCATCATCTACCTCGACGAGCCGACCACCGGCCTGGACCCACGCAGCCGTCGCACCATGTGGCAGATCATCCGCGACCTTGCCGCGAACGGGGTCACGATCTTCCTCACCACGCAGTACCTGGACGAGGCCGACCAGCTCGCCGACCGCATCGCGCTCCTCGACCACGGAAGGCTGATCGCCGAGGGCACCGCGGACGAGCTCAAGCGCATGATCCCCGGCGGTCACATCCGCCTGCGGTTCACCGACGCCGAAGGACTTCGATCGGCCGTCCACGCTCTCGGCGAGGTGTCCCGCGACGACGACGAACTCACCCTCCAGGTCCCCAGCGACGGCAGCGTCCGGTCGCTGCGGGCCCTGCTCGCCCAGCTCGACGACCAGTCGATCGAGGTCGAAGAGATGTCGGTCCACACCCCCGACCTCGACGACGTCTTCCTCACCCTCACCGGCCAACCCGAGAAGGAACGCGTTCGATGAGCACCATCTCCTTTGCCACGCGCGACTCGGCGACGATGCTGCGCCGCAACCTCCGGCACATGCTGCGCTACCCGTCCATGACACTCATGCTCGCCGGCATGCCCGTGGTCTTCCTGCTGATATTCGTCTACGTCTTCGGCGGCACCCTGGGCGCCGGCCTCGGCGGTGTTTCGGGCGGCCGCGCCGAGTACGTCAACTACGTGACTCCCGGAATCGTCCTGATGACCATCGCCGGCGCCGCCACCGGAACGGCCGTGTCGGTGGCCATGGACATGACCGAAGGGATCGTCGGCCGGTTCCGCACCATGGCGATCTCCCGGGCCTCGGTGCTGACCGGGCACGTCGTCGGCAGCGTGATCCAGACGCTCCTCAGCATGGCGATCGTCGTCGGCGTCGCCCTGCTGATCGGGTTCCGGCCCACCGCGGGGCCCGTGGAGTGGGTCGAGGCCACGGGCATGCTCACTCTGCTCGTCCTGTCGCTCACCTGGCTGTCGGTCGCGCTCGGCCTGGTGAGCAAGACCGTCGAGTCCGCCAGCAACGCACCCATGCCGCTGATGCTCCTGCCGTTCCTCGGCAGCGGGTTCGTCCCCACCGACTCCATGCCGACCGGCCTCCGCTGGTTCGCCGAGTACCAGCCCTTCACTCCCGTCATCGACACGCTGCGAGGACTGCTCCTGGGCACCTCGATCGGCAACAGCGCCATCCTCGCGACCGCCTGGTGCGCCGCCATCACCCTGGTCGGCTACCTCTGGTCGAAGAAACTGTTCAATCGCGACCCTTCGCGCTGAACACCCGCCACCAGGCCCACCGGCAGGCACACCGCGGTGACATCACCCGGGCGTCTGTGGCCGGTGGGCCATGGCCGTGGAAGCCCGGGAGCTCAACCGGGGCAAACTCTGCCCCTGGTCACCGTCCGCGAGGTGCGCGAGAGTCGACCCGCGATACGGGGATACCCGTTCATCCACCGATGACCGGATGGACCCGTGAAAGGGTCGCGGCCGTCGCACACCCCAACGGAGTCCACATGGCTGACCACGGTCACGATCTCGTCTTCGGTACGTTGCTCGAACCCCCAGAGCGGGCGCACGATGTCGTGGAGCTCGCCGAGCTGTGCGATCAGGTCGGTCTCGATCTCGTGACCCTGTCCGACCATCCGTACTGGCCGGAGCGCCTGGACACCGTCGCGCTGCTGTCCGCGATCGTGGCGCGGACCACCAGGGTGCGGGTCATGCCGAATCTGATGAACCTGCCTCTGCGCCCGCCGGCGATGCTGGCCCGCATGGCGACGACGCTGGACATTCTCAGCGACGGGCGGTTCGACCTCGGCGTGGCGACCGGCGCGCAGCAACTGTGGGACTCCATCGTCGCGGAGGGCGGGCCCGCCAGGAGCGCGGCGGAGTCGATCGAGGCGCTCGAGGAAGCCGTGCAGATCATCCGCGCGCTGTGGGCCTCCGACGCGGACGTGACTTTCGAGGGGAAGCACTACCACCTCCGCGGCGCCAAACCGTGCCCCGCACCAGTGCACGACATCGCCATCTGGCTCGGTGCCTACCAGCCGCGCATGCTGCGCCGGACCGGGCGGACGGCCGACGGCTGGCTTCCCAGCTCCTCGGCCATGCCCCCGGAGGGTCTCGCCGCCGCCGGCAAGCTCATCGACGAGGCGGCCACCGAGGCCGGTCGCTCCCCCGCGGCCGTACGCCGTGGGTACAACATCGAAGGGAACTTCTCCGGCACCGGCGCGGGCTTCCTTCAGGGGCCACCTGCCGTGTGGGTGGAGCAGCTCACCGAACTCGCTCTCGTCCACGGCATCAGCGCCTTCATCCTCTACCGGGTGAGCTCCGCCGACGTGATCAAAGAGTTCGCCGAGGACGTCGCGCCTGCGGTACGCGAAACGGTCGCCGCCGAGCGGTCACGCTGACGTACGACGAGGCCCGGCTGATCGGGGTGGACGGTCAGTCGTTGGATTCTGTGCCCGCTTCCTGTGGTCCGGCGATCGCCTCGTACGCGGCTTCGAGGTAGGGGACAAGCTCCTCCGCCTCTTCGTCCGTCAGCGCGGCCGTGCCGAGGATGTCGCGCATGAGAAGAATTCCCATGTTGATGGCGATGAGGAGAGCCGCCCGGCCGTCACGGTGAGGGCCGGAGAGTCGCGCGGCGACCGATTGCGTACCACTGCGTTCGATGACCTCTCTCAGAATCGCCGTGGCCTCCGGATTGGACGTCGACCGGATGGTCATGAGATAGCCATTGAGGTAATTCTCGGCCCGTGGGCGGGTGAGCAGCTCCGCCGCCGCGTCGTCCGTGACCGGCGGGACCATGGGCCGTGACTCCGTGGTGAGCTCCAGCGTCTCGGCGAAGAGCTCGGCCTTGGACCCGAAGTAGCGTCCGACCAGCCGCGGGTCCACTCCCGCCGCCGTGGCGATCTCCCGCAGGCCGACCCCGTCGTATCCCGACCGCGTGAAGGCCTCCAGCGCGGCGCGCTTGAGCGCCTCCTTGGTCGCGGCGGCGTTACGGCGCCTGGCGGGCGGCGCTCCCGACGCGGGGTTGCGCGGACTCATGGCGGAAGTCTACGTTATGTCCACAGCCGTGGACATAGGGAGTTCTTCAATGAGTGACATTTCGCCCGAGGCAGTGGCCAGGGATTTCTGCGCGAACTTCGGACCCACGTACGAGGACGCCGTGACGACCTGTCAAAGGCTGGTCCATGAAGACGTGCACTGGGAGGCCATCACGTCCGCCGGCGATCCGGTTGAGAGCCGGGATCAGCTGCTGGCGGATCTCGAACGTGCGCGCAGCGGCATGGGCGCGGAGGGATTCGGCATCGAGCTCCACCACATCGCCGCGAACGGCAACATCGTCCTGATGCAGCGGACGGACAAGGTGCTGGACAAGAACGGTGACGTCCTGACGGACCTCGACCTGATGGCGATCTTCCGTGTGGAGGACGGCAAGATCACCTGGTCGCGCGACTACTTCTTCGACTCGCGCGTCTTCCTCGATGGCTGGGCGGAAGACGGCAGCTGATGGTCAGCCGCCTGCCTCGTCAGCCGGGGCGATGAGGTGGATCGCGTCACCGGTGACGTCCGCGAAGGCATAGCCCGTGGCCCAGACCTCGATGATCGCGGCGAACGGGTTGGCCAGGTCGGCCATGCTCCGCCCGGCCGCCTGCGGGCGGTCCGCCGAGGAGGGCACGACGAGCCCGCGGCCGGCGGCGAGGCGCCAGGCCCGGTCCAGCCGCGCGTGCCAGGCCGCCCGGCGGGCGAACAGGCTGACGAGGTCCAGCCCGGGAACATGGGTATGCGGCACCGTGCCCAGCGCGGAGCGCCACTGGTGGAAGAACAGGCGGCGGAGTACCTCGGCACGGGGATGGGGCATCGTGGCCCTCATCGGTTCCGCCGGCGGGCCGCCCACACGCCACACGACGCGGTCGGTGGCGGGGACTCCCCAGGGAGCGAGGCGCTCGACACCCGTGCGGGCCGCAGCCTCGGCCCTCAGCACTCCCTCGGGGTCGGCGGAGAGCAGTCCGGGCACCGGCGGCCGGTCGACGATCGGCATGTCCGCGGGCACGGAACGGTACGTGCCGCAGTTTCCGCAGGTCCACGCGCCCTCCTCCCATTCGGGAGGGTCGTCGCCCGTGTACCCGCCGACCGTGCCCGTGCCACGGCACCTCGGGCAGGGCACCAGGTGAGATGCGCGGAACAGGCGGCGCGGGTCGGCCGCGAGAGGCGGTCCTTCGCTGCGGCCTGGGTGGAGCACCCGGGCCGGCGACCAGGACAGGTCCGCCGGTTCGCTCACGATGACCCCCCAGCCGCCTCGATCCCGGAGGAGTGTCTCAGACGCCAGGCGCGTGCGGCCCTCCCGTACGCGCGCTCATGGGCGTTCGGCGCCGGGATAGGACCCGGACGCTCACGCCGCGATCCGGGGCGGTCTGCTGCTCAGCCAGGCTCGGGGAGATTCGGCCGCCCTCGAGGCCGCGCTCGACGCGATGATCGACCGCATCCGTCACTACCGGCCCGCCGGAGGTTGACGGCCTCCCGGCAGGCACCACCTGGTCGCCGCGCGTTCCGGAACCTCGCCGTCGCCGTGGCCGGGGGCAGCCGTAGGGCGATCACGGCGATGTCGTCCTCGTGGTCCGCGCGGGCCATGCTGAGCAGTTTGTCGCAGAAGGTGTCGATGTCGAGGTCGGACAGCGCGATGGTCTGCTGACGAAGCCGGGTCATCCCCCGGTCGAGCGACTCGGTACGGCGTTCGATCAGGCCGTCGGTGTAGAACAGCACCGTCGACTCCGGCGGCAGCGGTTCGCAGGCGTCGGGCCTGGCACGTTCGACGTCGACGCCGAGTAAGTGGTCGTGTCCGTCCTTGAGGAACCTGGCCTCGCCGGCTCTGGTGACCAGCAAGGGCGGTGGGTGACCGGCGTTGGTCCAGCGCAGCCGCCAGTGACCCGGTGCGGAGACCTCCACGCGGGCCAGCACCATCGTCGCCACCACGCCCTCGCCGACCCCGTCCAGGGCCTGGTCCAGCCTGCCGACGATCTCGCTCGGCGGCCCCTCCCGGTCCCAGGCGAGCGCGCGCGTCATGTTGCGGACCTGGCTCATCTGCACCGCGGCCTTGAGGTCGTGGCCCGCGATGTCCCCGATCACCAGCGCCGGGGCACCGTCGGCGAGCCGGAAGCAGTCGTACCAGTCACCGCCGACCTCTGAGGACTCACGCGCCGGCGCGTACCGTGCCGCCACACCCAGGGGGGCGATGTCGGGCAGCCGGGGAAGGAGCGACAGCTGCATCCGCTGCGCCATCTGCTTCTGCAGAAGATACAAACGCGCGTTGTCGATCGCGAGACCCACGCGATGGGCCAGGTCTTCGACCCACGGCAGGTCCTCCTCGGTCAACGACCGATCTGGGGTATTGGTCACCAGGGTCAGCGCCCCCAGCACGTTCCCACGAGCGCGTACGGAGGCCATGATCGCGGTGTGGGCACCCAGCCGCTCGAACTCCTCGAGCTCCCGCCGATGCGTCGCGTCCCTTGCCCGGCCGCGAGCGGTGAGCCCGGTGAGCAGCATCGGACCGGCCCCCAGTAACACCCGCGCCAGTCGGGCGTGCGACGTGACCGGTAGCGCCCAGGGCAGATCGGTGGCCGGTTGGCCGGCCTTCCGGCCGGCCGCGCTCACCCGGCGTACGGTCCCGCCCTCCAGCAGGTCGGCCGCGCACCAGTCCGCCAGTGCCGGCACCATGAGCCGCACCAGCCGGCGCAACGCCTTGTCCGCGTCCAGACTGCTGCCGATCGCCGTCGACACCTGGGATATGAACGTATGTCGTTGCGTCCCGTCCGCCATACGGCGGCCCCCGATCTTTCGAGGCGATCGCCTCAGCGACAGCCAGGCGGTGACGACCGCCACGCGGCGGTGAAACGCCCGACACAGACTCTCTC
This sequence comes from Actinoallomurus bryophytorum, assembly GCF_006716425.1. Classification (NCBI taxonomy): domain Bacteria; kingdom Bacillati; phylum Actinomycetota; class Actinomycetes; order Streptosporangiales; family Thermomonosporaceae; genus Actinoallomurus; species Actinoallomurus bryophytorum. Next base: position 2,926,571 of record NZ_VFOZ01000001.1, read on the forward strand.
ATGCAGACAGTGAGTGTCGAAAATGTCGACTATGTCACGCGACCTGGGCGTATTCACGAAAAATACCCGAGCGACCCCAGGTCCTCGTGAGCCCGGCCCGGTACGGGAGGTTCGAATACCGGGTGGATGGGCTGGGAGATACGGCCGGCTCACGGGATACTTGCCGCATGGTCAACGACAGTGCGCGGGAACGAGCCATCTACCAGGCGCTCAAGGCGGTCGACGAGGTCGCCGCGGCCCTGCAGGCACATCTCGTTGAGGAGCATGGGGCCGACCCGGAACGCGCTGCCGAGCAGAGCACGTCCACCAACTCGCTCATGCTTTTGCGCCAGGCCCGCGAACGCCTCGGCGAAGGCCTACGGGCCATCGAGGCGAACAGCATCGCCGAGACCGACGGAATTTCCCTGCGCAACGAATAACGGACGACGTGCAGGCGGTTCAGGCGATACAACGGCCGATCGCCGAGACGCCGTCGTGCGCGAAAGGCTCGCCAAAGGCCGTTTCAAATCCCCAGTGACCCATCGCGGTATCGGTCAGCATTAAACGTGCGGAATGCGCTCAATCCGGTCTGTGTGTACGGAGCCGGTGTTCTTTGCCAATGCCCGAGATTCGTCTCTGCCTCGCGCCGGGCAAAACAGCATCACCAGGCACCACCAGCCAGACAGACGCCACAACCACGAAAAGACTTGATATGCGATCTAATATCATTAACGACTTCAACAAGACTGTCCGCTATTCACTTTTTGCGGTAGGTATTGCGACTACTATCGCACTCATAGCTGTAATGTCCGTCTTTGCCGTCAGGCAATCCACCGCACGTGCCGCAACGGCGCCGGTGAACCTCGGAACGGCCGCCGCCTTCGCGGTCCTGGCCGGCACGACGGTCACCAATACCGGGCCCACCGTCGTGACCGGGGACCTGGGGGTGAGTCCGGGCAGTGCGGTCACCGGGTTCCCTCCCGGCGTGGTGATCGGGACCATTCACGCGGCAGATGCCACCGCGGCCCAGGCCCAGCTCGACCTGACCGCGGCCTACAACGACGCGGCCGGCCGTACCCCGACCGGGGCCCTTCCGGCCGCGATCGGCGGGCTGACGTTCACGCCGGGCGTCTACAACGCCGCAGCCGCTGTTGGTCTCACCGGCACCGTCACTCTCGACGCCCAAGGTGATCCCAACGCCGTCTTCATCTTCCAGGTGGGCTCCGCGCTCACCACCGCGTCGGGCAGCGTCGTCAACCTCATCAACGGGGCCAGGTCCTGCAACGTGTTCTGGCAGATCGGGAGCTCCGCCACTCTGGGCACCGGCTCCAGCTTCGCCGGCAACATTCTCGCCCTGACGTCCATCACCGTGACGACCGGAGTGACGGTCGACGGACGGACGCTGGCCCGCAACGGGGCGGTCACGCTCGACACCGACACCATCACGAGGTCGCCGGACTGCGCGCCCGGCCCCACACCGAGTCCGACGAACACGGCCAACGTCGCGAACAACGAGGACGAGGACCAGCAGGCGTTCAGCCACCAGGACAACGGCACGAACGTCAACCTCAACCAGAACAGTGACGGACACACGAGCGACATCACCAGCAGCTACGACAGGCTCGCGCGCCTGCCGCTCGGCCGGACGCACGCGTTCATCCGATGACCGGCTGACAACGCTCACGGCGCGAACGCCTCCGTCCCCGTTCCGGACGGAGGCGTTTCGCTGCTAAGTACCGTTCGGCGAGGCGTGAGGCGGTCCGTCCGCCGATGGCATCGCGTTGCCCGGACCGTCACCGTTGGGCGTGATCAAGGGGGCCGCAGCGGTCTGCTCGCGAGCCAGGAAGGTTCCGAGTTCGGCGATCGTGGTCATCAGCGGCGCGGGGAAGACCACCGTGGTGTTCTTGTCCACGCCGATCTCGACCAGGCTCTGCAGGTTGCGCAGTTGCAGCGCCAGCGGGTGCGCCATCATCGTGTCCGAGGCGTCGCCCAGCGCCGCGGCGGCCATCGACTCGCCCTCGGCACTGATGATCTTGGCGCGCTTCTCGCGTTCGGCCTCGGCCTGGCGGGCCATGGCGCGCTTCATGCTCTCGGGCAGCTGAATGTCCTTCAGCTCCACCAGGCTGACCTCGATGCCCCAGCCGACCGTGGTCACGTCGAGGATCTCGCGGATGTCCAGGTTGATGCGGTCGGTCTCGGACAGAGTCTGGTCCAAGGTGTGCTGACCGACCACCTTCCGCAGGGTGGTCTGGGCGATCTGGTCGATGGCGGCGCGGACGTTCTCGATCGCCACGACCGACTTCACGGAGTCGACCACCCGGAAGTAGGCCACCGCGGACACGTCGACGCTGACGTTGTCGCGGGTGATGATCCCCTGGGACTGGATCGGCATCGTGACGATCCGCATCGAGACCCGGCGCATGACGTCGACCAGCGGGATGATCAGCCGCAGACCGGGTTCTCGTGCCCCCCGCACCCGGCCGAGCCGGAACAACACCCCCTGCTCGTACTGCTTGACGATGCGCACCGCCAGCGCGAGCACCAGCAGCAGGACCACCGCCGCGATGATGACGACAACTATCAGGACCTTCACCGGAACGCTCCGATCGACGTGTGAATGAGTGCGCGGTACCGGACCTGCGGCGGGCCGGCCACACGGACCGGCCCGCCGCAGGTCCGTCCCCCCAACGGAGCACCAAGCCGTCGTACTCGTGCACCCTGAGACAACCCCTGTCGGGCCACTCGGGGAAACAGGCGATCCGCGCTGAACCGATCACCGCAGCCGATCACCGTCTCGCGTCCGGCGAGGCAGGCGCCTCGAGCCGGTCCGAGGCGGCTATCGGTTATGGTGATCGGCCCTTCCCAGATCGGCTGTTTCCGCCTCGGCACGGAGAATGTTGGGTCATAGGTGACCGCAACCGAGCCCGGCGCCCGCACCTCGCGGGTGGTCGCTCCCCTTGGCTTCTCCGGCCCGACGGCCGGAGCCGCGACGGCACGGTGAGTATCAGGTGACGATCGAGGATCGGAGATCACCGCCGTGCGTACCACCGAGGAACCCACTGGCTCCCGGGATGACGTGGAGCTGTCCGTCTTCTACGGATCGGCCCACACACTCGTCAAGCTGCGCGGTGAGATCGACGTCGCCACCGCTCCCGGACTGCGCGAACGCCTGTTCGGCCTGCTGCGACGCGGCTCGGCTCTGGTCATCCTCGATCTGTCCGGCGTCCCGTTCTGCGACGCGTCAGGACTGGGCATGCTGGTCGGCAGCCACCGCCACGCGACGACGCTCGGCGTCACCCTCCGTCTGACCGCTCTCCGTCCCCGGGTCGCCAGGCTGGTCTACATCAACGGGATGGATCGGGTCCTGTCGATCTACCCCGCGCCGCTGACCTGGCACGGTGCGCGTGACAGGCGGCCGCAGCCACGTGTACGAGCCTGCCGGTAGCGACACGAGGGACTCCGCGTGCGCCGCTCCCTGCCGTCGACCACGGCCGCCGCGTTCAGTCCGCCGTCCGGTCCGGGGTCGCGAGCCAGCCCAGGCGGCGTGACATCGCTCGAGCGCACGTGGTGATGGCGCGTACGTGGTCGGTGGTGTCGGTGGCTCGCCACAGGATCGACCAGGGGTAGTGGGAGGGCGGGTCGATGAGGGGACGCCAGAGGGTTCCGGGGAGGGCGGAGATGCAGGAGGAGGGCACGCAGTACAGGCATCGTCCTGCGGCGACGAGGGCGGCGGCGGCGCGGATGCTTTCGACGGTGCCTTCGTAGACGGCAGGGGTGAATCCGGCGGTCCGGCACATTTCAACGACGAATTGGTTGAATTCTGGTGCTTGAGCGTCTTCGGCGAGCAGGAGGGGTTCTTCGGCGAGCGTGGCGACGGGTACGCCGTCCAGGGACGCGAAGCGATGGCCGTCGGGGACGAGTACGCCGAGTGGGTCATCGCGGAACAGGTGGGAGGCCACGCCGGCGGGGGCGAGTGCGGCTCGTCCGATGCCGACGTCGAGGCGGCCGTCGAGGAGTCGCTGGTACTGCTCGGGGACGCTGGCCTCGATCTGGTGGATGACCAGATCGGGATAGCGGGCCTGGACCTCGTGCAGGATCAGGGGCATCGAGTCGTAGCTGGCGTCGATGATGCCGACGCGCAGGCTGGGGGCGGTGCCGGCGGCGCTTCGGGCCACGCGTGCGGCGCGGTCGACGTGGGCGATGATCTGCCGGGCCTCGACGAGGAACGCCGCTCCGGCGGTGGTCAGGCCGACGTGGTGGGTGCTGCGTTCGAGCAGGCGCACGCCCAGCTCGCGTTCGAGGCGCTGTAGTTGCTGGCTCAGCGCGGACTGCACGATGTGCTCGCGCGCGGACGCGCGGCCGAAGTGGAGTTCTTCGGCCAGGGTCACGAAGTAGCGAAGCTGACGAAGCTCCACGCCCACCACCCCCCGCTCTCGCCGCCCAGAATCACGTATACCACCGTGGTCCGCGTTCGGCACCCTCAGGGCCTGCGTACTCTCGGGCCGGCCGGCCGGTCTCTCCGGTCATCAGCCCACGTGATGAGGCTTGACCAGGTTCGTGGTTTCCGTTCGCGTCACATCGCGATTGGCTGTTGACATGTACCTTCGTGCGCGCCTGCCCTCCTGCCACCGGCAGATGATCTTCGGCGGCGTCGCCTGGCGTCTCGGGCATGGACCGTTTGGACAGGTGACCTCATGACATTGGAATCTCGCTTCGAGACCCCGCTGACCACCCTGTGCACATGCGGGCATCCCATGGACGAACACGACCCTGTCGCCGCCCGCTACTGCCGGGCGACCGCCTCGAGTGACCTGGAACGGGGCTGCATCTGCGTCGTGACCTCCGGGCCGCCGCCCCGTTGACGGTCTCGGCCGAGGGAGACCGCGCGGCGGCGGGGGACGTGACCACCGCGGTCCGCCGCCGGAGCCTGTCCTCACGGCGAACAACAGAACCAGCGTTCACGGCAGTCGGCCGACCAGGAAGCAGGTACCGCTCGTGAGCGTCGCTCACCGCACGGCCTCGGCACGGCCCGGTCCCCCGAAGGAACCCGTCCCGCCGCCCGCGCCGCCCTCGCCTCCAGGCTGGCGGAGGTGGATCCTGCCGCTCGGGGTCGCGCTGGCGTTCGTGGCCATACTCTTCTTCAACCCGCTCACGAAGAAGACGTCCGCGCAGAACTTCTCCTACACCGCCTTCGTCACCGAGGTGACGACGGACAAGGTCTCAACGGCGACGATCACCTCCACGGGCTCGGTGAGCGGCAAGCTCCGCGGCGGCGTCGCCTACACGTCCCAGATCCCGACCGCGCTCGGCGACGACGCCCTGTCCGCGCTCCTTGTTCAGCACAAGGTTCAGGTGAGGGGCACCGGCCCCGCCAAATCCTCGGTGCTGAGCGTGCTTCTCTCGCTGCTGCCCTTCCTTTTCATCATCGGTGTCTTCGTCTGGATCGGCCGCCGCGGCGCCCGGCAGATGGGCGGAATCGGCGGGATCATGGGCGTCGGCAAGTCGAAGGCCAAGGTGTACGACGAGGAGCGGCCCTCGACGCATTTCGCGGACATCGCCGGTTACGAGGGCTCCAAGGCCGAGGTCATGGAGGTCGTGGACTTCCTGAAGCATCCGAAGCGGTACGCGCGCGCCGGAGCGGTCGGCCCGAAGGGCGTGCTCATGGTCGGACCGCCCGGGACCGGAAAGACCCTGCTGGCCAGGGCCGTCGCCGGCGAGGCCGGTGTCCCGTTCTTCGCCCTCAGCGGCTCCAGCTTCGTCGAGATGTTCGTCGGCGTCGGCGCCTCCCGGGTCCGCGACCTCTTCGCCGAGGCACGCAAACGCGCCCCGGCGATCATCTTCATCGACGAGATCGACGCCATCGGAGGCCGGCGAGGCCCCGGCGGGTTCGGCTCGAACGACGAACGCGAGCAGACCCTCAACCAACTGCTGTCGGACATGGACGGCTTCGAGCCGGGCGCCAGCGTCGTGGTCATGGCGGCGACCAACAGGGCCGAGATCCTCGACGCGGCCCTGCTGCGGCCGGGGCGCTTCGACCGTACGGTGGAGATTCCCCTCCCCAACCGCGTCGAACGCACGGCGATCCTCGCCATACATGGCAAGGGCAAGACGCTCGCTCCCGACGTCGATCTCGACGTGATCTCCCGTGGCACGCCCGGGTTCTCCGGTGCCGACCTCGCCAACCTCGTGAACGAAGCGGCGATCAACGCCGTACGAGACGATCGGAGCGTTCTCAGCGCCGCCGACTTCGACGCCGCCCGCGATCGTCTCCTCATCGGCCGCCGTGACGCCTCCAACGCGTTGCTGCCCGAGGAGAAGCACGCCGTGGCCGTCCACGAGGCCGGCCACGCGCTCGTGGCCGTACTCTCGCCACGCGCCGATCCCGTCGCGAAGGTCACGATCCTCCCCCGCGGTGCCGCCCTGGGCGTGACCGAACAGCTTCCCGAGTCCGAGCGCCACCTCTATCCCGAGAGCCACCTCACCGACTCACTCGCCATACGCCTGGGTGGCCGCGCCGCGGAGATCGTCGTTCTCACCGAGCCGTCGACCGGCGCGGCCAACGACCTCCTGTCCGCCACCGAACTCGCGACGCGCATGGTGCGAGAGTGGGGATTCTCGGCCGCGGTCGGCCCCATCAGCTACGGGCCGGAAGGTCCGAGCCGCGACAACCCCTTCGCCGGCCGCCCCTACGCCGAGGAGACCCAACGCTCCATCGACCAGGAGGTGGCCCGGCTGCTACGGGAGGCGGAGGCCACGGCCACGAGGCTGATCAGCGAGCATCTCGACGCGCTCCACCGGGTCATCGACCTGCTCCTCGAACGCGAGACGATCGACGGCTCGGACCTGGCCACGGCCATCGGAGTCCCGGGTCACGTCGACGGCTACGAACGACCGAGTACGCCGCGAGCCGCGGCGATGACGAGCACCCGCACAGAAACCGACGGCACCGGCAACATCCGCAACTGATATGGGGATGTCGTCGTTTTACGGATAGTCTTCGCCCATTTGCCACTGAGCGGTAAATAGACGTATTGATCAAGGCGTTCTCGCAGGCAGGGCGGCAAATGGATTCTCCATCAATACACCTTTTTTGATGTATCCTGGGAATTACTGAGGATATTTCGCACGCCAACGATCAAGTTGACGTCGTCCTGGGCGCATGAAATTCGGTTCCCTTATCCGGGCCGAGGACGGGGCCGACGTCATGGCACCAGTAGTCACCGTTCAGACGGACGTTCATTCTCCCGCCCTGCCGCCGGCGTCGAGGCTCAGCCTGGATCCGACGCTCAAGCGCCGAGGGGTGGTCGACGGCGGCTGGTGGCCGAGCTCCCGCGACGCCGAGACGGAGCTCCCGGTCCTCCTCTCCCTGCTGAACGCGCGGGTCGGCGTGATCGTACGGCTCGGCGTCGACGCCCGCGACTGGGACGACCTCCCCCACCGCATCGCGGTCGATGGGCACGTGGTGCGGATAGGCCGGTTCGCCGACGTGAACCACAAGATCATCGCGACCCGCGGCCCCCAGGACCACATCATGCTCCTGGTCGTGCCACCCCAGGCATCAACCGCCGAGGCGAAGTCCGCGCTGGCGAGGGCGGCGTCCGGCGCGCACGGCGGCACGCCCGAAGAGATCCTGGCCGCCGCCGGCATCGAGCTGCCGAACTGACCGGCTGACGCCCGAGCGGCGCGAGGTCCGAGGAGAAAGGCCCCCCTGTGTACAAGCGAATCCTCGCCGCGATCGACTGGACGCCGAGCTCGGAGGACGTGCTGGACCAGACCCGGCAACTGGCGTCGCTGACCGGCGCGGCGGTCGTCGTCGTGCACGTGCGGGCCGCGGACTTCCCGTCCCTGCCGTCGATACTGGGCGTTCTCGCGAGCCAGGCACTGGCCGGCGAACCGGCGGGCAACGAAGCGAGCAGCGTGGCGCGGCGGATGGTCGACGACGCCACCGCGGTCCTGACCACGGCGGGCGTACGCGCCGAGGGCCTCCTTCTGCAGAGCACTCCGGGATCGGTGCCACGAGCCGTACTGGACCAGGCACGGGAGATGGACGCGGACCTGGTCGTCCTGGGTTCACGTAGCGATGGCCCACCGTCGGTGCTCTTCCGGTCCAACGTCGCCGACGAGGTATCCCGTCACGCCAGGTGCCCCGTCCTCATCGTGCCCTGACACGCAGGCCCCGGGCCGCCGCCGCCACGCGGAGAACCGCGTGCGCGGACTCCGGGCTGGGTATCACCGGATCATGGGGGCTGGTCCGAGCGACTCGGAACGTGGGCGGTCGAGGCCCAGGTCACGGGCGTTTCGCGGGAGGACGGCCCGGTGACGGGGCCCTCCGCTCTCCGGACGACCGTCCTGCGCGGACTGTCGGGCGCCTTCGAACGGTTGACGACGCCGTTACTGCCCGATGACTATCTCGCGCTGGTGAATCCGCTCTGGTGCGGCCGGGAGCTGCGCGGCCGGATCGAGGCGATCCACCCGGAGACCCCGGACGCGGCGACGCTGGTGATCCGTCCCGGCCACGCATGGGCCGGGCACCGGCCGGGGCAGTGGGCCGGGATCGGCGTCGACATCGAGGGGGTACGCCACTGGCGGGCGTACTCGCTGTCCTGTCCGCCGGGGCGGCCCGACGGGCGGATCACGATCACCGTCAAGGCGGTCCCCGGCGGGCTCGTCTCGCGCTACCTGGTACGCCGGGCCACGCCTGGCACGATCGTCGGCCTGGCCGGGCCCGACGGCGAGTTCGTGCTGCCCAAGCGGCCTCCGCCGCGCCTGCTGTTCCTGACGGCGGGCAGCGGCATCACCCCCGTACGGGCGATGCTGCACGCCCTCTTCACCGGCGGGGCCGCGAAGGGCGCGCTGCCCGATGTGGTCCTCCTGCACTCCGCACCGGCACCGGGTGAGGCCATCTTCGGCGAGGAGCTCCGGGCCCTGGCGGCGCGATTCTCGAGTCTGCGGCTGTACGAACGCCACACGCGGGCCGAGGGGCGCCTCAGACCTGCCGACCTGCCCGCTTTGTGCCCGGACTGGGCCGACCGTACGGCATGGGTCTGCGGGCCTGCGGGAATGCTCGAGGAGGTCCAGAAGCAGTGGGCCGGCCTGGAAGACCGGCTGCACATCGAGCGTTTTCGTCCGGCCGTACCGGAGGCACCGGGCGACGGCGGCCGGGTCCGGTTCACCAAGAGCGGCCGGGAGACCGACGCCGGCGGCGGCGTGCCGCTGCTGGTCGCCGGAGAGGAGGCGGGGGTCGTCATGCCGAGCGGCTGCCGGATGGGAATCTGCCACAGCTGCGTGGCGCGGCTCGCCGCGGGAAGGGTTCGTGACCTGCGCACCGGTCAGGTTCACGGCGATGCGGGGGACCTTGTCCAGACCTGTGTGTCGTCCGCCACCGGCCCGGTCCAGATCGAGCTTTGACGCAGAGGAGGATCATGTCGACCACCGCGCTTGCCAGCCGGGCCGACGTCGAGGAGTTCGGGCGTGAGCTGGACAGAATCCGCGATGAGATCACCGCGAGCCTCGGGGACAGGGACGCGGCCTACATCCGTGGCGTAATCGCGGCCCAGCGGAAGCTGGAGCTGGGCGGCCGCGCGCTGCTGTTCGCCTCCTGGCTACCGCCCGCATGGGCCGCCGGGACCGCGGCGCTCGCCGCCGCGAAGATCCTCGAGAACATGGAGATCGGCCACAACGTCCTGCACGGGCAGTGGGACTGGATGCGCGACCCGAAGATCCACTCCACGACGTGGGAGTGGGACACCGCCTCCCCGGCCGACCAGTGGAAGCACTCGCACAACTTCATCCACCATACCTGGACGAACGTGCTCGGCAAGGACCGCGACATCGGCTACTCGCTCCTGCGCGTCAGCCCCGAGCAACGCTGGCACCCCGTTTATCTTCTCCAGCCGATCTACAACCTGCTGCTCGCCCTGACCTTCGAATACGGCATCGCCCTGTACGACCTGGAGGTCGAACGCATACCGTCCGGAGACAAGAGCGTGGCAGAGGCCCTGACCCAGCTGCGTGCCATCGCCGGCAAGGTGCGTCGCCAGATCGTCAAGGACTACCTCGCGTTTCCGCTGCTGGCCGGTCCCGCCTTTCTGCCCGTCCTGGCCGGCAACCTCACCGCGAACCTGACCCGCAACCTCTGGGCGCACACGATCATCTTCTGCGGCCACTTCCCCGAAGGCGCCGAGGTCTTCACCGAGGACCAGCTCGCCGGCGAGACCCGCGGCGAGTGGTACGTCCGCCAGTTGCTCGGCTCCTGCAACATCGACGGGAGCCGGCTCCTCCATCTCATGAGCGGCAACCTCAGCCACCAGATCGAACACCACCTGTTCCCCGACCTGCCGAGCAACCGCTACGCCGAGATCGCCTCACGGGTCCGTGCCCTGTGCGAACGATTCGAACTCCCGTACAACTCCGGCACACTGGCCCGCCAGACGAGCTCGGTCTACAAACGCATCCTGCGCCTGGCCCTCCCCGGCACAGGACGCCACCGGCCCGAAAGCGCGGCACCACCCGCCCCAGACCTTCACGCGGTCGGCTGAGGCACCCCCGGGCCTGGTCCAGAAACCCTGGTCAGGGGCAGACTGGGGAGTGTCCGGGTCCACAGCGACGCAGCACGGACAGGTCCCAGAGGCCGGCCCGGCGGGCACCGTCCTGGATCCGCTGAGGGAGGGACCGGCCGTGCCTGACAAGACCGTACTGATCTTGCGTTTTCACCCGGTGGGCGGTGAGGACGTCTCAGTGCTGAGCAGAGACTTCAGCGAGGAGCGCGAGGCGCTGGAAGCCGTCGCCCATGCCATCGACGAGCACCGCAGCCTTGTCCTGAACGAGGCGAGGTACGAACGCGAGCCCGAGGAGAACGGCGTCGTCGTCAACCTGGCCAACGTCGTCTCGATGCGCGTGTCGAAGACCGACGGCACCGCGACGGGCCAATATCTCTGACCTATAATTTCGGCGTTTGTCATTACCCACTGTCTGGACCACGCCCTTGAACCGGTGAACAGACGCCGTACGTCCCCCAGGGTGAAGGACGCGTCGGCCGCGCGACTCCGAGTCCTGCGTCTGCGCGACTTCCGCTGGTTCTTCACCGGGCAGACCCTCTCGACCTTCGGCGACTACCTGGCGTTACCCGCAGTCTCCATCGCGGTGCTCGACCGGACCGGCTCGGCGAGTGACATCGGGCTGGTCCTGGGCGCGCGGAGTGTTCCCATCGTGGTGTTCATGCTGCTCGGCGGCGTGATCGCCGACTGGCTGCCCCGCGATCGAGTGATGATCGGCGCGGATCTGGCCCGGCTGACGGGTCAGGGCGCCACGGCGATCCTGCTGCTGGGCGGACACTCCCAGGTCTGGCAGCTCATGTGCCTGCAAGTCGTGAACGGCACGGCGAGCGCGATGTTCACCCCCGCCGTGTCCGGGCTCGTCCAGCAGACCACTCCGCCTGAGCTGCGGCAGGCCGCCAACGCGCTGCGCGGCATGTCGCAGTCGGCGACGATGGTCGCGGGCCCGCTGGTGTCGACGCTGCTGATCCTGAGCGTGGGCTCGGCCTGGGCCATCGCGGCCGATGCCGCGACCTTCGGCCTCAGCGCGGCATGCCTGTCGCGGCTGCGGCTATCGGACTCCCGCGGCCCACGCGAGGTCCTCCACCTGGTACGGGACCTGCGGGAGGGCTGGAGTGAGCTGACGGCACGTACCTGGGCCTGGAGCCTCATCCTGGCGGCGTCGGTGAGCAACATGCTCTCCACGACCTTCACCGTCCTCGGACCGGTGGTCAGCGAGCGCTACCTGGCCGGGGGTGCCAGCGCGTGGGGAGTGGTACTCACGGCGTTCGGAGCCGGCGCCGTCACCGGCGGCGTCGTGGCCCTCAACGTGCGGCCGAACCGGCCCCTGCGGTTCGCGGTACTGGTGGGAGCGCTGTTCGCGCTCCCCTCACTGGTGATGTCGCAGGCGTCATCCGTCGTGCCCATCGCCGCGGGCGCGTTCCTCGGCGGCGTCGGCCTGATGGTCTTCGACCCCCTGTGGGAGACCGTGCTTCAGCGAGAGGTCCCGGCCACCGCATTGTCCAAGGTCAGTGCGTACGAGTGGTTCGGTTCCTACCTCGGACAACCCCTCGGGCTGATGTTCGCCGGACCGGTCTCGGCGCACTTGGGGCTGCGCGGCACCCTGCTGGCCGCCGGGCTCGCGAACCTGACGGTCAGCCTCGCACCACTGGCGGTACGCGACGTACGCGAGTACTCGGCCGCGCCGGACCCGGCGAAGGAATGACACCGCGGCCAGATCCGGAGGCGGCTCTTCCCGCCGTGCCGGGTCAGCGTGAGGAGAACCAGCGGCGGGGGTGACGGGTCAGGCTGTAGCCGGCGACGCCCATGGCGGCGGCGAGTGCGCCGCCGCCGATGGTCCACCACCACCGGGTGGACGGCCAGGAGAACCAGCCACTCGCCCGCTCCAACGGCCCCGCCTCCGACGACGGGCCGGACGAGGGATCCGACGACGGGCCGGCGGCCTGCGGCGCCACCGTGGTTCCGGGATCGACCGCCGGGGACAGCGGGGCCTTGAGGTTCGCGTTGTCCGGCTGGGGGTCGCCCTTGCGCGCGGTGATGGCCAGGTCCGTCCGGACCGCCAGGCCGAGGTCCTGCTCCGGCAGGCCGGTCGCCGACAGCCGTACGTAGTAGGTGCCCGGCAGGGGCTCGTCGGACCACGGGTCGGCCCAGGAGCGGACCTGGCGCAGCAGGCAGTGGAGCTTGACCGCCGCGTCGCCGGCCGCCGCGGTGGCCGTCTGCGAGCCCGCCACGCATGCCTGGCGCCGGCGCAGTCCGTCGAAGACGTCGACGGTCCAGGTGGCCGGGCCGTGCCGGCTCCCGCTGGGCGGCAGGGTGATGGTGAAGGCGAGCCGGTCGGTCTCGCCGGCCGCCGCGTCGAACGACCAGTACAGGTAGTCGCCGGTGGACCCCGACACCCGTACGGGCTGTCCGGGCTCCACCGCGGTCGCCGTCAGGAAGGACGTACCGGCGGTGCTGACCGTACTGCTGGGACTCGGTGAGGGGGTCTCGTCCGCGGCGGCCGGAGCCGCCGCGGCCAGGGACAGCACGGTGAAGGGCAGGCCGGCGAGCAGAATGCCACGCATGATCAGTTGTCCTTCCAGATGGCGATCCGCCAGCGGGCCAGCCAGCCGGTGACCAGGCCGCCGAGCAGGCCGGCTCCGGCGAGTACGAGCAACAGCAACCAGCCGCGTCCCAGCGACGGGCCGCCCGGCGCAGGCGAGGAGGGCACCACGCCGACGGTCAGCTCCAGGGGCATGCCGGGCGTGGTCCGTACGCCCGCGGGGATGGAGAAGGAGTTGCTGACCACCAGGCAGACCAGGCCCGTACCGGACTCGTCCGCCGCCGGCGACGCCGAGGGTTCGGGTGATGCCGACGGCTGCTGGTCCGACCAGCGCAGCCCGGTGGACAGCACGTCGGTACGCCCGCTGCCGGCGTCGGTTCCGCGCACCATCTCCTGGCCGCTCGATGAGATCGCGCGCAGCAGCACCCCGTAGTCCGGGTTCAGGCTCCGGTCGAGCGCGACGCTCACCGAGGCGCGCAGTTCCTGCCCCGGCGACACCGCCACCCGGTACCAGCGGTGCTCGGCGAAGCGTTCGCGGTCGGTGTAGACCCCGGGAGCCAGGATGGGAGCGTTGGCGCACCGGTCGCTGCCGCCGACCTGGCGCGGGGTCCTGCGGTACGTGTCGTGTGCCCGGTGGACCAGCTGGTCGAGACGGTCGGTGAGCTCGGCCTGGTGCTGGACGGCGGTGTAGGTGCCGCCGGTGGCGTCGGCGATGCAGGTCAGCTGCCGTCGTACCTTGTCGTCCAGGGTGAGCCCGAGCGTGTCCACCACGAGGTGGGTGCCGCGGGCGGCGAGCTCCCTGGCCACGTCACAGGGGCCGGGCACCCCGCAGGTGTCCTCGCCGTCGGTGATGAGGACGATCCGCCGGGTGGTCTCGCCGGTGCCCAGGTCGGCCGCGGCCCCGCGGAGGGCGAGGCCGATCGGGGTCCAGCCGGTGGGACGCAACCTGGCGATCGCGGCCTTGGCCCTGACCTTGTCGACCGGGCCGACGGGGCTGATCTGCTGCGTGTCCCGGCAGCCGAGGGCCTGGCTGCTGGAGGCGGAGACACGGGAGCCCAGGACCCGGATGCCCAGCTGGGTCTCGTCGGGTAGGGAGTCCACCACCGCGCCGAAGGACTGCTGGGCGACCGACATACGGCTGCGGCCGTCGATGTCGGTGGCGCGCATCGAGCCGCTGGAATCCAGCACCAGCTCGACCTTCGGGGCCTCCTGGTCCGACGATCCGCCGGCGGAGGCGGGCGGCGCGCTCAGCGTCGCCAAAGCGGCCAGCACGCCGACGAGCAGACCGATTTTCGGCCCGTTCCTGATGATCACCCGTGGATCTTAATGATCTTGAGTTGGACTGCCTAACCGGCCGTTCGCCCCTTCCCGCTACCGCCGAGACCACGTCGGCGACGGATCCGTCCCCGGCGGAACACGGCCCCCGCCGTTCCCGCGTGAGCGCGGCGAACGCGCCGCTCTACCGCCAGTCGTGGTCGCGCTCACGACTCCTCGACCGGACTCGCCGGGCGAACTCCTGGCGGTCATTGGCGTGCGGGAACGGCTCGTCCGGGACGGGCACGCCGAGGAACGCGCACAGCGGTCCCCAGCCCTGACCGACCTCGAAGACCAGCAGCCGGTCCAGGGAGATCTCGCGGCGTACGGCCTCGTTGTGTTCGTTGAACACCTTGATGGCGTGGTCCATGTCGTCGAAACGGCCGCCGAACTCGCCGTCCCACAGCACGCCGCGTACGACCTCCCGCATCCGTGCCACGACCGGGTCCGCCGGCGGCGGGCCGCAGGCCGCCAGGTGGATGCTCTGGGCCGCGCTGTCGTACCAGCGCCGCGGATCGCGGACCGTGAGGACCACCTTGGCCTGCGAGAAGTGATCGGTGATCTGACGCCAGAAGCGCACGCCCGGCCAGTCGGCCGTCGAGCGGTAGCCGCGGTAGACCGCGTCCCAGTCCGGCGTCTCGCCGTCCGCGACCCGCTTCCACAGCAAGATCTGCTCGGTGTCGCCGATGAGCTCGACCATGTGATGGCAGGGGCCGAACCCGACGCGTTCGAGCGCCGATTTCAACGACAGGGTCCCCGTACGCCCGAATCCCACTCCGATGACATCCATCAAGATCATCCCTCCCTGTGCGCGTGTGGGCGGATGGCCCTCTACCGGCCGGGCAGGAGCTCGCCGATCACGGCGTCTGCGGTCCAGTGTTCCCATCGCTCGGGACTCCAGCCACGGCGGCGGGTGAGGTACTGGTAGATCTCGGGGGTCTGCAGGGCGAGCGTGATGTCGACCGCCGTGGCGATGTCGAGTCCCTCACGGAGAGGGGTCTTGGCCGCGAGCGCGGTGATGAGCCGTTCCTGGGCGGTGGCGCGCTGGGTGTTGTTGATCTCCCAGAGCTCGGCGATGTCGGGATCGGCCGAGGCGGCGCCGGCGACGACCTGCAGGACGGGTGCGACGCGCTCGTAGATCTCGCGTGCGAGCCGCACCTGTGTGCGCAGCTGCCGCCTCGGGTCCGGGTCGGCGAGCGCGGCGAGGACGGCCGGGCGTTCGAGCGTCGGGATGGGCTCGTCGTCGCCGGCCACCGCGACGTCCAGGATCTCCGAAAGCAGGCTTCGCTTGGTGCCGAAGGTGAAGTAGAGGGTCTGCACCGCGACTCCCGCTTCGTCGGCGATGGCCTGCATGGACGTCGCGACGTATCCCTGGTCGACGAAGAGGGACAGGGCCGCGTCGCGCATCCGGCGCCGGTTGGCCCGTGCCTTGTCGGCTCGGGCGTTCGGCCGCTTCGCTGTCGCGCTCATCTCACCACCGTACCAGTTGACTAGAGTACGTCACTAGTGGTTCTCTCTAGTGGCTGACTCTAGTGAACGGGGAGTGGGATGGCACGCACCAGGAGCAGGCCCGGGGCCGTGCTGGCGTTGCTGACCGTGGTCGAGCTGCTGGTCTTCCTCGACACCTCGGTGGTGAACGTGGCCCTTCCGTCGATCGGGGCCGGGCTGGGGCTGTCCGTCACGGGGCTCGCGTGGGTCACGGGCGCGTACCAGCTCACGTTCGGCGGGTTTCAGCTCGTCGGGGGGCGGGCGGCCGACCTGCTGGGCCGCCGCAGGATGTTCGTCACCGGGCTGACGGTGTTCACCGTGGCGTCGCTGCTGGCCGGGGTGGCCCGGTGGGCGTGGCTGTTGCCGGCCGCGCGTGCCCTGCAGGGGGTCGGCGCGGCACTGTTGGTGCCGGCCGAGATCGCGCTGCTCGCCGTCACCTTCACCGACCCGAAGGCGCACGCGAAGGCGTTCGGGATCTGGTCGGCGATGGGGGCGGCGGGAGCGGCGATCGGGACCTCGCTCGGCGGAATCCTCACCCAGGCGTTCGGCTGGCAGTCGATCTTTCTGGTCAACCTGCCGATCGGAGCGGTGTCACTACTGCTCTGCGGCCGGCTGCTGCCCGCCGACGAGCTCGAGCCGGCCGCGGGCACGCGGTGGCGCGGGCTGGATCTGCCGGGGGTGGTGACGGGCACCACCGCGTTGCTGCTGATCGTGTACGCGATCACGGCGTCCGCCCAACGGGGGCCGGACGCCGTCGCGTTCACCGCGGCCACGACCGGGCTGGTCCTGGGCGTGGTGTTCTTCCGCATCGAGGCGCGCACCGCGTCCCCGGTGCTGGCGCTGGGCCTGTTGCGAGTCCGCAACGTGACCGGCTCGGCGCTGGCCAACTTCATGATCGGCGTCGCCCACGTGCCGGCGTTCTTCCTGCTCGCTCTCTACCTGCAGCAGGTACGGGGATACGCACCCACCGCGTCGGGATTCGCCGTACTGCCCGTCGCGGCCGGCGCGCTGGTCTTCGCACGTACGCTGCTGCCCCGGGCCCTCGCGCGTTACGGACCCCGTACGGTGCTGGCGGCCGGGATGCTGCTGCTGGCCGGCGCGCTGGCCGGGTTCGCCCGGCTGCCCCTGCACGGTTCGTACCTGCGGGACGTCCTGCCCTTCGGCCTCCTGCTCGCCGCCGGGCTGCCCGCCTCGTTCGCGGGTTCGACCATCCCCGCGGTGAGGTCCGTGCCCGCGGCCGACGTCGGGGTCGTCTCAGGAATCGTGCAGACCGCACAGCGGGTCGGCAGCGCGCTCGGAGCGACAGGAGCCACCGCCGTGATCGCCGCCTGGACCGCTCACCACGCCGGACCCCACCTCGCGGTCTACAACACCGGCCTGAGAGTCGCCTTCGCGACGGCCGCCGGCGTCGCGCTGCTCGGCGTGGCCCTGACCCTTCTGGTCATCCGGACGGTGGCGACGGACCGCCCCGTCGAGTCCCCTGCCCCGAGCGGGCTGTCCGAGAGGAAGTGACACGCGATGAGTGATCGAGGAACCCCACTGGACGCGGCCACCGCGCGAACGAGCGGTACGCGCCGGCGACTGCGAATGATCGCGAAGACCACGGCATCTGTCGGAGGGCCGCTGTTCCTGCTCGGGACGGTGCTGCACCCCGCACGCGACGGCTGGGGAATGGCGAAGGCCGGGCAGCTCTACGGGGTGACCCACGACATCCAGGCCGCCGGCCTGCTGCTCCAGGCGCTCAGCCTGGCCGGCATGCTCGCGCTGGGCACCCTAGTCCACTCTCGACGAGACCTTGTGGGCTGGTACGCCGGCCTGATCGGCACCCTGTTGTGGTTCGCCCTCATCATCTTCGACGGCGCCCACAATCCAGTGCGTGCGCACTATGAGCCCAGTCTCGTGCACACCTCGGGCGACATCGACGCGGGCGCAGCGATCATCGTGTTCCCGGGCCTGCTCGTTTTTCCGATCGGCTATGTGCTTTTGGCGCTGATGCTGCGCCGGCACGGCATGACGTGGGTGCCCTTGCTGCTCAGTGTGGGTGCCGTCCTCTACACCCTCGGCGGCCTGTTCATCTTCAGCTCGGGGCCGCGGTTTCCGCTCATCCAGGTCTTCGAAGTCGGTGGCGCCACGCTGTACGCGCTCGGCTTCATCCTTCTGGGCCGATCGCCGACCGATACGGTCCAAGCGACGGAGGCCGCCGGCTGAGTGGTGAGGCGCGGTCGTCTACAGGTCGAGGTTCAGCGCGGCGAGTTCGGTGCGTGTGGCGATGCCGAGCTTGGGGAACGCGCGGTAGAGATGCTGGGCCACCGTACGCGGGCTGAGGAACATCTGCGCGGCGATGTCCCGGTTGGTGGCCCCGGTGGCGGCGAGCCGCACGACCCTGAGCTCCTGCGGGGTCAGCCGGGCGGCCGGGCCCGGACCCGGGTCGGGGGCCGCCGATCGGTCGCCGGTGGCCCGTAGCTCCTCCTGGGCGCGGCTCGCCCAGAGTTTCGCACCGGAGCCGGAGAAGATGTCCAGTGCCGCCCTCAGCCGGACACGAGCCTCGGCCTTGCGGTGCTCGCGGCGGAGCCACTGACCGTACGCGAGCAGGGTGCGTGCACGTTCGAACGGGCGGTCGTCACTCGGCACGGGCCCCAGGGCCGCGGTGAAGTACTCCTCGGCCTCGTCCGCCTCCCCGGCCAGGGCCCGGCAGCGGGCGATGATCGAGGGTGCGTACGGGTCGAGGAGCTGTTCGGCGTGCTCCTCCAGCTCGCCGAGCAGCCGGAGCGCGATGCCGGGCTCCCCCGCGCGTACCGCGACCTCGATGTGGTCGGCGGTGCTCCGGATCCACGCACTGCTGTGCGGCCACGACCTCCACCGGTCCTCCATGCGGCCCAGCGCGGCCTCGTAACGGCCGTTTCCGAAGTCGAGCAGGGCCAGCGCCCAGGTCGCGTCCGCCGCACTCGGCGGGGTCCGGTGGTCGCCGGCGTACTGGATGGCCTCGTCGGCGAACGTCCGGCATCGCTCGTCGTCGCCGTCGAGTGCCGCCAGCCAGGCCAGCAGCCCGCGCAGATAGGTCGCGACCGAACCCTGACGGGTGTCGACCGCGACCGCGAGGGCCTCCTCCGCCGACACGCTCGCCGCCCGGTGCCGGCCGAGCAGAACCTGCGCACACGCCCGGTGGAACAGCGCGTTGGCCAGATGGCCCATGAGCCCGGCCTCCCGGCTGCCGGCGACCATGGCCTCCGACGTCTCCAGCGCCGCCGAGGCGTGCCCGGCGACGTTCAGCGAACGCGCCGACCAGCTCTGCTCCCACACCGAGTCGGGGCTGCGGCCGCTGAGCAGGGCATCGCTCGTGACCTCGCCCCTGATGAGCCGGTTGTACTCGACCGTCGACCGCACCCACGGCTGGAGCGCGTGGCCGGGGGGCAGCTCCAGCGTCTCCAGAAGCGCCACCGCCTCGCCGGCCAGCGGAAGGTCCACACCGTGCCCGGCGTAGTACGCCGCCAGGACCAGCGTCTCGGCGGCGGTCGCCGGCATCGCGGTGGCGATCTCCGCCGCGCTGTCGATCATGGTGCGCGCGGCGGCACGTGGGTGGCCACCCTCGAACTCCAGCCTGGCTCGGGTCACCGCCAGCCTGGATCGAATCGCCGGATCGTCGGTCAGGGGCTCCGCCGCGGCGCAGAGTTCGCCGGCGCGCTGGAACCGGCCGAGCTCGACCGCCGCCACGGCGGCCGCCGCGAGCCGGCGCCCCCGCGCCGTCGCGTCCTCGCTGAGCCGCGCCGCGCGTTCGTACGCCGCCACCGCCGCGGCCTGGCCGTCGCGCTCGACGGCTCTGTCGGCCGCGCGTTCGAGGGCAGCGGCCACCTTCTCGTCCGGGCCGAACGCCGCAGCGGCCAGATGCCACGGCCACCGGTGCGGATCGCTGCCTTTGAGAGTCTCGGCGAGGGCCTGGTGAACGGCCTGCCGCTGGGTGAACAGCGCTCCCTGGTAGGCCGCGGTCCGTACGAGGGGATGGCGGAACCGCACCGAACCGGCGGAGACGACCACGAGTCCCGCTCGCTCGGCCTCGGCCAGGGCGGTCGCCGGCACGCCGAGCCGGTCGGCCGCCTGCAGGACGGTGCCGAGGTCACCGGTGCCCTCCGCGGCGATCACCAGAACGAGCGTCCGGCACGCCTCGTCCAGCCGGTCGATCTGTCCCGCGAAGGCCCGTTGCAGCCGGTCCGTGATCGGCAGGAGATCGCCGGCGGCCGAGTCGTCCTCACCGAGTGACTTGGGGAGCTCCTGCAGCGCCAGCGGGTTGCCGTCCGCCGCGGCCAGCACCCTGTCCTGGAGCCATGGGGGCAGTGCGGGCGATCGTCCCGCGAGGAGCGCGACGGCCGCGTCCCGCTGGAGGCCACCGAGCCGCAGGACCGGCAGGTCGGCGTACGGCGGGGTCCCCCCGGACGTGCGCCCTTCCTCACGTACGGCCACGACCAGCCCCACCGGGTCGTGGCGGAGACGGCGCCCGACGAAACGCAGCGCCTCGACGGATGCCGTGTCCACCCACTGGCCGTCATCGACCAGGCACAGCACCGGTGTCTCGGTGGCCAGCTCGGACAGCAACGTGAGCGTGGCGAGCCCGACAAGGAACCGGTCGGCGCCCGCCGCGGGCCCGCGGCCGAAGGCGCTGTGCAGCGCGGCGGCCTGGGGGGCGGGGAGCAGCCCGATCTGGTCGATGACGGGACTCAACAGCAGGTGCAGGGTGGCATAAGGCAGGTCGGCCTCGTTCTCGACGCCCGTCACCTGCAAAAGGCGAAGGTCCCGTGAGGCGCGTTCTGTCGCCTGCTGTAGCAGCGTGGTCTTGCCAATTCCCGGCTCGCCCGTCACCACGAGCGCCCGGCCTTTGCCGTGCGTTACTCCGTCCACAAGCTGGTCGATGAGTTCAAGCTCCGGGCCTCTCCCCAGCAACACTCCTTGATCGTACGCCGCGGCCCTCCCGTGAACGTCGCGTAGCCCTCTGCGTAACAGTATTAAGTCATTTGACGCTGTCCTCTCCGACACCGCGCGTGTTGTGCTCGGGCCGAATTCCCCGAGGTCATCGCATTGCGATGTACGAGCCTCGGGCCGCTGGTTCACGAGAGGAAGACACATGCGCTTGCGTACCGCACTCGCCGGAACCGGACTGGCCACCCTGATGGTCGGCGGACTCGCCGTCCCGGCACACGCCGCGGCCTGGCACTCGATCACTCCCGCGTACGGCAGCAAGAAGCTCTGCGTCGACGCCGGCCAGCAGTACGAGCGTGAGGGCTGGCCGTACCGTTGCCTGCCCTATTCGGGTGGTGTCTACCTGCTCCAGATCTGGGAGTAGCCGCGCCCCGCGCCGGCCGAACCGCCGGGGACGGCGGTCAGCGCGAGACACCGGCCCGGTCACACGCCGCCGGACCACAGCCCCTACCGTCTTACAGGACATCAGGGCCTGCGGCAGGGAGCCTCCTCGTGAGCGACACCGTCTCCACCGTGAACCGGCCTGCCGGGCAGGGCAGGCCGGTCACGTGATCGGCGAGGACGTCGCCGTCCCGGCCCCGGCGGTACGCCGGGAGCGGTTCCACGCGTTCACGGCCGAGGTCGTGCGCCGGCTGCCCTTTGGCCTTTCCCGTGTCGTCGCGCCCAGTCTCCTGGGCTTCGGCCTCATCAACGGGTTCACTTTCGCCGTCGACCTCGGGCTGCTGACGGTGTTCCGCGGTGGCCTGGGCTGGCCGTTGCCGCCGGCCATCACGGTCGCCTACCTGCTGGCGTTCGGGCTGAGTTTCCTGTTGAACCGCAGGTTCAACTTCCGCTCGCACGCACCCGTCGGGCCGCAGGCCGCGACGTACGCGGTGGCGATCGGCGTCAACTACGTCGTGTGCATCCTCGGTGTCGGCGGAGGGCTGGCCGCGCTGGGCCTGGAGTACCACCTCGCCCGTGTCACCGCCGGCCTGTGTGAGGCGGTCTACATGTACTGCGTGCTGCGCTGGGTCGTGTTCCGCGCGGAGCGGGAGACGCCCGGCCGGTAGGACGCCTCGGTGAGCCACGGCAACCGCCCCGGCCCACACCGCGGCGGCCGGTCGGTCGTCGCCTGTTCAGGGCGTCACCTCGGGAGGCGTGAGCGTGCCGATCTCGTGGATGTTCAGCGGACGGTACGCGTGGTACGGGCTGGGAGCGTCCAGGGCGTAGGCCAGGACGAGGTGATCCGTGCCGTATCCACGTCGTTGCTGGTACACCCAGTACCGCGTGTGCGCTGCGTCCGCCCACCGGTCGAACACCGCGACCTGGCGGGTCCCGGCGTCGCCGGTCGGGTTGATGACCAGGTCACCGGGCAGGAGCTCGGTGGGCGCGATCCTGCGGGTGTACTGGCCCGATGCGAGGTCCGGGGAGTTCGGGCCGGGCGTGGGGAGTCCGACGGCCATCGAGGCGTAGCCGGAGCCGTCCGTGCGGTACCCCTGGTAGAAGCGGCTCTGGCTGTAGGGGATCCGCAGGTCGGTGTGCGGGTGCCACGTCCGTACACGGGCGAGGATCTCCTCCCTGGTCAGCCACTTGGCGGAGGGTTGTATCGGCTCGGCCGGGGTCGTGCGGAGCGAGAGCCCGATGACGAGGCCGGCGGCCCCGGCGGCGATGGCGCAGCCCAGAAGGGTTCCCACGAAGATGGTCCGGCCCCGTCGCGACCGGGCCGGGCGTGGACCGCCGGGGTGGACCGGGGGCTCGTGGGCGCCGGGGCCGGCCGTGCCTGCCGGGCGGGCCGCGCTCGCGGGATCGCCGTTGGTCGCCTCGCCGTTGGTCGCGTGGCCGTTGGTCGCGTGGCCGTTGGTCGCGTGGTCGGCCGGGTGGGGCGGGCCGGCCGGGTGGGGCGGGCCGGCCGCGTCTAATGGCCCTGCCGGATCGGGAGGATCGGCGAACTGCCGTGCCCGCCGCTCGTCTTCGGCCCGCTGCCACAGGGCGTTCAGGTGGCCGGAGTCCCCCGCGCACAGCTCGGCCATGTTCACCACGGCCTCACGCGGAATCCAGGTCTCCCCGGAGAGCCAGCGGCCCCAGGAGGAGCGGCTGGCGTGGGTCTTCATCGCCAGGGCGCGCAGGTCGTAGCCGGATCGGTCCTTCAGGAGACGGAGTTCTCCCAGCAGTGTTCGAACCGCCTGGGGAAGGTCGTCCGGCAGCGGACTCAGTTGTCGGCTTCGGCTCACCTCTCTACCTTTCCGCTATTACATCTCCAATATTGCTGGATCAGGCTGTTTGCGATGCTTGCCGTTGCGACGTTTCTAGTCCAGACCGGGTGCCCCGGTAGTCCGTTTTCACGGATCTCGACCATGACGAATACTCGGAGTAGTCATAATGGTCGAGCCACCGGCCAGCGGGTTTCCCTGACACCTTGATGCTGGTCAGGAGATAGTCCATTGTCCCATCGACGTCCCACGTCGCCGGAGTATGCCCTGTTCGAACGCGCGAGGGGTGAAGTTTTCGTCCCGGGACCTGCGAATCCTCTAGCAATGAAGGACTCGTCTATCTACGTTATTCACCGTTCGGTCTTTGCGGCATACCGACAACCCGACGGAATATCGCATCCCCGAGATCAGATGGAGAAGTCTCATGCGCACGCAACTCGCAGTTCGTATCGGCGCAGGCGCCCTGGCACTGTCCGGCGCCGCGGCAGCCGTCTACGGATTCACCGCGACCCCCTCCGCCCACCCCTCACAGACGCGTCAGGCCGACGTCGCCGTGCAGGCGGCCGCTCAGCAGAAGGCCCTCCCGCAGAAGGCCGCCGCCGCCCAGGGAACCGTCACCGCCCTCGCCACCATCACCAGGGCCAAGGTGCTGGCCAACGCCAAGACCTGGCACCCGCACACCGCCCAGCGCGTGCCGTACAGCCAGGCGAAGACGCACAACGGATACCGCACCGACTGCTCGGGCTACGCCTCGATGGCCCTCGCCCTGGGCAAGCCCGGGCTGAACACCGTCGGCCTGGCCGGTTCGGCGACCACCAAGCGCATCGCGATGTCGGCACTGAAGCCCGGCGACCTCATCATCGACGCCACCGGCACGAGTAACACCCGCCACGTCGTCATCTTCGAGAAGTGGGCCAACAGCGCGCACAGCTCGTACTGGGAGTACGAGCAGCGCGGGTCCTACGGCACCGACCACCGCACGCGCACGTACGGCCTGGCCAGCGGCAGTCAGTACCACGCCTACCACCCGAAGAAGCTCGTCTGATCCGGCGGCTCATCGGCGAAGAGGGCGGGGGTCACCCCCGCCCTCTTCTCTTGTGCGTGGATCCGGAGCCGTACGCCTCTACTTCGTCGCGTCGGCGCGGCAGCTGACCTCCATGCCGTCCTCCACCGGGAAGGCGACGCTGACGTACCCGTGCGCCGGGTCGCGTACGTAGTCGAGGTAGCCGGCCATGGTGGCCATGGTGATGTCGTCCGCCACGACCAGCGCGCCAGGGGCGAGCCGGGGTTCCAGCGACCGCAGGACCGGCAGGCACAGGTCCTTCCATCCATCCAGCAGTACGAGGCCGATCGGCCCGGGAACATCGGCGAGAGTGTCCCGTGCGTCACCGGCAAGGATGGTCACCACGTCGGCGAGGCCGGCCTCGCCGAGATTGGCCTCCGCCGCAGCGATCTTGGCCGTACTCATCTCGGTGCCGAAGACCCGGCCGGTGCCGTTGTCCGTGACCGCGGCGGCGAGGTAGATGGTCGAGATGCCGAACGAGGTGCCGAACTCCACGACCGTTTCGGGGCGGCATGCCCGGACCAGCGCGTAGAGCAGCTCCCCGCCCCGCGCGGAGATCGGCAGGTAGAGGCTCTCCCGCGCGTCGGCGAGCTCCTGCGGCGTGCCGGTGGTCGTGCGTACCGGCCGCTGGTCGTCGAGGGTCGCCGCGGCGAACAGCCGGTCGAGCGTGGCGCGGACCGGCGGGGCGTGCAGAGAAATGGGCATGGGGGCCAAACTAGACGCAACGTTGAGTCTTGTCTAGCCTTCGCTAGGCTGTCCGGCATGGGTGAAGGTTCCGACGGCGGCGTCGTCGTCCCCCGGACTGGGCATCACGGAAACCGGCACGGCCGGAGCCAACGAGCCCGTCAGGCCGTACTCGAGGCGGTCGACGACCTCCTCGTCGAGCGCGGGTTCGCCGGCGTGACCATCGAGGGGATCGCCGCCAGGGCCGGGGTCGCCAAGCAGACCATCTACCGCTGGTGGCCCTCCAAGGTCGACATCCTGATGGACGCGTTCGTCGATGACATGGCCCAGCATCTGACCCCGCCCGACCAGGGCGATCTGGAGAGCGAGCTACGGACCCACCTGAGCCGGCTGGCCGACTTCCTGACCAGGACCGATCCGGGTGCCGTATTCCGCGCGCTGGCGGGCCAGGCCCAGCACGACCCGGACATGGCCGCCCGCTTCCGCGCCGAGTGCCTGAGTCAGCAGCGCGTCCTGGACAGCCTGCCGCTACGGCGTGCCGTCGAACGAGGCGACCTGCCCGCGGACCTGGATCTCGACCTCGCCGTCGATCAGCTCGTCGGCCCCATCTACTACCGCGTGCTGGTCACCGGCCAGCCCGTACCACCCGCGTTCACCGACGCCCTCGTCGACCGGTTCCTCACGCGGCGCGACTGACGAGAGGGTGGCCGGCCGGACCAGGCGGCACCCGGGCCGCGTCAACGCGTCGTCAAGGATGGGGACCGGGCCGTGAAGGCCCCGTTCACCTCCGCCCGATGTGTCCCTTCATTTCGTGGTGAACATGGAGCGGGTCACCTGCCTGGACTCCACCGCGCCGGCCGTGCTGATCGGGGCCTGGTGGCGGGTGCGCGACCACGGCGGCCGGCTGGATCTGGCGGGCGTGCCAGCGCCGATCCGGAAGATCTTGCATGTCGCCTGTCTCACCCACGACCTCGCGTTCCACGACACGACCGAGGAGGCCCTCCGGGCCAGTGCTCACAGCCATCCTCGGTGCTTGAAGACCAGGTAGAGCGCGACGGACGCCAGCACCATCAAGATCAGCGCGGCCGGGTAGCCGACGACCCAGTGCAGCTCCGGCATGTGGGTGAAGTTCATCCCGTACACCGTGCCGATGAGCGTGGGAGCGAAGAAGATCGCTGCCCAGGCGGAGATCTTCTTGATCTCCTCGTTCTGGGCGTAGCTGGCCTCCGTCAGTCGCTTGACCTCCTCGTTCTGCGCGTGGCCGATGATCGCGGCGTTGATGGTCAGCGTGGTCTGGTAAAACTCGATCACTCCCTGCAGGTACTCCTTTTCGCCCTCCGCGATGCTGCGGACCCGGTCGAGCCGGTCCGCGATGTCGGCCACGAACCGGCGGCCGTCAGGTGAGACGCGGGGGAGGGTGGTCATCCGCCCGTAGATCGCCGCGCCCAGCGCGCCCATGGTGCGTACGGCCAGGAGCTCGTGGCGGGCGCGGAACAGTTCGTCGAGGAACTCCTCCGGATCCCCGATGCCCCACCGGTGACCCGCTGTTCGAGCCGCCACACGTCACTCGTCACCGTCTCCACATACGCCTCCTGGCTGCGGATCAGGGCCGAGACGATCGCGTAGGACAGTTCGAACGGTGTCGCCGGGCGCAGGCGGCCCGCCCTGAGCCGCGCGAGCACCGCCTGGGTCTCGCGCTGGGCCCCCCCCGCCTCGACCACCGGGTTGACCGGCCCGTGGACGGTGACCAGATAGTTCCGCCCGATGAACTGGTCGAGCTCGATGTAGTGCACGTGCCCGCGCTCCCCTTGCTCCGGAGCGTGCAGGACGACGAACACGTGGTCCGCGTACGCGTGCACCTTGGGAACGCGGTTGCGCTCCACGCAGTCCCGTACCGCCATCGGATGAAAACCGAACACCTGCGACAGCACCCGCTCGGCGTCCGCGTCACAGAACGGGATGTCCACCCAGACGAAACCGGCCGCACGGCCGAGCAGCGCGGCCAGCTCACCGGCGGAACGGTCCTCGACCGCCCCATCGGTGACCAGGCGAACATCCATCCGGCTCCCCCGAACCGGCTATGGGCAGCTCCGACCAGGCTCTGCCCGGCGCCTGAAGTATCCCCACGTCCCCCTCCATCGTGCCCCGAGCGCCGCGGTTGAGGCGACAGAGCCCGCGCGAAAAGGGCGCGAGGGGCTCCTATTCCGGCTCGGGTGGCTCGACGGCGCCCAGGACGCCGGAGCGGTCGGGCAGTCCCGCGGCGATCCGCAGTCGCGCGAACTCCCTCGCGAGGAGGGCCGGCGGGTAGTGCGCGTTGAGGCCGCTGGGGTTGGGCAGCACCCAGATGCGCGTCTCTCCGATGGTCTGCCGCTGAAGGCCGACCGAGGCGCCGGGCGCGTCGAACGCCGCGCGGTAGCCGGTCACGCCCAGCAGCGCGAGCCAGGCCGGGCGGCGGGCGAGCACGCGGCGGCGCAGCTGTACGCCGCCCTCGGCGTACTCGCTCCTGGTCAGTTCGGCGGCGCGGACCGTGGGCCTGTCCACGATGCTGGTGATGCCGATCCCGTACTCCAGCAGGTGATCCCCCTGCTCGGCCCGCAGGAGCCGGGGGGTGAACCCCGCCCGGTAGAGGGCGGGCCACAGGCGGTTCCCGGGGGTGGCGAAGTGACGTCCGTCCGCCGCCGACGAGAGCCCCGGGTTGATGCCCACGAGAAGTACGGCCAGGTCATCGGCGATCAGGTCCGGCAGCCGCGCGCCGCGTGCGGTGTCCAGCTCGGCACGCGTCCGGCGGCGCCGCGGGGTGCCGGACGTGGGGTCGTCCGTACGGCGCTGTGACGTCCGGGCCATCAGCCTCGGACCTTCCCGGGGCACGTCCTGCGGGTGAGTCGCCCACGGCGGGAGAGTGCGTACATAAGTGCCCTGAACCACCCGTAAGTTGATCATATTTCCCAACTCCCGTGCGAAACGCCGATGATCGTGGGCACTATGAGCCAATGAGCTGGGTCATTACGGGGGATATCGCCGCATTCGACACGGCCGCAGGTGACTTCCTGAGATCGCGGCCGGTCGAGAACACCGTGCTCGTGACGGTCCTGGAATCGCTACAGGCCCGGGGGCTGACAGCGTATGGGAACGCTCCAGCGATCCTGGGCTCGTGGACCGTCGGAGGCTGCGCCGCCGGCGCGTTCGTGCACACGCCGCCCTTCCCCATGCTGCTCAGCACCATGCCCGAGCAGGCCGTCGAGGAGCTTACGGCGGCACTGATGGCCCACGACCTGCGTCCACC
This sequence comes from Actinoallomurus bryophytorum, assembly GCF_006716425.1. Lineage (NCBI taxonomy): Bacteria > Bacillati > Actinomycetota > Actinomycetes > Streptosporangiales > Thermomonosporaceae > Actinoallomurus > Actinoallomurus bryophytorum. The sequence continues at coordinate 2,954,634 of NZ_VFOZ01000001.1, forward strand.
CGGCGTCACAGCGCGCCGCGAGATCGCCGAGGCCTTCGCCGCCCGCTGGCGCATGGTGGCCGGTGCCGACTTCACCGTCTGGGAGCGCCGGAGGCTCTTCCGGCTCGTCCAGGTACGACGGCCCGCGGCACCCGGCCAGGCCCGGGCGGCCGGGCCCTCCGACCGGGACCTGCTCCTCTCCTGGTACGACGCCGCCGAAAAGGAGATACGCGAACGTCCCGGTGACCACAGTGCCGCGATCGACGACCGGATCGGCTACGGCGGCGTCACGCTGTGGGAGAGAGACGGCGTACCGGTCGCCCTCGCCGGCCAGAGCCGCATGGTCGCCGGAATGGTGCGAATCGCCCCCGTCTACACCCCGCCGGAACACCGGCGCCACGGATACGGAGCCGCCGCCACCGCCGCGGTCAGCCAGTTCGCCATCGACGCCGGGGCACAGGAGGTCGTCGTCTTCAGCGACCTGGCCAACCCCGCCACCAACGTCATTCACCAGCGAATCGGCTACCAGCCCCTCGACGACTACCTCGTCCTGTCCTTCACGACACCCCACCGGCAGCTGCTCCAGTGACGGCGTGGTCTCAGCTCTGCGGCCTGGCGCTCGCGCCGATCCGCGCCGCGGCGGCGTAGAGATCCTCACCGCGCTCGCGCCCGGCGAGGAGCAGCGGGAATGCCTGTTCCGGCCCGCACCGGTGACGTGCCATCAGGACGCCGACGGCCTGGGCCACCTCACTGCGGTGGACCAGCGTCTGCCGGAATCGCCCGGCCAGCGTCGGATTCGCCTCGATGTGCGCGGTGGCGACGACGACGCCCGCGATGATGCCGGCGAACTCCGTGCAGGCCAGCCGATCGTTCTCGTCGAACGCGTGGGCGACCTGGGAGTAGAGATTGAGCGCGCCGCGCCCGGCCTCGGCGGCGTCAATGGGCAGCGAGAGCACCGAACGCATCCCTCCGCCCGCGGCCGCCGCCGGATAGCGGCCCCAGCGGGACTCGTCGGTGAGGTCCTCGCTCTGCACGGCCGAGCCGCTCTCCAGCGTCTGCAGGCAGGGCCCGGCCTCGGCGGCGTACTGGATCTCGTCGTTGAGGGCCGCCAGGTCCGAGGAGCACGCCACGGTCACGGCCCGCCCGTGGTGCATCACCGCGATCCCGCAGTCTTCGACCCCGTCGACCGTACGGCAGATCAGGCGGGTCATGCGCGTGAGGAGGTCGGACGGCGTATCGGCCACGACCACGGCGCCCCTCATACCGAGCGGGCCAGGCCCGGACGGTGGTAGTCGAACGCCGGGAACGGAGCATGGGCGACCCAGGCTCACGAGGTGTTCTCGGTGTCTTCAACGTATACCGGCCACCCGCTCGGTTTTAGACCTAGGGCACGGTGTCCGGCTCGGTGCCCCGCCGCCACGTGGCGGCGATCGCCCGCGGGTCGGCGTCGCCGTTGATCACGTCGTTGGCCACTTTCACCACGGTGACCCCGCTGGTGCGGGCGTGATGAGCGAGCACCTCATGGGCGTCGCCGGGGCTGATGCCCATGTGCGCGGCCAGGATGCCGCTGACCTGCTCGACCCGGCCCCGGTCGTTGAGAATCTGCTGGATGTGCTCGGAGAGGCGCTCCGTACGCCGGGCCGGGCGTTCCTGGGCCAGTGCGATCGACACCAGGCCGCACATCGCCTGGCCGAGTCCGGGGTCGGGAACCTCCCCGCCGGCCTCGGACCGGAACAGGTTGAGGGCGCCGACGACCTCCGAGCCGAGCCGGATGGGCAGCGCGTGGACCCAGCGGATGTCCACGTCACGCGCCGCCGGAGCGAACGCGGGCCAGCGCGCGTCGGCGCAGGCGAGGTCGACGGTCAGTGGCTCGCGTGAGGCCAGGACGTCCAGCGCGGGCCCTTCCTCCTCGAAGGACTGGAAGAGCTCGGCGAGGTCCGCGCGTTCGTCGGAGGCCGCCACGACACGGTATCCCCCACGAGGGTCGACGACGATGATGCCCGCCGACGTGACGTCGAACAGCTCGACGCTTCGACGGGTCAGCAGCTCCAGCACGCGTGCCACATGATCGCCGTCGATGATCGCGCCGATGATCTGGGCGAAGACATCGGGAAGGCCGCGCTGGTCCCCTGGCATGCTCACACCGACTCCTGCCGCACCGGCCGGTCCGGTGCATCCGCTGTCTCAGTCATCGGTGTCTCCTTCGTCAAGACGCAGTCGCCCCTGCACGACTTCGCGTGCCACTGCGGAAATAGGTTGACCGTGCGCGAAGGCGTGGCCGCGCAGCCGAGCGAGCGCATCGGCGAGGCTCACCCCGAGGTGGACCGACACCATGCCCGTGGCCTGATAGACCTCGACATGGTGATCGGAGGAAATCGCGTCCTGAACGAAGCCTTGACCACTTTGGCCCTCAGGCCCCAGGAGCAGTACCGACATGATGTCCGCCAGCACAAGTGCGTCTCCGAGCTGACTGGCCGTCAATTCACCGGGATTAGCCCGATACGCCCGAAATACGCCGACCGGTACCGTGCCCGACCGCAGAGGAAAGGCGAAGATCCCCCGTATGCCCATTTCGAGCGCGTCCGACCCGAACAGCGGCCAGCCTGCGCTGCACCGCTCGAGATCGGACGTCAGGACCGCCGCGCCATCGGAATGCGCCTGCGTGCCGGGTCCTTCGCCGAGAGCGAACTCCAGGTCCTCCAGCCGTCGTCCGAGTTCACTGGTGGCAAAGACCGGGAGGTGAACGTCGTCGTGACCCATGGCCGCGACCGTGACCCCGTCGACCGCCAGGACCCGTACGGCGGTGTGACACGCCACAGCGATCGAGATGGGCTCTCTGCGCTTGCCCGCCTCATCCGCCAGGAGGTTCCAGACGTGAACCCTGCGGCTAATGTCCATGGGCCTCAGAACTCTACTCGCGCGTGCCCAGGAGCTCGACATTCGTCCCTGACCTATTCCGTACCGGCGCCGACTAAGCAGCTTGTTTTCGGGCATACGGTCTTCTGGGCCAAATAAGCGCGCGCGGCGGAGACGGCATGGACAATTTGACGGTGCGGTTACGTGATGTCGCGGCCACGCTGAAGGATCTTCAGACGCTGCTTGAGGAGGAGGGTCAACGGGACCAGGCCCTCGTATGGCTGGCCGAGACGGCCGAGCGTGCGGTCCCTGCGGCCGCCATGGCCACTGCGACCGTACTCACCGAGGACGGACGGACCAGCTGGACCGCGACGGCCACCGGCCGATCATCGACGGAGTTCGACGGCGATCAGTACGCCGCGGGCCGGGGACCGTGGCTGGAGGCGGCGCGCACGCGGCGTACGGTCTGCGGCGACATCGACGGGTTCCGTGGCCGCTGGCCGGAGTTCGCCGGGGCGGCCGGGGAGGCCGGACTGAGGTCGTACCTGTCGGTGCCGCTGCTGCTGGGTGACGAGCCGGTACTCGGCACGCTGACCCTCTACTCCCGGCTCCCGGACGCGTTCGAGCCCGTCGACGAGGCACTGATCGAGGTGTTCACCGTGGCCGCCTCGGCGACGATCGTGAACTCCCGGCGCTACCGGCGAGCGCGTGAGCTCGCCGATCACCTGAAGATCGCGCTGACCTCTCGAGCCCAGATCGAACAGGCCAAAGGCCTGCTGATGGCCCAGCACTCGATCACCGCGGACGAGGCGTTCGCGATGCTGTCGCAGCAGTCACAGAACACCAACGCCAAGCTGCGCGATGTAGCCCGCTCCATACTGGATTCGGCCGCTCCTCTCCGTCCGCCCACCTGAGGCCGGAGCCTCGCCCCACACGATCAGCAGGTCACACGGGTGTCTTATCCCTCTGGTTGCGGTATGAGCACTCTGTGCTCCTGTTCAGACCGCCAGGTGTCTACCGGCCTCAGGGGGACACCCGGCTGCTCGCCGAGACGCTGCGTACCGCGCGTGTCGGGGCGAGGGTGCTCGACGTCGGTACGGGCACCGGCGTGCTCGCCCTGGCCGCCGCCCGCGGTGGCGCCGCCCAGGTGATCGCGGTCGACAGCTGCGCTCGCGCCGTCTTCACCGCGCGGGTCAACGCGTTGCTGCGCAGGCTGCCGGTACGTGTGGTTCACAGCGATCTGTTCGAGGCGGTGGCCGGAGAGGTCTTCGACGTGATCGTCGCCAATCCGCCCTATGTGTGCTCGGACGGCCTTTCCTCTGCGGGCAGGTCGGCGCACGTCTGGGACGGGGGCCTCGACGGACGCGCGGTCCTGGACCGGCTCTGTGCCGCGGCTCCGCCGTTGCTGGCGCCCGGGGGAATGCTGCTGCTCCTGCAGTCGGCCCTGTGCGGGATCCAGACCACCGTCGAACGGCTGCGCTCGCAGCGGCTGAGGGTGGCGGTGGTCGCGCGCCGTCAGGAGCCCTTCGGCCCGGTGATGCGGGCCAGGGCCGCCCAGCTGGAGAGATGTGGGCTGATCGGTCCCGAGCAGCGCTACGAGGACCTGGTGGTGATCCGTGCCGAGCGGTGGTGAGAGCCGTCGCAGGGACCGGCGCCGCGTCTTCCTGGTCCCGGGGGGCCCGGCTCTGGTCGAGGGGCCCGTGGAGATCATGCTCACCGACGGCTCGACGGTCGTTTCCGACCGTTTCATGGTCGCCATCTGCCTCTGCCATCGCAGCCGCCGTTTCCCGCTGTGCGACACCAGTCACCGGAGGCGGCCACGCCGGCGCGGCTGAGAGTGTCAGGAGTCGCGCGGGCCCGGCGCACGCGCGGAAGGCAGCGCGGAACGGAGCGATGACCGGCCCGCGGACCATTGGGCCAGCAGATGGCGTCCCAGCCGTCCCTCCAGCATCTCGGTCACCTGGACTCCCAGGACGACGTCGGCCGCCAGGTCCGGCTCATGGGCGATGAGATCGCCGACCACGTCGTGGCGCAACACCTGCTCGTGGACCGCGTCGGCCTCGATGTGCTCGGTGAAGAACTCGTCGCAGCGAGGGTCTGCTCCCATCCGGTCCAGTGCCTCGACCATCCGCTGGGCACTGGGCGGGGTACTGATCTCGGCCGCGGCGAAGTGGCCGACCAGCGCCCCGCGCAGCGCCCGGTGCAGGCCGAACAGGGACATCATGTTCACCGTCGCCAGCGTCACCGCGGGCACCACGTCCAGGTAGCGGCCGTAACCGGGGTCGAGCCCGACCCCGTCCATCAGCTCCGCGAAGAGCCGCGAGTGCATGCGGTCGGCCCGGCCGCCGCCGAACTCGTCGAACTCCACGGCCACCAGCGAGGCCTTCGCCCGGCCGTGTAGCCGCGGTATCACCCAGGCATGCGGGTCGGCCTCCTTGAGGTGGTAGAGCGACCGGTGCGCCAGGAACTCCCTCAGCTCCCACCATTCACCCTCGTCCCTCAGGTAACCGCTCACCCCACCGGCATCGCTCGTCTCGAGCACCACCCGGTCCAGGGCGGCGTCCGCGTCGTCCCCGCCAGAGGTCGCCGCACGCATCGCCGACAGGAAACGCCTCTCCAGCAGCCGCCGCACCCGCAGGAGCTCCGGCTCCCACTCCCAGCCGGAGTCGACCTCGTCGAATCCGCGGTAGTGCAGCTCGTAACAGACGTACAGGCCGAGCTGCAGGTCCTCGCCGAACGGGTCGGCCTGGGCCGGGCCGACACCGGAGAGTGGATCGAGCGATCCAGTTCTCAGGGCGGTGATGATCGCCTCCGACAGCGGGCCGCGTGTTCCGGGCAACGCCGGCGCGACCGTCCTTTCGTCGATGTTCGAGATCACAGCGTTTCCTCCCGTAGGACAGGCCGCCCAGGTGATCAGCGTCGTCCTGTCTGGCGAACGAGCATGTCCACGACGTTCGGCAGGCCGTGTACGGCGGCCTCACGCTGGCGGGCGGCGCCCGTGCCGCAGGGACCGAGCCTGCGGATCGACCGGCGCACCGTCGCCAGATCGCCGGTCTCCTCAAGCGCCGGCCGTACGCGACGGAGCAGTTCCTCCAGCAGGACCGTGGCGTCCACCCGGAGCTCCTTTACTGGATGAATACCCGGTCCGGCGAGGCCGTAGCGGGCCGCCGACCACAGAGCGGCCGCACACAGCTGATCGTCGACCGGAAGAGCCTCTCTCCCCACGGCGAGCTCGGTGAGCGCGGTCTGGACGAGCGCGCGGACCATGGCGGCCTGGAGGACCGCCTCGTCGACCGTGGATGCCGCGTCCGCCGCCCTGACCTCGATCGTCGGCAGCCATGGCGAGGGTCTGGCCAGCCAGTACGTCGTACCGCTGTCCGCCAGGGCACCGAGCTCGACCAGCCGGTGGAGCCGCCGGTCGTACGCCGCGGCGGAGGGGAACCACGGAGGTATTCCGGCTCCGGGAAACCGCGCCTGTGCCTGGATGCGCCAGCTCGCGTACCCGGAGTCCCGGCCTCGGTCGAACGGGGAGTTGACCGACAGCGCGAGCAGCGTCGGCAGCCACGGGCGCAGATGGTTCGAGACCCCCACGGCCAGTTCCCGGTCGGCCACTCCGACGTGCACGTGGCATCCGCACGACTCATAGCCGGCCACCGCGCCCGCCAGGATCTCGGTCACCCGTGCGTAGTGGTCACCCGGCATGAACGGCACCGGGTGCTCGGTCAGCACCGGATTGCCCGTCGAGACCAGCCGCATGCCCTCGGCCTCGGCGGCCGCCGCCAGGCAGGCCCGTCCGTCCCACAGCTGGCCCCGCAGGCTCGTGAGGTCGAGACAGACCCCGGTGGCCGCCTCGATCTGGGTGGCCGCCAGCTCCGCCTGAAAGCTCATCCCCTCCGCCGGCAGAGAAACCTCCGCGAGCCGGGTGAGTACCGCCGCGGCGCGAGGCGAGGTGATCCGGGTGGCGGCGTCGACGAGGAGGAACTCCTCTTCGACCCCCACCGTCAGAGCGCCGACGCTCACCATGCGCGCACCTCTCGCGGACCGCCCCCCGGCTCCCGCCCCAGAACGTCATCTGCCCTGACCTGGGCATTCCCGCCGAACAGTGACCCCATACCGAGACTCGGCCGGTCCGCGCGGAGGTGGCGGCCACCGGCCCCGAGTTTGGGCCGGGGCGCCGGGGTAGGTCCGGAAGTATGTCGCCGCAGCTCGCGGGCGACGAGACCGAGGGAGAGCCATGGGCCAGTACGGCGGCGGCACTGTCGCCACAGGGCACGTCGGCCGATCGGGCCTGGCGCTGCTCGGCATCTATCTCAACGACCATCTGGCCGGCGCGACCCTGGGGACCGAGCTGGCCTTCCGGCTGGCCGGGGCGCACCGCGAGTCGGAGGAGAGTGCCACGTTCGAACGGCTCGCGAACGAGATCGCCGAAGATCGCGCCGCGCTGATGGAGCTGATGACGGCCCTGGACGTACCCGTACGGCAGTACAAGATCGTGCTGGGCTGGGTGGCGGAGAAGGCCGGCAGGTTCAAGCCCAACGGCCGGCTGCTCGCTCGTTCACCGCTGAGCAGCCTGGAAGAGGTCGAGATGATGCGGCTGGGTGTGGAGGGCAAGGCCGCCTGCTGGCGGACGCTCCTCGTGCTGGCCGACCGGGACGACCGCCTCGACCGGGAGCGGCTCGACGAGCTGCTGCGCCGGGCGGACGAACAGGCGGAGACGCTCGAGGATCTGCGGATCGAGGTCACCGCCGAGCTCACGGGCGCCCTGTAGCCCCGGCACGACCGGGCGAGAGGCCGCCGGGCCCGGCCGGGTCGCTCCCCTCCGGCCCACCCGGCTAGCGTGGGCGGGCATGGAGCCGCAATGGGTGCAGTACGCGATCTGGTGGCACGTCTACCCGCTGGGTTTCACCGGGGCCGACACCACCGGCACCGATCGCGGGCTCACCCACCGGCTGCCGCGGCTGGAGAAGTGGCTGGACCACGCCGTACGGCTCGGCGCCTCCGGCCTGGCACTCGGCCCGATCTTCACCTCCTCCACGCACGGCTACGACACGATCGACCATCGGCGGATCGACCCGCGGCTGGGCGACGACAAGGACTTCGACGATCTCGTGGCCGCCGCGCACGCCCGTGGCCTCCGGGTGTTGCTGGACGGCGTCTTCAACCACGTCGGCCGGGACTTCCCCGCCTTCCAGCGCGCACTCCGCTACGGTCCGAACGCCCCGGAGGCGGACTGGTTCCGCTTCTCCTGGGGCGCGCCGGAAGCGCGCTATGACACGTTCGAGGGCCACCCGGGGCTGGTCACGCTCGACCACGCGAACCCCGCCGTGGCCGACTACGTCACCGATGTCATGGGCCACTGGCTGGCACGCGGCGTGGACGGCTGGCGGCTGGACGCCGCCTACGCCGTACCCGCGGAGTTCTGGGCCACCGTGCTCCCCCGGGTCCGCCAGGCCCATCCCGAGGCGTACCTGGTCGGCGAGGTCATCCACGGTGACTACGGCGCGATCGTGGCCGAGAGCGGGCTGGACTCCGTCACGCAGTACGAACTCTGGAAGGCCATCTGGAGCTCGCTGAGCGACCGGAACCTGTTCGAGCTCGCCTGGGCGTTCGAGCGCCACAACGCCTACCTGGACGTGTTCACGCCGCAGACGTTCGTCGGGAACCACGACGTGACCCGTCTGGCCAGCAGGCTCACCGACGAACGCCACCTCGGCCACGCCCTGGTCGTGCTGCTCACCACCGGCGGCACCCCGTCGATCTACTACGGCGACGAGTACGCCTTCCGCGGGGTCAAGGAGGAACGCGCCGGCGGGGACGACGCCATTCGCCCGGCCTACCCCGACGACCCGGCACAGCTCCCCGAGGACGGTTCGGCCACCTTCCGGCTGCACCAGGACCTCATCGGCCTGCGCCGCCGTCACCCCTGGCTGCACCGGGCGCGGACACGCGTCGTCGACCTGGCGAACGAGCACCTGGTCTACGAGAGCGCCGACGGCGACGACCGGCTGATCGTGGCGCTCAACCTGAGCGACTCCGAACTCACCCACCGTTCACTGGACTCCGCCACGGTCATCGGCCGCTCGGAGCCCGCGGACAACGGCAACGCGATCCCCGCGAACGGCTGGCTCATCGCCGAACCCGGCTAGCGCGCGTTTATGTGACAACAATTCCTGAATTACTTCTGGACCGGCCGCCCGACACATGCTTACGATGCCCAGCGCCGACGAAATCCGCACAGGCCGCATGTGTCCGTCCGTACCAAGAAGGGGATATGACCATGTTGTCCGCATTTCGCCATAGAAAACTCTCGGCCGGTTTCAACGAACTGGACGTCGACGGGGACGGTCGCGTCGGCAACGATGACATCGAGTCCCTCATCAAGAACCACGGCACTGCGTACGGATACGCCGAGGGCACGCCCGAGTACGAGGCCCTCGCCCAGCGGACCAGGGACGTTTGGGCGCAGCTCAAGCAGTTCGACTCCTCCGGCGACGGCGAGGTGACCCTCGAGGAGTACGTCGCGGGTTTCGCCGCGTTCCTGGATCAGCGAGACGCTTTTATGAACAGCATGGACGTGCTGGTCGACGCCTTCTACGCCCTGGCGGACCAAGATCGCGACGGGCGTGTCGGTGAAAACGAATTGATCATGCATTTCCGTGCCTGGAACCACTCCGAAGATCAGGCTAGAGAGGCATTTCGGCACCTCGACCGGAACACCAACGGGGCCATCTCCAAGGCGGAATGGATGGCGAACCTCGAGGAGTTCTATTACAGCGAGGATCCGGAGGCGCCGGGAAACTGGCTGGCGCCCCTTCCACCGGCCTGATCCCGCAGCGCCCGAAGAAAGGGGACGGCCGTGAAGAAGGTCGCCGGTGTCCTGCTCGGCCCGCTGCTGGCGCTACCGGCCGCCGCGGGCACCGCCCGTGCGTCGTCCACCCACGACCAGAGCTTCGTGCTGTCCGGCCAGGTCGAGGCGCCGTCACTCACGCTCTTCGCGAGCGGCGTGATCAACGGAGTCGGACCCCTGACGGCCCAGACGGTCGACTACCGACCCTCCGACCGGACCTACCGCGAGACGGACCTGGCCGTCATCGGCGGCGGAACCCTCACCCTGTCGTTCAACGGCGCGTTCGACACCTGGCCTTTCACACTGGATCCCAGAACCTGCACCCAGCACGGAGGACTCGCGGGCACCTGGAACGTCACCGGCGCCGGCGGCACCTTCACGGGCGCGACCGGCCACGGCACGTTCTCCGGCCGCTTTCTGACCTACGCCGCCCGAACCGCGACCGGTTGCGACGAAGCGGCGATCAAGGGCTTCGTCGCCGGCCCGATGACCGGCTCACTGGCCCTCCACGGCTCTTGAAGGACGATATGCGCGGGATAGAGACGGGCGACGACAACAGCCAGTCCCCTGCCGAGAGTGTCCCCGAACCCGAAGGCTACAAGGAGATGATGGCGCAGGCCCGCGGCCCCTTCGGGCTCCCCGTACAGGAGGCTCTACTCCCCGAGGATGGGAGCCTTTCGGAGGGCGAGGCCGAATTTGTGCCTGACAAGCCCTCGGCAGAGGATCCGCCGGTACGTGGGGGACTTCGGTGCGCTGGCCGCGGTGGTGGACGAAGAATTCTCTCAGCCTGAAACGGTGTCTCTCGGCCCGATCGTGAGCGAGACGACCACCGATCAAGACGAGAGGCCCAGGTCAGAAGGATGGCGAGTCCCAAGGCAGGAGTCCCCCGAACCGCCCTCGTATGCCGCGATGGCCGGCGACCGCTCGACCTGACGGAAGCTCGTGAAGTCGGGCAGTGTTCGCGAGGTCGAGGAGTGGGGAGCCGACAGCCCTCCGCCCGGCCGGATACGCGACTCCGCCGAGCAGCTGACCGAGACGATCCTCAAGGCGGTGAAGACCGAGGCCACAGCCGAGGTCGCCACCGAACTGAACGAGGCGATCCCCGTGCTGGCGCTCCCGCCCCCTGATGCGGCGCTCCGGGCGTTCGGTGTCTCGATCGACGCTCTGCGAGCCGGGACGGTCCCCCAAGCCGTCGCCGGGAAGGCGGTCACGGCGATCAGTCACGTCATGGGGGCCAGAATCCGGCGCATCGCCTCTTCGAGCGCGCCGGCGGGATCGTCGGCCAGGTCCTGGTGGCGGTAGCAGACGTGGTTGTCGGGCCGGGTGAGAACACAGCCCGCGTCGGCCGTTTCCCGAAGACGTGCCCAGTCGTCGTACAGGTCCTCGTACTCCTGGCCGGGCCCGATGACCACGGGGGTGATCTCGACGCCGAGCCCGGCGCCGACACGACGCGCGGCCGACACCCAGGCGTCTCCACCGATGCCGGTGAACAGGGTGAAGTGCCCGTGACCGCCCAGGTCGAGCGTGGAGACGCGGTGACCGTCCCGGCCGACCCAGGCGTGCGGGAGCTTGGCGCCCGGGCGCGTGGTGGCCTGGTGGTACAGCTCGGCGTCGCGTTCGTACCCGGGATCCGGAGAGCCGTCGGCGACGATCGCCGCCGAGGTGTACCGCTGGTTCAGCTCCACGCCGAGGGTGTTGAACTCATAGTTCTTGTACTCGATGGCATCGCGCAGCGCCTGCCGCTGCTTCTCCGCCTCCGGCGTCGCCTCTTTGCGCGCGGCCATGTTCGCGCGCATCTGGTCCGGGTCCTCGGTCGACAGCAGGCCGAGCGCCTCGAAGATCCGTGCGGTGTCGGCGATGCTCTTGTTGGCGCGGTCGACGATCTGGCGGCCGACCGGCGCACGCTCGGTGGAGTAGGTCTCCAGCAGCGCGGGGCCCGCGGTGCCCTTCAGAACGAGCGCCAGCTTCCACGCGAGGTTGTAGGCGTCCTGGATCGAGGTGTTGGAGCCCAGCCCGTTGGACGGCGGATGGCGGTGTACGGCGTCGCCGGCGCAGAACACCCGCCCGCGCTGGTAGTGCTCGGCGTACAGGTGGTTGACCGTCCACGCCGAGGAGGACTTGATGGTGACCGGGATCGTGTCGTCGCCGATGAGGTGGTGTGCGATCTGCCGCGCGTACTCCTCGGTCAGGTCGGGCGGGTCGCCGTTGATGTCGTAGCCCCACACGATCAGCCATTCGTGCCAGGGCCGTACGCACCTGACCAGGCCCATGCCGATCCCGCCGACCTCCGAGCCGGTCTGCAGCACCCAGTAGAGAATGCTCGGCCGGTGGGCCACCAGGTGCGACAGGTCGGCCTCGAAGACGATGTTGATGCTGCCCGCGACGCCCATCTGGCCGACCAGCGGCAGGCCGATGTCGTCGGCCACCTGGCTGCGGCCGCCGTCCGCGCCGATGAGGTACTTCGCCCGGATGCGGTACGTGTCGCCGCGCAGCCGGTCGCGTACCGTCGCGGTCACCCCGTCGTCGTCCTGGTCCAGCGACACGTACTCGGTGTCGAACCGGAACTTCGTGCCACGGGCGACCGCGTTGTCCACGAGCACGGGTTCCATCAGGTGCTGGGGCATGTCACAGATCCGCGTGGGGGACGCGAGAACGTGCTCGGCGAGCCGCTCGGGATGGGTGTACCACGTCCGCAGCCGGCCGAGCTCCTCACCGGCCAGGCTCGCGCAGAACACCGTGTCGCCCATCAGTTCCTGCGGCGTGGCCTGCGCGATGACCTCGTCCTCGACCCCGGCGTCGCGCAGCACCTCCATCGTGCGCTGGTTGGTGATGTGCGCCCGCGGCGTGTCGGCCAGCCGCCCGTACTTGGTGACGACGATGTTGTCGACGCCGTACGTGCTCAGGAGCAGCGCCGCCGCGCCGCCCGCCGGGCCGCTGCCCACGATCAGAACATCCGTCTCGACGTCCATCGCTCACTCCTCGGTGTGCACCGCCGGACGGTGCCCGGCGAGGCGGAACGTGAACTCCAGCGAGCGCCACTCGCCGTCCACGCGGCGCCCGTCGGGTGCCGGCCCGTTCCGCGGGACGTAGTCGACCACCAGGGCCTCCTTGACGCCGAACACGGCGTCGGAGTCCAGGTACGCGCCTCCGGCGACGAACAGCTGGGTGACCAGCCGCTGGAAGCCGGGCGCCGTGATCATGAAGTGGAGGTGCGGCGCCCGGTACTCGTGCCGGCCCGCCGCCTCGAGCAGCCGGCCGACCGGGCCGTCGACGGGAATCGGGTACTCCGAGGGCAGGATCGACCAGAACCTCAGCCGCCCGTCGGCGTCGCCGCGCAGCCGGGCGCGCAGTACGGGACCGTCCAGGTCGGGCAGCTGGACGTCGTAGAAGCCGTCCTCGTTGGACTGCCACACGTCGACCACGGCACCCGGGACCGGGGCTCCGTCCAGGTCGGTGATCCGGATGTCGGCCCACAGCGGCGTCCCGTGCAGCCCGCCGGAGATGTCCGCGCCCTGCGCCATCTCGGGCGGACCCTCGACGTAGAACGGCCCGAGCACCGCCGACGGTGTCGTGTCGGGGGTACGGGAGTTGGTCAGCTGGTCGACCATGCTGGACACGCCCAGGACGTCCGACAGCAGCACGAACTCCTGCCGCGTGGCGCTGGAGATCTGGCCGGTACGGGTGAGGAAGTCGATGGCGTGGCGCCACTCGTCCTCGGTGACGTCATTGGCGGTCACGAAGTGGTGCAGGTGCCGTACGAGATCGGCCAGCAGCCGCCCGGTCCTCGGGTCCGGCGCGTGGTCGAAGGTGGCCACGACCTGTTCGGTGAGCCCGGACGGGCGCCGTGGCTCGGGGCGGCGCCCGGCCCAGGCGTCGCGCAGCAGGCCCGTGACCTCCTCGGCCGTCGCCTCGCGTGGGCCCGCGTACGGCGTGGCGAGTTCGGCCGCGCGGGGCAGGTCCGCCTCCGCCATGCCCAGTGACCGCAGTGCGGTCGGCCCGTTCAGCCGGGTGACCAGGTCGAACATCCCGGTCGGCGCGTCGGTGACGCCGAGCGCGGCGGCGATGCGGTCCATGACCTCCGGGACCGCGGGCGCGTTGTAGGCCATGACGTGCGGCAGCACGACCGTGTGCGTCTCGGAGTGCGGCAGGCCGAACGAGCCGCCCAGCGTGTGGCACAGCTTGTGGTGCAACCCCGAGCCCACCGTTCCGAGACAGACGCCCGCCTGCCAGGCCGCCTGCAACGCGTCGGCGCGCGCCTCACGGTCCGCCGGATCGGCGGCGATACGGGGAAGGGCGCGCGCCATCCGGGCGATCGCGTCCACGGCCATCTCGTCGGTGAGCGGGCCCGCCTGGGGTGAGTACAGCGCCTCCACCGCGTGCGCGAGCGCGTTGACGCCGCTGGTGACCGACAGGGCCACGGGCAGGTCCAGCGTCAGGTCGACGTCGTAGATGACGGTCTCGGGCAGCACCGAGGGCGAGGACCGGGTGGTCTTGCGACCGTCGGCCGTCTGCCCGACGACCGGGGTGACCTCCGATCCCGCGTACGTCGTGGGCAGGACGATCTGCGGGAGATCGGTGCGGAGCGCCAGCGCCTTGGCCAGGCCCGTGGTCGAGCCGCCGCCGACGGCCACCAGGCAGTCCGCCGCGTGCTCCTGTGCGACGCGCAGCGCACGCTCGGTCGCCTCGACCGGGGTGTGCATCGCCGCGCCGTCGAACCCGGCCACGGCCATCGGCCCGAGCGCCTCGCGTACGCGCCCGGCCGCCGCCGCCAGCCGCGGGCCGCTGAGCACCAGCGCGCGTGAACGGCCCAGCCGCGCGACCTCGTCGCGGACCTGACCGGCCGTGCCGGCCCCGAAGACCACCCGTGACGGGTGGGAGGTGTAGACGAAGGACCGCATCCGCATCGCCCGTCCTGTTGCCGGAACGCCGTTGCGGCAAGTATCGGACCGGCCCGGATGGATTTCCTGCACGTCCGTGCTGCCGCGGCTGCACGAAACCCGCACGCGGCGCAGGGGTCAGCCGGTGCGGCGCAGCGCGGCCGGCGTCGTGCCGAGGTGGGCGCGCATCACGCGCGTCAGGTGTTCCTGGTGCGAGAAACCGCACGCGATCGCGACGTCGGCGATGGGCAGCGTGCCGGTGCGCAGCATCCGCCCGGCCTGTTCGACCCGGAGCCGCAGGAGGAACCGGTGGGGGCTGAGGCCGGTCGTCGCCTTGAACCGCCGGGAGAACTGGCTGACGCTCAGCCCGGCGACCGCGGCCATGTCCGCCAGCGGTATCGGCTCGGCCAGACGCGCCTCGAGCAACTCGCGTACCGCGGCGAACCCCTGCCCGGTCAGGCCCGCCGGCGAGGGCGGCTCCCGTTGCTCCACGGAGCAGCGGCGCGCCAGCTGCGCGGCGAGCATGCAGCGGAGCTGGTCGACGTAGGTCAGCGCGGAGGGCTCCCAGCCGCGCAGAGCCCCGTCGAGGGACAGCACGAGCTGTTCGAGCAGCGGATCGGAGGCCCCGAACTCCTCGCCGAGCTCGACGGGACGGCCCGCGCCGCTCGCCTCCTGCACGGCCGCGTCACTGACGTAGACGTGGACGGTGTCCAGCTCGCCGCCGAGCTCCACGGTCAGGTCCTTGCCGGCGGGGTGCACGAACATCCCGCCGGAGGGAATCCGCCGCGAGCGTGTCAGGCCGTACCGCCCGCGCCGTACGGTGACCGGCCCGGTGAGATGCAGGATCAGCAGATGGCTGCTCGCCGCGTCGAACGCGGCCCGGTACGGAAGCTCGTGCTGGGTCGAGACGTACATCTGCTGCCAGCCGAGTCCCGCGCTGGTCCGCTCCGGATGGATCCAGGGCTGGCGGAGGATGCCGCCCGTGTCACGGAGGCCCAGCTCTGCCATCGCTCCGACCCCCTTCCACGCCGGTCAGATGTCGACCTGCTGTCCCATGACGACGGTACGCGGCTCAGGAAGGCCGAAGTACTCCGCCGGGCTCGCCGCGTTGTTGGCCAGCGCGAGGAACAGCCGCTTGCGCCACATGCGCATGCCGGGAGCGTGGGTGAGGCGCAGGGTCACCCGGGACACGAAGTAGGAGGCCTGGTCCGGGTCGAGGTCGAGCTCGCCACCGAGCTCTCCCCGTGCCGCGGCCGCCTGGCGCAGTGCCGACGCGAGGTTCTGCTCGTCCTGGAAGCCGTACCGGACGGTGAGGTGGAGGATGCCGTCGTCGCGGTAGCCGAGGTCGTCGACGGAGATGCGGTCCGCCTCCGGGATGTGCGGCACGTTCTGCGCGAGTGCCGAGACGATCACGACGTGCTCGTGCACGACGTGGTTGTGCTCGACGTTCGCGCGCAGCGCCAGCGGAGTGGTCTCCTTCGTCGGGTGGGGGAAGACCGCGGTCCCGGGCACACGGGTGACCTTCGTCTCGCGCAGCTTCTCCACGAACGCCGGCAGCGGCCCTTCGCGCTCCGTCCGCCGGGCCGTGACGATCTGACGGCCCCGCTCCCAGGTCTTCATGATCGTGAACACCGAGACCGCGATCAGCAACGGCAGCCAGCCGCCGTGCAGGACCTTGGTGAGGTTCGCCGCGAAGTAGGTGAGCTCGGCGCCCCCGATCACGACCGCGGCCAGCACGACCTTCCACATGGCCCACTTCCAGTGCACCCGCGCCACGGTCAGGAACAGGGTGGTGGTGATGAGGAACGTGCCGGTGACCGCCACGCCGTACGCCGTGGCCAGGCGTTCGGACGAACGGAACCCCAGCATCAGCACCAGCACGCCGACGTACAGGATCCAGTTGACGGCGGGTACGTACACCTGGCCGACCTCGTGCGGTGAGGTGTGCCGGATCCGCAGGTACGGCAGGAATCCCAGGCGTACCGCCTGCCGTGACACCGAGAAGGCCCCGGTGATCACCGCCTGCGAGGCGATCACGGTCGCGACCGTCGCCAGCACCACCATCGGGAGGCGCGCCCAGCCGGGGAACAGCAGGAAGAACGGTGACGTGTGGTTCGCCGGGTGACGCAGGATCAGCGCGCCCTGGCCGAGGTAGTTCAGCGTCAGCGCGGGGAAGACGACCGCGAACCAGGCGCGCCGGATGGGCTTGCGGCCGAAGTGACCCATGTCGGCGTACAGGGCCTCGGCACCGGTGATCGCCAGCACGACCGCGCCCATCGCGATGAACGCGATGTAGGGATGGTCGAACACGAAGGCGCCGACGTACGTGGGTGACAGCCCGGCCAGGATGCGCGGCTGCCGGACGACCTCGTTCAGTCCCCCGGCTGCGAGTGCCGCGAACCAAACCACCATCACCGGCCCGAACAGGCTCCCGACCCGGTGCGTGCCCCACCGCTGCGCGACGAACAGCAGGGTCAGGATCGTCGCGGCGACGGGGACGACCACATGGGAGAGGCTGGGCGCGGCGACCTTGAGTCCTTCCACCGCGGACAGCACCGAGATCGCCGGCGTGATCACGCTGTCGCCGTAGAACAGCGAGGCGCCGAACACCCCGAGCGCCATCAGCGCGACCGCCCTGCCGCGTACGTCGCCCAGCACCCTGCGCACCAGGGCGGCCAGCGCCATCACGCCACCCTCACCGTCGTTGTCGGCGCGCAGGATGAACAGGACGTACTTCACCGACACGACCAGCGTGATCGTCCAGAAGACCGTCGAGATGACGCCGTACACGTCACCGCTCGTCGGGCGGACCGCGCCGTTGTCGATCGAGAACACCGTCTGCAGCGCGTACAGCGGGCTGGTGCCGATGTCGCCGTAGACGACGCCGAGCGCCCCCAGCAACAGCGCCAGACTCGCCGACCGGCCGGCGGACGGGCTCGAGGAGGAGGCCGAGGTCTCGGCATCGGGCTCTGTCATACCGGCATGCCTACCGGAACAGCACCCCAACGACCAACATCGGGGCCGGTGACCGCCCGTTCGGACCCCGCCACGTGATCACGGGACGGGCTCTAGGTGTCCGTGTCCCAGCCCTGGCGAGCGATCCTGAGAAAGTTACCGCCGAGGATGCCGGCGATGGCCTCATCGGGGTATCCGCGATCGGCGAGAGCGGCCGCGACGGGTGGGAGCGCCTCCGGTTCGACGAAGCGGATCGGTCCCCAGCGCCGGTAGCTTTCGGGGAACAGCTCCGGGTTGTCGCTGAGCTCCTGGTTGAAGTCGGCGAGATCGAAGGGGTAGTCGGTGCCGATCCCGACATGCTCCGGTCCCACGATCTCCACCGCGTGGTCGATGTGGCGGATCACCGCGTCGACGCTGACGTCGTTGGGCCCGAGGAAGATCCCCACACCGGTGATGCCGATCACCCCGCCGGTCGCGGCGCAGGCCCTCGCCTGTTCGTCAGTGATGTTGCGCTCGTGCTCCCACACCGACCGCATGCAGGTGTGGCTGTAGATGACCGGGCGGGTGGAGACCTCACACAGGTCCAGTCCGGTACGCGCGCTGCAGTGCGAGCCGTCGGCGACCATGCCGACCTGGTTCATCTCCCGCACCAGCGCGCGTCCGTACGCGGTGAGGCCGCCGTCGGCGGTGTCCATACACCCCGAGCCCGCCTCGTTCCGGTAGTTGTAGGTGGGCAGGAGCGTCCGCACTCCGAGGCGGTGGTAGCGCTCGACGAGTTCGAGACGCCCCTCCAGCGGGTTCGCGTCTTCCAGGTCGAAGGCCACGGCCAGCCGGCCGGACGCACGCGCCGCGTCCACGTCGTCCGCCGAGCTCGCGAGCGAAAGACGCTCGTCCGCGGCGACCTGCCGCCGGAACGAGTCCAGCACCCGGAGCGTCGAGTCCGTGTCGTTCGGCCGGTAGCCGACGTTGACCGAGACGAAGCTCGCCCCGGCGTCGCGGAAGCGCAGCAACCGCCCGACGTCGGCATCGGGTGTCAGCGGCAGGGCGCAGTGCTGGTCCCACAGCAGCGGTGGCAGGTCGGGGGCGGGGTCTGGTCGCGTCACCGGTCATACCTCCGAGGGGGCGGATTCGAATGATCTCTTCCCCGCGCGCGCCCCGCCACGCGTGAGCGGGAGGACGCTGATCGTCGCGAGGGCGGTCAGCGCGAAGGCGCCGGGGTAGCCGGTGTGGACCGCGAGCAAGCCGAAGCCGATGGAGCCCAGCCCGTACCCGGAGTCGTAGGCGATGTTCCACACGGCACTCACCGCGCCGTAGCCCGTCGGGCGCACCCGGTCGAACATCGCCGCCAGGCTCGCGCTCTGCGCGGCGCCGAAGCCGGCGCCGAAGAGCACCATGCCGACCATCACCGCGGCCGGGTTCCTCACCAGGACCAGCGCGAGCATCCCCACGGCCGCGACGAGTACGGCGGGCGCCAGCAGCCGGGCCGCGCCGTGGCGGTCGCCGTACCGGCCGGCCCACCAGCGGGACGCGGTCGCCGCCACGGCCTGGACGAGCAGGGCGAGCACGGCGACGTCACCGGTGGCACCGCCCACCGCGGCGGGGACGAACGTGGTGACGATTCCGGCCGCCATCGCGGTGGCGGAGAAGACGACCGAGGGCCGGGCGAGGGCCGGGGTCCGCAGCCCTGCGAGGACCCCGAGTGACCGTCCCGGCTCCTGCCTCGCCTCTCCGCGTGGCAGGCAGAGCACCGCGACGACGCCGGCCAGTGTGGTCACGGCTCCCGCGACGAAGACCGGCGTGTAGCCGACCCGGTTCGCGAGCCAGACGCCCAGGGGAAGCGCGACCACCGCCGGTACGGTCGCCACGACCCCGGACAGGCCGAGCCCCTCCCCGCGACGCGACGCCGGGACCAGCTCGGCGACCAGTGCGCCGACGGTCACGACCATGATCGCGAAACCCACGCCGCGTACGACGCAGACGACCAGGATCGCGGTCAGGCCCGAGGCGCCCGGCAGTGCCAGAGCCGGGGCCCCGAGGAGGACGAGACCGGTGGTCAGCACCGGTCGCCGGCCGTACCGGGCGACCAGGGCCGGCGTGACCAGCTCAGCGGCCACCGTGGACAGCATCAGCGCACCGGTGGACATCCCGGCCCCGACACCGCCGACACCGATCGACGTGGCGAACAGCGGCACCACGGAGAGCAGGAGGTAGAAGCCGGTCATCGCGCCGAAGTTGGTGAGGAACACCAGGACCAGCGGCAGTGTCAGAAGTCGTGGCCGGGGCGCGACGCTCGCCGGCGCGTCGGCTGTGATGTCCATGCATGCGGTCATGCTGTGACCGTAAGCCCCAGGTGGACCTGTGCTGAGGTCCAATCTCGGCACGGTCGAGCGGACCGATTCGGAGACACTCCCGGCCGGCCGCAGCGGCGGGGCGGCCGGCCGTCCACAGCTCGCCGGACTCAGTGCCCTTCGACTCCGGCGATGGAACTCAGTACACGTACTCGCACGGCTCGCCGATGTTGGTGTAACCGCCCATCCCGCTCTGCCATGCGACCGCGCAGTACTCGCCCGGACCGAGTCGCTGCCACGCGATGTTGTTGCCTCGATGTCAGGCCGCTGTCACACGGCCGGGACCACCGGCTGGTAGGAGAGGATGACGACGCCCGAGTCGAGCACCCGGGTGTCCAGCAGCCGCAGCTCGGCGCTCTCACCCTGGCCGAACAGCATGTCCGCGGTGGTCCCGACGCCGGCGAAGGCAGGGTGCACCCACAGGTGGAGCTCGTCGAGCAGGCCGTACTTCAGCAGGGTCCGCGCGACCGGGCCGAACCCGTGCATCAGGATGTCGCCGCCGGGCTCCTTCTTGAGCCTGATGACCTCCTCCAGCAGGTCGCCGTCGATGATCTGTGAATTGGTCCACTCGGCCTTGTCCAGAGTGGATGAGACGACGTATTTCGGCATGCTGTTGATCTTCTCGGCGTACGTGCCGTCGCGCTTGGACCACGCGTTCGCGTAGCCCTCGTAGGTCCCGCGGCCCATCAGCATGGCGCCACTCGCGAGCAGTTGTTCGGTGGCGATCCGGTCCGTTTCGCCATCGACGTACTTGAAATGCCATGCCTCCATGTGGTTGATGACTCCATCGAGACTGACGAAGGTCGAGTTGATAACGCGTCGCATGTCGTTTCTCCTCGTGCGGTGGTCCGCTATGCGCGGCCGGGTCTGATGTTGTGGTTCAGGTGGAACACGTTGTGCGGGTCGAAGGCGTTCTTGAGCACCGTCAGCCGGGCGAGCTTGCCGGGCGGGTACGCGCGGCGGACCCCCTCGGCTCCTTCGTCGCTGAGGACGTTGACGTAGGCGCCGGTGGCGTACGGCTCGAGCTCCGCGGCGGCGCGCCGCGCCGCTCCCATGCGCGTCCGGTCCTCGGCGGGCTCGCTCCACCTGGCCGCACATACGTACTCGAACAGCGTGTTCCGGTGGCTGAACGCGGCGTCCTGGTCGGGCACGTCCGCGATGGCGCCGCCATAGGCCTGGAGTGAAACGCTCGGCAGGCCGGCGTCCCCCGCCGCGACCCCCCGCCGCAGGAAGGCCTCGATCGCCGCGTCGGGGAACCCGCCCAGATAGTGCCCCTTCCAGTACCGGCGGCTGGTGTGGCCCTGGACGCTGTCGTCGACGCGCTGCAGCTCCAGATAGGACGGTTCCGCGACGCGCTCGGACACCGGACGGCCGAGGGCGCGCATCTCCGGCAACAGCAGCCGCCCCTGTCCGGGGTCGCCCACCCAGACGAAACCGGCCCTGACAAGACCGTCGCCGCCGACGGAGGCGGTGAAGGTGGCCTGTCGTGGCGCCCGTGCGTTCAGGTCCCGCCACGCGCGCAGCGCGGGCAGTGCCCGGTCGAGCGGGAAGGTGTACTCGGCGACGAGGGCACGCGTTCCGACGGGGTGCAGCCGGAACTCGAACTCGGTGACGATGCCGAAGTTGCCGCCTCCGCCGCGCAGCCCCCAGAACAACTCCGGGTTCTCGGTACGGCTCGCGCGCACCACGTCGCCGTCCGCGGTCACCATGGTGAACGACACCACGTTGTCGCAGGTGAGGCCGTACTGCCGGGCAAGCCACCCCATGCCGCCACCCAGAGTGAGGCCGCCGACTCCGGTATGGGAGACGTTGCCCGCCGTCGTCGCCAGGCCGTACCGCTGCACCTCACGGTCCAGCGCGCCCAGCAGCGCACCGCCCTGAACCCACGCCCGGCGCCGCACCGGATCGACCCGCACCCCGCCCATCGGCCTCAGATCGACCATCAGACCCTCCTCGGGGACGGCCAGCCCGACGATGCTGTGGCCGCCGCAGCGTACGCCGAGCTCCAGATCCAGCTCACGCGCCGTACGCACCGCGGCCACCACGTCGCCGACGCTCGCGCAGCGGACGACCATACGGGGCCGCCGGTCCACCATCGCGTTCCAGACCGACCGCGCCTCGTCGTAGCCCGCCTCGCCCGGCAGGACCAGTCGCCCGTCGAGCCGTTCGTGGATCGCCGTGACGTTCGATGAATCCGTCATCGCGGTCTCCTTTCACGATCGAATGCCGAGATCGCGCCATGTCCACAGGGTTGCGGTCCGGGCACTCGCGTCACCAGATGCCGATGTCCTCACTCCGTGATGGCATTTGCGTCCGGTGGGCAAATGACAAATGTCATCCGGAGGTGGCGACATCGGCATCTGGCGAGAAAGGACCACGACGGCGAGAGTCACGTAAATGAGCCGCGCCGGCGGGTGCCGGCCGGTCCGGAGACCGAGGGGGTGCGTATGACGGCCTCGCCGGAGGTACTCAGGCCCCGGGAGGCCGGTGAGAGCGAAGGTCAGCGCCGGCGGCGGTTGCGCGAGCCCCATTTCGGACCATACGGTGGCGAAACTTCGATCCCCTGCTCTTCTTCGGCGGTCCGCCTGACTGACAGTGCGCGCTCCAGCCTGCTCCTGCGGCTCAGCACCACGGGGGTCGTCGCGTACTGCTTGGTCTTTCCGGTCGTCCAGGTCGGTGTGGTCGCGGCCGACGAGGACGGCATCGGACCGACGCTCTGGGCCCTGACGGCGACAGTGGCCTATACCCCGTTGTTCGCCCGCCACGTCCGCTACTACCTTCGCGGGGTCAGGCCCCCGGCGGCCGGCTGGACGTTCGCGGCGATGACCGTCGTCATCACCGGCGCACTTCCGTTCTCCGGCGCCTACTGGCTGCCGGCGTTCTTCGTCCTCGCGGTCACCGCGCTCATCGTGTTGCCGTGGCGCTGGTCGCTGCCATCGGTGGCCGGCCTGGCCGTGGCCCAGGTGCCGCTCGCCCTGGCCCTGTCATCGGACATCGCGTCGGCGCCCGCCTACTTCACGCTCACGTTGCTGTGGCGGACGTCGGCCGTGTTCTTCCCGCTGTGGCTGGTCGGCGCCGTCCGCCAGTTGGAGACGGCACGGCGTGAGCTGGCCGAGGACGCGGTCCTGCGGACGAGACTGCGCATCGAGTCCGAGCTGCGGAACACCGTGGGAACCGCCCTGGCCTCCATCGTCGCCCGCGGGCAGAGGTCCGCGACGCTGCTCGAACGCGATCCTGGCGCGGCCTCGCCGGAACTGGCGGCTCTGGTCGAGACCTCACGCGGCGCGCTCGCCGACACCCGGCGGTTGCTCAGCGGATTCCACCGGCCCTCGCTGTGGGCCGAGCTCGAGACGGCGGCGGGCCTGCTGGCCGCCGCGGGCGTCGAGACGCGGCTGGCCCTCCCGGCCGGTGAACCCCCGGGCGTCATCAGCGCGGAGTTCCGGGCCGAGCTGCGTTCGATCACGGCACGACTGCTCCGCGACGACGCCGCACGTACGTGCCTGATCGCGGTCACCTCCGCCGACGGGCTGGTACGGCTGCGGATCCACCTCAACGACAGGCATCTGGCCTCGATGGTGGTCTCGGCATCATGAACGACGCGACGCTCACCATGCCCGCCGTCTTCCCCCGCTGGCCCGTCAGACGAGCGGTGTGGTTCCTGGTCGCCAGCCATCTGCCCTTCGTCGTCTTCCCTCCCTTCGTGGTGATCACCCGACGCCCCGGTACGTCCGTGCCCGAGGTGGTGCTCATCGGCCTGGTCGGTGTGGCGGCGGGTGGACTGCAACTCCGGCACAGCCTCGCCGCCGCGCGTGGCGAACGGCCACGCGGCTGGCCGCTGACCTTCGCCGCGATCCTCGGTCTGGCGTATGTGCCGTTCTGGTGGTGGTCTTCCTATGACTGGGCGCTCCTGGTCCAGTGGTTCGTCATCGCATCGGCGGCCATGCTGCTCCCGCGCCGGCCTGCCGTGCCCCTCATGGTCACGCTGCTCATCGCCACTCCCGTGGTCCAGGGCCTGTACGAGCACGGGCTCGGGTTCAGCTGGCCGAAGACGCTCACCTTGATGTGCTACTACCTGGCGATCATGGTCATGGGCAGCACCGCGCTGTACGGATCGGCGCGTCTGGTCGGGATCCTCGACGACCTGTTCGCGGCCCGTACCGAGATCGCCGAGCAGGCTCTGGCCACAGAACGGTTCCGCGTGTCCCGTGACCTGCACGATCTTCTCGGTCAGAGTCTGTCGGCGGTGTCACTCAAAGGAGACCTGGCGATGCGCCTGCTGTCCTCTGATCCGGGCGCGGCCCACCGAGAGATCGAAGACCTCACGAGTGTGGCCCGCTCGGCACTACGCGACATGCGGGCCGTCACGCGGGACGAGCACGATGTGTCGCTGGTCCTGGAGATCGACTCGGCCGCGGCGGTCCTCGACGCGGCGGGCGTGCGCACGCACGTGGCCGTGGAGCTGCCCTGTCTGTCCCCCGCCCTCGACGCCGTCCTAGCCTGGGCGGTACGTGAGGGTGCCACCAACATCATGCGGCACAGCGAGGCCACGACCTGCTCGATCACCGCGGCACGGCGAGCGGGACTCGTGCGGCTGGAGATCGTCAACGACGGAGCGCGAGAGCCGGTGAGTACGGGCAGCGGGCTGACCGGTCTGGCGCAGAGGGCCCATGCTCGGAACGGTTCGGCGGCCGGGGAGTACCTCGGCGGCGGCGAGTTCCGGTTGCGCGTCGAGCTGCCGGAGGGGGGCCTGTCATGATTCGCGTCCTGATCGCCGAGGACATGGGCATGATCCGCGGTGCGCTCGTCGCGCTGCTCACGCTCGAGGAGGGGATCGAGGTGGTCGCCGAGCTCGACCGGGGCGACCAGATCGTGCCCACCGCCCTGCGCACTCGCCCTGACGTCGCCGTGCTCGACATCGACCTGCCCGGACTCGACGGACTCACTGCCGCCGAGCGGCTTCACGAGCAGGTACCGCAATGCCAGACGCTCATCCTCACCGGGCTCAGCCAGCCCGGCAACCTGCTGCGAGCCCTCCGGGTCCACGTACGCGGGTTCATCGTCAAGGACGCGCCCGCGGCGACCCTTGCCGATGGGATTCGCCGGGTCGCCAGAGGCGAGCGGGTGGTCGACCCGGACCTGGTCGCCGCCGCCCTGGAGACCGGCAGCAGCCCGCTCACTCCCCGGGAGTCCGACGTGCTCCGTGCGGCGGCCGACGGCATCTCCACCGAACAGATCGGTGCCCTGCTGCGGCTGTCTCCGACCACCGTGCGCAACTACCTGTCGAACGCGATCACCAAGGTCGGCGGGCGCAACCGCATCGACACCATCCGCATCGCCCGCAACGCCGGCTGGATCTGAGCCTCGTGGGCCCGGCCCGGCGACACTTCAACGTTTGCGGAGATCGGCCGTCCGGCGGCCATGCGGTGACTAGGGTTCTCGCGCCGATTCCCTCGAGGGCGGGTGAGCATGAGCGGTCTTGAGTTTCGCGTCCTTGGCCCGGTCGAGGTGTCGCGTGACGGCCGTCCGGTGGTGGTCGGCCGGGGCGTGCTGCTGTCCGTCCTCACCGGGCTGCTCCTGGCCGAAGGCCGGGCGGTGACCGTCGACGGCCTGGCCGACCTGGTCTGGGGCGAGGACCTGCCGGAGCATCCCCGTGCGGCTCTGCACAACGCCGTGTCGCGGTTGCGCCGTCTGCTGGGCCCCGGTGCGCTGGAGACACTTCCGGGTGCGTACCGGCTCCGCAGTGACGCCGACCACCTGGACCTGCTGCGTTTCGATCGGCTGGTCGCGGCGGCCGCCGATGACGCGCCGGACCGGGCCGTCGCCGCGATGGACGAGGCGCTCGCTCTGTGGCGGGAGCCCCTGCTGGGCAACCTCGATTCGCCCGTCCTGAGCCAGGATGTCGTGCCGCGGCTGACGGAACGCCATCTCGCGGCGGTCGAGACCTGGGCGGACCTGTGCCTGCGGCTCGACCGGTTCACGCCGGTCATCGAAAGGCTGCCGGGGCTGATCGGAGCCCATCCGTTCCGTGAGCGGCTGGTCGGCCAGTTGATGACCGCCCTGTCACGTGCCGGGCGCCGGGCCGATGCGCTGTCCTGGTACGACGTGTTGCGCACCGGCCTGGCCGAGGATCTCGGCATCGAGCCGAGCCAGGCGCTCCAGCAGCTTCATCTGGGCATTCTGCGCGCCGATCCCGACGTGCTCGGAGCGGGCGAGCGGAGACCGTCCACCAGGACGGTCGTTCCGCGTCAGCTGCCGCCGGATATCGCCGACTTCACCGGTCGTGAGGCCGAAGTCGCCGGGATCCTCGCGGTGCTCGAGGCCGGTGACGCTCCGGTCGTGGTGCTGGCCGGCCAGGGTGGGATCGGGAAGACGGCACTGGCCGTTCACTGCGCCCGCCTGCTCATCACCGGCCGTGGGGGCGGCCAGCTGTACGTGGACCTGCGCGGCGCCGGCGCTCACCCGGTCGATCCCGCCGCCGCGCTCGCGGGGTTCCTGCGTGCGCTCGGAGTGCCCGGCAGCGCCGTCCCGGACAACATGGAGGAGCAGGCCGCTCTGTACCGGTCACTGGTCGCCGAACGCCGGATGGTGGTGCTGCTCGACAACGCGGCCGGCGAGGGGCAGGTACGGCCGTTGCTCCCCGGTGGGCCCGGCTGCGCGGTGATCGTGACCAGCCGCACCCGCCTGACCTCTCTCGCGATCACGCGATTGATCGATCTCGACGTCTTCGATGACGACCACGCGATGGACCTGCTCGGGCGCGTCGTCGGCCACGAGCGCCTCATGGCCGAACAAGGGCACGCGCAGTCGATCGTCCGTCGCTGCGGCGGCCTGCCGCTGGCGTTGCGTATCGCCGGAGCACGGCTCGCGGCCCGGCCACACTGGAACGTCGAGGTGCTCGCGCAGCGGCTCGCCGACACCCGGCGGCGGCTCAACGAGCTCAGCCATGGCGACCTCGACCTCCGCGCCACCATGGCGCTCAGCTACGACGGGCTGCGCACGAAGGAGAAGTGCCTGCTCGTACGCCTCGCCCTGCTCGATGCGCCGGACTTCGCGTCCTGGGTCGGAGCGGCACTCCTCGACATCGGCGTCGAGGAGGCCGAGGACCTCTTCGAGGTGCTGGTGGACGCCCGGCTGCTCGACATCGTCGATGGTGGTGCTGCCGGATCGCTCCGTTACCGGTTCCACGATCTGGTCCGGGTCTACGCGTGGGAACGCGCGATGGCCGATGAGACCGCCCTCGTACGAGACGCGGCGCTGGCCCGGACCCTCGGCTGCTGGCTGCGGCTGGCCGAGCACGCCCACCAGGCGATCTACGGCGGCGACTACAGCATCGTGCACGGCGACGCCGACCGGTGGCAGCCCGCCGATGAGGCGCTGGACCGGCTGGTCGGGGACCGGCCGCTCGCCTGGCTGGACGGCGAGCGGTTCGCGATCCTGGCGACCATCCGGCAGAGTGCCTCGCTCGGCATGGACGAACTCTGCTGGGACCTGGCGTGGACGGCGGTGACGCTGTTCGAGCACCGCAACTACGGCGAGGAATGGCGCACCTCGCACGAGCAGGCGCTCACCGCGGTCCGCAAGGCGGGCAACCGCAGAGGCGAGGCGGCCATGATGCTCTCGCTCGCCGGCCGGCTGCTTCATCACCAGCACTTCTACGATGAGGCGCGTGCCCTCTGCGAGAGCGCCGGCAGGTTGTTCGCCGAGGCGCACGACCGCCATGGTCAGGCACTCGCCGAGTGCCGCCTGGCCTACGTCGAGAACATGACCGGACACCCGGACTCGGCGATCGGCCACTACCAGAACGCCTGCCAGGTGTTCCGCGACGTGGGTGACCGTTTCGAGGAGATCTACGCACTCCGCGGAATGGCGCTGATACATCTCGACCGCGGCGAGTACGAGACCGCGCGTACATGCGTCGACGCGGGGCTGGCGGCGGTGACGGCGACAGGGAGCCACCGTGCCGAGGCGTTCATCCTGCACGCGCTCGCCGAATGTCATCTGCGCACGTCGGACTTCACCTCGGCCGAGCGGGTCATCGAGCGGCTTCTCCGCGTCGTCCGGGAAGACCTGGACGTCATCGGAGAGACCCACGCCCTGCTCGCTCTCGGCGAGGCGCTCGCCGGTCAGGGCCGGTCCGAGGACGCCCGGTCGTGTCTGCGCGAGGCTCTGGATCTTGCCGAGCACTGCGGCCAGGTGACACTGGAGGCGCGGGCCCTGCTCGGCCTGGGCAAGATGTATACGGCCACCGGCGACACCCACGCCGCCACGATCAATCTCCGGCGGAGCCTCGCCCTGTTCCGGCGGCTCGACGCGCCACTCTGGCAGAGCCGCGCACTGCGGGCGCTGCGCATGGCCGGCGCCCGCCAGGAAGGCACGGCGGCCACCGGCTCCGAAGAGCGGCCGGTCACCGTCAAGGACACCTCGGTCACGCGAGCCGGCGGATGATCTGGGCGGTGCCCGCGACATCGGAGCCCGCCGTGACGCCCCTTGATGCCGGCGGCGCGGGATGATGGTGGGGTGGCGGATGAGGGGGATCTGGCGGCGCCGCGCGTCCCGAACCCATGGGGGCAGGGCGAGCGGCTGCGTACCGAGATCCTGGACGCGGCCGTACGGCTCTTCTCCGAGCTCGACGGCGAGGAGGCGCTGACCATCCGCGGTGTCGCGCGGGCGGCCGGGATCGCGCCGGCCAGCATCTACCAGCACTTCGCCGACAAGGCGGCGCTCGTACGCGGTGTGGTGGACCACGACTACGAGCGGCTCTCGGCGATCATGCACGAGGCGGATGAGAGCGTCGACGAGGACGACGTGGTGGGCCGGGTGCGGGCGCAGATGCACGCGTACTGCCGGTTCGCCATCGCCAACCCCGGTCACTACCGGCTGATGCTGGGGAACCGCCGCATCAGCGGGCGGACACCCGGACAGCGGCCCCAGGGCCCCCTGCTGTCGATCGTCGAGGCGGTCATCGAGGCCTTCGAGCGCTGCGACCGCGCCGGTGAACGCCTGCGGCTGCCCAGCGAACGCGCCGCGGTCATGGTGTTCGTCGGCACCCACGGCCGGGTCGCGCTCTACCACTCGGCGCCCGGAGGGGACGAGGCGGACCGGATCCTGGCCTTCGTCGACGAGCTGATCTCGCTCGTCTTTGACTAGAACAAACACCGGTTAACCAGGTAAAACGTGACATACGCCTCATCGTCGTGCTATCCACGAGAAAAGTCTCCTGACATATGCTGGTCAGGTCACCGAACGATCGTTCGGTGACGGTTCGTGGTTAGGAGGAGGCTCCGATGCCGGACGTACCCGCCTTCCCCATGGAGCGCGACTGTCCGTTCGATCCGCCGCCCGAGCTGAGCCGGATCCGTGCCGAATGCCCGGTCTCCCGAGTGCGACTCTGGGACGGCAGCCACCCCTGGCTGGTCACGGGATATGACGACCAGCGCGCGGTGCTGGCCGACCACCGGTTCAGTGCCGACGTGACCAGACCCGGCTATCCGCATGTCACCGCGGCCTCGGCGGCGCGCCGCAAACGCTCACGGGCGTTCATCTCCATGGACGAGCCCGAGCACGGCATGTACCGCAAGATGCTGACCGGCACCTTCATGATCAAGAGGGTGGAGGCGCTACGGCCCAGGATCCAGCGGATCGTCGACGACCTCATCGACACCCTGCTCGCCGGCACTTCCCCGGCCGATCTCGTCGCGAACTTCGCGCTGCCGGTGCCCTCGCTCGTGATCTGTGAGCTGCTCGGCGTCCCGTACGCCGACCACGACTTCTTCCAGCGGTGCAGCCGGATCCTCGTCTCCACCAGGTCGACGCCCCTGGAGGCGACCACGGCCGCCGACGAGCTGAAGGACTACCTCTCCCGCCTGCTCGAACGCAAGAGCGCCGAACCCGCCGACGACCTGCTCAGCAGGCTGGTCGCCGAACAGTCCGGCACCCTGACCCGCTCTCAGCTCGCCGACATGGCCCTGCTGCTGCTCGTCGCCGGGCACGAGACCACCGCGAACATGATCGGGCTCGGCACGCTGACGCTGCTGCGGCATCCCGATCAGCTCGCCGAGCTGCGCGAGACCGAGGACCCGAAAGTGGTCGCGGGCGCCGTCGAGGAGCTGCTGCGCTACCTCAACATCGTGCACAGCGGACGGCGCCGGGTGGCCACCGAGGACGTCGAGGTCGGCGGCCGGCTGATCCGTGCGGGCGAGGGCGTGATCGTGACGACCGACACGGGCAACCGGGACGCGAGCGCCTTTCCCGACCCGGACGTCCTGGACATCCACCGCCAGGCCCGCCATCACGTGGCCTTCGGCTACGGCGTCCACCAGTGCCTGGGCCAGCCGCTCGCGCGCGTCGAGCTCCAGGTCGTCTACGGCACCCTGTACCGCCGCATCCCGACACTGCGCCTGGCCGTTCCACTGGAGGAAATCAGGTTCAAGCACGACATGCTCGTGTACGGCGTGCACGAGCTCCCCGTCTCCTGGTGAGGAGGACTCACGATGAAGGTCAGTGTTGATCAGGACAGGTGCATCGGCTCCGGACAGTGCGTACTGCTCGCCCCGGAGGTGTTCGACCAGCGCGACGAGGACGGCATCGTCGTGCTCAAGGACGCCGACCCGCCCGCCGAGCTGGACGACGACGTGACCGAGGCCGCCCACGTCTGCCCGGGCCTGGCCATCGACGTCGGCGACTAGGGAACCCGTCCGGCCACGCGCACAGGGGCGTCCGGCGCGTCCTCGCGCGGGACAGCGCTCGCGGGCGCCTGCGTGCCGGGGGTGCTCGTGGGGCTGACCACCGCCCGGGTGTACAGGGCGAGGAAGGCCGCGACCACGCCCAGCATCAACCCGACCTGTTCGGTGCTCCAGTCGACCACGCCGAACCCCACGAGCGCGGCCAGGGTCGCCTGGACACACCCCTGGAAGGCGACGGGCTCACGTTGGATCAGACGCGTGACGACGTTGAGTCTCCTCATGACGATTCCCCAGAATCAGCGGCACTGCCCCTCTCTCTACGAGGACACCATGCGGCCCGCGAGCGGACAATCCGGGTAAACCCTGATTAAGGGTGGCGTCGCGAGAAGCGCGTTGGGAAGATCGCGCAATGAACCCCGAACGGCCGGTCACCGGCGGCCGACCAGCGTTCGCGGCCGTACCGGTCGGAATCATCGCCGCCGGGATCGCCGTGACGCTGTTCGCGCTCTCCTCCCGCTACGGCTTCCACCGTGACGAGCTGTACTTCATGGCCGCCGGCGCCCATCCCGCCTGGGGTTATGTGGACCAGCCGCCGCTGACCCCGATCGTGGCGAGGGCGGCCACCGCGCTCTTCGGGAACACTCCCACCGGTCTGCGGGTGCCCGCGACGCTCGCCGCTGCGGCGACCATCATCGTGGTCGCACTGGTGGCCAGGGAGCTCGGCGGCGGACGCGGGGCCCAGGTGCTGGCCGCGCTCTCCGCCGCGGTGTCGGGGTTCGTCCTCGCGGTCGGGCACATGGTCTCCACCGCGACGTTCGACCTGCTCGCCTGGGTACTGATCGCCTGGCTGGCGCTGCGTCTGCTGCGCACCGGCGACGGCCGCTGGTGGCTCGCGATGGGAGCCGCCGTCGGCGTCGGCACGCTCAACAAGTACCTGGTCGGGCTGTTGGTGGTCGCCCTGGTCGTCGCCGTCCTCGCGGTCGGCCCGCGCGACGTGCTGCGCGGCCGGTGGCTCGTCGCCGGAGTGGTCATCGCGGTCGTCCTCGCCGCGCCCAACCTGTGGTGGCAGGCCACGCACGGCTGGCCACAGCTGACCGTCGCCGGCGGGATCAGCGCCGACGACGGGACCGAGAACCGCGTGCTGTTCGTCCCGATGCAGATCGCGTTCCTGTCGCCGCTGCTCGTCCCGGTCTGGATCGCGGGCATCCGCCGGCTGTGGCGCGACCCCGGCCTGCGGTGGGCGCGGTCGATGGCGGTCGCGTACCCCGTGCTGTGCGTACTGGTGCTGGCCTCGGGCGGCAAGCCGTACTACGCGCTTCCACTGCTCCTCGTGCTGACGGCCGCGGGCTGCGAACCGCTGGTCCGGTGGGCGCGGGGCCGGTGGCGGGTCGCGACGGTGGTCGTCGCGGGCCTGGTCGCGGCCGCCACGTCCGCCGTGATCACCTTGCCCGTGCTGCCGGCGGACTCGCTGTCCGTACCCAACGCGATCAACGAGGAGCAGGGCGAGCAGATCGGCTGGCAGCGGCTCACCGCGGCGGTGGCGGCGGGGTGGTCCGCCGTCCCTGCCGCGCAGCGGTCCCGCGCCGTGATCTTCGCCGAGAACTACGGTGAGGCGGGCGCGATCGCACGGTACGGGCCGAACCGCGGCCTGCCCGAGCCGTACTCCGGGCACATGAGCAACGCCGACTGGGGCCCTCCGCCGGACTCGTCCAACGGGCCGGTCGTGGTGGTGGCCCAGGAAGGCGACCAGAGCATCGGGCGATTCTTCACGGGCTGCCGCGTCGTGGGCCACGTCGACACCGGGCGGGGCGTGGACAACCAGGAGCAGGGCGCGCCGGTCACGCTCTGTTCGGGGACGACCAGGCCGTGGTCCGCGCTGTGGCCGAGCCTGCGCCACTACTACTGACGAGGGCGCACCAGACCGTCGAACAGCGGCGTCTGTCGCCATCTCCGCACCTCCTCCGCGTGCAGATCCTTCTATAGGCGAAGCTAGATGGGCCGTAACATGTGGGCTCGCCGTGCGGAAGGAGGAGGCCGGGTGGCCAAGAGCGAACGGCACCCGAGTGCGATCGGGCAGGCACTGCTGGCGCTCGGTGACCAATGGACGCTGCTGATGCTCCAGCGGGCGTTCCTCACCCGCACGCGCCGCTTCGCGGGCTGGCGCGACCAGCTCGGCATGTCCGAGTCCGTGCTGGCCGGCCGCCTCAAGGAGATGGTCGCCGGTGACCTGCTGCGCCCCAGCCCGTACCGCGAGGAGGGCCGCGGCCGCACCGAGTACCTCCTGACGGACCGCGCGCTCGAGCTGTGGCCGATGCTGGTGGTGATCTGGGCCTGGGAGTACGAATGGATTCACCGCCCGGACATGCCGGTGCTGATCCACGACGCGTGCGGTGAGCACGCCGGCGTCGATGTCGGCTGCTCGGCGTGCGGCGAGGCTCCGATCACCGCGCGCGAGACCGAGGCCGAGCGCGGGCAGAGCGCCACGTTCGCGCAGGTCGCCGTCCCGCGCCATCACCGCCGGACGGTACGCGACCGGGTCCCCCGCGACCCGCTGTCGCACTTTCCCGAGACCTTGGAGCTGCTGGGCGACCGGTGGAGCACGGCGATCCTGGCGGCGTCGTTCCTGCGGATCCGGAGGTTCGCGGACCTGCAGGCCGAGCTGGGCGTGGCACCGTCGATCCTGGCGGACCGGCTCCGGCGGTTCACCGAGCTGAAGGTGCTCAAGCCGGTCGACGGACCGGCCGGTCGCCGCGAGTACCGGCTGACCGGCAAGGGCCTGGCGTTCTTCGGCGTCTTCGCGTTCCTCGTCGAGTGGGCACAGCGCTGGTACACCGGGCCGCCGGACAGCACGCTGCTCATCACCCACCAGGGCTGCGGCAGGCCGCTGGTCCCGTTCCTCCGCTGCCGCTCCTGCCATGAGCGCCTCACCAGGTCCGGCGTCCACTTCGACAGCCCCGACGGCTCCGTGCGCATCCTCCCTTCGCCCGGTTAGACCAGACCGGCGGCGAGGGACTC
Organism: Actinoallomurus bryophytorum; assembly: GCF_006716425.1. Taxonomy (NCBI): domain Bacteria; kingdom Bacillati; phylum Actinomycetota; class Actinomycetes; order Streptosporangiales; family Thermomonosporaceae; genus Actinoallomurus; species Actinoallomurus bryophytorum. The sequence continues at coordinate 2,988,193 of NZ_VFOZ01000001.1, forward strand.
GGCGATCGAGGCGGGCCGCCGGCCGGTGAGGCCGCCCGGGTTGCCAGATGCTCCACAGACGGCGTAAACATATGAAAACTTCTCACGTTTTGAGTCGGTACGTGAACCGGTCACGGTTCTCGAAAGAAGGCACTTTCATGTCCACTGCTGACACCGGGTCCACGACCACAACGCCGAGGTATTGACCGCTCGTGCCCGATTCGATCACCTCTAGGCCAGAGTCGGCCGCCTGCGTTGACTTGCTGACTTCTCTTACCATAGCTTCGGCGCACCACCACGGCCTGGAGGAAGACGATGGCTGTCTTCGCTGCTCGAGCACGCACTTTGCACCCGTCAGAGAAGGTCGCTCGCTATCGCGATCTGGGCTACTGGACCGACGAGACGATCGACCAGATCTTCCGCGACCAGGTCGCACGCCGGCCCGATGATCTAGCCCTCGTGGACTCCCGCGGCAAGACCGCGCTGTGCGGGCTCGCTCCGCACCGGCTCAGCTGGGCCGCGCTGGACGCGCTGGTGGAGCGCTTGGCCGCCTCGCTGCTGCGTACCGGGATCAGGGCCGGTGACGTGGTCGGCGTGCAACTGCCCAACATCGCCGAGCTCGTCGCGACGTACCTCGCGGTGATCCGGATCGGCGGCGTCGTCTCGCCGCTTCCCGTGCAGTACCGCGAGCACGAGCTCGAGATGCTCGCCCGGCTGGCCGGGTTCGACGCGTTCGTCACCACCTCGCGCATCCGTGACCGGCAGAACGCGCTGGTCGTCGCCGAGGTGCTCCCCGACCTTCCGGTCTTCGCCTTCGGCGCCGGCGCGCCGGTAGGGGTGGTCCACCTGGACGGTGCCCCCGCGACGCCCGCCGACCGGGCCCTGGTCGCCGAGTGGCCCCGTCGGACCGACCCCAACGAGTGCGTGACCATCTGCTGGACCTCCGGCACCGAGAGCGCCCCCAAGGCCGTGCCGCGCTGCCACTACGACTGGCTCGCGATCTCGCAGGCGCCACAGGACGGTCCGGAGCTGACCGCGGACGACGTCATCCTCAACCCGTTCCCGCTCGTCAACGTCGAATCGATCGCGGGCACCATGCTTCCGTGGCTCCGCGTCGGCGCCACCTACGTGCTGCACCACCCGTTCACCCTGCCGACCCTGGTCCGGCAGATCGCCGAAGAGCAGGTCACCTACACGGTCGCGCCGCCCCCGGTGCTCGCCCTGCTGCTGCACAACGAGGAGCTGCTGCGAGACGTCGACCTGCGCTCGCTGCGCGCCATCGCGTCCGGGTCGGCTCCGCTCGTCCCGTCGATGGTGCGCGGCTGGCAGGAACGCCTCGGCATCGCCGTGATCAACATGTTCGGCTCCAACGAGGGCGTCTGCCTCATGAGCGCGCCGGCCGACTTCCCCGATCCTGAGGTACGCGCGCGGTTCTTCCCGCGCTACGGTCACGACGGCGCCACCTGGTCCACGCGCGTCGGGAACCAGCTGTCCCTGCGGCTGGTCGATCTCGAGACGGAAGAGGAGATCACCGAGCCGGGGCGGCCGGGAGAGCTGCGCGTCGACGGGCCTACCGTGTTCGCCGGCTATCTACCGGGCACCACCGACGACGTGCCCTTCGACGACCAGGGATACCTCCGTACAGGCGACGTCTTCGAGATCGCCGGGGACCGGCGGCAGTATCTCCGTTACGTCGACCGCCGCAAGGACCTCATCAGCCGCGACGGCATGACCGTCGCCCCGTTGGAGGTCGAGTGCCTCCTCGCCCGCCATCCCGGGGTCGCCGAGTCCGCGGTGGTCGGCTACCCCGATCCCGTGCTCGGTGAGAAGGCCTGCGCCGTCGTCGTGGTGCGTCCCGGGGTGGAGGTCGACGCGGAAGAGCTGCTCGACCATCTGCGCCGATTCCGGATCGCGCCGTACAAGCTGCCCGAACGTTTCGTCTTCGTCGACCGCCTGCCCCGTAACCCGGTCGGCAAGGTCACCAAGCGCTCGCTGTCCGAACGGCTACGTACCGACGGGCTCGCCGCAGAGTTCGCCTGAGTGCCGTTCGGCCTGCCCACACGGCAGGACCTGGGCCAGTTCCGAGCGGAGCCGGTCGTCGAGCCGTGCGGTCTGGTCGCGGATCTCGTGCCACGCCTCGGCGAGCACCAGCCGGGTCAGCCCGGGCAGCAGGTCCAGCGACCGGCGGAACACCCAGCCCGTCCCCTTCGTGGCCAGCCAGTACGCCTGCGCCCACGCGCTCGGGGGCGGGTTGGACGGCAGCGGGTCCGGCCGGCTCCACAGCGGCACTCCGCGCTCGGCGAGCCCGGCCGCGAACAGGCCGGCCAGGAATCGGTGCCCGCGTTCGCTCGGGTGGATGCGGTCGACGCCCCACAGCTCGGGGTCGTAGACGGCCGGATGCCCGGCCAGGTCGAGGTGGACCGTTCCGTGCACGGCGGCGAGGTGGTCGAAGACCGCGTTGATCGCCTGGACCCGCCGCGCCAGCGGACGGCAGACGATCGCAGGAACCTTCAGCATCCGGCCGGGGTCGGGCAGGTTCGCGGTCAGGACCATCGCCCCGGACCGCCGCAGCGCGACGACGGTCTCCTCCAGCCTCGCGGCGATCGGCGCGAGCTCGAAGTCGCCGCGCAACGTGTCGTTGACGCCGACCAGGACGGAGGCGTGGGAAGGTCGCTGCGCCAGCGCGCGGGGCAGTTGCTCGCTGACGACGTCCTCGACCAGGGCGCCGGACCGGGCGAAGTTGCCCAGCTCCAGGCTGCCCGCCGGCGCCATCGCCTCGGCCAGCAGCGCCGCCCAGCCGCGCCAACCGCCCTGCGGCAGCGGGTCGCCCAGGCCGACCGTCACGGAGTCGCCGAGCGCGGCGAAGCGCACCGGGCCGACGCTCATCGCGGGTGCCCTCCGGTCGCCGAGGTGCCATGCGCCCGCAGGAAGCCGTCGACCGCCGTCTGCCAGTCGAACCGGGTCGCCTGTTCGCGTGCGGCCTGCCGGCGCCGCTCGGTGTCGCGGTCGAGGAGCCGCTCCACCGCGTCGGCGTACGAGACCGCGTCGTCATCGGCCGCGAGCCCGGCGCATCCGATCACCTCGGGCAGCGCGCTCTCCCGGCACACGACGACCGGCGTACCGCTGGCCAGAGCCTCCAGCGCGGCGAGGCCGAAGGTCTCGACCGGTCCCGGCGCGATGGCGACGTCGGCGGTGGCCAGCAGCCGGGCGAGCAGCCCGCGGTCGGCGACGTGGCCGAGGAACCGTACGGGCAGCCCTTCGGCCTTGGCCTCCAGGGACCGCCGCCGCGGCCCGTCCCCGGCCACGACGAGCGTGGCCCGAACGCCCCTGCGGCGCAGTTCGGCCAGGGCTTCGATGGGCCGGTCGGGGCGTTTCTCCGGGGACAGCCTGCTGCAGTGCACGAGGAGCGGCCCGCCGGACTCCGCCAGGGTGGCCCGCAGCTTCGCGTCGTACCGGCCGGGCGAGAACGTGGTGAGGTCGACGCCGAGCGGCACGCGTACCAGGTTGGGCACTCCCAGCCGCCGGAACTCCGCCGCGGCCCACTGTGTCGTGCAGACCACGACGTCGTAGGAGTCCGCGCTCGCGCGGTTCATCCGGTCGGCGAGCCGCTGTGAGGGCAGCCCCGGCGGGCCGAACAGCTGCAGCAGCCCGGCGAGGCCCTCATGGGAGACCATCATCGACCGGACCCCGTTCTCGGCCGCCCAGACTCCCGTCCACCGCAGAGTCGTACGGTCCGAGACCTCCAGCCGGTCCGGCTCCAGGTCCTCCAGCAGCCGCCGCAGCGAGCGCCGCGCCGTGATCACACGGTATCCGCCGGTGCCGGGCACCAGCGGCCCGGGAACCGTGATGACCCGCCCCTGTTCGGTCCGCTCGTCGGTCGCCCTGAGCCCGGGCATGATGAGCACCGGATCATGTCCGGCACGTGCGTAGCCCGCGCCGAGCTCGCGCAGGGCCGTTCGCAGGCCACCGGAATGCGGTGCGATGGCGTTGGCCAGCCGCACCACTCTGACGCCTCCCACGCGATCACGATCACGTGACCGCCCGGCCGGCGCCGCAACCCCGTGTGACCGGCGCGCGAACCTTCATCGACGGGCGTACGGCGTCAGCCGGGTGACTCGCAGAACCGCTTGAGTCCCTGGGCCTCCATGCCGATGTAGCGGCGGGTGAGGCGTCCGTACAGGATCCCGATCAGCCAGGCGAGCGGGCCGGTCTGCGCGGTGCCGAGCTCGACGCTCAGGCCGTCCGTGCCCTGGACGAGCCGGTGGAACGCCTCGGTGCGTACGCCGCCGCGTTCGCTCACCCACGTGAACGAGACCCCCGGCTCGAACCGCGTGACCTGCCAGATCATGGGTGGCAAGCGTGGCTGCTCGATCCGTACCCGGCCGTCCGGGCCGAACGGCTCCGTGCCGAGGCGGGTCACGGACCTCATCGAGGCGGTCCACTGTGGCCAGCGCTCGACGTCCACGAGGGCGTTCCACACGCGCTCGGGGTCCGCGTCGATGTCGACGGAGGTGGTGAAGTGCATGCGTCGCCTCCCAGGGGATCCTCTTTCTCAGCATCCGCGTCCTGTCCGGTGATCATCCGGTCCGCGATGGCGGCGACCACGGACGCGATGGTGATGCCGGCGGCCAGCAGGAGCAGGACGCGTCCGCCCAGGCCGGCCGCCATTCCGGTCACCGCGGCGCCGACGGAGGCCAGCGCGACCTTCACCCCGGCGCTGGTGACGAAGACCTGGGCGCGTGCGTACGGCGGCGCGTACTTGGTGCGCGCCGCCAGAGTCGCGGTGAACGCCGCCGCGTTGACGAGGCCGATGACCGCGAACCCGGCGAGCGCGAACCCGTACGCCGGGGCGAACGCGCACAGCCCGGTCGCCGCCGCCACCGCGGCGAAGAGGCGCAGCGCCAGCCGTTCGGGCTCTCCACGCAGCGGGAAGACGGTGACGAGCAGCGCGCCCACCAGGCCACCCACGCCGAACGCGACGGTCAGCACCGCACCCGCACCGGGCCGGCCGGTCAGCCGCGCCCCGAAGATCACGGCGATGACGGGAAGGGCGCCGAGCTCCAGCGCGGACAGCATCGTCATCGTGGTGACCCGCCGCAGCGAGGGATGCGCGACGAGCCGCACCAGCCCGTCCCACACCCCCGGCGCCCTTGCGTTCCGGTGGCCCGCCGCGCGGCCGGGCGAGGGGAGGTCGAGGTCGGCCCGGGAGTCGTCCGGCGGGAGCGTGAGCGTCAGCACGGCGCCGGCCGCCGCCGCGGCGCTGAGACCGAGGACGGCCGTCAGCGGGCCGAACAGCGCGGCGAGCCCCGCGACCACCGCCGGCCCGGCGGTCCCGCCCACACTGTAGGTCAGGGCGTCCCAGCCCTGCGCGCGCCGCTGTGCGCGATCACCGGGCCGCGCGATCGCGGCGAGCCGGCTGCTCAGACCTCCGGTCAGCAACGGGCCACAGCAGCCGGCCAGGGCCACCGCCCCGACGGCACCGGCGATCGGGACCCGGCCGACCAGGGTGGCGCCGGCCGCGAGCGCGGCCGCGTAGACGAGGTAGGCCACGGCGAGGGCACGCCGCGTGTCACGTGCGCGGTCGAGCCGGTGCGCCGTCAACGGGCCCACCAGGTGGGGCGCGCTCAGTGCGGCCGCCAGCAGACCGCCCGCCGCGGCGCCGTTCCGCAGGTGCGAACCCGGGTCGACGGCCAGCAGGATCAGTCCCACGACCGCGCCGGAGTCCGCGCCACGGACCAGGGCCGCCGCCGTCACGTACCGGGCCAGCCCGCCGGCGGCGTGCCGGGCCCGCCGCTCGGTGCCATCGGTGGTCGCCACCGTCACTCCCCCAACGTCACCAGATCAACCGGTGATGCAACCTTGCCATCGCCCCATCGGCGCCCGCCCATCGAGACCTCGGCCTGCTGAACGCGACGGCCGTACGGCCGCCGATGGTGCCCCGGCTGACCGGCGGAGGCGTGCGCCACGAAGGCGACCTGGGCCAGGCGCTGTCCACCGTCGCGCGTGACGCGATCGACCTGGTGGACGGCCCGTACGCGGGGCGGATCCGCGAGTGCGCGCATCCGGACTGCAGCCGTCTCTACCTTGACGCCTCACACGCCGGACGGCGCCGCTGGTGCGGCATGGCCGCCTGCGGGAACAGGTCCAAGTCCGCCGCGTACCGGCGACGGCACCAGACCGCCACCGGCTGACCGTCTGAGCGCGACCCCTGGCGGGGGCTCAGCCGAGCGCCCCCGCGCCGTTCACCAGGGACTCCGGAGTGGCGGCGGACTGCTCCACGATGTTCAGCAGGGCCTGGGTGGCCGGGTTCGCCGGGCCGTTCGCCGACACCGCGACCGAGACCACCCAGAAGGGGGCCGTCGCGCGCAGCGGCACGGCACGGATGTTCTTGTTCTTCTTGTGGGCGATCGGCCGTGGCACCAGCGCGACCCCGAGGTCCTCGGCCACGAAGTCGAGCAGGCTGTGCACGTCGTTCACCTCCAGGGCCACCTGACGGTCCAGGCCGGCGGCGCCGAACGCCCGGTCGGTGACCTGACGTGCACCCCAGTCGGGATGGAAGTCCACGAAGATCTCGTTCTCCAGCTGGGACCAGTCGACCGCCTCGTGCGGGCCGAGCGGGTGGTCCGGATGGCAGACGAGCATCATCGGCTCGGTCGTCAGCGGCGTCAGGCTCACCCCGGCCGGGGCCCGGCTCCCGGCCAGAGCCACGAAGGCCAGGTCGAGGCCGCCCGTACGGACCTCCTCCACCAGTCCGGACGAGCCGGCCTGCCGCAGCCGGATCTCGACGCCGGGGTGCACCGCACGGAACCGCGACAGGACCGTGGGCAGGTCGATCACGCCCAGGCACTGCTCGGTACCGATGGACACGGTGCCGCGCAGCAGCCCCTGCACGGCGGCGACCGCGTTACGCGCGGCGGCGACGCTGGCGAGCGTGCGGCGGGCCTCGGTGAGGAGCGCGCGGCCCGCCTCGGTGAGGCCGACATGGCGCGTACTGCGGACGAACAGCGGTGCCCCGAGCTCCCGTTCCAGCGCGCGGATCGACGCCGACAGGCCCGACTGGGCGACGTGCAGACGTTCGGCCGCCCGGGTGAAGTGCTCTTCCTCGGCGACGGCGATGAAGTACTCCAGATGACGCAATTCCACGATTCATCACCCTAGCTTCTTGATTCCATCGCTTTTTTCTGTTGGACATCACCGCCCTCCGGATACAGGCTGGAAAGCGGCCGCCGACCTCGGGCCGACGGATGCGCGGGACCCTCGATGGCCCGCGGCAACGTTTCGAGGCCCGTTTGCCGGGGAGCTCACCCGTGCCGGCGGTGGCCGCCCTTCGGACGGTTCGCCGCCCGACCCAACGTCGTATATCTCGGAGGTCTTACTTCATGCGTACTCGCCGGATCGGTGACGTCCAGGTCAGCGCGATCGGGCTGGGGGGCATGCCCATGTCGATCGAGGGGCGCCCCGAAGAAAGTCGTTCCATCGCCGCGGTGCACGCGGCGCTCGAGTCGGGTGTGACACTGATCGACACCGCGGACGCCTACCACCTGTACGCCGATGACGAGGGCCACAACGAGTCGCTCATCGCCAGGGCGCTGGCCACATACGGCGGAGACACCTCCGACGTACTCGTCGCGACCAAGGGCGGCCACATCCGTCCCGGCGACGGCTCGTGGACGCTCGACGGCTCGCCGTCCCACCTCAAGCAGGCGTGCGAGGCGTCGCTCAAGCGCCTCGGCGTCGAGGCCATCGGCCTCTACCAGTTCCACCGGCCGGACCCGACCGTCCCCTACAGCGACTCCGTGGGCGCGCTCCGCGACCTGCTGGACGAGGGGAAGATCCGCATGGCGGGCATCTCCAACGCGAACCCGGAGCAGATCCGCGAGGCCAACGACATCCTGGGCGGGCGGCTGGCATCGGTGCAGAACCAGTTCTCACCGGCGTACCGCTCCAGTGAGACCGAGCTCCGTCTGTGCGACGTGCTCGGCATCGCCTTCCTGCCCTGGAGCCCGCTCGGCGGGAGCTCCAAGGCCGGCGAGCTGGGCTCCTCCCACTCGGCCTTCGCGCAGGTCGCGGAGGCGCATGGTGTCAGCCCGCAGCAGGTCGCCCTGGCCTGGCAGCTCGCCAAGTCCCCGATCGTCATCCCGATCCCCGGATCGAGCCGGCCCGAGACGGCACGTGACTCGGCCAAGGCCGTCGACCTCGAGCTCACCGAGGCGGAGTTCGCCCAGCTCGACGCCGCCTAGGGATCGTGGTCCCCGGCCGGCAGGTTCGGCGGTCCGTCTGTGGGGATGGACGTACGGAAACGACCTGAAAGGGGCCGGCCCATGGCACTGCCGACACGACCGCTCGGAACGACCGGAATGGACATCACGAGAGTCGGCTTCGGCGCCTGGGCGATCGGCGGCGGTGACTGGGCGTTCGGCTGGGGGGACCAGGAGGACGCCCAGTCGGTCGCGGCGATCCGGTACTCGCTCGAGCAGGGCGTCAACTGGGTCGACACGGCCGCCGCGTACGGCCTCGGGCACTCAGAAGAGATCGTCGGGCGGGCGCTCAAGGGCATCCCCGACGGCGATCGGCCCTACGTCTTCACCAAGTGCGGCCTCGTCTGGGATCCGTCGGACCGCGCCGCGAAGCCGCGCCGTGTCGGGGCGCCGGACAGCATCCGGCGCCAGGTGGAGGAGTCGCTGCGACGCCTCCGCGTCGAGCGCATCGACCTCTACCAGGTGCACTGGCCGGCCGAGGACGGCACACCAATGGAGGAGTACTGGCAGGCCCTGCTCGACCTCAGGGCGGAGGGCAAGATCCGGGCGGCGGGCCTGTCCAACCACGACCTGAGCCGGTTGGAGGCCGCCGAGAAGCTGGGGCACGTCGACTCGCTGCAGCCGCCGTTCTCCGCGATCCATCGTGAGGCCGCCACCGAGATCGGCTGGTGCGCCGCCCACGACACCGGCGTGATCGTCTATTCGCCGATGCAGGCGGGGCTGCTGACCGGTACGTTCTCCCGCGACCGGGTCGGGCGGCTGCCGGACAACGACTGGCGCAAGAAGCACCGCGACTTCACGACGAACCTGGAGTCCAACCTCGCCCTCGCGCACGCACTCGTGCCCGTCGCGCGACGCCACGAGGTACGTCCCGCCGCGGTGGCGGTCGCCTGGGCCCTGGCCTGGGACGGCGTGACCGGCGCCATCGTCGGCGCGCGGCGCCCGGACCAGATCGACGGCTGGCTGCCGGCCGCCGGCCTCGAACTGACGCCGGACGACCTGAAGGAGATCGCGGCCGCGATCGAGAGCACCGGCGCCGGAGAGGGCCCGGCCAGTCCTCACGCCGCCTAGCTTGGTCTTTTTACCTTGTGGTTCGTTGGTGGGACCTCGGTTGATCATGATGGAAGCGTGAGTCGGTCTTGCCGATTATGGCCTTCTACCGTCCGTACGAATAAGTGCGTTAGATTCAACGCCTGGCTTCAACTTATAATAGGGATATTTATCAACGATGATGGGTATGCGATCTGGGTTCGCGGCGAGGTTGGAGATTTGCCCGTCCATCCAATAGACCTTCCCCTGCAGATTGGCAATATTACCCGAATGCGCATCCCCATCTTTGGTAGTCATCAACACGATACCGCGGGCGCCATCACCGGACTGGAGGAGTTCCCTTTCGATACTGTCCGGATCACTTCCGGTGAGCTCCGATCCGACACCAAGATGGGCGAAGCCATTTGCGGGCCTCGAATTTCCCGCCACTGCGGCACGGCCTGCCAGTACGTCATCCACTGCCAATGTGCATTCGTGACAATTGTTTTCGAAGCGCAGCGGATTGATATGTGGCAGCAGACTACCGACATCGGCAGCGCTGCGCGGAACGCCTCCCGGCATTCTCTCCAGTGTGGCCTGAATTTCCGCACGGCTTTTCTGTAGAACCTGTATTTGTTGTTTACTGAGCTTTCCGCTGACCAGATTCTCGACTCCCGTTGGCCGGAATTCTCGACCTGGCACTGACAGTCCTGTTCGGGCGCCGCGAAATAGCATCGCAGCTGACCTGAAGACGCCAAGGTCCGTCAGAAGCTCGCCGCCACTCACTTTCGCTCGCGCCCCTCGTCCGGTAATGCACGATCATTCCGCCATCATAGGGCGAGAAAGCAGCATGGCGGTACAATCAAATTAAAGGCGCGGCGTAAAGCCGCGCATTAGGCCGGCGTGAGCGCCCGTGGACAGCGAGATCACTCAAGTCCCTCGCACACTCCGGCGGGTGGGCTCCAGCCTGAGGACTTCGAGTCGGGCCCTGGAGGCGCCGCGTCATTGTGGGAGGTCAGGGAAGCGGACCACCCGTACCCTGCACGGTGAGCAGCGTTCGAGCTCGGCGGCCGGGCAACGGTGCAGACGCGCCGCCCAGCGCGTACGGATGCGCGAGCCGACGTAGACCACGCACGCCGAGCGCGCCGCCGCGCAGGACCGCAGGGCGTGGACGGGGTCACCGTCCACGACGGTGTACTCCCACTCCACCGGCAGCTCGGTGAGCAGGAGGGTGCACTGCAGCCACGCTTCGAGTTCGAGTTCGTCGCGCCACTGCTCGGCGAACGGATAGGCCTCCCACGCCATCAGCTCCAGCGGTCGCGGAACACGCCGTACGTGCAGCGCCACGAGCCGGAGGCCGCCCGCCACCGCCTCATCGGCCGCCGTCCGCAACGCCGCGCGCCCCGAGTCGGTGCCGTCCACCCCGGCCAGCACCACCCCACCGTCACGCATCTCAGTACGGCCCGGCAGGCGTACCCGGCATTTCCCGTCCCCTTCCGGCGGACCCGCTACCGAATTGACGACCGTCCACCGACTACTAGGAGTAGCCGGTTCCGCCGTCGCGGGCCGGTCACTTCGCAAGAGAGTGGCGGGCCCGCCGCATCGCCCTGTCCTGCGGGGACACTGCCTTCAGTCCTCGGCGGTCACCTTCGCGGACACGAGACCGGGAACACGGGCGGTCACCCGGTGGCGGGCCGGGTCCGGCCCGGCAAGGATGGGAACGTGCGCATCCGTATCGAGGCCACCGAGCTGCCGGGTCGTACCTGCCCGCCCGGCTCCGACCATCCGCGCCACGACAACGTTCACGTCGGCGTGCAGCGACGCGAGCGCCCCGGTGAGCTGCTCGACCTGCATCCGGGTGACGCGGCGTCGGCCGCCTGGACGCTGGAATGCGCCACCGCCGCCACCGCGGGCGGCATCGACATCACCGGCAGGTACGTCCAGGGCCGCCCGGGAGACCGGTTCATCTACCTGTCCTGGGGCACCGTGGGCGACGACGGCGCCTTCACGATGTTCCGGCGGGCCAAGCTCATGCTCGACGCGGTCGACCCGGACGTCGCCGGCGCCGCCGCGCGCTCCGGCCGGCTCCTGGCGCGGGTCCGCCTCACCGACCCGAAGGGAGAGCCCCTCTGCGCCCGGGTGCGGCCACCGTACGTGGAGTGGTCCGCCGCCTAGCCGCCGCGAACATCGGCAGGTCCGGCTCAGAGCGTCTCGGTCACGGGACGGCGGCCGCCGAGGCGGGCGGGGACCGCGGTGAGCGCCGCCACCACGAGCACGGTCGCCGGCACCACGGCGAGCAGCTGCCAGAGCGAGGGAAGTGTGGCCCTGTCGCTGTCGCCGCCGGTGATCGCGTTGATGGCGGCGAACAGGGCGAAGCCTCCGGGGAAGACGCCCAAGACGGCGCCGGCGAGCGCGGGGAGCACCTGGGCGACGGCCAGTGCCGCGCTCACTTCACGAGGGGTCGCGCCGAGGGCACGCGCCAGCGCCGACGAATGCCGGTTGTCGAGCACCGTCGCCCAGGTGATGACGAGCGCGTTGACCGCCGCCAGGGACAGCAGAATGACCGTCCAGACGAGGAGCACGTGGCGCAGCACCCGCACCTGGGCATCGTCATATCCGCCGGCGAGTGGCTGGGTGGTGAGGAAGGCGTTGAGTACCAGGAGGACGTAGATCCCGCTGACCGTGATCGCGATACTGACCACGCCCAGCACGACGCGGCGCGGTCTGCGGGCGGCGACCCGCAGGGCGAGAAGCAGCGGTACGGGCAGTCGTGCGGAGATCGCGATCAGCCAACCGGTGCGGCGGGGTGGGCGTGGCGAGTCGGCCAGCGCCGCGATGGTGCTCGAGCGGGCGGCGCGCACGGCCGGGACGGCGGTCGCGACGACCGCGACTCCGAGTGCCACGGCGGTCACCACGCCGACCGTGGACAGGGTCACCGACGGCGTGCCCGCGCTGCCGACGAGGCCGGCACTGGACTCGGTGAGCAACGGAGCGGTCAGCGATCCGACCGCCAACCCGGCCACGGCCGCGACGGTCGCCACGAGGATGTACTCCGCGAGCAGCACGGCGGCGACCAGGCTCGGTGTGCCGCCGACCGCCTTGAGGAGTCCGACGCGTCTGGTCTGGTCGGCCATCCGGCCGCCGACCAGCACCGAAAGGCCGGCCACGGCGAGCAGGCCGAGCAGCCAGGCTCCGATCAGCAGCAGGATCTGGGAGTCTCCGGCCAGCTCGGTGGCATCGTGGAGGATGTTCTCCCAGGGCTGCATGGTCATGGCGCCGTGGTTCGCGTCGGCGAACGCCTGGGCCTTGTCCGGGTCGGCCAGCTTCAGGTTCATCACATAGGCCGGCGTGGCGAGGCTCCGCACATCCGCCTGGGCGAGCCAGACCAGGCCGGGATCGTGCAACAACCCCCGAGGCAGCCGGGCGGCCAGATCGCCGGAGATGGCGCCGCTGACGCAGCCGGCGGGCACGATGCAGGACGACCCCGGATACGGCGGCATGGCGGCGGTGACCGCGACGCCGACGACCTCGAACGACCGGCCGGCCAGGGTGACCGGATCACCGACGCGCACGCCGAGCGCGCCGGCGAAGGCCGCCTCGACCACCACGCCCCCACCGCGGACCCAGCTGCCCTGTATCACCTTGGGCTGGTCGACCGACGCGGGCGCGGCGTCGCGCCCCACGGCCTGCACGTCTGACGTTCGACCGGACACCTGAAGTTTCGCCGGGATGACCGGGTACGGTCCGCTGTGGCCGACGACGCCGGGAGCGCCGGCCAGTTTCTCGAGGCCGGCAAGCCCCGCGGGACGCGCGGCGCCGGCGACCACGTCGGGTCCCCTGGTCGCCGCACGGGTGCTCTGGTACGGGTCGGCGGCCGCATCGCGCAGGACGAGCCCGAGCGTCAGCGTCGTGGTGGCCGCCATGATGGCAAGCAGCAGAAGCGCGGCCTCGATGCGGTGCCTGCGCAGGTCACGCACGGCGAGGCGGCCCACGAGCAGGATTCGGCCCACCGTCCTCAGTCCTCCAGCCCGACGAAGGCGCCGAGCTGCCCGGTGCTGCCACCGGACAACCGGGTCTCGTCCACGAACGCACCGTCGCGCATGGAGATCATCCGGTCCACGGTGGCCGCGATACGCGCGTCGTGGGTGACGATGACCAGCGTCTGCCCGGACTCGTGCAGCCTGTCGAAGAGCTGGAGGACGTCCAGGGTGGCGGCACTGTCCAGGTTTCCGGTCGGCTCGTCGGCGAGAACGACCAGCGGTTCGTTGCTCAACGCCCGGGCGACCGCGACCCGCTGCCGCTGGCCACCGGAGAGCGCGGAGGGCAGGAAACGTGCCCGGTCGGCGAGCCCGACCTGTTCCAGCAGGTCCACGGCTCGCCGTCTGGCCGCCCGCGGCGAGCGTCCGGCCAGTAGCGCGGGGAGCTCGACGTTCTCGACGGCGGTGAGCTCCTCCATCAGGTGGAAGGCCTGGAAGACGAAGCCGACGTCGGTGCGCCGCATCCGCGCCAGGGCCTTCTCACCGATGTCGTCGATGCGGCGGCCGTTCAGCGACACCTCACCGGCCGAGGGCCGGTCCAGCCCCCCGAGCAGGTGCAGCAGTGTGGACTTCCCGCAGCCGCTGGGCCCCATCACCGCCACCGTCTCTCCCGCGCCGATGTCGAGATCGACGCCGTCGACGGCGCGTACCAAGCCGTCCCCCCTGCCGTACTCCTTTCGCAATCCGCGGACGCACAGCACTGCGGCGTTGCTCACGATCCACTCCTTCGGTGGGTCCAGTTCTGCTCACAGGCCTCGAGCCAGCGCAGATCCGCCTGAAGCCGGAGCACGATGCCCTCCAGCAACAGGGCCGCGTCCGAGCGGGCCGGCTCGGCCATGGCGGCGCGCTGGGCGTCACGCAGCCGGCGCAGCAACTCGCGGCGCTGCGTGTCGACGATGGTGAGCGGGTCGGCCAGCCCGGCCGCCGCCGCGGCGATCAACTTGAGATGGAACTCCGCGAGGTCGGGTCGTGGCCAGCGCACCTCGGCGATCCACTCGGCGACCCGCCGCTGGCCGTCGGGGGTGAGCGCGTACACCTTGCGATCCGACCGGTCGGCGCCGTCGGCGGACCTCTCGACCGCCAGCAGGCCGGCCTTCTCCAGCCGGGTCAGTGTGACGTAGACGTGCCCGGCGTTCATCGCGTCCCCGAGAGGGCCGAGCGCGTCGCGTAGCCGTGCGCGCAGCTGGTACCCGTGCGAGGGCTCCTTGGCCAGCATCGCCAGCACTACTTCCTGCTGCATGATCCTCCCAGCTAACCGTTAGCTGAATATAACGGTTAGCCCCCACGGAGCACCAGTCCGGCGAACAGGACCCGCACGGCGAGAACACACGAACCCCGTCGGCCCGTCAGCCGAACTTGATCTCGGAGATGCCCAGTTTCGCCAGGCCGACCGCGGCCAGCGCCGCCTCGCGTTCCCTGGCTCTGCCCTGGTAGATGAGGTCGATCTTCTCCTCGACGTTGGCCTTGCGCACGGCGACCGCGACCCAGGCGAAACCCGACCCGGGATGCTCCACGATCAGGTCCGCCTCGTCTCCCATGTGGGGAACCCTCGCCTCGTTCCCGCCGATGTCGATCTTGGTCTCCCGCAGGAACGCCCGGTGAGCCTCGTCGGCGTCGCTGGTCGGGCCGATCCCGTGGTCGAGCTCGACCACGATGCTCAGCCTTCCGACGTCGATCAGCGTCGCTCCGTCCGGGGCGGGGCGGGTGGCGTTCCACTGGCAGGTGTGCCGCATGACGTGCGTGTCGGCGTCGTCGTTGCGGCTGAACAGGTGGTCCACCTGCGCGCCTGGGAGCAGCCGGCGTGCCTTCGCGTCGAGCATCGTGCACGCGTCGGGCAGGCGTTTCGCGTGCGGGCGCAACGGCCAGACGTCGCTGGCCCAGGGCGGGTCGATGAGGATGAGAATGATCGCGGTCAGGGTGAGCACGGGCCCGGCGACCAGTCTGAGCAGGTTCCACTGGGGGTGGATTCCGGCGACCGGGTGCCGGATCTGGGCGCGCAGCTCGCCCAGGTCCCGTTCGTAGTCCAGGTCGGGGCGGAACCAGAACCGCATCGGCGCGGCGAGCTCGACCACGCGGCCGTCCCGCAGGTAGAGGACCGGCCACTCCATGAGGAGCCCACGGCGGATCTCGACCAGGCCGACTTCGGACAACGGCACGTCGATCCGTCCGATCGGTACCCGCCGCACGAGGATCCGGTCCGCACCGACGAACGTACGGCCACAGAGCACGAGCAGCGGCCGGCCCGCCAGGACCGCCGCGACGATGAGTACGGGTGTCAGCAGCCGGAGGCCGTAGCTCATCAGCGCCATGGCCGCGTACAGGCCGCTGACCGCCGCACCGGCCAGCACGGAGAGGAATATGACCCTCCTGACAGGCCGGGACACACGCAGGATCATCCTGTTCGCGGCTTCCGACATCTGATTCTCCCGGGCACGTACCTCCGGCGCATGGCCATCGCGGACCGGCTCTCGCCGGCCCCCACGGCGCTCTCACCTGCTGTTTCTACAGCTCACGTACCCCGGAAGCGATCCGGAGACCCTGGTTCGGCAACAGAGGTGATCACCGGGGCTCCACAAATGGCGAAATTCAATCCCGGGCGCCCGAATCGGTCACCGCCCCTTTGTCCGCGGTGATCAACCGGTTAATTTGGCGAGATCGGACAACTTCCGTCAAGAGGTGGGAGGCGCCGTGTCACGCGTGACGCGTGGGCGATATATGTGAGATCGACCCGACGCCTGAGGAGGGCTTGATGCTGACCGTCGACATGGTGAGGGCCGGGGCACGCCGGCACCGGGACCGCGTCGCGATCCGGTACCGGGACCAGTCGCTGACGTTCCGCCAGGTCGACGAGCTGGCCAATCGCCTGGCGAACGCCCTGATAGGAAGCGGTGTCGAGGCAGGTGAGCGCGTCGGCCTCCTGATCGGCAACGGGCCGTGGACGGTCCCCCTGGACTTCGCCTGTCTCAAGGCGCGGGCGTGCCGCGTGCCGCTGAACGCGCGGCTGTCCGCGGACGAGCACGCGCGGATGCTGGCCGATGCCGGAGTGCGCACCCTGGTCTACGAGTCGGCCCTCGCCGGGCGTGCGGCCGAGCTCGCCGAGCGGCTCGACGGTCTACGCGCGATCGGGCTCGGCGGCGCGCGCACCGGCGACCCCGACCTGCTGGAGCGGGCGCGTTCGGCGTCGGTGGCCGACCCCCGGCTGCCCGCGCGGCCCGACGACGTGATCCTCGCCCTGTACACCTCCGGCACGACCGGAACGCTCAAGGCGGCCCAGCACACCCAGGCGAGCTACGCCGCGATCGTGTCCAACATCCTGACCAACCTGCTCAGCCCGGGCCGCGACGACGTGATGCTGCACGCCGCGCCGCTGATCCATGCGAGCGGCACGTTCGTGCTGCCGTTCTGGCTACGCGGCGCGCAGGCCGCGGTGCTCGACGGCTTCGACCCGGAGACCTATCTCGCGGCGATCTCCCGTTACGGCGTGACGCACGCGAACCTCGTGCCGACCATGCTGCAGATGCTCCTGGCGACCGGTGGCGCACGTGAACGGCCCGGCCGCCTGCGTTCGGTGATCTACGGGGCCTCGCCGATGCCGCGCCCGGTGATCGAGAAGGCCATGCGGGCCTGGGGCCCGATCTTCACCCAGTACTACGGCCAGACCGAGGCGCCACTGTGCCTGTCGGTCCTGGCGGCCGAGGACCACGTCGGCCCGGACGCGCCGCTGGGCTCGTGCGGGCAGCCGTCCGTGGACGCGGAGATCCGGCTGGTCGACGAGCGCGGGGCCGAGGTCGCACCCGGGCAGCCCGGCGAGGTGACGGTGCGCGCGCCGTTCGCGATGGCGGGGTACCTGGACGCGCCCGAGCTGAACGCCGCCACGTTCCTGGGCGACGGCTGGCTGCGCACCCGCGACGTCGCGCGCATGGACGAGCGGGGTTTCCTCTACCTCGTCGACCGCACCTCGGACATGATCGTGAGCGGGGCGTACAACGTCTACCCGCGCGAGGTCGAGGACGCGCTGCACACACATCCGGCGGTGGCGGAGTGCGCCGTGGTCGGCGCCCCGGACGAACGCTGGGTGGAGGCCGTCGTCGCCTTCGTGGTCCGCCGGCCCGGGGCCGCGGTGACCGGGACCGAGCTGGCCGAGCACGTACGCGTCCGGCTCGCGGGCTACAAGGTCCCCAAACGGGTGGAGTTCGTGCCGGCGATCCCCAAGAGCGGGGTGGGCAAGATCCTGCGCCGGGAGCTGCGCGATCCGCTCTGGGCCGGCGCGGGGCGTGCCCGATGATCCGCGTCGAGCGAGCGGGGCCGATAACCACCGTCGTGATCGACCGGCCCGAGGTGCGCAACGCCGTCGACCCCGAGCACGCGGCCCGGCTGCACGAGGCGTTCACCGCCTTCGACGCGGACCCCGAGGCGCGCGTCGCCGTGCTGTACGGCGAGGGTGGGACGTTCTGCGCCGGTGCCGACCTGAAGGCGGTCTCCGCCGGCGGGTTCGACGTCGCCCCGCCGGATGAGTCCGACCTCGGCCCGATGGGCCCGACGCGGCTGCGGCTGTCCAAACCGGTGGTCGCCGCCGTGGCCGGTCACGCGGTGGCGGGGGGCCTGGAGCTGGCGCTCTGGTGTGACCTGCGCGTCGCCGAGGAGGACGCGGTGTTCGGGGTCTTCTGCCGGCGGTGGGGCGTACCCCTGGTCGACGGCGGGACCGTACGCCTGCCGCGCCTCATCGGCCTGAGCCCGGCCATGGACATGATCCTGACCGGCCGTCCGGTCGGTGCCGAGGAGGCGGCGCGGCTCGGGCTGGCCAACCGGGTCGTGCCATCCGGCCAGGCGCGGCGTGAGGCGGAGGAGCTGGCCGCCGAGATCGCCAGGTTCCCCCAGCTGTGCATGCGGCATGACCGGCTGTCGGCGCTCGAGCAGGACGGCCTGTCCCTCACGGCGGCGATGGACAACGAATGGCGGCATGGCGAGGTCGCACTGGACACCGAGGCGCAGAGTGGCGCGGCGCGGTTCGCGAAGGGCGGCGGGCGGCACGGCGACTTCGACGTGATCTGAGCCGGCCCCTGAAGCTCAGGGCCGGCGGAGCCGCCTTAGCACCGAGTCGCGCCACTGCCTGTACCTGTTCTTGCGCACCGGCCGGGCCCGCGCCGCCGACAGCACGGCGGCCAGGCCGTCCGCCCGCTCGGCACCACGTTGCGGTGGCATCCTCAGATCGGGCCGGGTGTCGGTGTCGGGCCTGTCACGCCAGGCGTCCCCCGCCATCCGCCCGGTCACCGGCGGGAAGTTGACGGGCAACGCCGTCAGCGCGCGGTGGAACGGACCCGGCCGCCACTTCAGCAGGCGGACCGGTACGGCGAGCTCCATCTCGGGCAGAGCGTCCAGGACCTTCTCGATCGCGACCGAGGTGATGAGCCGCGCCTGTCCCTGTGCGGGACAGGTGTGCGCGCCGGCGCTCCAGGCGAGGTGGGCGCGGTTGCCCTCCCGGTGCTCGGCGGTCAGCATCGGGTCGGTGTTCGCGGCGGCGAGGCTGATGACGACCGGCTGGTCCTTGGGCAGCACCACGCCTTCGTACTCCACGTCGTGCGTGGGGTAGGTCATCGCGAAGTTGGCCAGCGGCGGGTCGGTCCACAGGACCTCGTCGATCGCGTCCTCGACCTGCAGGTTGCCGCCCGACAGGTCGCCGCCGAACCGGTCGTCGGACAGCAGCAGCCGCAGGCCGTTCACGATGAGGTTCTGCGTGGGCTCGGTGCCGGCGCCGAGGAGGGTGAGGATCTGGTGCATCATCTCCTCGTCCGTGAGCCGTACGGGGTGCTCCGCGAGCCACGACGTCACGTCGTGCCCGGGATCCCTGCGCTTGAGCTGGACCAGGTCCAGGACGGCCGCCCGCATGATCTCGTTCGACTGCTTGGCGTTGACCGTGTCGAAGATGCCGCTCATGCCCATGACGAGGCTGTCGCCGAGGTCCGGCGGGCAACCGAAGAGCTCGTTGAAGACCAGCAGCGGCAGGACCCTGGCGTAGTCGGCGACCAGGTCGGCCGCGCCCTTGCCGGCGAACCGGGCGATGAGCGTGTCGGCGCTGGCCTCGACATAGCCGCGCAGCGCGAACAGGTCCACACGGGCGAGGCTGTCGGTCACCGCCATCCGCAGCCGGCTGTGCGCGGAGCCATCGGCGTGCCGGCAGTTCGGCCGGTACATCATCATCGGCAGCACCGGGCAGTCCGCGGCCACGGTGCGCTGCCACCCCCGCGGGTCCTTGGGGAAGGTGTTCGGGTCGCGCAGCACGCCGAGGGCGGCCGCGTACCCGGTGACGAGCGTGGCGGGCACGCCAGGGGACAGCTCGACCGGAGCGAGCGGCCCGTGCTCACGCAGCCGTGCGTAGGCGCCGGCCGGGTCGATGGCGAGCTCCGGCCCGTACAACGGGAAACGGTCCCCGTGGGCCGGACAGCCCGCCGGTGGTTCGGACGGCGGTGCCGTCTCGGTGTGGTCGGCGGTCACGCGTGCTCCTGGTCGTGGCTGTCGATGAGGTACTCCACGAGCGCGATCAGCGCACGGGTGGCGGAGCCACGATCACGCGCGTCACAGGTGATGAGAGGAGTGGTCGGGAGCAGGTCGAGAGCCTCGCGCAACTCCTCCTCGGGGAAGACCGGCGCGTCGTCGAACTGGTTGATGGCCACCGCGTAGCGCAGTCCGCGCTCCTCCAGCAGCGTCATCACGTCGAAGGACTCCTCGATGCGCCGGGTGTCGGCGAGCACCAGCGCGCCGAGGGCACCGCGCGCCAGGTCGTGCCACAGCGGGGTGAAGCGCTCCTGCCCCGGCGCGCCGAACAGGTACAGCACCATGTCGTCGCTGAGGGTCAGCCGGCCGAAGTCCATCGCGACGGTGGTCGTGGTCTTGGCCGGCACTCCGGCCAGGTCGTCCACGCTCTCCCCGGCCTGCGTCATGAGTTCCTCGGTGCGCAGCGGACGGATCTCCGACAGCGCACCGACCAGAGTGGTCTTCCCTACCGCGAAGTGCCCGACGATCAGGAGTTTTACCGATGTGCGTACGGTGTCCCGCAGGTACATCTGGTCAGAGGCGAGCGCGAAGCCCATCCAGCACCTCCCGGAGCAGCCGATTCTCGGATTGATCGGCCTCGGAAACGGACGCGCGGGTCACGATGTGCCCGCTGTCCACGAGATCGGACAGCAGCACCTTCACGATGCCGACGGGCAGCGACAGATGCGCGGCCACCTCGGCGACGGACAGGGCGCCGCCCCGGCACAGCTCCATCACCCGGCGTTTCTCCGGGTTCAGCCCGGTGACCGTCGTACGGCTGGCGCTCACGAGAGTGACCAGATCGAAGATGTTGCGAGTCGGATGGGCACGGCCTCCGGTGACGACGTGAGGCCGTACGAGCGCGCGTTCCGGCCGCTTCGGGCTCACCGCACGCCACCCAGACCGGTACGGGGCGGGGTGCTGAGCTCCTTGCCCAGCCGCTGGACGAGCTCCTGCAGCCGGAAGGACACCGCCTCCATGTCGACGTTCTCGGTGGCCGACACGGCCAGGTACGCGCCCGGCCCGGCGGCGACGAGGAAGACGTATCCGTCGTCGAACTCGCTCACGGTCTGCCGCCACGTGGTCCGCGGGTCACCGCAGAACTCGGCCGTGCTGCGGGCGAGCGACTGCAGTCCGGACATCCCGGCGGCGTGCCGCTCGGCGTCGTCCACGCTGATCCGCTCGGAGTGGGCCATGAGCAGTCCGTCGGCGGACAGCAGGATGGCGTGCCGCGTCTCTGGCATCTTCAGGGCATCGTCGAGCATCCAGCCGAGCTTGTTGGTCACGGCATCGTTCATGCCTGCGATTTCCCTTCGGATTCGGTCGGGACGGTGGCACGGCCGGATCGGGTACCCCGCTGCCAGGCTCCGAGGTCGCCGGCGGTCTGCCGGGCCGACCTGCCCGCCTCGCCGGCCTGGGCCGCCGGGTACTGCTGGTCGAACTCGGTGTTCGAGGCCGCCGGGGACGAGGATGCCGGGGACGAGGATGCCGCCGGCGGCGTGGCCGGCTCGGAGCGGACCGCGGGCTGCGGCTGACCGGCCTCCGCCGAGACGCGGCGGCGTCGCGGCAGCCCTCCGGCGGTCAGTGGCGGCTTCTTCCCCGCACTGGCTGCCGCGGGTTCGGCGGGTTCCGTGGACGGCTCCGCGGGCGGGCGTGCGGTCTCGGCGCGGTCGGCCTTGGGCCGCTCGGTCTTGGCGCGCTCGGCCTTGGCACGCTCGCTCTTGGCGCGGTCCGCCTTGGCGCGGTCGTCCGCTCGCGTCAGCAGTGCGGAGGGCAGGAAGACCACGGCCCGCACTCCGCCGTACGGCGAGCGCGAGTCCACCGACACGCTGAAGCCGTACCGCGCCGCGAGCACGCCGATGACGGCGAAGCCGACCTGCGGCGGGTCGCCCAGCCGGTTGATGTCCACCTCGTCCTGCCCGCCGAGGAGGCGCTCGGCGCGCTTCAGCTCCTCGGCGTTCATCGCGACGCCCGCGTCGTCGATGACGATGGCCATCCCGTTGTGCCCCGGCTGGAAGTTGACCTCGACCGGGGTGTTCGGCTGCGAGTGCCGCGCCGCGTTGTCGAGCAGCTCAGCGACCGCGAGGACGACGGGTTCCACCGCGCGGCTGACGACGGCGTCGCTGACCTGGGAGTGGAGCTGGACGCGCAGGTAGTCCCGGATCCGTGACGTCCCGCCGCGTACGACGTCGGTGAGCGGTGAGGCCGAACGCTGCAGGCCCGGCCAGGACCCGCAGAGCACGGCGCTGACCTGTGCCCGCCGGCCGAGCTGGGCGTTCATGTGGTCGATCTTGAGGAGACCCTCGAGCACGTCGGGGTCGTCGTGGCGGAGCTGCATTCGCGAGATCGCGAGCTGCTGCTCGTTGGCCAGGCTCTGGACGCCGCGCATCATGGACTTCAGCGTGGCCTTGGCCGACTCGTCGGCGCGGATCTTGGCCCGGCCGGCGGACTCGCCGAACATCTCCGTGACCTTTTCCAGGTGGCGCCCGTAGGGGAACTCGTTCAGCCGTGGCTGGAGCGGACCGGGCACGTCGACCGGACGTCCGTACAGCGATTCGACCAGGACGGGGAGGCGCGTCGTGACCAGATGCGCCAGCTCGTCGTCACGGAGTCTCTGGCCGCCTTCGAGTGTGGCGACCCGGCTGCGCAGGCGGGCGGTGATCCGCCGCTGCCGCAACAGCATGACCAGGACGGCGAATGCGGCCACGGCCAGGCAACAGACCGCCACCGCCAAGATTATTTGCTCCATCAGATCCTCGCGGGGGGTGGGATTGATAGGACGGCTGTCAGGTCACGTGCCAGGTGATGGACCCGGCGGCCCGGTGGCAGGCCGCGCATGCCCACTCTCGGTCAGCTGATCGGAACGGAAAGTACGGAGGTGATACATCCGCGTGATCCTACGACGCCTGCGGACGACATAGGGCGTATCCGTCGCAGATGGATCAGGCCGAGATCAGCGGCATTCTGGACCTACCGGGCTCGGCCTGCGGAAACGGCCGGGCCACCCATGGCGGTCCACGGCGGCCCAGGCGGGTAGGTAGACCCAATGCAGCAACGGGAGCCGCTCTCCCGCCCTCCGTGGCGACAGGGCCAAGCGCTGTGGCTGATCCCGGTCGTGGTCCTCATCGCGTCGATCATGGTCGCCGACAGCCTCCTGCCGGACAGCGTGCACCTCGGGCCGCTCCTGGCCGTGACGCCCGCCATCGCGGCGCTGTTCGCGGGCCCTCGCATGACGGCCGCGATCGGGATCCTCGCCCTGCTGGCGCTGGTCCTCGCCGGCCGCCTGCGCGGTGGGCTGGCCACGCTCAACCGCGAGGTGCAGATCGTCTCACTCGTGGCGATCACGGTCTTCGTGGTGGTCTTCTGCCTCCTGCGCGAGCGTGGCCAGCGCCAGCTCGCGCAGGTGCGGTCGGTCGCGGAGGCCGCGCAGCGGGTCGTGCTCCGCCCGGTACCGCCCCGGATCGGCCCGCTACGGCTCGCGTCGGTGTACCTCGCCGCGGCGGCCGGGGCCGGCATCGGCGGCGACCTGTACGCCGCCGCGCGCATCGACCGCTCCACCCGCCTGCTGATCGGCGACGTACGCGGAAAGGGGCTGGCGGCCATCAGCGACGCCGCCGTACTGCTCTGTGCCTTCCGCGAGGCGGCGCACCGGCGCAGCGGCCTGCCCGGTCTCGCCCGCCGTCTCGAGGCCAGCATGGCCCGCGAGGCCGCAGAGTGGGCTCAGACCGAGCAGGACGCCGCGGAGTTCTTCGTCACCGCCGCCCTGGCCGAGGTCCCCGACGACGAACCGGTGGTGCACCTGGTCTCCTGCGGGCATCCGCCGCCGCTGTTGCTGCGCGACGGCCAGGTGCTCACCCTGCAGGTCGCCGCCCCCGCACCGCCACTGGGCATGGGCGAGGTCGCCACCGCCGGCCACGTCATGGAGACCTTCCCGTTCGCGACCGGCGACCGGCTCGTCCTCTACACCGACGGGGTGATCGAGGCGCGCGACCGGTCCGGCGCCTTCTACCCGCTCGCCGAGCGGCTGCCGGCCTGGAGGGGCTCGGACCCCGACGCGCTCGTCCGCTGGATCCGCGACGACCTGCTCGCCCACGTCGGTGGCCGCCTGCCCGACGACGCCGCGATCGTGGCGGTCGAACGCCAGGCGTAAAGGCTGACACAAGGTGTCACCCATCCTTGCGAGCATCGAAGCCATGAGCGAGGAGACGAAGGTCGCATTGGTGGCGGGGGCGACGCGTGGCGCGGGCCGTGGCATCGCCGTGGAGCTGGGCGCCACGGGAGCCACGGTGTACGTCACCGGGCGCAGCACACGGGAGCGGCGCTCGGAGATGGACCGGCCGGAAACGATCGAGGAGACCGCCGAGATGGTCACCGCCGCCGGCGGCCGTGGCATCCCGGTGCGGGTCGACCACCTCGAACCCGAGCAGGTCGAGGCGCTGGTCGAGCGGATCGACCGGGAGCAGGGACGGCTCGACGTGCTCGTCAACGACATCTGGGGCGGCGAGCTCCTGTTCAGCTGGACCGACCGGCTGTGGGAGCACTCTCTGGAGACGGGCCTGCGCATCCTGCGGCTGGCGATCGACACCCACATCATCACCAGCCACTACGCGCTCCCGCTCCTGATCAGGCGGCCGGGCGGGCTGGTGGTCGAGGTGACCGACGGCACCGCGGACTACAACGCGGGCAAATACCGCGTCTCCTTCTTCTACGACCTCGCCAAGACGTCGGTCACGCGCATGGCGTTCGCGCAGGCCGAGGAGCTGGCCCCGTTCGGCGGGACCGCGGTCTCCCTGACGCCGGGCTGGCTCCGCTCGGAGATCATGCTGGACAACTTCGGCGTCACCGAGGCCGACTGGCGCGACGCCCTGGCGGCACAACCGCACTTCGCCATCTCCGAGACGCCCTTCTACACGGGCCGCGCGGTGGTGGCGCTGGCCGGCGACCCGGAGGTGAGCCGCTGGAACGGCCGATCGCTGTCCAGCGGAGGGCTCGCCCAGGAGTACGGCTTCACCGATGTCGACGGCAGCCGGCCCGACGCCTGGCGCTATGTGGTCGAGGTCCAGGACGCCGGCCGTCCCGCCGACGTGACCGGTTACCGCTGATACAGCGCCGCGAGGCGGATGGCCGACTCGGCCATTCGCTCCCGCAGCTCCGGCGGGCCGAGGACCTCCACCTCCGGGCCGAGCCGCAGCAGCACGGCGAAGCCGATCGTCAGTGACTCGACGGGCAGGCGGGTGACCACCCAGCCTTCCGCGTCGGGCTCGCCGGCCGCCTCGCGCGCCCGGCGGAGCGCCGGTGGCTCGACGGCGGTCCACAGCGTGTGCATGCCCGCCGGGCTCAGCCGTACGGTGACCTCCTCGGTGAACAGCGACTCGACGAACCGCGTCGTACGGTCCGCCCAGAACGCCGGCAGGTCGAACTCCTCGTCCCGCTCGAACGTCGCGCCGGTGGGCTCGGCGGCCAGGATCCGGTCCACCCGGTAGGTCCGGTGGTCGCCGCCGACCCGGCCCACGAGGTACCAGGTGCCCGCCTTGAGCACGAGGCCGTACGGCTCGGCGGTCCGCGAGACCTCCCGGTCCTTCCGGTACCGCAGCTCGATCACCTGGTCCGCCCAGATCGCGCGGGCCAGCTCGGTCAGCAGCGGCGGCGGGTCGGCCTTCGCGAACCAGCCGGGCACGTCGAGATGGAACCGCCGGCCCGTACGCGCCGAGGCGTCCCGCAGCGACGGCGGCAGCGCGGCGAGCACCTTGAGCCGTGCGGCGGCCACCTCGTCGGCCAGGCCGAGCTGCCCCGCGGGCCCCGGCAGCCCGGTCAGGAACAGCGCCTCCGCCTCGGGCCTGCTCAGCCCGGTCAGGCCCGTACGGTAGCCGCCGACCAGCCGGTATCCGCCCCGGCGGCCGTGGTCGGCGTAGACGGGTATCCCCGCCGCCGACAGCGCCACCACGTCGCGGTAGACGGTCCGCTCGGACACCTCGAGCTCGCGCGCCAGCTCGCCGGCGGTCATCGTCCCGCGCGACTGCAGCAACAGGATCAGGGAGATCAGCCGGGACGCCCGCACCCGCCCATCATCAAGGGATGGGAACCGAATGCGCCAGAAAGCGGCCGTGACGCGAATCGCCCGCGAAACCGGCACCGAAGTGACGGACGCCGAGATCATCCGGCGTTCGGCGCGAGAACCGGAACTGTTCGCCGAGATCTTCGATCGTTACTACGCCGAGATTTACGGTTACGTCGCGCGGCGGCTCGGGCCGGGCCTCGCGGACGATGTGGCGGCGGAGACCTTTCTCATCGCCTTCGACCGGCGGGACCGGTACGACGTGGCGCACCCATTCGCCCGGCCCTGGCTGTACGGAATCGCCTCCAACCTCGTCTCCCGCCACCACCGGGCCGAGACCCGCAAGTACAAAGCGCTCGCTCGGGTCGGCGTCGACGAGGCCACCGACGGGCATGTGGATCAGATCGAGGGACGTGTGGACGCCGAGTCCACCCGAGGACTGCCGGCGGCGGCGCTCCCCGCCAAAGACCGGGACGTGCTTTTGCTCGTCGCCTGGGCCGGGTTGAGCGGCGAGGAGGCGGGGCGGCCGCGCCCGGTGCTGCCCGGCATCCCCGCCGGGCCGGTCGCCAACGCGGAGCAGGCGCTGGACCGGGCCGCCGCGGCCGCCGACGCCCGCACGTTCACTCCACCCCGGCCCGATCAGTGGATCTACACCGAGCTCCGCATCCGCACGTCCGCCAAGCCGGCCGGTGGGGTGACCGGCGGCCCGTACAAGACCTACGTCCGGCGCCACTGGGAGCGGGGTGACGGTAAGAAGAGCGCGGAGATCGTGAGCGGTCGGGTGAGGGTCTTCGACGAGTTCGGCAGGACGAGTCCGCCGGAGGACTATCCGTCGCTGGCGGCGCTTCCTACCGACCCTCACGCGCTGCTCCGGTGGGTCTACGCGCAGAACGACTCCGGCCCCGGTGCTGTCGGCGGTAAGGGCCGCGGCGCGACGCCGGTCTCGCAGAGGCAGTACGAGATGGCCTTCCAGACCTTGAACGTGGTCCTCAGGGAGAACCTCCTGCCTCCGCGGACGGAAGCGGCGATCTTCCGGACCATGAAGACGATCCCGGGCGTGACCCTGGTGGACAACGCCGCAGACGCCGCCGGCCGACCGGCCATCGCGCTCGGCCGGACGACCGAGGGCCGGCTCCACGAGGAGGTACTGCTCGACCCGAAGTCCTACGCCTACCTGGGGGAAAGAGCCATCTCGATCAAGGGCCACACGTTCCGGGGGGTCGGCGACAACCCCACGGCGATGCCCGAGTACGTGAAGAAAGGCATCCTGCAGAACCTGACGGTGCGCACCGCCGCCGGGATCGTCAGCGAACCGGGACAGCGCACCTCCTGACCGCTCTTCGCCCGCCGCCGCGATCTTGCGGACCAGCGCAGTCCCGGAACTCGCCCTGGGGTGATCGGTTCCTGCCCCGTCAACGACGGTCGGCGCGCAGCGCGAGAAGGGTGTTCCAGGCGCGGGAGGCCAGCTGGAGGTTGAAGTAGGTGTCCGGGTCGCCCAGGTCGTGTCCTGAGATCTCCCTGATCCGCCGCAGCCGGTACTTGAGCGTGCTGCGGTGGATCGCGAGCGCGGAGGTGGCCGCCTCGTAGCTGCGGCCGCACTCGAGGTAGCGGCTCAGGGTGTCGACCAGCCCCGAGCCCTTCGCCGCGTCGTAGTCGAGCAGGTCGCCGAGCCACTCACGGACGAACTGCTCGACGGTGCCGGGCTCTCCCACGTCGGCCAGCAGCCGGTACACGCCGAGCCGGTCGAACTCCGTCGCCTGGTGGTCACCCGTGACGGCGGTCTGGAGACGCAGCGCGAGCCGTGCCTCGTGGTAGGAACGTGGCAGGTCCAGCGGCCGGTCGTACGCACCGCCGACGCCCACCCGGCACAGGCCACCCCCCAGCTCGCGGCGTACCGCCGTGCAGAACCGCGACCAGGGCCGGTCGGCGTCGGAGAGCACGACGACCTCGCGGCCACGCACGGCGAACAGCGTGCCGATCCCGGTCTCGCGCACGGCGTTTCCCACGGCGCGGCCGAACCCGTCGTGGCCGGGCCCCATCACGACCACGATCCGGTGCGGACGCCGCAGGTCGTACCCGAGCGCGTCGGCGCGTGCCAGCATGGTCTCCTCGGCGGCACCGGAGAGCAGTTCCTCGACCAGGTCGCGGCCGAGGCGAAGCTCGGCCTCGGCGAGATTGTGCAGGTGGGCGAGCTCCAGGGCGAGGACGGTCGCGGCATGCCCGAGCGCGAGCTGTTCCGGGCGGCCCGCCGACTCGCCCGGGTCGATGAGGGCGAGCACGCCGAGGATGTCCTCCCGCGGGCCCGCCGGAACGACGAGCCGTCCATGCCCGCGGATCGGCCCGGGCTCGTGCGACATCTCGTTCAGCATCTTCTCCCGTGACTCCCACGGCTCCTTGGGATAGGGCTCCGGGCGGCCGGGGCCCGCCCACGCCCGCAGGTTCCCGTACCGGTCCTCGATCGCGATGGGATAGCCGGTGAGCTCGTGCATCGCCGCCGCGATGCCCTCGGGCCCCGCACCGGCCACCGCGACACGCGTGAGCCGTTCGTGGACGTCGCTGCTGAACTCCAGCTCGGCGACCGTCTCGGACAGCGCCACGTTGGCGGCACGCAACCGCTCGGCGTCCGCCCGCTGACAGGCCCGCTGGCGCGCGCCGGCGATCGCGATGCCCGCCTGCTGCGCCAGCACCCGCAGCAGGAACTGCTCGGAGGACGGTGGTTCACCGTCCGCGCTGGCCACCAGATAACCCAGATGGCCATCAAGGCTCCGCAGCGGAAACGCCCAGGCCCAGACCTGACCGAGCACCGCGACCGGTCCCCCGGCCACGCTCAGCACCGCGAACTGCGCTTCGAGGTCGTTACGGGCGTCGGCCGCCGCGTGACCCCCCTGTACCGCCTGCCAGCCGGTGTCGCCGAGATGAACGCCCTCGAGCCGGCAGCACCCGAGCGAGGGCACGGCCGTCGCCGCGAGATCGAGGATGTGGGCCTGGTCGTCGCTCTCGCCCATCACCATCGACAGCGCGAGCAGCGACCTCATGCCGGACAGTTGGTCCCGCAGGGCCGGATCGGGCGGCGACTCCGGGATAATCGGCATCGGGGCGGGCGTGGTCCTCCCGTACGCCGCGCGGACGGCCGCCGTCTCCGTGGCCGCAGACCCAAAAAACCGCGATGACCAGCCATTTCCCCCCTCTTACCAGCATACGTACCCAGATCTGAGGGCTAGGGCTCACAGGACCAGATCCGGCGATCGACTCCGCCCCGCAGGACACCCGCGTACGGCCCTGCTGTCCGCCCGGACAGGGCACGGACCGCCGGAGAGCGCGCTTTTGGCCCCGTGGTGACCTGTTCCGGCAGGCGGAGGCGCCGGACGCTTGGGGGCATGACCGCAATCGTGCCGCGCCCCGGCGAACCAGCCCCGGCGGCGAGGGCGATGCGCGGCCGTGAGCGTGAATGGGACACCGTGCTCGGCCTGCTGAAGGCGGCGGAGACCGGGCGGCCGCGTGTCCTGCTGGTCGAGGGAGAGCAGGGCACGGGGAAGAGCCTGCTGATCGAGGAGGCCGCACGAGCGGCGGCCGCCCGTGGCCTGACACTCGTGTCCGGCCGGGCGCGGGAACTCAGCCTGACACCGGCCGAGCCGCTCCTGTCCGCCCTCGGAGAACCGCCACCGGCCGATGCGTCCCAGCGGCCGTGGATCGTCGAGAGGATGGGTTCGAACCTGGAGAGGCGGGCCGGCGCCGGGCCGGTGCTGGTGTGCCTGGACGATCTCCACTGGGCCGACCACGCGACGCTCGCCGCGGTGCAGGCCCTGTCAGGAGGGCTCGGCCGCCACCCGGTCGCCTGGCTGCTGACCCGTCGCGTGACCGGACGCGGTGATGTGGCCGGACGCCTGTTCGACCTGATGGAACACGATGGCGCGGAGCGCTGTCCCCTGGGCCCTCTGGGCGATGACGCGCTGATCGAGATCGCCATCGACATGCTCGGGGCCATGCCCGATCCCGGCCTGGTCGCGCTCGCGGCCGGCGCGGGCGGCAACCCGTACCTGCTCACCGAACTCCTGGCCGGCCTTCGCGACGAAGGTGCGGTCAGGATCTCCGGCGGCCGCGCGCGCCTCTCCTCCGCGCGGCTGCCGGAACGAGTCCGCGCCGGCGTGGATCACCGGCTCGACGGACTCAGCCCCAGGGCGCGCCACCTGCTGACAGTGAGCGCCGTCCTGGGGCGTTCCTTCGCACCACAGGACGCCGCCGACGTCCTGGGCGTGCCGCCGGCCACGATCGTGCCCGGCCTGGACGAGGCCCTGGCGGCGGGGGTACTCGCCGACACGCCGGACGCGATCCACTTCCGGCACGAGCTGATCTGGCGGGTGATCGTCGGCTCGGTGCCCGCGCCCGTACGCCAGGCGCTGCACCGGCAGATCGGCGAGCTGCTGATCACCCGGCAGGACGCGATCGCCTCGGCCGTCTCCCATCTCGTGCACGGCGTCCGTGCGGGCGACGGCCGCGCCCTGGCCCGGCTGGACCAGGTGATCGCGGCGGTCCTGCCGAGGTCGCCGCCGAGCGCGGCGAAGCTGGCGATGCACGCTCTGGAGCTCACCGGAGCGGCCGAGCCCGACCGCACGGAGCGTACGCTCACCGCGGTACGGGCTCTGAGCGCTGCCGGACGCACGGACGAGGCCGCCCGCCTCGCGCGTGCCGCCTTCTCCCGGCCGATGCCGGCGCTGTCCTGCGCGCGGCTGCGCTGTCTGCTCTCGGAGATCCTCTACCTGCGGGGAGACCTGGAGGAGGCGGCCGAGGAGGCGTCGGAGGCGCTGGCGGAGCCGTGCCTGCCCGGCGGGCTCCGCGACGACGCCGAGCTGGCACTCCTGGCCTCTCGTACGGGCATCGGCGCGGGGGTACGTGACCGGGCTGAGGCGATCGTCTCGACCGCCGATGATCACGGCGACGCCCTGGTCACGGGGGCCTTCGTCGCCCTCGCGCTGGCCGCGTGGGAGGCGGGCCGGCTGGGAAAGGGCCTGGCGCTCGCCGGGGAGGCCGTACGCCACGCGGTCTCGGCGGAGGCACGGCGCGTTCGTCCGCGGCTGGTCCTCGCGATGCTGCTCACCGACGCGCAGCGGCACGGCGCGGCCCGTTCGGTGCTGGCGAGCGCGGGGGACGACCTGCTCGGGCACCCGGCGTGGGCCGGGGCGCCCGCCATCCTGAGTGCCCGCGCGCACCTGGCGGCGGGCCGTTTCCGCGACGCGGCCACCGAGGCCGAGGCCGGTCTGGCGGCCGGCAGCGGACCGGGGCCACAACTGCTCGCCTCGTCCGGGTCGTCGGTACTGGCCGCCGCGACGCTGCGGACCGGGGACGTGAACGCCGCGCATCAGATCGCGGACGGGACCGAGAGGCGCGCGTCGGCCTATGCGCAGGCGGGGTTCGCGCTGGTGGCGGCCCAGGTCAACGAGGCGCGTGAGGGCGCGCGGAGCCTGGCGGAGACGTTCGGCCCGTTGTGCGCGGAGGTGCTGCGGCACCGCTGGACACTGGTCGCCGACCCGGCCGCCGCGGCATGGCTCGTCCGCACCGCACGTGCCCTGGGCGACCGGCCGTCGGCCGAGAGGACGGTCGCCGCGGTGGAGCTCCTCGCCAAGGACAATCCGGACTTTCCGGCGGCCCACGCCGCCGCGGCGCACGCTCGTGGCCTGCTGGACGGCTCACCGGGATCGCTGGAACACGCCGCCGGCGCCCACACCGGCCCCTGGCCGCGCGCTTCGGCCACCGAGGATCTGGCGCTGCTGCTCGTCACGTACGGGGACGCCGGCGCGCGGCGGCGTACGGTCGCCACCTTCGACGCCGCCCTCGCGGCCTACGAGGCGATGGGCGCCACCCGCGACGCGGCACGGGTACGGCGGCGGCTGCGGCGCCTGGGCGTGCGCCGCCGGCACTGGACGCACACGGACCGGCCCGTGTCGGGCTGGGCCAGCCTTACCGACACCGAACGCGCCGTGTCCGAGCTGGTCGCCCAGGGGCTGACCAACCGGCAGGTGGCCGACCAGCTGTTCATGAGCGCGCATACGGTCGCGTTCCACCTGCGCCATGTCTTCCGCAAGCTGGAGATCGGCTCACGCGTGGAGCTGACCCGCCTCATCCTGCAGCGGAGTGCGTGATCACGGAGCCCGCCCGTCGTCGCGTGCTGCCTGCTCGAAGCCTGGTCAAGCGGTGAGGGCGGCGGCGAGCAGGGCGGCGGGGCCGTCGAGAAGGCCGCGGTGCAGGAGTTCGGTGCGGTGGGTCAGGCGCGGCGCGATGATCGGCACCGCGACCCCGGACGAGACGCCGTGGAGCGCGGACTCCGGCAGTAGCGCGAGCCCATGCCCGGCCGTGGCGAGGGCGATCAGGCCACGGACGTCGGTGCCCTCGTAGCGCAGACACGGCCGGTAGCCCTCGATCCCGGTCGCGGCGCGCAGCCGGTCCAGGGGCATCGCGGTCTCGGGTGCGTCGATCCAGCGTGCGTCCGCCAGGTCGGCCAGGCCCAGCCCGGCCCTGCCCGTAAGCGGGTGCCCGGTGGGAAGGAGCACCACGAGTGGCTCCACGGCCACCGCGTGGGTCGTCAGCGGCCCGGCGTCAGGCAGGCGGAGCGGGTCGGTCGGGGCCGCGACGCCGTCCACCAGGCCGAGGTCGAGCGTGCCGTCGGCGACCTGCCTGACGACGGACTCGCGCTCCAGGACCCGCACGGTCACCGAGGCGAGCGGCCGTGCCGCGCGAACGTCGGCGAGCTTCGCGGCGAGTACGGGCGCCGCCGGCGCGGAGGTGCCCACGGCAAGGCGGGCGGTGGGCACCTCCGCGAGGCGGGTGACGTCGGCGCGCGCGGCGGCGAGGCGCAGCAGCAGTGGTTCGGCGTGTTCGAGCAGGCGGGCACCGGCCTCGGTGGGAGTGACCGGCCGGCGGTGCAGCAGGGGCGTCCGCAGGTCGGCTTCGAGCGCGGCGATGTGCTGGGAGACGGCCGACTGGGTGTAGCCCAGCTCATCGGCCGCGGCGGAGAACGAGGCGCACCGGGCCACCGCCACGAACGTACGGAGCAGATGCGGGTCCACGCCCATAAGTATCGCTAATACAAGTGCCAGGAATCATCGTTGGACCTGAACTCGGCGGCCGCATGAGGATGCCTCCATGAACTCCTTCGCGCCCCGCGTCGCCCTGGTCGGCGACCGCTCACCGAACGTCCGCGCCCACACGCGGATTCCGGCGCTGCTCACCGCGCTCGCGGAACGTGAGCGTCTGGTCCTCGACGCCTACTGGATCCCGACCGAGGAGGCCGAGGGGTCCGAGGAGTCCCTGGCCGGGTTCGACGCGATCTGGCTGGTGCCGGGAAGTCCGTACCGGAGCGAGGCCGGGGCACTCACGGCGGCGCGTACCGCACGCGAGCGGGGGATCCCGTTTCTCGGGACCTGCGGCGGTTTCCAGCACGCCCTTCTGGAGTACGCGAGGAACGTGTGCGGGCTCACCTCGGCCGGGCACGCGGAGACCGGGTCCGGCGCCGGCGACCCGCTGATCGTGCCGCTCGCGTGCTCGCTGGCCGGGCACGAGGGCACCGTGCGGGTGACGGCGGGATCACTCGCCGAACAGGCCCTGGGCGCGGAGCGCACCGTCGAGCGCTACCACTGCTCGTACGGCCTGAGCCCGGCGTTCCTCGGCGTTCTGCGTGAGCACGGGCTGCGCTTCACCGGCGTGGACGAGAACGGAGAGGTACGCATCGCCGAGCTGCCCGGTCACCCGTTCTTCCTCGTCACGCTCTTCCAGCCCGAGCTCGCCGGAGACGGCGACCGTGCCCACCCCGTCATCAAGGCCCTCGCCGGTGCCGCGCGGGCGACGCGTCGCCCGCAGGTGGCCGAGACCTCGTCCGTGCCGTGGACAAGGCGACTATCGTCGTGAGTTCTCCCCTGAAAGGCCTTCACCGATGATGCTGCGTCTCGCCGGACTCGTCATAGCCGGTACCGGGGCGGCCCACTTCGCCGCTCCTGAGCTCTTCAACCCGATCACCAAGGCCGCGTTCCCCGAGAACACCCGTGAGTGGACCTACGGCGTCGGCGCCGTCGAGGTCGCCCTTGGTCTGGCGGTGACCAGCAAGAAGACCCGTCTCCTGGGGCTGGCGGGCACCGCCGGGTACGCCTACTGGCTGACCAGCCGGGTCCGCGCGGGCCGCGCCGAGGGCTGACTCACCGCAGGCCGGCCTCGTGCACCAGGATGGCCGCCTGCACGCGGTTGACCAGGCCGAGCTTGGCCAGCGCCCGGCTGACGTGCGCCTTGACCGTGGCCTCGCGCATCGAGAGCTCCCGGCCGATCTCGGCGTTCGACAGGCCGCGGGCGACCGCGCGTACGACCTGTCCCTCGCGTTCGGTCAGGGCGGTCAGGCGCTCGCACGCCACCTCGGCACCGGACGGGCCCTTCTCGGCGAACGAGCTGATCAGCCGCCGGGTGACGGTCGGCGCGAGCATGGCGTTGCCCGCCGCGACCGTGCGTACGGCGGCGGCCAGGTCACGCGGCGGGGTGTCCTTGAGCAGGAACCCGACCGCACCCGCGCGCAGCGCCCGGTGCACGTGCTCGTCCAGGTCGAACGTGGTCAGCATGATCACCTTCGGCGGATCGGGTAGCCGCGTGACGCGCTCGGCGGCGGTCAGGCCGTCGAGGCCGGGCATCCGCACGTCCATCAGCACGACGTCGGCTCGTAGCCGCTCGACGGCACCGACCGCCTCGGCGCCGTCCCTGGCCTCGCCCACCACGACGATGTCGCCGGCCGCCTCCAGGATCAGCCGCAGCCCGGCGCGTACGAGCGCCTCGTCGTCGACGATCAGTACCCGGATCACCCCGGCCCTCCCGCCGGCAGCCTGGCGACCATGCCGAAGCCGCCGTCCGGCTCCCGGCGTGCCTCGAACTCGCCGCCGAGCAGGCCGACGCGCTCCCGCAGTCCGCTCAGGCCGAGTCCGGCTCCGGGAAGCGGATCGGCCGGAGGCGGGGCCGGGCCGTTGCGCACCGCCACCTCGAACCCCGCCGGCAGATAACGCAGGACGACATCGGTGGACGCGTCACCTGCGTGCTTGTGCACGTTGGTCAGGCCCTCCTGCACGATCCGGTACGCGGTCCGCTCGACGAGCTCGGGCAGCGGACGCGTCTCACCCTCGTCGCGGCGGGTGACGCGGATGCCCAGGCCACGGGTCTGGTCGAGGAGCCGGTCCAGGTCGGCGAGGGTCGGCTGCGGAGTGGTCGCGTCGCCGCCGGAGCGAAGGACGCCCAGCACGCCACGGAGATCACCGAGCGCCTCCCGCCCGATCCCGCGGATCAGCGCGGCCGCCTCGGCGGTGCCTTCGTCGTGGGTACCCACCTCCAGCGCGCCCGCGTGCAGCACCATCAGCGACACGCGATGGGCGACGACGTCGTGCATCTCCCGCGCGATCCGCGTGCGTTCCTGCGCGCGTGCCTGCTCGGTGCGGGCCCGGTGCTCACGCTCCAGCCGCTCGGCGCGGTCCCGTAGCGCCGCGAGGGCCTGCCGGCGCGCGTTCACCCAGAGCCCCGTCGCCAGCGGCAACGCCACCAGTACGGCGAACAGAACCGCGATGTTGGGAAACGTCCCGGTGGTGATGTAGCGGACGCCGCCGATCGCCGCGCTCACCCCGACCGAGACCCCGGCCACCGCGAGCGCCGCCAGACCGAACACCGGCACGTACGCGCGCCGCAGCGTCGTCCCCGCGTAGTAGGACGCGACGATCGGGACGGGCCAGAGCGCCAGCCACACCCAGCCCGCCGCGGCGAACGCGAACACGGGCCACCGGCGGCGCCGGGCGAGACCGGCCGCGACGCCGGACGCCGCGCAGAACACCAGGACCAGCGGATGGATCCAGGCGGCCTTTCCCCCGTCTGCCAGCGGGAAGAGCATGCCGAGGTAACTCTCGCCGGAGGCCGTCGACGCCAGGCAGACGACGACGCCGAGCATCCAGGGCACGGCCCGGTCGACCACGCGACCGGCCCGCCTCAGCGTCGGTCCGATCGGCACCGCCTGGCCATGCTCCACGGGCCCGAGCGTACGGGGCGCGGGCGACGGGCGGCCACGACGATCGTCGCCGCCCACACCGACGAAAGTCGCAGCCCGCCGATCGCCCACCGGCCGAGGCGTCCTCCCGCCGGCCACCGGAAGAGTGCGTGCCATGCGAACCCTCATCCTTGGTGGTCTGCTGGCCACGACCATCACGCTGGCAGGCGCGGTTTCGTCCGCGCCGCCGGCCGCCGCGCGGAGCCTCCCGTACGCCGCGCTGCGGCTGCCCCGGCCCACCGGGTCACATCCGGTGGGCGCGGCGACGCTGAGCCTGGCCGACCGCTCACGCACCGATCCGTGGGTCCCGGCGTCGGGCGCACGGCGGCTCATGGTCTCCCTCCGGTATCCGGCACGCGCCGCCGCCGGGAGGCACGCGCCGTACATGACGCCGCAGGAGTCGGCCCTCCTGCTCGAGGGGCAGCGCGTGACGGACGTGCCGCCGGACGTGTTGAGCGGCACCCGTACCGACGCGTTCGCCGCCGCCCCACCTCTCCGTGGCCGGCACCCGCTGGTCGTGCTGTCCCCCGGCTTCTCCCTGCCGCGCTCGTCGCTCACCTCCCTGGCCGAGGACCTGGCGAGCCGGGGCTACGTCGTCGCCGTGATCGACCACACGTACGAGACCTTCGGCACGACGTTCCCTGACGGCCACACCACGACATGCGTCGCGTGTGAGCAGCGGCAGACGCCGGAACTGGCGCGGAAGGTGGTCGGGGGACGGGTCGCCGACGTGTCGTTCGTCCTCGACCGGCTGCTCGGCTCGCGGACCTGGAACGGGCTCATCGACCCGTCGCGCATCGGCATGGCGGGGCACTCCATCGGCGGGGACGGCACGGCCGCGGCCATGGGGGCCGACGCTCGCATCCGCGCCGGCATCAACATGGACGGTGCCATCAACACGCCCATCTCGGGTCTGTCGCGCCCGTTCCTGCTGATGGGAACCGTGGCGGCGCACGCCCCGGACTCCACCGTGGACCCGTCCTGGAACAAGGAGTGGCCACACCTGACCGGCTGGAGGCGCTGGGTCACCGTGGCCGGCACCCAGCACTCGTCGTTCACCGATCTCCACCCGCTCGCCGACCAGCTCGGCCTGGACTTCGGCACCGACATCTCCGGGGTCAGGGCCGTACAGATCACCCGGGCCTACGTGGGCGCCTTCTTCGACCTGCACCTCCGGCACCGGCCCGCGTCCCTCCTCGACGGGCCGTCCGGTGGCTATCCGGAGGTGGGTTTCTGGAACTGACCGGGGACGGCGCCGCGCCGTCCCCGGTCCGGTCCCGGTCCCGGTGCCGGTCAGCGTCCGAAGACCATGAGCGCCGAGCCCCGGTCGTTCGGGTACGGGGTGAAGGCGTAGCCGGCCTGGGTGTAGAGCAGGCCGTGGGAGACGACCGCGCCACCGCCGCCGGACAGCGCGCCGCCACGACCCGGCAGGCCGTTGACGCCCTGGACGTCACGCATCGTGTCGTAGCTCCACAGGATCTTGCCGGTGCTCGCGGAGTAGGCGCGCATCTTGCCGTCCATGCCGCCCTCCCAGACGAGACCGGGCGTGGTGGTCACCGCCGGCGTGAAGCCGCGCTGGCAGATGTCCGGGTACGCGGCGGCGCCTCCCGTGGTGCACCCGTCCGCCGGGCTCGGCGTCTGCCACAGCACGTGCCCGGTGGCCGGATCGAGGGCGAACAGCGTCCCCGGATTCGCCATGTACGTCGCGACGTACAGCCGGTGGCCGTCGTAGCTCGAACCCCACTGGATGCCGGACAGACCACCGTTCGGCATCGGCTCGGACAGCTGCCGTCGCCAGACCGCCTTGCCCGTACGTGCGTCGAGTACGTGGTAGACACCGACCTTCTGCCCGATGCCGACCAGACGCCGCCCACCCGCGGTGAACACGTTGGGCGCGGCACCGAGGTCGAAGTCCAGAGCGGTGCCGTCCGGCAGGTTGGGGCAGTACTTCTGGTCCTCCGGCTGGTCACTGCCGCACTCCGCGCGCCAGGTGTCGACGTCGGTCATCTTCCGCGTCCAGCGCGCCCGTCCGGTCGTGGTGTCGAGCGCCAGTACGGAATCGAAGTGGCCGCCGCTGCCGGTGTAGTTCTGCCCGGTGCCGACGTAGAGGGTGCGGGTGACCGGGTCGACGGCCGGGGTGCTCCACACGCCCCCTCCGGAGGGTGCGTACTTCGGCAGGCCGTTCGGCCAGGTCCCGTCCTGGCGGGGCTTCGGCACGGTGTAGTAACGCCAGGCCGGGAGCCCGGTGTCGGCGTCGAGCGCGTCGAGATGGCCGCGGAACGTACAGCACGCGTGGTCCTTGCCGATGACGTTCTCGCCGCTGGACACCCCGACGTAGACCCGGTCGCCGAAGACGAGCGGGGAGCTCGTGACGATGGCGCCGAGGGTGTCGTCGAGCCGCCGCACCCATTCCAGCCGCCCGGTGCGCTGGTCGAGCGCGTACAGGTAGCCGCGTACGTCGCCGAAGTAGACCTTCCCGCGCGCCACGGCCGGACCGTCCTGCACCTGCGTGCCGCCGGTACCCACCGAGGCGAGATCGAAGCTCCACCGCGCGGCGCCGGTACGCGCGTCGCGGGCGTACATCCGCCCGTCCGGACCGCCGAAGTACACGGTGCCACCGACGACGGCCGGCTGACTGCGCGGCGTCCCGGCCTGCTGCGGATACGCGAACGCCCACTTGAGCTTCAACCCGCCCACGTTGGCCGGGGTGATGTCGTGCTCGGCCGGGTTGAACCTGTCGCCCAGCCGGTCCCCCTGCCAGGTCGGCCAGTCACCGTTCGCCGTCCGCACGGCGGCCGCGGACGGCCCGGCCAGGGACAGCGCCGCCGCCATCGCCGCCGTGATCACTAATGTCGTCCCGCGTCCCCGCATGCCGATCTCTCCCTTCGATGCCCGCACCGTCTGGCGGGGCTCGTCAAGAGTGACGAAAACATCTCTGGCGGCGCATCGACCGGTGGGCCATACCGAATCAACCGAAAGGCGCGCTGACACCAGCCGATCGGAACCCCGTCAGGCCGAACGTCGCTCCCACCAGAGGTCGGCGTCACGGTCGAGCCTGCCGATGACCATGTTGGCCGCGGCGACGACGCCGAAAAGGACGGCCAGGGTGCGGTGCCCGAGCAGGTCAAGGCAGATCAACGCCACGAAGAAGACGAGCCCCTGGACGGCGGCGACACCGTACGGCGGGAGCTTCACCTGGGCCTTGGGCGAGGCGAAGATTCCCCAGACCACGGCGGCCACCAGGGGCGCCCCGATACCCAGCACGAGACTGAGGACGAGCCCGCCACCCGTAGCGGCCCCCCACCAGGCGAACACGGCCAGTGCCACGAGCTCGACGACGAAGGCGAGGATGTCGTTCACCAGCCGCAACGGCCCCGGAATTGTGAGATCACCCCCGGCCAGACGCTTCCAGCGCGGCAGCTCCGCGTAGATCGTCACGCCTACCAGCACCCAGACGAGCATGGCTACCGGCACAGGCCATGCCGCCCAAGCCGCGACCACGGCGGCGAGCAGCTGCAACACGCTGAGCCCGATCGTCACCTCTCCCGGAACCTCCACCACGACCGCGACCTTGTCACCAGGCGTCGCGAAGACCGTGGGCAGCCCGATGAGCAGCAGAAGCGCCGCCCCGGCAAGCACCGGCGAGTGCACAGCCAGCGCCCACGGCGTGGCCACCCAGGCAACGATCTCGGACGCGAACCGCAGCACGGCGGGAGGCTCGTAACGAGTCGCCGCCTCGGACGCGGGGTGCTCACTTGGGGAAGACAGCGGTCTCTCCGGTTCCGTGCGGGACATTCCAGGCACGCCACAGTGTGCCGCGCGACCGACCGCCTCGCCAGCACAGGTCGTCACGCGAAGAATTCTTCCCGGTTTCGCCGCCGACGGACTCTTGCTGAAAATGACCTTTGCCGGGACGTTCTCAAACCGCATGTAATGCATTTCATGCAATAGACGGTATTTGCGGGAAAGGCACCGCTGTTCAGCGACGATGCCTCTTAGCAGGCCGCCGCCAGATTGATACCATCGCCCGGCGGGCATCGGATTGTGTGCGACCTCGCAACGAGGCCAGAAAATGCGAACCAAAAGTAAATGACTGATTTGCGGTGGGTGGCTGATCCGGCCACCGCGGTCGAGGGGCTGCCGCCAGGAGCACGGCTCCCGCGATGAAGGGAGCAGGATGTCATCCACGCTCGCCCGGCAGCTGAGACCAGCCGGACTCGCCGCATTGGTCGCGTTCGCCCTTACCTCCGCTCCGGCGTCCGCCGGGGGAAACATCGATCCTCTCTCCGCGGTGCCCGTCAAGCGCGCCTGTCCCGATCCGCCGCGGGCCGGGCAGGTGACCTGTCTGGCGCTCGTACGCACCGACGTGGTCCCCCAGCACGGCGTTCAGCCGCTGGGCAAGCCCGCCGGGCTCGGGGCGCTCGACCTGCGGAGCGCCTACAACCTGCCCGCGTCCGAAGGGCGGGGACAGACGATCGCGATCATCAACGTGTACGACGACCCGAAGGCCGAGTCCGATCTCGCCGTCTACCGGGCCCAGTACGGGCTGCCACCCTGCACCACCGCGAACGGCTGCTTCAAGAAGGTCAACGCCACCGGCGGCACCACTCTGCCGCCCCCGGACACCGGCTGGGCCGAGGAGGAGTCGCTCGACCTCGACATGGCGTCGGCGGCGTGCCCCAACTGCCACATCCTGCTCGTCGAGGCGGAACAGCCCGCCATCAGCAGCCTCGGCACCGGCGTCGACACGGCCGTGCGGATGGGCGCGAAGTACATCTCCAACAGCTACGGCGGCCCGGAGGAGTCCTCGGCCAAGGCCGCCGACTTCACCCACTTCGACCATCCCGGCGTCGCGATCACGGCCGCCTCCGGCGACGGCGGGTACGGCGTGCTGTTCCCGGCCACGTCCCCGCGCGTCACCGCGGTCGGTGGCACATCGCTCATCCGTGGCGCGGGCACGCGCGGCTGGAGCGAGACCGCCTGGAGCGGCGCGGGCTCCGGCTGCTCGGTGCACGCGGCCAAGCCGGCCTGGCAGAAGGACGCCGGGTGCCCGCGGCGTACCGTCTCCGACGTCTCCGCGGTCGCCGACCCGCGTACGGGCGTCGCCGTCTACGACACCTACGGGTTCGGCGGCTGGCAGGTCGTCGGCGGGACCAGCGCCTCGGCACCGATCATCGCCGGTGCTTACGCGCTGGCCGGTTCGCTGCCCGCCGGCGGCTACGCGGCCGCCCTCCCGTACGCCCGCCCGCAGGCGCTGAACGACGTCGTCAAGGGCAGCACCGGCAGCTGCTCCCCGGACTACCTCTGCACCGCCGGCCCAGGCTACGACGGCCCGACCGGGCTCGGCACGCCCAACGGGGTGGACGCCTTCAAGGCCACGAGGTCGCCGCTGGCCAAGGCGGACGCCCGCCTGCCCGCCACCAAGACGGGGATCCAGCGGCTCAGGGCCGGCACCGGCAGGACCCCGACCGCACCGCCCCCGGCCGGCATCGCCAACGGCGGGTTCGAGGCCGGGAACCTGTCCGGCTGGACCACTTCCGGCGTGACCGCCGTGACCAAGGACCACCCGCACAGCGGCAAGTACTCCGCGCTGGTCGGCGACCCCGACGACCCGCACAAGGGCGACTCCTCGATCCGGCAGCGTTTCGTGGCAGCCAGGAACCACCGCAGGTTGTCCCTCTGGTACAACGCGAACTGCCTGG
Source organism: Actinoallomurus bryophytorum (assembly GCF_006716425.1). Taxonomy (NCBI): domain Bacteria; kingdom Bacillati; phylum Actinomycetota; class Actinomycetes; order Streptosporangiales; family Thermomonosporaceae; genus Actinoallomurus; species Actinoallomurus bryophytorum. The sequence goes on from NZ_VFOZ01000001.1 coordinate 3,029,835, forward strand.
ACCGGGAGAAGTACGACTGGACGACGGCGTCGCTGAAGGACGACACGACCGGGAGCAGCCGTACCGTGCTTCCGAAGACCTGCACGCTCGACAACACCTGGCAGCACGTGAGCGCCCCGGTCGTCGGTGGCCACGCCTACACCCTCACGCTCCTGAGCCACGACGACGGTTACTTCGGCGACCCGATGTCGGCCAAGTACGACGACGTGTCACTGGACTAGGGGTGAAGGGCCAGCCCCTTGAGCGTCTTGTCGAGGGGGTTCTTCGGCCCGTAGACCGCCAGTCCCACCAGCGACAGCTCGTCGGCGGGCACGGCGCGTACGACGGCGCGGTTGGCGGCGTCGTGCCCGGTCTTGAACATGTCCTCGGTGAACACCGCGGTCTCCAGCCCGCGGCCGAGCGCCGTGCTGCGTACGCGCCCCAGCGTCCCGGCATCGGCGGCGTACACGAGTACGGGCTGGCGGAACATCGGCAGGTACGCGTTGCCGGAGCCGTCCTCGTAGGGCTCACCGATGACGTCGGCGACACCGCCGGCCACCGCGCCGGCCAGGAACGCGGTGACGTTGAGCTTCTGCCAGACGGCCAGGTCGTCGCGTACGACGATGCCGATCTTGGTGTCGAATCGCATGCCCCCAGGCTGGCGCGGCTACCGCCCGGGCGTATTGAACGCTCGTGCGCGGTGCGGTCCCCGGTCACAATGGAGGCGTGCCCCTGGACTGGTCCCGTTACTGGCACTCGGCGGACCGGCCGCTGGAGGCCATGCACGCCCATTTCGAGCGGCATGTCTACCACCGGCACAGTCACGAGTCCTACTCCTTCGGCGTCACCGAGAGCGGCGCCCAGGCGTTCACCTGCCGGGGTGAGGCGTACACCAGCGCGACCGGCATGGTCATGGCCTTCAACCCCGACGACCCGCACGACGGTCACGCCGGCGACGAGCTCGGCTTCACCTACCGCATGGTGCACATCGGCCCGGACCTGGTGGGCGACGTGCTCGCCGACGTTGCCGGCCGCCCGAACGGCCTGCCACTGTTCGCCGATCCCGTGATCGAGGATCCGCTCATCGCGAGGAACCTGCGCGCCCTGCACGCGGCGCTGCTCGGCGGGGCCCCGGCCCTGCGCCGCGACGAGCTGCTCACCGCCACCGTCGCCGCCGTGTCCCGTCGCGCGACGAGGTCGGTGCCGCGCCCACGTACACCGCGCGACGCCGCACGGGTGGCCGACGTGGCGCGCAGGCTGATCCACGACGCCGACCTCGAGGACGTCACCGCCGACGACCTGGCCGCCGCGACGGGCCGTACCCGCTACGCGGTCTACCGCGCGTTCCGGTCGGCGTACGGGATGGCACCCAGCGACTACCAGCGTCAGCTGCGGCTGCGCGCCGCACGGCGGATGATCGCGCAGGGCCGGCCGCTGAGCGACATCGCCGCCCGTACCGGCTTCGCCGACCAGGCGCATCTCACGCGCTGGTTCGGCCGCTACTACGGGATCACGCCGGGCGGCTACCGGCTCGCGGTGAGCGGCTGACGACGCTCTCCCGTCTCGACACGCCCCCTGACCAGCTCGAATAGCGATGAACCCGCCCTCTGTCTTCGCTACCGTCGCGGATGGGGCCTCCGCAATCGCGCGGGGGAGCGAAAGGAGCCCTCGTGCGCGTCGTGGTCATCGGAGCCGGGATCGTGGGGGCCGCGGTGGCGGCCGGGCTGACCCGCCGCGGCGCGCGGGTCACCGTACTGGAAGAGCGTTTCCCCGGTGCCGGCACCACCGGCGCGTCGTTCGGGCGGGTCAACGCGAACCACGCCGACTCAGACTCGTACTTCACGCTGACCCACGCCGCGGTGCACGCCCATCACGCGCTGGGCAGCGACGCGTTCCGTCCCACCGGCCACCTGGAGTGGGCGACCGGCGAGTCGGTCCTGGCCGAGCTGAACCGCCGGGTGGAACGTCTGCGCGGACGCGACTACGCGGTCGAGCGGATCACCGCCGAGCGTGCCATCGAACTGGAGCCCGGACTCGCCCCACGTCCGGAGGGCACCGAGTACGTGCTGTTCTCGGAGGAGGCACACGTCTTCCCGGCCCGGCTGCTGGGCCGCCTCCTGGCCGAGGCAAGGGCGGGTGGCGCGGAGGTCGAGACCGGGGTGGGCGTACGCGAGGTGAGGTCGGGCGCGGTGGGCGCGAGCGTGGTCCTCGCGGACGGCAGCGTCCGTACGACGGATGTCGTGGTCAGCTGCGCCGGCCACTGGACCGGCCTGCTGCTGGACGTCCCGATGCTCGATCCTTGGGTGCCGGGCGCGGACACCAACGGGTTCCTGGCCACCACGACGTCACTGCCCACGCCCCTGTCGCGCGTCCTGTCCACCGACCGCCTGAACGTCCGCCCGGACGGCGGCGGCCGGCTGCTCCTGCGGGCACCCGACCTGGACGCCTTCGCCGACCCGGCGCTGCCGGCCGCACACCGGATCGGCGCCGAACTGCTGGCACGCCTGCCGGAGGTTCTGACGGGCACGGAGGGCGCGCACATCGAGCGGGTACGGGTGGCCCAGCACGCCGCCCCGGCCCGCGGCCGCACGATGGCCGGCTTCGTGGACGACGCCGAGAACGTCTACGCGGTCGTCACACGCGACGGCGTCACACTGGCCCCGCTGCTGGCGGACCTGGTCGCGGGCGAGGTGTACGGCACGGAGTCCGCCCTGCTCGGCCCGTTCCGCCCCGGCGGTGACGTCCTCGCCTTCCCCATGGGGATCACCGGAGAGGGATGAGGAGCCGGGCACGCCGAGACAACTACGACGACCTTGTCACCGTCGGCGTCGCTGACCCGGGCGATGGTCGCGACGAGAAGCGGTGTCCAGGCCACCACGGGTGCCGGGATTTCGCGATCCGGTCGTTGGCGAACGAGTTCCTGGGCGGAATGAGCTTCGTGGGGTGACCGCCCATCGAAGAGATCCGGGAATTGACGCCGAACGCGACCGGCGATCAGGTGAAAGCTCCAGGTGCCCTTGAGTACCGTCAGTGGTGCACCGATCGCGGCAAGCAGTGCCTGCCAACTCCCGATCTCCGTCCGGAGCCGCGCGTAAGTCACCGTGAGCGCTACCAGCAGGGCCAGCCCTTCGCACCATGGCCTGAGGCGGTGCACCTGGCGCCGCGCGAACACCAGCGTCCTGTCCCATAAAGGGCGTCGGATACCGCAGGACATAGCGTCACTCCGTTCGTTGATGGGAGCGAGCCCGCCGGCTGGGCCGTGACTGAATCAAGTTATATCTTCGCTATGGCCATTCCAGCAACCTTTTAGCAAATTCTCATTCATAAGAGTCATTGAGCGCAAAGAATACAATTTGAATCGCGAATCGAACTTGCGATCGTTGCCGTGCAAGTATCTCTTCTACTCTCGCCGATCGTGGCTCATAATAAGTTCGTATCACCAGCCACACGGGAGGCAGCCGGCATGAGCGCTCGGAGCGGCCGAAGTGTCCGCCAGCGCAGGGCCGCCGCCGAACTCAAGAGACTGCGCGAGCTCGCGCTTCTCACCGGCGACGAGGTCGCCCAGCGGCTCGGCTGGTCAGCGAGCAAGGTCTCCCGGGTCGAGAACGCCCGCATCCGGCTCAGGACGGACGACGTGAGGCTACTACTGAGCCTCTATGAGGTGACCGACGAACAGCGCGGCATGCTCATCTCCCTCATCGAAGGGGATGGGAACAAGCGATGGTGGGATGCCTACACGGACATCCTCTCGTCCGATCTCCTGACCTTGATCAGCTTCGAGGCGGAGGCATCGTCCGAACTGAACTACGAGCCCATGGTGATGCCGGGACTGCTCCAGACTGAGGCTTACGCCCGCCAAGTCATCTACATGTGGCAGTCGATCACGACCATCCCTCCACCTGAACTCGAGCGGCGACTCGAGGTGCGTCTAACGCGCCAGCGGGTCATCTCATCCGGTGATCCGTTGAAGCTGTCCGCCATCATCGACGAAGCGGTGCTCAGGCGGCAGATCGCCGAGCCTTCGGTGATGCAGGAGCAGCTACATCACCTCATGGACGCCTCAGAACTACCCAACGTCGAACTCCGGATACTGCCACTGTCCGGACTACATGCCACCGCAGCCGGACCGATAATTTCGTTAGGCATCCCGGACTTTGGCGACGTCGTCTATCTAGAGGACTTCATCAGCGGTCACCTCTATATCGATGACGCCGCCATTATTTATCAGCACGCCCGGGTCTTTGAACAGTTGAAGAATGCGTCGCTCAGTGCCGACGAATCACATCAGCTAATCAGAAGAATCGCTGATGAGCTGTGGACACCGCCCGGCGGCTGAACCACGCCCGTCAGGCACGGCCTGGTTCGCAGCTCGGCGGGACGGTTGGCAACCGAGAGGTCCGAGGTCCGCGCCACCTCGACACACGCCCCATTCGTCATCGACCGGCAACTCTTTTTCCAGTGAAGTTCATTTGAGTCAGTCATCATAATCCCTTCTTTATGCATGCTTCACTGATCGGCTTTAACCGATTTAATTTCAATATGAGCGAACACATTAACGTATACTGGAAGACCCACAGAGCGCGCTCGCCATGTTTGCAACCTAGGGCATTCGGCGAAGACGAACAACGTAATCGCGGAAGATCACCTTTGTCCCGTTCCAGGCCGGAACGGGCGACCTGGAAATCCACTGGCGTCGGCCAATTTATGATGCTCCTAGTAATTCGGCCCGATGTAGCACGTGCTTCATGGCTGCAGGTAGCGGCGACAACGGCCAAGAGGAGGTTGTCACCGACTTTGCGCCTGGCTTTCGAATCGAAGCTGCGATTCTTGTCGTGCAACTATCTCTTCTGCTATCGCCCTGCCTGAGGCATAATGAGCTTTCGCCACACGTCTCCCAGGAGAGGCGGCCGACAGGTGAGCACCCGGACCGGTCGAAGCATTCGCCAGCGAAGAGCCGCCGCCGAACTCAAGCGATTGCGCGAACTCGCCCTCCTCACCGCCGACGAGGTCGCCCAGCGTCTCGGTTGGTCGGCGAGCAAGGTTTCCCGCGTCGAGAACGCCCGTATCCGGCTCAAGCCCAACGACGTCGAACGCCTTCTGGGGCTCTACGAGGTGGGCGGCGAGCAGCGCGAGACACTGATCTCACTCGTCGCGGAGGATGGACACAAGAAGTGGTGGGACGCTTACGCCGACATCCTTTCACCCGAGTTGCTGTCCTTGATCAGCTTTGAGGCGGAGGCCTCCACGGCTCTGAACTATGAACCCATGGTGATTCCCGGGCTCCTTCAGACCAGGGCCTACGCTCGTCGGGTGATCCACATGTGGCAGTCGATCACAAGCGTCCCGCCACCCGAACTCGAACGGCGGCTTGAGGTACGTCTGAACCGACAACGGGTCATCTCATCCAACGATCCACTGAAGCTGTCGGTCATCATCGATGAAGCGGTGCTCCGACGACAGATCGATGAACGCGCCGTGATGCGGGAACAGTTGCATCACCTTATCGACGCTTCTGAGCTACCCAATGTCAGGCTTCAGATACTTTCACTATCCGGACTCCACGTCACTTCGGCCGGCCCGATCATGTCTCTGCGAATTCCAGAATTCGGCGACGTTGTATACCTTGAGAACTTCACCGACGGGCATCTCTATATCGACGATGCCGCATTGATATATCAGCACGCTTTGGTCTTCGAAAAATTGCACGAAGCGTCACTTGATCCCGACGAGTCGCGTCAGCTGATCAGAAGAACGGTTAATGAGCTATGGGCTTCGGGTGAAAGGTGAGTTACCGTCGCCACACAAGACGGTGAGCTTACAGCCCAGCAGGCCGATCGGCGGTAGAGTCGGCGAGCACAGCCACCACCTCGACACAGCTCCCGTTAAGCATTGAACGGGAGCTTTTTCGCCAGTCCATTTCATGCAGATCAGTCATTATCTCCCTCTCGAAAACAGACGTATCCATTCAGTCCATGCTGGCGCCACTAAGCCGAAGCATGCCAAAGCAAGAGCATGCTCCTGCAAAGGAGACTCGAGGCAGGATCGAGGATAGCGTCAAATAGTGGTACGCAAGCAGGACTTCGGGGACAACAAGCGGGATTCGTGCTACTACCCGGCTAGAACGCCTACGCGCTAATACCAAATACCCCAAGTCGGATTAATCCGACCGCTAAGGCGGCGACCTTGAGCTATAGCGCCACCGTCGGCCGAAGCGCCATGTGAACCCACTCCTGTTAGCAGCGACAATGAGAACGTGGCGATGGTCATCGAGTTCGCGGCCGAGGTGCGGCTGTTCCTAGCCTCCCGTCATCGGGGCGGGCGGGTGGAGGCGGCCGTGGACGGTACTTCGTCGCTCGGCCACGTCGTCGAGTCCCTCGGCATCCCGCTACCCGAGGTCGGTGAGATGCGGGCGCAAGGAGTGCCGGTCAGCCCGTCGTACCACCCAGAAAACGGTGACCGCATCGAGGTGTTCGCGGTGGCGCGACCGCAGCCCACACCAGCACCGAGGTTTCTTCTCGACGTCCACCTCGGCACCGTCGCGCGTCGGCTGCGGCTCGTCGGGGTCGACGCCGCCTATGGCAACGATCTCGACGACGACACGTTGATCGAGATGGCCAACGCGCAGCGGCGGGTTCTGCTCACCCAGGACCGGGGCCTGCTCCGCCGAAGGAAGTTGTGGTTCGGGGCCTTTGTGCGCGGCTCGCGGCCCGATGAGCAGTTCGGTGATCTGCTCGACCGGTTCCGGCCGCCGCTGGCGCCCTGGACGCGGTGTACCTCCTGCAACGGGGAGCTCAGCCCGGTCGCCAAAGAGGAGATCGAGCACCGGCTCGAGCCCGGGACGCGCCGCTGCCATGACGCGTTCGCCCAGTGCCAGGAGTGCGGCCGGATCTACTGGAAGGGTGCGCACCATCGGCGGCTGGAGGCGATCGTGAACGACGCGCTCGCCCGTCAGGGCGACGTCAGCCGCTGAACTTCAGGTGTGAGCCGGTGATCCGCAGCGCGACGCCCTTGGACGACACGGTCAGGCTCTTGAACTGCAGGCCCATCGGGAGGCCGCTCACCGGCACGCTGAAGTCGAGGTCGTCACCGAGCTCGGACAGCGGGAACCCCTCCACCGACACCGCGTGCACCCGGATCTGGTTGCCGACCTTGGTGACCTTCGCGGTCGCCGTCGCCGTCGTGATGCCGAGGTCGACGTCGGCCTTGACGGTGTTCGGGCCGGCGGCGGTCAGGGACAGGTCCTGCTCGCCGGCGGCCTTGGTCAGGTCGCCGAAGGAGACCGTCGCCGTGCCGTCCACCGTGCCGATCGTGCCCGAGCGAAAGCCCGAGTCGACCCGTACGTCGCGGGCGTCGCCCTCGATGCGGCTGATCGTCAGCGGTCCACCGACCGGCACGTTGCGCCCGCTGATGTGGCCGTGCGGGAAGTGCCGGTCCAGCACCTGGGTCAGGAACGGAAAGCCGTAGATCGTGACGTCCGGCCGGGTGCCGAAGCCCTCTTTCTGGATCTCCGAGGCGATCCGGTGCTCGGCGTACGCGGCCGCGACGCGGTCGCCGACGACGGTGAGCCCGGCCAGCACGAGCACGATGATCAGGACGACGATGGGCCACCGGCGCCTCCGCTTCCGCGCGGGCAGGTCCGGACGGGTCAGGTCCGCCGAAGATGTGCTCATCGGCTCGTCGTGCTGCGGGCCAGCATGTCATTCACCCAATTTCACCGAACGCCCGACGTCAATAGGCAAAATTTCATCGCGCCCGAAAGATGGGCGTTTCGGGATATCCGCTCTACACTGCGGAGCTATGACGGCCGAGGGCTCCGTCTCGTCGATGGCCCCGCCGGCTCTCGTCGTGCGGACAAAGGGGACGGTTCGCACACTGAGGCCCGGGGGGTCTTATCAGGTTGGCCGTGATCCGGCCGCCGACATCCAGGTCGATGACGCCCGTGTGTCATGGCGTCACGCGATCCTGCGCACCGACGAGAACGGCTGGATCTTCGAGGATCAGGGCAGCACCAACGGCACCTTCGTCGGTGGCCGCCGCGTACGGCGGGCGGGCATCGAGGGTGAGATCGTCTTCCTGCTGGGCAACGCGGAGACCGGTGCGCCACTGGCCTGCTCGGTGCCGCCGATGATGGACCAGCGGACCGGCGTGGACCGCGACCCGACCTCGATCATCAAGGTCAAGGCCCCCACACTGCGGATCGGCCGGGCACCGGACAACGACATCGTTCTGACCGATCTGATCGTCTCGCGCTACCACGCCGAGCTGCGCAAAGCCGGTGGCGGACAGCACGAAATCGTCGATCTCGGCGGCCACAACGGCACCTTCGTCAATGGCCTGCGCGTCACTTCGGCGGTGTTGAAAGAAAGCGACCTCGTCGGAATCGGGCGCGCGACCTTTCGGCTGGTCGGGGACGAACTCCGGGAATTCGTCGACGTGGGCGACGTTTCCCTCATCGCCCAGGACCTCACCGTGCGTACGCCCAAGGGCAAGGTCCTGCTCGACCACGTGAGCTTCCCGATCCCCGAGCGCTGCCTGGTCGGGGTCATCGGCCCGAGCGGCGCCGGAAAGTCGACTCTGCTGGGCGCGGTGACCGGCACGCGCCCGGCCACCGAAGGCAACGTGCAGTACGACCACCGCGACCTGTACACGCACTACCCGGAGCTCCGGCACCGCATCGGTCTGGTCCCCCAGGCCGACATCCTGCACACGCAGCTGGCGACGCGGCGGGCCCTCCGGTACGCCGCCGAGCTGCGGTTCCCCGGCGACACGAGCGCGGCCGAGCGGAATCGCCGCGTGGACGAGGTCCTGGAAGAACTCAGCCTGTCCGCGCACGCGGAGACCCGTATCGACCGGCTGTCCGGCGGCCAGCGCAAGCGCGTCAGCGTCGCGCTGGAACTCCTCACCAAGCCGTCGCTGCTCTTCCTGGACGAGCCGACCTCGGGCCTGGACCCAGGGCTCGACAAGTCCGTCATGGAGATGATGCGCGACCTCGCCCACGACGGCCGCACCATCGTCGTCGTCACGCACAGCGTGGCGAACCTCGACACCTGTGACCGCCTGCTCGTTCTCGTACCCGGCGGGCGGGTCGCCTTCTACGGGCCGCCGTCGGAGGGTCTGACGTTCTTCGGCAAGCAGAGCTGGGCCGAGGTCTTCCAGGCTTTCGACAACGAGCCGGGCCGCGACTGGGCCGCGGAGTTCCAGGTGTCACCGATGTACGCGCAGTTCGTCGTGTCGGGACTCGACGGCGGCAGCGCCGGGCAGGCGCGGCAGCAGCCATCGCACACGGAGCGTCCGCCGCGTCAGCAAGGCCGGCTGTCCCAGCTCGGCACGCTGTGCCGCCGTTACCTGGCGGTCATCGCTTCCGAACGCAGCTACCTGGCCGTGCTGGGCATCTTGCCCATCGTGGTGGGCGCGCTGATCCGCGCCGTACCGGCCGCGCACGGCGTGGCCGGCCCACTGCACCAGAACGCCGACGCCTCCTCGCTGCTGCTCACACTGGTCATCGGCGCGGTCTTCGTGGGCGCCGCAAACGCCGTACGCGAGCTGGTCAAAGAACGTGCGATCTACGAGCGAGAACGCGCGGCCGGCCTCTCGGCGGGCATCTACCTGCTGTCCAAGATCCTCATCCTGGGTCTGATCACCGGGATCCAGTCGGCGCTCTTGGTGGTCATCGGGATGGGCGGGCGTGAGATGCCGGCGCACGGCGCGGTGACGTCGCCGATCCTGGAGCTGATCATCGCGATGGCCCTGCTGTCCATGGTCTCGATGGCGATGGGTCTGCTCATCTCGGCGGCGGTCAGCACGTCGGAGAAGACGATGCCGCTGCTGGTGCTGACCGCACTGGTGCAGGTCATCCTCTGCGGCGCGCTCGTCGCCCTGCCCGGCAAGCTCGTGCTCGAACAGCTCGCCTGGCTGGCGCCGTCGCGCTGGGGAATGTCGGCGACGGCCGCGACCGTCGATCTGAACAACCTCCAGCCGCCGCTGCGGGGCACTCCGCCCGACTCGCTGTGGAACCACACCGAGAAGGCGTGGCTGAAGGACATGGGCGTCCTGCTCGGCCTCGGCCTGGTGTTCCTGAGCATCGCCTGGTGGTTCCTCGAGCGCCTGCGCCCGGGCAGACGCTAACGCCCAGGCAGATGCTGACGCCCGTGGCGGACGTCAACGCTCAGTGGAGTCCCATTGTCATCATGACGATGAGTGCTCCGACGTGCACGACGACGACCAACGCGATGAGCGTGATGAACAGGAAACTGGCCGGGCCGTGCTCGAAGACCCGGCCCTCTCTCGGCTGACCGAGGCTCGCCTGCCGCTCGGCCAGGCGCCTCTCCCATGCCCTGCTCTGCGCCATGCGTCCTCCTCGAAGACTTGGTGCACCAACCGTTGGTACACCAACTATAATAGGAGCAACGTACGGATCCGGAGGCCGGCCTGTGAGTGATGTTCGCGACACCGAAGACCTGCTAGCGCTGGAGCGGCAGGTGTGCTTCGCGCTGGCGGTCGCCTCGCGCAACGTGATCGCGGTCTACCGGCCGCTGCTGGAGCCGATGGGGCTGACACATCCGCAGTACCTGGTCATGCTCGCCCTCTGGGGGCGCTCACCCCTGTCGGTCAAGGAGCTGAGCGGCCTGCTGCGGCTCGATCCCGGCACCCTGTCGCCGCTGCTCAAGCGCCTGGAGGCCGGCGGCCTCATCCAGCGACGACGCGCCCGTGACGACGAGCGGGTCATGGCCGTCACGCTGACCGACGAGGGTCACGCGCTGCGCGCCGAGGCGGAGCGGATCCCGCCTGCGATCGTCGAGCGTCTCGGCATGGACCTCACCGAGCTCCAGGACCTGCACGGGACGCTGACCCGCCTGATCGCCGCGGCCGACAGGGCGAACGGCGTGGTGGGCGCGGCCGACCGCGCCCACCAGGACTAACCGACGTCGCGCCGGCGGAAGCCGGCCAGACCGGCGGCGATCAGGGCCGCCGCGATCACGGCCAGCCAGACGACCGGCATCGGCCGCATCGCGGCACCGGGCAGCTTCGGCACGTGGGTGAAGGGCGAGAGATCCATCATCCACTGCTTGAGCTCCAGCAACGGCCCGAGCTCCCCCAGCAGCAGGAACGCGCCCAGCACCCCCCACGCCGCGACCGCGATCCGCGGGACGAACCCGAACAGCAGGACCGTGATCCCGGTCAGCACCCACACCGCGGGCAGTTGCACCAGCGCGCTCCAGAAGACGCGGGGGAACTCACCGCCCAGGTCGTGGGCACGCAGTCCGTGCATCAGGCCGATGACGACGCCCCCGACCGCCATCAGGATCGCCGGACCCACGACCGCGAACGCGATGTGGCTCGCCGCCCACCCGATCCGGCCCACCTTGGTCGACAGCAGGGGTTCGGCGAGCCCGCGGGTCTCCTCGGACCGCAACCGCAGTACGGCCTGCACGGCGTATGCGGAGGCGAGCAGCGCGATGATGCCCATGACCGTGGTGAGGAACGCGTCCACGATCCCGCCGTGTCCGCCGAGCTTGCTCAGCAGGTCACGGCCGCCCTTGCCGCCGAGCATGTTCTGCGTACTGTCGACCACGCCGCCGATCGCCGCGCCGTAGATGGCGAACCCGGCGATCCAGCCCAGCAGCGCCCCGCGCTGCAGCCGCCACGCGAGCGCCAGCGGGCTCCGCAACCCGGTCGCCGCCGAGGGCGGGCCGAGGCGGTCCGGCAGCAGGCCCGCGCCGAGGTCACGCCGGCCGATCAGCACGAACGCGGTGGCGAGGCAGGCGGCGACGAACGCGGCCGCGATGGCCAGCACCCACCAGCGCTCTCCGGCGTACGGGCGCAGGTACGCCATCCAGCCCAGCGGGGAGAGCCACGTCAGCCAGGTCGGGCCGTCGTGCCCACCGGCGTCGCCGACGGCGCGCAGCAGATAGGAGCCGCCGAGCACGGTCATCGCCAGACCGTTGGCCGAGCGGGAGGTCGTCGTCAGTTGTGCGGTGACGGCCGCGACGCCGACGAACATGACGCCGATGCCACACCATAGGAGCGCGAAGGCGATCGACCCGCCGGCCGGCAGGCCCAGGGCGATCAGGCCGATGCTCACCAGCACAAGGAGCACGAGGTTGGCCGTGATCGCGTTGATCACGCCCGCGGTGAGCGCGGCGTACCGCCCGACGACGCCGGCGCCCACCAGCTCCAGCCGGCCCGTCTCCTCGTCGGCGCGTGTGTGCCGCACGGTGATGAGAATGCTCATCACGGCGACGAGCGCCGCGGCGATCCCGCCGACCTTCCACAGGCTCACCGAGCCGACGGAGTACGGATTTTGCACCGGCCCGTACAGCGCCAGCAGGGAGGGGTTCTTGTTGACGGTGGCGCCGAACTCCAGCCGCTTGGCCAGCGTGCTGTACGTCGCGCGGGAGCCGTAGGCCGTACCCACGGCCGTCGCCGTAAGGAGGTAGATCCAGCACGGCATCATGATCCGGTCCCGGCGGAACCCGAGCTTGGTGAGCAGTCCGGTGCCCTCCAGCCCGCTCATGAGCCTTCCTCTGCCGGGGCCGCGGTGGTACCCGCCGCGTCGGTCTCGTAGTGCCGCAGGAACAGCTGCTCGAGCGTCGGCGGCCGGCTGGTCAGGCTGCGTACGCCCGACTGGGTCAGGTGCACCAGCACCTCATCGAGATTGGCGTTGTCGACCTCGAAGCTCGCCCGGCCGCCGTCGACCTTGGCGTCGTGCACCCCGGGCAGCGCGGCAAGCCCGTTCGGCGGGTTCGCCAGCTCGACCGAGATCGAGGTACGGGTCAGGTGGCGCAGGTCGGCGAGTGAGCCGGTCTCCACCGTGCGGCCCTTGCGGATGATGCTGACGCGATCGCACAGCGCCTCGACCTCGGAAAGGATGTGGCTGGACAGCAGGACGGTACGCCCGCTGTCGCGCTCGTCCTCGACACAACTCTGGAAGACCTCCTCCATGAGGGGGTCCAGGCCGGACGTCGGCTCGTCCAGGATGAGCAGCTCCGCGTCGGAGGACAGGGCCGCGATCAGCGCGACCTTCTGGCGGTTGCCCTTGGAGTACGCCCGGCCCTTCTTTCTCGGGTCGAGCTCGAACCGCTCCAGCAGCTCGTCCTTGCGCTTGGCGTCCTGCCCTCCGCGCAGCCGGCCGAGCAGGTCGATGACCTCGCCACCGGAGAGATTCGGCCACAGGGTGACGTCGCCGGGCACGTACGCGATGCGCCGGTGCAGGGTGGCGACGTCCCGCCACGGGTCGCCGTCGAGCAGCCGTACGTCACCCGAGTCCGCCCGCAGGAGACCGAGCAGGATGCGGATGGTGGTCGACTTGCCCGCGCCGTTGGGCCCCAGGAAGCCGTGCACCTCTCCGGCCCGGACGGTGAGGTCCAGACCGTCCAGCGCGCGGGTCCGGCCGAAGGTCTTGACCAAGCCGGACACGGATATGGCGTCTGTCATGCCACCGAAGTTACACTGCTTTCAGAACTTCGTGAAGTTAGTAAATCATATAAAGTGAGCGTCCGACCTAAGGAGTTGAGTGTGGCGGAGCGGGACCCCGAGGCCGTACGCCTGTTCGTTGAGCGCTTCGCGTCCGCGCTGGTCGACGCCGGTTTGCAACGGATGGACGCGCGCGTCTTCGCCGCGCTCCACGGCACCGACTCCGGCCGCCTCACCGCCGCCGAACTCGCCGAGAGGCTGCAGGTCAGCCCCGCCGCGGTCTCGGGTGCGGTCCGCTACCTCATCCAGTTCAACCTGATCCGGCGCGAGCGGGAGCCCGGCTCCCGGCGCGACCACTACGTGGTCGACACCGACGCCTGGTACGAGGCGATCGTCAACCGCGACGTGGTGATCCTCAAGTGGCAGGCCAGCGCCAAAGAGGGCATCGAGGCGCTCGGGCCCGACACTCCGGCAGGGAAGCGCATGGCCGAGTCCCTGGCCTTCTTCGAGTTCATCTACGAGGAGCTACAGGAGCTCATCGCGAAGTGGCAGAAGATCAAGGCCGAGCGGCTGACCGCCGAGCGGGAATGAAAGCCGAACGCCGCCGAACCTGACCCGATCGGCGGCGCGTCCTCACTGAACCCCTCATCCGCCGGCGCTCGCGATGGCGGCGCGCTTGGTCCGCAGCGCCTTCCTGAGCGCGTCGGCCACCGGCCCGGTGTAGACGGCGAGCTCGTCGAGCCGCTGCCCGTACTCACGGCGGTCCCCCCGCGACACGACGGTCCTGACCTCACCGCGGGCGGCCAGCGCCAGCACCGAGGCGGTACGCGCGTCGGCACGTGCCGCCGGCTGCCGCAGCGTGGCGTGGACGCTGTCGGCGTACGCCTTGACGGCGCGCCGGTCCCGCAGCTCGACCTTGTCGGGCAGGAGGGCGCGGTGGCTCACCTTGATGCAGCGCTGGGCTTCGAGGTACTCGCGTACGGCGCGTACCGTCCCGCGCTCCTGCCTGCCGATCCAGCGGTGCCATCGGCGCGGCCGGCTGCCGGCGATCTGCCGGGCCAGGTCGTCCAGCACCGGGTCCCCGGCGGGCCTGCCGTCGACGGCGTGCGGCTTGCCGTCCTCGTCGGTCAGGCGTTCGGTGAGGTAGAGGTCGGTGAGCGCGGCGGCTCGCAGCACGAGGCCGAGCTGGGATCTCGCGGTCAGCCGGTTCTTGTCGGTGTCGTACGCGAGCAGGTACAGCCGGGCGGGCAGGGATTCCGGCAGGTTCATGGATCCTCCTTCGTCGGAGACGTGACCAGAGGCGTTGTGTTCGCGGATTCGTTCGCTCATTCGCCGGACTCCTCTTTGGACGGCCGTCCCGGCCTTCGCATGCGGCCGGCGCCGCGGGGCATCCGGCCGGCCTCACCAAGGGCGCGCCGGAGCAGGAACTCGATCTGGGCGTTGGTGCTGCGCAGCTCATCGGATGCCCAGTGCGCGAGCGCGTCGTGGACGGCGGGGTCGAGGCGGAGCAGCACCTTCTTGCGCTCCGCCCGGCCCGCCGACCGCGTCTCGTCGCCGCCCACCGGACGCGACTCGCCGTCCATCACTGGTAAAGGGACCCGGTGTTGACGACGGGCTGGACGTCGCGATCGCCGCAGAGCACGACGAGCAGGTTGCTGACCATGGTCGCCTTGCGCTCCTCGTCCAGCTCGACCACGTCACTCTCGGCGAGCCGGCCGAGTGCGGTCTCGACCATGCCGACCGCCCCGTCGACGATCCGCTGCCGGGCGGCGACGATCGCGCCCGCCTGCTGACGGCGCAACATGGCCTGCGCGATCTCCGGGGCGTACGAGAGGCGGGTGATCCGTGACTCGATGACCCGCACGCCCGCCGACTCGACCCGCGCCGTGATCTCGTCGGACAGCTTGCCGGTGATCTCGTCGGCGTTCTCCCGCAGGGAGTACTGCTCGCCGCCGTGCGCGTCGTAGGGGTAGCTGCCGGCGATGTGCCGAACGGCGGTCTCGGTCTGGATGGCGACGAACTCCACGAAGTCGTCCACCTCGAACACCGCCTTGGCCGTGTCCTGCACCTGCCACACGACGACCGCGGCCATCTCGATCGGGTTGCCGTCGGCGTCGTTGACCTTGGCGATGTCGGTCTCGTGGTTGCGGATCCGCGTGGAGATCCGCCTCCGGGTGGTGAGCGGGTTGACCCAGCGCAGCCCGTCGGTACGGATGGTGCCGGCGTACCGGCCGAGCAGCTGCACCACACGTGCCTGGCCCGGGGCGACCGCGGTCAGCCCGATCGTGGCCAGGCCCGCGACGACGATGAGCCCGATCCCCACGCCGGCCAGTACGCCGGCCCCCGTGGTGACCAGTACGACACCCGCGATGACCGCGACAAGGACCGCACCCAGCACCGGCCAGCCGGACAGTCCTCGCGCGACCCGCTCGGCCACCTGCGGCCTCGGCATCTCGACATCCATGACCCTCACCCTCTCGTTCCTTCAGGCACGAACATAGCATAGTGATATCACTTTTCTGAAAAGGCATTAACCGGGCCTGGACGCGCGACGGCGCCGACCGGTACACACCGATCGGCGCCGTTCGAGTGCGAGGGGACGCCGCTTCAGGTCAGGGGCGGGGCGGCGGCATCGCGGCGGGCCGCTCGGCCAGCCGTTCGAGCGCGATGCGCACGGCCGTCTCCAACTGCGGATCGCGGCCCTGCGCCCAGTCGTCCGGGCCCATCTCCACCTCGACGTCGGGCGCGACGCCGTGGTTCTCCAAGCCCCACCCGTGCCCGTCGAACCACAACGCGTAGCGCGGGACGACGACCCCGGTCCCCTCCACCAGGTCGTGGGGATGGGTGCCGACGACGCCGCCCCAGGTTCTGGCGCCGACCACCGTGCCGAGGCCCAGAGCGCGGACGGCGGCGGTGAGGACGTCACCGTCCGAGCAGGTGTACTCGTCGGCGACGACGACCACCGGCCCCCGCGGAGCGTCACGTGGATAGCTGACCGGGCTCCGGTGCCGGCCGACGTCCCAGCCGACCACGCGCCGGGCGAGCTTCTCCACGACCAGCTCGGAGACCCTGCCACCCCTGTTGCCGCGCACGTCGACGACGAGGCCCTCCTCGGCGATCTCACTGCGCAGGTCACGGTGGAACTGCGCCCACCCCATCTCCTGCATGTCGGGAATGTGGAGGTAGCCGAGCCGGCCTCCGCCGAGCTCGCGTACCCGCGCCCGTCGCTCGGCGACCCACGCCTGGTAGCGCAGCCGATGGTCATCGCGCAGCGGACGCACGACGACCTGCCGCACCGGACCACCGCCGCCCGGCGCGATGGTCAGCTCGGTCAGCGTGTCCCCCGATCCGGTCAGCAGCGGCCCGGGGCCGGTGCGGCCGTCCACGGGCCTTCCGTTCACGGCCACCACCGCGTCTCCGGGGCTCACGCGTGTACCCGGCACCGCGAGCGGAGACCGGGCGTGCGGGTCGGAGGTCTCGGCGGGCAGCACCCGGATCACCCGCCAGAGCCGGTCGTCGTCACGCTCGAGATCGGCGCCGAGCAACCCCATCCACGAGTGGGTCCCGTGGCCGATGACGTAGGCGTGCGACGTACCGAGCTCACCGAAGACCTCCTGCAGCAGGTCGGCGAAGTCGTCCGGGCTCGCGATCCGGTCCAGCAACGGGCGGTACCGGTCGAGCGCGGCGTCCCATCCCGTCGCGCCCAGGTCACGGGTCCAGAAGTAGTCACGGACGACCTGCCCTGCCTCGTCATAGGCCTGACGCCATTCGGCGGCCGGATCGGCCATGATGCGGAGCCGTGACAGGTCGACCTGCGCCCCGTCGCCGCTGCCGTCGTCGGAACCATCGGTCGCCAGCACCTTCAGGTCACCGTCAGCGGTGATCACCATGCGCTTGCCGTCGCCGCTGACGGTCAGCCGGCCGACTCCGGTCGTGATCTCCTCACAGGTGCGCTTCGCCAGGTCGTAGCGTTCGAGCACGTTCTTGGGCGCGTTGTCGCCGACGTGACTGCCTTCGCTGACGAGTGGCGTCCGCAGCCACACGAGGCCGCCCTTGACCGGCAGCAACGTGTCATAGCGCGCGTCCGGCACCGGGATGGGCACGACGCGCGCGGCGATGCCCTCCGTCACCACCGTGGCCGTGTCCGTCTCTTCTTTGCCCTCCTTGCCCTCCTTGCCCTCCTTGTCGTCGCTGCCCTCGGCAGGCGCACGCCCCTGCGGCGTGGCCTCGAACGGTGACGGCGCGGCCGCGTCCAAGGGCACGAGATACGGCCGGCATCCGAAGGGGAACGACAGGTCGAAGACGTGCGGGTCGAAGACCGGGTCGAACCCCCGCCACGACAGGAACACCAGATACGCACCGTCGGCGGTGAACACCGGCTCCTCGTCGGCGAACCTGCCGTCGGTCACATCGACCACGGTGCGGTCGGCCAGGTGGGCGAGCCGGATCCGCGCGAGCCGTTCCGCGCCGGGGTGCCGCCAGGCGAGCCAGGCGGAGTCGGGTGAGAAGGACAGATGCTCGGCCGCTCCGTGCTCGCCGGACGCGAGCTCGCCGACCTCGCCGGAGGCGACGTCGACCAGCAGGAGCCGGCCGTCATGTGCCGCCACCGCGACCGTCTTCCCGTCGGGCGCGGCGGCGAGCTCCTCCACTCGTCCGAGCCTCCCGCCTCCGAGGGACCGGCGCGCGGCCGGCTGTTCGGCGCCGGTCACCGCGGAGATCTCCAGCGCGTCGCCGCCGCCGGTGTCGGTGACCCACACGACCTCTCCGGTGTCACCGAGCACCTTCGGCAGCCGGGCACGTACACCCGGCGTCGCCGCGATGGCACGGGCGGGTCCGTCACGGTGCGCGACCCAGTACACGCCGCCGCGTACCTCGACCACGCTGGCACGGCCGGTGTGGTCGCTGCACAGATCCTCGATGTGCGGGTACACCGGATGCGGATGGCGGGACGTACGTGGGCCGGAGAGGCGTACATCCAGGCGGGACGGCTTCGCGCCGAGCCCGTCCATCAGCCACAGCTCCCCCGCTCGCTGGTAGACCACGCGCTCGCCGTCTCCGCTGGCGTGCCGGGCGTAGAAGTCCGGATCCGCGGAGTGCCGGCGAAGGTCCGAGCCGTCCGGCTCGCTGGAGTACAGCCGTCCGACACCTTCGTGGTCGGACAGGAATGCCAGCCGCCCCCCGGCCCACACCGGGCAGTCGAGGTTGCCGCCCAGGTCCGCCAGGACACGCTCGAACCGGTCCTCGCGGGAGACCCACAGCCGTCCCATGGCGCCACCCCGGTAGCGCTTCCAGTCGGCGGGCTCCTGCACGCCGACCGTCACGATCGCCACCGCTCCGCCGGGTGCGATGTCGGCGCCGCCCACCGGGCCCCAGTTCATCGGCCGGGCGGGCTCGCCGTCCACCGGCAGGGCGTAGGCGTGAGTGTGGCGGTGGGACGCCTGCCGCCACGAGGTGACGGCGAGGATCTCGCCCTCGGGGGTCCAGCCGCACACGCGGGTCTCCCGGCTCCCCCAGTAGGTGAGCCGCCGGCTCTCGCCGCCCTCGGCGGGCGCGACGTGGACCTCGGGGGCGCCGTCGCGGGTACTGGTCCAGGCCACCCACTGACCGTCGGGAGAGAAGCGCGGGTGAGAGACCGGGACGTCGTCGGCGGACAGCCGCCAGGCGCGACCGCCCGCCAACGGGGCGATCCACACGTCGTCTTCGGCCACGAAGGTCAACAGATCCTCATGGAGATGGGGATAACGCAGATATCCGGGCACAGTCACGCCGTCCGATGCTAGAAGGCGGGGCCGCGCCGTGCCGGGCGGACGGGGCACTCGGTGCTACGGGCAAGATGGAAGGCGTGCGCCTCATCGACCGTATGCCCGCCACCCCCGACGCCGACGCCGTCTTCGATGCCTTCAACGACTGGGTCGGCGAGCGCGGCATCACGCTCTACCCGGCGCAGGAGGAGGCGCTGATCGAGATCGTCTCCGGCTCGAACGTCATCCTCAACACCCCGACCGGCTCGGGAAAGAGCCTCGTCGCCGCGGGCGCGCACTTCGCCGCGCTCGCCCGCGACCAGGTCACCTTCTACACCGCGCCGATCAAGGCCCTCGTGTCGGAGAAGTTCTTCGACCTGATCGCGATGTTCGGCAGCGAGAACGTCGGGATGATGACCGGCGACGCCAGTGTCAACGCCAACGCCCCGATCATCTGCTGCACCGCCGAAGTACTCGCGAGCATCGCGCTGCGCGACGGCACGTCGGCCGACATCGGCCAGGTCGTGATGGATGAGTTCCACTTCTACGCCGAGCCGGACCGCGGCTGGGCGTGGCAGATTCCGATCCTGGAGCTTCCGCAGGCGCAGTTCCTGCTCATGTCGGCGACGCTCGGCGACGTCAGCAGGTTCGAGGAGGACCTGGTCAGGCGCACCGGACGGCCGACGGCGGTGGTCACCTCGGTCACCCGCCCCGTACCCCTCAAGTACGAATACCGCGTCACGCCGCTGCACGAGACGATCGAGGAGCTCCTGGAGGATCAGAAGGCCCCGGTCTACATCGTCCACTTCACCCAGGCCGCGGCGGCCGAGCGCGCCCAGGCGCTGACCAGCATCAACGTCAGCACCCGCGCCGAAAAGGACGAGATCGCGGCGCTCATCGGCAACTTCCGGTTCACCACGAAGTTCGGTCAGACGCTGTCGCGGCTGGTCCGGCACGGCATCGGCATCCACCACGCCGGGATGCTGCCGAAGTACCGCCGCCTGGTCGAACGCCTGGCCCAGGCGGGTCTGCTCAAGGTCATCTGCGGCACCGACACTCTCGGCGTCGGCGTGAACGTCCCGATCCGTACCGTCCTGTTCACCGCCCTGAGCAAGTACGACGGCAGCCGGGTGCGCCGCCTGCGGGCGCGGGAGTTCCACCAGATCGCCGGGCGGGCCGGCCGGGCCGGCTTCGACGTGGTCGGGTTCGTCGTCGCCCAGGCCCCCGAGCATGTCGTGGAGAACGAAAAGGCCCTCGCCAAGGCGGGCGACGACCCGAAGAAGCGGCGCAGGGTCGTGCGCAAGAAGGCACCCGAGGGGTTCGTCAACTGGGACGAGGAGGTCTTCACCAAGCTGATCGCCGCCGAGCCGGAGCCGCTGCAGTCACGCTTCCAGGTCAGCCACGCGATGCTGCTCAGCGTCATCGGCCGGCCCGGCAACGCGTACCAGGCGATGAAGAAGCTGCTCACCGACAACCACGAGGACCGCGCGCGGCAGCGCCGTCACATCTCCCAGGCGATCGCGATCTACCGGAGCCTGCTGGCCGGCGGCGTCGTCGAGCAGCTGGAAGAGCCGGACGAGGAGGGCCGGTACGCACGGCTCACCGTCGACCTGCAGGAGGACTTCGCGCTCAACCAGCCGCTGTCGACGTTCGCGCTGGCCGCGATCGAGCTGCTCGACCCGGCCGACCCCTCGTACGCGCTGGACGTGCTGTCGGTGATCGAGTCGATCCTGGAGAACCCCCGCCAGATCCTGGCCGCCCAGGAGAACAAGGCCAAGGGCGAGGCGGTCGCCCAGATGAAGGCCGACGGGGTGGAGTACGAGGAGCGGATGGAGCTCCTGCAGGACATCACCTATCCCAAGCCGCTGGAGGACACGCTCTACGGGGCGTACGACATCTA
Organism: Actinoallomurus bryophytorum; assembly: GCF_006716425.1. Taxonomy (NCBI): domain Bacteria; kingdom Bacillati; phylum Actinomycetota; class Actinomycetes; order Streptosporangiales; family Thermomonosporaceae; genus Actinoallomurus; species Actinoallomurus bryophytorum. The sequence goes on from NZ_VFOZ01000001.1 coordinate 3,050,868, forward strand.
CCGCAGCGGCCACCCCTGGGTCGCCGACCATCAGGTCCAGCCCAAGGGCATCGTGCGCGACATGTACGAACGCGCGATGACGTTCACCGAGTACGTCGCCGAATACCAGCTCGCCCGGGTCGAGGGCATCGTGCTGCGCTACCTCGCGAGCACCTACAAGGCGTTGCAGCAGACGGTGCCCGACTCCCTGAAGACCGAGGACCTGCAGGACCTGACCGAATGGCTCGGAGAACTCGTCCGTCAGGTCGACTCCAGCCTCCTGGACGAGTGGGAACAGCTCCAGAACCCCACCGACGAGCCGCAGCGTCAGATCGAGGAGACCCCCACCGCGGTCACCGCGAACGAACGCGCCTTCCGTGTCCTGGTGCGCAACGCGATGTTCCGCCGGGTGGAGCTGGCCGCCCTGGAGCGCTACGACGACCTGGCCGAGCTCGACGCCGTGGACGGCTGGGACGCCGACCGCTGGGCGGACGCCCTGGACGCCTACTTCGAGGAGCACGACGAGATCCAGACCGGCCCCGACGCCCGTGGGCCCAAGCTCCTGCAGATCGAGCAGGAAACGGAGCTGTGGCGGGTACGCCAGGTTCTCGACGATCCGGCAGGTCACCGGGACTGGGGCATCGGCGCCGAGGTGGATCTGCGGGCTTCCGACGAAGCCGGCCGTGCGATCCTGCACGTCACCACCGTGAATCGGCTCTAAGTCTCGAATGTCGGTGATCTCACGGATGTTGGTTGGTATGCGAGTCCCTATCCTCAGTGAATAATCAGGCTTTGGCTCCCCAAAGGGACGGATATGGACGGGCTTCGCTTCGCGGTCCTGGGCCCGGTCCGCGCGTGGCGTGACGACACCGAACTCGAGCTCGGCACGCCGCAGCAGCGGGCCGTGCTCGCGGTCCTGCTGCTGCGCCGTGGCCGTACGGCGACCGCCGAAGAGCTCGTCGACGCGCTGTGGGGCGAGGAGCCGCCGGCTCGCGCGATGACCGCGCTGCGCACCTACGCCTCCCGTCTGCGGGGAGTCCTGGAGCCCGGGCGAGAGGCGCGCCAGAAGCCGACCGTGATGGTGTCGGAGGCCGGTGGGTACGCCCTGCGGCTACCGCGGGCCGCGCTCGACCTGGCCGCCTTCGAGGACCTCAACACCACCGCCGAGCAGGCACGGCGCGCGGGTGATCCGGCGGCGGCGGCCCGTGCGCTGCGCGAGGCGCTGGAGGTGTGGGACGGCGAGCCGCTGGCCGGGATCCACGGCGCCTGGGCCGAGGCGCAGCGCGTCCACCTGGCCGAACAGCGGCTGGCCGCGCTGGAGACGCTGTACGGCATCGAGCTGGAGATGGGCCGTGCCTCAGAGTCGGTGGCCGACCTGACCGAGCTGACCACCGAACACCCGCTGCGCGAACGCCTCCGCGGCCTGCTCATGCTCGCGCTGTACCGCTGCGGGCGCCAGGCGGAGGCGCTCGGCGTGTACGCCGACACGCGCCGCGTCCTCGTGGACGAGCTGGGTATCGACCCCGGTCCCGAGCTCGCCGACCTGCAGAGCCGGATCCTTGCCGGTGACGCGTCACTGGCGGAACCGCCCGCACCCGCCGAGCGCGGCGGCGTCCCGGAACCCGAGCCCACGCGGCCACCACCGACACCCGCCCAGCTGCCCGCGGCCGTCGCCGACTTCACCGGGCGCTCGGTGGCGGTGACCGAGCTGAGCGCCGTACTCGCCGAACAGGACCGTACGGCGATGCCGGTCGTCGCCGTCGCCGGCATCGGCGGTATCGGCAAGACGACACTCGCCGTGCACCTCGGGCACGCGGTACGCCACCACTACCCCGACGGTCAGCTGTTCGCCGAGCTGCGCGGCGCCGGCCCCGACCCGGCCGGACCCGAGGCCGTGCTCGGCGCGTTCCTGCGTGCTTTCGGCGTTCCCGACAAGGAGGTGCCGGCCGGGCTGGAGGAGCGCTCGGCCCTGCTGCGCACCCGGCTGTCGGACCGTCGCGTCCTCGTCGTGCTGGACGACGCGCGGGACGCCGACCAGGTACGCCCGCTGCTGCCCGGCTCACCGGGCTGTGCCGTGATCGTCACCAGCCGGTCCCGGCTGGTCGGCATGCACGGCGCGCGAGCCATCGACCTGGGCGGGCTGGTCACGGACGAGGCGATCACGCTGTTCGGGCGGATCGCCGGCGAACAGCGCGTCGAGGACGAGCGGGAGATCGCCGCCGAGGTGGCCGCCGCCTGCGGCTTCCTGCCGCTGGCCGTACGCATCGTCGGCTCGCGGCTGGCCTCACGGCGCAGCTGGTCGATGACGACCATCGCCGAACGCCTCACGGACGAACGACGCCGCCTCGACGAGATGCGCGTCGGCAACCACACCGTCGCGGCGACCTTCGAGCTCGGGTACGGCCAGCTGGACGAGCGGCAGGCACGCGCGTTCCGGTTGCTGTCCCTGTCCGACGTGCACGACATCTCGCTGGCCGCCGGGGCCGTGATGCTCGACCTGAGCACGGACGACGCCGAGGACCTGCTCGAGTCGCTCGTGGACGCGAGCCTGCTGGAGACCCCGGCGCCCGGTCACTACCGCTACCACGACCTGCTGAGGCTCTTCGCCCGGCGGCAGGCCGAACGCTTCGACTCCGCAGACGCCCGTGCGGAGGTGCCGCACCGGCTGCTGAGCTTCTACCTCGCCTCGGCGTGCAACGCCTATCAGGCCGCCGAGTCCGACGATGCCGCACTGGACCACCTGTGCCGTACCGAGACGCGCGGGCGCGACTTCGGCACGGCGGAGCAGGCACTGAACTGGCTGGACCGTGAGACCGCCAACCTGTGCGCGGTCATCGCGGAGGCGACGCGAGACACGGCGCCGGACCTGGCGCTCGCCACCGACCTGCTGCTGAGCGTCGAACCCCTTCTCACGACGGGCAGCCACCTGTGGGAGTTCGAACAGACCGCCCGGCTCGTGGTCAGCGCCGCCATGGAGAAAGGTGACCGGCACAGCCAGGGCAGGGCCGGCTACATCCTCGCGCTCGACCTGTTCGTCGCCTTCCGGCTCGACGAGAGCCACGAGACGCTGCTGACCGTGGTCGAACTCGCCCGTGAGACCGGTGACACCGTCATCGAGGCCGAGTCGCTCAACGGACTCGGCGTCATCGCCATGGAACAGCGGCGCTACGACGTCGGCTACGAGCTGCTCAACGAGGCGGTGCAGGCCTTCCGCAAGTGCGGTGCCCGCGGCGCCGAGGCCAACACCCTGGGCAACCTCGCACGTACCGCCCTGGGGCTCGGGCGCACCGACGACGCGGTGAGCGCCGCCGAACAGGGCCTGCGGACGTACCGCGAGATCGGCAGCACCATCGGGGTGGCCAAGGCGACGTACAACCTGGGCATCGCGCTGCACGGCGCGGGCCGCTACGACGCGGCCCTCGCCCGGTACACCGAGTGCCTGCTGGACTTCCGGCGAATCGGGCAGCAGCTCTGGGAGCAGCACACCCTGTACCGGCTGGCCGAGAGCCACCTGAGCGCGGAGAACCCCGCAGAGGCCATGGCCGCGGCCGAAGAGTCGTTGCGGATCAGCCGGGCGAACGCCCACCGGTTCGGCCAGGGCCGTGCGCTGGTCGTGCTGGGCCGGGTGCTGTCCGAGCTCGGCTCGCCGGACCGCGCCCGCGGATGCTGGGAGCAGGCACTGGAGATCTTCGAGGATCTCGGCGCCCCGGCCCGCGAGGATGTTCGCGCGCTCCTCTCCGAGGCGCTGATCGCTCGTTGACCCAACGTTGACCCCGCGTCGTTACGCTCTCCGCAACCGACCCCTAGGAGACCTCTCATGGCGAAAGAGCCCGAGCAGAAGAACGAGGAAACCGCCGAGACCGACGAGTCGACGGAGGAAGGCGTTCAGCCTCTGGGCTTCACCGGCCACGCGACCCCCGATGGCTTCACCGGCCACGGCACGCCGGCGAAAGAGGACTGACCCGCGGTGAGCGGGGTGCGGGCCGAGGCCCGCGTCCCGCTCAGCGCCTGTTCTCGAGCGCCTCCAGGAACTCCTTGGCCCACAGGTCGACGTCGTGTTCGATCACGCGCCGGCGCATCGACCGCATGCGGCGGGCCCGCTCGGCCGGACTCGCGTGCATGGCCTCGTACATCCGCTGCTTCGTACCGCCGATGTCGTACGGGTTGACCAGGAACGCGCGGTGCAGTTCGTTGGCCGCGCCGGCGAACTCGCTCAGCAGCAGGGCGCCCTTCAGGTCGCCGTGGCAGGCGACGTACTCCTTGGCCACGAGGTTCATGCCGTCCCGCAGCGGTGTCACCACCATCACGTCGGCCGCCAGGTACAGGGCGGTCAGTTCCTTTCGCGTGTGGGACGTGTGCATGTAGTTGATGATCGGTGCGCCCAGCTCCGCGTACATGCCGTTGGCGCGGCCGACCTGGAGCTCGATCTCGTCGCGGAGAATGCGGTACTCCTCGACGCGTTCGCGGCTGGGCGTCGCGACCTGCACGAAGACCGCGTCGCCGCTCTTGACCCGCCCGTCCTCGAACAGTTCGGTGAACGCCTGCAGCCGCTGCTGGATGCCCTTGGTGTAGTCGAGGCGGTCCACCCCGAGCAGGATCGAGGCGGGGTTGCCGAGCTCCTCGCGGATCTCCGCCGCACGGGCCTTCACGTCCTCCTGGGTGGACAGCGTGATCAGCTCTTGCGCGTCGACCGAGATCGGGAAGTGGTCGGCCTGCACGGTGCGGTCGTCGAGTATCACCTCGTGACCCTGCGTCTTCAGGTCGCAGAAGCGCCGGGAGAGACGGACGAAGTTGGACGCGCCGTCGCGACTCTGGAAACCCACGAGGTCGGCGCCGAGCAGTCCCTCGAGGATCTCGCGCCGCCACGGCAGCTGTTGGAACAGCTCCATCGGCGGGAACGGGATGTGCAGGAAGAAGCCGATGCGCAGGTCGGGACGGAGCTCGCGCAGCATCTTCGGCACGAGCTGCAGCTGGTAGTCCTGCACCCAGACGACCGCGCCCTCGGCCGCGACGTCGGCGGCGGCCTCGGCGAAGCGCCGGTTGACCCGCTCGTACGCCTCCCACAGACTCCGCCGGTACACCGGACGCGCGATCACGTCGTGGTACAGCGGCCACAGTGTCGCGTTGGAGAACCCCTCGTAGTAGAGCTCCACGTCGGAGCCGGACAGGCGAACCGGCGACAGCGTCATCCCCTCGGCCTCGAAGGGTTCGAGGTCCTCGTCCGGAGATCCCTGCCAGCCGACCCAGGCACCCTCCCTGCGCTGCATGACCGGCACGATCGCGGTGACCAGCCCGCCGGGGCTGCGCCGCCAGGTCGCCTCGCCGTCCTCATCGGTGACCCGATCGACCGGGAGGCGGTTGGCGACGACGACGAACTCACTTTTCTTGGACTGATCCACGCCTCATTACTCCCCCGAGCTTGGCCTCTTACCCCAAATGGGTGATTTATGTGGCAATAGTCATGCCTGTGCCCTGGCGTTACGGCATGCGCGGCTCAGGAACCGTCGCGAAGCTGGGCCAGGCGCATCGGCTCGAACGCGACGCGGTCGAAGGTCGCCGAGCAGCCCCCGCCGGAGGGCGACTGGGCGAAGAAGCCGTACGACGGCGCGTCGGAGGCATAGAGCGCGAAGTGCCGGATCAGCCGCCAGTACTCGCCGTCGAGCGACGCGTGGAGGGCGTACGCCGCGCCGACCCGTGCGATCCGGAGCCAGACATGATCGCCGTCCACGACGAAGCCGCTCGCACGGTCGGAGGTGCCGCGCGTGACGACAGAGACGATCTCCGCCTCACGCTGCGCGGACATCTCCAGCCCGAGCTTGGCCCACGCGCGGTCGTTGAGCCACACGAGCAGCCCGCCGGCGTCGTCCTGCCCGCCGAGACCGACCCTGACGCGGGCGCTCAGCAGGAAGTCGCCCTGGGCGCAGGCGAGGAGGCGAGGGGCGTCCAGCGCCTCCGACGTACGTCCTGGGTTGATGAACAGGTCCGTGTTCGGACCGGCGTCGATCACGAGGCCGTCGTCGTGCGGGCGGTACGAGCTCGCTGGTGCCCCGTCCCACCGCAGCGAGACGGGAATGCGGGGAATTCCGACCTGCTCCACTGCGTGTGTCACACCGTCTCCTTCACGTCCGGGAACAGCGTCCGGGAACGCTCCAAAAATAATGCCGAACAGGGCACTTCGTACATAGTGAGATTGTGATCCAGCGCCCGCATTTCCGCAGCCGAACCCGGAACGAGTGCTGCGGGGCGCGTCGTCACGAGCCGCTGCATGCCGGGACGACGGCTAGTCTGCGCAGGTAAACGTCGCGGACCGACCGCCACCTGCCGGCAACGGGGCAGGCCGGGCGGACGGAGGCCGAAGGGAGTCAACACGTGGATCCTCGTATTCGCCGCGTGCAGGAAACAGACATTACGGCGGTGGTCGATCTGGTGCGCGACCTCGCCGAATACGAACGACTCACGCACGAATTCGAGATGACACCCGACCAACTGCGCGTGGCGCTGTTCGGCCCGGAGCCCGCGCTGTTCGGTCACGTGGCCGAGGTCGACGGCGAGGTCGTCGGTTTCACGCTGTGGTTCCTGAGCTTCTCCACGTTCCGTGGCACGCACGGGATCTACCTGGAGGACCTGTTCGTACGGCCGGAACATCGAGGCAGCGGCCTGGGCCGCGCGCTGCTCACCGAACTCGCCGAGGAGTGCGTACGACGCGGCTATGCACGCCTGGAGTGGTCCGTGCTCGACTGGAACGCCCCCTCGATCGGCTTCTACAAGTCGCTCGGCGCCGCGCCAAGGGACGGGTGGACGGTGTTCCGTCTCACCGACGACGCCCTGACGACCTTGGGCAGAGGAGAAGGCCACCCGCCCGGCGACGCCTGAGCGCGCCCCCTCAGACCAGACCTGCTCCCCGCCCCCACCGACCTCAATCCGCCACTCACCCCGGTCCACCACGACCTCAACCCCCCACCAACCCCAGCACCCCACTCGCCCCGGGTCGGCCACCGACCTCAACTCGCCACTCACTCCGGCCCGCCACTCACCCCGGCCCCCCACCCCGCCCACACCTAAGCCACTCAGTCAGGCGGGCTCTCCGGGCAGGCCTGCGAGTGCGAGCCGCTGGGACAGCCAGACATGGAAGGACCCGGCCGCGTTGAGCCACGCGGTCGTGGTGGCGGCGAACTGCTCGCTGGTCACGCCACCGCCGATGTGCATCGTCGCCTCGCTCACGATGATGACGGTGCCGTCGTCGTCGGTGGCGGTGTAGACCTTCAGCCCGGTGGTGTCGCGGTTCCATTCGTCGAGGACGCCGCGGAGCGCGGCCTTGTCGTCCACGGTGAAGAACCGGTCGTAGATCGTGCGGGCGGCGTAGACATCGCCCTCGCCGTCAAGGGTGAAGAAGAGGCTGTAGCACTGCCAGCGCGTCGCCAGGCGGCCTCGGGTGTCTCTTAGCGAGGAGACCTGGAGCTGCTCCAGCACCTGCTCGAGGCGGTCGAGATCGGGCCTGATCACGCCAGGTTGCGGTGTTTCAGGCGAAGGACTTGGAGGCTCGGCTCCCACCGCGCTCACTCCCTTCAGCTGACGGCAATGAGATTGTGCCGTATGCAAAGCCGGTCCGCCGCCGCACCACAGTATCTGTGGATAATCCAAAGGACAATGCGGCATCTTCCGGCTATTAATCTTCATAACCCCTATTTACGGACATAATTCGCACAATGCGATATGGAGGGGCATTCGAAGTCAAGGGCGCGGACGCATGAGGGAGGAGCGTCGAGATTCGAAGTTCGTCCGGGTGTACGGGCGGGAGGCGGCTCGGCACGGACGGTACGCCCCGCCGACGCCTGGCGCTGCGATCGAAGGTTCACCGAAGTTCGACCGGGCAACGCCCCTTGCGCGGGGCGTACCCCTAGATGGCTGTCATGCCGCTATGGCACGCCACGTCAGGCGTGTGCGACGGCCCGATCGACGCGCGCCACTTCGACGCAGTTGCCACCGTTGCCACTGCGGCTGCTCTTCTGCCACGTGACCATGGTCTCGACGCAGTTGCCACCGTTGCCGCTGTGGCTGCTCTTGCGCCACGTCGATGGGGAATGACCTGGGTTCGTCATGCTAAGAACACCTTTCTTATCGTGAGAGTTCCTTCACTTTCTCGCGAATCAACACCGTCGAGTCGCTGGTGTTGAGCGCCGCCGAGCGGAGGTGGTCGAATATCAGGCGGCCCTGATCTGTCTCGGCGGGCTTCTCCAGATAGACACACCCCACTAGGTGCTCGATGTATAGCAGGTCCGGATAGCCGTCGAAGGTCAGAAGAACAAAAGGGCCATCAATCGCGGCGTGAATTCCAGCCCGGTATGGGAGCACTTGGATCGACACATTCCCGAGCTCGCCGAGCACGAGCAGGTGCTTCAACTGCGCGATCATGGCCGCGGGGCGTTCGCCGACGCGGTGGAGCACCGCCTCGTCGATGACCGCCCAGACGTTCAGCGGGTCCGTCGACTGGGTCACGCGCTGCTGGCGCGCGACGCGTACCTCGACGTTACGGTCGACCTCGTCCGAGCCCCGCTGCTGCGTGCCGATCAGGATGGCACGTGCGTACTCCTCGCACTGGAGGATGCCGGGGATGACCTGCGCCTCGTATCCGTGCGAGGTCCGCGCCTCGGCCTCGAAGGCCAGGAAGTCGATGAAGCCCTTCTTGACGTAGTCGCTGTACTCACGCCACCAGTCACGCTGCCGGGCGCTGCGGGCGAGCTGAATGAGCTGCTCGCGCTTACCGCCGTCGATGCCGTAGGTCTCGCAGAGCTCCATCACCTCACCGGAGGTGATCCGCATCTTGGCGGTCTCCATACGACTGATTTTCGATTGCTCCCAGTCCATCTTCGCCGCTGCCTGCTCGCCGGTCATCCCGGCCTGTTCTCGCAGGTGACGAAGCTCCCGGGCAAGCTGGCGACCGCGGACCGTGGGGGTGTACGGCATTGCTTCCTCACATAATGCGCTGAATCACTTGCACTGGATCATCATTATGGGTCAGAGTGTAATCGCGCGACTACGGAACGCTTCATTATCGCGTTTCAACCAGAGGCTGGGCGGGCCGGCGTGACCGTCTGGTGATCGACATCGTCGACCACGCCGAGGCACGCCGGTGTCGCCCGCACATCGCGGCGAGGAGGTCCGTCCTCCGAGCCGCTTCGCGGAACCGCGATCCTGGGCTCTGCTTGGGGAGAGTCGAGTCCAGGGTCGTGGTTCCTGAGGAGACCGAGAAAGGGTCGCCATGGAGGAGTATCCGGACGATCGCGTACTCATATGGCGGCGATCCTTTCCCGGATTGGCCGCGCACGTACGCCAAGCCCGCGAATTCACCGGCTTCCTCCTCGCCGACCTGCCCCGGGTCGACGACGCGGTCCTGGTGGTCAGCGAGTTCGCCGCCAACGCCCTGCGGCACACCGCCTCGTCCCGGCCCGGCGGCCACTACCTGCTGGAAGTCCAGCGCTGGCGCGATGGCGCCTCGGTGGCACTGACCGACGAGGGCAGCCACAAGGTGCCCCGGGTCCCCGAGCCCGACGACCTGTCCGAGTGCGGCCGCGGCCTGCAGACCGTACGCGCCCTGGCCACCGAGTGGCACTGGACCGGCGACTGCCGCGGGCGCACGTTCACCGCGGCGTTCATCGTCCACGCCCACGCGGTCTTGGTCTCGAGCATCAGCTCGTCAGAGGTGTTCGGCGCCCATGTGGCGCTGTGCGAGCCCGCCATGCTCACGTCCGACACCGTCTGACGCCTTACAGGATTAACTCGGCGAGCTCGTCCAACAGGGCGCTTACGCGCTCAGCCCGCCCGCGATCGGCGATCGCGCGCGTGATGACGTCGTCCGCCGACCGACCGGCCCGTTCGAGCACCGCCCTGCGAGCGGTCTCGCTCAGCCGTACCCTCGTCCGCCTCCTGTCCGCCGGATCCGCGAAGGTCTCGATCAGACCGCGCCCCTTCAGCCGCGCGACCGACTCCGACACGTGACTCTGCGCGAAGCCCGTACGCACCTTGATCTCACTGACCGGACTACCGGGGTTCTTCAGCACGTCCTCGATCACCGCGATCTCGGCCGACGTCAACGACGCGTCACCGGCGGAGGTGGTGACGTCACGAGACAGGTCGATCAGCCGCTTGCCCAGCCGGTGGAGCCGTACGCCGTCCATGTCCCGCAGGATATATCGGCGCAGATACATCGGCACCGATGTATTCTGGCGCAATGGAACCTTCTGCGTCCCTGAGCGGCGTCGGCGGCACGTCACTCGGAGTGGCACGCGCACGCGCATGGGAGAGCGGCCGGCCCGACCGGCTGTTCGACGACCCGTACGCCGCGGCATTCGCCGCCGCCGCCCCTGTCACCCGGCGAGCCGTCTCACCGGGCTCCGCGCGGGCCCGGCTCGCCTTCCATGTCATCATCCGCACACGCTTCTACGACGACTACCTGCTCGCCGCCTGCGCCGCGGGCTGCCGCCAGGTGGTGCTCCTCGCCGCCGGCCTGGACACGCGCGCGTACCGCCTGCCGTGGCCGGAGGGCGTACGCCTGTACGAGCTGGACCTGCCCGAGGTGCTGACCTTCAAGGAGAGTGTGCTGGCCGGGCAGGAGGCGGTTCCACGGTGCTCGCTGACCGCACTGCCCGTGGACCTACGCTCGGAGTGGCCCGCCACGCTGACCGATGCCGGCTTCGACCCGGGCGCCCCGACCGCGTGGCTTATCGAGGGGCTCCTCGTCTACCTGACGGCCTCGGAGGCCTCGCTCCTTCTGACACGGGTCGGCTCACTGTCCGCGCCCGGCAGCCGGGTCTCCTTCGAGCGGAACAACGCCGCCTCGACCATCGCCTCGGGAGACCGTACGGGCATCACGGAGTACGCGACGCTGTGGAAGGGCGGCCTGGGCGAGGACACCGCGGATTGGCTCGACCGGAACGGCTGGCGGACCGAGGTGCACGAACTGGCCGACGTCGCCGCCTCCTACGGCCGACCGGTACCGGACGCGTCGCTCAGCGGCTTCCTGACGGCGACGTACTGAACGCGCGTCACCGCGCCGGCAGTGCCGCGATCACGGCCGAAGTCGCCTCCTCGGTGCTCGCCGTACCGCCAAGGTCGCGGGTGTGCAGTGCCGGCTCGGCCGTGACCCTCTCGATTGCGGCGAGTACGTCGGCCGCCGCCGCCGGATGCCCGAGGTGCTCCAGCATCATCGCGCCACACCAGATCTGCGCGATCGGGTTGGCCACGCCGCGGCCGGCGATGTCGGGGGCCGAGCCGTGGACCGGCTCGAACATCGAGGGGTTCTCACCGGTGGGGTCGAGATTGGCCGAAGGAGCGACGCCGAGCGACCCGGAGACCGCCGCGGCGACGTCGCTGAGGATGTCGCCGAACAGGTTCGAGCCGACGACGACGTCGAGGTCCTCGGGATGGGTGATGAACCGCGCGGCCAGCGCGTCGACGTGCATCCGCCGCCACTCCACGTCGGGGTGGCCGTTCGCGACCTCGGCGGTGACCTCGTCCCAGAACGGCATCGTGTGCACAAGCCCGTTGGACTTGGTCGCCGAGACCAGCCGGCCACCGCGGGCACGTGCCAGGTCGAAGGCGTACCGCAGCACCCGCTCGCAACCGCGCCGGGTGAAGATCGACTCCTGTACGGCAACGTCACCGGCAGGCGTGGCGAACCTCCCGCCGACCTCGGAGTACTCCCCTTCGGTGTTCTCCCGGACGATGGCGACGTCGAACCGGCCGCATTCGCGCAGCGGACTGGCCAGACCGGGCAACAGCCGCGCCGGACGGAGGTTGACGTACTGGTTGAACGCCCGCCGAATCGGGATGAGCAGCCCCCACAGCGAGACATGGTCGGGGACACCGGGCCAGCCGACCGCCCCGAGGAAGATCGCGTCCGTCTCACCCAGCCGGTCGATGCCGTCCGGCGGCATCATCGTGCCGTGCTCCGCGTACCACGCGCAGCCCCACGGCAGCTCACACCAGCTCAAGGCGAAGCCGTGCCGCGAGGCGGCCTCGTCCAGCACCCTTTGTGCCGCTGGCAACACCTCCTTGCCGATGCCATCACCGGGGATCGCGGCGATCCGGTGCGCGTTCACGCCGCCGCCAGCGCCGAGCTGAGACCGACGACGTCAACGTCCTCTTCGGCGAGACGCTCGCGTACGTGCCGGATCACGCTTCTGTCGCCGTGCAGGCACAACGTCGGCGTCACGACCTCGATCGCGGAGCCGTCGAGCGCCTTGGCGGTGTGCTCCTTGACGATCCGGAGGGCGCGGAGTGCGACGTCTTCGGGGTCGCGGGGCCGTCGCGTTTCCTCGGCCTCGGGGTAGCCGTCGGGCCGGTAGTCCAGGTCGATGTAGCCCTCGCCCACGACGGTGAGCCCGTAGTCCGCGGCAAGCCGCTGCGGCCACCCCGGTCCGGTGATGACGATCAGCTCGTCGTCATACTTGGCGACCGCCTCGAGCAGCGCCTGCGCATAGTCCACCCGTTTGCCGCACATGGTGTACAGCGCGCCATGCGGCTTGACGTGCCGCATTGCACCGCCTTCGGCCCGCACGAACGCGTCCAGCGAACCGACCTGATACAACACGTCATCACGCAGGTCACCCGGATCGATCTCCATCGGCCGCCGCCCGAACCCGCGCAGATCGGGCAACGAGACATGAGCTCCGACGTCGACCCCCAACTCCACGGCCCGGGCCGTGACCCGGTGCATAATGCGCGGGTCACCGGCGTGGAAGCCACAGGCGATGTTGACAGTCGGCACAAGCGAGAGAATCTCCTCGTCGACCCCGAGCCGCCACTGCCCATACCCGTCGCCGACGTCTGTATTGATGTTGATCTTCCAAGTCACACTGACTCCAGGGGATGTGGTCAGGCGAGCTCCGCGCCACCTCCGACGACGACGTACAACGCACCCGAACCGAGAGCGCGAACCGGTAGGGAGTCGCCGGGGTGGGACAGACCCGGCATCACCGTGGGGATCTCGGCGCACCCACCCAGCAGCCGGCCGAACGACCGGCACGCGGCGTGTGCGGATCCCATCGACGTGGCCTCCCGTTCCAGGCCGGCGCTCCGGATATCAACGACGCGCCGCCGGAGCGTACGACGACGATCGTGAGATGACTGCAAGTGTCGGCATCGGATGGCTCGGAGGAGTCGGCCTCACACCACTCACCGCACATACGAGGCGCAGCACAGCAGACCGAACAGGGGACCCACGTCTCGACGACCGGGCAAGTCACCATAACCCGCCACATCCCCGCTCCACCAGAGTTTCCGCAGGCCAGCATGCTGCCGACGCCTCCAACTCCTTGCCGAAGCACGCGACATCGCCATGCCCACGCGAAGGCCACGAGGCCAAGGGCCGCACACGAGGTGGTCGCACTCCAGGCACTTCTGGGGGAGTCATCCCCCACCACCAACCCGCTGGATGGCAGGTGACCGGACTCAGAAGCGGTAGAGGTTTCTGTGATACCGAATGTAGTCCACACCCACTCGGTGTTTTTTATTCGTACGCAAGTCGCCGACGATTTCTTTGCTTACCTCGTCGATGATTTCAAGATCGTCATTCATGGTAAACGAGCCAAGCTCGAATAGCACCGAGTGATTCGGACATAGGCACAGGATGTTCTCCGGAACGTCCGGCCCTTCATGGGGAACACTCAGTCCACGAATATGGACCGCCCGCGCGTAACGCCTACCACCTGGAGCCTCAAGGAAGGTTCCGCATATTTGGCATTCGGAGTCGTGTGCTTCAATTACGCGCTCCGAGATGCGCCGATCTCGGTATACACCGCTAGCGACGCGCTCCCATTGATTGGGGGCTGGACCCCCGCGCCGGTTCGACTGTGGCTGCCCGGTCCTCGCCTGCGGGCCTTCGCGAGCACTCGTGGATTCGTCGTCAATTTGCTCTAGCCGGAATTGGAGGATTCGAGGACCGTCAATGCCAGGTGTAGACCAGTACTGCTCGACAGAGAAAAGGCCATCGTAGCTATATCCGCTTGGGGGAGAATATTTTGGATCGCCACTAGCGCCGCGTATAACTCTAACCGGAACCCCTGTCAGGATGTTGCGAAGCAGAGCCGCATTTCCAGGGTCGGTAGGATCTTGATCTTTAATCTGGGCACCGGTATTAGGGTCTCGACCACCGTGCCCCGTATAAATGATCACATCCCCGTAGTCCTTGTCGTCTTTATATCCGCCAGAAACTACGATGGACTCGGCACCGCCCTGATCGGCGGTCCCGCAGATTCCGGCCTGCAGGGGTCGATGGATTCCAGCCTTGTGCAGGTCATGCCGACTTGGAAAGACAGTACCGGCCGCGATCCCACTGAAGCTCCCGTAGCCCGGCCCATGTCTTTCCCTGCGAGAGGCTCGATTCTTCACCAATGTGAGTTGCCCGGCCGTGTTTCGGTCTCGTTTTTGCGGAACGGGCAGACTCTTCTCGCACATCACGTCACGAACATGGTTGAAGATTGTGTCTAGAGTAAGCAGCTCGGGTTTTCCTGCCAAGCCACCCTGGACAACGTTCAACAACTCACCGGTGAATGCCGTGTACTCCTCACCAGGACGGGCAAGCGCTATCCGATTTTCTGGAGCAGCAGCGAGAATATAAGTTCCTTCGATACTAGCTTCATTAACTACCGCAGAAATCTCGCCTGCCATCGATCCAAGAGCAAGGCCACTGAAGCAGCAGTCCAGAATTACGATACGGCGAGTCGCTCTACTGTCGACCAACTGATCGCGAACGTCTTCGTATTTGACAGCACTATAAGGTTTCTGCTCTTCCGATTTACACAGGGAGAGATAAAGTTCTCCCCTCTGGTTGGTGAGCCCGTGTCCGGCAAAATATAGGATGAGCGTATCCGTGGCCTCGCGGGAAGCGTTCCGCACTGGGTCAAGCATCTGAGTGCTATCGGTGGGATCGCACACTGTCGCGCAGTACTGCGGAGGCAGGCCCCAGATATCTTGACTGCATAGAGCTTCGCGCAGCGCCGTGAGATTGTTGACCACGGCGGGCAGGGCGGGCAAGAACTCGTGATGGCTAGTGCCGACAAGCACGGCACGTGACTTTGTAGCTTCCGGCAGCTTCACGGCGCATCGCGCTTAAGCGCGGTAACGATCTTCTCGACCGTTTCGGGGTCTGCATCATCGAGGGTGATCTCAATCCCCGCCTGCTTGATGGTTACCTTTGGCCGCTTGCTACGGGTGGCACGCCAAGACGCATAGGCGATGGCGAAGTTAGCCGCCTGGAAGCCCTCATCCGCGACGACCTTAATACCCTCCAGCACTCCGCCCATCTCACCGGCCGCGGGCGGAGTTGATTCGAGGGACAGCAGGGCTTGGCGCCGCACGCTCGATTCCTGCTGCAGCCAGGCAAACAGAGATCGAAGCTCCTGCTCAGCCTGATCACCGCTCATGTACACGTTGATCGCCACCAGTGTTCCCCCTGCGCCAGTCATATAAGTCCAAAGATAGACGTATATAACAGGAGATCGACTCTTCGTTACTCCACCAGGCAGGGAGCCCGCCGCGCTCTGGTTCACACGAGGCGGTGACCACCCTCTACACGGGAAACGGTTTCGGTGATGGGGGGTGTTGTGCGCGCGGAACCCAGGAGGGGTCCTGCTGACGGCACCAGGAGTTCCTCGGCGGCTACGACGAAGCAACGCATCTGCCGAAATCCCTCACGCTCACCCTTTACGCGACAGCTGCCAGCTGATCGGCAGGTGTTTCACGCCGCACACGACGTTGCTGGCCATCCACTCCGGGTCGCCGGTCAGTTCTACCGACTCCAGGCGGGGGATGAGTTCCTCCAGCAGGATGCGGATCTCCAGGCGGGCCAGGTTGGCGCCCAGGCAGTAATGCTCGCCGACGCCCCAGCCCAGGTGGGGGTTCGGGTCGCGGTCGACGCGGAAGGCGTACGGGTCCTCGAAGACGGCCGAGTCACGGTTGGCCGACGGGTAGAAGAGCATCAGCCGGTCGCCGGCTCGGATCTGCCGGCCGCCCAGCTCGCAGTCCTCCACAGCCATCCGCAAGAAGTGGACCACCGGTGACGTATAACGGACGATCTCGTTGGCGGCGCTCTCGTACAGGTCCGGGCGTGACCTAAGCAGCGCAAGCTGCGACGGGTTGGAGATCAACGCCAGCATGCCGCCGGCCAGAGCGCTCCGCGTCGTGTCATGGCCCGCCACCGCGATGATCATTAGGTACGTGACCGCGGCGCGGTCGGAAAGCGGCGAGTTGGCGATCAGGGACGACAGGTCATCACGGGGTTGCGCGCGGCGGTCGGCGATCAGGGCGCGCAAATACGGGCCGAAGCGGCGGGAGCCGGCGAACTCCGGGTCCGCGCTGCCGATCAGGCCGTTCGTCATCTCCAGCACGACGTCCTCGTCCGGGACGCCCAGGAGCTCGCACAGCATCCGCAGGGGGTGCCAGGCCGCGAAGTCCGCGACGAAATCCAAAGAAGACGGCGCGGTGTCCAGCAGCGCCCGGGTGATCTCACGGATGCGCGCGGCCAGCGGCCGGAGGGCTCGCGGCTTGAAGTAGGGCAGCGTCAGGTTCCGGTAGTCCCGGTGCTCGGGCGGGTCGGTACCCAGGATCGAGGGCGCGATCGACCCGAGCGGCGGGTCCAGGGGCCTCGCCACCACCTCGGTCTGCGAGCTGAACAGGTGCGGGGCCACAGAAACCGCGCGTACGTCGGCGTGCCGTGTCACCGCCCAGAACGGCGGATAGTTCTCAACTGAGCACCAAGTCGGCGGAGAAAGGCGCAGCTCAGCCCACAGGTCGTGAGGCTGTCCCTCCACGCCGTACCGCACGGGGTCGACGAGTCTTTGCATCAGAACAGCATCAACGCCGGACGACACTCAGGCAATCCGTAGTTTGCCGAGTTATTTCCCACGGGAAGAAACCGCGGAGGAGGGTCGCGATGCGCAGGGTCATGGTGGCGGTCGGGCTGGTCGCCGCGCTGTGCGGCGGGTGCGCCGGCTCAGGGCTGCCGCGGCCGGTGAGCAACGCGACCTCCTGGAGCCGGGAGCGCTTCCTGAGGGCCCATCCCCCGAGCGGCACGCCGACCGCGGAGCCTGCGACGTTCGGTAAGCGCGTCGGTGCCCTGTTCTCCCACGACACCAAGGGCGACCACTTCTGTACGGCCAGCGCCGTCGACAGTCCGGGACGCAATCTGATCATCACCGCGGCCCACTGTGTGCACGCCGGTGGCGGCGGCGGTTATCTGAGGGATCTCGTCTTCGTCCCCGGCTACCGCAACGGCGCCGCGCCGTACGGGATCTGGAAGGTCAAGGCGCAGTTCGTGGACGAGGGTTGGGCCAAGGACTCCGATCCCGATCTCGACGTCGGGTTCGCCGTCCTCGAGCCGCGCGACGGCAGGAACATCGCGGACGTGCTCGGCTCCAACCTGCTCGGCATCAACCAGGGGTTCGGCAACATCGTCCGCGTCACCGGGTACCCGACCAGCTCCGGGGAGCCCGTCACCTGCATTAACAGGACCACCCAGGAGCTGAAGTACCAGATGCGCTTCGCCTGCAACGGGTACCCGCCCGGCACGAGCGGCAGTCCCTGGCTCACCCACTACGACCCCAAGACCAAGCGAGGCGAGGTGGTCGGGGTGATCGGCGGGTACCAGCTCGGTGGTCTCGTCGACGCGGTCTCCTACAGCGCTTACTTCGACGACGACGTACGGCGCCTGTACGAGCGGGCCATAGGCCAAAGTGTCGCGAACTGACGAGACAGGGAATGATCGGCCTTATGGACGTTGACGTTGTAGTGATCGGAATGGGCCCGGGTGGAGAAGAGGTCGCGGGCAGTCTGGCGGCGGCCGGGCTGAACGTTGTCGGCGTTGAGAACCGCCTGGTCGGGGGCGAGTGCCCGTACTGGGGCTGCATCCCGAGTAAGGCGATGGTCCGCGCCGCCGACGCGCTGGCCGAAGGGCGGCGCATTCCGAGCCTGGCCGGTGAGGCGACCATCGAGCCGAGCTGGGCCCCGGTGGCCGAGCGGGTCAAAGAGGTCACGGCCGGCTGGGACGACCAGGGTGCCGTCGACCGGTTCACCGCCAAGGGAGGCCACCTCGTACGCGGCAAGGGCCGGATCACCGGGCCCCGGGAGGTGACCGTCGGCGACGAGGTCTACCGCGCCGCCCGCGCCGTGGTGATCGGCACCGGTACGGCGCCGGCGATCCCGCCGATCGACGGGCTGGAGGGCACCCCGTACTGGACGAACCGGGAGGCCATCGAGGCCAAGGAGCTGCCGGAGTCGATGATCGTGCTGGGCGGTGGGGCCGTCGGTGTCGAGCTGGCCCAGGTGTTCGCCCGGTTCGGCACCCAGGTGACGATCGTCGAGTCCGCTCCCCGGCTGCTCCACCAGGAGGAGCCGGAGTCGAGCGAACTGCTCCGCACCACCTTCGAGGCCGAGGGCATCAAGGTCATTTGCGGTACGCGGGCGAAGACGGTCCGCTACGAGGACGGCTTCGTCGTCAACGACGAATACCGCGCCGAGCGGCTTCTCGTCGCCATCGGGCGCCATACGAACCTCGGCGACCTCGGGCTCGGGACCGTCGGCCTGGACGACGACGCGAGGTTCGTCGAGGTCGACGACCGGCTGCGCGCCGGCGACGGGCTGTGGGCCGTGGGCGACGTGACCGGTAAGGGCGCTTTCACCCACGTCGCGGTCTACCAGGCCCGCATCGCCGCGCGCGACATCCTCGGCGAGGACGGCCCCCCGGCCGACTACAGCGCGCTGCCGCGCGTCACCTTCACCGATCCGGAGATCGGCGCCGTCGGCCTCACCGAGCAGCAGGCACGCGAGCAGGGACTCGACGTCCGCGTGTACTCCGTCGACATCGCCAACGTCACCCGCGGCTGGATCCACCGCGCGAAGGGCTTCGTGAAGCTGATCGAGAGCGACGGGCGGCTCGTCGGCGGTACGTCGGCCGGGCCGATGGGCGGGGAGATCCTCGGCGCGCTCTCGGTGGCGGTGCACGGCCAGGTCCCGGTCGAGCGCCTACGGCATATGATCTACGCCTTCCCGACCTTCCACCGGGCGCTGGACGCGGCTTTGGCCTGACCCCGCGAGCTCGACCAGGGGCGGTGCGACGAAGCACGTACACGGCGACGTCGTCCCCACGGCCCAGATCGAGGAGCCCGAGGCCGCAAGGCCGTAGACGACGCCTTCGGCCTCCTCGCTGGTGCCGGTGGTCCAGCGGCTGCCGTCCCAGTGCAGGAACAGCGGCCTGCTCACCGTGCCGTCGTCGGTCATCTGGTATCCCGCCGCCCAGACTCCACCGCGGCCGTCCGTAGAGACCGTCTGCAGCCAGGACGAGGGCACCGAGGGCGGGGAGAGCGTACGCCAGCGGACGCCGTCCCAGTGCATGACGAGCGGCCGGCCCTCGTTCGCCCCCACCGCCCACACGTCGCCGGCGGACACGGCGGTGACGCCCTGCAGCTGGGTGTTGCCGGGCGGCGGCTTCATCGGGCTCTGGGTCCAGGCCCGCCCGTTCCAGTGGAGGGCCAGCGCGACGTTGCCCTGGTCGCCCGAGTACCAGCCGACCGCCCAGGCGTCCGTGGCGGACACGGCCGCGACGCCGTTCAGCGTGTTGTCGTAGCGGCCGGGGCTCGGCGTCGTCATGCGGGACCAGCTCTTCCCGTCCCAGCCCTCGATCAGCGTCACCGCGCTGGGGGCGTCCCAGTCGCTGAACCGCCCGACGGCCCAGGCCTGCCCCGTCGGTAGTGCCGCCAGGTCGTTCAGGCGATCGGCGCCGGGATGCTGCGTCCCCGGCGGCGACGCGGGCGGGACCGCGGTCCAGGACGTGCCGTCCCAGTGCCGGATGACCGGCCCCTGACCGCTGCTGTCGCCCACCGCCCAGACGTCGTTCGCGGACACGGCGCTGACCCCGTCGAGCTCTCCCCCGCCGGTGGGCGTGGCGGGCACCGGAACCTCGGTCCAGGACGTGCCGTCCCAGTGCTCGGCGAGAGGACGGGGCGACTCGCCCGGCGGCTGCCGCGTCCCGACCGACCAGGCGTCCGTACCGCCCAGCGCGGCGACGTCCATGAGCGTCGCCTCCGCCGCCGGGTGCGCCACCCTGCGCCAGTCCGGCGTGGCCGCTAAGGCGGAGGGGCCGGCGAGGGTGAGTCCCAGCCCGACGGCGATCGCGATACGCGTCCCCACAAGATGCACCGAGTACTCCTCCGGTTGTTGATCTTGTAGTGGAGACGCGCGTACCGGGGCCGCGGTTGGCAGGTCAGGATTTCTTCTGCTCGACCGCCGGGTGCTCCTCCTCGTGCTCGCCGTCGGGCAATGGCAGGACGTCGGCCGTGTACAGCCGGTTGAGACGGTGGCGGAACCGTGCCGCCGGGCTGCGGGCACTCTTGGGCTCCACGCCGTCGCCGTCCGGCAGCAGGGCGGGCAGCTCGTGGGGCAGGCGACGGCTGCGCAGCACCGCCTCCTCCTCGTCGTCGGCCGGGCGTTCCTTCTCCGCGTACGCGCCGGAGGGCTGCCGTACGATCTCGCCGGTCTCGACACCGTGCTCGAGGATCGCGCGGTCGCGGCGCTGCAGGGCGAGGGCCATCCGCCGGGCGATCTCGTACGCGATGACCGGCCCGAGGATGATCGCACCCCGGAAGAACCAGGTCGTCCCGAACAGCGGGATGTGGAACGTCTTGGCCATGATGTCGTTGCCGCCGGCCAGCCACAGGATGCCGTAGAACGTCGAGCCGGCCACCCCGAGGCCCACGCGCGCGGGCACGTCGCGCGGCCGGTCGAGCTGGTGGTGGACCTCGTAGTCGCCCGTCGCCCAGCGTTCGAGGAACGGGTAGACCGCGAGTGCGGTGAAGATCAGCCCAGGGACCACGAGTGCCGGGATCAGCACGCTCATCGGGATGCTGTAACCGAACGCGTCGATCTCCCAGGCCGGCATGATGCGCAACGAGCCCTCGAGCCAGCCCATGTACCAGTCGGGCTGCGACCCGGCGCTGATGCTTCCCGGGTTGTACGGGCCGAACAGCCAGATCGGGTTGATCTGGAAGAAGGTCGACAGCAGGACGATCCCCGCGAAGACCCACATCTGGAACGCCAGCGTCTTGAGGATGAAGGACGGCCAGAACGGCTTGCCCACGACGACGTGGTCGCTGCGGCCCTTGCCGGGGAACTGGGTGTGGGTATGGTGCCAGGTGAGGACGACCGCGTGCAGCGGGATGAGGGCGAGCAGGATGCCCGGGATCAGCAGGACGTGGATCGTGAACAGCCGCGGGATGATCTCATCGCCCGGGAAGGTCCCGCCGAACACGAACATCGACAGGTAGGACCCGACGATCGGGATCGCGAGCAGGACGCCTTCGAGGATGCGGATGCCGGCGCCGGACAGCAGGTCGTCCGGCAGCGAGTAGCCGAACAGCCCGTTGAGCATGACCAGCATGAACAGCACGACGCCGATCAGCCAGTTCAGCTCGCGCGGCTTGCGGAAGGCGCCGGTGAAGAAGTTGCGCAGCATGTGCGCGACGATCGCGGCCAGGAACACGATCGTGGCCCAGTGGTGGATCTGCCGGACCAGCAGCCCGCCGCGTACGTCGAAGCTGATGCGCAGGCTCGACTCGTACGCCTCGCTCATCCTTACGCCCCGTAGCGGCAGATAGGACCCGTTGTAGACAACATCGCCCATGCTGGGCGTGTAGAAGAACGTCAGGAAGATGCCGGTCGCGATGATGATCACGAACGAGTACATGGCGATCTCGCCGAGCATGAACGTCCAGTGATCCGGAAAGGCCTTCTTCAACGCCTTCTTCAAGAAGCCCGCGAGGCCGAGCCGGTCATCCATCCCCCGCGCGACTTCGGCCAGCGGTCTGGGCGTAGCAGCCATCACCGATCTCCTTCTGACGGCCACGACGACCGCCCCCGAATATCGGTCACCCCTAACTATTAATACCTGCCCATCCATCACAGGTCGCAACAGGGTCGGTTCCCTGCGTCACGGCAGCCTTCGCACGCGTGGTTTACCTTTTCAGGGTGAGCAGGCTCGGGAGGCGCAGCGATCTGGCGCTCGGCGTGATCGTCGGCGTGGTGGTGTTCGCCGGCACCGTCTTCCACACGCGCGGTCTTCACGTGGCCGACATCAAGGCCTACGCGATGATCGCGCTGGGTGCCGCCGCGCTCGCCGCACAGCGCCGGTTTCCGGTCCCGGCGGTCAACGTGGCGGCCATCTCGACGGCGTTCTACTACATCGGCCCCTTCCCGGACGGGCCCGAGATGATCACATTCGCGATCGCCTCCTTCCTCGCGGCGGCGCGCGGGCAGCGACTCGCCGCGTACACCGGCTCGGCCGCCGGGCTGGCGGTGTTCGGCTGGGCCGAGTTCCTGGTCGGCCCGACCGACGCGGACCGCTTCGCGGGCGTGCTGGCCTGGGTGCTCGTGGTCCTGTTCGCCGGTGAGGTCAGCCGCTACCACCGGGCCTACCTCGGGGAGTCCAAACGGCGTGCCGACGAGGCCGAGCGCACGCGCGAGGAGGAGTTCCGGCGGCGTGCCACCGAAGAACGCCTGCGCATCGCCCGCGAACTGCACGACGTGCTCGCGCACAAGATCTCGCTGATCAACGTGCAGGCCGGGGCCGCCCTTCATCGCCGCCAGCCCGACCAGGCCTACGCGGCGCTGGGTGCGATCAAGGACGCCAGCAAGGAGACGCTGCGGGAGCTGCGCGCCACGCTCGGCGTGCTCCGGCAGGTCGACGAGGCCCAGCCGCTCAGCCCGGCCCCCTCGCTCGACCACCTCGACGAGCTCATAACGCGGACCAATGACGCCGGGCTGCCGGTGCGGTTCACCGTCTCCGGTGACCGGGCGGACCTGCCCGCGCCGGTGGACCTCGCCGCCTACCGCATCGTCCAGGAGGCGCTCACCAACGCCGTCCGGCACGCGGGCCCGGCCACCGCGACCGTGCTCGTGCGCTACAACCCCGACCACGTGGTCGTCGAGGTCGGCGACGACGGGGCCGGCGCCGAGACCTCCGACGGCAACGGGATCCGCGGCATGCGCGAACGGGCGGCGACTCTCGGCGGCACGCTGGCCGCCGGCCCGCGTCCCGGCGGCGGTTTCCTCGTGCGCGCCTCGCTCCCGTTGCGGACTGTCATGTCCGAATGACCGCCGCGATGTGATGATGAGGACCGTGGACTCCCCCATACGGGTCATGCTCGCCGATGACCAGAGGCTCGTACGCGCCGGCTTCCGGTCGATTCTCGACGGCGAGGACGACATCAGCGTCGTGGCGGAGGCCGGTGACGGGGCCGAGGCGGTGCACATGGCGGCGGCCACACGGCCCGACGTCGTCCTGATGGACATCCGCATGCCGGTGCTCGACGGGCTGGAGGCGACCCGCCGGATCGTCGCGAACAAGGCGCTGTCCGACGTCAAGGTCGTGATCCTGACCACGTTCGACCTCGATGACTACGTCTACACCGCGCTCAAGGCCGGGGCCAGCGGGTTTCTCGTCAAGGACACCGATCCGGTCGAGCTGATCCACGGCGTGCGGGTCACCGCACGCGGCGACGCGCTGCTCGCACCCTCGGTGACGCGCCGCCTGATCGCGGAGTTCGCCATGCGGATCAAGCTGCCGCCGCCCTCCAAAGATCTGAAGTCCCTGACCGAGCGCGAGCGCGAGGTCATGGCGCTGGTCGCCGCGGGCATGTCCAACGACGAGATCGCGACCCGGCTCGTGGTCAGCCCGGCGACCGCGAAGACGCACGTCAGCCGGGTGCTGACCAAGCTCGGCGCGCGCGACCGCGCGCAGCTCGTCGTCCTCGCCTACGAGTCGGGGATGGTGCGGCCCGGCTGGCTCGGCTGACGCGCCTACGCTTCCCGCAGTACGCCGCCGACGGGCACTGCGTCTGAAGATGTAGTGCCTGTGTAGCACCCAGCCGGACGCGTGATCATCGCCGTCTCCGGTTGGGTGGAGGCACAGCCGGCCATCCGTGTGGCCGTCCCGAACGCCCCCGCCTGGAGGCCCCCGTTGAGCACGCTGCCGCTCGCCCGGCTGTTGTTCGCCATCACCGCGGGGACGCACTTCCTGTTCGTCTCCCTGACGCTGGGCCTCGCCGCGCTGGTCGCGATCATGCAGACGCGCGCGGTCGTGACCGGCAGCGCGGTCCACATGCGGATGGTGCGCTTCTGGGGTCAGCTCTACGTGATCAACTACGCGGTCGGCATCGTCACCGGGCTGATGATGGAGTTCCAGTTCGGGCTGAACTGGCCGGGCCTGACCGACCACGCCAGAGACGTCTTCGGCGCTCCGCTCGCCATGGAGACCCTGGTCGCCTTCTTCATCGAGGCGACCTTCCTCGGTCTGTGGATCTTCGGCTGGGACCGGCTGAACCGCTACGCGCACCTCGCGCTGATCTGGGTCGTGACGCTGACCGCGTACGCCTCGGCGTACTTCATCCTGGTCGCGAACGGCTTCCTGCGGCGCCCCGTCGGGTTCGTCCGGGTCGGTGACGAGCTGCGGATCGACAGCGCCGCGAAGCTGTTCACCAACCCGGCCGCGCTGCTGCCGCTCGGCCACGTCGTCTCCGGGGCCTTTCTGGTCGCCGGCTTCTTCGTGGCCGCAGTCAGCTCCTGGCACCTGCGAGGGGCGCGCCGTGGTCAGGTGGTCGACCTGGAGTTCTTCCGGCGCTCTCTGCGGATCGGCCTGATCTCCGTCGTCCTGGCGATCGTTCCCTCGATCGTGTTCGGCATCGTGCAGTTCGCCTACATCGACCGCATCGGCGGCGGCAGGACGTCCGCGCTCAGCGGGACCATGGAGACCCTGATGATGATGGCCTGGCTGTGGATGTTCCTCGTCGCGGCCATGGCGCTGATCAAGCTGCCGTTCACCCGATGGCTGCTGCGCGGCCGGGTGTTCCACCGCGTCGTGATGATGACGCTCCCGTTCCCCTACTTCGCGATGCTGGCCGGCTGGATCTTCCGTGAGGGCGACCGGCAGCCCTGGCTGATCAAAGGCGTGCTGCGCACCGAGGACGCCGTACGGCCGATGAGCCAGGGCGCGATGCTGGCCGCGTTCACCGGCATCACCTCGCTGTTCGCCGTCCTGGCGCTCGTGAACATCGCGCTCCTGCGGCGGTACGCGCGACAGGGCCCGGACGAGGTCGCGCTCGGACGCACGGAGCCCATCCCGAGCCTCGAGCCCGTTCCCTCCCTCTGACTGACTCCGGAGCTACTTCCGTGGACACCCTCGCGTACGCCCTGCTGGGCTTCTTCACCATCGGCTACTTCGTCCTCGGGGGCGCCGACATCGGCGTCGGCATGCTGCTGCCCTTCCTCGGCCGCGACCGGAGGCTGACCCTCGCGACCATCGCGCCGTTCTTCCTCGGCAACGAGGTGTGGCTGGTCGCCACGGGCGGCCTGCTGACGTCGCTGTTCCCCGGCCTGGAGGACAAGGTGTTCGGCCGGACCTGGGGCGCCCTCGTCGTACTGATCGTCGGCTGGATCGTCCGCGACATGGGCCTGTGGCTGCGGGGACGGCGCGACGAGTCCGGCTGGCGCCGGTGCTGGGACGCCGCGACCGTTGCCGGGAGCTGGGCGGTGGCCGCCTCCTGGGGCGTGGCGGTCGGTCTGCTGATGGGCGAAGGGGTGCCCCTGTTCGCGGTCACGACGTGCAGCCTGTTCGCGCTGTACGGCGCGGTCTTCGCGGCGCTGCGGCTCGGGTCGGCTGTGCCGCGTCTCCTGGCGCGCCGGCTCGTGCCCGTCGCGCTCGTGGCCGGCGTGCCGTGCGCGGTCGGTGCCGGGACCGACCACCTCGGGCGTACCGTGCCCTTCGCCGCCGGACTCGCCGTCCTGCTGGTGCTGACCTGGCTCGCGATCGGCACAGGGAGGTACGCCGCCGCGCTGGCGGCCTGTGCGCTCGCCATTGTGGTCGCGCCGCTGCTCGCCGCGGGGAACATCCCGGACGCCACCGTCGGGGAGGACGCGTCCCTGACGATCGTCGTCGCCGGGGCGATGGTGCCGCTGCTGGTCGCCGCGCAGGCATGGGTCTGGTGGACCTTCCGCGGCCGGGTCGAGGGGCCGTCGTACCTGTGACCGCGCGTACGCCGTACGCGCTGCTCGCGCTCGCCCAGGGCGTGCTCGTGGTGGCCCAGGCCGACCTGCTGTCCCGCGTCCTGTCCGGGAGCGCCCTGCTGCTCCCGCTGGCCGCCGTCCTTCTCGGCCGCGCGGCCCTCGCCCTGGGCCAGGGCACGGTGTCCGGGTGGACCGCCGCGCGGAGCAAGCGCGTACTTCGCGGGCGGCTGCTGGAGCGCGGGGCCGACGTCACGTTGCTGGGCCGCGGCCTGGACGCCCTGGATCCGTACTACGCGGGGTACCTGCCCCAGCGGTACGCCGCCGCCGTGGTCCCCCTCGCCGTGCTCGCCCGGCTGGCGGTGGCGGACTGGCCGTCGGCGCTGATCATCGCCGTGACACTGCCGCTGATCCCGGTGTTCGGCGCGCTCGTCGGCCGGCACACGAAACAGGCCACCGAACGTCAGTGGGGGCTGCTGCACCGGCTCGGCGGGCACTTCCTCGACGTCGTCGCCGGCCTGCCGACCCTTCGCGCGTACGGCAGGGACAGGGCGCAGGCCGAGGTCGTGGGCGCGATGGCCGAAGCGCACCGGCGGGCGACGGTGCGCACGCTGCGGATCGCGTTCCTGTCCTCGTTCGTGCTGGAGATCGTGGCCTCGCTGTCCGTCGCGCTGGTCGCGGTGCCCGCCGGGCTGCGGCTGCTGTCGGGCTCCATCGACCTGCGCGTGGCGCTGCTCGTCCTGCTGCTCGCCCCGGAGGCCTACCTTCCGCTACGCGCCCTGGGCACGCGCTTCCACGCCGCCGCCGAGGGCCGCGCCGTACTCGACCAGGTGAACGCCGTCCTCGATGGCGATGTCACGAAGGTCCCGCGGCCGGGTCCCGGCACGACGTGCCGGATCGAGGTCCAGGGGATCGTCGTGCGATACCCGGACGAACCCGCGCCCGCCCTGGACGGGTTCCGCCTGTCGGTGGGGCCCGGCGAACGCGTGGCGCTGGCCGGGCCGAGCGGGGCCGGCAAGAGCACCCTGCTGCGGGCCGTGCTCGGCTTCGTCGAGGTCGAGACCGGGCGGATCCTCATCGACGGTGTGGACCTGTCCGGGCTCGACCTGGCCGCGTGGCGGCGGCGGGTCGCGTACGTGCCGCAGCGGCCGCACCTGTTCGCCGGGACGGTCGCCGACAACATCCGCCTCGGCCGCCCGGACGCGAGCGACGACGAGGTGCGCGAGGCCGCCGAGGCGGCCGCGGCACACGGTTTCGTCACCGCGCTCCCGAAGGGGTACGCCACCGAGCTGGGCGAACGCGGGCTCGGCCTGTCCATGGGCCAGCGGCAACGCATCGCGATCGCCCGCGCCTACCTCATGGACGCGCCGATCGTGGTGATGGACGAGCCCACCGCCCGCCTCGACCTGCATGGCGAGGCGCTGGTGGCCGAGGCCGCCGGGCGGCTTCTGGAAGGGCGCACGGCGCTGCTGGTCGCGCACCGCCCGGCGCTCCTTTCTCTGGCCGACCGCGTCGTGCACCTGGCGCCACGTGAGGTGCCGGCATGATCGGGAGACGGCACCTGACCGGCCTGTTCTGGGCCGTGGCCGCCGGGACCGGCGGTGAACTGTGCGCGGTCGGGCTGATCGCCGCCGCCGCCTGGCTCATCGCGCGTGCCGGGCAGCATCCGCCGCTGTCGGCGCTGGCCCTGGCGATCGTGGGCGTACGGGGCTTCGCGCTGTTCCGCGGCGGCCTGCGGTACGCCGAGCGGCTCAGCGGCCACGACGCCGCGCTCGGGGTCCTCGCCGGTCTGCGGGTACGGGTGTACGAGGCACTGCGGCGATCGATGGACCCTCATTCGTCACCGGCGCGGACCGGCCCGGTGGGTCCAGGCCCTGTCCCGAGAGGACAGGGGGCTTCGAGAAAGGCCCTGAGGGACGCGGACCTGGTCCAGCGGATGGTCGCCGACGTGGAGGGCGTACAGGACCTGCTGCTGCGCTGCCTGCTGCCCGCGGCGGTGGCCTGGGCCGTCGCACTGAGCGCGATCGGCCTGAGCGTCGTGCTCCTGCCCGCGGCCGGCGCCGTGCTCGCGGCCGGGATCCTGCTCGCCGGCGCGGGTCTGCCCGCCGTGGCGGCCGTCGCCTCGCGTTCGGGCGCGCGGCGGTCGGCGGGCGCCCGCTCCGACCTCGCCGTACACGGCCTCGACGTGGCACGGGGCGCGGCCGACCTGGCGGCCTTCGGGGCGACCGGGCGTTTCGTCGCACGGGCCGACGCGGCCGCCGCGCGCCTCGAACGGCTCGAGCGCCGGGCCACCGTGGTGGAAGCGTCGGTGAACGCCTTGGGTACGGCGGTGCAGGGCCTCACCGCCCTCGCCGTGCTGTGGACGGCGCAACGCCAGGGCGCGGACGGCGTGCTGGTCACCGTGCTCTCGCTGACCGCGCTCGTCGCGGTCGAGTCGGTGCTGCCGGTCGCCGAGGCGGCACGCCGTCTCATCGAGCTGCGGCCCGCCGTCCGCCGCGTCACCGGCCTGCTGGCCTCCGCTCCGCCCGAGGCCGACTCGGGGTCGCCGGCGCTCGGCGCGCGGCCGGGGATCGAGCTGGTGGGGGTACGGGTGGCGTACGGGGAGACGGTCGCGCTCGACGGGGTCGACCTGCGGATCCCGGCCGGGCGCAAGGTCGCGATCGTCGGGGCGAGCGGCGCCGGGAAGAGCACTCTGCTGGCCGTGCTGTCCGGTGAGGTCGCGACCGACGGGACGGTGCTGCTGGCGGGTGCTCCGCAGGAGGACTACGACCCGGCCGACGTGCGCGCGGCCGTACGCGGGCTGACGCAGGACGCACATGTGTTCGCCGCGTCGGTACGTGCGAACCTCGCGCTCGCACGGCCGGACGCCACGACCGCCGACCTGGCCGCCGCGGCCCGCCGGGCCGGGCTGCTCGGCTGGATCACGGCGCTGCCGGCCGGCTGGGACACCCCGATCACGGGCGACCGGTTGTCCGGCGGTCAGCGGCAGCGGCTGCTGCTCGCCCGCGCGCTGCTCGCCGACCCGCCCGTGCTGCTGCTCGACGAGCCGGCCGAGGGCCTCGATCTCACGACCGCCGACCGGCTCGTCACCGACCTGCTCGGCGACGGGCGCACGGTCGTCCTCGTGACGCACCGGCTGGCTCCGCTGGCGGCCGCGGACGAGATCGTGGTCCTCGATCGCGGAAAGGTGGCTCAGCGTGGATCACACGACGAGCTCGTCGATAAGGCCGGGCCCTATCGTGATCTATGGGAGGCCGAAAGCCTCCAGAGCGGCTACTCGGCCGATGTGAAGACCTGGTGAATGATCCCCCTGCGGTGCTTGCCGTGATAGGTCGTGTCCGCGTCACTGGGCGGGTCGATCTTGGCGAGGTACTCACTCTCGGCATCGATGAGCAGCTCCAGCTCACCGCGGTCGAGAAAGACGCCCTGACACCCCGCGCATTCTTCGATGACAACGCCATTACGCTCGTGCGTGTCCCACTCGCCAGAGCACTTCGGGCACTGCAACCCCGTGTCAGCCATCGTTCGGCTCCCCTGAATACGAATCATGCGATCCCGCAAGACTAGTGACGAGTGGGCACATAGGGAATCGCCATTCACGGCAGAGGTCTCCCGGCCAATGCACGGGACGACCGGCCGCGGGGTCGCGTGAGGGAACGCGACGCACCGCCTCCCATCCGCCGGCGGCGCCACACCGTCAGGCCGGCCACGAGCCAGAGCAGCCCCGCCTCGGCCACGACGGCCACCGCGACCAGGGTCGCCCAGGACGTACGGCCGGCCTGCATCGCACCGGCCGGCGACAGGGTGCTCAGCTCGGAGACGCCCTCTCCCGGCGGGGTCTTCGGCGCGATCTGTGGCAGCGCCGCGGGCGCCGAGACTATGGGGAGCGGCAGAGGAGGGCCGCCGATCGGGCCGGTCGCGGACGGAGCCGCCGCCGCGGGCGCGTCCGGGATGACCGGCGCGTCCGGGACGACGGGGAGCCGGCCCGGCGCGGGCTCGGCCGCGGCCGGCGGGGCGCTCGGCGCCTTGGGCGAGCCGGACGGACGGGCCGGCACGCGGAGCCTGGGCGGAGCGGCCGGAACTCGACCCTGCGGATGCGCGGAGCGTGGCAGTGTCGCCGGAGGCACGATCGCGGGCGACTGAGCCGCCTCGGACTCGGCCGGTGCGGAGGGCGCCACCTGGGCCTCGGCCGACGGAGCCTCGGCCGATGGAGACTCGGTCGGCGGCGACTCACCCGGGGAGGACTGGGCCTCCGGCGACTGCGCCACGGCCTGCGGCGACGGCTGCCCGGAGGCCGCCTCGTCGGCGGACGGCGCGAGTCGCAGCGCCTGGGGCCGCATGGCCCCGAGCGAGGACGTGACGGACGGCACGTTCGCGGCCGCGGCGCGGGCGACGACGGGTACCTCGGCGGGCCCCCGATCGCCCGGCCGTACGGTCACACGAAGGGTCCGCGCCTCCGACTCGCGCAGGTCACCGAGGTCACAGGCCAGTGCCGTCCGATCGCGGCTCGCCAGGCACGCGGGCACCGAACCGGTCCACGCCGCCGGTCTGCGGGTGGAGAGCACGAGTGTCGCGGCGTGTGCGGGGCCGCCGACCGGGCGCACCGTCACGGCGTACTGGACGGCCGCCGGCGTACGCGACAGAGCCCGGATCAAGGTCACCAGATGGACGTCGTGCCTCACGGGCACCTCGGCGCCGAAGACGGGCGTCGCGACCAGGCCGGCGGCCCCCATCGCAAGAGCCGGCAGCGTTCGGAAAAGCACCTTCATCGCGCGACGTCCCCCAGACGTGAGCCGAGCGGTCTTCGAGGGGGGGCGGGCGCGGCCGGCACCCGCGGGGCGGTTTCGCTACGGGTTATAACCACACGGACACGGGTTGTAACCTGTCCCGGAACCCTGCGCCGTTTCGCCTGACGAAAAAGGATTCTTTCGTAGGATTTCGTAAACGGGGGAAGGAGGACCTGGGTGACTGCCGATGACACCGGTGCCCGGTCCGCGTCCGGCGTGCGTTCGATCGAGCGCGCCTTCGAGTTGCTCGAACACCTGGCCGGCGCGGGTGGCCGGCTCGCACTGACCGAGCTGGCCGAGGTCTCGGGGCTGCCGATGCCGACGATCTACCGGCTGATGCGGACGCTCGTCAATCGCGGCTACGTACGCCAGGAGCCGTCCAAGCGCTACGCGCTCGGGCCCCGGCTCATCCATCTCGGCGAGACGGCGGGCCGCCTCCTGGGGTCATGGGCGCAGCCGTCGCTCGCCCAGCTCGTCGACGAGGTCGGGGAGACCGCCAACATGGCCGTGCTGGAGGGCGATGAGGCGGTCTACGTCGCCCAGGTGCCCTCACGGCATTCGATGCGCATGTTCACCGAGGTGGGACGCCGGGTGAACCCCCACTGCACCGGCGTCGGCAAGGCCCTGCTGGCACAGCTGTCCGACCCCGTGGCCAGCGCGATCATCGGGCGTACGGGGCTGCCCGCCCACACCCCGCACACGATCACCGAGCCGGCGGCACTGCTGGAGGAGCTGGGCAAGATCCGGCGGCGCGGCTACGCCCTCGACGACGAGGAGCAGGAGATCGGGGTGCGCTGTGTGGCCGTCCCGCTGCCCGGCACGCCGACGCTCGCCGCGATCTCGATCTCCGGCCCCCAGGGCCGGCTGCCGCTCAACGTGATCGACGACGTCGTGCCCATCATGCGGCGTACCGCCGACCGGCTCGCGCACAGCCTCTCGGTGTGAGTCGCGTCCCACTGAGATCAGCCTTCTGAGCATGGGGTAGAAGAGACTTCATGGACAAAATGACCGTTGCCATACTCGGAACCGGGCTCATGGGCGAGCCGATCGCCCGCAACCTGCTGCGCGCCGGCATGGACGTACGCGCCTGGAACCGCACCCGCGCCAAGGCCGAGGTCCTCGCCGATGACGGCGCGGTCGTGTGCGACGAACCCGCCGAGGCCGCCGATGGCGCGGACATCGTCGTGACCATGCTGCTCGACGGCGACTCCGTCGAACACGTCATGGCCGGTGTGCTGCCCGCGATGGAGGAGGACGCCGTCTGGGCGCAGACGAGCACGGTCGGCGCCGACGCCATCGACCGGCTCGCCGAGCTCGCGCGGGACCGCGACGTGAAGTTCGTGGACTGCCCAGTGCTGGGCACCAGGAAGCCCGCCGAGGACGGCGCGCTGGTCGTGCTCGCCTCCGGCTACCGCGACGAGCGGGTCGAGCGGCTCTTCGAGGTCATCGGCTCCCGCACGATGT
This sequence comes from Actinoallomurus bryophytorum, assembly GCF_006716425.1. NCBI lineage: Bacteria > Bacillati > Actinomycetota > Actinomycetes > Streptosporangiales > Thermomonosporaceae > Actinoallomurus > Actinoallomurus bryophytorum. The sequence goes on from NZ_VFOZ01000001.1 coordinate 3,083,141, forward strand.
GGGTGGGCGAGGGCACCGAGGCGTCGCGCCTCAAGCTCGTCGCCAACAGCTGGGTGCTCGCCCTCACCTCGGCGACGGGCGAGGCCGTGGCGCTGTCCGAGGCGTTCGGCCTCGACCCGCGTCTCTTCCTTGAGGCGATCAAGGGCGGGCTGATGGACTCGCAGTACGCGCAGCTGAAGGGCGACGCGATCATCAAGGGTGAGCTGCCGGCGAGCTTCCGTGCGGTGGGTGCCGCCAAGGACGCGGGCCTGGTCGCGGCCGCCGGGCGGGCGGCCGGCGCGAACCCCCGCATCGCGGACGCGGTACGCGACCAGTTCCGCCGTACCGTCGAGCTCGGCCACGGCGACAAGGACATGGCCGCGGTCTATTTCGCCGCCCGCTCCGCCGACTGAGCTCCGGGAATGGTGATTGTTGCCCCATAAGCCCGAGATAGGGGCGATAGTGGCTTAGCGGAACCTACGGGCGTAGGTCGGCGTCCCACCTGTCTATGGGGACAGGGGAACGAAGATGATGGTGGCCACTGGGCGACAGGACGCGACGGAACTCCATATCGGCAGCCTCGACGACGCGACGGTGCGCGTCTCGCTTGATCCGTACCTCTCGGTACTCGCGCTGACGACAGACGCCCTCGGCGGGCGGCGGCGAGGCGCGCCGGAGTCATGGCGGCGGCGCATCCGCTCCGCCGTCTCACCCATCCAGGCCCAGGCGGTCTGGCCGTTGGTGGCGCCGGGCCACTCCGTGACGCCCGACATCGTGAGCCCGCTGAACCCGCTCCTGGAGACGCCGGTGGCGGAGCAGGTCGAACGGTTGCGCGACCTGTCCCCCCACGATCTTCTCGCGGATCTGGAGGAGGTCTTCGGCTCCGCGCCGCCGCCGCACTGGCGTGCCGTCGCGCGGCAGCCGCGCCAGTGGCTGCGTGCGTACGCGGGCGCGACGAACGCCGTCTGGACGGCGATGAGGCCGGCCTGGCGGGACGCGCGTCCGCTGCTGGACCGCGAGGTCGCACGCGTGGGCTCCGCGGCCGTACGCGGGCGGCTCGACCTCATCCTCGGCGGGATCCATCCGGACGGGCGGTTCGAGAACGGCGTGTTGAAGATCCGCGATCCCGAACCGGCAAGGTTCGAGCTAGGCGGCCGTCCGCTCGTGCTCGTGCCGATGGTGTCCGGTGGGGACGCGCTGATCTGCAGCCTCGACCGCCCCGACGCGGTATGGCTGGGCTATCCACTGCCCGGCGCGGACCGGCTCTTTCGCGGCTCGCCCCCGTCCGCACGCGAGAACTCCCTCGAACTGCTGGTCGGACCGGTACGCGCCCAAGTGCTGACCGCGCTGACCCGGCCGACCACGATGGGCGAGCTCGCCACGCTGACCAGGCTCACGCCCAGCGCGATCACCTATCACTGCGAACGCCTCGGCGCCGCCGGCCTCGTACGCCGGGAGCGGCACGGCCGGGAGGTGCGCGTGGTCCTGACCCCGCTCGCGGAACGACTGACCGAACTCCTGGACGAGTAAGCCTGGCGAGCGCGGACTTTACGTGTTACCAAGATATGTAAACCCCCGCCCTCACGGGAGGACCCCCCATGACGATGCGCGACCGCTACACGATCCCCGTCCCTGAGAGCACGTGGGACGTGCCCATGGCCGGGTCCGCGAAGTTCAACTGGGAATACGACGACAGTCGCGACCGCCTGCTCTCGCTGTACCAGAAGGGCAAGGACAAGCAGTGGGACGCGCAGAAGCGCATCGACTGGGACCTGCCCGTGGACCCGGACAACGTGACCGGGCTGCCCGAGGAGTTCAACCCGCTGCTCGGCTCGGACCTGTGGGACCGGATGCCGCAGAAGGCGCGCGATGAGTTCGGCCGCCACCAGGGCACCTGGCTGTTCAGCCAGTTCCTGCACGGCGAGCAGGGCGCGCTGACGGTCTCCGCGCGGATCGTCGAGTCGGTGCCCGACATGGACTCGAAGTTCTACGCCGCGACGCAGGTGATGGACGAGGCGCGCCACGTCGAGCTGTACGCGAAGTTCATCGACGAGAAGATCGGCATGTACTACCCGATCAACCAGGACCTGGCCAAGCTGCTGAAGGAGTCGCTGTCCGACGGCCGCTGGGACCTGCCCTACCTCGGCATGCAGGTGCTCATCGAGGGCCTGGCCCTGGCGGCGTTCGGGCTCTACCGCGACATGTCGACGAACCCGCTCGTCAAGCAGCTTCTCGCGTACGTCATGCAGGACGAGGCGCGGCACGTCGCGTTCGGCCGGCTGGCCCTGAAGGACTACTACGCGGAGCTGTCCTCCAAAGAGCGCGCCGAGCGTGAGGAGTTCGTCGTCGAGGGCTGCTACCTGATGCGCGACCGGTTCAAGGGCAAAGAGATCTTCGAGACCCTCGACATGCCGGTCAAGGAGTGCATGGACTACGTCGACAACGGCCAGATGTACCAGCTGTACCAGTCGATGCTGTTCAGCCGCATCGTCCCGTGTGTCCGCGATATCGGCCTGTGGGGCGACAAGGTACAGAAGGCCTATGCCGACATGGGGGTACTCGACCACGCCAAGAGCGACCTGGTCCAGCTCATGAGGCAGGACGAGGAGATCGCCGAAGAGGTCGACCGGGCCAAGCACGAACAGGAGCTCGCCGAGCGGCACGCCGAGGTCCACGAGGCGATCGCCCAGGGCGCCGAGAGCTCATAAACGGCCTTTCACCACAACTCGGCCGCGCCGGGTAATGCGATCACTGCGACTGGGCCAACACGCCGTGCGACAGGGCACAAAATCCAGCGCTTTGGACGTGACCACCACCCACTGCCCCCTAAGGTCGGGGACTCGCGCTCGGGGCCTGGTCGGCCCGGGCCGATCGGGGACCGGCGGTTCTACCGCCTGGACCCCGATGTCCTGTCCCCTACCAAAGGACCCTTTGTGGGTAGATCCGGCCGACATCGCCAGACTGACACCCCGAAGACTCTTCGCATCACCCTCATCGCCGCCGCCGGGCTCGCCGCGGTCGCCCTCGCCGCGATCGTCGTCTCCGTCACCGGGCCCGGCTCGTCCTCGGCCCAGCTGAGCTCCCGCGGAGCCCTGGCGTACCGTCCTCGTCCCCGTCCGCTGGACCGCGCCGACCGCGACGATCCGCGCACGCCGCTCACCACACCGACGCCGACGCCGACGCCGGAGCCCACCGACGCTCAGCCGGAGCAGGCACCGCCCAAGAAGAAGCGGCACCACAAGGTGCTGCCGCACGGCGCGTGCGAGGCCTCGTACTACGGCGCGGGCGGCAGGACCGCGAGCGGCGAGTCGTTCCACGCGGACGCTCTCACCGCCGCGCACAGGACACTGCCGATCGGCTCGAAGGTACGGGTGACCAACCGGCACAACGATCGTTCGGTGGTCGTGCGGATCAACGACCGCGGGCCGTTCGTGCCGGGACGCTGCCTGGACCTGTCGAGCGCGGCGATGCAGGCCGTGGGCGGCCTGGGGTCAGGCGTCATTCCCGTGAAATATGAGGTTCTCGCCCAAGTCTGATCATTTTTCGGCCGATAAATGATCACGGCATGGGAAAAGCGAGCGTTCGCGGGCGGTCGACCTCTTCCCCCAAAGAAGTCCCGACCCGCGAACGCTCGCCTTCCTGCGGCCTGGACGGGTACAGATCCAAGGCCCCTGGGAACGGCCCTCGCGTCGCGTCCCCCGTTGAATCCCCCAATTCATCGCGACGCGCCAGGCCCTTTGTTGGTCCGTGGTCTTGCAGCCACTACGTTACGTAGGCCGCAGGGGTGAATCCGTCCACCCCTGGGTGACACTTGGTCGTACAACCACGGTTGACCTGCGGGTTTGCGGCTTATTGGCCTTCACTGGGCGCGCCGTTGAGGTTTGGCGAGGCAGGCCCCGACCAATGATCATAATGTGGCTTGCGAAGGGGCGGCCTTGAAAGCCAAACGGCTGGTCACCCCTGCCGACATACTCCTGTCGGCCGGGGTCTTCGTCCTGCTCTTCCCCTATGTATACGCCCGCGGCCATGTAGTCCTGGCGTTGACCGTCGGCGGCGTGATGTCCGTCGCGCTGCTCGCCAAGAAGCGCTACCCGATTCCCACGCTTATCGTCACTCTCATCCTTTCGGGCCTTGTCTCCGTGCTCCTGAAACGCAGCTATCCGGCGACTCCCGGGGACCTCGTCGCCCTCTACGCCGTCGGCCGTTACTGCGGTCGTTTGACGTCACTCGTGGCCGTGACCGTGACTCTGCTCGCCGGCTTCGTCGTCGCCGAGGTCTCCCGGGCCATCCCCTCCTACGACACCAAGAACTTCAGCGTCCTCGCGCTGGTCCCTCTCGCGGTGCTCGCCGGGGCGTTCGTGCGGACCCAGCGGACGTACGTCCTGGGCGCGGAGGACCGCGCCGAACGCGCCGAACGCGAACGCGAGGAGGTGGCGCGCCGCCGTGTCATCGAGGAACGCCTGCGCATCGCGCGTGAGCTGCACGACATCGTCGGGCACGCACTCATGTCGATCAGCGTGACCTCGTCGGTGAGCGCCCGGTTCGTCGAGGACGAGCCCAAGGCCGGACGTGAGGCGCTGGAGACCATCAACGCCGTGAGCAACTCCGCGCTCGGGGAGATCCGCCGGACCCTGAGCCTGCTGCGCGGCGTCGCCGAACCGCTCAAACGCCCCGCCCTCGGCCTCGGCGACCTCCCCGACCTGATCGAGCAGAGCAGTTCGGCCGGCCTGCCGGTGACGTTGCACGAGTCCGGGCGGCGCACCGAGATCCCGTCGATCGTGGGGTTCACCGTCTACCGCGTCGTGCAGGAGAGCCTCACCAACATCAAACGTCACGCCGACAAGGTCACCAAGGTCGCGGTGACCCTCACCTTCACCCCGGACAGCCTGGACATCGCGATCACCAACGACGGCAGCCCGGTCGAGATGGTGGATCGGGGTACGTACGGCCTGGGTATCCAGGGGATGCGCGAACGCGTCGCGGCGACCGGCGGACGCCTCAACACCACAGCACTGCCAGGGGGCGGCTTCCGTGTGCACGCTCGCCTGCCCCTGAAGGAGGCCCGTCCATGACGATCCGCGTTTTGCTGGCCGACGACCAAACGACCGTACGCGCCGGTTTCAAGCTCCTCATCGACTCGACCGAGGACATGCACGTGGTCTGCGAGGCCGCCGACGGGAAGACCGCGGTCGAGGGCTCACGCGCGACCTCGCCGGACGTGATCCTGATGGACATCCGGATGCCCGGCATGGACGGCATCGAGGCGACCCGCCGCATCTCCGACGACCCGGCCCTGCGCGGCGCGCACGTACTGATCCTGACCACGTTCGAGCACGATGACTACATCTTCGGCGCCCTGCGGGCCGGCGCGGCCGGCTTCCTGCTCAAGGACACGGCCCCGGACGAGCTCCTGGACGCGATCCGGGTCGTCGCCTCGGGCGAGGGCCTGCTGGGCCGAGGCCTGACGGGTCGCGTGATCAAGGAGTTCGCCGCCCAGCCGGCACCCGCGGAGCCCGCCCCCGAACTCGACATCCTCAGCGACCGCGAACGCGAGGTCCTCCAGCAGATCGCCAACGGCCTGACCAACGAGGAGATCGCCGGCGCCCTGCACCTGAGCCCGGCCACCGCCAAGACGTACGTGCACCGAATCATGACCAAACTCCAGGCCCGCGACCGCGTCCAGCTCGTGATCTTCGCCTACGACAAGGGCCTCGTACGCCCCCGCCCCCAGGACCGCTGACCCCCGGCCGTCAGGGGCTTCGTAATCACCAGTTGTGCACGGTGAACGGCGTATTGCTCAGATAGGACGCGATCCCGGCGGCGGGGTAGTCGATGGTGTTGGACGGCAGGACCGCGGGGTCGCACCACAGGAGCTTTCCGCACTTGTGCGGTTCGGCGTTGTGGGGTTCGCCGTCCCAGCGGCTGGTGGCGAAGAACATACCCACCCGCGCGAGGTCGGCCCGTTGACGGTGATGAACGACGGTCACCAGGCGCAGGTCGGCCGAGTCGATCCGGACGCCGACCTCCTCATGCGCCTCGCGTGCCGCGCCATCGGTGATGGTCTCGCCCTCGTCGAGGTGCCCACTGGGCAGGTGAAGCATGCCGTCGCAGTACCCGGTGCCCTGGCGTTCGAGGAGGAGGATCTCCTGTCCGCGTTCGAGGATGACGTGCACGTCGATGATCGACCGGTAGCGCTCGGGCATCCGTCCTCCAGGTGGCTGGTCACTGGTGCGGGAGTGACCGTAGCGTCTGGATGACGGTGGTGAGTTGCCGGGCGAGGAAATCGGCATGGTGCCGGGTGGAGTCGAGCACCAATGTCCGGATGCCTTCGGTCGGGAGCATTTTCGCGATTACGCGGAACCGCGCGGATTCGGCATAGGAGATGTCGGGGTTGTCCTCGAACCTGCCGTGGGAGCCGCGGGTGGCCAAGCGCTGTTGGAGTATCACCGGGTCGCAGGTGAGGATGACCGCCAGGTCGGGTTGCGGCGCGTGCGCGTTGATGGCCGCGACGAAGTGCTGGTCGACTCCGTCGAGGACCTGCAGCGCGTATGACGATGGGACGTACCGGTCGCAGATGACGACCTTCCCGGCGCCGAGCGCCGGCTCGATTTCGGTTTCCACGTGGTAGTACCGGTCCGCGGCGACAAGACATGCCAGCGCGTGTCCATGGAAGATCGCGGTGCTGCCTCGGGCGAGTTGCCCAGCGGGGCCGTGCGACGGCTCGGTGGTCGCGTGCACGGTGACGCCGGCGGCCTCGAGCCGGCCGGTGACGAGCTGCAGGAGTGTGGACTTCCCCGCGCCGCCAGGGCCGTCCAACGTGACGAGTTGGCCGCGGCTCATCGGGAGGTCTCGTTCCGCTCGTGCTGGTGGCGGGAGAGCGCGACCAGATGCCGGCGGATCTCGTCGATCGTCGGCTCCCCGAACTGGAGACCGACCGAGAAGTTGAACTCGTCGCGTTGCCGCATCGACTCGTCCACGCCCAGGTCGGTGAGGTCCACTGCCGTGTAATTCAGAAGCCGGGTGGCGGTGTAGCGGCCGGTGGCCATCAGTCTGGTCCACTCGGGTGTGCCGGGGTAGGGGCGGAATTCGAACACTGAGGCGCGGAAGCTGCCCGGACGGTGATCGGTGAGGTCCCACAGCTCGTGTACGAGCTGGACGGTTTCGTCGAGCTCGGCGCGGGTTTCGGTGGGGAAGCCGAGGATGAAGTAGCCCTTGACCTTGATGCCGCGCGAGGTGAGGCGGCCGACGACCGAGCGGACCATGTCCGGGGTGATCCGTTTGTCGATGTAAGACAACACGCGCGCGCTGCCGGACTCGATGCCGAGCGCGACCTCGCGTAGGCCGTTGGCGGCGAGCAGGTCGAGGGTGGCGTCGTCGACCCGATCCAGGACGTTGATCCGGCCAGTCGCGTCCCACACCGCCCAGTCCCCGACATCGGCCCGGTCGAACGCGGTCATCATCGTGTTGATGACACGCCGTGCGCCGAGGAACAGGTCATCCACGAACCGGAACGCGGTCACGCCGTACAGCTCGGCGAGCAGGTCCATTTCGTGCAGGATGCTCTCGGGGGCTCGGGTCCGGATCGTCACGTCAGGGTTCGCGGACACCGCCGCGCCGCAGAATGAGCAGTCATAGGGGCACCCGCGGGCACCGACCATGTTCGCCTCGATCCGACCGTCTGCGCGGTAGGGGTCTTGAGCGAGGAAGGCCCGGTCGACGAACGGCAGGTGATCGATGTCAGGGGCGAGATGCCGGCCGCTGCCGGGGCGTCCGCCGCTGACGGGCGTCTTCCGGATCGGGTCTGTCCACATGACCGCAGGTAAGTCGGCGCGGTTGCGGTGATCGGCGAGGAGCTCGGCGACGCGGGTTTCGGCCTCGCCTAAGACCAGCGCCTCACAGCGCAGCATGCGGGGGTCGGCGAGGATCTCCACGGGCATCGCCTTGGCCTGGTGGCCGCCGGCCATCACCATCGTCTGTGGGTCGAGTTGTCCGGCGATCTGGGCGGAGATCTCATAGGTCGGGGCAAGGAGGTTGAAGGCTGCCCAGCGGGGCGTCAGGTCGTTGATCGTGCGGACGATCTGCGCGATCGGCATGCCGCGGGCCTCGGCGTCCAAGATGCCGACGTTGAACCCGCGCTGAGCGGCGTATGTGGCGATGTAGGCCATGCCGAGGACCGGCAGCGTGTAGTCGTTGACGCGGGGACGTTCCGCGTAGTCGCGGAGAGGCGCGTTGACGAACAGGCAGTCAAGCGGGCGCGTGGAATCGGCACCCAGGACGAGTGAAGGGTTAGGACGAGCCTCCATGGTGTGCTCCCCATGCCAAGGTGAAGAGGGTTAAGGGTCCGAGCTGGTCGCCTGCCAGGTGGCGCCATCGAGCGGCGAAGGCGTTCTCTTTCTCGGGCCAGGCGATGTCAGGGGCGGCTGTAGCCGCCCATTTGCGGACGGCGAGGTCGCCGTGCGGGTAGAGCGTCCAGTCGTGGGTGAAGTCCGCGACGGTGGCGCCGGCCGTCCATGGACCGACTCGGGGTACGGTCTGCAGCTCCTCGACGAGCTGCGCGGGAGGGAGGTCGCACCACTTGCCGCCCTGTTCGAGGACGGCCGCCGCGGCGGCCTGGAGCGGGCGGCGTTTGAACGACATGCCGAGCGAGGTGAACGCGTCGGCGGGCAGATTCGCGACCGTGGCTGCGTCTGGCATGAGGTGTACGACGCCGTGGTGGGAGTCGACCGGCCGCCCATGAGCGGTGCGGAATCTGTGATGGAGGATGCGGGCCTGATCAGCGCGTATGACCTGTCTGATGATGGCGGTCGCGAGCGCGTCCCAAAGATCGGGGGTGCGCCACCGCACCACGGCGCCGATCGTGGTGAGGCTACCCCGCAGTGAGACGGGCACCGATGGCGGAATCGACGTCAGCTCGATCACCTGCGGCTGAAGTGAGGCCGACCCGCAGGCTTGCCAACTGTTGCCGACCACGGTCGCCACGAACTCGGTGCCGGACGAGAAGGCCCGAAGCCAGATGCCGTCATTGAACGTCCACCCTGGGTGCTCGTGCATCACGATCGTCATGCGGCTCATCGTCTCCTCTCAGTGACAGCCGTGGCTACGAAACGCCGGCCCGGCCAATCCCGCAGTCCGGCCACCGGCATCAGCCGGCGGGAACCCAGAATCTGAGCTTGCCGTCCTGCTCGTCCTCGAGCGCACCCTTGCTCTTCTCGATCACCCGGCGGGAGGCGGTGTTGTCGCTTTCGCAGGTGACCAGCACGGGATCGATGCCGAGGCTCCTGGCGAGGGGCAGGATCTCCTGAAGCATCCGGCTTGCGTGGCCGTGCCGGCGTGCGCTGGTCCGTACGTCGTAGCCGATATGGCCGCCCTCCCTGAGCAGGTGGTCGGTCAGCCGGTGCCGGATCTGGATGCGGCCGAGATACTCGTCGCCTTCGATGAGCCAGCGGGTGGTCGCGGGGACCCAGCCTTCCGGGCGGGGTGTCTCCTCCCGCGGCTGGGCGAGCAGGTCGGCCACGTAGGCGGCGAAGCCCGCCTCCGTGTGCCAGGTGTGACCGTAGGTCTGGTGGTCGTGCCCGATCACGGTCGCGTCGTCCTGGCCGCCGCGGCCCTCGGCACGGAACTCGGCCATCGCGGCGAGGAACGAGCTGTGGACGCTGACGGTCGGCGGCACGAGACGAGGCATGCTCCTTCGTACCGGGCCGGGCCGCCGACCGGCAACGGGATTTCGCATCGGGCCTGGTCACAGGCGCCGGATCCGGACCGGCTCGGGGAATCTGGCGGAATCCAGTCCCCAGAGACATAGTGATGGCCTGCGGTACGCGTCTCAACGGGAGACGGAACCCCGGAGGTGACGATGGATGCCGCAGCGGAGCGGGACTTTCGCGAGTTCGTGGAAGCCCGCTCGTCGACCCTTATGCGCGTGGCCTTCCTCCTCACCGGAGGTGATCAGCACGCGGCCGAGGACCTGCTGCAGACCGCTCTCGTCAAGGCCGCGGCGCGCTGGCGAGGGGTGGACAGCCCAGAAGGATACGTACGCCGTGTGATGTATCGCCAGCAGATCAGCTGGTGGCGGCTCAAGTGGCACCGGCACGAGACCAACGTCGCCGTGCCTCCCGAAAGGGCCACGGAGGACGCCACCTCCGCGACGGATCTGAAGATGGCCGTGCGGCAGGCGCTCGCTCGGCTCACGCCGCGGCAGCGGACCGTGCTCGTGCTGCGATTCTTCGAGGATCTGCCCGAGGCCGAGGTCGCCCGGCTGCTCGACTGCAGTGTCGGCACGGTACGGAGTACCACTCATCGATCCCTGGCCCGGCTTCGCGTCCTGGCCCCCGAGCTGAGAGAGACCACGAAGGAGGTCCGGCAGTGAACACCGAGACGCACCTGCGGCAGACCCTCGAAGAGTGGTCCGAAGACGCACGCGTACCCACCGGGCTCGCCGACCGCGCGCTGCGACGGCGCACCGGACGGCGCGTCGCCAAGGTCGCACTGGCGGTGGGTGCGGCGGCGATCCTCGCCGGGACGGGAGCAGTGGCGATCGGCACACGGTCCGGGGCGCCTCCCGTCGCGCGGCCGGTGGACACCTCGCTGCACACCGACCCCGACCACGCGCCTCCCCAGCGGTTCGTCGCCGCCGGCCAGGTCGCCCTCTCCGCCTACTACGTCGGCCAGGGCGATCCGCGCAAGTTCACGCGTACCTGGTATCTCTACGATCCCGCCTCGGGGGGGTACAAGAAGGTCCCCTGGGCATGGCTCGACGTGGCGCCCGGTCTGGGGCAGGCGGCCGTGCTCGACGGGCCGCTGCCGACCACGCGTGTCGGCATCCTCGACATGAAGACGCAGCGGGTCACCCACTGGATCCCGCTCAAGGCCGCGGCAGGCGGCCTCTCGTGGTCGCCGGACGGCCGGCAGCTGCTCGTGACGACGTATGCGCGGGATCCGGACAAGATGGGTTCGACTCCCTTTTCGGGCGCGCGGACCGGGTTCATCGTGATCGACGTCAAATCCAGAAAGGCGCATTTCCACAGTCTTCTGTACGACCGCGAGAACCAGAACACCAGACAGGACTTCGGCTGGAGCAGGAGCGGCAAACTGATCTGGGCGCCACGTCTGACCACACCGTTCAGGGACTTCTACACCCTGAACGGCGAGCCGCAGGGCCCGCCCCCGAACGAGGCGGACCGGCAGGATCCGGCCGGCATCTCGCCGAACGGCCGCCTCATCGCCCGGTCGGGACCGCCGCCGGGCCCGAACACCGTCGTCAACGACCTGCAGACCGGGAAACAGGTCGGCGTCCAGCCGATGGAACAGTTGCGCGCCTGGGCCGACGACACCCATCTCATCGCCCTGGGCTGTCTTCCGAACGCCTGCGGAAGCAAGGGCGAGTACTACAACCGGCTCGTCCTCATCGACCTCAGCGGCAAGACGATAATCCCCCTGACCGGCTACAAGAAGGGCGGATGGGAGCCGATCTTCACCCACCGCTGAAGGACGCCCCCGGCCCCTACGAATGAAGTCATGAGGCCGGGGATGACAAATGTCATCGCGAACACAGGATCGGCGGCACTACGCCGTCGACCTGCGCGAATTTAGCGTTATCCCCATGAACGCGATCACATTCGCCGGGGTGTCGAAGAGTTACGACACGGTCCGCGCCGTCGAGACCCTCGACCTGGAGATCGGCTCCGGTCAGGCCGTCGCACTGCTGGGGCCCAACGGCGCCGGCAAGTCCACCTCCATCGGGATGCTGCTCGGGCTCGTACGCCCGTCGGGCGGCACCGTCAGCGTCTTCGGCGACACCCCGGACGCCGCCGTCCGTACCGGCAAGATCGGGGCGATGCTCCAGGACGGCGAGCTGGTCGCCGGGCTGACCGTACGCGAGGTCGTCGAGTTCGTCCGCCGCCTCTACCCCGAGCCGCTGCCGCTCGACGAGGTGCTGTCGCTCGCGAACCTCACGTCCCTGGCCAAGCGTCGCGCCGACCGGCTGTCGGGCGGGCAGGCCCAGCGCGTGCGCTTCGCACTCGCGATCGCGGGCGCGCCCCAGCTGCTGGTGCTGGACGAGCCGACCTCGGCGATGGACGTCGAGTCCCGCCGGTCGTTCTGGGCGAGCATGCGCGCGTACGCGGCGGGTGGCCGGACCATCCTGTTCGCCACCCATTACCTGGAGGAGGCGGACGAGAACGCCGACCGGGTCATCGTGATGGCACGCGGCCGGATCGTCGCCGACGGCACCGCCGAGGAGATCAAGGCCTCCGCCGGCGGCCGTACGGTCCGTTTCACGGTCGGCGACCAGCCCACGGCCGGGCTGGAGGCGCTTCCCGGCGTCACGGGCATCGAGGTACGCGGCGGCTCCGCGCAGTTGCTCACCACCGACCCCGACGCGACCGTGCAGGCGCTGTACGCCTCCGGCATCCAGGTCCGCGACCTGGAGGTCAAGGGCGCCGACCTCGAAGAGGCGTTCCTCTCCCTCACCGGCGACAACTGACTTTCGCAGAGCCCCCGAAAGGACTTCCGATGCTTCGCTACCTCGTACTGGAGATCCGGCGGACGTTCCGCGACCGGCGCTTCGTCTTCTTCACCCTCGCCGTCCCGGTCTGCTTCTACCTGCTGTGGTCCAACATCTTCACCAAGAGCACCGATCTGGACGCCGATACCGGCCTGAACGCCAAGACGTACCTGCTGGTCTCGATGGCCGCCTTCGGTGCCCTGGGCGCGTCGCTGACCACGACCGGCGCACGGCTGGCCGCCGAACGCCAGAGCGGCTGGCTGCGGCAGCTGCAGGTGACGCCGCTGCGGCCGTGGAGCGTGATCACCACGAAGGTCATCGCGTCGATGTGCCTGGCGCTGCCGGCCGTCGTCCTGGTCGGGCTCACCGCGGTCCTGACCCAGCACGTGCACCTGTCGGCGGGCGAGTGGGCCGCATTCGTCGGCGCGATGTGGGTGGGCACGCTTCCCTTCGCCGCGCTCGGCACGCTGATCGGCTCGCTCGTCAGCCCGGATGCCGCCCAGCCGCTCACCGTGGCGTGCTACTTCGGCCTGTCGATCCTCGGCGGCGTGTGGATGTCGGTGAGCATCCTGCCCAAGACGCTGCGGACCATCGCGCACTGGACGCCCTCGAACCGCTTCGCCGACCTCGGCTGGAGCATCGCCGCCGGGCACACACCGCCCGCGTCGGACGCCCTGATCCTCGCCGGCTGGACCGCGATCCTCGGCGCCCTTGCGATCATCGCCTACCGTCGCGCTACCGTTCGCTCCTGATGACCTCCCTGATGCCCTTCGACCCCGAGCGAGCGTCCTCGCCCACGCGCTGGCGGCGTGCGGTGTGGACCTCGCTCGGTCTGGTCTATCTCTTCGTCTGGCCGGCGAGCACCGTGTTCGGGCACGGTCACTCCACCGGCGAGAGCGTCGTACGGCTGGTGGCACTGCTCTCCTACGCCGCGAGCTACATCGGCCTGATCATCGTCAACAACCCGTGGACCGGCATCACGACCCGGTCCGCCTACGTGATGCTCGGCGTCACGGCCGTCCTGGCGATCGCCTATCCGATCGTGTTCGGCGCGAACTGGGTCGGGCTGCCGATCTACCTCGGTGTCGCGTGCGCCATGACCCTCCCGCCGCGCTGGGCGGGGCGAGGTGTCATCGCTTCGACCGCGCTGACGTTCGTCATGTGCACCGCGCTCGGGGCGGAGGGCGGCACGCTGGCGCTGCTGACCTTCGAGACGCTGACCGTCGGCCTGCTGATGCTGGCCTTCCGTACCAGCCGGATCCTCGTGGTGGAGCTACGGGAGGCGCGTGGCGAGGTCGCCCGGCTCGCCGCCAACGAGGAGCGGCTGCGCATCGCCCGCGACCTGCACGACCTGCTCGGGCACACGCTGTCGCTGATCGTGCTCAAGAGCGAGGTGGCCACCCGTCTGGCCGACCGCGACGTGGCGCGGAGCATCGCCGAGGTCAACGACATCGAGGCGGTGGCCCGCCAGGCCCTGGCCGACGTACGCGAGGCGATCTCCGGCTACAACCAGCGGAACCTCACCGACGAGCTGGAGAACTCTCGCGGCGTGCTGGCCGCCGCCGACATCGAGGTCACCGTCAAGACCTCGGGGGCCCCGCTGCCCGACCAGCTCGACGGCCTGTTCGGCTGGGCGGTACGCGAGGGCGTGACCAACATCGTCCGGCACTCACGCGCCCGTACGGCCACCATCTCCGTGCACCGGCAGGGCGCCACGGCCGTGCTGGACATCACCGACGACGGCACGGCGGGCGAGGAGCCCGCTTCGACGTCCGGCAACGGTCTGCGGGGGCTCGGCGAGCGGGTCGCGTTGTCGGGCGGCACCGTCGAGGCCGGACCGCGTGCGGACGGCGGGTTCCGGCTGACCGTACGCGCGCCGATCGCGGCACCGGCGTCACGCGAGCCCGCGGGCGAACCGGCCTCCTGAAGTCCTGTCTTCCACAGGCTGTGGATCATCTAGAGTCACTGGCGTGATCCGCGTGCTGCTCGCCGAGGATCAGGGCATGGTGCGCGGCGCGCTCGCGACCCTCCTGAACCTCGAAGACGACATCGAGGTGGTCGGTGAGGCGGCGAACGGCGATGAGGCTCTCGCCGTCGCCGCGGACTCCCGGCCCGACGTCGCGCTGCTCGACATCGAGATGCCCGGCAAGGATGGCATCACCACGGCCGCCGAACTCCGCACGACGCTTCCGGACTGCCGCGTCGTCATCCTCACGACGTTCGGCCGGCCGGGATACCTCCGGCGCGCGATGGAGGCGGGGGCGTCGGCGTTCCTGGTCAAGGACAGTCCGGCGCAGGAGCTCGCGGCCGCGATCCGGCGCGTCCTCGCCGGCGAACGCGTGATCGACCCGGCGCTGGCCGCCGCGGCGCTGAGCGCCGGCCCCAACCCGCTGTCCCCGCGCGAATGCGACGTCCTCGCCGCCTCCGCCGACGGGTCCACCATCGGCGACGTCGCCGTACGGCTGCGCCTGTCCGAGGGCACCGTGCGCAACTACCTGTCCGCGGCGATCCGCAAGACCTCGGCCCGCAACCGCATCGAGGCCGTACAGACCGCCCAGCGCCAGGGCTGGCTCTGACCCGGGACCTCGCGAACAAGATCATCAATGATTTGCCAAACCGACATTTCGTGACACTCCGGGAAGATCCACAGAGCTGTAGAGTTCGGGACTCTTCCCCCGTGAATCGAAGGCCGTACATGATCCGTGCCCTGGCTGTTCTCGCCGCGTCGAGTGCCGTCCTGATGACGTCGTCCGCCGTACCCGCGGTGGCTGCCGTCACCCAGTCGGCGGAGTTCGTCGGCTTCACGGCTTCGGCGACCACCCTCACCTACCAGCAGCCGGTCACGTTCACCGGTGAGCTCACCGACCTCCGTACCCGGGCGCCCCTGGCCGGCGAACCGGTGCAGATCCAGCTGAAGCCGCCCGGCCGGACCGCGTACGTACCGGTGGCGGCCGGGACGACCGGGGACGACGGGACCTTCTCGATCACCACGACGCTGCCCAGCGGCGGTTACGTCGAGGCCGCGTTCGCCGGGGACGCCGTGCGGGGCGCGACACAGACGGCGGCGAAGCTGCTGCACGTCAAGCACGTGCCGAGCAGGTTCGTGCTGGACCCGATCCCGGCCTCGGTACCGTCCGGCACGCCGGTCACCTTCTCCGGCACGGTGCAGGTGCAGGTCGACGGCGACTGGCAGCCGTTCGCAGGAGCCCCGATCGAGCTCATAATGGAGCCCGACACCTCAACCCAGTCGAACGTCAGGTACGCCACGATCAGCGGCGCCGATGGTGGGTTCAGCCTGACCGAGCCCGTGACGGGGACCAGCCGGTGGACCGTCACCGAAGAACTGGACTTCACGTACTTCACGGATTGGTTCCCGGATTCCACCGACGCCGACTACGGCTTGATCCAGGGCGTGTCCAAGACGCGCGTCACCGGCTTCACGCTCCCATCCCGCGACGAGGCCCACCACGCGTACTACCCGGGCATGTACGCCGGCGGCACGGTGGAGCGCTGGAACGGCACCGCGTGGGTCGGCCTGACGTACGGCTGGGTCGACTTCTACTACCGCCCCAAGGGCTCCACGTCCTGGCATCGGGACTACACCGCGCAGACCGACGCGTACGGGGACTTCCGCAACATCGTCGGCGTCCACCTGGGCACCGCCGACTGGCAGGCCCGGGTCCGTACGGCGGCCGACACGCTGGCGTCCACGAGCGGCACGGTGACCAACACCATCACGGACCAGACCCACTTCGCGACGGCGTCCGTCTCGCACAGTTCGTCCAAGAGCTACGTCAACGGGCAGGTGACCGACTGGTCCAAGAGCCAGCCGAACACCTTCTCGACGCTGAAGGGCCTGAAGGTCCACCTGTACTACCGGGCACACGGCTCGAAGACCTGGCACTCCTACAAGACCGGGACCCTCGCCACGAGCGGCCGCTTCGCGCTCACCGCGACGAAGGGAAAGAGCTACTCCTTCAAGGTCGTCTTCCCGACCCAGGGCGCCTACCAGACCTCCACCAGCAAGACCCTGTAATGGTCAGTCCGTAACGACGGCCACCTCGACGCACTCGCCGCCACCATTGCTGCGGCTGCTCTTTCGCCACTCCGTCATGTCCTTCACGTTCTGAACTCCCTTGCGGCCCCATGCAGAAAACCCATGGTTCGTGCCTCGTTGAGCGCTGACGACCAGATGGCATCGAAGGCCCCGGCGTAGCGCTTGATCTCCTCGGGTTTGTCGAGATACAAGGCACCGGTGAAGCCGTCCACGTAGACCGTGGGCGGCTCTATCGCTCGACCATCGCCTGCGCTCGGGAAACGCATCATGACGAACGGCCCGGACAGGAGCCCATCGTGGAAGCCCGTTTCGAAGGGGACGACGCGGAGGGACACGTTCGGATGTTTCGTCATCACGATGAGTCGTTCGAGCTGGCCTGCCATCACCTCCTCGCCACCGACCGCACGACGTAGGACTGCTTCGTTGAACGCTACCCTCACGATCGGCGCGGCGGTGGTTCTGGTGAGCAGCGACTGGCGTGCGATACGCACCTGGACCAGACGTTCGATGTCCTCCTCACTCGCTTGCGCGTAGTGGGCCCGGATCAGCGCTCGCGCATAGTCGCGTGTCTGGAGGAGTCCCGGTACCAGTTCGGACGTGTACCAGGAGAGCTCCGATGCGGCGTCCTCCAAGCCGAGATACAGATCCAGGCTGTCGCGGATCACATCGCCGTACGAGTGCCACCAGCCTCGGGCTTTGGTCTCCTTCGCCAGAGCCATCAGGGCGGTGACGTCCGGTGGTGCGCCGTAGATCCGGCACATCGCTTCGACGTCGAGGCTGCGGAGCGACGTCTGGCCGGTCTCGATGCGCCAGAGCTTGGTCTCGGACCATTCGAGTTCCCGCGCCGCCGTTCGCACGGTGAGCCGTGACCGGTTGCGCAGCTCGCGCAGGTGCCGGCCGAGCTGTCTGCGCGGCACCGTCGAGCCCGTGGGTCCGTCCGTCATCGGATCCGCCTCTCACTGATTCCGGGGAGGTCTTGCACTCGTTTTGAAAGACTTCGAGCGCTCGTTTCGCAATGCAATTCGCCAATTGCGTGATCGTTTCCACATACTCCATGTGAAGGCTTGCACAACGCCTTCTTTCGCTGCTTCACTCAATCACACAACGTGACGGTCTCCCCACCAGAATGGAGGATTTCCATGACCGCCGTCATTCTGGGCGTACGAGACATCGTGGCCCTACCTGCGGAGGTCGCGCCCACGCGACACTGGCTGCACAAATTAATCGCCGACGACCACGCGGCAATCATCGACGATGTCGTGCTGCTCGCATGCGAGGCGGTGACCAATTCGATTCGCCATTCCGACTCCGGACGTCATGGCGCCCCAGGGACGATCACGCTCGTCGTTTCCGCCATCGGCGACGTGATTCGTGTCGAGGTCACCGACGCGGGTTCGGCCACGAAGGTTCCGCACTTGATCGGCGACGATCCGGGCGCGGTCAACGGGCGGGGGCTGCACCTGGTCGACCTGCTCAGCGGAGGGCGCTGGGGCACCTCCGGCGAGGGCGGCCGGACGGTCTGGTTCGAGGTCGCGACCAGGCAGGGCGGCTAAGGCAGGCATGTCATCGGACGACGACCTCCTCACCCCGCGCGAGGCCGCACGGATGCTCGGCGTCCGCGTGGCGACCCTCGGCTCGTGGGCACGCGTCGGAGCGCTCGAACCGGCGATCCGCACCGCCGGCGGCCATCGGCGCTACCGCCGCGCCGACGTCCGCGCGTACGGCGAGGCCGCGAGCATCGCGGACCCCGGCCGCGAGCGCCGCGAGCAGGACGCCGTACGCCTCTACGGCCAGGGCTGGTCCATCCGGCAGGTCGCCGACCGCTTCGACTGCGGGTACGGCGCCATGCGGCGGATCCTCATGCGGCGTACGACGCTGCGCGGCCGAGGTGGGAATGGCTGACCGCGGCGATCCGCAAGACCTCGGCCGCGACCGCATCCAGGCCTTACCGACCGCCCAGCACCAGGGCCGGCTCTGACTTTTTACCCCCTCTTGACCTGATCTCGGGCCTCTGCGCAGAATCTCGGCAATCGCGGCGAAGACCGAGGAGCCGGGCATGGCGCCACGCATCGAACAGAGACAGCAGGCGCTGGTCTCCCATCGGACGAACTTCTGGGGGCGGCCGTCCGCGGCGAGCACCGCCTCCTGGCGATACCGAGCCCAGCCCCGGGTGGTGAAGCGCCCGGACGACGGGCAGCCCGCATTCCAGCGTTCGGTCCGGTGCAAGGTGTGCAAGAAGTCGCTAACGTACTCCGTGCACAGCGCCCAGGCCGCGAGGGCCCGGCAGAAACGCTGGCGGACCATCACCTACGTCAGTCTCGCGATCTTCGTCGTGGGTCTGCTCGGCTTCATCCTGCTCCTCGTCCTCGGCGGAGGCCCGGTCCTGACCGGCATCGCGATCGCGGCGTCGGCAGGGGGCTTTGTGGCCGTCACGTGCATCGGGCAGGTCGCGGCGGAGGAGACGGGCGTCACGGGGCACTTCAACAGCTGGCCGGTGATCTCCAAGCACGCGGTGGCCCTCGACCGGCCCGGGGTCGCGGAGCTCGTCTGCCCGCGCTGCGGTCACGCGGAGGAGTTCGGGCGGCCCAGCGTGTACCGCGACGGCCACCCGCAGACGCCGTACGAGGTCGCCAAGGCCCGGCTCGAGGCCCACGACTGCCGCACGCCCTGACGCCTCGCCCCTGCGGCTTCCCTGCCGGCCGTACAAAGGTCAGGGCCGATCTTTGGCGTGCCCCCTCACACGCCCGTAGTTGGACAAAAGGGACAATCGCCTGGTCACCCCCTTGAGAGGAAGGCTTCACGTGTCCAACACCCAGGCTGCAGTGGCGCGCCCGGCGGTGCTCGGCGACCTCGTCCCGGGCCGGCTGGTACGGGACATCACGCTCGTCGCCGGCGCGGCCGTCTTCGTCGGCGTGGCCGCGCAGATCAGTGTGCCGGTGCCGGGCACCCCGGTGCCGGTGAGCGGCCAGACGTTCGCCGTCCTGCTGTCGGGCGCCGCGCTCGGGCTGAACCGTTCCGTCCTCGCCATGGCCCTGTACGCGCTGACCGGTGTGCTGGGCGTGCCGTGGTTCGCCCAGGGCGCCTCCGGCTGGCATTTCGCGTCCTTCGGCTACGTGCTCGGGTTCGCACTGGCCGGTGCGGTCGTCGGTGCCCTGGCCGCCCGCGGCGGTGACCGGTCGCCGCCGGCCACGGTCGCCACGATGGCGCTCGGCACGCTGCTCATCTATGTGGTCGGCGTGCCGTGGCTGATGGCCATGACCCACTCGGACCTGGGCGCCGCCCTGTCGATGGGCGTGCGGCCGTTCCTCGTCGGCGACGTGCTGAAGGTGCTGCTCGCCGCCGGCCTGCTCCCATTCGCCTGGCGGCTCGCCCGGCGTTAGGGAGTCTCGCGGGAACCCGCGCCGCCCGCCGGGCCGTCGGCCTCGAAGTGATGGGCCAGGTATCCGGTGATCAGCCGCTCCACCTCGGCGAGCAGCGCGGGATCCCCGTCGCGTACGTCGCGGAAGGCGAGCTTGAGCACAGCGTCGGCGGCCTCCACGGCGACCGCGAGCGCGCGGGCCAGCTCACCCGTGTCGGGTACCGCGAACGCGTCGACGAGCAGGGCCCGCAGCCGGTCCGCGACCACCGCGTTGTTCTCCTCGCCGGCGTCGAGCAGGCGCACGTCGGCGATGTCGCCGAAGCGCAGCACGCGAAAGCCCGGCACGGTGCGGTGCATGTCGACGAAGGTGTCGATGACCGTGCCGACCGCGTCGTACCAGTGCGCGAAGTCACCCTCGGCGAGGCCGTGCGCCACCCGCTCGCCGAACATCTCCAGGTTGCGCAGAGCCAGCTCCTGCGCGATCGCGCGCTTGTCGGGGAAGAACTGGTAAACCGACCCGATCGCGACATCCGCGCGCTGCGCGACCTTCGTCGTGGACAGGCCGTCGTAGCCGTTCTCGTCGAGAATCTCGGCACACGCGTCCAGCATGCGCTGCACGCGTTCGGCGCTCCGCCGCTGGGCAGGCCGTCGGCGCAGCGCCGAAGTATCCGTCGTCACTTGTACAACTATGCCTTTTCCGAGTACATGCGCGCCCCGTAGGATCCGAATCCTCCTTACATTTCTGAGAGATGACGATGACTCCGGTCAAGGCGTTTCCGTCCAACTTTCAATGGGGCGTCGCCACGTCCGCCTTCCAGATCGAGGGGGCGACCGGCTCGGACGGCCGTGGCGTGTCGACCTGGGACACGTTCTGCCGCGAGCCGGGGAGGGTCCACGGTGGCGCCAACGCCGACGTCGCGTGCGACCACTATCACCGCTGGTCAGAGGACCTCGACCTGATCGCCAGCCTGGGCGCGCGTGCGTACCGGTTCTCCATCGCCTGGCCGAGAGTCCAGCCCTCGGGGACCGGAGCGGTCAACGCGAAGGGGCTGGACTTCTACGACAGGCTCGTGGACGGCCTGGCCTCACGCGGCCTTGCCGCCGTGCCCACCCTGTTCCACTGGGACCTTCCACAGCCGCTGGAGGACGCAGGCGGCTGGATGAACCGCGACACCGCCGCCCGCTTCGCCGACTACGCCGCGATCGTCGCCGAGCGCCTCGCCGACCGGGTCTCCCTGTGGATCACGCTGAACGAGCCGATGGTCGTGATGGCGTACGGCTACGCCTTCGGGACGCACGCGCCGGGCCTGACACTGATGCTCGGCGCGTTGCCGACCGCGCACCACCAGCTGCTCGGCCACGGCCTGGCGACCACCGCCCTGCGCACCGCCGGCGCACGTCGGATCGGCATCGCGAACAACTACACCCCCGCACAGGCGGCGAGCGACCGGCCGGAGGACCTCGCCGCGGCAGAGGCGTTCGACAACCTGCTGAACTGGCAGTTCACCGACCCGCTTCTGCGCGGCGCCTATCCGGACCTCGGCGTGGACCTGCCCCACGTACGCGACGGCGACCTCGCGACCATCGTCGCGCCCATCGACGTGCTCGGCGTCAACTACTACAGCCCCGTGGGCGTCGCCGCGGCCGGTGCGGAAGAGCCCCTGCCGTTCACCATGACCGAGGTGCCGGGAGCCCCGCTGACCGGCATGGGCTGGCCGGTCGTCCCGGACGCCCTGCGCCGCCTGCTGCTGACGCTGCGCACCCGGTACGGCGCCGCGCTGCCGCCGATCCAGATCACCGAGAGCGGCTGTTCCTACGATGAGTCACTCGACGACCAGCCCCGCATCGACTACCTGTCCGGCCACGTCGACGCGGTACGGGCGGCGATGGAGGCCGGCGTGGACGTAGGGGGGTACTACGTCTGGTCGCTGCTGGACAACTTCGAGTGGGCGGAGGGCTACGGCCCGAGGTTCGGCCTGGTCCACGTGGACTACGAGACCCAGCGCCGCACACCGAGAGCCTCGTACGCCTGGTACCGCGACCTGATCGCCGAGGCGCCTTAGCGCGTGCCGCCCACGATCTCCCCGCGGTATCCGATCGGGCCCTCGTTGACCCGCTGGGCATACCCGGTGAACGACGCTCCGTCGTGGGTCAGCCCGATCGAGGCCGTGTTGCCCCGCTGGTCCCGCCAGCCGACCCGCTCGACCGGCCCGGAACCGGTGTCGAGGAACACGGACAGCTCGCCCGACCGATGCCAGTCCCCGCCCCAGTGGACCTCGGTCTCGAACCGCCGCGCGGATCCATCGAGGTGTTCGCGGCGCTCGGTCAGATCGCCCCGGAACTGCAGCCAGGCTCCACCGGGGGTACGCACATGGCCGAGGAAACCGGTCATCTCGCCCGCGAAGCTGATGGCCGCCTCACTGCCGTCCGAGCCGCGCCAGCTCAGCTCCGCGGGCGCCGCGGCCTGGCCCTCGTCGATCTGAAACCGCAGCTCCGGCCCGTCCCGCCATTCCGACGCACCGGCAGGACGGGAGTAGGTGGCAAAGGTGAAGGCCGACTCCGCCGCGTGGTCCGTCAGCAGTGCACGCTCCGCGGCGTCCCGGTCCCAGACGGACTCCAGCAGCACCCGGTAGAGCCAGAGCATCGCGCGAGAGTCCTCGGCGCTGCGCAGCTCGAGCGTGTTCGGCCCCGATCGCAGCCATTCGCCGGGCACCGCGAACGTCATCACCTGCGGCAGGTCGCCCCCGCCCGGTATCCGGAGACGGGAGATCACACTCTGGCCGTTCACCAGGATGTCCAGCGGCGCGTGGCCCGACGACGACCCGTTCTTCGACACCAGCGCGCAGATCTTCATCGTCACCTCGTCCGAGGGAGTCTCGGCCGCGAAGTCCACCCACACGGCTCCGCCCGCGTCGAGGATCCAGTGTCCGCCGGCGTCACCGGCGCCGTCCGCGCGGACGGAGGCATTGGCCGTACGCGGCGGATCGGCGGAGAAGTCGACGAACGTAGGGTTCAGGGTCATGTCCGGCGATTATTCCGATCGCGACGAGTGCGCGGCGGCGTCTCGCGCCGAAACGCCCTCGCCACGACCGGTCAGGAGCGGGCGGCCAGCGGCGGGCGGTCAGGGGCGGGCGGTCAGGCCGGTGCAGCGGCGCAGCCCGTTCCACTTCTTCAGGGCCTGCGTGCGTGAGGCGCCGCTGAGCGGGCGTGGGATGCCGCCGGAGATCGTGGCGGGCTTCCACTGGGCCTTGAGCACCTTGCGTCCGCTCAGGGTCACCTCGAGGACTCCGGAGTCGGCGGTGCGGCCGCTGGCCGCGTAGAAGAAGAAGTTGCCCAGGCCGTAGTCGATGTAGCGGCCATGGAAGAACCCGCCCCCGAGGGGGACGTGGGCGTGTGAACCGACGATCACGTCGGCGCCCGCCTGGACGAGCTGGTTCGCCAGGTGCTTCTGCCGCGGCAGCGGGCAGGCTTCCATCTCCTGTCCCCAGTGCAGGAAGACGATGACCGCGTCGGCCTGCTTCCGCGCCTTGCGTACCTCCTGGAGCAGGCGCGGGGCGTTCTTGGCCGAGGCGAGGCCGGCATGGGTGTTGGTGGCCGTCCAGCCCGCGATCAGGTTGTCGTCCAGCACCTGTGTGGCGCCGATCACCGCGAGCTTGGTGTCCTTGACCGTCGCGTAGTAGGGCCGGTACGCCTCCGCGGCGTTCTTGCCGATGCCGACGACGGGGTAGCCGGTCCGTTTGATCGCCGCGAGGGAGTCGGCCAGGCCGACCCGGCCGAAGTCGACGCCGTGGTTGTTGGCCATGGAGACGACGTCGACGCCGGCCGCCTTCAGCGCGGTGAACGCGCTCGCCGGGGCGCGGAAGTTGAACTCCTTCGGCTCCTTCGTGCCACGCGTCGTGATGGCCGTCTCCAGGTTGACCATCGTGAAGTCGGCGCCCTTCAGCGTCGGGATGGTCGGCCCGAGGGCCGTGCGCGGCGAGGACAGCCGGGCGCTGAGCTGGGCGTAGAAGTGCGTGTCGCCGGCGAAGGCGATCGTGATCGGCTGCTTGGCCGCCTCGGCGGTCGAACCTGGGGTCCGTGGCACGGACGGCGTCATGCTGAGCGGCGGCATCTTCGCGTCGCTCTTCTCGCTGCACGCCGTCGCGCACACGGCCAGTCCGGTCGCCACGGCCAGGACGACAGGGAGCAATGGTCGCCGCATCGCACTCACCACCTCGGGTAGATCGCACAGAATGCCACGTCCGGGGCCTTGACCGCGCTTCGGGAGCACATAGCGTTCGTGTTGCCGGACGTTCCTGGACGATTTCGAGGGAGGCGCTCGTGCTCGACATCGCGCTGGTCCGCGCCGAGACACCGGGGTGCGCACAGGTCGTGCACTTCAACAACGCGGGGGCCGCGCTGCAGCCCCGACCGGTTCTGGACACGGTCCGCGGACATCTGGAAGCCGAGGCGCGCGTCGGGGGGTACGAGGCGGCCGACGCCGCGATGGACCGGCTGACCAGAACCTACGACTCGGTGGCCCGGCTCATCGGCGCCGACCAGAGCGAGATCGCGATCACCGAGAACGCCACCCGCGCCTGGGACATGGCGTTCTACGGCATTCGCTTCCGGCCGGGCGAGCGCGTCCTCACCTCGGCGAGTGAGTACGGCAGCAACGCGATCGCCCTCCTGCACGCCGCACGCGACCGCGGCATCAAGGTGGAGGTCCTCCCGGACGACGAGCACGGCCAGGTCTCCCTCGACGCCCTGAGGGCGACGCTCGACGACGACGTGGCGCTGGTCGCGGTCAACCACGTCCCGACCCACGACGGGCTGGTCAACCCGGTCGCCGACATCGGACGGCTGACGCGTTCGGCCGGCGCCCTCTTCCTGGTCGACGCCTGTCAGTCCATCGGCCAGATCGCGGTGGACGTGGACGAGATCGGCTGCGACATGCTGTCGGGGACGGGCCGCAAGTTCCTGCGCGGGCCGCGCGGCATCGGCTTTCTCTACGTACGGCGCGAGGCTCTCGACCGGATCTCGCCGACGTTTCTCGATGACCGCAGTGCGGAGTGGACGGGGCCGGAGTCGTACGAGCTGGCCCCCGACGCCCGGCGGTTCGAGAGCTTCGAGCGCTCCGCCGCCCTGCAGCTCGGGCTCGGAGCGGCGGCGGAGTACGCGATGGCGATCGGCCTGGACGTGATCGAGCGGCGGGTGACCGAGCTGGCCGTACGCCTGCGCACGGCGCTCGAGGACGTTCCCGGCGTCACGGTACGTGATCGGGGGAAGCGCCGTTCGGGCATCGTGACGTTCACGCGGGACGGCCACGCCGCCGCGGATCTGGTCACGGCCCTGGCCCACCAGAAGATCAACGTACGGCTGTCGGCGCAGGTCTACCGCTACGACGGCGGGCCCGCTCCGGCGCCCCGCGTACGCGCGTCGGTGCACTACTACAACACCGAGGACGAGATATCCCAGCTGGTCAGGGCCCTGTAGGCCGGGAAAGGGCGGGAGCCGCCCGCACAAAACGGATATCTTTCGTTCCCTTGAATCATTCAGGTTAAGGGCATACGTTGGGTGACGTGAAGGATCACCCGCACGACTCCGCCGCCGAGCTTCGCTCGGCCGGTCTCAGGGTGACGGCCGTCCGGCTCGCCATCCTCGACACGGTGCGCGCCGGCGACCATCTGGACGTCGACGCCGTCACCTCGCGAGTACGCGACCGGCTCGGCCACGTGTCGTTCCAGGCCGTATACGAGGCCCTCCATGCCTTCACCACGCTGGGTCTCGTACGGCGGATCGAGCCCGCGGGAAGCCCGGCGCGCTTCGAGTGCCGGGTCGGAGACAACCACCATCACCTCGTTTGCCGAGAGTGCGGACGCCTCACCGACGTCGACTGCGCAGTCGGAGAGGCCCCGTGCCTCGAGCCCGCCAATGACGCCGGATATCTGGTGGACGAGGCCGATGTCACCTTCTGGGGTTTCTGCCCTGACTGCCGTCAGGCTCACAAGGAGGAATTTGCGCATGACTGACCAAAGGCCCATCACCACCACTGACGCCGGCATTCCGGCGCCCAGTGATCACGATTCGCTCTCGGTCGGGCCGAACGGACCGCTGCTTCTTCAGGACCACTACGTGATCCAGAAGATGGCGCAGTTCAACCGTGAGCGTGTTCCTGAGCGCGTCGTCCACGCCAAGGGCGGGGGCGCCTTCGGCTTCATGGAGATCACCGAGGACGTCAGCCAGTTCACCAAGGCGAAGCTTTTTCAGAAGGGGGCCCGCACCGACCTGCTGCTGCGGTTCTCCTCCGTCGCGGGCGAGCTGGGCTTCCCGGACACCGTGCGTGATCCGCGCGGATTCGCGCTGAAGTTCTACACCGAGGACGGCAACTACGACCTCGTCGGCAACAACACGCCGGTCTTCTTCATCCGCGACCCGAGCAAGTTCTCCGACTTCATCCACTCCCAGAAGCGCCGCTCGGACAACCACCTGCACGACCACAACATGCAGTGGGACTTCTGGACGCTGCGCACCGAGTCCGCGCACCAGGTGACCTTCCTGATGTCGGACCGCGGCACGCCGTACTCCTGGCGGCACATGAACGGCTACGGCAGCCACACCTTCATGTGGGTCAACGCCGGCGGCGAGAAGTACTGGGTGAAGTACCACTTCAAGACCGACCAGGGCGTCAAGAACTTCACCGATGCCGACGCCGGTGCCCAGACCGCGCTCGACCGCGACTTCCACATCCGCGACCTCAGCTACGCGATCAACGCGAGCGAGCACCCGACGTGGACCGTACAGGTCCAGGTCATGCCGTTCGAGCACGCCGCGGACTACCGGTTCAACCCGTTCGACCTGACGAAGGTCTGGCCGCACAGTGACTATCCGCCGATCAACATCGGCAGGCTCACGCTGAACCGCAACCCGGAAGACTACTTCGCGCAGATCGAGCAGGCGGCGTTCGAGCCCGCCAACCTGGTGCCCGGCATCGCCGCGAGCCCGGACAAGATGCTGCAGGGCCGGCTGTTCTCCTACCCGGACACGCACCGGTACCGGATCGGCCCCAACTACCTGCAGCTTCCGGTCAACCGGCCGAAGGTGCCCGTCCACTCCTACAACAAGGACGGCGCCATGCGGTACGAGAACTACGGTGACCCGGTGTACGCGCCGAACACCGCCGGTGGTCCGCAGGCCGACCCGTCGCTGTACGACGGCGAGAGCTACGGCGTCACCGGTGAGATCGTCCGCGCGGCCTACACGCTGCACGCCGAGGACGACGACTACGGCCAGCCGCGTGCCCTGTACGACAACGTGCTGTCCGACACCGACCGCGCCAACCTCGCGGGCAACATCGTCGGCCACGCGTCACGGCCGGAGGTCACGGCCGAGATGAAGGTGCGCGTGGTGGAGTACTGGCGCAACGTCTCCAAGGACCTGGGCGACAACGTCGCCAAGGGCCTCGGCGTCAACGGCGGCTGAGCTCCCCCACCCCCCAAGGAAGGGACGGCCCGATCCTGGGCCGTCCCTTTCTGGCTTGAGTCAGAACGGGCGGCGCACGGGGTCAGGAGACACGCTGGCCGGTGGCCCGCTCGGCCTCGATCTCGGCGGCGCGGATCGCCGAGTAAAGAGCGTCGGAGGTGTCCGCCTGCACGATCAGCCGGCAGCCCGCACGCAGTTGCTCGATGGTGAGGGCACACGCCGAGGTGCGGAAGGCCCACCATCGTCCGGTATCACTGATCCACAGCCGCCAGCCGGGGAACTCGGCCTCGAGCCGCCCCATCTCGACCACCCCGGTGCTGGTGATTTCACGCATCGACCCTTTAAAGATAAACGAGAGATGATAGGGACGCGAGACCCTGATGTTGACGCGATACGGCCGGTATTAGGCGTTTCATTTACTTCATCTCGTGGCACCCCACCCGTCGCCGGAAATTGTCCTCACCACAGGCCCATCCACGGTAGAAATCGGTGTAGACGGGACCCCGTATGGTGCCCGCGCGAGGCGGCAGGCTAGTGTCCGAAGCAGAGCCATCCGAGGAGGTGCGGTGAACCGACAGCGGGTGAGCAGGATCTCCCGGTCCCTGACCGTGCCCCGCCCTCTCAAGGTCGCCGAGGACCTCGAGCACGCTCACATCCTCGACCGGCCCGCCCGTGGCCTCGCCGGCGCCGTACTCCGCGTACTCCCGCCGGGACGTCTCAAGGACATCCTTCACGGGGTGCCGCTCGGCCACCCCGCCCATCCTCCGCTCACCGATCTCCCGGTGGGCTGCTGGATGGCCGCCACCGTCCTGGACTTCCTGCCGGACACCGAGCGCGCCACCCAGGTGCTGCTGGCCGTCGGGCTGGCGGGCGCGGTCCCGGTGGCCCTGACGGGCGCCGCCGACTGGTCCTCGCTCCACATCGAGCAGCAGCGCGTCGGTGTCGCACACTCGGTCGGCACGGTCGCCGCGACGGGCCTGTTCGCCGCCTCACTGATCGCCCGGGTCCGCGGCCGTACCCGCCAGGGCAAGACCCTGGGCCTCGCGGGCCTCGTCGCGCTCTTCGGCGGCACCTACCTGGGCGGGCATCTGGCCTTCCGCCTCGGTGCTGGCGCCAGCCACGCCGAGTCGATCACCCACCTGGGCCCGCTCGGCTGGCACGACCTGTGCCCGCTGGACGAGCTGCCCGAGGGCTGGCCGGTCCACCGGAGCCTGGGCTACATCAGCCTGTTCGTCCTGCGCTACGGCGAGGACGTCCACGTCCTCGCCGACCGCTGCAGTCACCTCGACGGGCCGCTGCACCAGGGGCGCATGGTCCGGGTCGACGACGAGATCTGCGTGATCTGCCCCTGGCACGGGAGCACGTTCCAGGTCAGCGACGGCACCGTGGTGCACGGGCCCGCGACCGGCCGCCAGCCCGCCTTCGAGACCAGGATCCTCGAAAGCGGCATGATCCAGGTACGCCCCGCCCGCTGACCTTGCCGACGCGAGCCGGACGGATTAGCGTCCGATGGCGGGTGAGCAGCAGAAAGGGCGGAGACATGGCGATCGATCCCAAGACGACCGCGGTCGTTCTCATCGAATACCAGAACGACTTCACCTCCGAAGGCGGTGTCCTCCACGGCGCCGTGTCCGGGGTGATGGACAGCACCGGGATGCTGGGCAACACGCGCAAGGTCGCCGAGGCGGCGCGCGCGGCCGGGGCGACCGTGATGCACGCGCCGATCACCTTCGCCGAGGGCTACAACGAGATCACCTCGCACCCGTACGGCATCCTCAAGGGGGTCGTCGACGGCAACGCGTTCGTCAAGGGGTCCTGGGGAGCGGCGATCATCGACGATCTGGCTCCCGTGGACGGCGACATCGTCATCGAGGGAAAGCGCGGGCTGGACACCTTCGCCAGCACCAACCTCGACTTCATCCTGCGCAGCAAGGGCATCACCACCATCGCCCTGGGCGGGTTCCTCACCAACTGCTGCGTCGAGTCGACGATGCGCAGCGGCTACGAGAACGGCTACCGGGTCGTCACCCTCACCGACTGCCTCGCCGCGACCTCCGCCGAGGAGCACGACAACGCGCTGAAGTACGACTTTCCGATGTTCTCCCAGCCGATGGCTGCCACGGAGTTCATCGGCGAGCTTGCCTAGGACTCCTCGGACGGTTTCGGGGCGGGGTCCCGGCGGTCGTTGAAGGGGTGCTCGACCAGGGCGAGGACGCGGCTGGCCATGAAACGCGCGGTGCGTACCGGCGTGCCCGTGCGGGTCACCTCGGTCACCTCCACGACGCCCCGGCGGTTGACGACCTCGACGCGGCGTCCGGCACGGGTGGCCACGACCTCGTACGTGCGGGTCGCTCCGCCGGCGTCGATCATGACCTCCACCCGATCGCCCTTCATGGCCACACCCTTCTCGAACGTCTATTCGATTATTACCCCATGAAGGCAGTGTTCAACCGGGCCGAGAGAGCGTTGGGCGGGCCGGTTCGCGGGCACGAACAACGCCTCGAACGGTGGCTCGCCAACGCCGGCCGTGACGTGCCCGCGGCCCGTCGTGTCGCTCACGAACACCAGGTCGCCGGGGCCGAACCGCCGTCGGGTGCCATCGCTGACCCGCACCTCGATCGCGCCGCGCACCATCACGACCCATTGCTCTGCCGGCGCGGGATGCGGGTCACTGTCGAACTCGGCGCTGCGCAGGAAGGTCACGGCGCCGGCGACGGACATGCCGCCGGTGAACATCGGCGGCACGCCCTCGGAGATCCGCCTCTCGGTCAGGTCGAGCTCGGCGTCCTCGAACGCGGATCCACCATCATGGGTGCGCACGACCCTCGTGTAGGCCTTCACATCGTTCATGACGCCATGCTCGGAGCCGTCCGGGCCTGCGGGCAATACCGTGCGGGGTATCGACGGGCGACGGCTCGATCGATACGACTGGAGCATGGTCACGATGACGGAGGTCGGCGGGTTCGCCCAGGAGTTGCGGCGATGGCGCACGGTACGGCGCTGGAGCCAGCTGGACCTCGCCCTGCGCGCGGGCACGACCCAGCGTCATCTCAGCTACATCGAGCAGGGACGGTCCCGGCCCGGCCGAGCCATCGTCCTGCGGCTGGCGGAGTCACTGGAGCTGACCCTGCGCGAGCGCAACTCCCTGCTGCTCACCGCGGGTTACGCGCCCGTGTTCGCGGAGTCCCGCCTCGACGACCCGGAGCTGGCGCCGGTACGCGAGGCGATCGACCGCGTCCTGGAGGGCCATCTGCCCTACCCGGCACTCGTCGTACGGCCCTACGGCGAGCTGGTCGCCGCGAACACCGCGATCGGCGTGCTCACGGAGGGCGCGGCCGCGCACCTGCTGGCACCGCCCGTCAACGTCGTCCGTCTCGCGCTGCATCCGGACGGCCTGGCGCGCCGCGTCGAGAACCTCTCCGAGTGGGGCCGGCACGTCATCGAGGGCCTCAACGCGCAGGCGCTGCGCAGCCCGGACGACCGCCTGGACGCGTTCATCGCCGAGCTGCGGGACTACGTCCCGCCGATGCCCTACGGGCCCGGCCACATCGGCTTCGCGGTGCCGCTGCGCCTGCGCTGTGAGGAGGGTGAGCTACGGCTGATCACGACGCTGACCTCGTTCGCGACGGTCGTGGACGTCACGCTCGCGGAGCTGCGGCTCGAGGCGTTCCTGCCGGCCGACGGGGAGTCCGCGCGGATCCTGCGGCTGCGGGCGGAACGGTAGCGCGGCTCAGACCAGCTTGATGATGGCGGTCACGCCGACGATCACGATGAGGACGCGCAGGGCCATCGGGGGCAGCCGGCGGCCGATCGAGGCTCCCGCCAGGCCGCCGAGCGTCGAGCCCACCGCGATGCACACGACGATGGCCCAGTTGACGTGCGCGATGAGGATGAACAGCACCGCGGCCGCGGCGTTCACGATGCCCGCCAGGACGTTCTTGACGGCGTTCACACGCTGGAGGTTCTCGGCGAGGAAGGTCGCCAGGAGGCCCAGCAGGATGACCCCCTGCGCGGCACCGAAGTAGCCGCCGTACACCCCGCTGGCGAGCACGCCGAGCCACAGCCAGGGGCCGCCGTGCGGACGTAGCTGCCGGCCCCCGAGCCACTGGCTGAGCTTCGGCTGTATGACCACGAGCACGCAGGCGAGCGCGATCAGCACCGGCACGACGATCTCGAACGTCTCTTCGGGAAGGACGAGAAGCAGCAGACCGCCGGTGACCGCGCCGATCGCCGAGGCGGCGCCCAGCCAGAGCACGCGGGTCCGCTGGCCGTCCAGCTCACGCCGGTAGCCGTACACCCCCGAGGCGGAGCCCGGCACCAGGCCGACGGTGTTGGAGACGTTCGCCACGACCGGTGGGTACCCCAGGGCGATGAGGACCGGAAAGGTGATGAGCGACCCGGATCCCACGATCACGTTGATGCAGCCCGCGGCCAGCCCTGTAGCGAAGATCAACAGCGCATGCAGGGGCGTCACCGAGCCGCCTCACGGGCGCGGAACGAGATCACGTAGCGATGGCTCGGGCGTGCCAGCGCCCCTCTTGCCGTTCGACTTGCAGAGGGAGCCCGAAGCACTTCGACAGGTGCTGGTCGGTGAACACCTCGTCGACCTTCCCTGTGGCGACGACCGAGCCACGGCGCAGCAGCATCGCGTGGGTGAACCCCTCGGGCACCTCTTCGACGTGATGCGTGACGAGTGCCATCGTCGGCGCGAGACGGTCGACGGCCAGGCTGGTCAGCCGTGCCACGAGGTCCTCTCGGCCACCGAGGTCCAGGCCGGCGGCCGGCTCGTCGAGCAGCAGCAGCTCCGGGTCGGGCATGAGGGCACGGGCGATGGACACGCGCTTGCGCTCACCTTCGGAAAGCGTCGAGAAACGACGCCGGATCAGGTGCGCGCAGCCGAGCGCGTCGAGGAGTTCGACGGCACGGGTTACATCCGTGGAGTCATACTCCTCTTTCCACCGGCCGATGATCGCGTAGGAGGCCGTGAGGACCAGATCGATGACCTTCTCGTCGGCCGGGACCTTGTCGGCCACCGCCGAGCTGGACAGCCCGATACGGGGCCGGAGTTCGAACACGTCGGCCTGGCCGAGGCGTTCGCCCAGGATCTCGACACTGCCCGAGGTCGGGAACAGCATCGCCCCCGCCACCTGCAACAACGTCGTCTTTCCCGCGCCGTTCGGACCGATGATCACCCATCGCTCGTCCTCCTGCACGGTCCAGTCGATGTTGCGCAGCAGCGTCGACCCCTCGCGCCGGATCTCGACGCCCTTGAGCTTGAGTACCTCGCCGGCCATCGCATCCCTTCGGTATCTCACGTAGCCGCAGGCGGCAGGGCCGCCGGGCACGCACGGGGTCTCCGGCACGAACCTACGGCATTCGGACGCCTTATGGTTGTCGGCATGCGAGTCACACACCCCTCAGCCGCCCTCGTCGCCTGGGGCAACGCGTGGCTGACCGGCCACGTGGGGCTCGACGAGGCCGTCGATGTCGTCGAACGCCTGGACGGCCCGCATGTCGCCGCCGGCCTCCCGGCCGAATCCGGCGACATGCCGTTGCGCGGTGCCCTCGCGGCCCTGCGGGTGGCCGGGCTGTCCGCGCTGCGGCTCGCCCTGCCGGCCCCGGGCGACCCGCTCGGGCTGACCGGGCCGCCCGCGTTCAACACGGCCGCGATCGAGGCCGAAGAGGCCGTCCTCCTGACCATCCGCGACCAGACCTTCGGGCTGATCCCGACCGAGGACCGGCGCGGCTCGTCCTACGTCGGCACCCGCTGGACCATGCACGAGACGCGGTCGGCCGTGGCGGACACCCCGCTGCTTCCCGAGGCCGACCATCGCCTGACCGTGGCCGTACGCGAGGCGACCGAGTCGCTCATGTCCGTCGACGGCACCCTGGAGTGGCGGCCGGAGATCGCCGAGGCTCTCGGCGCGTTGCGTGACTCACATCACCACGAACAGGTCGGCGGCCTGGCCCCGGGCTATCCCG
Source organism: Actinoallomurus bryophytorum (assembly GCF_006716425.1). Classification (NCBI taxonomy): domain Bacteria; kingdom Bacillati; phylum Actinomycetota; class Actinomycetes; order Streptosporangiales; family Thermomonosporaceae; genus Actinoallomurus; species Actinoallomurus bryophytorum. Next base: position 3,116,480 of record NZ_VFOZ01000001.1, read on the forward strand.
CACGTGCGCACCGGGTGGCGGCGCTGGCCGGCCGCCTCGCGGTCGTCGTCGACCTGGCGCGGGGCACCGAGGGTGCCACCCTGTCCGCCGCGCAGGTACGCCACCGCGCGGAGGCCCTGCGTGATCTCGATCACGCCGTACGCCGTGCTCAGGTCGCGGCGTGCAACAGCGTCCTGGACACGGTGAGCTGACCGGCGCCACGGGCCGGCGAATCCGGCTCGAACGACAAAGACGCCCGGGAGGAGCCGATCGCTCCGCCGGGCGTCACTGTCGCTTCAAGCAGACTCAGGTGCCGTCCTGGACGACGATCGCCCGGCAGATCTTGTCCGCGAACGTCTGGCTCTTGTCGTCCCACAGGGGCCACAGCCAGCCGATGTAGCAGGCGAACGAGTCGATGTAGTGCGCGAGCTTGCGCCCGACCCCGCGACCGGCGCCGAGCAGCTGACCGGTGTCCGCGTCGACGACCTTGATGTGGAGCGCGCGCTTGCCGATCGTCTGACCGGAGTTGCCCTCCAGGTAGCCGAGGAGGCCGAAGCCCGCGATGGAGCCGAGGAAGTCGAGGAAGTAGGTCAGGCCGACGCTGTGGGTCACCGCGCCGATGATCGCCAGCACGATCCCGAGCGGAATGAAGATGATCAGACCGTCCAGGAGGGCCGCCGCGAAGCGGGAGCCCCACCCTGCGTACTGGGACTGGCTGTAGCCGGGGCCGTAGCCCTGCTGCGAGTACGCCTGCTGACCGTACGGGGGCTGCTGACCGTATCCCGGCTGCTGCTGCCCATAGTCCTGGCCGTATCCGCCGGGCTGCTGCTGGCCGTATCCCGGCTGACCATAGCCGGGCTGCTGCTGGCCGTAACCAGGCTGCTGCTCCTGACCGTAACCGGGCTGCTGCTGGCCATAGCCCGGCTGCTGCTGCCCGTATCCCGGCTGACCATAGCCGGGCTGCTGCTGGCCGTATCCAGGCTGCTGCTCCTGACCGTATCCAGGCTGCTGCTGGCCGTACCCCGGCTGCTGCTGCCCGTAGCCGGGCTGCTGGCCATAGCCCGGCTGCTGCTGACCCTGGCCGTACGGGTCGTAGGGGGTGCTCACGCTCTTTCTCCTTTGTCGAAATTACGCCCGTCCGCCGGGCCAGGCTCCGCGATCTCCCTTGGGGGTAGGTGGTTCAGAACCGCAGAAACCCGAACCGGGCAAGCTGCCAGACCCATGACAGCGCGACGACCACGCCGAGGAACCAGGCGCGGGTGCGCGGATTGATCGCCCACCATCGACGCCCCGACCCCAGCGGAGCCGTTGCCAGACCGATCGCCCCCGCGAGGACGACCGGGTTCGCGGCGAGGGCCTTGGCCGGATGAGCCGCCCCCAGCTCCATGAACACGGTCGTACCGCCACAGAAGGGGCAGGGGACTCCGGTCAGCGCCCGAATGGGGCACAGTATGCCGGGATCGTGGACTCGATGCACAAATGACGCCAATACCGCCGCGGCGGACATAGCTCCGACGCGCAGAATCACACCGAGTGGGCCGGCGCCCGCGGCAGCGGTAATACGGTCCACCGCACTGACCGGCCGACCTCGGGCTCGTGACGCGACCCCATGCCCCCGTGCCACGTCCAAACTCTCGCCCTCCCACTTGGTGCTGTTATGCGGCCTGTGGACCCGTATATCGCAGTAAACCCGGCACAGGTCAAGCAAAAAACCAGGCAGATTTCAGAACGTAACCCGCTGGAGACCTTGCGACGACGGCCGGCCACCCGCTAAGGGAGGCCGCACGCCGGACGGGCGAAGTGTCGGGGCGCCGCCCGTTCGGCGTTCGGATCGGTCCAGGGGAAGGGAGGCTCAGTCCTCCGCGGCGCCCACGACCATCGGTGCGGCCGCCTCCGCGCCCTCCGCGACGACGTCGACGACGATCACCGTGATGTTGTCCGGCCCGCCTCCCTGGTTGGCCGCGCTGATGAGCTCGCCCACGGCCGCGGCCGGGTCGGACTCGGTGGTCATCACCTGATGCATCGTCTCGGCGTCGACCGGCCCGCTCAGTCCGTCGGAGCACAGGAGGTAACGGTCTCCTGGGAGCGCCTCGCGCAGCGACAGGTCCGGCTTGCGTTCCGGTCTGCCGTCGAGCACGCGGACCAGGCGGTTGGCCAGATGGGGGGCCGCACCGTCCTCGCCGGTGAGCATCTTCTCCAGCGTGTGGTCCTCGGTGATCTGGTAGAGGATCCCCTCGCGCAGCATGTAGGCACGCGAGTCACCGATGTGCGCGAGTGCGGTGTGGGTACCCGACCACAACATCGCGGTGCAGGTGGTCCCCATCGACTGGAGCGCGGGCTCGTCCTCGACCTTTTGGGCGATCGCCTGGTTGGCGGCGAGCACGGCGCGCTCGACCACCTCGACCAGCTTGGCCTGGGGCACCTCGTGGTCGATGGACGAGAGGGCCTGGATCGCGAGCGAGCTGGCGATCTCGCCGCCCACGTGTCCGCCCATGCCATCGGCGACCGCGAGCAGCCACGGGCCCGCATACGCCGAGTCCTCGTTGTTCTCGCGGGCACGGCCGACATCCGATCCCGCGGCGTAGCGAATGGCAACTCTCATATGATTTCCGATGTCGTCCTCGGCGGTGCGGTTCACTCAGCCGACTGCTGAGCTTCATCAACATATTCGAACGACGCGACTTACGCCTCATGGATCACAGGGTGGATTTGTGGAGTCACCGCTCCGCGAGCCCGTGACGCACCGCGTACAGCGCCGCCTGGGTCCGATCCTGCAGGCCGAGCTTCATCAAGATGTTCGAAACGTGGGTCTTGACCGTCTTTTCCGACACGACGAGTGACCGCGCGATCTCGCGGTTCGAACGGCCGAGGGCGATCTGCACCAGCACCTCGCGCTCACGGGCCGTGAGGGCCGTCGCGCCCTTGTCGCCCCGCTCGGGGCTGAGCATCGCGTCCGCCGCCTCCGGGGCGAACAGCACGTGACCGTCGTGCACCGCGCGGATCGCCTGCACGAGCGCCTGCGGGTCGACGTCCTTGTAGAGGTAGCCGGCCGCGCCCGCGCGTATGACGGGCACGACACGTGCCCGCTCGCTCGCGCTCGTGAGCACGAGCACCCGCGCCTCGACGCCGCGGCCGCGCAGCTCCTCCAGCGCCGTGAGCCCGTCCACGCCCGGCATCTTCAGGTCGAGCAGGATCACGTCCGGCGCGAGCGCCTCGGCCTGCGAGACGACCTCCGCGCCGTCCGCCGCCTCGCCGACGACGTCGATGTCGTCCTGTACGCCGAGGAACGTTCGCAGCCCCTGGCGGACGACCGGATGGTCATCGGCGATGAGCACCCGGATCATGTCCGCACCTCCAGGCGTACGACCGTGCCGGAGCCGGACGACTCGATCGTCAGCGCGGCGCCGACCGAGGCCGCCCGCTCGCGCATGGACTCCAGCCCCAGCCCGTCCCGCGCGTCGGCGGACACGTCGAAGCCGGTGCCGTCGTCGCGGATTTCCAGCACACCCCGCGTCAGGTCCACGGTCACCTCACGTGGGTCGCCGTGGCGCAGCGCGTTGTAGAGCGCCTCCTGGGCGATGCGGAACACCACGGACTCCGTCTCGGGCGGCAGCGCGACGTCCTCGCCCTCGAACCGCACCGCCGTACGGCGCCCGCGTCCGGCGCCCCACACGCGGTCCAGCACCTGGACGTGCTTGCGGAGCGACTCGGCCAGCCCGTCGCCCTCCAGCTCGGCCGGGCGCAGCTCGAAGATCACCTCGCGGAGCTCGGCGAGCGCCTCCTTGGCGAGTGTCTGCACCCGCTCGAGCTCGGGCGCGGGGTCCTTGGCGGCCAGCGCCGCGGCGGCGGTCAGCCGCAGGGAGAACAGCTTCTGCGCGACCGCGTCGTGCAGCTCCCGTGCCAGCCGGGCGCGTTCCTCGATCACGGTCAGCTCGCGGTTGCGCTCGTACAGGCGCGCGTTGGTCAAGGCGATGGCCGCGTGCGCGGCGAACAGGATGAGGCGTTCTTCGTCATCGGCGGTGAAGCCTCCGGCCTGCCGCTTGTTGGCCAGGAAGATGATGCCGAGCGTGTCCTCGCCGTCGCGGATCGGCACGCCGAGAAAGTCGCGCAGCACCGGATGCGCCGCGGGCCACCCCTCGAAGGCCTGCGCCGTGCGGACGTCCCGCAGCCGCTGCACCTTGTCCTCCCGCAGCATCACCGCGAGCAGCCCGTGCTGGCGCGGCAGCGGACCGATCTTGGCCCACTGCTCGTCGCTGACGCCCTCCACCACGAACTCCGCGAACGAGCCCGCGTCGTCGGGTATGCCGAGAGCGGCGTACCGGGCGTCGAGAAGCTGCGCGGCGGCCCGCACGATCACCTGGAACACCTCGTGCACCGAAAGGTGCCGCGTGACGGCGAGCACCGCGGCGCTGACCGCGTGCAGTGCGGCGTCCCGGTCGGCTTCCACGGCTCGACGGTACCGCCGCCACGGTCGCGGTCCCATCGGCCGTGTGCCCTAGACAGGTCCTAGGGCTCTCAGCCGAGGCCGGCCAGGTCCGACGGCCGATGCCCAGCGCCGTCCGCGGCTCTAGCGTCGGGGGCATGAAGGCACTGATCACCGGGGCGTCCCGCGGGCTCGGTCTCGCACTGGCCGGCGCGCTCGCCCGCGAAGGCTGGGAACTGGTCCTCGACGCACGTGGCGGGCCCGCTCTCGACAAGGCCTCCGCCGGACTCGCCAGGACCACGGTCATCGCCGGCGACGTCTCCGACCCCGCCCACCGGGCCGAGCTTGTGGCCGCCGCGGACGGCCTGGACCTGCTCGTCAACAACGCGAGCACGCTCGGGGCCACGCCGCTGCCTGCGCTGTCCGGCTACCCGCTGGACGTGCTGGAACGCGCGTTCGCGGTCAACACACTCGGGCCGCTGGCGCTGATCCAGGGCGTGCTGCCGGTCCTGCGGGAACGCCATGGCGCGATCATCAACATCAGCTCCGACGCCGCGGCCGAGCCGTACGAGGGCTGGGGCGGGTACGGCGCGACGAAGGCGGCGCTGGAACAGATCTCCAACGTGCTGGCCGCCGAGGAGCCCGGGGTGTCGGTCTGGTGGGTGGATCCGGGCGAGATGCGGACCGAGATGCTCGCCGCTGCCGGCGAGGACGTGGCGGCCGCGCCACGCCCCGAAGACGCCGCCGTGCCCGCGTTGCTGAGGCTCATCGGCGACCGGCCGCCCAGCGGCCGATACACGGCGTCATGACCAGACACGGCCCCCTGACCGACGAGGCCACACGACCGAGCGCGAGCGAAGAGCCTCGACACGTCGTTCCTCCGGCGGAGGAGGACACATGACCGCACCCGCACGTGAGGAGGCACCCGCGGCGGCGCGGGCGCCGTCCCTGCTGGCCGGGCCGTACCGGATGCCGACGGTCGGCATCGTCGCGGTCGTGGCCCTGCTGGCGTTCGAGTCGATGGCCGTCGGCACGGCGATGCCCGTGGCCGCGCGTGACCTGAACGGGCTGCCGCTGTACGCCTGGGCGTTCAGCGCGGTGTTCATCGCCGGCCTGGTCGCCAACGTGGTCTCCGGCGGCTGGGCGGACGCTCGGGGGCCCGCGCGGCCGCTGTTCACCGGGCTCGCCGTCTTCGTCGCCGGGCTGCTCCTCGCGGGCACCGCACCGACGATGGCGTGGTTCGTCGGCGGCCGCGCGGTCCAGGGGTTCGGTTCCGGGCTGGCGTCCGTCCCGCTGTACGTCATCGTCGCGCGCGTCTACCCGGAGGAGTACCGGCCGAAGATCTTCGCGGCGATGGCGGGCGCGTGGGTGGTGCCCTCACTCGTCGGACCCTCCATCGGCGGCCTGGTCGCCCAGCATCTCGGCTGGCGGTGGGTGTTCCTCGGCATCGTGCCGCTGGTCGTCCCGGCCGCCTTGGCTCTGGTCCCGGTGCTTCGCGGGCTGCGGACGCGGGGCACGATGCCGCGCGGGCGGATGCTCGCCGCGGTCGCACTCTCGGCCGGGGCGGCGACCTTGCTGTGGGGAATCGACCACCGCTCGCTCGTGGCCGTCGCCGGTCTCGCCGGACTCGTGTACGGCGTGCGCACGCTCATGCCGCGCGGCCTACTGTGGCTGCGCCGTGGTCTGCCGACGGCCGTCGCGATGCGCGGCCTGCTGCTCGGCGCCATGTCCGGGACCGAGGCGTTCATCCCGCTGGCGCTCACCACGAGGTACGGCTTCAGCCCGGCGACCGCCGGAATCGTGCTGACGGCGGGCGCCCTCGGCTGGTCTGCGGGGTCCTGGTGGCAGGGCCGGTTCCCGGGGACCTCGCGCGTTCGGTTCGCCGTCGCCGGGGCGGGCCTGCACGCGGTCGGCGTCGCGGCCGTGGCGGTGTCCTTCCACCTCTCCGGCTGGCTGACGCTCCCCGCCTGGATCGTCGCCGGCGCGGGCATCGGCCTGGCCTTCCCCGCCCTCAGCGTGCAGGTCCTCAGCCTGTCCGGCAGTTCGGCCCAGGGCACCAACTCCTCCGCCATGCAGATCAGCGACACCCTCGGCTCGTCGCTCGCCGTCGGCATCGCCGGCGCGCTCGTCAACGCGGCCGGCCTGAACGCGGGTGCCGTCTGCACGGCCGTCATCGCCACCGTCGCGGCACTCGCCGCCCACCGAGTCAGGGATCCCCATGCGTGAGTTCACCCTTCCCTCCACTCTTGAGGCCCACGAGCCCCCCGCCAGGCGCGACGCCGTCCGGCTCCTGGCCGGTACCCGTGACGGCGTGACGCATCGCCCGTTCGCCGGGCTGCCCGAACTCCTCCGCCCCGGCGACCTGCTCGTGGTCAACACCTCACCGACCCTGCCCGCCGCCGTACGGCTGGACCGGATCGCGCTGCACTTCTCCGGCCCCCTGCCGCCCAGCGCTCCGCACGCGTCCGGGGAGGGTGCCTGGCTGGTGGAGCTGCGGCTGCGTACCGGGGAGGCGACGGTGCCCTACGACGGTGGCCGGTGCGGCGAGTGGTTCCCGCTGCCGGGCGGCGCGACGCTCACGCTGCTGGGCCGGCAGACGCCACGGCTGTGGCGGGCCCGGCTCGACACGGCCGTCGTCCCGTACCTGCGGCGGTATGGCGTGCCGATCCGGTACGCCTACGTCGGGCGCGACTGGCCGCTGTCGGCGTACCAGACGATCTTCGGGACACCGGGCCTGGACGGCGGCAGCGCGGAGATGCCCAGCGCCGGCCGGCCGTTCACCCCCGAGCTCGTCACGCGTCTCGTGACCCACGGCGTGCAGATCGCGCCCATCACCCTCCACACGGGCGTCGCGTCGCCGGAGAAGGACGAACCTCCGTACGCCGAGCGCTACGACGTGCCGGCCCCGACGGCCACACTGGTGAACCACGTGCGCTGGGAGGGCGGCCGGGTGATCGCCGTCGGCACGACGGTCGTGCGCGCGCTGGAGACCGCGGTCGCCGATGACGGGTTCGTACGGGCCTCACGCGGCTGGACCTCACACGTCGTGACGCCGGAGGAGGGCGTACGCGCGGTGGACGGCCTGCTCACCGGCCTGCACGAGCCACGCTCGTCACACCTGCGGATGCTGACCGCGGTCGCGGGCGAGGACCTGCTGGAGGAGGTGTACGACGAGGCGCTGGCGCGGGAGTACAAGTGGCATGAGTTCGGCGACGTCAACCTCCTCATCCGCTGACGCATACTTTGGTATGCTCGAAGTATGAGCGTCAAGGAACGCATCACCGTCACCGTCGACTCCGAGATCGCCGCCCAGATCAAGGAGCTCGCCGGGTCCACGTCGTCCTTCGTTGAGGCCGCGATCCGCGAAAAGCTGGACCGCCACCGGCACGCCCGCGTGCTGCTCGACCGCGATCTTTCGGAGGCGAGGCGCGCCGACCCGGAGGGGTTCGCCGAGGCGGAGGCCAGGGTCGCGGAGTTGATGAAGCAACACTTCGGAGGCGCGGCGTGATCGCGGGTGCGGTCCTCGACACGTCGGCCATCCTGGCCTTCGGACGAGGTTCGCCCGACGCGATGCTGCTGATCGATCAGTACGACATGAAGGCGCAGACGCTCCTGGTCCCGATGACGGCGATGGCGGAGGCGCTGATGCGGCTCACCGCGCCGCATGAGGCGGAGCGCGCGCTCTATCTTCTGGAGTTCGGCGTGGTCGTCGGCGAAAGCCTGAGCCGCGGCAACGTGCGCTCGGTGGTGACCGCCGGTCTGGAGGCGAAGGCCGAGACCACGCTCGGTTCGGCGCACGCGGCTCACTCGGCTCGGGAGCGGAGCTGGAAGATACTCACAGGAAATCCCTCTCATTGGGCGACCGCCCATCCCGACGTAGAAGCCGTCAGCTGGATCCGCTGACCGAGCACGACCGGTGAACGTCCGGTGTCCGGATCGTGGACGCGGAAGCGAAAGCCGAGCGGCGCCAAGTAGCGTGGTGAGCAGCATGAATGCCAAAAAGCGCACGCTGTTGATCACGTTGACCGGCCGCGACCGCCCCGGGGTCACGTCGCGCCTGTTCACCACCCTTTCCGCGTTCCCGGTGACCGTCGCCGACGTCGAGCAGGTCGTCATCCGTGGCCGGCTGGTCCTCGGGGTCCTGGTGTCCTACGGCCGCGACACCGATGTCGGCCAGGTCTTCGCCGCCACCGAAAAGATCGCGGCCGACCTCGGCATGGAGATCGAGCTCGCCACCGGATCGGGCAACGACGCCGAGAACACCTCGCGCCGGCGGCACGGGCGGTTGCACGTCACCATCCTCGGCAGCGCGCTGCGGCCCGCGGCGCTCGCGGGCATCGCCGGCCGGGTGGCCGCGCACGGCGCCAACATCGACCGCATCGAGCGGCTCGCCACCACCCCGGTCACCTGCATCGAGATGCACGTCTCCGGCGCCGACCCGGACGGCCTGCGCACGGCGCTGGCCGCCGAGGGCGCCGAGCAGCAGGTCGACGTCGCGGTCCAGCGCGGCGGGCTGGCCCGGCGGACCAAACGGCTCATCGTCATGGACGTCGACTCGACCCTCATCCAGGGCGAGGTCATCGAGCTCCTCGCCGAGTACGCCGGCCGCGCGGACCAGGTCGCCGAGATCACCGAGGCCGCCATGCGCGGTGAGCTCGACTTCGAGGGCTCGCTGCGTGAGCGGGTCGCGATGCTCAAGGGACTCGACGAGAGTGTGCTGAGCGAGGTGCGGCGCAGCGTCGAGTTCTCGCCGGGCGTACGCACCCTGGTCCGCACCCTCAAGCGGCTCGACTACAAGTTCGCGATCGTCAGCGGCGGGTTCACCCAGATCACCGACGCGCTCGCCGCCGACCTCGGCATCGACTACTCCGCCGCGAACGTCCTGGAGATCGAGGCGGGCAAGCTGACCGGGCGTCTCGTCGGGCCGATCATCGACCGGCCGGGCAAGGCCACGGCGCTCGAACGCTTCGCCGCCGAGGCGGGAGTGCCGCTCAGCCAGACCGTGGCGATCGGCGACGGCGCGAACGACCTGGACATGCTGGCGGTGGCCGGGCTGGGCATCGCCTACAACGCCAAGCCGGTGGTACGCCAGGCGGCCGACACCGCGCTGAACGTGCCGTACATGGACACCATCGCCTTTCTGCTCGGCATCTCGCGCGACGAGATCGACGCCGCCGACGCCGAGGACGACGCGCTCTCCCACTGAGCCACGCTCAGGGTGCCACCTCCGTGAGCCGCTCCGCGTCCGAGGCGAGGGCGCGAAGCGCGTGCCGGGCACCCGCCACCTCGGCCAGGGCCTTCCGCATCGAGCTCACCGCGTCCACACCGGCGCCGCCGGCGATCTCGGCGCGCCGCCGCCGGCACAGGCTCGACAGGTGGTCGTCCAGCTCGCGCAGCAGGTCGTCGAGTTCGAGAGCGTCATCGCCGTGCGCATCAAGGTGGTCGGCCACGCGTTCGAGGATGGCGGGTACGGGGCCCGCGTCGACGGGCTCCTCTTCGGCCAGCGCCCCCAGCGTGCCGAGGTAGTCGCGCAGGCGCCGCGCGATCGCGGTCGTGTCGCGAAGCCGCCGGAGCAGCTCGCCGGGTGGCGCGGGCTCCTGGGCCAGCCGCAGCATCGAGTCCTCGACCTCCATCGCCGCCGACGACGCCTCCGCCAGCCTTTGGTGCACCGGAGCGCACGGCCGGCCCTCGAACCGCGCGGCGACCGTACGCGCCAGCTCGGCATGGGTGTGGAACAGCCGCGCCAGGCGTTCGGGCAGCAGGCGGCGCGTGCCGGCGGGCCACAGCGTCCGCGCCGCGGCCAGCGCCATCGCGCCGGCCGCGACGGTGAGCCCGATGCGCCACGTCGCGGCCCGCCAGGACAGCTGCTGGGTGAAGTCGATGAGCAGCATCACCAGCGGGGTCGCGAACATCACCCAGTACGCGTGGTTGACCGGCGAGAGCGCGAACCCGAGCGCCGCCCCGACGAAGACGAGGATGATCAGCGTCGCCTGTTCGGGTGCCACCGCCAGCGCCAGGGCCGCAACGGTGCCGCCCACGGTCGCGCCGCCGACCCGTTTGACCACCCGCTCCACCGTGCCGCCATAAGAGTCGCGCAGGCAGAACGTGACCGTGATCGGCAGCCAGTACCCGTACGGCAGCCGGAGCCCGTTGTCGAGCGCCATCGCCAGCGCGATCGCGGTCCCGACGCGCGCCGCATGCCGGAACCCGGGCGAGCCGGTCATGACCGCGGCGGTGAGGCGCCGCCGGCCACCGTCCCGGCGTTCGGGCAGAGTCGTGTCGAAGCCGGCCCTGAGGCCGCCGGACACGATCCCGGCCGCCTCCTCGATCGTCGCCGCGATCCGCTCGATCATCCGGCGTACCTGCAGGACCATCGCGGATCCGACGACGTCGTCACGGTCGTGTACCCGCATGCGGCGCACGTCGTCGCTGACGCGAACGAAGCGGTGCAGAGCCACGGACTCGCCGGGCGTGCTCCCGCCCGTCTCGAGGGCCTCGGCGAGCTCGCGGCACCGGCGGGCGAGTGCGGACCCGACGGCGCGGAGTTCCCGCTCCCACCACTCGGGCGGTGGCGCCTCCTGCCGCAGCGCGCCGAGCAGTGAACGCGCCACGACCGTCTCGTCGACGGCCCGGTCCAGCACGTCCGCCAGCCGCCGCGGATCCTCGTGCCCCAGGCCGCGGTAGAACGCGTACGTCGCACGGGCCTGCCTGATCGCGTCGTAGGCCTCCCGCCGGCGACGGTCCCACAGGTCCGGGTCCGAATCGGGCAGCGCGTCGACGGCCCCGGCCACCGCGCGGGCCGCCGCGACGACGGACGTCCGCAGCGGGCGCAGCCGGTCCGTGACCCAGGGCGCCAGAAGGAGCACCGACACCCACAGGCCGCCGGCCATCTCGAGGATCCCGTTGAGGAACACCGGGCTGGTCGGCGGCCGTACCGCGGCGATCAGCGTGCACAGAGCGGCGGTCGGGCCCATCCACGAGAGCGCCGCGCCCACGGCGGCGACCACCGGGACGATCACTGTCGCGAGCCAGGGGTGCCCGTTCAGCAGCCCGCCGAACCAGGTGAAGACGGTGACGACGGCCACCGTCGCGAGCATCGCGCGGGCACGGGCGCCATAGGGCCCCTTGGGTCCGGCGAAGGCGACGTAGAAGGCGCCCAGGCCCGCGGGCACGCTGTCGGCCGCGTGGCCGGTGAACACGCCGATCACCAGTGGAGTGGTCACGCCGACGGCCGTCGCCAGGCCGTAGAAGGGCGCGGCACGTCCTTCGGACGCCACCAACCCCCCTCGCAGGCGCGCCAGAGCAGACCTCACCTGTGCTCCCCCCGTCGACAGGTGGTGTCCCGTCCACTACAGCACGGTCCGGGCGGCCGGCGTCACCCGCCTGGCCGGGCGCCGTCTCTCGCAGGACCCTCGGCTTGCTCTTCCGCCGGGCCGGTCGCGGTGAGGCTTTCGGTGTCGGCGACGAGAGAGCGGACGGCGTGACGGGCGCTCGCCGCCTGGATCAGCAGGCGGCGCAGCGTGGTGACCGCGTCGGTGCCGACGCCGTCGGCCAGCTCGTCGCGGCGGCGCCGGTCGAGGCCCGACAGGTGGTCGTCGAACTCCTCCAGCAGGTCACCTAGGTCGAGCGCGCCGTTTTCGGCCTCCGGCGCGTCGGCCCGCGCGTCCAGATGGTCGGCGATCCGGTCGAGGATGACGCACACCGGACCCGCGTCCAGATCCTCCTCCTGCAGCGTCACCAGGGTCTTCAGGTCATCCCGTACGCTCCGCGCGGCCGTACCGGCGGCCCTGATCCCCGTGATGAGGCCGATCGGCGGCGAGGGCTCCCTGCCGAGGCGCTTGGCCGACTCCTCCAGGTCGTTCTCGGCCGCGACCGCGTCCTCGGTCCGGCGGCGTACCGGCGCCTCGTCGTCGCCGTCGAAGCGTGCGGCGACCGCCCGTACCAGCCGAGCGTGGGAACGCATCAGTTCGGAGACCTGCCCGGGGACCCGGCGCGGCGTACCGGACGACCACAGACCACGCGCGGCGGCCAGTGCCAGCAGGCCACCCGCGAGGGTGAGCCCGATGCGCCAGGCCGCCGCCGACCAGGACAGCGCGTCGGAGAAGTCGACCAGCAACATGACCATCGGAGTGCTGAACATCATCCAGTAGGCGTAGTTCGCCGACCGGAACGTGAACCCGAGGATCGCGCCGACGAAGATCAGGACGACCAGCGTCGCCTCGCCCGGCGCGATGGCCAGGGCGAGGGCGGCGACGATCGCGCCGATCGCGGTACCGCCGACCCGCTTGATCACTCGCTTGACCGTGTCACCGTAGGAATCACGGAGGCTGAGCAGGACCGTGATGGTCAGCCAGTGGCCGTGCGGCAGCTTCAGACCGGTGGCGAGCGCCATGGCCGCCGCGACCGCCACCCCGACGCGTACCGCGTGACGGAACCCGGGTGAGCGGGTGCGGACCGCCTCCTTGAACCGGCTCCAGCCACCCACCGGGCGTTCGGGCAGGTGGGGCACGTCGATGCCGAGCGTCAGGCCGTGGTCGAGGATCTGCCGCGCCCGGCCGACGCTCGCGGCCATCCGCTCGACGGCCTGCCGGACCCGCAGGAGGAGCGCCGTGGCGACCAGATCGGGCTGCCCGGCGAGCCATTCCTGGCGTACCTCCTCGGTCACCCGCGCGAACCGGTCGAGCGCGACGGCGCCGTCACCCCCGAGCGGACGGCCGCCGCGCGCCTCGATGCCCCCGGCGAGCAGCCGCAGCCGCGCGGCCAGCGAGGACACGGCCACACGGCACTCGCGTTCCCAGTGCTCGGGCGGCGAGTCGGCGCGTACGGCGGTGAGCATGGCGCGCAGGGCCACCGCCTCGTCCATCGTCCGCCGGAACGCCTCGATCAGCTGACGTGGACGCTCCTGGTCGTCACGCCCACCCGCGCGGTAGAGCCCGTACGTCACCCGCGCCTGCCTGATCGCCTCGTACGCCCGGCGGCGGCGGTCCGTCCACTCCTCCTCGTCCGGCCCGGGCGTTGCCAGGACGTCGAGCGCGGCGGCCACCGAGCCGGCGACCTCGGCCAGCGACATCCGCAGCGGACGCAGTCGGTGGGTGATCCACGGCGCCACGAGCAGCGCGGACACGAACAACCCTCCGGACATCTCCAGAAAGCCGTCGAATATCACCGGGCTGGTCGTGGGCCGGATCGCGGCGAGCACGGTACAGAGCGTCGCGGTCGCGCCCATCCACGGCAGCATCGAGGCGAGCGTGGCGACGACGGGCACGGCCGCCACGGCGAGCCACGGGTGGCCGCTCAGCGAACCACCGAGCCAGGTGAAGACCGTGACGACGGCCACCGCGATGAGGAGCGCGCGTGCGCGGGCGCCGTACGGTCCGCCGGGGGCGGCGAGGGCGACGTAGAAGGCGCCGAGGGCGACCAGCACGCTCTCGGCGGCGTGGCCGGTCAGCAGGCCGACCAGGAGCGGCGTGGCGACGCCGACGGCGGTGACCGTGCCGTACACCGGCGCGGCCTGCCCTTCGGACTCGGCATAGGTCGCACGCAGCGACGCGAACGACGCCCCCATGCCCACCTCCGCAGGTCCTAAATGTCCTACCTACTACAGCACGATGCCGGGGCCTGCCAGGCCCCGGCGTCACTCGCGCGGAGGGATGGATCGGGGACGCCCCTCCGGCGGGCCAGTGCTGCCGATGTCGGCTCGTCGCCTTTCTCAGCCCAACGGAGCCGCCCATTAGGCCAGGCCGTGAAGCCAGGCCGTGAGGCCAGGCCGTGAGGCGGGCTGTCCTGACTGGCCGTTCAGGGAACAGCGGACCAGCGCCGTTCAGGACCGGACCATGCCGGTAGAGGCCGCGCCGCTCCTGACCGTGCCGTTCACGATCACGCCGTTCACGGCCAGGCCGTTCCGTGCCGCTCCGGACCACGCCAGTCATGACCACGCCGTTCCTGACCGCGCCGTTCCCCCACCAAACCGTTCCCAACCGCGCCGTCGTCCGGAGCGTTGCGCGGCGGCGCCTCGTCTACCTTGGTGAACGGGGCGTCAGAGACCGCCGGTGTTCAGCAGGAGGTTGGGCGTGCCCGCGGGGACGCCGGTGATGGCGTTCTTCACGGCGTGCGAGGTGATCCAGTCGGTGACGGTCGCCTGAGAACCGTCGCCGTTGGCCTCCTTGTACAGAGCCGCGACGCCGACGACGTGGGGGGTCGCCATGGAGGTCCCGCTCACCGTTCTGGTAGCGCCGGACAGCCAGTCCGACTTGATGTCCACACCGGGCGCGTACACCTTGACGCAGCTTCCGTAGTTCGTGAAGCCCGCCGACGCGTCGGTCCGGTCATCTGCCGCGACGGCGAGGACACCGTCGGCGCCAGAGGGCGAGCCGTTACAGGCGTCCCCAGCGTTGTTGCCGGCCGCGACGGCCAGAAAGACGCCGGCGCCCGAGAGCCTCTTGGCGGCGACGTCGACCGTCGGGGACTTGCTCCCACCGAGCGACATGTTCGCCACGGCGGGCTTGACGGCGTTCCGTGCCACCCAGTCCATGCCGGCGATCACGTCGGCGTCCGTGCCCGAACCCTGGCAGCTCAGCACCCGTACGGCCTTGATCGTCACGCCCTTGGCGACGCCGTACGTGGTTCCGCCGATCGTGCCCGCGACGTGCGTGCCGTGGCCGTTGCAGTCCTTGCCATCGCCGCCGGTCACGTCGACGCCGACCGAGGCTCGGCCGCCGAAGTCCGCGTTGGACGTGTCGATGCCCGTGTCGATGACGTAGGCCGTGACGCCCTTCCCGGTGTGGTCGTAGGTGTAGTTCTGGTCGAGCCCGGAGCCCGCGTCGAGCCGGTCCAGCCCCCAGTCGGCGCCGGTCTGGGTCGTCATCGTGTGCATCGTCGCGGCCTGAGCGACCTTGAGGACGTTCGGGTCATGGCGCAGGTGGGCGAGCTGTGTGGCGTCGAGCTTGGCCGAGAAGCCGTTCACGACCTTGGTGAAGACGTGCGTGACCGCCCCCTGGGGAACGGCGTCCATCGCGTGCTGCCGCCGGCCGCCGCCGGACTTCACCGTGACGATGTACTGGCCCAAGGCAGCCTCGCCCTGGGCGGAGACCAGCGGTGCCGTCGGTGTCGCCGCGGCGGCGTCCACCGCGCCCGGAGCCCCGGCGATCACCGGCAGTGCGAGAAGGGGGAGCAAGGCGAATCTCTTCAAGATCTCTCCGTCCGTTCTGACGCATTCGTGTCCCTTGTGGTGCGTGCGGCGCCCCATCTCGCACCACGGCTCCGGCGTCCCCCCGGGTGTTCCGCTCCCCTGTCGTGCTTCGACAGGCAAGAGCGACTTATGGGCGAACCGTCAGTAACGTGACTCATCGTGATGGCAGTGACACGTGTCCCTGACAGGCAGTCGTCCCCATCGCGATCAGTACGGACGCGGGCGACGGAGAGAGAACCCCGTGGCCGGATCCGGCCACGAGGTAGACCGGAGGGTCACTGAAGATGCCGGTGGCCACCTTGATGATCCCGGGTATCAGCAGGTAGCGCCCTCAGCGCGCTGGTAGTCCCTCGACGTTGTGCCCACTCGCGAGATGCTCGCCCGCCCACCGGAGCGCGGCCATCTCCCCGTGGACCATCTCCCGACCGGCAGGTTCCTTACGGGCAGACTCCCGACCGGCCCGCTCCCGACCGGCAGGCTCCCCACGGGCAGACTCCCGACCCGGCCCGCTCCCAACCGGCAGGCTCCCCACGGGCAGACTCCCGACCCGGCCCGCTCCCAACCGGCAGGCTCCCCATGGGCAAATCCCCGACCCGGCCCGCTCCCAACCGGCCCGCTCCCAACCGGCAGGCTCGCGGCGGCCAGGATCGGGGGCGTCGACCTTCACCACGACGGCCGCTCTCATTCGATGACCGGAGGCATCGGGCGTGATCCGGTCTGCCATGGGCCTGATCGCCTAAGGAGACCGGGGGAAGCGTCAGCCCCGCGGAACCCAGAACGAGACGAGGCGCGCGGTCCCCGGCCACAGGTCGGACCATTCGCCGTCGAACTCGATGACCGCCGTCGCCGAGGTCGGAAAGTGGTCCTCGGACGTGCCGGTCAGGCCGACGACGAGCTGGTGCGCCGAGGGATTGTGTCCGACGAGCAGCAACGTCTCAACGGACTGCTCGCGCAGGAGGTCGAGGATGTCGTCCGCGTCGTTTCCGTAGACCCGGGGCTCGAAGTCGACCGGGACATCCAGGCCGAGCCCCTCCAGGGTCTGCCGGGTCCGCAGCGAGGTCGAACAGATCACGTGATCCGGGCTGAGCTCCGCCGCGCGCAACTCGTCGCCGGCCTGCTCCGCGTCCCGGCGGCCACGTCCGGCGAGCGGGCGGTCGGCGTCGGGGGTGCCGAGCGGCGAGGCGGCCTTGGAGTGCCGCAGCACGATCAGCGTGGGCATCAGTGGTGCGGCGAGAGGACGACGGCGACCACCATGATCGCCAGAACGATCGCGACCATGATGCCGATGAGGAGCGCGAAGCCCTTGGCACCGGATGGCTGGGGGTTCTGCATGTACACAGTCTGCCCCGCCCCCACCGTGCCGCGTCCACCGCCCACCCACACGACCGGGCGGGCGCCCACACGACCGGGCGGGGCGCCGCGACCGTGGGCGTCGCCACCGGTGGCGCGGCGACGGGCGGCCCCGCAGGCCTCACTCCGGGCGTGCACTAGAGCGTCCATGACTCAGGGTGGCCGAGACCGCACCACCCACACCAGGTGAACGGCGTTCTGTGGAAAACCCCGATGACTCCTTCTGCCAGGGCGACCTGCCAGGGCACCCGGCATCCCGGCACCCAGCGGCCAAGAGAACCGAATGCGCCGCCGACGAAAGAGCCGCTGCCGACCAGAGCGGGAAAACGAAAAGGGCCGGGTGTCACCACCCGGCCCTCTCGTCGTGCTTCGTGCGTTGAATCAGGAGGCGCTGGCCCGAGCCGTCTCGTCCGTCTCGTCCGTCTCCGCCGACTCGCCCTTGGCGCCGTCCGGTGCCTGGCCGCTCTCCACCGCCGGCTCTCCCCCTTCGTCGAGGGAGGACCCACGGCGCTTGGAGATGACGATCGAGCCGACGATCACACCGACCGCGATCACCGTGACGATGATCCGCAGCGGGGTGTTGGCCGCGTACGTCACGACCGCCTGGGCGATCAGCAGCGAAACAAGGTTCATGACCTTGATCAGCGGGTTGATCGCCGGGCCGGCGGTGTCCTTGAACGGGTCACCGACCGTGTCGCCGATCACCGTTGCCGCGTGCGCCTCGGAGCCCTTGCCGCCGAGGTGACCCTCTTCGACGAGCTTCTTGGCGTTGTCCCACGCGCCACCGGAGTTGGACAGGAAGACCGCCATCAGCGCACCCGCGGCGATCGCTCCGGCCAGGAACGCGCCCAGTGGCGCGTACCCGAGCGCGAAGCCGACCGCGATCGGCGTCATGATCGCCAGCAGACCCGGCGTGGCCAGCTCTCGCTGGGCGTCCGCGGTGCAGATGGCCACCACCGCGCCGTAGTCCGGCTTCTCGGTGTAGTCCATGATCCCGGGGTGCTCGCGGAACTGCTTGCGCACCTCCATCACGACGCGTCCGGCCGCGCGGCCGACCGCCATGATGGCCAGGCCGGAGAACAGGAACACCACCGACGCACCGATGATCAACCCGACCAGGACGTTCGGGTTGTCGACACCCAGGTTGAAGGTCTGGAATGTCGGACCGAGCGCGTCCTTGACGCCCTTACTCGCACCGGACAGCTCGGCGACGACCGTCGTACGGAACGACCCGAACAAGGCGGTCGCGGCCAGTACGGCCGTGGCGATCGCGATGCCCTTGGTGATCGCCTTGGTGGTGTTGCCGACCGCGTCCAGGCTCTCCAGAACGCTCGCGGCCTCGCCCTCGATGTCACCGGACATCTCGGCGATGCCCTGCGCGTTGTCCGAGACCGGGCCGAAGGTGTCCATCGACACGATCACGCCGACCGTGGTCAGCAGACCCGTACCGGCGAGCGCGACCGCGAACAGCGCCACGGTCGTGTTGCTGAAGCCGAGCAGGAACGCGCCGTACACCGCGGCGGCGATGACCAGCGCGGTGTAGACGGCCGACTCGAGACCGAGCGAGACGCCGGACAGGATGACCGTGGCCGGGCCCGTACGAGCCGACTCGGTCACGTCCTTGACCGGACGGCGGTTGGTCTCGGTGAAGTAGCCGGTGAGCAGCTGGATCGCGCTGGCGAGCACGATGCCGACGAGTACGGCCCCGAGCGCCACCCACCGCGGGTCGACGTTGGCCAGGTGCGAGTCGCCGGTGATCGCCGTGTCCGCGCCGTGCAGCTTGGCGAAGGAGTCCGGCAGGTAGAGGAACGTGGCGACGGCCACCGCGATCGCGGAGATGATCGCGGAGATGAAGAAGCCACGGTTGATCGCGCTCATGCCCGAGCGGTCCTTGGCGCGCGGTGCGACCGCGAAGATGCCGATCACCGCGGTGACCACGCCGATCATCGGCACGATCAGCGGATAGACCAGGCCCTCGGTACCGAAGGCGACACGGCCGAGGATCAGGCTCGCCACCAGCGTGACCGCGTACGACTCGAACAGGTCGGCCGCCATACCGGCACAGTCGCCCACGTTGTCACCGACGTTGTCGGCGATGGTCGCGGCGTTACGCGGGTCGTCCTCGGGAATCCCCTGCTCGACCTTGCCGACCAGGTCGGCGCCCACGTCGGCGGCCTTGGTGAAGATTCCGCCACCGACACGCATGAACATGGCGAGCAGTGCGGCACCGAAGCCGAAGCCCTCGAGCACGCCGGGCGCGTGGCCCTTGTACGCGAACACCACGACGGCCGCGCCGAACAGGCCCAGGCCGACGGTGAACATGCCGGCGACGCCGCCGGTACGGAACGCGATCCGCATGGCGAGCTTCTCGCCACTCTCACGCGCCGCCGCCGCCACGCGAACGTTGCCGCGCACCGCGAGCCACATGCCGGTGAAGCCGGTGATGCCGGAGAACAGCGCGCCGATGACGAAGAAGACCGATCTGCCGATCTTCACCCCCGTGGTCTCCGCCGGAAGCAGGAGCAACAGGAAGGGGATCAAGATGACGAAGATGCCCACCGTGCGGAACTGGCGCTTGAGGTACGCGATCGCGCCCTCCTGCACCGCCTGCGCGATTTCCTGCATCTTCTCGGTGCCCTGGTCGGCCGCGAGTACCTCGCGGACCAGAACACCGGCAACGGCCAGCGCCAACAAAGCGATCACACCGACAACGACCACCAAGCTGAGGTCGCTGCCGCCGAGACTCACTTCCGCACTGGCCTGGGCGTGGTGAAGCCCAGACATGCATCCTCCTCGACAGGGCGTTAGATCCGGTCGCCTACGGGGGCTGACCGGGCCACTACCACGCGTCAGGCGGGCAATGGTGCCGGGAGTCTACGCATGCGTAGCCGGAATTAGAAGCCTGCTCGTTTGCTTAACGACATCGCGATAAAGATGTGACGTCACCTACACCTGAACTTAATATGCAGGTGTTAGCTAATGGCGTCTTTCCAGGTCAATGGCGCCTGCTCCACGAATTACGCAATTAGCCACAGAGAAGCGCCTCACCAATAATGTCCGATCGGTCTGACCTAAACCGACATTATACACATGGCCAAAAATAGGGTGCTTTTCGGGCGGCACTCGCGGCCTTCCCACGAAACACGAAGGGCCCCTCCGGCCCGCGTACGGTCCGAAGAGGCCCTCTAGAACTACGTTCAGTCCTTCTTGGCCGGCCAGCTCATCGTGATCTCGACACCCGACGGCGTCGACGCGATGTCGACGTCGTCGGCGAGCCCGGCGATGACGGCGAATCCCAAATTGAGATCGCCGTTGAGCTCGGCCAGGTCAGAGGAGACCTGAGTGGCTCCCTCACCCGCCGGGTCATCATTCGGCACACGATCGGACACCATGACCTCGAAGCGGTCCGCACCGTCGCGCAACTCGACCCGTACCGGCTCGGCGGGGCACTGCTGCTGATGAGCCTCCACCGCACGCGAGCAGGCCTCACCGACCGCCAGCCGTACCTCGTCGAGCAAGGCCTCCTCGACCCCGCCACGCCGCGCAACGGCGGTGGCGACGAGCCGTGCGGTGCGCACATGCACCGGCAAGGGGCTGAACGTGAGCTCGACGGTGGCTATCTCGGGTGCCATCCCCGGCCTACTTCTGCTTCTTGCGGTGCTCTCGCGCGTCGTCGACAGAGTCGAAGATGCCGAAAACCTTGGTCAGCCCAGTGATCCGGAAGATCTTGAGGATGCGCTCCTGCGTGCAGACGAGCTCGAGGGACCCGTCGTGCGCCCGCACTCGCTTGAGCCCGCCGACGAGGACACCGAGACCGGTCGAGTCGAGAAACTCCACCTTCTCCATGTCCACGAGGAGGTGGTACTTACCCTTGTTCACCAGATCAATGAGCTTCTCGCGGAGCTTCGGCGCGGTGTAGACGTCGATCTCTCCCTCCACATTGATGACGGTGAGGTCATCGTCAGTGGTGTAGTCACTAACCTTCAGGTCCACAGATCCTCCTGCGCCGTACCGCGTATGGAAGTCGGGGCACGGAACCCCGCCGTGATTCAACCACGCTCCGCCACCGTGTCTACACGAAATCGGCACACAGGGCGACTTCCCCCACGTGCCGTGGGTCTCATGAGAGCCCTGGGGGGCACCACGGACGACGGTTCAAAGCGTTGTGCCCAGGATGCCAGACTGGAAACCTCCGCACGGCGAACCGCTCCGATGAGGAGGAGTGACGCAGGCCATAGATACATCGACATCAGGCGGCGAGCGTACGCCGCCCTCCCGGCCCACGGGTGAGGTTCTGCGCCGGCTCCTGGCCGAGCCGCGCAACCGAGAGCGCATCACCCATGTCGAGAACGTGCCCGCGCGCGAGGGACGGCACGCCGACTGGCCCTCCTGGGTCCCGCGTCTGGTGGTCGACCGCCTGCGCCATGCGGGCATCTCCGAGCCGTGGGAACACCAGGCACAGGCCGCCGACCTCGCGCACGAGGGCACGTCCGTGATCGTGGCCACCGGTACGGCCTCGGGCAAATCCCTGGCCTACCTACTGCCCGCCCTGGACGCCGTCTTCTCCGGCGGCACGGTCCTCTACCTCTCGCCGACCAAGGCTCTCGCCGCCGACCAGCTCAGGGCGCTGCGCGGCCTCAAGCTCGCCCAGCTGCGCTCGTCCACCTTCGACGGCGACACGTCGGCCGAGGACCGTACGTGGGTCCGGCAGTACGCGAATTACGTGCTGACCAATCCCGACATGCTGCATCGCACCATGCTGCCCGGACACGCCCGCTGGGCCCCGTACCTCCGCCGTCTCCGCTATGTCATCGTCGACGAGGCGCACGGATACCGCGGAGTGTTCGGCTCGCACGTCGCCCAGGTGCTGCGCCGGCTGCGCCGGATCTGCGCCCGGTACGGCACGTCGCCGGTCTTCGTGCTCGCCTCGGCCACCGCTTCCTCTCCGGGCGCCTCCGCGTCCCGGCTGACGGGTGTGCCGGTCGCCGAGGTCGGCGACGACGCCTCACCGCGGGGCGCGACGTCGTTCGCCCTCTGGGAGCCACCCCTCACCGAGCTGCGCGGTGAGCACGACGCGCCCATACGCCGCACCGCGACCGCCGAGGCCGCCGACCTGCTGGCCGACCTCGTCGTGGAGGACGTACAGACGCTGGCGTTCGTACGCTCGCGGCGCGGCGCCGAGTCGGTGGCCCTGGGCGCCAAGCGCGCACTCGCGGAGATCTCGCCGTCGCTGCCCGCCCAGGTCGCGGCGTACCGTGCGGGGTTCCTGCCCGAGGAGAGACGCGCGCTGGAAAAAGCGCTCCGCTCACGGTCGCTGGTCGGGCTCGCCTCCACCAACGCGCTCGAGCTGGGAGTCGACGTCTCGGGCCTGGACTCGGTCATCATCTGCGGCTGGCCGGGCACACGCGCCTCCCTGTGGCAACAGGCGGGCCGCGCCGGCCGCGCCGGACAGGACGCCCTGGCCGTGCTCATCGCGCGCGACGACCCGCTCGACACCTACCTCGTGCACCACCCATCGGCGATCTTCGGTACGCCCGTCGAGGCGACCGTTCTCGATCCCGACAACCCGTACGTCCTGGCCCCGCACCTTTGCGCCGCGGCGGCGGAGCTGCCGCTCACGGAGAACGACCTGTCGATGTTCGGCCCGACGGCTCTCGAGGTCGTCTCCGACCTCGTACGCCGGGGGATGTTGCGACACCGCCCGGCGGGCTGGTTCTGGACCAAGCGCCAGCGCGCGAGCGAACTGGCCGACATCCGCGGCGCGGGCGGACCGCCCGTACAGGTCGTGGAGGAGGCCACCGGGCGTCTCCTGGGGACCGTCGACGAGCCCTCCGCGCACACGACCGTCCACGACGGCGCGGTTTACCTGCACCAGGGCGAGTCGTACGTGGTGCGGACGCTCGACCTGGACGACTCGGTCGCGCTGGTCTCGGCGGCCGATCCCGATTACACGACGACGGCTCGGGATGTCACCGACATCACGATCCTGGAGACGTTGCGCTCGACGTCGTGGGGCGAGGCGGAGCTGTGCTTCGGCACCGTCGAGGTCACGCGGCAGGTCGTCTCGTACCAGATGAGGCGCCTCGCGAGCGGCCAGGTACTCGGCGAGCATCCGCTCTCACTGCCCCCGCGAACCCTGCGTACGCGTGCGGTCTGGTGGACGCTGCCGGAAGAGGCGCTCGCCGCTCTCGGCGACGTGGACGTGGCGGGCTCGGCACACGCGGCCGAGCACGCGTCCATCGGCCTGCTGCCGCTTTTCGCCACCTGCGACCGGTGGGACATCGGCGGCGTGTCGACGGCGATGCACCCGGACACGTCGCGCATGACGGTGTTCGTGTACGACGGTCACGAAGGTGGAGCGGGCTTCGCCGAACGCGGCTACGAACGAGCCGGCGCGTGGCTCCGCTCGACCCGGGAGGTCATCGCGGCGTGCGAGTGCGAGTACGGGTGCCCGTCGTGCATCCAGTCGCCCAAGTGCGGCAACGGGAACGACCCTCTGGACAAACACGGTGCGCTGGACCTTCTTGACGCTCTGTTGAAACAGGCGCCACAGGAGTAACCCGACTTGACCAAATCACCATATTAGTTGGATCGTGGCACATCTCACAGCAAACCCGTGCGTCTCGGGGACGGCCTGAAGCCGTGTCCGAGGAGAGGATGAGCGGCCAATGATCCTCCTGGGAATAGTCCTGGCCGGCGCTGCCGTATGCGTCGCCGTCGGCATCATCGCCGACAACACGGCCCCCGCGACGCTGACCGTCTTCGGCCAGCACGTGCCAGGAGTGAGCTCAGAAGCCCAGGTCTTCGTCGCCGGCGTGATCGTGGCCATCTTCTTCGTCATGGGCCTGGCCATATCGTCCCTGGCCCTGGGCCGCTCGATGCGCGTCCGGCAGGAGCTACGCGACCTGCGCGAGGAGCGCGAGGAGTCACTGACCGCGCTGGAGCTGGAGCGGCAGCAGCTACAGCGAGAACTCGCCCGCGCCCGGGGAAACCAGCGCCCGACGACGGCCGACATCCCGGTCGCAGGCCACCGGAAGCGCGACCAGGACCCGGTGTCGCCGTTCTTCGACCAGTCCGCCTGACCGGGACCCGGTGTCTGCGGGGACGCAGTGCCGGCGTCCTGCCTCGATCCCGCCGCCTCGTACGCGGGCGGCTCGTGAGCCCGACTGTGGGTGCGCTGGTCTAGGCCGACTGTTCTCAGTCAGAGAAGTCCAGTGACGGCGGTTCCGCCCGGGGACTACTCGGAGCCGTTCCGCTCGGCCAGTCCTCAGCACCGGCGATATGACCGTCTTCGCGCGCCTCGGCTGTGGCGACGACGCCCCTGATAACTATGCGAACCCGACGCAGGTGCACCGGTGTCCGCCACGCCGTCCACAGTCAGAAATCCCGCTGGCAGTCCCGCCCGACCGCGGAGCCGTTCCGCTCTACCAGTCCTCAATACCGGCGATATGACGTCTTCACACGCCTTCAGCTGCGGCGACGACGCCCCTGGTAACTGCGCGAACCCACTGCGGGCTCGCTGGTGTCCGCCGCGCTGTCCTCAGTCAGAGAGGTATCGGTGGTGGCGGTTCCGCTCGGGTCGGTTTCGCTTGGACCGGTCGTGATCGGGGCGGTCGTATCGGGCGCGGTCGATGTGGTCGCCGTCGCCGTCGCGGTCGCGCCATCGGCCAGTGCTGTCGTCTCGGCGACCGTTGAGGGGGTGGCCTTCGTCTTCCGGCGGGTCATCCACTTGCCGCCGGTCGAGCGCGCACCCTCGGCGGCGAGACGCTGACGGCGTGACCACATGCCCAGATGCGCCGAGATGACGAGCAGCACCAACGCGACCGCGAGGCTCTGTCCCCACTTGATCGGGGTGGTCTCCGAGACGTTGCGCGCCTGCGGCTGCGAGGGGGGCGGTGCGGCGACCTGCGGGTCGGGGCTGGGGTACTGGAATCCCTGGCCTGAACCATCGGGCGCCACGGAAGGCAGGCTGAACGGCGAGGCACCGTTGAGCGGGTTGAGCCCGAAGTTGTTGGCACCGGCACCGCTGCCGCTGCCCGTACCGCCCGTCGGGAGTGGCCCCATGGCGCCGGGTGAGGCGTTGCCACCGGCGCCGGTGTGACGGGGGTTCTTGCTCGGCACGCTGGTCTGCGTCGGCTTCGCGGTGCTCGCCTGCTCCCGCGCCGAGAAGCCCGCGGTCTGGTACGTGCAGCTGGTGCCGTTCCCGATGACCGCCAGCGTGAAGTAGCCGGCCTTGGGGACGGTCACGTCTCCCTGGATCTGACCGCTCGCGACGCTCTTACCGACCTGCTTGTTCAGGCCGGGACCAGAGATCTGCAGGTGCGCCTGCAGGAGCATCAAACCACTGATCTTCGCGCTGACGTGCACACTCGAGCCCGCCGTGACCGTACCGGCCGGAGGCGTGATGGACGCACTCGCGAGCGGCGGACAAGCCTCCGCGGCGACCGCGGGGTGGCTGCTCAGACCGACAGCGATCGCTGCACCGACCATCGGGGTCATCAGGCTGACCGCCACGGCCTTGCGGACCCTCGTCACGACGCCGTCCCTTCGTCGGAAGCTTCCACCGTCACCGTCCAGAGAGCCCTGTCAGACTTTGGATCCCTGGACGACAACTCGGATGATCACGGGCTCCACCGGTCCGCAAGTGGACCGTGACCCTTCGCGACCATCGGAAGTGATTGCCGAGCACCCTATCGGACTGTGTCTCCAATAGAGTCACGGATTCACACAAAATGCAACGATCACAGTTGATGTCAGTAACGGCCCGCAGGGAAATCCACGGCACGGATCCCTAAGCGTCCGAAAGCCACAGCGAGCCCCACCCGAGGCGGGACACCGCGACCTGCGCACGAAGCTACCTAACGCGAGCGCACCAGCAACCTCACGTCTCGGCCGAGATCGACGTCGTGGTCCCCGCCGGTGAGCTGGAGGCGTTCGACGCGCGGGTGGCCGCGGCCGGCGGCGGGCGACGGCCGGCGGGCGGGCGCGGACCCGCCGCGGTCAGGCCGGGCACGTCGAGGTGCCGGCGGACCGCCGGTAGCCGCCAGGAGCGTCAGGTCCGCGTCGAGGGGCACCGGCCGCCGGGCGTCACGTGGTGCCGGCGCGCGTGGAACGTTTGCCGGCTCGCCCACGATGCGGTCGACAGCGGCGATCTCCTCTTCGCGGTCCTCGACGATCCGGCCAAGCGCACCAGCGAGCTAATGGGTCTTCCACCCGCCTGAGGCCCCTCGCTTCACCGCACGCCCGACGCCATCGCATCAACACACGCCGAAGCTCATCGCTCACCACACGGCCCGCAGCCGCCCGAGGCTAGCTTCACCGCACGAACGGCAGCCGGCCGAGCCTTGCTCCGCACGACCCGCAGCCGCCCGAAGTTCATCGCTCACCACACGGCTCGCAGCCGTCCGAGGCTTGCTTCGCACGACCTGCAGCCGCCCGAAGCTCATCGCTCACCACACGGCCCGCAGCCGCCCGATGCTTGCTCCCGCCGTCCGAGGCTTGCTTCACCGCACTGACATGGTCTGCGGCCGCACCCGCGAGCCGCGAGCCGCGAGCCGCGAGCCGCGAGCCGATATTTCACCCCCTCTCCCCGCCACGCCACGCCGCGCCGCGTCACGCCATGCCACGCCGCGTCACGCACCCGCCAGCGGGCTAACAGGTTCACCCTCATGCCGCGCACTCGCCCGCGCTCCACGGGTGCTCCCCAGCGACTCACGTCCGCCTGACTCAGTGGGGCGGTGGCTGCGTGCTGCATGGCAACGGCGGATCGCAGAGGCCCAGGCCCCTCTCCGGACCTGCTCTCGCACGCGCGGTCGCGGTCAAGTGGCCCATGGCAGGAAGGGCTCGTATCTCGGTTACGACCACCACGTCCGAGATGCGACCGTGGAAGACGCATTGACGCAGCCTTCCGCCAGAGCCATGAGCGATCCGCGCGGCCAGTTCGCACGCGTTCCCCTCTCCATCGGCGAAATGCGCAGCCGCGGCGAGCGCCGCGAGATCGGCCGCCGCGTACGCCCGATGCCGAGCCGCTCGTACACCGCCCACGGTCATTGCCATCGTCGCGACCGACCAGATCAGGCCGATCAGCGCCAGCATCCACAGAGTGCCGGAACCACGATCTTTCGATTGGCGCCCCAAGTACTCACGTCCTCGTCTGCGTCGGTTGATCAGGAAGCTGCCCGTCCGTCGATCGGACGCTCTCCGCTGATTGAGTCGCTTGTTTCACCCAGCTCGCGGCATCCGGTGCTGATCGGGCCACCGTTCGCCGTCCCGTCTATTGCGCCTGCCGGGCGCCGATCCGTGCGCCATGAGGACCCCGGTTCGTGTGACGGCGAGAGGACACCACTGATTGGGGCACTGACCTGGCCGCACGAGGTGACGGCGAGAGCAGATACAACTGCTCGAGGCACTGACCTCGCCGCACCAGGTGACCGCGAGAGCAGATACAACTGCTCGAGGCACTGACCTCGCCGCACCAGGTGACCGCGAGAGCAGATACAACTGCTCGAGGCACTGACCTCGCCGCACCAGGTGACCGCGAGAGCAGATACAACTGCTCGAGGCACTGACCTCGCCGCACCAGGTGACCGCGAGAGCAGATACAACTGCTCGGGACACTGACCTCGCCGCACCAGGTGACCGCGAGAGCAGATACAACTGATCGGGACACTGACCTCGCCTCATCCGGTGCGTCTCATTCGCTTCGGGCTCTGGGCATTGGGCTACGGGCTTCCGGCTCTGTCGCGGCGATTGCCTGGGCTCGGAGTTTCAGTGGAGGGAAGAGGCCTTTGAGCAGCGGGCGGGCCTCGGCTCGCACGACGACCCTCGTCGTCGCTGGATCGCGGACCAGGCTGACGTTCGCGTTCGGAGGGGCTGCGCGCAGCACCTCCGCGCGTACCTCCGGCGGTGGCTCGCCTCGTGCCGCCGCTCGCGCGCCGGCTCGTGCCGCGTCCACGCACGCGACCTGGGCGGCGGCCGCGCTGACACCCCATAACGCGGTCCCGAGGACGACCACGAGCGCGGGGAACGCCACCGCCGTCTCAGCGGTGATCGAGCCGCGTTGGCTCCCCGGCATCCACCTCCTCTCCCGTGCTCTCCGCCGGGTCCTCCTTCGCCATCGTGGCGTCGGCCGTGTCTCGGAACGGATCGGAACAAGCCGTTGCAGTGCGGCGCTTAGCCGGGCGAGCCTCGGGAACATCGTCTGGCGGTTCGATCGGGTCATCCGACCAGGCTCAGGGCACGGTGGATGATCGCTAAGAGCATCCGCCGGACTTCTGGACTGGTCACGATTTTGAACAGCAGGCCGGCGAAGGCGGCTGCGGCCACGGTGCCCACTGCGTACTCTGCCGTCGACATTCCGCGGTCGCCGTAGTCGCGGCACCGGCGCCAGAGTGTGACGAGCTTGCGCATGCGATTTCCTCCTCAGGTCACGGACATGGGGAACGTCCATGACTCAGGGTGGCCGGGGCTGCGTTGCGCTGCCAGGTGAACGACGTTCTGTGGAAAACCCTGAGCCATCGCATCGGATCGATAGGAGAAGCCGGCGTTCCCTACATCAGGCTCTGGGCGTGGCGGCCATGGACGCCGATGGGCTAACCCGGCCTGGTGGTGCACTGGCCGCTGCAGGCGCTCTACCTCGCCGAGGCGGCGCGCCGCCGGTGCCTGGCCGCGGGCGACCTGGTGGCGCCCTCCTGCCGCTACCGCCTGCTCGCGCCGCTGACGTCGACGTAGCGGTCTTGGACGGATGTTCGGTTGCCGCCGGACGGGCAGGGGCATGAGCCTCAGCGGTCTTGGACGGATGTCTGGCTACCGCCGGACGTGCAGGGGCGTGGGCCATAGCGGCCTCGGACAGGTGTTCGGCTGTCGCCGGATGGGCGGGGGCTTGAGTGGGTTCGACCCGAGCCGGTGTCAGGCCCTTCCAAGGTGCGGATGGTCAGGCCGGCACGCCCCGGCGTGTGGTTACGGCAGTAGGACGTTCGCGGCTATGCCGGCTATGGCGGGGACGATTCCGAGAAGGACGAAGGCGGGGAGGAAGCAGAGCCCGAGCGGGGCCACGGCGCGTACACCGGCGGTGCGGGCTCGGGCGGAGGCCGCTGTCCGTGCGGTGCGTCGCTGGTCACGGGCGAGGCGGGCGAGGGTGGCGGCGACCGGCGCTCCGCCCGTGGCGGCCCGGGCGCCGGCCCTGCCCAGCGGCGCAAGGATCGGTTCGTTTGTCAGGCTGAGCCATTCCTCGACGGGGTCGGCGCCGAGACGGATGCGTGCGGCGATGGGCGCGAGTTCGCTGCCGAGTGGGCCGCCTACGGCGTCGGCGACGGCTTCGACGGACTCGTGCCATGCGCCGCCGCCCCTCAGGCAGGCGGCCAGCAGGTCGATGGCCATCGGTAGTTCGGCGAGGATGCGGGCTCGGCGGAGCCGGACCGATCGAGGTTCCAGTTTGGCGAGGATTCGTACGCATCCCACCGTGAGGAGGGCACCCGCTGTCCAGCCGACCGGACCGCCCACCAGTAGTGCGCAGACGAACCCGGCCAGTGCCCCGGTCGCCCAGCGCAACCGTGCATCCCGCTTCCCAGTCGGCTTCGCCACCGATGCGTCGCGGCTGGGAAGCAGGCGGCTTAAGCGCGCCTGCGGGCCGTCGTCTGGGAAGGCCATGTAGGCGGCTACTCCGCAGCACAGGACGGTCATCAGCGGCAGAATCATCGGCTACTTCCTGATGGCGGGCCGGCCGACAATGACAGCGGATGGGCTGGCATCGCGGCACGGCGAAGGCGTCGGCAGAGGGCGGCGGCGAAGGGGGGCCATCGAGTGGGCGGTAACGGATGTCGTACAGGCCATGGGCCGACGCCCCATGACGGATACGGCGGGCGCCATGTCGTGGAGTCTCGGAAGTCGTTTCCGGTGTGGCGTCCAGTGGGCTTGCTCAATGGCGCGGAGTTCCGGGAGTGGTTTCCCAAGCGACGTCCACCGGGCCCGCTCATTGGATCGCTTCCACCATCGTGGGCAGGGACGGTCGCTAGAGGTCTCTTCGTCGGCGCGGCTGCGAGTGCTTTCGGTGTCACAGACATAAGTGCTCCCGGAGGATGCCTTGTCGCTGTGATGGGGCGGCCTCATGAGCTCTTGGGTCTTCGGAGGCCGTCATCGGAGTCGCTCCGCCGCGGTGGCCAGGCGGGAGGTCCACCAGAGGCCCAGGATGTCGAGGCCGGAGCCGAGGCTGAGACACAGGGCGCCGGGCATGGTGGTGAACAGGAACTGCAGCGGTTTGGCGCCCAGAGCGGCGGCCATTCCCAGGCCGAGTATCGGTAGGCCGGCCAGCAGGCGTGCGGTGGCGCGGGGGCCGGACAGTTGGAGGGCGATCTCCTCGCGGTGGGATTGTTCGTCGCGTAGGGCTTCGGCCAGGCCTTCGATGACCGATGCCAGCATGCCGCCGCGGTCGACTCCGATTCGCCAGCAGCCGGCGAGTAGGCGCAGGCCGTCGCAGCCTTCTACGGCCGATGCTCGGATCAGGGTCGCGATCACGTCCTCGGGGGCGGCGTCGGCGATGTCAGCCAGGCCGGGGAGGTTGGGCAGTACCGACGCGGCCTGGGCGAGTGCGGTGCCTGCGGGGCGGCCGGCGGTGAGTTCGGCGGCCGTACCGTCGCACAGCTCGATGACGGCGCTTTGACGGGCGGCGACGTGCCTCCGGCGTCGGCCCAGGGCACCGGGCAGCAGCCTCAGGCGTATGACCGCGGCTCTGGCGCGGGCCCACTGGGTCGAGGCCGGAGGCCTGGTGGATCCCGGGCGTCCGGAAGGCTCCTGTAGCGCGTGGAAGACGGTTGTGAGCCGGAGAGCGGCCGGTGGTGGCGACGACGCGACCCATACAGCGGCGAAGGCGCACCCGGCGGCCAGGATGATGATCACCTCCGGCCTCCGGCGGCATCTGCCTGCACGGTCCGTACATCCCAGACCGCAGCGCGAGTGCGGTTGCCGGCCAGAATGCCGGGGGTGGGCGCGGTCATCTTGGATGTCCGGTGAGGCGTGACTGCAGGATCGGCATTCCACGGGCCTCGGTGATCAGGCCGTCGGGGTTGAACAGGACGGCGGGGATCACCTTGACCAGTCCGTCGGGGCCTCGTTCGAAGACGCAGATCTCCGACACTCTCCGGCGGCCGGCCGGGGGTTCGCGTACGAGGTGGATGACGACGTCCAGGGCTGCCGCCAGTTGGCTGTGTACGGCGTCGCGGGTCAGGCCCGCGGCGCAGGCCAAGGCTTCCAGGCGTGCGGGTACGTCGGCGGGGGTGTTGGCGTGGATCGTCGCGCAGCCGCCCTCGTGGCCGGTGTTCAAGGCGGCAAGCAGGTCTACTACTTCTCCGCCTCTCACCTCGCCTACGACCAGGCGGTCCGGGCGCATTCTGAGGGCCTGGCGTACCAGGTCGTGGAGGGTTACGCCGCCGGCTCCCTCCACGTTGGGTGGGCGGGACTCCAGGCCGACCACGTGCGGGTGGGCGGGGCGGAGTTCGGCGGAGTCCTCGACCAGGATCAGGCGTTCTCCCGGGTCGGCCAGGGACAGCAGGGAGGACAGGATCGTTGTCTTGCCCGACCCCGTGCCACCGGTCACGAGGAAGGCGATGCGGGCGGCGACCAGGCCGCCGAGCAGAACGGCTCCGGCCGCCGGGATCGTGCCGGCCGCGACGAGCTCGTCCAGGGTGAAGGCGCGCCGTCTCGGTAGCCGCAGGGACAGGGCGGTGCCGGCGGAGGCGATCGGAGGCAGGACCGCGTGCAGGCGAACTCCGCCGGGCAGTCTCGCGTCGGCGTACGGGGCGGTGTCGTCCAGGCGGCGGCCCGCGACGGCGGCGAGGCGCTGAGCGAGCCGGCGTACGGAGGGCTCGTCGGCGAAACGTACCTCGGTCAGGCGCAGGCCGTCGCCCGCGTCCACCCAGACTTCGCCGGGGGCGTTGACCAGGACGTCGGTGACGTTCGGGTCGCGCAGGAGCGGCTCCAGTGGCCCGGCTCCCACGAGGTCGGCGCGTACCTCGTCGGCCAGGGACAGCACTTCCGTGTCGCCTAACATGCGGCCCTCCGCGCGTAGTGCGGCGGCGACCTGGGCCGTGGTCGGTGTCGCGCCGGCGCCGATGAGCCGGGCGCGTACGGCATCGGTCAGATCACTCATTTGCTCTCCTCGGTCGTTGTCCGGTCGGCGGCTCAGCGTGCGGGTCTGGTGGAAAGGCGCGCCTGGGCGAGGCCGCCTAGGAAGCGGGTGCAGAACGCGTTGAGCGGTCCTCCGCCGCTGGGAGGCTCTCCGCGCTCGATGGCGCCGGCCAGTCGTCGGTCGGCCGACATCACACCGGCCAGCGGGAGCCGCAATGATTCGGCGATGACGGCCGGTTTTAGGCCGCCCGGCGCGGGGCCGCGTACGACGAGGCGCAGGTCCCGGGTGTAGCGCCGGGCCATGTCGGCAACCCGGTCGGCGGCGACCGCCGCGCGTACCTCCGCGGGAACGACGATCAAGGTGACGTCGGCGGCGGTGAGGGCCTCCGCGCCGGCGTCGGTGATCTGGCGGGGCAGGTCGGCGACGACCAGGTCGTAGCCGCGGATGCCGGCGTCGAGCACCGATCGCATTGTCTCGGCCGGCACCGGCTCGACCGCGCCGCGATGCCACGAGAGAACCGCGAGGCCCGCTCGCGTGGGCAGTGAGTCGTGTAACGCCGCGCTGCTCAGCCTGCCGCGGCGTTCGGAGTAGTCGGACCAGCGCGCGCCGGGCGCGCCCTCCGCACCCAGCACCAGGTCGATGCCGCCGCCGAGGGGGTCGCCGTCGATGAGGAGCGTACGCAGGCCACGCCCCGCGCCGGAGGCCGCCAGGGCGGCCGAGAGCACGCTGGCACCCGCACCGCCGCGGCCTCCGAGGACGCCGATGGTGGTCGCGCCGGCCGCGGCCGGCTCCGTCGCCGCCGCCATGCGTTCGACGAGCCATGCCTCGGCGTCGGGGAGAGGCGCTACGTCCTGGGCGCCGATGTCGACGGCCAGGCGGTAGACGCCGTCGACGTCCGGCTCCGATGTCGCCAGGATCACACCCGGCCGTCTCGGTGGGGCCCGATCGGCCAGCTCGGCGGACAGGTCCGGGCCGGCGATGACCAGTGCCGCGTCACGCCAGGCCGATCGGGCGCCTATGACATCGGAGGCGACATGCGCCTCGACGTCCGCCGCGGCGGCGAGACGGAGCAGGTCGTCGAGGAGCTCGGCGTCGGCGGAAACGATCAGAACGGCGGCTGACATGGCATCTCCCTTGGTTCAGGGAAACGATGCGTCCGGACCGTCCAGCCGCGAAAGGCCCATCCACAAGCTGTGGATAACTTGGTGCGCGCCGGGTCGATGACCAAAGTCCGTCACGATCACGAGCGCCATCGAAAACCATCATCGCGGGATTGAGGCGGGGGCATGGGATCGGGGGACCCGCTTGGGGTTTGGGCTGGTTCGTGCCGGGTGGGGCGTGGCCGGGGAGCAGGATGGCGCGAGCGCGACGACGCAGACGCCGGGAGCACGAAGGCTTGGCCCGGACGCGAAGGCGCGGGCACGAAAGCGCGGAGCCGAAGGCGCGGATGGGACCTGCAGACGCAGGCCCCGGAGACCCGGGATCCGGAGACGCAGGTCCCAGGGCCTGTCTCGAAGTCCTCGGTCTGGGCCGCCCGGTCTGGGCCCCGCCCCGTCTGGAGCCCTCCCGCCCGGGGGTGCCATCCCACTCTCATTGTCCAGCGGGAACAGCGGCGGGCGAAAGTAGAGCGGGGTTCTGTGGATAACCCCGGGCGGCGCTACCCAGGCGGCGCTACACGGCAACAGCATGACTATGAGACAGACCCCAAGGGCGCGCGCCCCCGAAGGCCCGAGCCGAAGACTTCGTGAGTGTAGCGAGCGCGGGTGTAGCGAGCGCGGGTGTAGCGAGCACGGGTGTAGCGAGCACGGGTGTAGCGAGCACGGGTGTAGCGAGCGTAAGCGCGGTGAGCACAAGCGCGGTGAGCGCAAGCTAACGGGCCGGCACACCAGCCCGGCGGCTGAGGCCCGAGCGTCGAAACAAAAAATCAGCCAGCCAAGTACCCACAGCACTCATCTCGCGCCGCACAACACCCGCCCACCGTCAGGATCGCCTGATCGACCGCGGGCAGAGGAGCCCCCGAAGGCCCCCGAAGATGCCCGAGCTAGCGAAGAGGTGGCAGCTCGACGGGACCGTCCTGGCCAAGGCAGCGGAAACGGCCGTCACGACAGGCCACGCCCAAGCAGCGAACGCCCCACCCAGCCACCCCAAAAGACCGAGAACCAGCAGCTCAATCCCCAGGAAGAGGGAAGCGACACCAACAGCCGGAACGCAGCGGCGAGATCACGCAGCGTCATTACCTACCACGGAAACGAGGCGACCCCCGCCGGGGGGGAGAGCGGGGGTCGCCCGGGACGGTCCGGCTCTGGGGGGGTAGAGCCGGTCCCGTTTTTCCGAGGAAGTCCGTTAGTCAACCTAAAACGCGGGCCGGGTCATCGTCAGCAAGAACGTATACCCGGCGTCCCTAGTGTATGCAGATTCGACATATGCTGCCCCATCGCGGAGCGTTGCGTCGAGTGGTGGTCTTTTTCAGGAACCACCGACGCCATCGCGAGCGTAAGCCATATCAGGACATATGCCACCTGAGTCACTCCGGGAACACCGATTGCAGCTCGCAGCGTACCCGACCCTTCTGTAGACGAAGCCATGGTCCGCCCGGGTGACTCTGAGTAGCAGCCGCCAGGGAAGGAACGCAGCGCGGCAAGGGGCGGACGACCGTTGACAACGCCCGCTCACGAGGCCGGGACGGAGGCCGGCACCCCCCGCCGTCACCCACCGGACGAGGGCTTGTCATCTGGGTGAATTCGGCGTAGACAGGTGTCACGGACGAAGTGTCCGAGCACGGCAGCCGGGCACCCACGCGCGACCAGCCGCGGGAGGCGTGTCGAGACGGGCTTGACCCGATCCGACTGATCAGGTGCACGCTTGGTAACCTGGTGTGACGTGACGGCGAACGGCGTTCCTACGGGAACGCCGTTCGCTTTAGTTGCACATTCAATTGGGGCGAAACCCGGGCATTAGTGCTCATCTTCGCGTAAATGACTCGCATACCGCCAAGGTGTCCCGTGCCCCCAGTGCGGTGGCCTCCGCGCAGTGCCGTACCCATTGCACGACCCCCTCCTGCGTGCCGGACATATAGGCGAGGATCGCCGAGCGATAAGCGGAACCGAGTTCGACATGCCCGACTTCCGGCGCCACCAGCGACTTGGGATCGAACCCGCGGTCGACGAGCGTCAGCCGGACCGCCGCGCGCGCCACGAGTCCATCGCCCCAGCCGAACGGCCGCAGCGCCAGCAGTTCGCCCTGCGTGACCGCGGCGACGACCAGGGCGGGCGCCGACGTCGGCACGGTGAGCAGGTCGCTCAGCGAGGACAGGCGGGCCGTCACCGTGGCCGGTGACGGCGCCGGCCCCAAGGACAGCGGATCGCGCGCGGTAGAGCCGGACCGCGGCCGCCCCAGATCGTCGGCGTCGGCGCCGTCCGAAGCGGCGAACGCGTGCAGGCGGGCGAGCGCCTGGCGCGGTGCGTTGCGCCAGACGGCGGCGAGGGACCCGATCGCCTCCGACACCCGCAGCGCCCCGAGGACGAACGGATCGTTGACCAGAGCGCTCCGTACCTCCTCCAGCGGAGCCGAGACACCTTCCAGCGCCGCCGACGCGCGCGCACCGCGGAGCGCGGACTCGGCCGAGACCTCCGCGCTCTGCCGGCGCAGGATCCGGTGGCCGAGCAGCCGGTCCACCGACTCCCGCGCCTCCGAAACGGCCTCGCGTACCTCGGGCAGCCCTGCGACATGGGCAAATGGGTCGCTCATTCGGATGACCCTAATCTCTTTGCAGCAGGTACCCTTCGCGGGGTCCAGACCTGAACCGGTGACAAGTGCGCTGCCCCTTGTCACTACCGGCATCGAACTGCTGGAGTGGGCTGTGACCTCCGACTCACCCATTGCCTGAAGGAGCGCATCGTGGCGCAGGAACCCCCAACCGAAACCCTGTCCAACCTCCTGCAAGAGAGCCGGCGGTTCGCTCCCCCCGCAGAGCTGGCCGCCGCGGCCAACGTCACCGAGGCCGCGTACGGCGAGGCGAACGCCGACCGCCTGGCGTTCTGGGAAAAGCAGGCGGACCGGCTGCACTGGCACACCAAATGGGACACCGTGCTCGACTGGTCGAACCCCCCGTTCGCCAAATGGTTCACCGGTGGGCAGCTCAACGTCGCGTACAACTGCGTGGACCGCCACGTCGAGGCCGGCAACGGTGACAAGGTCGCCTACCAGTGGGAGGGCGAGCCGGGCGACACGCGCACCATCACGTACGCCGACCTCAAGCGCGAGGTGAGCAAGGCCGCCAACGCTCTGACCGAGCTGGGCGTCGAGAAGGGCGACCGCGTCGCCATCTACATGCCGATGATCCCCGAGACCGTCATCGCGATGCTGGCCTGCGCCCGGATCGGCGCGCCGCACACGGTGGTCTTCGGGGGCTTCTCCTCCGAGGCGCTGCGCAACCGCATCGAGGACTGTGACGCACACGTCGTCATCACCGCCGACGGCGGCTACCGCCGGGGCGCCCCGAGCGCGCTCAAGCCCGCCGTCGACGAGGCCATCGAGGGCCTCGACCACGTACGCAACGTGCTCGTCGTACGCCGTACGGGCCAGGACGTGGCGTGGAACGACGCCAAGGACGTCTGGTGGCACGAGTTCGTCGACCGGCAGAGCGAGGAGCACGAGGCCCAGCCCCACGACGCCGAGCACCCGCTCTACGTCATGTACACCTCGGGTACGACCGCCAAGCCCAAGGGCATCCTGCACACCACGGGCGGCTACCTCACCCAGGTCGCGTGGACCCACCACGCGGTGTTCGACCTCAAGCCGGACACCGACGTCTTCTGGACCGCGGCCGACATCGGCTGGGTCACCGGGCACTCCTACATCGTGTACGGGCCGCTGGCCAACGGCGCCACGAGCGTGATGTACGAGGGCACGCCCGACACCCCGCACAAGGGCCGCTGGTGGGAGCTGATCGCCAAGTACAAGGTGACCATCCTGTACTGCGCGCCCACCGCGATCCGCACGTTCATGAAGTGGGGCGCCGAGTTCCCCGCCGAGCACGACCTGTCCTCGCTGCGGCTCCTGGGCTCGGTCGGTGAGCCGATCAACCCTGAGGCCTACATCTGGTACCGCACCAACATCGGCGGCGACCGTACGCCCGTCGTGGACACGTGGTGGCAGACCGAGACCGGCGCGCTGATGATCTCTCCGCTGCCGGGCGTCACCCACGGCAAGCCGGGCGCCGCGATGCGGCCGCTGCCGGGCATTGAGGCCGACGTGGTCGATGACCAGGGCAAATCGGTGCCGGACGGTGGCGGCGGGTTCCTGGTGATCAAGGAGCCGTGGCCGTCGATGCTGCGGACGATCTGGGGCGACGACGAGCGCTACGTCAAGACGTACTGGTCGCGTTTCGAGGGCCTCTACTTCGCCGGC
Organism: Actinoallomurus bryophytorum; assembly: GCF_006716425.1. NCBI lineage: Bacteria > Bacillati > Actinomycetota > Actinomycetes > Streptosporangiales > Thermomonosporaceae > Actinoallomurus > Actinoallomurus bryophytorum. The sequence continues at coordinate 3,153,950 of NZ_VFOZ01000001.1, forward strand.
GACGGCGCGAAGAAGGACGCCGACGGCGACCTGTGGCTGCTCGGCCGCGTCGACGACGTCATGCTCGTCTCCGGCCACAACATCTCCACGACCGAGGTCGAGTCGGCGCTGGTCTCCAACCCGAAGGTCGCCGAGGCCGCGGTCGTCGGCTCGACCGACCCGGTGACCGGCCAGGCCATCGTCGCGTTCGTGATCCTGCGCGGCAGCACCGTGGACGACGGCGAGGCCCTGGTCAGCGAGCTGCGCAACCACGTCAGCAAGCACCTCGGCGCGATCGCCAAGCCGCGCCAGATCATGATCGTGCCCGAGCTGCCCAAGACGCGGTCCGGCAAGATCATGCGCCGGCTGCTGCGCGACGTCGCCGAGCACCGCTCGCTCGGTGACGTGACCACGCTGACCGACAGCACGGTCATGGACCTCATCGCGGACAAACTGCCCACGCAGACCGAGGAGTAAGACACCTGCGGGAGGGCGTGGCCGGTCGGCCGCGCCCTCCCGCAGGCGTTCCACGGCCGCCGCGCGGGAAACCGGGAGGGTCACGACGGGTGATCCCTGACAGGGCTAACCTCTGACAAGGCGGTCTTCCTCGCGTGCCCCCTTCGCCACGGTGGCGGCCGCCCCATCGCCTTTCAGGCCACCCGCCGGGGACGCGCTGCCCCGTACGGAGAGGAGAAACATGACCGAGGTACGGTCCGACGGGCAGCTCGAGGACAAGTCGCTCGGTGAGCTGGTCGCCATCGCCACCGGGAGCGTCTCCCGCCTGGTCAAGTCCGAGCTCGAGCTCGCCAAGCTCGAGTTGAAGGACGACGCCAAGAAGGCGGCCCTCGGTGGCACGCTCTTCGCCGTCGCCGGGGTCATCGGCGGCATCGTAGTGATCCTGCTGTCGATCGCCGCCGCGTACGGCCTCATCACCGCGGGCGTGTGGAACTGGCTGGCGTTCCTCATCGTCGCCGGCGCCTACGTCCTGCTCGCGGTGATCCTGGTGGCGATCGGGATGTGGCGGATGAAGAAGATGACCGGCGTCAGCCGTACACGCAAGACCATGAAGGACGACATCGCCCTGCTGCGCCGTGGTGGCGCAGGCGACCAGCCCGCCCTGACCGAGTAGTCGCGATGACCGATGAATCCGCCGTGCTGATCGAGGGTCCATGGCGGCATCGGTCGGTGAGCGCGGGCGGCACGCGGTTCCACGTGGTCGAGCTCGGCGAGGGACCCCTGGTCCTGCTCGTGCACGGATTCCCGGAGTTCTGGTGGACCTGGCACCATCAGCTGGAGTCGCTGGCCGCGGCGGGTTACCGCGCGGCAGCCGTCGACCTGCGCGGGTACGGCGGCAGCGACAAGCCACCCCGCGGCTATGACCTGGTCACCCTGGCGGGCGACATCGCCGGGCTGGTGCGCTCACTCGGCGAGGCCAACGCCACCGTCATCGGCCACGACTGGGGCGGCCTGCTGGCCTGGACGATGGGCGTCTACCACCCCAAGGTCGTGCAGCGCCTGGTCGCGGTCTCGACGGCGCACCCGCTGCGGCTGGGGCACTCTCTGCTGACGGACGTACGGGGCCAGGGGTGGGCGGTACGCCACGCGCTCGGCTTCCAGCTGCCGATCGCGCCGGAGAAACGACTCGTCAAGAACGACGCCGCGCTCGTGGGCGAGCTGCTGCACGACTGGTCGGGGCCGGGCTGGCCCTCCGAGGAGACCGAGCGCATCTACCGTTCGGCCTTCCAGATCCCGGGCGTCGCGCACTGCGCCCTGGAGTACCACCGCTGGACGATCCGCTCACTGCTGCGTCCGGACGGGATCAGGTACGCGAGCCGGATGCGCGCGCCGATCCGCGTCCCGGTGCTGCACCTGCACGGCGCGCTGGACCATACGGTGCTGCCGCGCAGCGCCCAGGGCTCAGGCCGCTACGTCGAGGCACCGTACCGCTGGAAACTGATCGAGGGCGCCGGCCACTTTCCGCACGAAGAACGCCCGTCGACCTTCGACGAGGAGCTCATCGGCTGGCTCGCCGACCCGGAGCCGGACCGATGACGGGCCGGGACCGCGACGAGACCGGCCGGGCCCGCAGCGCACGTCCCCGCGACGCGTACGGCCGCCCGCTCCCACGCGACGCCGAGGGCGAGGAACGCGTCCCGGAGGACTACACGGCCGCCCCCGCCGAGGTGCTGGCCGAGGCACAGCGCCTGCTCGACGCGGACCGCCCGTTCCACGCCCACGAGGTCCTCGAGGCCGCCTGGAAGTCGGCGCCTCCGGAGGAACGCGAGCTGTGGCAGGGCCTGGCCCAGCTGGCGGTCGGCTTCACCCACGTACGCCGCGGCAACGCGCGGGGCGCGAAGACCCTCCTGCGCCGCGCCGCCGAACGCATCGCACCCTACGACCCGGCACCGCACGGCATCGACGCGACCGGCCTGGCCCGGCGCGCGCGTGACCTGGCCGACCACCTCGACCGCGACGGCCTCGAAGCGATCACCGACGCCGAGCTGGCCCCGCCTCTTCGCGTGTGAAGGGCCGGTTGTCCGTACGGACCGTGGCCGGCGGGCTCGCGCCCTCAGAACTTCGTCAACGCGTCCGTCCGCGCCACCGCGCGGATCGCCGCCGGGGTCATTCCGCGCACGCCGGCCAGGTCCGCGTCGCTCAGATTCGTACCCTTCAGGTTGGCGCCGGTCAGGTCGGCGCCTCTGAGCGAGGCGCCGGTCAGGTTCGCGCTGTCGAGGTCCGCTCTGGTGAGGTTCACGTGGGTCAGGTTCGTGTAACGCAGTTTCGCGTTGATCAGGTCCCCATGGCTCAGGTTCGCGGCGAACAGGTTCATACCGGACAGGTCTGCGGTCGGAATCTGACTGCCGGGGATCCGCGTCGCGTGCAGGTCGGTGAAGTGGTGCGAGTGGGGGATACGGCCCAGCACGGTCAGAGCGGCCAGGACGTCGGTGTCGGGCTCGGTGGGCAGCTTGGCGGCCGGTACGGAGGCGGCAGGGTCGTGTTCGCGGACGAAGGCCGCCAGCACGTCGACGATGGTGAGCCTGTCGCGCGGGGAGTCACCGGCGATGCGTTCCAGGGCGTAAATGGCACCGGTCCGTACGTCGCGTCCGGGCGAGCCGAGCTGCTCGGTGGCCTTGGTGTACCGGTCGGTGATCTGGCCCTCCCGAGCGGTCCGCAGCTCACCCTGCCCGGTCCGCCACGTCAGGGCGGTCGCCACCAGACCCGCGGCGGTGAACAGCACGCCGAACAGGATGCCGACGCTGTTGAACCACTGGTGCCGGCTCTGTCGCCGGCGCTCGCGCTCGTCGGCGTCACGCTGCCGTTCCCGGTGGAGTAACTCCAGCCGGCGGTCCGGGGGAAGCGCGTCCAGCTCCTCCTGGGTCGGCTCGGTGATCCGGACCCCCGCCGACGAGTCGCCAGAGGCCGTGCCGGGCTCGGGGGCGGTGCTCACGTTTCGTAGGGTACGGAGCGCTGCGGTGGTACGACACCCCGGTGACGCGGTCGGCCGTGGGGAAGCACGGTCGAGGAAGCCCGTGAACGCCCATGACCAGCGTGAACGACTTGGTCGCGCTCTAGTCGGAGCAGGACTGGGTGGAGACCTCGTTGACGGCGTTGACGCCCGCCTGGGCGTCGGAGGCCACCTCGGCGGCGGTCAGGACGTAGCCGGTGTCCTTGTTGTCCAGCGCCGCGGCGAACACCACGCCGTACACCTTGCCGTTCGGGGCCAGCAGCGGGCCGCCGGAGTTGCCCTGCTCGACCAGCGCGCGGATGGCGTAGATCTCGCGGGTGACCTGGCCCGAGTGGTAGATGTCCGGGCCGCGGGCCTTCTGCTTGGCGCGGATCCGGGCCGCGCGGGCGGTGAACGGCTGGTTCTTCGGGAAGCCGGCCACGACCGCGTCGTCGCGCGTCTGGGCGGTGCCGTCGAACTTCAGCGTCGGCACGGACAGGCCGGGCACGTCCAGGATCGCGACGTCCCGCTTGTAGTCATAAAGGACGACACGGCCGCTGAAGGTGCCGTTGCCCATCGTGAAGACCTTCGGGCTGGAGTCGACGCCGGCCACCACGTGCGCGTTGGTCATCACGCGGCCCGGGGCGTACACGAAGCCGGTGCCCTCGATCTTGCGCTGGCAGCTTCGCGCGGTACCGATGATCTTGACGATGCTCTTTCGTGCCTGGATGAGCTCCGGGGTTTTGAGGATCTTGGTGTCCGGGGGCGGCACGTCGACGATGGACTCACCGCCGAGGCCGCCGAAGACCTGCGGGAAGCCGGTCTTGGAGACGAAGCCGCGGAAGGAGGAGAACCAGGTGTTGGCCTGGTCGGGCATGAAGGTGTTCACGCCGTGCAGCACCGAGGAGTCCTTGACCTGCGTACGCAGCCAGACGAACGGCGACGTGACCAGCGCGCTGCCGATCAGCCACGCCACCACCAGCAGTGCGACACCGCTGACGCAGGCGCCGCCCACCGCGTCGACGCTGCGCGCGGAGTCCCAGGTCACGCGGCTGCGCAACGCCGATCCCACCGAGGAGGCCAGCAGCTGCCCGAGCGTCGCCGTCAGGAACGGGATGACGATGGCCAGCAGCGCCTGCTGGGCCGGGCCGTCGACGACCGACTTAACGATCGGCGGCGCGACGAGCATGCCGACAATGACGCCGCCGACGAAACCCACGAAGCTCAGTGAACCGACGATGAAGCCCTGTCTGTATCCCGAGATCGCGAAGAGTACGACGAGCGCCAGAAGTATCAGGTCGAGGAGGTGATCGCCCAGCACTGGTTCACCGTATAGGGGAAACGAGCATCCGCACGTCGCCTCCGCGGACCAGATCCGCTCCTGTTATGTACGAAGCCGGGACTACTCGCGCGCGGCGAGATCGATGACCTCGGGCGGAAGCTCCTCGATCCGGTCCTCGTCCCAGGGGCGTTCCCACCCTCCGGTCTGAAGGACGCGGTGCAGAATCCCGGCGGTGAACCCCCACACGAGCATGCCGCCCACGCGGAAGGCGGGCCCGACGTAACCGGACGGGGTGCGCACCTGAAGCCGGTTGGCCGGATCGGTCAGCTCCACGAGCGGTACGCGCGCGACCGACGCGACCTCGTCCGGGTCGCCCGCCGCGACGGCCGAGGGCTCGCGCCACCAGGCCACCACCGGCGTGACGCGGTAGCCGCTGTGAGCGACGTACATCTCCGGCATGCTGGCCAGCACCATGACGCCGGAGGGGTCAAGGCCGGTCTCCTCCGCGGCCTCGCGCAGTGCGGCGCCCACCGGTCCGCCGTCGTCCGGGTCGATGCCGCCACCTGGAAAGGCCGGCTGCCCCGCGTGCTTGCGCATCGTGTCGGCGCGCTGCAGGAGCAGCAGGTCCGGGCCCTCGGGTCCCTCGCCGAACAGGACGAGCACGGCCGCCGCGCGCTCGCCGTTGCCCGGTGGCCGCATCATCTCGGGCACGTCGATGCGGGGCGCCATGGCCACGAAGTCCCGCAACCAGGCGGGATAGTCCGTCACGAGAACGGGCCCGATCGGACCAGCTTGCGAGCGGTCTTCTCATCCGTCGGGCCCTCGCCGTATGACGGGCACAGCCGGGCGAGCGGGCAGACGCCGCAGGCCGGGCGCCGCGCGTGGCACATGCGGCGACCGTGCCAGATCAGCCGGTGGGACAGGATGGTCCAGTCCGCCCGCGGGATCAGCTCGCCGATGGCGTACTCGATCTTGACCGGGTCGGTCTCGGTGGTCCAGCCGAAGCGCTTGACCAGCCGGGAGAAGTGCGTGTCGACGGTCAGGCCCGGGACGTCGAAGGCATTGCCGAGCACGACGTTGGCGGTCTTGCGGCCCACGCCGGGCAGCTTCACCAGCTCCTGCATCGTGCGTGGGACCTCGCCACCGTGGTGGTCGCACAGCTCCTGCCCCAGCTTGAGGAGGCTGTTGGTCTTCGCGCGGAAGAAGCCGGTCGACTGAATGATCTTTTCCATCTCCTCGCGGTCGGCGGCCGCGTAGTCGGCGGCCGACGGATAACGGGCGAAGAGGGTGGGGGTGACCATGTTGACCCGTTTGTCCGTGCACTGCGCGGAGAGGATCGTCGCGACGAGCAGTTCGAGCGGTGTGGTGAAGTCAAGCTCACAGTGCGCATCGGGGTACATCTCCGCCAATTCGCGGTTGATGCGGCGAGCCCGGCGTACCAGGGCGAGTCGGGACTCCGGTTTGCGTGGCACGAACGCAAGAGTAATAGGGGGGCCGCGTCATCTTCACACTGCGACGTGCGTCACACTTGTGTGCGTAGGTTACTGAGGAGGAAACGTGAACGACCGCGACGTCGAGGTTCTCGGCCGCGCGCCGCTCTTCGAGGCGCTCGACGAAGAGGGAGCCAGGGCGCTGCGCGCCACGGTCGCAGAGGTGCATCTGTCACGTGGTCAGACGCTCTTCTCTGAGGACCAGGAGGGTGACCGCCTGTACGTCATCCTCGAAGGCAAGATCAAGCTTACTCGGACGGCCCCCGACGGCCGGGAAAATCTCCTCAGCGTGTTGGGACCGAGCGAGATGTTCGGTGAGCTGTCGCTGTTCGACCCCCGCCCGCGTACGGCCAGTGCCATCGCGGTGACCGAGGGGCGGCTCGCCGCGCTCGGCCACACCGATCTGTGGCCGTTCCTCAAGGGCCACCCCGAGATCGGCGTCCACCTGCTGCGCGCCCTCGCCCAGCGGCTGCGCCGCACCAACGAGATCATGGCCGACCTCGTCTTCACCGACGTGCCCGGCCGGGTGGCCAAGGCCCTGCTCGACCTGGCCGAGAGGTTCGGCCAGCCCACCGAGACCGGGTTGCACGTCCACCACGACCTGACGCAGGAGGAGCTCGCCCAGCTCGTCGGCGCCTCACGCGAGACGGTCAACAAGGCCCTGGCCGACTTCGCCCAGCGCGGCTGGCTGCGCATCGAGGCCCGCGCCGTACAGGTCCTCGACATCGAACGCCTCCGCAAACGCTCCCGCTGATCAGGCGCCGCCCGTACGGTCAGGATGATCCGCTGTCCGCACGGACAAGATGATCACCCCGGGGGCGGCGAGGATCAATCCGGAGGCAGACCCGCCGCCATTCGTCATGACACCCCGCGCTCGGCGAGGTAGTCGAGCTGGGCGCGTACGGACGCCTCGGCGACCGGCCACAGGGCGCGGTCGACGTCGGCGTACACGCGCTCCACGACCTCCCTGGCCGTACGGTCGCCGGCCGCCAGCGCGTCCTCGACCTGCTGGAGGCGTTCGCGGCGGTGGCCGATGTAGAAGTCGAGGGCACCCGCCGGATCATCGAGCCGGTCGCCGTGGCCCGGCAGGATCACCCGCGTGCCCTCGGCCATCGCCCGCAGCCGGTCCAGCGACGTCAGGTAGTCCCCGAGCCGGTGCACCACGGTCGTGCCACGGCCGAGGACGGTGTCCCCGGTGAGGACCGCCTGGTCGGCGGGCAGCCAGAACGTCAGTGAGTCCGGCGTGTGCCCCGGGGTCTCGATGACGCGCAGCTCCAGGCCGTCCAGCTCGATCACGTCGCCCTCGGCGAGACCCTCCTCGCCCAGCCGGAGTGCGGGGTCCAGCGCGCGTACGGGCACGGAGCCGGCCAGTTCGGCGAACCTCCGCGCGCCCTCCGCGTGGTCGGGATGGCCGTGGGTGAGCAGGACGAGCGCGACCCGGCCGGCGATGGAGGCGACCCGGCGCAGGTGTTCCTCGTGCTCGGGACCGGGGTCGATGACGAGCGAACGCTCCGCGCCCGGCTCGCGCAGCACCCACGTGTTGGTGCCGTCCAGCGTCATCGCGGAGGGGTTGGGCGCCAGCACGCAGAGCGCGCGGTCGGTGCCCATCCCGTCGATGCTCATGCGGCCTCCTCCGTCGGGGAGGTGATCAGGGCGCTGCGCTCGGTCATGCCACGTCCTCGGGCAGTACGAGGAAGACACCGTCTCCGGTGACGCGTGCCGAGGGCAGCCGCGGCCGTACACGCCGCTGTGCCGCCAGGACGGCCGATACCGAGTCGTACGCGGTCAGCTCGGTCAGCGTCACCAGGGTCGGCGGAAGCATCCGCATGTCACCACGCTGCGCGGCCTCCACGGCGTCGGCCGGGCGGACCCAGGCGACCCGGTCGGACTCGGTGCTGACGTCGCGGGTGCGCTGACCCTCGGGAAGCGCCGCGACGAAGAACCGGGTGTCGTAGCGGCGTTCCTCGATCTCGGGGGTGATCCAGTGCGCCCAGGGGCGCAGCAGGTCACCGCGGAGCACGAGGCCGCGCCGGGCCAGCAGCTCGGCCAGCGACTGCGACCGGTCCAGCAGTGCCTGCCGGTCGGCCTCCCAGTCGTCGGCGCTGGTGTCCGGCACGATGGCGTCCTCTGCCGGGCCGGCGAGGAGTACGCCGGACTCCTCGAACGTCTCGCGTACGGCGGCGCAGACCAGCTCGCGGGCGAGCGTCTCGGCGGCGCCGAAGGCGCTACCCCAGTCGGCCGGTGACGGCCCGGACCAGCCGACCGCGAGATCGCCGTCACGCTGGTCCACCGAACCGCCGGGGAAGACGTACGCGCCCGGCGCGAACTTCATCGACGACACGCGCCGCAGCAGGTAGACGAGCAGGCCGTCGCCGGCCGGAGAGTCGCGCAGCAGGATCACGGTGGAGGCGTCGCGTGGTGTCGCCGCCTCCACCCTGCCCTCGCTGATGTCTCGTGCGCGTTCGGCCAGCCGGTCGGGCAGCCGGAGTGCGTCCGCCAAGGCGCCTCCTCGCTCAGGTGACAGGGCTTGTCGACCGAAAGTTAATCGACTTCGGCGATCAGCTCTACCTCAACCGGGGCATCTCGGGGCAGAACGGCCACCCCGACCGCGCTGCGGGCATGCTTGCCCGCGTCGCCGAACACCTCGCCGAGCAGGTCGCTCACCCCGTTGACCACCTGCGGCTGACCGTAGAAGTCCGGCGCGCTGGCCACGAAGCCGACGACCTTGACGATGCGCCGTACGCGGGACAGCTCCCCGACCTCGGCACGGATCGCGGCGATGGCGTTGAGCCCGCACAGCCGGGCCAGCTCGGTGGCGCGCTCCGGGTCGATCTCGGCGCCGACCTTGCCGGTCGCGGCCAGCTCGCCCTTGACGATCGGCAGCTGCCCGGCCGTGTAGACGAGCGAGCCCGTACGCGCCGCCGGCACGTACGAGGCCAGCGGCGCCACGACGTCAGGGATCTCCAGTCCCAGCTCCCGGATCCGCTCCTCGGGACTGCTCATGCCTTCTCACGCTTGAGGTAGGCGACGAGGTTCTCGGGATTGGGGCCGGGGATGACGGCGACGAGCTCCCAGCCGTCATCGCCCCAGTTGTCGAGAATCTGCTTTGTCGCATGCACCAGCAGCGGAACGGTCGCGTACTCCCACTTCTTCATACGCGGAACATTAGTCCCCGTAGGACGAGCCGCCCCACTGGCCGGTGTCCTGCTTGGGCGTCCCACTGTCCTCCGCGGGCGGTGTGATGCCCATCTTGTCCTTCCTCGGCTCCAGCCCGGGGACCGGCGGCACGTCGTCGGCCGACGCGATCGAGGACGCCTCGTCCGCCTTGGCCAGCTCCTCCTCGGCCTTGGCGATGTGCTCGGCGAGGTTCGTCCTGGGGTTGCCCTCGCGCGGCGTCTGGTCGCCGCCCGCGGCGCGGTCGAAGAACCGCAGCAGCTCGACCGGGAACGGCATCACGAGCGTGCTGTTCTTCTCGGCCGCCACCTCGACGACGGTCTGCAGCAGACGCAGCTGGAGTGAGGCGGGATCCTGGGCCATGACCTCGGCCGCGGCGGCGAGCCGCTTGGACGCCTGGAACTCACCGTCGGCGGTGATGATGCGCGCACGGCGTTCGCGCTCGGCCTCGGCCTGGCGGGCCATCGATCGCTTCATGCCCTCGGGCAGTGACACGTCCTTGATCTCGACCCGCTGGATCTTGATGCCCCAGGGTGCCTCGGTCGCCTGGTCCATGATCCGCTGCAGTTCGGCATTGATCGTCTCCCGCTCCGACAGCAGCTGCTGCATGTCCGCCTGGCCGATCACCGAACGCAGCGAGGTCTGGGCCACCTGCGAGATCGCCCAGTTGTAGTTCTGCACGTTGACGATGGCCTTTACCGGGTCGATCACCCGGAAGTACACGACCGCGTCGACCCTCACGCTGACGTTGTCCTGACTGATGCCCTCCTGGGCGGGTACGCCCATGGCAACGGTCTGCATGTTGACCTTGGTCATCCGGTCGATCGTGGGAAAGATCAAGGTCAGACCGGGTGCGCGGAACTGCGGCTGCACCTTGCCGAGACGGAAGACGACGCCGCGTTCCACCTGCTGGACGACCTTGACAGATGCCACGATCAAGATAAATACGAGGAATGCGAGGATTCCTAGAAGAATGAATAGCGCCTCAGCCACGGGGATCACCTTTCAGCCGGTCGATGCCCTCCATGTCCGACACTAGTCCTCAACGAGCGAGAGGTGTCAGACGTCACTTGCGGTCGCGGGGAGTCGCCCACGAACCGGACGATAACCTCGCAAGAGTGAGGGCGAGAGACACCGATTGGGATGGCGTGCGCCTGCACGTGGTCACCGGCAAGGGCGGCACCGGAAAGACGACGGTGGCCGCATCACTCGCGCTGGCCCTGGCCGCCGGCGGCCGCAAGGTCCTGCTCATCGAGGTCGAAGGACGCCAGGGCATCGCTCAGCTCTTCGACTGCCCACCGCTGCCGTACGAAGAACGCAAGGTCGCGGTCGCCCCCGACGGCGGCGATGTGTTCGCCCTGGCGGTGGATCCCGAAGAAGCGATGCTCGAATACCTGGAGATGTTCTACAACCTCCGCCGGGCCGGCAAGGCGCTCAACCGGCTGGGCCTCATCGACTTCGCGACGACCATCGCGCCCGGCCTGCGTGACGTGCTGCTCACCGGCAAGGCCAGCGAGGCGGTGCGCCGCAAGGACAAGAAGGGTCGCTTCATCTACGACGCGGTCGTGATGGACGCCCCGCCGACCGGTCGCATCAGCCGGTTCCTCAACGTCAACGCCGAGGTCGCCGGGCTGGCCAAGATGGGGCCGATCCGGCATCACGCCGACACCGTGATGAAGGTCCTCCGCAGTCCGGAGACGGCCGTCCACTTCGTCACGCTGCTCGAGGAGATGCCGGTCCAGGAGACCGTCGACGGCATCGCCGACCTCAGGACGCTCGGCCTTCCGGTCGGCGGACTGATGGTCAACATGGTGCGCCAGCCGATCCTGCCCGAAGGGGACCTGGCGGCGGCCCTGGCCGGCGAGCTGGACATCGAGGCCATCCGCATGGGCGTCAAGGCGGCGGGCGTCGAGGACGACGCCGCCGAGATCGCGCAGGCCCTGGCCGCGGAGGCCTCCGACCACGCGCGCCGCTCGATGTTGCAGGAGCGCGAGCTGGCCCGGCTGGCCGACGCCGACGTCCCGCGGTACGAACTCCCACTGCTGAGCGACGGCATGGACCTGGCCGGGCTCTATGAGTTCGCCGAAGAGCTCGGAAGGCAGGGTGCGGCGTGAGGAAGCCACCGGTGTTCGACATCGACACGCTGATCGACGACCCCGACACGAAGATCATCGTGTGCTGCGGTTCGGGCGGTGTCGGCAAGACCACCACCGCGGCGGCCGTCGGCGTACGCGCGGCAGAGCGCGGCCGCGACGTCGTCGTGCTCACCGTCGACCCGGCACGCCGGCTGGCGCAGGCGCTCGGGCTGACCGAGCTGGACAACACCCCGCGCCCGGTCGACGGTGCCGAGGGTGAGCTGCACGCGATGATGCTCGACATGAAGCGCACCTTCGACGAGATCGTCGAGGCGCACGCCGAGCCCGAACGCGCACAGCAGATCCTGGCCAACCCCTTCTACCAGTCGCTGTCCTCCAGCCTGTCCGGCACGCAGGAGTACATGGCGATGGAGAAGCTCGGTCAGCTGCACCGCTCCGGTGACTGGGACCTCATCGTCGTGGACACGCCTCCGTCGCGCTCGGCCCTGGACTTCCTGGACGCGCCCGAGCGCATGGGGCGATTCCTCGACGGGCGGCTCATCAAGGTGCTGATGGCCCCGGCGAAGGCCGGTGGTCGCTTCGGCATGAAGGTGGTGACCGCCGGGTTCGGCATGTTCACCAGCGTCATCACCAAGGTGCTCGGCGGCCAGCTGATCCGCGACATGCAGACGTTCGTGCTGGCCTTCGACACGATGTTCGGCGGCTTCCGTGAACGCGCCGACCAGACGTACAAGCTGCTGCAGGCTCCGGGCACGGCGTTCCTCGTCGTCGCCGCCCCAGAACGCGACGCGTTGCGCGAGGCGTCCTACTTCGTCGAGCGTCTCGCCGAAGAACGCATGCCCCTCGCCGGCCTGGTGGTCAACCGGGTGCACCGCTCGGACGCGTCCCAACTGTCGGCGGTACGCAGCCAGGCCGCCGCGGAGACGCTCGAGACGCGTGGCAACCATCCGCTGACCGCCGCACTGCTGCGGCTGCACGCGGAGCGCATGCATGTCACCGCGCGCGAGACGCGACTGCGGGAGAGCTTCACCTCGTCACACCCGACCGTGCCGGTCGCGACCGTCGGCGCGATGGCCGAGGACGTCCACGAGCTGGAGGGTCTGCGAAGCATCGCGGGCGACCTCGCGGGCGAGGCCGCCGAGCCCGCGGCATGACGATGGCCTGGCCGCCCTTGTGGGGTGGCCAGGCCAACGACGATCAGCTTGCGACGAGCTCTTCGTCTGGGTCCTGAGACTGCTCGTACTGCTCCTTGGCGGTCTCCAGCAGCTCGCGCCACGACGCCACGTCAGGTCGCCGCCGCAGCAGCGCCCGACGCTCACGCTCGGTCATGCCGCCCCAAACACCGAACTCGATCCGGTTGTCCAGGGCGTCTGCGAGGCACTCGGTGCGCACAGGGCAGCCACGGCAGATCAGCTTCGCCCGGTTTTGAGCGGCCCCCTGCACGAACAACGCGTCGGGATCCGCGTTACGGCAGGCGGCGCGGGCGGTCCAATCCGTGATCCACATCTTGGCCCCACTCCCCTTGGTCGGTTGTCGTTGCGAGCCCCGGCCGGACGGGCGCGGACGTCAGGCCGCCATACGAAAGCCGTGGGGAAGAACTTACGGAACCGCGGGTGGATTCAACAGCCCCCGATGGGCCCATTCTCGAAATAGCCCCTCCGGGCCATCCGGAGGCAAGGAACTAGTCATCCGTCTGCGGGGAGGTGCACCATATGTACCTCTCGTCCCGCGTAACCTATGTCGGGTGATGGGTGTGAGGGAAGATCAAGATGGTGTGATCGTCAAGCTGCTACGACTTCTCGGGGCGGCTGCCTTCGCAGGGGTACTCGTCGGTCTTCTCGCCCTTCCCGGCGTCGGCAGCGTCGGGATGGCGGCGAGGGACGCCTCGGACAGCTTCCAGAGCCTGCCGGATGACTTCAGCTTGAAGCCGCCACCCGAGCGCACGACCGTCTACTCCGCGGATGGCCAGGTCATCGCGCAGTTCTACTTTCACAACCGCGAGTCGGTGAGCCTGGACCAGGTCGCTCCGATCATGCAGAAGGCCATCGTCGCGATCGAGGACGCGCGGTTCTTCCAGCACGGTCCGCTCGACGCGAAGGGCTCCTTCCGCGCCCTCGTCACCAACGCGCAGGACGGCGGCATCAAGCAGGGTGGCTCGACGCTCACCCAGCAGTACGTCAAGAACCTCCTGGTCGAGAACGCCAAGACGGACAAGGACGCTGAGGCGGCGAAAGCGCCCAACTTCGGGCGCAAGCTCCGGGAGCTGCGTTACGCCGTCAACGTCGAGAAACGCCTGACCAAGAGCCAGATCCTCGAGGGCTACCTCAACATCGCCTACTTCGGCTCCGGCGCGTACGGCGTGCAGGCGGCCTCGCAGTACTACTTCAGCAAGAACGCCTCGGAGCTCACCCTCCCCGAGGCGGCGCTGCTCTCGGGCGTGACCAACAGCCCGTACTTCTACGACCCCGAGATCAACAAAAAGGGCGCGATCGACCGCCGCAACACGGTGCTCTACCGCATGGCGGAGCTGAAGATCATCAGCAAGCAGCAGGCCGACGTGGCCGCCGCCACCCCCATCAAGCTGGACATCAAGAAGCCCAAGACCGACTGCGCCGACAGCAAGGCGCCGTTCTTCTGCGAGTACGTCAAGGACGAGGTCCTCGGCAATCCCGCGTTCGGCAAGACGTCGGAAGACCGCGAGCGGCTCCTCTACCGCGGCGGCCTCACCATCCGTACGACTCTGGACATGAAGGCGCAGAACGCCGCGCAGAAGGCACTCGCCCTGCGGCCGAGCAGGAGCAAGACGGCGACCGAGGCGATGGTCAAGCCCGGCACCGGCGAGATCAAGGCGATGGTGGTCAGTAAGGACTATGGCGATCACAGATCGAAGGGTCAGACGACCCTGAACCTCGCTGCGGACTACGCCCACGGCGGCAACAGCGGCTACTCGGCCGGGTCGACCTTCAAGGTCTTCACCCTCGCCACCGCGCTCAACAAGGGCTACAGCGTCGGCACGACGCTGCCGGCGCCCAACAGCACGACGATCAGCGGGTTCACTTCCTGCAGCGGCAGCCATTTCGAGCCGTGGACACTGGGGAACGCCGAGACGTCCAAGGCGAAGAGCGCCAACCTGAACACCGGGACCTGGGGCTCGATCAACACGTTCTATGCCGCACTGGAGCAACGGGTCGGCCTGTGTGACTCGATCCACATGGCGCAGAGCTTCGGCATGAAGCAGTCCAACGGCAAGCCGCTGGAGCAGGTGCCCTCGCAGGTACTCGGCACCAACAGCATCGACGTCACCCACCTCGCCGCCGCGTACGCCGGCTTCGCGGCACGCGGCCAGTACTGCACCCCGGTCGCCATCAACGACGTCACCGACGCCGACGGCAAGAAGATCGAGGTCCCCAAGGCCAAGTGCGGCAAGGCGGTCGACTCGGGCGTGGCCGACGAGGTCACCCGGATCCTGCAGGGCGTGATCACCAACGGCACCGGCCGGGGCATGGCCATCGGCAGGCCCGCGGCGGGCAAGACCGGCACTTGCGAGTCACACTCGTGCGCGCTGTTCGCGGGTTACACACCCGACCTCGCGTCGGCCGTCTGGTACGGCGACCCCGCGGCGCCGTTCGGCAACCCGAGTCCCGGCATCTACGGCTCGAACATCGGCCGCATCTGGAAGGCCTCGATGGAGGGCGCGCTGCGGAACACCAAGCCCTCGTCGTTCCACACGCCGGTCGACGACTTCGGCAACCTGGACCAGGCCCGCATCCCCAACGTCCGCGGGCTCTCGGTCCAGGCGGCGACGCAGCAGATCGAGAACGCCGGCTTCGCCGTTCAGGTGTCGCCGCGCGCGATCGACTCCACCCAGCGCAAGGGCACGGTGGCGTACACCTCACCCAGCGCCGGCGTGAAGTCCGACACGGACACCTCGGTCGTGATCTTCGTGAGCAACGGCAACGGGCCCGCCCCGAAGCCGCGCAAGCGACGACGCGGCGGCGGTATCTGGCCGTTCAACTGACCGTCGTCTTCACGGGACGCCTCGTACGCTTCGGCGCGTACGAGGCGTCTTGGTCTTTCCGGCCTTTTCAGCCCGCGAGCTGCCGCTTGACCTCACCGGAGACGCGACGGCCGTCCGCGCGGCCCGCGACCTTCGGCGTCACGACCTTCATGACCTGCCCCATCGCCCGCGGCCCCTCGGCACCCGTCTCCGCGATGGCCTCGGAGACGAGACGCGTGAGCTCCTCGTCGTCCAGTTGCGCGGGGAGGTACTCGTCGAGGACGACGCCTTCGGCCCGCTCGGCCTCCGCCTGCTCGGTGCGCCCGGCGCCGGCGAACGCCTCGGCCGCCTCGCGGCGCTTCTTGGCCTCCCGCTGCAGCACCTTGACGACGTCGTCGTCGGACAGCTCGCGCGCCCGCTTGCCCGAGACCTCCTCGTTGGTCACGGCCGTCAACGCCATACGGAGCGTACGGGTGCGAACCTCGTCACGCGCCTTCATCGCGACCGACAGGTCGGTCTGCAGCTTCTCCTTCAACATGGTCATCATCTTGCCCTGCCTGATCGACATGCGCTTTCCAATAATCAGCTCCCGTGGTCTGGCACGATGGATGGGTGCGAAAGAGATATGCCGTCCCCCTGGGAGTGCTCGGCGCCGGTGTCGCCGGCATCGGCTACGCGTCCGTCATCGAACGCAACTGGTTCCGCCTGCGCCGGTACGACGTACCCGTGCTCGCCCCGGGCCAGCGACCGATCAAGATCCTGCACATCTCGGACACACACCTGACCCCGGGCCGCCGCCGCCTGATCTCGTGGGTGGCCGCCCTGGACGCGCTCGAGCCCGACCTGGTCGTCAACACGGGTGACTCGATCTCCCACCCGGACGCCATCGGCCCGTTCCTCGAACTCCTGGGCCCGCTGCTCGACCGCCCGGGCGTGTTCGTGTACGGATCCAACGACATGTACTCACCGGTGCCGAAGAACCCGGCACGCTACCTGTGGCGTACGAGCCGCACCGACTACAACCGGCGGACCGTCCCCGACCTGCCCTACGAAGACCTCGGCGCCGCCCTGACCGCGGCCGGCTGGCTCGACCTCAACAACCACGTCGGCAGCCTGAAGCTCGGGGACGCCGAGGTGGAGTTCGCCGGCATCGGCGACTCCCACATCGGCAAGGACCGCTACGACGACATCGCCGGCCCGGCCTCGTCGGGCCCAGTGAGCATCGGCGTGATGCACTCACCGGAACCCCGCAACCTGGACCGCTTCGCGGCGGACGGCTACCAGCTCCTGCTGGCCGGCCACACCCACGGCGGCCAGCTGTGCGTGCCGTTCTACGGGGCACTGGTGACCAACTGCGGCATCGACAAGCCCCGGGTGAAGGGCCTGCACCGGCACGGCGGATCCTGGCTACACGTGTCGGCCGGCCTCGGCACGTCACCGTACGCACCGGTCCGCTTCTGCTGCCCACCGGAGGCCTCACTGCTGACTCTGGTCCCGGCGTAGATCACGGGATACCCGGGCGCGGGTAGGGGTGAACGTCCGCTAGAGTAGACGCGGCGCAGGCGTTGTAGACGACCTGTTGCCACCGGGGTGTAGCGCAGCTTGGTAGCGCGCTTCGTTCGGGACGAAGAGGTCGTGGGTTCGAATCCCGCCACCCCGACACAGATCAGAGGCCCTGTACCGTCGTGGTACAGGGCCTCTTTCGATGCTAGGCCGCCTATCGGCTCCGCCTTGGCTGGCTTGGGGCCGACCGCGCTCCCTCGGTAATAACCGGACATAGCTCGTGGTGATAGATCGTCTCTGTCCTCGCCGTGGTCGTGTGCCCGACCGATGGCTTACCGTCGCTCCTCACCCCGGGCACCCCGAGATCTGCCGGTCAGCCGCCGCGGTTGGGGAGGACGTCCCCCGGTACCGGATTGCACGGCGCGACCGGCCCGTTGGCCAACCTGATCGCGGCGCGCTGGCCGCGGTGGTGGGCGTTCGTCGAAATCTGGACGGTGTAGACGAAGGTCTGGTCGGGTTTGATGTACTGCGGGTGGACCTTGAAGTAGTGGTCCTTGCTGCTCAGCGGCGCCCAGTCGACCATCTCGCGTGGCATCCGGTTGGGGGGGACGAAGTCGGCGCGGGAGTCCTGGCAGGTCATCCCGGCGGGCAGGTAGTCCACGGCGGCCGTAACGCCGAATGAGTCGATCCGTTGCTGCAGGCCCTTCGGGTCCCGGTAGTCGTAGATGGAGATGCGGATCGACCCGTCGGGATCACGCTCTACCGCGTACGCCGGGGACGCGTGCATCCCGAGCAGCGATGGGTCGGCGACCGTGACTGCCGCCGTGGCGACGATCATGGCGCCTCCGGCGAGCACTAGCCGCCGGCGGGGCCTGCGGGTGGCCGGACGGGTCATGGACGCGGGCTCGTCAGCCGGGCGGGCTGCGACGACATGCCTGAGCTCGGTGAGCAGGTGCTCCTCGAAGGCACTGAGCTGCTGGTCAGATGTATTCATGTGCATTTCCTCTCGTCGATGGCAGCGGGATTTGGTCGGTAAGCAGGTCACGCAGTTGCTTGCGGGCGCGGTGGAGCCGGACGCGGGCGGTGATCGGCGATAGGTGGAGTGCGGCCGCGGCCGCGGACACCGCCATACCGTCGACGGCGACGAGCTCCAGCAGTCGGCGCGTCCCGTCCGGCATGTTGGCCAGAGCTAGGTAAACCCGGCGGGCCGAGCTCTCGGCGTCGATGCGTTCCTCGATCCGGGCGATGTCGGCCGGATCCAGCGGCCGCCGCCCGGCGATGCGGAGGGTGGCCGCCGTCTCCCGGCGGGCACGACGGTGTTCAGCGGCGAGGACGTTATGGGCCACGCCGAATATCCAGCCGACGACGCTGCCCCGGTCTGGACGGTACGTGTGGGCCGAGTCGATGATCGCCAGGAAAACGTCGGCGGTCAGGTCGGCCGCCAGGTACGGATCATCGACCCGTCGCGCGATGAATCGGCTTACCTGTACGACATGGCGTCGGTAGAACTCCTCGAACGCATCCGGATCGTGCGCGATATCGGCGAGCTGACGCTCTGTCCGGTCCGGGTCTCCCACAGGAGGCCTCCAGCTTCGGTTGTCGATGGACATCCATCACCCAGTACTTGGACCGACCGCACCGCGACGTTTCATGGATCACTGCCACACGTGGCTGATGAGAGTCGAGCGGACGCGCCCCTTGGTGCGAGGCCCACGGTCAGGGTGTGTGTCGTACTCGACGAGAACGGCAACCGCGCCGTCCCTGACGGACAGTGCGCAGGGGATCGTCGAAGATCGAGGACGTGGATACACAGGGGATGCGCTGCCCGGTTCAAATAACCGGAGTGGGGCTCGGCCGACAGACGGGCGGGCCGCCTAAGAGGCCGCCTACCTCTGCGGTCCACCACGGACCACCGCGAACATCGGCGAGGTGCTCAGGGCCGGTTACAGGCTACGCGCGCAGGTCACGTGAGGGTCGGGATTCCTTCGGGACGAAGAGGTCGTGGGTTCGAATCCCGCCACCCCGACAGTACGTCTTAGCAGTTCAGATGGGGTTTCGGAGCTCTACTCCGGAGCCCCATTTCGATCTTCTAGGCCCTTCGAGAGCCACCCGTCACGCGGACTTGCCTCTGGGTGAAGACGGCGTTCATGATCTCCTACCGGGTGGTGCACACCCACGCGGTCCAGTGGCCGCCTCCCGCGTTGGAGATGGCGTTCCTCTCGGCTGCTGCTCGTGTGCTGCCATGACCGCCCCAGTACCTGTTGGTATGGGGGTTGAAGGCGATAGCACCGCAGCCATTGACGAAGACCACGAGGACCTTGCAGCCCGAGCGCGGGCACTCACTCAAGGCTCGCCGCTTGGCGACGGCAGCAGTTTTGTAGTCCCAGGCTTTGCCGACGCTGCCATCGTGCGCCACGGCGATGGCTCCGTAGTGCTGCGGCGGCGGTGAATACGTGTCGGGCGGAGAGAACGGCGTGAAGCTGGGCAGCGCGGGTGGGCTGTAACCGGGCAGCGCGGGTGGGCTGTAACTGGGCGGTGTCGGCATGCCCGGCAACGTGGGCGCTGCAGCCGGCGGCGTGCCCCCCGAGTCGTCGTCGGACCCCCACAGCAGGACGATGCCGCCGCCGACCAGCAGTACGAAGACCACAACGACGATGACGATCACCGCGCTGTTGTTGTTCGGCCGCCGCGGGCCGGGTGGCGGACCCCATCCCGGCGGACCCGGCGGCATCGGCGGACCCGATGGGCCGGCCGGCGGGCCATACCCGGGCGGAGGCCCATACGCGGGCGGCTGACCGCCGTACGGTGGCTGGCCGCCGTACGGCGGCTGCGGGGGTTGCACAGTGACCCACTCCCCAAATGTGGTCAATGTCCGGAGATCGTAGCGGTTGCCGGGTCGGTGGGCTCTAGAACCCGGGAAGCGCAGCGCGAGCCGGGAGTTTCGCCGGCCGTGGGACCCCTGGTGTGCCGATGCACGGGGCTCCGAGGTGCCCTAGGTTCGACTGCATGCACGCGATCTTCGGTCCGCATCACGAGGGCACCCCGGTCACCGATGACGAGGTCGCCGACGCGTACCCGTGGCCCGGCTCAGGTCCGTGGGTTCGGGCGATGATGGTGACGACGCTGGACGGTGCCGCGACCGGGCCGGGCGGGGTCAGCGGGTCGATCTCGTCCGAGGCGGACCAGGCGGTGTTCGCGGCGACCCGGCGCTTCGCGGACGTCGTACTCATCGGCAGCGGGACACTGCGGGCGGAGAAGTACGGCCCGATGCGGGCCAAGGAGGCCGACGCCGTACGGCGGTCGGAGGCGGGACAGCGGCCGGCGCCCGTTCTCGCGGTCGTCAGCGGTTCGCTGGACCTGCCGTGGCGCCTTCCCGTGTGGGCCGAGTCCACGCATCGTCCGCTCGTGCTCACCAGAACGGCAGCCGACCCGGAGCGGCTGGACGTGGCGAAGCGGCACGCGGATGTCGTCACCCTTGACGTCGTCACGCCGCGCGCGATCGTGGACGCGCTCGTCGGGCGCGGTCTGCGGCGCATCGTGTGCGAGGGCGGGCCGAGGCTGCTGCGCGACTTCAACGCGGCCGACGCCATCGACGAGGCCGACATCACCATCTCGCCGACGTTCGCCGGGACCGGTCCGTCGCCCACGACGGCAGGGCTGCCGGACGTCGTGCGGCACCGCCTCGTGCACGTGCTCCAGGGCGACGGCTTCCTGATGGCCCGATATCTCGCGCCCGGTCGATGATCTCCCTGCGCGAGTTGGCCCGGCTGGCCGCCGAGCACGCCGACGACCTCGACCGGCCGGTGGCGCCGGTACGCATCGGCGGCAGGACGCGTGATACCGACCGCCGCCCCGTACTCATGGGCGTGGTGAACCTCTCCCGCGACTCCAACTACCGCGAGAGCATCGCCGTGAGCACCGAGTCGGCCGTGCGCAAGGGCCGCGTGCTCGCCGCGCACGGCGCCGACCTGGTCGACGTCGGGGCCGAGTCAAGCCGCGCCGCGGCGGTCGCCGTCGACGTTGAGGGCCAGAAGAGGTTGCTGCTGCCAGTCGTCGAGGCACTGGCGGGCGACGGGATCGCGGTGTCGGTCGAGAGCTACGATGCGTCGGTCGTGAAGGCCGGCCTGGAGGCCGGCGCTTGCGTGGTCAACCTCACGGGTTCGCAGGACGATGACACGATGTTCGCGCTCGCGGCCGAGCACGGTGCCACGGTCGTCCTCTGCCACGTGCTCGGGCCGCACGTCCGGGCGCTCGACGGATCGGACGTCGACACCGACCCCGTGCCGCGGATGCTCGAGCAGTTCGGCACGCGCATCGAACGCGCTCGGGAGCTCGGTGTCACCGGCCTGGTCATCGACCCGGGGCTTGGCTTCGGATTCCGCCTCCACGACCAGCGCGCCCGGGCGCGCTACCAGTCGGTGACATTGCTGCACTCGTTCCGGCTGCGCCGGCTCGGCGTCCCGGTCTGCCACGCGCTGCCGCACGCGTTCGACGTGTTCGAGGACCAGTTCCGCAGCGCGGAGGGGTTCTTCGCCGTACTCGCCCATCTCGGTGGCGCGGGGATGTACCGCGCGCATGAGGTACCCCTCGTACGCTCGGTGCTCGACGCGCTCGTGACGTTCGGTGTCGACCACTGACGCGAGGTCGGTCGTAGCCGAGGCAGGGGCCACTTCCAATCATGGAAGTGGCCCTTTTCCGTGCCGCACAGCAGCGACGTCATAGCCGCATCACCACCTTGAGGACGCTGCCGCCCGGTCCGGCCTCGTCGGCGTACGGCAGTCTCCAGGAACAGGGCTCTGACCAGCACTGAACGCTTTGCCCCTCAGTTGGCAATTCCTAGATGTACGGCGATCCAGAACACGAGGAGGGCCATGACATCCGACCCGGATGATGCCGAGTTGATCGCCCGGTCGCTCGACAGCGATCAGGACGCCTTCGTCGAGGTGGTCCGGCGTCATGAGGCAGCGGTGGGGGCCTACCTCGCGCGGCGCGTCGGCCGGGATCTGGCCGAGGATTTGCTCGGCGAGGTATGGGTGGCGGCGCTCGGATCCCGGGCGACCTACGATCGATCGTTTCCCGACGCCCGCCCGTGGCTGTTCGGCGTGGCGCACAACACGCTCCGGCGGCACTGGCGATCCCGTCTGGCCGAGGAGCCGGTAGCGGACGTGACCGGCATGGAGTCCGGGTGGGATCCGTGGGGGGCCGTGGACGACCGCGTCGACGTCGAGTCGGTGCTGCGGCACGCCCTGGCGCTGCTCCGGCCGCAGCAGCGGGAGATCTTGACCCTGGTCGCCTGGGAGGACCTGACCGTCGCGGACGCGGGGCGCGCGATCGGCATACCGCCGGGAACAGCGCGTCGCCACCTGCACGAGGCGCGCATGGCACTGCGGAACGCGCCGGGAATGGTCGCGCTGCTGACCGATCAGAACACGATTAAAGAGGCCAACTGATGGTTGATGAGATGAACCTGCTGAGGGACCTGAAGGACACCGAGCCGGCACGGCCGCGCGCCTTCGAGGAGGCCAGGGCCGTGCTGCGGGCGGCGATGGCCGTGGAAGGAAAGCCGGAGACGAAATCTCGCCGGCGGGCTCCGTGGGGCATGCGCCGTACGGTGGGCGTCGGCGCCGCCGCTCTGGTCGCCGCGGCCGCCGCTGCGGCGCTGGTCGTCACGTCGGCATCGGCGCCCGGCAAGCCCCCCGTGAAGACGGCGGCGCCGGCAGCCGCGAACCCGATCCTGGCCAAGCTGGCCGCGAACATCACGCCACTGCGGGCCAAGGCCTCAGGCGACGCGACGCTGGAGATCCGCAACCAGTCGCCGACCAGCAGCAGCCTGGGCAGCAACGGCATCGGTCTGTACACCGACGACGGCACTTACTACTGGGGGAACGACAAGAAGGCCCTGAGGCGGGCCATCGCCCAGAAGAGCGGAGGTGACGACATCTTCAAGCGCGACATCGCGGTGGCGCTCTACGCCGTGAAGGGCGACATCGACACCGCGCGCGCACGCATGGCCGTTTCCAACCTCGCCCCGGGCACGAATCCGGCGGACGGGGAACGGGCCAAGACCGAAAAGCTCAAGGCTCTCGCCAAGGCGCGGGGCAAGAAGTACGTTCCGCCGAAGCCGCTGACCCCTGAGCAGCAGAAGCAGATCACCGACAACCACATCTGGACGAACGCCGTCGACGCGCTGATCGCCGCGCCGGAGAATCCCCAGGTACGGGCCGGCGTGCTCCGCATCATGGCGACGATGCCGAAGGTCAAGGTCACCAAGACCACCACGGCCGGACAGCCCACGCTCAAGCTGGTGGACAGTTGGTCCGCCACCGGAAAGATCACAGAAACGCTGGTCATCAACGCAGGCACGGGTCAGCCTGTCGCCTCGACCAGCAGCGGCTCAGATATGTCGCCCGCCACGGACTACTACCACAATTCCCGCGTGAGGCTCGCCGACGTCGCAGCCGGCAAGTTCTGACCTCCTAGCAGCGAGATCGTGCGGGCCGCCCGGTTGCCGGGCGGCCCGCATACCGCGCCGGCACCTCCGGATAGCAGCACGATCCCCTATTTGCGATATAGGACGCCATTAGGACTATCCGGCCGCCATTCATGATCCAGGTATTGTCCCGGTCTCCTCAGGGTAAGCACCTCCCCATGCAGCCATTCGTGATGCCGGACTTTTACATGCCATATCCCGCCCGAATCAACCCAAATATGGAGCGTTCGCGCGAGCACAGCACCGCCTGGGCCCGGAGGATGGGCATGCTCGACGCACCCAAGCCAGGTGGTGGTCTCATCTGGGACGAAACCGACCTGGCGCGCATGGACTACGGGCTGATGTGCGCCTACACGCACCCCGACTGCGACGGCCCGACGCTGGACCTGATCACCGACTGGTACGTCTGGGTGTTCTTCTTCGACGACCAGTTCCTCGAACAGTTCAAATACTCCCGCGACATAAGGGCCGCAAAGGCATATGTCGACCGCCTTGAGCTCTTTATGACCACAGACGAGACCCCGCCCGAGCCGGAGAACGCCGCCGAGGCCGGGCTCAAGGACCTGTGGGAACGCACGGTCCCGGCCATGTCCGACGAATGGCGCCGGCGGTTCACGATCAGCACCCACAACCTGATGGTCGAGTCGATGTGGGAGCTGGACAACATCGACCGGGGCCGGATCGCCAACCCGATCGAGTACGTCCAGATGCGGCGGCGGGTGGGCGGTGCCCCGTGGTCGGCCAACCTCGTGGAGTACGCGGCCGGTGCCGAGGTCCTCGGCCGGCTCGCCGGTACGCGGCCGATGCGGGTGCTGTCCGACACCTTCTCCGACGGCGTCCATCTGCGCAACGACCTGTTCTCCTACCAGCGCGAGGTCCAGGAGGAGGGCGAGAACTCCAACGCCGTGCTCGTCTTCGAGCGGTTCTTCGACTGTCCGACGCAGGACGCCGCCGAGCTGGTCAACGACCTGCTGACCTCCCGGCTGCAGCAGTTCGAGACCACCGCGCTGGCGGAGGTCCCCGGCCTGCTGGCCGAACGCGCCGCGTCAGCGGCGGAGCAGGCCGCGGTGGCGGCCTACGTCAAGGGACTGCAGGACTGGCAGTCCGGCGGACATCAGTGGCACGCGCGGTCCAGCCGGTACATGAACGGCGGCCTGGCGTCGGGGCCGACCGGCCTGGGCACTGCCGCCGCCACCCTCGCCATGGGCGTACGGCACCGGTCCCGTCAGCATTCTCATCGCCCGTTCGAGCCGGTCGGGCCGCTGCCGCTGCCCGAGCTGCACATGCCCTTCCCGATCCGTACGAGCCCGCACCTCGATCAGGCACGGGAGAACTCGGTCGGCTGGGCGCGGCGCATGGGCTTCTTCGACTCCGTGCCCGGCGTCGAGGCCGGCGGCATCTGGGACGAAAGGCGTTTCGTCGGCCTCGACCTCGCGCACTGCGCGTCGATGATCCATGCCGACGCGAGTCCCGAGCAGCTCGACCTGTCGACCGACTGGCTGTCCTGGGGGACGTACGGCGACGACTACTACCCGGTGGTGTTCGGGGCGACGCGTAACCTCCCGGCCGCCAAGGCCTGCGGCGACCGGCTTCCGGCGTTCATGCCCGTGGACGACGACGGGCTCGTCCCGGAGCCGGCGAACCCGCTCGAGCGCGGCCTGGCCGACCTGTGGCGGCGTACGGCCGGGTCGATGGCGCCGGACGCGCGGCGGCAGTTCCGCGCGGCGGTGGAGGACATGATCACCAGCTGGCTGTGGGAGCTGACGAACCAGGCGCTGGGCCGCGTCCCGGACCCGATCGACTACGTCGAGATGCGCCGTAAGACCTTCGGCGCGGACATGACGAGCAGCCTGTCCCGGCTCGCGCGCCCTGGCGACGTCCCGCCGGAGATCTACCGGACGCGGGTCATGCACGAACTCGACACCGCGGCGCAGGACTACGCCTGCTTCACCAACGACCTGTTCTCGTACCAAAAGGAGATCGAGTTCGAGGGCGAGAACCACAACCTCGTCCTGGTCATCGAGAACTTCCTGGGCGTCGACCGCCTGACCGCACGCGACATCACGGCCGAGCTGATGACGGCACGGATGCAGGAGTTCGAATACATCGTCGCGAACGACCTGCCGGCGATGTTCGCCGAGCTCGACCTGGACGAGGACGTCCGCGAGACCCTCACCCGCCACGCCGACGGCCTCAAGGACTGGATGGCCGGCGTCCTCGAATGGCACCGCAGGTGCGTCCGCTACACCGAGCCCGAGCTGCTGCGCCTCAGGGATGAGGCGACGGGATTCTCGTTCCTGCCGACCGGCCTGGGCACCTCGGCCGTACGGGTCCCGGCCCGCCACGAGCACCTGCCCTGACCGTTGCGGTCCGGCGCGTGCCCGCCCACGGCGCGGGCACGCCAGGCCTACGTGGCGTCCAGCGTGCGGATGGGCGAGCCGTCCAGGAAGGCGGCGATGTCCTCGACCGCGTCCGCGTAGAAGATCCGGTAGGTCTGCTCGGTCACGTACCCCATGTGCGGAGACAGGAGCGTACGCGGCGAGCCGCGCAGCCAGTGGTCCGCCGGAAGCGGCTCGACGTCGAACACGTCCAGCCCGGCCCCCGCGATCCAGCCCTCCTCCAGTGCCTTCCGCAGGGCGTCCTGGTCGACCAGCCCGGCGCGCGACGTGTTGACCAGGAACGCGCTCGGCTTCATCGAGCGCAGGTCGGCCTCGCCCACCAGGCCCCGGCTTCGGTCGCTGAGCACCAGGTGCAGCGTCACGATGTCCGCCGAGCCGAACACCTCGGCCCTGGTCGCCAGGCTCACGCCGTGCTCGGCGGCGCGCTCCGGCGTCAGGTTCGGGCTCCACGCGATGACGTTCATGCCGAACGCCCGGCCCACCCCGGCCACGCGCGAGCCCAGCCTGCCGAGCCCCACGACGCCCAGGGTGCGGCCGTCCAGATCGAGGCCGACGGCCTCCTGCCACCGGCCCGCACGGATCCGGGCGTCATCTGCCGCGACGCTTCGCACCAGGCCGAGGATGAGGGCCCAGGTGAGCTCGGCCGTGGTCCCGGCGCTTCCCCGGGTGCCCGCGACCACGACATCGCGTTCCCGCGCCGCGGCCACGTCGACCGACACGTTGCGCATGCCCGTCGTGACCAGCAGCCGCAACCTCGGCAGCCGCGCGAGGACCTCCCGGGGGAACGGCGTACGTTCGCGCATCGCGACGACCACGTCGAAGGGCTCGAGCACGGTCACGAGCGCGTCCTGATCCGCGATGTGGTCGGGGAAGAAGCGCACGTCGGCGCCGGGCAGGCGGCCCGCCCAGTCCGCCATCGAGGCGGCGACCTTCTGATAGTCGTCCAGGACCGCGACGCGGACACCGCTCATGTGCTCTCCTCCGCCAGGTGGTGCGCCCGCCGGACGGCCGGGCGACGGACACTACGAGGGTAGGAGGGTCCGTGCCGGTTCGGCCGCGCGGGGCACCGCCCCCGACCGGTCACCTGGTCGTCGCCGGTGCCGCGTGGATCTCTCGCCGAAGACCGCGTCCCGACCGGCTACGCTGCGCGGATGCTCACCGGCGAAGGCCTGGACGCGCTCGGCATCACGGCCGCGCCGTACCGGATGCCCGGCCGTGGACGCCGGCTCGCCTGGTGCTGGGGTTCGTTCGCCGTGTCGGTCGCCGTCGTGACGGCCGTCGTGGCAGCCGGGCGGTCCACCGGCGCCCTGTTCGTCGAGCCGCTCGCCCAGCTCGTCCTGTTCGCGGTGCTGCCGGTCGTCCGCCGGGTGCGGCTGGCCGGTCTGCTGGCCGACGACAGGTACCGGACCGTCACGGCTCCGGCCGTCACCACGGCGATACTCCGGGCGGCCGGCCCGAGCGGAGTGCGTGAGGTGACGGTGCGCGTCGGCCAGGTCGGCGGTTTCAGCCGCTGCTTCCGTGCCGGGGGCCGCGCCGTCCTCCTGGTGCACGAACGTCTTCCCTCGGTGCCGGAGGCCGCGCGGTTCCTCCTCGCGCATGAGGCCGCTCACCTGGCCCGTTACGACGGCTTCCGGCGGCCGGCCGCCTTCATGACCACGCTCGTCTGCCTGTACGGCCTCGGCGAGGTCTGGCCGCCCGCGCTGATCCCGGGCTCGGTCGCGGTCGTCCTGGCCCTCGCCGTGGTCAACCGGTCGGGCGAGCTGGACTGCGACCGGCTGGCCCTGCACTGGGTCGGCCTCGCACCGGCCGAACGCGCCTTCGCGCTGGCCCAGCGAGTGCCCCGCACCCCGGTACGGTCCCTGCTCACCCACCCCTCGCCGGAACGCCGCCTCGCCGCCTGCCGCGCTAACGCGGGTAGGTGAAGGTCCAGCCCGCCGCGATGAGGGCGTCGATCGCCTCGGTGGCCTCGTACAGGCGTTCGGCGTGCGGGCCGGTGACGACGACGTGCGGCAGGCGGCGTCGCTCCAGCTCCTCGGCGAACCGTGCCGACATCGCGTAGTGGCTCGCGAGGGCGCGGGCGAGCGTCGTGGTGCCCGAGGACTCCGCGCCGACCACGACCACCCGCCGGGCCAGGTGCGCGCGTACGGCCGGGGACAGCCACTCCCAGCGGGCCACCGGGTCCGCGCATACGGCGGTGCCGCTGACGGGGAAGCGCTCGCGCGCCGGGTCACCCGGCACATGAACGGCGTCCAGCCGGCCGGCGAGCTCCGGGCCGTACTCCTCGGAGTTGAACACCACGTCGACCGGGCCTCCCGCGGCCGCCCGGAACACCGCGACGTGCGCCGCCCAGGTGGTGTCGGAGTCGTAGTCGACCGGGATGTCGTCGACCACCGCGACGATCTCGACGTGCGGCTGCGAGTGGCGTTCGCGCAGCCAAGCGGCGCGCAGCACGATCGGGATGCTCTCCAGAGGCGAGACGGCGACCACGACGGTCAGCCGCTCGCACGCCGCCGCGGCGGTGTCGATCAGGTGATGATGGCCGGCGTGCGGCGGGTAGAACTTGCCAACGACCAGGCCGTGGCTCACGTCGCCGCCGGTACGGACGTCGCGGCCTGCGGCGCTGCCCACGCGCGCCGCCAGGCGACCAGCCCGGCCACGCACAATGCCAGGAACAGGACGTAGAGCCCGCTCGTCAGGTAGAGGTGCTTGTAGGCGCCACGGCCAGCCCGAACCACTCGGTACGGGAGGTGCGCTGGATGACCAGCTCGGTACGGCCCCGGCCGCCGTACAGCCACTGCCACCAGCCCCACGCCTGGAGCACGACGTAGACCGCCTGCAGGCCCGCGTCGGCGTACAGGCCGCCGTCCACGAAGATCAGACCGAACAGGATCACATTGGCGATGCCGATGGGCTGCCCCAGAAGCTACTTGGTGACGGTGACCTCGACGCATTCGCCGCCGTTGCTGCCGGAGTGAGGGCTCTTACGCCACGTGAGGCTCAGCTCGACGCACTGGCCGCCGTTGCTGCCGGAGCGGCTGCTCTTGCGCCACCCGTCGTAGGTGTTCATGCCTGCTCCCGAGTTCGCCGGATCACTTCCAAGGATGCCGCAGCGGTCTCGGTCACCAAATGCAGCGCCTGGTAGGCGGCGAACCAGTTGTGGACGAGTTCCGGCCTTTCCTGGAAGTGCCCCCTCTCGTGGTCTTCGGTGTAGGCGACGTCCGGCTCATCAAGAAAGCTCAGAATGGTGAAACCGCATGTCAGCCCCGCATGTGCACCGGTCGACAGCGGGATGACCTGAACGGTGATGCCCGGACGCTGGGCCGCCTCCAATAGGGCGTCGAGTTGCCCTCGGTGTACCTCGGACCCGCCGACCGGGCGTAAGAGCGCGGTCTCGTCGATGACCAGCCACAGGGTTGGCGGGTCGTCGCGCACGAGGATCTCCTGGCGCGCGATCCGGCCGGCGAGGAGGCTCTCGATGACCTCCGGCCGCGCGCTCGGGCGGCCCGCCGCGATCAGGGCACGCGCGTAGTCCGGGGTCTGCAGCAGGCCGGGCACGACGAGCGCGTCGTACTCACGGATCATGGTCGCCCGGTTCTCCGCGTCGGTGAAGCGCTCGAAGGAGAGGACGGGGTGTGGCTCCTCGTACTTGATCAGGTCGAAGATGTCGAGGAGGACCTTCTCCGGGAGGCCGAGCACCTTTTCCAGCTCGATCACCGTCTGCTTCTGCGGGCAGAGGATGGCGTTCTCCAGATTGCTGAGCCATCCGTTGCTGTAGTTGACCAGTCCGGCGAGGTACTCCTGAGTCATCCCGGCAGCCTCCCGGTGCCGCCGGATCGCCGCACCGAGGGTCCGGAGCGAGGGGCTGATGGGCTTGTTCATGGAAGGCATTATGTAACGTGATCGGACATGCACCCTCGGTAATCGTCAGATGAAGGCGCTGCTCTGGGTCCGGGTGCTCAACGAGGTCGGCGCGTTCGCGCTGGCGTTCCTGGCGGTGGTGGCCGGCCCGCACCTGGTCACGGCGGCGCTGACGGTGTTCGGGGTCGCGGCGCTGGCCTCGCGCTGGGCGGGCGGCGTGCTCCTGGACCGTCTGCGGCCACCAACGCTCGTCGTCGGGGGCCTGACCGCGACCGGCCTCGCGTTGCTCGCGCTCGCCGCCGCCCGTACTCCCTGGCAGATTCTCGCCGCGATCGCCGCGACGGGCCTGGCCTTCGAGCTGTACGAGCCGGCCACGAGCGAGATCCTCGCCCGTGCGACCGAGGGCGACCGACGACGCGACGCGTACGCCCTGCTCGGCGCGTCACTCACCGCCGCCGGCGCGGTCTCGGGTCTGCTGGCCGCCGTTCTGCTGCCGTTCGGGGTCCGCTGGCTGCTGGTCGCCGACGCCGCCACCTGCCTGGCCGCCGCGGTCGTCGCCCAGGCGTTCCTGCCGCCGCAGGAGGCTCCGGTGCGGAGGAAGGGCCGCTGGCGGCCTCCGACCCTTCTGATCCGCCTGACCGGCGCGGCCACGGCGTACGCCGTCGGTTACCTGGCCATCCTGATGTTCATGCCGTTCGTGCTGCTCCAGCGCGGCGCCCCCGCGTGGCTCCCCGGCCTCACGCTCGCCACCGCCGCGCTCCTGGCTCCCGCCGCCCGGCGGCCGCTGTCCGGCCACCCGCGGGCGATGCTCCTGCTCACCTGCGCCCTCGCCCTGGCGATGGGCCTCGCACGGGACGTCCCGTTGACCGTGGCCGCCTACCTGGCCTGGGCGATGGCGGGCAGCGCCCTCCTGGGCCACTGGCCGGCGCTGGCCGCGGATCTGGCGCCGCCAGCCGACCGGCCGCGCTGGTTCGCGTTCCTCGGCCTGTCCTGGGGAATCGCCCAACCGGCCGTACCCGGCATCGTCGGCCTGGTCGCCGCGGTGAGCGGGCGCGCCTCGGCCGCTCCGCTGGCCGCCGCCATGGCGTTCGTGGTCGCGGTCAGCGCGGGCGCAGCCCGGTGAACACGATCGCGAGGGTGCGTTCGCGCAGGTCGTGATCCCAGCCGCCCTGCAGTGCGCCCTGACACGTGGCGCCCAGCAGTGCCATCACCTCGTCGAGCCGTACGTCCTCGCGTACGGCGCCGGCCTCCTGCGATCGGTGCAGTAGCGCGGCGATCTGCTGCTGGAGCGGCCTTACGGCATCGCCATCGAGAGGTCGACTGGTCACGACTTCGACCTGCTCGCGGACGACGCCGTCATCGAGATGCCCTTCGCACCGCCCGGCCGGCCGTCACGCTTCGAGGGGCGCGCGTAGTTCCTGGTCTTCGCCGAACCCGAGCGGGAGGACTTCCCCGTACGGTTCGAGGACTGAAACCGCTGGCCGGACCGGGCCGCGATGCCGGACGATCTCCTCATGGCCGACACGGACGAAACGGGCGGGCGGCACCTCGACCGGGGCCGTCCGCTGGAGCTCTACACGGACCCCATGTACGTCGTGTGCCCGAAATGCGAGTCCCGGGCGGTGAGCGTCCCCCGGCCGGGCCTGCCCGAGCTGCGGTATTACAGCGAGTCGCGCTTCCGTCCCCGGCGCCTGACCTGCGGCGCCTGCGGAGCGACCCGCGACTGGACCGCCGCGCGCGAGGGCAACGCCCTGGTCGGCGTGCGGCTGGGCGGCCCGGACGACCCGTTCTTCGGCCTGCCGCTGTGGCTACAGACCCCGTGCCGCGGTGAGGTCCTGTGGGCGTACAACGAGCGCCACCTCGACGCCCTGGAGGCGCACGTGGCGGCGACCCTGCGCGAGCACGTCAGGCCGATGGGCATGCTCGGCCGCCTGCCGGCCTGGATCAAGGCCGCGGGCAACCGGGAGGACGTCCTGAAGGCCATCGGACGCCTGCGCGCCCAGCACGCCGACCCGGGCGAACGGCCCGCCGCCGCGTACGGTCACGAGACACCGCGCCGTACGGCCGACCTGTACTTCCGTGAGCCGTACTGACCGGCGAAAGGCGAAGGCCCGCCCGGCCCCCGATGGGACGGACGGGCCTTCGGCCCTCAGGTCAGCGTTCGGCGGGGATGTAGGTGGGCTCCGGCGCACTCACCGGGCGGGGCAGCGCCGCCTCCTCGCCGTGGGAGACCTTCGGCAGCCAGCCCAGCCAGCGCGGGAGGTACCAGTTGCGGTCGCCCAGCAGCGTCATCACCGACGGGAGCAGTACGGCGCGGACGATCGTGGCGTCCAGCAGGATCGCGACCGACAGGCCGACGCCCATCTGCTTGAAGTCCTGCATCGACAGCGTGCCGAAGATGGCGAAGACCGCGACCATGATCGCCGCCGCGCTCGTCACCGCGCCCGCGGTCGAGCGGATGCCCGAGGCGACCGCCTCCGTGGTCGGGACGCCGCGGTCGTGCGCCTCGCGAATGCGGGACACGACGAACACGTGGTAGTCCATCGACAGGCCGAACAGCACCACGAAGACGAACAGCGGCAGCCAGGCCTCGATCGCGCCCACACCGTGAGTGGCGACCAGGCTCGCGCCCCAGCCGTGCTGGAACATCGCCACCATCACGCCGTACGCGGCGCCGACCGACAGCAGGTTCAGCGCGATCGCGGTCAGGGCGATGGGCACCGAGCGGAACGAGAACAGCATCAGCAGGAACGTGATGCCGAGCACGAACAGGAAGACCGGCACGATGCTGCTGCCGAGCTGGTCGTTCCAGTCGTTGGAGAAGGCGAGGCTGCCGGAGACGTGCGCCTCGGCGACCTTGCCGAACGCGTCCGGCACGAGCGTGCCGCGCAGCGTCTTCAGGGCGTGCTGGGAGGTGGCGTCCGACCCGCTGCCGGTCAGCGGCACGCTGATCACGGCCACGTCAGGTCCCGGATAGACCGCGGCGTGGGTCTGGCCGAACTCACCGCTCGTACGCGCCGAGGACTCGAAGGACGTGATCGCCGACTGGACGGCGGGCGCCTTGATGTCGGCCGCCTTGACCACGACCCGCGCCGGGTCGGGGCCGCCGGGGAACGCCTTGGCGATGTGCTCGTAGGACTGGATCAGCGGGACGTCGCGAGGAAGCTGCTGCTCGATGCTGAGCTTTTCGGTGTGCATGCCGAGCGCGGGCGCGGCCAGCACGATGAGGGCGCCGGCGGCGATCGTCGCGGAGATGCCCGGGTGGCGGAGCACCGGGCGGAGGATTCGGTCCCAGAACCGGCCCGTCGAGCGCTTGCGGCGCAGGAACGGGATGCGGCCGAACTCCACCTTGTCGCCGAGCAGCGACAGCAGGGCGGGCAGCACGGTCACCGAGCCGATGACGGCGATCATCACGACGAGGATCGTGGCAACCGCGAAACCCTTGAACAGCAGCATGCCGGACAGGAACATGCCCGCCATGGCCACCATCACGGTCAATCCGGACACCAGCACCGAACGGCCGGAGGTCGCCGCGGCGATCCGCAGGGCGGTCTCCTTGTCATGGCCCGCGGCGCGTTCCTCCCTCTCACGGCGCAGGTAGAACAGGCAGTAGTCGACGCCGACCGCCAGACCCATGAGCAGCATCACCGAGTTGGCCGCGCTGTCCATGTGCAGGCCATGACTGACGACCGCGAGCAGGCCGTTGGCGGCGAGGAAGGCTGTCAACGCGATGAAGACGGGGACCACCGCGGCGAGCAGCGCTGCGAAGGCGACGAGCAGGATGCCCAGGGCCAGCGGCACGGCGGTCATCTCGGCGCGCGAGAAGTCCTTGCCCATCGTCTGGTCGAACCAGTGCTCGCCGCTGGCGTCACCGAACTCCTCGATGCGCACCTCAGGATGCTTAGGCTTGACCGCGGACACCGCGTTCACGACCGGGGTGACCCGGTCCGCCGCCGTGTCCGGATCTCCGCTCATGTCGAACTGGATCAACGCGTCGTGGCCGTCACGGGAGACGATCGGCTCGCGGATCCCCGTCGCCTGCCCGGTGGAGCGTACGGCCTGGGTGACGTCCGGCAGGGCGGCGCGGAAGCCGTTGACGGCCGCGCTGTGCACGAGCACCATCTCCGAGGCCGGGCTCTTGATGCCCGCGTCGGAGACGATGCGCTCGGCGCGTCCGGAGTCGCCGGTGCCCTCCTCGCCGTCGGTCAGCTGTTTCTGGCCGACCATGCCGCCGATCAGAACGGCGGCCACGACGAACATCAGCCAGCCGAGTATCGCGGTCTTTCTGTGCCGCGCACTCCAGCCGCCGAGCCTGGCGGCGATGTTGGGTTTCATCAGCTTCTCCTTGATAAATGAGCTGCTGATGACGCTAGGAACTTTGGCCTGGCGATCCCATCCGGGCGGCACCCGAGTGGTCCGGGGGGCTGACACACCCGCGATGGTGGTGCTGGCTCCACCATCGGGGGGAAGGGCGGCGCGTCAGCGCAGGCCGGCGAACAGATCGTCCTCCTCGTCCGGGACCGCGACGTCGCTCCGCACGCGTACGAAGGACTCCGAGCCGAACACCATCCGCTGGATTTCGTCCGACATTCGCAGGAAGGAGATGCTGTCGCCCTGGCTGGCGTGCGCCTCGAGGGCCTTGCTCTTGCGCTCGGCGTAGGGCGTGACGTCCACGACCGTCGTGATCAGCTCATCCGGGGTGCCGAAGTCCTCCGGCGGCATTTCCCCCTCGCCGAACTCCTGCCCGGCCTCGCGCAGCCGCTCCATCAGCTCGCGGAACTGCGACCGTGAGACCGCGGTGTAGTAGAACTTTTTCGGAATGCCGCGCTTGTCATGCAGGTTCTGTGACGCCGCGACCGCGATGCGGTGCGCCTGGATGTGGTCCGGGTGGCCGTACGCGCCGTTCTCGTCATAGGTGACCACGACCTGCGGACGGTATTTCTCCATGAGTACGCCGAGGCGCGCGGCCGCCTCCTCGACGCGGACGTTGGCGAAGACGTCGTCGCGGCCGTTGGCGTCCCAGCCGGCCATCCCGGAGTCGCGGTACCCGAGCAGCTCGACATGCTCGATGCCCAGGTGGGCGACGGAGTCGCGCAGCTCGGCGAGGCGCCGCTCGCGTACCGCCGTCTCGTCGTGGCCGGGCTCGCCCGGCTTCACCCCGTCCGGCCCGTCACCCTGCTCGCCGTTCGTACAGGTGACCAGGACGGTGCGAATCCCCTCCTCGGCGTAGCGC
This sequence comes from Actinoallomurus bryophytorum, assembly GCF_006716425.1. NCBI lineage: Bacteria > Bacillati > Actinomycetota > Actinomycetes > Streptosporangiales > Thermomonosporaceae > Actinoallomurus > Actinoallomurus bryophytorum. The sequence continues at coordinate 3,188,896 of NZ_VFOZ01000001.1, forward strand.
GCGAAGATCCCGCCCGTGCCCAGTACCTCGTCGTCAGGATGAGCATGCACGGCCATGATTGTGAGTTCGGAGTCCATGCCCCCAGCATGCCGTGCACCCCCGACAGGCCGGTCAGCGGGAACGGCGGCGGCGGCGCTTCCAGATCGCCGCACACTCCGCGCAGGTGTCGGGCGGGGGTGAGGCGGAGGACTCTCCGCGTACGGTCATCACCGCACCGCAGTAGGCCACAACGGTCGAACCCACCGGCCGGGCAGGCGGAGGGTAACCGTGTGTGACCTCCTCCGTGCCTTCACCGGCCTGCCGGGGAACTGACTCGGTCGAGGACTGCGACGCCACCCCTCAACGGTAAGCCACCGGAAGCCGGGCCGGTCCAGAACCCTCAATGGCCGCACGCCGCAATGAGCTCGTGGTTCGCCGCGAGGCCGCACGCGGGCGCGCTGTCCGGGTCCGGCATGTGCCCGGCGCGCCAGGTTGCCGGGAAATGGGCGGCCTGTCAGCATGCACTGATATTCCCCCCGAATAACTGGAGAACTCATGCGACTCAGCGCTCGTCTGATCGCCGCCGGAGCCGTCGCGGGCCTGCTGGGTGCCATCCCGGTCGCCGCGAGCGCCGCAGGCCCCGCTCAGACGAGGCTAGCGGCGCGTACGACACCCGCCGGCCCGGCGACCGCGTCGATCTCCAAGGCCGCCTCGGCGCCATCCGGAATCGCCGCAAAGGGCACGTACCTGTACGACGCGGACACCGCCAAGAAACTGTGGGGCGTGGCGACGACCACGCAGCGGCCGATCGGCAGCATCACCAAGATGATGACCGCGGTCATCGTGCTCCGCGCGGGCGACCTGGACCAGACGGTCACCGTCAAGAAGTCCTGGGTCGCCCACGTGACCAACAACGACGCGAGCAGTGCCGGCCTCAAGACCGGCGACAAGGTAACCGTACGTGACCTGCTGAACGCCATGCTGCTGCCGTCGGGCTGCGACGCCGCGTACGCCCTGGGCGACATCTACGGGCCGGGCCAGACCAAGTTCGTCGCGAAGATGAACAAGGAGGCCGCCGCGCTCAAGATGACCTCCACGCACTACCTGAACGTCGACGGGCTGCCCACCTCCTCCAAGGCGGAGGGCCACTCCACCCCGCGCGACCTGGTCCTGCTCGCCCGGTACGCCATGACCAGCACGAACTTCCAGGCGATCGTGAAGCGCCAGTCCTACTCCCTGGCCAAGACCAGCGGCCACGCCGCGTACAGCTGGGCCAACACGAACCTCCTGCTGGGCTCCTACGGCGGGGCGGTCGGCATCAAGACGGGCCACACGAACGCCGCCGGGTACTCCCTGGTCTTCACCGCCACCAAGAACGGGCGCACGCTCATCGGCGTGGAGCTGAACAGCACGACCACGGACACGAACCGCAGGTTCAAGGACGCCGCGAAGATCCTCGACTGGGGCTTCGGGACCAAGACGACCATGCTCCGTATGAGGTCCCTGCCCGCGGGTCAGTCCACGGACTGACATGCTTGGCCCATGGTCGATGAGGAACTCTGGAAGGCACGGTTCCGCGCGGCACGGGTGAGCCTGCCGGGCTGGGCCCATGACGCACCGCACCGCAGTGTCTACCGCTCGAACGCCACGGGCACCTGGGAGATCTACGCCTGGGACCGCGAGACCGACGTCAGACGCCAGGTCACCGACCGGCCGAACGGCACCTGGATGGCCGGTGTCGACCCGACCGGTGAGTGGATCTGGTGGTTCGCCGACACCGACGGCGACGAGTTCGGCGTGTGGCGGCGCGAGCCGTTCGGCGGAGGCGCCGACGCCGCTCCCGCCCTGGACGCTGCCTACCCGTCCGGCCTGGCGGTGGGCTCCAGCGGCCTCGCCGTGATCGGCCGCACCACCGAGAGCGGCTCGACCGTCCACTGGTGTGCCACGGACGCCGAGCCGCGCGTGCTGTACTCCCACGACGAGGACGCCTACATCATCGACCTGTCCGAGGACGAGTCGCTGGTGGCGATCAACCACAGCGAGCACGGCGACAGCCGGCACATGGCGCTCCGCATCCTGCGCCCCGACGGCTCCACCGTGGCCGACCTGTGGGACGGGCCGGGCAAGGGCCTGGGCGCGATCGCGTTCTCCCCGGTCGCCGGCGACCAGCGGCTGCTGGTCGAGCACGAGCGTCGCGGCCGTGGTGAGCCGCTCATCTGGGACCCGGTCAGTGGCGACGTACGCGAGATCGCCCTGGACCTGCCGGGCGAGGTCGGCGCCGACTGGTACCCCGACGCCTCCGCGCTGCTCGTCTCGCACTCCCACCACGCACGCGACGAGCTGTACCGCTACGACCTGGCGACCGGCTCGCTGGAGCGGATCGACACGCCACGCGGCGTCATCGGCTCGGCCACCGCGCGCCCGGACGGCACGGTGGAGTTCTCCTGGTCCTCCTCGGCCTCGCCGCCGGTGATCCGTTCCACGTCGGGCGCGGTGGTGCTGACCCCGCCGGGCGAGGCGGCACCGAAGTCGGTGGCGGTGGAGGACGCCTGGGTGACCGGTCCCGGCGGCGACGTGCACGCCCTGGTGGCCAAGCCGGAGGGTGCCGGCCCGTTCCCGGCCGTCTTCGACGTCCACGGCGGGCCCGCGGCCTACGACGACGACTCCTTCTCACCGGACGCCGCCGCGTGGGTCGACCACGGGTTCGCGGTCGTCCGGGTCAACTACCGGGGCTCCAGCGGCTACGGCAGCGAGTGGCGTGACGCCATCGAGGGCCGTCCGGGTCTGGTGGAGCTGGAGGACATCAAGGCCGTACGCGACTGGGCGGTCTCCTCCGGCCTCGCCGACCCGTCACGGCTGGTCCTGACCGGTGGGTCGTGGGGCGGTTTCATCACGCTGCTCGGCATCGGCACGCAGCCGGGCGACTGGTCCGTGGCGATCGGGATCGTGCCGGTGGCCGACTACGTCGCGGCGTACGAGGACGAGATGGAAGCGCTACAGGCGTTCGACCGGTCCCTGTTCGGCGGGTCGCCCGCCGACGTCCCGGAGCGCTACGAGGCCTCGTCCCCGATCACCTACGTCGACCAGGTCACCACACCCGTGCTGGTCATGGCGGGCGAGAACGATCCCCGCTGCCCGATCCGGCAGATCGACAACTACTTGGAGCGCCTGCGCGAGCTGGGCAAGGAGCACGAGGTCTACCGCTACGACGCCGGCCACGGCTCCCTCGTGGTGGAGGAGCGGATCCGGCAGATGGCCGCGACGATCGACTTCGCCCGCAAGCACCTGGATCTCACCTGAGCGATCGTCGGCGCCCGCCGGTAGACGCGTCACAGTCGTTCGGACGCGGGCTGCTGCGCGGGGGCGGTGAGGTCGAGAAGGATCATGGCGTCGTGGTCCGGGGTGCCGGGCTCGGCGTAGTAGGCGCTGAGCCGGTGGCCGGGGGTGCCGTCGAGTTGCATGCCCTGGTAGCCGAGGGTGAGGTGCCCGACGTCGGGGTGGTGGAAGGTCTTGGTGCCGAAGGTGTGGGCGCGGACGTCATAGCGTTCCCAGAGTTTGGCGAACTCCGGGCTCTTGAGGAGGAGCTCGCCGGCGAGGGCGGCCAGATCGGGGGCGTCGGGATCGGTGCCGGCGAGGGCCCGCAGCCGTGCGACGCATCCACGGACCTGGCTGTTCCAGGCGTTGTCGAACAACGTGCGGGCGGCCGGGTGAAGGAAGACGTAGCGGGCCAGGTTGCGGTGTTTGGCGGGCCAGTCCTCAAGGCCGGTGTAGAGGCGTAGCCCGGCGGGGTTGACGGCGAGGATGTCCATGGTGCGGCTGAGGACCATGGCGGGGTGCGGGCGCATGCCCTCGAGGAGCAGTTTCACGCCCGGTTTGACGGTGCGGCTCGGGGCGGCCGGCGGCTCGGGAAGATGGCGGGCGGCACGGACGGCCAGGTCGAGCAGGTACTCGTGCTCGGTCTGGCCCAGGCGCAGGGCGCGGGCGAGAGCGTCGACGACGGCGGGGCTGGGACGGGTTTCGCGGCCGCGTTCGAGGCGAGTGTAGTAATCGACGCTGACTCCGGCGAGGGTGGCGAGTTCCTCGCGGCGCAGGCCGGGAGTGCGTCGCAGGCCAGGGCCGATGGTGATGCCGACCTCGGCCGGAGTGACCTCTTCGCGGCGGGCCCGCAGAAACCGCCCGAGCTCGGTTCCGCCGCCCGCGTTCTGCTCGCGTGCCATGGCCCCAGTGTTACACCGTGTCCGGTGTGCTCGCCGGGCCGTGAGGGGCCCTGTCACACCCCGGAACGCCCCGGTCTGTCACCGAATGGGCGCGGACGGCAGGGTGGGTCTCAGTCCTGAAACGACTCAGCAGATGATCGGAGATGCTCGATGCGAGCGACCTTGATATACGGCGCCGGTGACATCCGGGTGGAGAACGTGCCCGACCCGGTGCTGCGGCAACCGACCGACGCCCTGGTACGGGTGCTGCGTTCCTGCATCTGCGGCTCGGATCTGTGGCCCTACGGCTCGGCTCCCGTTTCGGAGCACGGCCGGCGGATCGGCCATGAGTTCCTCGGCGTCGTCGAGGAGACCGGCAGGGAGGTGTCCGGGCTGAGGGCTGGGGACGTCGTCGTCGCCCCGTTCGTATGGTCGGACGGCATCTGCGACTTCTGCGTCGAGGGCCTGCAAACGTCCTGCCGCCACGGCGGAGGCTGGGGCACGCAGGACGTCGACGGTGGCCAGGGCGAGGCCGTACGGGTCCCGCATGCCGACGGCACCCTGGTCAAACTCCCGGTCGGTGAGGACTCGGCGTTGCTGCCGTCGTTGCTGACCCTGTCGGACGTCTACCCGACCGGCCACCACTGCGCCGTCACCGCGGGCGTCGGCCCCCGCACCACCGTCACCGTGATCGGCGACGGCGCCGTAGGCCTGTCGGCGGTGCTGGCGGCCAGGCGCCTCGGCGCCGAACAGATCATCCTCATGGGACGCCACAAGGACCGCACCGATCTCGGCCGGGAGTTCGGCGCCACCGACATCGTGCCCGAGCGCGGCGAGGAGGGCATCGAGCGGGTGAAGGAGCTGACGGGCGGCGACGGCACCCGTACCGTCCTGGAATGCGTCGGCCTGGAGTCCGCGATGCGGACGGCCCTCGCGGTCGTACGGGACGGTGGTGTCGTCAGCCGGGTCGGAGCCCCGCAGTACCAGCAGATCCCCGCCGGGTTCCCCGAGTTCCGGCGGAACATCACCATCACCGGTGGTGGCGCGCCGGCCCGCGCCTACATCGAGGAGCTCATGCCCGAGATCCTCGACGGCACGCTCCAGCCCGGCAAGGTCTTCGACCGCACCGTCTCCCTGGACGACGTCCCGGCCGGCTACCAGGCCATGGCCGACCGCGCCGCCCTCAAGGTCCTCGTCCAGCCCTGACCTGCGAGCGCCCCGGCGACGCAGGATGGGCGGAACCCACCCGTACAACGAACGGAGAACCATCATGAAGCACATCAAGCTGGGCGATCTGGACGTCGCCCGGATCGGCCTGGGCACGATGGGCATGAGCGGCGCCTACACCGGAGCCGGCGATGACGACGCCGAGTCGATCCGTACGATCCACCGGGCACTGGAGCTGGGCGTCACCCTCCTCGACACCGCTGAGGTCTACGGCCCCTATGTCAACGAGGAGCTCCTCGGCCGCGCGCTGAAGGGGCGCCGCGACCAGGCCGTGCTCGCCACCAAGTTCGGCATGATCTCCCACACCGGCGGCACCGGACTCGACAGCAGCCCGGCGAACGTGCGCGCCGCCGTCGAGGGATCCCTGCGCCGCCTCGGCACCGACCACATCGACCTGTACTACCAGCACCGCGTCGACCCTGACACCCCGATCGAGGACACCATCGGCGTCCTCGCCGACCTCGTGGCCGAGGGCAAGATTCGCCACATCGGGCTCTCGGAAGCCGGGCCGGCCACGATCCGCCGCGCGCACGCCGTCCACCCCATCACCGCGCTGCAGTCGGAGTACTCCCTGTGGACCCGTGACAGCGAGCCTGAGACGCTGCCGCTGCTGCGCGAACTCGGCATCGGCTTCGTTGCCTACTCTCCTCTCGGCCGTGGCTTCCTCACGGGAGCCGTCCGGTCCACCGACCAGTTCGCCGACGACGACTTCCGTCGGAACAATCCCCGCTTCATGGGCGAGAACTTCGACCACAACCTCCGCATCGTCGCGGAGGTCGAAGCGATCGCCGGTCAGGTCGGCGCGACCACCGCTCAGGTCGCCCTCGCGTGGCTGCTCGGCCGGGGGGACGACATCGTCCCCATCCCCGGCACCAAGCGCGTCCCCCGTCTGGAGGAGAACCTCGCCGCCGACGCGGTCGAGCTCACCCCAGAGCAGACCACCCTGCTCAACGGCCTCACCCCCGCAGCGGGCGACCACCACAACGAGACCCAGATGCGCATGATCGGCCGATGACCGAGGGTCCGTAGCCTGCCGGTCGACCGCGTATGCCCGGCAGGCCGGCCGTCGGAACGGCCGTCTCTCGTCAGGATCGGTTCGGCATCGGCGATCGTGAGTGACCTCGTGTCCTCACGAGTCGCTCACTTGCGCAGGTCGCGGTAGGTCGAAAGGGCCTCGCGTACGACGCCGCGCATGCCCGGCAGGCGGGCCATGCCGACCAGCTTGTCGATCAGCGGGACGGTGCGCTCCACCAGGCGGTAGGTCTTCTCGGCGTCCGGGGAGCTGTCGTAGACCCAGTAGAGGACCACGCCCATCGAGTAGAGCCACAGGAGCTCGGGCAGGTCGGTGCGGATCTCCGGATCCGTCTTCAGCGTCGAGCCCTCGACGACCTGCCGGTACACCGCGATCGCGGCGTCGCGGACCGGGCCGGACTCGGCGCTGAACGGGCTCAGCGGGCTCGACGGCTCGGCGGCGTACTTGAAGAACTTCCCGGCGAACTCCTTGTAGGGCTGAAGCGTGTCGATGCGGGCGCGGAGCACCCCGAGCAGACGCGCGCGGAACTCCCGATCGCGGGCGAGGATGGCCTCACAGACCTCGCTGTGGTCCTCCTGGGAATGCTCGTAATAAAGCTGGATCAGCTCTTCCTTGGAGGCAAAGTAGTAATACGCATTCCCCACCGAAACACCAGCCTCGGTGGCGATCGCGCGCATAGTGGTGGCCTCGTAGCCGCGCTCGCGGAAAAGCCGCAAAGCGGTCTTGGCGATGAGATCCCGGGTCTGCTCGGACTTGGTCGGTACGGCCACAGCCGACACCCTACGTCTCCTTGTGCACGGAGTCGGCGCACGCCAGTCCCCAGTCAGGGTTCGATGTTCTTTCCGTCAAGTGGCGCGTCTCTTGCCGTGGTATCGCATCGCACGTGGCAGATGCTGCGGCTGGCGCATGCGACATGTACGGGGAGGTTGGATGTCGACACGACTGACCATCATCACCGGCTGCGCCATCGCTTTTTTCGCTTTAACGGCCGGTACGGCCCACGCATGGACACATGACCGGAAATCATCGGCACCAATGCGCCAGCAGGAGGTCGGCGCACTGCTCCAAGGGGCCGGTCTTCGATGGATCTCGTCCGGCCACTGCACCCGCCGGACCAACCCGCACTGCACGTCATTCGACGGGCTGCGGCCATCGACCCTGGGCGGCGTGCTGCGGTTGAGAGATGACAGCCGCTGCGGGCTCGTGATCTCCGGCGGGACCGAGAGAGGTCATGCGGGAGGGCAGTTCAGCCACAGGGCGGGCTACAAGCTCGACATCCTGCCCAACCGCTGCCTCAACCGCTTCGTCAGGCACCACTACCGGCGCATCCACACGCGGGGCGACGGCTCGCCGCTCTACCGGGCGCCCGAGCGGTCACTCTTCGCCCGCGAGCGCTCGCATTGGGACGTCACCTTCATGTGATCAATGTTTCTCGTGAAACCGAGGAGGCCCGGGTGACACCCGGGCCTCCGGCACTCAGTCGGTGAACTCGGCGGCGACCAGCTCGGCGATCTCCGCGGCGTTCAGGGCCGCGCCCTTGCGCAGGTTGTCGCCGCAGACGAACAGGTCGAGCGTGTTGGGAAAGTCGATCGCCTGCCGGATCCGCCCGACGTAGGTCGGGTCGGTGCCGACGACGTCCGCCGGGGTCGGGTACACGCCGTTCTCGGGGTCGTCCATGACGACGACCGTCGGAGCGGCGTCCAGGATCGCCCGGACCCCCTCGACGCCGACCGGGCGTTCGAAGGTCGCGTGCACGGCCAGAGAGTGCGTCGTGACCACCGGGACCCGTACGCAGGTGGCGGAGACCTTGAGGCCGGGGATGCCGAGGATCTTGCGGGACTCGTTGCGGAGCTTGAGCTCCTCCGATGCCCAGCCGTCCTCCTTGAGCGAGCCCGCCCACGGCACGACGTTGAGGGCCAGCGGCGCCGGGAACGGCGACTCACCGTCGCCGAGGCGGTTCTGGATCGCCTTGCGCACGTCGCCCGCGACCTGGCCGAGGCTGCGGTCGCCGGCGACCGCCTCGATCTCGGCGTACAGGCGCTCGGTACCGGCCACCCCGGCACCCGAGACCGCCTGGTAGGAGGCGACGACGAGCTCGGTCAGGCCGTACTCGGCGTGCAGCGCGCCCATCGCGGCCATCATCGACAGCGTCGTGCAGTTGGGCGTGGAGATGATGCCGCGCGGCCGCTCGCGTACGGCCCCGGGGTTGACCTCGGGCACGACGAGCGGGACGTCCGGCTCCATGCGGAACGCACCCGACTTGTCCACGACGACCGCGCCGCGCTCGGCGGCGATCGGCACCCAGATCTTGGAGATCTCGTCGGGCACGTCGAACATGGCGATGTCGACGCCGTCGAAGACCTCGGGGGTCAGCTCCTGGACGACGAGCTCCTCGCCGCGTACGGGCAGGCGCTTGCCGGCCGAGCGGGCCGAGGCGACCAGACGGATCTCGCCGTAGACGTCGTCGCGGGTGGAGACGATGTCGCGCATCACGGTGCCGACCGCGCCGGTGGCGCCGACCAGGGCCAGGGTGGGCTTCCTCATCGTCCGCTCCCTCCGTACACAACGGCCTCGACCTGGTCGGAGTCGAGGTCGAAGGCGCGGTGCGCCGCGGTGACGGCGGCGTCGACGTCGTCCTGGTCGACCACCACGGAGATCCGGATCTCGGAGGTGGAGATCATCTCGATGTTGACGCCCGCGTCGGCGATGGAGCCGAAGAACTTGGCCGTCACACCGGGGTGGGACCGCATGCCCGCGCCGATCAGCGACACCTTGCCGATCTGGTCGTCGTAGCGCAGCTTGTCGAAGCCGATGCGCTCCTTGATCTTGTTGAGGGAGGCCATCGCCGTCTGCCCGTCCGTACGCGGAAGCGTGAAGGAGATGTCGGTACGGCTGGTCGCGGCGGCCGAGACGTTCTGCACGATCATGTCGATGTTGATCTCGGCATCGGCGAGCGTCTGGAAGATCGTCGCCGCCTCGCCGACCTTGTCGGGCACCCCGACCACGGTGATCTTCGCCTCGCTCCGGTCGTGGGCGACGCCGGAGATGATCGCTTGTTCCATCGTGTTTCCCTCGATGCTTTCCTTGACCCAGGTGCCGGTCTTGTTGCTGAACGAGCTCCGCACATGGATGGGCATGCCATAGCGCCGTGCGTACTCCACGCAGCGCAGGTGCAGGATCTTGGCACCGCAGGCGGCCATCTCCATCATCTCCTCGTAGGAGATGTCGGGGATGCGCCGGGCGACCGGGACGATGCGCGGGTCGGCGGTGAAGATGCCGTCCACGTCGGTGTAGATCTCGCAGACGTCGGCGCCGAGCGCGGCGGCGAGAGCGACCGCGGTGGTGTCGGAGCCGCCGCGGCCGAGCGTGGTGACGTCCTTGGTGTCCTGGGACACACCCTGGAAGCCGGCGACGATCGCGATCAGGCCCTCGTCGAGGGCGCCGCGGATCCGGCCGGGCGTGACGTCGATGATGCGGGCCCTGCCATGGCTGCCGTCCGTGATCACACCGGCCTGGGAGCCGGTGAAGGACCGCGCCTCGTGGCCCAGGTTGGCGATGGCCATCGCGAGCAACGCCATCGAGATGCGCTCACCGGAGGTGAGCAGCATGTCGAGTTCACGTGCCGGTGGGAGGGGGCTGACCTGGTTGGCCAGATCGATCAACTCATCCGTCGTGTCCCCCATCGCGGACACCACCACGGCGACGTCATGTCCGTCGCGTTTGGTGGCGGCGATGCGCTGGGCGACGCGCTTGATGCTTTCCGCGTCTGCGACGGAGGAGCCACCGTACTTCTGCACGACAAGAGCCACGCGTGTGCACTCCTCGGATCAGGCGTTGGAAGTCTTGACGCGCCTGAGTCTACCGAGGTCAGCGGCTCAGCCTGCGAGACGTTATCCCGCTATGCGAGATTTGCGCCATTCGAGGCAACGCACCGGAAACCTTCCTTAGCCGGCGACCTGTTCCTCCATCACGTCCAGGCGAGCACTCGCGGATACGGCGTAAAGAGCCCGCAGCGCCGCACCCGCGTGGTTGCCCCAGTGGTTGAAGTAGCTGTACTGCCACCACCAGAGCGCCTCCAGCTTGCGGTCGGCCTCGTAGTGCCGGCGGCCATGGACCAGGTCGCTGGCGACGTCCACGAGATCGTCCGAGAGCCGGTAGGGAACCGCCTCGTCGTCCTTGTACGGGTCGAACACCTCGGTGTAGTCGTCGACGTCGGTGAGACGCTCGGCGAGCCCCTGGCGTACGGCGTCGAGGTCGGGATCCTCGCCGACGTCGGGCTCCCAGTTGTCCGGGAGGATCACGTCGGTGTTGGCGCCGAGCTGCGCGCCCGCCACCGCGATCTGCGAGACCTCGAGGAGGAGCATCGGCACCGTCTGCTCTTTGGCGTCGCCGCGGGCGATCGCCTCGAGCATGGTCAGATAGCTCTCAACGTGCTTCGCCACCCGATCGGCGAGCGTGGTCCAGCTGTTCTCAGACATCGAGCAGCCTCCGTCCTTCGAACGCGCGACCGAGAGTGACCTCGTCGGCGTATTCCAGATCGCCTCCCACCGGCAGGCCACTGGCGAGCCGGGTGACGGTGAGGCCCATCGGTTTCACGAGCCGGGCAAGGTAGGTCGCGGTCGCCTCGCCCTCGAGGTTCGGGTCAGTGGCGAGGATGAGCTCGGTCACGTCACCGTCGGCGAGCCGCGTCATGAGCTCCCGAATCCGCAGGTCATCGGGGCCCACCCCCTCGATCGGGCTGATCGCGCCACCCAGCACGTGGTAGCGGCCACGGAACTCGCGCGTCTTTTCGATCGCCACGACGTCCTTCGGCTCCTCCACCACGCAGATCACATGCAGGTCGCGACGGGCATCCCGGCAGATCCGGCATTCTTCCGCCTCGGCCACATTACCGCAGACCTTACAGAACCTGACTTTGTCTTTTACTTCCCTCAGCGCCTCGGTCAGGCGGGTGACATCGGCAGGGTCGGCGGCGAGCAGATGGAAGGCGATCCGCTGTGCGCTCTTCGGCCCCACACCGGGCAGCCTGCCCAGCTCGTCGATGAGGTTCTGAACAACCCCTTCGTACACGGCTCCTCCCTTCTACTCGTCGCTCGTATCGTTCGCGGCGTGCGTGCGGACCCTCGCGGGCTCACAGCCCGTACGGCGTGAGCCGCGCGGGTCTCAGAGCTCCGGCAGGCCCCCGGGGATGCCACCGCCGAGGCTGCCCAGGCCCTCGGTCAGCGGGCCCATCTTCGTCTCCTGCAACCTCTGCACCTCCTCGGCGGCGTTGTGAATGGCCGCGACCACCAGGTCGGCGATGGTCTCGGCCGTGTCCTGCGGGTCGTTGGTGTCGATCGCAGCCGGGTCGATGACCAGCTTGATCAGCTCGCTCTGACCGTTCACCGTCGCGGTGACCAGCCCGCCACCGGCGGACCCGTCGACCTGGGCCTCCGCGAGCTCACGTTGCAGAGTCACGAGCTGTTCCTGCATTCGCTGCGCCTGCTCCAGCATCTGCTGGATATTCTGCCCGCCTCCGGGTTCCACGGCGTCTCCTCATTCGATCGTCCGATGGCACGAGACTACGGGGTTCGCTCTCGATGCGGTAAGCGCCCACCCGTGATCGGAATTCCCGGCATGTCACCGCTCGGGACCCGGCCGGCGACAGCACTCCGAGAGGCGTACGACCGGGGGCGCCGCAGCCATGATCAGAGTGACCTATGTTCGCGGCAAGCGGGCTTATTCCGCAGGTCAAGCGTTGTCGATCTCCTGAATGACCTTGCCGCCGAGCACCTGTTCGATCAATGCCATCCCGGTGAGGGCGGCCTCCGTACCGGCATCGGCGTCGCCCTCGGGATCGACCTCGTCGGCCTCGTCGAAGGGGCCCGGAGGCGGCGGCACGATGCCGGACGCGGACGCCGTGGGAGGGGGCGTACGGTTCTCGGCGGGCCGACGTGGCTCCTGCTGCCGGCGGTTCTCTCGCGGCTCGCGGGGGGCGGGGGGCGCCGCCGCGGCACCGCCCCAGCCGCCGGGGTCGGACGGGGGTGGGCTCGGCCGTCCGCTCTGTCCGGAGCCGTTGTCGAGGACGGCGTCGATGCGCCAGTCGACGCCGAGGATCTCCTTGAGCGCCTCGCGGAGCACGACCTCCTTGCCGCCGGTCGTGAAGCCGCGGCGCTTTCCCTCGTTGGCGAAGGCGAGGGTGAGGACGTTGCCCTCCAGGGAGGCGACGTCCACGCCTTCCATGAGGACGATCCAGGCGACCTTGCTGCGCTGCTTGACCGCTTCGAGGATGTCGACCCACATGCCACGGATGGCACTGACGTCGACCGCGCCGGGTTGTGCGGGGGTGGTCTCGTGCGGCGCCTCGCCGGGTGCCTCGTCCGCGGCATGCTGGCCGGTCCGTTGGTCCTGGTCCGAGTCGGGCCGTTGTGCCTGCGCTTGCCCGGGCTGGTGAAGAGTGGGCCAGTCGACCTCGCCCGGCGCCTGTGGCGTCGCGTTCGAGGGGGTCGCGGCGGAGCGCTCTGCCGCGTTGGACGGCGGCGCGTCGGCCGCCGCCGTTGAGGACGGACCCGCGGCGGACCGGCCCGCGGACGACGAGGCAGGCGCCGGGTCCGGTGCCGAGTTCGATGCCCGCGAGGGTGTGGCCTGCGAGGGTGTGGCCTGCGAGGAAGCCGCCGACGAGCCCGCGGCCGAGGAGTTATCCACAGCCCGTCGCTCATCTTCCCCACGCCTCGGTCCTCGCTGGACAATGGAAGTGGGGTCGCCCCCCTGGGCGGGCGGGGGTTGGTTTTGGGCGGGCGGGGGTTGGTTTTGGGCGCGCGGGGGTTGGTTGTCGCTCGGTTCGCGCTGGGGGTCCGAGCGGGTTGTGTGGCCGGGGCCGGGTGCGTGGCGTTCGTCGGCCGGTGTCGGGGGTTGCGGGCGGCGTACCGGGGGCATCGCGGCCGCGGGGGCGCCCTCGCCGATGGCGAAGCGGCGTTCGAGCCGGTCCAGGCGGGCGAGCAGTGACGATTCGTCGTCGTACGCACCGGGCAACAGGATCCGCGCGCAGATGAGTTCGAGCAGCAGTCTCGGCGCGGTCGCGCCGCGCATCTCGGTGAGCCCGGTGTGCAGCAGGTCGGCGGCGCGTGTCAGCTCTCCCAGACCCAGCCGCGACGCCTGCGCCTGCATGCGCTCCAGCTCGTCCGGTGGCACGTCGAGCAGGCCTGTCGTCCCCGCGTCGGGCACGTTGGACAGGATCACCAGGTCGCGAAAGCGTTCGAGCAGGTCGGCCGCGAACCTCCGCGGGTCCTGGCCACCCTCCATCACCCGGTCGATGGCGGCGAACACCGCGCCACCGTCATGGCTCGCGACCGCGTCCACGACCTCGTCCAGCAGGGTCGCGTCGGTGTAGCCGAGCAGCGAGACGGCGCGGGCGTACGTGATGCCCTCCTCGCCGGCGCCCGCGAGGAGCTGGTCGAGGATCGACTCGGAGTCTCGTGCGGACCCGGCCCCGGCGCGTACGACCAGGGGGATCGCTGCCGGCTCGTACGGGACGTTCTCCTTCTGCAGGATGTCCTCGAGCAGCTCGCGCAGCGTGCCGGGCGGAATGAGGCGGAAGGGATAGTGGTGCGTACGGGACCGGATCGTCCCGATGACCTTCTCCGGCTCCGTCGTCGCGAAGATGAACTTCAGGTGGGCCGGCGGCTCCTCGACGAGCTTCAGCAGCGCGTTGAACCCTTCACGGGTCACCATGTGCGCTTCGTCGATGATGTAGATCTTGTAGCGCGCGGCCACCGGCGCGAAGAAGGCACGCTCACGCAGGTCGCGGGCGTCGTCCACACCACCGTGCGACGCGGCGTCGATCTCGATGACGTCGATGTGCCCGGAGCCGCTCGGCCCGAGGGCAAGACACGAGTCACATTTGCCGCAAGGCTCGGGCGTCGGCCCCAGCTCGCAGTTGAGCGAACGCGCCAGGATCCGCGCACTCGAGGTCTTCCCGCATCCCCGCGGCCCGCTGAACAGGTACGCGTGGTTGATCCGCCCGTTGCGCAACGCTTGCTGAAGCGGCTCGGCGACGTGTTCCTGCCCCTTGAGCTCGGCGAACGTCGCTGGCCGGTACTTTCTATACAGAGCCAGACTCATCGGGGTCCGTCCTCATCAGAAGCAAAGGACCCCCCGCACACCCGTCAGAGCCTGCTTATCCTTGCTGCCTTCCGGCCCTGGGGAGGTTCACAGGATGACGCCATGCGAGGGGTCTCGAATGAGTCTATGGCATCGCGAGTACGTCTTCGGCCCGTACGCTCACCTCCGTTCGAACGAGCTCCGGAGGCGCGTGAATGAAGATCTTCCACATCGCCGAACGCCCCGAATGGGACGCCGCCCGCCAGGCCGGCGGGCCGTACGAGGTGTCGACCCGAGGCCAGACCCTCGCGGAGGTCGGCTTCATCCACGCCTCGCGCGATGAAGAGCAGGTACGTACGGTCGAGCGCGCGTTCTACGCCGATCTCGACGACCTGGTGCTCCTCGTCATCGACCCGCAGGGCCTGGACGTACGCCACGAGCCCGTCGGGGACGACGTGTTCCCGCACATCTACGGCCCCCTGCCGATCGAGGCCGTCATCGATGTACGGCCCCTGCCGGGAAACCGGTAGGATTCTCGGCGGAGGATTCGCCTAGTGGCCTAGGGCGCACGCTTGGAAAGCGTGTTGGGGGCAACCCCTCAGGAGTTCGAATCTCCTATCCTCCGCCACACAGAGCAGGAGTGACGCAAGCCCGGCACCTAACCGATGCCGGGCTTGTTGATTTTGTAGTCTCGTCGCGACCGATCCCTCCCGCCAGGATGCCGCTCACCGCCTCCTCCCTTCGGCATCTTCGCCAGACGTTGTCCGCGACGGCCCCGTAGGTGCAGAAACGCGGCACCGATCATCGACGGCATAGGGACAACGCCCGTACCCGCAGAGCCTCTGTAGATCTTCGGCGAATCGCTCACGAGGTTTCGGCAGGTCGCCCATCCAGCCTTCGGCAGACCGCCCGCAGAGGTTCGGCAGGACGCTCACACCATGGCCGAGTTGATACGCGTCCAGGCAGGTTTCTACTGACAGGCTCCGCTCGTCGTTGCGCAGCGGTACGGAGCCTGTTCAGCTCTTCTATCACCGCGACCGCGACAAGGTCGATATGGTGCTCTAGCACGCGTCGGGCCAGGTGATCGGTGTGAAGGTCAAGGCGGCCGAGACGGTGCGGAGCAACGACTTCCGTGGCCTGCGGCACCTCGCGGAGGGGCTTGGTGACCGGTTCCAGGCGGGGTTCGTCCTGGACGCGGGTGAGCGATCACTACCTTTGGGTGGACAACTAAAGGCACTGCCGATGGCCGCGTTGTGGCAACTCGAAACGCCCTGATCCTAAGGACGACAGGATGCGACGAATGCCGCAGTCAGGACAACACGAATGTGGTGACATGCATCGTCACAACCTCCACGCGAAGCGGCCTGAGAGAGTTCCGCTTGGCGGGCCTCAAGGCCATGACAGCGCCTAAGCCGATAGCGACGACTGGCTTTATCACCTTTACCCGATCCACGATCCCGGGTGTGGTCTTCTCCTGGCGTCGGCCGGGCACTTCTCATGTCACCTTGATGACGACCTTGCCGGAAGTGTGACCATTCTCGACGGTGGCGAGGGCGGCCGGGGCGTCGGAGAGCGGATGGACCGCGGTGATCACGGGGGCGAGGAGCCCGTCGAGGGCCAGCCGGGCGGACCGCTCCAGGTTCTCGCGGTCGAGGCGGCGCTCGACGGGACGCCCACCGAGTTCGGACACGGACGAATCTCCCACGGCGATGACGTTGCGGGGATCCCGGGCCAGCGGAGCGACCGTCCGCAGCGAGGTGCCTCCGACCAGGTCGACGATCCCGTCGAAGCCGTCAGGAACCAGCTCGCGTGCCGCGGCGACGACGTCCCCGGCGGCGTAGTCGATGAACCGCACCCCGATGGCCTCGGCGTGCTCGCGCTTGGCGGCACTCCCGGTGCCGACCACACGCAGCCGGCGCCCGACGGCCAGCCGGCCGACGGCGAGGCCGACCCCGCCCCCGACCCCGTTGACCAGGACCGTCGCACCGGCCGGGAGGCCGAGCTGGTCGAGCGCATCCACCGCGGTCGTCCCGGCGACTGGCAGCGTCGCCGCCACGGTCGTGGCCAGACCCGCCGGGATGCGCGCGGTGTTCGGCGCCGACAGCACCGTCGTCTCGGCGTAAGTGCCGCCACCGGTGAGTGCGAAGCCGAAGACCGCGTCACCCACCTCGATCCCGTCGACGTCCTCACCCCGGGCGAGAACGGTCCCCGATGCCTCCATGCCCAGCACGCGGGGAAACGGACGCCCACCGTCGAGCCCGGAGACCAGACCCGAGCGCAGAAGGTGGTCGAGCGGATTCACGCCGGCGACGTCGACCCGGATCAGCACCTCGTCGCGAGCGGGGACGGGATCGGGACGATCGAAGAACTCCTGCACCTCGGGCCCGCCATACCTGCCGAAACCCCACGCCTGCCCCATCTTCTGCGGCCTCCCGTGTGACCGACCCCGGTGGTTCCGGGCTCTGTCGCCATCCTCACCGCTCACACCGATGTCAGGGGCAACCGGATGTGGTGCAGGTCACAGCATCAGGATGCCTGTGCCGCCGGTTCCCTGGCCGTGGACAGCTCCGCACGGTGCCGACTGTTGGCCCTGATCAGCACGTCGAGCGCATCCCGGGTCTCGATCAGGTGCGCGATGTCGGCGTCGATCCGGTCGCGCTCGCGCGTCATCGTCGCGAACGCCAGCTCGACGATGCCCGGGTCACCGGGGGTCTCCACGCACGGCAGCACAGTCGCGATCACCCGGCTGGACATACCCGCGTCGAACAGCTGCCGGATGAGTGACACGCGCTGGACCTCGGCCTCGGAATAGTGACGCTGCCCGGCGTCGGAGCGTGAGCTGGTCAGCAGGCCCTGCTCTTCGTAGTACCGCAGTGAGCGCGGACTCACGCCCGTACGCTTGGACAGCTCACCGATCCGCATACCTGAGAGCCTACGTAGTCCTCGACCGGTGTACGCCCCGGCCCCTCCGTGACGGACGGCCACCACCGCACCGTCCGACCCCACGCCAGATACCGGTGTGCGCGGTTAACGGCGGACGGCTTCAGTAAGTCCGCGTGAATGTCGCGCAGAGCGGCGCGACATCGACCGGCCATGCGGTCTCACGAGCACGAGGGCGCCCATCGTCATCTAGCTCACCGGGTGTGACGGCGTGGAGGTGAGCGTGTCCCAGGCGGCCATCGCGCAGGTGATGACCGTCTCCAGTTCGGCGCGGTCGGCGCCGTCGCGGGCTTGTATGGAGAGGCCTTGCACCACGGTGGTGTAGTAGCGGGCGATGGCGTCGAGGTCGGCGGGCGGTGCGGTCAGGTCGCCGTCGATGACGCCGCGGGCGAGCCGGTCTCTGATCTCGGTGAGCATGCCGCGGCGGAGCTCGGCCAGGAACTCCCGTACCGCGTGGTTCTCCACGGCGCCTGTCGGCGCGGCGAGGATGAGCATGCAGTAGTGCGGGGTGTCAGGGCCGGTGATCTGGTCGGCGGTGGCGCGCAGCATGGCGTGGATCGCGGCGCGCGCGGTCGGCTGTTCGCGCAGTGCGCGTCTGGGCGGCTCGCCTGAGGTCGTGCCGTAGAGCGCCATGACCTTGCGGAACAGATCCTCCTTGCTGCCGAAGCAGGCGTAGATGCTGGCCGAGGCGATACCCATGGCCTCGGCCAGGCCGCCCAGCGAGGTGCCCTCGTAGCCGCGTTCCCAGAACAGGTCCAGCGCCCGGCGCAGGGCGACGTCCGGGTCGAATGTGCGCGGCCTGCCGCGAGCAGCCATCAAGCACCCCCCGTCCGATTTCTTTGTCGTTCGATCAAGTTTACCTTGACCTGCGCGGCGCTACCTGCCACGGTTTGTTTGTCGTTCGATAAATAAAAAGGAAACCGATCGTCATGAGCGTTCCCACGACCATGCGCGCCCTGCGGCAGACGTCGCTGAACGGCGTGCGGGACCTGCGCCTGATCACCGACGCGCCGGTACCGAGCCCAGGCCCCGGCGAGGTCCTGATCCGTGTCACCGCGGCCGGCGTCAACTTCGTCGACATCTCCCAGGCCCGCGGCACGTTCGCCGGCGGCCCGCAGCCGCCCTATCTCGCGGGCATCGAGGGGGCCGGTGAGGTCACCGCCGTCGGCGAGGGGGTGACCGACCTCAGGCCTGGTGCCCACGTCATCGGCGTCAACGGAGGCGCCTTCGCCGAGTACATGGTGCTGCCCGCGGCAGGCGCGCTGCCGGTGCCGACGGGGTGGGCCGACGAGCAGGCGCTGGGCCTGGTCGTGAACTGGCCGACCGCGCTGGCCGCCCTCAGGCCACTGGGCGGCGTCACCGCGGGGCAGACCGTGCTGATCCACGCCGCGGCGGGCGGGACCGGTCAGGCCGCGGTGAGGATGGCCAAGCACTACGGCGCGACCGTGATCGCCACGGCGTCGCGAGGCAAGCACGAGGTGGTACGGGCGCTGGGCGCCGACCACGTCATCGACTCCCGCGGCACCGACATCGCCGCCGAGGTCCTGCGGCTGACCGGCGGCGCGGGTGCCGATCTGGTGCTGGAGTCCGTCGGGGGCGCCACGTTCGGCGCCAGCCTGGCCGCGACCAAGCGGGTCACCGGCCGGGTCGTCGTCTACGGCGTGGCCGGCGGCGAGACCGCGGTCACCAACTGGGAGCTGGTCTACAAGCACCAGGTCCACGTCATCGGCCTGAACATCGGCACCCTGATCCAGGCCGCGCCGGAGATCTTCGGCGAGGTCATGGGCGAGTTGTCCGGGCTCCTCGCCGCCGGGGTGCTCGGCCCCGGCCGGCCCACCGTGTATGAGCTGGCCGAGGGGCCGAAAGCACTCGCGGAACTCGAAGCGCGGGCCACCGTGGGCAAACTGGCACTGCGGCCCTGAGCGGACCGTGACGCCGGACGGCGTGCCCCAGGCGTCGAGGGGCCGGATGCTGCTGCTGCGATCTACCACCCAGATCCGGCCGCCGTACGCGAAGGCCTTCCGGGCTGCCGGCGGCGGTCAGCCGCGCGCGAGGAGTTCGAGGGTGTCGATGACGCGGTTGGAGAAGCCCCACTCGTTGTCGTACCAGGCCACCACCTTGACGTGCTTGCCGTCGACGCGGGTGAGGGCGGCGTCGAAGATCGCCGACGCCGGCCGGCCGGTGATGTCGCTGGAGACCAGCGGCTCGTCGGTGTACTCGAGGATGCCCTTGAGCGCGCCGTCGGCGGCGGTGCGGTAGGCCGCGAGCACCTCGTCGCGGGTGACCCCGCGCGTGACCGTGGTGTTCAGCTCCACGATCGAACCCACCGGGACCGGCACCCGGATCGAGTCGCCCGACAGCTTGCCGGCCAGGTTCGGCAGCACCAGGCCGATGGCCTTGGCTGCCCCGGTGGTGGTGGGCACGATGTTCACGCCGGCCGCGCGGGCGCGGCGCAGGTCGCGGTGGGGGGCGTCCTGCAGGTTCTGCTCCTGGGTGTACGCGTGCACCGTGGTCATGAAGCCGTGCTCGATGCCGGCCAGTTCGTCCAGTACGGAGGCCAGCGGAGCCAGCGCGTTCGTGGTGCACGAGGCGTTCGAGACGATCACGTGCTCGCCGGGCTCGTAGGCGTCGGTGTTCACGCCGTACGCGAGCGTGACGTCGGCGCCGGCGGAGGGAGCGCTCAGGAGAACGCGCTTGGCCCCGGCGTGGATGTGCGCGCGGGCCGCGTCCGCCGCGGTGAACCGGCCGGTGGACTCGAGCACGACGTCGACGCCGAGCTCCGCCCACGGCAGGTTGGCGGGCTCGCGTTCGGCGAGCACCATGATGCGATGACCGTCGACCAGGAGGTAGGTCTCCTCGACCTCGACGGAGCGGCCGAGACGGCCGAGGGTGCTGTCGTACTTGAGCAGGTGGGCGAGGGTCTCGGTGGAGGCGAGGTCGTTGATGGCGACCACTTCGAGGTCGCTGTCGCGCTCGAGCAGCGCGCGGAGAGTGCTACGTCCGATCCGGCCGAATCCGTTGATGGCGATGCGGGTCATGGAGGCTCCTTTCGTTTCGCCTCTCATGGTCGGCATTCGGATAGCAAAGCCGACAGTGGCCTGAACGACAACGTACGCAAGGATCCCGCCAGGACTTTCGCCACCGCCCGCAAGGATCCCGCCATTCCCGAGGTCAGGCCGAGAAGGTGTGCCGGTACTCCGTCGGGGAGGTGCCGAGAATGCGGTGGAAGTGCAGCCGCAGGTTCGCGCCGGTGCCGAGCCCGACCCGGTCGGCGATCTCCTCTACGCCCAGCTCGGTGCGTTCGAGCAGCTCGCGCGCCAGGTCCACCCGCGCACGGAGCACCCACTGCATCGGCGTGTAGCCGGTGTCCTGCACGAACCGCCGCGAGAAGGTGCGCGCCGACACCCGTGCGTTGCGGGCCAGCGCATCGAGGGTCAGCGGTTCGGCGAGGTGCGCCAGGGCCCACTCACGCGTGCTCGCGAACAGGTCGCCGAGCGGCTCGGGCACACTTCGCGGCACGTACTGCGCCTGCCCTCCGCTGCGATAGGGCGCCGCCACGAGCCGTCGCGCCACGTGGTTGGACTGCCCGACGCCGTGGTCGCGTCGCACCAGGTGCAGGCACAGGTCGATGCCGGACGCCGCGCCCGCCGACGTGAGCACGTCGCCCTCGTCCACGAACAGCACGTTCTCGTCCACCCGCACGAGCGGATGCCGCGCGGCCAGAGCCCGCGTGTAGTGCCAGTGGGTGGTGGCCCGCTTGCCGTCGAGCAGACCGGTCGCCGCCAGCGCGAACGCCCCGGTCGAGATGGCCGCGAGCCGGGTCCCACGCTCGTGGGCGGCCATGAGCGCGCCGACGACCGCCGCCGGTGGTTCCGTCGTCGCCGGCTCTCGATAGCCGGGGATGAAGATGGTGTCGGCGTGCTTCAGGGCGTCGAGGCCCTCGGCCACGTGGTACGAGAGGCCGTCGCCGCCGGTCACCAGCCCCGGTGCGGCGCCGCACACCCGTACCTCGTACGGCATGGTCGGCCGGCTGCCGAACACCTGCGCGGGGATGCCGACGTCGAGCGGCTTCGCGCCCTCGAGCACGAGCACGGCGACGTGGTGGTTCTCCCGGCTCATCGGCCCCCCTCCTCCGGCTCCCCCACGATCCAACCAGGCCGTGACGTGTATGACACCTACCGCAAGCATCCTGCCACCGACCCGCGGGCGCCGCAGGTCGGGAGGCTTGGTACTACGCCCCCCTGGCCGCGTACCGTGCGAGACGTCGCGCCAGGTCGTCCACGAGCTCGCGCAGTTCGTCCGGCCGCTCGATCACGAACGGGCGGTCCAGCGCGGCGAGCAAGGGCGCGATCCACTCCAGCCGCTCGGCGCGGATCCGGACGCGGAACCATCGCTCCGTCGGATCGTCCTCCGGCTGTGCGGGCGTCGGCCGGATTTCCTCGACGGTCGCGATTCCTTCGGGGAACCGCGACCGGATGCGGTCGAGGCTCGCCTGAACGCGGAGCGCGACGTCGTGCGACCACGGGGTCTGTGCGAGTCCGGTCAGCACATGGGCGGCGGCGTCGAAGTCCTCGGGCTGGTCGAAGGAGCCGGACAGCGCACGCAGGTGTTCGATCCGATCGACCCGGAACGTCCGCACCTCCCCGCTGTCCGAATCCGCGCCGGTGACGTACCACCGGCCGGAGTGGGCGACGAGGCCGTACGGGTGAACGACCCGCCGGCTGTGTCTGCCGTCGCGGGCGCTGTAACGCATCTCGACCGGGTGCCGGTCCCAAGCGGCCTCGGCGAGAGTCAGCAGGACGCGCCCGCCGGGGCCGGTGACGCCATCGTCGGCCGGCCCGGTGAACCGCACCGTCGCCTGGAGCGCGTCCAGCCGCCGAGCGAGCGGCCGGGGCAGCACGCGACGGAGCTTGGCGGTGGCGGTGTCGGCGGCCGCGAGTGACGTCGCGGCGAGCCCGGCCCGTTGCGCGGTCATCAGGCCGAGGAGTGTGGCCAGTGCTTCGTCGTCGGTCAGCATGAGCGGGGGCATCCGGTATCCGCCAGCGAGCCGGTACCCCCCGTGCCGCCCTCGCACCGACTCGACGGGCACGTCGAGGTCGATCAGATGGTCGACGTATCGCCGGACCGTGCGCGCGTCCACGCCCAGCCGCTCGGAGAGGCTCGCCAGGGTGTGGACGCCACCGGCCTGGAGGATCTCCAGGAGTGCGAGCACGCGAGCGGTAGGACGACTCATACCGACAAGATTGCCGTAAATACTGGACGGGTTCTGTCCACTATCCGTCCTACAGTCTGCGACATGACCACTCAGAACCCGCAGGGACCTGCCGTTCACTTCGCCTCGATCCGCATCGTCACCGACGACGTCGAGCGAATGGCGACGTTCTACGAGAAGGCCACGGGCCGCACGGCGAAGCGATCCACGGACGACTTCGCCGAGATCATCACACCGGCGGGGACGATCGCCCTCGCGAGTGCCCGCACGGTGCGGGGGCTCGGTGCGCAGGCGCCCCGGCCGGCGGCCAACCAGAGCGTGATCATCGAGTTCCGCGTCGACGATGTCGACCGTGAGTACGAGGCCCTGCAGCAGTACGACATCGCGTTCGTGAACGAACCCACCACACAGCCGTGGGGAAACCGGTCGCTGCTGTTCAGGGACCCGGACGGCAACCTGGTCAACTTCTTCACACCCGTCACCGCGGAGGCCCTCGCGCGATACGAGCAATAGGAGGTTCCGGGGCTGATCCCTCAGGAGGTCCGGTCTGACCGCGCGGACCCACGGGTGAACTCCCGTGTGACCTCGGCGAGCCTCGCCGGCTGGTCCAGGGGGATCAGGGTGTGGCTGTCGTCGATCTCGACCAGCCGCCCGTACGGGAGGAGTTCGCTGAGACGCCGGCCGTGGTCGGGTGGCATCACGCGGTCCCCGCTCGCCCAGACCACGAGGGCGGGACGGTCGAAGCCCGGCAGGTGTTCGGCCGCCGCGAGCAGAAGATCGGTGTCGGCCCCTGCGGCCCGGAGCATCCGTACGGTGTCGCGGCGGATCTCCGGCCGGCTCAGGACCGGCTTCATCCACCGGGCGGTGGCGGCGTCCCCGCGTTTGGTCAGCCGGCCGAAGGCGATCGGGAGTCGCCGGACCATCCGCAGCCGCATCTGCTGCATGAACAGCCCGAACATCCGGGGCGAGAGCCTGCCGGCGAGCATGAGCGTCCTACCGGTCAGCCCCGGCGGGAAGTTGTCGAACGCCTCGCAGGAGGCGAGGACGACCCGTCCCACACGCTCGGCACCCGAGCGCATGAGCAGTTGGACGAGCGCGCCGCCGGTGTCATTGCCGACGAGGGTGACGTCGCGCAGGTCGAGGCGCTCGAGGAACTCCGCGACCAGCCGTGCCACTCCGGGCAGAGACAGGTCGGCGTCGGCGTTCATCGCGTGGGCGTGGGCGCCGAGCGGCAGCGTCGGCGCCACGCACCGGTGGTCGGCGGACAGTTCGGCGACCGGTCCGTCCCACAGCGAGACGTCCATCATCAACCCGTGCAACAGCACGATCGCGGGACCCTCGCCGCCGGTGTCCCGGTAGTCGATCGTCCCGGCGGAGAGCTCGATCTGTCTCATGCTCGCGGCACCTGGACGGCGGTACGGTCCGCCTGTTCGAGCAGATGCCGCCGCAGGAAGGACAGCTCGGCCTCGACGGCCCGCTCGTGTCCGCCCAGGAACGGCTCGTAGTGCCCACCCGGCATCCGGACGAGCTCTCCGCGGGGGGCGCGTCTCGCCGCGGCGGCGGCCGGCCCGGCGAGCGCCGTCTGGTCCTGGTCGCAGACGAGGACGAGCAGCGGGCACCGTACGCGGGGCGCGTCGCGGCCGGGGCGGTAGGACCCGATGCCGAACGTGGAGCGGGCGGCGATCGCCTGCAGCCACTCCGGATACCGGTTGCCCGGGTTGAGCGCCCGGTCGGCGTCGACGGAGTCCGGTGTGGTGACGAGCGCGACGGTCCCCGGCTTCCCGTCGAGCGGGACCAGGAGTGGCCCGCGGCCAAGGAGACCGCCGAGCGCGTCGAGGACGCCCGTACCGGTGAGGCGCAGCATCGCGGCCGGCCGCTGGTGGCGCATGGCGTTGCGTGCCGCGGCCGGACCGTCGGCGTTCGGCACCTGCGCGATCGCCGCCGCCAGCCGCGGAGTTCGGGCCGCGACCCCGAAGATGTGACCGCCCGACAGCGAGAAGCCCCAGATCGCGAGCTTGGCCGGGTCGACCCCCGGCAGGGCCGCGGCGCAGGCGATCGCCGCCTGCCAGTCGGCGAGTTGCTCCTTGATGCGTACGACCTGGCGCGGCCGCCCGCCGCTCTCCCCGAGGTGCCGGTAGTCGAAGGCGAGTACCGCGAACCCGGCGTCGTTGAAGCGCCCGGCGAACGCGTCGGTGCCCGGCTCCTTGGTCACCCCGCCACCGCCGGCCATGATCACGCAGGCACCGTTGGTCCCCGGGTAGTGCCAGGCGGCGCACTCGGTCTCGCCGCTGACGAATCGCACCTTTTCCCGCTTCATGGACATGCCGACCTCCACGAGAGTCCGTCTTCTCCATGAAGTGAACCACGTGGTTCACATGGCGTCGACAGGCCCCCCGCTGTGGGCGATGGCGGCTACTCGTCAGCGGCTTCTTCGCGCTCCAGCGCGCGGGCCAGCGCCTCGAATCCGGCGGCGATCCCCGCGGTGTCGCCGCTGGTACGCGCGTCCACCAGGAAACCCCGCAGCACCGCGAGGATCATCTCGGCGACCTCCAGCTTGCGCCGGTCGGACCAGCGCTCCGGGCATATGGACAGCAGCGAGGGCAGGTACTGCTGAGACGCACCCCGCCCGAGTTCCGCGTAACGGCCGGGGTCGTACATCGCCAGGCCGATGGCCTGGTCGAGCACCCGGGCCTCCTCGCCGACGAGGACGGGCCACACCGCGCGTACCCAGGCCGCCAACGTCAGACGGCCCGCGGCTCCGACGGCGGTGGCCAGCGCCTTGTCGATCCGCCTGTCCCGCAGTCGAAAGATCGCCTGCTTGAGCAGGTCGTCGGCACTGTCGAAGTGGTACAGCAGCACCTTGTGCGTGGTGCCCGCCGCCCGCGCGGCACGCCGGAGGGAGAAGTCCACCAGCCCGTTGACCGCGAGGTCCTCGGTGACCCGCTCCAGCAACTCCCGCCGCCTGGCCTCGCCACGCGGCGAGCCCGCCGATCGCCGGTAGCCCGCTCGCGGTGTCTCGTCGCCTTCAGAGGTGTTCACCTCGGCGACCTCCTCGGTGAATGCACGGGCCGACACTAACGGGGGACCCCGCGTGTCACGGAACGCGGACATCACGCGGACGGCGCGATGACACCCGATCGCGACCTTGGCATGCGTGACGTCGACAAGCGTTCTGAGCACACGGACACCCGCCTCCCACGGCCGGCGAAGCCGCGTTCCGTGCCCGCGGCATGGTCGCTGTTCCTCGGCTGGTCGGCGCAGGTCGCCATCCGGCTGTTCCTGGGACACGGGCGGGGTGCGCCTGCGGCCTTCCCCGACGAGGGCGGCTATCTGCTCGCGGCGCGGTGGCTGGCCGGCGGACCGGCCGCGGATCTGTCCGGGAGCACGTTCTACCAGGGCGGATACCCGTTACTGATCGCCCCGGTGTTCTGGGTGGCCCATGATCCGCGTACCTGCTTCCGGCTCGTGGTCGGCATCAACGCGCTCGCCGGGGCGGGTGTCTTCCCGCTGGGCTACGCCGCACTCCGCCGCCTGCGGGTCGGCCGCGCCCAGGCGTACGCGCTCGCCTTCGCGGTGGCGCTGCTGCCGGCGGCCGTCGTCTTCGGCGGGCTCGCGCTCACCGACGCGGTCCTTCCCACGGTCGTCCTGGCCTGGCTGCTGGCGCTGCACGCGTTCCTGCGGAGCCGTGAGGTCCGCCCGGCCATCGTCACGGGCTCGGCCGCGAGCCTGGCCGCCTCGTACGCGTACGCCACGCACGCACGCGGCGCGCGGTGATCCTCGTGGTCCATCTCGCCGCAACCGCGTCCAGATCGGGCCGTCGGACTGTTCGTCCTACCGCGACCTCACAACGCAGTAGCGCACCCCGCCGATTGACAAGGCGACGGCGGGCACGAGAAGGTCCGGCCGATGGAGATCGCCGACCTGACGCCTGCCGAACGCCTTATGTGGCAGGCGTTCCCGCGCAGTGAGGCCGTGGACTTTCGCCAGGCCGACGACGATCCCGAGCGCGGTGACGCGTGGGGCGCCGAGCGTACGGTCCGGGCCGAGGTCGTACGGGCGCTGCTGCTCGGCGGCCTCTCCGAGGATGGGGAGATAGCGGCGCTCCGGCTTTCGGGCGTGCGGATCTCCGGTCTGCTCAACCTGCAGTACGCGACCGTCGACTGCGCCATCCGGCTGTGGGCCTGCCACTTCGAGCAGACCCCGATCCTGTACGGCGCGAAAGTGCGGCAGCTCAACCTCAGCGAGTCCTTTCTCCCGGCCCTCAACGCGGCGACGATCCGGGTCGACGGCGTACTCCGGCTCACCGACTGCCGCATTCCCGGCGAGGTACGACTCGGCGGCGCGGAGATCTCCGGTGCGCTGTTCCTCGACCGGGCGCACCTGGGCCGGGACGGCGGCGGTGAGGATCCGATCCTGCAGCTCAACCAGGCCGTGATCAACGACGACCTGTGGGCGCCGGGGCTGGTGGCCCACGGCGAGGTCCGGCTGAGCGGAGCACGGGTCAGCGGAGCGGTGAACCTCGACGACGCCCGCCTCAGCGCCCCGGACGGTACGGCCCTGCAGGCCGAGGCGTTCACCGTCGGGTCCAACCTCAGCGCGCGGCGGCTCCGCACGGACGGCAGGGTGAACCTGCGCGGGTCGAAGTTCCCCGGACAGATCGACCTCACCGGCGCACATCTGTCCAGCCCCGGCGGGGTGGCGCTGCGCGCCAGCAGCTGCACCATCGGCGAGCTCTGGCTGCGCGACGCCGACCCGATCGACGGCCTGGTGAACCTCCGCCGCTCCCAGCTCGACCTCATCCACGCGGCGCCCGAGGTGTGGCCGGGCCCCGTACGGATCGACGGACTCACCTATGGTTCCCTCGCCCCGGCCCTGCCCGCCGCACGGCGGCTGGAACTCCTCGAACGCGACGAGGACGGCTACGTGCCGCACGCCTACGAACAGCTCGCGGCCGCGTACCGGCGAATCGGTGACGATGCCGGGGCCCGTACGGTCCAGCTCGCCAAGCAGCGCCGCCACCGGGGAACGCTGTCCTGGTACGCCCGGATCTGGGGCTACGTCCAGGACGCCACCGTCGGCTACGGCTTCCGGCCGGCGCGCGCCATGGCCTGGCTCCTGGCCCTCCTGCTCGTCGGCACGGCGGCCTACAGCCTGCACCACCCGCAACCGGTCGACCCGGGCAGGACACCGGACTTCCACTCGGCGATCTACACACTGGACCTGCTGCTGCCGATCATCGACTTCGGCCAGGAGAAGGCCTTCACCCCCCACGGCGGCTACCAGTGGCTCGCCTACCTGCTGATCGCGGCAGGCTGGGTCCTGGCCACCACGGTCGTCGCCGGCATCACCCGCGCCGTCAACCGCCAGTAGGACGCCCCTCGGCGACGATCACGCTCTCCTTCCGATGGCGCTCGGGGTTCAGAACGGCCTCAGTCCACCAACCCCATGTAGGCGAGCAGACCGCTGTCGATCATCTCCATCACGGCAGGTGGTATTTCCCCGAGATAGTCGCCAAGAGCCTTCTTTTCGATCGGCTGCGGCATCACCGTTCGCGCCCAGCACTTCGATGGCAGGTTCCCGACGCCGTACGCGAGCTTCACGCAGAACTCCGTGGCTCGCGTGCCGGACGAGGAGGTCGGTACGACCAGTACGTGCGGCCACTCAGGCGACGCGTTCTTGGCGTCACCGCTGATGACGATGACCGGCCGCCGATTGTGGAATGCGCGCTGCGGATTGGGGGGTAACGACAGAGTCTCGTCGGAGACCCAGAAGACGCCACCCCGTCGGATGGCGAGGGTCACCGGTCACCAAGCTCCGTTACGTTGACGTGGCCGCGCAGCTCGGCGAGGTCCCGCATCTCGGCCAGAAGCTCGTCTCCGATGCCCGCGTCGTCCGTCTGTTTCGGGGCGACCGCGCGATGGCGACGGTGACGCTCCAGCAGTTCCCTGATCTGCCGGACGCGACGGGCCCGACTCAGGTCCAGCAGGACGTTCCGGTCTCCGGCGGCCTCGGCCTCCACCATGGGCGGAGTTTGGTAGGACAGCTTCCTGAGGACCGAGGCACTCTTGGCGCCGTGCAGGGAGACCACCCGGCGGATGATGCGCATCGACTCAGCGGGAAGGGGGTCGTCGATATCGAACGCCAGGGCGAGGTGACACGAGCCGTACTCTTCGACACGGGTCTGGTCGTCGCGATCGACGATCTCCATCTCGACGACGGTGTTCTCGGCCCGTTTGAGCGCATGGTCGTAAGGCCCGAAATTATCCCAGCGCCAGGTCGCGCCGGTGAACGCGGTGCCGCCACTCTCGACCGCGGCAAGGTCCGCGAAATAGAGCAGCTTAACTAACTTTGTGCGATTGATCTCGTGGCTGCATTCTCGTGCGGCCTTGAGAACGGCCAGCACTGAACCGAGCAGCGGTTGAAGAGGTTGAGGCAGCTCCACTGGCTTAGCAGTGATCGAGCTCACCACCTCTCCGATCCCCCTGACCCGCATAGAACTTGCACCTTCAAGATAGCCTCCGTGCTTGCCGACCCGAAGCCGGTTCCAGTAACCGCCCGTAACCGTACGTTTCGCCTGTGCCGCCTCATACCTACCCCTACCTTGGCATCGGCTACAGGGGGTGGCCGGACTCGGTCTTTGAGCAAACCCGACTATTTCTTATGCGTCCGCGCGAAGTTTTCTTGAGCCGCCACCCGCTGACGTGCGCACATGACAGGCACGTGTGAGTTTGGTCGGTCCACATACGAGCCTTCTCTCGATTTCAGAAGTCCCGCAAATTTCCTCTTTTATGAACACCACTTACGCCCATTATGTTTGTGGCGGTAAATGAGCCGTGCCGCGCCCGCCTCGATGGAACATCAGGGCGTCGGCGGCCGGGGCTCCGTCAGGTCGGCGATGGCTCTCGCGGCCGTGCCGCAGATCCGGAGGTCGCGCTCGGGCGAGCCGTACGTGCTGAGCTCGATGAGGTTCTGGTCCGGGTCACGGACGTACACGCTGGTGATCGCGCCGGTGGCTCCGGTGCGTTCGACCGGGCCCTCTTCGATCGGCACGCCGTGCCGGCCGAGCTCGGCGATGACCAGGTCGAGCGGGGTGTCCGTGATCAGGCACAGGTCGGCGCTGCCCGGTGTCGCGCGGGCCGCCTTGGGCTCGTACTCCCGGCCTGCCGGGTGAAGGTTGATCTTGCTGGTGCCGAACGTCAGAGCGCGGCGGCCGTCGCCGAAGGTGACGGCCTCCATGCCCAGGACCCGTGTGTAGAAATCGGTCGTCGCGTCGAGGTCGGCGACGGTCAGAACCAGGTGGTCCAGCCGGTCGATGCGCATGAGGCATCCTCTTTCCGCGAAGACAGGGCTCAGGAGGACAGGGCGGCGGCGAGCTCGGCCCGGCCGTTGATGCCGAGCTTGCGATAGGCGCTGGTGAGGTACTGCTCGACAGTGCGCTGGGTGAGCACCATCTCGTCGGCGATCTGGCGGTTGGTGGCGCCCGTGACGGCGCGTTCGGCGGCGGCGCGTTCCTGGGCCGTCAGTGCGGTCACGCCGCTGATCCGGCCCAGGTCCGGCCGGCCACCGGCCCGTCGGATGTAGCGGGCCGCCCGCAGCGAGACGGGCCTGGCGTTGATCTCCCGGGCCAGCGCGAACCCGTCCTGAAGGTGCTGCTGTGCCTCCTCGGCCGCGCCGGCCTCCAGCTGGACCGTCCCGAGGTCCACCAGCGCCGCCGCGCGGTGCAGGTCCGCGTCCAGTCCGTTCAGTACCGACACCGCCTCGAGTGCCGGCTCCACGTCCAGGGTGACCACCCCGGTCGCGGCGAGGGCCGTGCTCAGGGCGCGGGGTCCGCCCCAGAGCCGGGCGAGACGGAGCTCCTCCTCCGCGAGGGGGGCCGCGGCCACCGTGTCGCCGAGCAGCGCGTGGCACCGCGCCGCCTGTGACCGCCACGCGAGACCCGCCGGGTTGTCGATGCCGAGCGCGCACAGAATCCGGCCTGACTCCAGAAAGCCCTGTAGTGCGTCCTTGTACTGGTTGCGGGCCATGCACAGCGAGGCCCTGGCGAAGGCGAACGCGGCGCTCGCCCAGGTCGGGCCCGCCTCGGCCGCCGGGCCGTGGTCCCGTACCAGCCGGTCGGCGCCGTCCAGATCACCGATGTCGGTCAGGAGCCACAGCATCCGCGCGGGCCCGGCCGACTGGGGAGTCTCCAGCGCCGAGTCGTACTCGGTCCTGGCCGCCTTCAGGTCGCCGCGGCCGTGGGCGAGGCGACCGCGGAGGCAGGCCGCGATGGCCGCGTCGCCCGCACCGCTCTGGCGATGCGTGAACCTGCCGTCGGTCTCGCAAAGAGCGCCGGCGAGGTGGTACTCCTCGGCGTCGACGAGCAGGCTGGCGGCCAGCCACCGCAGCTGGACGTCACGGGGTTTCCGCCGGTCGACGACCTCCAGCGCGGCCCGTACGCGGTGGACGCATCCGGCGCGGTCACGGCCGCGCCGGGTGTCGGACCATGCCTCGACGACACCGGCCAGCGCGGTCAGGCGGTCATCGCCGGCGACCCGCTCCCGCAGCCGGGGCAGGCGCCGGCCGAAGAACTCACCGCTGTCGGCGGAGGCCGCGTACGCCATGAAGAGCCCGAACTCCGCCTCGGCCACCAAATCCCGGCGCTCCGGTGGCAACGCGGCACATGCCTCGTCGACCAGCTCCAGGGCAGGTTCGAGCGAGCGTCCGGCGGTGGCGTCACCGTAGGCCAGGTCGACCCCGATCCGGACCCGGAGCGACGGCTCCGTGGCCAGGTCGAGGGCTTCGAGCAGCGTGTTCTGTGCGCCGTCGACGCCCGCGCCGAGCTCGATCGCGCCGATGTCGGCCAGCAGTCCCGCGCGGGCGGCGGGCGGCATCGGCTCGCGCAGCGCCCGGCGCAGGTATCCGGCGGCCGACTGCGCCATGCCACGGGCCAGGGCGGACTCGGCGGCGGCGCGGAGCGCGTCCAGCACCCACGGCTCGCCGGACCTGTCGACGGCCATGATGTGCGGCATGGCCCGCTCGGGTTCGGCGTAGTGGTCGCGGACCACCCGCGCGGCGCGCAGCCGTTGCGAGGTCCGGAGGCCCGCGGAGATCCCGGAGTTCACCACCGCGCGGGTCAGCGAATGGACATAGCGCAGTGGCGAGGTGTCGGACAGGATGTCGAGCCTGATCAGCCGGTCGACCGCCTTCGCGGCGGTGTCCACGTCCAGGCCCGCGAGCTCGGCGACCATCAGGAGCTCACTGTCGTCGCCGAGGACCGCCACCGCCCGTGCGACGGCCAGTGCCTCCGGTCCTGCCCGCTTGATCCAGGGGAGTACACGCCCGGCCACGGCGGTGCGGCCCATGCTCTCGATCAACGCAGCCGACTCGTCCACCGGGGGTACGGATCGCGCCGCCAGCGCCGTCAGCAGCTCGGCCAGCAACGCTCCGTTGCCACCGGTGGCCCGACGGCATCCCGCGGCGAAGGCCTCGTCCGGTCGCGCCTCCAGGGCGTCGGTGATCCATTGGCCCACCGCGGTCTCGTGCAGGCCGTGCAGCGTCCGCCGCTCACAGGAGGTGATCAGCTCATCGACCAGGAGCCGGTCTTCGCTCATCTCCCCCGGGGATCCGGCGACCACGACGGCGAGCGGAAGGTTCGCGCTGCGATGGGCGAGATAGGCGAGCCACCGCAGCGACAGGGCGTCGCACCACTGCAGGTCGTCCACCGTGATGAGGACCGGAGCGCCCGCGTCAAAATCGAAGAGGTGGGCCGAGGCCAGCTCGAACAGGTCGAAGGGCGAGAAGTCCTCATTGGGCACCGAGCCGCCGAGCAGCGCGGGAACCGACCGTCCGTCCTGCGGGGCCGGCGACCCGGCCAGCACCTGCCGCAGCACGCCGAAGTCGTTGGCCGCCTCCAGGATCGAGGCCCGGCCCGTCACCACGGTCCATCCGCGCCGCCGGGCGTCCGACCGTACCTTGGCCAGAAGGGCGCTCCGGCCCGTTCCCGCCGCCCCTTCGAGGGACAGCAACCGGGATCCGCCGCGGCCGACGGCGTCCAGCACGGACGTGAGCGCCGCGAGCTCCGGCTCCCTGCCGTACAGCCGCCTGGCGAGCCGACCGCCCGGTCCGTCATCGGGGTCCAGGTCGCGCGGCCATCCGAGGTGCTCGGTACGCATCGCGCCTCGCGACGCGTCGCGGGCGTTCGTAAGCTGTGCGCGACCCCGCATCGCCGTCACCACCCCGTACCGGCGTCTGTCCACGATCGCTCCCCCTGCTCGTCCTCCCGGCGATCGCGGTGATCGGAAGGGTCAGGTCCCGGCCGACTCGCCCATAGCTCACATCTGCGGATTCGCAGGAGCATACAGGGAGGACCTCGGGGGCGGTCCGTCCGGGCTCAGGTCAGCGGGTTGTTCAGCGCCGCTGCCACGGCCGACAGGCCGGGTCCGGATGAGGCCTTGACCAGCACGAGGTCGCCCGGTCGCAGCAACCCCTGGACCAGGTCGGTCGCCTCCTGCCGGTCCGGTACCGCATGCACCTCCGGTACGCCGGCGGCACGTGCGGCCGCGGCCAGGGCGACGGGTCCCTCCTTGGTCCCCACCACCACGAGCACCGGGATTCCGAGCTCGACGACGAGGGCGCCGATGCCCTCGTGCTCGCGGACCGTCCCGTCGACCAGACCGGTCATCTCGCCCAGCACGGCGACCGCCCGGCGGCCCGCCGCCATCGCGGCCAGGGTGTGCAGTCCGGCCCGCATGGACATGGGGTTGGCGTTGTAGGCGTCGTCGATGATCGTGACGCCGTCGGCCCGCTCGACCTTCTCGAACCGGCGCCGTGACCGCGAGACCGCGGAACTCAGGACCTCGGCGATACGGTCGGTCGCGATCCCCAGGACGCCGGCGACGGTCGCGGCGGCCACCGCGTTGGCGACCTGGTGCTCGCCCGGCAGCGTCAGCCGGACCGGGGCCGAACCGGCCGGGGTGTACAGCGTGAACGAAGCGCGCCCTTCGGCGTCGATCGCGACGTCGCGGGCCTGGACGACGGTCCCCTCGGCGTTGCCGTAGTAGATCACCTCGGCGAGGGTCTTGCGCGCCATCGCGGCGACGCGCTCGTCGTCCGCGTTGAGCAGGGCGAACCCGCCCCGCGACGCCGGCGGCAGAGCCTCCACCAGCTCGGCCTTCACCTCGGCGAGCTTGTCGATCCCGCCGCCGACCGTGTCCAGGTGCGAGGGGCCCACGCAGAGCACCAGGCCCAGTTGCGGCCGCGCCACCCGTGCGAGGTGGGCGATGTCCCCCGGGTAACCGGCGCCCATCTCCAGCAGGAGATACCGGGTCTGCCTGTCGGCTCTCAGGACCGTCAGCGGCAGGCCGATCTCGTTGTTGTACGAGCCGGCCGTGGCGACGGTCGGCCCGTCGCTCTCCAGGATCTGGGCGAGCAGGTCCTTGGTCGTGGTCTTGCCGACGGAGCCGGTGAGGCCGATCACGATGGGTTCCAGCCGGCCACGGACGAACGAGGCGAGTGCGGTCAGCGCGGCCACCACGTCGTCGACGACGACGCAGGGGCCTTCGACGGGCCGGGAGCCCAGCACCGCGACCGCACCGGCGGCGTACACCTGCGGGGCGAAGTCGTGCCCGTCGCTGCGCTCCCCGACGATGGCCACGAACAGCGCACCGTCGGCGGCCTCGCGGGAGTCGATGACCACGGGGCCCTCGATGGTGGGTCCGGGCGCGGCGGTCCCGTGCATCGTGCCGCCGACGACCCGTGCGATCTCTTCCAGAGTCAGCGGGATCATGCGGTGGCCCTTCGGCTCTTGCGCTCGTACCGGGCGAAGGCGAGGTCGAGGAGGCGGACCAGGATCTCCTCGTAGGAGACCCCGCTCGCCGCCCAGGCCCGCGCGTACAGCGAACGGGCGGTGAAGCCGGGCATCGTGTTGATCTCGCCGACGTACAGCTCCTGCGCGCCCTCGTCGTAGAAGAAGTCGACCCGTGCCAGCCCGTAGCCGCCGACGGCGTGGAAGGCGAGGAGGGACAGCTCACGTACGCGCTCGGTGACGGCAGGCGGCAGCTCGGCGGGGCAGGTGGTCACGTCCGCCGTGCTGAGGTACTTCTGCTCGTAGTCCGACCAGCCGCCGGACTTGAACTCCGACGGCAGCGAGGCCGCCGGCTCCTCGGAGTCGCCGAGGACGGCCACCTGCAGCTCGCGGGCGGTGATCCCCTGCTCGACCAGGACGACCTCGTCGTAGCGGAAGGCGTCCTCGACCGCCCGGACCAGCTCGCCGGCATCGGTGACCCGTGCGATGCCGATGGAGGAACCCATGTTGGACGGCTTCACGAACAGGGGCCAGCGAAGATCACCGACCAGCTTCGCCGGATCGTCGTGTTCGCGCCAGCGCCGTTCGGTGAACCAGACGCCGGGGGTGACCGGAACGCCCTCGGCGGCGAACGCGCGCCTCATCGCGACCTTGTCCATGCTCACCGACGAGGCGAGCACCCCGCATCCGGCGTACGGCACGTCCAGAGCCTCCAGGAACCCCTGGAGCACCCCGTCCTCGCCGTACGGCCCGTGCATGGCCGGGAAGACGACGTCGATCTGGGCCAGCGGCGCGTCCGGGGCGTCCGGCGAGATGAGCAGGCCGCCACGCCGCAGCTCGACCTCGGTCCCCTCGACGACGAACCCGTCCTTGATGGCCGGGCCGCTGCTCTCCCGCGCGACGTGCTCCCGCACCGTCTCGGGCGGGACCAGCACCCAGCGCCCGTCCTTGGCGACTCCGATGACGACCGGGGTGTACAGGTCAGGCCGGAGCCCGCGTACGACGGACAGGGCCGACGCGGCCGACACGTCGCCTTCCGCGGACGGTCCGCCGAAGACGACGCCTACACGGATCGGTTGCTCAGGCATGTCCCGCCGTCTCCTGGATCAAGGTGATCGCGTCATGCAGCGCGGCCGGCGCGCCCGTTTGGAGCGCCCAGTACCTGTCGCCGTAGGACCAGTGCCACCACTCAGTGGGGTAGTTCACGAGGCCCGCGGCAATGAGGACCTTGCTCAGCAGCTCTCGGTTACGTTGTGCGTCGGCGGGGATCCCGGGCGCCTCGGTGTAGCAGGCACCGCCGCTCTCCTCGGGCGTGGCGTTGACCTCGGTGCCCATCGCGAGCTCGGTCCCGTCCGGGTCGCACAGCGTCAGATCCACGGCGGCCCCTGCCACGTGCGGCGCGACGTTCAAGGGCGCGACGTACCGGCTGGCCTGCTCTTTCACCCATGACTGCGGCTGCTCGGGGTTGTGCCGGGCCAGCTCTTCGGAGTAGTCGCCGAAGTAACGGCGCTGGAGCGCGGGCGGCCGATAGGCCTCGACGACGAGAAGCCGGAGGCCGTCGGGAAGAAGGCTCTGCGCCTCCAGGAGCCGCGTCGCGACGGTCGCGCGCACATGGGCGTACGCCCCGAGTGGATCGGCGAGCCGGTCGTCGAGCATGAGCTCGGCGTGACTCCTCAGGTCGACGAAGGACTCGCCCGTGTCCGCCACCGGGATGCCGGCCACGCGGGCGTCCGACATCAGGGTGATCTCCGTCAACGTCTCCACTCGCCTCTCTGAACAGGCCGGTTTCGGCGTCACCCTAGACGGAGGCGCGCCACGGGTATACCGGGCATTTCGGGGGTGCACACCGGGCAATCCGGATCACCACACCCGGCGATTTTCGCCTAAGACCTGTACATGACATAACCGGCACTAGAACGCGGCCACTCTGAACCGCATGGACTCGCTGATCCGCCACCCGGACGCGGCCCGAATCGCCCAGGGCACGCACGCACGCATCGACCTGGCGGCGATCTCCGCCAACACCGCGACGATGGTGTCCAACGCCGGCGGCACGCCGGTCATGGCGGTCGTGAAGTCCAACGCGTACGGCCATGGCCTCGTACCCTCGGCCCGCGCGGCGCTCGCGGGTGGAGCGAGCCGGTTCGGCGTGGCCGTGATCGAAGAGGCTCTGACGTTGCGCCGCGCGGGCATCACCGAGCCGATCCTGGCCTGGCTCCCCATCCACCAGGCCGACTACGACGCCGCGATCATGGCCGACGTCGAACTCGGCGTCGAGGCGCCCTGGCGGCTTGCGGCGATCGCCGAGGCGGCCGAGCGGACCGGACGCCGCGCCCGGATCCATCTCGAGATCGACACCGGCATGTCCCGTGGCGGATCGACCGGCGACGACTGGGCGATGCTGGTCGAATCGGCACGCGACACCCTGGCCGGCGGCCACATCACGGTGACCGGGATCTTCTCCCACTTCGCCTGCTCGGACACGCCCGGAGACCCGTCCATCGCCTTGCAGCTCAAGGCCTTCGCCGAGGCCGTGGCGTACGCGGAGGCGTCCGGCGTACAGCCGGAACTACGGCACGTGTCCAACACGGCGGCGGTGCTCACACTGCCGGAGGCCCGCTATGACCTGGTGCGCTCCGGGCTGGCGTTGTACGGCCTCAACGAGGTCGAGGCCCTCGGCGACGCCGGGCTCCGGCCCGCCATGACGCTGCGCTCCAGGGTCAACGTGGTCAAGCGGATCTCCGCCGGCACCGGGGTCATGTACGGCCTCACGTACCGGGCCCCGACGGACACGACGGTCGCCGTCATCCCCATCGGCTACGCCGACGGGCTGCTCCGCAACTCCAGCAAGGCCGGCGTCGAGCTCCTGGTCGGGGGCCGCCGCCATCCGATCGTCGGGGTGGTCGGAATGGAACAGACCGTGCTGGACGTGGGACAGGACCTTCCCAGCCCCAACGACGAGGTGGTGGTGTTCGGCCCGGGTGACGACGGCGAGCTGACCGTCTCGGAGTTCGCCCACCTGCTCGGCACCGTACCCGCCGAGATCGTCGCCCGGATCCCCGCCTCGCTGCCGCGGATCTACGAACCCTGACGCACGCTCATCGCGCGTTCGTGGCGCAGAGCGCGAGCATCTCGTTGGTCAGGGCGATGGCGGCCTGCGGGTGCCCCATGCCGCGCGCGATCGCGACCATCTCGGCGCGCCGTGCCGGGTCGGCGAGGAGCGCGAAGAGCTCTTCGGCCAGGCGCGCCGGAGTGGCGTCCTCGCCGATCAGCACGCGGGCGGCGCCGCGTTCGGCGAGGTGTTTGGCGTTGCGGACCTGCTCGTCCCCGCCGGTGGGGATGAGCGGGATGAGCACCGAGGGCTTGCCCACGACCGTCAGCTCGCTGATGGTGCCGCCACCGCTCCGCGCGATGACGACGTCGGCGAGAGCCAGCAGGTCGGGGAGCTCGGGACCGATGAAGCCGCGCACGAGGTAGCGCGACCGCAGCTCGGGGTGCAGCGTCTCGGCCAGGGCCAGCGCCTCCCCCTCCATCTGCTTGCCCGCCTGGTGGAAGACGTTGGCGCGCTGCAGCAGGTCGGGCAGGATCGCGCCGACCAGCTGGTTGACCTGCCGTGCGCCGAGCGAACCGCCGGTGACATAGACCGTCGGCAGCGACGGGTTGTAACCCGTCCAGCCGAGCTTGCCCGGCGCCGCGGCGGCGTCACCCTCCCGCAGTCCGGGACGGATCGGGTTGCCGGTCACCACCGCGCGTTCGCGCAGGCGCTCCGGGAGGAGGTCGAGAGCCGGCTCGGCGCTGAGCGCGATGCGCGTGGCGCCGCGCATGGTGATCCGGTTGGCGAGGCCCACGCGTACGGTCTGCTCGTGGACGAGCAGGGGCCGATGGCAGACGCGCGCGGCAAGGCCGACGGGGACCGAGACGTAGCCGCCGGTGCACAGCACGGCGTCGGGCCGGATGTTGCGGACCACGCCGATCGCCTCGGTGACGCCGGCCGGAACCTTGCCCGCGTCGCGGATGTTGGCCGCCGACAGCATGGCCAGGGGGTTGCGGGCCCGCCGGAGCTTGCCGGTGGGGATCGCGGTGAACGGCACGCCCTCGTCCGTGGCGATGCCGGCCTCGATGCCGGCGGCGCTGCCCACCCAGAAGGGCTGGAACTCGAGGCCGTGGGCTTCGAGGGCCGCACGGGCCGCACGGACGACCGTTACGGCCGGAAAGGTGTGGCCGCCGCTGCCACCGCCACTGACGATGAGCCGCACCGGGCTGCGGCGGTCGATCAGAGCTTGGGGAACGACGACTTGCACCATGCGGACTCCTGGCTGGGGAATGACCTGGTGGCCGGGGCCCGGGAAACCTCTGGCGGCGCGCCGACGCGAGCGGGTCAGGCGTGAGGTTCGCTTACGGCCGGGCAGCATTCTCTCATGCGGTGAGCGCCCGCAGGACCGCGCCGGAGAATGCCGTCCGCGCGACACTTGAAGATCCAGGTAGTCGGCCTTTCCCGCCGGCGATCACGAAGGAGCATCGAGACATGAACAGTCGTCCTCCGTTCCCGCCCTTCTCCTCGGAGACCGCGGCACAGAAGGTCCAGGCGGCCGAGGACGCCTGGAACACCCGCGATCCCGCCAAGGTGGCGCTCGCCTACACCGAGGACTCGGTCTGGCGTAACCGCGGCACGTTCCTCGAAGGCCGGGACGCCATCGTCGCCTTCCTCACCGCCAAGTGGGAGCGTGAGCTCGACTACGCCCTGCGCAAGGAGTTGTGGGCGTTCGAGGCGAACCGGATCGCGGTGCGCTTCCAGTACGAGTGTCACGACGCCGAGGGCCGGTGGTGGCGCAGCTACGGCAACGAGCTGTGGGAGTTCGACCAGCACGGGCTCATGCGCCGCCGCGAGGCGAGCATCAACGACGTGCCGATCGAAGAAGGGGACCGGCGCGTCTTCGGCACGCGTCCACAGGAGGAGCACGGGGTCCCGTTCCCGATCCGGTAACCGGTTGCGCCTTCGGTGAGCCTCTGGTCGGCTGACCGGCATGGATTCAGCAGCGGTGCTCGCCGCCTTCGACGATCAGGTACGGCGGCGTCCGGAGCCCGACCCGCCGGACGGGCAGGTCGAGGACGACGGTCACGTCGTACGCATGATCGGCCCGGTGAACACCGTCGTCTGGTCCGATCTGGACGGAACCGACGTGGACGCGGTCATCGCCGAACAGGTCCGGCGGTTCGCGGGACGGCCGTGGGAGTGGAAGTACTACTCCTACGACCGTCCCGTCGAGCTCCCGGAACGCCTGCTCGCCGCGGGACTGGCGCCCCAGCCGGACGAGGCGCTGCTCGTCGCCGACATCGCGGACCTCGAGATGGACGTGAAACCGCCTCCAGGCGTCGAGCTGCGGGCCGTCGAGGACGAGCGCGGCGTGGAGACCTTCGTGAAGGTGCACGAGGAGGTCTTCGGCGGGGACTACTCCGACCTGGGCGCGATCCTGCTGGCGACTCTCACGCGACGGCCGGACCGGGCCGCGGCCGTGATCGCCTGGGCCGACGGGACACCGGTCTCCGCCGCCCGCGTCGAGTTCCACCCCGGCACCGACTTCGCCGGCCTCTGGGGCGGCGGCACGGTCCCCGCCTGGCGAGGCCGTGGCGTGTTCCGCTCACTGGTCGCCTACCGGGCCGCGCTGGCCAGGGCCGCCGGCCACCGCTACCTCCAGGTCGACGCCCTCCCCGCCAGCCGCCCGATCCTGCTGCGCCTCGGCTTCACGGAGCTGGCCACCACGACGCCGTTCACGGCCTGACCGGACGCCGTACGGGACGAGGGCACGCGTGTACCCGCCGCCCTGGTGCGCCCCGCTGCTCGTCACGGCCCAGCGGCGCATCCCGATTCCGCCGAGGGCATATGCGCTGACGGCGAAATTGGATTGACCTGTGACTTTCCGCGGATTACGGCGAGAAAAATGCGGTCCGCCCACGGCGAAAAACGTTCTCCACAGGAAGGACCTCGGTTAATGTCGCGGTGAGCAACAGACGATTGGATGGTGAATGATGACGTCCCAGACCCTGGGCCGGCCGTCGCCTGCCGACACGAGCGACCAGCTATATCAACGGCTCCTGAACAACCGGATCGTCTTTTTGGGGCAGGAGGTCGATGACGAGATCTCCAATCGCATCTGCTCGGAGTTGCTCCTGCTGTCCGCCGAGGACCCTCGCCAGGACATCCGCCTCTACATCAACTCGCCCGGCGGCTCGGTGACGGCCGGCATGGCGATCTACGGGATGATGCAGTACGTCCCGAACGACATCGTCACCGTCGCGATGGGCTTCGCCGCGTCGATGGGCCAGTTCCTGCTGTGCGCGGGCACGGCCGGCAAACGGTACGCGCTGCCGTATACGCAGGTCGTCATGCATCAGCCGCATGGTGGCCTCGGCGGGACGGCCACCGATGTCAAGATCATGGCCGAGCAGATGCTGCACACCAAGCGCACGCTGGCCGAGCGGATCGCCTTCCACACCGGCCAGCCGGTGGAGCAGATCACGGCCGACTCCGACCGCGACCGGTGGTTCACCGCCGAGGAGGCCAGGGAATACGGCTTCATCGACCACGTTGTCCACAGTGCAGACCAGGTCGCCGACGGGTCGCTGTCATGAACCGAGAAGAGCGATTTCCAGTGGAAAACCGTCAGATCCTTCCGTCGTTCTCCGAACGAACGTCGTACGGCACCCAGGAGACCACCCCGTACAACAAACTGTTCGAAGAGCGAATTATCTTTCTGGGCACCGACGTCGACGACATCTCTGCCAATGATGTGATGGCTCAGCTGTTCACGTTGGAGTCCATCGATCCGGATCGTCCCATCAGTCTCTACATCAATTCTCCGGGTGGTTCGCATACGGCCATGACGGCGATCTACGACACGATGCAGTTCATCCGTCCTGAGATTCAGACGGTCTGCGTCGGCCAGGCGGCGGGTGCGGCCGCGGTGCTCCTCGCCGCTGGCACGCCCGGCAGCCGCGCGGCGCTCCCGCACTCGCGGATCCTGATCCATCAGCCGTCCATCGAAGGCATCCAAGGGCAGGTCAGCGACCTGGAGATCCAGGCCAACGAGATCCTGCGCATGCGCGCCCAGACGGAGACGATGTTCGCCCGGCACACCGGTCTGGACATCGAGCAGGTCCGCCGGGACATCGACCGGGACCAGTTCCTCACCGCCGAGAAGGCCAGGACCTACGGCATCGTCGATGACGTCATCGCCAGCCGCAAACGGCACGCGTACGAGGGTGCCGTCGCGTAGCCGGCAGCGGCTACATGTCGGGCGCGAAACGGATGACCTTCTCGGGGATCACCCTGACGATCAACCGGACCTCTCCGGGTTCGGCTTTCGGCGGATCCTCGCCGAGATACTTGTGCGAGAGCTCACGGGGGAGCCACTTGTCCTCGTCCACGGTCAGCTCCGCGTTGCCACGGATCTCCACGGACTCGTACGGGTTGGCGAGGTCGTAGATCGAGACGCTCACGCGCGGATCCGCGGTGAGGTTCTTCGCCTTCTGCCGGCCCGCCGTGGTGGAGAACAGGACCGTGTCCTCGTCACGTTTGACCCACACCACGGACACCTGCGGCGCCCCGTCCGCCCGCACCGTCGCCACGCTGGCGAAGTTCGTGCCATCCAGAATCCGGCGCACGGCCTCGTCGAGAGTCGCCATGTGAAGCCTCCCTTGTCCCGTCAAGAGAGACCTTAGTGGATGG
This sequence comes from Actinoallomurus bryophytorum, assembly GCF_006716425.1. Lineage (NCBI taxonomy): Bacteria > Bacillati > Actinomycetota > Actinomycetes > Streptosporangiales > Thermomonosporaceae > Actinoallomurus > Actinoallomurus bryophytorum. The sequence goes on from NZ_VFOZ01000001.1 coordinate 3,231,070, forward strand.
TTTCGTTATAGACAATCTATTGTGGACTCAATTGCTCGACGGGCCGGGTGTCACGAAGTCCCCTCCGGGCGAGGCGGCTCCGACCAGGGCAGGCGGGCCGAGGGGCGCCTTGCCTGGTCGACCCGGGCCAGGGCGGTGCGCGCCCGGTCGGCGCCGTCACCGGTGAGCCGGTAGTACCGGCGGCGAGGGCGGCCTTCGGTGATGTGCTCGGCCGGGTCCTCCCAGCGAGACTCGATCCAGCCGTGGCGTTCCAGCCGCGAGATGATCGGATACACCGTCCCCGAGGGGAGGCCGGTGACGTCGCACATCTGCAGGCCGTACCACTCCCGTGCCGGCTCCTGAAGCGCCGCGCGCAGCACACGCTGGGTCTGCAAGGTCATCCGCGGGCCGTCCATAAGCAGAACTCTACATAGGCCTGGTTCAAGCGCCGGATGTCGACGACAGCGGCGATGGGCCAGGCACCCGTCGCCGAGCGCGGATTCGCCGCCGTGGTGACCGCGCGGCGGCCTTTCCCGGGCGCCCTGACGCCGCGCGCCGAAGCCCGTCTTCCCTGGTCGTGATGTGAATGTGTCCAGCTTGTTGCGAATCGGGTGTTTGATCACGTTTCCTGCGGAGATCTCTGGTGCAGCTCGGGGGAGACGTTCGATCCAAATGGAGGTAATGAGATGCTCGCCATAATCGCCGCTGTCGTCTTCGCCATCGCACTGGTCTGCGACTGGGCCGGTGTCGGCTCTGACTTTTTCAACTACCAGACGCTCGACACCATCGGCTTCCTCCTGATCGCTCTGCACCTGGCCGGAGTCGGCTCGGGCTACAACTGGCGCGGTCGCGGAAGACGCCGCTGACAAGAGCCGTACAGATCATCAGCAGGGGGCCGGTACCCGTTCGGGTATCGGCCCCCTGCTGATTCGTACCCTGCAGGTCCGATATCGAGCAAAATCTGATGCAGACCAGGAGCACAACAAGTGGCGTGATCACCGGCATCGCGGCCTAAACTGCATGACGTGATCTTCAAGGCCGTTGGGGAGGGGCGCCCATACCCGGAGCACAGTCTCAGCTCCCGGGACTGGGCGAGTGTTCCTCCCCGCCAGGTACGCCTCGACCAATTGATCACCACGAAAGCCGGCCTTGACCTGAACTCCCTGCTCGCCGAGGATTCGACGTTCTATGGCGACCTGTTCCCGCACGTCGTGCAGTGGCGCGGTCAGCTCTATCTCGAGGACGGCCTGCACCGGGCGCTGCGCGCGGCGCTGCACCAGCGCATCGTTCTGCACGCCCGGGTGCTCGACCTCGATGTCGTCGACGTCGCGCCCTCGTCGTCATAGGCCCTACACCTGCGACGTCGCCCACTCGAACATCTTCGGGAACGCCTCGCGCCACGCGACGTAGTTGTGCTGACCACCCTTGATGACCAGGAACGGCGCACCCGGCTCGTACTGCTTTACCAGATCCACGAACGCCTGGGCCTGCACCATGTCGCTCTGAACCGCGTTGCCGGACATCACCCAGAAATGCGGCAGCGGCGACGGAGGCAGGGCACTGGCCAGTACCTTCAACGGTGAGTTCGCGGCACGCAGCGTCCGGTCTCCCGCGAACGGATCGATCACCCGGGGCAGGTGGTTGGTGCGCAGCGGCTCGAAGTAGCCGCTCAGCGAGGCCGCGGCACCGTACCGGTCCGGATGGCGCAGCGCGAGGTTCGCAGCGCAGAAGCCGCCTTCGGAGAAGCCCGCGATGCCCCAGGCGGCGCCGGGCCGCTCCACGCGGAGCCGGCCCGAGATGTCGTCGGGGACGTCGAGCGCGAGGTAGGTCTCGTCCTGTTCGCCATGGACGGTGTTGAGGCACTGGGTGGAGCGGTCGAGCCCCCCGTTGGCGTCCGGGATGACCAGGACCACCGGTTTGGCCTTGTGCGTGGAGATCAGTTTGCGCAGCATGCCCGAGATCTTGAGCCGGCCCTCGTAGTCGCTCGGCGTGCCCGGCGAGCCGTGGATGAGCTCGATGACGGGGAAGCGCCGGTCGGCGTACGGCTGCTGGAAGTACTGCGGCGGCAGGTAGACGACGCCCTGACGGCTGATCCGGCTCTGGGGTCCGGGCAACGTGGTCTCCAGCGCGAAGCCGTTCTTGCGCGCCTGCCGTTTGTGCACCGCCTCACGCAGCACGCGGTCCAGGCGGCCACCCAGGTCCGGCACTCTGGCGACGCTCGCCGGAGCCTGGTTGGTGAGTTCGCGCCACGCGTCGTCCCAGCTCTCGTAGTAGCCGTAGAAGTTGTTGACGAGCGCGACCCCGAACATCATCGCCGGTGGGAACGCCAGCACCCCGGCGACCACCTTGAACGCCGTGTGCCTCGCCCGGACGAGCCAGAACAGGGCACCCGCGAAGAGCAGCACGAGCAGCGCGAAGAGGACGAAGCCCTGCGGACCGAACATGATCCTCCCCTCGCCGAAGGGCCAGCTGGCCTGCGCATCGCTCTGCCAGCATGACCGCCGCAAACGGTGGGCTATATCGATCCGAGCCATTCCGATCGTCAAGTTTTCTTTACCCTGAGTGATCGTATGGTCGCGTTGAGTGTGGCGACGCGAGGCGCGGAGGGAAAAAAGAGACCGCCGACCGGTGTACGGTCGGCGGTGCGGTGGCGGTGGAGGTGGGATTTGAACCCACGGATGAGTTGCCCCATCACACGCTTTCGAGGCGTGCGCCCTCGGCCACTAGGCGACTCCACCAAGACGCGAGCCTACCGGAACCATGCACCCGTTCAATCCCGCCTTCGGGCGAAGAATTCGGTGAGCAGGGCCCCGCACTCGTCGGCGAGCACGCCCGCGACCACCTCGGGGCGGTGGTTGAGGCGCCGGTCGCGTACGACGTCCCACAGCGACCCGACGGCCCCGGCCTTGGGGTCGATCGCCCCGTACACGATGCGTTCGACACGGGAGAGCACGGCGGCGCCCGCGCACATCGTGCACGGCTCCAGGGTGACCACCAGGCTGCATCCGCTCAGCCGCCACTCGCCGAGGCGTGCGGCGGCCTGGCGCAGCGCCACGATCTCGGCGTGCGCGGTCGGGTCGCCGGTCCGTTCGCGTTCGTTGCGACCGGCGCCGACGAGCTGGCCCGCGGAGTCGAGGACGACGGCGCCGACCGGCACGTCACCGGCCGCCCGGCGGGCCTCCCGCAGGGCGAGCCGCATGGCCTCTCGCATGGCCGGCTCTCGCATGGCCGGGCTATCTGAGCCTGTCGTAGTCCTCGGCGAACCCGGCCCGCTCGGCGATGACCGACAGCGCGTCGCCGGGGAACCTGCGCTCTCCCAGCTCTGTCAGTCGTGCCGGCTCGGTGCCGAGGTCGGCCAGGAGGCCGGGATCGCCGACGGGATCGTCGGTGGGAACCTCGTCGATCTCGCCGATCTGGTCGTGGAGCATGTGCGCGAGATCACTCGTCTGGGTCGCCCGGGGGTCGGAGAGGAAGACCCGGGCATCTCCGCCGTCGTCGAGGCGCACGACGGCGAACCACTCGTCCTCCTGTTCGATGAGGAGGACGACCGTGTCACCCGCCGTCTCAACGGCGGTTTCTCGCATGATGTCGGTGATGTCATCGACACCGGCGACCTCGGCGAGGTCGGTCTCGGTCCCGATCCATCCGGCGTCGCTGCGCGCGAAGGCCACGGAGAAGTACGGCACGCCTTCATTCTCTCCAAAAGACGTCGGTTATTCGATCGCCCGCTCGAAAGCGGCACCGAATCCGAGGCGTGAGGCGATGCTGGACAGCATCTCGTCGGGGAAAAGATCGAGATCGCCGCTCAGAGCGCCGAGCTCCATCTCGTCGAGGCCCAGGTCCGAGAAGATCGACATGTCGCCGGCCGGGAGCACCTGGTCGAGATCCTCGTCGTCGGGGATGTCCAGCTCGAGGTATTCGACCACCTGCCCGGCCAGCGGCCAGTCCAGGGACGCCGTGACGTCCGACAGGAAGATCATCACCTCGTCCGCCAGCACCCGCAGCGCGACGAAGAAATCGTCTCCGATCGAGGCCAGCCCGATCGTGCCCGCCATGCTGGGCTGCTGCCTCAGGGCATGGATCAGCCCCGCCAGGTCCTCGGTCAACGCGATGGGAAGCTGTTCTACTTCCCACGCATCGTCCTCTCGGGAGACCACGACGGCGAAGTCCGCCGTATCGAGTTCCGTCATCTTCACCCCACCGCCGCGCGTCCTGCTCGGGCATCTTGACAGATGTGGGGCTGCGAAAGTCGCGGCACGGGGAAACCAGCGCGCGGGAACCCCTCTAGTTCGCCCGGAACGTGCGCATGCGAACCGTGGCGCGGATGCGCTCCTGCCGCCATCGCCGGGGACTCACTCTCTTGCGGAGCTCACGCGCCTCTGCCAGCTCCCGCAAGAACACCGCCCGGCGGCGAAGTCGATCTCGAACCTCCTCAGGACTCATGCGATCGTCCATGCGAACTACGTTCCCCATGCTCAGGTATCCATTCGGCTACCGTGATCCAATATGAAAACCCTCGTCGCCGATCATCCCCTCGTCGCCCACAAGCTCACCACGCTTCGTGACGAGACCACAGATTCCCCAACATTCCGCCGCCTGGCCGACGAGCTCGTGACGCTCCTCGCCTACGAGGCGACCCGCGACGTACGCGTCGCCGATGTGACCGTTACCACACCGGTCGGCCCGGCCGAGGGCGTGCGCCTGACCCGGCCGCAGCCGCTCGTGGTGCCCATCCTCCGCGCCGGCCTCGGCATGCTGGACGGCATGACCCGGCTCCTTCCCACCGCGGAGGTGGGTTTCCTGGGCATGGTCCGCGACGAGGGCACGCTCAAGGCGACGACGTACGCCACCCGCCTGCCCGACGACCTGTCCGGACGGCAGTGCTACGTCCTGGACCCGATGCTCGCCACCGGCGGCACCCTGGCGGCGGCGATCCAGCTCCTGCTGGACCGCGGCGCCGACGACGTCACGGCGATCTGCCTGCTGGCCGCGCCCGAGGGCATCGCCCACCTGGAGGAGGCACTGGTGAACGTCGAGGTGCCGGTCCGCGTCGTGACGGCCGCGGTCGATGACCACCTCAACGAGAACGGCTTCATCGTCCCCGGGCTCGGCGACGCCGGCGACCGCCTCTACGGGGTCGTCTAGGGAGCCGGCGTCCTGCGGCGGCCCAGCGTCGCGGTGATCGCGACCAGGACGGTGAGCAGACCCGCCACAACGTGCACTGGTGCGGGGCCCAGCGGCGCCAGCAGCGTCAGAGCGGCCCCCACCAGGTAGGCCACCACCAGCGGCCGCCGCCGGTGCGGACGGATGTGCAACAGCCACACGAAGAACAGGTAGAGGGCGACAGGGACCGCGACGGCGTACCCGGCCACGACGGCCGTGACGTGCGCCGGGTGGCTGTAGTGGTCGACCGCGACCGACAGGCCCGCCCCGACCGCCGCGGCGGACGCGAGGATGAAGTAGTGGCCGTACCCCCACAGCATCGCCACCCGCAGCGAGGTCAGCAGGCCACCGGCCGACCGGTCGAAGTAGAGCCACCACAGCGCGAACACGATCACCAGCCCGGCCACCGCGAGCGAGACCAGCGCCGGCACGTGCTCGCCGAGGTCCAGCCCGGTACGGATCGCGATCGTCGCGGCGGAGACCGCCTCGCCCAGCATGATGATCGTGAACAGGCCGTACCGCTCGGCGATGTGGTGCGGATGCCAGGTCGTGGGTCCGCCGGGCGCACGCTCGGCGATGACCGGGACCAGCAGTTCCGCGGCCACGAGCAGCAGGAACGCCGGCACCAGCCAGTCCTCGGGTAGCGCCAGCCGGACCAGCCAGCCGATCTGGACTCCTGTGATGCCCGCGGCATATCTCAGCGCGGTCGCGCGGCGCGGCGCGTCGCTGCGCGCGGCACGCGTCCACTGCACCACCATCGCCAGCCGCATGATCACGTAACCGATGGTGATCACGACGAAGTCGCCGCCGTCGAACGCCGGTTTCACGCCGGCCGCGAGCACGAGGGCGCCCGCGATCTGTACGAACGCCGTGATCCGGTACACGTCGTCATCGGTGTCGTACGCGGAGGCGAACCAGCTGAAGTTCATCCACGCCCACCAGATCGCGAAGAACACCAGCAGGAACGACGAGACGCCATGCCGGCCGTGGCCCTCGGAGATGTCGTGGTGCAACGGCGCCACCATCTGGGCGACCGCCGCGACGAAACACAGGTCGAAGAAGAGCTCCAGCGGCGTGGAGACACGATGCCGTTCCTCCGCGGAACGCGCACGCATGGGGGTCAGCCAACCGCGCTCGGCCTCTGTGGTCATAACCCCAGGTTCTACCGGGTACGGCCACGTCCGGCCACGCCCGATGGAGGGGATTGCGCGGCCCGTGACGCCCCAAAGGTGTCCGCGTTCAAGATCCGGACGCGGAGGGTAATAGCCTGCTACGGATTGTGACGAGGGGGCTCGGCGGCGCACACCCGCCGCGAGCGGTGATTCGGGGAGCGTTATGGCGTGGACATTTGAGGCGGTTGCCGAGAGCCTCGCGCTGGAGTTCGGCGAGGTGCATCCCGCCGAGATGGTCATTCGATGCGTCGAGGCGGCGCGGCACAGCGCCGAGGAGGTGATCGGCGAAGCCTCCCCTGAGCTGGTCGAACGCATCGCGCGTAAACACCTCGAGGTGCTCGCGCTCGCGGCGGCCGAAGGCAACGCCGGCGGCTGAGCCCTCCTGACCGCCTGAGTCATGGAGATTTCGGCGCGCAGATACGGCCACGAACCTCTTTGCAGCCAGATCCACTACTGGTGTACAACTTGAGTTGGGTTAGTGGGTCAGGCTTCGGGAGGCAAGTCCTTGAAGAAGTACCTCACTTGGGCACTGGGGGCCTTTGTGGTCTTCTACCTGCTCAAGTCGCCGGGGGGCGCGGCCCAGATCGTCCACAACACGGCCAGCAGTCTCGCGTCGGCCGGTGACTCCCTGTCTCAGTTCGTGAACGCGCTGACATGAGACTCGTGACTCCCGGCGACTCCGCGCCGGCCTCAATCCACCGCTATCTCCTGCCACATGAGCAGCAGGTGATCACGGTACGCCGGCATCCCGCCGTCCTGATGACCCCGATCGCCTTCGTGCTCGGTGGACTCGTGGTCGCGGGCGTGCTGAGCAACGTGGTCGTCGACCGCAACGGTTCACTGGTCAACTACATCTGGTGGGCATGGCTGATCCTCCTGGCGTGGTTCGTCTGGAAGGTCGCGACGTGGTCGGTCGACTACTTTGTGATCACCAACCAGCGCATGCTCCTGACCACTGGGCTGCTCACTCGTAAGGTGGCCATGATGCCTCTGGCCAAAGTCACCGACATGAGCTTTCAACGCTCAATCAGTGGCCGGATGCTGGGCTATGGCGAGTTCGTCCTCGAGTCCGCCGGTCAAGACCAAGCCTTCCGTGTCGTCAGCTTCCTGCCTTACCCCGAGCAGCTGTACCTCGAGGTCTGCAGCATGATCTTCCCGACCAAGGACAAGGAACCCGACGACCCCATCGAAAAGCGACGTCCCAAGCGGGACCCCAAGCCCAACGGCCAGGGTGGGGATCCGCCTCCCGAGGGCAACCCGGACAACCCGGATGCTTAAAGAACGACCCTCGGGACAACTGATCACTACTCAGTAACTTGACCCGCACTCCTACACCTTGTCCAAGTTGTTTGGGTTACCCTCCTTCTGTGAGGTAGTGCAACCCACAATCAGGACGTAACCCAATCCGCGTGAAGCCCTTCGGTAAGTGAGTCGAGATGCCGGGTCAAGGAAGCGTTGGTGAGCGAGTCCGCAACCTGCGCCTGAGTAAGCACCTCTCTCAGGCCCAGCTTGCCGGGACCGAGTTGTCCGACAGTTACATCTCATTGATCGAGTCCGGGAAGCGAACACCGACTCCCGCGGTCGTACGGCTGTTGGCGAGCCGGTTGGGCTGTCTGCCGGAATACCTCTCCGAGGGCATCGAGCCGGAAGAGCGGCTCCACCTGCAGGTACGCGCACGCCACGCGGAGCTCGCGCTCCTCGGCGACGACGCCCCGCAGGCTCTCGCATGGTTCGGTGAGATCCTCGAGGCGGTCGACAACGACCCCGAGTTGATGAAGCGCGCACGCTGGGGCCGGGCACGGGCGCTGGAGACCCTGGGACGCGGCGAAGAGGCGATCAAGGCCCTTGAGGAGCTCCGCGAGGAGGCCTCACGCGACCGGGGACGGGCCGGCTGGCTGCCGGTGACCATCGTGTTGTCCCGTTGCTACCGCGTCGCCGGCGACCTGGGCCGCACCCTCGCACTGGGCGAGTCCGCGCTCAACCGCCTCACCGAGCTCAGCCTGCTCGGCGGAGAGGACGCGGCCGAGATCGGCCGCACGCTGATCGCCACCTACCTGGACCGTGGCGAGCCCACACCCGCGTACGAGCTCGCCGAGCGGCTCCTGACCGCCAGCGAGCCCGACCCCGCGATCATGATCTCGGCCTACGTCGACGCCAGTAAGCAGGCTCTCGACGAGGGCGAGGGTGGCGAGTCGCTGTACCTCGCGGAGCAGGCACTGGCCCTGCACGCCGGCGGCGACCAGGCCAAGGCACAGGCGCGGCTGCGGGTCACCGCCGCACGCACCCTCCTGCCGTCGGGCGCGTCCCCGGTGGACGCCGGCAAGGCGCTCGAGCTGCTGAACGCCGCCGAGCCGATGCTCACCGGCATGGACGCGGCCGAGTGTCAGATCGAGATGGCCCGCTCGAAGGTGCTGATCGGCGAGCCCGCCTCGGCCGTGACGATCACCGAGCAGGTGCTGGCCGACCTCGGCGCCCGGCCGGAGACCACGGTCACGACCATCCGCGCCCGGCTCATGCTGGCCCAGGCGCTCATCGCGACCGCCGACCGCGAAGCGGCGCTCGCCGCACTGCGCGCCGCCCGTGACGAGCTGGCCGATCTCGAGACCTCGCGGGCGACCGCACGGGTCTGGCGCGAGCTCGGCGACCTGTTCGGCACCGCCGACGACTCGGCGGCGATGATGGACGCCTACCGCAAGGCGCTGGAGTCCGCCGGACTGCGTTCGAGCCCGCAGCACTCCGACATCGTCGTCAACCTCCACTGAGTCCGCACCAGGGCGTGTCCGACGGACACGCCCTGGGTCGGCACGTCGCCGGCCGGGAGCTCAGCCCGACGTGACGAGGCCGACCCCGGCCACCGCGATGGCCAGGCCGACGCGCTGGATCGGCCGGAGCCGCTCGCCGTACACCACCCTGGCCAGCAGCACGGTGCTCGCCGGATACAGCGAGCTCAGGACGCCCGCGACACTCAGCATCCCGGCGCGCGCCGCGAGGACGTACAGCGCGTTGCCCAGCACGTCGAGCGAGCCCGCCAGCATGGCGATGCCGATCGTGACGCGGTCACGCAGCAGCGCCGCCGGTCCACGGCCGGACACCGCCGCGGCGGCGACGACCATCAAGACGCCGACCGCCTTGGAGGCCGCGAGTGGCCACAACGTGCCGTCGTCGCCCTGCTTGATGAGGACGAAAAAGGCCCCGAAACCCATCCCGGCGAGCACCGCCAGCACGGGCCCGCTCATCCGCCGTCGTACCCGCCCGGCGCTCTTCTCCACGCTCACGAAGCAGATCGCCACCAGGCACAACCCGATCCCGGCGTACGCGGTGAGCGACAGCCGGTCGCCGCGCGCCACGCCGACGGCGGCGGGCAGCACGGCGGCCATGAGCCCCGACACCGGCGCGACCACGCTCATCGGCCCTTCGGCCAGGGCGCGGTAGAACATCAGCATTCCGCCACCACCGGCCAGACCGGACGCGGCGCCCCAGGCCAGCGCGCCCGGATGTGTCGTGCCGCCCAGGCCCACGGCCACGATCAGCAGCAGGCCCAGTCCGGTCGGCAGGCTGAACATGAGTACGGGCGTCGACCCGCCCCGACGCGACGCGGCTCCGCCGCAGAAGTCGCCGGCGCCGAACACGATCGCCGACGCGAGCGCGAGTGTGATGATCACGGCTCGACCAGCCGGGTGGCGATGGCCACCTCCGGGGTGATCGCGCGCAGAAGTGCGGCCAGCTCGGTGCCCGCGGCGGTGAGCCGGTCGAGCGGGTAGGGCTCCAGGCGTTCGAGGATGAACAGCGCGTTCTTGGTCCGCTCGGTGATGTGGGTGCGGGTGCACTGGCGCCAGTTCCAGCGACGGCAGGTGACGCCCGCGTCGTCGCGCCAGACGACCTCGCCGGGCTCGGGATGCTCCACGACCGGCTCGCCGTTCTTGACCGTGTCGAACGGCTCGCCGCCCTCGGCCCGGACCAGCCGGGCCGGTCCGTCATAGGCGTCGAGGTCCTCGCCGCCGATGGGCAGGCCGTACCGGACGCTGACCGCGTTGTAGGCGTCCACGACCCGGTTGATCCCGGGCAGCTCGGCACGGCGCAGCAGGGCGTCGACGGAGGGCCGCGCGCGCTTGGGGTTCACGCCGAAGCCGCGGTACGCCTCGCGCCATGCCTCCACGTGCGGAGCCGCGGACTCGGCCAGGCCATCGGTGTGCGGGACATCGCCGGAAGAAGCCGTGTTCACCAGGCCCTCCGCGGTCATCAGCAGCACCGCGAAGTCGGGACGCAGACCGCGTACCGTGTCATCGACGAAGATCCGATCCAGCATGAGTGGGCCCCTTCCCGCCTTCGGTCGGAATATCGTACCGTGCAGTACATTCTAATGACCATGCGGGGTGGGCCCATGACGGACCAGGTCGGCGACGCGGTGGCCCGCACCGTGCGCTCCCTGCGCGGCGCGCACGGCTGGAGCCTGGACCAGCTCGCCGCGCGCGCCGGAGTCAGCAAGGGCGTTCTCGTCGCCCTGGAGCAGGTGCGCGGCAACCCCAACCTCGGCACGCTCACCCGTGTCGCCGACGCCCTGGGCGTGCCCCTCACCCGGCTCGTCCAGGTCGAGGAGGAGCCGCCGATCCAGCTGTTCCCGGCCGGACGTCACGTGGTGCTCTGGCACGGTCCCCACGGCGGTAGCGGCACGCTGCTGGCCGGCAGCGACCCACGTCCGTCGGTGGAGCTTTGGCGATGGGAGCTGCGGCCCGGCGAGCGCCGCGACAGCGAGGCGCACACCTCCGGCACACGGGAGATCGCCGCCGTCGAGTCGGGCGTGCTGAGCCTGGTCGTGGGCGAGAGCCGTACGGAGGTGGCGACCGGCGACGCTGCCGTGTTCCAGGGCGACCGGCCGCACTCGTACGCGAACGAGAGCGATGAGGACGTGCGTTTCGTCCTCGCCGTGATGGACCTCTGAGCCTCGGGTACGACGCGCCGGACGGCTCTCACGGGTGACGCGGACCACGCGGTGCGGTATCTAGCGTGACGACTCCCAGATGATCGAGGGAGGACCACGTGATCCGGTACACACGTGCGCTCGCCGGCGCACTCACCCTGGCCCTGGCGGCCGGCGTCGCATCGTCCGCGGTGACGCCACATGCGGACGCCACGGACCGGCCCGCGCTCCGGCAGGTGCTGCGGCGTCTGACCACCGAGGACGGGGCGCCCGGGGCGCTCGCCGAGATCGAAGACGGGCACGGGAGAACGGTGCTGACCAGCGGCGTCGCCGACCTGGACACCGGCGCGCCGATGCGCGGCGACAGCAGGTTCCGTATCGGCAGCATGACCAAGCCGTACGTCGCGACCGTCATCCTGCAACTCGTCGGCGAGCACCGCGTCTCGCTGGACGCTCCGGTGGAGCGCTACCTGCCGGGCGTGGTGCGGGGCCACGGCAACGACGGCCGCGAGATCACCGTGCGCGAACTCCTCCAGCACACGAGCGGGCTGCCCGACTATCTGGCCTACCTGTCGTTCCCGGACTTCATCGCCGACCGCTATGCCCACCACGATCGGGCGGAGCTGCTGTCGCTCGCCCTCGGCCATCCTCCGGTCTTCAAGCCGGGCACGGGCTGGGGCTACTCCAACACCGAATACCTGCTGGCCGGGATGCTCATCGAGAAGGTGACCGGGCACCCGTACGGCGAGGAGGTCCGCCGGCGCATCCTGGTACCTCTCGGCCTGCGCGCGACGTACGTGCCCGGCGACAGCCCCACGATCCCCGGTCCGCACCCACGCGGCTACATACGACCCGACGACGGCACACCGATCGTGGAGATGACGGAGTTCAACCCCTCGATCGCGATCGCCTCGGGCGACATGATCTCCAGCGGCGCCGACATGTCGCGGTTCTTCGACGCGCTCCTGCACGGGCGGCTACTCCACCCGGCCGAGCTGCGGGAGATGATGACGACGCGGCCGACCGGTGGCGCGAACGGAAGAGCGTACGGCCTCGGCCTCGAGAGCAGGACGCTGCCCTGCGGAGGTGTGTACTGGGGCCACGGCGGCGACATCTTCGGCTTTGAGACGCTCGGCGGCGCGACCACCGACGGGCGGAGTGCGACGGTCATGGTGAACCTCGACCCCGGCGGCACGGACGCCCAGGACGATGACGCCACGGCCGCGATCGGGGCGGCACTCTGCGACGACCCCGGACGGAGCCCGGCGTCCCGGTGACCTACCCGGCCTCGTCCTCGGGCGGTTCGGGCCGGACCGCGGGCCGCTTCGGGGACTTGGGCCGCGCCGGGATCGACGGTAGCGCCGGGGTCGCCGGCGTTGCCGGGGTCATCGCTCTCCCGGATGCCGGCTTCGCCGGGGTCAACGGCCTCCCTGGAGTCAGCGGAGAGAGCGGCAGCCCCAGAGCGGGCCGCGCCAACGGCGACGCCACCGCCGGCGGGCGGCCGGCCTGCACGCTCCACAACACCGCGCCATCCGGGGCGCGCAGCGCGACACCGTCGTCCTGCACGGTGAGCACGCTTTCCGGGTGGCCCGCGGTGTCGGTGGACCAGACGACGCGCGCCTCCCGGTCATAAAGCGCGAGGTTTCCGTCCGGGTGAAGAACCAGCCGGCCGGTCCCACGCCACTGGGTGCCGGACGACCACACGGCGCCGCGGCCCGCGTTGTCGTAGAGGACGAGGTTCCCGTCGTCCTGGTGGACGAACGTGTACCGGCCCGAGGCCGAGGTGAGGGACTGCCGTCCGAGCGTCTGGCCGGGGAGCATCCGATCGCCCATGGCGACCGGTCCCTCCGGCACCGCGGCCTCGGCGGTCCCCGACGACCAGACCGCCGTGCCGGTGGAGTCCTCCACGGTGATGTCGCCGTCGTCGCGCACGACCAGCCGGGCCGCGGTGCCGCCCTCGGTGCCAGAGGACCAGACCCGTCCGCCGTCACCGTCGAGGAGGACGAGCCCGTGGGTCCCGTGCAGGGTGCAGACCCGGGCCTGTGTTCCGTCGGTACCGGCCGCCCACAGCGAGCGGAACTCGGTGTTGTGGTAGAGCACGAGGTTTCCGTCGTCCTGGTGGACGAGGGTGTATCTCCCCGACGGCGAGGTGAGCGACTGCCTCCGCAACGCCTGCCCGGCGTGCAGCCGGTCGCCCTGGGCGAAGTCGCCGAGAGCGATGTGCGTGCTCTCCTCCGGAGACTCGTCGTCCTCGTCGTCCTCGTCGTCCTCGTCGTCCTCGTCGTCCTCGTCGTCCTCGTCGTCCTCGTCGGGGAGAAGGAAGAAGTCGGTGAGCAGGCACGCCACCTCGCCATCGGCGGTACGCCCGACCCAGGTCGGGTAGTGCCCGTCGCCACCGCCGGAGGAGAACGCGACCACGACCGGCTCGGATTCGGCATCGGTCAGGGTCACCGGCGCGGTGTAGTCGTTGTCACGCTCGCCGAGGGCCTCCAGCAACCGGTCGAGATACTCCCCGTCGGCGTCCAGGGACGGGATGACCTGTGCGTCGACGAAGCCGCCGGTGCCACCGTCCACGGGGTAGCCGAAGTACTCGTCGTCGCCGAGCTTCGCCACGTCCTGGCCGTCGTAGACCGCCATCTCCCATGAGGCGACGGGCTCGTCCCGGATGACGAGGCGAGCCGCGGCGATGGTCGCGTGGGCGATGGCGTCCTCGCCGTCCTCGCCGCCGAAGACCCCGAGGATGAGCACGACCGGGTAGTGACCGGGCGGCACCCGCTGGACGAACCCGTCCGAGGCGTCCCCGGCGAAGTACATGAACGGCTCACCGGCGACGACGCGGCCGGAGGGCAGCCACAGGGAGGCGCCCGTACGCAGCCGGATCGTGACCTCGCGCCCACCCCAGATGGTGTGGCGGGTGCCGGGAGCGAAGAGTCGCTCGAAGTCGGGGGCGGGCAGGGGCATGGCCACTCCTTGAGGGGAGTTCGGGGGGCATGACGGGACGCGCGGCGAAGGGCACCACGGTCCTGGAACTGCGGACCGCTCAGTAGCGGGCGCCGACCGGCGGCGGCACGGCGTCCAGCTCGGCGAGGTCTTCGTCGGTCAGGTCGACGCCGGCGGCCATGGTGTTCTCGTGGAGGTATCTGCGCTTCTTCGTCCCGGGGATGGGGATGACGTGGTCGCCCTGTGCGAGGGTCCAGGCGATGGCGACCTGCGCCGGGGTGGCGCCGTGCCGGTCGGCGACCGTACGGACGACGTCGACGATACGGAAGTTCTGCTCCAGGACGCCCTTCTGGAAGCGCGGCAGCCCGGCGCGGAAGTCGTTGTCCTCGAAACTCGTCTTCGTGACCGCGCCGGTGAGGAATCCACGTCCGAGCGGCGAGAACGGCACGAACGCCGCGCCGCTGGCGGCGCACCAGCCCACGACGCCACCGGCGGCGAGCGGGTCGCGGGTCCACAGCGACAGCTCGGACTGGATCGCCGAGACGGGATGGACTCCGTGCGCCTCCTCGGCCTGCGCGACGGTCACCTCCGACAGGCCCAGCCGGCCTACCTTGCCCTCCGCCACCAACTCCGACATCGCGCCCCACGTCTCGACGAGCGGGACCTCCGGGTCGATCCGGTGCAGGTAGTACAGGTCGATGACGTCGGTGCCGAGCCGCCGCAGGCTGGCCTCGACCGCCTCGCGTACGTGCCCGGGTGAGCCGTCGCGGACCATGTCGCCGGTCGCCGGGTCGACCACCAGGCCGACCTTGCTGCCGAGCACGACTTTGTCGCGTACACCGCCCAGAGCACGGCCGACGAGCTGCTCGTTGTGGCCGGCACCGTAGACGTCGCTCGTGTCCAGGAACGTCACGCCGAGGTCGACGGCCTCCCTGATCAGGGCGACCGACTCGCGGTCATCGCGCTCGGACTCGGTGTAGGCCCAGCTCATGCCCATGCAGCCGAGACCGACCGCACCCACATAGCGGTCCGCGAACATCCTCATGGCGGGGGTTCCTCTCCGGATCGCGTCGGACGCAACGTGACCCTCGCGGCGCCCAACCGAAGCCTACGACCGGGCGGCAGGGCACCGGGGCGAGAACTACGCGCCGTGTACCACTTCGTGAAGTGGATCACCGCGTACGGGGCCGCCCCATGACCCTTTGACCACGGCGCCGCCCGCCCGTCGGGGCCGGTCGAGGCCGGGCTCTTCCAGCCTGCACCACCTCGATGTTGCAGGGCGCTGGAGCGTTGTCGAGCAGGCTGCGGGAGCGACCCGGCAGGGGCGCCGATGGTGCGATGTACCTGTTCGCAGAACCCCCCTGCCAGCGATGGAGGCCCGACCGATGAGTACGCCGACCGCGGTGAAGTCACCCGACACCGCACCCCGCACCCCGGCTCCCACGCCACGCCCCGGTAACCGGGGTGGGCCGATCGGGGCCGTCCGGCGACACCCGCTGATCGCGTTCTTCGTCCTGGCGTACGCGGCGAGCTGGCTGGCCTGGACGCCGTACGTGCTGTCCGCCGACGGGCTGGGGGTGCTGAGCTTCCGTTTCCCGATGCTGCTGGGCAGCACCCAGCTCTCCGGTGTCCTGCCCGGCGCCTACATCGGGCCGCTCGGGTCGGCGCTGGTGGTCACGGCGATCACCGGCGGGCGGGACGGGCTGCGCGCCTGGCGGCAGCGCCTGTTCCGGATGCGGGTGGGCTGGTACTGGTACCTGATCGTGCTGACCGGCGTGCCGATCCTGCTGCTGGGCGGCACGCTCCTGATGCCCGGCGCCACCGGAGTCCTCC
Organism: Actinoallomurus bryophytorum; assembly: GCF_006716425.1. Lineage (NCBI taxonomy): Bacteria > Bacillati > Actinomycetota > Actinomycetes > Streptosporangiales > Thermomonosporaceae > Actinoallomurus > Actinoallomurus bryophytorum. The sequence goes on from NZ_VFOZ01000001.1 coordinate 3,247,075, forward strand.
ACGCACCCCCGGTCATGGCCGCCGCCGCCTACCTGCCCATGCTCTTCGTCCAGATCCTGACGACCGGACTGGCCGAAGAACCCGGCTGGCGCGACTACGCCCTCCCGCTGATCCAGCGCCGGCACGGCCCGGCCCTGGGTACTCTCATCCTCGGCCTGGTCTGGGCCTGCTGGCACCTGCCCCTGTTCTTCACCACCTGGTCCCTCGCCGGCACACGGCCGGACACGGCGCACTGGTGGCTCTACCTCGGCGTCTTCATTCTCTCCGCCGTGTCGATCAGCTACCTCATCACCTGGGTCTTCAACCACACCAGGGAGAGCCTGCCCGTCGCCCTGCTGCTGCACGCGAGCAACAACACCGTCGCCAGCCTCCTCCTGCCGGCCATGTTCACCCACGTTCACGAGTCGTGGCTGCTGACCTCGGGCGCCATCGGCTACGGCGCCACCACAGCCGTACTCCTCATCGCCACCCGCGGCCGCCTCGGATACCGCGGCCCCCGCGACTGACGCCCTCCGACCGCGGTGGGAGCGGGTGCGGGCGGCACCGCCGGTACGCAGCGCCTAGGCTTGCCCGACATGCGGACTCTCGTGACCGGCGGTGCCGGGTTCATCGGCTCTCATGTGACCGACGCCTTTCTCGCCGACGGCGACGAGGTCGTCATCCTGGATGATCTGTCCCGCGGGCGGCCGGGGCGGGTGGATCCCTCGGCCACCGTCCACAAGGTCGGCATCTCCGACGCGGACGGGCTGAAGTCGGTCGTCGAGCGGACGCGCCCGCAGGTGATCTGCCACCTCGCGGCGCAGATCGACGTACGTGTCTCGGTCGACTCGCCGGCGGCCGACGCGGCGATCAACATCGTCGGCACGGTCAACGTGCTGGAGGCCGCGCGCGCCGTCGGGGCCCGGGTCGTGTTCGCCAGTACGGGCGGGGCGATCTACGGTGCCGGTGTTCCGGTGCCCTCCTCCGAGGACGAACTCCCCGGGCCGGAGGCGCCGTACGGGACGGCGAAGTACTGCGCCGAGCAGTACCTCGGCCTCTACAACCGGCTGTACGGCACCACGCACGCGGCGCTGCGGCTCGCGAACGTCTACGGTCCCCGGCAGGACCCGACCGGTGAGGCCGGTGTCGTCGGGATCTTCTGCGGCCGCGCTCTGCAGGGCGAGCGGCCGTTGGTCTACGGCGACGGTGGCCAGACCCGCGACTACGTCTACGTCGGCGACGTGGCACAGGCGTTCGTCACCGCGGCCCGTACCGACCTGGCCGGCATCTGGAACATCGGCACCAGCCGGGAGACCAGTGTGCTGGAGCTGATCGACGTGGTCGGCAAGGCCGCAGGCCGCAGGCTCGACCCGGAGTTCGCGCCGGCGCGTCCCGGTGAGGTGCTACGCAGCGCCCTCGCGGTCGAACGCGCACGCGCCGAGCTGGGCTGGACCGCACGCACCGACCTGGCCGACGGCGTACGCGAGGTCTACCGCTGGATCGAGGCGAGCTCTCCCGACCGCGGGCTCACGGCTTGATCCGGTAGTGATACCCGTGTGACCGGACGAAGCCGGCACGCGTGTAGAGGCCGAGCGCGGGGTCGTTGCCCTCCTCGACCTGGAGGTAGAGCCGGGCCGCGCCCTGGTCCGCGGCCCATCGCGCGCCGGCTCCGAGCACCGCGCGCGCGACGCCCTGGCCACGCGATGACGGGCGGGTCGCCATCGCGAAGACGCCGGCCCATCCCGAGTCGGCGGCGAACAGGCCCATCCCGGCCGCCCGGCCATCGCGCGTCACGCTCACGAACGCGGCGGGTGCGGCGATGCGGGCGATGACCTTCTCGCCGACCAGAGTGCTGTCGGTGTGCTCGTCCAGCTCGGTGAAGGTCTTCAGCCAGGCGTCCGGCCGCTCGCTCAGCGAGACCGGCGCGGGTTCGGTCGCCGCCACGACATCGGCGGTGAAGGCCGTCATCACCGACGTCGGCGCGTCGATCCGGTAGCCGCGGCCCGCCAGCGCCGCGTCCAGCGGCTGGTCAGGGCCGAGCTGCACCATGACGGGCCGGTCCCGGTCGCGGTAGAACGCCTCGACGTGGTCGATCGGTGCGCCCGGATCCCACGCCGCCGGCGGGATGGCGGAGTTCGAACGCCGTCGCCGGATGCCGGGCGTGTGCCGCAGCAGCCAGCCCGACTCCTCGCGTACGAGACCGGCGGGCCAGGCCGCGAAGGCCCGGCGCTCGACCTCGCGGACCACCGACGTCTCGCAGGCGTCCACCACGGCGCCGACCAGCCCGGCGAGCGTCTCCTGGTCCTCGGCTCGCGCGGGTTCGTACTCGGTGATGCCGAGCCCGGCGATCTCGAAGCGCCCGGCGAGGGCGGTGACCATCTCGATCACCTGGCCGGGCGTCAGGCCACCGGGCTCGGGCGCGCCGACGGACGCGAACGAGCCGGGGTCCAGGACGTCGAGGTCGAGGTGGACGTACACCGCCTCCGCGTCGCCGACCGCGTTCATCAGCGCGGCCGTGTCGAACGCGATCGGGAGACCGTCCGCGTACGCGCGCTCGGCCGGGTCGAGGGCGCGTGCGCCGGCGAGCACGACCTGTTCGCGACGGAGCGGCCGGTCCGGCACCAGGCCGCCCGGTCCCTCGCCCAGAAGTGTGCGGAGCACCATGCCGTGGAACGCCCCCGACGGCGACGACTCCGGGGTGTTGAGGTCGCCGTGCGCGTCGAACCAGACCACCGCGAGCCGGTCGCCGTGCCGCCGTACGGCCGCCGCGACCGGCTCCAGCTCCACCCCGCAGTCACCGCCCGCGACCAGCGTCAGACCTCGGCGGCCTTCGAGCGCGGCCCTGATCTTCGCGGCGTTCGCCGCCAGCACGTGGTCGCCCGTCTCGTCCGTGATGTCCACGCGTACGCGCTCGGCGGCGGCCGGAACGAGGCCGGCCAGCAGCCGGGCACCCTCACGCAGCCGGCGCGCGGTGCCCGAAGCGGAGCCCTGCCACTGGGGTGCCTCCACGACGGTGATCTCGGGCAACGGCGTTCCCTCCCGGCAGACGCGGCGTCCACGCCGGACGCATCTTCGCCGGGAGCCTAACGCCCGTCGCGTCCGGTCACCTACGGGATTTCGGCACCTCACGGGGCGTGCCGGGGCCTACGTCAGGGCCGGAGCACGATCTTGCCGCGGGTGTGACGGCGTTCGAGCTCCCGGTACGCCTCGCGCACCTCGGTGAGGGGGTAGGCGTTGGCGATCGGCACCTCGAGCCGCCCATCGGCGATCAGGCCGGCCAGCTCGGTGAGGACCTCGGCGCTCGCTCCGGCCATGTTGCCCTCGGCCTTCACGCCGAACTTCTCCACGGCGGCGAAGTCGATGATCGTGTCGATGCGCTCGGTCTCGACGCCGAGTTCGAGGGCCAGCTCGACGTAGCCGTCGCCGTAGGTGTCGATGAACGCGTCGATCCGGCCGGACGCCGCGGTGCGGATGCGCTCGGCCACTCCATCGCCGTACGCCACCGGGACCACCCCGTGGGCGGAGAGCCACTCGTGGTTGGCCTCGCTCGCCAGGCCGATGACCGTGGCTCCCGCGGCCTTGGCGAGCTGGACGGCCAGCGAACCCACGCCACCGGCGGCGCCGGAGACCACGACGATGTCGCCCTCTCCGACCGCGACCGCGCGTACCGCGGCCCACGCCGTCGTACCGGCGACGAACAGGGCGCCGGCCACGTCCCAGGGGACACCGGCGGGCCGGCGGGCGAGATCGGCGCTCTCCACCACGACCAGCTCCGCCTGGCCGGCCCGGTTGTGGGTGAAGCCGATCACCTCGTCGCCGGCCGCGAAGTCGCCGACGCCCTCGCCGACCTCCTCGATCACACCGGCGAGATCACTGCCCTGACCGGACGGGAACGTCGAGGGCCACCTCTCGGCGAACGCCCCCTTGCGGATCGCCGCCTCGCCCGGGTTGATACCGGCCGCCTTCACCCGCACCAGAACCTGGCCGGGTCCCGGGACCGGCCGGTCCACCTCCACGACCTGCAACACGTCGATTCCGCCGTACTCATCGAATCTGACCGCCTGCGGCATTTGTCTCCCCTTTGACGCCCGATGGCTGTGCACAACAGCGAAAACCTCGACGATCTTCCATATTCAGGCACAAAGTCACCCGTAGGTGTACGTACATGTGTCAACCATGGGGAACCGCGCGACCTGGGCTTACCGGCATAGCCTGATGAAGATCGGACGACTTTCACGAGCTTTGTACGGCCCCGGAACCGAGCGGCTCATCAGGTGTGTGCCGACGGGGCTGGCCGTGAAAAGGACCGAGGGGGGTCTCAATGAGAATCCGGACACGGATGGCAGGGGCCATAGCCGGCTCCGCCTTCGCTGGTCTCGCCGCACTCGCGGTGGGCGCGGCCGCACCGGCCGGCGCACAGCAGCTCCGTCCCGCCGCCCAGACCGTCAGCGCCGCACCCGCGCCCGCACAGGTCGCGGTCGCCCCGCAGTGCTGGGACGGTGACTGTGGCTGGGGCGACGGCGGCTGGGGTGACGACGACTGGGGTGACGACAGCTGGGGCGGCGGCTGGGACAGCTGGAATGGCGGCTGGGGCTGGTGACCCGCACCTAGAGATGTTCGCCAAGGCTCACATCCGGGCGTAGGCCCGGAACGGCCTGTGTGGTCGCCGCCGTTGGTGGTTCTCACCGCGGGGACGCCGCGACAGCCGGTGGGCCTGTGGCCGGGCCGGGGCCGAGAGGTGTGATCGAGCACCTCGCCGCGAGAGGCGGGCGGCTTCGCGACGACGCCGGGCATTCCGGCGCTCTTCGCGGTCACCCGCTCATCGCAACGGCCCCGACCTGGCTTTCCGCCTTCTGGCCGTACGGGCTTCCGGGCCGATGGCGGAATCGCCTGTTGGACAGGATCCGTATTCCTGTGTCACCATTCTCGACATGATCGTGAGAAAGGACGACGTCACCTTCATCTGGTGAGCGTTCGTGTGCAGCGCGAAGCTGCCGAAATCCGCGAAGAATGGCTGGGCTGGGCGTTGTCCACGCTGCCCGCCGACCGTACGGCCGCAGAGGCCGCCATCTCCGGCCTGTACCACCTGATCGGGCTGGACCCACCGCGTTTCCACTGGGTGTCCTCACCGGTCACCGCCCTGACGACCGTCCCGCCGGGTCTACGTCCACGGCCTTCGGAGACCATCGAGCAGGTAGCGGAATGGCCACTGCCGCGACGCCTCTCCGCACTGATGAGCGCGCTGTCGGTGGAGCTCGACAGGCGGTTCGGAGTCGCCTACCACCCAATGGATCGACTCGCCCATCACGAAATCCGCGCCCCGATTCGACTGTCCGTCATCAACGCACTCCTCACACCACTCCGAGCCGCCCACGACTCGCCGCTTCACATGAGATTCGCCTGGTACGACGTGCCGTGCGTCTCGAAGGTCGCCCACTACGACGCCCTCCGCCGGCTGACCGGCCTGCCCTTCACCCCCGAACAGACCCGGCAGTTCGAGCTGTGGGCGACGCTTGCCCGTACGTGCGGATGGTGGTGGCCCCGCGAGGACGTGTGCGTCGTCTCCGAGCGGCCCGTCGCGATGCAGACCGAGGCGTCGGTCGACGAACGCGCGGTGCGCCTGCACCATCCGGACGGCCCCGCGCTGCGTTATGCGGACGGGTGGGACGTACACGCCTGGCACGGGACGCAGGTGCCCCCGTGGGTGATCACTGATCCCACCGCCTGGCGGATCACGCAGGAGGCCAACGTCGAGGTCCGGCGATGCGCGATCGAGCGGATCGGCTGGGCGTCCTACATCGACCAGGCCTGCCTGCGGCCGGTCGCCTCCGCGCCGGACCCTGGCAATCCGGACTCGCAGCTCCACCTCTATGACATGCGCAAGGAGACCAGGGTGCTCCTCGCGGTCAACGGCTCCCTCGAACGTGACGGCCGCCGCCGCCGGTACGGCCTGACCGTGCCGGGCTTCCTCAATGACCCGATCGCCGCCGCCGGCTGGACCTACGGGCTGTCCGCCGAGCAGTACTCCCTTCTTCTCCGCCGAACCTGAGGTGACCTTCATGACTGTGACTCTTGGCTCCCTTTCCGAACAGACCGGCCTCGCCGTGCTCGACCATCTCGAGCGGTCGGTGAGCATCCCCGTCGTCGACGGGCTTCAGGCCCAGGGCGACCTCATCGTCATCCCGTACTCCGTGATCGCCTCGTCGGTACGGCTCTGGCCGACGGCCGTCTGGACGAGCGTCCCCTCCGAAGGAGTCGAGCTGCTCCGCGGCGCGGCCGGGGGCAACCCGCACACGCTGGTCGCCGAGCCGGGCACGTGCCGGTGGACGACCACGATGACGGACGCCGACGGCCTCGCGATCGGCGCCTTCGATGCCTCGGCCGTCGTCTACCTGCTCCACCCGGAACACGGTGCCACCGGCTGCGCGCCGGGCACGTATGTCGTCCGCCGCCAGCGCGAGCGGGAAGGACAGCGGGCGCGCCTCGTCGCGGACTGATCGCGGCTCATGTGGGGGGCCGGCCGCGGCAGGGCGCATGGGGGCCCCTGCCGCGGCCGGTCCGCTGTGGGCCTACCGGGAGGCCCCGGTCGCCGGCCGGTTCCAGTGGCCCGCGGCGGCGGTCTCGGCGACGTAGTCCTCGAATGGCCTGGGTGGCCGGCCGAGGGCCCGTTCCACGCCGTCAGAGACCGGGGCGCCCCGGCCGTCGCGGATGGCCACGTGGAGGCCGGTGAGCAGCCGGGCGACGTCGACGGGGACGCCGTGGGCGACCTGGCGCTCGGTGAAGACCTCGGGGTCGACGTCGACGTGACGGATCGCGCGCCCGGTGGCCTTGCCGATGAGGTCGGCCGCCTCGCCGAAGCCGATCGCCCGCGGGCCGGTCAGCTGGTAGGTCTGGCCGCCATGGCGGTCCTCGGTCAGCGCCGACGCGGCGACCTCGGCGATGTCCTCGGCGTCGACGAACGGCGTGCACCCGTCACCGGTGGGCAGGGACAGGGTCCCGGCGAGGACCTGTGGCAGCCAGAAGGTCTCACCGAAGTTCTGCGAGAACCAGTCCGGTCGCAGGATGGTCCATTCGACACCGGAGCCGCGTACGGCCTGTTCGGCGGCCTTGAGGGGATGACTGTCGTCGGCCGCACCGACGCCGTGGGCCGACAGCAGGACCAGCCGCCGTACTCCCGCTGCGACCGCCGCGGCCACGAATCTGGGAACGCGCGACCGGCCGTCGGTGTCCGTCCGCAGGCGGGGTTCCAGGACATAGGCGGCGGTGACTCCGTCGAGCGCGGGCGCCCAGGTCGCCGGGTCGTCCAGGTCGAGGGGGATGTCGGCGCCGGTGCGGGACGCCGTCCGTACAGGCCGGCCGCCGGCCTGAAGACGCCGGGCGATGCGGCGGCCGGTCGTGCCGGTGCCGCCGAGGATGAGAGTGTTCTTCACATCTCCCAGAGAACTCTCGGACTCAAAGACGATCCATGGGAGAATGTCGTCAATACATTTGTGATCGTCTACCGGTGGGTGGCGTGGACGTTCTGAGCGACCTGCTGCACCGGGCCCGCGCCCGAAACGCACCGGTCAGGCAGCTGATCCAGCGACCGCCGTGGTCGCTCACCTTCGCCGACGCTCCTCCGCTGACGGTCATGGCCACGCTCGGCGGCCACGCCTCGATCCGGCTCGACGACGCCGCGGCCGTGCGTCTCGCCGCCGGTGACATCGCCCTCATCAGCACCGTCGGCCGGTACACGATCGCCGACGACCCATCCACCCCACCCCAGGTCGTCATCCGGGGACAGAGGAAATACGTCGTCGGCGGAGACGATGAGGTGGCGACGGAGCGAAGTCTGGCCCCCCGCACGTACGGCGACGGTCTGCCGGGGGCCACGATCATGCTCCGGGGCGCTTACGAACTCCGCGGCGACGTGGGCGACCGCCTGCTGGACATGCTCCCGCCGCTGGCAATCGTGCCCGCCGGGCCGCGGACCCGTGCGGCGCTGGATCTGCTCGCCACCGAGGTCGCCTGTGACGAACCCGGTCAGGACGCCATCCTCGACCGGCTACTGGACTTCGTGCTCGTGCTGGCATTGCGAGCATGGTGCGCCAGGCCGGAGTCGGCGCCCGCCTGGTATCGGGCGCTGGCCGATCCCGCCATCGGCGACGCGCTGCGCTTCCTGCATGCCGATCCCGCCCACCGGTGGACGGTCGCCGCACTGGCCGCCGAGGTCGGCATGTCCCGCGCCGCCTTCGCCGCACGCTTCACCGGGCTGGTCGGCGAGCCTCCGCTCACCTACCTCACCGGCTGGCGGATGACCTTGGCGGCGGACCTGCTCCGCGACACCGAGGCGACCATCGCCACCGTGGCCCGCAAGGTCGGCTACGAGGACGCCTTCGCCTTCAGCGTGGCGTTCAAACGCGCCCGCGGCGTCACCCCCTCGGCCTGGCGCCGGCAGGTGCGCTGACTCCGCATCGCGTGGACCACCGGCGCGGTATCGGACCGGGCCGCAGGCCGTGCGTCCTCGTCAGTGGGCCATGTCGACGAAGCGGCTGTAGTGGCCCTGGAAGGCGACCGTGACCGTCGCGGTGGGGCCGTTACGGTGCTTGGCCACGATCAGGTCCGCCTCACCCGCGCGCGGGGACTCCTTCTCGTACGCGTCCTCACGGTGCAACAGGATCACAACGTCGGCATCTTGCTCAATTGACCCAGACTCACGCAAGTCGGACACCATCGGTTTCTTGTCCGTGCGTTGCTCGGGACCTCGGTTGAGCTGGGAGAGGGCGATGACCGGGACCTCCAGCTCCTTGGCGAGGAGCTTCAACGACCGGGAGAACTCCGAGACCTCGACCTGGCGGCTTTCGACGCGCTTACCGGACTGCATCAGCTGCAGATAGTCGATGATGACCATGCGCAGGTCGTGCTGCTGCTTGAGGCGGCGGCACTTGGCCCTGATCTCCATCATCGACATGTTGGGTGAGTCGTCGATGAACAGCGGCGCCTCGGCGACCTCGCTCATCCGGCGGGCCAGGCGGGTCCAGTCCTCGTCGTTCATCGAGCCCGAGCGCATCGCGTGCAGCGCGACCCGCGCCTCCGCCGACAGCAGGCGCATGGTGATCTCGTTGCGCCCCATTTCGAGGCTGAAGACCACCGTGGCGAGCTGATGCTTGATCGCCGCCGCCCGTGCCAGGTCCAGTGCAAGTGTTGACTTACCGATGGCGGGCCTGGCCGCGATGATGACCATCTGGCCGGGGTGCAGGCCGTTGGTCAGGGCGTCCAGGTCGGTGAAGCCGGTGGGGACGCCGACCATCTGGCCGCCGCGGCTGCCGATGGCCTCGATCTCGTCCAGGGCGCCCGGCATGATGTCGCTCAGCGGGGCGTAGTCCTCGCCGGTGCGCTTGTCGGCGATCGCGTACACCTCGGCCTGGGCGCGGTCGAGCAGGTCGTCCGCGTCGGCGCCGTCGGTGCTGTAGCCGAGCTGGGCGATGCGGGTGCCCACCTCGACCAGCCGCCGGAGGATGGCCTTCTCCTCGACGATCTTCGCGTAGTAACCGGCGTTGGCCGCCGTGGGAACCGAGGCGACCAGGGTGTGGAGGTAGGGCGCGTCGCCGATGCGGCTGAGCTCGCCGCGCTTGAGCAGCTCGTCCTTGATGGTGATGGCGTCGACCGGGTCGCCCCGGCCGTACAGGTCGAGGATGCGGTCGTAGACGGTCTGGTGTGCCGGCCGGTAGAAGTCGCGGCTCTGGAGCAGCTCGATGACCTCGGCGACGGAGTTTTGGGAGATCAGCATGCTGCCGAGCACGCACTGCTCGGCCGCCAGGTCGTGGGGCGGCGTGCGCTCGAACTCGCGCTCGTGGGATGACATCTCGGTGACACTCACATCCGCACCCCCCGTCGCCCCAACCGCTCACATCCTCCACGTCTATCTCACCGCTACGACAGTTTGGGTGCTGTGCGGCCCGTACGCAAAGGCGGCTGTGGAGCCCGCTGTGGACGGCCTGTGCAACACGCCGACACGGCTGTGCACAGCGCCTGTGGACAGCCTGTGGATTTCTCTGTCACCTCGCCGAATTACCTGCTTGAGCTGCGGAAACGCCGTCCACCACCTGTGAGTTGAAGAAACCACAGACGCCCGTCATCCACAGGTCGCCCACAGTGCCCGGTAAGCGACCGCTGTCGCCGGTGCCCTACGGTTTCGAGTCATGGCACTTCGGCACCCGCACGACCCGGAGATCCTGCGCCTCGCACTCCCGGCGTTCGGGGCGCTCGTGGCCGAGCCGCTGTTCCTGCTGACGGATTCGGCGATCATCGGTCATCTGGGCACGGTCCCCCTCGGCGCGCTCGGCGTCGCCGGTCAGATCCTGTCGACGTTCGTGAGCCTGTGCATCTTCCTCGCGTACACCACCACGGCGTCCGTCGCGCGGCAGATCGGCGCCGGGAACGTACGGGAGGCCGTCCGGCAGGGTGTCGACGGCATCTGGCTCGCCGCGGTCATCGGAGTGCTGATCATCGCGGTGGGCTGGCCGCTCACGCCGGCCCTCGTCGACGCCTTCGGCGCGTCGGCTTCGGTGGCGCCGCAGGCGGAGACCTACCTTCACATCAGCCTCTTCGGCGTACCGGGCATGCTCATCGTGCTGGCCGGCACCGGCGTGCTGCGCGGCATGCAGGACACCCGTACGCCGCTGTACGTCTCTGTCGGCATGTTCGCGCTCAACGGCGCCCTGGGCGCGCTGTTCGTGCTCGGCCTCGGCTGGGGCATCGCCGGTTCCGCCTGGGGGACCGTGCTCGCGCAGACGGGCGGAGCGGTCCTGTACGCCGCCGCGGTCGCGCGCGGCGCCCGGCGTCACGGCGCGCCGCTGCGGCCGGACGCCAAGGGGCTGCGGGCATCGACGAGCGCCGGCTTCAACCTGATGATCCGCACGCTGAGCCTGCGGGTCGTCCTGGTCATCGGCACGGCCGTGGCGGCGCGCATGGGCGACGTCCAGATCGCCGCCCACCAGATCGCCTCGAACGTCTGGTCGCTGCTGGCCTTCGCGCTGGATGCCATCGCGATCGCCGGGCAGGCCATCACCGGCCGCTACCTCGGCGCCGAGGACGTGGCGGGCGCCCGGGCGGCCACCCGGCGGATGATCGAGTGGGGGATCGCGTCCGGCGTGGTGTTCGCCCTGCTCGTCCTGGCCGGCCGGCCGTGGCTGCCGGCGGTGTTCACCTCCGACCCGGCGGTACGTTCGCAGCTGCTGGCCGCCCTCATCGTGGTGGCGCTGCTCGAACCCATCGCGGGTGTGGTGTTCGTGCTGGACGGCGTTCTGATCGGCGCCGGTGACCAGGCGTACCTCGCGGTGGCGGGTGTCATCCAGACGGCGGCGTTCCTGCCCGTCGCCTGGCTCGTGCACGTCTACGGCGGCGGGCTGGTCGCCCTCTGGCTCGCGATCGGGGTGTGGATGGCCGCCCGCCTGATCACGCTCGGCCTGCGCGCGCGCAACGACGCGTGGCTGGTTACCGGGGCCGTACGGCGCTGAGCTGGGCGCGCATACCGTCGAGCATCCTCTGCAGGCCGTACTCGAACAGGGTGTCGCGGTCGAGTGCGACCGCTCCGCCGGCGGCGAGAAGGGGGAGCTCGCCGGGATCAAGGGCGGGTGGCGCGTCGTCCTCGCGTTCGGGGTCGGCCTGCTCGTCCAGGGCGAAGCCGCTCACGTAGTGCCCGAGGACGATGATGGCGCGTACCGCGTCCTGGGGGTCGAACCCCGCCTCGACCAGCACGCTCAGGGTGCGCTCGATGCGCGGCAGGCTGTCGGCGGTGGGCCGGTTGCCGGCGGCGAGCCGCGCGCCGTCGCGGTGGGCCAGCATCGTGCGGCGGCGTATCCGCATCCCCTCGGCGAGCCACTCGTCCCAGGACTGGCCGGGCTCGGGACGCCCGCTGGAGCCGCGGTCGGCGCGTTCGACGGCGGCGGCGGCGAGGTGGTCGAGAAGGTCCTGTTTGCTGGCGAAGTGCCAGTACAGGGCCGGCGCCTGGACGCCGAGCTCCTTGGCCAGCCGTCGTAGCGACAGGCCGTCGAGCCCGACCTCGTCGATGAGGCGCAGGGCGGTGTCCAGCACGGTCTCGCGATCGAGGGCCATCCTCGCCTCCCTTCTCCGCTTGACAATTTAACACCGTTCAATCAACCTTAACGACGTTAAGGACTTAACACCGTTAAGGGGGCATCATGAAGTACGACGTGGTCATCTCGGGAGGGGGCCCGATCGGGCTGTTCCTCGCCTGCGAGCTGCGGGCGCACGGGGTCAGTACGGTCGTGCTGGAGCGCCGGTCCGGGATCGACCCGACGCTCAAGGCCGGCGGGGTGAGCGGCCGGGGCGCGGACATCCTCACTCGGAGGGGCATCGTCGATCTCCTCGGCCCGCTGCCGACGATCGCCGACCTCATGGGCGACCGAAAGCCCGGTGGCGAAGGTCCGCGAGCAGGCGCCGCACGGGGCTCTCTGCCCACGGGGCACTTCGCGGGGCTCTGGATCCTGCGCGGCGGATCGTCCTCGTCCACCGCGCTGATCTTCGCTCAGCAGCAGCGGGTCGAGGAGGTCCTGGAGAAGCGCGCGGTCGAGCTCGGCGTCGACGTACGCCGCGGTCACACCGTCGTCGGGCTGGACCAGGACGACTCCGGCGTCACGGTCGCGGTCGAGGGACCGCGAGGGCCGTACGACCTGCATACGGAATGGCTGGTCGGCTGCGATGGAGGGCGCAGCGCCGTGCGCAAGATGGCGGGCTTCGCCTTCCCGGGCCTGGACGGAGTGATCACCGGGCGCCAGGCTCTCGCCGACTTCGATGACCCGGACTTCTTCCCGATGGGCTGGCACCGGACCGAACACGGCCTGATCGCCCGTGGCCCGATGCCGAAGCGCGTCTTCACGGTGGAGTTCGACGGACCACCGGCCGACCGTGACGCGCCCATCACCCGCGAAGAGATCCAGGAGTCGGTACGGCGCGTGACCGGCACCTCCGTCACCATCACCGGCATGCACTCGGTGACCCGCTTCACCGACAACACCCGGCAGGCGTCGACGTACCGGCTCGGCCGGGTGCTGCTGGCCGGCGACGCGGCGCACGTCCACCCCCCGTTCGGCGGCCAGGGCCTCAACCTCGGACTGAGCGACGCGGTCAACCTGGGCTGGAAGCTCGCCGCGTCCGTACACGGCTGGGCGCCCGAGGGTCTCCTGGACACCTACTCGACCGAGCGCCATCCGGTCGCGGAGCGCGTGCTGCACAACACACGGGCGCAGGTGGCGCTGATGCAGCCGGGCCCCTGGGTGGACGCGTTGCGCGACATCTTCACCGCACTCGCCGAGACCCCGGAGGCCAATCGGCTGCTCTCGGACCTGATGGGGGCGCTCGACGTCCGCTATGAGGCGAGCGGCGACCATCCGCTGGCCGGGCAGTACTGTCCCGACTTCACGCTGAAGACCTCTCTCGGGGAGACGCGGGTGAAGGACCTGTCGCGCGGCGGACGGGGACTGCTGCTCGACCTGGCCGACCGCGAGGACGTGCGCGACGCCGTACGGCCGTGGGCGGACCGGATCGAGGCCGTCACCGGCGCCACCGAGACGCCGTCCGATGCCGCCGACGCCGTCCTCGTACGGCCGGACGGTTACGTCGCGTGGGCCGGTGAGGATGTCGGTGGCCTGCGAGAGGCTGTACGGCGGTGGTTCGGCGAGGCGCCTGCCGCCCCATGAGACACCGGCTCGGAACGCACGCTTCATCCGTCTCACAAAGCCACTCGAATGTCGGTGGATCACGCTAGACTTCGAACATGTGTTCTACTCATGGCGAGCGCCTCGCCAGCCTCACTCGGGCGATCGACGATCTCGCGGCCGAGGGTCTGGGCGGCCTTCCACCTGATGCCTGGGCCGAGCGGGTCGCGGGCATCTGGGCTCTCGTCGAAGGGCTCGACCCCGACGTCGCGCGCCGTCGCGCCCGCTACACGACCGTCGAGACCTGACCGGCGATGCTTCAGTGCCTGGTCGCACCAGACGATCACCGATGCCCGCCATGGCCCGGTCGAGGCCATGCGCGGTGCACGACCAGGCACAACCCTCGACCTTCACGACCTGACCATCGGGACGCGACGGCCCGCGGGTGTCTGACAGATCGCACTCGTGGCGAGTGGTGTTCGGTCGGCGTGCCGTGCGGCGGACGTGGGAGTCGGCCTGGTGTCGGCCGGCGCCCGGCGACAACGCGGCGAGGTGCCGTCTTGGCGTCGCGCGGCAGGACGGGGATTTGTCAGATCCCCTCCGGATCGCCTCGGGAGTCGCGGCGAACGGCAGTGCGACCGCGGACGTTACACGACTGAGCGAGACCCTTGATGTACGGCGGTCCGGTGACGGCGATGCGACGGCGAAGGACGCCGAGTGGCGTCCAACGGCGGAGCATCGCCGCCACCCCTCTTGGCTGACGACACCGGCGACGCGAACCCCTACGAGGCGCCTTCCCGCCGCGACCGATTCGTGTTCGCGAGACAACCAACGGCAAGGTCGAACGCCTCAACCGCGCTTTGCTGGAGGAATGGGCCTACACCCGCCCCTACCGGTCAGAGACCGAACGACGCGACGCCTTTCCCGCCTGGCCTCCACACCTGCAATCACCACTGCGGACACACCGCGCTGAAGGGCCGACCACCCGCCAGCCGCGTCCCCGACCTCACAGGACAGAACACCTAGTGCCCGGCGGTCCGGTGACGGCGATGCGACAGCAAAGAACGCCGGGTGGTGTCCGACGGCGGATCATCGCCGCCGTCCGGATCGCCGGTCTCCCGGCCGATGACATGGGCGACCTGCTTGCGGAGGCGGGGGAGCCGCCGGTACAGCACGTCGCCGGGGCAGTCGGTGCTGTTGTAGTCGCGGTGGCCGACGATCGCGGTGGCCGGATCGAGATCATGCGCGACGCACAGCCAGGCGCAGACCTCGACCAGTGACCTCCAGAGCTTGGCCGGCACGTCATCCTTGATGTAGGTGCCTTCGTTCTCGATCCCGAGAGTGTGCTGGTTGTGGTGCAGCGACTGTGCACCGATCACGAGTCCGTTGCGCGCGACGGCCTGCAGGCTGCCCGCCCGTCCCTCCATGATGAGCCCGCCCCGGCTGATCGTCAGCTGCTCCCCGATGTCGTCCCAGCCGCGGGTCTGCATGTGAAACCGCTGAATCTGCCGCGACAGCCCGAACGCGTGCGCCCGCGACGTCTCACTCGTGTTGGGTGACGCGGTGTGGTGGACGATGATGTGATCGGGTGGCCGGTCGAGCAACCGCGGCGGCCGTTTGGGCGAGACCGCTCCCCAGTCCTTGCGCGTGTATATCTTCGGCACGTCGTCAGCATTGGCCCGCATCGCACCTCCGGCAAGCATCACGTCCGCGGCGGCGACCCCGATCGCCGTACGCAGCAGATTCCGGCGGAGTATCCCCTCGGCGCCGATCCCGATCACCCCCGCTCCCGCGACTGATCGCCAGCGTAATGAGACGACTACAGAAAGCGAGAACGTCAGCTTCGGGCGTTTCACGTGGAACGACGAATAAAACGACCAGCCCCCGCGGGGTCGCCTTGTAGAAGGAGGTGGGGTTGGAGCTCACGCGGTCGGGACGCGCGTGGCGCGCCGGCCTGGCGCCTTCGAGCCGACGGATCGGCTCTCGAGACCTGACACTTGTGACCACTCGTCCGCGACACGACGCATCACAGGCCAGGGTGTGGAGGCTGGTCCGGGGCTCGGGCGCAGGGCTCGGGCGCAGGGCTCGGGCGCAGGGCTCGGGCGCAGGGCTCGGGCGCAGGGCTCGGGCGCAGGGCTCGGGCGCAGGGCTCGGGCGCAGGGCTCGGGCGCAGGGCTCGGGCGCAGGGCTCGGGCGCAGGGCTCGGGCGCAGGGCTCGGGCGCAGGGCTCGGGCGCAGGGCTCGGGCGCAGGGCTCGGGCGCAGGGCTCGGGCGCAGGGCTCGGGCGCAGGGCTCGGGCGCAGGGCGCCCTGCGCCCGGAAACCGGAAACCGCGTGCCGCGTGCCGCGTGCCGAGAGGTAGGAACCCGGTGTCTAGAGCCGGGAACCGCGTGCCGCATGCGGGGAGTTGGGAGCCGCGGCGGCCGAATGGCTGGGCCGGGGACGCCCTCCAAGTCGTCCCCGGACCAGCCCAAGGCCCCAGAACGACGCGATCTCGTCCGCGTCGCCGCAGGCCCCCGTCACCTCATGGGTGACCTCGCCCCCGCTACACCGGGTGCGTCTCCACCCAGGCGAATCTCAGCGTCGTGTCCAGCCAGCCGCCGGCGACGCCGTCGCCGAGAGAGACGATGACCGAGGAGTTCTCCGCCGCGCACTCCATCCAGGACCCGATCCGTACGACGGTCGGCTGGCTCGGGTCGACGTTGAAGCTGAGCCACATGTCCGTCACCTTGTCCTCGCCCTCCGCGTTGTGCGGAGCCGAGTCCGCCGACTCGAAGAAGAGTTGCCGGGTGTTCTCCACATGGAAGGTGCCGCCGCCGCCCAGACCACCGCCGCCCCAGCCCTGGAAGCCGGTCGCCGTGATCTTCACCCCGCCCCTGATGTGCGCGGAGCCGAGTCCGATCTTCCCCAGCACGTACGCCCAGGAGTACTGCAGCCACGGCCGGACCTCGACTCTCACCGGGTGGTCGGTGGTCATGACGAGGCTCCAGCCCATGCCGCCGCCGTGGGTCCCGTACGACGCTCCGGGTGTCGCGCCGGCGCCGCAGCGCAGGTAGAGACGTCCGGTGTCGGCCCACTGCTCGTGTTGCAGCATCTCCCCCTCGACCCACAGGTCACCGTACGGCGGTGGCTGGAGCACCACGCCCTCGGCATAGGTCAGCGAGGCGAGTCCCGCGTCATCCAGGCCGAACGGCACCGGCTGGAGAGCGGCCAGACCACGTACGTCCGCGAGGCTCGCTCCCGGTACGGCGCCCGCGACCCGCCCGAGCACCGCCTCCACCTCGTCGCGTGACTCCGAACGCCGTTTCGTGGTGGCGAGGTACCTCTCGTCGGTCATCTCCGTGACGCGGTCGACGAGCCGCCGGGCCCGTTCGTCGTTCACGAGCTCGATCTTCGCGTGCTTCATGGCAGAACCTCCTGGTCAGTGCAGGGAAATGAGGGCTCGATGGACGCCGGACGCCGTCGCGACCTGTTCGACGACCACGCGGTGGCCGCCGAAGGGGTGACCCGCGAGGTCCGTGCCGTTCAGGACGAGCGCCGAGGCGCCGGCCTGGGGCTCGACGGTCGCCTCGAACCACGGCGGGTCCACCTCGTGGTGACCGGCGCCAGGCGACCTGGCGCCGATGGTCTGGATGACGACCGCGGGCGGGACGCCGGCATCGTCGCCGGTGTTGTTGCGGTACTCCACCGCGAGGACGCCGCCCTCGGGGATGGGCATCACGGCCAGCACCGGCTCGGCCCCGGACGACTCGCTCAGCGCGGTCAGCCAGACGGCCTCGCCCGTACGGACGTGCGCGACATGGGGGTCGAAGAAGCCGGCGGCGCCCTGCCCGGAGTCCAGGGCGCCGCTGCCGCCGAACTCCGGGCGCACGAACAGCCGGTACAGCGACGCCGCGGCGACCCTGCGGCCGCTGCGCCAGAAGTCGGTCGCGATCGTCGTCAGCCGTGCGAACTCCGGTGGCCGCGCGATGTCATGCGCCCACAGGCCGGTGTAACCCATGACGCAGTACGGGTCCTCGTACACGCCGTTCCTGCCCCACACGTGCTCGAACCCGAGCAGATGGCCGATCTCGTGCTGGAACATCTCCAGGCTGCCGCCCTGGTCGAGGACCACGTCTCCAGGAGCGCCGATCGCGCCGGCGTTGCAGGGAGGAGGGTTCACGAAGCAGACGACGCGGTCATAGCCCGCGAGTGAGTAGTCGTTCTCCTCCGCGGCCGCCCGGCAGGCCGCGATCATCCCGCCGCGGTCGTCGCGGAGCGAGGACTGTTCGCGTTCGAGAAGCCACCACAGGTTCGCGAGATCGAACCTCAGGTCGAGGAGGCCGAACGTGACCCTGGACCAGTAGTCCCGGATGCTCCATCCATTGGGGGCGCGGAAGACCGCGTCGAAGAAGGCGGTCGGCCAGATCAGACTGCCCGTGGCGTCGGGGCTGACCGTCTGCCACATGAACCGGGGAATCATCACTCGGATCGGACTGGGGAACATCATTCCTCCATCAGGGCTGGTTGCCGGAGTCGCTGTCCGGCGCGGCGGGTGCGGGCGTGATGGGCGCGGGTGAGCCGCCTCCGGTGCCCTGGAGCGTGATGCGGTTGGCAGGTCCGGGCAGGTTCTGGTGCAGGACCAGGACGGCCTGTCTCGGGCCCGCGGACGCCGGGTGGAACTCCACCGAGACCGAGCACGAGCCGTTCGGCGGGAGTGGCGCCGGACAGTCCGCCGTCGCGCGGAACTCCCCGTCCGACCCACCCTCGATCTCCACACTCGTGACCTGCAGGTCCGTCGTCCCGACACTGCGTACGTCGAGGGACGGGCAGGTTCCGGTGCCGCCGACCGCGGTGTCGGAGCACGTGATCACGGCCGGGGAGGTCGCGATCGCCGGGCCCGTCTGCGGCACCGGTGTCGTCGGCGGAGGCGACGGCGGGGTGGACGGCGGGGTGGACGGCGGGGTCGACGTGCCACTCTCCTCGGTGGGCACGAAGGTGCCGGAGCGGTCGGCGATCAGGGACTTGCCGCCCCGGATGAGCTCGGGCACGGTGAAGCCGGTCACGGTCAGCGCGACGGCCAGGAGTGTGACCAGCGCGATGCCGAACGACCGCGTCCTGCCCCTGCCGCTGGTGGTGAACAGCGCGGTGATCAGCGGACCCATGGCCGCGCTGAGCAGCGCGCCCGTACGGCCGGTCCCGAACGCCGAGGCCATCACGGTGCCGACGACGGACGCGAGGACGGCGAGCGGCAGCGTACGGAGCCGCAGGGCGTCGGAGTCCTTGATCTGCCGTCCGAGGCGTACCCGTACGGTCTCCTCTGACATCGGAGTCCTCCCGGGCGGGCTCGGGATGAACGTGCGCTCTTCGGGACGGACCCAGCCGCCTGGTCGCGTGTTCATCGGATTCGGGTGAGGGACGTGCCGCCCGCGACGACGATGGCGAAGTCCTGCCGCTCACCGACCGCGGAGGTCACGCGTGTCGAGGTCGTGATGACCGACGTGCCGAAGACGCGAATGACGTGGGCGCCGGCCGCCGGAGCCGGGATGACGACCCGCTGGACGTTGTTGACCGGGTTGGGGAAGGGGCTGACGTCGCCGTCGAGGTAGGTCCCGTCGGGTGTCTGGACGCTCAGGTAGAGCTGGTTGACCAGCCCGCCGAGCGCGGACGGCGCGTCGGTCCACACCAGTGTCACGACGAGCGGCGCGTCCGGGTCCACCTCCTCGATCCGGTAGATCCGCCGCTCTCCGCTCATGACGGCGTCGGCGGGATCGTCGGCGAACACCGTCCGCTTGGAGGACAGTGCCGCGACGGTGCTCGCGACGTCGACACGTCCGAACCCGCTGACGTCGTTGCTGCCCGTGGGCACCTCTCCGGCGAACTGCCCGGTCATGGGGGCCGCGCCGGTCACCAGGAACGCCTTGACCAGGGCGCTGGACGGCTCGTGACCGTGGTCACGGACCAGCTGCTGGCGGACCAGCGCCGCCGCGCCCGCGACGAGGGGCGTCGCCATGCTGGTCCCGCCGCTCCAGCAGTAGAAGCGCCGCAGCGGGTGTTCCGCCGGCAGGCGTCCCCACAGCGGGTTGAAGTCGGCCGGCAGGGCCGAGGACAGCGTCGACAGGATGTTCGTGCCCGGCGCGACCACGTCGGGCTTGATCCGGTCGCCGTCGACCGGACCGCGTGAGGAGAACGCGGCCATCCCGTCGGCATTGTCAGAGATGTGGCCGGCCGCCCCGAGGTGAGGCCACCGCAGGGTGCCGTCTTTGGCCTTGAGCTGATCCCATCGGCCGTCACGGCCGGGCGGAGGTGTCGAGCCAGAGGGCCGGGTGTTCTCGCCGGCGCCAACGGTCAGGCAGTTCTTCGCGCTGCCGGGAGAGGACACCGAGTCCTCGTCGATGACGCCATCGATGTCCGTGTCCACGCCGTCGTTGCCGGCCGAGAAGAGGATCAGCATGTCCGGGTGGTGCCAGGCGAAGTCGTCCACGGCACGGGCCTCGTTGGTGTAGCTGCCGGCGACCGAGGACCCCCAGGAGTTCGTGTGGACACGCGCTCCGGCCCGGTACGCCTGCTGGAACAGAACGGCCAGGTCGAGCGGGAGGCCCCAGAGTCCCTCCTCGGCGGGCGGCCACGGGTCGTCGGGCACCTCTTTGCCCTCGGCGACGAGCTGCTCGGCGGACTTCCAGTGCAGCCGCTGGCTCACGGCCTGGAAGAAGACCTGCGCCTCGGGCGCGACGCCCGCCGGCACCACGGTCGCCCCGGCGTCGCGTGCGGCGGACCCGTCGCCCAGCACCGAGCCCGTCACGTGGGTGCCGTGACCGGAGTCCACGTCGGACGGGCCGTCGTCGTGTTCCGGTGGGTCGGTGACCAGGTCGGCGAGGTCCGGCCGGGTCGGCCAGCTGATGATGCCGGCCACCCTGCCGCGTATGTCGGCATGAAGGGTCTCCGGGTCTCCCGTGTCGAGCCCGGAGTCGGCGATGGCGACGATCTGTCCCGCACCGGTGAGACTGTGGCCGGCGAACGAGTTGTCCGGCGGAACCCCCAGCACCCGGCGGGCCTGGTCGTTGTGCGGCCGCGGGAACGCGTACGGCAGGATCGCCACGACGCCCTGCAGTCCGGCGAGCCGCGCCACGGCGCCGGACGGCACGCTCGCGACGAGCGCGCGGCCCGTGGTGGACAGCACGGTGCCGCCGGATCCGCGCACCTGGGCGACCGCGTCCTGGAGGCTTTCGCCGGCGAAGACCGACACCTCCACGAGCTGACGCTCGCTCCCGTCCCTCTCGGGCAGGTTCGCGAGATCGGCGATGCCGAGATTCGACCGGGCGGTGGAGTGGACCTTGGGCGAGACCTTCATGGCCGGCCGGTACGGTGTCACGTCCTCGACCCAGGACAGCGCCTCGAGCTCGCCCAGGTGCTCGGGCCGTATCCCGACGAGCAAGGTGAAGCCCGGCAGGCTGTCGTGGACCTGCGCGCCGAGCGCTCCCAGCTCGCGCAGCCACTCGGCCGCGGGCGGCCCCGCGAGCCTCGCCAGGTAGTACGCGGGCCGGTCCGGCGCCGGCTCGACGGCGGCGACCTCCTGCGCGCGGACGGCGTCCGCGAAGGAGAACGCGTTGCCGGTCGTGACGACCGGCCGATCGGCCAGCGGGATGGTCTCCATCCCCAGCCGCTCCAGGCTCCCGGCCTGTTCGTGAGTCCCCCGGACGAGAATCGCGTCCGGGTACCGCGCGAGGACCTCGATCCCCGTCTCGCGGACCGCGGCGTCCTCGTCGTCGGACTGGACGGTCAAAAGCAGTGTGGTCGACATCCCGGCTCCCCGTTCTGAGTTCCCCTTACCGGGAGTTTCCGGGGGCCTGGACCCTGGTTGACGAAAGCTGACGAAAGCGGCCAGTCAGTCCTGATCGAGCGCCGCGAGGAGTTCGTGCGTCTCGGCCGCCTCGGGCACACCGAGCGTGTCGTAGAACGCCGCGGCGACCCGCCACGCCCGCCGGGCCCCCTCGAGGTCGCCGGCGGCGCGGCTCAGCCGGCCCAGCCCGGACAGCGCGCGGGCACGTTCGTACCGGTCACCGGTCTGTTCGGCCAGTGCCAGCGCGGACCGGTACGCCGCGGCGGCGTCGTCGTCCTTGCCGATGGCGCGAAGGGCCTCGCCGAGGTCGACGAGCGCGCTGGTCTCGACGTCGGCCTCGCCGATCTCGTGGGCGAGCGCGATCGAGCGCCGCAGGTGGTCCAGCGCCTCGTCGTGCCGGCCGGTCAGGTGATGGAGGGTGCCGAGGCAGTGCAGCGCGTCGGCCAGCCCGACCCGGTTGCCGATCTCGCGGTACAGCGGCAGCGCGTTCTCCTGGTGGACGAGCCCTTCGGCGAATCGTCCGAGCCGGGCGGTGACCGCGCCGAGGTTGGTCAGCGCGACGGCCTCACCGAGCCGGTTGCCGATCTCGCGATTGATCGTGAGTGCGCGTTCGTAGTGGTCGAGGGCCTCGTCGTACCCGCCGACCCGCTCGATGGTGGCGCCGAGGTTGATGAGCACCCGGCTTTCGCCGATCTGGTCGCCGCACTCACGGTAGATCGCCAGTGCGCGGCGCTGATGGTCCATCGCCTCGCCGTAGTCGCCCACCTGCCGGTACACCGTGCCCAGTCCGTACAGGGCCGCGCCCTCGCCGGGCAGGTCACCGAGCTGGCGCCTGATCCCCAGCGCGGCCTCCAGGTGCTCGCGTGCCTCGTCGTAGCGGCCGAGCCGCCAGGCCACGGTGCCCAGGCCGTGCCGGGCGCGGCCCTCTGCGGCCAGGTCACCGAGCTCACGGTGGATCGCGAGCGCCCGCCGGTGGTGGTCGATGGCCTCCGGGTAGGACCCGGTCCTCATGTACGCGATCCCGAGCCGGTCGAGCGCGTCGCCCTCACCGGCCCGATCGTGGCGCGCCCGCATGGCACGCAGGGCCAGGCGGTGGAGGCTGAGCCCGTCGCGGTACCGCGCGCGCGTGTCGAGGTGGTGGGCGAGGCAGTCGGACAGCTCGATGGTGTGCCGGGGTGAGACGTCGACGGCCGCCGCCGCCACCGCGATCAGGTTGGCACCCTCGGCGGTCAGCCAGGGATCGTGCGGCCGGGCCAGCTCCACGGCGCGTACGGCGGTGTGCAGGTAGTGGTCGAACAGCCGGGTCAGTGCGGCGTGCCGGTCGTCCCGCCGCGCGGCCTGCTCCGCCGCGTACGCGCGCAGCAGGTCGTGCATGCCGAATCGGCCTCTGCCGGTCTCCTCCACGAGATGGGCGCGGCACAAGAGGTCGAGGAGCCGCCGCGTCGCCGTCCGGTCCGAGCCGAGCAGGGCAGCGGTCGCATCGAGGTCGATGTCGCGGCCCGGGTGCAGCCCGAGCAGCTGGAACGCCGACAGTGCGTCGTCGGACAGGTGCCGGCACGACCAGGAGAACACCGTACGCACCGTCGTGTAGTCGTCCTCCTCGGTGGCCAGCAGGTCGAGCCGGCGCGACTCGTCGCCGAGCTCGTCCACCAGCTGGGACAGAGGCACCGATGGTCGTGCGGCGGCCAGCTCGGCCGCGATCCGGATCGCCAGCGGCAGCCGGGCACAGCGCTCGACCAGCGCCGCCGCCTGCTCGGGCTCGTCGTCCAGCCGCGAACCGACGAGGCGGCGGAGCAGGGTGATGGCGTCCTCGCTGGTCAAGACGTCGAGGTTGATGCGCACGGCGCCGTGGCGTACGACCAGGCCGGGCAGGGTGCCACGGCTCGTCACCAGCACAAGGCAGGACGGGCTGCCCGGCAACAGGTCACGGACCTGGTCGACCGAGTGGGCGTTGTCGAGCAGCACCAGCATCTTCCGGTCCGCGAGCAGGGTGCGGTACCGCGCGGCACGCTCGTCCAGCCGGTGCGGGATGGCCGCCGCCTCGACGCCGAGCGTACGCAGGAACACCTCCAGCGCCTCGGCCGCCTGCATCGGCCGATCAGGGTCGTATCCCCGCAGGTTGAGATAGAGCTGCCCGTCGGGGAACGCCTTGGCGACCCGATGTCCCCAGTGCACGGCCAGCGCGGTCTTGCCGACGCCCGCGGTACCGGAGACCGCGGAGATCACGACGGCGGTGGCGTTGACGGTGGACTCGGCGAGTAAGCGGTCCAGGTCGGCGAGCTGGGTACGGCGGCCGGTGAACGCCGCCACGTCACCGGGAAGCTGACGCGGCGGGGGCGTGAGGCTGACGGGCAGCCGAGCCCCGTACGACGCGGCCGCCACCTCACCCGCCGCCGGCTCGTCCCGCTGAACGAGGGGTGCGGTCACGAGTGGTGCCGTCCCGGGCCAAGCTGGCTCGGGTGGTGCCGTCGCGGGCGGTGCTGTCGCGGGCGGTGTCGTCGCGGGCGGTGTCGTCGCGGGCGGTGTCGTCGCGGGCGGTGTCGTCGCGGGCGGTGTCGTCGCGGGCGGTGTCGTCGCGGGCGGTGTCGTCGCGGGCGGTGTCGTCGCGGGCGGTGTCGTCGCGGGCGGTGTCGTCGCGGGCGGTGTCGTCGCGGGCGGTGTCGTCGCGGGCGGTGTCGTCGCGGGCGGTGTCGTCCCGGATGGTTCCGTTCCGAGTGGGGCCGTCGCGGGCAGGGCCGTCCCGGGCGGTGCTGTTCCAGGTGGTGCCGTCGCGGGTGGTGCTGTTCCGGATGGTGCCGTCTCGGCTAGTGGCCGGCGGACCGTCAGCGTGGCGCTGCTGGCCGCGAGCCACAGCTCGTGGAACCGGCTGGTGTCGCCGCCCAGCGCCTCGACGATCAGCTCGACGAGGCCCCACCGCGGCACGGATGCCCCGGAGAACGCGACCGATACCGTCGTGTGGCTACAGCCGACCTCCCGCGCCATGTCCCGCAGACTCGGCCAGCCCGCCCGATGGTGCAGGTCGTGCAGGCCGTCGAAGAACTCCCGGATCGGCCCCTCGGGCACCTTTGGTCTCGGCAGCGCTCCCACCGTGGCCTCCCACCAGAATCCCCCGGGTCAAGGTTCCTCGCCGCGTTCGTCGCTGTAAAGGCGGTTTCGCGGCGGCCAGTTCTGTCAGCTTCCGTCAACCCCCCGTAGCCACCTCGAATAGTTGAGTCATCACCACCGAAAGGAATGACGCCATGACCACATTCGAGGATGCGACAGAGCTGGGCTTCGCCGTCAAGGGCTTCCTCGCCCGGCCACCGATCGACGCGCTGCTGGACCCCTCCCTCCCGGAGGACGTGCTGAAGCAGCGGCTCGAGATGTCGCTGCACCACCTGGAGAAGCTCGACGCCGTCACCGAGCCCGAGGCCACGGCGATCCGTGACTACATCAGGCACGGCAAGCTCCCGGCCCCGCCGTCCGGCCCGGCCCTGCTGACGGTGGGCTCGACGCTGATCACCGTCGTACTGTTCCTGCACGCCGTCGGCCCGGGAAGCCTGTTCGGGGGCATGCTTCAGGGCCTGGACCACGTCGTCGACGCGACGTTGGACGGGAGACTGCACGGCGGCAACGACGCGGCGGTGACCTGCGCCGCGATCGCCACGACGCAGGTACTCCAGGGACTCAAGAGCGTGGTGGTGGAGGTCGACACCTTCGCCGTGACCGGCCTGAAGAGCGGCCTCAAGAGCGCACTCGGCCTCAAGAGCTGACGTCCGCTCCGGCCCTGACCCGGACCGGCGCCCGCGAACAGCCGAACCGACCCGGCGGGGTGCAACCAGGCGACCGCGCCGGGTCGTCCACGCCCTGCCCTGCCCTGCCCTGCCCTGCCCTGCCCTGCCCTGCCCTGCCCTGCCCTGCCCTGCCCTGCACACGTCCACGTCCACGTCCACGTCCCTGCCCGCGTCCACACCCTGTGGCCGTGCCTACGCCTACGCCTGGCCGCCGCCCGCGATCTGCGCCTGCGCCTGCGCCTCCGAAGCGTCCGCAACCGCAGGGAACCCCGCTCCCTGGACACACCGCTGGAAGCCATCGCCACCCCGGACCCCCGTCTGGGGTTCGACAGCATGAAGGGCCGGTCCCCGAGGGGGCCGGCCCTTCATGGATCGTGCTCGTGATTCAGCCCTTGACGACCTCAAGGTCGATCTTGGCGCTGACCTCCGGGTGGAGGCGGACGGCGACGCTGTGGGCGCCGACCGTCTTGATCGGGTTGCGGACCTCGATGCGCCGCTTGTCGAGCTGCGGGCCACCGGCCGCCTTGACGGCACCGGCGATGTCGGCCGGCGTGACGGCGCCGAACAGGCGGCCGCTCTCGCCGGCGCGGCTGGGCAGCCGGACCTTCAGACGCTCGATGTCGCCGCGGATGGACTCCGCCTGCTCGATGCTGGCGATCTCGCGGGCGCTGCGGGCCTTGCGGATCGAGTCGATCTGCTTTTCGGCACCGCGGCTCCACAGCATGGCGAAGCCGCGCGGGATCAGGTAGTTACGGCCGTAACCGTCCTTGACCTCCACGACCTCGCCGGGGGCGCCGAGACCGGAGACCTGCTGAGTAAGGATGAGCTTCATGATCGGTGTCCCCCTTCTCAGCGGGCCGTGCTGGTGTAAGGCAGCAGCGCCATCTCGCGGGCGTTCTTGATCGCCGTGGCGACGTCACGCTGGTGCTGGGTGCAGTTGCCCGTCACCCGGCGAGCGCGGATCTTGCCGCGGTCGGAGATGAACTTGCGCAGCAGCGCCGTGTCCTTGTAGTCGACGTAGGAGAGTTTCTCCTGGCAGAACAGGCAAACCTTCTTCTTCGGCTTGCGCGGTGGTGGTTTCGCCATCGTGGTGCTCCTCCTAGGAGAGCCCCGCTCGCGCGGGAATGGTCGGTTGGATGATGAAGGGTGCGGTGAAGGTTAGAACGGCGGGTCGTCGGAGAATCCTCCGCCCCCGCCACCGCCTCCGGTGGCCCACGGGTCGTCGGCAGGCTGGCTGGCGCCGCCTCCGCCGCCCTGGCCGCCCTGGCCGCCGCCGAAGCCACCGCCGCCCTGGTTGCCGCCGCCGAAGCCGCCGCCACCACCTTGGCCGCCGCCGCCGAAACCGCCGCCGCCCCCGCCCTGCCGCTGGGTCTTGTTGACCTTCGCGGTGGCGTTCTTCAGGGACGGACCGACCTCGTCGGCCTCGATCTCGTAGACGGTGCGCTTCTCACCCTCGCGGGTCTCGTACGACCGCTGCTTGAGCCGGCCCTGGACGATGACCCGCATGCCGCGCTGGAGGCTCTCGGCGCAGTTTTCGGCCGCCTGCCGCCAGACGTTGCAGGTGAGAAAGAGGCTCTCGCCGTCCTTCCACTCGTTCGTCTGCCGGTCGAGGAATCGCGGAGTGGAGGCGATGCGGAACTTCGCGACCGCCTGGCCGTTGGGGGTGAAGCGGAGTTCCGGGTCGTCGACCAGGTTGCCGACGAGCGTGATCTGGGTGTCGCCTGCTGCCATGCGGCTCTCCAGCTAGCTACAGATTCGATTACGTGGGCCGGACGGAAGGCTCAGTGGGCCTCGGGCCGGATGACCTTCGTGCGCAGAATGGTGTCCTGAAGGTTCAGCTGCCGGTCGAGTTCCTTGACCGTGGCAGGGGTCGCCGTCAGGTCGATCACCGCGTAGACACCTTCGGACTTCTTCTCGATGTCATACGACAGGCGCCGGCGGCCCCAGACGTCGACCTTCTCGACGCTGCCACCGTCGGTCTTCACGACGTTGAGGAACTGGTCGAGCGACGGCGCGACAGTGCGGTCTTCGGTGCTGGGGTCGAGGATGACCATGAGTTCGTAACGACGCATGCGGATCCCAACCTCCTTTGGACTGGTGCGGTCACGGTCTTTCCGTGACAGGAGGGCCTTGCGTCTCGCAGCGGATCGGCTCCGCGCGATCGACACAGGCTATCAACAACCAGCAGCTCACTCGTCCGATCTCGCCGACTCAGCTCGCTCGCCGTCGGTCGAGCTCGGACATGATGTCGGCCATCCGCGACCGCATCCGCGCGGTCTGGGTGGTCAGCATGGACAGCTCCTCGATCAACTCGACGTCGTCGACGGCCATCAGCTCACGAGTCATCATCAGCAACCTCCGTTCGAAACCGCGTTCGACATTATCGCGTGGGTCCGACAGAAGGGATGAGGGCAGGCCGGACGTGGCACCTGCTTGACCTGCCATATCGGGGGAATCACACAGGAAGCTACACAAAGGGGGGTATGCACGTAATGCCGCATGTACTCGCACGACATCAGATCCGGCGCCACAGCGCCCACCCGCGCGAGACCTCGCTCGCGGTGACCACACTCGTGGGCGGCCTGATCGCGGCCGTCTCGGGCATCGTGCACGCCGGACATTTCGTCGCGGTCTGCGTCGGCGTCGCGACCATCATCTTCGGCCTGTACTCCCAGCTCGTCTCGGCCACGACCAGTGAGCGCTGGATCAACGTCATCGGTATCGGGCTCGCGTTCGTCGGGGTCGGACTGGGCCTCTCGCACGGCGGCTTCACGCTCTGACGGTTAGGCTCGTCCGCATGGTGCGTATCGGAGCCCACGTCGACCAGACCGACCCTCTCGCCGCGGCCGCCGCGAAGAAGGCCGAGGCGGTGCAGTTCTTCCTCGGCGATCCGCAGGGGTGGAAAGCACCCGTGCTGCCCGAAAAACACGAGGAGATCCGCGACTCCGACGTCGACGTCTACGTGCACTCGCCGTACGTCGTCAACGTGGCGACCTCCAACAACCGCATCCGGATCCCGAGCCGCAAGATCCTCACCCAGCAGCTCGAGGGCGCGGCGAAGATCGGCGCGAAGGGCCTGATCGTCCATGGCGGCCACGTGCTCAAGAACGACGACCCGCAGGTCGGCTTCGACAACTGGCGCAAGGTCTTCGAGCGGATGGAGACCCCGACCCCCGTCCCGGTCCTGATCGAGAACACCGCCGGCGGCGACAACGCCATGGCCAGGATGCTGGAGCGCATCGCCCGGCTCTGGGACGCGCTGGACGGCTTCGACGTGGGGTTCTGCCTCGACACGTGTCACGCGCACGCGGCCGGCGAGGACCTCGTCGACGTCGTCGCCCGTGTGAAGGCCATCACCGGCCGGATCGACCTCGTCCACTGCAACGACAGCCGGGACGCCTTCGGCTCCGGCGCCGACCGCCACACCAACCTCGGTGACGGTCAGATCGACCCTGACCTGATCCTGGGCGTCGTACGCGAGGCGGGCGCACCGGTCATCGTGGAGACTCCCGGCGACGGCCAGGCGGCCGACATCGCCTGGCTACGCGACAACCTCTGAGTCGAGCAGGACCACCGCCATCGGCGTCGGCGTCGGCCGCCAGTAGGCGACGGCCGACGCGAGGACGTCCACGAGGGTGCGGTGGATCTCGGCCTCGGCCAGGTCCTGCCAGTGGTCGTACACCACGAGGTACCCGCGCGTGGCCGGCGCCCACGACAGGTCCTTGAGGCTGTCCTCCAAGGCGTCCCAGTTGTGGCCGAAGTAGGAGGGCAGCGCGAACTCCTCCTGGCACCGTTCGAGCAGCGCCGCCTTGTCGCGTACGCCGGTCGCGTCGAGCCAGAAGACCCGCCAGCCCGCCCGCTCGGCCTCGGTCACCCCGCGCGCCGCCTCGCGGCGGTCGGCGTGCCACGTGTGCATCCCGGGCTGCGTACGCCCGGTGAGCAGTTCCTCGATCATCCGGTCACCATCCCTACCTCGATCATGCTCCCGGAGGCCGGAATCCGCCTCATCCGGCCCATGAGCCGGAGGTGAACAACACGATCTCCCAGACGAGCAGCGGCACGGACAACAGGATCACCACGGCGTACACCGGGCGGCGGGAGGCCCCGATCGCGAGCCAGAGCGGCCACCACAGCAGTGTCGCCCGCCCGATCGACAGGTAGAAGGCGGACGTGAGCAGTGACGCCAGCGGCAGCCCGACGTACACCGCCTCCGGCCAGCGCCGCCGGAAGAGGAGCCAGCAGGTCAGCGCGACACCGACGACCGCCCCGGCGAGCTCCACCCGGAAGGCCCCGGTGAACTCGTTGTGCTCGCCGAACGCCGCCTGCCACGTGGTGTGGAACGCCTCCCACGGCCAGGCCAGCGAGCGCCCCCACCCCTCCTGCTGGGCGTGCTGCCAGGCCAGCCAGTCGCCCGTACGGCGCCACTGGTAGAGCGTGTAGACGGCGACGGGCAGGAACGGCATCACCAGCAGCGGGCTCAGCCGCCACCGCCGGTCGTTCACCAGGAACTCCACGATGAGCGCCACGGCCAGGAAGATCCCGGTGACGCGTACGCACGCCGCGCCCATCGCGCAGAGCATGGCGGCTTCCCAGCGATGCTGCCGGGCCAGTAGCCACGCCGGTATGGCGAACGCCAGGAACAGCGACTCGGAGTAGCCGGCGAACAGGAACACCGCGTACGGGCTGAGCAGCAGCGCGAGCACGGCCTTGGGCCCGGTCCCCGCGCCACCAAGGCGCGCCAGCGCGACCATCGCCACCCCGCCGGCCACGAGGCTGATCAGTAGCGCCGAGAGTTCCCAGCTCGGGACCGCGTAGTGGACCGTGCGGATCAGTATCGGCAGACCGGGGAAGAACGCCGGCAGCCCGGCGTCCGGCGGCCTGCCGGGATCGCCCCGGTAGCCGTACTTGGCGATCTCGATGAACAGGTCGACGTCCCACTGCGTCCATCGTTCGAGGAAGGAGTCCTTGAAGTCGCCGTACGACCAGATCGCCGCGACGCTCACGGACAGGACGAGGACGCCGAGGCGGGTGCCGGCCCAGGCGCCGAGCGCCGGCCGGTCGAGGCGGTGAGGGACCGGCGCGCGGCTTCGGGTACCGGCCGGGCCCCCACCCGTACGAGCCGCCACTCAGGCTGCCTGCGGTGCCAAGCGTCTCAGCATGAACCGGTCCGTGGCACCGTCCAGGACGCCGCCGGCCGGATCGTCCACGCCGTCGACGCGGACGATGTCGAGCCGGGGAACGAGTATGTCGATGACGACCAGCACGGCCAGCATCAGGACGGTCAGGAACCTCGCGAGCAGCGCGATGTAGTAGACGCCGTCGTCGATTCCGAGGGCCGGGGCGTGACCGGAGAACACCGCGGACAGCGTGTCGGACAGGCCCATGCCCGGCTGTTCGAGCGAGCCGGCCAGCAGGTACCACCAGATGCCGAAGAAGTAGATGATCTCCCCGGCCTGCCACACCAGGTACGCCGGCAGCTTGGGCCTGGCCAGCGCGATCACGGGCAGCAGCCACAGGATGTACTGCGGCGACCAGACCTTGTTGGTGAGCAGGAACGCCGCGAGGACCAGGAAGAGCACCTGCGGCAGCCGCGGGCGCCGGGGCGCGAGGAGCACGAGGGCGGCGATCCCCACCGCCAGCACCCCGAACCCGGCCTCGCCCATGAGGTTGAGCGTCGGCACGTTGTCGACCGACGTCAGTCCCTTGCGGCCGGCCATGAAGAAGATCGAGCCCCAGTCGACCGGCCGCTGCTGGTTGAACGTGTAGAAGCGGCTCCAGCTGTCGAAGGCCAGCAGCATGATCGGCACATTCACGACGAGCCAGGCGATGACCGCCCCCGCGAGAAGGCGGCCGAACTCCCGCAGTTTGCCGGCCCGCAGGCAGAGCAGGAACAGCGGGCCCAGGAACAGCAACGGGTAGAACTTGGCGGCCACGCCGAGGCCGAGCAGCACCCCGGCCGTGGCGACATGACGTCGCGCCCACGCCACCACGGCGAGCGCGGACAGGGCGACGGCCAGCAGGTCCCAGTTGATGTATGCCGACAGCAGCAGCGCCGGAGACGCGGCGACGAGCAGGCCGGTCCGCATCCCGTGCCGGCCCGAGGAGTACGCCACGGCGAGCACGGTGGCCAGGGCACAGAGCATCAGGCCGACGACGGTGAGGTCGTAGAACCACATGCCGCGCGAGACGGCGTCCGGCCCGCCGAACCAGCGCGAGATCACCGCCATGACGTGCATGAACCCGCCGGTGAGCACGGGGTACTCCACCGGTTCCGGGATCTTGTCGAGGTAGGGGATCTTGCCGTCGGCCAGCCCGCGCCCGAAGTAGAGCGGATAGATGTCGGTGTAGCAGGCGTTGCGGACCGTCGGCACGAAGTCGAAGCCGGCCCCGCGACAGGGCAGCTTCTGCACATACCCGAGGACCGAGACGACCACAGTGGTGGCGAAGAGCGCGGGCACCAGATGCCACGGCCCGGTACGTACGGCGGCGGGGCCGGAGGAGCCCGCGGCTCCTCCGGCCCCGTCGATCAGCTGGGGCTCGCCCATGACGGTGGCGCTAGTCCTTCAGCGGCCTTGCGGCCTGCGCTTGTGTGTCCTGGCCACCGCCGCCGCCACCGCCGCCACCGCCGCCACCGGGGCCGCCGGGGCGAGGCGGCGTCGACTGGCAACCCACGATGCCGCAGGTCGGGTGGTCCGTCGGGTCGCCGGTCGGCGGTGGGCACCCTGGTCGGTTCGGATGCAGCTGGCAGTTCTGCCCCTGGTCGCCGCCGTTCGGGTCCTGCTTGCAGTGATCCCTCATCGGGTTCTGGTTCGGCAGACACGTCGGCGTCTCCGTCGGTGTCGGCGTCGCGGACGGGGGCGGCGTCTGGCCCTGGTCGGTGTCGCCCACGTAGGCCGGCGGTTCGAAGTGCGTGACGTCGCTGTACTTGCTCTCGCTCAGAGCCCCGGTCATGTAGTCATGCCAGATCTGCGCCGGGAGATCTCCACCGTTGACCAACGCGTAGTCGCCGACATGCTGAAGGGGGTACGAATGAGCCTTGATGTGGCGCTTCGGGTCCTTGTCCCTGTAGCGCCACATGCCGACGGTCGTCACCATCTGCTTCGGCGTGAAGCCGGAGAACCAGGCCGCGACGTTGTCGTTGGTGGTACCGGTCTTGCCCGCGATCTCCCGGCCGGGGATGGCCGCCCTCTTGCCGGTCCCCTTACTCACCACGGCCTGCATGGCGTACTGCACGTCGCGCGAGACATCGTCGCTGAAGGCCGTCCGCTTCTCGAGCTTGGGCGAGGTCCTCTTTCCGCTGGGCTCGATGACGTACCGGATGCTGTGCGGGGTGATGTACTGCCCGCCGTTGGCGATGGTGGAGTAGCCACTGGCCTGGTTGATCGGGGCGAAGTCCGACTGGCCGAGGAAGAAACCACCTTCGCCGCGATGTCCGTCATCCAGCCCGTGCACGGGCAGTCCCGCGTCCTTTGCGAGGTTGTAGACGTTCTGCGACCCCGCCTTGAAGCCCAGCGGTACGTAGACCGTGTTGAGGGAGTCCGCCGTCGCATCGACAAGGTTGACGTACGGGTTCGGTGAGTTCGCCTCGTCGTTGCTGAACTCACTCGCACCGGGGGTGTGCGCCGCGACCCGGTCACCATCGGTGTTGAACCACCCTGGTGACAGGCCGTTGAACTGGGTCTTGAGACTGATGCCGCTCTTCAGCGCGGCGGCCAGCACATACGGCTTGAAGGACGATCCGACCTGAGCCGTCGAGTAGTAGGCGTCGTCCACCTGGCGTTTGATGAAGTCCGATCCGCCGTAGGCGGCAAGGATCTCGCCCTTGGTCGGATCCATCGAGACCAGGCCCACACGGGTGTAGGGCGGCATGTTGTGGGCGTGCAGGTCCTGCTCGACGGTGCTCTGGGCCTTGGCCTGGAGCTTCTTGTCCCAGCTCGTGTAGACCTTCAGGCCGCCATTCTCGATCTTCGTGTCGGAGTACCCGAGTCCGCTGAGGGCGTTGTGCACGCGTTCGTACATAAAGCCCTTCTGGCCCGCGTTGGCGTTGCCCTTCTTGACCGCGATGACCTTCGGCAGATGGTCCTTGTATTTCAGGAAGTCGGCCTGGGAGAGCTTGCCGATCTTGACCATGCCGTCGAGGACGAAGTTGTACCGCTCGATGGTGTCGTTCAGGTGACCCTTTTCGGCGGGGTCGTAGTAGCCCGGCTGCTTGACCGTGGCGGCGAGCACCGCGGCCTGCGGAACCGTGAGGTCCTTGGCGTGGACGCCGTAGTAGGCCTCGGCCGCGGCCTCGACGCCGTTCGCCCCACGGCCGAAGAAGATCGTGTTCAGGTAGTTCTGCAGGATCATGTCCTTGTCCTGCTGCTTGCCCACCTTGACCGAGATGAAGATCTCTTTGAACTTACGAGTGATCGTCTGTTCTTGGCTCAGGTAGGCGTTCTTGACGTACTGCTGGGTGATGGTCGAGCCACCCTGCGTGTCGCCGCCGGAAAGGTCGTTGATGACCGCGCGGCCGATGCCCGTGGGCGAGATCGCCGACTCGTGGTAGAACTTCCGGTCCTCCGCGGCGAGCACCGCGGCCTGCATGTTCGGCGAGATCTTGCTGAGCGGGACGATCGTACGGGAGCTGCCGATCTTCATCATCGGGCTGCCGTCGCTCCAGTAGACCTGCGCGCCCTGCTCCGTGCTGTCCTCGTTGACCGTGGGCACCTTCACCATCGCGTACGCGACGCCGACCATGCAGATGGTCGCGAGTGTGCCGATGCCGAACGCGGCGAGCAAGATCTTCCAGGAGGGGACGAAACGGCGCCAACCGGTCTTCTTCGGCTTCCCGCGTCCACGACGACCACCGCCACTACCGCTACCACTGCCGCTGTCGGCACGCCGGCGACCAGGTCCGCCGGGGCCACCCGGGCCACGTGGACCGCCGGGCCTTCCAGGGCCTCCGGGACCCCCGGGCCCGCCGGGGCCTCCAGGGCCGCCCGTACGACGCGGGGGGCCGCCGCCCTGGCCCGGCGGGCCGCCGAGCCGGTCAACGCCACCCGAAGGTGAGCCGCTGGGCAACTGCGGCAGGTTGGACCGCCCGACCGGCGTCTGCGGCCGGGTCGGTGCAGGCCTATCAGATCCCGATGGCCCGTACTCTGGCCCGTAATCGCCTCTGTAACTCACGCGACCTCGTTCACTGGGGTACGGCGTTCAATCCGTCCGACAGTACTGGGGTGGGCAAGTCGGCGTGACCGCCTGTCGGGGTTTCCACGTCAGAACGTGGCTATGTCCGTGCGGTTCGACCCTCGTCAGACTCGGCTTCCCCATGTCCAAGTACGTACGAGAGAGTCAAGTGGTTCCAGCCACAACTTTGGCATACTTCGACCACATACGCCCGGAACTCCCCGAATTCCCGGGCCATCTCCTGTAGCTCGTGCGTGGCCTTGACGCGCCCCGCGTAGCGACCCAGTTGGTCGCCGTACACGTAGGTCACATGGGTCAGGCGTTCCTTCTCACACACCGGGCAGGTCGCCTCAGTCGGCTCACCGTGGTACTTCGCCGCCCTGAGCAGGTATGGATGCGCGTCGCAGGCGTCATCGACGGTCAGCCCGCCGGAGAAAAGGTCGGCCAGCGTGGCTCGCCGGGCGAGCCCGTAGTCGACCACCATTCGCTGCGACCACATGCCAGCAGACTACGACGGCCCGCAAGACCCCGGCCTCCCGGTCATGCCCTCGATCTCCACCCGTCACGGGCGACTCGCGGAACCCGCGCTTGCGACGGACAGGCGTCGGACGTATCTTTGCGATGTATCGACTCGATACATTCGAGCGATACATCGAGACGAGTGGTCGAGCGGAGGATCCATGAGAAGCAAGGGTGGCGTGCTCGAGCTCGCCGTGCTCGGGCTGCTTCATGAGTCTCCGATGCACGGGTACGAGCTGCGCAAGCGGCTCAACACCCTGCTCGGGGTGTTCCGCGCGTTCTCCTACGGCTCGCTCTACCCGTGCCTGAAGCAACTGCTCGGGCAGGGGCTGATCATGGAGGAGGACCAGGAGACCGTCGCGGTGCGTCCGGCCGCCACGCGCCGCTCAAAAATCGTCTACAAGCTCACCGCCGAAGGGAAGGAGCGCCTGCAGGAGCTCCTCTCCGAGGCAGGCCCCGCCTCCTGGGAGGACGAGGGCTTCGGAGTGCACTTCGCCTTCTTCGCTCACACCCGCGCCGACGTACGGTTGCGGATTCTCGAAGGCCGGCGCAGCCGCCTCGAAGAACGACGGGAAGGCGTACGCGCCGCGCTGGCCCGCACTCGGGAACGCGTCGACAACTACACGCTCGAGCTGCAACAGCACGGGCTGGAGTCGGTCGAGCGCGAGGTCCGGTGGCTCAACGAGCTGATCGGGCGCGAGCGCGCACAACAAGACGAAGAGAACCGCTGAGAGACGCGAGCGCGTCCCGGCATCTAGAGAAAAAAGGAGCACCCCGCATGGGTTCAGTGCGCGTCGCCATTGTCGGTGTAGGCAACTGCGCGAGCTCGCTCGTTCAGGGAGTCGAGTACTACAAGGACGCCTCGACCGACCTGCGCGTCCCCGGCCTGATGCACGTCCAGTTCGGCGAGTACCACGTCGGTGACGTGGAGTTCGTCGCGGCGTTCGACGTGGACGCCAAGAAGGTCGGCCGTGACCTGTCCGAGGCGATCGTGGCCAGCGAGAACAACACGATCAAGATCTGTGATGTCCCGCCCTCCGGCATCACGGTGCAGCGTGGCCACACCTTCGACGGTCTCGGCGAGTACTACCGCGAGATCATCCAGGAGTCCGACGAGTCGCCGGTGGACGTCGTCCAGGTGCTCAAGGACACCCAGGCCGACGTGCTCGTGTCCTACCTGCCGGTGGGTTCCGAGGCGGCCGACCGCTTCTACGCCCAGGCCTGTCTGGACGCCAAGGTCGCGTTCGTCAACGCGCTGCCGGTCTTCATCGCCAGCGACCCGACGTGGGCCCAGAAGTTCACCGACGCCGGCGTGCCGATCGTCGGTGACGACATCAAGTCCCAGGTCGGCGCCACCATCACGCACCGCGTCATGGCCAAGCTGTTCGAGGACCGCGGCGTTGAGCTGCTGCGCACGTACCAGCTCAACTTCGGCGGCAACATGGACTTCATGAACATGCTGGAGCGCAAGCGCCTACAGTCCAAGAAGATCTCCAAGACCCAGTCGGTCACCTCCCAGATCCCGCACGAGATGGCAAAGGCCGACGTGCACATCGGCCCGTCGGACCACGTGCCGTGGCTGGACGACCGCAAGTGGGCCTACGTCCGCCTCGAGGGCCGTTCCTTTGGTGACACCCCGCTGAACCTGGAGTACAAGCTCGAGGTCTGGGACTCCCCGAACTCCGCCGGCGTCATCATCGACGCCGTGCGCGCCGCGAAGATCG
This sequence comes from Actinoallomurus bryophytorum, assembly GCF_006716425.1. Lineage (NCBI taxonomy): Bacteria > Bacillati > Actinomycetota > Actinomycetes > Streptosporangiales > Thermomonosporaceae > Actinoallomurus > Actinoallomurus bryophytorum. Next base: position 3,283,714 of record NZ_VFOZ01000001.1, read on the forward strand.
CCAAGGACCGCGGCATCGGCGGCCCGATCCTGTCGGCGAGCTCGTACTTCATGAAGTCGCCCCCCATTCAGTACAACGACGACGAGGCCCGCCAGGCGGTAGAGGACTTCATCGCCGGCGACGTGGAGCGGTAACGACCTCGCGAACCAACGCGAGCGCTGGAACAACGAGGAGGCCCGTACGCCATGGCGTACGGGCCTCCTCGTGTCTGCTACCTGCGATAACGGCATACAATCCCGTTTGACAGATGGCCGCGGCCGACGAACCACGGGGTTCGGGGTGCGAGCACGAGCGGTCCCGGGCCACCCCGTCACCAACGAGATGTGGGAGCGGATGAGCTCGAGCGGAGCGACGGCACCGTTCATGTGGAGTACTCGCCTACGACACGTAGGGCAATGTCCTTTAACGGTATGTCATCACTTGTCACGGACTTGTCTCACGATCCGAACGGTTGAGTAACCAGTACCACTCTTTACCATTCTGAGCTGGACAGCGACCCCGGCTCAGGGGTGTTCTCGCACCTTGAGGCGTGCCTGCCCCGGCATGCTTTGACCCCATAAGGTAAGACGGCCGCAGGGCCGGAGGAGGACGTACATGACTGGGAGAACGACGGGGTTGAAGGCAGCGGCCGCGATCGGCGTGCTGGCTGTCGCCCTTGCCGCGTGTGGCGGCGGGAGCGGCGACAGCGATAGCTCCGATAGCGGTACGCCCGTCAAGGGTGGCACACTCAAGATCGTCGGCGCTGGAGATGTCGACCACCTTGACACCGCCTCTGGCTACACGACTGTGGCCGACTCTTTGGCACGTGCGTGGGCTCGCCGGCTCTTCAGCTACAAGTCGAGCAACGACCAGGCCGAAGGCAGCCAGGTCGTGCCGGACATCGCCACGGAGGTGCCGACGACCGCCAACGGCGGTATCAGCGCCGATGGCAAGACGTACACGGTCAAGATGCGTCCCGGTGTCCAGTGGAACACCCAGCCGCCGCGTGACGTGGTCGCCGACGATGTGGTGCGCGGCCTCAAGCGGCTGTGCAACCCCAACCCGAACGGCACTTCCGGCGGGGCCGGCTACTACAAGCAGACCATCGTGGGAATGTCCGCGTACTGCGACGGCTTCGCCAAGGTGAAGAAGGACGACGCCAAGGCGATCGCCGACTACCAGAACGGCCACGACATCAGCGGCCTCTCGGCCAAGGACGACCACACCGTGGTGTTCAAGCTGACGCAGCCGGCGACGGACTTCCTCAACATCCTCGCGATGTCGTTCGCCACCCCGGCGCCCAAGGAATACGACGCCTACGTTCCGGACAGCGACGAGTTCCGCCAGCACACGATCTCCAACGGCCCGTACCAGATCACGAAGTACGTGGCCACCAAGGAGATCGACCTGGGGCGCAACCCGGCGTGGAAGCCCGAGACCGACACGCTGCGCAAGGCCTACGTCGACGGGATCCAGGTCACTGAGGGCCAGGCCTCCCCGGACGCGGCCGAGCAGCAGGTCGAGGCCGGCACGGCGGACCTGCTCTGGGACCACGCGGTCCCGACGACCACCATCGCCACGATGAAGGCATCGAAGGACAAGCGCCTCGGCATCTTCCCGGGTGCGAACTCCAACCCGATGCTGCGGTTCAACTTCCAGAGCCCGAACAACAACAAGGCGATGGCGAACCTCAAGGTCCGTCAGGCGATCGAGTACGCGGTCAACAAGGACGCGCTCGCGAAGATCTACGGCGGCACGGCCATCAACAAGCCGCTGTCGACGGTGCTTCCCCCCGGCAGCACCGGCTACCAGGCGTCGGACATCTACCCCTCGCCGAACTACCAGGGCGATATCGCCAAGTGCAAGGCCACCCTGGCCGAGGGCCTCAAGGAGGTCGGCGTCAGCAACCTGTCGCTGACCTACGTCTACCGCAACTCCAGCAACCACCCCAAGGTGACGCAGTCGGTCGCGGACAACCTGAAGGCCTGCGGGATCCAGACCAAGCTGGTCTCGACGACGCCGGACGACTTCTACGGCAAGTTCCTGTCGGCCACGGCTCCGTCCAAGGAAGGCAAGTGGGACATCGCCGCCCCCGGCTGGGTCGCCGACTGGCCCGGCAACAACGCGCGCGCGTTCCTGGTGCCGCTGTTCGACGGCCGTACCTGCGGTGAGGGTTCGACCAACTACGGCTGCTACAACAGCCCGACCACCAACAAGCTGATCGACCAGGCGCTCAAGGCCAAGACCCAGCAAGAGGCTGCCGGTCTTTGGACGCAGGCCGACCAGCAGATCATGAAGGACGCGGCGTTCGTGCCCTTCATGGTGCAGCTGACCCCGCTGACTCGCTCGAACCGGGTGCACAACGCCCTGTTCTCGCAGACGGCGCAGCTGTACGACTACACCAACATTTGGCTGAGCAAGTAGTACGCCCAGATCAGTGACCACGTGGGCGGGCAGCCCGACGAGGGCTGCCCGCCCACACTGGTGTGTGAGAAGTCCCGAGTCACCCTCGTGACAGCGTCGTACACCACCTAATCTGGGACGACGCAAAATTTTCAACAATCCCTCAAGGGGAGATGCATGAGCCTTCTCGAGGTCACCGACCTACAGGTCTCATTCAATACCTCGGACGGCGTGGTTCAGGCGGTTCGCGGTATCAGCTTCAGCATCGAGCCCGGCCGGACACTCGGCATCGTGGGCGAGTCGGGATCGGGCAAGAGCGTCTCTACACAGACGCTGCTCGGACTCAACTCCGGTGCTCGTGTCAGCGGTAGTGCCCTCTTCGAGGGGCAGGACCTGCTCGCGATGAATCCTGATCAGCTGCGCCGGATCCGCGGAGCCCAGATCAGCATGATCTTCCAGGATCCTCTGTCCAGTCTGCACCCTCTGTACAAAGTGGGCTGGCAGATCGTTGAAATGATCCGCACCCACGAGCCGGAGGTGGGCAAGGCCGCGGCGCGCAAGCGTGCGGTCGAGCTCCTCGCCATGGTCGGGATCCCGCAGCCGGACCGGCGCGTCGACGACTTCCCCCACCAGTTCTCCGGCGGCATGCGGCAGCGCGCGATGATCGCGATGGCACTCGCGCTCAGCCCCAAGCTGATCATCGCTGACGAGCCGACCACGGCGCTGGACGCAACGGTCCAGGCGCAGATCCTCGACCTCATGCAGCGGCTGCAGCGGGAGTTCGACACGGCGCTCATCATGATCACGCACGACCTGGGCGTGATCGCCGACATCGCGGACGACGTGCTCGTGATGTACGCGGGAAAGCCGGTCGAGCACACCGACCGCCGGTCGCTCTACTACCGGCCGCATCACCCCTATACCAAGGGCCTGCTCGAGTCGATCCCCCTGTCCACCGGTGCGAGCGAGCGCCTGACCCCCATCCCCGGCCAGCCTCCGAGCCTGATCAACCTGCCCACCGGCTGCTCGTTCCATCCGCGATGTGCCTACGTCATGGACAAGTGCATCACCGATGGGCCGGAGCTGCGTGCGGTGGGCGCCGAGGCCGACGACGGAGTACGCCACGACTCGGCCTGCTGGCTGCCCAGAGCGGCGACCGGCCTCACCGCCGAAGCCGAGCAGCTCCGCACCAATGCCGCCCTCGAGGGTCGTACGGGCGCGGCGAAGAAGATCGCCGATCAGATCGCCGGCGAAGTGAAGGGACCGGTCGCCTCATGAGCGATGTCACCGGAGGCGGTGACGTCCTCGTCAACATCGAGGACGTGTACAAGCACTTCCCCATCAAGCAGGGGATCGTCTTCCAGCGGGAGGTCGCTCGCGTTCATGCCGTCGACGGCGTGAACCTCGAGGTCCGCCGCGGCGAGACGCTCGGCATCGTCGGCGAGACGGGCTGTGGCAAGTCGACCCTGGCACGCTGCATCACCGGGCTGCACCCGGTCACCAAGGGCCGGATCGTCTTCGACGGCACCGACATCACCGAGCTCGGCCGCCGGCAGATGAAGACCTTCCGCCGCGACGTGCAGATGATCTTCCAGGACCCGTACGGCTCGCTGAACCCGCGCCGCCGCGTCGGCTCGATCATCGGTGACCCGTTCACCATCCACAACATCGCCGATGGCGCGGAGCGCAAGAAGCGCGTCCAGGAGCTCATGGAGCTGGTCGGGCTCAACCCCGAGCACTTCAACCGTTTCCCGGCGGAGTTCTCCGGCGGACAGCGGCAGCGCATCGGCGTCGCCAGGGCGCTGGCGCTGCGTCCCAAGCTGATCGTCTGCGACGAGCCGGTGTCGGCGCTGGACGTGTCGATCCAGGCCCAGGTCATCAACCTGCTCAAGGATCTGCAGCGCGAGCTCGGCCTGACCTACGTCTTCATCGCGCACGACCTGTCGGTCGTCCGGCACGTCAGCGACCGGGTCGCGGTCATGTACCTCGGGCGGATCGCCGAGCTGTCGGATGGCGAGACGCTGTACGAGCGCCCGCGCCACCCGTACACCAACGCGCTCCTGTCGGCGGCCTCGATCGCCGACCCGGACCGTGCGGAGAAGCGCGAGCGGATCGTGCTGTTCGGGGACGTGCCGTCGCCGATCAACCCGCCGTCCGGCTGCCGCTTCCACCCTCGGTGCCCCAAGGCGCAGGAACGCTGCACCGTGGAGGAGCCGGTTCTCAGCGTTACGAGCGGCGACCCGGACAACCACATCACCGCCTGCCATTTCCCGGTCGAGGCGGGTGAGCGTCTGGCTGAAGAGAGGGCCACGATCGAGCAGCAGTCCACCGAGCCGACGCTCCCGAGCGCCTAACCAGGAAGTCACCATGAGTCTGATAGATCTCGAGGCCGAGGTCCCCCCGGCCGAGGCCGAAGAGGCCCGCGCCATCAAGGGACGCACGCCTTGGCAGCTCGCCTGGGCCCGGCTGCGCCAGGACAAAATCGCCATCATCTCGGCAGTGGTCATCGTCCTGATCCTCTTGATGGCCGTCTGCGCGCCGCTGCTGACGCACTGGTTCGGCACCGATCCGACGAAGACCAACACCAACACCGGGCTGGACCCCGATGGCCTGCCCATCGGACCCGGCGCCCATCACCTGCTCGGCACCGACGAGCTCGGCCGGGACATCTTCTCCCGTGCCATCTACGGTGCCCGCGTCTCTCTTGAGGTCGGTCTCATCTCCACGCTGATCGCCACGATCATCGGCGTGGCCATCGGCCTGGTCGCCGGTTACTACTCCGGCTGGCTCGATTCTGCCCTATCCCGGGTGCTGGAGATCGTGCTCTCCTTCCCCTATCTGATCGTGGCGCTCGTCGTGGCCGCCACCATCGGCCCCAGCGAGACAGGTGAGATCTGCGTCATCAGCGCCTTCTCCTTCGCCGCCATCGCGAGAGTCGTGCGCGGCCAGGTGATCCAGATCAAGGCGAGGGAGTACATCGAGGCGGCGCGTTCGCTCGGTGCCAGCAACCTGCGGATCATGGTCATCGACATCCTGCCGAACCTCCTCGCCCCCGTGATCGTCCTGGCGACGCTGCTGATCCCCACGGCGATCGTGACGGAGTCGACACTGACCTTCCTCGGCGCCGGCGTCGACATCCGCATCCCCAGCTGGGGCGGCATGCTCAGCGAGTCGACGCAGTACTACCGGGTCGCCTGGTGGTACCTGTTCGTCCCGAGCGGTCTGCTGCTGCTCACCACACTGGCGTTCAACATGCTCGGCGACGGCGTGCGCGACGCGCTCGACCCGCGCAGCGAACGCGTACTGGCCAAGGCCGGAAAGTAGAGGCCGGCGATGCTTCGATTCCTCATCCGCCGGCTCCTGCTCGGCGTGCTCACGTTGTGGCTCGTCTCGACGAGCGTGTTCATTCTCGCGTACTGGGTGCCGAACGACCCGGCCCGTGCGATCGCGGGCGAACGCGCCACCCAGGAGATGGTCAACAACATCCGCAGGGCCCTGGGCCTGGACGACCCGCTCATCGTCCAGTACGGCCGCTACATGGGTCACCTGGTCAAGTTCGACCTGGGCAGGTCCTACGTCAACGGCGGCACCAGCGTCTGGACGCTGGTGCAGGGCGCGCTGCCCACCACCGTGTGGCTGGTCTTCGGCGCCGGCATCATCTGGCTCGCCTTCGGCATCATCACCGGTGTCGTCAGCGCGACCAAGGCGCGCAGCCTCTTCGACCGGGCATCGACGGTCTTCGTCCTCATCGGGCTTTCGATTCCGCCGGCCGTCCTCGCGCTCACCCTGACGTACGTGCTGTTCTTCAAGCTGCGCACCAACGGCGTCGCCCTGTTCGACGTGGGCCCGCCCGGTAGCCCCTTCAGCGACCCCACCCTCTTCCTGTCGCGCATGGTGCTGCCGTGGGCGGCGCTGGCGTACCTGACCACCGCCACCTACACACGGCTGACCCGTAGCTCCATGCTCGAAGTGCTGGGCGAGGACTACATCCGGACGGCGCGTTCCAAGGGCCTTCCGGAGCGCCGCGTGCTGTACCGGCACGCGCTGCGGGCCGCGCTCACTCCGGTCATCACCCAGTTCGGCGTCGACATCGGCTACCTGATCGGCGGCACGCTGGTCACCGAGTCCGTGTTCGGTCTCAACGGGTTCGGCGCGCTGATCGTGCACTCGCTCAACATCGGGGACACCCCGACGATCATCGGCTGCACGATCTTCGTGGCACTCTTCATCGTGGTCGCGAACCTTCTCGTCGACATCTTGTACTCCTTCCTCGACCCCCGTGTCCGGGTCAGCTGACCAGGCACATCACCCGTAACGGCGGTTCACGGCCGGCGACCTTCGAAGGAAGGCGCCGGCCGTCCGCGTTCCCGTGCCGCCGGACGGGCCGTGTCTGACCTGACCATTCGCTGATCTAGGCTGTGGCCGTGTCGTACGCGTCGGACCTGCGGCTGGTCCTCAAAGGCCGGGACTTTCGCCGCCTCTTCGCGACGCGGCTCGTCTCCGCGCTCTCCGATGGCGTGTTCCAGGTGGGCGTCGCGGGATACGTGCTGTTCTCTCCCGAGCAGAAGGCCACCGCGGCGGAGGCCGCGGCGACCGCGGCGGTGCTGCTGCTGCCCTACTCCGTGGTCGGGCCGTTCGCCGGCGTCTTCATCGACCGCTGGCGCCGCCGCCAGATCCTCGTCTACGCGCCTTTGATCCGTGCCCTGTGCCTGGCCGCCACCGCGGCCCTCCTGCTGTACGGGCACGACGGCGCGCCGTTCCTGCTGTCCGCGCTCATCGTGCTGGGCGTCAACCGGTTCTTCCTGTCCGCGCTGTCGGCCGGGCTCCCGCATGTCGTCGGCCGGCCCGAGCTGATCACCGCGAACGCCGTGTCGGTCACCTCGGGGACGATGGCGTCCTTCGCCGGAGCGGGCGTCGGCTACCTGTTGCGGCTGGGGTTCGGCGCCGACCAGCACGGCACCGCGCTCGTCCTGCTGTCGGCGGCAGCCGTGTACGTCGCGACATCGGCGATCGCCACGACCCTCGGCCGTGACCTGCTCGGCCCGGAGCTGCGCCTGGCCCGGCAACAGACCCGCGAGGCGGTACGCCAGGTGTTGCACGGCCTGGTCGACGGCGCACGGCACGTACGCGAACGGCGCGCGGCCGCCGCGGCTCTCGGCGCCATCGGCATGCACCGCTTCCTGTACGGCATCACGACGATCATGACCGTGCTGCTGTTCCGCAACTACTTCACCGACAACGCCCAGGCGGGGATGGGCGGGTTCGCGCTCACGCTCGTGGTGTCCGGGTTCGGGTACTTCCTGGCCGCCGTGATCACCCCGGTGGTGACCGAGCGGATCCGCAAGGAAGTGTGGATCACCGCTCAGCTCGCCTTCGCGGCCGTGGCGGAGGTCGTGCTGGCGGCGCCGTTCAAGCCGATCCCGTTCGTCATCGGCGGGTTCGCACTCGGCGTCGCGGCCCAGGGAGTGAAGCTCTGCGTCGACACGATCATGCAGACGATCATCCTCGACGCCTACCGGGGCCGGGTGTTCTCGTTCTACGACATGATCTTCAACGGCCTGTACGTTGCGGGCTTCGCGGTCGCGGCGGCCATCCTGCCGCCGACGGGCAAGTCCTATGCCGCCCTCGCCGTGATCGGCTGCGGCTATGGCCTCGCCGCGGTGGCCTACTGGTTCGGCGCCAAAAACACGGTGAATGTTGCTACCGCCGGTAGTGACTTGGAGGTATGAGCAAGTCTCACCGGGCAGACGACGCCGAACATGCCGTATCCGACCGAGTACGGAAAGTTAGCGTTTCGATGCCGGATTCCCTCATACGCCAGGTCAAGGAGCGTGTAGGTTCCGGATCGTTCAGCCGCTATGTCACGGAGGCAGTGATGCGTCAGATCCAGATGGACAACCTCGACGACCTCATCGCCGACTACGTCTCGCGGCACGGCCCCCTGCCCCAAGAGGCACTCGACAAGACGGAGAAGGCGTGGAGCGAGCTCGAAGCAAAATGGGCCGAGGAGGGTTTCTAGCAAGGACTCTCGTCCTCGACTCAGAAGGTGTCTCGAAACTCGCCCTCGATGATCCGGCGGTCATGCCGCACGTGTTCGAGGCCCGCAAGAGACAGGCACCTGTCGTGGCGAGTGCCGTTACCTTGACGGAGGTGCTGCGCGGATCCTCGCGAGACGCCCGCGTTCATCGCGTTCTGAAAAAGGTCGAGGTCATACCGCTCACCCGAGAACTCGGGCGTAGCGCGGGCGACCTCCTCGGTACCAGTGGGTTGCCCGCCACCGCCTCGATCGACGCGATGGTCGTGGCCACCGCCCTCGTTCAGGCACGGCCTGTCATGATCCTCACGAGCGCCCCTGGCGATCTGTCCGCCCTCGTCGGCGGAGCACCCGGGATCGGCCTCCTTCACATCTGATCGGCCGCGGCCACCATCGCGGTCGTGATCTGGGCGAGGTCGGACGGCTCGGTGACGTACGGGGGCATCGTGTAGATGAGGTTGCCGAACGGGCGGAGCCATACGCCGTGGCTCATGACCGTCTCCTGGACCGCGGCCACGTCGACCGGCTCGATGGTCTCGATCACGCCGATCGCGCCCAGCACCCGTACATCACGGACGCCGGGCAGGCCTCGCGCCGGTTCCAGCCCCTCGGTGAGCCCCTTCTCGATCCCCGTGACCTCCGCGTGCCAGTCGCGCTCCCTCAGCAGCCCGATCGACGCGACCGCCGCCGCACAGGCGAGCGGGTTGGCCATGTAGGTCGGGCCGTGCATGAGCACACCCGCCTCGCCCTCGCTGATCCCACGTGCCACCCGGTCGGTGCACAGGGTCGCGGCCATGGTCAGGTATCCACCGGTCAGCGCCTTGCCCACGCACATGATGTCGGGAGACACCCCGGCATGCTCACAGCCGAAGAACGTCCCGGAGCGCCCGAAGCCGGTGGCGATCTCATCGAGGATCAACAGCACGTCGTACTCGTCGGCGAGCTCGCGCAGCAGCCGCAGCCAGGCCGGGGCGTAGAAGCGCATCCCGCCGGCGCCCTGCACGACCGGCTCCACGATGATCGCGGCGAGCTCGCCGGCGTGCTCGGTGACGAGACGCCTCAGCTCGGCGGCGTAGTCCGGGTCCTCGCCCGAGACGGGCGGCATCGGCGCGAACACGTGGCGCGGCAGCTGGTCCGCGAACAGGTGGTGCATGCCGTTCACCGGATCGCACACCGCCATCGCGCCGAACGTGTCGCCGTGGTACCCGCCGCGCACGGTGAGCAGGCGCGTCCTGGAACGGCCGCGCGAACGCCAGTACTGCAACGCCATCTTGATCGCGACCTCGACGGACACGGACCCGGAGTCGGCGAAGAAGACCTTCGTGAGCGGCTCCGGTGTCAGGTCGACCAGCGCTCGCGCCAGGCGTACCGCGAGCGGGTGGGTGAGGCCGCCGAACATCACGTGCGCCATCTCGCCGAGCTGCGCGCTCACGGCGGCGTCGAGCGCCGGATGGCGGTATCCGTGGATCGCCGCCCACCACGAGGACATGCCGTCGATCAGCACGCGGCCGTCGGCCAGCGTCAGCCGCACGCCCTCGGCCGAGACCACCGGGTGGACCGGTGTCGTGGCCGGCATGGGGGAGTACGGATGCCAGATGTGGCTACGGTCGAAGGCGAGGAGCTCGGCCGCGGACAGGTCCTCAGCGTGCGTCATGACTGGTCCTGCCACCACTCCCGCAGCGCCGTGGAGGCGGCCTCCTTGCCCACCGGCCCCTGGTCCAGGCGCAGGTCGAGCAGGAACTTGTAGGCCTTGCCGACCTCGGGGCCGGGTTGCAGGCCGAGGACCTGCTGGATCTCGTGCCCGTCCAGCTCAGGACGGAGCTTGGCCAGCTCCTCTTCCTGCTCCAGTCGCGCGATCCGCAGCTCCAGGTCGTCATAGGTCCGCGCCAGCGCCGCCGCCTTGCGCTTGTTGCGCGTGGTGCAGTCGGCCCGGGTCAGCTTGTGCAGCCGTGGCAGCAGGTGCCCGGCGTCGCGGACGTAACGCCGCACCGCCGAGTCGGTCCACTCGCCCTTGCCGTACCCGTGGAAGCGCAGGTGCAGCTCGACCAGCCGGGACACGTCCGCCACGACGTCCTTCGGGTAGCGCAGCGCGACGAGCCGCGCCTTGCTCATCGAGGCTCCGACGACCTCGTGGTGGTGGAAGGTCACCCGGCCGCCCTCGACGAACGAACGGGTCTTCGGCTTGCCGATGTCGTGCAGCAGCGCGGCCAGCCGCAGCACCAGGTCCGGACCGTCCTTCTCCTGGGCGATCGCCTGCTCCAAGACGATCAGCGAGTGGTCGTACACGTCCTTGTGCCGGTGGTGCTCGTCGATCTCCAGCCTGAGCTTGGGCAGTTCGGGCAGCACCTGCGCCGCGAGTCCGGTGTCGACCAGGAGTGCCAGGCCGTCGCGTGGCCGTGCGCCCATCAGCAGCTTGGAGATCTCGTCGCGGATCCGCTCGGCCGAGACGATCTCGAGGCGGCCCGCCATCTCGGTCATGGCCGTGACCACTTCCGGCGCGACCGTGAAACCGAGCTGGGAGGAGAAGCGCGCGGCCCGCAGCATCCGCAGCGGGTCGTCGCCGAAGGAGTCCTCCGGGCGCCCCGGCGTGCGGATCAGCTTGGCCCGCAGGTCGTCCAGTCCCCCGTACGGATCGACGAACTCATGCCCCGGCAGGCGCGCGGCCATGGCGTTGACCGCGAAGTCCCGGCGTGCCAGGTCGTCCTCCAGTGACGTGCCGTAGGAGACCTCCGGCTTGCGCGACTTGGTGTCATAGGACTCGCTGCGGTAGGTCGTGATCTCGATCTGATGGTCACCCTTGCGCAGGCCGACCGTGCCGAACTCGATGCCGATCGTCCAGACGGCGTCCGCCCAGCCGTCGACGATCTCCAGAATGCGCTCCGGTCGCGCGTCCGTGGTGAAGTCGAGGTCGCTGACCGAGCGCCCGAGCAGGACATCGCGCACCGGGCCGCCGACGAGCGCGAGCTCATGGCCCGCGGAGGCGAAAACCCGGCCGAGGTCGTCGGCGAGTGGCGTCACCCGGCCGAGCAGCTCGGTGATGGCGGCTTGATGCTTCATGGTCAGTCCGTCGTTCGACACGGCAATCGAGCGTAGATCCTCGCAGGTGACAGGCAAAACGCGAATCGCATAGTCCTTGATCCTCATTGGTTCCGAAATGGGGGTACGTTCGGCAACGAAGCCACGGAGACGAGTATGAAGGACACACTCTCCCTACATCGTCTGTTGCCACCGTGGCCGCCGGTCCACGGGATCGTCCGGCCGAACGCGGCCACCGGCTCCTCCCCTCGCCGCCGATGCCGCCCGAGGACGCCTGGCGTGCTCTCTCCCGCAGACTCCCCGAAAACGCCGGAAGCAATGACCGATTACGCATGGCTGGCTACTACCATTGCCGCCGTGCCCCGCCCGCGTAGTCGCCGACGGCTCGGCGGCCCGCCCGGTCCTCACCAAGAGGAGACATCGGCGGGCGGTCTGGTCGTCGATGTCGCGGGCGCCGCGCGAGCGGCACTGATCGCCCGGTACGGCCGCGAAGGCCGGCTCCGGTGGTCGCTGCCCAAAGGCCATGTCGAAGGCGGAGAGACGATCGAGGAGGCGGCGGTGCGCGAGGTCGAGGAGGAGACCGGCATTCGTGGCCGGATCATCGCTCCTCTCGGCGCCGTCGACTACTGGTTCTCCGCAGACCGCCGGCGCATACACAAGACGGTTCATCACCACCTTCTTCTCGCCACCGGCGGTGTTCTCTCCGCCGCCGACCTCGAGGTCGCCGAGGTCGGGTGGTTCCCCCTCGCCGAGGTGGCCGGCCGTCTCGCCCATGCCGACGAGCGCCGCCTCGTCGCCTCCGTGCCCCAACTCCTCGCAGGCGTGACGTGAGAAGACTCCTCGCCCTGGTCATCCCTCTGCTGCTCAGCGGAGGACCGGCGCTCGCCGCCACACCGTCGCCACCGCACGGTCAGGCCCAGCACACGGCTCGCGCCTCGCGCGACCGCCAGCCCGCGGCCAAGCCGCCCGTCGCCATCACCTTGGGGTCGGTCAAGCCCGCGTACCTGAAGGCGAGTTCGACGCTGCGCGTGAGCGGCCGGCTCGTCAACCAGTCCCAGAGCACCTACCAGCAGGTCTCGGTCCGCCTCTGGTTCAGGTCTCGAGCGATGACGAGCCGCGGCGAGGTGGAGACCTACGCCGACGGAAAGGGCCCGGATCCGCAGCAGGCGGGCCAGCCCCGGGTGATCTCGGCGACCCTGCCGGTCGGCGGGCAGAAGAGCTGGAGACTCTCGCTCTCGGCGCGCCAGATGGGCCTGCGGACGTTCGGCGTCTACCCGATCATGGTCGAGGTCAGGAACAGCGCCGGGGTCGTCCTCGGCCATCAGCGCACGTTCGTCACCTACTACCCGGCCGGCACGCCGCTCCAGCGGACCAAGGTCGCCTGGGTCTGGCCGCTGATCGACCAGCCCCACCGCGCGGCCGACACCACTTTCGTCGACGACCAGCTCGAACGCCAGCTCGGCACCGGCGGGCGGCTCTCCACCATCGTCGGCGCGGCGCGCGCGACGAAGACTCCCCTGAGCTGGCTCATCGACCCCAGCCTGGTCGACGACGCGAACAAGATGGGGAACACCGACGGCTACAACATCAAGGGCGACGCCAACCGCTCGCAGAGCGTCGCGGCGCTCACCTGGCTGACGACACTGCACAACGCGGTTGCCAACGACCGTCTCTTCGCCACGCCGTACGCCGATCCCGACGTGACGGCGCTGGCGGACCGGGGCATGAGCGATGACGTGAAGGCCGCCGCGCAGGAGGGGACGCGCGCGCTCGCCGACGTCCGCCTGAGTGGCGCGACCACCTCGACCGCGATGCCTCCCGACGGGCTCCCGGTCGACCAGGCCACGCTCTCCTCCCTCGTCGCGAGCGGCTCTCGTACGATCCTGCTCAGCAGCGCGGTCCTGCCGGACGCGCGGGTCGAGACGTTCACCCCCGACCCCGTGGTGAACAAGAACGTCTCCGGCACGAACGTCAAGCTCGTGGCCTACGACGACACGCTGCGCAAGATCCTCGGCCAGCCCACCACCACGCCCGGCGGGACGATCCTCGCCGAGCAGCGCTTCCTCGCCGAGACGGCCATGATCACCGGCGAGGCGCCCCAGAATCCGCGGACCATCGTGATCACCCCGCCGAGGCGCTGGAAGCCCAGCGCCACCTTTGCCAAGGCCGTGCTCAACTACACGGCCAAGGCCCCCTGGCTGAGTCCGGTTCCGCTGAGCAGCGTCGAGACGCTGAAGCCCACCGAGCGCACCTTCCAGCCGCAGAAGAGCCCCCTGGGGCTCAGCAAGAACTACCTGCGGCAGGTACGCGACCTGCGCAGCGACGTCCGGAAGTTCACCTCGATCTTCGAGCCACCCGCCAGCGACTTCACCCTCGGCATCGCGCGTACCGAGTCCTCGGCGTGGAACGGCCAGTCGCGACACGGCAAGCTGGTGCGCGACACGCTCAAAGACGAACTCGAAAAGTCCATGGGGCGAATCAAGGTGCTGAACGACGGCACCACCATGGCCGGCAAGTCGGGCCGCATCCCGATCACGATCTCCAACGGGCTCGATCACGGCACCGTGACGGTCACGCTGCACGCCTATTCGCAAAATCCCACGCGATTGCGCGTCGACGCCGTCGACCGCACTCTCAGACTCGAACACGGGCACAAGGATCAGGTCACGCTCGACATGAAGGCGTCGGCCAACGGCATAGCCGACGTCTACCTCCAGCTCCGTACCCCCAAGGGCGAGGATTTCGGTGGCGCCCACGTCCTTCGCGTGAACGCCAGCGGTTACGGACGAACCGCGCTGCTCATCACGGGCATCTCACTTGCCGTACTCTTCGTCGGCGTCGCCATTCGCATCGTGCGCCGTCGAGCCGACAGAGCGGGGGAGTCCGTTGAGTGACCTGGAGCCGGGCCGCTCGGAGGTGGCCAGCACGCTGCCGGACATTCCGGTGATCGGCCCCACGACCGGTCCCACCGCCGATCCGGCGGACGATCCGAGCACGCAGGTCTTCGACACCTCCGAGGGCATCAAGGCCGCCGAGTCGGAGTCCTCCGGCTCCCGCGGTGGTGTCGGCGGCCTGCTGAAGTCCAGCGCCGTCATGGCCGTGGGCACCGTCGCCTCGCGGCTGCTCGGTTTCGTGCGCAACGCGGTCATCGTGATCGCGCTCGGCACCGGCCCGCTCGGTGACGTCTACAACGTCGCCAACACCTTCCCCAACGTCGTCTACGACATGCTGCTCGGCGGCATCCTCACCGCGGTCCACGTGCCGATGCTCGTACGCGCGCTGGAGAAGGACCGCGCGTACGGCGAGGAGTACGAGGCACGGTTGCTCACGATCGTGCTCGGCGGCCTGCTGGTCCTCACCGGGATCGCGATGTTCTGCGCGCCGCTCCTCGTGGACCTGTACGCCAGCGGCTTCACGCCCGACCAGCACAAACTCGCCGTGATCTTCGCGCTGTTCTTCCTGCCGCAGATCTTCTTCTACGGCGTCGGCGCGCTGGCCGGCGCCTCGCTGAACGCCCGCGGCAGCTTCGCCGCGCCGATGTGGACACCGGTGCTGAACAGCGTGGTCGTCATCGTCGTCGGCGGCGCGTTCCTGGTCGTCGCCGGGCCGGGCGTCACGCCGTCGAGCATCAGCAGCAGTGATGTCACGCTCCTGGCCGGCGGCACGACCCTCGGCATCGTCGTGCAGACCCTCGCGATGTGGCCCTCACTGCGCAAGGTCGGCTTCAGGTTCCGCCCACGCTTCGACTTCCGCCGCGAGGAGCTCGCACCGGTCGGCGGCATGGCCCTGTGGACGCTGCTCTACGTCGCCATCATGCAGATCGGCTTCGTGGTGAACACCAACATCGCGGTACGCGCCGGGGTGCGCGGCGAGAAGGAACACCTCGGGTACGGCGTCGGGCTCACCCCGTGGAACAACGCCTACCTGCTGTTCCAGCTCCCGTACGCGATCGTCGGCGTGTCGGTGATGACGGCGCTGCTGCCGCGGATGAGCCGGCACGCCTCCGAAGAACGCTTCGACCTGGTGCGCGACGACCTGACCACCGGCCTCAACCTGTCGTCGGTGATCATCATCCCGTCCGCGGCTCTGCTGTTCGCTCTCAGCCCGGAGCTCGTCACGGCGTTCTTCTCGCACGGCTCCACCGGCGTCGCGGACGGCCTGATGATCGCCAACGTGGTGCAGGCGTTCGCGCTGTCGCTGGTGCCGTTCGCGATCTTCCAGCTGCTGCTGCGGGTCTTCTACTCCCTGGCCGACACGCGGACACCCGCGCTGATCGCGATCGGCAACATCGCGATCAGCATCACTCTCGGCCTGATCGGCTACGCAATCCTGCCCACCGACATGATCGTCGAGGGCATCGCCATCGCGCTCGGCATCTCGTGGGTGGTCGGCTGCATGGTCGCCGCGCTCATCCTGCGCCGCCGCCTGGCCGGGCTCGAAGCACGACAGATGGTGCGCACTCACGTCAAGATCGCGGTCGCCACCGTTCCGGCGTTCGTTTTCGCGCTCGGAGTGCACGAACTCTTCGTGAAACTTTTCTATTATCAGCTGATCACTTCCGTGGCGGCGCTTGCCGTCGGAGGCGCGGGGGCCGCTGTGCTGTATGTGCTGGTTGCGCGCAGGCTGCGAATCTCCGAGGTGGAGACACTGGCCGGAACCGTGATGCGCAGGTTGCCCGGACGTGTCTCGAGTTAGGAGAGGGTGCCCGTATGGTGGGAGAGCGCAACCGTCTACGGGTAGTAACCCAGAGACGCTCCTCGAGCGTCCTACCATCGGGCGGGTTCGCTCATAACACCGCCCACGAGGCATCGAGGGAGGGTCGAAGGCGTAAGGGAGCCACGGCACATATGGGACGCGATTACCTGCGCCGGACGCCGCGTTGAGCACGTCCGTCATCGAACCCGGAACCCGCCTTGCCGGTCGTTACCGCTTGGACGACCGCGTAAGCGAAGCGGGTGGTTCTACATTCTGGAAAGCGACGGACGAGATTCTCGCCCGTCCCGTCGCCGTACTCACCTTCGCCCCGGGCTTTCCCCGGGTCCACGACGTGGTGACCGCGGCCCGCGCCGCCAGCCGGCTGACCGATCCCCGCCTCACCCAGGTCTTCGACGCCGACGACAGCGGCGAGCAGGCCTACGTCGTGAGCGAGTGGGTCACCGGCGAGACGCTTGAAGATCTCCTCATCGAAGGCCCGATGGAGCCCGGCCGCGCGGCCGCGTTCCTGCTCGAGGCCGCCGAGGCCCTCGCTTCCGCACACGCCGCGGGCCAGGCTCACCTGTGCCTCACGCCGCACAACCTCGTGTGGACCAGCGGCGGCACGGTCAAGGTCACCGGCCTTGGTGTCGAGGCCGTACTCGCCGGCTCCACCTCGGATGCTCCGGCGGCGGAGGACACGCAGGGGCTCGGCCAGCTGCTGTACGCCGCCCTCACCGGTCATTGGTGCGGAACCGACGGCGCTCAGCTGCCGATCGCGCCGTCCGGGCCCGACGGACGGCCGGTCCCCCCGGGCCAGTTGCGGCGCGGCATGCCGCAGGACATCGACGAGATCACCTGCCGGTCGCTGCACATCCCGACGCGAGGCGCTCAGGAGCCCCTGAACGCTCCATCGGCGTTCGTCGCGGCCCTGAAGAAGGTGCCGCGCTCTCCGTTGCCGTTCGTGCCGCTGGGGGGCTCTACGCCCGGGGTGGTCTCCCGGCCGGACAACCCGCCGCACTCGCACTCGAGCACGTCGACCTCGCCGGTCGACCCGCTCTCCCATACCGTTCCGGACGCCGGGTCGTCCCGTACCCAGCGCACGTCCGCTCCCCCGCGCGCCCCTCGTCCGGCACCCGTACGCCACGCGTCCGGCGGCGGAGGGGGGATCAGCATGCCCGTACTCGCGGCGATCGCGGTCGGCGTCCTGATCCTGGTGGCGCTCGGCGGCTGGGGTCTTTCCCGCATGGGCGGCGGCGACGGCGGCGACGGCTCCAAGGACAAGGCAGGCACGAAGACCAGCACGTCCGCCAAGCCGACCTCCCAGAAGCTCACGATCCAGGCCCCCTTGGCCTACAACCGGGGCCCGCACCCCGACGGCGCGGCCCCCAGCGACCTGGGAAAGGCCACCGACTCCAGCAAGACGAGCTACTGGACGACCCAGCACTACAGCTCCGCCACCTACGGCGGGTTGCGGTCCGGCATCGGGCTGGTCCTCGACATGGGCAAGACCGTGACGGTCTCCGACGTCAAGGTGCTCATGCCCGCGGGTGCCCCGGGCACCGTCGAGTTGCACATCGGCGACTCGCCCACCTCCAGCACGCCGCAGATCTCCACCGGCCCCGCGAGCGGGCAGTTCGAGCTGGCCGGCAAGCAGGCAAAGGGCCGCTACGTCATGTTGTGGTTCACCAAGCTGCCGAACATCGGGGAGTTCAAGGCCAAGGTGCGCGATGTCGCGGTGTACGGAACGGAGTAATCCCGTCGTATCGGGCATGATCGAGCGTGGACGGCTAACATCAATTGCGTGCTGAAGGCCCCCCGAGACGGAGATTCCGGCATTAGCCGCTCCCATCTAGGGGTGTGCCCGCGCGACCGTGCCCATTCAGGCGCCGGGCGCGCGTTCGGCGAGAACGCCTGCGACGGAACGGGCTGACGGGGATTATGGCGATCATGCGTGGGGGACGCTCGGTCGAAGCCGCTCCGGACAAGGAGTTGCTGAGACGGCACGCCGAGGGCGATCCGGATGCGTTCTCCGAGCTCGTACACCGGCATCGGGACCGTATGTGGGCCGTGGCGCTGCGTACGCTCGGCGACCAGGAGGAGGCCGCGGACGCGTTGCAGGAGGCGTTCCTGTCGGCCTACCGCGCGGCCGGGCGCTTCCGCGGCGACGCGGCGGTGACGACC
The DNA here is from genome assembly GCF_006716425.1 of Actinoallomurus bryophytorum. Lineage (NCBI taxonomy): Bacteria > Bacillati > Actinomycetota > Actinomycetes > Streptosporangiales > Thermomonosporaceae > Actinoallomurus > Actinoallomurus bryophytorum. Next base: position 3,302,042 of record NZ_VFOZ01000001.1, read on the forward strand.
TGGCTGCACCGCATCGTGGTCAATGCCTGCCTCGACCGGCTGCGCAGGCGTTCGATCCGACCGGTCGTGCCGATGGGCGACGACGCCACGCTCGACGCGATCGCGCCCAAGAACAACGACCCGACCTCGGCGCACGAGGTGTCCCTGGACGTCAGCCAGGCGCTGCAGCGCATACCCTTCGAGCAACGGGCGGCTCTCGTCCTCGTCGACATGATGGGTTACGCGGTCGACGACGCGGCCAAGGTCCTGGACGTCCCGCCGGGCACGATCAAGAGCAGGTGCGCACGCGGCCGGGCGAGGCTCGCACCACTACTTGGGCACCTGCGGAACCAGGGAGGCGGCTCCGCCGTCAAATCTGCGGAGGAAGGAGGTGGCAAACCCGCGTGACTGCCGCACACCTTGATTATGAGGAGCTGGCCGACTTCGCCGAGGGAATTCTCGACGATGACAAGGCCACATCAACTGAGGAACATCTGGCGTACTGCGACGATTGTCGCCGACGCGCCGCCGAGGTGGCGGAGGTCTCCCGCGTTCTGGCGCGGGCACCGACGCCGCCGATGCCCGCTCATCTCGTCGACCGTCTCGATGCGGCACTCGCCGCGGAGGCGGCCTCACACGTGCCCGCACACCATCACCATCGCCGGTTTCAGTTCGTCGCCGCGGCTGCCGCCGCGGTCGTCCTGGTGGGCGGGGGAGCCGCCGCCGTCCGTACGGTCATGGACGACGGGGACACCGGCACCGTGAGGGGCACCCAGCCGCCGATAAGCGATCGGACGCATTCGAGTCCACCTGGCCCGGCCATCGCCCGCGCCGTTCCGTTCACGGTCGTTCAGACCGGGACGAAATACACGGCTGCGGGTCTGGAGTCCCAGGTCGCCGGCGCGCTGGCAAAGCCGGTCGCCGGCGGGCACAAGGCGATGAGCGCGGCGGGTGACACGCTGAACGCCTGTGTGACACGCGTGGGCGGCGGAAAGGTTCCGCTGCTCGTGGACTCGGCGACCTACAACGGCCTGCCGGCCACGGTCGTCGCACTGCCCGGAAACGACGCGGCGCACGCGGATGTCTGGATCCTGGGCGCCGGATGCACGGCGTCGAGCCCGAACGTCCTCGCGCATCGCCCGATCACTCGCTGACACGACACCGAGCCGGTCTGTCCACAGGGCAGACCGGCTCTTTCGTCGTCCACAGGCGGTCTTCACGCGGTCTTCGCGCCGATGAACGATGCGGGAATCTCCGCGCCCTAGGATCGGTTTACTCGACTGCGAAGCTAAATGCGACCGGCGACCTGGACTCGGCCGGTCAGAAAGAGGCGCAACTGTGAGCGACGTGCGAAATGTGATCATCATCGGGTCGGGCCCGGCGGGCTACACCGCCGCGATCTACGCCGCCCGTGGTGACCTCAAGCCGTTGGTCTTCGAGGGCGCTGTGACAGCCGGCGGCGCGCTGATGAACACCACCGAGGTGGAGAACTTCCCCGGTTTCCCCGACGGCATCCAGGGCCCGGACCTCATGGACAACCTGCGCAAGCAGGCCGAGCGCTTCGGTGCCGAGCTGGTGGCCGACGACGTCACCGAGGTCGACCTGACGGCGTCGCCGAAGGTCGTCAAGGTCGGCGACGAGACACACCTCGCCCGCGCCGTCATCATCACGACCGGCTCGCGCTACCGCGAGCTGGGCCTGCCGAACGAAAAGAGGCTCGCCGGCCACGGCGTGTCCTGGTGTGCGACCTGTGACGGCTTCTTCTTCCGCGAGAAGCAGATCGTCGTGGTCGGCGGCGGCGACTCCGCGCTGGAGGAGGCCATGTTCCTGAGCCGCTTCGGCCGCTCGGTGACGGTCGTCCACCGCCGCGACAAGCTGCGCGCCAGCAAGATCATGCAGGACCGCGCCTTCGCCAACGACAAGCTCCACTTCGTGTGGGACTCCGAGGTGGTAGACGTCCTCGGCGACGACCGCGTCACGGGCGTCCAAGTCCGCAACCTCAAGACCGGTGAGGAGACGACGCTGGAGGCATCCGGCATGTTCGTCGCCATCGGGCACGATCCGCGTACGGAGCTGTTCTCCGACCAGCTCGACCTGGACGAAGAGGGCTACCTCGTCGTCAACGCCCCGACGACCGAGACCAAGCTTCCCGGCGTGTTCGGCGCGGGCGATGTGGTCGACCATCGATACCGTCAAGCCATCACGGCCGCGGGCACCGGGTCGGCGGCGGCGCTGGACGCCGAACACTGGCTCCAGGAGCAAGGCGCGGCCGACCTCACGCCACAGCCGGAGGCCGAGGTACAGCCGCAGGAGGCGTGAGCTCGCGCGAGGGCCCAGCATTTCTTATTCCGCAGTACGAGTGAGGAGATCCCGTGGCATCCAAGGCCGTCACCGACGCCGACTTCGAGGCCGAGGTACTCAAGAGCGACAAGCCAGTCGTCGTGGACTTCTGGGCGGAGTGGTGCGGCCCCTGCCGCCAGGTCACCCCGATCCTCGAGGAGATCGCCACCGAGCACGCGGACAAGCTGTCCGTCGTCAAGATGAACATCGACGAGAACCCCAAGGTGCCGTCGAAGTACGGGATCATGCAGATTCCGACGCTCAACGTCTACCAGGGCGGCGAGGTCGTCAAGCAGATCATCGGCGCGAAGCCGAAGGCGGCCCTTCTGAAGGATCTCGCCGAGTTCATTTAGGACCACCCGCTCTCCCGCGGTCTGGAAGCGCCGGTCTCACGTCTCTGACGTGGGGCCGGCGCTATTTTTACGCCTCTGACCTGCTAAAACTCGCGAGAGCCTCGCTGGCCGACGAACTCGCTCCCCCTGGTGTGATCGGTTAAAGGAGGGGCCTGAGTGGCGCCTGGGACCCCTGAGGTGGCGAAACGGCCAACCTGGGGGTAAGGGGGCCGAGGTTGTAGAGGTGCCCTTTAATTGATCTTCATTTGGACGGCGTGTCGCCTTGTTTCCGGGTGCTCTGAGGGGTGTCAGACCGGCCGGAGGGCGCCTTCGGGAGACATGGACCCGAGGAGGCGTTCGAGGGCGACCTCGACGTCCTCACGCCAGGAGACGGCCGACTTGATCTCGAGCCGGAGGCGGGGGAAGCGGTGATGCGGCCGCACGGTCTTGAACCCGACCGCGAGCATGTACTCCGCCGGCATGACGCACCCCGGCTTCTCCCACTTGAGATCCCCGAACGCCTCGATCGCCCTGACCCCTCGCCGGGTGAGATCCTTCGCGACCCCCTGGACGAGCATCCGCCCGAGCCCGCCGCCCTGGAACTCCGGGAGAATGTGGGCGGTCATCATCAGCGCGGCGTCGGCACTGACGGGACTGGTCGGAAACGCGATCGACCGCGGAACGTAGAGGGGCGGCGCGAACATCACGAAGCCCGCGGGAACGCTGTCGACGTAGATGAGCTTGCCGCAGCTGCCCCACTCGAGGAGCGTGGACGAGATCCACGCTTCCTTCTCCAACGCGGGATCCCCGGCGTCTTCGGCACGCTGCATGCTCACGGGGTCGAGCTCCCAGAACACACACCTACGACACCGGGTCGGCAGATCCTCAAGATTGTCGAGCGTGATATTGACCAGACGACGCGACACCGGCCAGCCCCCTTCTTGGGCGGAGCGCCTTCATCACCAGGAGCTATTCCCGCTCTAGGAAGATCTTAGAGCTTGTTCTCAAACTCCGCCCGCTGGTAACGATGGCCCGCTGGTTAACTCGGGACACCCTCGGGTCGTAAGGCGGACCGCCGCCTCGCTCCCACCGCTATGGCGGGGATGCGACACCGCATCGACGGACACGGCGGCCCGGTACGGGGCCTCGTCACGGCATCGATCGGCACGGCGGCCCGGTACGGGGCCTCGTCACGGCATCGATCGGCACGGCGGCCCGGTACGGGGCCTCGTCACGGCATCGATCGGCACGGCGGCCCGGTACGGGGCCTCGTCACGGCATCGATCGGCACGGCGGCCCGGTACGAGACCACGCCACCCCATCAACCCGCACGGCGGCCCGGTACGAGACCACGCCACCCCATCAACCCGCACGGCGGCCCGGTACGAGACCACGCCACCCCATCAACCCGCACGGCGGCCCGGTACGAGACCACGCCACCCCATCAACCCGCACGGCGGCCCGGTACGAGACCACGCCACCCCATCAACCCGCACGGCGGCCCGGTACGAGACCACGCCACCCCATCAACCCGCACGGCGGCCCGGTACGAGACCACGCCACCCCATCAACCCGCACGGCGGCCCGGTACGAGACCACGCCACCCCATCAACCCGCACGGCGGCCCGGTACGAGACCACGCCACCCCATCAACCCGCACGGCGGCGCATTCGAGGACGCTGGCATCGTCGCAACGCCGCCCCGGCCACCCTCTATGAGTTCGACGTCCACCTCACCGCTCGCCTTGAGAGGGGCTCTACACTCGCCCCTCGCGCAACCATGAGGAGACGGGGGAGCAGTACTCCTACGTCGGCGACATGGTCCGTGACGCGCGCGCCACAGTTCCACGAGCCGGCCCGACCGACGGCCCGATCGCCGATCGTGCGGAGCACGTCGGTCGCGATGGGCGGTTTCCGCCCCGGCTGGGGAGTCGTGTTCCGCACTCTGGCGTCCATCAGTGCCCCTTCCTCAGGCGGTCCTCTGGATCGCCCGCCGCCGACCTACCCGGGTCGGCTGTGCGGACAGCCCGGTCGTCGTCGCCGTGCCGTTGGCCCAGCGCGCGGTCTGTCGGCGGACGGCTACTCAACCTGGCATCTGCGACCGCGTACCGCCCGTAGGCCACGTGGCCGAGGCTGGTCGTGACCGTACTGCCGTCAGCGCCAGCCAGGTCTGCCGGTCGAGACGACGCACCGGACCTCTTATGACACGGGCCGCCGCTCAACACACGCCCGAGTACCCCGCGTCCTACGGCACTCCCCCAGGCGTAAGGCCGCGACCAGCTGCCGGGCGTCGCTGCTGTCGATGCTCCCGGCCATCGCCCCTGCCCATCGCGTCCCGGCCATCGCCCCTGCCCATCGCGTCCCGGCCATCGCCCCTGCCCATCGCGTCCCAGCACCGCCCCTGCCCATCGCGTCCCAGCACCGCTCCTGCCACCGCGTCCCGGCACCGCCCCTCCACCGCGCCCCTGCCACCGCACCCCGGCCGACGCGACGCAGCCCGCAGGCGCCTGACTGTCGGCCCCACGGCGGCTGGCGGGGTCGCGATTCGTGCCAGCGACCCCAGCCGGGTGGTGCGGCTGGCAGCGCCCGTCACCGGCGCCCCGTTAGCCCTCCGAACCATGTCGACCCGCCGACGTGACGCATCGAGGGATTCGACCGGCCTTGTCGACAGTGGCCCCGCCCCTACATCGCCCGATGACAGCCGCACGGCAGTCAGGCTGAGCACTAGAGGCGGCAGGTTCGGAACTTGGCAGTCACATCCTGAGCGGCGCCAGACCATCCGGGTCCACACGGACGCGACGACAGACTCCCGGCAGCTGCTATGAGTCGGGTGGGCGCGCCTCGATGCTCCCCGTTGGACGAGTTGAAGAGACAAGCGACGTGGAAGACGCTTTGGTACGTCGGTCCGAGCCGACTTCTCCGCCGCGGCGCATTCCTCAACCCAGCGCCGGTTGGCCGGCCCAGTACTCACAGGAGGCGATCCAGGGGTCGTCTCGATCTCGACCGTTGGGTCACCCGAGGCTCGCCATCCGGATGTACCGAGCGCGGCCTCAAGGCCGAGATGGCCGCGACTATCGGGCCGCCTGGGATCGTCTTCGGGCGCTCACATGGCCAACTCCGATGGGGGCCACCAACCGATCAACTCACACGACCCCAAGGTCCGGAAGTGAGTCACTAGCACTCGGGCGGAACGGCCTCTTGAGGCCGGTGTACGCCCCTCGCGTTTTCCATCTCGCCGATGAGGCGTGTATGACAGATCCGGGTCCTGCGCCGAGCGCTTTCGACGGTGCCGATAACTGAACGCACCCGCGTGACCGGTGGGCGACGGCAGCGATCCTCACGATGTGCATTGATGGGCGTGGGGAGAAGCTCGGTCACCGGCGGACCCGTGACGGCAAGGCGGTCTCGGCGGCGGGCCCGCGTCCGCTGGCCGCCCAGGCACACTCGCTTGGCCCCCGCCGTGATCCGGGTGGCGATGCCGCCAACCGTGTCGCCCGCTGCTCATTACTCCCGTGATGAACGTGTCGTCGCGATCCGCCCCGTTCCTTGGAGACCCTGCGGCCACACAGCCGACCGGGTTCCCAAAATCGGGCCACATGTGGTGGGCGGCCAGTCCGTGTCGGCCCAACGCTCTTTTGGTCGACTGCCCTCCGACCTACCTGTCCCGCCCATAGCTCTCGAGACCGCCCGGACGGAAGGCGACTGGATGCCTTCCGCCCTGGCCGCGTTTCACGTGAAACGAATCGGAGGTCGGTGCGACTAGCCGCCATGACTCGCATGCACGGCCAGACGGAGCGGATGGCGTCTCTGCGTGGTGGGAACGCGAGGCGACAGGAACGTAGATCGAATCGCCCTTTCAGCGCCTCCTCGTTGGTCTCACGGCGCGACACGAGGATTGCCGAGATCCCACGCGCGGCTCTACCTTCGGGCCGGTATCCCAGCCGACTCCCTCACACTCCCTCGTCGTTTCACGTGAAACGGCGCGCCCGCGCTCCTATGTCCGCACCGGACGGCGCTTCGACACTCAGGTCGACGTTCCAGCCCGAGGACTTGTCATGCCGTGCGTCGTCCGCGCTGGGATGAGTGCGGCTGCTTCTCGCTGATGCCGACTCTTCGGAGTGGTGGACCGCAATCCAGTGGCCGCCTGCTCAGCAACCGCTCCATCGGTGCGTTGCTTCGCCAATAGGTGTGGCGCTGGCAACCATCACACGTTTGGCCCGGGTGTCTGGCCACCAGCATGCCAGCGGGTGTAGGTAGTACATCGCCGGGGGGCCAAGGTGTGGTGCACCCGAGGTTACAGGGGAAAGCGACGACCCGGGGCCGAGGGCCGCCAAGCCAGTACGGCCCCAGTGGGGGGTGCCGGCCGGCAGGCTACCCATCGGGGAGACTCGCCGAGGCTGCCCTCGAAGCCTGCGAACCGACGCCTTAGAGGACTGCCGACTCGACTCGGCATCCGAAGACAGCCCACCGGTAGGCCGCATGACGCTTGGGAGTCAGCACACACGGCGACGAGGGCCCGATCAAGCTCCTCTGGTCGATCGACGAGAGGGCGGGACGCGTCAATGATCGATGTGTCATGTGGCGCGCCCCGATGCTCCCCCGCCGGATGGCACGGCGCATCGACACTGAGGATCACTGGGCACGGCCGGAGCAGCGCCGAAGACGTTCATCCGCAGCGATGGGCGCACGACGTGATGACTCCTCAGCGACGCACGAACCGAGGTGACACCCCGACCCGCAGGCACCCTCATAACGCGGCTGGGCCGTACGGCGACGCCTGGAGCCACGCTGGTCGCCCTGCCGCGTGTTCGCTGGAGCGATCCGAGGCGACGAGCAGGGGTCGGCGGGGATCCACCTTCAGGCGGGAACGAGGGGAAGCCCCTTCTCAGAGATGTGGGTACGTCGGGACTACATGTCGCCTGTGGATGGTCTCCCAGCACCCGCCTCTGAGGGCACAGGGCAACACCCTCGTAGGGCCTCCAGTCGGCAATCACCGGCATCGCGACCACCGAACAGTTGGCCGAGCATGCTGCCCGTGGCCCCCTCTCCGCTGCAACGCCTGCCCGGTCCACAGTCAGTCGCTCACCAGCCAGGTGGGGATCGCGTACGCGGCGGTGACCGCCGCGAGTGTGCTCCGCGACCGGGCAGAGTTCCATGATGAGCCGGCAACGCGTCCGGGAACTCGTTGGCGTACCCGCTGTGCTCGGCCAAACCGGTGGCGACGGAACACATCTGGCCGGGAACACGGGCGGGTAGGCAGGGACCGCTGAGCCAAGGACTGGACACCTGCTGGATAGCGGAATACGACTCCTCGGTGCCGCGAGAGCGCCCTCAGCTCGCGTCGGCGCAGCGGCCGTGCCCTCAACCTTCGGGCGCTATCTCGCAGTCGGTTCAGCCCGGCAACACGTCCTCAGCCAGACCCGTTGGCGGCGGAGGTCTCGACAGCGGTGCGGCGTCGAGAGCGCCTGAGATGCGATCTCCGGACCGAAGTCAGTGAGCCTCCCCCGGATCGGCGCCAGACTCATATGCTCCGCCACGGGGGCGCGGGCTCTTGAGCTCCTCCAGCCAGCCACGTCTCCCCCGGACTAGCGCCAAGCGGCCAGGCGCCGGATATGGATCCACACCGGGCGGCTGGGCCGATGAGCGCCGAGGCTCGGCTGCTGCGGTAGCGGCGGACCGACAGGGGCAGGAACACCGAGGTGATCAGCAGCGGTCACGCCACGGCCAGCGGCAGTGCGGGGCTAGGCACGCCCGAAGCCGCGCGTCATGAGCGCAGCGGCCATCAGCGATGGGGGATGCGGCGGGTCGCCGTTTCACGTGAAACGAGCAAGCAACCTAGGCGCTGCAGCACGCGGCCGGGGGCCGGCGCCTGAGGACCGATTCGCCACGCGAGGCTCCTCGCGCGGGACGCCTGCAAGCTTGCTCGGCATGGCCACCAAGTGACCGGAGGTGCCACGTGTGTTGCAACACCACGCCCACCGGCGAAGCAACCCATCGACACACGCTGGTGGAAAAACGGGCTACGTGAGCGGACCCCGCACTGCCTCCAGCCACCCCGAAGAGACAGCACGAGTGAGGAGTGCCGCACGCACCCCGGCCGTCGCACCGCGCGCGGGCGACGTGCGTGACCTCAATCCGGTCTGGATGGCCAGCGCGCGGGGGAGGATCCGCAACGCCGCGACTTCCTGGGAGCGTCCTCGGTTCTGCCGCCAGGAACGAATCATCTCCAGGCGGGGAACCATCCCCTCGGAAGAGAGACCGGCACGGTGTACACGGCAAGCGCCTCGCGTACGGCGTCGGCAACTTACTCGGGAGCGTCCTCGCCAGGCCGCGCCAGGAGACCGAACCACGCGAAGGCTGGAACCAGCCCCACCGGTAAGAACGGCCAAGGCACTCGACAAGGGCCTCGCCCACGGCACCCGGCGACCTACTCAGGAGAGGGTTCCCGTCTGCTGCCCGGAGATCAGAGCATCTGGAGACAGGGAACCAGCCCCTCGGCTTCGACAGCCGGCGCGCGAAGCGAGCTTTGACCCGCGCACTCGGCAAGCCGCTCAAGGGCGCTGAGGGCAGTAGACCCAAAAAGCGTTGGCGCCGACGCGGACTGGCCGTCTGCCGCATGTGGCCCGATTTCGGGACCCGGCCGTCTTTGTGGCCGCAACGGGGCGCTCTCGGCCTGGGCACGTCGCGGACCAAAGCACGCCAAAGACAGAGGGAACAGGTCAATGAAAGAACAAGCGGCGCACTCGGGAAAGGAGACTCACCCGCGGCGACCGGGGAGCTACTCCGGAGCGTCCTCGGGCCGGGTGCCGGAGTTCATCGCTCCGATGATGCGCTCCAGGTCCTCGATCGACCCGAACTCCACAACGATCTTCCCCTTGCGACGTCCGAGATCGACGCTGACCTTCGTCTCGTACAGCTCCGACAGCTCAGCCGCGAGTTCCTCGATGCGCGGATTCACCGGCTTGTTCACTGACTTACGTCGAGCCGCCTGCTTCGTGTCCCCGCCCTCGCCGAGGGCGATCAGCTCCTCGACCGCCCGGACGGAAAGCCCCTCGGCCACGATTCGTGTCGCGAGCTGGTCCTGGCGCTCAGGGCTGTCCAGGCCGAGCAGCGCACGCGCATGGCCGGCGCTCAGGACACCTGCCGCCACGCGTCGCTGCACCGCCGGCGGCAGGTTCAGCAGGCGGAGGGTGTTCGTGATGTGCGGCCGCGAGCGTCCGACCCTCGTCGCCAGTTCCTCGTGCGTCGCGCCGAAGTCGTCGAGCAGCTGCTGGTAGGCCGCCGCCTCCTCCAGGGCGTTCAGCTGCTGCCGGTGGAGGTTCTCCATGAGAGCGTCGCGCAGCAGATCGTCGTCGTTCGTCTCCCGGACGATGGCCGGGATCTTCTCCACGGCCGCGAGCTTCGACGCGCGCAGGCGCCGCTCGCCCATGATGAGCTCGTAACGGCCGGCCCGCAGCTCGCGTACGACGATCGGCTGCAGCAGGCCCACGATGCTGATCGAGGCGGCCAGCTCCTCCAGCGCCTCTTCGTCGAACGTCCGGCGCGGCTGGCGCGGATTCGGCGTGATCGAGTCGATGGGGACCTCGGCGAAGTGAGCGCCCGCTACGAGCACCGGCTCCAGAGAATCCCCATCGGAGCTCGAAGCACCGTCGCGGGGCGCGGGCGGCTGGTCCGCCGGGGCTGTGGGAATCAGGGCTCCCAAGCCCTTGCCAAGCCCACGTCGCTGCTGACTCACTTCGGTGCCTCCATACCCCCACTGCCGGGCCCTGGCCCGCGACCAACGTGCAGAACGGACTTCACTTCAGATCTTCCGCCCCGCGGTACGCCATCTCCCGCGCCGCCTCGGTGTAGGCCAGCGCGCCGCTCGACCCCGGGTCGTACGTCAGCACCGACTCGCCGTAGCTTGGCGCCTCCGACACCCGGACACTGCGGGGGATGACCGTGGTGAGCACGAGTTCCCCGAAGTGGCTCCGCACCTCGTCGGCCACCTGGGCGGCCAGTCGCGTACGGGCGTCGTACATCGTCAGCAGGATCGTGGACACCGCGAGGTTCGGGTTCAGGTGCTGCTTCACCAGGTCGACCGTGTGCAGCAGCTGGCTCAGGCCTTCCAGCGCGTAGTACTCGGTCTGGATCGGAATGAGCAGCTCGTTCGCGCCCATCAACGCGTTGACGGTGAGCAGTCCCAGCGAAGGCGGGCAGTCGATGAGCACGTAGTCGAACTTCGACAGGTCGTACGCCTCGAGCGCCCGGCGCAGCCGGGACTCGCGGGCGACCATCGGCACCAGGTCGACCTCGGCGCCGGCCAGATGGAGCGTCGCGGGGGCGCAGAAGAGATTGGGCAGCCCCTCGGCCGGCACGACGATGTCGTCGAACGAGCCGCCCTCCAAGATCACGTGGTACACCGACGGGATATCGCTGTGGTGCTCCACACCCAGCGCCGTGGAGGCGTTCCCCTGAGGGTCGAGGTCGACCACCAGGACGCGGCAGTTGTGCATCGCGAGGGCCGCGGCGAGGTTGACCGCGCTCGTCGTCTTGCCGACGCCACCCTTCTGGTTGGCGATCGTCATGACACGGCATCGCGGCGGCCGGGGCCACTCTTTCTCGCCACGCTTCGCCTGCACCCGGAGGGCCGCCGCGGCGGCCCGTGCTATCGGCTGCTGACTCGTTTCACGTGAAACTTCGGCGGACTTGAGTGCCTCGCTGACCAACTTCGACTCCCCGTGGGCCGGATCACGCTGCGACGTCTCGTTTACAGGATCGGGAGGGGGTGGTGCACTCACCAACGGGGGCGGCGCGCCGTGCGAGGGCCATCCAAGGCCGGACGCATCTCCCGGCGTGGCTCGGTCGGGCCAGCCCAATCCCTCTGTCGTGGTCAAGGACCGTCACCTCTTCCGTCCGTGCGCTCCGCCGCGCCGACGCGCGCCTCGACGGGGACCAGATCGCCCCTTCGGCGGCTGCGGGATCTTTCCCGCGACCGCTCGAACTACTGTCGTCGGCGGGTCGACCTTACCGCGACCCACGTGGAGTACCTCGGCCACGCGAACCCCGAATTTGTCCAGAACGGGTTGTGCGTCCTCGATCTCAGCCGCCGCACGCTCACCCTTGAGCGCAAGAAGCTCACCGTCCGCCCTGAGCAACGGCAGCGCCCACCCGACCAACCGCGAAAGCGGCGCGACCGCGCGTGCCGTGACCACATCCGCGGCGTATTCGCCCACGACCTCTTCGGCACGCGCCCGCCGGACCGTGACGTTCGGAAGCTCAAGGAGATCGACGCACTCCTGCAGAAAAACCGTACGCCGCAACAGCGGCTCCAGCAGCGTGACGGACAGATCCGTACGCATGATGGCCAGGACGATGCCGGGCAGACCCGCACCCGAGCCGACGTCGACGACCTCGGCGGAGTCGGGGATGAGCTCCGTCAGCACGGCGCAGTTGAGGACATGCCGGTCCCAAAGCCGCGAGACCTCGCGGGGGCCGATCAGACCGCGCTCCACCCCTGGTCCGGCCAGAAAGGAGGTGTAACGCGAGGCGAGAGGAAGCGCGTCGCCGAAGATCTCAAGTGCAGCGGGCGGCGGAGGAAGTGAAGGCATAAGTCACAAGGGCTCGAGGGTCGGCGACTCTCGGGAACGGCGTTCCGCGATGACCGAATGCTTCCACACGTGAGGTGCCCCGCGAACGCCGACCCGCCAAGCCCCCCGAACACCCACACGCCAAGCCCCCGAACGCCCACCCGCCCAGGCCCCCGAACGCCGACCCCCATACCCCTCGAAAGCCGACCCGCCGGCACCCCGAAACGCCGACCCAGCGGCCCCCCGAAAGCCCCCACCAAGCCCCGCAGACCCAAGCCGCCCGGACCGCAGGATCGAAGCCGTTGGCCCTGATGCGCATATCCGCCCTGAGAGGGGTACGCCCTTCCCTGGACATTTCGCTATGGAGAGGTAGCAGTCATGGGTATCGGCACAGGCCTGGTGTTGGTAGCGCTGGGCGCGATCCTGGCGTTCGCCACCAACTTCAGTCTCAGCGGGGTTGATGTCCAGATGGTCGGCTGGATCCTCATCGTGGTGGGTATCGCGATGCTGGTCATCACCCTCGCCTACACAAGACCGCGCGCACGGCGCCGTTCGCTGGTGCGCGACGTCGACGTCGTGGACGGGGAGCCCCAGCCCGGCGCCTACATGCGGAAGACCGAGGTCGAGGAGCCGGTGGCGTACGACCCCATCCAGCCGGGCCCGAACCCGAGGCATCACACCCAGCGGCGTATCACCGACGAGCGGGAAATCTGACCAGAAAACAAAAGTCCCGCCACAGCTGAGCTGTGGCGGGACCGTCGACGTACGGTACGGGTCACTCCGCGTGGACCACAACGTAGCGACTGGGCTCCTCGCCCTCCGACTCGCTGCGGAGCCCGAACGCGGCCACCGCGTCGTGGACGACCTTGCGCTCGAACGGGGTCATCGGCGCCAGCGGCTTGGGCTCGCCGGTGCGCTTGACCTCTTCGGCCGTCTCGCGGCCCAGCTTGGTGAGCTCAGCGCGGCGACGCTCCCGGAAGCCACTCACGTCGAGCATCAGGCGGCTGCGCTCGCCGGTCCTGCGGTGCACCGCCAGGCGAGTGAGCTCCTGAATCGCCTCGAGCACCTCGCCGTTTTTACCGACGAGCTCGTCGAGGGTGGCGCCGACGACCGACACCATCGCGCGCTCCCCTTCGACGTCCATGTCGATGTCGCCGTCGAGGTCGGCGATGTCGAGGAGGCCCTCGATGTAGTCGGCCGCGATCTCACCCTCTTGCTCAAGAGCCTGGACGTCGACCGTCTGCGCCTCGGTGGTCTCGGCTTCGGCTTGGCTCACGCCGGGCTCCTCATGCGTACTCGAACTGGACTGAGAAGTCACGCTATCGCTTCCTCTTACTGCGTGACTGCCGTGACGGCTGCTGTCGCACAACCTTCGGCGTCTCCGCAGGCGTGTCCTCGGGCTCCGGCTCCGCCTTCTTCCTCGTCTTGCCGAGCATTCCGGAAGGCTGCCTCGCGGTGGAGGCGAGGGAACTGGTGCCCTTGACGCCCGCCTTCGCCCCGGTCCTGGCGCCGGCCTTGGACGTCCCTGTCTTAGCCGTACCCGTCTTCGCCGTCGTGCCCTTCGCCGTCGTACCCGCCTTGCCGTTGGACCCGGCCGCGGCCTGCCCGTCCGGCGTGGACATCGGGTACTTCTTGTAGACGTAGTGCGACTGGGCCAGGGTCCAGGAGTTGGTGGTCACCCAGTAGATGAGCACGCCGAGCGGCAGGGTCAGTCCGAAGAGGCCGAACAGCGGCGAGAGGTACACCAGGAACTTCTGCGACTGCATCATCGGGTTGTCGGCGGTCATGCTCTGCATCGAGCGGCCGACGCTCGTCTTCATCGTGAAGAACGTCGTGGTCGAGCTGATCACGACCGCGAGGCCGGCCACGACCATCGCGCCGATGTGCTTGTCGCCCCACGCCTCGACGAACGTCGTGGGGATCGAGGCTCCGAAGATGTGCGCGTGCTGGGCGCTCTGAATGAGGCTGGACGACATGCCGTACTTGGACTCGCCCGGCTTGGTGGTCGAGATGGCCCGCAGGACGTTGTACAGCGAGATGAAGATCGGGAACTGCACCACGAGCGGCAGGCAGCCGGAGAGCGGGTTGGCGCCCGCCTCCTGGTAGAGCTTCATCATCTCCTGGTTGAGGCGCTGCTTGTCCTTCTTGTACTTCTTGCGCAGCGCCTGGACCTGTGGGTTCAGCTCCTGCATCTTCCGCGACGCGTGAATCTGCTTCACGAACAGCGGGAAGATGATGATCCGCATGAGGGCCGTCAGGAGGAAGATCGACAGACCCCACGCCCAGCCACTGTCCGCGGGGAAGATCAGGCTGAGGCCCGCGTGGATCTGGATGATCACCCACGTGACGGCCTCGAACAGCGGACTTAGAAAGCTGAGACTCACCGACTGGCTCCTAGTGCTCTCCGATTACGGTGCCGCCCTGCGGCGGCGTGAGGTCTGAGGGTGCCTCTCCCCGGCGCGGGGGTACGGGGTCGTACCCGCCCGCGTGAAAGGGGTGGCAGCGGGCGATGCGGCGTACGGCCAGCCATCCGCCCCGCAGTGCGCCATGCGTCCGCAGCGCCTTGAGGGCGTACGTGCTGCAGGTCGGCTGGTAACGGCAGACGGGCCCGAAGAGCGGGCTGATGAATCGACGGTAAAAGACGATCGGCAGCATCAGAGCCCGGGCGACGGGCGTCGGCTTCGCTGTCATCTCCGCCTCTTGACCTCTCGCCGAAGGAGCCGGTCGAGCGCCGCGTCGATATCCGCGGCGAGTTCGTCGTTTCGTGCGGTCGCCGCCTTCGGATTGGCGCGCACCACAAGCAGGCTACCCGCTGGCAGCCGGTAGAGGCGCTCACGCACGATATGCCGGAGTCGGCGACGCACTTTGTTACGGGTCACCGCGTCGCCGACCGGACGGCCGACGGTGAAGCCGACCCGTACCGGTTCGTCGACCTCGTCGCGGTACTGCAGGTGCAGGACCAGACGAGGCCGCCCGGCACGATCACCGCGCCGGACGGCCGAAGTGAACTCGTCTCGCCGCCGCATCCGGTTGCCGGACGGCAGCATGACTACTGCCGCGGTCAGACGGCGACGCGGGTGCGCCCCTTGCGACGGCGCGAGGAAAGAATCGCGCGCCCCGCCCGGGTGCGCATGCGGAGGCGGAAGCCGTGCTTCCTGTGCCGACGGCGGTTGTTCGGCTGGTACGTACGCTTGCTCACTCGAGACTCCAGAGGGGTGCTGCGGTCTGTTTCATTAGGTCGCATCACGGGCGCGAATGACCCCGCCTGCGGGAGTCGACAACCTGCGGGCGTGCAGCACCGCCATCGATGCGACTCGACCGTCGTACGTTACGGTCTGGCCTGCCCTCTGGTCAAACCGGCCGCACTTATCCACCGTGTTCTCCTACCGCGTGCACAACTTGTGGACAACCCTGTGGATGACGCGTGAGAGAGTGGTCGACTGCAGGTACGCGGGATGTGCCCGGGAAGTGGCGGGCCGCCGCGGCCTGACGAGGGAGGGGAGAACAACATGGACGGTCTGGACCTTGCCCTGGTGTGGACCAGGGCGCTTGAGGCCCTGCCGGGTGATCTCCCCCCCCAGCACCGCGCCTGGCTGGCGATGACCCGGCCGCTCGCCCTGGTGGAGGACACCGCGCTGCTGGCGACGCCCAATGAGTTCGCCAAGGACGTGCTGGAAAACCGCCTTCGGCCGCTCATCACCCAGGTGCTGTCGACCCAGCTCGGCCGCGACATCCGGGTCGCCGTGACCGTACAGCCCGACGCTCCGCCGCCGGTGGAGCGGCCGCTGCCCGCCGAGCCCGAGTCCGACCAGGAGCACGAGCAGCCCCCGCGCGGTGCGCCGTACTCACCCGAGCCCTCCGGCTACTCCGGCCAGACACTGCGCGGCCCGGCCGCCGACCCGCGGCCGTACCCACCCGAGCAGAGCGCCTTCGGCCAGAACCCGTACCCGGACAGCCAGTACTCCGACAATCAGTACTCCGACAACCAGTACGCCCCGGAGCGCTACACGAGCCAGCAGTACCCCGGCGAGCGCTACGGGAACGACGGGTACGGCGCCGAGCCCTACGGCGGTCACTACCGCGCGGACCAGCAGCAGGACCGCGGTGGCCCGTCCGGTCAAAAGGGCTCACAGCGCGACCCGTTCGTCCCCACTCCCGGAGCGCCGGACGGAGGCTGGCAGCCGCGTCCCTCCGCGCCGGCCAAGAGCAAGGGCACCGGCGAGCACGCGCGGCTGAATCCCAAGTACACCTTCGACACGTTCGTGATCGGCTCGTCCAACCGCTTCGCGCACGCCGCGGCGGTGGCGGTGGCCGAGGCGCCGGCCAAGGCGTACAACCCGCTGTTCATCTACGGCGACTCCGGCCTGGGCAAGACGCACATGCTGCATGCGATCGGCCACTACGCGCAGAGCCTGTTCAACGGGGCACGTGTGCGTTACGTGAGCTCGGAGGAGTTCACCAACGACTTCATCAACGCGATCCGCGACGGCAAGGCCGACAACTTCCGGCGGCGGTACCGCGACATGGACATCCTCCTCGTCGACGACATCCAGTTCCTGGAGAACAAGGAGCAGACGCAGGAGGAGTTCTTCCACACCTTCAACACCCTCCACAACGCGAACAAACAGATCGTGATCTCCAGCGACCGCGCACCGAAACAACTGGTGACGCTGGAGGACCGGCTGCGCAACCGGTTCGAGTGGGGCCTGATCACCGACGTCCAGCCGCCCGAGCTCGAGACCCGCATCGCGATCCTGCGTAAGAAGGCCGTGCAGGAGGGCTTGGTCGCGCCGCCGGAAGTACTCGAGTACATCGCCTCGAAGATCTCCACCAACATCCGCGAGCTGGAGGGCGCGCTCATCCGCGTCAGCGCGTTCGCGAGCCTCAACCGCCAGTCGGTGGATCTGCAGCTCGCCGAGATCGTGCTCAAGGACCTCATCCCCAACGACAGCGGTCCGGAGATCACCGCGGCGACGATCATGGCGCAGACCGCGACGTACTTCGGCATCGACATGGAGCAGCTCTGCGGCCCGTCGCGTTCGCGGGTGCTCGTCACCGCCCGGCAGATCGCGATGTACCTCTGCCGCGAGCTGACCGAGCTGTCGCTGCCGAAGATCGGCCAGCAGTTCGGGGGACGGGACCACACGACCGTCATGCACGCGGAGCGGAAGATCCGCAAGCTCATGGCGGAGAAGCGCCCGATCTACAACCAGGTCACCGAGCTGACGAACCGCATCAAGCAGCAGGCACGCAACGGCGGGGCCTGAGTTGTCCCCAGCGGTCCACAGGCGTCCACAGGAACTCCACACGGGTTATCCAGAGTCCGTGGATTACACAGGGTGGGGAAAACTCTGTGGATCATTTCCGGTGGACAACCGGTGGATCGAGGCCCGGATCCGGTGGATGAGATGGGGATGACCAGTGGACGTCCGGTGGACGACGTGGGGACAGATTTCGTTCATCCTCAGGCATCCACCGAGTACACAGGGGTCATGCACAGCGGGGGTGGACAGGAATATGCGCTCTGACCTGCGAGGACTAGGCTTTTCCCCAGTATCCACGGCCCCTATGACGATGACTGTTTATCTATCTAGAGAGAGAAAGACAGAACGTAGGGGCCTCGAGCGGGCCACGATGTGACTCGCTCGTTCGGTTCAGTTCCACGACCCCAGGTGATCAAAACCTCAGGAGACGGTCCAAAGTGAAATTCCGCATCGACAGAGACGTCCTCGCAGACGCCGTTGCCTGGACCGCGCGAACCCTGCCGGTCCGCCCGCCCGTGCCCGTGCTCGCGGGCATGCTCATCGAGGCCGGAGAGACGCTGAAGCTGTCCTCGTTCGACTACGAGGTCTCCGCGCAGATGACGATGGACATCGACGCCGACGAGCCGGGCACCGCGCTGGTGTCGGGCCGGCTCCTCGCCGAGATCTCCCGCAGCCTGCCCGCCCAGCCGGTCGAGATCACCACCGACGGGGCGAAGGTCACGCTCAAGTGCGGCACGGCGAAGTTCACACTGCTGACGATGCCTGTGGAGGACTACCCGAGTCTTCCGGCGATGCCACCGGCCGCCGGAATGGTCGGCAGCGACGAATTCGCGGCCGCGGTCGCCCAGGTCGCCATCGCCGCGGGGCGTGATGACACCCTGCCGATGCTGACCGGCGTACGGCTGGAGATCGAGGGCGAGACCGTCACCCTCGCGTCCACCGACCGCTACCGGCTCGCCGTACGGCAGCTGAGGTGGAAGCCCGAGCAGCCCGACTTCTCCGCGGTCGCCCTGGTGCCCGCCAAGACGCTTTCGGACACGGCCAAGGCGCTGACCTCGGGCGCCGAGGTCTCGATCGCCCTCGCGGCCGGGGGAAGCGGCAGCGGCGAAGGCATGATCGGCTTCGACGGCGGCGGCCGCCGTACGACCACCCGGTTGCTGGACGCGGAGTTCGTCAAGTACCAGTCGCTGTGGCCGAAGGAGACCTCGGCCGTCGCCGAGATCGAGACCGGCCCGTTCGCCGAGGCGGTCAAGCGCGTGGGCCTGGTCGCGGAGAAGAACACCCCCGTACGCCTGTCGTTCCGGCAGGGCGAGGTCGTCCTGGAGGCCGGCAGCGGCGACGATGCACAGGCTGTGGAAGTTCTCGGCGCTTCTCTCGAGGGCCAGGACATCGACGTGGCCTTCAACCCGCACTTCCTGCTCGACGGGCTGAGCGCGATCGGTTCCGACGTCGCGCGGCTGGCCATGACCACCTCCACGAAGCCCGCGGTCATGACGGGCAAGCCCGCGAACGACGAGGATCCGGACTACCGTTACCTGATCATGCCGATCCGCTTGTCGAGTTGATCGTCCCGTTCACTACGCTCATAAGGGACGGGGACCCCTTCTGAGGAGAACTCACATGGAACTGGGGATGATCGGCCTAGGCCGCATGGGTGGCAATATGGCCGAGCGCTTGCGCCAGGCCGGCCACACCGTCGTCGGGTACGACCACAATCCGGATGTCAGCGATGTCAGCTCCCTGCCGGAGCTGATGGAGCGGCTGAAGGCACCGCGGGCGGTGTGGGTGATGGTCCCGGCGGGCGAGGCCACCCGCGCGACGGTGGACAGCCTCCGCGATGCGCTCGAACCCGGAGACGTCGTGGTCGACGGCGGCAACTCGCACTTCAAAGAGGACCAGGAGCACGCTCAGCTGCTGGCCGAGCGGGGCATCGGCTTCGTCGACGCGGGCGTCAGCGGCGGCGTCTGGGGCCTGAAGAACGGCTACGCGCTGATGGTCGGCGGCAGCGGGGACAACGTGACGCACCTCATGCCGATCTTCGAGGCGCTGAAGCCGGAAGGGGATTTCGGCTTCGTGCACGCGGGCGAGGTGGGCGCCGGCCACTTCGCCAAGATGGTCCACAACGGCATCGAGTACGGCATGATGCAGGCCTACGCCGAGGGCTGGGAGCTCCTTGAGGCCAGTGACCTGGTCAAAAACGTCCCGGAGACCTTCCGCAGCTGGCGCGAGGGCACGGTCATCCGTTCCTGGCTCCTGGACCTGGCGGATCTGGCGCTGGACGCCGATCCCGACCTGGCCAAGCTGAAGGGTTATGCACAGGACTCCGGCGAAGGCCGGTGGACGGTGCAGACGGCGGTCGACCTGGGCGTGCCGCTGCCGGTGATCACTGCCGCGTTGTACGCGAGGTTCGTCTCGCAGCAGGAGGACTCGCCGGCGATGAAGATGGTCGCCGCGCTCCGCAACCAGTTCGGCGGGCACGCCGTGGAGACGCTGAAGGGCGCCGACTCGCCGGGCGCCGACGTGACTCCGCCGTCCTGACGACGCCGGCTGCGAGGGTGGTCTCCGAGGTGGGGACCACCCTCGTTGCCGTTTCCACAGACGGGCCGGGGTTGTGCACAGATTGGGGACAACTCGTGGTGGGCGACGAGTACGCGCCAGCTGCCCTACGCTCGTCCGGGTGTACGTCGCCCACCTGACGCTGCAGGACTTCCGGTCCTACGAGTCCGCGGACCTCGCCCTGGACTCGGGGATCAGCGCGTTCGTGGGCCCGAACGGACACGGCAAGACCAACCTCGTCGAGGCCATCGGCTACGTCGCGCTGCACGGCAGCCATCGCGTGTCCACAGACGCACCGCTGGTCCGGCAGGGCGCGGCCCGAGCGATCATCCGGGCCGGGGTGGTCCGCGACGAGCGTCGCGCGCTGATCGAACTCGAGATCAACCCGGGCCGCGCCAACCGCGCCCGGCTCAACCGCTCGCCGGTGCAGCGGCCCCGCGAGGTGCTGGGGATGCTGCGGACCGTGCTGTTCGCGCCCGAGGACCTCGTGCTGGTGAAGGGCGATCCGGGCGATCGGCGCCGGTTCCTCGACGAGCTGCTGACCGTACGCGCGCCGCGGTTCGCCGGCGTCCGGTCCGACTACGACCGAGTCCTCAAGCAGCGCAACGCCCTGCTGAAGTCCGCCGCCGCGCACCGGCGCTCGCCCGGCCAGGAGGTCCTGAGCACGCTCGACGTCTGGGACACCCACCTCGCTCGTACGGGTGGGGAGCTGCTCGGAGCCCGGCTGGAGCTGGTGGCCGCGTTGCGCCCGCTGGTCGCCAAGGCGTACGCCGACCTCGCTCCCGGCGGCGCCGCCGACCTGGAGTACCGCGCCTCGGCCGGCACGGAGTTGTCCACAGATCGTGGGCAACTCGGCGAGGCGATGCTCGCCGCGATGGCCGAGGCCAGGCAGAACGAACTGGTGCGCGGCATCAGTCTGGTCGGGCCGCACCGCGACGAGCTCGTGCTGAAGCTCGGCGATCTGCCGGCCCGCGGGTACGCCAGCCACGGCGAGTCCTGGTCCTTCGCGCTGGCCCTCCGGCTGGCGGCGTTCGAACTGCTCCGCGCGGACGGCGATGACCCGGTGCTGATCCTCGATGACGTGTTCGCCGAGCTGGACACCGGCCGCCGTAGGCGCCTGGCCGAGCTGGTCGCGCCCGCCGAACAGGTTCTCATCACCGCGGCCGTGCCGGCCGACGTGCCCGCACAGCTCAGTGGCGCGGCCTTTGACGTAGCCGACGGGGAGGTCTCACGTGTCCGATGAGCACCAGGATCCACAGCCTGTGGAAAACCCGGCGAAGTCCGGGATCGAGCTTGCGCGAGAGGCTCTGGCCCAGGCTAAGGCGGACGCACGCGAGCGTGGCGCGCTGCCCGGGCAGGGGCGCAAGAAGCGCCGCAAGCCGGTGCGCGAGCCCGGGCGCGGCGGCAGCGATCCGACCGCGTTCGGTCCCGCGATCCGCGAGCTGATGGCCGCACGCGGCTGGCAGGAGCGCGCGGCCGTCGGCGGCGTCTTCGGGCGCTGGCCGGAGATCGTCGGCCCTGAGCTGGCCGAACACACCAAGCCGGAGACCTTCGAGGACGGCATCCTGGTCATCGCCGCCGACTCGGCGAGCTGGGCCACCCAGGTACGGCTGCTCGCGTCCAACCTTGTCAAGAGGCTGAACGAGGACCTCGGCCACGGCACCGTGAAGCGGGTCAAGGTCGTGGGCCCCTCGACCGGAAATCGCGGCAGCGGACGTCTCCGCGTGACCGGCGGCCGCGGGCCCCGTCCCTGAGCCTGGTCCCGTACCCCGTGGTATCCGCCGAGATCCCCGAAATCCGGCTCGTGCCGGTCGCCCGATCCGGGTTGTCCGCAAGGGTTTTCCACAGGTTGTGAGGAACCCGTTGACACTGCGTTCGACACCACCGGCCGAATTCGATTTCGCAGTCTGTACGCCTCTCAACCCCCCAGACCCAATAGGGGGATCCCGCTGGGGCAGGTTTCGGGGCTTATACGGGCTCACAACGCGCTTCATGGCCCAGGAAGGGGGCTGGTCTGGATAGAATAGAGACGGATACAGGACACGATCGCCGTTGCGGGCCGCCCGTGGATCGGGCGCCCCGCTTGTGTTACGGGGAGCTGCGCGGCGTGTGTCCTCCGGCAGGAGGATCTCCACTTGGCGTACGACGCTAGCTCGATCACTGTCCTGGAAGGCCTGGAGGCGGTCCGCAAGCGCCCTGGGATGTACATCGGTTCCACCGGTGAGCGCGGCCTCCACCACCTCGTGTACGAGATCGTCGACAACTCCGTCGACGAGGCCCTCGCGGGACACGCCGACACCATCACGGTGACACTGCTCGCCGATGGTGGCGTCCGCGTGACGGACAACGGCCGTGGCATCCCCGTGGGCGAGCATCCCGTTGAAAAACGACCGGCGATCGAACTCGTCCTCACGACGCTGCACGCCGGCGGCAAGTTCGACAGCAAGTCCTACGCGGTCTCCGGCGGCCTGCACGGCGTCGGCTCCGCGGTGGTGAACGCGCTGTCGACCCGGCTGGAGGCCGAGGTCAGGGTCGATGGCCACGTGTGGCGCCAGTCCTACAACTGGCAGGGCCCCACGACCCCGCTGGCCAAGGGCGAGGCGACCGACGAGACCGGCACCATCATCGCCTTCTGGCCCGATGGCACGATCTTCGAGACGCTCGAGTGGAACTTCGAGACGCTCAGCCGGCGCATGCAGGAGTACGCCTTCCTCAACCGGGGGCTGTCGATCACGCTGACCGACGAGCGGCCGGAGCACATCAACGGTGAGCCCAAGGTCGTCTCGTATCACTACGAGGGCGGCATCGAGGACTTCGTGCGTTACCTCAACGCCAAGAAGGAGTCCGTCCACAACACGGTGATCGCGTTCAGCGACGAGACCGAGGGCATGTCGCTCGAGGTCGCCATGCAGTGGAGCGGCTCCTACTCCGAGTCCGTGCACACCTTCGCCAACACGATCAACACGGCCGAGGGCGGCACCCACGAAGAGGGCTTCCGCGCCGCGCTGACGACCGTCGTCAACAAGTACGCGCGCGAGCAGAAACTCCTGCGCGAGGGCAAGGACGACAACCTCGCCGGCGAGGACGTACGCGAGGGTCTCACCGCGATCATCTCGATCAAGCTGGCCGACCCGCAGTTCGAGGGCCAGACCAAGACCAAGCTGGGCAACACCGAGGCCAAGTCGTTCGTCCAGAAGGCCATGTACGAAAACCTGCGCGGCTGGCTCGACGCCAACCCGGGTGAGGCCAAAGAGGTCATCAACAAGGCCACCCAGGCGGCACGCGCGCGCATCGCCGCCCGCCAGGCCCGCGACCTGACGCGCCGCAAGAGCCTGCTGGAGTCCACCTCACTGCCGGGCAAGCTGTCGGACTGCCAGTCCACCGACCCGCGCAAGACCGAGATCTACGTCGTCGAGGGAGACTCCGCGGGCGGCTCGGCCAAGGGCGGCCGCAACCCGCAGTACCAGGCGATCCTCCCGATCCGCGGCAAGATCCTCAACGTGGAGAAGGCCCGCATCGACCGGGTCCTGAAGAACAACGAGGTCCAGGCGATGATCACCGCCCTGGGCACCGGCATCCACGACGAGTTCGACATCGAGAAGCTCCGCTATCACAAGATCATCCTGATGGCGGACGCCGACGTCGACGGCCAGCACATCCGCACGCTGCTGCTGACCCTGCTGTTCCGCTTCATGAAGCCCCTGGTCGAGGCCGGGCACGTCTACCTCGCCCAGCCGCCGCTGTACAAGATCAAGTGGGACGCCCGTGGTCAGGACTCCGACTACGCCTACTCCGACCGTGAGCGCGACGCGCTGATCCAGGCCGGCATGGAGTCGGGCAAACGCGACCCGCGTCCGCGCGACGGCGTGCAGCGGTTCAAGGGCCTTGGCGAGATGAACGCCGCGGAGCTCTGGGACACGACGATGGACCCCGAGCACCGCATTCTGCTGCAGGTCACGCTCGACGACGCCGCCCAGGCGGACGAGCTGTTCACGGTCCTCATGGGTGAGGACGTCGAGGCACGCCGCTCGTTCATCCAGCGCAACGCCAAGGACGTGCGCTTCCTCGACATCTAAACGGACTCGCGGGTCGTCACTAGCCCGCACCCGTACGACTCAAGCTGGAAGAGGTCTTTCAGGTGACGGACGTTACCCTGCCGCCCGACGAACCACGGGATCGGGTCGAGCCGGTCGACATCCAGGTCGAGATGCAGCGCAGCTACCTCGACTATGCGATGTCGGTCATCGTCGCTCGGGCACTGCCGGAGGTGCGCGACGGCCTCAAGCCGGTGCACCGCCGCGTGCTGTACGCCATGTACGACGGCGGGTACCGCCCGGACCGCGGCTACTTCAAGTGCGCGCGCGTCGTCGGCGACGTCATGGGCAACTACCACCCGCACGGCGACAGCGCGATCTATGACGCGCTCGTGCGGCTGGCGCAGCCGTGGGCGCTGCGATACCCGCTGGTCGACGGCAACGGCAACTTCGGCTCTCCGGGCAACGACCCGGCCGCCGCCATGCGGTACACCGAGTGCCGGATGGCGCCGCTGGCCATGGAGATGCTGCGTGACATCGAGAAGGAGACCGTCGACTTCACGCCCAACTACGACGGTCGCTCGCAGGAGCCTGACGTACTCCCGAGCCGTTTCCCCAACCTGCTGGTCAACGGCTCGGCGGGGATCGCGGTCGGCATGGCCACCAACATCCCTCCGCACAACCTGCGCGAGGTGGCCTCGGGCGTCGCGTGGTACCTCGACAACTACGGCACCACCGACGAAGAGCTGCTCGACGCGCTGATCGAGCGGATCAAGGGCCCGGACTTCCCGACCTACGGCCTGATCGTGGGGCGCCGGGGCATCGAGGACGCCTACCGCACCGGCCGCGGCCTGATCACCATGCGGGCCGTGGTCGAGGTCGAGGAGATCCAGGGCCGTACGTGCCTGGTCGTCAGTGAGCTCCCGTACCAGGTCAACCCGGACAACCTCGCGCTGAAGATCGCGGAGCAGGTCAAGGAAGGGAAGATCACCGGGGTCGCCGACGTACGGGACGAGACCTCGGGCCGTACGGGTCAGCGGCTCGTGATCGTGCTCAAGCGCGACGCGGTCGCCAAGGTCGTCCTCAACAACCTCTACAAGCACACGCAGCTGCAGGAGACCTTCGGCGCGAACATGCTCGCGCTGGTCGAGGGCGTGCCGCGCACGCTACGCCTCGACCAGTTCGTCCGGCACTGGGTCGACCACCAGATCGACGTCATCGTCCGCCGCACGCGCTTCCTGCTGCGCAAGGCCGAGGAGCGCGCGCACATCCTGCGCGGCCTGCTCAAGGCCCTCGACCGCATCGACGAGGTCATCGCGCTGATCCGGCGGTCGCCGTCGGCATCCGAGGCGCAGACCGGCCTGATGCAGCTCCTGGAGATCGACGAGATCCAGGCGCAGGCCATCCTGGACATGCAGCTGCGCAAGCTGGCCGCCCTGGAGCGCCAGGCGATCACCGATGAGTACGACAAGCTCATGACGGAGATCGCCGACTACAACGACATCCTCGGCTCGCCCGAGCGCCAGCGGTCGATCGTCGGCGACGAGCTGACCGCGATCGTGGACAAGTTCGGCGACGAGCGGCGCACGAAGATCATCCCCTTCGACGGCGACGTGTCCATGGAGGACCTGATCGCCGAGGAGGACGTGGTCGTCACGATCACCCGCGGCGGCTACGCCAAGCGCACCAAGACCGACCTTTACCGCGAGCAGAAGCGCGGAGGTAAGGGCGTACGCGGGGCGCACCTCAAGCAGGACGACATCGTCGACCACTTCTTCGTGACCACGACCCACCACTGGATCCTGTTCTTCACCAACAAGGGCCGGGTCTACCGGGCGAAGGCGTACGAGCTTCCCGAGGCGGGCCGCGACAGCCGTGGGCAGCACGTCGCCAACCTGCTCGCGTTCCAGCCGGACGAGCGCATCGCCGAGGTTCTGGACCTGCGCGACTACGGGGTTTCGCCCTATCTCGTGCTGGCGACCAAGCAGGGCCGGATCAAGAAGACGGAGCTGGCGGCGTACGACTCCCCGCGCTCGGCCGGCCTCATCGCGATCAACCTCGACGAGGGCGACGAGCTGATCGCCGCACGGCTGGTCTCCCCCGAGGACGACCTGCTCATGGTCAGCAGCGGCGCACAGGCCATCCGCTTCCCCGCCCGCGACGACGTGCTGCGGCCGATGGGCCGTGCCACCGCCGGCGTGATCGGCATGCGCTTCGACGACGGCCAGGAAGTTCTCGACATGCACGTCGTACGCGAAGGCGAGGATGTGCTGGTCGCGACGGAGGGCGGGTACGCGAAACGGACCCCGGCCATCCAGTACCCCCTCCACGGCCGTGGGGGCAAGGGTGTTCTGACCGCTAAGATCGTTGAAACTCGCGGCCGGTTGGTGGGCGCCCTCATGGTCAGGCCAGACGATGAGGTCTATGCCATCACCGCGAGCGGTGGCGTAATCCGTACGCGAGCGTCAGGTGTCAAACAGTCTGGACGTTCGACCATGGGGGTACGTCTAATGAACCTCGCGGATGGTGACAGCGTCGTAGCCATCGCGAGGAACGTAGAGTCCATCGAGGACCCTGACGCAGAGCCGGACACAGAGTCCGGGGAAGGGAGCGACGCGTGAATGACCTGATCCGTCAGCAGGCAGTGCGTCGCCTTCCCGGGGAGGTCATATGACGGCCAACGCCGGCAAGGACGCTAACGGCAAGTCCGGACAGCGCCCGACCGGAGCGGACGCCGAGGGCGGCCGGACGCGGAAGAAGACCAGCGCCGCGAAGCCGCCGAGCGACGAAGTGACCGTGAAGACCAACGCCGCAGACGACACCAACGGGTCCGCCAAGGACCCGGACGAGACGGTTGTCGACATCCCGGCCAAGGACGACTACGACACGGTGCAGGACGTCGCACCGGCCGACGAAGCGCCGTCGGCCGATGAGGATGACGACGATGACGCGACGGCGGTGGACGCCTTCGATTCCACCTCCTCGTCGTTCTCGTCGCCCTCCTTGGAGTCCTCGGAGTCCTTCGAGTCCTCGGGGTCCTCGGACGTGGAGGAGTCGAGCAGTCGTACGGCGTCGTTCGGCCTGCCAAAGGATCTTGGCAGTGCGGGCTTCGGCGAACCAGAAAACGACGGTTCTGGGGCCGAAAAGTGGGCGAGCGAGCCCGCGCCGCGAGATGATGACGCGAACTATCCGTACGAAATTGGGGAGTCGATGCCGAGTTCGGGTAGGAGCGCGGCCATGGATTCTTCAACCCCATCGAGTCGCGCCCTGGGTGGAGGAGCCGCTTCGGGCGGCACCCCGGCCTCGTACGCGCCCGGTGGCCTTGGTGCTCCAAGCGACCCCGCCGGTCCGAGTGGCTCTGGCAGCTCCGGCGGCCGCCCCGCGATCGAGTCGGCCGCCGCGCGGGTCTCCAAGCTGACGGGCTCCCTGCGCAAGCCGGACAAGTCCGGTGGCCGCAAGGCACCGCGGAAGGCCCACCTTCAGGTGGCGCGGTTCGAGCCGTGGTCGGTGATGAAGTTCAGCTTCATCATGTCGCTGGTGTGCTTCCTTGTGCTGTTCGTCGCGGTCGCGGTGCTTTATGTGATCCTGTCGTGGCTCGGCGTCTTCGATGCGCTGTCCAACACGATCCACGACCTCACCTCGAACGACCAGGGCAAGACCGGCGGCCTGAACCCCGCGAGCTGGTTCTCGGCGGCGAGAATCCTCGGCTACACCGCGCTGATCGGCACGCTGAACGTCCTTCTCATTACGGCTCTGGCCACGGTGTGGTCGGTGATCTACAACATGGCCGCCGATCTTGTCGGCGGTGTCGAGGTCACCTTGAAGGAAGCCGACTCATAACCGCGACTGCACCGCGTCGGGGGGGCCAAACGATTACCGGTTAGGGGTGCCGATCGGGTACTGTTTCTCGACGTCGCCCCTTGGTCCTCCTCGACCGGGAGCAGCTGCACGGGCCTATAGCTCAGTCGGTTAGAGCGCATCCCTGATAAGGATGAGGCCGGAGGTTCAAGTCCTCCTAGGCCCACCAGCCCAGACACAACGAGACCCCCGCCGCTGGCGGGGGTTTCTGCGTTGTACTGGAGAAATACTGGGGATCGTTCCGCAAAACGAGCCCCGACGCGAACCTCACCCGGCCATGGTCTGCCGGCCGCTCCGGAGCTCTACCACGACGGGCCGATCGCCACGCCGCGCGCCGCCCTCACGCCATGGCTCCAGCAGCTCGTCGAGCAACGCCACCGGAGCGTGCGGCTCCCGGCCGGCGCCGAGGTCGATCGCCCGCGCGCTGCTCCAGCGGCGACTCCCACCGCGCCTGGAGACCGTCGAGGATCCGCTGCCGCATCTCCGGCGTCGAGTGCGAGTACACCCTGCGGATCCCCCCGAGCCGATACCCGAGCCGCTCGTACCTCGCGACCTCGGGCACGCCGTCCTCGATCAGGCACGCCGTCCTCGATCAGCCACGTCTTGTGGCTGTGCCGCTGGCCGTGCGGAGTCAGGCCCAGCTCGACCGCCAGCCACGCCGCCTCCGCACGTTCCGCATTGTTCCGGCCGACCACCGGCCGACCGCCGGCCGACCACCGGCTGGCCCGGCCACGCCTCGCCGTCCAGGCGCACGTGGACCGGCGATGCCCGGCGGTTATCCACAGGACGAACGCCTCTGTGGACGGGGTGAACTACCGCCGGTAGGTTGCTCCGGCGGTGGTGGCCGCCCGCGGGGCCGAGGAATACGTACTCATGTGGCCGCTGGTCATGGCCTGTCCGGGCAGGAGCAGTAGCTCTTCGACGACGCCGAGACGTGAGCCGCGAGCAGCTCGGCCAGGAAGGGCGGGAGCGGGATGTCGCGGCGGCTGCCCTTCTTCGGCGACCGCCGGTAGAACGTGGCGAATCCGGAGCTCAACGGTCCGTTGAGCTTCCCGTTGGTCTACGGCGGGTGGAGCGTCTGGTTTCACGTGTCGCTGACGGAGCCCGGGAACCCGGTCTATATGTTCGATTGGGATGGCTGGGACTGGACCTAGCGGGATGCGCCAATGGTTGTCGTGGACCAGGACCAGGTCTGGCCCAGCCTCGCCGAGTGGCTGGGGCGATGGGCAGACGGACACGACGTGTGGGAGCACGATCCGTACATCGCCGCTCTGGTCAGGTCGGATGATCACTACGACGACAGCGACTTCCCGGACTGACAGCAACGGTGACAGCAACACCGGTAGACGTCGCCGGATGAACGCGGACCCGCGTGGACGGCCGACGTCGGCGATCACCTAGATCATGATCGAACTGATGAGGATGGGGCCGGAGGTTCAAATCCTCTTAGGCACACTCAATCCAAAGCCTCCGCCAGGTTTTTTGGTGGGGCTTTCGGCTGCCTTACCGGCGTCGTTTCTCGGGCCAGTCGAAGGTCAGCTCATCGCCGGGAGCGAGTGACGCCCAGCGGCGGGCGGTGGCCTGGAGCGTCGCAGCGGCCGCGATCACTTTCGGGCCGTCGACGCTCGTGTCGGGAAGCGTGGAGAGCACCTCCCTGGCCGCCTTGGCGACGCCGCCGGCGGACGTGATGCCCTCCGCGGCGACGTACTCCACCAGGTCGGCCATCAGCTCCGCACGCTGCAGCCGTTCGGACCGAGCGCGGATCGCCGACTCAGAGCGCTCCTTGGCGTGGGGAGGCCGACGGCCGTCGATGTGCCTCATGCTGGAGAACACCGCACCCGCGGCCACCGCTCCCCAGAAGCCTCCGTCTTCCTCCGTCTCACGCTCGACGACGAAGTGGACCGCGTCGTGTGGCAGGGCAGGCCCTGCCACACCCTCGTGCACGCGATACCGGACACCATCCGAACGCTCCACGACGCTGAAAGAGCGCTGGCCGTCGGCCAGCCGGGGAAATCTCACTCGCATGCGTCTCAGCGTCGCATGGCCGCGCAACGGGTTTTCGTCCCCACGCGACGGGCTCCCGATCGTGACCGCGGAAGAGCATGCTGCCCCACTCGCCGGCTCCCGCGGCCGGTCTCGGGCGAGTCGAGAGGCGCATGGGAATGGAAGGGAAAGGGATGCTCCGGCGCCGACCGCATGTCACCGTAACAGAATACTTTTCGGGAGGATTGACACCCATCTACTACGGGTAAGGCAAGCCCGATCATTGCGTGACACTCGGTAATTTATTGATGCCAATGGGTATTTCATTGCTTGGCGGAAATGACGATCGCGCCGCCACCGCGTGATCGCGGCGACGGCGCGTTCGTTTGATCTTGCGCCGATGGGAAGAGCTGGTCTACCAGCGATACCAGCGGCCTCTGGGGCCACCCGCCGTACCCGCTCCGCGGAAGACGAAGCCGAGGAGCCACAGCACCAAGACGGCGAGTGCGATCCACCACAGCACGTGGATCGCGAACCCGGCACCGCCGAGGATCAGCGCGAGCAATAGAACCGCTATAACGATACCCATTTGTTTTCTCCCTTCAAGTACGCATCGAAATTCATCCCCTCAGACAGAGGAATAAACCTGCCCATGCCAAGCCTTCGCCGAATGGGGGATTCTGCTCGGTGACCGGATGGCCACTCTGTGATCAGAACCGCGGAAGGATGCCACTGAGGTCAGAGAGACGGGCGCATGGCCACAGCCTCGAGTTCCACGAGCTGATCCGGATACCCGAGTACGACGACGCCGAGCAGTGTGCTGGGAGCGTCATGGGTGCCGAACGCGTCGCGGATCTCCTCCCAGGCCGCCACGAGGTCCGTACGCTCTGCCGACGCGACGTACACGGTCGTCTTGAGTACGTCGCGTCGGCCGGCGCCGGACGCCACCAGGGCGGCGAAGAGATTTGTGACGCACTGCCGCGCCTGGGCACGTACGTCGCCGGGTCCCACGGTCGCCCCGCTCTCGCCGAGCGGGCAGGCGCCGGCGGTGAAGACCAGGGCGCCGACAGGTGCGACGGCGGCGTAGGCGTACTCGACTCCGGCGTACAGGCCGGCGGCGCGGATGAGTTCGATGGTCATCCCCGCAGCGTTTCAGGGCACCTCGGTCACGGGCGCCCGTGCCTGGTCAGCACTTGTTGAGAAGCGAGGTGAGGGCCTTCTTCTCGGCGGTGTTCACCGACAGGCTCCAGGCGTACTTCACCTGCACGTACGAGCGCGCGTACGTGCAGCGGAACGCACTTCGCGGTGGCAGCCAGCGGCCCGGGTCCTTGCCGCCCTTGTCCATGTTGAGCGGGTGGTCGGATATCCACAGCTCCGCGTGGCGCAGGTCGTTGGCGAACGCCTGGCGCCGGGCCGTGGTCCAGGACTTCGCGCCGGAGCGCCAGGCCTCGGACAGGGCGACAAGGTGTTCGATGTCGACCTTGTGCGGGCTTGTCACGGTCTTGCCGTCGTACGGGCTATACCAGCTGCCCTTGGTCGGGTAGCAGTCGGAGCCGACCCGTACGCCCTTGCCGTCGCGCATGAGCACCACCTCGCGGGTGCTGCAGCCGAAGCCCTGGTCGATCCAGTGGGGGAACTTCGCCCGGCTGTATCCGGACAGGGAGATCTCCTTCTTGACCTTCAGCGCGGCGAGCTCGGACTTCGCGGTGGTCGCGCCAGGGGGCGGGGGCGGTACCGCGGACGCCGGCGAGGAGGTCATGATCGCGGTTGTGAGCGGCAGGCCCGTCAGGATCGCGGCGGTGGTGATCGCACGCTTCACGGCACTCTCCTTTTCTCGGAGGCTCTCCACGCGCGAGAGTCCCTCCTGAGAACCACATCCTGGTAAGCAATACGTAAACGGGATATGGCGGAGTGTGACCTCATATGGACCGATACGGGAGGTTTCCGTGCAGTGACGACGGGCAGCCGGCGCCGTACGGTGGGCTTCCGCCGGTCGTCGGTAGGTGATTCCTTGTACGGAGAGTTAATCCACAGGCTTGTGGATAACGATGTGGGGAGTGCCTGGAGGAGTGCCCCGGTAGGAGATCACGACGATCGGGTTATCCACAGGTGTGGAGGATCGGGCGCCGCTCGTGAGGCAACATCCCGGTCTCGATGTGGCCACAGACGTACAGCCCGACGTTGGAGAACGCCTAGAATCCCATGATCGATAACGGGCGGGGGGAAGCCGCCCGGCACACCGGAACGGTTGCTAGGCTGCGAGTCGCACCGTCAGTCGAAGTTTGAAGGGGTCCCACCGTGAAGAAACTCATCGTTCTTGCGCTGGTCGCCCTCGGTGGTTTCGCGGTTTGGCGTCGGCTCCAGCAGGACCGGGCCGAGCTGGACCTGTGGACCGAGGCGACCTCGGCGGACAGCTGAGATACGACATTGATACCGGCGGGGAGCATGGGGGGCGTGCGTGGACGACACAGCGCGGATCACGCTTGCCTGCCTTGACCTCGCCGGTACGAGCGTGGCCGACGGCGGCGTGGTCGAAAAGGCCTTCGCCGAGGCGCTGGCCACGCAGGGGGTCGTACGCGGCACCGAGGCGTACGGCCGCTCGATGGCCCGCGTGCAGGCCGCGCGGGGGCAGTCGAAGCTGGACGTCTTCCGCCAGATCTTCTCCGACGAGGATCGAGCACGCGCTGCCAACCACTCTTTTGAGCGCGCCTACGACTCGATCATCGATCGCGACGGCCTGACGCCGATCCCCGGCGCCGAGGCCACCATGGACAAACTCACCGATGCGGGCGTACGCGTCTGCCTGATGACGGGATTCGGCCGCGCCACCCTGGGCCGCGTCATCGACACGCTCGGCTGGTGGAAACGCGCCGACCTCCTGATCTGCCCAGACGACGCCGGCGGCCGCGGCCGCCCGTACCCGGACATGATCCTCACGGCGGCCCTGCGCCTCCAGGTCGAGAACGTCCGCCACATCGCGGTGTGCGGAGACACGGCAAGCGACATGCGCAGCGGTCACCGAGCAGGAGCCTCCATCGTCGCGGGCGTCCTGACCGGCGCCCACGACCGCCCCCAACTCGAAACGGCAGGCGCGACCGAGGTACTGGAGAGCATCTCGGGCCTACCAGACCTGATCCTGCGAACGACCGCCGCGATCCCCGCACCGCGATAGCGCCTGCGGCTGCGGCTGCGGCTGCGGCGATGCTCACCACTGAGCACCTGCGCCGAGACCCCGCCCGTATGTCTGGACCCCAGCCCGGTATGCGTGCGCCTCACTGGGCGTGTAGGCGAAACGGAACGGCGACGCCCCGGGGCGCAGGCCGAGTCAGCCGCCACCAGTCACGATCCGCCGAGGCGAGCCAGAGGGATCGGCGACGACACCCTGCCCCCTGACCCGCCTGGAAGCCTGATGCCACGAGTACGCGAGAACACGACCTCCCGACGAGCGGTACGCCCGAACACGACACCCCTGGTTCCCCGGTAGGCTGTTGCTCGTTTCACGAGGGGCCTTAGCTCAGTTGGTAGAGCGCCTGCTTTGCAAGCAGGAAGTCAGGGGTTCGAATCCCCTAGGCTCCACGGTGCCGGCCCGGGGGCGACCCCCGGAACCCCCGATGTGAGGGGCTCCGCCCCCCACGCCCCCCTGTGGGCTGGCGTCGCAGGTTGGTTAGTGGTTGAGGTGGAAGCCTGGTCATCCCGCCCGCCATCGTCCCAGGACAAGCCGAGCAGACCAGGCCCGCCGGGTCGAGGTCGTTCGTCCAGCGGGGCGCTCCACCCCGACCCGTCGGGCCTGGCCCGCTCCCCGCCGGGTGGGACGATTCTCAATCGGGTTGTCAAGGCGGTGTGGGGTCATGCGGCCTTGGTGGTCGGGGGTGTGAGTTCGTAGCAGCGTCGGTCTCGGATGAGGGCCCATAGGACGTTGACGCGTCGTCGTGCGAGGGCGAGGACGGCTTGGGTGTGGAGTTTGCCTTCGGCGCGTTTGCGGTCGTAGTAGGTGCGGGATTCGGGGTTGTAGCGGACGCTGATCAGGGCGGATGTGTAGAAGACGCGGTTGAGGTCGCGGTTGTAGCGGCGCGGGCGGTGGCGGTTGCCGCTGATCCGGCCGGAGTCGTGGGGGCGTGGGGCCAGGCCGGCGTAGCCGGCGAGGTGGTCGGCGGAGGCGAAGGCGGTCATGTTTCCGCCGGTGGCGGCGAGGAACTCGGCGCCGAGCAGCGTCCCGATGCCGGGCATGCTGGTGATCACTTCGGCCAGTTCGTGGCGGGCGAACCGGTCTTCGATCAGCGCGTCGGTGTGCTCGATTTGCTCGGTGAGCCTCAGGACATGCTTGGCGAGTTCGGCTGTCAGTCGTGCGGCCATGTGTTCGCCGGGCAGGACGGCGGTCTGGGATTGGGCTGCGCGGATGACTCGGTCGGCCAGGTCGGCGGCGCCTTTGCGTACTCCGTTCTCGCGGAGCCAGGACGTCAGCTTCTCCGGGGTCAGCCCGCGGATGGCGGCGGGGGTGTTCGCGCCGGTGAGCAGGATCAGGGGGCCTTTGTGGGCCAGGTCCAGGGCGCGTTCGATGGCCGGGCAGACGTTCAGGAGTTGGTCACGGAGCCGGTTGATCGCCCGGGTCCGGTCGGTGACCAGGTCTTGGCGGTGGGCCACCAGCATCCGCAGCTCGGTGATCAGCCCATCCTCATCAAGCACCGGCCGCAGATCGCGGCGCATCCGGGCCTGGTCGGCGATGACGGCGGCGTCGCGGGCATCGGTCTTGCCCTCACCGCGGTAACCATCGGCCGCCCGGTTGACCATGTGACCGGAGAGGTAGAAGACCTTCTGGCCATCGGAGAACAGCAGCGTCACCAACAACGTGGCGCCTCCGGTGCGCACATCGATCGCCCAGATCACCTCGCCGGCCAATGCGCAGACCTCGGCTATCAACTCCAGCAGGTCGGCCTCATCATTGGCCACCCGCCGCGACAGCAGCCGCCTGCCCTCAGAATCGATCACCACCGCGTGATGATGAGCTTTGCCGATGTCCACACCGGCCCACACCTGCTGCAACGCCGTCTCCCTGGCTCGACTTGCCATCTGTTCCCGAAGACGACCTCGCCGGCGCATCCCTACACAGCGACGTGTTCGCAATTCTCAATCAGCGGCCAGGGTCGTCGCAGGGGCACCGGGCGGCCAATCGTCCCAAGCCACAAGCGGCAGACGGCAGACAGCCACACCCGGCACCCCCGGGCGCCAGCACCCTACGACGGCCCGAGCAACCCACGATCAAGGTAGGGACGGCAGACGGGATGACCAGGCGGGCGGTGGCTCGTGACTGCTGTCGATATCTCGTCGGCACGATCCCATGCCGCCTGGATACTGATCCACATGGATACAAGGGCTCATGCAGATCAGTGGCTGGCGGGCTGGAACGCCCGAAACCTGGACGCCGTCATGGCCTGTTACTCCGATGACGTCGACTTCGCTGCGCTTACCGTTGTGACCCGCTGGGATCGGCCGGACGGCCGATTGCGGGGCAAGGCCGAGTTGCGCCGTCACTTCGAGCGAGGCATGCACCTCGCGCCAGAACTGACATTCACCGAAGAGGCGTTTTTGACCAGCCCAGGCGGCTACGCCCTGTTCTACCGGCGCGAGAACGGCAACCGCGCGCTGGACGTGGTCGAGCTGGACCAGCACGGGCACGCCGCCCGGGTCCGAGCGTTCTATGAGCAAGCACAGCAATAGAAACCGCCCGCCCACACGCCGACGGCAGTGACGGCAACCATGACGGCAACACAGGCAGACGAAGCCCGATAACCGCGAGCGTTGGGAGACGGGACGACCACGGACGGAACCCGACCACGTAGATCAAGATCGAACTGATAAAGCTGCGGTCGCTCGGTCAAGATCCCCAAGGGACCGACGACGCCGGCGAAGTCGGACGCCGTGCAATTAACCACGGTGATCAGGAGTCAACAGCGGTCACTGGCGGACACATGCTCGCCCAGGTTAACGACCATATGGGGCAAGATCGGCATGACTTGCAAGCAGGAAGTCGGGGGTTCGAATCCCCTTGGCTCCAGGGTGCCGGCCCGGGGGCGACCCCCGGAACCCCCGATGTGAGGGGCTCCGCCCCCCACGCCCCCTCGCGGGCTGGGGTCGCAGGGTTGCTCGCGGGTTTATTTGGGTGGCGTTGCTCGGGGCTGTTCTTTGGGGCGGTGGCGGATACGTTGCCGAATTGGGCTGTATTGGATCAACGCGACGGCGCTCCGCGCCGCTGCAGCCGCCCGCTCCGGCACGCCCCTACGGGCGTGCGGCGTAGGCGCCGGTCCCCCCGGCCGTGCCGATCGGGCGGCCAACGTCCCTGCTATCAGCGCAGACACTTGACAGCACAGCCACCATGCCAGCGCCGCCGTAGGACCAGGACGTGCCTCTGCGGGCAAGCTCGAATCGAGGTTCCCTAACCGCTCAACCCGCTCTTGCTTCCAGCTGCTCGCGCCTCATCCCCGCCCGGATCCGTACCGCTGGGCTGAAGAGCAGAAGAAGCTGGGCCGCGAACAACAGGCTGCGCGGCAGCTGAAAGCCGGACGGATCCCCGAGCCCGGTAATCAAGAACAGCACGGCACCGAACGCCATCAACGCGCCAAGTACCCGCCATGCAACGTGACTGCCCCGAGCTACTGCGATGAACAACATGAGATCAACGCATAGCCACATCACAGCCACGCCCCGACCGCCGGAGGGGTAACGGGCTATCGACTGGTTGACCACGTCAAGGACGACAGCTACGACAAGCAAGATCCGCGCGTTCCCGAACCGCACCCAGTTGAACGCCTTATACATCGTCCCCCAAACGCAGAAACCGCAGCATGCTCGATAGTACGCAGATGCGATGAAATGACCACGGCCTCGACGTCATGCTGGTCGAGCGCTCCTGGAGGCTCCGCCGCCCCAGACCCCCGCGCACCGCAGTACTCACCCACGATTGATGTCTGTCACGACGTCCCGCCGTACGCGCGGGACAGCACTCCGGACCGACGCGGTGACCCGCCTGGAGTTCGGCGCCGTCAGGCGCCAGGAAATTGAGCGGCGAGTTCGGCGATCTTGCGCACGGTCGTTTGGGGGACTGTTATCCCGATGTCCCAGGTTTCGGCATCGTGACCGATGAGGAGGGTGGCCTGGTCTGCCGCGTTGGGGTCAGGATCGGCAGACCAGTACACCGACGAATTCATGCAGGTGCCTACGGCCAGAGAGCGACGTGCGTTCCAATCGGCGTCCGCGATGCCGGCCAGCCGCTCAAGGTCGGCGCGGGGAGCTTCGATATGCAGCAGCCACGATGGGGACATCAGCGTTACTCGGATCTCTCCGTGGGCGGTTGCATCGAGATCCAGCCGGACGTCATCGACCATGGGTGCATGCTCCCATGGGCCATGCGGAAACCGGAGGTCTGTCGCCGACAGCCTGGCAGGCCGCCACCGGAGTCGTCGGCAGGACCGCATCACGTGCCGCAAGCCCAGCGACTGCTCGTGTCATTAGCGTGCCATTAGCCGCGGTGATCATGGATCAACAGCGGTCACTCGCGGACACATGTCTGCACAGGTCAGCGGCTACGTGGGCCAGGATCAGCGTGATTTGCAAGCAGGAAGTGAGGGGTTCGAATCCCCTAGGCTCCACGGTGCTGGCCCGGGGGGCGACCCCCGGAACCTCCGATGTGAGGGGCTCCGCCCCTCACGCCCCCCCGGGGCTGGGTCGCAGGTTGCTTTCGGGTTCGTTCGGGTGGCGTTGCTCCGGCTGTTCTATCGGGTAGCGGATACCTTGCCGAATCAATCTCTATTGGATCAAGGCGACGACACTGCCCGCCGTCGCTGCAGCCCGCCCTACGGGCGTGCGGCGTGGGCGCCGGTCCCCCCGGTCGTGCCGATCGGGCGACCCGCAACCGGACGAAGCACCGCTTCTGGTCTGGATGTGCCATCGCTCTCGGCGACGTCTAGTGCCGCATAAGAGAACCTTTGGCCCGTCTCACCGTCGTTCCTCTGGCGTCTGACGAACCGCGTAGCGCAGCACCGTGGTCTCGCCCTCCACGTGGGAAGAGATCGCCTCGAGTCTGATCGGAGCGCCACCGGCGCTCTCAAAGAGGAAACGCCCTCGCCGACGGGGACCGGAGCGACATGCACGATGATCTCGTCCAGAAGCCCGGCCTCGAGACACTGCCGGGCGACGTAGGCACCCAGGATGACTACATTCGCACCATCGGCGGCCTTCTTGGCAAGCGTCACCGCCTCCTCGATACCCATATCGAGGAACCGCCCGGTCACCCCCTTCACGACAGGAGGTTGCGCCGGCGGATGATGGCGCAGCACAAAGAACGGCCCGCGAAAGGCGCCTCCATAGAAGCCCATTTGTAGGCGGTCCTCGACATCCTGCGTACGCCGGCCGACCAGCAGGGCTCCGGTCGATCGGACAACCTCGTCGGCGGTCTGGCCTGATCCGCCATCGACGTCGAAAACCCACATAGTCCAGTGGTCGGCCGGACAACGGCATCCGGCCGCCCGGATCGGGGATGCCCGGCTCTGCGAGGTGCTCGTCCACCACGTCGATCTGCAGGTCGGCGTCACGCCCGACCATTGGCCCGCCGACTTCGTCGCCCATGAGTTGAACGGGGTAACAGCGGCCCTCACCGCCCGCGAGAACGCACCCGCCATGCGACTCCACGCTACCGACACCGGTACGCAGTACGAGGTACGTAGCAGCAATGACGCTCCCGTCATCCGAGGCTGCCAAGCATCCCTTCTGGCATGGCTGATGGGCCGATCAGTCGGCGACGACCTGATCATCGACAGCGGCAGGGTTCTGCCACTCCGCCGTTCCTCTACTAAAGGCCGGCCCCACTCACCACGTCACGGGAAGCTCTTACGGCCTGCCTCCGGCAGGGGCGCTCCGGCGCGGGGATCTCAGCCGCCGAGGCGGAGCAGTGCACGTGGGCCGGAGTTCAGGAGTTCAAGTGAGAGCCTGGTCATCCCCTCCACCGAGGTCCCAGGACAAGCCCAGCAGACCAGGCAGAGGAGCCGTGGCCTCTACACGCCGACGGAACGCCTCACGCCCGTCCACTGAATTGCTCACCGTCGTCGGCCCTCAACGTTTGTGGTGCAGGCTTTTGGCGGCCTCCAGCATGCTGCGCTCCAGTGCGGTGCGGTGACCTGGATCATCTTCCCAAAGCAGCGTAAGGGCGTACATGTCCCGAAGGGCTTCGGGTTCGCCCAAACGGAAGCTCTCGGCGCTGACCTTTGAGGCTGCTTCATAGGGGCTCAGGCTTCCGTTGAGCATGCACTGTGCCCAGAAGTGCACGTACTCCCAGCGAAGTGCGTCGGCGTTCGGGATGTCAATGCCCAGTTCATCCATGGCGGCACGGTAGAGGTCACGAATGTCCCGAGGGTCATCTCGCTGGCTGAGCCCGGCGAGCTGGTGGATGGAGGGTGAGTCGATGCCCCGGACGATCGCCTCTGCGGCGATCATGGGCAGTTCTTCAGGTGAAACATCACCTGTGACGTAGGAACAACTGAGGCGCCGAAGGGTCTCCACGTGCGTAGTCTGCCGCTGAAGCATGCTCGATGACCAAGGCGCTCCCAAGTGCTCTTGAAGCAGGCGATGCATACGGCCCCGAAGGAGGTGCATATGAAGGGGCCGCAGCCATAGATGCCGGGCCATTAAGGCAGACGGGATGACCATGCCGACGGCGTGCGCCTGGAGCCACGCCACACTAGGGACATGACTCGCGATCCCGCCCGCTATGAAGACCGCCAGGACGTTCGATGGGACCTGGTGGCGTACAGCGCTCAGGATGACCATCTGTGCGGGGAGTTCCCGGTCACTCGGGAGCAGTTCATCCGTGTCCGGGAGCTATTCGACTTCAGTGATGAGGCGTTCCCCGACTGCTACCCGGTACGTCCGGAGCTGTGGCCACAGGTGATCACGATACTTGCCTGCCCTCCGCTGGAGCCAGACAAGGAGTACTTCATCGAAGTGACGGCCACGGACTACTGACCAGCGTGGGCGATACGTCTTACATGCCCGCGCGTACGGTTGCTCACGGACGGATCGTCGAAAAGGCACAGGTCAGATACAGAGCGGCTTAGCGACGATCCGTGAGAGCGACTTTCCCGCTGGCAGCGATTCCGATGCCTCTCGTTGCGGGCCCGATGAGGGCGCCGGTTTAGTTATGAAGCCCAGAGGGAATCCGGTCCAGCGGAGGTCCTCTGGAAGGTGGGCCATGTCGTTGTAGGTCAGTACGGACGAGGGACGCTGGGGTGCGTATTGGATGATGGTCAGGGCCGCGTTGCAGTGATTGAGCCCGAGCCAGCGCCAGTTCGGTGCATCCAGCGCGGCACGGACTAGCCAGGCGATGAGGAAATTGTGGGTGACGACCAACTCGTGGCGAGGCTCGTCATCGTCGGCCGGCCCGGTGAACTGGCTGAGGGCTTCACGGGCCAGCTCCGGGCCTTGCGTCCGTTCTTCCGGCGGGATCTGCTTGAGGCGTCGCACGAGGTAGTCAACGGACGCGGGCGGGAGTTCTGCCACCTCCGGGACGTACGGGACGAAGTCGCCGGCCGCTTCCGTGACGTGAATAGGAACGTTGTCGAGTTGGTCGCCGATGAGCCGCGCGCTCTGTTCGGCCCGCGGCAGAGGCCCGTGATAGATCGTGGACAACGGGAAGCGGCGCAGCCGCTCGCCGAGCAGACGAGCTTGCCGACGGCCTCGGGCGGTCAAGGCGCTCTCATCCGGTGAAGCTTCACCATGCCGCGTGAGGTAGAGGAAACGACTAGCAGCGCCCGACATGTCAGAGCTCCCGTCTGCGTTACTCGATCTTCTACTCTGTTGGACGCCATCTCGGAGCGCGATGTTCCGGACGCTTCGTTTCGGGCCATTCGGGGGTATTAGCCCAGGTGGCTCAGGGTCAACAGCGGTCATTCGCGGACACATGCCCGTGCAGTTCAGGCCCTGTGACGGCCAAGATTCCTACGCTTCCCAAGCTGATAGCGCGGACGCTGAGGTCAGCCGGATGCAGGGTGCCGACGCGAGAACGTTGCAGTGCGTCCAAAGCCGTGAACAGGTCATCAAACGCCCGGATTGATCCAACTGGTGATCTCTTCACCGTCGTCGGCGGGGTTGCGCGGCGTCGACAGTAACAACGTCCTGGGCCCCGATGGGTTGACTGTCAGGCCCGCCGTCCCGTCGGCTGAGGGTGGGCGATGGTCAAACAGGGGCTGCAGGACTACGGGCTCGTCAGCCGTCGGCGCAACCACCATCGTGTTACAAGTGCCATCGGAAAGCTTCCCACCAAAATCACCGGCAGGCATATAAGTAGCGGAAGCTGGGTCGCGGCCACCGGCGCAACCAAGCACGCCCATGCGCTGACGATAAGCACCAATAGATAACGGCGGGAATTCAGTTCACCATACGGATTCTTCAAGAACAGGAACATCAACACGAAGACGTCGGCGCTGATAGTCGCGATCACTCCGACCAGAACGCCTCGGGCCTCGATCGCCCGGATCGTGACGCTCACGTCACCGGCAACTGCGATGAGACGAAGAAACCAGAGCGCCCCGGCTTGCGTCTGCACCACACTGCCAGAGCTTTGACCGCTCACTAGCCCGCCTTTCCAAGCAGTACAGATTTCGGCGACCATCTGGCCCGCTGACCATGCTCTCCTCTGATCTTCGCTGAAGACCAAAGGTGCCGCAATACATCGCGGGAGCATGATTTGCAAGCAGCAGGTCAGGGTTCGAATCTCTTAGGCCGAGCCAGGGGGCGACCCCGTAACCCCGATGCGAAGGGCTCTGCCCCCTACAGCCCCCGGGGCCTGGGTTGGCGGAGTTCCGTAAGGTTTACTAAGGGGCGTTGCTCAAGCGTTCCATAGAGCAGTGGTGGGATACGTTGACTGATATTTCCTGGTTGGGACCGCCCATCGATGTTCGGCCGCTATTCGCCGAACAGCACGTCGCGTTCATCGACCTGCTGCGTCAGCTCACCGACGACGAATGGCTCAGGCCAACGATCTGTCCGGAATGGACCGTCAAGGACATCGCCGCACACGTGCTTGGCGATCACGTCGGGCGGTTGTCGATGCACCGTGACGGTGAGGGCTTCCGCGTACTGCACCCACATGACGCGGAACCGTTCACCGTCTATCTGGACCGCATCAACGAGGAATGGGTGGTCACCGCACGCCGGATCAGCACGCCGCTGTTGATTGATCTGCTCTCCACCGTCGGCGAGCAGATCGTGCGATTCTGGCCGACCGTTGATCCGGCTGCCCTCGGGGCGCGAGTGCGCTGGGCTGGGCCCGGGCCGCTCCCGTTCTGGCTTGACGCCGCGCGGGACTTCAGCGAGTACTGGACCCACCACCAGCAGATCTGTGACGCCACCGGCCGAGCCGGACTCATGGACCCCGAGTACCTCGGCCCCGTCCTGGACACCTTCCTACGGGCCTTGCCGTACACGCTGCGCAACGTGACCGCTCCCGAAGGCACCGTCATTGAGATGAGCGTGACCGGATCCGGTGGAGGAGCGTGGACCTGCATCCGTGGGCCGGAACGCTGGAAGCTGCAACATCAGTCGTCTCCAGCACCTACCGCACGGGTCGAGCTGTCCGCCGACACCACCTGGCGTCTGTGCACCCGCGGCATCACCCCCGAAGAGGCGATAGCACAAGCACACATCAGCGGTGACCGACACCTGGCAACGGCAGCCCTCCAGATCGTGTCGATCATGTGGACGCCACCCGACGAGCAGGATGAGTGGCCGAAGCACCGTACGCCGGGCCATTAAGAGAGCTCGAATCCCCCAGCGGGGGCATCAGGCGTACGGGATGACGGGACGGGCGGTGATGTGCGTTCGTCCGGGCGGACAGCGGCGCGCAGTGAGGGGCGGCAGCGGGGGCCTGCGTCCACTATCGGCATGAGTGGTGAACTCACGAGTCTGGTCGCGGTAGCCGGGACCCGGCTCTGACCTATTTCCTCCAGCGACGAACCGCGGGGCGCGCCGAGCAGTTCACGCGAGATGAACGGCTGCACCGGCACGGGGAGCGGGCGCACCGGCGGAGGTGGTCAGGGGCTTGGGCGGAAGCCGGGGTGTGGCCGATGCCGAACGTCGGTCACGGGGCGGCGCCCGCCGGGAGGAGACCGGCTGCCGCCGCCGGCCGGACGAACACGTCAAGGAAATGCAGGGCGACGGCGCCGCCGGCGATCGCGACGGCCGGGGCTATCCAGGCTGCGGTGCGAGAGCGCCGGGCCATGAGTCCGAGGATCACGATGATTATTCCGGTCGACCACCAGGCGATGTCACTGTGCAGCCGGGCGGCGTCGGCTTCAATCAGGCAGGGCCGGTCCAGCCGCTGAATGTAGGCGCACAGCTGTGCCGAGGTCGGATCGTAGGGCAGGCCTCCGGGGGAGGTCTGGTACAACTGCCAGAACACCAGGCCCGCGGCGACGACGATCAATTGCAGGCGACTCAGCTCGGTCCCGAGCCTGCGCCCCGCCCACCATTCGTACGCCGCGACCGCCGTGAACCCGACCACCAGTCCACCGAGCGTGGCCGTCGTAACCAACGCGCTGCTCCGGTACGTCACCGCCGCAGCGATGATCACGGCAAAGAAGCCACCGATGGACACGAAACCCGCCTGGCAGGACGCCCACCAGGAACGCGCCATGCGGGGTATCGGCGTCGGGACGTCAGGTGCTAGGAACGAATACCCCGTGGCGCGCATACGGTTCCCCCGTCTGGGTCGATGCCCTCATTGAATACCCCCGCAGCGGACCATCTGGCACACGCTGCCCGAATCCGGCCATGTGCGCCGGGCGATGGATGAAACACGCGATCAAGGCATCGACATCTCGTGCCGTCCCCTGGAAGCGGTGTAGACCAACCTGTTCAGCGGTCTGCGGGCGCGCGGTTCCCTTCAGGGGGCCCGAGCAGGTCCCAACGATTGCCGGCGATGTCCAAGAACACGGCGACCCGTCCGTAGGGCTCTGTACGTGGCGAGGTGACGAACTCGACGCCTGCGGCCACCATGCGTTCGTGGGCAGCGTCGAAGTCGTCCACCTGGAGGAAGAACCCCACCCGGTCGGCGACCTGGTTTCCGACCGCGGCGGCTTGATGCTCGCCGTCCGCGCGTGCGAGCAGGATGCCGGTTTCGCCGCCCGGCGGCCGGACGACGACCCACCGCTTTGGGCGGCCGTCGTTCGTCAGCGATGGCGAGTCCTCGACCAGATCGAAGCCCAACGCGTTGACGAAGAACTCGACGGCTCGGTCGTAGTCGTCCACGACTATCGCGACCAGATCGACTCGCACCTTCATGATCCTAGGAGTGTGGGGCGCGACCGGCTCGGTCCTTGGTCGCGTAGCGATCGAAGACCGGCCGCCCGTACGCGAGCGCCATCCGTTCCGGATCGACGCCCCAGATCTCGCTCGCGCGCATCGCCGCGGCCGCCGACACGACCTGTCAGGGTCGGGATAGTGCCTAAGGGGCCTGCCGCGTCATGCCGACCATCGGGTGCCGATCCGG
This sequence comes from Actinoallomurus bryophytorum, assembly GCF_006716425.1. Lineage (NCBI taxonomy): Bacteria > Bacillati > Actinomycetota > Actinomycetes > Streptosporangiales > Thermomonosporaceae > Actinoallomurus > Actinoallomurus bryophytorum. Next base: position 3,346,489 of record NZ_VFOZ01000001.1, read on the forward strand.
CCGTGTCGTATTCGGCCTACCAGGCGGACGTGCAGCGTCTCCGGCGTGCCGTCGCCCGCGTCCCTGGTGATCGCTAGATTGCTGTGCCGTACCGACAGTTCGTTCGCGTCCACCACCATGCCCGGTGCGAGGACCAGCTCCACGTTGCCGCCGCTTACCCGCAGCTCGATCACCAACTCGGGCCCGCTGCGTACCGCGCTGGTCAGGTCCAGCCTCACGTCGCACCACGCGGTACGCAGCGCCAGCCGGTGCGGCAGCGTCCACCGGCCGTCGAGGCGCACCGCGCCGTGCTTCTCCTTGATGGTGAGCAGTTCGGCGGCCGGCGTCCTGGCGAGTGTCAGCGCGTTGTCGCTGCCCGGCATCGCGATCAGATCGGCGGTGAGCGGAGCCAGCGCGTCGACGGTGCGGGTGACCAGCGCCGCGCTCAGCCGCTCGTCGAACTCGACCGGGTCGAGCCGGCCGTCGGTGACAGCGGCGCGTAGCAGGTCGATCACCCGGTCACGGTCCGCGTCGGACGCGCGTAGCGCGGGTGAGCTGGACGGATCTGCCGGCATCCGGTCTCCTCAACGGCGACGCGGTGGCGCCACGCCACCGACATTCCACGTTATATCGCGAGTCGGCGGCCATCAACGAGAGGTATGCCGGAATGGTGCCGATCACAGCGTCCGGATCGGGCGTCGACGTGAACCTTCTCGGCCGCCGTTGGTCACGTGGTCATCGCCTACGCGCTCCGGCGACCCGATCGAGTACCTCCTGCGGGGAGCTCGACCTGTCCGGGCCGGAATACGAACGGTCAGGCGCCGCCCTTGGTACCCATCGCCCTGACCGCGATGATCACGACCAGCATGATCATCATCGACGTGACGACCCACGTCATCGACGCCTTGCTGGGTTTGGTCGTCGGGTCCTTGAGCCAGCGGTAGTAGTCACGGGTGATCTGGCCGCGTACCGGGGCTAGCGCGAGGGGAAAACCGACGATGAGCGCCGCGTACAGGAAGAGCGTCTCGGCCAACGTGTGACTCTGGACGAGGGAACGCGAGCCGACACAGACGATGCCGATGACCGGCATCCAGAACTGCTTTCTGCGGTACTCCGGAATCTGGATGATCCACTGCATGCCGACAAGATTGAAAAGAGTGGCGCCCACCGCGATGAGAATCCATGCGCTGGTGGGCAACGACAAGAACATCCAGGCTCCTTCAGGGATCGGCCACGCACTTGACGCGGGACCGGCACCGTCGTTCCGGACGGAGGCCAGGACAGGATACGGATGAGCCGGAAAGAGACCGGCGGAGGGACCGAGCAGACCGTACGTCCATGGCCCGGCGACTAGGTCTAATAAAGCGCCTCGGACCCGTAGTGACGCCGGGTGGCAGTTCTCGTATGCTCCTCACACTTTGTGAGGAGATAGATGATCATGAGCACCAACCGCGGTCTCGACGAACTCGGCATGCGTCTGACGGAGGACGGCTGCGAGGTCCGGACCGACCAGGTCGGGGGACGTCCCGCTCTCGTCGGTCATCGCGTGGACTTCCTGCCGCAGATGCTCTTCTCCCGGATCCACCTCTACACCGTGGCCGCCGACCTCGAACGGGTCACCGGTGACGACGTGTGGGGCTTCGCGGCCGAGGTCTCCCGCTACGTGACGAGCACGTCGAACAGCCTGCGCGGCGCGCAGAGCGGGATCGCCGCTTTCAGCGTCCTCATCAGCCCGAACGTCACCGGCGACGCGATCGAGGCGAGTTCGGGGAAGGCGCCCGTACGGTTCGCGCTACGCGTCCAACCGGTGGTCGTGGATGCCTCCAACGGTGCGGTGCACACCAACCGCAAGGGCCAGGTCTTCGGCTTCATGATGAACGGCCATCTGCGCCGCAAGGTGAACCTCTACCTTCCCGCCCCGGCGACCACGGCCTGAACCATCACTACTTGGGCACCGAGGAGAGCGGATGACGTTCCGGCAGCACGTTGAGCAGGTCGCCGTGCGCGCCCTGGCCGAGTTTCCCGCGGAGGCGGTGCCCGCGATCTATACGGTCACGTTCCGGATCGACTGCGTGGACCAGGACCCTCGGTTCCCCTATCTGGCGATCGGCTACAACACCGAGACCGAGGTGGCCCGGCTGCTGGCGTCGCCGAGTCCGCCAGACGCTTGGGAGGCCCGCTGGAACTACGCCTACTTTCCGCCATCCGGGCTGGAGGGGACCCACATCGCCGGCCACGATCACGTACGCGATCCGGCCGGCGCCGAGTCGCACCGGCGAGAGGCGGTGACACAGGGCCTTTGGTACGAGGACGCGGACGACCTCTCCGAGCAGGAGAGGGACGAGCGAGGAGAACAGCTCGAGGCCCAGTTCCACGCGCTCTGTGTCGACGTGGCGCGCCGGCTCCACGGCCAGATCGCCAAAGTCATAGGACGGCCAGTGCCGGTGGTTCTCTACGACATGTTCAACCCCGACGAGATGTTCGCTCTCACCAAAGCCGCAAACCCGGCAGAACTGGTCGCGGAGTTCCTGACCGAGGACCCGGGCTGACGACCCCTCACGGCTGGGCGGATCAGCGTCCGGCTTTCCGCCTCGCTGGCAACGAGCAGGGACCTCATCGACCTTCGGCGAGCCGGGTGCGCGCCTCCATGAGGGCGAAGCCGAGCAGGTTGAGGCCTTTCCACAGGTGGGGTTGCGTCGCATGGTCGTCGTCGGCGGCCATGCCGATGCCCCAGATCCGGTCCAGTGGGCTGGCTTCGACCAGGATTCGTGATCCGGTGCCGAGCAGATAGGCCTTCAGCACGGGGTACCGGCCGAACTTCGCGGCGTTACCGGCGGCGACGATCTCAAGGCGTCGAGCGACCCACGTGGCCTCATCGAACGCGCTGATCTCCCGGCCGAGTTCCTTGGCCTGCCGCGGATGGCCCGCCTCGACGATGCGGGCGAAGGTCTCCTCGTCACCGAACAGCCGTGCCTTCTGCGCCATCATCCAGTGCTCGGCGGTGCGGTAGGTCACTCCGTCGACGGTGAAGGGGTATCCCTCATACCACTGGCTCAGGCAGCCCTTGCCGACGGAGGCGGACGGCTGATGACCCCAGAAGAACAGGTATTTCATCCGATGCCCCTGCTCCTGCAGACGACAGACGTCGGCGACGCTACGCGGTCCGGGTTCGGTGATCGGCATGCGAGGACCATCTCGGATCCCCTCCGGACAACGCAACCTCGACGAGAGGAGTCACGGGCGGCCCGGCCGTCCTGCCTGTTCAGGCGTCGTCCACGAGCCCCATCGCGTTGGCGAATCCGGCTATGAACTCGCGAAACTCAGGATCCGTCTCGTCGGCGGCCATCTCGGCCAGCTCCCCCGCCGACCGCTGCCGGTCCGGTGGGGACAGCCGGCTCAGAAGATGCGCGGCGTACTCCATCTGCTTGAGGGCAATCCGGTCTTCGAGTACCGACTCGTCGCACCTCTCGAAGAACCACGTGTAGGCCACGACCGCCTTGAGGAGCTGTCTCACCAGCTCCGGAGATTCACTCACCCGGACAGCCTGCCCGGTCTGCGCCCGCTCGGCATATATTTCCCTCGATGCCCGCGATAGCCGTAAAACTCGCCGGACTGACGTCCGTCTTCCACGACCGATTCGCCATCGGCACACGTTCCGACTGTGACCTGGTGCTCTACGACCAGGATGCCAGCCCACTGCACGCTCTGGTCGTGCCGGACGAGAACGGCTGGCAGGTCGAGGACATGGGCTCCCTGCGCGGCGTACGCGTCAACGGCCGGCCGTGCGCGACCGCCCGGCTCGAAAAGGGCGACCGGGTACGGCTGGGAAGCACGACTCTTGTCATGGTCCCGATCTGACCCGCCTATCGCAGTCGAGAGGCGGCGTCCGGTCAGCGGGGCCGGAAGGCGTCGGCGTTGCGGACGCACCAGTCCCTGAACGACGCGGGACGGCGGCGGAGCAGCTGCGAGACGGTGTCCGTACGAAAGCCGACCGTGTCGGCGCGCATCAGCAGAAATCCCTCCGTGATGGCGTCGACCAGCGCCGGGGGTGCGCTGGCGGGGAAGCGGGATCGGACGGCCTCCTCAGGCGAGGTCGGTGAGCGGACCTCGATGGGGGCTCCGATCACCTCGGCGATGATCTGGACCTGCTCGGTGACGGTCAGCGTCTCGTCTCCGGTCAGGGAGTACGACCTGCCCGGATGTCCGTCCTCGGTCATGCAGACCGCGGCGACGGCAGCGATGTCGGCTGGGTCGATCGGTGCGAAGCGCCCCGGGCCGATCGGGTCGACGACGTACCCGTCGCGGATGGTGCCGGTCCACTCCAGGGCGTTGGTCATGAAGCCGCCAGGGCGCAGGAACGTGGCCGGTATCCCCGAGGCGCGGATGATCTCTTCGCGTTCGTGGTGCCAGCGGCCCATGGCGGGCATCGGGTCGCCCAGGACGTTCGTGGAGGACAGGTGGACGATGTGACGCACACCGGCATCCTGCGCGGCGGCGACGGCATGGGCCACGGGGGCGGTGTCGATGCCCGGCGTGAGCAGGAACAGGCGGTCGACCCCGGCGAAGGCGGGTGCCAACGTCGCGGGTTCGGTCAGGTCCGCGACGACGCGTTCGGCCGATTCGGGCAGGCCCGCGGCGCGGGCCGGGTCGCGGACCAAGATGCGCGCCTTGGCACCCCTCGCGGAGAGCTCGCGTACGAGTGGGCGGCCGATGTTTCCGGTGGCGCCGGTGACCAGTAGCATAGGGCTCCCTAAAGTCGCTTGCCGTCTAACGATCAATGCCAGGAGAACGTTAGCCGGTAAGTGATTAGCCGTCAATCGATCGAAAAGACAGCGGAGATGCGCATGCCCGAGTTCCTCGACCTGCACAGCAGAACGTCGAAGGTGCTACGGGCCGTGGCCGAGGGCGCCATGCAACGTCATGGCCTGCACCTCGGCCAGAACCACCTGCTCGCGGCGCTGTGGGAACAGGACGGCCGCACGCCCGGTGAGGTGGCCGCCACGCTGAACGTCACCACGCCCACCGTGGTCAAGATGGCCACCCGCATGACCACCGCCGGGCTGCTCACCCGCCGGCGCGACGACAAGGACAACCGGCTCGTACGGCTCTGGCTCACCGACGCCGGGCGCGCGCTGCAGGAGCCGATCGAGGCAGAACGGCATCTGATGGAAGAGCAGATCACCGCCGGCCTCACCGACGCCGAACGCGAACACCTCCTCAGCGCGCTTGCGAAGATCCACGATTCGGCGAGCGACCTGCTGAGCCGGCCGATCAGCGCCGACCCGGCCGGCGCCTGAGAGCGTCAGACCTGCTCGAGCCGCCCGGTGTCTCCCTTGAGATGGCCGTCGTCGACGGCGGTCGCGAGGGTCCGTTCGTCGAGGGCGGGCGCGGCGACGAGCACAGCCGCAGGTCGAGGCAAGGATGATGTAACGCGGACTTAACGCACGGAGCTTTCCTGGCTAACAGATGATCAACAACAATCGATCATTACCTGTGCCCAGGAGGCTCGATGGAGGCGTTCGGTGGTTCGCCGGGCGGCGGCTCGGTCAAGGATCTGGTCTCGCTGATCGCGGAGCAGAACACGCGGCTTCGGGAGACGCAGGCGCAACTGACGCAGCTGCGCGGGATAGGCTGCTCCGCCGACGAAAGAGTACGGGTCGAAGTGGATCGCTTCGGTGCCCTCGCCGAGCTGCGGATCGACCCGCGCGCCATGCGGCTGGGGTCGGAGGCACTGGCCGAGGCGATCCTCGACGCGGCCCGGCAGGGCGCACGCGACGCCGAGGCGCGGGCGGAGGAGATGATGCGACCGTTGGTCGAGGAGATGACGGAGACCACAAGGATGGATCCGGGTCGTGCCGGGTTCGCCGGACCGGAGCTGGAGGACATCCTTGACGTCCTGCGGGACGTACGGCGCGGCGTGTGACCCCACCGATGCACATCGACCACGCCGAACTGCGGCAGGCGGCGCTGGCTTTCATGAAGGAAGGGCAGGACCTCGCCGACACGGTGGACCACCTGCTGGGAAAGATCGACGAGCTGGGTGACATCTACGGCGATGACGACCCGGGCCGCGAGGCGAAGAAGGCCTTCACCCAGGCACGCGAAGAGGTCGTACGGTACTCCGGCGCGCTCTGCTCGGCCTACGGTGCGGTCGGCGACAACCTGTCGCTCATGAACGAAAACGTCGTCGTGGCCAACTGGAACATCATCGCGTCCCTTCCCACGGTCGACGTGTCGACCGTGCCGCGGTTCGGCCCGTGACACCGGAGGACGTCCTCCTTTGGGTGGCGGGGGTGAAGATGCCCGCGGCCGACACCGACGGCGTACGGACGGCGGCCGGCTACTACCGGCAGATCGCGGATGCCATCGACGGCGCCGGAGGGGTGATGAACACCATCGCCGGGCAGGTGAAGAGCCACAACGAAGGCGAGGGACCGGCCGCGTTCGACCGCTTCTACAACGAGGGTGACGGTACGACGGCGCTGTCGCACTACCCGGGGGAGGTCTCCGCGTACGTACGCAAGGTCGGGGACGCCCTTGAGGAGTACGCCCGCGTGAACGACGAGACCCGCGAGGCGCTCTGGGTGCTGGCGATCCAGATGTATGCGAACGTCGTCGCCACCATCTTCTACGGCTGGCTCACCGGCGCGATCGAGGCGCGGCTGCTGAAACTGATCACCCAGGCCCGCTGGTACGCCGGAATCCGCAGCGTGCTGGTACGGACGCTGATCGAGAGGGTGACCTACGCGCTGACCGACAGTGTCGTGTACGCGGGAGGTCAGCAGCTCCTCCAGGCCGGGATCTTCGGAACGAGCCTCGCCGTGGGAGTCGACCACAGGACCCTCACGAACGTGGCCGGCTACGACCCGTTCTCGGCCAAGGCGAACGCCGTGCAGTTCGCCGACGGGTTCGTCGGCAACATGGCCTATGACGGCGTCGCCGACGCGCTTCCCGGCTTGAATCCGGCCTCGGCGTACCGGCAGAAGTTCGGAAAGTACTTCCTGCGGCAGCCCGGGTTCAAGGGGGCGGTCAGTGGCCTGACGACGCGGATGATCGCCTCGAACGCCTACACGTACGCGAGCAACGTCACCGACTCCTACCTGGAGGGCGACGGGGACGGCTGGACGGATTTCCCCACGCTCCACCAGGAGGCCGCCAAGCTCTTCATCCACACCCCGCGGATCTTCGTGAAGTACCCGTTGAAGTGGAAGAACTGGCCGAGCGTGAGCGGACAGGTCGGCGGAACCGGAACGCCCTGACTCGCGTTCAGCGACCGGTCGGCCCAGGGCCTGTCTCATAGTCGTGCTGGTTGCCGTGTTGCGCCGCCTGGGCGGCGACTGGGCGGCGACACCCCGGCGTTATCCACAGAACCCCGCTCTACTTCCGCCCGCCGCTGTTCTGGCTGGACAATGAGAGTGGGATGGCACCCCCGGGCGGGTGGGCTCCAGGTGGGTGGGCCCCACGACCGGTGGGCCCCACGACCGGTGGGCCCCACGACCGGTGGGCCCCACGACCGGTGGGCCCCACGACCGGTGGGCCCCACGACCGGTGGGCCCCACGACCGGTGGGCCCCACGACCGGTGGGCCCCACGACCGGTGGGCCCCACGACCGGTGGGCCCCACGACCGGTGGGCCCCACGACCGGTGGGCCCCACGACCGGTGGGCCCCACGACCGGTGGGCCCCACGACCGGTGGGCCCCACGACGGGTCGGCTCCACGACCGGTCGGCTCCACGACCGGTCGGGGCCCACGACGGGTCGGCTCCACGACGGGCCGGGGCCCACGACGCGCGAGGCCCAGACAGGCCGCGGCTCAGACCGAGGAGCTCGAGACGGACCCTAGAGCGCGGAGATCGAGGAGGGAGCGCGCTCCGCGCGGGAGAGCGCACGCAGGACGTTGGTCGCGCCGTGGCGGCGGAGCGCGATCCGTGACAGCAGGTCGACGACGGTCTCGGTGGCCTCGGCGGGCAGTTCGGGCGTCGGCGCCCCCACGCTGTAGGCGAGATCGTCGGAGTGCACGGCGAGCTCCAGAAGCCGGCTCGTCACGAAGTCGTCCAGGCTGAGCGAGAACGCCCCCCAGGAGGAGCGTCGCACCGGCCGCGGCGGGGCGCCCGGCAGGTCGGTCCGCAGCTTCTCGACGGCGGCACGCGCTTCGGCCGCGAGCGCCGCTGGGCCGTCGGCCGCGATTTTGCGCCCGCCGTCCCGTATCCCCGTGTTGAACTCGTCCTCGAGATCCGATCCGATCCAGCTCGCCCGCGCGTAGTACTCGTGGATCGAGATGACCTCTTCCTCGGCCGCCGGCCCGGAGAGCATCTGCGGAACGAAGAAGATCTGGGCGGCCAGATGGCCCGCGAGGCCCTGGACGTCGAGCTTCGCCAGCGCGCTGGGCTCCTCCCACGCCGCGGCCACCTGAGGTGCGGCGATGAGTTCCGCCGCCGAAGCCGCCGCCGCGAGGTAGAGCTCTCTGACCTGCGCCATTCCGAGGCCTCCCGGGATCTGCGTACGAACGGCAAGATCGCCGAGTTTATCCGCCGGCGTCCGGACCCACGTCTTCGCGGTGGCCCTGCCGGACCGGGTCGGCCTCGGCGGTCCGCCATTCGTAGGCGCGGATCACCCGCGCGGTCGGATCCGGTGCCGCAGGGTCGCGTCGGCGGTCGGTGAGGAGGAAGTCCTCCAGCTCGAACGCGGACGCGTGGTCGCGCTCGCTCAGGAGGAAGGTCCCACCGGTGGCGGTCGCGTCCCATCCGCGCTTCAGGGCGTAGTCGATGACCGCCCGTACGTCACGCGGCTGGGGGTAGGCGTTGTCGGTGGCACACGCGGTCCACGGCGAGGCGCAGCTCTTCGACAGCAGGTCCGCCTCCAGCGCGTGGCTGTTCTTGCCGCCGCCCCACACCCGAATCCGTATGCATCGGTGGCAGTCCCCCTCACCGGGCACATGGCCGATACGGGCCGTCCACACGAAGTTCCGGTCACCGACGCGCAGTCTCCGTAGTCGCTCTCGCACCACACCGACCAGTATGCGGCCACGCCCCGTCCGGCAGGGAAGGGGGCGAGCGGCGGGTGGGACCAGTCGCTCTCTGCTGCGAAACCCGGTCGGCCAGTCGGTCGCGAACACCCGCTGGCCCGTACGCCCGCTCTGACCTGCGGCTCGGCTCGGCCCCCTTCTCCTAATATCTGCCCGGTACGTCCGGTGTGTACGGGCGGTCGGCCGTCTTGGCCGAGCTTGGCCTCCCGCGGCACGACGATTTGAGAATTAGGCGACGATATTCATAGCGTCATCGTCGGCTCCCGCTCGTTAGGCCCTGAGTACGGGCCGGTTCGACGAGGTCATCGCGCCAAGAGCGTTTCGTACGGGCCGGGACCGGTGAGGTTGTCCCATTGCGCAGCTTGTTTCAAGGAGGAGAGACCGCTGGCGAGCATCGCCATTGAGTTGCATGACGCCGACCCCGACGAGGCCGCTCGGCGGGTAGACGAATACAGCGACCTGTACGCCGAGGTCCACGCCGGCCCGCCGTACTCCTGGGGGCCGGAGTACGCCGATCTGTTCCGCCGCCGTTTCGAGACACAGCGGCAGCAGGAGGGGTTCGCGCTGGTCGAGGCCAGGACCGCGGGCACGCTGATCGGGATGGGTTACGGCGTCGGTCTCGTGCCGACGACCCCCTGGTGGCAGAACCTCCTCGGCCCGCTGCCGCCCGATGTCACCGAAGAACGGCCGGGCCGCACGTGGGCGATGGCCGAGCTGATGGTGACCGAGCACTGGCGGCGGCTCCATCTAGCCGAGGCCATCCACGATCGGCTGCTGGATGGCAGGCCCGAGGAGCGGGCTACGATTACCGTGCTTCCGGCCGCGGCGGCCGCCCAGGCCGCCGTACTGAAGTGGGGCTGGCAGAAGCTCGGCCAGAAGCGGAACCCCCTGCCCGGCGCGCCCGTCTTCGACGTCCTGGTGAAGGCGCTCGGACGGTAGCGGGCCCAGGCGAGGAATTCACCCCGGACGTTTTGCGTTCGTACAACCATTGACGGGCTAGGGAGGATTCGTGGCGGACCAGACGGAGTTGTACACGTTGGCCGAGGAGATTCCCGAGCTGGAACGGCCGGTGTTGCTGTACTTCCTGGACGGGTTCATGGACGCGGGCGGTGCCGGACGCCTCGCCACCGAGCATCTGGTGAGCTCGATGAGCCCGCGGACGGTGGCGACCTTCGACGTCGACTCGTTGATCGACTACCGGTCCCGCCGGCCGCCGATGACCTTCGACACGACCCACTGGGTCGACTACCAGGCGCCCGAGCTGACCGTGCAGGCATGCGAGGACGCCGTCGGCGTGCCGTTCCTGGTGCTGACCGGGCCCGAGCCGGACCGGTCGTGGGAGCGGTTCAGCGCCGCGGTGGTCTCGCTCACCGAGCGGCTCGACGTGAGTCTGTCGGTGGGACTGCACGGCATTCCGATGGCGGTGCCGCACACGAGAGAGACCGAGCTGACCCCGCACGGCAACCGGCCCGACCTGCTCGGTGAGAGCACGTCGTGGATCAGCCGCGTCGAGGTGCCCGGCAGCGCGAGCGCGCTGCTCGAATACCGGCTGGACGCGGCGGGCCACGACGCGATCGGGTTCACCGCGCATGTGCCGCACTACCTCGCCCAGGCGGAGTACCCCTCCGCGGCGATCGCCCTGCTGAACGGCATCACCGCCGCGACCGGCCTGGCGTTCCGCACGAGTGCGCTGGAAGAGGCCGCGGTGCTGGCCAAGAAGCAGATCGACGAGCAGGTCGCCGCCTCCGACGAGGTGGCCGAGGCGGTACGCGGCCTGGAGGCGCGCTACGACGCCGTCGCCGCGGCGGCGAGCAGCAGCCTGCCGCTGGCCGCTCCGGGCGCGCGCATGCCGGACGGCGACGAGATCGCCGCCGAATTCGAGCGCTTCCTGGCCGAGCAGGAAGAGTAAGACATCCGAAACAAAAGAGGGGTCCGGCGACGCCGGACCCCTCTTTCGCGCGGACAGACCCTAGCCGTCGCAGGCCGACTTGAGCTCCGCGCCGGCGTTCGTCAGCGGTGCGACGTCGGGCATCTTCGGCGTGGTGCTGCCACCGCCGGCGATCGACTTCACCTGCTGGCCGAGGTTCTCGAGCGCGGTCGCGGCGTCATTCGCGGCCTTCTCGACCTTGTCGTCGCCGGAGTCCTTGCCCTGCTGGCGCATCTGGTTGGCGCCGTTGGAGTACGTCTCGGCGAGGCCGTTCGGGTCGCTGATCTGCGTCATGCCCTTCTTGCTGACGTCCGTGATGGTCTTCTGCAGCTTGCCGCAGGCAGCTTTTTTGTCCGCGCTGCCGCACGCGGTGGCGGAGAGTGCCAAGGCCGCGGAAATAGCACATACTCCGGCGACTCGTACGGCTGATATACGCACTGAACTCGACTCCTTGCCATGGGGGCGTCATAGAGCCGGCGGCGGGCTGTTCCCTGGCCGCCGGCGAGGATCCGTCTCTTTCGACACCACACGCTTAACGGTGGTTCCGTATTCCTCTCACATTTCGGAGGAAATCGCGTGCCGAACGTCCACAGCGATCAACTTTGCCGCGCCGGCCGGATCGGACACCGTGTGCCGCCGCCGGCCGTCGTGCCATTCGAAGAAGCCCTCGTCGACGTCGATCGAGATCCACAGCCGCCGCTGCGTACGGCGGAGGCGTACGGCGAGGGCGGGCTTGGCGTCGCTCATGCCCACGTCGAGCCCGAGCTGCGCGAGCTCTCTGCACAGGACGGCGAGTAACCGCACCCCTTCGGTCTGTTGGATGCTCATCGCCCCCGCTCGTCGGCCACTGCAGACAGCATCGCGTTACTCGGCGCCTCATCGCGATGCCTGAGCGGAGGCGTCTTCAACGCCAGTGTCTACTCTTCGTCTCGACTTGGTCTCGTTCCGTAATGGAACGTCCTATCCTTGACACCGCAGACGCCACGAGAAAGGGCGGACGGTGTCAGCTCGGCCGATCCTGCTCCAAATCCTGCTGCAACAGCGGCAGTGGCACCGTTATGGGATCTTCCATGCCGCGTACGACGACGCGGCCCGGAAGATCGGCCGTGATCTCATCGGTACGGCGCCGAGCCGCGCGCAACTGCACCGCTGGACCTCCGGCGAGCTGAAGCGGCTCCCGTACACCGATCATTGCCGCGTGCTGGAGCACATGTTCCCCGGCTGGACGGCCGATCAGCTCTTCGGGCCGTGCCCGGACGACGTCCTCTCCGGCTGCCCGTCGAGGACCGCCCCCGGCGGTGACCTGGCCGATGTCGTGGCCGTCTTCCCGACCCGTGCGGACTTCACCAGCACAATGCCGCCGCACGCCTTGTTCGACGCGGCCAAGGACGTACGGGCGGCCGGCCTTTCGCTCAACCTGATCTGTCAGCAGTATCCGGACCAGCGGCTCCACCGTCTGGTCGAGAACGGCGCCGAACTGCGGTGTCTGTTCCTCGACCCGGACGGCGACGCCATTCAGGCGCGTGAGCGCGAAGAGGGATATACCGACCATCACCTGGTCATGTTGACCAAGCTGAACATCGAGGTTCTCTCCCGGGTGCGCGACCGGCTGCCGGACGACGCGAAGGATCGCCTCTCCCTCGCGGTCTACGACGAGACCATCCGGTTCGGCATCGTGCTGATCGACGGCGAGACGTGCGTGGCGCAGCCGTACCTGCCGCAGGCGCGCGGAGTGGATTCGCCGACCTTTGTCCTACGTCGATGTCCGGAAAGCCCGGGTCTTTACAGCACATTTGAGCGGATCTATACCGAATTATGGGATCGGAGCCGGCCGGTATGACGGCCTCGCCCGGAGCACTGCTCCCGGCCGCAATCGAGGCAGTCGCCCTCGCCAACGAACTCATTCGCTCCCGGTTGCCGGGTCCGCTGACCGCCAAGGGCGACCGGGACATGGCCACCGAGCTGGACTTCGCCGTCGAACGGACGGTCCGCGGCCACCTGCGCGAACGGACCCCGGGTGTGGCCGTCCTCGGCGAGGAGGAGGGGGTCAGCGGCGACCCCGACGCCGAGCTGATGTGGGCCCTGGACCCGATCGACGGCACGGCCAATCTCGTGCACGGTATGCCGCTGACCGGCGTCTCGCTGGGATTGATCCATCGGGGTCGTCCGATCCTGGGCGTGATCGACCTGCCCTTTCTCGGCGTCCGCTACTGGGCGGTCGAGCACACGGGTGCGTACGCCGGCGACCGCCGGATCGCGACGAGCCGTACGGCCAGGCTGAACGAGGCCATCGTGGCGGTCGGCGACTACGCCGTGGGAGTGGACGCGGACGAGAAGAACGGCCTGCGCCTGGCGCTCAACGAACAGCTGGCCGGCCGTGTCCAGCGGGTGCGCATGCTCGGTTCGGCCGCCATCGACCTGGCCTGGGTGGCCGACGGCAAGCTCGACGCGAGCATGACGATGTCGAACAAGCCCTGGGACACCGCCGCCGGTGTCATCATCGCGCGTGAGGCGGGCGCCGTGGTCGTCGACCAGGACGGCTCGGACCACACCTCTTCCTCGGCCGCGACGATCGCGATGGCCCCGGGCGTGGCCGAAGAACTCCTCGCGCTGGTCGCCTGGACCCAGGAGGAGGTGACGGCGCTCCGGACCCGCCGCGGTGCCTGAGACGCGCCATCGCCCATTGCCGCCGGCGCGGCCGGGGGTGATCATCGGTCCATGGGTGAGTCCGGAAGTCCGCCGTTTCCGCCGCCGTTTCCGCCGCCGTGCCTCGATCGGTCGCGCCTGGTCCTCGCTCCGCCCGGAGAGGGCACGGGTTACTGGGCGGGCGCGCCCAGCGTGTGTCTCGCGGATGGGGTCATCCATCTCGCCTACCGGCTGCGGGCGCCTGTCGGGAAGGGGCGCGGGTACGCGGTGGTGGTGGCACGCTCGGCGGACGGCGAACACCTGGAGACGCTCGCCGTCATCGAGAGCCGCGCATTGGCGGCCGAGTCGCTGGAGCGGCCCGCTCTTGTCCGGACTCCCGACGGGCGATGGCGGCTCTACCTCAGCTGCGCCACCCCGGGGACCAAGCACTGGCGGGTCGAGCTGATCGAGGCGGACGACCCGCGCTCCTTCGATCCGGGCGCCGCCAGAGTCGTGCTGCCCGGTGACGAGCGGGTCGGCGTGAAGGACCCGGTGATCATCCGGCGGGACGGCCGGTGGCACCTGTGGGCGTCCTGTCACCCGCTGGAGGATCCCGACGAGGCCGATCGGATGGTGACCGACTACGCCACCAGCGACGACGGCATCGCGTGGACCTGGCGGGGCACCGCGCTGGACCGTACGCCGGGGCGATGGGACTCACGGGGCGTACGGGTCGCGGCCGTCGTCCCGCACGGTGGGCGCGTTCTCGCCTGGTACGACGGCCGGGCCAGCGCGGCGGAGAACTGCGAGGAACGGACCGGGATCGCCGCCGGAGACGGTTTCGGGAGCCTCGTCCCGCAGGGCTCCGCCCCGGTCGCCGGGTCACCGTACGGGGGCCTGCGTTACCTGTGTGCGCTCCGTCTGCCGGACGGCGGGTGGCGTGTGTACTACGAGGCGACCCGCGCGGACGGGGCGCACGAGCTACGGACCGAGCTGCACTCAGGAGTAGGCGTCGACGCCTAGCTTGACGGCGACCGCGATGCCGCAGACCACCACGACCACGCGCAGCGCCTGGCCGGGCAGCCGCCGTACGAGCGAGGGACCGACCCAGCCGCCGGTCAGGAAGCCGGCCGCCAGAGGCAGCACCGCGCTCCAGCGCACCGGTCCGAAGAAGGCGAAGCCCAGCGCCGCGACGCCGTTGCTCAGACCCGACACGACGTTCTTGACCGCGTTGATCCGCACCAGCGGGAGCTCGATCATCGCGCCGAGGATGGCGAGCATCAAGATCCCGCCGGCGGCGCCGAAGTACCCGGTGTAGATCGCCACCGCGAACACCGACAACCGCAGCGGAACGCTGTGCTCGCCTCCGACGCGCGCGACCGCGCCGGCGATGCGCGGCTGCACGAGGAGGACCAACGACGCGACCGCGATCAGCACCGGCGCGATGAGTTCGAAGGTGCCGGACGGCGTCACCAGGAGTAGCGCGGCCCCCGTCGCACCGCCCATCGCGGTGAGGAGGCTGAGCCGCAGGACCCGCCTGCGCTGTCCGGCCAGCTCCCGCTGGGATCCCGCGGCCGCTCCGACAGCGGTGAACATCAGGGCCATGGTGTTCGTCACGTTGGCGCTCAGTGGCGGGATGCCCATGGCCAGCAGCGCTGGGTACGACACGATCGACGCGAGGCTCACGACCGTGCTGACGATCCCGGCCAGAATCCCCACGCCGACCAGGATCAGGACATCGGTGACGATCACGGCACCACCCAAGCACAGGGGCGTTCGCGGGTTACGAGGCGGCTGCGTACGGGCGGGCGTGGGCTCGCCGCTGGAGCGCCGGAGCGCTGCCGTACCGGTATCGGCGCACGGCGGCGGGCCTGTGACGTGATAAGGCCGTCGCCGCGTCTAGGGAGTAGAAGACCGCCGGACGAAACTGGGAAGGCCCGATGGCCAAAGATCCGAATGGATTTCAGGAGTTCGCTGCGGCGCGCAGCGCCTCTTTGTTTCGCACCGCTCGCCTGTTGTGCGACGACTGGCATCTGGCCGAAGACCTGGTGCAGACGACGCTCGGCAAGCTGTACGCGTCCTGGTGGCGGGTCCGCCGGGCTGACAACCCGGCGGCGTACGCCCGCACCGTGCTGATGCGGACCTATCTGTCCCACATGCGTAAGCACAGCAGCAGAGAGACGCCAAGAGAAGCAGTACCGGAGACCGCGGTCAATGAGTCCGATCAGGCGCTCCGGATGACGCTGCTCAAGGCTCTGGCGGAACTCTCCGCCCAGGACCGTGTCGTGCTGGTCCTGCGCTACTGGGAGGACCAAAGCGTCGAGGACGTCGCCGCGGCCCTGCGGCTCAGTCGTGGCGCGGTGCGTAACCGGAGCATGCGCGCCTTAGGCCGGCTTCGGAATGCGCTCGGTGACGAACTCCAGACCCTGATCACGTGACGAGGACGCCGCCGGTCCGCCGGAAAAGAACTGAGGACGAACGATGACGAACATGGAAGATCAGCTGGCCGAGGCGATGCGCCGTACGGCTGGAACGATCGAGCCCCGGGTCACCGAGCTGGTGACCGGAGGCATCGCACGGGGACGCCGGCGGCGCCTCCGTAATCGGGTGGGTGCCGCCTCGGCGGTCGCCGCAGTCACCGCGGCCGCCGTCGCCGCAGGTGTGCTCACCATCGGTGCAGCCGACGGGACGGGTACGTCGCAGCCGCCTGCGGTACGCCTGGTCAGTGCGACTGAGGTGCTGGGCAGGGCCGCACAGGCCATGGAGGTGCGCCCGGAATCACGGCCACGTCCGGATCAGTGGCTCTATGTGAAGACGCTCGAGGTCGGCGTCGCCGCCGAACACGGGATGCATCCAACGGCCGGCGAGAACTGGACCCGATTCGACGGCGCCCGAGAAGCCGGCATTTACAACGGGAAATTGGTCATCGAGCGGAAAGCGGGAGCCGCGTCCGCCGAAGCCCGCCTCGCCTCATTGCCCGCCGATCCCCAGGCACTACGCGCGAAGATCTACAAGGAGGTCGACGCCTCGGCCCGTCGTGACTGGCAGTACCCGGATCGAGACGGCGAGGCATTCGACACCATCGCGCAACTGCTCTGGAGCAACCCGGTGGGCATCCCGCCGAAGACCCAGGCCGCCTTCTACCGGGTCCTCGCCACGATCCCCGGTGTCGGGATCGACAAGAACGTCAAGGACGGCGCGAGCCGCCCGGCGATCGCCGTGACGCACGGCTACGGCGAGCAGTTCCTCCTTGACCCGGCCACCTATCAGGTGGTGGCGCAGCGGACCGTCTTCAACGGCCACAACGCACCCATCTCCAAGGCCACGGGCACCGATCCCCGATACGAGGTCCCCGTCGGCACCGTCACCTACTCCCTGACCCGCCTCACCGCCAAGGTCGTCGACAAGCCAGGCCAACGGTGAACCTCTCCCCGAGTGAGAAGAGACCATGAACATCAACAAGAGGCGGATCGCCGCAGCCGCGATACCGGCCATGCTGATCACCGCCTCGTCCGCGACGCCGGACGCGTCGGCCGCGGTGACGCACGCGTCACGGGCAGACGTGACCGTGGGAGCGGACTGGCACCTCTACGACGTCCCCGTGACCGGCAATGCGAGCCTCGACGACGTCGTCGCGCCTGGACGCGACGATGCGTGGGCCGCCGGGGCGACCCTTGACCTCGGTACCGGTCAGTCCGCTCCGCCTCCCACGCCCTCGACCGGCCCGGACCGGTGGCGTGCCGGGTCGGCCGGGCCGGAAGGGCGGCGCCACGTCGCCGCGTCGGATGGCACATGTGAGGAGGCGGGGTTCGCCGACTCGCTCATGCTGCACTGGGACGGGCACACGTGGAGGCGGACCACCGTGCCCGACGTCGGCATCATCGGTCGCCTCAGCGCCGGGAGCAGCACCGATGTGTGGGCCTCCGCCTCGTGCGGGCTGTTGCACTGGGACGGCCGAGACTGGACGTCCGTGCCCTACGCCCCGGTTCCCGGAGCGGCCCAGGCGTCCGCCGGCCCGGTCACCGCCGACGGTGCCGGGGACGCCTGGCTGGTCGGTCACACCTACGACCCGCGGACGGGCGACGGAAGCGGGTTCGTGCAGCGCTGGGACGGTGCGCGATGGAGACTCGTGCCCACGCCCGACATAGGTGGCACCGATGACGACTTCGAGGCCGTCAGCGCGTACGGACCGGATGACGTGTGGGTCGCCGGCACGGACTACACCGGCGACGACCTCGATCCGGCGCAGCCGGAGACACTGATCCTGTTGCACTGGGACGGACACGCCTGGACGCGGTTCCCCGATCCCGGCACGGGCGAATGGACCCAGCGGGTCACCCGGGTCCTGACCCTGCCCACCGGGGCCTGGGTCGCGGGATGGGGCAAGCGGAACCCGTCGGGTGAGGAGATCCGCCGGCCGCTCATCCTGCGCTGGGACGGGCACCGATGGCTGAACACCGCGGTCCCGGACGGTCCGGGCGAGGTGATGGACATCGCTTCCGACGGCCGGACGCTGTGGGCGGTCGGCGATACGTTCCTGCCGACGGACGTCTCCGGCGATGCCTACGCTCTTCAGTGGTCCGGTGACCGCTGGGTCGCCGCGTCCGTTCCCATCCGGGGCGAGGGCGCGACCCTCAGCGGCGCGGCGTCCATCCCCGGTGGCGGGCTGTGGACCGTCGGCGCGGTCGACCCGACCGGCACCAACCAGCCCTATGCGTTGATCGCACGCCACGGCTGACCAGCGCGAGCATCATCCGAACAGGCAGTGGCGTCAGCGTGCCCTGACGCCACTGCCTGTTCAAGGACCGGGGACTACCGGGTGCGGCTGCGGACGAGGGCGTCGATGCCGTCGAGGACGCGGTCGAGACCGAAGCCGAACTCGCCGTCCACGCTGTCCGGCTGGTCGAAGACGCCCTGCTCGAGCGCGAACGACACGGACGGGAACCTGCGCGGGTCGATCACCTTCCGCAGCACGTTGCTGTAGGAGGACATCATCCGCTCGGCCGAGGAGTCGGCCGCCATCACCGCCTCGGCGATGCCGTGGAACGTCGCCTCCGTGTTCCGGACATAGCCGCTGAGCAGCATGATCACCGAGACCTTCTCGTTCTCGGTGAGGCCGGTGCCGCGCAGTGACGCCAGCCCGTGTTCGAGCCAGGCGATCTGCTGAGGGGTGTTCGGCGCCTCGGTGATCGGCACGCGCAGCACCCAGGTGTTGCGGCGCAGTGCGGCGAGGTAGCTCCAGCACCAGCGCTCCATCGCCGCCCGCCAGCCCTCGTCCGCGCCGCGCGGAGCGGGCGGGCCGCCGAGGGCGGCGTCCAGCATCAGCGGGACCAGCTCGTTCTTGGCGCCGACGTAACGGTAGAGCGCCATCGCCGATACGCCGAGCTCCTTGGCGATGCGGTTCATGGACACCGCCGCGAAGCCGTCCGCCGCGGCGACGCCGATCGCGGCCGCGACGATGCGGTCGAGGCTGAGACCGGGCTTGGGCCCCTTTCCGGGACGCTCTCGCAGCCCCCAGGCCGCCGCGAGGCTGGCCGGGATGTCGGCGCCGCTGTCGCTGTCCATCGCCTCCACTTTCGGTGTTGACCGCCCATCCTAGTTCTGTGTATACCTTACGCAGAAGAGTTTATGGCATACGCAGAAGCGGGGAGTGCGATGGAAACGGCGATCGAGGCGGTCGGCCTGGAGAAGTCCTACGGAAAGGTGAAGGTCCTGTCCGGGCTGGATCTGCGGGTCACGCGCGGCAGCGTGTTCGCGCTGCTCGGACCCAACGGCGCGGGCAAGACGACCACGGTGCGGATCCTGACCACGCTCACCCGGGCCGACGCCGGACATGCGCGGGTGGCCGGTCTGGACATCGTCCGCGACCGGCACAAGGTACGGCGCCGCATCGCGCTGACCGGCCAGCACGCGGCCGTCGACGAGCTGCAGACCGGCGAGGAGAACCTCCGCATGGTGGCGCGTCTGTCCGGCATGTCCGGCAAGAACGCCCGCCGCCGGGCGGCCGAACTCCTGGAGAGCTTCGACCTGACGGACGCCGGACGGCGCCACGCCGGGACCTACTCCGGGGGGATGCGCCGCCGCCTGGACCTCGCGGCGAGCCTGGTCGCCGACCCTGCGGTGATCTTCCTCGACGAGCCGACGAACGGCCTCGACCCGCGCAGCCGCCAGGCACTGTGGGAGGTCATCACCGGCCTCGCGGGATCCGGCGTGACCGTGTTCCTCACCACGCAGTACCTGGAGGAGGCCGACCGGCTGGCCGGCCACATCGCGCTCGTGGACGGTGGCCGGGTCGTCGCGGAGGGTACGGCGGCCGAGCTCAAGCGGCGCGTCGCCGACCAGCACCTGGACCTCGTGCTCGCGGACCGGGCGACGTACGAGGACGTGGCGGAGATCCTCGGCGGACGGGCCGTCACGCACGATCCCGCCGCCCTCACCCTCGGCGTCGCGACCGACGGGAGCGCCGCCCACGTACGCGCGCTGCTGGACGAGATCGACCCGGGGCGCCGCGCGGTACGGACGTTCGCCGTGCACACCGCCACTCTCGACGACGTCTTCCTCACCCTGACCGGCCACCGGGCCGCCCGAACCGAAACGGAGACCGTCGATGTCTGAGCTCGCCGCGAGCCGTACCCTGACCGACTCGCTGACCATGGCGGGCCGTGCGCTCCGCCTGACGAGACGCCAGCTCGACGCCCTGCTGACGTCGTTGATGATGCCGATCCTGCTGATGCTGGTCTTCGTCTACCTGTTCGGCGGCGCGATCCAGACCGGCAGCAAGTACGTCACCTATGTCGTCCCCGGAGTGTTGCTCCTGTGTGCCGGGTTCGGGTCGGCGACCACGGCGGTGAGCGTCGCCGGCGACCTGACCGGAGGCATCATCGACCGCTTCCGCTCGATGGACGTCAGCGGGACGGCCGTCCTGAACGGGCATGTCGTGGCGAGCGCCGTACGCAACCTGGCCTCGACCGTCATCGTGTTCGGCGTCGCCTTCCTCATCGGGTTCCGGCCCCACGCCGGCCCGGCGGCCTGGCTCGCCGCCATCGGTGTCCTGCTCGCCTTCATCCTGGCGATCTCCTGGCTGGCCGCGGCGGTCGGGGTGCTCGCCAGGTCGGCCGAGGCCGCGGGAGGCTTCACCTTCTTCATCATGTTCGTGCCGTACGCCAGCAGCGCCTTCGTCCCGATCGACACGATGCCCTCGTGGCTGCACGGCTTCGCCCAGAACCAGCCGGTCACGCCGGTGATCGAGACGCTACGCGGCCTGCTCCTGGACCAGCCCGTGGGCGACAGTCCCTGGCAGGCCCTGGCCTGGTGCGGTGGCATCCTCGTCGCCTCGATCGCCCTGGCCGCTGTACTCTTCCGCCGGCGTACCGCCTGAGCTCAGCGGGCCGCGCGGAAGCGGCGCAGCCGGAGGCTGTTGCTGACCACGAAGACACTGGAGAACGCCATCGCCGCTCCCGCGATCATGGGGTTGAGCAACCCCGCCGCGGCGAGCGGCAGGGCGGCCACGTTGTAGGCGAAGGCCCAGAACAGGTTGCCCTTGATGATCGCGAGCGTCCGCCGCGACAGCCGGATCGCGTCCACGGCGGCCCGCAGGTCGCCGCGGACGAGCGTCAGGTCGGCGGCCTCGATGGCCACATCGGTACCCGTGCCCATGGCGAGTCCGAGGTCGGCCTGGGCGAGGGCGGCGGCGTCGTTGACGCCGTCGCCGACCATCGCCACCGCCTGGTCACCGGCCTGCAGCCGTTTGATGGCGTCGACCTTGTCCGCGGGCAGCACCTCGGCGATCACCTCGGTGATGCCGACCTCGGCCGCGACCGTACGCGCCGCGGCCTCGTGGTCGCCGGTGAGCAGCACCGGGGTCAACCCGAGCGCGCGGAGGTCGGCGATCGCCCCGGCACTGGTGTCCTTCACGGTGTCGGAGACCACGAGCACGGCGCGGGCCGTCCCGTCCCAGCCCACCACGACGGGTGTGCGCCCGGCCGCCTCGGCCGCGGCCTTGGCCGCCTCCAGCCCGGCGGGAAGCCCGGCGAAGAGCGACGCGCGGCCCGCGAGGACGGCGTGCCCCTCGACCGTGCCGCGTACGCCCCGCCCTTCGAGGTTGTGAAAGTCCGTCACGGCCGGCAACGTCTCCCCGGCCTTCCGCGCGATCGCCCGCGCGATCGGATGCTCGGAGGCGTGCTCGACCGCACCCGCCAGGCGGAGCACCCGCGCCGGGTCCTCGTCGGTGACGACGTCGACGAGGGTCATCCGGCCGGTCGTGACGGTGCCGGTCTTGTCGAGCACGATCGTGTCGATCGCCCGGGTGGACTCCAGCGCCTCAGGACCCCGGATCAAGATGCCGAGCTGCGCGCCGCGCCCGGTTCCCACGAGCAGTGCCGTCGGCGTGGCCAGCCCCAGCGCGCACGGGCAGGCGATGATGAGTACGGCGACGGCCGCGGTGAAGGCCGCGTCGGCGCCGGCCCCGCTCGCCAGCCAGAACCCGAGCGTGGCCAGCGCGAGCACGATGACGATCGGCACGAAGATCCCGGAGACACGGTCGGCGAGGCGCTGGGCCCGTGCCTTGCCGCTCTGTGCCTCCTCCACGAGACGGGCCATCTGTGCGAGCCGGGTGTCGGAGCCGACCCGCGTCGCGCGTACGACGAGGCGCCCGCCGGAGTTGACCGTCGCACCGGTGACCGCGTCGCCGGCAACGACCTCGACCGGCATGGACTCGCCGGTGAGCATGCTCATGTCCACCGCCGAGCCGCCCTCGACGACGACGCCGTCCGTGGCGATCTTCTCGCCCGGCCGGACCACGAACGTCATGCCCGGCCTCAGCCGGTCGGCCGGGATGAGCTCCTCGCGCCCGTCACGCCGGACCGCGACCTCCTTGGCGCCCAGATCCAGCAGCGCCCGCAGGGCGGTGCCGGCACGGCGCTTGGCGCGGGCCTCGAAGTGGCGGCCGGCCAGGATGAAGACGGTGACCCCGGCCGCGACCTCCAGGTAGATGTCGCCCGAACCGCCCCGGCCGGTGAAGCTGAAGGTCTCCCGCATGCCGGCCTCGCCCGCGCTGCCGAAGAACAGGGCGTACACCGACCAGAAGAAGGCGGCGCCGGTGCCCATCGAGACCAGGGTGTCCATGGTCGCGGCGCCCAGCCTGAGGTTCTTCCACGTCGCGCGGTGGAACGGTAGCCCGCCCCACACGACGACCGGTGCGGCCAGCGCGAGCGAGACCCACTGCCAGTCGCGGAACTGCAGCGCCGGGACGGTCGCCAGAAGCACCACCGGCAGGGCCAGCAGCGCACTGACGACCAGCCGGTCGCGCAGCGCGTGGTCGTCCTCTTCGGGCTCCGGCGCAGGGAGCGCGGCGGTGTACCCGGCCTTCTCGACCTGGCTGATCAGATCGTCATGGGTGACGCCGGGGGCGACGCGGACGCTCGCCTTCTCGGTGGCGTAGTTGACCGTCGCGGTGACCCCGTCGAGCCGGTTGAGGCGTTTCTCGACCCGGTTCGCACACGAGGCGCAGGTCATGCCGCCGATGACCAGCTCCACCCGGCCGGTGTCCTCCGAGACCGTCATGCGCCGTCCCTCATCCCGTCTTGTCAGGAACCCACGACTTCGTAGCCGGCCTCGTCGACCGCCTCGCGTACGGCGGCGCCGTCGAGGGCGGCCGCACTGGTGACGGTGACCGACCCGGTGGCGAGGTCCACGTCGACACCGCTGACCCCGTCGATCCGGCCGACCTCGGCACTGACCGCGGACACACAGTGCTCGCACGTCATGCCCTTCACCGCGTAGCGAGTGGTGACCATGTCCCTCTTCCTTCGCTCGACTACCGACACCATATACCCCCATAGGGTACGGCCATGCGCCAGAGACGATCTGCCGGGAATCGGCTTACGAGGGGTCCCGGTGCTGATCAGGGACCCGAGCCGGACCTTGCCGGAGGGATTCGACGACTACGTGGGGCTGCGCATCACGCACCGTCGCCTCTCACGTGAGTCATCCGGTAGAGGCGATCTCCCGGAGCTGCGCGAGGGCATGCCTGGCGATCTGCTGGAACGGCTTCTGATCCGGATCGTCGACCCATTGCTCGAAGGCGACGTGCATGACGGTGATGCCCGTGTGGGCGGCCAGGGTGGCGGTGGTGTCGCCGACCCCATGTGCGCGCAGTGCCTGTGCCATCGCGGCGGCCAGTGACGCGGCCTTGATCAGCTCGCGTTCCCGCAGCTCGGGGCTGGAGGCGATGATCCGGTGTCGCGGGCCGGCGAACTCCCGGACCTCCTCGAACCGGACGGCGGCGGCGTCCAGTGCCGCGCCGACCATGCCGAGAGGAGAAGCGGACGCGGGGGCGGCCTCGATGGCGGTCACCATCTGCCGCTCGAGGAGTTCCGAGCCCCAGAAAAGCACCTCGCGCTTGTCCGTGAAGTAGCGGAAGAAGGTTCGCTTCGTCAGCCCCGCGCGTTCGGCGATCTCCGCGACGGTCGTCTCCTCGTAGCCGCGCTCGCCGTAGAGGGTCAGAGCCGCCTCCTGCAACCGCGCTCGCGCGTCCGGCCGCCATCTGCCCATGGGGCAAGACTAGTCGATGTCACCTGGTGTCATCACGCGCTATAGTGATGGCACCAGGTGACATCACTCGTACCAGGAGGGTTTCCCATGCGTGTTTTCGTGACTGGCGCGTCCGGGCACATCGGCTCGGCGGTCCTGCCCGAGCTGATGCGGGCCGGCCATCAGGTCGTGGGGCTGGCGCGTTCGGACGCCTCGGCCGAGGCGCTCGCCGCCGCCGGTGCCGAGGTCCGGCGCGGCGACCTGGACGATCTCGACGGGCTGCGCGAGGCCGCCGGGGCGGCCGACGGCGTCATCCACCTCGCCTTCAAGCACGACCTGATGGCGACCGGCGACTTCGCCGCCGCGGCCGCCGCCGACTTCGCCGCCATCAAGGCGCTCGCCTCGGGGCTCGAAGGGACGGACAGGCCGCTCGTCATCTCCTCCGGCACGCTCCTGCTCGCCCGCGCGGGCATCACCGGGCGGCCGGGCACCGAGGCCGACGTCATTCCCGGCGGTCCGCGGGTGGACGCGGAGAACTTCGTGATCGGGCTCGCCGGACGCGGCGTGCGGTCGTCCGCCGTCCGGCTGCCACCGATCGTGCACAGCCCACTCGACCACAACGGCTTCGTGCACGTCCTGGTCGCAATCGCCCGTCAGGCCGGTGTGTCGGGATATGTGGGAGACGGAGCGAACCGGTGGCCCTCGGTGCACACGCTCGACGCGGCGCGGGTGTACCGGCTGGCGCTGGAGAGCGCCCCGGCCGGAAGCCGGCTGCACGCGGTCGCGGACGAGGGCGTCCCCTTCCGCGACATCGCGGCGGCCATCGGGCGGGGGGCCGGCGTGCCCGTGGCCGGCATCTCCGCGGAGGACGCCGGCGAGCGCTTCGCCTTCCTCGGCCCGTTCGTGGGAGTGGACAACCCGGTCTCCAGTGAGGTGACGCGGAAGATGCTCGGGTGGGAGCCGGCGAACCCGGGACTCATCGAGGATCTGGGGCACGGCCACTACTTCGGTCGGGGATGAACCCAATCCAGCGCCACGCCATCACCGGAACAGGCCACGCGAAGCGGAGCCGCGGGAGAAATTCTCCGGTTCCTGAGCTGCGCGGCTGGAGTTTCAATTCAGGCTCGCCGCCTTTCCGACGGGAACGCTGGGCTTCCGCGGATGACGATGGGCCCGAACCATCCCGTTTGTTGCGACAATGGCCGCGTGCGTATCGGCATTCTGGGTCCGTTGGATGTGCGGGACGGGGCTGCTCGGCCAATCGAGGTCAGTGGTCCGCGGCTGCGTGCCCTGATGGTCCGGCTTGCCGTGGACGCGGGTCGTACGCTCCCGGCCGAGCGGTTGATCGACGACCTCTGGGGTGACGCGCCGCCCGCCGGGGCGGCAAACGCGCTTCAGGCGCTCGTCTCGCGGCTTCGCGGAGTGGGCCTGCAGGATGCCGTCGAGTCCCGGCCCGGCGGCTACCGGCTCGTGGTCGAACCCGGGCAGGTCGACGCCGTCGCGTTCGAGCGGCTGGTCAGCGGCGCGCGGGCCGAGCGTGATCCCGCGGCCCGTGCCGAGACGCTGCGGCGTGCCCTCGGCCTGTGGCGCGGGTCCGCGCTCGCCGACGTCTCCGGCGCGATGTTCGCCGCCGCGCCGATCGCCCGGCTGGAGGAGCTGCGCGTCGAGGCCCTCGAGGAGCGGATCGAGGCCGACATCGCCCTCGGTCATGCCGCGCGGCTGGTGCCCGAGCTGGAGGAGCTCACCCTGCTCCACCCGCTGCGCGAGCGGCTGCGCGGCCAGCTCATGCGCGCGCTGTACGCCGCCGGCCGGCAGGCCGAGGCCCTCACCGTGTACGAGGACGCCCGCCGCACCCTCGCCGACGGGCTCGGTGTCGACCCGTCACCGGACCTGGCAGCCGTGCACCTGTCCATCCTGCGAGGCGAATCCGGCGAACCGGAGCGGCCGCGGCGGCCGGAGCCGACGAACGACGGACCCAGGACCAACCTCCCCTCGCAGCTCACCAGCTTCGTCGGCCGCGAGGAGGAGATCGACCGCGTCGGCAGTCTGCTCGCCACGGCCAGGCTCGTCACGCTCACCGGCCCTGGCGGCACCGGCAAGACCCGCCTGGCCAGCGAGGCCGCGAGCCGGCTGTCCGCCACGATGCCGGACGGCGTGTGGTTCGTGCCCCTGGCGGGCGTACGCGGTGCGCTCGACGTCCCCCAGGCCGTGCTGGTCGCGATCGGCATCCCCGAGACGGTCCGCATCCTGGAGGCCAGAGAGATCGCCCAGCCGATGGACCGGCTCGTCGACGCCCTGGTCGCCAAGCGGCTCATCCTCGTGCTGGACAACTGCGAGCACCTGATCGACGCGGTCGCGCGGCTGGCCGACCGGCTGCTGTCCGCCGCGCCCGGCGTCCGGATCCTGACCACCAGCCGCGAGCCGGTCGGCATCACCGGCGAGTCACTGTGCTCCGTGCCGGCGCTCGGGCTGCCGCCCGAGGACGCGGACGCCGAGAGCGCCCAGGCGTTCGATGCCGTACGCCTGTTCGCCGACCGGGCCGCCGCCGTACGCCCCGGGTTCGCGCTCGACGCGGACACGGTCGAGCCCGTGGTCCGTATCTGCCGGGCGCTGGACGGCACGCCCCTCGCCATCGAGCTCGCCGCCGCCCGGCTGCGGGCGCTCACTCCCACGCAGGTCGCCGACCGGCTGGACGACCGGTTCCGGCTGCTCAACGTCGGCAGCCGTACCGCGCTGCCCCGCCACCAGACGCTGCGTGCGGTGGTCGACTGGAGCTGGGAACTGCTCGACGCCGCCGAACGCCGGGTGCTGCGGCGCCTCTCGGTGTTCAGGGGCGGCGCGACGCCGGACAGCGCCGAGCAGGTACTCGGCGACGACGTCATCGACGTGATCGCCTCACTGGTCGACAAGTCGCTGGTGATGGCCACCGGCAACGCCGAGGTCCGCTATCACCTGCTGGAGACCGTACGTGCCTACGCCGCCGAGCGGCTCGCCGAGGCCGGCGAGGAAAAGCAGCTCAGGGACGCGCACGCCGCCTACTTCCGCGACCTCGCCGAACGCGCGGAGCCGGAGCTGCGCCGAGAGAACCAGCTGTTCTGGTCCGACCGGCTGAACGCCGAACGCGACAACTGCGCGACCGCCCTCCGGCACGCGATCGACACGCGTGACGCCGAGACGGGCCTGCGCCTGGTCGGCGGGCTGGCCTGGTTCTGGATCCTGCGCGACTACGAGGCCGAGGCCGGCCAGTGGGCCGTGGCCGTCTGGGAGATCGCCGATGACGCGCCACCCCCGGGCGCCGAGGACGCCTACGTGATCTGCGGCTTCACCGCGGCCCTGGTCAACGAGATGACTCGCGAGGGCGGGCCGCGGCCGGACGAACTGCGCGCGGCGATAGAGAAGGCGATCTCGCGCATGAGAGCGGGTCCGACGCACCCGGCGCTGGCCCTCTGCCGGCCGGTCGCCCTGATCTTCTCCGGTGACGTGGCAGGGGCCGTACGCGAACTTGAGCGCATCGCCGACCATCCGGACCCGTGGACGCGGGCGGCAAGGCATGTTTTCCTCGCGTACCTGACCCTGAACCTCGCGGACATCGACCGCTCGGCGGACGAGTCCGAGGCGGCCTACGTCGGTTTCCGTGAGGTCGGGGACCGCTGGGGGATGGGCAGTGCCCTGGTCAGCATGGCGGAGGTGGCACTGGCGCGCGGCCGGCCCGAGGAGGCGGTTCACGCCAGTGAGCAGGCGTACAAGTTCATCACCGAGGGCATCAGCCCCGACCAGAGCGGGGTGCTCCTGGTCCAGACCGGCCGTGCCCGGGCGATGGCGGGCGACTTCGCGGGTGCCCGCGCGGACATCGAACGCGGGGTGCGCTCCGCGATGCACGTCGGCGAGCACGCCGACGGGGCCAATGGATGGGTCTGGCTCAGCGAGATCGCACGCCGCGAAGGCGACCTCGAAGAGGCGCGCTCCCTACTCGGTCGGGCGGTGTCGCTCATCGAGCCGAAGAAGGGGCGGGTCGACCTCGGCACGTCGCTGGCGATGACGTACAGCAAGCGCGGCTGTCTGGCCGAACAGGACGGCGACCTGGACGACGCGGCGCGCTGGCACGAGAAGGCGTTCGGCGCCCTCGACCAGATTTCCCTGATGCCGGTCGACCGCCTCATCGGAACTCTCGTCCAGGGCATCGCCGCGCTGGCCACGGCACGGGGCGAGCACGTACGCGCCGCCGAGATGCTCGGCGGCGCGCACATGCTGCAGGGTCAGCCCGACCCGTGGAACCTGGAGGTCGACCGGGCCACCGCCTCCGCCCTGGCCGCGCTGGGGCGGGAGGCGTTCGACGAGGCGTACGACCGAGGCCGCCGGATGACACGCGAGCAGGCACTCGCGCTCACCCCCTAGACGCGGCGCCCATACCTCCACACCGCGATCGGGAAGCTCACCAGGACGATCCCCGCCGCCCACGCCAGGGTGTACCAGGCGTGGTTGCCGATCGGCCCGCCGACGGTGAGCGCCCGGACCGAGTCGGCCAGGTGCGTCACCGGGTTGACCTTCACCCACGCCTGGAGCCAGCCTGGCATCGACGCCGTGTTGGCCAGCAGGACGCTGCTGCCGAAGGTGAGCGGCATCGTCCAGATGAACGCCAGCCCCTGCACCGTCTCCGGCGACGGGGCGATCAGGCCGACCAGCGCCGAGACCCAGCACACCGCGAAGTAGAAGGCGTACGCCAGGCCGAACGCGGCCGCGATCGACAGCGGGTTCGTGTGGAAGCGGAAGCCGAGCAGCGACCCGAACGCCACCAGCACCACCATGGTCACGCAGAAGCGCACGGTGTCCCCGATGACCGCGCCGATGAGCGGCGCGGACCGTGCGATCGGCAGGCTGCGGAACCGGTCGAACACTCCCTTTCGGATGTCCTCGGCCAGTGACGTGCCCAGGCCCATCGAGGCGAACATCCCCATCTGGGCGACCAGGCCGGGCAGCAACTGCTGGAGGTACGCGTGGGTGCTGCCCGCCACCACGCCGCCGAAGACGTACAGGAACAGCAGGAGGAAGACGATGGGCATCAGCGTGACGTCCATCAGCCGCTCGGGCGAGTGCTTGAGCTGGGTGATGTTCCGCCAGGCCAGTGTCAGCCCGTTCTGCAGGGTCTGCGACGGTCCGATCCGCGGCGCCGCCTGCGGCGTCCGCTCCAGTGCGATGGTCATGAGGAGCTCCCTTCGGGTTCGGCGTGGTGGCCGGTCAGGCTGAGGAAGACCTCGTCCAGGCTGGGCCGGCGCAGTGTGAGCTCGCTCGCGACGATGTTCGCCTCGTCGAGCCCGCGGACCACCGTGGTCAGCGCCGAGGGGTCGTCCAGCGGGGCGGTGACGAGTCCGGTGTCTTCGTTGATCTCGGGCCGGGTGCCGGCGACGCGGGCCACGATCTCGGCCACCTCCGGCGTACGGGCCCGGTCCTGGGCACGTACGACGAGCGTCTGCCCGCCGATCTTCTCCTTGAGCTCCTCGGCGGTGCCGTCGGCGACCACCCGGCCGCGGTCGAAGACCACGATCTGGTCGGCGAGCGCCTCGGCCTCGTCGAGGTGCTGGGTGGTGAGCAGGACGGTGGCGCCGTCGGCGACGAGCCCGCGCACGGTGTCCCACACGGCGTTGCGTGCCCGCGGGTCCAGCCCGGTGGTCGGTTCGTCCAGGTAGATGATCTGGGGGTCGTTGACGAGCCCGGCCGCGAGATCCAGCCGGCGCCGCATGCCCCCGGAGTAGGTCTTGGCGGCGCGTCCCCCCGCCTCGGACAGGTCGAAGCGTTCGAGCAACTCGCGGGCCCGGCGTTTGGACTCGGCCCGGCTGAGGCCGACCAGGCGGGCGATCATGACGAGGTTCTCGACACCGGTCAGCGCCTCGTCCACCGAGGCGTACTGCCCGGTGAGGCTGATCAGGCGCCGTACCTGCGCGGCATCCTTGACCACGTCGAACCCGCCGACCTCGGCGTGGCCCTCGTCCGGCTTGATGAGCGTGGCCAGCATCCGTACCGCGGTGGTCTTGCCGGCGCCGTTCGGCCCGAGCACGCCGAGGACCGTGCCCCGGCGCGCGAGGATGTCGACGCCGGCCAGCGCCTGGGTCTCCCCGAAGCGTTTCTTCAGGCCCTCGGCCCGTATCACGTGTTCCATGGCGAGTCTTCCGGTTAGTCCGTCTTGTACGTGACCCACCTTCGGACACCGCCCTGATACGACGCGCACACGGAGATGACAGGCGCTGACACGGCGCTGATACTCGCTGACGTCCGCCTGATACGGGCCGGTCGCCAGGCCCTACTTGGGCAGCACGTTCGTCCAGCCGGTGACGAGCGTGGCGCCGCCCGGGGCCCTGTACTCCGCTCCGTCGGCGGTGACGAAAAAGTTCGTCTCGCGTATCTGCGAGGTCGCCAGATCGATGACCAGCCTGGCGTCATCGTCCTGGCCGCGTTCCGCCTTGGCCTTCAGAGCCTGGTCCCTGGCCCACTCGGCTTGGTCCTCGGTGCTCGGCGACGGGGCCGGCGCGGACGGCCGTACCGGGGAGGAGGAGAACCGCAGGCCCTGCCCGCCCTTGACCGGCCCCAGGTTCTCGACGTTCGGGTAGGAGGCGATCGCGCGGAAGGCGGCGGCGCGGACCTTCGGCGGGGCCGGCAACAGGGAGACCAGGGAGACCAGCCCGTCGAAGACCATGTTCTTCTGCTCGGCGGCGTCCGGCCGGCCGGCGCTCGTCCTGACATCACTGTGCTTCACGGAGTCGGCGATCCACGTCTTCAACGCGGCCGGCCTGGTCGGGAGCTTCTGGAGCCGCTCGAAGCTCACATCCGGGCCACCGAGGCGGAACGGGATCGTCAGTGCCTCCTTGACGACCTTGCCGCCCGACTTCTCCCCCCTGAACCAGGTCTGGCCGTCGTGCCGCGTCCAACTCTCCCACTGGAGCGGCCTGCCGTCGTCGCCGTCCGCGCTCACCGTCTTGACGTACCAGTACGTGCCGGAACCCGCTGGTTTCCGTTCCGCAGTGGTGGCGGCCGCGAGCAGGACCTGCCGGCCGGACAGCGTGGGCACGGCGGGCGCGATCGAGTCGCCCCCCGATCGTCCCGGACCGCCGGTACCGATCACCACCGCGACGGCGGCCACGGCCGCGGCGGCGACGAGGGCACCGGCCAGCAGAACGGGCCGTCGTGAACGGCGGGGAGCCCGCTCGGCCGGCCGCAGGTCTTGGTGGATCTGGCTCATCACGAACTCCTGGAGTCGCTGGTGACGGCCGCTCGGCAGATCCCGCTCCGCCGGCTCCGGCAACAACCGGGCCAGCTCGTCACGGTCGCTTGAGCCGGGCTGTATCGGGGTGGCGTTCATCGGGTGTTCTCCTGAGCGGACCGGACCGCGATGTCGCGGTCGCCTTCTACCTGTCCTCGGCCGTGGTGCGGTTCCCTGATTTCCTCGGGTGGGCGGAGCCGCCCGGCACTGACGAGCCGGTTCAGCTTCTTTCGCGCTCGGGACAGCCGGGATCGGACCGTGCCGACCGGCACACCGAGCGCCTCGGCGGCCTCGGCATAACCGAGCCCGGACCACACGCACAGCGCCAGTACCTCGCGCTCGGGCTTGCGCAGCGCCGCCAGCGCCGTACGCACCTGGGCGAGGCGTTCGCGATCATCGATGCGGGAGCTGAGCTCTTCGGCGAAGTCCGGGACCTGCTCGTCCCTGGGAAGCCGCGCGAGGGCGATGTCGTGCCGCCGGGCGGCACGGCGCAGGTTGCGCGCGACATTGGTGGCGATGCCGAGAAACCAGGGGCGGAGCGACCCGCCGTCGGCGTCGACCTGGTCGCGCAGCCGCCACGCCTCGAGGAAGGTCAGGGACACCACGTCCTCCGCCGTCGACCAGTTCCCCGTCAGCCGGAAGGCGTGGTTGTAGACCGCGCGGGCATGTTCGTCGAACAGTTCCCGGAACACGTACGGATCCCCGGCGCGGACACGTGCACGCATACTCATCTCCACATGCACGACTGTCCGGCCGGACCATCAGAGTTCCTGTGATCCGCCTCACACCCGCACACGGGCGGGCGAATCGCCCCTAGCCGGCCATCTCGTCGGGTTTGGCGGTGCCGTCATCGATCATCTTGGCGATCTGGGCGAGGGTCTCGTCGTCCAGCGGCACCTCGGGCAGGGGCGGGAGCCACCCGGCCTTCGGGTCATAACGCCGTACGACCTTGGCGGGCACTCCCGCGATGACACTGTGGTCGGGGAACTCCCCGCGTACGACGGCTCCACCGGCGACCACGACGTTCCGGCCGAGGCGGGTACCCGGCAGGATGATCGCCCCGGCGCCGAGCCAGCAGCCGGAACCGATGGTGACGGCGTCGTTGACCGGCCACTGCCGCCCGACCGGGACGTCGGGATCGGTGTAGCCGTGGTTCTGGTCGGTGATGTAGACGTACGGCCCGGTGAACACGTCGTCGCCGATCTCGATCGACTTGTGCCCCACGATGTGACTGCCGCGGCCGATGGAGCACGCCTTGCCGATCGTCACGATCGGATCCGGGCCCAGGTCGAGGCCGGGGACGAACCCCGCGGACAGCGTGACGTGCACGCCGATCAGTGTGTGGTCGCCGACGCGGATCCACGGCTCGCCGTAGATCGCACCCGTCGGGAAACCGATGCAGGCACCCTCGCCCAGGTAGGCGAACCGCCGGCCGGCGGGCGTACTCGGTGAGATCTCGGCGTGCGTTCGGAGCCACTCCCAGACGCGGTGCACCACCACCGCGATCACTCTGCGGCCTGCTCCGCCGACCGAGGACTTGAGCGACATGGGAAAAGACGGTACCTGGTAACCCGAATGTGGTTCGCCTCACGCCGGGCTTTATCGCCGTGGCGGGACGGCGACGGGCCCGGCCAGAAGACTGGCCGGGCCCGACCGGAGCCGCGTGTTGGTGTGTGCTCAGCTGTTGTTGCTGTGCGCGCGACCGGTGCTGGAGTTCTCCGATACCGCCGAGAGGTGCTCGGGGGAGGTCGGCTCCTCAGCCGACCGCGTGGTGTTGCGACGTGTCACGATCGCACCGGCCGCGCCAATGGCACCGCCCGCGACCAGCAGCATCGTCGCGAACCCGCGACGGCGCCGTGGACTCGTCGGCTCGACCTTGCCCGCCGTACGGTGGAGCATCGCGCCGACTCGCGGCCCGACCTCGTCCTCGATGTACTGACCGGCCTGGTCGATACGTGGCGCGCTCCAGTGGCGAGCGCTCTTCATCTGCTTCGCGGCGATCTTGCGTGCCTGACGAGTGGTGGGACCCACTCGCTCCGCGGCCTGGCGGGCACTCTTGGAAACGATCTCCTGAGCGTCCTGCAGACGCGCGCTGTCGATGTTCACCTGCGGCATCTTTCGACTTCTGTTTCGTAGGGACATGGAAGCCCTCCGTATGTGCGGTCTCGTCGGATCCTGTTCCCACGAGAAGCGATGTCAATCACCGATCTGACAGGATGCCTTCACGCAGGGGTTGCACCTGCATGTCCTGACCGCTCTGAACACTCAGATCCCGATACGAGGAGGCAGTCTTCGTGGCTGAAAACCTCACCGCGACAGTCCGTACGACGATGGGCACCATCGTGTTGCGCCTTTTCCCCGAGCAGGCGCCGAAGACGGTGCAGAACTTCGCCGGCCTGGCCGAGGGCTCGGCCGAGTGGACCGACCCGCGTACGGGCCGGCGCACCAGCGACCCGCTCTACAACGGCACGATCTTCCACCGGGTGATCGACAACTTCATGCTCCAGGGCGGCGACCCCCTGGGCACCGGCACCGGCGGGCCGGGCTATGAGTTCGAGGACGAGATCCACCCGGACCTGCGCTTCGACCGGCCGTACCTGCTGGCCATGGCCAACGCGGGACCCGGCACCAACGGCTCGCAGTTCTTCATCACGGTCGCGCCGACGCCGCACCTGAACGGCCGGCACACGATCTTCGGCGAGGTCGTCCAGGGCAGCGAGATCGTGGACGCGATCGCCAAGACCGAGACCGACCGCGGCGACCGTCCCGTCAAGGACGTCGTTCTGGAATCGGTGACGATCGACCGTCGTTAGACAGGTACCGACACTCAGAGGAAGACCACGATGAGCAGCGATACGCCGCAGGCTCAGGCTCCACAGGTCCCGACGTGCTACCGGCACCCGGAACGTGAGACGTACGTCAGCTGCACTCGGTGTGAGCGGCCGATCTGCCCGGATTGCATGCGCGACGCGTCGGTGGGACACCAGTGCCCCGAATGCGTGCGCGAGGGCAACCGTACGGTCCGCGAGCCGAGGACGGTCTTCGGCGGACGGGTCGCCACCAGGCCCACCGTCACGCTGGTGCTCGTCGCCATCAACGTCCTCGCCTACATCGGGGAGCTGGCCTCACCGTCGTTCGTCGACCGGTTCGAGATGCTCGGCCAGCTGAAGACTCAGTTCGGCCAGGTCATCCCGGGCTACGGCGTCGCCGACGGCGAGTGGTATCGCCTGATCACTGGGGCGTTCCTGCATGTGCCGCTGACCCAGGGCACCTTCGGCATCACCCACATCCTGTTCAACATGTGGGCGCTGTGGGTGCTGGGGCCGCAGCTGGAGCAGGTGCTGGGCCGGGCGCGCTTCACGGTCCTGTACTTCCTGTCGGCGCTGGGCGGCAACGTCCTGCTCTTCCTGGTCGACCCGGGACAGCCCGCGGTGGGCGCCTCGGGTGCGATCTTCGGCCTGTTCGCGGCGTTCTTCGTGGTCGGACGCCGCCTGGGGGTGGATACGAGGGGGATCGCCTTCCTCATCGTGATCAACCTGATGTTCACGTTCACCTTCTCCGGGATCTCCTGGGAAGGCCACGTGGGCGGGCTGATCACCGGCGCGGTCCTGGCCGTGGCGTTCGCGTACGCACCCCGCGGCCGGCAGAAGGCCGTCCAGGTGGGCGCGTCCGCGGTCGTCGCGGCCGTCCTCGTCATCCTCACGGTCATCCAGACGACCGCGCTCACCGCCTGAGCCTTCTACGAGGAGGTCCCGCGGGTATAGCGGTGCTTGACGCCCCGGGGAAAGTACTCACTGTCTCCGGCCGGGAGCAGGGTGACCTGCGGGAGCTGGTACTCCTCGGGTACATAGTGGGCGAACTCGCTGTTGAGGCGGCGTAGCTGGGCCCGGATGGACTCGGCGGCGAGGCGTTCGCGCTGAGGGCCGGCGTCCTCGTCCGGGGCCAGTTCGATCGTGACCTTGAGATGGCGGTCGCGGTCGGCGTCCTCGGTGACCTCCAGGACGAACTTCCCCGTCGTCCACCCGCTGACCTCCGGCTGCTCCAGACCCACGGTGACGTTCTCCGGGTAGACGTTGGCGCCGAAGAACGACACGGTGAAGTGCGAACGCCCGAAGACATAGACGAAGGGGAGCTCGGGGGCGCCACGTCCACCGCCGAGCTCGGCCAGCGGATCGAAACCGTGCTTGGCGCAGAACTCGAGCATCTGCCGGTACTCGACGACGCCCCCCTCGTCGGCGATGTGATACCGGATGAGGGGTACTCCGCCGTCGGCGGAGAACAGCAGCGTGCCGTCGTGGGTCTCGAAGAAACGGCTGCGCGGGTCGTACTGCACGAGCGTGGGCAGCCGGGATTCGCCGAAGAGCGCCTGTGCGGCCTCGGGGTTGCCGGCCAGGAACCTCCGGATGCACACGCTCAGGGGTGTCTCGTTGCCGAGTACGCCGGAATCGGCCGTCCCGTAGAGCGCCGCCGAGTCATGGGAGGGGCGTCGCATGCCCGTACGCTCGCCCACCAAAGAGCGCCAGTCCTCGCTGAACACCTCACCGGCCATGACGAGCTTGATGTCCATGGACGACCAGTCCATGCCACGGCTGATCCCGGTGTCGATGACATCTTTGAGGAACGGCGGATAGCCCAGCAGGACGGTCTGCTCGAACGACGGCGCCAGCTCGGGGACGACGCGCAGGATCTCCTCGCGATCGTTGCCCGGCGCGACGACGGTGATCGGGTAGCCCTTGGTGCCGAGGTTGCGGCAGCACGCGGCCGTGTACAGGCCGCCCACCCAGGTGCCCATCGGGAAGCAGACGACGGCGAGTGTGCTGCGCTCGTCGGCGTTGAAGCCGTCATGGAAGATCTGCTCGAACCGGGCGGTGGTCTCCAGCTCGTCCAGCAGGGAGCGCGGCCAGTACGTCGGCCGGCCCGTCGAGCCCGAGGAGACGGCGACGACGTCGCAGTGTTCGAGCCGGCCGTCGCGGCACATCTCGGCCAGCGGGTAGTGGCGGTGGTAGTTCTCCTTCGTGACCATGGGCAGCCGTCGGAAGTCGGCCAGGGTCACTATGCCGCCGGGGTCGATGTCGTGCCGCCGGAGGAAATCCCGGTAGGCGGGAACGGACTTCACGACGCGACGGAACAGGTCCAGCACCGCACTCTCGTACGTCGTCGGGTCCGAGGCCGGAGTCGGCGGGCGACTGAAGAACTCCTCCATACCGGTGATGACCTGGCGATTTCGCGTAGCGTCCATGCACCGGGACTTTAGCGGGCCGTCTGGAGCCGTCCGGGGTGCCTAGATCCCCAGAACCGATAGGCCGGAAATATCGGCAAGTTCAGGCATCGCGGTAGCAGAACAGGCAGGATCCCCAAGATCATGCCGGTGTCGAAGCCCCATACCTCCTCCCTTTACATGCGAGGAGGGAGTCATCACGACCGGCACGCCACAGAAATCAGGTTTCGTCGCGAACCTCCAGCGCCGTTACGGACATCTAACACGCGATCTTTCAATGAGTAACCTTCCGAGGAGACATTTACCATGCAGTTCAACCGCCTGCGCACTATCGGCGCCCTCGCCTGTAGCGGCGGAATGATCGCTCTGGCTCTCACCGGCTGCAACGACAACGCCGGCGCCTCGGGAACATTCGATTCGCCGCCGCCCTCATCCGGCTCGAGCGCCCCCAGCACGGGCCATCAGCCAACGATGCCCGCCGGCCAGGGGAAGACGCCCGCCTGCCTGGCCCCCGACATGCACGCCGACCTCCAGATTCAAGACTCCAGCTCCGCGGGCAAAGGCATCGGCACATTGATCCTGACCCACGAGACGGGCCACAGTTGCCTCATCCCGGCCGGGTGGGCGCCGATCGGCGACCGGGGGGCGACCAACTACGTGCCGTTTCCCGCCACGCGGACCAACTACCCCGGCGCAGGCAGGAGCATCGTCCTGGCCGCCGGCCGGTCGGTTTACGCTGGAATGAAATGGCACACCGGAAACTGCGGCACCACAGACATCGGCGTCGCCTGGGACAACTCCTGGATCCCGGTCAAGTTCAAGGCCCTCAACGGCCATAAACCACCGATCTGCGATGCTCTCGTGCTCGGCACCATCCAGCCCTCCATGGAGGGCGTCAACTTCACCTGACCCACCCGGAGTGTGGCCTTGTGGGCGGGCTCCTCCGTGGGAGTCACACCACGCCACCATGCAGGGGCCCTGGGGGTGCCCCGGTCGCATGCCCGTTGGTCAGCGGGGGTGGTAATCCTCGTGGGGGGTGGCTCGCTGCCAGACCGTGTCGAAGGCCGTCTCGCAGAGCCGGGCGACCTCCGGGTCGTCGGTCCACTCGTGGCCGGTCTCGGCTCCGTTCCCGGCGAAGTGGTTGAAGATGACGCGCTCGTCGTCCAGGAGCCAAAAGTCGTTTCCGGGCAGGGCGAGGCTGGAGGCGTCGCGGCGCGGCAGCCACCTGACCTGCTCCCCGGCGATGATGTTGGTGAAGGTGCCGTCGTACTCGAACTTGATGTACTCGGTGACCGGCTCGGACACGATCCTGGCGCGGCGCATCTGGACGCCCCGGCCGGTGGTCTCCTCGACGAGGCTCAGCCAGGGGCGCCACCACGAGTCGCGGTCGTCGGGGTCCTCACGATGACCGGCCTTCCAGGCTTGGAGCAGGACGTCCTCGTCGGTTACCGCGTAGGCGTCGCGCATCTCCAGGTGGACGGCGCTCCGTCGACAGGAGCCGAGCATCTCCGTCCAGTGCTCGAACGGCGGCGGCTGGTCACTCCAGTGCATTGACATACCTCCGGCAGGGGATCACTTTCGATGGTTGCGCCGCAATTTCCACGAAGCAACAGGCGAATGTGGCCGCCTTCGGGCGGTTTGGGCGTGACAAGCGACCTTGAGCGATACGCCGCTTTCGTCCTACTAGGTAGCTGTGGGGAAAAACGAAGACCCCCGCTGGTAACGGGGGTCATGGTGCGTTTGTGACGTCAGTCGCGAGTGGGACCTGTAGAGATCAGGCCGACCTCAACGCAGTCGCCACCTTGTGTGCTGCTGAGACTGCTCTTACGCCACAAGATTTGGGTGACCTCGATGCAGTCATCGCCCTGGGAGTTGCTGTGGCTGCTCTTGCGCCATTCGGATCGGCTCACTGCATAGCCTCCATGGCTTGTACGATCCGGACCCTTGATGGTTCTTCCGGCATTGCGTGCTGCCCGATGCGATCGTACCTTAAGATATAAGATCTCACCTCTGCGGCGGATGGTACCAGTCTGCCCCCACCTGGAGATTCCGCGAAGGCGACATCGCCGGTCTCAGTGGTCATGATCTTGAATGCTCCATCGAGGCCTGGATGCGCACCGACGTGTTTCGGTACTACGCGAATTGCGATATTCGGCGATTCGATTGCCTTGAGTAGGTGGGCGAGTTGCGCACGCATCACGGCCTTGCCGCCTACGGGTACCTCCAGAACAGGTTCCCACAGGAGGACCCAGAGCACCGGTGGCTCGTCCCTGGCCAAGATCTCCTGGCGTGCCATGCGACCAGCCAGTACTTCCTCCAGATCCCTTACGGCGCCGGCTTTCAGAGCCGCTTTGGCGTAGTCCTCGGTCTGGAGCAGTCCGGGAACCAGTGCGTTCTCCCAGATTTTGATCACCGAGGAGCGGACCTCGATGTCGACGTGCTGTCGGAACCAGTCGGGGTCGTGGCCGAGGCGGGCGTACCAGAGCATCAGGGTGAAGTGTCCACCGGTATTCCACAGTTTGTCGAGCTTTAGTGCCTGGCCGTCGTCGATCTTAGCCACGTTGTTCTCGAGTCGAGAGACGGACGACCTGGCGACATTTAATACCTTTGCGAGGTCTTGCCCGGAAAGTCCGCGCTTCATGCGCTGGAACCGCAGGTCGTAGGCGATCCAGTTCCACATGGACGCCTTCGGGTCGGGTGGGGGGTTGGGCAGCATATGTACTCCCGGGATATCCGGTGCTTTCTCGATGTTCCACGGAACGCCGCCAGATTATCCACGGTAAGCAATGCGATGCAGCGCAATGCCGCAAAACCGCTCGCGTGAATGAATTACCACGCAGTAGTGGGTAAATGCGGGAAAGCCCGCGGCAGGACGCCCGGCAAGGCCATGGCAACAAGAAAGACCGAAGCGGGGCAGAGTTCCGCCCGGACAGGTTCCTGTCGGCCGAATCGGGCGAGCGGTCCGCGTTGTCGGCGCATTCGCTGTTGATAGGGAGTCGCCGACCGGCCTGCTGCGAGCGGTCCACGCTGCCAGCACGCTCGGCGTAACCGGCGCGTTGCCAACCGGCTGCTCGTGCCGGTCCGCGCTGCCGGCACGTTAGCCGTTAACGGCGAATTGCCGACCGACCTGCCAGCGACCCTGATCACGCCGCTCGCCGACACGCACCGCTCGCCGGCACGCGCCGGTCGGCACGCCCTCACCGTCCGGTACCGGGGCCCCGGCATGATCTCGCGGTCGAAGCGCTCGTCGGCCTGCGCTCGTCGGCCTGTGCCTGGCGACCTGTGCCTGGCGGCGAGCCGCCCCCATCGAGAGACCTATCTTGGCGGCGGTCCGCGCCGGAACACGGCGCGCGGGGTCGGCGGCACAGGGCACGGCATCCGCGGCAAGGGCGTCTGGGCGTCAACCGGGTGTCGGCCGGCGACCGACGACAACGCGACGAGGCGTCGTCTGAGGACCGCGCAGTAGGACAGGTACAACGCCACTGGACCGCATCACCCGCGCGGCCGCATCAGGGCCGGTGCCGCCGTGCACGCCGGTGCCGGCGGGCGCCTGGGCCGGGTTCTGCGGGTGCCGGCGGGCGCCGGAGGCTCCTGGCCGCCCCTCGTCAGGGACGGCCCCTTCATGATCCACAAGGCTATCCACAACATGTGGATAACGGTGTGGGAAACCTGTCAACGCCAGCGCGTCGAGAGCACCACACCGATGACGATCGCACCGAAACCGATCAGTAGGTTCCAGTTGCTGAGGCCGCTGATGACCGGCGCGGTCGTGCCGGTGCTCGCCAGCACGTAGTACACGGCGATCCAGATCAGGCCGATCAGCCAGCAGCCCACCATGGTCGGAACCAGCCACCGCGGGCTGACCGCGACCTTCTGCGAGCGCTGTGGCGGCGTGTAGACGGCCTTCTTGCGTACCTTCGACTTGGGCACGGTGGGTCTCTCCTCGGGGCGGGGCAGGGCCTTATGCCTGGCCCGCGCATGGGTCAGTTTGTCGGTTAGCGTAGTCGCTGGTGAGCAGCGTAGTTCCATAACGGTGGCAGTGGGGGGTGGCGATGGGGGTAAAACCCGGTACTGGCAGGTCAAGGACCCTTACCTGGCGCCACGCCATCCCGGCTCTCACCCTCTTCGCGGGCACATTGTTCTCCGCCAGCGCGAGTACGGCGCACGGCACCGACCTGCGCGGCGGCAGCCGTACCAAGGTCACCGAACTCATCGCCCAGGAGCAGCGCGGCTACCAGGGCTCCCAGAACACCTACCGGCAGCTGCGGCGTCAGGTTGACGAGCTCGGCCGCCAGGCCGGCCGGCGGGACGCTCGGGTCCTCGCCGCGCAGCAGGACGCCGACCGGCTCGCCGCGCTGTCCGGGTTCACGGCCGTGAGCGGCAGGGCCGTACGCGTCTCGCTGGACGACGCTCCGCGTGACCAGCGCGTTCCCGGGGAGCCGAGCCCCGATGACCTCGTCGTCCACCAGCAGGACGTTCAGGCCGTCGTCAACGCGTTGTGGGCCGGAGGCGCCACCGGCGTGCAAATAATGGACCAACGACTGATCTCCACCAGCGCCGTCCGCTGCGTAGGCAATACGCTCATCCTTCAGGGAGTCGTCTACTCGCCGCCGTTCCGGATCACCGCCACGGGCACGCCCGAGCGGCTGCGGGCGGCGCTCGCCGCCTCGCCGGAGATTCAGATCTACCGACAGTACGTCGACCAATACGGACTCGGGTACACCGTGAAGACCCTCCAGAAGACCACGTTGCCCGCCTACACGGGCAACGCGACGCCGAAGTACGCAACGGAGCCTGACGGTGCGATTGCTCATCCGTAGCCTCGGCGAGCTGTGCATCACCGCCGGGCTCATCATGCTGCTCTTCGTCGCGTACGAGCTGTGGGGTACCGGCGCGTACACCCAGGCACAGCAGCACAAGCTGGGCGACGAGCTGACGCGTTCGTGGGCCACCAGCGCTGGCAATGTCACCACCGAGCGCGTACGCCTCGGGCACGGCCTCGCGCTGATCCGCATTCCCCGGCTCGGCAAGGGCTTCCACTACGTCGTCATCGAGGGCGTCTCGATCGCCGACCTCCGCAAGGGTCCCGGGCACTACCCGGGTACGGCGATGCCCGGTCAGATCGGCAACTTCGTCGTCTCCGGCCACCGCACGACCTACCTCGCGCCCTTCAACAAGCTGGGCGAGCTGCGCGGCGGCGACAAGATCCTCATCGACACCCGCGCCAACCAGTACGTCTACAAGGTCACCTCGACGAAGGTGGTGCAGCCCAGCGACGTGAGCGTCGCGGCGCCGGTGCCCGAGCACCCGAAGGCGAACCCCACCAAACGGCTCATCACCCTGACCACCTGCAACCCGAAGTACTCCGCGGCACAGCGGCTCATCATCTTCGGCCAGCTGATCTCGACGACACCGCGCGTGAAGGAGGCCGGTACCTGATGTACGCGTGGCTGTGGCGGCACCTGCCTGGCAACACGGTGGGGCGGGCCTGCGTCACGCTGGCCGCCGTGATCATCTTGGGTCTCCTGCTCTGGTACTCCCTGTTCCCCTGGGTCGAGCCGAAGCTCCAGTTCGACCACGGCACGGTCGGCGGCGGCACCTCGGCCCCCGCGAGCCCGAATCCCTGATGCTCCCCGGCCAGGGCCGGCGCGTCCTCGTCATCGACAACCAGGACAGCTTCGTCCACACGATCGTGGCCTACCTGCGCGAGCTGGGAGCCGACTGCGCCGTACGCGACCGGTCCGACACGGCGTTCGCCGATGTCGACGCCTACGACGGCGTCCTGCTCAGCCCCG
Organism: Actinoallomurus bryophytorum; assembly: GCF_006716425.1. Lineage (NCBI taxonomy): Bacteria > Bacillati > Actinomycetota > Actinomycetes > Streptosporangiales > Thermomonosporaceae > Actinoallomurus > Actinoallomurus bryophytorum. The sequence continues at coordinate 3,388,840 of NZ_VFOZ01000001.1, forward strand.
GCCCCGGACGCCCCGAGGACACCGGGGTCTGCCTCGCCATCGCGGCGGCCGCCCAGAGACCCGTGCTCGGCGTCTGCCTCGGCCACCAGGTCATCGCGACGGTCTTCGGGGGTACGGTCGGCCACGCACCCGAGATCGTGCACGGCTACACCAGCGAGATCCACCATGACGGGGCAGGGGTGTTCCAGGGGCTTCCCGAGCCGCTGACCGCCACCCGGTACCACTCGCTCGCGCTGGACCCGGCGACCGTGCCGCCCGATCTCGTCGTCACGGCACGCACGGACGACGGCGTGATCATGGGCGTACGGCACCGTACCCGGCCCGTCGAGGGCGTCCAGTTCCACCCCGAGTCGGTGCTCAGCGCGGCCGGGCACGATCTTTTCGCGAATTGGCTCGCGCACGCTCTGTGAGGTTCGCAGGCAGCGGATCCGCCGCGAAAAGATCGGCAAAAGAATGCGGCCGGCAGGCGTAACGCCGATGAAGCTGAATCTGATTCACCTAACGAGGGCTTCCGCCGTTGCCCCCGAGCGGCGGAGGCCCTCCCTCATGCCCGGGCCCGGATGGCTTCGCCCCGGAGCCCCTCCTGACATGACAAGGCCCCGTACGCCTGAGGCGTACGGGGCCTTTCGTCATGAGCCTGGCTGGGCGGCCCTAGTCACCGCCACCGCCACCGCCACCGCCTCCGCCGCCCCCGCCGCCCGGGAACGTGGGTCCGCCCGTTGGGAACGTCGGACCGCCCGGAGGCTGCTGCTGTGACCTGGAGACGGTCAGCGTGACCGTGCTGCCGCGGTTGACCGAGTCGCCCTCCTGCGGGTTCTGCTCCAGAACCCGGCCGCCCTCCTGGCCCGGAGGAGTATCGACGTAGTTGACCGCCACGTGGAAGCCGTGGCTTTGCAGGTCCGACTTCGCGTCGTTGAGCGACTTGCCGACCTCGTAGGGCACGACGGTCTTGCCGGGGCCGCCGGAGATCACGAGCGAGACCTCGCTGTCCTTGTCCACGTTGGTGCCGGCCGCGGGCGACGTGCCGATCACGCTGCCCTTGGGCACGGTGGTGGAGGCCTTCGTCTCGTTCGAACCCACCTTGAGGTGGGCGTCTTCGAGCTTGGACTTCGCCTCGTCCTCGCTCAGACCCTTGACCGAGGGGACCTTGACCCTCGCCTTGCCGAGCGACACCGTGAGAGTGACCTGGGTGGTGGCCACCTTGGCCTGGTCGATCTTGGTCTGCGGCGCCGGGTCGACGGTGAGGATCTGACCCTTGTCGACGTTGTCGTCGTTTTTGTTCTTGTAGTGGATGTTGGCCTCGGGGAAGCCCAGCCCGACCAGCTCCTGCTTGGCCGCGGCCTTGTCACTACCGACGATGTCGGCCGGGATGATGACCTGGTTGCCGCTCTTCGGCGAACCGCCGGCGAAGAAGATCATCGCGATCGCCACGATCGCACCCACCGCGAGGAGACCAACGACCGTCCAGATGGCGATCTTCTTGCCGTTGCCCTCGTCCCGCTCCGGCTCGGCGTAGTTGACCGGGGGCAGGTCGTAGCCCATCGTCGACGGCCGCATCGCCTGCGTGCCGGGACCGCCCTGCATGACCTGGGTGCCGGAGTTCATCGCCATCGTCGGCGCGGAGACCGGCATGCCCTGCTGGGCACGCTGGATGTCGGCCCGCATCTCCGACGCGCTCTGGTAGCGGTAGTTGGGGTCCTTCGCGAGCGCCTTCATGACGATCGCGTTGGCGTACTGCGGGATCGACGGGTCGATCTGCGACGGCTGCGGCGCCTCTTCACGTACGTGCTGGTAGGCGATGGCCACCGGGGAGTCGCCCTGGAACGGCGGCCGGCCGGTCATCAGCTCGTACAGCACGCAGCCCGTGGAGTAGATGTCGCTGCGGGCGTCGACGCGCTCACCGCGTGCCTGCTCCGGCGAAAGATACTGGGCCGTGCCGATGACCTGGGCGGTCGCCGTCATCGTGGCGGCGGAGTCGGCGAGCGCGCGTGCGATGCCGAAGTCCATGACCTTGACTTCGCCGCTGTTGGTCAGCATCACGTTGGCGGGCTTGATGTCCCGGTGGACGATGCCGCCGCGGTGGGAGTAGTCCAGGGCGCGAAGGATGCCGTCGACCATCTGCAGGGCACGCTCGGGAGCCAGCCGCTGCTCCTCGTGGAGGACGTCGCGGAGGGTACGGCCCTCCGCGTACTCCATCACGATGTACGGGACCGGATTGTGGTCGAGCATGTCCTCGCCGGTGTCGTACACCGCGATGACGGACGGGTGGTTCAACGATGCGGCGGACTGCGCCTCGCGGCGGAATCGAGCCTGGAACGTGGGGTCACGGGCAAGGTCAGACCGAAGCGTCTTGATCGCGACCACACGATCGAGCCGAAGGTCGCGAGCTCGGTAGACCTCGGCCATGCCGCCACGCCCGATGACACCATCGAGTTCGTAGCGGCCACCGAGTAGCCGAGGCTGTGTCATATCTGGCACTTTCCCTAGTCGTCTACGCCCTGCCCTCAGAACCTAGCGCGCCTTCGGCACTGCTTGACGGCTGCGGGTCTGGAGAGGTCGGCGGCGAATGGGTCGCCGGCTTGGTAGGCGTCCGCGTTGGGGGCTTGATCGTGTGTGTCGGTTTGCTGGTCGGCGTCGCCGAGAGACTCGGCGTCGGAAAGGGGATCGGTCCTGAGGGTACTGACTCGCTGGGCTCCGGCCGATCGGTCGGCGTGCTGCTGTCGGGCTCCCGGCTGAACTGCCTGGTAGGCGCAGGACGCCCGGCAGGCTCGACTCGGTTGCCGTCGACGAGTTTAGTGTGCCCCGAACCCTTCCACAGTGTTCCGGCCGCGAAGACCGCCGTACCCACCAGGACGGCCGCGCATGCCAGCGCGACGACGAACCTGCCGGTGTTCCGGCGCCTCGCGGCCACCGTCGCCGGCCCATGGGAGCGCGTCTCGTACGCGAGCGGGTCGTGGAAACGCGTCCCCGCCTCACCGCCGACCGGCACCGCCAGCGTCTCGGCGCCGACGTCATCGGCGTCGCCGCCGGACTGCCGGAGCATGTGGATCTGGTCGGCGACCTTGTTCGCTCCGAGCGGGCGATCTTCGGGGTCCTTGGCCATCAGGGCGCTGACCAGCCCGCGTACGGCCGGCGGCACGTCCGTGGGCAGTGGCGGAGCGTCCTCGCGGACGTGCATCAGCGCCAGCGCGATCGGGGTGTCCGCGGCGAACGGCGGCATGCCGGCCAGGCATTCGTAGGCCACGACGCCGAGGGAGTACAGGTCGGAGGCCGGTGTGATCTTGCGGCCCGTCGCCTGCTCCGGCGAGACGTACTGCGCGGTTCCCATCACCTGGCCGGTCTGGGTCACCGTCGCTCCGCCGCCACGGGCGATGCCGAAGTCGGTGATCTTCAGGACGCCGTCGGCGGTCACCATGAGGTTGGCGGGCTTGATGTCGCGGTGGATGATCCCCGCGGAGTGCGCGACGTGCAGCGCGCGTGCCGCCTGGCCGATGATGTCAAGGGCGGTGTCCGTGCTGAGCCGGCCCTCGACGGACAGGATCCGCGACAGCGTCTCGCCCGGCACCAGCTCCATGACGAGGTAGGCCTTGTCGTCCTGCTCGCCGTAGTCATAGACCTGCGCGATGCCGCTGTGCTGCAGCGACGCGGCGAACCTCGCCTCGGCACGGAACCTCGTCCGGAAGCTCTCGTCGGAGAAGTAGACCTCCTTGAGCAGCTTGACGGCGACCGGGCGGCCGAGCAGCTCGTCGGTGGCCTTCCAGACCTCGCCCATGCCACCGGAGGCCAGGCGCTCGTCGAGGCGGTATCGGTGGTTGAGGACGAGGGGGGTGGTCATGTCTAGCGCACCGCCTGGACGATACTCAGGGCGATCGGCGCGGAGTTTTCCGCACCGGTGCTGGAGGTGCCCCCCTCGGTGACGACCGCGAAGGCGACCTTCGGGTTGTGCTGGGGAGCGAAGCCGACGAACCAGTCCTCGTTGATGTTGCGGCCGGTCTCGGCGGTGCCGGTCTTGCCGGCGATGTCCTGCCCGCCGAGCACGGAGGTGGCGGTGCCGTTCGCCACGACGGCCCGCATCATCTCCTGGATCTGGCTCGCGGTGTCCGCGCTGATCGGGTGACCGAGCACCTGCGACTGCGCGGTGGACAGCTCGGACTGGTCCGGGGCGGTGACCCGCTTGACGAGGTAGGGCTTCATCTCGGTCCCGTTGTTGGCCACGGACTGCGCCACCATCGCCATCTGCAGCGGCGTGGCGGTCACGTCGCCCTGCCCGATGCCGGAGCGGGCCAGGTCGTCGCCCTCCTGCTGCTTGACCGGGAAGTTGGCGCTCGCGCTGTCCATGCCCGGCTCGACCTGGAACGGCTTGTTCCAGCCGAACTTCTCGGCCTGGGCGCGGAGCTTGGACTGGCCGAGCGTGCCGGCCAGCCGGCCGAACGTGGAGTTGCAGGACGCCGCGAAGGAGTTGATCAACGGGATCTGGCCGTTGCACTTGGCCTCGTCGCCGTCGGCGTTGGGAAGAGTGTGGCCGGAGGGGAGCACGAGCTCGCTGGCGTCGAAGGGCGTGTCCTTGTTCATCCCGCCGGACTCGAACGCCGTCGCCGTGTCGACGATCTTGAAAGAGGAGCCGGGGGCGAACGTCTCGTTCATCGCCTTGTTGAGCATCGGCTTGCCCGACGCCTTCTCCAGCCGGTCGGACGCCTTGGACGCCTTGGCGCTGTCGTGCGTGGCCACCAGGTTGGTGTCGTAGGACGGGTAGGACGCCATCGCGAGGATGGCCCCGGTCTTCACGTCGATGGCCACCGCCGCGCCACGGCCGGTGGTGTGCTGCCGGATACCGCTGTACGCGGCCTGCTGCGCCTTGGGGTCGATCGTGGTCTGCACGGTCGCGCCCGCGGGCTTCTTGCCGATCAGCATGTCGAACCAGTTGCGTACGGTCAGCCGCTTGTCGGTGCCGTCGAGCAGGCCGTTCTCGGCGCCCTCGATACCGGTGCGGTTGAACACGCTCACGAAACCGGTGACCGGGGAGTACAGCTCGCCCTGCGTGTAGACGCGCTGGTAGGTCTTCTTGTCGATCTTCTTCGACCCGGCGAGCTGGACGCCGCCCGCCATGATCGGACCGCGGTTGTGCTGGAACTGCTCGGAGAACTGCCGGGCGTTGAGCGGGTCGCTCTTGAGCTTGTCCGCCTGCGAGCCCTGGATGTAGTTCACGTTGATCAAGAGGACGGCGAACAGCGTCATCGCTGCGATCGCCACCCGGCGAAGAGGCTTGTTCACGCGGTGCTCACCACCTGGGTCATTCCCTCGTCCTGGATGGGCTGCGGTGCCGGGCGCCGCGCCGTGTCACTGATGCGGATGAGAATGGCGATGAGGATCCAGTTGGCGAGGAGTGACGAGCCGCCCTGCGCGAGGAACGGCGTGGTCAGACCGGTGAGCGGGATCAGCCGCGTGACGCCGCCGACGATCACGAAGACCTGCAGCGCGAACACGAACGACACACCGCCGGCGAACAGCTTGGCGAAGTTGTCCTTGGTGGCGACCGCGGCCTTCATGCCCCGCTGAACGATCAGCGCGTACGCCAGCAGGATCACCATGACGCCGGTGAGCCCGAGCTCCTCACCGAAAGAGGTGAAGATGAAGTCGCTGTAGGACAGCGGGGTGCGCCACGGCTCGCCCTGGCCGAGCCCGGTGCCGAGAACCCCGCCCTGGCCCATCGAGAACAGGCCGCGCATCAGCTGCCCGCTGTCGGCGATGTACTGGCCGCCCTTGTGCAGGCAGTCCGAGAGCGGGGTCTCGTTGACGATCTCTCCGTTGATCCGGCAGCCGCCGTCGAAGTACGGCTTGGGGTCCAGCCACGTCGCGATGCGCTGCTTGACGTGCGGGATCAACGGCGCCAGCAGGCTGACACCGGCCAGGAGGATGGCGCCGATCGCCACCCACTCGAAGCGTTCGGTCGCGATGTAGAGCATGCTCACGAACAACCCGAAGAACAGGATCGCGGTACCGAAGTCGTTCTCCAGGGCGAGCACGCCGAGGCAGATCACCCAGATGACCAGGATCGGGCCGAGGTCGCGGGCGCGCGGCAGCTTGAGCGGCCCGAGCGTCTTGCCGACGGTCGACATCGCCTGGCGCTTGTTGACGAGGTAGCCGGCGAAGAACGCGACCAGCGCGAGCTTGGAGAACTCCCCGGGCTGGATCGAGATCGAGCCGACCCGGATCCAGATCTTGGCGCCCAGCGCGCCGCTGATCGAGGAGGGCAGGAAGCCCGGCAGCGCGAGGAAGAATAGGCCGATCGCGCCGATCGTGTAGATGTAGCGCTGCACGATCTTGATGTCGCGCAGCACGAGCAGCGTGACGGCGAAGAAGATCATGCCGAGCGCGGTCCACTCGAGCTGGGCGTTGGTCGAGGGCCCGATGAAGGAGACGTCCTTGCCCGCCTTGATGGCGGCCTTCATGTCCGCGCTGGTGTTGAGGTCCAGCCGGTAGATCATCGCCAGGCCGAGGCCGTTGAGGAAGACCGCCAAGGGCAGCAGCAATGGGTCGGCGTACGGGGCGAAGCGCGCCACCACGAAGTAGGCGCCGGCCGCGAGGATGCCCAGTCCGAGTCCGTAGCCGTACATTCCCGCGGGCAGGGACCCGTCACGCGCCAGTCCGACCTGCGCGAACCCCGCCACTGTGACGACCATCGCGAAGATGAGCATCGCGAGCTGGGCGCTGCGCCGTGGGCGCGTCGCGACGGGTATGCCGGCTTCGTTGGTCGTTATGGAGCTCATCAGTGGTTACCAGGTGCGGGCGGGCATCCCTGCAGGGAGGTGGGGTGGCTCTTGCACTTGGCCGCCTCTTCGCGCAGCTGGTCCACCTTGTCCTGTGCGTGCGGGAGGTCGGCGACCGTGATGCCCTTGCGGACGGCCTTCTTGGATTCGGTGGTGAGGGTGTTCGTGCGGACCTCGGGCTGAGAAGGCTGGATCACCTTGTTGGTGCATCCCTCCTGCTGCTGGTCGCGGCCCTTCCAGACCGCGACGACGCCCTTGCCGTCGTCGGCGACGGAGGTCCGGCAGATCATGCCGCGCAGGTTGGTGATCGTACGGCGGGCGTTGCCCAGGCTGCTCAGGTTGTCGATGGTCTTCCTGACCGAGGACTGCGCACTCGGCGTGAGGTCCTCGACCTTGAGGTCCGAACGCTCCTTCAGGTGCGAGAGCTTCTGCCCCAGCACCTTGTCGTTCATCCCCTGGAAGATCACCACTTGGCCGTTGTCGGAGGCCACGTAGTACTGGCCCTGCACGCTGCTCCAGGCGACGTACGAGCCGCCCGCGACGAGTACGACCAGCACCATGGCGACCCCGACCAGCCAGGGCCAGCGGCGGCGCGGCTTGAGCGGCGTCAGCTGCAACGCGTCGTCGGCCTGCGGGGGCACCGCCTGCATGTCCGCGACGGTCACCGCCGACTGCTGCTGCGGCTCTCCGCGCAGCGCGGCGGCACGGTGTGCCGGGGACTCGCCGGCCATGGCGCCACCCGGCGCGGCGCCGGGGTGGTCGGCCTCACCGCGAGTGCGGGTGGCATTGTGCGCGGCACCGGCCACGATGGGCTTCAGCGGCGGTCCGGGCAGTGACTCCAGCTCGACGACGTCGGCGACGACACACGTGATGTTGTCCGGGCCGCCGCCGCGGTTGGCGAGGTCGATCAGCTGGCGTACGGCCTGCTCGGGTTCTACCGCGGCACTCAGCGCGTGGTGGATCGTCTCCGCGGTCACCACGGAGCACAGGCCGTCGGAGCACAGGAGGTAACGGTCGCCGAGCTGAGCCTCGCGCAGGGACACGTCGGGGTCGACCTCGCCGCGGCCGTCGAGCGCGCGCAGCAGCAGGGAGCGCTGCGGGTGCGAGGCCGCCTCGTCGAGGCTGATCCGGCCCTCGTCGACCAGCGACTGGACGAGCGTGTGATCGTGGGTGATCTGGAACAGCTCGCCGTTGCGAAGCAGGTAGGCACGGGAGTCGCCGATGTGGACGAGGGCCAGCTGCCGGCCGTTCCAGAGCATCGCGGTGAGCGTCGTGCCCATGCCCTGCAGGGACGGGTCGCCCTCCACGATGTTGTGGAGCGTCTCGTTCGCGCGGTGCACGGCCTGCTCGAGCACTCCGACGATCTCGTTGGCCGGGACGTCGACGTCGAGTGGCTTGAGGGTCTCGATCGCGGCGGCACTGGCGATCTCGCCGCCGACATGGCCCCCCATGCCGTCGGCTACAGCCAGTAGCCGCGTGCCGGCGTACGCCGAGTCCTCGTTGCCCTCGCGGAGCAGGCCGACGTCCGATCGTGCGGCGAAGCGTATTCCGATTGTCATTTGCGCAGCTCTATGACGGTTTTGCCGATACGAATCTGTGCGCCAACGGAAACGGGCTCCGGCCGGCTCACCTTGTCACGCCCGAGGAAGGTGCCGTTGGTGGAACCGAGATCCTCCACGAACCACTGACCGTTCTGTGAGAAGAGCCGGGCGTGCCGTCCCGAAGAGTAGTCGTCCCCGAGTGGCAGCGTGACGTCATTGCCGCGACCCATGACGATCTCGGTACCGAACAGATCGAGGGTCGTGCCCGCGCGAGCTCCCTGGGTGATGACGAGCTTGGTCGGCTCCGCGCGCCTCGCACGCGGAGCCGCCGGCTTGGGCTGCTTGGCGGGCTGTGCCGCCTTACGGGGGCGCAGCGCCTTCGCAGCGGCCTTGGACCCCCACAGGTCCGCGCGGATCACACCCACGGCCGCGATGACGAACAGCCACAGAACGGCTAGGAACGCCACCTTCATGAGGGTCAGAGTCAGTTGGTTCATCGGAGTCGGAGCTACTCCCTGTCGCGACGGAACACGAGGGTTGTACGGCCGAGAGTGACACGAGCGCCGTCGCGCAGCGTCACGCGTCGAATCGGCTGGCCATTGACGAAAGTGCCGTTGGTCGAGCCCAAATCGACCGCGACCACCTCCGGACCTTCGACCCTGATCTCGGCATGGTGCCGGGAAACTCCCGGATCGACAAGCCGAAGATCACAATCGGTGCCACGGCCCAGCAGAGTCACCGGTGTGGTCAGGTCGTACATGTGGCTCTCTTGGCCCTCGGTGCTGACGAGCAGGCGCGGCCGCCCACCCGAGAACCCACGCGACGGGGGCGGCATGTCGCTCATCGGCTGGCGGATCTCACCGCCCTCGACCGTCGAGCCACGAATGACGCCGGAGCGAATCCGGAACATGCCGGTACGCAGGTCGTCGGCGTTCTCGAACCGCACGCGTACCGGTCCCACGAAGGAATATCCCTGCTCCTTCGCGTGCTCACGTGCGAGGTTGGCGAGCTCTTGGCTCAGGCTGTCGGCATAGACCGCGAGCCGCTCGCCGTCGGGATGCGAGATCTCGACGACGAAGTCATTGGGGACCAGCGTGCGACCCTGCGCAACGATGGCGGCGCGCTCGTCCATCTCACGCTGGATGGCGCTGGCGACCTCCACTGGTTGCAGCTCCGACTTGAAAGCCCGAGCGAAGGCACCCTCCACCATGCCTTCGAGCCGGCGCTCGAAGCGCTGTAGGACACCCACGTGCACCTCCCTTCTCCACTGCTAGACGATCGTATCCGTGCGTTGGTTCGCATGAAGCAACCGAGTTTCGGCCACTGTTTGCGAGGTGCTAACCTCTGACACGCCACGGGCGAGTGGCGGAACGGCAGACGCGCACGGTTCAGGTCCGTGTGTCCGAAAGGATGTGAGGGTTCAAATCCCTCCTCGCCCACGCGGGGGCACCGACGAAAGTAGCCCCCTCAGAGTGTCGAAACAGCCCCCCCGCAGCAAGCGAGGGGGCTGTTTTCTTTGATGAAGGGCCAGCTTTCTGTGACTCAGGATGCTGAAGGGCCGGGTGGCTGTGGTGCTACCGGCCCTTCAGTCCGTTTTGTGGCCTTGGTGGGACAAGAGTGATCTACGTTACTCAGGCGGCAGGTGGGTCGATGTGTCCTGTCGGGGTCCAGGTGCCCAGAGGTTTGGGTTTTTTGTGACGAGCTCTTCGGTGGGGCAGCCCGTCTGGACCGGGAAGCGTGGCGAACCAGGCGTTGATCTTGCGTTCGTTCGCGTGGGCGAGCTGGAAAGCCAACAGGATCGACACGACCTGGAAACAGGCGTGGATGGTCGCCTTCGGCCAGCACGCGAACCTTGACGCCGACGCTGTCGACGCCGCACGATCCGTCCCGGCGGCCTCGGAAGAGGACGCCGCCCAGGTCGTGCACGCCGATTTCCACCGGAAGATCACCGCCTGAGAGATCGAAGAAGGGGGGCCTTCACCGCCCGGTGGAGGCCCCTTTTTTCTCGTCTCGTCCGGCGAAGCGGTCCGGCAGGGTCGGACACGAGCCGCCGTCGGACTCAGGCCATGACAACACCGCGCGTTAGCTCCTTGACCTCGCGAACACGACGATCGTGCCGGGCCGGTCGCGACCGAGCCCCTGCCCCATATCTCGGTGTACGCCCATGCCTCTCTTGCGGGTAGAGAGGTGCCGAGGTGGGAGTTCTTCGCCGCTGCGCGCCGCAGAACGGGCGCGACGCCCCCCGCCGTGCGACGCTCGGAGGCGCTGACCGCTCCGGCAACTGGCCTACCACCGCCCGACGCCATGCTCGCCGACGCCATGCTCGCCGACGTCACGCGCGTCGGCATCGTGCGCGGGGCTCGCGCGCGTACGGGTCCCGGTGGCGACGGCGAGCGCGGCCGCGATCGTGCCGGCCAGGGTCGTGCGTGCGGGCACGTCGTGTCGGCTCCGCGTACGAACAGGACGGCCTGTCCCTGGACGCCGCGCTGGCCAATGAGTGGCGCCAAGGCGAGGTGGCGCTGGAGGCGGAGGCCCGTAAGGGCGCCACCCGTTTCACCCGAGGCACCGGCCGTCACGGCGACTTCGACGCGACCTGACGCACGAACGACCAAGCCTCGCGCTCCCCACCGCCTCCGGATCTTGAAGCGGACGTAGGGGTGAGTTGAGGGTTTTCCCTGATGTGTCGCACGCGGCCCGAGCCGAATATGAGGTCGCCATCGCGGCGTCCCTGAGATGACACCAGTGGTGTCCGATCCAGTGGCAACGCATGGCCATCGGGGCCGGTCGACGGCCGGTTCAGCATGCGGACGGTGCGGAGAAGGGACGTCGCGTGATCATCACTGTTACGAAGGACTACCGGCTGAGGGCCCGGGAGAACGTCATCCACTGGAAGGCGGTACCGAGCGAGGTTCCCGTCGTCTCCGTCGCCGTGCTCGCCAACGGCACGTTCGTCGCGGCCGGGAGTGACGGCAGGCTGTACACGCGTGCCACGCTGTCGACCGAGTGGCAGCGGGTCCCCGTTCCCCCCGACGAGAACTTGACGGTGCAGTCGGTGGGAGCGCTGCCGGACGGCGATGTCGTGGGCGTGGACAGCGGCTCCAAGAAGCTCTGCTACAAGGACGACGGTTTCGGCGCGGCCTGGAAGATCAACAGCAGGGACCGGACCGATATCTCGCTGCTGAACGTGGCGGCCGGAGCCTCCGGAAAGATCTACGGGATCGACTACGACAAACAGTACGTCTACCAGCGGGACGGGATCGACGGCTCCTGGAGCCTCGTCTCGGACAACGAGTCCATGCACTCGGTGGCGGAACTCCCCGACGGCAGGCTCATCGGGATCGACGAGTACGGTCAGGTGCTGGTCCTCGGCCTGGACAAGCGCTGGGCGCCACTCCCGGTCGGCGGGCCCGGCGGCGGGCATTCCACGCGCGACATGACGGCGCTGCCGGACGGCGGGATCCTGATCGTGGGTGAGGGCGGCGGCCTTTTCCACTGCCCGCGGCTACCGGCGATCGGCTGGCGGCCGATGGGCCTGGGGATGCCGTTGCGGGCGGTCACCGCGCTGCCGGACGGCACCTTCATCGGTGTCGACACCGATGGATACCTCCACCAGAACACCGGGCGCACCGCGACGTCCTGGCAGAAGATGTCCTACCCCCACCCGCTGCTGGCGGTCACCGCGACGGACCGGCTCATCGGCGTCGGCGCGGACAAGTGGGTCTACCAGTGGGACGATCTGGGCGCCGCTCCCCTCATGTGGGAGACGAGCCGGGGGGTCCGCAGCGTCACCGTCCTGCCGGACAAGAGCGTCATCGGTGTCTCCGACGATTATTTGAGCGATCCGGACTACCAGCTTCACGTACGAACCTGGAAGAAGAACACCGACCGGCCAGGCCATATGTGGCTGTGGAACCCCGTGGGTAGGGACCCGGTGGACGTGCAGGCGGTGACGAGCCTGCCGGACGGCCGGCTCGTGGCCGCCGGCACGGACAAGCGGCTCTACGTCCGGGACGGTGTCTCCGGCACCTGGCAGGAGGTGCCCGGCGGAGGCGGGGTGACCTGGGTCTCCGCGTTGCCGGACGGCTCCCTGCTCGGTGTCGGCGAGGACCAGCAGGCGTACGTCTGGCCGGACTTCCAGCCGCCCACGTGGTGGACGAGGCCGCTCCGCGACGGGCTCGAGCTGCGGGCCCTGTCAGCGGGCCCGGGCGGGACCCTGCTCGGCGTGTCCCAGACCGGGCGGCTGTGCCTGATCGACAAGACCACCGGTGACTGGACCGACGTGTCCGGCGGAGTCGAGCTTCTCGACGTGACGACGATGGCCGACGGCACCATCCTCGGCGTCACGAGCGGAGTCGTCGACAATCTCATGACCCGGGCCTCCCTGAACGACCCCTGGCTGCCGGTTCGTAGCGACAGCGCGATCAAGGCCGTGACGACGATGCCGGACGGCTCCCTGCTCGGCATCGGCTACACCGACTGGCTTTGCACGAGGGCCGACCTGGACCTGGGGAGTTATTGGCATCTGGTCCCCAACAGCGGCACGGTCGTCTCGGTGAGCGTCCTCACCGACGGCACGATCCTGGCGGTCGGCACGGACGGCAAGCTCTACACGAGGACCAGTCTCGTCGGCACCTGGCAGGTGGTGGCCGACACGAACACCGCGACCGGGAACGACCTGATGTCCGCCGTGGCGGTGCTGCCCGACGATCTTCTTCGACCCACCGACGGCTGGCCACTCCCCGTCTCGAGGAGGCCCGAGGACTGGCTGCTGGAGTTCACCGCCACCGACGTGCTGGCCGACGACGGAGACGGCCGGCCGTGGGGGGACGGCACGGCCATGGCCCGGCGCGCCTGGACTGGTGGCATGCCATGGGACCACGGGTGCATGGTCACTCCCATGGTCGGCGGCTTCGACACCATGGGCGCGATCCGGGAGGCGTTCGAGGCCGCCATCGCCGAGGCCCGCAGGCAGTCCGCCGAAGGCGTCCCTCCCGGCGAGCGCGGCCACGTCTACATCGCGGACTGGCTCCTCAACGGCCTGCGGGACCTTTCGGAGACGAACTCCTGGGGAGGCAGGCGGTGGGACGTCAAGACCCAGCCGGAAAAGGACCAGACCGCGCTCGGCCTGATCCTGCGGATGATGTCCGCGGGGATCGTCGTACGGATCATGCTGTGGATGCCGACCAGCGCCCAGGCCACACAGCTCGGGCCGCACGCCGCCGAACACTGGAACCTGGCCGCGGCCATCCAGGACCACAACGCCCAGCTGACGGCCAGATGGAATCCGACGACGCCTCTCGGAGTCGTGGCGCTGGACCTGCGCACCGCGTACTCGACCAACTCGCCCACGGTCGCGTCACTGCACCAGAAGATGGTCGCCGTACGCGTCGGGTCGGTGAACGTCGGGTTCTGCGGAGGCGTCGACCTGGCCTTCACCCGGCGTGACTTCGGCAGCCACGGCCGTACGGCGCTCGGCGACTGGCAGTCGGGAAGCGGCTCGCCGCCGGCGGCCGGCGGCTGGCCGCGGCAGGCCTCCCTGCCGCCGAGCGGTTACCCGGCCTATCCCTACGATCCGGCCGACAAGGTCAACAACGAGCCCTTCCCCGAGGACCTGCCCGGCGTCGCCTACGGCGGCTTCAACCGCCACTGGCACGACCAGCACCTGAAACTCGAAGGACCCGTGGTCGCCTCGCTGGAGGACCAGTTCGCCGAACGGTGGATCATCAGCCCGAACGAGAGGCAGGGCACGTCCACGATCGGCAGGGTCTACCTGTTCGACCGGACGAGCACGATCGGCCAGCGGAACCAGGTGCAGCTCACCGCGGTCACGTTCAACACCGGGGGCCAGGCGGAACTGATCCCGCTGCCGAAGACCCGGCCGGTGGATCCGGTGAGCGGGGGGGTCGTGCAGATGTGGCGGACCATCCCGATGTACCCCACACGCGTCTTCGGTCCGTTCACCCGAGGCGAGTTCACCGTCATGGCGGGTGTGGCCAAGGCCGTCGCCCAGGCGCGTCACCTCATCACGATCTGGGACCAGTACTTCTGGAGCACGCCACTGGCGAAACTGCTCGCGGTCCGACTCAACACGTGCCCGACGCTACGGCTGCTGATCGTGCTGCCCCCGTACGGGACCAGCAACCCCGACAAGGAACTCGGCCTGCGCCGGACCGCGATGCAAGCACTGTGGAACGACCTCGCGCCGGCGAACCGGTCCCGCGTGCTCGTCCTCAACATGTGGGATGAGGCCTCCGGCGTGGGCGTCTACGTCCACGACAAGGTGCAGACCTATGACGACGCCCTGCTCGTCTGCGGATCCGCCAACATGAACCGGCGATCGCTTGAGAACGACGCCGAACTCGACTGCGCGGTGCTGGATCCGCCGACCGTGCGCGGCCATCTCGCCCGCCTTTACGCCGGCCTGGCCGGCCAGGCGTGGACCGACTTCGGACCTGACTGGTTCACACGGTACTGGACGGAATTCGCCCTTACCGACAACGACTTCACCTGGGCCGGCAAGTGGTTCATCACAGATCCGTTCTTCAGGCCGAATAATGCCATCGGCAGCCCGACACTGCCGAACGGGACGAAGATCCCGACCTCTGGCGACTGGACCAAGCCCGACTGGATCTTCGACCCGACCTGTTTCGACTCCGACCTCTCCCAGCCCGACCCCGCCCTGCCCGACCCCGCGATGGCCGGACGACTGGACGGGGTGACGTACCTGATCGAGCGCTACCACAAGGGCAGGACATGGCCGCGCCGGGTCCCCCAGCACTGACCGGCCTCAAAGGACGGTGCCTCCTGAGCCGGAGGTGACGCACCGGGCGGACGGCTTGACGTCACAGACGGCGGAACCCTCGACAGACCGAGGCCCGCCAGCGGGCGCGCCGCGACCTCGGCGCCCGGTCGTGCCCTGCCAGACGCGCCGCCAGGACGGCCGCCAGCCCCTCCTGGGGAGCGGTGACCTCGACGCCCGGCGGGACCGAGCCCGCGCGCCACTCGGCCACCGACAGGCCGGCAAGTGGCGGACCGGTCGGTGTTCACGCCGCGCGACCGGCCTCCCAGCGGCATGCCGGGGAGGATGACGCCAGGGCCTCGGCCGTGCGCCGGAGCGAGGGGGAGTCCGGCGGCCGCCGACACGTCGGTGTGCTGCAGGTCGCCACCTAGATCGCACGCGGCTGACCGCCACCGGATCGGTGGCGTCCACCGACGAACCTCACTGGAAGATGATCTTCACCATGGTGGAATCACCATCCTGGCCCCGCTGCCCCGCAGCTGGTCAGGGAGTTTCGTCGGTGGCCCACGCGGGGGCACCGACGGAAGTTGCCCTCCCTCAGAGTGTCGAAGCAGCCCCCGAGCGGCAAGCGCGGGGGCTGTTTTCTTTGATGTGAAACAAGGTTTCCGTGACTCAGGATGCTGAAGAGCCGTTCAGCTGTGGCGTTACCGGCACTTGAGTCCGTTTCGCGTTTGTGGTGAGGCAAGAGTGATTTGCGTTACTCGGGCGGCGGGTGGTCGATGCGGCCCACCGGGGTCCCGTCCCGCCAGCGACGCACCACCGCGGGGACCTCGGGGCGGTCGTCGACGTCGCCGAGGCTGACGGCGTCGGGTCCGATGCGGTAGGCGCTCAGCCGCGCCGACAGCTCCTCGGCGTCCGCCAGGACGCCCACGAGCTCCTGCCGCCCGTCCGCCCCCGGCACCAGGTCGAGCCGCTGGAATCGGCTCCACGGCACGGTGTCACGGCCGCCATAGGTGACGCCGGACGGTGTCAGCCGGACCGGCCGGCCGCGGCGTGCCGCCAGCCACGGCGATGTGTCCGTCGCGGCGGTCAGGATGATCACCAGGCCACCACCGGCCGTGAAGAACCATTCGTACGGCCGGGCGGAGAGTCCGGTGCCCTCACCACGGACCGCGGCGGCCAGGAGGTTCACCCAGCCGATCGCGGACACGACCAGGCCGAGGAACGCGACCCCCGCCCAGCCCTTCTTCAGCCGCCACAGGCCGGCCCAGGAGCCCGCTCGGCGGCATCGCAGGAGGATCTCCGCTGTTTCACCGGCCATGGGGCGCTCGACGCGGCGCTCAGGAGCCGTACGGCCGAGGCTTGTCGCGTTTCGGCTCGAGCCAGGTCGATGGCGGCGAGACATCGATGACGGCCTTCTTGAAATCGATCGCCGAAGCCCCGGTCGGCTTGAGGTTGAACATCTGCACGAACGAGGCTCCACCGAAGATCACTTTGAAAATGCCGCCCGCCGACTCGAGGATGTTCGCCAGCCCGGCCGTGACCGTGGCGATGAATGCCACCACGAGAAGACCCAGCGCCTTCGACATGAACTCCCCGAGCACGGCGCCCTGCGGGGTGACCTTCATCGCCTGATAGACGAGCAGCGCGATGATGGCCGCGCCGACCATCGAACCTATGGCCACCCAGTAGGCGCGGTAGGTGTCCCCGAGTTCGTCGACCGTGCTTCCTATGGTCTCGATGTACTTCCGGGCGGTCTCGAGCTCGCCCTTGAAGACCTCCATCGTCTTGACGAAGGCCTTCTGGTCCTCGGAGATCCAGTCCTTACCCGACATGGTGATGATGTCGGAGACCAGGTTGTTGCCCGCCTTGTCGAACTCGCCGGAGATCCGTGAGCGCCAGTTGGCGGCGGCGTCGCCCATGGCGGGCACGTTCGCGACCGCGGTCACGGAGACGAACACGCCGGCAACGATCATCCGCTCCAGCTTCGCCGCGTCCTTGAGCTTCGCCAGGACCTCTTCGGCGATGTTCGAGCCGCCGGCGCCCGGCCGCATCCCGCGCGCGGCGGCGTGCCTTCCTCCTGCCGAAGTCGGCCTGACCCCACGCCCCGCAGCGTGCAATCCCATTGGTCCCCCGTTTTATTGGTAGACGACAGTGTTGGCGTCTTCGGCATTTCTCCAGTTGGTCTTCACGACACCCAGGGCGGTCGCCATCGCGTCGGCGGTGTCGTGCCCGTCATCGGCTTTCTGCCGGACGTCATTTTGTATGTGGCTGTACTGGAAGCCGATGAGGAGAGAACCGAGAGCCCCCCACCCGGGGAACGACAGGTCCGTGTCATCAACATAGGTCTTCACGTCGGTGAAGAATTGCTTGAGATCGGTGTCTATCTTCTTACGGACACTTTCGATCCCCTCGGAGGTCACGTACCGCTCTTGGTCCGACGCCCTGGGAGGGAGGCTGGGGGCCTGCCGCGGCAGACTACGGACGCTCGGGAGGCTCGCGGCCTGGCTCGAATAACTACGTTGACCGCCATTATTGATCAGAGCGGAGATGCTCGGCTGCTGGTCGTCCATTGGCGCCTCGAAAACCTTTTTCAACGTCGTGGATCGTCGGCCGGTGCCAGCATGTCGGGCCCCGGCCAATGATGGTCGGCTAAGCGTTAGTATGCAGCAGCCAAGACCGAGTCGGCGCGCCGTGGACTCTGACATGGGGGTTAGTTCGATCGGGTGTCGCGGACCGGTTGCCGAGATTTAAGGGAACGTTCATTTTCCAAAGCGCGAACGGAAAAAACGACTGATGTTCGATTTCGACCCGAATGACTTCCGGCTAGAGGACCTGGACCGCGTCGCTCGCCAGAGCGAGCAGGCGTTGCAGGGTCTCACCGAGGCCATGACCGAACTCGGCAACCTGGTGGGTGAGGGGAAGGGGGCGGACGGACTGATCCAGGTGACGGTGGACAGCACGGGACGCGCCACCGACGTCACCATCAACCCGCGGGTGATGCGGACGAACAGCGCGACCATCGCCGAAGGCATGCTCGAGGCGTTCAACGCCGCGCAGGACGACATCGCGGCCAAGAGCCGGTTGCTGCTGTCGGGGGCATCACCCGAGGGGGTCGAGGAGCAGGACGTCACCCAGGACAAGATGCGGAGCCACTTCGACGAGATCCTGGAGTCGTTCAACAACGCGTTGGGGGAACGCAGGGCCGCGTTCGACAAGCTGCGGAGCGAGGCCGAAGACCAGGGCTGATGGCCGTCGCCTGCTGCCCCTCGTCATCGGGGATCCTCTTGCGGCGGGCCATCGCGGTCCGGGGTGAGTGCGGCGCAGGCTTCTCTCAGGCGGTTCTCGATCCAGGTCCGTTCGCTGCCCTCGGCCCGGCGGGTGTGGGCGTACTCCAGGGCCAAGGGGACGGCCTTGATGTCGACTCCTGTGCCGGTGAGGGTGGCGAGGAAGGCCAGGCCGAGATCGTTCCTCAGGGTCTCGTCCCTGGCGTAGTCGTCGATGAGGTCACCCAGGTCGTACAGGATCCGGCCGTCGACTCCGTGGAAGACATGGGCCGAGTGGCCCGCCACCAGGGTCGCTCCGGCCTCGAGAAGGCTCGCTGCCGACTCTCTTATGTACGGGAGCGGCTCCGTCGTCATGTTGGGACCCCAGTGCGGAGTCACCAGTACGACGTCGTACCTGGCACTCAGGCCCTGGATCTGGCTGGTCAGCCATGCGGGGACGCCGTCGTTCAGCGGGACGTACGCGACTCCCGGGGTGTCCTCGGTCGCGGCGTAGTCCGCCGGGTGGTCGGTGAGGCCGACGACGGCGACGGTCGTACCGCCGGCCTTCAGGACGGCGGGTGTCCGCGCCTCTGCCTGGTTCCTCCCCGCACCCACGGTCTGGATTCCGGCGCGCCTCAGGTGGTCGAGGGTGTCGGACAGGGCGTCGTGGCCGTAGTCCAGCGCGTGGTTGTTGGCCAGGGTCACGCAGTCGACGCCCAGGGTGGTCAGCGCGGCCACGGCCGCCGGCGGGGCGCGGAAGTGGAACGGCCTTCCTGGTGCGTCCCAGGGCCGGCCGCGGTCGGAGACGCAGCACTCGAGGTTCAGGACCCGTAGGTCCGCCTCGGCGAAGGCGCGGCGGATCCCGGGGTCGAACAGGTCGTACGGGCCGCGCGCCGCGATCTCCTCGGCGACGCCGCGACCCAGCATCGTGTCGCCGCCGAGGGCGATGGTGACGGTCATGCGGCCTCCTCAGTCGAACGACCAGGGTTGCCCCTCGCCGCGTTCGTCCCTGTGGCCTTTGTGTCGGTGGGGTCCTCTCGCTGCGTTCGGGGTCACGTGCTCCCCCTTCCAGGAATACGCCCGCGGCACGCTGGGGGCGCGTGGACGTTCGGCGTGGGCCGGTGGACCTTCGGCCCTATTCCGGCTTCCTGCCTCCTTGCGACGGTGAGCACAGGCCGAATTGATTCCTGTTGCGAGAGATGGGAGGGATGATGCGAGCTGAGACCGGCGACGCGTTGCTGATCAGGGGACATCACGTCGGCGACCAAGACCGCCAGGCCGTGATCCTCGAGGTGCACGGGACGGATGGTGCGCCGCCGTACCTGGTTCGCTGGGACGACGGACACGAAAGTGTGTTCTTTCCCTCTTGCGACGCTTCCGTCGAGCACGTGCGCGGCCACGAACGGGTGAAGTAACGCCCACCCGCGCGGGCGGATGGCGGTTATCCACAGGTCGTGACCCGTCCGTCGAGCACCTCTACAGGGCCGCGAACGGGCGAAGTAACGCCCACCCGCGCGGGGCGAACGGTGGTTATCCACAGGTCCGCCGATCCCTACTCCCCTTGCCGCTCAGCCTGGACAATAGAAGTGGGCTGGAGCCCCCTGGGCGGGCGGGGAGTCTCTGGCGGGCGGGAAATCCAGGCGGGCGGGAAATCCTCGGTTGGGGGAATCTAGCGGGCGGGGAATCGCTGGCCGGCGGGGAGTCTGCGGCGGGAGTCTCGTCCGGGCGTGTGACACTGCCGGAATGAGTCTGGCGAGCGAGCTCGAGGCGATCGGCCGGCCACTGGTCG
Source organism: Actinoallomurus bryophytorum (assembly GCF_006716425.1). Taxonomy (NCBI): domain Bacteria; kingdom Bacillati; phylum Actinomycetota; class Actinomycetes; order Streptosporangiales; family Thermomonosporaceae; genus Actinoallomurus; species Actinoallomurus bryophytorum. The sequence goes on from NZ_VFOZ01000001.1 coordinate 3,408,942, forward strand.
AGGAGCAGTTGCGGCATCCGACCGTCGCCGGGATCGGGCGGGGTGATCTCGATGTCGCCGTCTTCCGCGCTTGGCTGGAGCAGGACTACCTGTTCCTGCACGACTACGTGCGGGTGTTCGCCCGGCTGGCCTGGCAGGCGCCCGACCGGCATCTCGGCGACCTGGTCGAGCTGGCGCACTCGACCTTCTTCGAGGAGCTTTCGCTCCATCGGGCCCTCGCCGAGGAGTTCGGGGCCGATCTCGACGGCGCCACCAAGGGGCCGGCCTGCGCGGCGTACACGGCGTTCCTGCTCGAGGCGGCCGCCTCGTACGGCGAGGGGCTCGCGGCGCTCTATCCCTGCATGTGGGGGTACTCCACGCTCGGGCGGATCCTCGGGCAGAACCCTCCGGCCGAGCCCCGCTACCGCCGCTGGGTGGAGGCGTACGCGGATCCGGGCTTCGTGATGCTCACCCGACGTGTCGCGGCGATGATCAACGAGGCGGCGCCGGATCCGGAGCGTGCTCGCGCGATGTTCACCGCGGGCATGCGGCATGAACTGGCCTTCTGGGACGTGCCTAGCTAGGGGGCGTCTCGGCTCTTCGGTATCCACAGGGCTGTGGACAGGCTTAGCCTTGGTGCATGCCGGAGTTGCCGGAAGTTGAGTCGCTCGCCGCGTTCCTGCGCGAGAACGCCGTCGGCCGGGCAGTCGCCCGCATCGACGTTGTCGCGATCTCCTGCCTGAAGACCTACGACCCGCCGATCACCGCGCTCAGCGGGCTGACGATCACCGGTGTCGCACGGTACGGCAAGTTCCTCGACCTCGACGTGGACGGCCTGCACCTGGTCATCCACCTGTCGCGCGCGGGCTGGCTGCGGTGGAAGGACAAGCTGCCGCCGGTGCCGCCGAGGCCCGGCAAGGGGCCGCTCGCGATGCGCGTGCACCTCGAGGACGAGTACGGGTTCGACCTCACCGAGGCCGGCACGCAGAAGCGGCTCGCGGTGTACGTCGTCCGCGACCCGCAGGACGTACCCGGCATCAAGACGCTCGGGCCCGACCCGCTCAAGGAGGAGTTCGGCGTCGAGACGCTGGCCGGGATCCTCGACGGGCGCCGTACGCAGATCAAGGGCGTGCTGCGCGACCAGAGCGTCATCGCCGGCATCGGCAACGCCTACTCCGACGAAGTCCTGCACGTGGCGAAGATGTCGCCGTACAAGCTCGCCGCGAGCCTGACCGAGGCGGAGGTCGCCGCTCTGTACGAGGCGATCATCACGACGCTCGGCGACGCGGTCGAACGCTCCAAGGGCCTGGCGGCCAAGGATCTCAAGGGCGAGAAGAAACAGGGCCTGCGAGTGCACGGCAGGGCGGGAGAAAAATGCCCGGTCTGTGGCGACACGATCAAAGAGGTGTCGTTCGCGGACAGGGCCCTGCAGTACTGCCCGACCTGCCAGACCGGCGGCAAGCCGCTCGCCGACCGGCGAATGTCACGCCTGCTCAAGTAAGAGCCCACGCGGCAAGGCGTCGCCTGGACACCGCGCCGTACGACACGACAAGCCCCGGCGCCCTCGCCGGGCGCCGGGGAGGCCGCAGCGGGTGCGGGGATCGCTGCGGTCAGGCCCTCTTAGTGCGTGGGCGTGTGCGCGAGCGGCCCGAACAGCGCGGCGAGGTCGTTCCAGCGCTTGACCTCACAGCCGTTCTTGCGCCCGAAGGTGGCGTCGACCGGCCGGCCGTGCCAGGTGCCTTTGATCGTGGCCGTCTGCGGGCCGCCGTAGATCTGGGTGCACATCTGGCCCGGCGGCGTGGGCGCGAACGGGTCGCCGCTCTTGACCGCGGCCACCTTGGTCAGCGCGGCGCACGCGCTGGCCGCGTCGGGCGCGTCACCACCCGGCGGGTCGCACTTCAGGGTGCGCTTGATCGTCTGCGCCTTGGGCGCCATCTTCACGGTGATGGTCAGCTTCGTGGTGTCCGTGCCGGGTTGGCTGCCGGAAGGAGGAGCCGGGGACGCCGAGCCGGGTGCCGGTGACGGCGATCCGGGCGTCGTGCTCGATGCGGGCGGTGAGGCCTGGTCGCTCGGCTGGCCCGCGCGAGTTCCCTGGTCGTCCTTGCAGCCGGCCAGTGTCAGTGCCGTGAGGATCCCCGGCACGACGATGGCCGTCCTTCCCAGTCTCGATAGAGATTGCCTCATGACGATTCGACTCCGGCGGGTGGTGCGTGGTTCCGTGGACGCGTGAATCTTTTCAATAATCGACTACCCAGCGTGGCGGCCTCGGCCGTCCCGGACGATGGGTTCCTTCTTGACGTGCGAGAGAACGACGAGTGGCAGGCGGGGCATGCGCCCGACGCCGTGCACATTCCGTTGAGCGAGCTCAACGACCGCGCCAGGGAGGTCCCGAACGACCGCGATGTCTACGTTATCTGCCGGGCCGGATCCCGGTCCGCGCAGGCCGTGGCGGCGTTCAACAACGCCGGCTGGAAGACCTCCAACGTCGACGGCGGGATGCACGCCTGGGAGGCGGCGGGGCGACCGATGGTGAGCGAGTCGGGCACGGACCCCTTCGTCGCCTGAGGTCAATCTGCCCCAAACCGGTATACATTGTCACCTGCCAACTGGATATCGCGGGAGCTCGGGCGTCGACCGGGCTGAGAGGGCGGCTTCGCGTGCCGCCGACCGCTCGAACCTGACCGGGTAATGCCGGCGTAGGGAGTGTGCTCGTGAGTGAGCGAAGCGAGCGAACAAATGGGCACAGCGGCGTTGCTCACAGGGCCGGCGACGGAGGGCCCGTGAGCACTGTTGTCGACCGTCCACGCGATGAGGCTCCGTACACCCTCGACGAGCCCGCGCCCAAGGTCCTCAGCTTCTGGGATCAGAGCGCCTTCTGGGCCAACCTGGGCGTGAGCCTGCTCGCGTTCTCCGGCGCGGCGACCGTGCTGGCGCCGGGCGCCGACAATGTGCCGCAGTTGCCGATCGTGGCCGGGATCGTCGCGATGGTCGTGGGCACCGTGATCGGCGGGATCATGCTCGGGCTGGCGGCGGTGCCGGGCGCCCGCGCGGGTGTGCCCGCCATGATGCTGCTGCGCGGCCTGTTCGGCACCCGCCTGTCGTACGTACCGACCGTGCTGAACATCCTCCAGATGATCGGCTGGGGGACGTTCGAGCTGATCGTCATCGCGGACGCGGCCGAGCAACTCTTCGGCGGTGGTCCGCACTGGGTGTACGTCGTGATCGCCGGTGTCATCACGACGGTGCTCACGATCTGGCCACTCGGGTCGGTCCGCGTGCTGCGCCGGTACGTCACCGCGGCGGTCGTGATCGCCCTCGTGTACTTCTACATCCAGCTGTCGCGCCAGCCGCTGCCGAATCTCACGCATGGCTCGTGGAGCCACTTCTGGGTCGGTGCGGACGCGGCGCTGGCGGTCTCGATCTCCTGGGTGCCGATGGCGGCCGACTACACCCGCCATTCGAAGTCCGAGCGCGCCGCGTTCGGCGCGGCCACCGTCGCGTACGGGCTGACGCAGATCGTCGCGTACGTCCTGGGGCTGCTCGCGCTCGCCCTGGTGGCCGGCGACTCGGACAAGGTGTTCGGGCCGTTCCAGCACGTCGCACTGGGAACCCTGTTCTTCGCGGTGTTCGTGCTGCGTGAGGCCGACCAGTCGTTCGCGAACGTCTACTCGACCGCCATGTCGATCCAGAACCTGGTGCCGCGGGTCGACCGGCGGGTGCTCACGGTCGGGCTCAGTGGCCTGATCATGGTGTTCGCCCTCGCGCTGAACATGGACAATTACTACGACTTCCTGAGTCTCATCGGGTCGGTGTTCGTGCCCATGCTCGGGGTGCTCGTGGTCGACTTCTTCTGCTTCGGCGGACGTCGCGGCTGGGACGTGTCCGAGCGCGCGCCCGCGCGCTGGTCGATGATCGTCGCCTGGGCCGTCGGCATCGCCACGTACCAGCTGATCAACCCGGGAAACATGGGCTGGTGGTCGCGGCTGTGGACCGACGTCCAGGACGCACTCGGTTTCACACCGTCGAGCTGGATGAGCGCCTCACTGCTGTCCTTCACCGCCGCGGCCGTCGTAACCGCGGCGATCGGCGCGCTCTCTCGTCCCGACGCCTCCTGATCGGGCCCTAAGCCCTCCGCCGGTGGGCAGGCTCAAGCCCACCGACAACGCGGCAGGCAATAAGAAATCCCTGACACGGTGCGACAGTGAAGTGATCTTGATCTCGGCTGCACTTGACCGCTAGGCTTCCGAACCCACTGGCGTACGCCCATAACCTCGCGACGAAGACTGATCCCGCGAGCGTCAATTTAAAATGAGGGAGCTCTCGGTGCCCAAGTCCGAGTCCAGTGCAGGAGCGTCGCCGAACCCCATTCTTGAAGCCATCGGTCACGGCGAAGCGGCAGATGGGAAAGTGCGGGTCACTGTCAGCATCAACGGCGCGAATGACGCGGTCGGGTTCGACCCCCGAATGATGCGACAGTCTGCCGACGTACTCGCAGAGTATGTGTGCCAGGCGTTGCGGGCCGCGCACGAAGAGTTGTTCGGGAAGCTAGTCGAAATCGACGGCGCGTCGGTGGAAGCCGTAAGGAAGAAGGTCGATGACCTTCAAGCCTCCTACACGGATCGTATGGACGAGTACCAGAGAACTCTGGACGACATCGGGCGGCGACTCGCGGAGTAAGCACTCTGACGTAGGGCGAACTGATCACGACGCCCTTATTTCCGGTCGGGACCCCAGGTGTTAACGCCTTTCGCTTGGAACGCTCCCAGGTCGGCGGTGAGCTTCGACTTCACGTTTTCCAGCGCTCCGTTGGCGTCATTCACTCGCCTGGTGCAGTCGGCAATCGCTTCGTTGACGCTTGCCAGCTGCCTGCTCAAGTTCTCGCCGTTCACCTCATAGTCCTTGTCGGATGGCTTGTGGAACCAGGAGTGCTCCTTTTCGTAAAGGCCTTGCATCGTCGTCAACGTGATCTTCTTGTAGTTGACCACCCGCATTCCAGCAACTACCAAGGCACTCTGGATCTCCAGAGCAGAGCGCGAAGTGTTACTCATATAGCTTTCTACTTTGTCATTCCAGTAATCTCCCAGAGCATCGACGCCCGCGTTGTCGTTGGCGCTCAGTGCGTTTTTCAGTGCGCCTCTGGCAGCTCTGAGCAGAGTGCTACTGCTGTAGCACTTGTCCCAGGCGTCGACCCAGCTCGGAATCTCGTAGTCCGTAAAACTTGGCCATTTCAGGTTGAGCCGTTTGGCGACCGGTACCAACTCCCAAGGAATATGCTCATAATCCATCACAAGATTAACGTTTCCTATGAGGTCCTCATAGGACTGTTGTGAGATGGATGAGGGTTGCGGCTCCGGAGGAATGCTTCGGATCACCATGGAGAAAGCTCCTTACGTGTCGTTGGTTGAGAACGTCCTTGCGATTTTCTAGTCGAGCGCTTTGAAGAGCGTGCCGATTTCGTCCTTGTTTTTTACTTCTGCATGGTCTTGGTCGTTGGTCATTTGATCAATGGCGTTAGCGATCCCAAATCGAAGGTCACTCATCTTAGTCAGGATTTCATCGCCGTTTTCGCAGGCGCTGTAAAACGCCCGGGACAGCTCAAGTGTGTATGTGCTGTCCCGCAGGGGCGTCTCCTCCGCGCCGGTGTAGCTCGTGTCCAGCATGAAATCGTCCCCGCTGGGGTTGTAAAATTCACCGCTCAAGTAAAAGGAGTTCTCGAATTTCAGCTCGTCGCTATCCAGTTCGCTTGCAAGGGCGCGTAGTGATTCGCGATCGTAATCCATTTGACCCCATCCATGGTCGCCGCTCAACGTGGGTACCTGATGCGGCCGCCAACGACGTCGCCGCATCTGCCTATAGCGCATGTCGTCCGGCCTTTAGCGCGATAGTAACCGATCGCACCGCTTTGCGGCATATGTAACTGGCCTGCTTGGACGGGAAACGCGTGGCCGGATGCCGCCGGGCGCGTCGACGATCAGGCGTGCCCTCGAGAGCGGCACGATAGGTAGTCACGTAAAAGCTTTCCGTAGAAGACCGTTCTTGCGGTGAATCCTCGCTGTCTAGGCCGTATGCCTGTTGCTGGGCGGTTGACGGATCCGTTTTTCTACCCGAATCGCACTATCTGTCTCCATAGAGGTCACATTGTCCGCAAGCCTCTGCCAGGCGATGGCCGCTTGGCCTCGGCCAGGGGTCACGGACTCCTACTCGGTCGCACCGCGCTGCCGAAGCATGCGCCGACGAAGACTCATCCGGATATGCGAAGTCTCCTTGACCTTGACGTAAGCGTGGTTTCGCAACCGATCGACCGTCCAGCGGTGGCACTATGGCAACGTGGACAGCTCCGACGCGACGATGCGTGCGGCCGTGGCCTCGGCCGCCGACGCAATGATCGCCGTTGGCCCTGATCTGAACGTATGCCTGTGGAATCCCGCGGCCGAGCGGATGTTCGGGTGGCACGCCGACGAGGTGATCGGCAAGCCGCTACGCACGATCCCGGAGGAGTACACCGCCGAGCACCGAGCCGTACTCGAACGCGTACGCGAGGGCGGGCACATCTCCTTCGCCACCCGGCGGCTGCACCGCGACGGGCACCTGTTCGACATCCGCGCCATCGTCAGCGGCATGAGCTCCGCCGACGGCGAGCCGATCGGCTGGGTCGGCTTCTACCGCGCCGCCGCCGAGGACGAGACGGTCCAGCGCCAGGCCGCCGAGCGCATCCGGCTCGTACGCCGCCTCAACGACGTGGTGGCCGACCTCAACGCCGAGCTGGAGCTGCCGGCCGTCCTCGACCGGGTCGCCGCCAGCGTCATCGAGCTGACCGGCGCGGACGCCGCGGGGTTCGTCCTCATCGAGCAGGCGACCAACGCGCTGCGTCTCGTCAGCATCAGCGGCCTGCCCGAGCAACTGCGCGGTGTGACGTCCGACCTGCGCACCAGCCTGGTCGGTGAGCTGCTGCGCTCCGGCCGTACGGTCATGCTGGCCACCGCGGACACCCGCGACCTCAGCGACCTGATCTGGGCGGAGCTGTCGGGACTGCACACGATCGCCCTTGGTGTCTCCAGCGTGCACGGCCGGCCGTACGGTGCGCTGTACGCCTTGTTCTCCGGGCACCGGGCGGGCCACATCGAGCTGGAGCTGCTCGAGCTGTTCGCCGGTCACGCCGGGGTCGTCGTCGGCAACGCGGTCAGCTATGCCGAGGTGGTCAAGCAGCGCAAGCACGAGCGGGCCGTCATCGAGGCCAGCGCGGACGGCATCGCCGTGCTCGACAGCGACGGCATCGTCCGGCAGTGGAACCCCGCCGCTCGCCTGATCACCGGGATCCCGCCCGCCGAGGTCATCGGCCGCCCGCTGCCCTTCGCGCTGCCCGCGCCGGACGCCGAACCCACGATCCAGGTCGAGTCGGGCACCTGGCTCAACGTCCTCTACTCCGAGATCGAAGATCACGACGAGGTCGTCGTCGACTTCCGCGACGTGACCGAGGCCAAGTCGCTCGAGGCCGCCAAGGACCTGTTCCTGTCGATGACCAGCCACGAGCTGCGCACGCCGATCACGGTGGTTCACGGGTTCGCCAAGACGCTGGTCAACCGGTGGGACAAGCTCGGTGACGCCGACCGGCGACAGGCGGTCGCGATCATCGCCGAGCGTGCTCAGACGCTGGGACAGCTGGTCGACAACCTGCTCTACTCCCGTACGATGCCCGACGGCCTGCCGGTGACCAACGAGCCGTTCGACCTCGATCGGCTGCTGCGCGGCGCGGTTGAGGGGTTCCGCGGCATGTCCGAGCAGCACACGCTGGAGCTGGAGATCGACGGTGTGCTGCCGGCCGCCTTCGGCGATGCCATGGCCACCGACATCATCGTCGGCCAGCTCCTTGAGAACGCCGTCAAGTACTCCCCGGGTGGGGGCACGGTCAGCGTGCGCGCCGGGACCGAAAACGATTTGATCGTCGTCACCGTCGAAGACGACGGGGTCGGCATCCCGACCGGCGACCGCGAGCGGGTCTTCGAGAGGTTCGTTCAGGGGGAGGCCGGCGACCGGCGCCGGTTCGGCGGCCTCGGGCTCGGGCTCTACATCGTGCGAAGACTGGCCCGTGCCCAGCACGGAGAGGTCACCGCGCACGCACGCGCGAGTGGCGTGGGCACACGAATGAGGTTCACGCTCCCCGGTGCGGGTCACGTTCAGTAACCGGTCATACTAGACGTTTGGTGGCAAACTACGCCATCATTTCGTGCGTGTCCGAGGTCACCGTTGCTCGTTGTGTTGGCAATGGATTCCTGTGGCAGGGTTTCCGACCGCTTTAACTGGGCATTTCGGTCGTACCGGAGTGACGTTACGGGGAGTGTCCGGGAGAAGTTCCGCGCCCCCTGGGGAGGTGAGGGCGTCGAGCGTCGTATTCCTGCCGCATGCGCCATCGAGCGTTTCGGTGGTACGCAGACGCCTCGCGGAGGAGCTCCTCGAGTCGGGGGTGTACGAAGACATCGCCGACGACGCGGCCGTGATCGTCAGCGAGCTGATCAGCAACGCTCTGCGGCACGCGCGCCCGCTCCCCTCGGGCGACATCAGAGTCGCGTGGACCCGGCAGGGTGACCTGATCCAGCTCGCCGTCAGCGACGGCGGCGCCATGACCGAACCCCGCCGCGCCCGTGCCACGCTGTCCTCGCTCGGCGGCCGGGGCCTGGGCATCGTCGAGACCCTCGCCGATGGCTGGGGCGTCCTTCACGAGGACGGCGGTACGACGGTCTGGGCGACTCTTCACTCCCCGCACAGGTCCAACGGCTCACACGCGTCGAACGGCCTGGGCAGTTCGTCGGCCGAGACCCCGCAGGGCATGCTCAAGCAGACCCACTGACGCAGGGCCTAGGCCGGGTCGCGGAGCACCGGGCAGGACATGCAGCGCGGCCCACCTCTGCCGCTGCCGAGTTCGCTGCCCTGGATCCTGATCACCTCGATGCCCGCGGCCTCCAGCCGGGCGTTGGTCTCGATGTTGCGTTCGTAGGCGACCGCCAGCCGTGGGCCGACCGCGAGGGTGTTGTTGCCGTCGTCCCACTGCTCGCGCTCGGCGGTGACCGGGTCGAGGCCGGTGTCGATCACGCTGAGCCGCTCGATCCCCATCGCCTGCGCGGCCGCCTCCAGGAACGGTCGCGCCCGTGAAACACGCAGGTCGCCGTTCTCACACGTGACGGTATAGGCGGTCAGGGAGTACGCCAGGGCCGGGTACATGACGATCTTGTCGACGTCGACCATCGTGCAGATCGTGTCGAGGTGCATCGTGGCGCGTTCCTGCGCGATCGGCACCGCCAGTACGGTGTGCGCCAGGCCTGTCTGGAGCATTCGCCGGGCCAGCCGCTCCACGCCCGCCGGCGTCGTACGCTCGCCGGTGCCGATCGCCAGCACACCCGGAGCCAGGATCAGGACGTCGCCGCCCTCGAGGTGCTCCAGGGCCGGTTCGTAGATCGTCTCGGCACCCTCGAACCTCGGGTGGTGGCGGTAGATCAGACGGGTGAGCGCGGTCTCGCGGCGGCGGGCGGGCATGGCCAGGCTCGTCACCGCGACCCGATCGCCGATCCACACGCTGGAGTCCCGCGTGAACAGCAGGTTCGGCAGCGGGTCGATGACGAAGTCATGCCGGTCCATGAGCTGGTAGACCAGGCCGCGGCCGGTCTTGAGCTCCTCGTGGGCGAGCCCGGCCACGAGCACCCGGGTGAGGTCCTCCGGCGTCAGGTCGCCGAGGAAGCTCGCCAAGATCCTGCGAAGCTGGTCACCGAGCCGGAAGTCGTCCAGGACGCCGGCGATCGCCTCGTCCCGTGCCGGCTGGTACTCAAGGGTGTCCTGCAGCAGCTCGGTCAGGTAGAGCACCTCGACGTCGTGGTCACGCAGGGCCTGCGCGAACGCGTCGTGCTCCTGCTGGGCACGTCCGACCCAGGGGATGCCGTCGAAGAGAAGCTGATCGTTGTTACGCGGCGTGAGCCGCTTCAACTCTGCCCCCGGACGGTGCAGGAGCACGGTCCTGAGGCGGCCGACCTCACTGTCGACACGGTAGGCATGAGTCACATTTGTGAGCTTAGTCGTCCCTGGTGAAGAGGTGCTTTCCTCTCAGTCGGTATATTTCCTGGACTTTCCGCCCGATCATGGCAGGAAGATGCCGTACTCCTTGATCTCCGGCGTCAGGTCGGGGTGCAGGTCGACGGTGACCACGAGCTCCTCGGCGGAGGTGAAACCGCCGACGTTCTCGCGCATCGAGACGATGCGCTCGGCGATCTCGGGGGTCACACCGGAGAGCGCGGTCAGGGCGGGCGGCGGCGCGTGGTTGAGGTCGACGAGGCCGCCGTCGTCGTACTCCCGTGGCAGGTCGGGCCGGCCGATCCGTAGCTCGCGGGCGAGCATCGGGTCCTCCGCCGCGTGCCGGCGTGCGGCACGGCGCAGGTCACGGCGCAGGGTCGCGGCGGCGATCGCCTCGGCGTTGGAGTTGCCGCGCCAGTGCCTGACCACCGGACCGCGCGGGGGCCGCGCCGGTACGGGCGGCAGCGCCGCCGGGCGGCCGTCGAACAGGACGACGCCGTTCGGGGCCACGGTGATGGAGACCCGCCTCTCACCGCCCGTCGCCCCCATGATCACCCAGACCGGCAGCCATGCCCCGCACGTCAGGACGGTGCCGAGCAGGTGGAGCGGGTGGTTGACCTTGCCTCCGGTGGCCATCACCGCGTAGTTGTCTACCTGGGACTCGATCCGCCAGCCGAGATGGACCTGGCGCATGATCGCGTTGCCGAGGATCGCCCGCAGGCGATCCGGTGGCAGTGGCGGGCCGGACTGGAACGGAATCATGCTCCCCCTCTGGCATCCCGTGGCTCAGTGCACCGCGCGCGTCTGATCCTTCCAATACGGCTCGCGCAGGCCGCGCTTGAGAACCTTTCCGGTCGGGTTACGCGGGATCGCGTCGATCCATTCGACCGAGGTCGGGCACTTGAAGTGCGCCAGCCTGGCGCGGCAGAAGTCGATCAGCTCCCGCCCGGTGGCCTCCCCGTCCAGGACCACGATGGCCTTGGGTGTCTCGCCCCACTTCTGGTCCGGCACCCCGATCACCGCGCAGTCGGCCACCGCCGGATGGCTCATCAGGACGTTCTCGACCTCGGCCGGGTAGATGTTCTCGCCACCCGAGATGATCATGTCTTTGACCCGGTCGTGGATGAACAGATAGCCGTCCTCGTCGAGGTAGCCGGCGTCACCGGTACGCAGCCAGCCGTCGGGCAGGAGGGTGTCGCGCGTCGCCTGCTCCAGCGACCAGTAGCCCCGCATGTTCTGTGGCGTGCGGCAGACGATCTCGCCGACCTGACCCGGAGCCAGGTCCGCGCCGCTCGCCGGATCGATGATCTTCAGCTCGGTCGTGGGGTTCGCGACACCGGCGCTGCGGAGCCGCGGCCCGTCCGGCACGTGATCCTCCGGGGGCAGATAGGTGATCGCGCCCGTCGTCTCCGTCAGCCCGTACACCTGCATGAACGCCGTACCCGGGAGTAGCCGCATCGCGCCGACCAGCACCTCGTCACTGATCGGCGAGGCGCCGTACAGCAGGAGCCGCAGGCTGGACAGGTCGGCCTCGCGTACCTGCGGGATCTGCTGCATGAACAGCAGCAGGACCGGCACCAAGAACACATGCGTGACCCGGTGCGCCTCGATCGCCTTGGCGATCGCCACCGGGTCGGGCTCCCGCATGATCACACCGGGGATGCCGGCGTAGACGGCGCCGAGCGCGAGCGTGCAGCCCGCGATGTGGTACATCGGCATCGCGACCATGTTGATGCTCTCGGGCTTGAGATCCCAGAGCCGGTCGACCATCGGCAGCAGGGCGAAGAAGTTGTCGTGCGTCAGCATGACGCCCTTGGGCAGGCCCGTCGTGCCGGAGGAGTAGAGCTGGACGAACACCTCGCCCTCGTCCTCTTCGGCCGGTGCGTGCTCGCTCTCCTGGGCGCTCCAGGTGGCGTAGTCCTCGTACGCGTCCGTGGGGCCGATGACGATCAGGTGCTCGGTGTGTTCGAGGCGGCCGGCGATCTCATCCAGGATGGGCACGAACTCCGCATCGGCGACGAGGACCCGCGCCCGTGCGTTGTCGACGATGTAGGCGATCTCGTCGGCCGCGAGCCGGTAGTTGACCGGAACCTGTACGGCACCGGCGCGGGCGGCACCGAACAGCAGCTCGGCATGGGGGAGGGAGTTTTTGTCGAGGATCGCGACACGATCTCCGGGGCGTACACCCGAGGCGCGCAGTGCGGCCGCCACCTTGTCGACCCGGCGATCGAACTCCCCGAACGTGACCTGCTCGTCCTGGTAGATGTAGGCGATCCGGTCGGGGGACACGGCCGCGCGCTCTCGGAGCAAGCCGGTGAGATTCATGGCCGAATCATGCGGGTACCCGACATTGCCCGACAAGGCCCTACTTATTTACTTTTGGCCATCCTGCTGATCAGAGTCACGATGATCGCACCGATGACCGCGAGGAAGCCGACCCAGATCAGGAACTTCAACGCCGAGATGATCATGCCGATCACCATGAAGACCAGCCAGATCGCCAGCAGTATGCCGAGAATGGAGAGAATCGTCTTACCCATGAGGGGAGAGTACGCGGTCCGGCATGGTGTCGGCAGCAATTGCGACGCCGCTGAAAGTGTCGGTGCGCGTGCGTGGCTTCGGCGCGTGGCGTAGGCATCACGGAATGAGTTCGGCGAACGTTCGGGTTGCTCCGGTCCAGGTGGCGGCGGCGTTCAGCCCGGCCGCGCTCGCGCATTCGCCGATGGCGTCGGCGCTGACATGTGACCGGCGGAGTCCTTCGCTGACCTGCCATTCATCGTCGCAGGCGGACCCATTCGGTGCGCGTCTCGTCGCCGGGCTCGACAATGGCACGGCCGTACCTGCCGAGCGCGCCACGGGAGCACGGGTCGGGTTCCCCGCCGATGCCGATGTTGCCGCCGGCGAGCAGGATGGTCTTCCGCCCTCCGGCGCCGGGAATCCGGTCGAAGACGCCACGAAGCAGCGCCGGCCCACCGGCCGCGTGGGTCACCTTGACGGCGTAGGGCCTGGCGCCGATCGTGAGCACCGGCAGCCCACGCTCGGCGAGCCCGAGCCCGAGCCCGAGCCCGAGCCCGAGCCCGAGCGGGCGCGGGCGCGAGGGTCAGGCGTCCGGCCTCTGAGCCGATGTCGAGCGTCGGCCGTCACACCGAACCAGCGGAGCGTCGTCGCCGGGTCGCGCGAGCTGCGACGTGAAGGGCACCCACTCCGTCCGCCCGTCCTCGTGCTCGGTCTCAGCCGGCCGTGCCGAGGCAGGGCCCGGAGTTCGCCGGCGTCCGGGGATGAGGCCCGCAAGCGACCCTCGTCCGGGGATGAGGCCCGCGAGCGATCCTCGTCCGGGGGGTGAGGCCCGCGAGCGACCCCGCGTACGTCCGACCGATCATGCCGCGACCGCCGTGTCGGTGTGTCGTAGTGGCCTGCGCCACCGAGCCGTCCGTGGACCCGCTGTCGACGACGATCGCGAGATGGCCGTCCGGCATCCGCTCAAGCGCTCAGAGCAGGGCCCCGGCCTCGTACGGACCGGGAAGGACAAGGTCGACCATGCGGGGGGACGTTATGCCAGGTCTGGGCGTGATGACCCTTACGGGGTGATGAAGTGGTGCATGGATTCGACGCCCGGCCGTTCGACGGTCTCTTACGGAGTAGTGACGAAGCCCGGGCGACGACCCAGGTCAGCCCTAGGGTCGAGAGGTGGCCAGCTTCCAGGTACCGTCCACGGCCCGCGCCCGCCGGGCCGCCGCGGCGCCGTCCGCGCATGCCGCGAGCCGCACCCGCGACACGGACGGTCCGAGCACGGCCGAGGTATCCGGTGGAGGCTCGACCGATGTCTTTGAAAACGAGGTCACGCCTTCACCGGCCAGCGCGGCCGGGGTGGTGGCCTGGGTGGGTGGCGGCGGCCCGGTTTTGGTTTCGCGTCTTGTTGGGTGTGCCCTGTGGATACCGCGGTGGACAACCTTCAAGGGAACGAAGCCGGCAGCAGGCCCGTCAACCACCGCCGACTCCTCATCCGCCTCCACCATCGCGATCACGCGGCGAGCCACAGAAGGCGAAAATCGCAGCCACCGAGCGACGCCTCCAGTCGTCCCGCTACCAATCCCGATATGCCCAGCGACCAGCACTGATGCCCATTCCCGCGACGCCACCGCCGGGAATGCCACCCCCATTGCCCCGATCATGCCCACCCTCGCACAGGTGGTCCCCGCCCGCCCAAGGGGGACCGTCCCATTTCTATCCTCGCGGCCTGTGGATTGGCGGGGCAAGGGGTCCCACAGACTGTGGATAACTTCTGCCTTCCTGTGTGAAACGATCAACGTTGGTGGCGTCTCTTCGGGGCTTCAGGATGCCTTGCCGGCCGGTTCGACGGTCGGGGAGCCGCTGGTGTTCTCAGGCGTATTCGTGGGCTCCGGGGCAGCCTGGGCCTCCTCGGTTTCTCCGGTCTGCGCGGCATTTACCGATGCTTTCGCGGACTCTCCGCGCGGCGCTCTGGCGTCCTCGTCGGAAAGTCCCTCGTCGGCAATGCCATCGGCATCGGCTTCATACCGACCCGAACATTCAGGCACCGCCTATCGCACGCGGTCGCTACTGTGCGGGTGGCCCCGATCAAACGAGGGTGTGGTCGGGACCATCAGCGCAGGTCACCAACCGGCCGCGGCAGGTCACGTCTTGCCGTCCGGACGCGTCGCATGCCGGACCCGTCCAGGCGGCGGCGTGCCGCGCGGACCGCTTCGACGGCGCGACCCGGTTCGGTCGCGATGGGCCGGCGAGAAGGGCCCGGCCGGGTTCGGATTCGCCGTGGCCGGGGCCCGCGCCGACGGTCTGCTTGCTTCGGCCCGCGCCGACCTCGTGTCGGCTCCGGCCCATGCCGACGGCCTGGTTGCTTCGGCCCGCGCCGACGGTCTGCCCGCTTCGGCCCGTCCCGACCTCCTGTCGACGTCGGCTCGCGCCGACCTCCTGCCGGGACTGCCCACGTATTTGCAGGGCGGTACGCGTCGATGAACGCCTCAGCGGCTCTACCAAAGCGCGCGGGGCGGACGCGCGGACAACAAGTAGTGCGGGGACTCGGCCCGCTCAGAACAGACTTGTTCAAGGCAGAGCCGCTTAAGACCGGCCCGCTCAAGATAGGCCTGCTTGGGACGGGCCTGCTCAATGCAGGCCTGTGCACGGCCGGTCGGCTCAAGGCAAGTTCGCTTAAGTCAGGTCGGCTCAAGGCAAGCCCGCTTAGGTCAGGTCCGCTCAAGGCCGGCCTGTGCACGGCGGCTCCGTTCAAGGCGGGCCCGTTCAAGGCGGCCCTGCGCGGGCCAGGTCCGTTCAGGGAAGGCTCACTCGAGACCGGTCCGTTCGAGGCAGGCCGACCCAAGGCAGGCCCGCCCCAGAAAGGCCCATCCAAGGCAGGCAAACCCCAAGCAGGCAAACCCCAAGCACTGGCCCCCGCCCACACCCCGCCCCATTCCGGAAGGGCGTTCGGCGTCTCGACGGCTACGCACAGTGGCGGACCGCAGTCCCGCCTCCCGTACGCTGCGGGGACAACGGCGAACGGCTGCCTCCCGCGGCGCCCTGGCTCAACGTCTCCACAGCACACCGACCCACGACCCGAACTGACGAGGTCGCCATGGTGAACACCGAAACCGGCCGCATTCTGGTGGTCGACGACGATCCGACCGTTGCCGAGGTCGTGGCCCGGTACCTCATGCGTGACGGGTACGACGTCGACTGCGTCGCGGACGGGCACACCGCCCTTCAGATCGCCGCCGAAAGACTCCCCGACCTGGTCGTCCTCGACCTCATGCTGCCCGGTATCGACGGCCTCGAGGTCTGCCGGCGGCTGCGGGAACGCTGGCCCGTGCCCATCGTCATGCTGACCGCGCTCGGCGAGGAGACCGACCGGCTCGTCGGGCTGGAGACCGGTGCCGACGACTACGTCACCAAACCCTTCAGCCCCCGTGAACTGGCACTACGCGTACGGTCCGTCCTCCGCAGGGCGAGAGGCGCGCTGACTCCGACCGGCGGGACGGCCACCGACGGTGACCTGGTCGTGGACACCGCCGCACACGAGGTACGCCTCGGCGACCAGGAGATCTCCCTCACCGCGCGGGAGTTCGATCTGCTGGCGTTCCTGATGCGGCATCCGCGGCAGGCGTTCACCCGCGCCGACCTGCTGGAAAAGGTCTGGGGCTGGGAGTTCGGCGACTCCTCGACCGTGACCGTCCACGTACGGCGGCTGCGGGAGAAGATCGAAGAAGACCCCACCGTTCCCCAGCGGATTCTCACCGTCTGGGGCGTCGGCTACCGATATGAGCCCGTCACATGATCCCTCTCCATGCGTTCGTCGAGGTCGCCGCATACGCCGCGAGTGCCGCGCTGCTCACCGGAGCCGTCGGCGTCGCGCTGCTGTACGCCCTGCGCGGGCGGTCCATCGCGATCCTGTTGACCGTCGTCTCGGCGGCGACCGTTCTCGCGACCGTCACCGGCATCATCGCGATCACGATGAGGATGCTGATCACCGACCACGACCGGTCGGTGACGCTCACCGTCACGGCGATCGCGGGCCTGGTCGGGCTCGGGGCCTCCCTGCTGCTCGGCCACCGGCTGATCGCCGCCAGCCGTTCCCTGCTCGACGCCGTACGGCGTGCCGGGGACAGCGGGCGCTTCGTGCCGCCGGAAAAGACGCTTCCGGCCGAGCTGAACGAGCTCGCCACCGAGCTTTCCACCGCGTACGAACGCCTGGAGGCGGCCCACGCGCGCGAACGTGCCCTGGAGACCAGCCGCCGCGAGCTCGTCGCCTGGGTCAGCCACGACCTGCGTACGCCCCTGGCCGGCCTGCGCGCCATGGCCGAGGCGCTCGAGGACGAGGTGGTCACCGATGCCGAGACCGTGCACCGCTACCACTCCCAGATCCGCGCCGAGGCCGACCGCCTGGCCGCGATGGTGGACGACCTGTTCGAACTCTCCCGCATCCACGCGGGCGCGCTGCGGCTCTCCCGGCAGCGGGTCGGCCTCGGTGAGCTCGTCTCCGAGGCCGTCGCTGGCACCGAACCTCTCGCCCGCGCCAAGGGCGTACGGCTCAGTGGCCTCGCCCAGGGTGTGCTTCCCGTCGAGGTCGACGCCGCGGAGCTCGGCCGCGCCCTTCGCAACCTCGTCGTGAACGCCATCCGTCATACCCCGCAGGACGGAGGCGTCGAGATCATCGCCGGGGTCGAACACGGCATGGCGTGCGTCACCGTCTCCGACGCGTGCGGCGGGATCCCGGATGAGGACCTGCCGCGCCTGTTCGACGTGGCGTTCCGGGGCGAGACCGCGCGTACGCCGGGTGGTGGCGCGGGCCTCGGGCTCGCCATCGCGCGCGGCATCGTCGAGGCCCATGCGGGCGAGATCGGGGTCTCGAACGCCGGTGAGGGTTGCCGCTTCGTCGTACGCCTCCCTCTCGGCGCCTGATCGTCAACCGGCCCCGGGGCGCGGCGCCCAGACCAGGTGCTCGATGAGCCGGCCGGCGCCGAGAGAGGCGACCCGGCCGGTCGGCACGAATCCGGCACGCCGGTAGAGCCGCCGCGCCCGATCGTTGTCCACACCGGTCCAGACCTGCAGGCGCGAGCAGCCCAGGCCGTCCGCGTGCGTACGTAGCCGGTCCAGCAGGAGCCGGCCCAGGCCGCCGCCCTGCAGCGGCGGATCGACGAAGAGCATGGAGAGGTGACACAGCCCGGGGATCGGCGAACCGCCCGGCGAAAGGCCGGGCTCGGCCAGCAGCATTCCCCGTACGCGCCCCTCCACGACCGCGACGATCACGAGAGCGCCGGGTTCGGCGAGCTTGACGCGTACCCGGTCGACGCGCTCGGGGCCGGGCGGGCGGCCACGGGCGATGTTGGCCGCCCGCCACACCGAGACGGCCGCGTCATGATCCTCGGCACCCGCGACACGGGTCGACGCCGGACTCATGGGGCAACACTCCCGAGGAGAACGTCGGTGCCCACCGGCATGATGGCCGCCGTGACCCCCTGGACACTCGATCGTATCGACAAGGCGCTGCGCGCCTCCTGGGCCGCCGACACGTGCTCCCCCGACGACGTGGCCAGAGCCCCCTGGCATCCGGACAACCCCGCCTGGGGGCACTGCGACGTCACCGCTCTCGTCGTGAACGACCTCTTCGGCGGCGACCTCATGCTCGGCGAGGTGCACGCCGCCGATGGAGTCCGGCACGGATTCCACTACTGGAACCTCCTGCCCAGCGGCGCCGAGATCGACCTGACGTTCGAGCAGTTCCGGGAGGGACAGCGGGTCACCGGCGCGCGCGTCGTCAAGCGCCCGCCTGGGCCGCTGCCGCGGCGCCGGGAGGAGTACGAGCTCCTCCACGAACGCGTCGCGGCACACCTCGGAGGCCCGCTACCGGCTCACTGACATCAGCGAAGCCCACGGAAGAAGGCACGGATGTCGGAGGTGAGCAGATCCGGCGCCTGGAGGGCGGCGAAATGGCCGCCGCGGTCGAACTCCGACCAGTGCACGACGTCGTGGTCGCGTTCGACGAAACGGCGGATCGTGGAGTCGCCGGGGAACACCGCCACGCCGAGCGGCACCTTCAACGGCTCTGCCGGACCCCAGGACGCCGCGCTTTCCCGGTACAACCGTGCCGCCGAGCCGGCCGTCCCGGTGAGCCAGTACACGGTCACGTTGGTCAGGATGGCGTCCCGGTCGATGGTGCCGGCGTTGTCCCCGTAGTCGTCGAACCACTCGGTGTACCAGGCGAGCTGCCCCATCGGCGAGTCCGCGAGGGCGTACGCGAGCGTCTGCGGGCGGGTGGCCTGGATCTGCGCGTAGCCCGAACGCTCCTCCCGCCAGCGGGCCAGTCCTCCGAGGCTTTTCCGCTCGTCCGGGGTGAGGCCCTCCAGCTCGCGAGGGTCGCCGGAGGGCAACGCGACGAACGCGTTGGTGTGCACGCCGGCCACGTGCGAGGGGTCGACCCTGGCCAGCTCGGGGGAGATCCTGGCACCCCAGTCACCGCCCTGCGCGCCGTAGCGCGAGTACCCC
This sequence comes from Actinoallomurus bryophytorum, assembly GCF_006716425.1. Classification (NCBI taxonomy): domain Bacteria; kingdom Bacillati; phylum Actinomycetota; class Actinomycetes; order Streptosporangiales; family Thermomonosporaceae; genus Actinoallomurus; species Actinoallomurus bryophytorum. The sequence continues at coordinate 3,427,989 of NZ_VFOZ01000001.1, forward strand.
AGGCGGCCCATCAGCCCGGCCCACGCTTGCGCGACGCGCGACACGTCCCACCCCGGCGAGGCGGTCGGGCCCGAGAAGCCGTACCCCGGCAGCGACGGCACCACGAGGTGGAACGCGTCGGCCGGGTCGCCGCCGTGGGCGCGCGGGTCGGACAGCGGGCCGATGAGCCCGGTGAAGTCCGCGATGGTGCTCGGCCAGCCGTGGCTGAGGATCAGCGGCAGCGCGCCCGGCTCCGGTGAGCGGACATGCTGGAAGTGGATGTTCTGCCCGAACACCGTGGTCGTGAACTGCGGCGCGGCGTTCAACCTCGCCTCCTGCTCCCGCCAGGAGTAGCCCGTGGCCCAGTACTCGGCCAGCTCCTTCACCCGGGCGAGCGGCACGCCGTACGACCAGCCCACACCGGGCAGCTCGTCGGGCCAGCGTGTACGGGCCAGGCGCCCACGCAGGTCCTCCAGGTCGGCCTGGGGAATGTCGATGCGGTACGGGCGAATCTCTGTGTCCATGCGCCGAGTCGACCAGCCATTACGGTCAGTTCCTGACCGCGAACTCGGCCATCCCCTCTTCGAACGAGACCGAGGCGCGAAAGTCCAGCCCGGAGCGTGCGCGCTCCGGCGACGCGACGATGTGCCGCACGTCGCCCAGGCGGTATTCGCCGGTCACGACCGGTTCCGGACCGCCGTACGCCTTGGCCAGCGCGATCGCCATCTCCCCGATCGTGTGCGGCTCCCCGCTCGCCACGTTGTACGGCGTCAGCTCACCGGTCGGCGCGTCACCGCCAGAGGAGACCGACTCGACCGCGAGGACATTCGCCCCCGCGACGTCGCGTACGTGCACGAAGTCGCGCCGCTGATCCCCGTCCTCGAACACCCGCGGCGCCTCACCGCGTTCGAGGGACGACCGGAAGATCGCGGCGACGCCCGCGTACGGGGTGTCCCGTGGCATCCGCGGCCCGTACACGTTGTGGTAGCGCAGCGCGATCACCGAGCCTCCCGTCGACCGCGCCCAGGACGCCGACAGATGCTCCTGGCCGACCTTGGTGTCGGCATAGGCGTTGCGCGGGTCCATCGGCGCGTCCTCCGCGACGGTCCCCGGAGTCACTGCGGCTCCGCAGATCGGGCATCGCGGCTCGAACCGCCCGGCCCGTAGGTCGGCCTCGGCCCGCGGACCTGGCCGTACGCGTCCGTGCTCCTCGCAGTCGTAGGCGCCCTCCCCGTACACCACCATCGACGAGGCCAGCACGAGCCGGTCGCAGCCCACGCGAGCCATCGCGGCGAGGAGTACGGCCGTGCCGAGCACGTTGACGGACGCATAGTCGGGAAGGTCGGAGACGTCCAGGCCGAGCCCGACCTTGGCCGCCTGGTGGCAGACCACGTCCACACCGTCCAGGCATCGGATGACCGTGGCCTCGTCGCGTACGTCCTCACCCGACCGGAGGTCGATCGTACGGACGCCGTGTCCGCGATCGCGCAGCGCTTCGCCGATGTGAGAGCCAATAAATCCGGACGATCCAGTCACCAGTACGCGCATGATCCCCACGGTAACCGTCCGTGATGCCAAGTGGCCGTCATCGGCCGTTAGCCGTATGAGATTCGTAAGAGGTAAACCTGGACCAAACCTCCGACGTCCACTGATCGTTACTCGCCATCGCGAGTGGCAGTGTCTTAGGAGGATTGGTGAAAGTACGCGTTTTCTCGCGCGCGCTGGCCGTGACCGCGGTCACCGCACTGGGGGCTGCGGGGCTTGCCGGAGCGGCACACGCATCCGCCGTTCCGAGCACGGCAAGGGCGGCGGTGAAGGCCGCGGGGGCCGTGCCGTATGACTTCAACGGCGACGGCTACCCTGACCTGGCCCTCGGCGACCCGTACGGCACGGTCGGCAGCGTCACCACCGCCGGCTTCGTGACCATCGTGTACGGCTCGTCGAACGGCCTCAACACGGCCGATCACACGGTCATCAGCCAGAGCACGGCGGGAGTTCCGGGCACGCCGGAGGCGGCCGACCACTTCGGCTACTCGCTCACGTCCCTCGACTACGACGAGGACGGTTTCGCGGACCTCCTCGTCGGCGCCCCGGACGAGGACACCACCGATGGTGCGAACGCGGGTTCGGAGACGATCCTGTGGGGCTCGGCGTCCGGGCTGAACGGCACGGGCTCGGATGCCATCTCCGAGCCGGGGAGCCCCGGCGCGCAGCATCACTTCGGCTACTCACTGACCGCGGCCGACTTCGACGGTGACGGACATACCGACTGGGTGGACACCGCGCCCGGTGACGCGTTGTTCTACCCGTTCCACAACCCCGGCCCGGCCCTGACGGCACGCAAGGCCGGCCAGTCCGGTCGCGTGTTCGCGCCGAAGGCCCAGCCGGAACACGCACGAGGGGGCAAGGCGAACAAGGCGGCCGCGGCGGACGACGACGCGGTGACGTCGTTCATCACGGCCGCCGGCGACATCGACGGCGACGGCAAGCCGGACCTGGTCCTCGGCTGGCAGGACGCCGAGGCCCCGACGTCCGGATTCGACGTGTGGCGTAACTTCACTCCCGATGACGACCCGTCGTTCGCCGGCGAGGCGCTCACCCGGGTCGACAGTCTCGCCGTGGGTGACTTCGACGGTGACGGCATCGGAGACATCGCGGCGGGCGGCGCCGACGAGAGCGACGGCGTCGGCGGCCACGTGACCGTCTACAAGGGCGACGCGGACGTCACCCTGGGCACGACGAGCACGATCACTCAGAACAGCACCGGCCTGCCGGGATCGGCCGTCGCCGGTGACCGGTTCGGCTACTCGGTGGCCGCCGGTGACGTCAACAAGGACGGCAAGTCCGACCTGGCGATCGGCGTGCCGCTCCGCACGGTCAGCAACCTGGCCCACGCCGGTGAGGCGATCGTCCTGTACGGCGCCGACGCGGGGCTCAGCGGGACGGGCTCGCAGGTCGTGTCGCAGGACACGGCCGGTGTGCCCGGAGCCGCCGAGGCCGAGGACGAGGCGGGCTGGACGGTGAACCTGTTCAACCCCAACGCCGACGGCTACTTCGACCTGATCGCCGGCGCGCCGAAGGAGAACGGGACCGACGGCGCCGTGAGCGTGCTGCCGGGCACCGCTGCGGGCCTCACCGCGACGGGCTCGGCGACGTGGGGAGCGGGAACCCTCGGTACGAGCGGTAAGGACGCGCAGGTCGGCGTCCGCCAGGGTCGCATCGGCTGATCCTGAATCCGTGTGAGTGGACCGGCCGTCCTCGTGGCGGCCGGTCCGCTTTTTTTGGGCTCAGGAGGACCCGGGCGGCCGTTCGACGGCCTCCTCGACGGCGCGGATCGTCGGGCAGGGCCAGCGCCACATGCACGCGCGGCAGCGGCGGATGGGGCTGGCGGGGTCGCTGGAGATGCCGCCGTCGCGCGGCTGGTGCAGGTCGAGCAGGCGCAGGCCCAGCTCGCAGAAGGCGATCACCTCGTCGCGGGCGGAGGCCAGGAACCTGAGGTCCTCGCGCGACAGCCGGGCCTTCACCGGCACGACGCCCTCGCGGTTGACCAGCCCCGAGAAGTAGTGCGTCACAGACCGCCATGAACTGGACTTCTGCGACCGAGTCCGGATGATCTCGAGGCGCTCGCGGAGCCGGCTGCGCCGCGGATCGTCGAGTCTGGTCATCGCGCCCGCTCCGGCCGGTGTGCGGCGCGGAGGCAGGCTCCCCCGGAATTCCCGGACCTGTGTCCCACGTGCCTAGTTTCTCGTAAGCGCGACGCGCCGGTGGGGGAATTCCCACACATCAGGTCGGCAGAACCGAGATGATCTCTGTGTACTCTGACCTGCGCCGACCTGATGAACAAATGTCCTAAGAAATGCTGAAAACTGCGCACCGTTCAGGCAAAGGACATCCCACTACCGGGCAACGGACAGGCCCTAATCCTGTTCGCCTCTGGTTCCCCCGCTCGGGGGGCGCTAGTGTGCGGCTCGTGGAGCTAAAGATCTCGACTGCATCTCAGGGAGGTCACGCCGTCGTCTCTGTATACGGCGAGGTCGATCTCTATACGGCACCCAGACTGCAAACGGAGCTCGCCGCGCTGGTGCGCGACGGAGTGACCCGGCTTGTAGTGGACCTCAGCGGGGTCGAGTTCTGTGACTCGACCGGGATGAACGTCCTGCTCTCGGCCATGAAACGGCTGCGGGAGCAAGGCGGCTCGCTGGAGCTCGCGGCGCCCCGTTCGGCGGTACGCCGGATCCTTCAGGTGACCGGCCTCGACACGGTGTTCTCCGTGCACGATGCCGTACCTGCCGTCGGACGGACGTAGTCGCACTACCATCGCCTTCATGCAGGCGGACACGGCCGTCATTATCGCGGCCAAAGACGAGCAGGACCGGATCGCCGCGACCGTGGAGGCCGCCGCGTCACTACCCGGCGTCGACCTGGTGGTCGTCGTCGACGACGGATCCACGGACGCGACCGGACGGCTGGCCGCCGGCTGCGGCGCGAGGGTCATCCGGCACTCGCGCAACCGCGGCAAGGGCGCCGCCATGGAGACCGGCGCGGCAGCCGTGCGTCTTCTCGACGAGGATGTGCCGCATCACCTGCTGTTCCTCGACGCCGACCTTGGTGAGACGGCCAAGCAGGCCGGCCCGCTCATCGAGCCCGTACGCGACGGCTCGGCCGGCATGACGATCGCTGTCTTCAGTGAGTTGATCAAGCTCGGCGGGCACGGCTTCGTCGTACGCCTGGCGCGCGACGGCATCAAGCGGCTCACCGGCTGGTCCGCGACTCAGCCGCTCAACGGCCAGCGCTGCCTGACCCGTGCCGCCTTCGACGCCGCCCAGCCACTCGCGCCGGGCTTCGGCGTCGAGACCGGCCTGACCATCGACCTCCTGCGCAAGGGCTTCAAGATCGCCGAGGTCGAGGTGCCGCTCTCGCACCGCGCCACCGGCACCGACTGGCGGGCCCAGCTGCACCGCGCCCGCCAGTTCCGCGACGTCGGGCGCGCCCTGGCGGCCCGCGAGCCCGCCGTGACCAGGCAACTGGACCGACTGCGCCGTGGCGCCCGCTGAACCGTACGGCTCCCGCCCCCCGGGCGCCCATCCGGGACGCGTCGCCCAGGCGCCCGCCACAGGCGCCGACCCAGAGCCGGCTGGAGAAGCGTGCTCACCGGCGCCTGCCGTCCCTCACGCCCCGACCTCACGCGGCCCCGAGCGCCCCGGGGGGCCGGTCTCGCGCCGGGAAGGCGAGCGGCCGGCCGAAAGCACCCGTGGGGACTCCAGGGCGTATGAGCTGCCGGGCGACTCCGACGCGCCCGACCTAGGCCCCACGGCCCGTCCCGAAGTCCTCGGTCAGGCGCCCGCCGTGCTGGGGCCCGCCGTGCTGGGGCCCGCCGGCCTGGGGCCCACCCGCCTGGGGCCCACCCGCCTGGGGCCCACCCGCCTGGGGCCCACCCGCCTGGGGCCCACCCGCCTGGGGCCCACCCGCCTGGAGCCCACCCGCCTGGAGCCCACCCGCCTGGGGCCCACCCGCCTGGGGCCCACCCGCCTGGGGCCCACCCGCCTGGGGCCCACCCGCCTGGGGCCCACCCGCCTGGGGCCCACCCGCCTGGGGCCCACCCGCCTGGGGCCCACCCGCCTGGAGCCCACCCGCCTGGAGCCCACCCGCCTGGAGCCCACCCGCCCGGGGGTGCCATCCCACTCTCATTGTCCAACGGGAACAGCGGCGGGCGGAAGTAGAGCGGGGTTCTGTGGATAACGTCGGGCCAGGGCGGACCGCCGGCGGCTCCGCCTCGTCCGGCCCGGGGTCTGGGGGTGTCGGCGGCTCCGCCTCGTCCGGCCCGGGGTCTGGGGGTGTCGGCGGCTCCGCCTCGTCCGGCCCGGGGTCTGGGGGTGTCGGCGGCTCCGCCTCGTCCGGCCCGGGGTCTGGGGGTGTCGGCGGCTCCGCCTCGTCCGGCCCGGGGTCTGGGGGTGTCGGCGATTCCGCCTCGTCCGGCCCTGCGCCTGGGACCGTCGGCGACTCCGCCAGGCCGGGCCGGTCCGGCGGACCGGGGCCGCCTTCCGGCTCCGCGTCCGGGCGTGGAACCTGGGGTGCCCCGGGCCTGTTCCTCGGCGGCGCCGGCCTCGCCTGTCTCCTGCTGACCGCTCTGCTCGGGCCGTCCGTGATGGAGCCCGCGCTCCCCGGCAGAGCCGGGCAGCCTCCCTACTCCCTCGTCGCCCATCCCTCCCCGTACCTCGTCATCTGCCTCACCGCCGCCGGCGTCGTACTCAGCGCGGCCGGTCTGGGTCTCTGTCTTTTCGCGGCGCGAAGGGGCTGGTCGTTCCGGCCGCGGGTGCTCCTGCTCGCCGGTGTGATCGCCACGGCGGCGTTCGCGCTGATGCCGCCGGTCGGATCGGCCGACCACCTCAACTACGCGGCGTACGGCCGCATGGTCGCCACCGGCCACGACCCGTACGCCACGACCGCGCGGGACCTGCCCGGCGACCCGGTGGCCCGTGCCGTACAGGACTGGGCCGCCACCCCGACCGTCTACGGGCCGATCGCCACCGCGCAGCAGGCGTTCGCCAGCAAGATCGGGGGCACCTCGGCGCGTCTCACGGTCTTCGTCATGTCGCTCACGAACGCCCTCGCGTTCCTCGCGACCGGGCTGCTGCTCTACCGGTCCGCACGTGGGGACGCCGGCCGTGAGCTGCGTGCCGTACTCCTGTGGACGGCCAACCCGCTCCTGCTGTTCGAGCTCGTCGGCGGGGCGCACAACGACGTGCTGGCGATCGTCTTCGCGGTGGCCGGACTGGCGGTGTTCGCGCGCCGGCCGCGGCCTGGCCTCGGCCGCTGTCTGCTGGTGGGCGCGCTCATCGGCGCGGGCGCCGCGGTCAAGGTCAATGTCGCGATCGCCGGCGGCGGCCCGCTCCTTGTACTCCTGGGTGCGTGGTGGCGGGCGCCCGGCGAGCGCCGGAGCATCGCGGCACGCGTCGTGGCGCTGTGCGTCCCGGCCGCCGCCGTCGCCGGCCTGGCCTATCTGCTCGCCGGGCCGCACTCCCTCGACCAGCTGAATCGCGCCTCGAAGTCGGTGTCGCTGGCCACGCCCTGGCACCTGCTGGCGGGGTCGACCGGCGGGCTGCTCGTAACGGTGTCGCGCGGGACCGTGCAGACCGGCTCGGTCCTGCTGACCCTCCTGCTGGTCGTACTCCTGCTCCGCGCCCTGCCAAGGCCCTACGCGGACGGGAACGAGACGTTTCGCATCACCGCCGCGCTCGCGCTCGCCTGGCTGTTCGCCGCGCCATACGCCCTGCCCTGGTACGACGGGCTCGGCTGGGCGATGGTCGCGCTGCTGGCATGGTCGGCGTTCGACTGGCTGCTGCTGGCCCGTACGTCGGTGCTCGCCCTCGCCTACCTGCCCGCCAGGGATCCCCGGCTGGCGGGCCTGCCGCACCGGCTGGACTGGCTGATCACCGTCGTACGCGCGCAGATCACGCCTTGGGCGCTGACGCTGACTCTGGTCGCTCTGATGGTGATGGCGGCTCGCTGGTCTCCTCGGGCCCAAGCGCCTGGATGCTCGCCGCGAGCGCCAGCGGGATCGCCAAGGTGAACGCCAGCGCCGGGATCGCCACGCCGGAGTCGTTGACCAGCATGCCCACCCCGCCCGTGACGAGCACGGCGATGAGCGTCGGACGCAGCGCGGGAGCCCGCTCGTAGGCCGTGTGGAGTACGGCGGCGCGCCAGGTGAGCGGCCGCAGCAGCGCGAAGATCAGGAAGACCACGGCGGCGATCGCGATGAGCGAGAGTTCCCAATTGTGGAAGGTGCCGATCATCCCGCGGAACTTGCGGAAGATGATCGTCCCCCCGTCGCCGTTCGTCAGGCTCTTCCAGAACTCCCCGATGTGCGTCGGGTCGGCGCGCAGCGAGTCCAGGAACGACATTCCCAGGACGACGACCACCCCGGCGGCCAGGACGAGGAGGAGCCGCGAGAGGCGGACCCGCCGACCGGCGATCATCAAAGCGAAGACCGCGAAGCCGGGGAAGATGGCGATGATGCCGCCGAAGTCCGCGCCCGCGAAGGGCGCGCCGTCGATCACGAGCGCGAGGATCCCGGCGCCGATCACGGTCGCGGTCGCGAGGCGGCCGCGCCCGGAGCTCTGGAACCACCCGGCCACGGCCCCGGTCGTGATGATCAGGCCGGTCACCCACACCGCCCACGGGATGTTGCCGAAGCCGTAGAAGCGTCCCGCCACGAGCGGCGTGTACCCGAGCATGCTGCACGTCTGCAGGTGACTTCCGGTAAGGGCGTCGAGCGTGAGCACGAGTGCCGTCAGGCCGCCGACGATGGCCCCCGGAACGATGATCGACCGGCGCCACGGACCGGCCAGGGCCGCGGCCGTGATCACACCGACCAGCACCACGATGGCGGCGACCAGGATGACGGCCGGGTGGTCGGCCGACCACCACGGCACCAGGTTGGCGAGGAAGGAGGCCACGGGCAGCGCGGCCCCGGCCACCGCGGCGACTCTGGTCACCGTGAGGATCCGGCCCCGCTTGCGGCTGAGCGCGAACGTGCCAAAGGCGTACAGCGCCACCTGGACGATGACCAGGACCAGGTAGAAGGGCACATTGAGGCGGCTGTAGGACTGCGCGGCCACGTCATGGTCGTTCAGCCGCTTGGCGAGCGTGGTGACGGAGGCCGGCTGTGCGCCGTCGGCGCGCCACCGGGAGCCCACCGCGTCGCTCGGCTGCTTGAGCCCGAGGGTGTGCAGGATCGTCGCGGTGGCGTCGGTCAGCGTGACGAGCCCGCCGGTACGCGTGGAGTCCGCGGTCAGGTAATGAGCGGAGTAGCCAGGGCCGCTCGCGATGGCGACGCGCAGGTGCGCCGAGACGTTCGCGTCCGACAGCCCGGCGATCAGCACGGTGGTGTTCGGGGGCAGGCCGGTGAGGGCCTGGCCGATCTGGGTGTCGGCGCTCTTCACGGCCGCCGCGCGCTTCTTGACGGTGACCGGGACCTGGTGGCCGTTCACGTCCACGCCCGCGTCGATGAAGGCGTGGAACACGTCGTCGATGTCGATCATCGTCAGCGGGCACCGGGAGAGCCCGTCGGCCGGGATCTGCTCGGTGGACGGAACGTACCCGTCCACCCGCCCGGCACTGTCGGCCGCGCCGAGGGCGGCGCCGGGCCCGATCGCCATCGTGCAGCCGCCGGCGTGGTGGACCGCGTCACCGAGCAGGCCGACGTCGGACTTGTACTTGTTGTGCGCGTTGTCGTCGCGCATCGCGGCGAAGCCGGGGACGGCATTGCCGTCCGGCGCGGGTGCCAGGCCGCAGCTGCCGTTCCGAAGCTGTGATCTCTGCCCCGCGGAGATGGTCAGCCAGCCGTCGATCGGGCACGTGTGCGGACCGACGGTCTTGATCGACAGCGCCGCGGAGGAACCCTGCGCGGCCAGCCGGGCGAGGTTCGGCGTGGCGGTATCGTGAATGTCGCTCCACAGCAGGCCGGGCACGCCGATCACCACGACATGGCCGCTGACCGGGGCGCTCGCCGGCGCCGCCGAGGCCATGGCGGGCAGGAGAACCAGCGCCACGGCCGCAAAAAGCGCGGCTATGACGCCCTTTGTGTGGCTACGTCCCGCATTGCGCGGCTGTGCCACGATCACCTCCATGTCTGGGACGTCCCCAGGCTAGCCGCGGACGTGGGACAGGATGGACACATGGGTGGTCGAAGGACGATACGCCAGACCATGATCGTCGTCGCGGCAATCGTCATCGCCGCCGTCGCGGTCGGGCCTCTCGTCCTGCACTGGCTGACCAACCAGCCCGACCAACGCCTCGTCGACCTCGACGTCTACCGTTCGGGCGGCCAGGCGGTGCTGCACGGGGCGCCGGTCTATGACTTCATGACTCAGCCGCCGCAACTGCTGCCCTTCACCTATCCGACCTTCGCGGTGCTGCTGGCAGTGCCGCTCGCCCTGGTCCCCTGGACCGCCGCCCAGTGGCTCTGGACGGCGCTGATCTTCGTGGCCATGACCCTAGTGGTGCGTTACTCCTTCGCCGCGCTGCTCGGCCGAATCCGGTCGTGGGCGCCGATCATGATCGGCGCGCTCGTCGCGCTGTGCGCGTACGCCATGCCGCTGCAGGACCAGATCCGCTTCGGGCAGGTCGACATCCTCCTCGTGGCCATGTGCGTCGCGGACATCGCCCCGGGCCGTACGCGCTGGCCCCGCGGCGTCCTGGTCGGGCTGGCCACCGCGATCAAGCTGGTGCCCGGGGTCTTCGTGATCTATTTCTGGATCACCGGACGCCGGCGTGAGGCGGTCACCGCCGCCGTCGCCTCGGTGGCGGCCACGCTCCTGACCTTCCTGATCCTGCCCGCGGACTCGGCCGACTACTGGTTCCGTGCGCTGTTCGACAGCGACCGGCTGGGCTCCAACACCTCCACCACGAACCAGTCGATACGCGGGATGCTGCTGCGGCTCTACTGGCCGGACGCCGTCACCTCGCTGCTGTGGCTCGTGTGCGTCGCGATCGTCGCCTACTTCGGCTTCCGTGCCGCACGCCACGCCTGGAGGAACGGGGACGAGATCCGCGGTGTCGCCATCACCGGGCTGCTCGCGGTGCTGGTCTCACCGGTCGCCTGGATCCACCACCTCGCCTGGCTGGTCGTGGTCCTAGGCGCCATCGTCGGAGACGGCCGCGACCGGCGCCGTATCGCCCTCGCCGCCGGCGTCTGGCTCTTCTACGTCCTGCACGTGCCCTGGTGGGGGATCACCATGCTGGCGGACCACATCGGCCCGAGGTTCCTGGGGCGCATCGTCCAGGACGCGTACGGCCTGGGCGCGATCGGGCTCCTGTTCGCGCTCCGGCCGCGCCGCCGTGCACCGAATCCGGAAAGTGACGGCGCGGATACCTCGCGTAACGAAGCCCGGGTGGGTACGCTCGGTTCGTGATCCTTATCACGTTGGCTTTGATCGGAATCATCCTCGGGGGACTCGGCCTCTACGCGGGTCTCACCGCGCGCAAGCGCGCGGTGCTGGCCTTCGAGGAGTGTGCCGAGATGATGCGCCGTCAGCTCCAGGTCACCTCCGGCGCCGGTGACAACCGCGCCGTCCGTGATGTCGCGATCGTCCACTATGACGCGCTCAAGGAGGTTTCGGGCGGCCTGTCGTTCTCGCTGGCGATGCTCAACGCCCTTGGGGACGGCGTCGTCCTCACCTCCATCAACGGCCGCACCGAGACCCGCACCTACGCACGCGTGATCCAGAGCGGACGCAGCCAGCAGGTGCTGTCGCCGGAAGAGGACCACGTCGTACGGGCCGCCCGGCTCGGCCGTGGCCCGTCGATCAGGCTCGACGACCGGCTCGACGTCCGCGTCAACGGCCAGCCGTCCTCACCTGCCTGAGGCCCCGATCGCCACGAACCCCCCATAGGGGTCCGTGGAAGCCCGTAACCTGGAATGACAGCGGACCGGATCGGGTTTGAGGGGACTTCGTGACCGAGCACGACCAGCGTCAAGGCGGCAGTACGGGCGGCGAAGGTCGCTCTGACCGTTTTGCCTACTTCGGTCCGGAGGGCACCTTCACCGAGGCCGCGCTGCTCACCCTGCCCGAGGCGGCGTCCGCCCCGCGCGAGCCGTACGCGACGGTGCCCGCGGCCCTGGACGCGGTACGCCGCGGCGACGCGGACGCCGCGATGGTCCCGCTGGAAAACTCGGTCGAGGGCCCGGTGACCACCACCGTCGACGACCTTGCCGACGGGGACGCCCTGATCATCGCGGGCGAGGTGCTGCTGCCCGTGGAGTTCTCCCTGCTCGTACGCTCCGGCACACGCCTCGGCGACATCAAGCGCGTCTGCACCCACCCGCACGCGTACGCGCAGTGCCGCCGGTGGCTCGCCGAGACCCTGCCGGACGCGGAGGTCTCGACCGGCACGTCCACCGCGGGTGCCGCGATGGCGGTCTCCGACCCGACCTCGGAGTTCGACGCGGCGATCGCCGCGCCCATCGCGGGCGAGCGCTACGGCCTGGTCCCGGCGGCCGAGGGCATCGCCGACCGCGCCGGCGCCGTCACGAGGTTCGTCCTCGTACGCCGCCCGGAGCCGCCGGACGCGGTGACCGGCATGGACCGCACGTCCTTGATGGCCTACCTGACCGACGACCATCCCGGCGCGCTGCTGGAGTTCCTGACCGAGTTCGCGGTGCGCGGCGTCAACCTGACCCTGATCCAGTCCCGGCCGACCGGCGACGGCTTCGGCCGCTACCGCTTCTGGATCGACTGCGAGGGCCACGTCGAGGACGCCAGGGTCGGCGAGGCGCTCATGGGCCTGCGCCGCGTCTGCTCCGACATCCGGTTCCTCGGCAGCTACCCGCGCGCCGACGAGGGGCGCCCGGAGATCCGCCGCGGCACCCACGACGCCGACTTCGCCGAGGCGTCCGCCTGGCTGTCGGCCATCCGCTCCGGCCATGATCTTTAAGTGATCAAATCGTGTCATAGGGGCTGACAACTCTCGGTCGGGACAACACGTCATCTAAGGGATTTCGCCCCCTTCCCCTTGGAGACACGTGTGTTCAGAGCTCTCGGAGCCGTACTCGCGGCGGGCCTCATTCTGGCCGCCGCCCAGGTGCCGGCCACGGCCGACACCCGCGCACCGGCGCGGTTCAGCGAGTTCTCGGTCACGCCGACGTCGCTCGACGTCGACCACCCCACGGCGACGTACACGGGGCGTCTCGTCTTCACCGGCGCCGACGGCACCGACCAGGGCGTGCCGGGAGCGCGCGTCTGCCTCGACAAGGACGGGCGGTGCGTCGCGACCACGGAGACGGACGCGGACGGGCGGTTCAGCAGCCCAGTGACCCTGTCCTCGACGGGGGCCCAGCCTCAGTTGAGGGACGGCGAGGCCGAAGCCTTTTTCAACGGCGACGCCGAGCGTCAGAGCACATTCGTGGGATCGGGGATCGCCCTGCACGTCACCCAGGTTCAGGCTCGGATCACCATGGGGTTCGATCACACACCGTCCGTGGTCGGCGATCCGGTGGAGGTCAGCGGACTTCTCGAACGGCAGACGCCGGACGGCGGATGGATCGGCGTCGTGGGACAGACCGTACGTGTGTTCGTGGACGGCACGCGGATCGCCGAGGGGACAACGGCCGCCGACGGCACCTACCGGATTTCCACACGTGTGCCGGTGAGCGACGAGGGCTTCTGGGGCGTCGAGACACCGCTGCCGGGTCGTGGATACCCCTACACCGTCGCGTTCGCGAACACCTGGCAGCGCGCCGCCCACCGCACGCTGGTCACCGGCTTCAACGCCGCGCCCGAGCCGGTCCGCAAGGGTGCCAAGCTCACCGCGACCGGCCGGGTCATGCGGGTGACGGCGGACGGCTCGACGGAGCCGGCGACCGATTACCCGGTGCTGCAGTTCTCGGCCGACGGCAAGAAGTGGACCGACCTGTACGAAGACCACCCGAACAGCCAGGGCTACTTCAGCCTCTCGACTCCGGCGGAGCGCGACGGCTACTGGCGAGTCCGGACGGAAGACTGGCCGGACCTCCCTTCCACGAGCAGCGTGGACTACGTCGACGTCGGGTACCGGACCGCGATCTCGGGCTTCAACGCGTCACCGGAGCCGATCGCGAAGGGCAGGCGCCTGACCGTCGCCGGGACGCTGAAACGCGACACGACGGCCTGGAAGGCGTTCTCCGGCCAGAGCGTCAAGATCTACTTCGCTGCCAAGGGCGCCACGTCCTGGACGTACGAGGGGACCGCGAAGACGAGCTCCACCGGCCACTTCTCCCACACCTTCACTGCGGCCAAGGATGGCACCTGGCGCGCGATCTATGCCGGAAGCACCACTTACGTCACCGTCACCGGTCCGGGCGACTACGTCGACGTGCGCTGACCACCCCCCCTTTTCGTCACCTGCCAGAAGGAACCCTCTTGCGAAGAATCATCGGCGCCCCCGCGGTCGCCGCCGCCGTCATCTCGGCGGCGCTGTTCGTCCCGGCCGATGTGTCGGCACAGGCAGCCGACAGGCTCCCCACGCACTTCAGTGAGTTCACCCTGACGCCCCCAACGGTCGACGTGGACCACGACACCGTCACGTACGCGGGCCGTCTCGTCTACACCGACACTGACGGCACCGACAAGGGCGTGCCCAGTGTCAGCGTCTGTGCCGGCTTCGACGGCGGCTGCGTCAAGAACACGACGACCGACACCGACGGCCGTTTCACCACCGACCTGACGCTGACGACCACCGGGCAGAACCCGACGATGGTCGAAGACGACGCGACCATGTCCTTCCGTGGCAACAGTGACTACAGCCTGGTCAGGACCACGCCGGTCCCGCTGCACGTCCAGTCGGCGACGACCAGGCTCTCCCTGTCGGTGGCCCCGCCGCCGAGCGTGGTCGGCGACACGGTGAACGTGGCCGGCAGGCTCGAACGGCAGACCGCGGACGGTGGGTGGACAGGAGCCCCGGGCCAGTTCGTGCGGATCTACCTCCACGATCCGGTTTCCGGCGCCGACTTTCCTCAGGCCGGCAAGCTCACCGACGCCGACGGTCGCCTCGCGTTCCAGGCCATCGCCTCCAGGAGCGCCCAGTGGATCGCCGAGACCCCCCAGACCTTCAAGAACGCGGTCGGTACGCAGGGACTTGGCCCCTACCTGGGGGCCCGAGCGCAGACCGGCTACATGGTCGTGAAGGATCCCACGCAGATCGTCGGCTTCAACGCCGCGCCGGAGCCCGTCGGAAGGGGCTCGACGCTGACCGGTCACGGGCGGCTGACCAAGACCATGCCGGTCGGCGCGAACGCTCCGGTCAAGGACGGGAACGTCGACCTGCAGTTCTCGGCCGACAACAAGAAATGGACGACGGTCGCCCACGGCGCGGCCGACGCCAACGGGTACTTCACCATCCCCGCGACCGCGACGGGCGACGGCTACTGGCGGGCCACGGTGGCGCCCGGATCGGACTTCCTGCCTTCCACGGGTACCACCGACTACGTCGACACCCGGTACCGGACGCGTGTCACCTCGTTCAACGCCTCGCCCGAGCCGGTGAGCAAGAGGAAGACGATCACCGTCGGCGGGAACCTCCAGCGGTACACCACCGCGTGGAAGGCCTACTCCGGACAGAGCGTGAAGGTCTACTTCGCCGCCAAGGGCGCCACGACCTGGACGTACGAGGGTGCCGCGAAGACGAACTCCACCGGGCACTTCTCCCACGGCTTCAAGGCCGCCAAGGACGGCACCTGGCGCATGACGTACGCGGGCAACTCCTCCTATCTCGCCCTGACCGGTTCGGGCGACTACGTCGACGTGCGATGAGCACCGTGGGAGGCGGCCCTGCCGCCTCCCACCGCCCTTATCCGTTCACGCCGGCCGAGGTCGTACGGGTAACCTCGTCCATGTGATCGACCTGCGAACTCTGCGTAACGACCCGGACCGGTTGCGTGTCAGCCAGCGCACCCGAGGTGAGGACGACTCCGTCGTCGAGCGGCTGCTCGAGCTCGACGAGCGCCGGCGGTCCGCGCTGAGTTCGTACGAGTCGCTCCGGGCTGAGCAGAAGAACGTCGGCAAGTCGGTGTCCAAGGCGCAGGGCGAGGAGCGCCAGAAGCTCCTCGACCAGGCCAAAAACCTGGCACAGCAGGTCAAGGACGCCGACGCCGAGTCACAGCGGCTCGAACAGGAGCTGAACGACCTCCTCAAGGTCGTCCCGAACATCGTCGAGGAGGGCGCGCCGGCCGGTGGCGAGGACGACTACGTCGTGCTCGAGACCGTCGGCGTCCCCCCCACGTTCGACTTCGAGCCGAAGGACCACCTGGAGCTCGGCGAGTCCCTCGGCGCCATCGACATGGAGCGCGGCGCGAAGGTCTCCGGTGCCCGGTTCTTCTACCTGACCGGCATCGGCGCCCAGCTCCAGCTCGCCCTGCTCAACCTGGCGATGGAGCAGGCGATCGGTTACGGCTTCACCGCCATGGTCCCGCCCGTGCTGGTCAAGCCCGAGGCGATGGAGGGCACCGGGTTCCTCGGCGCGCACGCCGCCGAGGTCTACCAGCTGCCCCAGGAGGACCTCTACCTCGTCGGCACCTCCGAGGTACCGCTGGCCGGCTACCACATGAACGAGATCATCAGCGATCTCCCGCGGCGCTACGTCGCCTGGTCCTCCTGCTTCCGCCGGGAGGCCGGCTCGTACGGCAAGGACACCCGCGGCATCATCCGGGTGCACCAGTTCGACAAGGTCGAGATGTTCTCCTACTGCGACCCGGAGAACGCCCAGGAGGAGCACCGTCGCCTGCTCGACTGGGAGAAGGAGATGCTCGCCAAGGTCGAGCTGCCGTACCGCGTGATCGACACCGCGGGCGGCGACCTCGGTACGAGCGCCGCGCGCAAGTTCGACTGCGAGGCGTGGGTGCCCACCCAGGAGCGCTACCTCGAGCTGACCTCGACCTCCAACTGCACCGACTTCCAGGCACGCCGCCTGTCCGTGCGCTACCGCGACGACGGCGGGCGTACCCGCCCGGTCGCGACGCTCAACGGCACGCTCGCCACGACCCGATGGATCGTCGCGATCCTGGAAAACCACCAGCAGGCGGACGGTTCGGTACGCGTGCCGAAGGCCCTGCAGAGGTTCCTCGGCCGCGAGGTGCTCGAGCCCGTCGCCAAATGACGCCTCCGCGCCTGGTCGCCACGGATCTGGACGGCACGACCGTCCGCAGCGACTACACCGTGTCCGAGCGCACGGTGAAGGCGTTCGCACGGGTCGAACGCGCCGGCGCCATGCTCGTCATGGTGACCGGCCGTCCGCCGCGCTGGATCCACCCGGTCGCCAGCGCGGTCGGCCACCAGGGCGTGGCGATCTGCGCCAACGGCGCCATCGTCTACGACCTGCACACCGAGCAGGTGGTCGGCTCGCACCTGATGACCGCCGAGGCGCTGCGCTCGGCGATCTCGGCGCTCACGGCTTCGCTGCCCGGCCTCGGCTTCGCGGTCGAGTACGAAGACGGCATCCAGTACGCGCACGGCTATGAGCTCTCCGGCTGGGACAACGCGGAGAAGGACGGCTCGATCGGGCTCGAGAAGCTCATGTCGCGGCCGGCCGCCAAGCTGCTCGCCCGCCATCCCGAGCTCGACGCCGACGCGCTCTTGGCCGAGGCCACCAAGCTGGTCGGGGACGTCGTGCTGCCCACTCACTCCAACGGCAGGCGGCTGATCGAGATGAGCGCGCTCGGGGTGTCCAAGGCCAGCACCCTCGCCGAGCTGTGCGAACGGCACGGCATCGACGCCGCCGACGTCGTGGCCTTCGGTGACATGCCCAACGACCTGCCCATGCTCATGTGGGCCGGCCGGTCGTACGCGGTGGCCAACGCCCACCCTCTGGTGCTCGAGGCGGTCGACACGAAGGTGGCGGGCAACGACGACGACGGCGTCGCCCGCACCCTCGAAGAACTCTTTCCCGAGCTATAGGTAGGGGCCGGAGGTACGGCCGGGAGCGCTGTCCTCCTGGGGGATGGCACCGGGCGGCAACGCGCGCCGCATCTGCTCCAGCTGCGCACGTGCCGCCATCTGCTGGGCGAACAACGTGGTCTGAATGCCGTGGAACAGCCCTTCGAGCCAGCCGACGAGCTGCGCGTGCGCGACACGGAGCTCGGCCTCACTGGGAACGGCCTCGGTGTCGGTGAACGGCAGTGAGATGCGCTCCAGCTCGTCGATCAGCTCCGGCGCGAGGCCGTCCTCGAGCTCCTTGATCGAACGCTGGTGAATCTGCGCGAGCCGGGCGCGGCTCGCCTCGTCGAGGGGGGCCTGGCGCACCTCCTCGAGCAGCTGTCTGATCATGCTGCCGATGCGCATGACCTTCGCCGGCTGCTCGACCATCTCGGCGACCGAGCGCTCCTCCGACTCACCATCCTCGCCGGAGGCGGTCGCCATGCCGTTCTGCCCGACGACGACGATATGTGGATCCTGGTCGCTGCTGCTCATTGGATTGTCCATGACGCCTCAGTCTCGCACTGTAAGGAGGACTTTGCCGACGTGTGTGCTCTCTTCCAGGATGCGGTGCCCGGCGGCGGCGTCCCACATCGGGACCGTGCGGTCGATGACCGGGCGTACGGCACCGGACTCCACCAGCGGCCACACGTGCTCGCGGACGGACGCGACGATCTCCGCCTTCTCCTCGCGCGGCCGGGCACGCAGCCCCGTCGACTGCACCGAGGCGCGCCGCCGCATCAGCTTGCCGAGGTTGAACTCGGCGACGGCGCCACTCTGGAAACCGATGATCATGAGCCGCCCGCCCGTACCCAGCGTCTCCACGTTACGCGTCAGATAGTCGGCGCCAATGTTGTCCAGGATCACGTCGACCGGTGCGGCCTCTTTGACGAAATCCTCCGTCCGATAGTTGATGGCGATGTCCGCGCCGAGCCCGCGGCAGCGCTGGAGCTTTTCCTCGCTGCCCGCGGTGCACAGCACACGCGCCCCGCGCGCCTTGGCGAGCTGAATCGCGATGGTGCCGATTCCGCTCCCACCCCCATGGACCAGGAATGACTCGCCTTCTCGCAGGCCGGCGAGCATGAAGACGTTGGACCAAACGGTGCAGACGACCTCGGGCAGGCCCGCGGCCTCGACCAGGCTCACGCCTTTCGGAATGGGCAACAGCTGGCCGGCCGGCACGGCCACTCGCTCGGCGTACCCCCCACCGGCCAGCAGCGCGCAGACCTCGTCGCCCACGCGCCACCCGGTCACGCCCTCGCCGAGCGCCGCGATCCGCCCGGACGCCTCGAGCCCGGGGTATTCGGGGGCGCCGGGTGGAGGTGGATAGGAGCCCTGTCGCTGGGAGATGTCGGCCCGGTTGATACCCGCGGCCACGACGTCGAGCAGCACCTCACCTGGGCCGGCGACGGGGCCAGGGACCTCGGTCCATCGCAATACGTCCGGCTCGCCCGGATTCTCGATGACGATCGCATGCATGCGCCACACGTTAGCCGGGCATGGTGACGCGACACGGTATTGGCCGGTACCTACAGTGGCTTAGGCTGCGGATGAGCGTCTATTTGCGGGATCATCCACTGGGCATCCACGAGGGGGACCAAGTGGCAAGAAATGATCAGGATAAACCGGGTCGTTCTCTCGAAGAACAGCTCGCTTCCCTTGATGCGATGAGCGGCAACGAGTCCGCCGAGCCGAGCGGCGAAGAGGATTCCGCCAAGGAGGCCGAGGCTTCCGACGCGTGGACCAGTACGCCGCCCGCACCGGCCTTCCCCCAATATCCCGGCCCGCCCGCGCAGGACCCCGCCGCGGACGGACAGCAGCCCCAGGGCTTCCCCGGATATCCACCGCAGGACTTCGGCGGAGTGCCCCAGCCGCCGCAGTTCCCCGGCGTGCCCGGGCAGGACTACGGCGGCTACCCGCCGTACCCACCGCCGGAGCAGGCGGGCCCCCCGGCGTACGAGTCGGTCCCATCTCCGCACGAAGCCATGCCACCGAACGGCACCGGATCCGCCGAGGACCAGTCGCCGCCCGCCGCGGAGCCGGAGGAGTACGACGAGGCCGAGCGCACCCAGTACGTCGAGCCGCGTCCGCCGGCCGAGACGACCCAGCTCGACGGCGGCTACGAGGGATACAACGAGGGCGGCTACCAGGGTTACGCGCCCCCGTACCCGGCCCAGCAGTTCGGCCCGCCGGCCGGCGCCGAGCAGGCACCGCAGTACTACGGTCAGCCCGGCGCCGAGCAGGCGCCGCCGGCGTACCAGTACCCCCCGCAGCCCGAGCAGGGTGCGTACTACCAGCAGCAGTACGCCCCGCCGCAGCAGTACGGTCCGCCGCCGGGTGCCGAGCAGCAGCCCTACCCCGGCCAGGGCTATGGTCCGCCGCCGGGTGCCGAGCAGCAGCCCTACCCCGGCCAGGGGTACGGCCCGCCGCCCGGCGCCGAGCAGGCCTACCCCGGCCAGGGATACGGTCCGCCGCCCGGCGCGGAGCAGGGCCCGCCGCTGGCCCCGCTGCCGGAGGCGTACGGCCAGCAGCCGGAGGGCAGCGGCCAGACCGCCGACAGCCTGAGCGCGGACATGCTGCTGCGCGGCCGACGGCACGCGCCCGCGGGCGGCTGGCGGCGCGCCGTCTACAAGGCGTCCGGCGGCGTGATCCATCCCGGTGAGTCCCCGCAGGAGATGAAGCGCCGCGAGCTGCTGGCGCGCGCACGCACGCCGGTCGCCGGTGGCCACCACCGCGTCGCGGTGATGAGCCTGAAGGGCGGCGTGGGCAAGACGACCACGACCGTCGGCCTCGGCGCGATGCTGGCCTCGATGCGCGGCGACCGGGTCATCGCCGTCGACGCCAACCCCGACCGCGGCACACTGTCGGACAAGGTACGGCTGGAAACGGCCACGACAGTGCGCGACCTGCTGAACGAGCACGAGCAGATCCAGCGCTACGCCGACGTCCGCGCCTACACCTCCCAGTCGTCCTCACGGCTCGAGGTGCTGGCCTCCGACCGCGACCCCGCGGTCTCCGAGGCGTTCAGCGAGGACGACTACCGCACCGTCGCGCACGTCCTGGAGCACTTCTACTCGATCTGCCTCACCGACTGCGGCACGGGCCTGCTGCACTCGGCGATGGCAGGCGTCCTGGGCCTGGCCAACCAGCTGGTCCTGGTCAGCTCACCGTCCGTCGACGGCGCGAGGTCGGCCAGCGCCACGCTCGACTGGCTGGAGGCCCACCACTACGGCGACCTCGTACGCAACGGAGTAGTGGTCCTGTCGATGGTCCGCTCCCGCAGCAGAAGCACAGTCGACCTGGACCGCCTCCAGGCCCACTTCGAAAGCCGCTGCCGCGCAGTAGTAAGAATCCCCTACGACCCCCACCTGGAAGAGGGCGCGGAAGTAGAACTCGAACAACTCTCCACGGCAACCCAAGAGGCCTACCTGGTCCTAGCCGCCACAGTCGGCGACGGCTTCGCCTGGCCCCACTAACGAAGGCCGCCAAGGCGCGGGAGGACGGCAGCCGTCAATCGCGGGGACCCAGGGATTGGGGCCTTCCAGGATGGGCGCAGGTCCGGTGAGATGCTGCCCCAAAAGGGGCAGCGGTCCGTAGGTCAGGCCCACCGACCCGACCCGAGCCGCGGCGGGAAGAGGGCAACCGTCAATCGCGGGGGTCCGGGGGGCTCGGCCCCCCGGGGGAAACGGCGGGCCCCGGCGAAGCCGCCAAAGCGGCGAGCAGGTAGGGCCGCCTCGCGGAGGGTGTGGGATTCGAACCCACGAGGACTGTCACCAGCCCTGGGCGCTTTCAAGGCGCCTGCACTAGTCCACTATGCGAACCCTCCAGGCGAGTCCACGATAGCGGTCCGGCCGGGCCATCGCCTCTCGCGGCGCGGTGAGAACGGACCCGCAGCGGGCAGGTTAGGAGAAGGGGGGTTCACGATGGCCGAACGCAAATCAGCACCGCCGCCGGATGTGGCCGAGGTCAAGCGCCGGCTCGGCAAGGTCGGCGTCTGGCTCATGTCCGCGGGGGAGGCGTCCGCCGAGGCCGAACGCCGCCTGGTGGTCGCGATCGAACAGCTCGGCTACGGCGCGTTCTGGTTCGGGGAGGCGCCGCGTACGAAAGAGGCGTTCACCCATGCCGCGGCCGTGCTGTCCTGGACCGAGCACATGCAGGTGGCCACCGGCATCGCCAATATCTGGGGTCGTGACGCGGTGACCGCCGCCAACGGCGCGGGCACCCTGGGCGATGCCTGGCCGGGCCGGTTCGTCCTGGGCCTCGGTGTCAGCCACGCGCCGGTGGTCAACCCGCGTGGTCATGACTACGGCAAGCCGCTGGCGACGATGCGTTCCTACCTCGATGCCATGGACTCGGTGGAGTTCGTCCCGCCGCTGGCCGAGACCCCGCCGCGCGTGCTGGCGGCGCTGCGTCCCAAGATGCTGGAGCTCGCCAAGACCCGCGCCCAGGGCGCGCACACGTACTTCGCCACGCCAGAGCACACCGCGCGTGCCCGCGAGGCCCTGGGTGAGGACCCGGTCCTGGCGGCCGAGCTGGCCGTGGTCGTGGACACCGACGCGGAGACCGCCCGCGCGGCCGCCCGTGAGTACGCCGCGTTCTACCTCAAGTTGCCGAACTACCTCAACCACCTGCGTGAGCTGGGATTCACCGACGAGGACCTGAAGGGGAGCGACGCGCTCATCGACGCCGTTATCCCGTGGGGTGACCCGGACACCATCGCCGAACGCGTCCGCGCCCACCACGAGGCTGGTGCCGACCACGTGTGCGTGCAGCCGATCGCCGCGACCGTCGACCAGCAGGCCGAGCACCTGCGTCTGCTGGCTCCCGTACTGACCGCCTGATCGGTCAGGGCACCGGCCACTGCCGCCAGTCGTGCCCCTCGCGCCAGTCCGGGGAGCCGGTGGCCCAGCCGGTCAGGACGGTGAAGGTCTGGCGCAGGTCCGCGGCGCCGGTCTCGAAGTGCTGGTCGGCGGCGCCCGTACGGTACTCGATCGTGTACGTCCCATCGAGCTCGCGGTAGATCTGCATGTAGTGCTGGTCGTTGGGCGCGTCGAGACGGTCGACGACCAGGAACTGGTTCCCGGGGCCGAGCTCACCGAGGAGCCGGAGCAGCAGCGCCTCGTTGGGAGCGTCGTAGGACCGGCCGGCCGCCGTCTCCGCTCGTAGTGCCCATTCCGCCATTCCCGCGACGTTATGACATTTCCAGGCTTGATGAAGCATCGCCTTGCGTCGTCCCTGCCCCCATACGGTCTCAGCGTTCAGTCCGATACAGGGGGAGCACCCAGTGAAACGGATAAAGACCATCGCGGTGGCAGCAGGTGCGGTCGCCGCCGCGACCTCGCTTTCGGTGGGAGCGTGGGCGGCGACCGGCTACTCACACCCGGCACCGAAGAAGCAGGCGGCGCCCGCGGCACGGCCGAACGCGAACGCCGCGGCCGAGCCCGCCGGCGCCCCGGCCACCGAGGTCCAGCCCAAGAGCGCAGCGGCCGCGACCGGCCTGGTCAAGCCGGGCCAGATTCTCCACGTCGGCAAGTGGGTCCGGTCGCCGAACGGAAAGTACGGACTCATCCTGCAGACGGACGGCAACCTCGTCCTCTACCAGGGCAAGAAGGCCCTGTGGTCCACGGGCACCGGGCGCCAGGCCGGCGCCTCGGCGGTCATGCAGACCGACGGCAACCTGGTCGTCTACAGCACCGCCAAGAAGGCGCTGTGGTCGAGCAACACCGGACGTCACGCGGGCGCGACGCTGGCCGTGCAGGACGACGGCAACCTGGTGATCTACAGCAAGGCCAAGAAGGCCTTGTGGTCGCGGCACGTCACTCTGGGATCTCTCCGGCCCGGCTACGACCTGCCCCAGGGCCAGGCCGTGCGCTCGATGAACGGTGACTACACGCTGAGCCAGCAGACCGACGGCAACCTCGTCCTCTACCGGGGCAAGACGGCGCTGTGGAGCTCGGAGACCGGCCGGAACCCGGGCGCGTACGCCGTCATGCAGACCGACGGCAACCTGGTCGTCTACAGCAAGGCCAAGAAGGCCCTGTGGTACAGCAACACCTCGGGGCACCCCGGCGCGGCCCTCGAGGTGCAGAACGACGGAAACCTGGTCATCTACAGCACCGCGCACAAGGCGCTGTGGTCGCGGCACATGGCCGTCGCCAGCCTGGCCCCGGGCCAGAAGGTGAGCACCGGCAACGCCGTCCGCTCATCCAACGGGGTGTACACCCTGCAGCAGCAGACCGATGGAAACCTCGTGCTCTACAAGAACGGCAGCACGGCCATCTGGAGTACGAGCACCCAGGGTTCGGGCGTCTACAGCCTCATGCAGACGGACGGCAACTTCGTGGTCTACCAGGGCACCAAGCCGCTCTGGAGCACCAAGACCACGAGCCCGGGCGCGACGCTTGCCGTGCAGGACGACGGCAACCTGGTGATCTACAGCAAGGACCATCGGGCCATCTGGGCCAGCAGGAAGTAGCGGCCGCACGGCGGTCCCGCACCCGGTGCGGGGCCGCCATGCGCATGAGTGGGTTACGGTTCGGCCATGGCTGAGATCGTCTACCCCCCGGTCCTCGTGGCGGCGCACGCGATGTTCCGCGCGCTCGACATGCGCATCCACATCGACGGAGCGGAGCATGTTCCGGCCAGCGGCGGCGCGGTGCTCGCGAGCAACCACGTCAGCTACCTCGACTTCATCTTCGTCGGGCTGGGGGCGCGGCCGGCCCGGCGGCTGGTGCGCTTCATGGCCAAGCAGGAGGTGTTCGCGCACCGGATCTCCGGGCCGCTGATGCGCGGCATGCACCACATCCCGGTAGACCGGAACGCCGGAAAGGCCGCGTACGAGGACGCCGTCGGCAACCTGCGCGACGGGGAGGTCGTCGGCGTCTTCCCGGAGGCGACGATCAGCCGTTCGTTCACCGTCAAGGGCTGCAAGAACGGCGCCGCGCGTATGGCCGCCGAGGCCGGTGTCCCGCTGATCCCGATGGCGGTCTGGGGCACCCAGCGGCTGTGGACCAAGGGCCGGCCGCGAGCGCTGGGCACCCGGCACGTACCGATCACGATCCTCATCGGCGAGCCCGTTCGGCCCGAACCCGACGACGATCCGGAGGAGGTCACCGCCACCGTTCGTGCCCGGATTCAGGAACTCCTGGACCTGGCGCAGCGCGACTATCCGGACAAGCCCGCGCAGGATGCCTGGTGGGTGCCCGCCCATCTCGGTGGTTCGGCCCCGACGCCGGAAGAGGCCGCCGTACTGGATGCCGGGAAAGGCCGATGACCTCCGGGTTCCTCTACTAGGGTCGGGCCCATGGCGAGAAACGAACAGGATCCCGCGGCGAGCACGCAGCAGTTCCGGGCGTTCGCCAACAGCGGTGAGGCCGCTCGGAAGAGCCCGAAGACCGGTTTGATCATCGGCGTGGTCGTCGGCGTCATCGTCGTCCTCGCGGTGATCGCCGCAGTCGCCCTCGGCTGACATAGCGGGCGCGGAAGACCGGCGGGCGCCTCGGCGCCGGCCGGTGATGTTCAGTGCCCGGTCACCGAAAAGTGCTGGAAGTCCCAGGGGCCACCCCAGGTGCCGCCCCATCCCCAGCCGATCGAACGGAACGCCTTCACGGTCTTGTCGCCCGCGTGGATCAGCCCCGGGTCCTTGCGCGTGCGCTTGCCGTACTTGACGCACTTGGGATGCTCGATGTGGCCGTTCGGGTGGACGTAGGGGTTCTCGCAGGTGTTCACGTCGACGGCGTGCCCGTACGCGTGCTGCGACCACGAGCTCGCGCCGGTGGCGTTGCGGCAGTTGAACGCCGAGGTGTTGTCCGCCTCGATCGACTTGAAGTCGCTGCCGCCGTACTTGTCCACGAGCTCCATGCGCCGGATCGGGTAGCGCTCGTCGTACAGCTTGTGGAAAACCTTGACGATCTTGGTCGCGACGTCCTCGTTGACCACCAGCTGGCCGTCGTGGGGCTTTTTGTCCATGCCCCAGTAGGTCATCTTGATGAGGCGAAGGTCGCCGACCCCGACAGGACAGCCGGGATGCCAGGAGTGCTTGACCGTCGCGCGGGTGACCTTGTCGATCTTCGACGAGAAGGGGCGCGGCCCGGCCGGCGAGTGCGACGGCGTGGCGCTCACGGTGCTTCCGGTGAGCGAGGGCACGGGGACGGCCGGGGACGGCGGGGACGCCGCGGTCGGCTCGCTCCCGCCGCAGGCCGACGAGAGCGCCAGGCACAGTCCGGTCGCGAGGATTCCGAGGGTCGCGCGTTGCATAGCGGAAGGATTACACGGTTGGAGCCGTGCTTCGGCCCATTCATGCGGGACGATTGGAGTTCCTAAGTCCAGGCAACAGAGGACCGATCATGGTGGAAACGGACCAGAAGGGCCGACCGCCCCTCGGTATGCGCGAGATCACCGCGGTGGGGAGCGGTCTCGGCACGTTCATCCTGGTAGACGCGATCATGATGTACTCCGCGTTCGAGCGGAACGTCATGCACGGCAAGGACGCCAACCTGGTGGCCCAGGCGCTGGCCCTGGTGCTGCTCGCGTTCGGCCTCGGCGGCTTTCTCGCCTACAAGATGACCGGGTTCATGCGCCTGTACGGCGTGGGGCTGATGTGCGGCTGGACGTTCCTGACGCTGTTCTCGCTCGGCTTCTGCACGGGCTTGAACACCTAGGACTAGCGGGCCTTGTCGACCTGTTCGGCGATGGCGGTGAACGCGCGGCCGATGGCGGCCAGGTCCTCGGGGTCGATCACGTCGATGAAGAACTGCCGCACCGTCGCGACATGATCGACGGCGGCCTTCGACAGGAACGCGAAGCCATCGTCGGTGAGCTCGGCGTTGACACCACGCTTGTCCGCGCCGCAGGTGTTGCGGGCGACGAGGCCCTTGCACTCGAGACGGGACACGGTGTGGGAGAGGCGGCTGCGCGACTGGCTGGCCACGTCGGCGAGCTCCGCCATTCGCAGCCGCCGCTCGGGTGCCTCCGACAGACGCACGAGGATCTCGTACTCCGCCATGGTCAACCCGTGCTTGGCCTTGAGGTCGCGATCGAGAAGATCGGCCAGCCGGACACTGCCCTCGACGTAGGAACGCCAGTCGCGCTGCTGAAAGGTGTCTAGCCAGCGCGGTTCGGTCATACCACGATCATACACCGTTGATTGAAGCTTCAACGAAAGTTGCACTGTCACCGTGATCTCGCGACCCTGTGAGCCTACGCGTCCGCACGCGTACGCATCGGGCTTTCGGTGCGAGCGGCACTGGTTCATGATTGCCGAGCGACGCAGGAGGTCCGACCCCTGCTGGAATAGTTGAAACTTCAACTTGGTTGACGAGGTCATAACCGACCGAGGAGGGCACGATGCCTGCCGTAACCGCGGATCCGCTGACCCTGACGAGACTGCCCCGGCTTCCGGAGCAGGAGACCGCGTGGCGTCCCGTCACACGCGTCATCACCGCCGGCCACCACCTGGAGGGCGAGGGCTTCGCGGTACGCCGGCCGTTCCCGGGCGTCGACCTCTCCCTCGCCGACCCGTTCCTGCTGCTCGACCACATGGGCGCCGTGGAGTACGCCCCAGGCGAGGCCAAGGGCACACCGTGGCACCCCCACCGTGGCTTCGAGACCGTGACGTACATCATCGACGGCGCCTTCCAGCACCAGGACACCACGGGCGGCGGCGGCCTGATCGCCGACGGCGCCACGCAGTGGATGACCGCGGGCGCCGGCATCCAGCACATCGAGCAGCCCACACCCGAGCTGGTCGCCGCGGGCGGCCTGTTCCACGGCGTGCAGCTGTGGGTGAACCTTCCCCGCGACCACAAGTGGGTGCCGCCGCGCTACCAGGACATCGAGTCCCGCGACGTCTCCCTTCTCAGCAGCGACGACGGCTCGTCCGTCGTACGGGTCATCGCCGGCGAGCTGGCCGGGCACAAGGGACCCGGCGTCACCTACACCCCGATCACCTACCTCCACGCGACCGTCGCGCCCGGCGCGAAGCTGACGCTGCCGTGGCCGCGCGACTTCAACGCGATGGTGTACGCCCTCAGTGGGCGCGGTGCTGCCGGTACGGGCGCGCGCTCGGTCGACGAGGGCCAGCTCGCGGTGTTCGGGCACGGCGACGCGCTGACCGTGACCGCGGCGGCCTCACAGCCGCAGGCGGCCAGGAACGGCTGGGAGATCCTCATCCTCGGCGGGCTGCCGATCCGCGAGCCGGTCGCGCGGTACGGCCCGTTCGTGATGAACACGCGCGAGGAGATCGTCGAGGCGTTCCAGGACTTCCAGGCCGGGCGGATGGGGACGGTGCCGGCCGAGCGGGTCCCGCACCTCAGCAGCGCGGATGAGTCCGTCGAGGACTAAAGACATACAGACTGCATGTATGTAAAGTGCCTCTCGAACCACACAGAGAGGCACTGGCCATGAAGCGTGCCGACGTCATCGTGGGCCTGTTCGCGGAGTACGACGCGTTCGCCGGGCTGATAGGGCGGCTGACCGGCGAAGAGTGGCGGACGCCGACCCGGTGTGAGGGCTGGGAGGTACGCGACGTCGCCGGCCATGTCATCGGCAACGTCGTCGACTCCATGACCGGGGAGATCGGCAAGCGCACTCCCAGCGAGCAGGCGCGGGCGTTCCGCGACGGCACGCCCGCCGAGCTCGCCGTACGGCTCCGTGAGACCGCGGCGCGCATACGCCCGTTCTTCGAGAGCCTGAGCGACGACGACTGGGCCAGGCCGAGCCCGGTCCCCGGCCGCGACCTGGGCAACGGCATCCTGACGCTCTGGTACGACGTGTTCGTCCACGCCGACGACATCCGTACGGCGCTCGGGCGGCCCGGCGAGCGGGGGCCCGGACTGGAGGCGAGCGTGCACTGGCTCGCCGGCGAGCTCGAACGCCTGGAGAGGGGACCGGTGACCATCGCGCTCGACGGCTTCGGCGAACGCGAGATCGGCGCGGGCGGACCGGTCCTGCGCGGCGACCCGATGCGCTTCGTCCTGGTCGCCACCGGCAGAGAGGACCCGGCGACGCTCGGCGCGGACGAGAGCATCAACGTCCACCTACGATGACCCCATGAGCCGCAAGGCGGAACAGGGCGAGGCGACACGCGGAGCGCTCGTCGACGCAGCCCTCGCGCTGTTCACCGCGGGCGGTTTCGCGGACACCTCGACGACCGAGATCGTGCGGCGTGCCGACGTCACCCGCGGCGCGCTCTACCACCACTTCGCCGACAAGGAAGCCGTCTTCCGTGCCGCGTACGAGGCGATCGAACGCGACATCTTCGAACGCTGCCTCACCGCGGCGAAGGGGAAGACCGGCATCGAGGCGCTGAAGGCCGGCATTGGCGCCTACCTCGATGCCTGCCTGGAAAAGCCCGTCCAGCGCATCCTGCTCACCGAGGGCCCGCTGGTCCTCGGCTGGGACCGCTCCCTGCGCTTCGACGACCCGCACTGCGCACGGCTGCTGCTGCGCGCGTCCGTACGAGAGCTGGCGCCCGGACCGCCCGAGCCCCTCGCCCACCTGCTGTACGGCGCCCTGCTGCAGGCCGGCCTCGTCATCGCGGACGCGCCCGGCCGGCGTACGGAGATGGGGGACGCGATGGACGCCCTGGTCGATTCTTTGTTCGAAAAAGAGCCTCGCTTCTCCTGACGTATCTCCGCCCCGTGCGCTACGGTGATGAACCTCTTCGAACACAGGTTCGATGCGCTCATGAGGGGAGGCGGGCCGGGTGGCGACACTCATCGCCCCGGTCGCGACGCGATGCCGGCAACGGCCGCGCGCGACACGCCGTAGCACTTTCTATGGAAATCTACGGCCGCAGCTATATCCCCTCATAAAGTCCGAGAGCGTGGACCCCGTACGCAATCCCTATGCCCCCGGTGCCGGCCAGCGGCCGCCCGAGCTCACCGGCCGCGACCGCGAGCTGCAACAGTTCGACGTCGTGCTCGAACGCGTCGCCCGCGGCCGGCCCGAGCGCAGCATGATCCTCACCGGACTGCGTGGGGTGGGCAAGACCGTGCTGCTCAACACGTTCCGGTCGATGGCGATCCAGAAACTCTGGGGCACCGGCAAGATCGAGGCGCGTCCGGACCAGTCGATCCGCCGCCCCGTCGCCGCCGCCCTGCACATGGCCGTGCGCGAGCTGGCGCCCCGGCACCGCGCGCCCGACCGCATCGAGGAGTTCCTCGGCGTGCTCAAGGCGTTCGCGCAGGCCGACACCGAGCCCGCCAAGGGCAAGGCCGCGCCGCGCCGGTGGAATCCCGGCATCGACGTGCCCGCCGCGAGGGGCCGGGCCGACTCCGGCGACCTGGAGATCGACCTCACCGAGCTGTTCGTCGACGCGGCCTCGGTCGCCACCGACCTGGGTGTCGGCGTCGCGCTCTACGTCGACGAGATGCAGGACATTCCGGCCGACGACGTCTCGGCGCTGTGTGCCGCCTGCCACGAGCTGTCCCAGAGCGGCGGTCCACTCATCGTGGTCGGCGCGGGCCTGCCCCACCTCCCCGCCGTGCTCTCGGCGAGCAAGTCCTACTCCGAGCGGCTCTTCCGCTACGCCCGCATCGACCGGCTCGACCGCGGCGCCGCCGACCTGGCGCTGCTCGCCCCGGCCGAGCGTGAGGGCGTGACCTTCACCAAGGACGCCCTCGACGCGCTGTACGAGGCCGCCGACGGCTACCCCTACTTCGTCCAGGCGTACGGCAAGGTCGCCTGGGACATCGCGCCCGAGACGCCGATCAGCGACGGCGACATCCTGGTCGCGGCTCCCGAGGCCGAAGGGGAGCTGGCCGTCGGATTCTTCGGCAGCCGGTACGAACGCGCCACCCCCGCCGAGCGCGACTACATGCGGGCGATGGCCTCTTTGGGCGACGAGCCCGTGCCGACCTCCAACGTCGCCGACGAGCTGGGCCGCAAGCCCTCCAGCCTCTCACCGGCCCGCGACGGCCTGATCAAGAAAGGTCTCATCTACAGCGCCGAGCGAGGGCTGGTGGCCTTCACCGTCCCGCACTTCGGGCATTTCCTCAGGTCACAGCCTGTCTGAGTGCGCTACAGCCCTATAACACATTCTTGTCCACAGCCTAGAAAGCCGTAGACATCGGCATCCTCAGGGTGCCCGTAGGTGAATATATGCACGTCTTGCATATTCTCTAGAGAGGAGTAGATAAGCCGATGCATGCTGTCCGGACGTACGAGGGGCCGTCCGGACTTCCTGCCGGACGGCCCCACGGGTGCGCTCGGGGACTGCTCAGTCGTCGAAGAGGTTCTCGAAGAAGCTCTCACGCTTCTTCTTCTTGCGCCGATGCTTGTCGTCGTACGGGCGCTGGTCGTATCGGTGATCGTCATCGTAGGCGCGTTGCTCGTAACGACGGTCGTCGTCATAGCGCGGCGCGACGGGGGGCGGCGGGCGGCCTGGCGCGGTGACCTGGCCGGACCACTGGGCTTCGGCAGTGATCAGGTGGTCCAGCTCGCCGCGGTCCAGGAAAATCCCGCGGCATTCTCCGCACTGATCGATCACGACCCCGCCCCGCTCGTACTGGCGCATCTGGCTCTGGCACTTCGGACACGTCATGGGGATCACGCTCTGTCAACGCGTGGCATGCGTATTCGAGTTCCTTATAAACCGCTATAGCGGATCCGCAAGAGACCGTTATACGAATGCAGACAAGGCTCAGGCGGGACTGTGCACCCGCCGCGGGCCCGAGTCGTCGTCCTGTTCGGCGCGACTGACCTCCCAGGCCAGAGCCGCCCGCACCTGCGAGCGCCTCCCGTCGACCGGCACCGCGAACACCACCTCGGCCGCCCGCCCGTCGACCCGCGCCGGGAACACCACGAACCGATGACACAGCTCCCGCCACACCTCGGTCGGCCGCGCCGAGGTCAGGCTGTCCTCGAACTCGCGCCACGCGTGACTCGCGTACATCCGCGTGTACGTCTCCTCGATCGGGACGTCGAGCAGCTCGCACGGCGTGGAGTTACGCGTCCGCTCGACGATCAGGATCAGCTCCGGAGAGAGCGCCAGCAGTATCGCGGTCTCGACGACGAGCACCAGCACGGCTCCGGCGCCGACCCGGCCGAGCACCTGCGCGCCGGTCCCCGGCGCGCCGGCCGAGACGAGGGCGAGGAAGGTCAGCAGCGCGGCCCGTGCGAGTCCCCGTCGGCCCGCCGGCGCCGAGCTGAGTCCGCCGAAGCAGCTACAGCCCTCGTCGGCGCCGCGTCGCTTGAGGTCGGCGATGACCCACGTGGCCGAGGCGAAGAACACCACGCTCGTTATCCGTACGATGCCCAGCTGTGTCACCAGCAGGGCGACGCCGATCGTGCCCTCGGCCAGCGCCAGGCCGTACACGAACGACGGGTGGCGATGCGGCCTGACCGGAGGCGCGGGCGCCTCGTCACGTACGGTCAGTTTCGCGAGGGAGGCCAGCAGCAGCACGGTGGCCTGGACCGGGATCTGCAGGTTCAGCAGCAGGTGGCTCATCGTTCCTCCACCCGCGCCGTGACGTTGAAGCACCCGTCCTCGAGATCGCCGCCGAGATCGACGAAGGCGGACCTGGTGAGTTCGAGGATCCTGCCGCGCGGCGACGTGCCGCACTGTGTGCACCGGTCACGGAATTGCGCGGCGACGCAGCCGCACTCGATCACCGGAACCCGCGTGGCCCGTCCGGTGCAGTCATTGCGGACATGGAGCTCGCTGGCGATCGAGAGCAGGGGGAGCGGTGACGCCGGGCCCGTACCGCACCCTCCCCCGTCGCCGTACGGGTCCAGCGCCGGGTACGCCGCGCCGTACTCGCCGCCGAACGCGCTGCCCGGACGGTCGTACCAGGTGGCGGTGCCGCGCAGGACACGTGGCACCGAGCGGGATCTCCGCGGGGGTGGCGGCTGGTCGGCGTGCGACGCCGGCTGGGGCGACTTGGTCGCGGGAGCGAGCCCCACGATCTGCCCGCCGCGGCGTACGCCGATGACGTCGATCAGCGAGCCCTCCTCCAGCCGCGGGTGACGGACCTGGATGGGGGCCATCGCCTCGGGCGGGATGACCAGCGTCGTACGCCCGCGGTGCCGTCCGCCGTCGACCTCGATCACGCGTCCGGAGCGGCTTGCGATCACCCCGGTGACGCGCGCGATGTCCACCCAGATCCGTTCGGCCGTCAGGCCCCCGGCGTCGGCCGCGCGGACGATGACGTTACGTCCGGGCTGAAGCGCCGCCGACCCGGCACGGCCCGAATGCCAGACGGACGCGCCGGCGGAGATCGGCACGCGTACCTCGGATCCGTCCGGTGTGACCAGGACGAGAAGATGCGGGCTGGCGTCGACCACCGTGCCCTCGACCCCGCGCAGTGGACGGGAGCCCGCGTCGTGCTGCTCGGCCGGCCGGTCGCCGAACACGGCCTCGCGGAGCCGGCGTCGGCGCAGGACCAGATCCCGGGTGGGCGAGGTCATGAGGGTCTCCGGAGGTCGGTGCTCCTACCCGTCCAGGCGAGTAAGACTGCATGTCAAGACTTACCCCGAGCCCTCCTTCTGTCGACTCCTTTGTCCAAATAAACCAATGAACTTGGCGGCGAATACATGACACTTATTCGCAATGCCGCGTACCGCGTTGACCGGAATATGAGATTCGACTTGATCCATAATTACGATCTTCGTGCGATCGTCGGGCCAGGTGGCAACCGAACTCCCCAGCCTTCCGGACGGTCATGTGGGCGCAGCATCGCAGGATGAGTTCCACGACTTCGTGGCCGCACGGCGGCCAACGCTGCTGCGTGCGGCCATGTTGCTGACCGCGGACCGCGGCGAAGCCGAGGACCTGCTCCAGTCCGCGCTGACGAAGACCTACCTCGCCTGGGGACGGATCAACGACCGTGGCGCGCTCGATGGTTATGTGCGCCGCACGATGGTGAACATCAACATCTCGTGGTGGCGACGCCGGCGCCTGGAGGAGTACCCCACCGACGAGCTGCCCGACACTCCGATCGCCGACCACACGCGTCGCAGCGAGCTGCGTGACGGCCTTGACCGCATCCTCGACAGGCTGCCCCCGCGCCAGCGCGCCGCCGTCGTGCTGCGCTACTACGAGGACCTCACCGAGACCGAGATCGCCGAGGCGCTCGGCGTGAGTGTGGGCACGGTCAAGAGCACCGTCTCCCGCGCGATGAGCAAGCTCCGCGACGAGGCGGCACAC
This sequence comes from Actinoallomurus bryophytorum, assembly GCF_006716425.1. Classification (NCBI taxonomy): domain Bacteria; kingdom Bacillati; phylum Actinomycetota; class Actinomycetes; order Streptosporangiales; family Thermomonosporaceae; genus Actinoallomurus; species Actinoallomurus bryophytorum. Next base: position 3,461,559 of record NZ_VFOZ01000001.1, read on the forward strand.
GAACTCGCCTCGCTTGAGTGATCGCGAAGTACTGACAACGGCGCACCCGCAGTACAGAATCCGATTCACATCCGTGGACTCGGAGCGTGGAGGCCGTCGTGTGGAGCACGATGCAGGACTATCCCCTGACCATTTCCTCGATCAGGCGCTACGGCACGGAGGTGTTCGGCGACAGCGAGGTCGCCACCTTCACCGGTGACGGGGTGAGACGCACCTCGTACGCCGAGCTGGGCCGCCGAGTCGCACGGCTCGCGAACGCACTGACCCGTCTGGGCGTCGACGCCGACCAGCGCGTGGCGACCTTCCAGTGGAACACCGCCGAGCACCTCGAGGCGTACCTCGCGATCCCGTCCATGGGCGCGGTCATGCACACGCTGAACATCCGGCTCGCCCCCGAGCAGCTCGTCTACATCGCCGAGCATGCCGAGGACGAGATCGTCATCGTCACCGACACACTCGTGCCGCTGCTGGCGTCGGTGCTGCCGAAGATGACGACCGTACGGCACGTCATCGTGATCGGCGATGCCGACCTGTCGCCGTTGGAACCGGCCGGCAAGACGCTGCACTCGTACGAGGAGCTGCTCGCCGCGGCGCCCGACACCTTCGACTGGCCGGAGCTGGACGAACGCCAGGCGGCGGCGATGTGCTACACGAGCGGGACCACGGGCAACCCCAAAGGTGTCGTCTACTCGCACCGCTCCGCGTACCTGCACTCGATGGCGGCGTGCACCGGAAACGCCTTCGCGCTGTCCGCCGCGGACCGGGTGCTGCCGGTGGTCCCGATGTTCCACGCCAACGCGTGGGGCCTGCCGTACGCCGCGCTGATGGCGGGCGCGTCACTCGTGATGCCCGACCGGTTCCTCCAGGCGGAGCCGCTCGTACGCCTCATCGAGGACGAGCGCCCGACCGTCTCCGGCGCCGTACCCACGATCTGGAACGACCTGCTGCGGTACGCCTCGTCGCACGACTCGGACCTGAGCTCGCTACGGCTCGTGCCGTGCGGCGGCTCGTCGGTACCGGAGTCGCTGATGCGCGCGTTCGACAAGCTCGGCGTGCACATCGTGCAGGCGTGGGGCATGACCGAGACGTCACCGCTGGCGTCCGTCGCCCACCCGCCGCCGGGCGCCGGCGACCCGTGGCCGTACCGCGTGACCCAGGGCCGCATCATCTCGGGCCTGGAGTTCCGCGTGGTCGGCGACGGCGACCGCGTCCTGGCCTCGGACGGCAACGCCGTCGGCGAGATCGAGATCCGTGGCGCCTGGATCACCGGCTCGTACTACAAGGACGAGGACGCCTCGAAGTTCAACGCCGGCTGGCTGCGAACCGGCGACGTCGGCATGATCTCCCCCGACGGCTACCTGACCCTGACCGACCGAGCGAAGGATGTCATCAAGTCCGGCGGCGAGTGGATCTCCTCAGTGGACCTGGAGAACCACCTCATGGCCCATCCGGACGTGATCGAGGCCGCGGTCGTGGGCGTCCCGGACCCACACTGGCAGGAACGCCCCTTGGCCTCGGTCGTCCTGCGCGAGGGCGCGGCGGTCTCAGCGGACGAGCTACGGTCGTTCCTCGCCGGGCGCGTGCCTCGATGGCAGCTGCCGGAGCGGTGGAGCTTCATCGCCGAGGTGCCCAAGACGTCGGTCGGCAAGTTCTCCAAGAAGACGCTGCGCCAGATGTACGCCGACGGCGGCCTGGAGGTCGTGGAGCTCGACGCCTAGACCTTGCCGTACAGGGGAGCGAGCCGAGCCCAGGCGTTGGTCTGCTCTTCGGCGTTGGCCCTGAGCCAGTCGGTGAATCGCGCGTAACGCCGCTCGGGAACCTCGCCCTCACTGCACGACCAGACCTCGGGATCGGCGCCCTCGCCCCTGAGAAAGTCGAACTGATATCCCTGGTGCATGAGGATGACCCGGTCGTCGTCCGCCAGCGACAGCCCCTGCTCGTCGAGCAACTCCTGCGCGATCCCCCGCACCCCGATGATCCGAGGGTGGAAGACGTCACTGCCCTGAAGAAACCGCCCGGCACCGTTGCCGGCACCGGCGAGGAAGCAACGATAGGCCTCCGCCAGCCTCACCGGCTGATCGTCCTCGACCTGCTGAATGGCCCGCTCATCCAGCCCGAGAAGCTCGTCGGGACTCGCGGTGATGCCGTCGGCGATGAGGGCGAGGCAGCTGTGAACCCGCTGCTCCGCGTCAAGCCCGGCCCAGCCGTGTATGGGTGACGCCCCCATCCACCTTGTCCGCTCCGAGAACGCCATGCCACCTCCGGTCTGGGTCACCTGTCAGGGTCTGTCATGATCGACGTGTAGGTGATGTCCAGGGTTCCGTATCTAGTACCCAACCCTGGCCAGAACCAACGATCGACCACAGAACCCCCAACCACTTTGCTCGCAGGGCTGGTTGGCCGGTACCCTGTGTGCGGCCTGAGGGCTACCAGGAGGCTTCGCCTAGTCCGGTCTATGGCGCCGCACTGCTAATGCGGTTTGGGCTTACCGTCCATCCGGGGTTCAAATCCCCGAGCCTCCGCACCACCTGCACCCTCTCCGGTGATCTGATCACTGGAGGGGGTGTTTTTGGTCTTGTGGTCTCATTCCTGGTCTCATTCGGTCCCCCAGAGGGCTGACCCGATGAGCGCGCTCGCGTCGCGGACCTGTGGAGAGGCGACGTGCGTGTACCGCTCGGTGGTGGTGACGCGTGCGTGGCCCAAGATCTCCTGAACGACGCGGATGTGGACGCCCTGCTCGATGAGGAGCGTGGCGGCGGTGTGCCTGGCGTCGTGGAGGCGGCCGTCTCGGACGCCGGCCTTCTTAAGGATGGTCTTCCACTCCCGCCAGTCTTCGGTGCGGCTGATCGGTCGGCCGTTCTCCTGGCAGAAGACCAGGTCGTGATCCTCCCAGTCGTCGCCTGCCATGGCCCGTTCGAGGAGTTGTTCCTCCTGGCGTGCTCTGAGTAGCGGTAGGAGTTCTTGGGGGCACTGGAGGGTGAGCTTTGACTTGCCCTTGCGTTGTCGGAAGACGGCGCCTCCTTGCCATCTCTTCGGGCAGTACCGGGCGTGCTCTGCGCAGCCCGCGCCACAGGTCTGGCGGGGGCAGCGGTGGTTGCGGGTCTTGCAGTCGGGTGGGCAGTTCGGCTTGTGTGCGTGCTCCTTGCAGTTCTTCGGGCAGGGTGCGCGGTGCCACTTCTTGCCGCAGGTGTGTGGGTTCTCGCATCCGTGTTGCCAGTTCGCGCGTTGGATCTGGAACCACGCTCTGATGACGCCGGTTTCGAGGTCGACGTAGGACCAACGCAGCCCCAGCGCCTCGCCCTGGCGGATGCCGAGGGCGAGAGCGACGGACCAGCGTGCGGCGTTGCGGCGTCCTTTCGCGGCGTCGAGGATCAGGCGGGCTTCTTCCCGTGTGAAGGGCTCGATCTCGTGGTCTTCCGCGGTTGGCGCGTCGATCAGCCGCGCGACGTTGCGGCCGACCTTGTCCCTCCTGATCGCGATCGTGAGAGCGCGGGACAGGATGCGATGGACCTTGAGGACGGTGCTCGATGACCGGCCGGCGTCATACATCTGCTGATACGTCGCGTCCAGGTGTTCGGGAAGCAGGCGGTCCAGCCGATGTTTGCCGAGAAGCGGGACGACCCACTTTCGCGACTTGCTCCGGTAGTCGTCCAGCGTGCGCGGCGCCATCTTTCCGGAAGCCACGAGACGTTCGCAGATGGTGTTGAGGTAGGTGTCCATCCACTGTTCGACGGTCGGCGAGCGGCCGGCCTTGGTCAGCTTCCCTGCGTCGCGTTGCGCTTCGAGCTTGCGAACCTTGTCAGTCACGCCGGCCTGTGTCTTGGCGCTGACATGACGTCGGTCGGGACTTCCGTCGTTCTTGATGCCCATGGTGACGCGGCCGTGCCAGCGGCCGTCGCCACCGAGGTAGATGGAGGAGCGGCCGTCCGGGGTCCGCGTGTCTTTCGTGCGGCCCTTGCTGGTCTTTCCGGGCAAGTTGATCACCTCTCTTCTTCGATTCGGAGACGTTCGATGTAGTCGTGCAGCGCCGCGGAGGGGATCTTGCGGCTCCTGCCGATGTGGATGGACTCGATCTCGTGCGCGGTGAGGAGTTCATAGAGCTTCGTTCTGCTGATGCGGAGGAGCGCGGCGGCTTCGGGGAGCGTGTAGAGGAGCGGTGCGTCGTGGGCTGTGGTCGTAGCGTTCACCTCCTCTTTCGTGTTGTTCGTCCGCGCGGACGTCCGGATGTTGTGTGGCTCTACGCGCGCAGGCGCGCGCGAGGACGCGGACGTTCGGGGGTTCACGGACGAGTTGCGGCACGCCAGCGTCCGCGGCTGACTTGCCGGACGCGGTTGGCGTCTGCGTGTTGCTGGAGTCGGCTGTAGATCCAGGTGCGACCCATGCCGGTGATCTTCATGAGCTGGGAGACAGAGAGTCCGTCGTCGGGGGCTTCGAGGAGGCCTGTCCAGAGGGCTTGTTCGGGGTCGGTGTCGATGAGTTCGGCGTCGATCACCTCTTCTTCCTCGGTGGTGTGGTCGATGGCGTCGGAAGACAGGGCGTCGAGCTGCGGGCGTCGGCCGTGATGGGCACGGGCGATGGCACGTACGCGTTCGTCGGTGAGCAGGTAGGCGCGGGCGCGCCTTGGGACGTCATGGCCTGGGGCGGAGACGAGGAACTTGCCGGGAGCGTTGAGGGTGTGGGCGTGCCAGCCGGCGGAGTGGGCGCCCTGGCCGAGGATGAGATCGGTGTCCCGTCGTTCGCGGACGCGAAGGCATACGCGGATGTCCATCTGGGAGCGGACAGCGCCCTTGCCCATGGCGGCCTGGGTTGGGCGCTGGGTGGCGGCCAGGAGGGTAACGGCGACGGCGCGGCCTCGCCGGGCGATGGAGTCGGCGTGGTTGGTGGCGTCGGGGGAATCGTCAGCGAGTTCGGCGTACTCGTCGACGACGATGATCAGCGCCGGTTCCTGTGGGCTCGGCGTCCACAGGCGGGAGCCCCGGCGCGTCATCTCGGTGGCCCGGGTATCGAGGACGGCAACGGCGTCGGCGAGGAGCTGGCCGGCTTCGCGAGGGTTGGTGGCGATCCGGTCGAGGCATGACGCCCAGGGCTGGAGTTCCATCCCGCCCTTGAGGTCGATGCCCCATAGGACGACGTCGGGGCATGCGGTGAGGGCTGCGAGGATGACGTTGAGGATGCCGCTCTTGCCCGATCCGGCGATGCCGGCGACGAGGGCGTGCCGGTGCAGGAGCGTGACGCGTACAGGTGTGGCGTCCTCGAAGACGCCGAGGTCGACCGGATCGGCGACGGTTTCGCCGGTAGGCGGTGGCCAGGGGATCGGGCGAGCGTGCGGGTCCTTTTCCAGGATGTGAATGAGGCAGTGATCAGCGCGGGCAGGATCGGGCTCCACCCGTACGGATCCGGGACGGACGCTGAGAGCCGACTCGATGGCGGGGAGTTTGCCGATGACGTCGGTGACGGTCTGGCCGCGTTTGAGGGCGAGACGGGCGCGCCATCCCCACAGGTCGACCACGGCGGACATGACACGTGATCCGGTGAGGCCGATGGTGTCGGCGAGATCGGGCCAGGCCTGGATGGTCCGCTCGATTCGGACGCGGGCGCGGCGTCGGCGGTGCCACCACCACGGCGCTCCCCCGGCCAGCGTCCCGAGGAGGAGCAGACCCGGCAGCGGCGGCGCGGTAGGCCCGTGCGCGATTCCGGCGGCGAGCCAGACTCCCCCGGCAGCCGTCACGGCGGCCCCGTAGACGCGTTCGATGGTGCGGTCGAGCCAGCGTTTCCCGCCCGCGATCAGGGCGGCGAGGATCATGGCTGCTGCGATGGCAACGGGCCAACTGCCGGAGTGATGCGGGTGGAGGACTACGGCGGTCGCGGTCAGGAGCATGGCAGTGGTGAACGGGGCGAGTTCGGACCGGTAGCGGTACAGCCATTTACCGAGTACGGCGATGGTCTCGCCGACATGGCGGTCGTCGGTGACGACGTACAGAGGCATCGGTTCCTGGCGGCCCCAGCGGCGGCGGGGACGGCGAGTCGGGTAGCGCTGTCTCATCGGCCACCGTCCACGGGACGGGATCCGGGCGCGTACCGGTGCGGGAGCTGACCGTTGGCGTCGACTTCGTCCCGCAGGTAGCCAAGCGGGTCGTTCTCGCCGTCCTGGTCGGCGGCGAGGGTGGCCCGTGCGGCGGCGAGCAGGTTGGCGTACTGGCCGCGGGCGAGGGCGAGCAGAGTACGGAGCCGGTCGATCTCCGTGATGAGTACGGGGACGTCGGCGATGGCTGTCCACAGGGCTGTGGATACGCGCCGGGCGTGGGCGTCACGGAGGTGAGTACGGACGGCGTCGAGGTCGAGGGTCGGGCGTGGGGCGTGCTGGGGTCGTGTCATGAGGGTGTGGGCGCCTCCCTTCGGTCGGGGATGTCGTCGGCCGGCGTGGCGGGTGTCAGTCCGAACGAGGTCAGGAGCTGCTCGGCGGCGGGTACGGCGTCATGGATCTGCGTGCCGCTGAAGCGGGTCTTGACGTTCTGGCGTGCGAGTTCGCGCATGACGAGGTTGATCACGGCGAAGGGGTCATACGTCGGCTTGCTCATGGGTGGTGCCTTCCTGTGTGAGCTGCTGGCGGAGCTGGGTGGCGCGGGCGTTGCTGACGCGCAGCGTCGTACGCAGCGCGTCGCGGGTGATCGGGCGTCCGCCGTTGGCCTCGCGGTGGCGGGCATCGGCGGTACGGGCCGCGGCGATCAGTTCGTCGGCGGACCGGTGTCGGGGACGGTGCTTGCGGTGAGTACGGCGTGGAGGCTCGTCGTTCGCGGCCTCGGCGATGTCCGGGGTTCCGGCCTCGGTTCGTCCTCGCAGGGCGTGCAGGTGGGCGGTGAGTCCGAGGACGGCGGCGGGGACGGCACCGACGAGGACGACGATCGGCCAGGACACTAAGAGCAGCCCGGTACGGGCGGCGTGGAAGGTCGCGTTACCCGCGATGCTGGCCGCGATGGCGCCGATGGCGTTGGCGCGGGCGAACCGGCGCGCGGCGGTCGACTGTGTGGAGGCGGCCAGCCACACGCGTGCCGATGTCATCGCGTACGCGTCGAGGGTGACGGGGAGCAGCCAGGCGAGCCGGGGAGGCCAGCCGGCGATGTGGGCACGTCCTTGCAGTCCGGAGAAGCTCGCCACCGCGGCCGATGCGGCGGCGATCGTCATTCCAGCGGTTACCCACAGGTCGCGCTCGGCGTTGGCATGGGTTGCGTTCATAAGTTGGGATCTCCTTTCAGAGGTTGAGGCCGGACAGGAAGTGGGCCATGGAACGGACGCCGTCTCGGATCTGCGGCGCGAGCGAGGTCGAGGCGAGGTAGAAGCCGAAGAGCGTGCAGGCGATCGCGTGCCATGCGCGTAGGCCGGCGTAGCGGTACAGCAGGTAGACCAGCGCGCCGAGCACCATCACGAGCGAGATGGATAGGACCAAGTCGAGATCACCTCCTTGGGGAAAGCGACGTCAGCGCTTCCGGAGAGTCGTCGGCCGAACGGGGAGCAACGGGCAGCGTTCGGTCGGTCGGGGACTTGCGGACGTGCAGGCCCAGCACGCTGCGGGCGAAGCCAGCGAGCGGCGTGGGGGGCTTGGTTTCCAGCGCGCTCCATGGCGCCTCGCGCTGAGTGCCGGCGATGACGAGGCCGACGAGGACGAGCGCGAAGACGGCCAGGCCAAGCCCGACAATGACGACGGTCATGACTCGCTCACCGCCGCGCTCTTGTGCTGGCGGACGCGGTGGGGACGGATGACGTGCCGGGATCGCCTGTTCCGTCGCCACCAGGCGGCGCGCGCTTGGCATTTGCGGCAGAGGCTGTACCGGCGCTGTGCTCGGGCGCCGCAGGGGCAGTGCCAGGGCCAGTCGTCCAGGGGGATGGGGTGAAGGTGCATCAGCGACTCCTCTCAGAGCCCGATGCCGTGTCCGGGAGAGCGGCCCCCGCATCTCGTAAACACGTACAAACATGTTCACTAGTTCAGCGCTACGGGATAGCGCTGTCAAGGCGTGGGGGTTCTACCGGGACGCGGTTCGGGGGTTATCGGGTTTTCCGTACGCCATCGAGGATGCGCCGATCACACGAGACGAGCACCTGCGTAGCTGGACGTGTTCATGACGTCCTCACTACTGTGTTGACGTCCCGAGACGTCCTGCGATCCGGTCAGGTAAATGGCGAACGAACGGCTAAGAGCGGCCCTGCTTGAACGGGGCATGACCACGGGCGCACTCGCCACAGCGATCGACGTGGACGAGAAGACCGTCGAACGCTGGATCACCAAGGGACGCACGCCCTACCGCCGGCACCGCTACGCAGTGGCTTCACACCTGAAACTGGACGAAGGCTACCTCTGGCCCGAAGCACTCTCCGGCGAACAGATCACCGCAGCCTCAGAAAGCGAGATCGTCTCCGTCTACCCACACCGCTGGTCTGTTCCCAGGGACCTCTCGGGACGTCTCTTCGAGGCGGCCGAGGAGGAGATCGGCATCCTCGTCTACAGCGGACTGTTCATCGCCGAAGACTCGGGCCTTCAAAAGCTCTTCGCCGACAAGGCGCGAGCAGGGGTGCGGGTGCGCTTCCTGCTCGGCGACCCCGACAGCCCGCACGTTGCCCAGCGAGGCGCCGACGAAGGCATCGATGACGCGATGGCGGCCAAAATCCGAGGCGTCATCCGTCTGTATCGGCCACTGGCCAGCGTGGAGGGTGTCGAGTTCCGGCTGCACGACACCGTGCTGTACAACTCGATCTATCGGGCCGACGAGCAGTTCCTCGTCAACATGCACGTGTACGGCGTCGCCGCCTCCAACGCGCCCTTCCTGCACCTGCGCAGAGTCGCCGGCGGCGACATGGTCAACACCTACGAAACAAGCTTCGAACGCGTCTGGGAAGGCGCCAGACCACTACCGGGGGACTGAGACATGGGCCGCAGGATCGACTACTACGACGACCCCAACGCCCCCGCAGCCAATAGCCTCGTCCCATCCGTCAACGTCGTCGTCACCAACGACGCGGGCGGGATCCTGCTCATCCGCCGGACCGACAACGACAACTGGTCACTACCCGGCGGCGCCATGGACCTCGGAGAATCCCTCTCCCAAGCGGGCATCCGCGAGACCAAGGAAGAGACCGGCATCGACTGCGAGATCACCGGCCTTGTCGGCATCTACACCGACCCCAAACACGTGCTGCACTACACGAGCAACGACGAAGTCCGCCAAGAGTTCACCGTCGTTCTCACCGGTCGTCCGGTCGGCGGGCGGCCGACACCGAGCGATGAGTCGAGCGAAGTTCGTTGGGTTGGTCACCATGAGCTGTCGGCCTACACGATGCATCGTTCAATGCGGCATCGGCTGGAACGACACCTTTCGTCCGAGGTAATCCCCGAAATCAGCTAAACGGACCTTGTCGCGCAGGGTGCAAAGCTCCATCAAAGCGGCTTCGCCCATGTTGATCCTATTCGGCGGAGCGGAAGCCATAGCAAGGACCATGTCTTCAGGCGGAACAGGGTTTAGCTCAACAACGTCTAAGGGGAATGAATCGTTGGCCTAGCAGGCATCTTCTGGTGATCGCCGGCAGCGTGGCTTTCCTTCTCGCCACCGGCTGGTCGATCATCGGTCTAGTGATCTACGGCGGCGAGATGGTGCCAAACCTGATCGCAGAGCTAGCGGGCGTATCGCTAGAGGTAGCTATCGTAGCGCTGATCGTGGAGCGCTTGATGGCCCGACACCAACGCTGGCAATGGGATTTCGCCTACCGTGCGCTCGCCAAGAGAGCCAGCGAGGTATTTGTAGATGTCGTGAGACTTGTATTTGTTCATAGCAGTAATGAAGCGCTGCATGCCAACCTTCCGCGCTATGGATACTTCGTCCAACTCGCGCAGCAGCATCTAGACGAGCTACGTAGCCACATTGAAGGATCGGCAACTGCTCTCGATTCGAGTACTCACGAAGAATATCGCCGCATGGAGCGTCGATTCTCATGGTGTATTAGGCAACTGCTGGAAGCGTCGACAGATTCCAACGCTCGTGTCGACCTTTATCCGCTGTTGAGTAAAATCGCGACTTCCGTCTTCGAATTGCTCACTCAGGTCGACGGTGATCATCGACGAATTCTTTCGGTTGCGGAGTCGTGTGTGGCGACAGCGTCGTCATCGCAGCTTGCGCATGTCGAGCAAGGTGGAATCTTTACAAATAGACTGGCTGCCCAATCATTGCTTTTGGAAGAATTGGGCTCGGAGTACGGGCAAATATCATCCATTGCCCAAGATGTCGATTGTGACTACTCGATTCCCTACTTTATGATCGACTACCTACTGCTCGCGCGGGAAGAGGGCGTGTTGGGCTAGCGTGGTCAGTGAGCCATCGGGGCGACGGGCTGGTCTATATCCCGCTAGGAACGCCCTGCGAAGGTCTGTGAACACGGGATCTCATATCAACTGAACGGTATCGTGCGCTTGATACGTTCGATGGCTCTTATTGACCTCACGATACGTGGTGAGGAGCGACTGATCGATCGAGTAACCAGGTGCCCTTCCCCATATCGGGACTGGATTTCGGCGAGGCGGCTCTCGACTGCGATCGGCTGGCCAGCAGGTGTCGTGGTCATGTCGGAGTAGGTCAACGCATCCGAAAGAAGCTGGTTCGCGGGCTCGAATTCACACACGAGCTCGTGGAGCAGACCACGCTCCTCGGCCTCGTTGGCCGCGCAGGAGTGGTGGGCGACGAGACCGCACAGATGTTCGCCGGCACGCTCAACGCCGCGCAGGTATCGGGCGCCGTCGAGGGGATGGAAGCCTGTGACCACGAGACTGGGTGAGTAACCAATGTCGTGCAGCCAAGCGGCAGCTTCGAGGAGGTCCGCATCCTTGCCGAGGACGGGGGCAAGACCCTGCGCCCGTCGGGCGACGCCCTGCGTGTGGGACCAGCGGCGCGGCAAGGGTTCTTCCAGCAGGTTGCGGGCGATCTCAGCGGCCCAGGATGCTTGGCTCATGCTTCGACGTTAGGCGGATGTGGAGGGACGTCCACGGACGTTGACGGTCCATCTACGGACGTCTCGATACGTAGCGTCCCTTGCCGTGCCGGGTCTCGATGAGGCCAGCGGCCTCGATCGCGGCGAGCGCCTGGCGGGCGGTCCCGCGCGCGACCTGGTAGCGCTCGACGAGGACGGCTTCGCTGGGTAGCGCATCACCGGGAGCGAGTTCGCCGCGCTCGATCTGGTTGCGTAGGTCGGCGGCGATCCGGTCGTACTCGTACCGTGTAGGTGCCTCACCACGTACGACACGGCCCTTGCCGGGAAGCGTCTCGATCAACCCTTCCTCCTCCAGCGCGGAGAGGGCGCGGCGGACGGTGTTGCGGACGACGGCGAACTCTCTGCATAGGACCGCCTCAGACGGGAGCGGAGAGCCGGCCTCAAGATCTCCGCTGGCGATGCGTCGCCGCAGCGCCTCGGCGATCTGTACGTACGCGCCCCATTCGGTCTGTCGTGGGCTCACCGCGTCCTCTCACAGCTCCTGTGCTCCTGACTCCGATCCTGCATCCCTACCAGGGAGAGTGGACTCACCGCTGCGGTTGGCGAGGAAGAACTGGGCAGGGCCGGGATATCGGTTGATCAGGATCTTCAGCTGTTGCACCTCGACCACCTGTGTGGCGCCCGTGAAGTGCATGCAGTCGAGCATCGCGTAGAACTCCGCCAGGGAGCGTTGCAGGCGCTCTTCCAGCGGGCTCACTCCACGTCTCCCAGCCACTCTCCTTCGGTTCGTGAGCCGCCCCGAGGTCTCAGGGCCGTGTGTTTCAGAAGGATCCTGCGCATGACGCCGTAGCTGTATCCGAACTTTTCAGCGACTTGGCGGACATCCCACCCTTGCTGGTAGAGCCGCGTCGCATCCTCTTCTAACTGCTCCTGTTCTGGATCTGGTTCCTTGAACAGCGCCCGGACATCTGTCAGGCGGTAGCGCCGATGACCTCCCAAGGTGGGAACGGACGGTAGTACCCCGGACCGTGCCCACCTCGCGACCGTTGCGGTCCTGACACCGAAAATCGCCGCTACCTCGCTTGGCCTCAACAGTCCCTCGCCGAGACGATCCGAATCCGGCCTCTGCCCAGCGCTCACCCGGCGTCCTCGATCAGACACTCGCACCAGACGATCTTTCCGCCGGTCTCCAGCACTACAGATCCCCACCCCTTCGATAGCGATTCGACTAGCGCCAGCCCGCGGCCACCTTCGTCTGCCTTCGCCGCCGTCCGCTTGAGAGGAGGCGTGCTGCTTACGTCCCACACTTCGATCAACAACGTCTCCACTCGTCTGGAGACACACAGGTAGATCGGGTTCACCTTGCCGATCAGGCAGCTGTAGTCCGGATCCTCGTCGGTGATGCCTGTCTTGGTGACCGCGTTGGTCACCAGCTCGCTGACAAGGAGCTCGACCGTGTCAGCCATCGCTTCCAACCGCCACGTGCCGAGCAGCCAACGCGTATACGAGCGCGCCTGACCGACCGTGCGCGGCAACGCCGGCATCAACATGCAGTTCGACCGTGGGGGTTGGGTCATCGTCCGCCTCGCAACCTGCGACTCCTGGCAGTGGCGGCCTGAACGATCCGCCACATGTCCAAACAGGCTCGCGTGTTAATCGGGACCTCTCACGGGCAGCCAAGGGACGTCTAGGGACGTCTTGTGTTAGCGTCGGTCACACCCGCGCGGCTTGGAGGATCGCGGTGAATGAGATCTTGAGGCGTGCGTTCGCTGAGGCGGGCGTCACAGAACAGGATGTAGCCACACACCTCGGCGTGGACACGAAGACTGTCCAGCGCTGGCTGGAGGGTCGGCGACCGTACCCTCGACACCGGAATGGGTTGGCGAATCTCCTGGGCATCGATCAGACAAGAATCTGGCGTGCTGAAGCGCGGGTCCTGCGGGTTTCGCATCCTGGCGAGGCCGAACTCGAAGCGTCCTACGCCCACCGCTGGGCTGTGCCCCGTGGCGTGTGGGATTGGCTCTTCAGCCAGGCTGAGGAGGAGATCGGAGTCCTCGTCTACTCCGGGCTATTCCTTGCCGAGGATGTTGGGCTCCTCCGCCTTCTCGGGGAGAAGGCGCGTGCTGGAGTGTGCGTACGAATTTTGCTTGGCGATCCCGACAGTCCTGACGTCGCCAAACGCGGCGTGGATGAGGGCGTGGATGACGCCATGGCAGCAAGAGTCCGAAACGCTCTCGTCCTCTACCAAGTACTTCGCGGGGTTGAGGGTGTAGAGATACGTCTACACGAGTCCATCCTCTACGCCTCGCTATACAGGGGCGACGACGACCTCCTCGTCAACCCGCACGTGTACGGCATTGCTGCTTCACACGCACCTGTCCTTCACGTGCGGCATGTCACGGATGGAGACATGGCCAGCACATACCTCGCTAGTTTTGAACGAGTATGGTCGTCGGCCAAGCCCGTCAAGCGATCGACCTGAAACAACCTCCGGTCGTTCAACCTGCACTCTCCTCCGCCTCCTGAGCAACCACCAGGCAAGCTGAAACGGTCGCCGTCCAGAGCGCATTTTGATGCACTTGGTAATGCAAGGTGCTCCTTGGCCCACCTGTGCGTGGCAGCGGTGTGAGCAAGCCGGCGGAGACAAGTCGCCGCATGACGGGACGGACGAGGCTGTCGCTCAGGGTTGTTTCCGATGCGATCATCCTGGTGGTCACAAACGCCGTCCCGGTGGGTGAGCGCCGGTTGATGGCCGTCACAACGTCGACGACGAAGCTGTTCCCGAAGAGGGCGTAGGACCTCTTCCGCTGTGTCTCCTGCTCCATCGGGCGCACACGTGTATTGTGACGCGTATAGCGAAACGCGTCACGCGATACGGAGACCGAGATGACGATGCCGGTTGCCTCGGACCTAGAGAACGCATGCCAGCTTCCGCTGCTTGACGACGCTGCACTCGGACAGCGGAGGGAGGCGCGAGCTATCCCCATAGACGTCGTGATCGCAGGGCGGCGGCTGCACCCGACACAGGTGTTTGACACCTACTGGCGGTTTGCTGCAGCTCGCCAAGCTCTTTACGAGGCGCGTCTACGAGGTGCGCCGCCGCCGTGGACGGATGACTCGATCTTGCGGCGCCACAGGTTCACCAACTGTTATCGGGCGTCCGATCGGGTGAGTCAGTATCTGATCGGCCAAGTGTCGTACGCGGGATCGCAGGACCCTGAAGAGGTCGTTTTCCGGACACTGCTATTCAAGGTGTTCAACCGTATATCGACCTGGGAATATCTAACAGCGGAGCTTGGTGAGATATCCTGGAAGGGATACAGCTTTGCGCTCTATAATCGCGCCCTAAGTAACGCGTTCTCCCGAGGTGAGAAACTCTATTCCGCCGCTTACGTCATTCCGCCGCCTGCCCTCGGCGAGGATCGAAAGCATAGCAATCATCTCCGCCTGCTGGAGTTGATGATGACTACGGGGATCGCCCGCAAAGTTCTCTGTGCTGGCTCTCTGTGCGGTGCCTTCGAGGTGCTACGGTCATATCCAGCTATTGGTGATTTTCTTGCCTATCAATATACTATCGACCTAAATTATTCAGCGATCTTTGACTGCAGTGAGATGGAATTTGTCGTTCCTGGACCCGGAGCGCGAGACGGGATCCGAAAGTGTTTTGGTGCTGCCGCAAATGGCATCGAGGCGGAAATAATTCGATACATGGCAGATTATCAAGAAGAACACTTCGAGCGCCTCGGCTTGCGCTTCGAAGGTCTTCGTGGGCGTAGACTACAGCTCATCGACTGTCAGAACCTCTTCTGTGAAGTCGATAAGTATGCACGGGTCGCACATCCGGACGTGCAGGGGCTTAGCGGCAGAACACGGATAAAGCAACTTTTCAGGCCGGTCGTCGATCCAGTGCCGGCCTGGTTCCCTCCGAAGTGGGGGATAAACGACACAGAGCAGAACAGCATATGTCACGTGAAAGCATCAGGCCCTGACCAAAGAACAGGAGGGCGTGACTAGTGAGCTCTAACGATCTCACGGTAAATCCGCCATCCGCGCATGTTGTCGTTAGTGTTGCGACCGCATTGGAACGGCTGGCTATCAGAGTTACACGTGATCTCGACGTTGACGCCCAGGAAGGTGTTCCTCCGGAGGATCCATACTGGGCCAGCACTATCGCCGATGTCGCAGCATACGCCCGGGAATGCCTTGCAGTACTTGATGACCCCAGCGTAGTCGCGGTACTGACAGCGAAGGTGGATCGTTAACTACCTGTTTCGCTGACCAGCAATGCGGATTCCGAGGCCCGAGCATTGAGCTGGGCGATCCTATATTTCGGTGAATCAACGGCGCCGACGCCAGCCACTATCATCAGCTGACCAGGTTGCAAATCGGTCATATCACATATGTATCCGAGCAGGCGGCCAAGGCCAAGGTAATTACCATATCCGCGTTCGATGAGATGCTGGCGACGATAGTGTGCCACCAAGTGGAGAACGTTGCGTTCCAGTTGAAAAGAGCAGAAAGATAGGCACGGGAATCCCATTGGGGAGTTGTCTACACCTGGGGCGTAGACATGGATCGGACTACTTGCGTCTCTGTGTTGAGTTTCGTCGGGGCCAGCCTCATCGCTTGATGCGTGAGGATCTGAGATATTCATTTCGTAGCGTGCAGACTTCGGTCCCGGAGTTGACAACTCAGTATTAAGCCTGCTTATTGTCTGAGCAAGCTGATCGTGTTCGCCTTTGGACGAAGGATGGGAAATAATCCGGCTGAAATAGGTGCCACGTTGATTGTTCCGGTGCAGCCTCTGCAGGGTCGGATACATGTTCCGGTAACGCTGCGTGAGATGAGCGGGGTCCCGAGAGCTTCGGGCGAGCTGTATTGGGAAAATCGTGTTAGCGACGGTCTCGACCGAGGCTTGTGGCAGCTCTTGTGAGAGCTCATCTATTGCGGCTCGAATGTCTGGATCTTCTGTCAGCGGGTCATCGATACAAGTGACGAGATGATAGAGATGGCGTCCTGGTGCGGAGTTCACCACATTGACAGTCTCCAGCCAGCTGTCAGAAATCGTCATACCGTGAATCATCTTACGTGCTAGCGTCATTACTCTCCCCCAAAGTTCTGTTTGTGGAAATGGGACTATTCAATCCAGCGGCGTGCTAGGCCGCTATGACGTTCCTCAACCTGGACGTCAAACGCCCATTTATTTACTTGGCTGTTCGCAGATCCGAAAATTTCGACTCGACTGGGAACGATCTGCTCAACCTCTAGAATTAATGCGTTTGATAAACCTTGTGCAGAAGTGGTGGGCGTTGATGTGTCCGTCGGTGACGGCATGGCTGCAGAGGCTGGCATGACACGGAAAGCCTCCGGTGGGTCGATGCTCGCTTTAGCGTCATTGGTCACCGTAACAATGAGCCGATCGCCAAGATGAACGGTTAGCTCAGTACCAGCGAAATTTTTGTCTATTACCCAAACGTCCGAACTGCTAGACGTAGGCGGAAGTGCGGCGTTGTCAAGTCTCGCCTTGATCTTTTTGGGTGGAACTCTTGCCCACTGTCGCGCCAAATCTCGACTCGCGAGTCGAAGGTTAGGTAGGTGTCTGATGGTCGAGCGATAAGACGTGCCAAGTAGCAGAGCGAGCATGTAGACGTCGTCTGGGCTCTGTGGCCTCTCCAAGCCAAGGCGGCCCAATGCGGTAAGTACTGCTCTGCGTGGCATCAGAAACCAGGACGCGAATGATTCGGCGACCTTTTCCTCATCAGTCCAGCCGGACCAGCCTTTGTCTGGAGGATCGAGATTCTCGTCAGTTGTACTTCGGTGACCAAGGCGATGATGTCCGAGCTCATGTGCCGCTGTGTGACGCTGCGCAGCGTGAGGAAGACCGTTATTCACAAGGATGCCAGGGCGAGACCTGAGCTCATTGATATATGCACCAAACTGGCGTGGCATAGGACGCCACATTAGAACTACCTCGGCGTCACCGATTGCGCTGTAAATGTCGATCGGCGGCACGGCAGTATCGACTCCAAGGTCACCATGGGCCTGGGCAGCGGCTAGGTGAGCAAGACGATTCGCCTCCCTCCAGGTTGTCATCGTCGCTGTTTCCGTCGCTCCGTGTCGGCCGAGAAGCGAAGATACTGCGCGAAGCGAACCACTTCAGCGCGATCATCGTCGGTCAAGTCGGTTACCGCCCGCGCAAGTGCGTGAACATCCTCCCCGGTATCGTCCTCGCCTAGGAGATAGCCGACCGGATGCATATACAGGCGAGAGAGCTTGCGTAGCTCAAGGCTGTCTAGCTTGCGTACGCCCCGCTCAATATCAGAAATCGCCGATCGAGGAATTCCGGTTCTATCGGCAACATACTGCTGAGAAAGGTTCAAATACTCGCGAACATTACGTAGGCGGGCACCCAGCTGCACCCACTCGGAGTCTTCGTTGCCGGTCATGCCCCTTCACCAACTCGACGCCCTTGCTCTGCTTCTTGGACGAGGTGGTGGACGATGGCGGCGAAGTCGCGGACTGATCGTAGGCACTCCGCTGTCTCTGGCGTAGTCGGCAGCTGAACGCCGCACCTTTGTTCCACACGCACGACGACCTCTACAGCCAACAGTGAATCGATGGGCAGATCCTCACCTTCAGCTGCCAAGCGGTCCCTCAACGCATCCGGCGTGATGCCCTCCTCCTCGGCGAGTAGCTCGATGATCAAGTTTTCGATGGCCTGGCGATCCATCGGGCACCTCCTTAGATCTGTCGGATTTTCCGACGACTCTTGTCCCATCATAGAACGCATCCGTGTACTCTGTCGAGACAGCGGTTGTCGGAAAACCCGACATCGACCTTGAGGAGGCGCTCAGCATGAAGCTCCGTGAGTACCAAGAGGCCGCTGGCCAGACGGACCAGCGCTCCGGCCGCGATCTCGCTGACATCGCAGTACACCTGCTTGGCATGATCGGCGAGGCTGGCTCGGTTGCAACCGAGTACAAGAAGCTGCTGCGCGACGGCGCCGCCCACGTAGCCTGGAAGGCTCGTGTCCGCGAGGAGCTGGGTGATGTTCTCTGGTACACGGCGACGCTCGCCAGCAAGCTTGATCTTGATCTCGAAGACGTTGCCCGCGCAAATCTTGAGAAGACGAGGAACCGATGGCTCAGGGCGAGCTCCGAGCCGCTGGACGACGATTTCCCGGAAGACGAGCAGCTTCCTCGTGACGGCAGATTTGAGTTCATTGCCTCGACTAACGATGCCGGCAGTCCCACAGTCCGCGTCCGTTACGGAGGTCAGTGGATCGGAGACCCGCTGACCGATGCCTCCCACGTTGACGACGGTTACCGCTTCCATGACGTTTTTCATCTCGCACACGCGGCCGCGCTCGGCTGGTCGCCGGTCACACGCAAACTTCTCGGACGGAAGCGTCGCTCGGATCCGGGCATCGATGAAGCGGAGGACGGTGGGCGCGCCATCGTTATCGAGGAGGGCGTAGCCGCGATGGTCTTCGCCTACGCGACGAGCCACGATTACCTCCGCGGCATTGCCCGCCTTGACTTCGAGCTGCTCGATGGCATCCAGAATCTAGTGGCCCCGCTGGAAGTTGGCATACGCAATGCTGCCAACTGGGAGCAGGCCATTCTCACGGGTTACGACGCTTGGCGTCAGCTACGGGATGGCAACGGTGGAACGGTGCTGCTGGACATGCGACAACAGAGTCTCACTGTCGTCCCTACGTAAGCGGGTCTCAGAGTTGGTCTCATTTATAGTCCAGGTCAAGCCGTAACCGTCGATGTGCGCCAAGATCCGGCGACGTCCCGAGACACGCTGGCGGACCTGCGCAGACGCGGACGTCGCCGGACCTCGGCTGTGATCGACGGAATGGCGTTGGGCTAACTGCTAATGCGGTTTGGGCTTACCGTCCATCCGGGGTTCAAATCCCCGAGCCTCCGCACCACCTGCACCCTCTCCGGTGAGCTAATCACTGGAGGGGGTGTTTTTGGTTTCGTGGTCTCATTCGGTCTCCCAGACGGCCGAGTCGATGAGTGCGCTGGCGTCGCGGACCGGTGGAGAGGTGGCGTGCGTGTACCGCTCGGTGGTCGGTGGGCGAGTACATGCCGCGGCCTGCCATACGATCTGATGACCTTCGAGGAGCGCGACCAGGTCGACGCCGAGCGCACCGACGCGATCCGAGAGAGACCGTGGCCAGCCTGCCCGAGGCGGCCCGGTATCCGACGCTAAGGAGCCCCCCAACTGTGAAGATCATCGACCGCGTCAAGGCGTACTTCCAAAAGAAAGAGGGACACGACCGCTCGAGCGGCGACCCGCTCGACGGAGCGGGCGACCCCGTCCCGGCGCAGGGCGACGGCGCCAGGCACGAGCAGAGCCGCGATGACAAGACGCCCGCGGTGTCCACAGTCCACAAGACGCCGGAGCCCGAACCGGCCACAGAGCCTGCCGTAGAGCCGGTCCCCGATTCGATAGCGGAGCCGGCCATAGAGCCGACAACTGACTCGGCCGTGGAGCCGGCCACCGATCCGATCGCAGAACCGGCCACGGAGCCGGCCGTGGAACTGACAACTGGCCCGGCTCCGGCTACACAGCCGGCCCCCGATCCGATCGCGGAGCCGGCCACAGGGCTGACCACGGCGCCCGGCGCGTGCCCGCGTTGCGGCGCAACCGGCGACGCGCCTTGCACAACTCCGTCCGGCAAGGCCACGAAGAACCACAAGGGGCGCGAGCAATGATCAGCGGTTCTCCGGACTCCCGGACGGATCCGCGAGTCGACACCGTACGTCTGACGCACAGACCCAGGCGGTCTCTGCCAGACACGTCGGTGGTCCTAGAACTGGTCTCATTTGTGGCCGAGATCAAATAACCGTCGTTGATATACGCCAAGGTCCGCCGACGTTTCGAGATACGCCTGCTCACCCGCGCAGACGCAGATGTCGACGGACCTTGGCGATGAACGGCGGAGGATCGTTGGGCTAGACGAGTAGTTCCGAATGCGGGCCGGTGTGCGGGCATGAAGAGAGGGCGTCCAAGATCATGTTGTGACGCAAGACCTGGACACCCTCTTGACCGCACTCTATGTGAAAATCGATGACGAGCTGGAAGGAACCCGAAGGCTGGGCAGGCCACCGGGACTGACCGACTCCGAACTCTTGTGCCTGGCCGTTGCCCAGGTGCTGCTGGGTTTGCTTCGGAAGCCCGCTGGATGCGGTTCGCTCACGCTCACCTGGCCGAAATGTTTCCTCACCTGCCAAGACGGCCCGGCTACAACAAGCGGCTGCGTGCGGCGTTACCGCTGGTCAAACAGGTGATCCAGGCGCTGGCCGCCGACACCGCCTTCTGGTTCGACAACGTCTGGATCACCGATTCGACCCCGGTCGAACGCGGTCGCTCCCGCCCCACCGTGATGCGCTCGAACCTGGCCGGCTATGGCTTCTGCCGCTCCCATTCGCGGTTCTACTGGGGCCTGCGGCTGTTCCTTGTCTGTACGCCGACCGGGATGCCGATCACCTGGGCGCTGGCCAGCCCCAAAATCGACGAACGCGACGTGCTGACCGCCATGTTCGACCGCGACCCGCACCTGACCACCGGCCGAGAAGGCCTGCCGCTCATCGCCGACAAAGGCTTCGCCTCCCGCCAGTTCGAAGCCGACCTGGCCCTACGCGGGATCACACTGCTGCGGCCCTCGTTCAAACGCGAAAAGCCCCGGCCCGGCGAACCGCTGCTCAAGTCGGTCCGACAACTGATCGAGTCGGTCAAGGACACGTTGAAAGGACAGCTCAGCCTGGAACAACACGGCGGGCGGACCTTCGAGGGCGTAGCAATCCGCGTCGCTCAGCGGATCTTGGCCATGGCCACTGCGATCTGGCACAACCACCACACCGGCGCACCCGTTACACGGTCACTGACCGCCTTCGACCACTGACCACATCGGAACTACTCGTCTAGCCGCTAATGCGGTTTGGGCCTACCGTCCATCCGGGCTTCAAATCCCTGAACCTCCGCACCACCTGGACGCTCTCCGGTTATCTGATCACTGGAGGGGGCGCTTTTGGTTAGTGGTCTCATTTCACGTCTCGTTCCGTCCCCCAGAGGGCCGATCCGTTGAGGGTGCTGGCATCGCGACCTGGGGTGAGGCGACATGTGTGCACCGTCCTCCTGTCGTCATTACGCCCGGTACCAGGGGATTGGACGCCGCATCGCCCCCCACGCATGTCATGACCCGTCGTCCTGCATTGGCACGCGATGAGCCTCAGCGATCAAGGAGCAACAACGGTCACTCGTTGGAAACTTCAACGGGCGGACCGATTTTAGTCTTTAGGTCTGTCTCCTTTGGGGACGGTCGTTCAGATCTGCTGTGGGTAGAGAGTTATTCATTCAAGACGTACACTTGCTGGAGGTACTAGTAGGAGAGGTGTCGTTTGAGAAAGTTGGCCAAGATTCTCGGCGAGGCAGACACCGTCCTAGCTTTGACAATTTCGATTATTGCCGGTGTTCTTGGTCTGACTTCTGTAACCTCGGCATCCGTGACCCAGAATGCCATACTTGTTACATTGGGAATTTTGTCGATCTCAATTCTTCGCGATCGGTGGCGTCGAAGCGATGCAATAGAGCGGACCGTTTCTGTTTTGCAGAACTTCACAAGCGCTGCAACTGAAATAGAGCAAGTTAAATCAATCCTGGAACAAGTGCAGGTAGCTCTAGCCAGTCAATCGCTCACGCACATACTCACAACCGCCGAGCAAGTGGCGAGCGAGCACACGCAAGCACGTGAAAGTAGTGGAAGATGGCTTTTCCGTGGAGGTACGGGAACGTACATCAGAGCTGTAACGCTGCCCGGCCTTATTAAGTCCGCAAGGCGGGAACGACGCCCACTTCATGTCCGCTTGGAAATCCTCGACCCTACAAACGAAGATGTTTGCGAGCGCTATGCTCGCTTTCGAAGTTCGGTTTCCCCTCTTCCTGATGGAACTGGTCAGGTCTGGACTACCCAACGGACCCAGCTCGAGTCATATGCAACACTGCTTGCGGCTTGTTGGTACCAGGCCGATTATACATTGCTAGACATTAAAGTAGGACTCGTCGGCACGATGGGCATCTTCAGATACGATCTATCGGATAGTCGGCTAGTTATCACCCAGGATGATGGGTTTGCGATGGTCGTTCCGCAGGAGGGCCTCCTCTATTCCTCGTATGAGACTGAGTTGAGAACCAGCTTCGAGCAGGCCAGGCACGTTCAGCTGGATGCCGCAAAACAGATCCGCCTAAGCAGCGAGCCTACGGTCGGCGAAGCCGTTGATTTATTTAAAGCTATCGGTGTTCCCCTGGTTGTCTCGCATGACCTTATAGCTGACATTATTACTAAGGCAATCCATGCTCAGAATCCCTACATATAAGGCTATAAGAGTTCGCGAGCTTATATTAGCCCGTGACTCTGGTTTTGTACTGAGAGAAGCTGGTCGGGAGTTTATAAGGTCGGGCGCCGTTCCCGTGCGACACCCACTGGGGTTTTTGTGCTTTCCGATGCATCGGACGGCAACGTTTGGGATTTGTCTCCACGTGTGGTCAGACCAGTTACAAATGAGACCATCAACCACTTCGCAAATTCATGCCCACAGTTGGGATCTGATCAGCTATGTAGTGGCAGGCGCACTGAGGAATGACCTCATTTCGATCGTCCCTGACCTGGTTAACCCCACTCATCGGGTATGTACCGTGCGTTCTGGTGACGGAGGTGACGAGGTGTGTCCAACAGACCAACTGGTTAACTGGAGACTCGTTGGGTCGGAACGCATAGCGAGCGGGCAATTTTATGACCTAAGCTCCGGATTCTTCCATACTACGACCGCACTCGGTGAAGCGGCCACGCTCGTTATGGCAGAGAACCAAAACCTAACTCCAGAGTTAAGCTTAGCTGATAAGTGCATACAGTCACACAAGGTAACTAGGCAACTCGGTGGGCCTACAGATATTAAGATCGCAGCGCGAACCTTGGGGATCGACCGTTGACCTACTTGCGAGGAGACTGCACCAATATGCCTACATTCCTCCAGGAAGCTCGCAGGGTGGCTATCGGTGTGGCTGAAGCAGCAGGAGACCTCCTTCGATCGAAAGCAGAACGGCGCTTTCATGTATGGCCGAAGAGCGATCGTGA
The DNA here is from genome assembly GCF_006716425.1 of Actinoallomurus bryophytorum. Lineage (NCBI taxonomy): Bacteria > Bacillati > Actinomycetota > Actinomycetes > Streptosporangiales > Thermomonosporaceae > Actinoallomurus > Actinoallomurus bryophytorum. Next base: position 3,484,675 of record NZ_VFOZ01000001.1, read on the forward strand.
TTTGGTTACAGAACTCGATTATGCTGCCGAAGAACTAATTTTCAAGCAACTGAGGAATGCTTACCCGGATCATCAAATCATCTCTGAGGAAGCCGGAGTGCTGCCAGGCGTCGGCCAGTGGAGCTGGTTAGTCGATCCATTGGATGGAACCAATAACATTGCACTTGGCCTGGCAATATATACGGTCGGTCTGAGCCTGTGTAAGGGCAGCCTTCCTGTAGTATCGGTTGTTCACGATCCAGTTTCTAGGCGAACTTGGTCAGCAGTTCGTGGCCAAGGTGCGTATCTAGGGCGAGATCTCCCGCTGAAACGGCGCTCACGCGTTGGTAGCCGAGAAGTACTTGCTTGGAGCCAGGGGTACGGAGTGAGTCCCCAGGATTCGACGGCCGTTGCTCTCAAGCTGATTCTTGATAGAGAAGCGACCCGAGTTTTGAGGCTTTGGGCTCCTCTCATGGCCTGGATAATGCTGGCACGGGGTGATCTTGATGGGATAGTTGGGTATCGGATCGGAGAAATTGATTTGCATAGCGGGGCTCTTATTGCAACCGAAGCCGGGTTGAAGGTCTGCGACCCTACAGGATTTCCATTCGACTCGGAATTTCGCAGTCTACAAGAAAATCGCTCTTTGATTGCAGGAGCTAACGATCGAATTCCCCGGCTAGTCGAGCTGTGGTTGGCTGCTGATAAAATTCGCGCCCATATCGACGATTTTTGGAGAGACTATACTCCAGTTAAGAGTAAGCCATTTTAATTTGCTCTTCTGCAAGACATGGAAGTCGACTGAGGAGCGTTGAATAGTGTGAATCTTTGGAGAGAAATAGACCTTGCGGCCTTTCCGCTTACCACCCTAAAACCCCAGATGCCACTCTATAGAATTTACCCGCGCCGGTGGCCCTTGTCTGGGATATCTTCCGCCGTCAGTGAGCCTGGGATCCCTGGCTGGTTCTGTGGTGAAGGGGATCACCGTTTTGACTTCCCTGTCGGTGATGCCGGAACGTGCTATCTATCGACCTCTGAGTTAGGCGCCGCTATTGAGGTTATTGGGCGTTCTAGTGGTCGTTTTGAAATCAAAGAGCGAAGGCTGGCGACGCTTAATGTCAGAGATCCTCTTGTAGTACTGGACTTGACTTCTTATCGAAATCCGACAAGCGGCGGCTTGATTAATAGTATCCTTTGTCGGCAAAAGTTGATCTCGGGTAGGCCATCCTATATTGTTAGTCAGAGTTTTGCTCACTTTGTATTTGGGAATAACATTTCAGGAATCAAATGGCTATCCTGGAGGGATCCCGAATATCGGTCCGAAAACTTAGCGATTTTTCGCTCTGAGGCTGGCGCTGATGACGGCACATTCTTTGATATAACGTGCACGGCTGATATTAAGCGGACACTTATCGAAAAAGCAATTTGAAGGATCAAATATCGCGATGATGGTGGCGGGTAGAGCAGTCCGACGTACTGATGCGTCCGATCACGGAGTCGGCCACCGAGCCGACAACTGACTCGGCCGCACAGCGGGCCACCGATCTGATCGCGGAATCCGCTACGGAACCGGACCATGGGCGTTCCTTGTTGACGGATAGATTCTCGTCGGCGAAGAACCCTCGGCGCTCGAACGTCACCGCGCCGATTCCCGCCACGACACGCCCCACCTCGGCGCCGAGATCAGCCAGGGACCCCTCGCTGAACTCAAGGCCGGAAAGCACACGGCTGAGCGGCGTCCCCGCCACGTACTCCAGGACCATGGCCGGGCGAGCACCATCGCCGGACGCCATGACGAGCAGCGTCTGCGGGACGGGTACATGCCGAGAAGCCGCCGCCATGACCGCGGCTTCGACGGCCGGGGCCGCGCCACCGAGCCGTACGACGACCTGGCCATCGGTCAGCGTTAGCAGGCACGTCTCATGCGAGAAGCCGCCCGCCAACCTTGATGTTCCCAGCACAGCGCTGCCAAGCGCCGCAGCAATGCCGTGAATCTCCTCTGGCCGCATCGGCCCAGTCTGGTGCCACCAAGCCGTACGGCGGACCCCGAACTCCAATAGCGGCGTAGCGCAGTTCCGGACCAGCGCCATTCGGCGAAGGTTGTCGGCGTCGTATGGAACACTCGCCGTCGCAGTAAATGGTCGACCAAGCGGTAACAAAGGAGCCTCCCATGGGCGTGAGCATTGGGTTCATCAGCGCGACAGCCGAGGAGCTGGACAAAGCCGAGAACGATCCGAGTTGGGCCGATGAATACATCTACGAGCTGTACTCCGCCAATGACTTCCCAAATCGTCCCCACGGTGGCCCGGACAAGGCCTGGGCCGGTCTCCAGTTCCTGCTCGACAAGACGGACGTGGATCTCGAGTTCCTGATGGACGGCTTCCAGATCTCGGAGGACGGCACCCTGTTCACGTGGTCTCCGGAACAGATCGAGAGCGTCGCGCGGCAGCTGCGGGCGACACCATGGGAGCAGCTGGCGGCCCACTACGCCCCGGAGCGGATGACGGCGGAGGAGGTGTACCCCAACATGTGGAGGCTCGATGCCGGGGGCCAACTGGACTGGCTTGAGCGCTCCTACGCGGAGCTGGTCACATTCTTCGCCGAGGCGGCTGAGGGCGGATACGGGGCGTTCATGAGCTTCAGCTTCTAGACGCGTCCGCGGTCAGCTCGGTGCAGGCGGCTGGGACCGTTCCCAGCGATGGACGACCCAGTCGCCCACTCGGATGGCGAGTCCCGCGCCGCACGTCTTCTCGACCACGGCGATGTCCTTGAACGCGTTGACCATGTCGCCGAGCTCGATCAGCGTCCGTTTGTCGCCGTGCTTGGCCAGGCGGGGCAGCACATCGAGCTCTTCGTCGAGGACCGACCGGCGTCCCTCGGCGATGAGTCGGGTGATCAGTGCGTCGAAGGCGTGGCTGGCCGGTTCGGCCTCGCTCAGGCCGACCAGGATCTGCTCGACCCTGCCGTCCACGTCGTGGTGGCGAGCGGCATCGACGGTGCCTTCAGGCAAAATCTTGTGGATTGCCGGATACAGAAAAAGCTCTTCGGCAACCATGTGCCGCATCAACTGGCCGATCAGCTCGTCGGCGAGCTGGCGGCGGTTTTCGCCAGGTGTCACCAGCCGTACGAGCAGGTTCGTGATGTGATTGTGGTCACGGATGAGCACACCACTCAACGAACGGTCATCGACGCCCATCGGGCCCCCTGGTGCCCGGGTACCAGCCTCCGTATCCGTCCACCGCAGTATACGGCCGCGCGGTTTCCCGCCGTCGGATGCCGTTCAGGCGAGATCATCCGCACTTGCCGGCGAATGGGTGGATAAACGCGCGGGCCGTCACCCGTACGCGGATGGCTCGCCGCGCGTGCCGCAGAGGCGCAGTGTGCTTTCCAGGCACAGAGCCGCTGCCCGACCGGCAGTGAGGCGCCCGGCGGTGACTTCTCCTGCTGCCGCGTGCTGGAGTCCGATGACTGCGGCGACGAGCCAGGCGGCGTCGAGTGACGGATCGAAGTCGCCCGTGCGCTGGCCTCGCCGGATGAGCCGCTCGAGCCGCGGAGGTACGAGCTCGTGAGGGTCATTGTCGGGCCGGATCCGGATCGCGCCGTGATTGAGCAGGAGGGGGTAGCGGCGGATGAGCCGCCAGCCGATGTGGTGGAACTGGGCCAGCGCCTCGGCGGGTGGGGCGGTGTCGAGGCCGGCGGCGTCGAGCGCGGCGATGTACTCGGCTGCTGCGGCCTCGATGAGGGCGGCAACGAGGGCGTCACGTGACGGAAAGTGGGCGTAGACCGTCTGGCGGGTGACGTCGGCCCCGGTGGCGATCTCCTCCATGCTCGCGTCGAAGCGCTCGCCGAACACGATGCGGGCCGCGTTGAGGATGGCGTCGATGCTGCGTCGAGCGTCGGATCGCCGTGGGCGGGGCGGCATGGCGGTGTCGGGCGTATCAACCATCACAGAGAAGATACCCGTTCAGGCATAACCTTGACATGCCGTAAGAGATAGTTAAATCTTACGGCATGTCAAAGAACGGCATGGACAGGGACCACCCGGCGATCGAGGCGCACGGCCTGGTCAAGCTCTACGGCAAGAACCGGGCACTGGACGGGATCGACCTCACGGTCCGGCGCGGTCAGGTGTTGGGGTTCCTCGGCCCCAACGGGGCGGGCAAGACCACCATGATCCGTATCCTGGCCACCTTGACCCGGCCCGACGGCGGTACGGCCCGTGTCCTCGGCCACGACGTGATGAGCGAGGCGGACGCGATTCGGGCCCGGATGGCGGTGACCGGCCAGGTCGCCTCCCTCGACGAGGACCTGACGGGGCACGAGAACCTCACGATCCTCGGCCGGCTCCATGGCCTGTCACGGGCCGGCAGCAGACAGCGCGCCGATGCCCTGCTCGCCGCCTTCGACCTGACCGGCTCGGCCGGCCGCCCGGTGGGCGGCTACTCGGGCGGGATGCGCCGAAGGCTCGACATCGGGGCCAGCCTGATCGTGACCCCCGACCTGCTGTTCCTCGACGAGCCGACCACCGGGCTGGACCCGCGCAGCCGTGGTCACGTGTGGGAGCTGGTCCGTCAGATCGCCGCGGCCGGTACCACGGTGCTGCTCACCACCCAGTACCTCGAAGAGGCCGACCAGCTCGCCGAGCAGATCGCCGTCATCGACCACGGCCGGATCGTGGCCGAGGGTACGAGCGCCCAGCTCAAGGCCCAGGTCGGATCGGGCGCCCTGCACGTCCGGCTCCTCGACGGCGAGCAGCGTACGCAAGCCCAGCAGGTCCTGGCCGGCGCCCTGGAGGGGACGGTCCATCTCGCCGCCGACCCGCTCGCCCTGTCCATGCTGCTCGCCACCCCGGCCGGCGCGACCGACGTGGGCCGGCTGGTCGGGCACGCCATGACCCGGCTCGCCGAGGCCCGGGTGGGTGTCGCGGAGTTCACTCTCGGCCAGCCCAGCCTCGACGAAGCCTTCCTCGCCCTGACCGGCCACGCGGCCGGCCCGGCCACCACCGACCAGGAGGACGTGAACGCATGACCATCCCGGCCGCCATCACGCGCCCCGCCCCGGCGGGGGCCTACCAGATCGACATACTCCTCACGGCAGGCCCGCCACGTCGCCGTCCCGGGGCGCTCGCCGCCTCCGCGACCTTCGGCCGGCGGGCCGTGCTCAAGATCAAACACGACCCCAAACAGCTGGTGGAGTCGGCCGCCATGCCGGTCCTGTTCACCGTGCTGTTCACCTACCTCTTCGGCGGCGCCATCAGCGGCTCGTCCGGCACGTACCTGGAGTTCCTCCTGCCCGGCACGTTGAGCATGACGATCACCATCATCACCATGTACGGCGGCGCCCGTCTCGCCCAGGACGTGACGAGCGGGGCCTTCGACCGCTTCCGCTCCCTGTCCATCTGGCGCGGCGCCTTCGTGCTCGGCGGCCTCCTCAGCGATGCCGGCCGTTACCTGTTCGCCTCCACCATCGTGGTGGTCCTCGGGCTGGTCATGGGCTATCGGCCCGAAGGCGGCGCCCCGGGCGTGCTCGCCGGGGTGGCCGTGGTCGTCGCCTTCGCGCTCTCCCTGTCCTGGCTGTGGGCCGCGGTCGCCCTGCTCGTGCCGGACTCGGCCGTCTTCATGGCCATCGCCAACGTCGTACTGATTCCGCTCTCGTTCGCCAGTAACGTCTTCGTCCAGCCCCGGACCATGCCCGGCTGGCTCCAGGCCTTCGTCGACGTCAACCCGATCAGCCACGTCGCTACCGCGGCCAGGGATCTCATGAACAACACCAGCGGCACCGGCGGAGCCGTCGCCTGGTCCCTCATCGCGACCGCCGTCATCACCGGAGTGTGCGCGCCGCTCACCCTCCACCTCTACGGCAAGCGGGACTGACGCCCGCAGATCGGCGAGGTGACGGCCGACCATGTCCTGGAGGAGCGCGGCCCGCGTCGAACAGGCGCGTGAACGTGCTGAGTCGGATGACTCAGTCCTCCCGAGTCTGCGCGTTTCTCAGCTCAGTCATCCTCCTCTATCAGGCACTTTCTCCCCCACGTAGGTTTCGAGCCAGTTGGTGATCTTGGCAGCGTTCGCTCTGCCGGGCTCCTGGAACGTAAGGGGAGAATCACACGTGAAGACCCGAGTAATCGCGGCGGCGGCAGCCGCGGCATCGACCGTCGTCCTGACGTCTCTGCCCGCGAGTGCGGCCTCGCTCGATGGCAAGGACCCGTACAGCACCGGCTGTAACAGCGGCGCCTACTCCGTCAAGAGCTCCTACATCACGAACCAGCTCGGCGACGCGCTGGGCACCGCCTATCTCTACTGGTCGCCCGGCTGCAAGACCAACTGGACCGAGGTCAGGGTGCCCACCTACGGCTACGGCTCCGCCAACGTCTATACCGATGACGGAAGGTCGGCGCTCTTCAGCTACAGCGCCGGCAACGGCGGGCACCACTGGGGCAACATGCTCTACGCCCCCGGCGTCTGCGCCTGGGGTACCGCCACGGTGATCACCGGCACCGGCACGGTCAACCACGGCAGCGGCACGACGGCCCGCGCCTGCGGCTGAGTCCATGGTCGGACGACGCCGGGGTACGCCGACGTGGCCGGAGCCGCCGAACGTACCCCGGCCGTCGTCAGAGACCACCAGGACTCTGTGGCAGCGTTGGCCCATGCCGTCAGACAAGACGAACATCGCGCACGCGGTCGCGGCATTCCACGCGACCTTCGGCCTCCCGCGCAGCGATGAGCCGACCGCGGACATACCCGCCGAGCTCGCGGCTCTGCGGGTTCGGCTGCTCGCCGAGGAGGTCGAGGAGTTCGCCACCGCGACCGAGCAGCGCGACATCGTCGGCATCGCCGACGCGCTGGCCGACATCGTCTACGTCGCCTACGGCTCGGCGATCACCTACGGCATCGACCTGGACGCCGTGCTCGCCGAGGTGCACCGGTCGAACATGACCAAGCTCGACGACGACGGCCGGGTGCTCCTGCGACAAGACGGAAAGGTCGCGAAGTCGCAGAACTACACGCCACCGAACGTCGCCGGCGTGCTGCGCGACCAGGCGCGAAGCCGGGCTCACGAGAGCCCCTGACGCCCCTCGACGGCGGATCACAGGGCGGGAACGGGCGAGCGCGGACGTTCACCCCGCCGCCCCCAGCAAGGCTGCCAGCAGGCCGGCCGGGTCGTACAGCGAGCAAGCGCCATCGGTGACCACCCGGAGTGTGCCGGGATCGACCGGGGTGACGAAGCGCCGCTCGGTGATGGGACCCCACGACCGGGTGAGCGTCGGCTCGCCGATGGCGGACCCAGCGGCCGAGGCGACGGCGTACGGGGCGGTGGTGAGCAACACGAAGTCGACGTCGGAGGACGGGCGCGCGGCGCCACGGGCGCACGATCCGACCAGGAGCAGGCCGGCGACGTCGCCGCGGCCTGAGGCCCAGCGAGTGACGCGGTCGATGACCGATTCGATCTCGGCGGCTCGTGCGGCCGAGACCGAGCCACCGCGCATCAGATCACCCGCCGCGTGAAGGCGCTCCGGTCCACAAGCCGCCATCGTACGGGCGTCGGCCACAGGCGGTGAGGACTACCCGCGGGCAGGGCGGGCGCTTACGTGCAGCCGCTCGCCCTGGGGGCCGAAGAGCGAGAGGTACTCCACCGGTTCGGAGCCGGCGTTGGCGAAGGCGTGCGGGATGCGGGTGTCGAACTCCGCGGCCTCGCCGGAGGTCAGCACGAGGTCGTTGTCACCCAGCAGCAGACGCAGGCGGCCGGACAGGACGTAGAGCCACTCATAGCCCTCGTGCACCCGCTGCTCGGGTGGGCAGCCGCCCGTCACGGGGAGGATCTGCTTGTACGCGCGCAGCCCGCCGAGCTGCCGGGTCAGCGGCAGGAAGGTCATGCCGTCGCGGGTGAAGGAGCGCAGGTGGACGCGGGGATCGCCGGTCGCCGGCGCGCCGACCAGCTCGTCCAGCTGCACGCCGTGGGCCTCCGCCAGGGGCAGCAGGAGTTCGAGCGTCGGCTTGCGCCGGCCGGACTCCAGCCGCGACAGGGTGCTGACGGAGATCCCCGTCTCCTCGCTCAGCCGGGCCAGCGTCGTGCCGCGCTCCCGGCGTAGCGCCCGCAGCCGTGGGCCGACGGCGGTCAGGACACGCGCGAGGTCTGCCATGTCCCTATTTGCCGCCTCGGCAACAAACTTTGTCAAATCGCCAAGGGCCGGCACACCATCTGCGCATGACTACACAGACAAGACGCTATGACGTCGTGGTCGTCGGCGGTGGGGCCGCCGGACTCAGCGGCGCACTGACCCTGGGGAGAGCACGGCGATCGGTTCTGGTGATCGACGCCGGCCGTCCGCGCAACGCTCCGGCGGGCCACGTCCACACCTACCTCGGCAGCGAGGGTGTCCCGCCCGCGCAGCTGCTGGCCACGGGCCGTACGGAGGTGACCGGCTACGGCGGCGAGATCGTCGAAGGCGAGGTCGTGTCGGCCGAGCCCGCGGACGCCGGCGGCTTCCGCGTCGTCCTCGGCGACGGAACCGACGTCGAGGCGGACCGTCTCCTGGTGACCACCGGTCTCGTCGACGAACTGCCGGACGTGCCGGGCCTGGCGGAGCGATGGGGCCGCGACGTGCTGCACTGCCCGTACTGTCACGGCTGGGAGGTACGCGACCAGGCGATCGCCGTTCTCGCCACCGGACCCCGGGCGATCCACCAGGCCCTGCTCTGGCGGCAGTGGAGCAAGAACGTGACCCTCTTCCGGCACACCGCGCCCGAGCCGAGCGAGGAGGAGTACGAGCAACTGGCCGCCCGCGACATCGCGGTGGTCGACACACGGGTCGCAGGGCTGGAAGTGACGGAAGACCGGCTCACCGGCGTACGCCTCGACGACGGCCGGGTCATCCCGTGCCAGGCCCTGACGGTCGCCACCCGCCTCACCGCCCGCGCCGGCGTACTCACCGGCCTGGGACTGACGACGACCGAGCAGGAGATGGGCGGACAGGTGATCGGCAGCTACGTCGCCGCCGACCCGACCGGCGCGACCGAGGTGCCCGGCGTGTGGGTGGCCGGCAACGTCGCCAGCGTGATGGACCAGGTCATCGCCGCGGCCGCCGCGGGCGTACGGGCCGGTGCCGCGATCAACGGCGACCTGATCGCCGAGGAGACCCGCCGTGCGGTCGAGACCTACAGGGAGGGGCGCGGATGACCGAGCAGGAGCTCTGGGACGACCGTTACCGCGAGAGCGACCGGATCTGGAGCGGGAACCCCAACACCGTCCTGGTCCGTCAGGTCGAGGACATGGTGCCGGGACGGGCCCTCGACCTCGGCTGCGGCGAGGGGGCCGACGCGATCTGGCTCGCCCGGCGGGGATGGCGTGTCACCGCGGTCGACATCTCCGGCGTCGCCCTCGAACGCGCCGCACGTAACGCGGCCGAGGTCGCCGACCGCATCGACTGGCAGCGGCACGACCTCGGGACGTCATTCCCCGCGGGGAGGTTCGACCTGGTGTCCGCGCATTTCCTGCATTCCCCCGGGGACATGCCGCGAGAGAAGATCCTGCGTACGGCGGCCGGTGCCGTCGCACCGGGCGGGGTGCTTCTCGTCGTCGGGCACGCGGGGTTCCCGCCCTGGGAGGACGACCCTCACCCCGGCGTGCACCTGCCCACCCCGCAGGAGGTACTGGAAGACCTCGACCTCCCGGACGAGGAGTGGGAGGTGCAGGTCTGTGAGGAACACGAGCGGATCCAGAACGACCCCGCCGGGCGCCCGGTCACCCGTACGGACAACACCCTCAAGGTCTGGCGCCGGGACGAAAAAACGCGGTGACGTACGGGCTCGGTGCGGAGCCGCGTACGTCACCGCGCTCAGGCGGTCAGGCGTCAGCCGGTGACCGGGAGGTCGCTGGGGACCGGGGTCGGTGCGGGAGCCTCACCGGGCGGGTTGGTGCTCGGGGCCGGCGTCGGGCTGCCGGGCATGTTCGGCGGGGTGGCGTCACCGGCGGCGGCGCAGGTGGCGGAGGAGATGTCGATCGCCTGGCCCTTGCCGCCCACGAGGCCGAGCTTGACCTCGATCGCGGTGACGGTCAGGCTGCCATCGGCGTTGTGGACCTGCTTGTTCAGGACCACCGAGACCGCCCCGAGGCCCTGGACCGGGATGTTGACGGCACTGTTCGGCGCCGCGTCGACGGCCAACTTGTGGCCACCGATGGAAGCCTTGACCAGGTGGGACGAACCCTGACCATCGACGCACTTGGCCGTGATCAGGTGGGCCGACAGCGCAGCCTTCGCAACCTTCAGGTCGACGACGCTGGCCCGTGAGCGGCCGGCCGTCGCGGAGGTGTGCAGAACCTTCAGCTTCACCAGGGGGTTGGGCGGCAGCTCGACGAGGCTCTTGTCCTTGGGGCCCGCCACGGAGGAGACGGCGGGGAGTGCCGGCAGGTTGATCAGGCCGGTCGCGGACAGACCGTAGGCCGAGGAGACACCCCCCGTGGTCGCGGAGGCATTCGCCGCGATGATGACCGGGGCGGTGAGGGCTCCGGCGATCGCTACGTATGTGGTCAGATGCTTCAAGCGCACGGTTCTGTCTCCTCGATGATGGTTCCAGTACGGAAAAAACGTCGAGTCGGTCGATGCTGGCTCTGGTCGTGTACGAAGCCGGACGGAGGCCGTCTGCCGCCCGTCCGCGCCTTAAACGGGCGGGGCCTCCGCCGGCTGCGTACGAGGGCACGGCCAGGTACGGCTTTCGCGGCGGAACGACGCCCGTCTTGCTGCGCCGCCGCCACCTGGGTGCCCACGTTCGAGAACATCTGCTCCGACTCTCCTGATAAGCCTTGCGTCGGGTGAATACGCATAAGTGGGCACTTTGGTTGCACGGGTTCTCAAACTTTTTTCAGGCCCCTGGCCAGCGGCTTCCGGCCGGGGCCTCAGCCCGCCGCGTAGCGGGCCGCGAGGGCGCGCGCGGTCTCGGTGAGGCGGGCGCGCAACTCCGGGGGCTCTACGATCTCGATGTCCGTGCCCAAGGCGAGGAACGTGCGGTGGGCGTGGTCGAGGGACTCGATGGGGAGCACGGCGCGTACCCAGCCGTCGGACTCGGTGACACCGGTGTCGGCGAGGGCCTGACGGGCGGCCCCGGTGAGGCGGGCGGCGGCGTCCGGGGCCAGCCGGACCACCGCCTCGCCGCCGTACAGCCGGGCGTGGAAGTCCGCCTGGTAGTCGCGCCAGTACGCCGCGAGGTCGAAGCCGTCCGGAGGGGCGAACTCCTCCTCCCGTACGGTCACGTCGAGGATCTGGTCGACCCGGTAAGTACGCGGTCCCGGGCCCGCGACGACGTACCAGCGGCCCGCCTTGAGGACGAGGCCGTACGGCTCCAGCCGCCGGTCGACGTCGGTGGGCGCCTTCCACCGGCGGTAGCGCACATCGAGCACCCTGCCGTGCCATACCGCGTCGGCGACCTGCGGCAGGTGGCGTACGTCGTCGTCCGGCGCGTACCAGCCGGGCGCGTCCAGGTGGAACCGCCCGCGCATCCGGTCGGCCTGAACGCGCAGGTCGGGCGGGAGCGCCGCGCGCAGCTTGAGCTGGGCCGCCGCCAGCGCGGAGCCGAGGCCGAGCTCGGAGGCGGGCCCGGGGACGCCCGACAGGAACAGCGCCTCGGCCTCGGGCACGCTGAGCCCGGTGAGCCGGGTGCGGTAGCCGTCGAGCAGTTGGTAGCCGCCGGCGTGGCCGGCCTCGCCGTACAGGGGGACGCCCGCGGCGTGCAGCGACTCGATGTCGCGGTACACCGTGCGTACCGATACTTCCAGCTCCTCGGCGAGCCGGGCGGCGGTCATCCGTCCCCGGGTCTGGAGCAGCAGGAGGATCGACAGCAGACGGCTCGACTTCACTGACACAAGATGACAGTGGAGCGGGCCTACGGTCCAGCCATGCCTTTTGAGGAGAAACTGCTGCGGGTGCCACCACCGATCGAGGTGGCCGGCTACCGGATCAAGCGCTACCACGTGACCGCCGACCCGGCCGGAAATCGAGCCCGAGGTGGAGAAGGCCGCGTACGCGATCCTGCCGGACCTACTGCCCGAACCGGACGGTACGCCACCGGCCGCCTTCATCGTGCTCCACCGCGGGAACGACGACGGCGCCTACCTCAACGCGTACACATGGGCGTGGGACAACGCCCTGCACTTCCGCGCCGCCGCGGCCGGTCAGCACGTCCTGGGCTGCCCGGACGACGACCCGACGAACTTCGTCCCCCTGCGACCGACCCTGATCGGCTGCGTCTTCGAACTCCCCCCACTCGTCCACGAACGTAACGCCTGGGTACGCCACGTCCTCACCCCCGAGCACCCCGACCTCGACGCCTACGTCACCGACTCCTTCCGCGAAGGCACCACGGGAGCCGATCGTTAGGGCTCACGCACGAAGGTCAGGTTCCGCGCGAAACGGCGGAATCCCATGGCTTGGTAGGTCGCGCGAGCCGAGGGGTAGGCGTCGTCCCCACGGGCACAGACGCGGGCGTATTCGGCTCCGAGCCCGCGTACGGCGTGGAGCGCGGCGAGCGTCGCGGCGGTGGCGAGGCCGAGGCGGCGATGATCCGGAGCGGTACCCACCGGTTCGAGGACACCGACGCGGTTGTGATCATCAAGCCACACCAGGCAGAACGACACGGCCGCGCCGCCGGGTGCCTCGATGAGCCAGTCCAGCTCCGCACGGTAGGGCCAGGCGCGCATGACCTGGAGGTAGCTGTCGGCGGTGACCATGGAAGGCGGCAGGTTCGGCAGCGAGAACGCGGCACGGTGAACGCGAGCGCGAGCATCGGCGTCGTCCTCGCCGCGTATCGGACGCAATGTGTATCCGGCTGGGACGACCGGCTCTGGCAGCCCTTCCAGGCCGCGTCGCAGATGAAGGAAGAACGGCCCAGCGGTCTGTTCCTCATAACCATGGCGGCGCAGCGCCTCGATGAGCTCCGTCTCGGCGTCCAGCAGCGTCACGGTGCGGACTCCGCCGTGGGCCACGTCGTCGAACCATCGCAGGATCTCCCCGGCGAGGCCGATGTGGGCGGGATCGAGTTGCAGGTCGAGGTGGCCGGGTGGCCGCGCCCAGGCCCACGCGACGATCTGTTCTTCCTCCATCCACAGCGACGTCTCCCCGTCGGTCTCCCGCCCCACGTGCTGGAACCGGAGCCAGACGAGTTCGCCGGCGTGCCATCGGCTTGCCGGCGACCACCGTCTCTGGGCGAGCGACTGCATCAGCCGCAGGTCGGCCGGGCCGGTGTAGGGACGCCGGCGATAGCGGCTCAAAGCTGCTTGAGGATGTGGTGCAGGGTTTCCTTGGTGACGGTCGGAGGGTCGGCCTGCGTCGCGAGGCGGTTCATGATGTCGCGGTAGTAGTCGATGTCGTCGCGCCGGTCCGGGTAGAGCGCGCTGGTGAGCTGCTCGAGGTAGACCACGTCGGGGAGTTCGGGTTCGGGCAGGCGCAGGAGGGTGACCGGTCCCCCGGCGGCCGCGTGGCCCGCGGCGTGGAACGGCATCAGCTGGATCGTCACGTTCGGCAGGTCGCATAGTTCGATCAGGTGCTGCAACTGGGCGAACATGACGGCCGCCCCGCCGATCGGGCGTCGTAGTGCCGCCTCGTCGATCACGACCCAGAGGTACGGCGGTTGCGCGCGCTGCAGGATCTCCTGGCGGCGCATCCGGAGTTCGACGCGGCGTTCGACCTGCGCCGCCGGGGAGTGGGCGAGGGCGATGACGGCGCGTGCGTACTCAGCGGTCTGGAGGAGGCCGGGGATGAACTGGACCTCGTACGTGCGGATGATGCCGGCGGCCTGTTCGAGACCGAGGTACGGCTCGAACCAGCCGGGCACGAGATCACCGTACGCGTGCCACCAGCCAGGGGAGTTCGCCTGCTTGGCCAGGCCGAGGAGGGTATCGATCTCGGCCTGGTCGGTGACGCCGTAGAGCTTGTAGAGGTCGACCACATCGCGCAGCTTGAAGCCGGTCCGTCCCAGCTCCAGGCGGCTGATCTTCGACTGGGACGCGCGGATCACCTCTCCCGCCTGTTCGCGGGAGATTCCGTGGGACTCGCGCAGCCGGCGGAGCAGGGCGCCGAGCACCATGCGGGTGGCCGTCGGGCCTGCCGGTCTCTCGTACAGGATCGCGCCCTCTGGTGGTACGTCCCCCGCGTCATCCATTTTGACTCCCGGCGTATGACCGCCCGTGTTCACTCGGGTGCTGCCTCTCGACTGGTTCTGCGCGGGAAGATGCCCGAGCGGGGGGATTACGGTTTCCGGCCTACGGCGCAGAACAGGTCCATCTCGGCGGGCTCGCCGAAGGGTGTGGCCTCCGGCCGCCACCGCGTACACGAGACCACGCCGGGCTCGACGAGTTCGAGACGGTGGAAGAACGCGGCGAGCTGCCCTGGCGTGCGGTGGGTTCCCGGCGGCGTGCCGAACTCGTTCCAGTATCGGATGGCCTCGAGCATTCGCTCGCCGGTGACCTCGATCGTGGGATGCGCGATCGCCAGGTAGCTGCCCGAGGGCAGGGCGTCCATGTACTGGTCGATGACGGCCTGTGCCTCGTCGTCGTCCACGATGTGCCACAGGACCCCGAGCATCGTGACGGCGATCGGCTTGGTGAGGTCGAGCGTCCGTGCCGCGGCTTTGACGATCTCGCGGGGGTCGTGCATGTCGATGTCGATGTAGTCGGTGGCGCCCTCGGGGGTGCTGGTCAGCAGGGCACGGGCGTGCGCTAACACGAGCGGGTCGTTGTCGACGTAGACGATCCGGGACTCGGGCGCCACACGCTGCGCGACCTCGTGGGTGTTGTCGACCGTGGGCAGTCCGGTGCCGATGTCGAGGAACTGCCGGACCTCGGCCTCCCCCGCCAGGTAACGAACGGCGCGGCCCAGGAACACCCGGTCCATGCGGGCGTGCTCGACGATGTCGGGGAACATCGCGGCGATCCGGTCACCGACCTCGCGGTCGACCGGGTAGTTGTCCTTGCCGCCAAGCCAGTAGTCCCAGACCCTCGCCGACTGCGAGACCGTGGTGTCGATCTCGGCGGACGACTGCAGACTGGGCGAAGGGTCGTCGGTCACGAGGGAACATCTCCCGGAGTGAGTCTCTCCATCGTTTAACGTTCAACCTATATGCAGCCGTGCGTTGTCGGTGGCCGCATCGCGCGACTGTCCTCAAGTGGCTAGTTTCCGTGTCCGTGCGGTCCGAGCAGCCACGTCGCCAGCAGGAGCGAAAGCATCGACAGGGCGCTCGACGCGACGATCGCATTGCGTACGAGCGCGGTCCGCAGACCGTACTCCCGGGCGAAGATGAAGACGTTCTGCGCGGTGGGCAACGCCGAACACACCACGACGGCCAGCAGGTCGTTCCGCGACAGGTGCACGGCGTACCGGCCGAGTACGAACGCCACGCACGGCTGGATCACGATCTTGAGCAGCACCGCCACGCCGACCTCGCCGCGTGAGCGCGGCCCGGCCTCGGCCGTACGGCCGTGCAGTGACATGCCCAGCGTGACCAGCGCCGCCGGGACCGCCGCCGCGCCGAGCAGCCGGCACGGATCGAGCACCTGCTGGGGCAGCCGCCATCCGAGCCCGTCCACGGCCACACCGAGCACGCACGCGACGATGATCGGGTTGCGCGCCGGGAGCAGCAGGAGATCGCGGACTCGGATCCGGCGGCCCTCTCCGTTGTGAACGTCGATCACGGTCAGCACCACCGGGGTCACGATCAGGACCTGGAACAGCATCACCGAGACGATGAACGACGTGTCTCCCAGAAGCTGAACGGCCACCGGAATGCCGAGGTTGGCCGAGTTGACGTAGCCGGCCGCCATTCCGCTGATCGCCTGGTCGCCGAGGTCGCGGCCGAACACCCAGCGGCTCGCGGCGAAGCCGATGAGGCAGGTCGACACCGTGCCCGCGGCGAACGTGCCGATCGCCCATCCGGAGAACCGATCCGGCTTCGCGCCGCTCAGTGTCGCGAACAGCGACGCCGGCATGGCGATGTGGAACACGAACCGGCCGAGTACGAGCTCCCCCTGGTCGCCCAGGATGCGCGTACGTCCGGTGAGGTAGCCGACGGCCGCCAACAGCCAGATGGGCAGGAAGCTCGCGATCACGCGACAGACACGATCAAGCAACTCACCTGCGGCCTTCTTCGTCCCGGGCACAGTACCGGGAGGTATGGCCATCAAACCGTCCGGCTCCCGCGTACGTGGGGGCTGGGACCTGGGAGGCCGGGGACCTGGAGGAGTAGGGGATTAGGTGATGGCGGGGCATCGACCGGAGTGATGACTCACTCCACCCTTGACGGAGTGAGTCATCACTCCGTACTCTCTCGGGGCATGACAGAACCCACCACCCGGCGGCGAGCGCCGGGGATGTCCACCGAACAGCGGCGGGCCATGATCGTGGCTGCGGCGTTGCCGCTGGTCGCCGAGTACGGTGCCGCCGTGACCACCAGCCAGATCGCCCGTTCGGCGGGTATCGGCGAGGCCACGATCTTCCGTGCGTTCGCCGACAAGGAAGAGCTGCTGGGCGCCTGCATGGCCGAGGCGGTCCGGCCCGACCACGCCGTACGGGAGATCGCCGCGATCCCGCTCGACCAGCCGCTGGACGCGCGCCTGGTCGAGGCCGCCGACGCGCTGGGTGCGTACCTGGCCCGCATGGGCGCGATGGCCGGCGCGCTCCACGCGTCCGGGCACCGGCGCCGGCCGCGGCCGGGTGACGAGCCGCGGCGGGGTGACGAGACGGACCGGCCGCGGGCCGACAGCCGTGAGGAGTCGATGGCGGCGATCCGCGCGGCCGTCGCGGAGCTGTTCGAACCCGGCGAGGACTACCTGCGACTGGACGCCGAGGACGCGGCCGCGATCTTTCTGGGCCTGCTGTTCACCCGCCCGCGCTTCGACGGGGCGGGAGGGCTCAGCTCCGAGCTTCTCGTCCAGGTCTTCCTGCACGGCGCCCTGACAACGGAGGAAAAGTGACCATCACCCTCAACCACACGATCGTCACGGCGGTGGACCATCAAGAGGCCGCGCGTTTCTTCGCGGCCGTCATGGGCCTGGAGTGCCTGCCGCCCGCCGGCTCACACGGCCACTTCGCGCCGGTCAAGGTCAACGACGAGCTGACGCTGGACTTCATGGCGGTCGACGACCCGTCAGGGCATCACCTCGCGTTCGACGTCGACCCGGGCACCTTCGACCGGATCCTCGCCCGCGTCCGCGACCTGGACGTGCCGTTCGGCAACGGCCCCGCCACGCCCGCCAACGGCCGCATCGACCATCCGCTGTGCCCCCGCGGCCTGTTCTTCGTCGACGCGGCCCGCAACCTCTACGAGGTCATGTCACCCGCCTGAGGGCTCAGACGAAGAGCGGCTCGGCGGCGGAGCGTTCCGCCAATGCGTTCATCGTCGCGTCGTCCGGGCCCGTGGTGTAGCGGGACGCGGCGTCGAGCACGCGGGGCAGCAGGCCGACGTCGCCGACGCTGTTGACGAAGACCCCGGGGCGGCTCAGCGCCCACCAGACCGCCAGGTCGATGTCGTCCTTCTGCTGGAGCGGCTCGTACCAGGTCGACCGGCTGTGCGGCCGGTCGCGCCAGTGGCGCAGCGCGATCGACTTGATGGTCTGCACCGCGACCCGCCGCTCCTGGCAGGTCGCGTAGAGCGCCTCGAAGTTGTCGGCGTAGTAGGGGTTCCGCATCGTCACGTAGTTGTAGGGCAGCAGCACCGAGTCGAAGTCGAACCGCTCGAGGCTGCGCCGATGAGTGGCGGCGATCTGCGTGCCGTGGCCGGTCACCCCGATGTGGCGGACGAGGCCCTGCGACCGCGCCTCGATCGCCGCCTCAATGGCGCCGCCGGGGCTGAGGGCGATGTCCCACTCGATGGGGTCGGCCAGGTTGTGCAGCTGCAGCAGGTCGACGTGGTCGACCCCCATGCGCTCCAGTGAACGATGAAGCTCCTCGCGGGCGGCGGTCGCCCGGCGCTCCCCGGTCTTCGTGGCCAGGAAGAACCGCTCCGGCTCGCGTGCCAGCAGCGGTTTGAGCCGCACCTCGGCCTCGCCGTACCCGGCGGCGACGTCGATGTGGTTGACGCCGTACTCGAGCAGAACGTCGAAGGTCTCGTCGGCGACCCGCTGGGGGACCTCGGCGAGAGCCGCCGCACCGAAGATCACCCGTGTGCTCGCGTGGCCGCTACGCCCGAATTCGGCCGTCTCGATCGTCATGCACCCTCCCGCGCGGATGTGGGCGTCTCCGGTCGTCGTGGTCGCCGGAACCGGCCCGCCTCGGCACCAACTTACGCCTCGCGTACGGACTCATATCGGTCCGCCGTTTCGATTGACCATGGCTACGCGATCTCTCTAGCCTTTGCCCGAGTGGCCGCGCCAGACGATCTCTGACGGGCTCTCCTTCCTTGTCCCCCCTTTTGCTTCCACCGGTCCGTGGGTTCCCGGAGCCACGCTGACCTGGAGGTGTTGATGGCATCCCTCCGGCGAAGCCGGCTGGCGCAGGACCCTACTCGTGAAGGGCGCCCGGCCCCTCGCCCGGACAGGCGTGCCGGTCACCAGGCCGTGCTTCCCGGCCGGGCACGAAGCCGGTTCGGTACGTTGCGGATGGAAGGCGTGAGCCGCCATTTCGGCACGACGGTCGCGGTCAGCGACCTGAACCTCTCGATCGTCGGCGGCGAGTTCCTGGCTCTGCTGGGGCCCTCCGGCTGCGGCAAGTCGACCGCGCTGAGCTGCCTGGCGGGCCTGCTGCCCCTGACCGACGGCGCGATCTGGCTGGACGAGGAGCGCATCGACGGCATCCCGCCCGAGGAGCGCGGCTTCGGATTCGTCTTCCAGAATTACGCATTATTTCCGCACATGACCGTCCGGGCCAACGTCGCGTTCGGCCTCACGATCCGGCGCCTGCCCAAGGACGAGGTACGCCGCCGTGTCGACGAAGCGCTCGAACTCGTCGAGCTGACCGACAAGGCGGCAAGGCTGCCGGGCCAGCTCTCCGGCGGCCAGCAGCAACGGGTCGCGATCGCCCGTGCGATCGTCATCCGGCCGAGGCTGTTCCTGATGGACGAGCCACTGTCGAACCTGGACCCGAAGCTGCGGCTGCAGATGCGCAGGGAGATCCGGCGTCTGCACCAGACTCTCCACCTGACGACCGTCTATGTCACCCACGATCAGGAGGAGGCGCTGGCACTCGCCGACCGGATCGTGATCCTCAACCAGGGCCGGGTCCAGCAGATCGGCACGCCGGACGAGCTCTACAACCGTCCCGCCAGCCCGTACGTCGCCGAGTTCATGGGCTACCGCAACCTGTTCGAGCTGCCCGTCGTCTCGCAGGAGGGCAGCCGGATCATCGTCGGGCGGTCCGGTCTGCGCCTCGTCGGCGTCGCCCAGGACGAGGTCACCAGGGGGCCGGCCATGGTCGCGATCCGGCCGGAGGACATCCGTGTCGCCGGCAGCGGAGGCGGGAGTACGGGCGGCAACACCGTACGCGTGCGCGTCGAGGTGGCGGAGTTCCGTGGCGGCGAGATCGCGGCCGAGGGCGTGACCGAGGACGGCGCCGTCATCTGCTTTCGCGCGCTGGAGCGGGTCGTGGCCGGTGAGGTCGTACGCCTCACGGTGCCGATCGAACGCGTTCTCGTCTTCCGCACCGACGCGCGTTAGACGACGTCACCGCCCGCGTCCAGCCAGGCGTCCGTCTCCCGGTGCAGGCGCTCCTTGGTCGCGGCCGGGGCGAAGGACGCGTCGACGGCCGTCCGTGACAGGTCCGCGAGGGTCTCGTCGTCGTAACCGAACGCCTCGCGGACGCGGGCGTACTCCTCGCTCAGGGAGGTCCCGGCGATCGACGGGATGTCGGTGTTCACGGTGACGGGCAGCCCGGCATCGCGCAGGCGCGGCAGCGGATGCGTACGGAAGGAGCCGGCGAGCCCCAGCGTCACGTTCGAGGACGGGCAGACCTCCAGCGGGATGGCACGCTCGCGCACCTCGGCGACGAGGTCGACGTCGTCCAGGACGCGGATGCCGTGACCCAGGCGCTCGGCGCGTCCGACGCCGATCGCCTCGCGGATGCTGTCAGGGCCGCAGGTCTCCCCGGCGTGGTGGATGAGATGCAGGCCGGCGTCGTGCGCGGCGTCCAGCACCGAGGCGAACGGCGTGAGCGGATGGGACTCCTCGCCCGCCAGGCCGATGCCGACGACGCCGTCCGGGGCATGCTTGGTGGCCAGTTCGAGGGTCCGGCGGGCGCGCTCGACCGAACGTCGCCGGGAATGGTCCAGGATCACCCGGCACTCGATGCCATAGGTGTCCTGTCCTTCGGCCAGGCCGTCCAGCACGACCTCCAGCGGCATGTCGAGATCTCCGAGCCGTTCGCCGTGCGAGGCCGCCGTGAACGTGACCTCGGCGTAGCGCGTGCCCTGGGCGGCCTCGTCCGCGCAGAACTCCACCGCGATCCGCCGGAAGTCCTCCGGCCGGCGCAGTGCGGCCCGTACGAGGGAGTTGTGGTCGGCGAAGTCGCGGAACCCGTCGAAGACCAGCGGCCCGTCCGGCGGTGCCGGGACCTGCAGGCCGGTAGCGGCGCCGATCTCCCGCAACGTCGCCCACCGGATGGTGCTCTCCAGATGGACGTGCAGATGCGCTTTGGGCAGAAGCGTCAGGTCGCGCATGGGGACAAGCATCGCGTATCGCGACCTTCATCGCATGCCGGGGCCCGGATGGGCGATCGGCGACGAGGGTCTTTCCCTCCTTGGCGGCATTAGGGAATAGGGCCGCCGCTTCCGCCGAATAAGCTAAATATCCGATACTGGCCGGCATGCTTCGGCCTTCTCATGCTCGCGGCGTATGTAATGAGAGCCTCAAATATTGCAACCCCGTATCAGATGGATCATTGCTCGCCGTTTGCCCCGGGTGGCCGGCGCATGGACCGCTCCGGGCGTGATCTTTTTAAATCCCGTCGCAGGTCGGAGGGTGCTTTACGTGGGGCGATGCGGTGGCTCGGGCCTCGGGGGAGGCGGTGTTAATGTTGCGCTCAATCAGCATCGAGGTTCGACGTTTCTGAGATCACCGGCCACATGGAGGGTGTGTGAAGCGGCAAAAGCTGAAGGTGCGGACGACATCTCTCGTCGTCCGTGTGATTCGCCGCCGAAACCTCGACCTCCTCTCCATCGCTCACGCGATTGTCACCGCGACTCGGGCGATTCTCGGTTCGCCCGCCCATGCCGAGGAAATAACTTCTCACGCGACGGCGATAGGGGTCTTTGGCCCGGCTTGCCCGCCTTCTGTCGGTGCCGCCGCTGAGGGTGTACCGGCAACTTCCGTGGCAAGGCCCCATTCCCCACGAGAACTCCGAGCGGTGATCCACATCGCCGGTTGAACGCCCGAACAGTGTGCGAACAGAGAATCACCGCACCGGTCGGGCGAGAACCTCCCGAACCACCAGTGAAAAAATCAACACCCTTGGGGGAGACATGCACAAATGGACCGTTCGCGCCGCGCGCGTAGCGCTGGTCGCGGCCGCCATCACGGCGGCCGGCACCGGCGTCGCCAACGCGGACGACACGACTGGTGACCACAGCATCCTCGGTGGCGAGCAGATCCACATTCCGATCATCGCCCCGATCGGCCTGTTCGGTAACCACGTCAACCTGCTGAGCTCGGGGATCCCGATGGGGGCCAGGCTCGCGCACATCAGTACCGACGACGACCCGGACGCGATGGCCCCGCAGATGGACATCTGCGGCAACGCCATCTCGAGCGCGAACGGCATCGGCACGGCCTCTTGCAAGGGCCAGGCCACGCTCGGCGATCCCGCACAGGCGGCACCCGCCTGGGCGCCGCCCGCGGCCGCTCCGGCCGCACCGGTGGCCGAAGAGTCACCGAGCCCGAGGATCGGCGCTCCGGCCACCTCTGTCGGTGCCCCGGGCAGCCCGGTCCCGGCCCGGCCTGAGGCTCCGGCCATCGCCCCGCCGGCCGCTCCGGTCGCCGCACCGGTCGCCGCTCCGGTGGAAGCACCGGCAGCGGCTCCGGCGGAAGCACCGATGGCGGCCCCGATCGAGGCTCCCGACGCTTCCGACGCCGACATGAGCACCTCCGGCGACTTCGGTGTGCTCAGCGGTAACCAGGTCAAGGCGCCGGTGCGCATGCCGGTCCGGATCTGCGGCAACGCGGGTGCGCTCGGCGGCGTCGCCACGGCGGCGTGTGAGGGCACGGCCTCCAGTGGACGGCTCGGGCACCACGGTGCCTACCGTTCGCTCGGGGCCGCAGGCCTTCTCGGCTGAAGTTGACGATCGGGCAGTTCGCCGGCGTCGGCTGAACCATCTGTCCGTCCGTCCGGGGGCGCCGGGCGGGCGGACACCCTTTTTTCGGGGCCGCACGTGGGCGCCTTTTCCGTGAGTACGGGAGAAGGGCCCGTGTGGTCCCGGACGGACCGGCGGTGTACGGCGGCCGAATATCGGTGACATCGGTGACCGGGAGGTCGCCTTTTTTGTTTTCGGGGCGGCGGGAGACCTTGTGAGACCGTGGGTCCAGACGGTGGCAAATCCCGATCTCTCCCATTCACCTGCCATGAATACGGTCGCAGACGTCTATCCCGTCCTGTACTGCGGATTCTTGTGGCTGAGACGATGAAATTACATTGTTCCCCTTGCACTCCACGTGCGGTGATCATGGGGTCGATAGGGTGATCGAATAACCATCCTTTTACTTTATGCCATTGGCGTCGTATCAAAATCCCGATGGTGAGCCTTGCGGCGAAAAGAGGTGATGATACACGGCGTACGGCACGGGGTATCTGCTGATGCGAAGAAAGGCTCACACGTACCCTTTGGAGGTCAGCGGATGGATTCGGTGAACCAGGCTAGGTCACAGGCCTGGAGTCTCTGGACCAAATTGGCCGCTCCA
Source organism: Actinoallomurus bryophytorum (assembly GCF_006716425.1). NCBI lineage: Bacteria > Bacillati > Actinomycetota > Actinomycetes > Streptosporangiales > Thermomonosporaceae > Actinoallomurus > Actinoallomurus bryophytorum. Next base: position 3,507,520 of record NZ_VFOZ01000001.1, read on the forward strand.
GCTTTACTGTGGAGCCCTGTCCTAGGTATCAGCGCTGTACTCGTCGTCTCGACACCGCTCGTCGCGGTGGCACGCACGCTGCCGGGCGCACAGGAAATGGTTTCGGCCGAGCCGACACATCGGCAACTGCGCGTCCTGCGTTCTTACGAGCGGTATCTGGCCCGAATGAAGGCCCAGAGCCTCAAGGCGACCCGGGCCGTCCGGTTCGCCTACCGGCAGGTCGGCAAGCCCTATCAGTGGGGCGGCGCAGGCCCGCGCACGTATGACTGCTCCGGCCTGGTGATGGCCGCCTGGCGCAAGGGCGGGCTCAGGCTGCCGCACCGCGCCGACCTCCAGCACCGGCTGATCCGCAGAAAGGTGGGCCTCAAGCATCTGCACCCGGGCGACCTGGTGTTCTTTTCCGGGGATCACCACGTCGGCATCTACGTCGGCAAGCACCACTTCCTGCACGCGCCGCACACCGGCTCGCGGGTCCAGCGCGGAACGCTGTCCGGCTGGCGGCTCCGGTCGTTCGCCGGAGCGGCACGGCCCGCGGCGCCCGCGTACCACGCGTGGCCGCACTGGGTCCGTGCTCTCGCCGACCAGGCCGACGAGCACGGACGGCCCAGGCGGCACCGGTCACACGGTCACGGCCACGCGGCCTTCCCGTACACCGTCGGCACGGACGAGTCACCACTCGTCGAGCCGATCCTGCCGGAGCTCGAGGACGGCGACCAGGTGTCCGACCTGGACACGGCGCCATCCGCGATGACCTCGCCCACGCCGGCCGCCGAGCCGGTCCGGCCGCCGGCGCCACCGCAGGAAGCGGGCACGCTGCCCATTCCCGCGCTCACCATGTCGGCGCCCGCGCGGAGACACCACCACGCCGTACGGGCGGACGGCACGCCGCTGCCCCGCCCGCAGGACCAGAACGGTCCGGCACCGCGCCCGCACTGGCCGGGGACCTCGGTGCAGCAGCAGAACGACGAACAGAAGTTCGACCGCGTCTACGACGGAAGAGGCGACGGCGACGACGATGACGACGGCGATCTCGGCAACGACGGGATCGACCTGCGATCACTCCTGGGAGGAGCGCCCTGAGACTGACCGTCCGCCCGCGCTGATCGGCGAACGGCGGCCGGGACCGGACATCCTCGTCGGATTGGATTGATTCAGGTCCGAGGGGGAAAGTCCCGTTCCAGCCGAGAGCGGCGGGGGCGGAAGATGGGCACAAAGGAGTGTTGTCCGGGGCGGCCATCGGCGCCCCGGACAACGCCATGCCGGGAGAGCGTGACGCAAGACACGCCGGCCGACTTACGCACGCTTCGTACCGCGTTGAGCGTCCTGGCCCGGCGCCTGCTCGCCGTCGCGGGGCTCATCCTGGCGTTCTGGGCGTTCACCGCCCTCTCCCAGGCCCACGCGGACGTGCTTCCGTCGCATTCTTCGACGACGCCGCGCCCCCTGCTCCACGTGAAACCCTCCTCTCCGACGACGGTGCGGTCCGGCACCCACGCCCTGAGCCGCACGCTGGGCGGGCTCACCGGCCGGACGGGCACCGGCACCCGGCAGCCGGTCTCCCACGTCATCCACGACGCGGGGAAGACCGCGCTGGGCACGGTACGGAGGCCGGCCGCGCTCGTACACGCGACGGTGCCCGCCACCCGGATCCGGCTCGGCGGGCTGTCCCACGACCTGGGGCTGCCACGGACCGTCCGGCTGCCGCGCACAGCCCCCCTGCCGTCCGCCGCCGGCGCGATCAAAGCGGCCAAGAAGCGAGCCACGCGGGCAGTGCACCCGCGCTCGCCGTCCGCGCGCGACGACGACGACCCGGGCTGCGATCCGTCGCAGCCCTGGCGGCCGCGTTCACCGGCACCGTCGGCGTTCCAGGGCCCGGTGCGCACTCAGCCGATCGGCGAATGGACGCGGAGGCCGCTGACGCGACCCGGCCAAACAGGCGAAGCAGGCGAGACCGGCGAGGGGCCGGCGACGTCGCCGGTACGGATGAAGCTGACCGGCGCCATCGTGCCCGACTCCCCACGAGATGATCTACGGCCTGGCCTGAGAACGCCCGTCCCGGTGCCCGCACCGGTCTCGGGTTCCGGGTCCGGCGGCGACTCCGGAGGCAAGACCTCCTCGAGCGCGAGCGACCTGCCGCGGCTGCACCTGCCGGCGCCCGGTCTCTGGAGCGTCGTCACCGAACCGGAGACGACGATCAGCCGCACCATCGCGGACAAGCCACCGTTCTCCCCTGACTAGCCCGATGTCGGGCCGGTGCCGGCGACACGTCTTCGACGTGTCCCGCCGCCCGCATGCCCCTTCCAGTTCCAGGTCAGTGCGTGCCTCCCGGGTGCCGGGCGGCCGCAGGTGAACTTCGTCCAAGGGGAACGACTCATGATCCGTACGCTCGTCGCCGAGCATGTGCATCTCCTGCGCATGGGCCTCGTCGTCTATCTCACCCGTGAACCCGGAATCGATGTCGTCGCCGAACTCGAAGAAGGCGACCTGCTCGTCCCGGCGGCGTCCGAAGTGACGCCCGAAGTAGCCGTCATCGACGTCGACCTGCCGCCGGCCGGTGGGGCGAGCGTGGCGACCGAGCTCAGGGCGAAGCTGCCCGAGTGCGCCACGGTGATGCTCGTCGGCCGCGGCGACTCCTGCGCTCTCAGCCGCGCCATGGCCGTGCAACCGCTCGGCCTGATCACCAGGGAGGCACCGGTCGAGCGCCTGACCTGGTGCGTACGCCGGGTGGCCGCCGGCCGTAGCGTGGTCGACCCGGATCTCGCCCGTACCGCGCGCGCCATCGACGAGAACCCGCTGACGCGCCGTGAGCAGGAGATCCTCCGGATCGCCGCCGTCGGCGCCTCGACGGTCGAGATCGCCGCGGAGCTGTCGTTGAGCGCCAAGACGGTGCGCAACCATCTGTCCCGTACATTCGACCGGATCGGCGCCCGCAACCGGATGGACGCGATCCGCATCGCGAGCGAGCGCGAGTGGTTGTGATCACCGCACGCCGTCCGGCCCGCACCCCCTGCGGGCCGGTCGGCGGGCCGCTCAGCCGGACCCTTCGGTGGCCGGCGAGCACAGGCGGGCGGCGCCGAGGGTCTGGAGCAGGTCGGCGACGGGCTGGAGCTTCTCGTACAACAGGAGGAGGGGCTCGCCGGGCGCGGCAAGGGTGAGGGCCATGCCGACGGCGTCCTTGAGGTCGCCCGCGGTGCGGATCCGTACGTCCGGCCGGACGTCGGTGAGCCCTTCGATGATGAGCCGTGTCATCTCCCCCGACCGCCGGCCGCGCAGGTCCTCGTCCTCGTACACGACCACGCGGTCGAAGCACCGGGCGACCTCGCGTGCGGTGTCCATCACCAGGTCGTCGCAGCGGTCTCCGGGCAGTGTCACCGCCGCGACGCCGTCGCGTCCCCACACGCGCCGCAAGAGGCTGCCGACGGCCGCGACGGCCGCGGGGTTGTGCGCGTAGTCGACGACGACGGGCGTCTCCTCGATGCGGAACGAACAGCCTCGGCCCGGATTGCACCGGTGCGGGTCGAAGGTCCGCAGCCCGAACGCCACCATGCTCGCCGGAACGCCGAGCGCGCGTGCGGCCGCGGCGGCGGCCAGCGCGTTGGCGATCATGTAGTCGGCCTTGCCTCCGAAGGAGCCGGCGACGTCGGCGATCGGGAGCAGCGCGTTGGTCCGGCGTCCCGCCGCCTCGACGAGCCAGCCGTCCTCGGTGTAGTAGGCGACGCCGTCCATGCGTAGGTGCCGTTCGATGACCCTGTTGGTTCCGCTGCGGGCGAAGTAGCGGATGACCGGCTTGCGCCGGCGCACCGACGGGCGGTCGGCGAGCTCCGCGACGCGTGGATCGTCCGCGTTGAGCACGACATGGCCGCCGGACTTGATCTCCTCGGCGACCAGCGCCTTGATCTCGACGAGGTCGTCGACCGAGGTGATGTCGTCGACACCGAGATGGTCGTCGGTGATGTTGGTGACGATCGCGACGTCGGCGCGGTCATAGCCGAGCCCGCGCCGCACGATCCCGCCGCGCGCGGTCTCCAGCACGGCCGCCTCGACCGCACGGTTGCCCAGCACCATCTGCGCCGACCGCGGGCCGGACGCGTCGGCCTTGTAGAGGAGATCGGCGCCCAGGTAGACCCCCTCGGTCGTGCACATGCCCACCGTGCGGCCGTCCTGGCCCAGCAGGTGCGCGACCATGCGCACGGTGGTGGTCTTCCCGTTGGTGCCGGTGACGGTGACGAGAGGGACCCGCGCCGAGCTTCCCGGCGGGTACATCTGGTCGATGATGTCCGCGGCGACGTCGCGGGAGCTGCCCTCGTACGGGGCCAGATGCATGCGCAGCCCCGGTGACGCGTTCACCTCGATCACTCCGATGCCGCCGGCGTCCGGCGGCACCGGCGCGCCGATGTCCGGGAGCCGCAGGTCGATGCCGCAGACGTCGAGCCCGACCGCGGACGCCACCCGGCGGCACAGCCGCGTGATGTCGGGGTGCACGCGATCGGTGACGTCCTTGCTGGTGCCGCCGGTCGACAGGTTCGCGTTGCGGCGCAGCGAGACCACCTCGCCGTCGGCGGGGACACAGCCGGGATGCAGGTCACGGGCGGCCAGATGGGCGAGCTCGGTGTCGCCGAGCGTCAGGCGGGTGAGCGGGCGGTCGTGTCCCTCGCCGCGTGCCGGGTCGGCGTTGGCGATGGCGACGAGCTCGGCGATGGTGGACCGTCCGTCGCCGGTCACCCGCGCCGGGCTCAGCTCCGCGGCGGCGACGACGCGGTCGCCGACCACGAGCACCCGGTGGTCGCGGCCGGGTACGTAGGCCTCCACCAGCACCTCCTCGCACACCGTCGCGGCCTCGCGGAAGGCGGTGACCACCTCGGCGGGGTCGGTCAGCTCGATCGAGACCTTCTCGCCGTGGTGGCCGGACAGCGGCTTGACCACGACCGGGCCGCCGATGTCGTGCAAGACCGACACGGCGTCGTCGGCGGATGCGACGACGTACCCGCTCGGTACGGGCAGGCCGGCCTCCTCCAGCAGGCACTTCGTCAGCATCTTGTCCGCGGCCGCCTCCATGCCGACCGCCGAGGTCCGGTCGGTCATGGCCGCCCAGACCATGCGCCGGTGACGTCCGTGCCCGAGCTGCAGGAGGTTCAGGTGGCCCATCCGGCGTACCGGGATGCCGCGGCGCCTCGCCGCCTCGGCCAGTGCCGCCGTGCTGACACCCAGCCGGGCCTGCCCGTACGCGTTGGCGATGGCCGACAGGGGCGCGGTCAGGCCGGGAGTACGGCCGGCCAGCAGCTCGGTGACGGTCCGGATCGCGAGCCGGATCAGGTCCTCCACGACCGACGTCTCGGGCGCCTCGTCGCGCGGGCATTCGAGGATGACGTCGTAGCGTCCCGGCGCGCCCGCCCACACCGTACGGCCGAAGAAGACCTCCCGGCCGATCATCGAGGACAGTTCCAGGGTCACGTGCTCGGTGACGTGCCCGAAATAGGTGCCACGGGCCATCGCCCGCAGTAACCCGCCGGGCCGCCCGGCCGAACAGTGGTGCTGGGCCAGGCCCGGCAGCAGGGGCACCAGTCGTTCGGCGAAGCCGGCGAAGTCCGTGGTCTCCCGGCCGGTGAGCTCTTCCAGCTCGAGGCGGGCGACCGCCACCGGCCGTGAGACGTACAGATTGGGACCGCCGAGCCAGCGCAGATGGTCGAGGTGCACGGCTTACTCCTCTTCTTCCCGTGTCGGGCCGAACCACGGTTTGCGCTGCTCCAGGTCGAAACAGCAGCCGGCCGGAAGGAGATGCAGACGAACGTCGAACAGGGCCATCGGGTTGTTCGCGGCAGGGGCGACGGTGGCCCGGTCGGCGTCCACGACGGTGACCACGCCGCTGCCGATCACCTCGAAGCGGTCGCCGTCGACCACGATCGCGGTGTCCTCGTCGATCCCGACGCCCAGGTACTCCACGTCCAGGGCGATCCCGCTGAGCAGGCGAGGCAGCCGGCCCCGTTCGGCGAAATGCATGTCGATCAATACGTTGCCGAGCAGATCCAGCCCCGGCCCGATCCGTACCGAAGACGTCGTCCCGTCACCGCCGAGGATCATCCAGCGGCCGAGCGCGGTCGCACCCGCGCTGGTGCCGGCGATCACCAGTCCGTCGCGTTGGAGCCGGTGGTGCAGGAGGACGTTGGTCTTCGAGCCGACGAGCATGCTGAGGCGTGACTGGTCGCCACCGCTGATCAGCACGCCGGTCGCCTGCTCGAGCATGGTGAGTGAGGCCGGGTCATCGGCCGTCGTGCGGCCGATGAGCCGCAGCTCGGTCACCGATGAGGCGCCGAGGCGGCTGAACACCGTGGTGTACTCCGCGGTGACCTCTTCGGGTACACCGGTGGCCGTGGTGACGACGACGATGCGTGAACGACGCGCCCCCGAGAGGGCGACGAACTCCTTGAGCGGTCCAGTGCCGCAGGTGCGGTTCTCCCTGCCGCCGATGACCAGAAGCCTGCCCTCGCCGACGTCCCCCTCCGTTATGTCGGTCACGACAGCTAGCTACCCGATTGTCACAGCAAGTAGTCGCCGACTGTGACACCTGGCATGGCGCGGTTTTCTTGATCAATTGTCTGCCGAACCCGGTGATTCGGTCCGGGGCGGCCCGGTCTGAACCAACCGGGAGCACTCCTTTGAGATACCGGAGGGTATTTCAAAAATGCTCGGCTATTCGGACAATAATCGTGTCTAAATACAGGGTTTTCGCCGACCGATAATACCGGAGGGGATCATGTCGACGGTGGTCGTGTACTGCGGCGCTTCCACGATCCATGCTGTCCAGAGGGCAACTATCCTCTTACTTCGGCCGCCCGAGTGGAACTTACCGGTGAACCGGAACTGCAACTCTTACGTCTAAGAGACGCACGTTTCGTCACGATGTGGAGGTGGCTTGAGGGGCGTAGGGGAAAATGGACGCCATGGTCTACCTCTGAGAGGCACACTCACTCCGAAGTGGAGCGAATGAGGGCGGACGGCCCAGTTCGTTTTGGAGGTGCCCATGTCGTGCACGAACGGTTTTGGCAACGTTCGGCTTATGTACCGTCTTGTCATGGCGGTGGACGTCGAGAAGTACAGCGCGCGGGACGCGCGTGAACAGCTGCGGGCGCAGACGGAGCTGCACCGCATCATCAACGTCGCCGCCCAGAACACCGGGCTCGACCAGCGTGAATGGTACGAGCAGGTCAGCGGCGACGGCGAGCTGGCGGTCCTGCCCGAGGACGTGGATGTCTCCGTGGTGGTCGGCGACTTCACGCGTCAGCTCGAGACGATCCTCGGAGAGTTCAACCGGAAGGCCGCGACCCGCCTGCGGCTGCGGGTGGCGATGCACCACGGGACGCTGACGCCCGGACCGTTCGGACCCGCCGGCGACGCGCCGATCGTGGTCAGCCGGCTCCTGGACGCCAGGCCGCTGCGCCGGCTGCTCGCCGACGAGCAGGATCGCGACCTCGCGCTCATCGTCTCGCAGAGCCTGTACCAGGACGTCATACGTACCGGGTTCTGCTCGCTCGATCCCGAGGAGTTCCAGCCCGTGCGCGTGAACGCCAAGGGCATCCAGTACCACGGTTTCGTCCGGCGTACCGAACACGCGCGGATGGCTCCCGTGGCGCTGCGGGCGGCCGCGGCCGGAGGCGGGGTGGGCCTCATCGCGATACCCGGCGGCCGCGCCTGACCCGTCCCCCGCCATCGGCCCCGCCCGCTTGCTCCACGTCCCCCGGTCGGTCACCGTCCGCGCGCCATCACGGCCGCGCGGGCGGTACCCGTCTTTTCGGGATCAGTACCTGCGGAGCACCTCGTCGAACCCGTCCGAGTCCGCGTACGAGCGGTACTCCCGTCGCGGCCCGGCCGTACCGCGGGCGACCCGCCGGGCGAGCTCGGCCGGCGGGGGCAGGGGGCCGCCGCCGAGATGCACGGCGCCCTCGAGTGCCGTGCGTACGCCCTGGGCTCCGGAGCCGAACCGGCCGATTCGCCAGCCGGTCACCTCGTCCCAGACGAGCGCACGGGTGTCGGCGAGAACGACGGTGGCATCGCGGGGATCGCTCGGGTCGAGCCAGCTGCGATCGATGCCGAGTCCTCGCTGGAGAAGGGCGTGAACGCTCTGCGTCATGTAGTTCCGCGCGGCGTCCACCCAGGAATCCGGGTGCTCTAGTGGTTCGCGGTGATCCGTCACAGCAAGACACCTTTCTACGAGCCTGCCCGAATTATGCGTTAAAAGTTGCTGATCATTCCCAGCTTCATGGCGGAGGCAGGCCGATCTGGTGTGTTCATGAGGTCGTTGACCAGGCGCTCGGCTCTTCTACCAGCCGGCGAGTATTGGTTTTCCGGGTGTCCTCCGCGGCCTTCTGGAAAAGCGCCCCGGATGGGTAGGACGGGTCGGGGCAGCTGCCGCAGCGGATGAAGCCCTGCCGTTCGTAGTAGTCGTGCAGGCCGGAGTTGGTGCTCCAGACGTCGACCCGGACCCACTCGACGTGCCGCGTTCTGAGCTCCCGCTGGACCGCCCAGTCGATCATGAGGCCGCCGAGGTCGCGACCGGCGTACGCGCGGCTCACGACCAGGCGATGAACGTAGACGGCGTCCTCTTCATCCCCGTCGGGCCAGACATCCGGGTTCGCGCGTTCGCAGATCGTCATGGTGGCCGCCGGGGTGTCGCCGTCCCAGACGATCCACGTCTCACCGAGTTCGAGGCCGCGCCGGACGCGCCCGTCCCGCCGGCGGCGGTCCGGCCACGGCCTGGCCCACTGGTCGGTGTCCCTGCCGCGCAGCCATTCGGAGGCCTCGTCGATCAGGCCGATCACGATCGGCTGCTGGCCGACCGTGGCGAGACGCATGGTGAAGGTGGTGTCCATGGCTTCCGGGGTGATGTGGGACCGGTGGTCGCCGGCGGAGCCGCTACGCGGGCCCGTCGACCTCGATGCGGGCCTCCGGTACGTCACCGATGTTGTAGTAGAGCAGGTTCCGGTCCGCCGGATAGACGGTGACGGTGAACCGGATCGGCTCGCCGCTGTCGGCATAGGCGGTGCGAGAGAGCTCGATCAACGTGACGCTCGCGTTCTCCGGCAGGTCGAAGAAGACCGACTCCTCCTGGTCGGGAGGGCGTACGGCGATGAGGTCCTGGTAACCCGCCTGGGTGAGCCCGAGCTCCTGCTCGAGATACTTGACCACGCCCTCTTCGACGTCGACCGCGTCCACGAGGCGCTCGGCACCCCTGTTGACGAACGCCATGGGATAGAACGACGTTTGCAGCGACCACGGGTCGTCGTCGATGAGCCGCTGCTGGTGCCGGCTGACGACCCGCGCGCCCTCCTCGATCTGAAGCTGCCGGGCCACCAGGCCGGTCGCCTTGCGGATCTCCACCCGGGGGTCGGAGGTGCTCGGCCGGCGGTTCTGGATCTGGGCGCTCGCGACGTACGCGCTGCCGTCACCGCCGCCGGGCCCGAGGCCTGGCTGCGGGGACAGCTCGACGGCGAAGGGCGTGATCTTCCGGGAGACGAAGGTGCCCCGCCCGGCGTGGGTCACGACCAGCTGCCGCTGCGTCAGCCACTTGATGGCATCCCGGACGGTGTTGCGGGAGGCGTCGTACTCGACCTGGAGCTCCAGCTCGGTCGGCAGCTGGGCCCCTCGGGCGATCTCGCCCCCGTCGATCTTCTTGATCAGGTCGTCCGCGATCGAGCGCCACTTGGAGACCGCCATGATCACTCCTCCAGCCCGGCCGCCCGCCGACGAGGCGAATGTATGACGTCCGCCGCCGTGCAGGTGTCGCCTGGCCCATCTTGGTCACATGGAAGGAATCAGTCAAACAAGGTTAATGATTCCACCGAGGGGTATTGAAGGTATTGATCGAATGGTTGGGATGAGTCAATCTTAACAGAGTGATCATCCCGGTAGGGCGGGACGGCAGAGTCGCCGGGTCGCCACGGGCCCTCAGGCATCCGCGAGGGCCACATCAGGGGGCGGAACGGAAACCCGCACAATCCGTGCGGTGCGAGCGAGAGGGGAAGCTCGTGAGTTTGCTCGACCCGGCAAGTCTCGTCCTACTCGTGATCGCGGTCGCGTTCTTCGGCGCGGCCGCGGAGATGCTCTGGGCGTTCATCAGGTCCAGCAGCCGTGACCCACTGACCCCGCTGGCGCCGGACGAGCGCTCAGCGTGGGCACGAAAGTGGGCCGGAGTCTACGTCCGGCGGCCACAGCCGGCCGAGGTCCAGCACACCTCGCTGGACCGGCACGCCTCGCTGGACCGCGAGCACGCCGCCTAGCACCTGTCACCCGACCGCCCCTCGACGCCGGCAGCGCTGCCGGACGTCGTGGGGCGGACTCATCGCTCGGTCCCTTCCGGTGACCGCGGCTGAGAGGAGGATCCGATCACCATGGAGACCCCCAACCACCTACGTACCGGGGCGACCGGCCTGGTCCGGTCCGCCTCCCACCTTCATCCCCGTGCGGCGCGCCGGCTGTCGGCGAACCTGGGCCGCACGATCGGACGGCGCCTGTCCGCCCAGGTCCTGTCGCACCTGCCGGACCCGCCGATCGGGGGCAGGTCACAGCAGTGCTCGATCGTGGCGTTCGACGTCGTGGCCTTCGGCGACCGCCGTCGCGACGATGACGTACAGCTCTACGTACGGTCCGGGCTCTACCGGATCATCGAGAAGGCGTTCGACACGGTGGGCGTGCCGTGGCGGGCATGTCACCGCGAGGACCGCGGCGACGGCGTCCTCGTCGTGGTACCGGCCCCGTACGCCACCGAAGCCCTCATCTCTCCCCTGGCCGACCGGGTACGCGCCGGGCTGCGGCGGCACAACAAGCTCTCCAGCGAGGCGGCGCAGATCCGGCTGCGGATGGCACTGCACGCCGGCCACGTCCACTTCGACGAGTACGGGGTCGCGGGGCAGACGCTCGTGCACGCCTTCCGGCTGCTGGAGGCGCCGGCGTTCAAGACCGCGTTCGCCGCCACCCGCTGCGAACTCGGCTTCGTGGTGTCCGACCGGTTGTACGACGACGTGATCCGGCACGGCCCCGGCTTGATCGACCCGGAGCTGTACGACGCGATCAACGTGTCGCTGAAGGAGACCGAGGCGCGCGCCTGGGTGCACTTCCCGCCCGGGGCCGTACGCCCGGCACTGAGCGCCTGGCCGCACGCCGTGGGCCCCGTGGCGGCGGGCGCGTGATCAAAGGACCGAGATGTCCCACGCGACGCCGACCGGCACGGCGGCGCCCGAGCCGCCGCTCACCGCGATCGTGGCGTTGCCGGGCAACGTGATGAGACCGCGGTTGAGGCTCACCTGGACCGTCACTTGACCGTGGTCGCGGATCGTGCCCCCGGCCCTGGTGAGGGTGACCTGGGGGCTGGACGCGGCGGCGCTCCACGAGACCGGGCCGCCCTTCGCGCCGAGCACGATGGCGGCGATCGTGTCATGGCCGTGGAAGTGGATCGAGACGGGGCTGACGACCAGCACGCCGTTGCGCCCTCCCGGCGGCGGCGGAGTGCTGGGGAGCGTCGGCGTCGGCGTGGGGAGTGCCTGCGGGGCGGTGGTCGGCGGTATGCCGCCGCCGGCGCCGGGAGCCCCATCCTGCCCGTCCGGCCTGCGGGGATGATGGGTCGGCGCCTTGGAGGTGTGCGGCTTGCCGCCCGGCCACTGGATGTCCGGCACCGGGAGGTTCGGGTCCATCAGCATGAGGACCACGACCGCGGTCACCAGCGCGGTGAACAGTCCCGCGGTCGTGAACGCCCAGCGCCGCGCGAGGTGTGAGGGCGCGTCGGGCTGGCGCGGCATGCCGTCGGGGGTCAGCGCGCCGCCCCTGGCCGCGATCTCGGCGCGGTAGCCGGCCAGCTCTGGATCGGTCCCGGTGTGCAGGACGCGGTGACGCAGGGCGGCGGGCAGGACGGGCGCCGGGGCGGAGTCGAGGAACTCTTCCGCCTCGGGAACCTGCTCCTGCGCGCGCTGGAGCCGTGCCTCGGAGCGGCGGAGTGACACGCCGAGCGTCACGGCGAGGTCGTCACCGGTCAGGTCGTGCCGCAGGGCGAGGAACAGCGCCTCGCGCTTGAGGAAATCCAGGCTGGCGAGCGGGTCACCTTCGGCCGCGTCGAGCTGGAGCTTGCGCTGCATGCAGCGCCGGCGCGCGGCGGCGTACAGCCAGGCCCGCAGCCGGCCACGGTCGCGCATGCGGGGCGCGCGGCGGGCGGCGTCGATGAAAGTGTCGTGTACGACGTCGGCGGCGACCCGCTGGTCGTCCAGCAGTGCCATGCAGTAGTCGTACAAGCGCTCGGCGTACACGTCGTAGAGCGTGGCGAGCACATCGTCGTCCCCGTCGTGCAGTCCCTTGACGAGACGGCGATCGGCGTCGGGGGCGAAGCGTGACCACCTTGCCATGTACGTGCTCCACGATTTGAACAGCGTGTTCCTACTTACCCCAAACCCTATTGGTTAGGGGCCACCTCACCGTATTAGTGCAACTTGTCCGGTTGTGCGGGTTTTCGGAGTCCGGGGCGTCCGAGTCGCCCCGAGTCGCCCGGGGGGTAGGGATGACGATGCCCCGTGCCCGGTGGGCGCGGGGCATCGTTGGCAGCGGCTGTTATAGAACCTTCGCCTTACGGGCTTGGATCTTTAGGTCCTTCCCGGCCCGGACTCAGCCGAAGACGCGGTGCCGGGTCGAGACGGCGAGGGCGGAGTCGTCGGAGAAAATGCCGTCCACGCCGAGCTTGTAGAAGTCGGCGAGGAGCCGTGAGGCGTCACCCTCGGCCTTGGGGAAGCTCGGCGAACCGGGGTTGCCCTCCTGGTACTCCACCGGCAGGAAGGAGTTCTCCGGCCGTACCGTCCAGGGGTGCACGGCGAGACCGGCGTGGTGAGCGTCGGCGACCAGCGTCGTCGGCGGCAGCGCGTGGCTGCTCGCGTCCACCGGGATGATCCGGGTGAGACCCGGGCCGATCCCGTAGGCGTACTGCGCGATCCCCTTCAGCCCGGCCGGTGTGACCAGGTCGGAGTAGGTCCGCGGGTCGTGGTTCGCGACGAAGTCGTACGGCGCGCCCTGCGTGTCGATCAGCTGGATCAGCTTGATGCTGGTCCTCTTGTGGAGCGCCCGCAGGTTCGAGGTCTCGAACGACTGGATGAAGACCTTGTCGTTCCTGCCCTTGAAGCCGTACTGGGCGAGATCCTTGAGCAGCTCGTCCTCCAGGGGCAGCCCGATGCTCCGGAAGTAGGTCGGGTGCTTGGTCTCGGGGTAGACGCCGACGTGGTGGTCCTTGGCGATCTGCAGCACCTCGTCGAGACTCGCGACGGGGTCGGTGCCGTCGAACGCGCTGCTGCCCTGCCGCAGGTCCGGCAGACGCTCCTTGAGCCGCAGCGTACGAAGCTGGGCGTAGGTGAAGTCCTCGGTGAACCAGTCGGTGTGCGCCACACCGTCGATCGTCTTGGTCTTCTTCAGACTCGCGAACTCCGGATGGTTCGCGACGTCCGTCGTGTCATTCAGCCAGTTGTCGTGCCGCGCGACCAGGACATGGTCCTTGGTGGTCACGATGTCCGGCTCGATGTAGTCGGCGCCCATCTCGATGGCGAGCTCGTACGCGCTCTTGGACTCTTCGGGCCGGTACTCGCTGGCACCCCGGTGGGCGATCACGATCGGCAACCGTGCGCCCTGGCGTGCCTGTGGCGCTGCCGGCGCCGAGGCGGCGCCGCTGCTACTTGCGAACGCGGCGTACGCCGTACCGGCCGTCACGAGGGCGAGCCCCCCGGCCAGCAAGCGTCGGGACAGTGACATGAGCTACCTCCTGGTTCGGAACGTGCGGAGGCTATGACGGCTGCGTGACGAATGGGAGACCTGATCCTTACAGGAGTCAGGTCCGAAACCGGCCAGTCAGATTCTTGCTTTCGCAGGGCGGCGCTTGACGGCGACGTTAGGACGGTTTCGGGCCTGATCGGCCGACGCCCGATCGAGCCGGCCGCCCGCGTTCTCATGACGCTTGCCGACGGGTTGTCCACAGTCCGGATTGATCTGTGGACAGTGGTTGTGGATCGTAGATCCGGCCGTCCGGCCGTCCGGTGGTGGCGCGTGCGAAGCGGCTTGACGCACGGGTCAACCGACGCCGACCTGCGCGCGTGCACCGATTCGCGCGCCGCCGCTGACTCCCGGTACACTCGTCGGGCAGCTAGCAGCCGTAGCTCAACGGATAGAGCATCTGACTACGGATCAGAAGGTTGGGGGTTCGAATCCCTCCGGCTGCGCAGGTCAAGGGCCTACTCCGATCACGGGGTAGGCCCTTTTGACGACAACGGACCCGCTGATGGCGACTGCGGTGGCGAAGAACCTGCCGGCTCGGGCGAGGCCGGGCCGCCGGCGGTGGTGTACCTCAGGCTGGGGTGGCCACGGGGTCTCCGGATGCGGGGTTCTTCTTGGTCGAGGAACCCGCTTCCGGAGGCCCCCCAATCATCGAGAAGGGCATGCGGCCCGGTCAGGCTCCGGGCGATGGTCGGGATTCTTTCTGGAGCTGAATCAGTTTTGGCAGGGGTCGGTGCCGGGTCGGCCGGGGCGGACGATGCCGCGCTGGTCGAGGAGGTTTTCCAGGACCTGTGGCCAGGCCGCCATGATGCCGTCGGCGCAGGCGTTGATAAGGGTGTTGTAGGCGTCTTCGTTCTCCGGCGCGGTGCCGCTGAACCAGACGTGGACCGCGTAACCGTCCGCGTGGGCCTTGGCGATGAATTCCTTCGTCGCGACCGGCATCCCGTTGAGGTTCACCGGGATCTGCAGGGCCACGGTCCCATCGATCGGCCGCGTGCCGGACAAGAAGTAATTGGTGAGGCCTTGTTGTCCGGGTGCCAGCCCGATGGCCGGCGCGAGTTCGTGAAATTTGGCGATGGCCTCGTCGTTGAAAGAGGTCACGATGATGTCGCTGCGGTGGATCCGGTTGAGGATCGTGGCCAGCAGTTCCGCGTTGTGCAGGAACGAGGCGGTGTCGGCGTCGCTGGTCCCCTTGATCTCGATGTTGACGGGCACGTGCCGGAACGTGGCGAGGACCTTGTTCAAAGAGGGGATGGCGAAGTCACTCGCCCGGTAACCCGACGGTGGCTGTTGCTGGTGGGTGCGTACGCCGCGCAGCGGATACGACGAGGGCGGCAGACCCGGAACCGCACTACGGCCCGGCACGAAGTTGTACGCCGCGTCCAGGGCGTGGACCTGGCGGAAGGTCATGTCGCGGACCAGGCCGGTGCCGTTGGTGGTCTGATCGACCGAGGAATTGTGCATCACCACCAGCCGGTCATCCGACGTCGACTGCACATCCAGCTCGACCATGTCCGCGCCCAGCCTGACCGCGCGTTCGAACGCGTACAGGGTGTCCGCCGGGGCCTCACTCTCACCACCGGCATGGGCCATGTTCATGACCCGGCGAGCAAGCCACGGATTATCCGACGCGCTGGACGCCGACGCGGTGGGAACCAGACCGGCGACCGCGACGGCCAGCGACGCGACGACCGCCGCCACACGAGCAGACGGGCGGGGGACAGAAAAAGCAAGAACCCTTGATTTCCTAGACCACATTTACTTCGGACTCCCTTGATCGGAATCTATCTCTTTTGGAGCGCGATGCCGATACCGCCCTTTTCCAAACTGGTATCGGCATTGCGGAGCACGGCCGGCTTTAGCCGTATAAACGACGCTGCAACCCGCTTATCTTAGGGGGTCGTGGTATTAGCTGAATGGTAGTTCGGTCGAAGGTTTCCCCGGTTTGGTGTCGGTCCATGCTGCCGATCGGACGGTCTCGTAGTTGATGATGAAGCCTGGTTTCATCTCCGCGTACTCGCCGCTGGGCTTGGTCAGTTCTTCTTGTATGGACAGCAGCGCGCCGGTGCGTTCGTCGAAGACGGCCACGGAGCGGGAGCGGTAGGTCCCGCCGTCCTCTGGGTAGCCGTTCGTCATGTCGTTGGAGGCCAGCGCGATGCCGTGGCGGCCCAGTGGGTCGGTGTCGGGGCCGATCGAGTGGACGCCCGGCTGGGTGGCCAGCGCCCGTATCATTCCCGCCCGTACCTTCGGCGGCACGGGGGCGAACAGGAGTCCGACCACCGTCCTGATCTGGACGCGAGGGATGGCCGCCGGCGTGGCGGGTCGGTTCGCCGGCTTCGCGAAGCCCATCGCTGATTGGGTCAGGAACATCTCGGTGAGCTTCGCCGGATCGGCCGGCAGATTCTGTAGCTCCTCGGCCGACCTCCCGCGGAATTTCCCTCCGCCGCGAGGGTCGATACCGGCGCCGTTGCCGCTGTCCCGCCAGCTCGTTCCCTTGGTCGTGAAGCTGTCGTAGTGGTCGCCGGACCAGACACGGAAGCGCGATGGCGACCCCGCCTTGCGCCACAATGACGTGTCCTGCGGGTGGGCCGGGAGGTCGCGGGCGTAGTAAACCTCGCCCATGCCGGGCTTGACGCCCTGCCAGTTGAACATTTCGCTCTGTGAACCGGTGACCGCGTAGGTCCCGGTCTTGGCGCGGATGATGTAGGACTGTCCGTCAATGATGTCGAGGGACCAGTACTTGCCGATCGGCTGCTGTTCCGCCCTGTCCGCCGCCGCGAGGATCGCTCCCTTGGCGTCCAGGTGCACCGGGCCGGGCGGCGGCGTGGGCGTGTTCCCGCCGGCGAGTGTGATCGCAACGGTCACCGCGGCGCCCGCCGCGACCGCCACGCCGCCCAGCCCCCACCGCGCCCGGGGCGGCGGGCGGCGCCGTGACGTGTTCTGTAGTGCCTTCGCCCGGGCGATCTCCTGGGCGGTGGGCGGGGCGGCGGGGCGAACGATCTCGACGCCGGTCGCATGAGTCCGGACGGTCGAAGCGCCGTTGCCGAGTGCGTGCACGGCATTCGGCGCGCGGTCGAGGTCGGCTCCCTCCCCGCGGGCATCCGCGCCGCCGAACCGCGTCCGCGGATCATCGACGCGATCGCGTCCCGGCTGCGCTGAGACGCCCTCATGACCCCGCGCGCAAGGCGTAGCCGAAGCCGCGGACCGTGTGGATCATCGGTGGGCCGGTCCGGTCCAACTTCTTGCGGAGGTAATAGACGTACGTCTCGACGACCTGTGCGTTGCCGTCGAAGTCGTAGTTCCAGACCAGGTCGAGCAGTTGTTCCTTGGACAGCACCTGGCCCGCGTGCTCCATCAGGCAGCGCAGTAGCTTGAACTCGGTCGGAGTAAGGGTGACCTGGTCGCACGCGCGGCGCACCGTACAGGTGTCGACGTCCAGTTCCAGGTCGCCGACGCGCAAGCGGCGGGGCGCGTCCGGCGCGGTCCGGGTACGGCGCAGCACCACCCGCACCCGGGCGTGCAGTTCCTGCAGGCTGAACGGTTTGGTGATGTAGTCGTCACCGCCGGAGGACAGGCCGGTGAGCTTGTCCTCCAGCGTGCGGCGTGCGGTCAGGAAGATGATCGGCGGGGCTTGGCCGAGGCCCTGCAGCCGGTCGCACACCCGGAAGCCGTCGATGTCGGGCAGCGAGACGTCCAGCACGATGAGGTCGGGGCGGAACGCCTCCGCCTGGGCCAGCGCCGACCGGCCGTCGGCCGCCGTGGCCACCTCATAGCCCTGGTAGTGCAGGCCGGTCGCGACCAGGTCGCGAATGTTCTCCTCGTCGTCCACCACGAGCAGCCGCGCCGAAGATGTCACCACCCGGCCATCGTGACCCGATCACGGGGCAGTCGCACCTTTTCTGACCGGATTATGAGCCGGCGAGGCGACCATTGAGGCATGTCGCTACGGATGCGCATCCTCGCCGGACTCGTCGGCCTTCTCGTCCTCGGCCTCGCCGCCTTCGGCGTGGGCATCAACCGGCTGATGAAGGGCAAGCTGGAGAACCAGCTCGACCAGCAGCTGGTGGCGGTGGCGGGCACCGTACGGCAGGTCCTCGTCACCGACAAGGACCAGCGCGGCCTGGACCGGCTCTTCGACATGCCGTTTCCCGAGAGGAAGGTCCCGCCCGATCCCGACCTCCCGCTTCCCCGGAAGGCGGGTGCCGGCATCCTGGAAGGGCCGCAGGGCGTCTCTGACCTGGCGGCCTTTCCGCCCGGCCTGGTCGTCGAGGTCCGCAGCCAGAGCGGCACCCTGCTCGACCGCCAGATGTTCCCCAGCAAGATGAGGGTCGAGGACCTCCCTGCCGGCCGGCCCACCGTCGCCCCGACGGGACCGGGTCACCGGCGGACGCTGACGACGACGATGCACGAAGGCGGCACCCCCGTACTGGTGACACTGGCGATCCCGATCGCCCCGGTCGACGGGGTCCTCGGACAGCTCACCGTCATCGAGCTCGTCCTCGGCGTCATCATCGTGGTGATCGGAGCCGGGCTCGCGCTGGTCGTGGCGCGGGTCACCGCGCGGCCGCTCGCCCGGATCGCGGCCACCGCCGACGCCATCTCCGGAGGCGACCTCACCCGGCGGGTCCCCGACAGGAACCCCAAGACCGAGGTGGGCCGGGTCGGGCTGGCGCTGAACGCCATGCTCGGAGAGATCCAGCGGTACGTCGAGCGGCTCGTGGAGTCCGAGCAGCGGATGCGGCGGTTCCTCGGCGACGCCTCGCACGAACTGGCCACGCCGCTCACCTCCATCCGCGGCTATTCCGAGCTGTTCCGCAGCGGAGCCCAGGACAGGCCGGAGGACCTGGCACGTGCGATGAGCCGGATCGAGGCCGAGGCGGCCCGGATGACCGGGCTCGTGGAAGAACTGCTGCTGCTCGCGGAGCTGGACGAGGGCCGCCCGCTGCGCCCCGCGCGGGTGGATCTTCGGGCGATCGCCGCCGACGCCGTGGACGACGCCCGGCTCGCGGCTCCGGATCGGACCATCGAGCTGGAGGCCACCGCCGGCCTGTACGTCCACGGCGAGGAGAACCGGCTCCGGCAGGTCGCCGCGAACCTGCTGTCCAACGC
This sequence comes from Actinoallomurus bryophytorum, assembly GCF_006716425.1. Lineage (NCBI taxonomy): Bacteria > Bacillati > Actinomycetota > Actinomycetes > Streptosporangiales > Thermomonosporaceae > Actinoallomurus > Actinoallomurus bryophytorum. The sequence goes on from NZ_VFOZ01000001.1 coordinate 3,526,411, forward strand.
CTGCCGGCACACCCCGCCGGGCACGCCGATCACGGTCACCGCGGCGCCGGGCGTCCTCGAGGTGGCAGACGATGGGCCGGGCATGGACGCTGTACGGGCCGCGCGCGTCTTCGACCGCTTCTACGGCGACGGTTCCGGGCTGGGTCTGGCGATCGTCGCCTCGATCGTGGCCGCCCACGGCGGCACCGTCCAGGTCACCAGTGCGCCCGGGGAGGGCACGACGTTCCGGGTCGAGCTGCCGCCCGTACGCGAGTCTGACCGGATTCTGACCGGAAGCTGAGCCCGTCCCGAGCCCCGCACCCGAGGCTCACCGGCATGCGAATCCTCTCTCTCGCCACTGCCGCCGTCCTGGTGATCGGCGGTGCGACCGCCTGCGGCTCGAACGGCTCCGGAGCGGCCGTGACCAGCACTCCGACGCTCGGCACGGCCGCCAAAGAGGCCAAGGCCCGCCAGTTCGTCGAATGCGCCCGCAAGAACGGCATCCCCAACGTCGCCGACCCCACGGTGAACGCCGACGGCGACATCGACATCAGCCCGCCGCCCGGCCTCACGAAGCAGAGCCCGATCGTGCAGAAGGTCATGAAGATCTGCGGCAAGTACATGGACGGCGTCCTCACCCACCGGACCGAGGACCCCAGCCTGGAGTACGACAAGGCGCTCAAGGTGGCGGCCTGCGTCCGGCAGCACGGCGTGCCGAACTTCCCCGACCCGTCCCCGCCGACCGAGGGCGGCGAGGGACAGAAGATCCACCCCGGCAACGGGCTGAACAAGGAGGCCATCGACAAGGCGATGCGAGCCTGCGGCATCACTCCCCAGCCCAAGCCGAACGACCGCTAGCTCATGAAACGCCTCGGAATCTCGCTCACCGCCGTGGGCGGCCTCGCCGTCATCGCCGCCGGAGTCCTGTGGACCACTGCCTCCAAGCCCTCCGCCACCGCCTCACCCACCCCGTCCGCGGGGACCACGACCGCCACCGTCACCCGTGCCGACCTCGTCGAGACCGACGAGGAGCAGGGCACGCTCGGCTTCGACGGGGCCCGTACCCTCCAGTCGTCGGCGTCCGGCGTCCTCACCGCCGAGCCCGCCGAGGGCACCACCGTCACCCGCGACCAGACGCTGTACGGCGTCGGCCTGCACCCGGTGCGGCTCTTCTACGGCGCCGTACCGTTGTCGCGCACCCTCGCCCTGGGCGTCTCCGACGGCAGGGACGTCAAGCAGCTGGAGAGCAACCTGCGCACCCTCGGGTACGACCCGTACCACGGCATGACCATCGACGATCACTTCTCCGTCGCGACCCAGGCCGCCGTCGAGCGCTGGCAGAAGGCGCACAAGCAGACGAGGACCGGCCGGGTCACCCTGGCCGACCTGGTGTTCTTGCCAGGCTCGCTCCGGATCGGCACCCAGCACGCCAAGCCCGGCGACCGGATCGGGGCGGGCGCCCGGCTCCTCGACATCACCGGCACCGCCCGCATCGCCACCGTGGACCTGCCCGCGGACAGCGATCTCGCGCACGCCGGGGACAAGGTCACCGTCGAACTGCCCGACGGCAGCGGGACGCCCGGCGTCATCACCGAGGTCAGCACGACCGCCGCCGGCAACTCCTCCGGCTCGGAGAGCAACGGCAACTCGGGCTCGGGCAACGACGCCACCGTCGCGGTGACCGTACGGCTCACCGAACCCAAGGCCGGCGGCGGCTTGGACCGGGCTCCGGTCACCGTCGGCTTCACCCGCCGGCGCGCCAAGAACGTCCTCGCCGTACCGGTCGCCGCGCTCGTCACCCTCTCCACCGGCGGGTACGCCGTGGACGTCACCAGCGGCGGAGCCGTACAACGAGTCGCGATCAAGACCGGCATGTTCGCCACCAACGGCGCCGGCACGGGTCGGGTGGAGATCTCCGGCCCGGGCATCAGCGAGGGCCTCCGGGTGGTGGTCCCGCAGTGAGTCCGGTCATCGAGCTCCACGACGTTCGCAAGACCTATCCGGGGCCGGTCGAGGTCCTGCACGGCATCGACCTGACCATCGAACGCGACGAGCAGGTGGCGATCCTCGGCCCGTCCGGCTCCGGCAAGTCCACGCTGCTCAACCTCATCGGCATCCTCGACCGCCCGACCTCCGGCACGCTCGTCGTGAACGGCCAGGACACCGCCGCATTGACCGACGGGCGGCTCGCCGGGCTGCGCGCCACCACCATCGGCTTCGTCTTCCAGCAGTTCTTCCTGCTCGACTACCGCACCGCGCTGGACAACGTCGCCGACGGCCTCCTCTACACCGCCACCCCCCTGCGCGAACGCCGCCGCCGGGCCGCCGAGGTCCTGGACCGAGTAGGCCTCGGCGGCCGGTTCGGGCACCGCCCGGCCCAGCTGTCCGGCGGCGAACGCCAACGTGTCGCCATCGCCCGCGCCCTCGTCGGCCGGCCCACCCTCGTGCTGGCCGACGAGCCGACCGGCGCCCTCGACACCGCCAACGGCGCCGCCGTCCTCGAACTCCTCGGCGAACTGCACGACGACGGCACCACCCTCATCGTCATCACCCACGACCCCAGCGTCGCCGCCGCCATGGACCGTGAGATCCACATCCGCGACGGCCGCATCCACCCGGAGCCGACATGAGTTCCAGCCGCCTCACCACCGCCGATCTGGTCCGCGTCTCGCTCCTCGGCATCGGCGCACGTAAACTCCGGGCCGCCCTTTCCGTCCTCGGCATCGCCATCGGCATCGCCGCCATCGTCTGCGTTCTGGGTATTTCACAGTCCAGCGCGGCCGGCCTCCAGCACGAGCTCGACCGGCTCGGCACCAACCTGCTCACCGTCCAGCCCGGCGAGAGCCTCACCGGCGACCAGTCCACCCTTCCGCTGTCCGCCGAACAGACCCTCACGAACGCCCCGTACGTCCAGCAGGTGTCCGGCATCGCCCCGGTCTCCGGCACCGTCCTGCGCAACCAGCGCATCGGCTCCATCATCACCGGCGGCATCGGCATCAAGGCGGCCCGTCCCAACCTGCCCTCCGCTCTGCACGGCAAAGTCGCCCAGGGTGTCTTCCTGAACGCCGCCACCAGCGACTACCCCGTCACCGTCCTCGGCGCGGTGGCCGCCCAGCGCCTCGGCATCACCACCCTGCGTCCCGACACCGCGGTACGGGTCGGCGGCAAGACCTTCACGGTCGCCGGCATCCTCGCCCCCATCGAGCTGGCCCCCGACATCGACCGCTCCGCCCTCATCGGCTTCGCCGAAGCCGAGCGGGCCTTCCGCGTCGACGGTTCGGCCGCCACCGTCTACCTGCGCACCGACCCTGACCACGTCGGAGAGGCCGCCAAGACCCTCGCCGCCGCCGCCAATCCCGCCCATCCCGACCTGGTCAGTGTCAGCCAGCCCTCGGCCGCGCTCAGCGCCCAGCTCGCCGCCAAGAAGACCTTCAACGGCCTCCTCCTCGGCCTCGGCGCGGTCGCCGTCCTGGTCGGCGCGATCGGCATCGCCAACGTCATGGTCATCTCGGTGCTCGAACGCCGCAGTGAGATCGGACTGCGCCGCGCCCTCGGGGCGACCCGCGGGCACATCGGCGGCCAGTTCGTCGGCGAATCCCTCGCCCTCGCGCTCCTCGGCGGTCTCGCCGGCTGCGCCCTCGGCACCCTCGTCACCGTCGGCTACGCCCATTACAAACACTGGGAGGCCGTCATCCCGGCCACGGCCCTGCCCCTCGGCCTGGCCGGCAGTCTCCTCATCGGCACCATCGCCGGCCTCTACCCGGCCGCCCGCGCCGCCCGTCTTCCCCCCACGCAGGCTCTGGCCCGATGACCCTGGCCAACGTCCTGGGCTGGGGTTCGGGCGCGGCCACCGCGCAGCGGGAGCTGGAGCGGTTTCGGCCGACCCCTTCGGCCAGCGTTTGAACAAAGTGTTGACAACAGATCGTTTACTTCTTAACGTGAAGGCATGACCGACGACCCTTTCGTAACCCCCGATCCGGCCGGCGCCCATGCCAGGCGCAGGTACCCCGCCCTGATGAGGATCACCGAGCGGCACGCGCGCGGTGAGCTGCGGGAACGCTGGGAGCGGTCCCAGCTGCCCATGGGGCCGCTGGACGCCTGGCGCCAGGTCGTTCTCGTCGCGGGAGGCGGGCTGGTGCCACGGGACGGTGAGCCCGGCGCGGACGCCAATGACATCGCCGCCGCGCTGACCCTGGTCGACTCGGCGCGGGGAGAGGTGGACGCGATGGAGATCGGGCTGCTGGAGATGGCACGGGGGCGAGGCATGACCTGGCAGCAGATCGCCTTCCACATGGGGCTGGGTTCGGCCCAGGCGGCTCGTCAGCGGCACCAGCGCCTTGCCGCCCGTACGGACTCCGCGGCAGGTTGATCGGTGCCGTCGGCTCAGTGAGGGCCACCGGGCCGGCCAGGGGCGGTCTCCTCGCGCTCGCCGGGCCGGGGCGTCTCCGCCGGCACGCCCGCGGCCGCGACGATCCGGCTCAGCGCCGCGGCGTGCCGCTGGAACGCCTGCCGCCCCGGCGCGGTGAGCTGCACGTAAGTGCGCCGCGTCCCCAGGTCCCGCGCCTTGCGTACCGAGACGTACCCGGCGTTCGCCAGAGCGGAGCCTGCTTGGACAGCGCCGAGTCGCTGGTCGCGATCGTGTCCCGCAGAAAGCCGAAAGGCCGGCCGACGGGGTCGCGTGGCGATCCCGTGGCCGGCCCTCGATCGGTTCAGATCTTGATGTGTCAGCCCTTGTGGCCGGTCCGTACGCCGACCTGTGCGTCCAGTCCGCTGACGCCGAGTGTCCCCGATCCGAAGGACCACGAGCCGGTGGCCGTCACGTGGGTTCCGGTGCCCTTCAGCACGCTCACCGCGCCGTCGGTGCCGTTCTCCTTCGGCGCGCCGGCGACCAGGTCGCCGTACCCGTCGCGGTTGACGTCGAGCACGCTCACCGTCCAGCCGAGCGAGTCGTTCTTCTCGGCCGTACCGGCCACACCCGCCGTGCTCTGTGAGAAGGCCTGCGCGCCGGTGCCGGTCAGCCCGGTGGTGCCGCCGTACAGCGCGACCGCCTCACCGGCCACGGTCTTGCCGCTGACCGTCTTGTAGGGCGCGCCCACCACGAGGTCGTCCTTGCCGTCGGCGTTGAGGTCACCGGCCGCCACGGAGTACCCGAAGTGGTCGCCCGACGCCGCCGCACCGGGCACGCCCGACGTGGATTGCGTGATGGTGTTGAACGTGGCCATCGACAGGGTGGAGTCGCCCATGTAGACGGTCACGTGGCCGCCCGTACCGCCGCTTTCGCCGCTGTAGCCCACGGCGACGTCGGAGGACCCGTCACCGTTGAAGTCTCCGCTGGCCAGCGAGGTGAGCGGCGTGTAGACCGATTTCACCGGCACGCTGCCGTCCGGCGAGCTGGGGTAGACGTCGAACCCGGAACGCTGCGCCGGGTCGGTGGCGGACGGGTCCTGCCAGCCGATCACGATGTCGCCCGCCTGGTCACCGTTCACGTCGGCGATCGCGGGGAAGAAGGACAGGGTCGAGGTCGCCGCGGCGGTCACCGTCTTGCCGGCGACCTTGTGCCGCAGCGGCCGACCATGGCTGCCGGACGGGAACGACCTCGCGGAGGCGGCCTTCACGGCGGCCGTCGGCGTGGTCGTCGTGTACCACCAGAACGCCGCACCCGGCGCGGTGGTGACCCAGTCGGTGTAGCCGTCGCCGTCGGCGTCGCCCTCGGCCATCGAGGCACCGAACCGGTGCCCGGCTCCCGGCCCCTCGCTTCCGTTGCTGGGTTCGTTGTCACTGACCGAGCCGGTGCCACTCAGCCCCGACGAGGAACCCCAGAGGATCCACTCGGCGCCGGCGTCGACCCCGGCACCCGTGTCCTCGTCGGGGGCGCCGACGATCAGGTCGGCGTAGCCGTCCCTGTCGACGTCGAAGGACGTGAGCGCCATGCCGAAGTGGTCGCCGGCCTCGGCGCTGCCCGGCACACCCGTGGTGTTCTGGCTGAGGATCTTCTTCTTCGACGTGACCGGCCCCTTTGCCGAGCCGGGCACGATCGTCACAAAACCGGCGCTCGAGTGGCCGCTGACCTTGCCGTACGGGCTGCCGAACGCCAGGTCGGCGTACCCGTCACCGTTGAAGTCGTACGGCTTGCCCTGCGTCACCGCAAGCGCCGATGGACGGGCCGTCGCGTGGGCGACGTGCACCAGTCCGGCCGCTCCCACCGCGCTGACCGCGCCCGCGGACAACGCCAGAGCGAGAATGCGAGAAATCACCGAACCTCCTTGATCACCATCCGCACGACGGCGAATGGTGATCAAGAGACGCCGCAGATGGCCTGGAGGTTTACCAGGGTTTCTTCTGATTTCGGGGCGTGGTCAGCTCGCTTCGGTGCACAGGCATTGGAAGCACGCGTCGACGAAGATCCGGATGGCCTGGCGGTCATCGTTCGTGCGCCACACGACCGCGAGCCGGCTGGGCGAGAGTCCGGTGACGGGACGGAAGGCCACGTCGTCGCGTCGGTAGGTCTCCGCGTTGCCGGCCGCCAGGAGCGCCACGCCGAGGCCGGAGGCGACCGCTTCGAAGGTCTCTTCGGCTGTTTCGGCCTCGGCGGCGATCCGCGCTGGGGCCGAGCGTTCCTCGGCGGCCAGCCAGAACCGCCGCAGCGGGCCCGCGGCGGCGGGCAGGGCGATGAACGGCTCGTCCGCGAGATCCGTGAGTGAGAGGGTGGAACGCCGCGCGAGGCGATGATCCACCGGCAGCGCCACCCATCGTTCCTCGGTCGCGACAACGCGCCAGGAAAGCCGTCCGGTGTCCGGTACGGGAAGCCACGCGACCGCGACGTCGACTTCGGAGCCGGCCAGGCCCGCGGTGGGGTCCTGCCAGGAGACCTGCCGGAAGGTCAGCTTCCATCCTGGCAGCAGCCGCGCCATCCTCGCGGTGACACCGGGGATGAGCCCGCGGCCGATTCTGGTCTGGAACCCGACCCTCAGCGTCGTGTCCTGCGCCGCGGCGGCTTCGGCCACCGCGTGCCGGGTCTCGTCCCACTGGGCGAGCAGGAGCCGAGCCTGCGCCAGCATGACCTCGCCCGCCTTCGTCAGGCTCACCGTGCGACGGTCGCGCTCGAAGAGCTTGGCGCGCAGGGAGATCTCCAGCTGCCGGATCTGCCGGCTCAGCGTGGGCTGAGAGATGAAGAGCCGCTCATTCGCGGCCTTCGTGAAGCTGAGTTCTTCCGCGACGGCGACGAAGTACCGAAGGTCGCGAAGATGAGCATCCATAGCAAAAAGCTATTACAGCAGGTCTTGGACGGAAACCTCCTGCGAGCCGCACGATGGGTTCTCGGCATCGACTTGATCATCGCTGGAGGAGTGACCCGTGAAACTGGGTGTGCAGGGGCTGAACGCCAAGGCGACGCTGAGTCCGGCAGTGACACGCCGCCTGGCGCGACGGGCCGAAGAACTGGGCTATTCGTCCTGGTGGGCGGGCGAGCATGTGGTGCTGCCCAGCCCCCGGACGCCCGACTCGCCGATGGACCCCAAGGATCCGATCCTGGACCCGCTGGTGCACCTGAGCTACGTCGCCGCCGTCACCGAGAAGATCGAGCTGGGCACGGGAATCGTCATCCTGCCCCAGCGCAATCCCATGGTTCTCGCCAAACAGGTCGCAAGCCTGGACCTTCTCAGCGGAGGCCGACTGCTGCTCGGCATCGGCGCCGGTTACCTGGAGCCGGAGATGACCGCGGTCGGGGTGCCGATGTCCGAACGGGGCGGGCGGACCGACGAATATCTCGACGCGATGACCGCGTTGTGGACGAGCGAGGCCCCGGCCTTCCGCGGCCGGTACGTGGCATTCGAAAAGATCGACGCGCATCCGCGGCCGGTACGGCCCGGCGGTCCGAGGATCGTGGTCGGCGGCCACAGCCCGGCGGCGTTCCGCCGAGCCGTGACCCGCGGTCACGGCTGGTTCGGCAACGGTACGCACGACGACCTGGTCGCCTGCCTCGCCGGGCTGGGCCGCGCCGCCGCCGAGGTCGACCGCCCGGCCCGGCTCGGCCGCCTGGAGATCACCTTCATGCAGGTGAACCCGGTGACCGTGGACGCCGACGCCGCTCGCCGTTACGCGGATCTCGGGGTCGACCGGCTGGTGGTCTATCCACTGCCGATCGAGGATCCCGACGACGTCATCAGGTTCCTCGAGCAGCACGCCGACCTGCCCCGCTGATCGACCATTCGAGAGGATCGACCATGCGTGCTCTGGTGCACGATGCCGATACACCTGGGGGGCTGCGTCTCGCCGAGGTCGCCGAACCCGTGCCGCGCGAGTCGCAGGTCCTCGTCGAGGTCCACGCGACCTCGCTCAACCTCGGTGAGCTCGCCTATCTGGCGGAGCGGCGCTGGCCGGGCGAGATCCCGGGCTGGGATGCGGCCGGCGTCGTCGTACGGGCGGCCGCCGACGGCTCCGGGCCCGCGCCGGGCACCCGGGTCACGACCTTCGGGTGGCAAGGGGGCTGGGCCGAATACCGGGCGGCGGAGACCGCGGACCTCGCCGTCGTGCCCGACGCCGTGGACCTCCGAGCCGCCAGCACGCTTCCCGTCGCGGCGGTCACCGCACTGCAGGCCCTGCGCCGGCTCGGCCCGGTACTCGGGCGCCGGGTACTCATCACCGGAGCGTCCGGGGGCGTAGGCCGTTTCGCGGTACGGCTCGCGGCCCATGCGGGCGCGGAGGTCGTCGCGGCAGTGGGCGATCCCTCCCGCGGCGAGAACCTGAGCCGACTCGGCGCCGCACAGATCGTCACCGCTCTGGAAGACATCGGGGATCCCGTCTTCGGCGTCCTCGACAACGTGGGGGGCGCCATGCTCGCGGGTGCTTTCGGCCTCCTCGAGCCCGGTGGCACCGCCCTCAGCATCGGGCAGGCCTCCGGCCAAGCGACCACCATCGATTTTGAGAACGAACGGCTCAGAGGCGGCGGACGGCGGCTGGAACCCTTCGTCGTGAGCACACCCTTCGGCGCCGACCTCACCTACCTCGTCGGCCTCCTGGCCAAGGGATCGCTCGACCCGCAGATCGGGTGGCACGGGCCGAGGCATCGGGCGGCCGAAGCCGCCGAAGCACTGCTCTCCCGGAGAGTGCTCGGCAAGGCCGTCCTGGACGTCCCGCACACCGGCTCCGACAGGTCACCGCTGCCGCCGACGCCCACGATTTCGGGTTAGCGTGGCGGGATGGCGTCATACGGGTCGTTTCTGGTCTTCGCGGTCGTCCTGGTGCTGGTGCCAGGTCCGGACTTCGCGGTCGTCACCAAGAACACGCTCGCTTCGGGGCGGTGGCGTGGGGCCTGGAGCGCCGGTGGTGTGGCCGGTTCCAACGCCGTACAGGGGGCCGCCGCCGCGACCGGGCTCGGAACGGTGATCGTGCGGGTCGAGCCGCTGTTCGAGGCGATCAAGTGGGCCGGCGTCGCCTACCTCGCGTTCCTCGGAGTCCAGGCCGTCAGGTCCGCGATCAAGGGTGAGTACGCCTCCCTCGGCGGCGGCGGCGGCGATGACGACGCGACGGCGGATCGGCGCGCGGCCGGGGCGGCGCTCGGGGGCTGGCGCCAGGGGTTCCTGTCCAACATCACCAATCCCAAGGTGCTCGTCTTCTACCTCGCGGTCCTGCCGCAGTTCCTCGGTGGCGGGGCGAGCACGCCGGTGCTGCTCGTCTTCGCGCTCAGCCACGCCCTGCTCTCGCTGCTCTACCTCCTGACGCTAGCCACGTTCCTGCACCGCGCACGCCGGGTGCTGACACGCCGTCGCGTACGGCGTGGGCTGGACGCGGCCACAGGAACCGCGCTGCTGGGCTTCAGCGCGAGGCTGGCCGCCGAGCACTGACCTCCAGCAGCGTCTTGCCGACCGTCGCACGGGACTGGATCGCGGCATGCGCGTCCGCCGCGCGTTCGAGGGGAAAGCACTGGCCGATGACCGGCCGCAGCCGGCCGGCCGCCGCCTCACTCAGCGCGTCAGCGGTGAGGGCCCGCGACTCCTCCGGCGTCGTACGTGGCCGCACCAGCGTCACGCCGCGCTCGGCGGCGAGCTCCGCCGGGACATCCGCCCACGTTCCGCTCGCCAGGCCATGGCTCACCATCCGCCCGCCCCGGTCGAGCAGCTCGAACGCCGACCGGGCGATCGTCCCGCCGACACCGTCGAACACGACGTCCACACCCCCGACGGCCGCGCGTACCGCGGACGCCCACTCCGGTTCGCGGTAGTCCACCGCGACCTCGGCGCCGAGGTCGCGTGCCAGCCCGGCCTTGCGCGCGCCGCCGGCCGCCGCGACGACCACGGCGCCCGCGGTACGGGCGAGCTGGACCAGCAACGTGCCCACCCCACCCGCCGCCGCCTCCACGAGCACCCGGTCACCGGGGCCCACGCCCGCGGCACGTACGAGCGACAGCGCCGTACGACCGTCGGCCAGGAGCGCCACCGCGGCGTCGAGCTCCACACCGTCCGGCACCTCGACGAGGACATCCGCGGCGACGACCGCGCGTTCGGCGTAGCCGCCCGAACCGCCCATGCTGCCGACCACCCGCCGACCGGCCAGCTCCGGAGAGACGCCCGCGCCGACCGAGGTGACCACGCCGCCCACGCCGTTCCCCGGAATCATCGGCAACTCCGCCGCGTACGGCCCGAAGCCGCTCGCGCGGAACTGCGTCTCCACGAACGTGATGTTCGCGTACGCCACCCCGACCAGCACCTGCCCCGGCCCGGCCACCGGCTCCGGGGCGTCGCCCGCGACGAGCGCCTCCGGGCCGCCGAACTCCTTCAACCACACCGCACGCATGGGACCCCTTTCGATGGCCTCAAGCGTGCAACCTCGAGCAGGGTCGAGGTCAAGCGGACAGGCGCTCGGCCTCGGTGATCGGGTCGCCGTCCAGGAGGCGCGCGGTCGCCGCGCGTGCCACCGTCTCCGTCGCACCCCGTCCCCCGATCGCGAGCGGCGCGACGCCGGCGAGCCGCAGCAAGTCCGGCTCGAGTCCGTCGAGGACCGCGGGATCGGTGGCGGAGACCACGATGAGCCGGGGAGGCGCGGCCGTGGCGGTGTCGATCAGGTCCGACATCGGCGTGGACGCTCCCAGGTAGCTCACGCGCCAGCCGTTGCGGTGCAGTACGAGGCCGAACATCATCAGCGGGATGTCGTGCTGCTCTCCCGGCGCACAGGCGAGCAGGGCCCGTGGGCCGTGGCCGCGACCCCAGCCCCGGGTGAGGGCCGCCAGCCGGGCACGCAGGACATTGCTGGCGAAATGCTCCTGCGCGACGGTGACCTCACCGCGGCGCCAGCGCTCCCCCATCTCACGGAGGAAGGGCAGCAGGACGTCGCGCAGCACGGTCTCCGGCGTGAAGTCGGTCAGCAGCCGGTCGAGGAGCGTCTCCGCCGAGGCTTCGTCGAAGCCTTCGAGCGCTCGGGCGAGTGCCTTCACGGCGGCGGGCAGGCCGGGCGGAACCGGGGACGGCTCCACGGCCGCCGGTGCCTCGCTCAGGGCGGCCTGAGCCGCCTCGGCGGTGGACAGCCCGCGCCTGAGATGTGCCTGCATGACGCGAATGCGATGCTCGTCGACCTCGGAGTACAGGCGATAGCCACCCTCCGATCGCGCGGGGTCCAGTACGCCGTACCGGCGCTCCCATGCCCGCAGGACATGCGCACTGACCCCGAGCCGCCGGCTGAGCTCACCGATCCGCAGCAGCGCGCGCACGGGTTCCATACGTCCAATGTACAGACCCTAGACCAACATTTGACAAACCTTCGTAAACGCGCATAGCTTCGAAACGAGGCCGAACAGGGGGATTGCCGCAGCCGACCTCGCGATGAGAGTCCGGCCACCGGGGCCATATACCGGGACCGCGACGGTCGGTTCACCTGTACAGGCCTCTGGGGGGTAACCGGGGGTGGAAGACGGGCGGCATCAAAACCGCCCGTCTTCTTCGCCGGGTTCTCCCCGGAGACCGCGCCCTGACCGCGTTCCTGAAGCGCCCCGGACGTGGCCAGGGCGCCCGCCCGGCACTGATGACCGATGACCGACCCCCCGGAGCCTGGACGGGTCGCGATCGGCCGCCGTATGGCTAGAGGACGGGTACGCCGGCCGGCGGCCGGTCCGCGCGAGCCACGGCCGCACGGCGCCCGCACGGGTGTCGTCGGATGAGGACAGGCCATGACTCGGGCGAAGGGGGACAGGAGAGCCGCGCCGGCCCCGGGCGATCCGGCTCAGGTGGCGGCGAGGGCCGCCTCCACGTCGTCGTACAGCGGAAGCCGCTGGGCCAGCCCCGTGATCCACAGGACCCGGGCGGTGGTGTACTCCACGCCGGCCAGCACGAGCATGCCGTCCTCCGCGGCCGAGAGGCGCTTCCAGTACGCCACGACCGTGCTCAGGGCACTGGTGTCGATGAAACTCAGGCCCGAGAAGTCAAGGATGATCTTGCGACCATGCTCCCGGATCACCCGATCAAGATGGGCGGTGAACTGGGTACGGCTGACAATGTCCAGCTCCCCCTTGATCGCGACGACCGTCCGGTCGCCATGGCGAGTGGAGCTGAGTTCGAGCGCTGCCACGGTGACCTCCACGGACTCAGAGGACGCCACCGTACAGGTCAGACGTACCGCGATGGGAGAGGCATCTCAAGACGAACTATCGTACCCCGTTCACCTGCGATGATATGCACCGCCGAGCAGATCTGACGGGTCACCCACAGGCCCATGCCACCCTCGGCGTCGGACGGCGGTGGCGTCTCTCCGGCGGCGGACGGGACCCATCGTCCCTCGTCGCGTATCTCGGCGATCACCCGTCCTTCCGAGGCCCACATGTGGAGCTCGGCCTTCGGCGAGCCATGGCGTACCCCGTTCGTGGCGATCTCGTTGACGGCGATCACCAAGTCGCCCACCGAGTCCTCGTCGAGCCCGCACCTTCGGGCGTGCGCCGCGACGAACCGTCGCACGCCCGGCAGATGGTCCACGGTGAAATCCATCTCGTCTACCTGGTCCCCCGACTCTTCCGGCATCCGCTGGCGGAACCGCACGGTTGGGTACGAGACCGCCGCCCCAACATTTACCACCTTGTCCACCTTGCCCATCTGTCGCGCAGTTGGCCTGGCGCCCTGCTTTTCGTCGTCTGTCGCACGCCTACGAGTGGTGTCGTACCCATTTGCCGGGCTTTGTTGCATCTTTGTCGAGACGGAGACGGACCGAGCACGTTGTCGTACGTCGGGGCCGGTACGTTTCCTCCCGCGCGGAAGCGGATCCACAGTACGGCGCGAGGATCGCGCGCCGCCGGTGGGGTCACGGTCTGGGCATGACTGAGGCCCCACGGTCCGGGATCACGTAACGCGCGCCGGAGACGGGGTTCGGGCGTCGGGGGAGATCGCGCATCGGGGTGGATTTCGCCGGCCCGTACGGCCTGCGTGAGACCGCCGCGGCGACGTGACCTGATGGCGCGCTGGAAGAGCCGCATGCCTCGCTGGAGCGGCCAGGGTGCTCAACACGGCACCGATGGCATCACAGGCTCAGCGCCCGCGTTGGACGGCAGGCCCGCCGAGATGACGTCGGCCGCAGGTCCGGCCGACGGCTGAACCCTGGCGACCCGAGAAGAGTCGCCAGGGAACGACGTCAGCGACCGACGCGTACCTGACCGCGCGCGTCGGCCGCGAGGCGGATGGAGTCGCCGTCGCGCAGTGAGGCCTGCTCGCCCGGCTGCAACCGCCGGTCGTTGACGAACGTGCCGTTGGTCGACCGCTCGTCACGCACCCACGGCTGCCCGCTGTTGTCGATGCCGAGCGTCGCGTGCCGGCGGGAGACGTTGTCGAAACGGGAGAACGTGCTGGCCACCGGCGAGTGCACCGGGTCGCGGCCGAGCACCAGCTCCTGTCCCGGTGTGACCTGAAGGTCGCCCGAGGAGAACGTCACGACGACGTTGACCTGCTGCGGACCGCCACCCCCGCCGACCGGGTCGTGGATCGGGCGCAGGCACTGGACACAGACCGGGTTGCCGACATCGGGGATCTCGGCACCGCAGTGCGGGCAGAACGGCGTGAACGCGGCCGTCGACTCGCCACCGGTCATGGTGGGCTCGCGCGGCGGCGGCGGCACGTGCGGAGCGCCAGGAGAGCCGTAGCCGCCTCCGTAGCCCTGCTGCTGCGGCGGCGCGTAGCCCTGCTGTTGCTGCGGCGGATAGCCGCCCTGCTGCTGCGGCGGGTATCCCGGCTGCCGGTCCTGCGGCGGCGGGGGGTAGCCCTGGTCCTGCGGCGGCGGGTAGCCTCCCGGCCGCTGCTGGTCCTGGGGTGGGTACCCCTGGTCCTGCTGCGGGGGGTATCCCTGCTGCTGGGGAGGGTATCCCTGCTGGCGGTCCTGCGGCGGCGGGTAACCCTGCTGCTGGTAGTCCTGCGGGGGGTAGTCCTGCTGGGGCGGGTACTGCTGGTAGCCCTGCTGGTCCTGCCCCTGGTAACCGCCCTGCTGCTGCTGCGGGGGATAGCCTTGCTGGTCCTGCGGCGGGTAACCCTGCTGCTGGTCCTGCTGCGGTGGGTACTGCTGCTGCGGTGGCTCCCGCCGTGCGAGGTTCGCTCCGCAGTTGATACAGATCAGGTCTCCCTGTCGTACCGGAGCGGCACAGACCGGGCATGTCAGGGGCGCCATGACACCTCCCCGCCGTGGACTCCGGAGAGCGAAAGTCGCTCTGTCAGCCGCTCCATGTCGCCCCTCCGTGGAATCCCGATGTAGTAAATACGGTTGGCTTCAACCGATATCTGCATGTGCGGCCGCGTTTCGCCGCCCTCAGCGTCACCATAGCGTTTCTCGCCCAGCTCACTAACAGGGATGATGCGCTGATTGGCCGAGCCACGCCAGAGGTGCCCGGAGTCTGTGGAGTTCAGGCGGTCGATGTACGGCCCAGTGACCACCGCGTCGCAGAGCGCGAGAAGTTCGCGCGACGGCGCGGATGCCTTCAGGCGTGACAGTGCGTATCCGGTGTATATCAGAATGTCCACATCCGGCGGCGCCCAGGCGCGGACGCCCACGAGGAGCTCGCGCAGCGCCTCCGGTTGCTGGAACGGCTCTCCCCCGGAGATCGTCACGCCGTCGACCCGGTCGAGCGACCTCAGCCAGCCGAGGACGGCCGGGACGGGGATCGCGGTGGCCGGGTCGGCCTCCCAGGTGTCGCGGGACACGCAGCCGGGGCAGTGGATGGTGCAGCCCTGAGTCCAGATCCCGGCCCGCCTGCCGGGGCCGAGCGTCGTCACCGGGTAGTGCGCCTTGGCCAGCAGCAGCTCGGTCATGGGCCCTCGATCAGAGCGCTCATCGCAGGTCCACGACGGCGATGTTGCCATCACGACGGATGCCGGTCACGGTCACCTCGGTGGCCGGCCCACGGTCGAACAGGGCGCGCGCGAGCGGGTTGATGAAGGAGGACTCCAGCGCCATCCCGATGCCCCGGCCGCCCTTGTCCAGCTCGCTCGTGCACCAGTCGCGGAGCGTGGCGGTGACCTCGTCGGACAGCAGGAGCTTCATGTGGTGCTCGTCGCTCACCCGGCGGCAGATGTTGGTCAGCTGCAGCTCGAAGATGCGGCCCGCCGCCTCCGGCCCGATGAAGTCGAAGATCACGATGTTGTCGCCGAAGCGGTTGAGCAGCTCCGGGCGGTTGAGCTCGGTGGTGAAGTGCTCGGTGACCGCACCGCGGATCTCGGTCTCCAGGTCGGTGTACGGCATGCCTGGCCTCACATGCCGCGTGCCGAGGTTGGAGGTGAAGACCAGGATCGACTCGGAGAAGAACGCGGTGTTGCCGCGGCCGTCGGTGAGACGCCCGTCCTCCAGGATCTGCAGGAACTTGTCCAGGATGCGCGGGTGGGCCTTCTCGATCTCGTCGAAGAGGATGACGCGGAACGGGTCCTGGCGCACCGCGTTGGTGAGCTCGCCGCCGGCCTCGAAGCCGACGTATCCGGGCGGGGAGCCGATCAGCCGGTCACCCGCGTGCTCGGCGGAGAACTCGCTCATGTCGAAGCGCAGGTAGGCGTCCTCGCTGCCGAACACCAGCGAGGTGATCGCCTTGGCCAGCTCGGTCTTGCCGACCCCGGTCGGCCCGGCGAAGAACAACACGCCGCGGGGGCGGCTGGAGGCGCGCGCGGCCTGCGCGCCGGACAGGCCGAGCACGGCGCGCTTGAGGATGTCGAGGGTCTTGGTGACGGCCTGTGGCTGGCCGACGACACGCGCCGGCACGCGCTGCTCACCGTCGACGATCCGCTTGCGCAGGTGCTCGCGCTTCCACGGGTTGTCGAGCACACCGAGCTTGTAGGTGCGCACGGCGTCAGGGAGCTCCTCGAGGGTGACGTCGCGCTCCTTGGCGAGCCGGGTCACCTCGATCATCGCCTGGAGGGTGAGCCCCTCGGCCTCCTGGGCGAAGTCGTCGGTCACGTCCACCGACGGATCGGTGGACTCGAAGGCGCGGGCCAGCAACCGTGCGGTCTGCTGCCGGTCGCCGAGATGCGGGCGCGGCACCGGGATCTCGCGGATGCCGTCGTTGTCGGTGGTCAGCCACGGGGGCAGGTCGCCGGGGCGCTCGGCCAGCCAGATGATCGGGTTGTAGAGCGGCTTGGGCCGGTCGCCGTCGGCGCGTACGGGCGTCGCCGTACGGGACAGTTTTTCGCAGAAGACGAAAAAGTCCTTTTCCGCCGGCTCCAGCTCGGTGGCGCTGCGGGCGATGCGCGAGGCGTAGTCGACCACGAAGGCGGCGCGCACCGGATGGCCCGGACGGGCGAGCGCGCTCAGGTAGGTGCGCAGGCCCTCGAGCGAGGGGACCTTGCGTTCGTCCACCCGGCTGCCGAACAGGCTCGCCGCGGCGTCGGCGGCGTCACGGTCGTCGGCGGGGTGCACGCGCAGCCCGTCGACCTGGTCGTAGACGATCATGAAGGAGTAGCCGCTGCGGCGCAGGGTCTCCCACAGCAGGTCGCGCAGCGGAAAGAGCCGGCCCTCCTGGGGCACCAGGAAGCTGTCGTGCAGGTTGCCCCACAGGACGTACTGCGGGTGGACCGAGAGGGTCGCGTCGAGCTCGCGGACGAACGCGGGAAAGCCCGCCAATCGCCTGTCCTCCGGGCTCTCCGGCTGGGTCGTCACGTGACGAAGCGTATCTCCAACGGGCGCGGCGTTCCGAAGGACGACGACCGCGTGACCACCGAGCCGATGTGGTCACGCGGTCGTGGCCGGAAACGGTCGTCAACCGCCGATCATGTTGGCGGGGACGTCCTTGTCCTTGAATCCGGCGCCGGCGCTACCGGCCGTTCCGCGGGTCTGCTCGAGCGCGCCCGAGGCCGAGCCGATGGAGGTCGGGTCGACCTCGCCGCGCTTGAGCTTGCCGACCAGGCCGGACATCAGCACGCTGAGGTGCTGCATAGGCGCGGACAACGACCTGCACAGCGTCGGGTCGGCCTTGACGTTGGCCTTGGCCCGGCGGAGCTGGTCGAGCACGAACAGCCCGGCCGCGGCGGCCTTGACGATCGAGCGCTTCTGACCCTTCGCGCCGCTCTTGAACGTGCCCTTGCGGTACGGGTTGTAGATGTAGCGCTTGAACGCGCCCGCCGCGAGGCCCGCATTGGTGATGAAACGGGTCTTTGCGAACTTCCTGGTCGCGGCGGTCGGGCATGCCGTGGGCGTTGCCGAGTCCGTAGGTGTGGCCGCTGGAGCCGTCGGGGCCCCGACGGTCGGTGCCGCGCCCGTCACGGCCGCGTCCCTGGATTTGCTGCTGCACCCCGAGAGCGCGAGCAGGATGATCGGAATGATGACGAACGTTTTTCGGAGCATTCAGCTTCCCCCGAATAGCCACTGATGCGGACAATTCCTGTGCGTTTTTCTTGCGTCAAACGCATCGCTCTCTATTTTTACCGTGAGAGTGGCATCGAAGGTTAATCGCTGGGGAGTATTTACGGAGCGTGCTGGGCCAATAGTGCGCTATCGTCATTCGACATGACATCGCGGAACCCTTCGGCCGCCCTGGCCTTCCTGCTCCTGGCCTCGATCGCGGGCTGCGCCGGAGGTGGCGGCGGCCGTGCGGTGACGAGCCCGGCCGCGTCGTACGCGGCCCCCGTTCCCGGCTCGTACAACGCCGATCAGCTCACCCAGGCACTCCTGACCGACATTCCCGGATATGTTCGATCGGGTGCGCCACAATGGGGCGAATACGGTTCGCTCGCCGCCGTGCAGAACCTCAACCAGATGCAGCAGGCGGTCAAACTCGACAAACCGCAATGCGCGACTTCCAATCGTGCGCTTTCCCAGGAAAAGGCCGTGCAGACCGCGCCGTCGGCGCTGGTCGCCTTCACCAGGGGCACACAGCAGAGCGTCACCGAGACGCTGATGGCCGTCGGCCCCGACGTCGCCGCGCGGCAGGTCAGAGTGCGCACCCCTGCGGGCTGCCGCACCTTCCGGGTCAAGGTCGGCCGCGTCTGGGTGGCCGACACGGTCGTCGAGCCGCCGGGCGCGCGCATCGGCGAGGGCTCGCGTACGGCGGGAGTGTTCACCTCGTCCGCTGCCACCGCGGTACGTACATGGTTCGTCGTGTTGCGCTCACGCGGTTACCTCGCGACGATCACTCTGTACGGTCCGGGTGCCACCCAGGCCGAGGCTGAGCGGTTCGCGCGTAAGGCCTACCAGCAGGCGGAGCGGATTCTCCCGTAGAGCCACGTCTCCGGCGGCGGTAACGTGCGCGAGGGCGAAGGAGGACGCGGTGGTCGGCAGGCAGGGCCGGGTTACCGGCAGGATCGGGCCGGGCCTTGTCGGTGAGGTGATGATCCCGATTCGCGGCGGGGTCGAGGCGTTCTATGGCTATTCCGCGATCCAGGGCGAGGAAATTCCGGTCGGATCCCTCGTTGTCGTGATGGATTACCATCCTCCGCGCACCGTTTACGTCTCCTCCGCGTCTATTTGACGTCCACGTCATTGGGCTCCGAGGGGGAGCGATGCCGATGGTCGTCGCGACGATCGGAGCGATCATCGTTCTTGCCATCGCCGTCAAGGCGGCCTGGCGGGCCGCCGGGCCGCCGGGCCGGACGAGGCACTCGTCATCTCCGGCCTCGGAGTCGCCGCCGATGGTCCCGGATTCCGGGTCGCGACGGGTAGGGGCACTGTGGTCCTGCCCGGGATCCGGACCGCCGGATCTCTCTGGAGACCTGGGTCGCCCGATCTGGAGGTCACCTGCGTGGCCTCACAGCGCACCCCGGTGCGCGTACGCGCTGCGGTGGATTACAGGGTCGGCGATCTGGTCCGCGACCGCGACCGGGTGGCCGGCCAGGTTCGCACTTCCTCCACCTGCGAGATGGGCGGGCTCGGCCTCGTGACCCTCTCGCTGCGCCTACGGGAGATCGATGACCTCGGCGAGATGGGGATATCCGGGTCCGACCCCTTGTTGTCATGATGAATTACCATCCAGCGCGAACCGTTTACGCCTCCTCTGCGTCTATTTGACGTCAACGTCATTAGGCCCCGAGGGGGAGCGATGCCGATAGTCGCCGTGGTCGTCGGCGCGGTAGTTGCGGTCATTGTCCTGATCGTCATCTTCAAAGCGATCTGGCGGGTCGCCGAGCCGAACGAAGCACTCATCATTTCCGGACTGGGGGCCAAGGCCCACAACCGGGACACCGCGGAAAGCCTGGGATTCAAGATAACGACGGGCAAGGGCGCCATGATCCTGCCCGGCTTCCAGACCTGCCGGCGTCTCTCCCTCGACACCCGCGTCTCCGGCCTGGAGGTCACCTGCGTGACCTCCCAGGGCATCAAGGTGCACGTGCGCGGAGTGGTGATCTACAAGATCGGCGACGACTTCTCCTCGATCGCCAACGCCGCGCGGCGCTTCCTGGACCAGCAGAAGATGATGGACGACAAGACCCATCAGCTGTTCGCCGGCCACCTGCGCTCCATCGTCGGCAACCTGACCGTCGAGGACCTGCTCCGCGACCGCGACCGGCTGACCAACCAGGTGCGCACCTCCTCCGCCGACGAGATGGGCAAGCTCGGCCTGGTGGTCGACTCGCTGCAGATCCAGGACATCGAGGACAACGTCGGCTACATCGACAACCTCGGGAAGCCGAACTCCGCCGCCGTCGCCTCCGCCGCGCGCATCGCCGAGGCCCAGCGCAACCAGGAGGCCACCGAGGCCGAGCAGGTGGCCGAGCAGGCCAACGCCGGGCAGATCCGCGACACCGAGATCAAGAAGCGCGAATACCAGGGCCAGGTCGACCAGGCCGCCGCCCAGGCGCGCCAGCAGGTCATCATGAAGGAGACCAAGAACGCCGAGCTGGAGGCCGAGCGCCGCGAGAAGGCCCTGGAGGCCGAGGTCCGCAAGCCGGCCGACGCGAAGGCCTACCAGCAGGTCACTCTGGCGCAGGCCGAGCGCGAGGAGCGCGTCGCCTACGCCCAGGCGGCCGCCACGGAGACCCAGCTCAAGGCGGAGCGCGAGTCCGACGCCATCCGGATGATCGGTGAGGCACAGGCGGACGCGATCCGGCAGAAGGGTCTGGCCGAGGCCGAGGCGATCAAGGCCAGGGCCGACGCGCTCGCGGAGAACCAGGAGGCGGTCATCGCCCAGCAGCTCGCCGAGCGCTGGCCGGAGATCGTCGAGGCCGGGGCGAGCGTCTTCGGCAACGTCGACAACATGGTCGTGCTCAACGGCGCGGAGGGCGTCGAGGACATGCTCGCCAAGGCGCTCACCCTCGGTGGCACGGGCCTGGGCGTCGCCCGGCAGCTTCTCGCCTCGATGCACGGGCAGAACGGCGGCACCCCGGCGGGCAACGGAAAGCTCGTTCCGATCGATACAGACAACACGGAGAAGTAGCCTCAAACGACTCATACAGGGCCCGGATTATGCGCTCCGGGCCCTTCCCCGTGCCCGGCCGCACCGCTCGCCTGGCGAGACCGCGCGCTGACGCACGGCGACGGACGCTAACGTGCGGGGCATGACCGATGCGCGCGTGGCCGTCACCGTCGATCTCGTCGTCCTGACGGTTCGCGAGCAGCGGCTGAGCGCCCTCGTGTGGTGGCGCGACCGGTCCCCGTACGCCGAGAGCTGGTCGCTGCCCGGCGGTTTCATCCAGCTGGACGAGGACCTGCCGGTCGCGGCCCAGCGCCTGATGGCCGAGCGGGCCGGCCTGACCGATGTGCGGATCCACCTCGAACAGCTGGCGACCTACGGCTATCCCGACCGCGACCCGCGTCAGCGCGTGGTGAGCGTCGCCTACCTCGGTCTCGCTCCCGACCTGCCAGCGTCGACCCGTGCCCAGGTCATGTGGCGGCCGGTCGACGGCCTCACCGTCAAGGGCCGGATCGCCTTCGACCACCGGCGCATCCTCCTCGACGGGATCGAGCGCGCCCGCGCCAAGCTGGAGTACTCCCCGCTGGCCGCGGCGTTCTGCCCGCCGGAGTTCACCGTGGCCGAGCTGCGCCGCGTGTACGAGATCGTGTGGGGCACCCCGCTCGACCCCAGGAACTTCCACCGCAAGGTGACCGGAGCGAGGGGATTTCTCGTGCCGACCGGCACCACCACGACGCGCGACGGCGGGCGTCCGGCCCGGCTCTACCGCCGCGGAGACGCCGAGTCGCTCCACCCGCCGATGATGCGGCCGACCTGGTGACGAAGCATTTAGTAGCCCTTGGTAACCTTCGGGGCCATGTCAGAGGCTTCATCGGAGATTGTCCACCAGCTCATCGCCGAGATCGGTGACGCGGGCATCGCGCGCATGCGCCGCGATCCCGGGCTCGCCGCCGCCGTGGACCAGCATTCGGCGGCGGTACGTGACGTGATCACTGCCTCCGGTGAGGTCCCCGTCTCCGAGATCCTCCTCGACTACGTGCACGGCTTCACCGACGCCGCCATCGAGCGCGGCTGGTGGCCGGCCGACGACTTCGAGCACGAACTCCTCGACTGGGAGACCGTACGCGTCATCGCCGTCTACGCGCTCATGCGCAGGGCCCCGCGCTGACGCCGGCGCTCGCCGCCGGTCAGTGCGGTGTGTCGCGTGGCGTGGTGGGCGACTCGCGCGGGGTCTCGCGCGGCTGACCCTCGGTCGGTACGCCGCCGCCGCGCATCGCGTCCTCCCGGCCCCGCTGGTACGCCGAGCTGCGCACCGTCTGGACATCGCGTTCGCCGGCCGACAGCATGCGCTCCCAGCGCTGCTGCATGGGTTTGATCAGGCCGCCTCCGACGCCGATGGCGAGAATGGCGCCGATCGTGGCGAGCGCGGTGATGAGCACCGGCTCGGTGACCGTCGTCGCGATGCCGATCTGGTTGAGCGCCGCGATGACGCCCAGCACGATGATGAAGGCCGCCGCCGCACCGGCCACGAACCGGCCGTACGCGACCGAGCTGAGCGCCGCCGCGACCAGATCCTTGACCGCGTACGCGATGGCGGACGCGATGACCACGATGATGATCGCGACTGCCAGCCTGGGCAGCCAGGCCACGATCGACCGCAGCAGGTCACTGATCGGATTTGGCCCGAACACGTTGAACGCCATCTGCAAGGTGACCAGCAGGACGGCGTAGAAGAACAGCCTCGCGATCAGCCGGGCGGCGTCGTAGTCACTGCGAGCCAGCGCGTCGCCCACCACCCCGCGCTGGGCCACTCTGTTGAAGTGTGTGCGCTCAAGGATCATCGCCACCGCACGCTCGATGATCTTGGCCACGATCCAGCCGATGACGAGGATGATCACAAAGACGATTAGCTTGGGGACGATCCTCACGACGTTGTCCAACATGCGTTGGAGACTCTGGCCGATGTCGATCGCGGCCAACGAGTAACCCATGGCTGTTTCTCCCCCCGAAAGAACGGCCACCCTTAATAGGGATTTATGCCCACTTGCAGGCAAAACATGCTGGTTGGGCGGTTCGGTGACCCGTGCAGGGCTTGCCGGGTCCGGCGGAGTACTTAAAGTGATCTCGTACGCCTCAACAGGGAGGACAACGGTGTCCGAGCAGCAGAGTCCACGCTTCCGTTCCGTACTCGATGAGTACGTCGCCTACCGGCCCGGCAAGGTCGTGCGCTCACCCGAGGGCAGGTCGTACAAGCTGTCCTCGAACGAGTCCCCTTACGGTCCGCTCCCCTCGGTGCGCGATGTGATCGCCGACGCGGCGGGCATGGTCAACCGCTATCCGGACAACGGGTGCACCGCGCTGAGCCAGGCCATCGCCGGGCACTACGGAGTGCCCGTGGAGCATGTCGCGGTCGGCTGCGGATCCGTCGGCGTCACCCAGATGCTGCTCGAGTCGATCGGCGAGCCCGGCGTCGAGGTGGTCTACGCCTGGCGCTCCTTCGAGGCGTACCCGACCCTGGCCGACCTGTCCGGCGTGACCTCGGTACGCGTGCCGCTGACCGACGAGACCCACGACCTGAAGGCGATGGGGGATGCGATCAGCGCTCGCACCGGCCTGGTCTTCGTCTGCAACCCGAACAATCCCACCGGCACGGTCGTCGGCCGCCGCGAGCTGGAGGAGTTCTTCGACCGGGTGCCGGAGAACTGCCTGATCGTGCTGGACGAGGCGTACCACGAGTACGTACGCGACCCGGACGTCCCCAACGGGCTCGAGCTGTACGCCGACCGGCCCAACCTGGCGATCCTGCGGACGTTCTCCAAGGCGTACGGCCTCGCCGGACTGCGCGTCGGTTTCATGGTCGCGCAGACCCCGATCGCCGCGCAGGTGCGCAAGACCTACCTGCCGTTCTCCGTCAACTCCGTCGCGCAGGCCGCCGCGATCGCCTCGCTGGAGGCCGAGGACGAGCTGCTGGACCGGGTCGCGTCGACGGTCAAGGAGCGTGAGCGGGTCCACGACGCGCTGGCGGCCCAGGGCTGGAAGGTCGCGCCCACCGAGGCCAACTTCGTGTGGGTGCGCCTCGACGAGGACACGATGGCCTTCTCCGCCGCCTGTGACGCGGCGGGCGTCAGCGTACGCCCGTTCGCCGGGGAGGGGGCTCGGGTGTCGATCGGCTCCCCCGAGGAGAACGACGCCTTCCTCGCGGTGGCGGAGGCGTACCGGTCGGCGCGGTGACCGCCGTACGCGGGCGCCTCTCGGTCGAGACGACCAGGCCGACGCCGAGGATGATGACCAGGCCGCCGAGCAGGATCATCCAGGTGGCGTGCTCGCCCGCGAACGCCACACCGAGCAGGACGGCCACCGCCGGGTTGACGTAGGCGTACGTGCCGACCAGCGAGATCGGGGCGTTGCCGAGCAGCCAGACGTAGGAGGTGAAGGCGACCAGCGAGCCGAAGACGATCAGGTAGGCGAGCGCGATCCAGGACGTGCGCGAGACCTCGCTCAGCCGGAGGTCCTCGCCGCGCCCGAACCCGAGCGCGAGCAGCGCGATGCCTCCGGCTGCCATCTCGTACACGCTGGCGGTGAAGGGGTTCGCCGGCATCGGCATCCGCGCGGACAGGAACGACCCGATCGACCAGGACAGCGCCGCGGCCAGGATGATCCCGACGCCGAGCGGGCTGCCCGAGCCCCCACCGCGGGTGAGCGTCAGCAGCGCCAGCCCGCCGAAGCCCACCAGCACGCCCGCGACCGTGCTCACCGGGGGCCGGTCGCCCGTACCCCACCGGAACACCACCAGCCACAGCGGCACGCTCGCGACGAGCAGCGCGGCCAGGCCGGAGGACATGTGCTGCTCGGCGACGCCGACCATGCCGTTGCCGCCGGTCAGCAGCAGGACCCCGACGAGCGCCGTGGTGCCGAGCCGCCGCCACGGGACGCGAAGGACCCCGGGACCGCTCTTGATCACGAGCACCACGGCGAGCAGGACCGCGGCGATGACGAACCGGATGCCGGCGCTGGTCATCGGCGGCATCGTCTGGACGACGAAGTGGATGCCGAGGTACGTCGAGCCCCAGACGACGTACACGATCGGAAGGGCGATCCAGACGAACGGGGGGCGCGTGTCAGCAGTCTGTGAGGTCATGGCTGATTACACGCTAGCCGATCGGAATCCGGCGCGCAGCCGCATATCGGCCGGTTCGCGCGGCCTTCAGCCGCCTTCGGCCCCCCAGAGCCACATCGCCCGTAGCACGGGGCCCAGCGCCCGTCCCCGATCGGTCAGCATGTAATTCACGCGCGGTGGCCAGGCGGGAGTGCGGTGCCGGGTGATCACCCCCGCGTCGGTCAGCTGGGTCAGCCGCTCGGACAGCACCTTGTCCGACAGGCTGGGCAGGGCCGCCGCGAGTTCGGAGAAGCCGAGGTCCTCGTTTCGCAGGAACTCCATGAGGACCAGCGGCATCCAGCGCCCGCGTAGCGCGGCGAGCGTCACCTCGACCGGGCAGTCCGGGCCGGGCCTGACGTCCGGGCCGGCACAGACCTCCAGCAGCGAGCCATGACCAACCGTTTGGTGAGCCACGAAAGCGCCTCCTAACGTCGAAGCCATGCGAGTTCATCATCTCAACTGCGGATCGATGCGGACGCTCCCTCCGGTGGACGACTCCACGTCCCCCGAGCGGATCGTCTGCCACTGCCTGCTGATCGAAACCGACGCGGACGGGCTCGTCCTCGTCGAGACGGGGATCGGGCTCGGCGATGTGGAGCACCCGCGTGAGTCGCTCGGCGCCGATTTCCTGGCCTTCGCCGAACCCGTGCTCGACGCCGGCGAGACCGCCGTACGGCAGGTGGCCAGGCTCGGGTTCTCACCCGCGGACGTGCGGCACATCGCGGTTACCCACCTGCACCGTGACCACGCCGGCGGTCTTCCGGACTTCCCGCACGCCAGGGTCCACCTGCACGAGGCGGAGTACCGGGCCGCCACCGACCCGGGCGACGAGTACCACGCGTACGGCGTCGAGCACTTCTCCGAACCCCAGCGCGCGCACGGCCCGCGCTGGGCACCGGCCCGGCCGGACGGCTCCTGGTTCGGCCTTCCCGCCGCAAGGCTGGAGGGGTTGCCCGACGACATCCTGCTGATCCCGCTGACCGGGCACACTCCGGGGCACAGCGGGGTCGCCGTACGGACCGCGGACCGCTGGCTGCTGCACGCGGGGGACGCGTACTTCTACCAAGGAGAGATCGAGGCCGACCCTCCCGTCTCCCATCCCCTGCTCGACCTCGTCCAGGAGAACGCGCAGGCCGACCGGGACCTAAGGCTGGAGACCCTGCACCGGCTCCGCGCGCTGCGGCGCGAGCACGGCGGCGAGGTCGAGATCTTCAGCGCGCACGACCCGTGGGAGTTCCGGCGTCAGCCGCACTTGTAGTCGAAGGATCCCGAGGCCGTGCCGTCGGCGGTCTTCGGGCTGATGACCTCCAGGGTCGCGACGGCGTGCAGCGAGCCCGGACCCTTCACCGTCCAGCGCAGCGGCACCCGGATGGACTCCTTGCCGTGCGGCATGGTGTCGGTGAAGACGCCGGAGTTCTGGCCGTCACTGCGCCGCCAGCGGTATGAGACGTCGCCCCGCCCGCCGTTCGTGTGGATCACGCCGACGACGACCGCGGTCGCGTCGCAGTGCTGCACCCCGGCCGGTGCCTCCACGGTGACGCCCGTGACCTTCGCGGAGGGGCCGCTCTGGTGGAGGAGCCACCACACGACCAGGCCGGAGAGTACGGCCAGGCCCAGCGTCAGCAGGCCACCGAACACCCGGCGTGCGAGGGGTCGCTTGCGCGCCTGCCCCTCCCGCCAGACCCCGGCCAGGCGCGGCGGTACGCCGGGCCCGAACCGCATCGTCACATCGTCGGTGGACGACCTTCCCGACGGCACCGTGCTGGCCTGCTGCGTATCGACGGTCCCCTGAGTCCCGAGGTCCTGCGTGTCGACGTCCCGCTCCGTCTCATCCATTGGCCTTCTCCGGGGACTGGCACGGCTCGCTGTTCTTCGTGACCGCTGAAGTCCCCCCCGAGGGTGACACGGTCACGTCGACAGTGGCGGTGTCGGGACACTCTCGGCCGAAGTCGTGAGGGAACGTGAGCTTGTGTGGGCCGGCGCCACTTACGGTCTGTGAATCCGAGTCGGCAGCGGCGCGAGTAACGGTGCCACCCGTGCCATCGGTGCCACCCGTGCCACCCGTACCGGTGAACGTCGCGGTAACGGTCACCTTTCCGTTGCCGTGGATAGTGAAGCTGACTTCGGCGGTCGCGCTGCGCCCGGTGAGATTGAACTGCGAGACGCTCAGGCCGCTGACCGTGGTCGGTGTGATCTTGGGCGGGACCTGGCTGAGGATGGGGAGCGGCGGCTTGGTCTTCAGAGTGGTCGGGTCGGCCGCCGGGGCCGTGGTCGGGGGATCCGTGGCCGGTGGCGTCGTGGGCGGTGTCGGGTCGCCGGGAGACGCGCTCGGCGTGGGGGAGTCCAGCGGTGGCGTGCTCGGCCCGGCCTCCGCGGCCGGGCTGGACGTGGCGCTCGAATGCGCGCCGATGCCGTGGTGCACTCCGGCCAGCACGGCACCGCCGCCGCCGCCCGCGACCACGGCCGCCACCAGCGCGCCGGTGACCATCGCGAGGCGTCGCCGGCCGAGCCGGGTGAGGGCCAGCGCGGTGCTGGCGACCGGCTCCGATCCGCTCATCGGGAACAGCGCGGCGAGCAGGGCGGCCAGGGCCGCGAGGCGTACCCTCCCGCGCTCCTCCCAGCCGGGCCCGTACGCGGCGAGCGCGACCTCCTCGAGCTCCACCAGGAAGGCGTCGGCCGAGCGCGGCCGGTCGGCCGGGTTCTTGGCGAGGCCGAAGGAGACCAGGCCGCGCAGTGGCTCCGGGACGCGTTCGGCCGGAATCGGCTGCGTTCGGTGAGCGGCGGCCAGCTCCCACAGGCCCTTCACCGGGTACGGGCGCTCGCCGGTGAGGCATTCGTAGAAGACGGCGGTGGCCGCGTACACGTCCGTCGCGGTGTTCACCGTGCCGACCGTCCACTGCTCCGGCGCCATGTACGCGGGCGTGCCCGAGGCGGTGACCTCGTCGCCGGCGCGTACCGCGATGCCGAAGTCGGCGAGCTTGCTCCGGCCGTCGTCGCTGATGAGCACGTTGCCGGGCTTGTAGTCGCGGTGCACCACGCGTGCGGCGTGCGCGGCGGCCAGGCCGAGGAGGGAGCCCTTGAGCACCAGCAGCGCCGCCTCGGGTCCGGTCGCGCCCTCGGACTTGATGATGTCCTTGAGGGTGACTCCGTCGACCAGCTCCATGACCAGCGCGGCGGCGTCCGGCCCTTCGACGTACTCGTAGAAGCGGACGATGTTGGGGTCGTCCAGCTCGGACATGAGCCGTGCCTCGGTACGGAACCGGCTCAGGAAGACCTCGTCCGAACGCAGCTGCTCCGACAGGTACTTGACGGCCACCGGGGCGTTCGTCGCCTCGTGGACCGCGAGTATCACCCTGCCGGAGGCGCCTTCGCCGAGTGGACGCACATGCCGATATCCGGGAACCGTCCAGTCACCATTCATGGCGATCCTTGCTTAGCGGGGACGCAGTCGTATTGACCGGCGCTACGTATGCGACGCCTGAGTGGCGTGCGCGGTTGTGGGCGCCCGCGGCTGTGGCCGAATGCGGCCACAGCCGCGGGCAGGTGCTCAGCCCGGGTTCTTGGGGCCGAGCTTCTCCACGATCAGCCGGTAGAGCTGCCGTGGCCGGCCCGGCTGTGGTGTCCGGTTGGGCGGCAGCGGCCAGGCGAGGCCCTCTTCGACGAGGGTCCGCAGCAGCCGCCGGGCGGTGCGGGGGGTCACACCGAGCATCTTCCCGGCGTTCTCCGCGTCCACGATGAGCGGTTGCTCCTGGTCGCCGAGCCGGTCGGCAAGGCGCGAAAGGATCTCCAGGCCCTTCGGCTTGGTCGTCGCCTGCGCGCGCGGTGGCGTACGCGGCGCGGGCACGAGTGCCCGTCCGTCCCGGTCGAGCGCGAAGCCCTGTGCCCGCTGCGACGTCTGCGAGCGTGCCAGCGCCGCGCGTGCGTGGGTCTCCGCCTCCTGGGCCGTACGGCCCATGCCGATGCCGACCTCGATGGCCAGGCCCAGCTCCTCGCGCACCCGTTCGATGAACGGCGGGGTGCGAAAGCCCTCGGTCGCCGCCGCGATCGATCCGCGGGTGGCGGTGACGAGGTAGCTGTGGTCATCGAGCGGCCACACGGCCGCGCTCATCCGGTGCGCCTCCTGAAGAAGGAGACGCTGGAGCGACAGCTTGAGCTCCTCACGCCAGTAGCGCGGCGTGACCCGGCGCGGCGTCTCCCGCAGCGTCGGGACGTCCACCAGCACGACGACGAGTTGGGACTCCTCGAGACGGTGGTGCGCGCCGAGCAGCGCCGAGGTCTGCAACGCCGACCGGATCGCGGCGCCGGTGGGACGGATCCGGAGCGTGGGCACTCCGGCCAGTTCGAGTCGCTCGGCGGTCGCGTGCACGCAAGTGAGCGCGACACTTGTGGCGCCTCGTCGCCACAGGCGCTCATGAAAGGCCGCCAGCGTGCCGGGTCCTGCGGATTCCTCCCGCAAGTGCACGTGGTCGGTGTTCAGGTCGATCTCGCTGAACGCCTCCTCGACCTCCGCACGGGTCAGCACGTCGATGCTGACGCGTTCGGGTTCGTGGCGCTCGTCCAGCGACGCGCGCAGCAGCGCGCCCTGCAGCGCGGCGCCGTTCAGTGGTACGAACGTCGCGGGCATCGTGAGCACGCCCGCCTTACGTGCGAACTCGTACGGCACCGGGCTCGCGAAGAGGCAGACGTCCACCCCTGACCCGAGCCGTACGACCTTGTCCGCCGCCTCTTGTTCGTCCCGGTACGCAGCGGCGACGAGCCGACTGGGTACCGATGTGGGGCCGTGGCCCATGAGCATGACCCGTTCGACCAGGTCATGCGGCCCCACGACGCCGATTGTCAGGTCCGGTGTCACCGAACCACCTCGCGGCCCGCTCATTCAGGCCACCTCGTGCTCGCGAGCGGGCCTGGTGGGCCCCCGGCCGTTCCGGCCTGCCCCATGCCCCCGCTCGCGTCCGTCCTAAGACAGCCTCCACCCAACGCATGACTCATACCTCTGACGCCCCTGTCTGGTCGACAGCCCCAGCCTCCGTGAACATTCCTCCATTGGGCAGATCGGCCGGAGACCACGAGATGTGACGCCTCTGAGCAAAATCGGTTAAGAGCACGCTGAAAAACTACTAGTAGGGCGGATCCGGTGAGGAACTTATTACTAACCGGACAGGTAACACGAGGTCGGTAAGAACAGTGACCGACGTAGTCAGTTCGGGTCAGACCACGCGCTCGATATCGGCCCCGAGCGCCGTGAGCCGCTCCGCCACGTGAGCGTGACCGCGGTCGAGGTAGTAGCCGGAGGTGATGGTGGTCTCCCCCTCGGCCGCGAGGCCGGCGAGCACCAGCGCGCTGCCGGTCCGCAGGTCGTGTGCGACGACCTCTTCACCGTGCAGCTGCGTCGGCCCGTTGACCTTGGCGCGGTTGCCGTTGACCTCGACGTCGGCGCCCATGCGCGCGAGCTCCTCGGCCAGCTTGAAGCGGCCGTCGAAGATGCGCTCGTAGATGTAGCTCGGGCCGTCGGCCTGGGACGCCAGCGCCATGATCGGCGACTGCAGGTCCGTGGCGAAGCCGGGGTACTCGTCGGTGATGACGTTGATCGGCCGCAGCGGCCGGTCCCGGCGCACCTGCAGGACGGCGCCCTGCGAGGCGAACTCCACGCCCATCTGCTCCAGCTTGTCGCCCGCGACCCCGAGGTGCTCCAGGGAGGCGCCGACCAGGCTGATCTCGCCGCCGGTGATCGCGGCGGCCATGACCAGCACGCCGGTGTCGATCCGGTCGGGCATGACCGTGTGCTCGACGGCGGTGAGCCGGTCGACGCCCTCGACGGTGATGAAGCCGGTGCCGCCGCCGGTGATGCGGGCGCCCATGCGCTGCAGGAGCGTGATCACATCGAGGACCTCGGGCTCCAGCGCGCAGTTCTTGATCAGCGTGGTGCCGTGGGCCAGCGAGGCGGCCATGAGGAGGTTCTCGGTGCCGGTGTGCGACGGCGTGTCGAGGTAGAGCGTGCCGCCTTGGAGGTGGCCCGCCTTGACGTGGATGGAGCCGGTGCCGTCGTCGGTGACCTGCTCGGTGACCGTGGCGCCCATCCGCTTGAAGCCGTTGTAGTGGAAGTCGAGGTTCCGGCTGCCCAGGTTGCAGCCGCCGACCCCTTCGATGACCGCTTCGCCCAGCCGGTGCAGCAGTGCCGGTACGAACAGGAACGAGCCGCGGAAACGCGCGGCGATGTCGGCCGGCAGGACCGGACTGGTGAGGTTGGAGGCATCGATGACGAGCGTGCGCTCCGCCTCGTGCAGCTCCGCCTTGGCCCCGATCGCCTGGGCCAGTTCGACCGCTCGCCGGACGTCTTCGATGATCGGAACGTTCCGCAGGACCGTGCGGCCCTTCGCCGCCATCAGCGACGCGCCGATCATGGGCAGGACGGCGTTCTTCGCGCCCTGCACGAACACGGTGCCGCGCAACTCGCGGCCACCTCGCACGCGGTAACGGACCTCGTGGCCCAAGCTCATAGCGCCGATACTCCTTCGATGCGGGGATTGACTTGACCTGCCCGCTCGCTCTGTCAGCGGGTCACGAGTGCCCACACGCGGTGTGAAGCGTGGGGCACAGTATTCCACCGGGCTTGCCGTGTCATGACCGAAACATCCGGTCTTGTGTGGCTATCTCGATCTCTTAGAGACCGCCTGCCGGAGATTGGTTCGGGTCATGTCGTGACGTTCCCAGATCATCGCCGGCGGTTCGTCGTGTTCTTCGAGTGTCTCACGGGTGCGAAGGTCGCGCTGAGACACATACCGCGTCACCTGCACGAATGGTGCCCAGCGTGCGCGGGATGCCGTACTGGCCAAAGATCACGGCGCGGCGGCCGTCGTCCATGCGCCGGGTGCGGTAGGTGGCCAGTGTGCGCAGGGGTTCGTGCCCACGGACACCGGAGTTTTGGTCAGTGGTAGTGATCACACAACGACCGCACGGCTGGACGAACTCGATCTCCACGTCGCCGATGCGTAGAAGATCTACCGAATCCTCGCCGTACGGTCCCAGCCCCTCGACCACGATGCTGGGCCGAAGGCGGTTCATCGGGACCGGATGTTCGAGCCGGGAGTTCAGGTCCTCCAGCGACTCGGCCGAGATCACCAGGAACGGGTAGCCGTCGGCGTACGCGACCGTGCCGCCGCCGAGCCTGGTGTCCCGCCGTCCCGTGAAGCGGACCAGGCGGCAGTCCGCGTCGAGGAGGGCGCTGAACCAGTCGGCGGCGTCGTCCCCCTGGTCCACACCCTGGTAGGGCCTGCCGAACAGCGTGACGTCGCGTACGGCCCCGCCCGTGCGTACCTCGTGGACGAGTGGGGTCACGGCGTCGAGGGCGTCCACGAGCAGCGTCCGGCCGTCGTAGGAGGGGCGCAGCAGCGCCATGCGCGCCAGCTCCCGTTGCGACAGGTGGGCCCCGTCCGGGCGGATCAGCATGAACTCCCGGTCGTACCGGAATCCGCCCGGCGTCACCTCGCCGCTCTCCAGCCGGATGCCGCCGGCACTTTTGAGCGGGTAGACGTTGAGTTGCCGGACGGCCGCCCTCACCTGAGGGACGCGAGGCGGCCGAACATCGCGTCCAGCCTCTCGACGTAGCGCTCCGGGCGGCACACCTCGTCGAGGCGCGCCTCATCGAGCGCGTGCCCGGCCTCGGCGGCCCGCCGGCGCAGGGTCTCGCGGAACGGCACGCCGGTGTCCCAGGTCTCCATGGCGGCCTTCTGGACGAGCGGGTACGCCTCGTCGTCACGTGACATCCCGGCGTTCACCAGCTCCAGCAGGACCGCGCTGGTGTAGATGAGACCTCCGGTGGACTCCAGGTTGGCCCGCATCCGGTCGCCGTCCACCACGAGGCCGCTGACGAGCCGGTGGGTCAGCCGCAGCATGTAGTCGAGCGCGATTGAGGCGTCCGGCAGCGCGATCCGCTCGGTCGAGGAGTGGGAGATGTCCCGCTCGTGCCACAGCGGTATGCCCTCCATCACCGGGGTGACCTGGGCGCGCACGATCCGCGCCATGCCCGCCAGCCGCTCGGACATGATGGGGTTCTTCTTGTGCGGCATCGCCGAGGAGCCCTTCTGTCCCCGGCCGAACGGCTCCCACAGCTCGCGTACCTCGGTGCGCTGGCCGTGGCGCACCTCCAGCGCGATCGCCTCGCATACGGTCGCCATGATCGCCAGCGCGGAGGCCCACTCGCTGATGCCGTCACGGATCACGACCTGGGTGGACACGTCGGCAGGCTTGAGCCCGAGCTCGGCCGCGACGTAGCGCTCCACCTCGGGATCGATGTTGGAGTAGGTGCCCACCGCACCGGAGATCGCGCATACGGCGACCGCCTCGCGCGAGCGCCGGAGCCGGTCACGGGATCGCGCCGCGGCGAACGCGAAGTCGGCGACCCGGTGCCCCCACACGTCGGGCTCACCGTGGATGCCGTGCGTACGGCCCACGCGGAGGGTGGCACGGTGCTCGAGCGCGTGGTCGCGCAGGGCCGCCACCAGCGCGTCGGCCTTGTCCAGCAGCAGGTCGGTGGCCTCGGTCAGCTGCACCGCGAGCGCGGTGTCGAGCAGGTCCGATGAGGTCATGCCGAAGTGCACGTACGCCGCGGCCTCACGCGGGACCGTGTTGTCGGCCCACGCGCTCAGGAACGCGATCACGTCGTGCTGGGTGGTCGCCTCGATCTCGGCCACCCGCTCGGGCGTCGGGGGCGGAGCGGCGCGCACCGGCTCCACGGCGTCGGCCGGAACGGTGCCCGCCTTCGCGTGCGCCTCCAGTACAAGGGTCTCGACCTTGCACCAGAGCTCGTATTTGTGCGCGTCACTCCAGACGCGGCCCATCTCCGGGAGGGTGTAGCGCTCGATCACACCAGACAGTCTCGCAGGTCCGGGGTGGTGGTCTGGGTGATGCGCCACGGATCTCGCATCAGGTGTGGCGCCCGGCGGTGATGGCCGGCGCCACCCGCCTCGCCGGACCGAGGCCGGTCGTCCCGCCATCAGACTGCCCGGCCCGAGCCTCGCGACGTTGCCCAGACCCACCGCCACCCGGCCGCGCCCGCGTAGAAACCCCACTACCTCGCACGACCTCCGCCCGTCGGTTTCCGGAGTGGAGGGATCTCCAACCCTGGGGGCTTCGGCCCACCACTATCGTCCAACGGCGTAGGGAGCCGGTGGAAGTGGGCGGAGCGGGCTGTGGATAACTCGGGCGCGTGGTCTCAGGCGCGGGCCGCGATGTCCGTTCGGTAGTGGCTGCCGCGCAGGCGGATCCGGCCGGCGGCCTCGTACGCACGCGTGCGTGCGGTCGCGAGGTCCGGGCCGGTGCCGACGACGTTGAGGACGCGTCCGCCGCCGCTGACCGGCAGGCCGCGGTGGGTCTTGGTGCCCGCGTGCAGGACGTAGGCGCCCTCGACCTGTTCGGCCTCCTCGATGCCGGCGATCGGGTCGTCGGTCTTCGGAGCGCCGGGGTAGTTTTCCGCGGCGATCACCACGGTGACCGCGGCACCGGGGCGCCACTCGATCGGCGGCACCGACGCGAGACTGCCGACCGCGCACGCCTCCAGCAGGCCGGACAGTGGCGTGGCGAGCCGGTCCAGCACGACCTGCGTCTCCGGGTCGCCGAACCGCGCGTTGAACTCGATCACGCGGGGTCCGTCGGCGGTCAGCACGAGCCCGGCGTACAGGACCCCGACGTAGGGCGTCTCGCGCCGTCGCAGCTCGTCGATGGTCGGCTGGATGATCGTGCGTACGACCTCGGCGGCCAGGTCCGGTGACGCCCAGGGAAGTGGTGTGTACGCGCCCATCCCGCCGGTGTTGGGGCCCTCGTCGCCGTCGTAGGCGCGCTTGAAGTCCTGTGCGGGCAGCAGCGGTACGACGGTGGAGCCGTCGGTCAGCGCGAACAGCGAGACCTCGGGACCGTCGAGGTACTGCTCGACGACGACGCGGTCGCATTCGTCGGCGTGACGCTCGGCGGCCTCGCGGTCCTCGGTGACGACGACGCCCTTGCCGGCGGCAAGGCCGTCGTCCTTCACGACGTACGGCGGCCCGAACTCGTCCAGGGCGTCGCGCACGTCGCCGGAGCTGTCACAGACGCGCGCGGCCGCGGTCGGCACCCCGGCCTCGGCCATGATCTCCTTGGCGAACGCCTTGGAACCCTCGATCTCCGCCGCCGCCTGGTCGGGCCCGAAGCACAGGATGCCGGCCCGTCGTACGGCGTCGGCCACCCCGTGGACCAGCGGCAGCTCGGGCCCGATGACGACCAGCCCGATGCTGAGACGCTGGGCGAGCTCGACCACCGCGAGGGGGTCGGTCGGGTCCAGGACGTGGTTGTCCGCCATGGCGAAGGTGCCGGCGTTGCCGGGTGCGCAGTGAAGCGCAATGACGTCGGGATCTTGGGCGAGCGAGCGGATCAGCGCGTGTTCGCGTCCGCCCGAGCCGAGAACGAGGACTCGCACGCGCAGAGCCTATCCAGATCCGGAGGCCCCATCCGGCCGGTCACCAGGAGGGAAGCCGTGGATGGGTGAGGTTGTTATGAACGGGTACGCCGGTCATCGGCCCGGTGCGGACGGGATGCCGTGGCGAAAAGTGCCGATAAAAAAGTTGAGGGCGGTGTGAACCAAGCGCCCTACAGAGGCGTCTTCTTACCCGGTATAACCTTAGAGTTCGAGCGCTGAGGTCGACAGACCTAAGGAGGTGGTTGTGATGAGTCCTGGTGAACCTAGCGGTAGCGCCGAGATTCCTCCTAGTACGACCCCCTCTACTCGGCGTCCGGCCGCTCGCGGCGCGCGCTTCCCGTTCTAGCCTCGGGTTGACGCGCGTCAACCCGCGTGAGCCGGGCCGGGGAAGGACCCCCGAATGGCCATGACCAAGGCTCTGCCCACCCGCGCCACCCGTGTTCTCTTCAAGCCGCTCAACCGTCCCGGCCGCGGCCCACGCCGCATCTCCCCCAGCCGCGGCTCCGCCGTCATCGACTGGGCGGCCTATATCGACGGCGAGCGCGTCGACACACCCGACGTCGCCGACGCGGTTCAGCTCGTACGGGCGTCGCGCTCCTCCGAATACGCGACCAACCTGCACACCGAGGCGCAGAACCGCTTCGTCTGGGTCGGGCTGCACGAGCCCGACGCGGAGGAGCTGGAGCGCCTGGCCGAGGTGTTCGGCCTGCACCCGCTCGCGGTCGAGGACGCCATCCACGCACACCAGCGGCCCAAGTTCGAGCGTTACGACGAGCTGCAGTTCTTCGTCATGAAGACGGTCGGGTACGTCGAGCGCGGCGGCAGCGACGTGGTGCAGACCGGCGAGATCATGATCTTCTGCGGACCCGACTTCGTGGTGACGGTCCGGCATGGCGCGCACGGCGCGCTGGCCCCCGTACGCATGCGTCTGGAGGAGACCCCCGAGCGGCTCGCCCTCGGCCCGGCGGCGGTCCTGCACGCGATCGCCGACCGCGTGGTGGATGACTACATCTCCGTCGGAGACGCCGTCCAGGAGGACATCGACGACGTCGAGGAGTGCGTCTTCTCCGCCGACGCCACCAACCAGGCCGAGCGCATCTACCGCCTGAAGCGCGAGGTCATCCAGCTCAAGCGCGCCGTCTGCCCGCTGGTCGGCCCGATGCGCAACCTCGCCGCCCGCCGCTTCGTGCCGGCCGAGATCCGTGAGTACTTCCGCGACGTCGACGACCACCTGTCGCGCGTACGCGAACAGGTCGAGGCGTGCGACGAACTGCTCACGCCGATCCTGCAGGCGCACCTCACCCAGGTGACCGTCACCGACAACCACGACATGCGCAAGATCTCCGCCTGGGCGGCCATCCTCGCGCTGCCGACGGCGATCACCGGCATCTACGGCATGAACTTCCGGCACATGCCCGAGCTGCAGTGGAAGTACGGCTACCTGCTCGTGCTCGGCATCATCGCGAGCTCCTGTTACACGCTCTACCGCCGCTTCCGCCGTACCGGCTGGCTCTGAGACCCGGGCCCCGAGAGTAGCCGTGGCACTCCTGGGATAAGCAGGGCATGGTGCGTCCCGTCGTTCCGCGACGACGATGGGACCGTCCGATCACGTACCGGCAGGGTGCGTGGTGGGCGCGAGAGAGGAAGCACATGTCCGAAACGCTCCCGGGCGGATCCCTGACCCTTGCCGAGGGCCTCGAGCCGAGCCGGATGGGCTACGGCGCGATGCAACTGGCCGGTCCCGGTGTGTGGGGGCCGCCCTCCGATCGCGAGCAGGCCGTGGCGGTCCTGCGGGAGGCCGCCGGCCTCGGCATCACCCACATCGACACGAGCGACTTCTACGGCCCGTACACGGTCAACGAGGTCATCCGTGCGGCGCTGCACCCCTACCCGGAGAGGCTGCGCATCGTCACGAAGGTCGGGGCACGGCGTGGGCCCGACCGCTCGTGGCTCGCCGCGCTCTCGCGCGAGGAGCTCATCACCGCCGTGCACGACAACCTCGACCACCTCGGCCTCGACGTCCTCGACGTCGTCAACCTGCGCGTGAGGACGGCGGAGGGCTCGATCGCCGAACCCTTCGAGGTGCTCGCCTCGCTGCGCGAGCAGGGCCTGATCCGCCACCTCGGCGTGAGCGGCGTCTCGGCCGGGCAGCTGGAGGAGGCGCGGGCGATCGCGCCCGTCGTGTGCGTGCAGAACTACTACAACGTCGCGCACCGCGAGGACGACGCGCTCGTCGACCGGTGCGCGGAGCTGGGCATCGCCTACGTCCCGTTCTTCCCCCTCGGCGGTTTTTCGCCGCTGCAGTCGGGAGTCCTCGACGACGTGGCCGCGCGGCTGGACGCGACGCCGATGCAGGTGGCGCTCGCCTGGCTGCTGCGGCGTTCGCCGGCGATGCTGCTGATCCCGGGGACGTCGTCGGTCGCGCACCTGCGCGAGAACGTCGCGGCGGCCTCGCTCGACCTTCCCGCCGACGCGATGGACGAGCTCGACCGCATCGCCGGGTGATCGGCCCGCTCAGCGGGCGACGGGAACGGACGCCGCGAGCAGCGCCAGTGACCCGGCGCTGGGGCTGCCGGGCTCGGCGTGGAAGACGACCAGCGTGAGGCCGTCGGCGTCGGTGATCGCCAGCTTCTCCCCGCGCAGGTCGAGCGGCCCGACCCGCGGATGGGTGAAGCGGACGATCCCGCCGCCGCGCCTCGGCCGGACGTCGTGGCGCAGCCAGAGCTCGCGGAACCTCTCGCTGCGTGCGGAGAGCTCGCCGACGAGCTCGACCAGCGCGGGATCGTCGACGTTCGCGCCGGCCAGCGCGCGCAGGCCGGCGACCCCGCTCGCGGCCGCCTGGTCCCAGTCGGGCCGTAGCTTCCGGTAGACGGGATCGAGGAACACCGTCTTCAGCATGTTGCGGCCGGGCGTGTAGGCCGGCGACAGGGCGGTGGCGATCGCGTTGGCCGCGAGGACGTTCATCAACGGGTCCTGCACGCACGCGGGATTGCCGGTCCAGCCCTCGATGAGCTGTTCGATGCCGGCGGGGACGTCCGCGGACACGGCGAGCGGCTCGTGCCGGGCGGCGGGCTCGACGAGCCGGTGAAGGTGGGCCACGGCGTCGGCGTCGAGTCCCAGCACCGAGGCGAGGGAGTCGAGCACCTGCGCGGACGGATGCCGGTCGCGGCCCTGTTCGAGCCGCATGTAGTAGTCGCTGCTGATGCCCGCGAGCATCGCCAGCTCCTCGCGCCGGAGTCCCCGCACCCGGCGCCGTGCGCCTCCGGGCAGGCCGACGTCCTCCGGCCGTACGAGCTCACGCCGCGCCCGCAGATAGTCACCGAGGTTGGTCACCGCTTCACTATAGGAAGCACCCCGGCGAACCGGAGAGACAGCTAGCCGGTGAGGACGGCGCGGAGCCGGTCGGGATAGTCGGTGACGATGGCGTCGGCGCCGAACGCGATGTAGCGCGTCATCTCCATCGGGTCGTTCACGGTCCACACGACCATGGCCAGCCCGCGCTCGTGCGCGGCGGCCACCAGCTCCGGAGTGACCATGACGCGCTTCGGCGAGATCATCGTCGCCCCTGCGGCGACCGCCGCGGCGACCAGGCCGCCGGCCGGGTCATGGCCCGCCATCCAGGACGCGTCCAGCGTGTCCGGCTCGACCAGCGCCACGCGGTCGCCGCCGGGCAGCAGCTCACGCGCCACGCCGAGCACGCGCCAGTCGAACGCCAGCAGCCGGGACCGGCCGGTGAGGCCGTAGGAGTCCAGGACCTTGACCGCCGTGGACGTGATGGTCTCGACCTCGGGCCAGGACGGGTCGGTCTTGATCTCCACCGCGAGCCGTACGTCGTGCCCCGCGACGAGCTCGCACACCTCGGCGAGCGTGGGCACCTCCGCCCCGGGCAGCGGCGTCTGCGTCTCGGCGAACCGCTGGTGGCGCATTCCCGCGTCGACCGTCTTGACCTGCGCGAGCGTGAGCTCACGGATGGGACGGCCGACGTAGGGGTACATCGGGTCGCCCGGACGGTACGGCCCGCGGTCGCGTACGGTGCCGCTCCGCAGCTCTTGGTCGTGGTGGAGCACCGGCACGCCGTCGGCGGTCAGCCCGACGTCCAGCTCCAGCACGTCGACGCCGAGCTCCAGCGTCCTTGCGAACCCCTGAACGGTGTTCTCGGGCCAGAGCCCCCGGGCGCCCCGATGCCCCTGAATCTCCACGGCGACAGAGTACGGGCCGGAACGTCAGGCGAGGGGGCGGATCTGGACGGTCTGGTCACGGCCTGGGCCGACGCCGATCGCCGAGATCTGCGCGCCCGACATCTCCTCGAGCGCGTGGACGTAGTCCCGTGCCTTTTCGGGCAGGTCGTCGAAGACCTTGGCGCTGGTGATGTCCTCCTGCCAGCCGTCCAGGTACTCGTACACCGGCTTGGCGTGGTGGAAGCCCGTCTGCGTCATCGGCAGCTCGTCGCAGCGCTCACCGTCGATGTCGTACGCCACGCAGACCGGTACGCGCTCCAGGCCCGACAGCACGTCCAGCTTGGTGAGGAAGTAGTCGGTGACGCCGTTGACCCGGGTGGAGTACCGGGCGATCACCGCGTCGAACCAGCCACAGCGCCGGTTGCGGCCCGTCGTGACGCCGTACTCACCGCCGGTCGTGCGCAGCCAGTCGCCCTGCTCGTCGAGCAGCTCGGTCGGGAACGGCCCGGAGCCGACCCGCGTGGTGTAGGCCTTCAGGATGCCGATCACCTTGGTGATGCGCGTCGGGCCGACGCCCGAGCCCGCGCAGGCGCCGCCCGCG
Organism: Actinoallomurus bryophytorum; assembly: GCF_006716425.1. Taxonomy (NCBI): domain Bacteria; kingdom Bacillati; phylum Actinomycetota; class Actinomycetes; order Streptosporangiales; family Thermomonosporaceae; genus Actinoallomurus; species Actinoallomurus bryophytorum. The sequence continues at coordinate 3,566,554 of NZ_VFOZ01000001.1, forward strand.
GTCGGGCTGGAGGAGGTGACGAACGGGTACGTGCCGTGGTCGACGTCGAGCAGCGTGCCCTGCGCGCCTTCGAGCAGCACGACCTTGTCCTCGTCGAGTGCCCGGTTGACGATGAGCGCCGTGTCGGCGATGTGCGGACGCAGCCGCTCGCCGTACGCGACGAACTCCTCGACGATCGCGGCGATCTCGATCGCCCGGCGGTTGTAGACCTTGGCGAGGATCTGGTTCTTCTCCCGCAGGGCGAGCTCGAGCTTCTGCTCGAGGATGCCAGGGTCGAGCAGGTCCTGCACGCGGATGCCCATCCGCGCGATCTTGTCGCCGTACGCCGGGCCGATGCCGCGGCCGGTGGTCCCGATCTGGGCCTTGCCGAGATAGCGCTCGGTGACCTTATCGAGCGCCTTGTGGTGCGGCATGATCAGATGCGCGTTGGCGGAGATCAACAGGCGGTCGCACGAGATGCCGCGCGTCTTCAGCCCGTCGATCTCCTCCAACAGCACGCCTGGGTCGATGACCACGCCGTTGCCGATGACCGGAACGACGTCCGGGGAGAGCACCCCCGACGGAAGCAGGTGCAGCGCGTAGGACTGGTCGCCGATGACGACCGTGTGCCCCGCGTTGTTCCCTCCCTGGTATCGCACGACATAGTCGACGTCGCCGCCGAGAATGTCGGTGGCCTTGCCCTTGCCTTCGTCGCCCCACTGGGCGCCGACGAGCACGATGGCCGGCATCGGAATTCTCCCTGGACATCGACGAAGCCCCTGCGCAAGCAGCGGCAGGGGCTCTTGCGATCAGAGCGTACCCGCCGGATGGCCACCAGGAAAACGGTACGAGCCGGTCAGGTGGCGAGAACCTCGGCGGCCGCTGAGCTGCTGTCCCGCAGGAACGTCCGGCAGCGCTCGGCCTCCTCGTCCTCGCCGATCGCGGCGGCCGCACGTGCGAGCGCGTGCAGTGAGCGCAGGAACCCGCGGTTGGCCTCGTGCTGCCAGGGGATCGGGCCGTGGCCCTTCCAGCCGGCACGGCGCAACTTGTCCAGCCCACGGTGGTATCCGGTACGGGCGTACGCGTAGGACTCGATGACGTCGCCGCTTCCGAACGCGCGGTCGGCGAGTTCGGCCCAGGCCCCGGGATAGTCGGGGAACCTGGCGGCCACTTCGAACGGGTCGACGCCGGCGTCGAGAGCCTGGCGGGCCTCCGGGTTGTCCGGCAGCTCGGTCGGTGGTGGCCCTCCGAGGAGGTTCTGTTGCTCCATGTGCTCATCCTGTCCGATCAACGGCGTATCTCCTACTCCGCTGATCGGACAAATTGGTCACGAGCCCGGTCCGGTGGGCGGCGGGGTACGCCTCCCACCGGACAGACACGCCCTAGCGGAGCTTCTTGCCCGAGGACAGGAGGTTCTCGCACGCGTGGATGATGCGGTCGGCCATGCCCTTCTCGGCGGCCTTGCCCCAGGCACGCGGGTCGTAGGCCTTCTTGTTGCCCACGTCGCCGTCGACCTTGAGCACGCCGTCGTAGTTGCGGAACATGTGGTCGGCCACCGGCCGGGTGAAGGCGTACTGCGTGTCGGTGTCGATGTTCATCTTCACGACGCCGTACGAGACCGCCTCGCGGATCTCCTCCAGCGTCGAGCCGGAGCCGCCGTGGAAGACCAGGTAGAACGGCTTTTCCTGGCCGTACTTGGCGGCCACCGCGTCCTGGATCTCCTTCAGCACCTCGGGCCGCAGCTTGACGTGTCCCGGTTTGTAGACGCCGTGCACGTTGCCGAAGGTCGCGGCGAGGATGTAGCGGCCGCGGTCACCCAGGCCGAGGGCCTCGACGGTGGCCAGAGCGTCCCCGACCGTGGTGTAGAGCTTTTCGTTGATCTCACCGACGACGCCGTCCTCCTCACCGCCGACGACGCCGATCTCGACCTCGAGGACGATGTTGGCCTTGCGCGTCTCCTCCAGCAGCTCGGCCGCGATGGCGAGGTTCTCCTCCAGCGGCACCGCCGACCCGTCCCACATGTGGGACTGGAACAGCGGCAGGCCGCCGCCGGCGACGCGCTCCTGCGAGATCTTGATCAGCGGCCGGACGAAGCCGTCCAGCTTGTCCTTGGGGCAGTGGTCGGTGTGCAGGGCGATGTTGACCGGGTACTTCGCCGCCACGACGTGCGCGTACTCCGCCAGAGCCGTGGCACCCGTGACCATGTCCTTGACCGTGCTGCCGGACAGGTAGTCCGCGCCGCCGGTGGACACCTGGACGATGCCGTCACTCTCGGCCTCCGCGAAGCCGCGCAGCGCGGCGTTGAGCGTCTGGCTCGAGGTGACGTTGATCGCGGGGTAGGCGAAGCCCTCACGTTTTGCCCGGTCGAGCATCTCCGCGTAGACCTCTGGGGTCGCGATGGGCATGTGCTGTTCCTTCCTTAGGGCGTGGCTCCCAGCGGGTTCGCTTCCAGTATCTCGAAACCGTTGCCCGGCAGAGACCAGGGCACACCTACCGGTACGCTCGGCCCCGTGGATCTCGCCGTGAACGTCCTTGATCCGAAGTCCCTCATCACGACATTCGGGCTCATCGGAGTCCTGGTCATCGTTTTCGCGGAGACGGGGCTGCTCGTCGGGTTCTTCCTGCCCGGTGACACGCTGCTGGTCAGCGCGGGCATCTATACCGTGGCGGGCGGCGGCCTGGCCAACCCGCTGCCCCTTCCCGTCCTGATGATCGCAGCGCCGCTGTGCGCCATCGCGGGCGCGCAGGTCGGCCACTTCCTCGGCGCCAGGTACGGGCGGAAGATGTTCGACCGGCCGAACTCCCGGATCTTCCGCCAGGACCATGTCGACAAGGCCGAGCACTACTTCAACAAGTTCGGCCCCGCGAAGGCCGTGGTGCTCGCGAGGTTCGTTCCGGTCGTGCGAACGTTCCTCAATCCGCTCGCCGGGATGCTTGAGATGTCGGCGATCAGGTTTTTTGTGTGGAATGTAGTCGGTGGTGTGATCTGGACCGAAACGATCATCCTCATCGGCCGTTTTCTGGGTGACCGGGTCAAGGGAATCGACAAGTTCGTGCTGCCTGTGGTGGCAGTGGCGGTTCTGGTGTCCGTGATCCCAGTGGTGCGTGAGGTGATCCGCGGACGGCGCTCAGAAACGTACAAGTCGCCCAAGACGCAACAACCAACTGGCCGTCACCGTCGCTGACAGTGCCTGGTTATCGCTAACCTCCCTCTGTGGGACGTCACCGGTCGGACCCTTTGGGTCTCGCACGCATAGCCATTGCGGTCCTTGCCGTAGTGGTGGCCTTTGGTCTGCTGGTCATCGGCGGCATAGCGCTGTGGGGTGCGCTCACCGGTAAGGACGATAAGGACAAACCGGGCGCCGCGCCGCCTGTGTCCAGCACCGCGCCCAAAACGAGCTCGAGCAAGGCGACCTCGTCGGAGAGCGGCAACACCATCGTCGTCAAGTGCCTGGTCGCGCGGTGCACGGTGTTCGTCGCGGGCCCTGGCGCGACGGACGTCCAGTTCAACGGCAACCTCACCCAGAACGAGATCCGCACCTTCAACGGGACTCGGCTGACCATGGCCGTACAGGACGCGAGCACGGTCGCCGTGACGATCAACGGTCACGCTCAGCCCAGGGGTCCGCACGAGGGCATGACGTACGAGGCGCCCTCCTCCCCGTAGGACACCCTCGGCGAGTGCCTTATCCGGGTTTACTCGCGCCTGGCGGTGTCAGCGCGCGGGACCGGCCCGTCCAGGCTCAGTCTCCGGCCGGGATGCGCACCGCCGCGCCCGAGACCCGGATCCTGGTGTCGCCGTCTCGAAGCTCCACCCGGAGCACCCCGGGCCGCCCCATCTCGATCCCCTGACGCAGCGTCAGCACGGCATCGGGACCGGCCTCGCCCAGCTCCCGCAGGTACGCGCCGAACGCCGCCGCGGCGGCCCCGGTCGCCGGATCCTCGACCACCCCGCCCACCGGGAAGGGATCACGCACGTGGAAGGTGTCCGCCGACTCCCGCCACACCAGCTGCAACGTGATGAGATCCCGGTCGGTCATGTACTCCGCGAGCCGCCCGAAGTCGTAGTCCAGGCGCCGTAGTCGCGCCCGATCGCCGGCGACCAGGACCAGATGGCGCGCTCCGGCGTAGGCGATGCGCGGAGGCAGCCGGGGATCGAGCTCCTCGGCCCGCCAGCCCAACGCGGCGAGCGCCTGCGCCACGTCGGCTTCGCCGACGGCCTCGACGTAGGGCTCCACGCTGGTCAGCGTCGCCCGCAGCACGCCGTCCTCGTCCGCGACCACCTCGACCGGCACGGTTCCCGCCTGAGTCGCGAAGACCAGGCCGCCAGGGCCGATCCGCTCCGCGAGCGCCACCGCCGTCGCCACGGTGGCATGCCCGCAGAACGGCACTTCCCGCTGGGGGCTGAAGTAGCGGACGGCGAACGCCCGTCCCGGCTCGCCGAGCTCATCCGGTGCGGCCGTGACAAAGGCCGTCTCGGAGTAGCCGACCTCGGCGGCGATGGCGAGCATCGCCGCCTCACCCAGCCCGGACGCGTCGAGCACCACCCCCGCGGGGTTACCGCCGGCCGGTTCGGTGGTGAAGGCCGCGTAGCGCAGGACCTCGGGAGCGGCAGAAGTCGTCATGCACGCTCGAACATCACCGCGACGGTCCCTCTTCCCCTGCCGCGTCGAGTCCGTATGATCCGCCCTTCGTGCTCCCCACGCCCTAGTCCAGACCCAGGTCGGCGACGGTGAAGACCGAGCGGTACTCCAGACCCGCCTCGGCGATGCGGGGCTGGGCGCCGCGCTCCACGATGGTGGCGACCCCGGCGATCTCCGCACCCGCCTCACGCAGCGCCTCGACCGCGGTCAGCACCGAGCCTCCGGTCGTCGAGGTGTCCTCGACGGCGAGCACGCGCCGCCCCGCGACGTCCGGCCCCTCGATCCGCCGCTGCAGCCCGTGCGCCTTGCCCTCCTTGCGTACGACGAACGCGTCGAGCCGCCGCCCCCGTGCGGCCGCGGCGTGCAGCATCGCGGTGGCGACCGGGTCGGCGCCGAGCGTCAGCCCGCCGACCGCGTCGTAGCCGAGGTCCTCGGTCAGGTCGAGCATCGTCCGCCCGACCAGTGGCGCGGCCTGCCCGTCGAGGGTCACGCGGCGCAGGTCGACGTAGAAGTCGGCTTCCCGGCCGGACGACAGGACCACCCTGCCGTGCACGACCGCCTTGCTCTTGATCTCGGCGAGGAGATCGTCCCGGTCCGTCATGCCTGAAACTGTAGCCATGACACCAGGCACGCTCGTCCTGCTGCACAGCCCGCTGAGCACCGCGTCGGCGTGGGGTGCGCTGCCGGCGGCCCTCGGCCCGTACGACGTCGTCGTGCCCGAGGTCACCGACGACGACCGTCCCCCGTACGGCCCCCGGTACGTCGCGCGGGCCGCGCTGGAGATCACCGCGGCCGGAGTGCGCCCGCCGGTCGTGCTCGTCGCGCACGGTGACGCCGGGCCGCTGCTGCCCGCGATCGGCGCCGCGCAGCGCGCCGCACACCGGCTCGTGGGCGGCTACGTCTTCGTCGACGCCGTCCTTCCGGGTCCGGCGGGGGACCGCCGGGGCTACTCCGAGGGCGAGGTCCCCGCCGGGGTCACCGTGCGTGCGCGCGACGCCGGCTACTTCGCCGAGGAACCGCCGATGCCGCAGGACTGGCCGGACGCGCCCTGCGGCTATCTGCGCACGTCGACGCGCCACGAGGACCAGGCGAAACAGGCGCGGATGCGCGGCTGGGCGGTCGCCGACCACCCGGTCGGGCACTTCGCGGCCGTGCGGGATCCGGAGGGTACGGCCGAGGCTCTGCGGACCTTGATGTCGGCTCTTTGAGATATTCCGTCGCCTGAGAACTGGGTGATACCGTCGCGGAACGGACGCAAGGACGTGTCAGGCTTTCGGAAGTCACGCTGCGTGGCCGGGCAACTCGACATACAGTCTCGTCGTACGGTGACGAGCGACCGAGTCAACGGTGACACGCGGGAGAAGTCAGGCCAGCCGAGCGTAAGTAAGCCGCATTCGCCCCATAGTCCTCAGGAGCTTCCAATTACTGGATCGGCATACGCCAGCGGCGGACTTCACTACGCTTTGGACCAAGGTCGCTCGCCGGCTCGAAAGCTCACCCGTGGGTCGCAGATATAGGGTCTCGTGCCGAGGAAGGGGCGGTGTCGCGTGGATCGCTGCGCGCTGTTCGTTGATGCCAGCTATCTCCTGGCGGACGGCGCGATGGCGGTGCACGGAACCCGCCGTCGTGAGTCCGTCTCCTGGGACTTCGGCGGCATGCTCCAGCTCCTTGGCAACCTCGCACGCGAACGCACCGGCCTCCCTCTGCTGCGCTGCTACTGGTACGAGGCGACCGTCGAAGGCCGCCGCTCACCCGAGCACGACGCGCTCGCCGACCTGCCGGGCATCAAGCTCCGCCTCTCGCGCATCCGCCCCGGCCGCCGCGAAGGCGTGGACACCGAGATCCACCGCGACCTGATGACCCTCGCCCGCAACGGCGGTGTCGCGGACGCCATCGTCGTCAGCGGCGACGAGGACATCGCACCGGTGATCGCCGAGGCACAGGACCACGGCGTACGCGTGACCGTCGTGCACGTCGCGGTCGACGGCAACTGGACCATCTCGCGGGTGCTCCGCCACGAGTGCGACGACCTCATCGAGATCGGCTCCGGGCACCTCCGGCCGTACGTCAACCTGCTGGCCGGCATGGACACCTCCGCGCCGCCGCTCTCGAACGGGCACTCCAGCAGCGGCGGCGCGCTGTCGCCGCTGCACTCACCGACCCAGCACGCGAGCCCGCCGCCGAGCACGCCGATCGGTCACCCACCGCAGCTCGGCAGCCCGTCGACCGCGGGCCTGGGGTCGCCGTCGAGCTCGAGTCACTCGCCGATGCCGCCCCTGCGCTCGGCGCCCACGCACGCGGCGCCCACACCGCCGATCATCCCGTCGAAGCCGGCGGTCGGCCCACCGGGCGGCTCGTCGCCGGGCCGGGTCTCGCCGGGTTCGGGCCAGCCCAACAACACCAGCGGCCAGCAGTACGTCCAGCAGCCGGTCGGTCCCTACACCGGCCCGCAGCAGATTCCGCCGCCACAGCCGCAGCAGTCCACGCCGACGCTCTCCGACGCGGTCAAGGCCGCCCATCAGGAGGGTCAGGATTTCGGCGAGTCGGTCGCACGCGACGCGCCGGCCCTCTGGCTCGAAGCCGTACTCGCGCGCAAGCCCCGGATGCCTTCGGATCTGGAGGCCCGGCTGCTGCAAGGCTCGTCGCTGCCGATCGACTTTCTGCTGCATGACGAGGTGCGCCACGCGTTGCGACGCGGATTCTGGGACGCGCTCGAACGCTCGCGTCGCGTCTGATCACGATAACCTTTTTCGTGGCGGGGCCCTCCCGGCCGGCGAACCCCTGTGACGCATCTCGGGGATGATGCGAAATGACCAGATTCGCAGGAGGTCCGACGGGTAGCGTCTAGAAGGTGACGCATGTGACCGAAGACGATCTCGATGACATGGAGTTCGACACGCTCCGAACGGGCGACCACGCCTCGGCGGCGAGGCGTTTCGTCGAGCTCGCCGAGACGGTCTCAGGCGGCGTTTCACGCGCCAGCCTGTTGCTGCGCGCGGGTGAGCAGTGGCAGCACGCGGGAGAGCACGCGAAGGCCGCTGAGACGTTCCGTGGCGCCCTCGTCGACGGTGGTGATACCTACGGCGACCCGCGCATCTACCTGGCCGGTGCCCTGTTCGAGCTGGACCGGCGCGACGAGGCCGGTGCGCTGATCGAGCAGGTGCGCGCCGAGTCACCGCGGGATCCGGAGATCTACCGCGCGGTGGCCGAGCTGCTCTACGAGCAGGGCGAGCTGGTCGGTGCGCACGACTGGTCCACCGCCGGCGCCGACCTGGCACGGGCGAACGACCCGGACAGCCTCGAGGGCCTGCTGCGGATCCGCTACCGCTCCCGTCTCGACCTGCGCCGCCCCGAGGACGAGTACGACGAGCTGCTGGACGAGCTGCTGAAGAGGACCGACGAGGCGCCGGACCAGCAGTTCCGCTGAGCCGCTCTCAGAGCCTGGGGGTCTTCGACAGGGACGCGTGGTCGATCTCGTAGAGCTCCGTGTCCGGGTCGACCGCCTCCCAGCGCACGAAAGCCTTGCCGTCCTCGAAGTGCAGCGTGGCGACGGCGTTGTGGAACCACGGGCCGTGGCTCAGCCGCCACCGCATCGGCGTCTTGGGCACTCCGGCCAGCCGGGCCAGTGCGCGCGCGGGTACGTCGGTGACCCGTCCGTAGGCCGCCCGCTGGATCATGCGGTACTTCATCGGCAGGTGGTTGCGCATCGGCGAGCAGACGACCTGGGAGATCGGGGTCGAGGTGTTGGCGACCCTGGCGAGGTAGGAGTAGTGCACGTCGCCGGAGACGAGCGTGATGCTCTGCGGCCCGTCGTCGCGCCGCGCCACCTCCAGGAGCGTGTCCGCGAGGGCGCTGAAGGACCTCTCGAACGCCGCCCAGTGCTCCAGGTCGGCGCCCTGCCGGATCTTCTCGCCGAGTCTGGCCATCCGGCGGCCCCACGCCCCGCCCGCGATCGCCTCGTCGAATGACTCCAGGTGGTGGATGGTCGCGGGAAGCAGGTACGGCAGCGAGGTGGCCACGACCAGGTGGTCCACGTCACCGCGGCACTGTTCCTGGACCCAGGCGAGCTCGTCGTCGTCCAGCATGGCCCTCTTGCCGTCGCGCAGCACGCGTCCGCAGCGGCTGTCGACGACGATCAGCCGGGTGCGCCCGTAGTCGTGCGCGTAGCTCCAGCGAGTGCCGTCCGCCTGCTCGTCGGCGCGTTCGGCGAACTTGTCGACGATGTCCCCGGCGTCGCCGTCGGCGTCCAGGACGTCCCGGTAGACGGGGTCCTGGGAGCGCTTCTCCGCCGACATGTTGCCCAGGTGCTGGTAGACCCAGTACGAGCCGAGCCCGCCGGTGATCCGTTCGTGCCACCACGGCTGGGCGCGGATGTCGCGGAGCCAGGTCTCGGAGGTGTTCCAGTCGTCCCGGATGTCATGGTCATCGAAGATCATCAGCGTCGGCACGGTGGACAGCAGCCAGCGGACCATGTCGTCGTCGGTCCAGGCCAGCTGGTAGAGCCGGGTGTACTCCTCGTAGTCGGCGATCTCCAGGCCCGGCGGCTCGCCGGTGTCGCGACGGGCCTTGATGAACTCCTGCATCTCCGGCCCGGTCTCATCCGCGTAGACCTGGTCGCCGACCATCAGCAGCAGGTCGGGCCATTCGTGCCCACCCGCGAGCCGGCGCGCGTACGCCCCCAGCACGTCGGGCCCGTGGGTCTTCTCCACGCCGGGGGCGACCCGGCACGACCCGAAGCTGATCCGCTGACCCTGGCCGGGCGCCGGCATCCGGATGCGGCTCGGCGGTGACCCGGGTTTCGGCCATACGGTCTGGTCGTCGAGTGCGACCTCGTACTCGGTGTCCGATCCGGGGGCGAGGCCTTCGATCTGGACGAGCGCGTAGTGGTGTCCGTGGACGGTGAACGTCGGCGTCGTGGTGTCGAGCACCCGCACGTCGCACGGCTGGTCGGTCTCTACCCAGACAGCGGCCGTATCAGGGCCGACGTGACGGAGCAGGGGACCAACGAGGAGTTGCGTCATACATGTATGCAATACGCCAAAACCGGCATCGGCGTCCACTTGGAGGGGTCGATGAAAGATCCGGCGCCGTCACCGCGAAGGGCGGTGACGGCGCCGATGACCTTGGTCAGGCGACCGGGACGCCGGGCTTTACGGTCAGCGTGTCCGCGGCCTCGTCGACGTCCACGACGACCTCGTCGCCGTCGCGGATCTCGCCGGACAGCAGCTCGCGGGCGAGCTGGTCGCCGATGGCGCTCTGCACGAGCCGGCGGAGCGGACGGGCGCCGTACGCCGGGTCGAAGCCGGTCAGGGCCAGCCACTCGCGGGCCCCGTCGGTCACGGTCAGCGTCAGCCGCCGGTCGGACAGGCGGCGTGCCAGCCGGTCGACCTGCAGGTCGACGATCTTCGTCAGCTCCTCCGTCGTCAGCGCGTCGAAGATGATCACGTCGTCGAGGCGGTTGAGGAACTCCGGCTTGAAGTTGCCGCGCACCGCCGTGAGCACGGCCTCACGCCGCGCCCCGTTGTCGAGGGCCGGGTCGACCAGGAACTGCGAGCCGAGGTTCGACGTCATGATCAGGATCGTGTTGCGGAAGTCGACCGTGCGGCCCTGGCCGTCGGTCAGGCGGCCGTCGTCCAGCACCTGGAGCAGCACGTCGAAGACCTCAGGATGGGCCTTCTCGACCTCGTCCAGCAGCACGACGCAGTACGGGCGGCGGCGTACCGCCTCGGTCAGCTGGCCGCCCTCCTCGTAGCCGACATAGCCGGGAGGCGCACCGACGAGCCGCGCGACCGAGTGCTTCTCGCCGTACTCGCTCATGTCGATGCGGACCGTGGCACGCTCGTCGTCGAACAGGAAGTCCGCCAGCGCCTTGGCCAGCTCGGTCTTGCCGACACCGGTCGGGCCGAGGAACAGGAACGAACCCGTCGGGCGGTCCGGGTCGGAGACGCCCGCCCGCGCGCGGCGTACCGCATCGGAAACGGCGCGCACGGCATCGGACTGCCCGATCAGGCGCCGGCCCAGCTCCTCCTCCATGCGCAGCAGCTTGGCGGTCTCGCCTTCGAGAAGGCGCCCGGCCGGGATACCGGTCCACGCCGCGACGACCTCGGCGACGTCGTCGGCGGTGACCTCCTCCCTGACCATGGCGTCCCGGTTCTTGGCGGCCTCCGCTGCGGCCTCCAGGTCGTCGCGCAGCTGTTTGATCTCGATCGCGATGTCGCTGGGGGCCTTCCAATCGCCGTCGACCTGAGCCTGGCGGAAGGCCTGCTCGCGTCGACTCTCGGCCTCGTCGATGCGCTTCTTCAGTTCACCGACCTTGTTGAGGCCCTCCTTCTCCTGGGCCCAGCGCGCGTTCAAGCCGTTGAGCTGTTCCCTACGGTCGGCGAGCTCGGCCTTGAGCCGTTCGTGCCGCTGCTGGGAGGCCTCGTCGGACTCCTTGCTGAGCTGGTGTTGCTCCATCTCCAGCCGGTCGACCACACGCTGCAACTCGTCGATCTCGACCGGCCGTGAATCGATCTCCATGCGCAGCCGGGATGCGGCCTCGTCGACAAGGTCGATCGCCTTGTCCGGCAGGAATCGAGCGGTGATGTACCGGTCGGAGAGCGCGGCCGCGGCGACGAGCGCCGCGTCGGCGATCTGAACCTCGTGGTGTCCCTCGTAGCGGCCCTTGAGGCCGCGCAGGATCGCGATCGTGTCCTCGACCGACGGCTCGCCGACCAGGACCTGCTGGAACCGGCGCTCCAGCGCCGAGTCCTTCTCGATCCGCTCGCGGTATTCGTCCAGCGTGGTGGCGCCGATCATGTGCAGCTCACCGCGGGCCAGCATCGGCTTGAGCATGTTGCCGGCGTCCATCGAGCCCTCGGCCGCGCCCGCGCCGACCATGGTGTGCAGCTCGTCGATGAACGTGACGACCCGCCCGTCGCTCTGCTTGATCTCGTTCAGCACGGCCTTGAGGCGCTCTTCGAACTCGCCGCGGAACTTCGCGCCCGCGACCATCGCGGACAGGTCGAGCGAGATCAGCTGCTTGTTCTTCAGCGTCTCCGGGACGTCGCCGGCGACGATCCGCTGGGCCAGACCTTCGACCACCGCGGTCTTGCCCACGCCGGGCTCACCGATGAGCACCGGGTTGTTCTTCGTACGCCGGGACAGCACCTGGACCACGCGGCGGATCTCGGTGTCGCGGCCGATGACCGGGTCGAGCTTGCCCTCGCGGGCCTGCGCGGTCAGGTCGACGCCGTACTTTTCCAGCGCCTGGTAGGTCTCCTCGGGGTTCTCACTCGTCACGCGCGCGTGCCCGCGTACCTGCTCGAAGGCCTCCAGCAGGGCGTCCGGAGTCGCGCCGTTCTCGCGCAGCAGCGTCGCGACCGGACCGCCGTCGGAGGCCAGGCCGACCAGCAGGTGCTCGGTGGAGACGTACTCATCCTCGAGCTGCTTGGCACGGTTGGCCGCGGTGTTCAGCACGACCAGCAGCGGACGTGAGGTCTGCGGCGCGCCGACGGTCGAGCCGGCCGCCTTCGGCAGTGCGTCGATCTGCTCCTCGGCCCGGCGGCGCAGTGCCTGCGGATCCGCGCCCACCGCCTCCAGGAGCGGTCGTGCCGTGCCGTCGCCCTGGGACAGCAGCGCGACGAGCAGGTGTGCCGGCTCGACCTGCGGGTGTCCCTCGGTCGCCGCCCGGCGTACGGCGGTCGATACCGCCTCCTGACTCTTCTGGGTCAGTTTGTAGTCCACTTATTCCTCCCCGCGCGCACGCCACAGCACAACACTGGTCTGGCGGATCGGCACCAGCTCGGCGCCGCCCGCCGACTCGGGGGTGTTCTTCAGCCGGGCGAGCCGGGCGGCCACCGCACGGGTGGACTCCAGCTCGTTGCCCAGCTCCTCGACCAGCCCCCGTAGCCGTACGACCTCGGCCCGTAGGACCTCGGACTCACGCTGCAGGTCGAGGATCTGCCTGATACCGGCGAGGTTGATGCCCTCGTCCTGTGACAGCCGCTGGATCTCCCGCAGCAACACGATGTCGCGCATGGAGTAGCGGCGGCCGCGGCCGGACGTACGGCCCGGCGAGACCAGGCCCATCCGGTCGTACGTGCGCAGCGTCTGCGGGTGCAGGCCGGACAGCTCCGCGGCCACCGAGATGACGTAGACCGGACTGTCGTCGCCGAAAGGATTCACGAGTCCTCCTCCGTCGGCGGAGTGATCACGATGCTGTGCTTGTCGGTTCCCTCGCTTCGCTCGGTCACGGTCACGATCACTCCTCTCTCGCCATCCGCAGCAGGTCACCGCGCACATCATCGCCGCCAAGGCTCCCGGTGATCTTCTCCAGGGCCTCGCGGGTGGTCTCGTCGATCTCGGTCGGGACCTGTACGTCGACGGTGACGAGCAGGTCGCCCTTGGTGCCGTCGCGCCGGGACGCGCCCTGGCCGCGTACCCGCAGCACCCGTCCGTTGGGTGTGCCCGGCGCGATGCGTACGGTCTTCGGCTGGCCCCGGTGGATCGGCACCTTGATCTCGGCGCCGAGCGCGGCCTCCGGGAAGGTGACGGGCACCTTCAGCGTGAGGTTGTCGCCCGAGCGGCCGAACACCTTGTGCGGCGTGACGTGCACGAGGACGTACAGGTCGCCGTTCGGCCCGCCGTTCTCTCCCGGCGCGCCCTTGCCCTTGAGCCGGATCCGCTGCCCGTCGTCGACCCCGGCCGGAATGCGCGCCTGGATCGTGCGGGTGCTCTGGGCCCGGCCGCTGCCGTAGCAGGTCGTGCAGGGGTCGTCGACGATCAGTCCGCGGCCGTGGCACTCGCGGCAGGGCTCGGAGAAGGCGAACCCGCCCGCGTTGCGGCTCTCCTGCCCGGTGCCCTCACAGCGCGGGCAGACGCGGGGGACCGTGCCGGTCTTGGCGCCGGTCCCCCGGCAGGTCGGGCATGCCGCCTCGCTGGTCAGCCGGAGCGGCACCGTACGCCCGTCGAGGGCCTCGCCGAAGGTCAGCGTGATCTCGGACTCGACGTCGGTGCCCCGGCGCGCCCGCTGGGTCGTGCCGCCCTGCCTGCGGCCGAACAGCCCACCGAACAGGTCGCCGATGCGCTCGCCGGTCCCGCCGGGAGGCGTGCCCGTACCCGTGGTGCCGCCCGTGTTGCCGAACAGGTCACCCAGGTCGAAGCCGAAACCGCCCTGACCGCCACCGCGCGGACCCGTCCCGCGGAACAGGCTGCGGGCCTCGTCGTACTCCTTGCGGCTCTTCTCGTCCGACAGCACGTCGTAGGCCTCGGAGATGGTCTTGAACTTCTCCTCGGCCTCGGAGTCACCCTTGTTGGCGTCCGGGTGGTACTGCCGGGCGAGCTTCCGGTAGGACTTCTTGATCTCGTCCGGGGTGGCGGTCTTCGGAACACCGAGGACCTTGTAGTAGTCCTTCTCCAGGTAGTCCTTGGTGCTCACGGGCGTCCCTTACCTCGTTCCGTTCGTCTTTTGTTCGTCTCAGTCGTCGTCGGACGCCGGAACCTCGGGCTTCCCCTCGGTCTCGGTCTGCGCCTCTGCGGCCTCGGACCGCTCGGGCTCTTCGGCTCGCTCCGGCTCCGTCTCGTCCGGCCCGCCGCCCGGCTCGGCCACCGCGACCCGCGCCGGCCGCAGGATCCGCTCGCCGATGCCGTACCCCGGCTGCAGGATCTGCACGGCCGTCGGCTCGCTGACGTCGGCGGAGAACGAATGCATGAGCGCCTCGTGGACGTTCGGGTCGAACGGCTCGCCCGGAGTCCCGAAGGACTTCAGCCCGAGCTTGCCGACCGTGCCCTCCAGCCGCTCCGCGACCTGCTTGAACCCGCCGTTCAGCTCGTCGTGCTCGCGGGCCCGTCCGATGTCGTCGAGCACCGGCAGGAGCTCGGACAGGACGTTCGCGAGCGCCTGCTCACGGACGGTCGCCCGGTCCCGGTCGACCCGTTTGCGGTAGTTGGAGTACTCCGCCTGGAGCCGCTGCAGGTCGAGCGTGCGCTCCGCCAGTTGCTTCTTGATGTCCGCGGCCTCTTCGTTGTCGGTGGCCGTGGGTGCGCTCGGGGAGGACTCGGGAGCCGGCTCAGCCGGCTCCCGGACCTTGCCCGTCTCGGGATCGATGCGCCGCTTGTCGCGGATCACCGGGCCCTCGCGCTCCTCGGCGTCGTCATGACGCTCCGTCACGCTCTGACCTCCTCGGCTACTGCCTGCGGAAGGAGGCTGCGGCTCACGCCGCACCGCCTTCGCGCTTGGTGTTCTCGTCGTCCACGATCTCGGCGTCGACGACCTCGTCCTCCTGGGGCGCGCCGGCCTCGTCGGTGGTGGCGCCCTGTGCGGCGTCCTCACCAGGCTGGTTCTGGGCGTACATCGCGGCGCCCATCTTCTGGCTGACCTGCGCGAGCTGCTCCGACGCCGTGCGGATCGCGTCGATGTCGGTGCCCTCGAGGGTCTTCTTGACCTCGTCCAGCGCCGTCTGGACCTCGGTCTTGACCTCGGCCGGGATCTTCTCGTCGTTCTCCCCGAGGAACTTCTCGGTGGAGTAGGCGAGGGTGTCGGCGTTGTTGCGGGTCTCGGTCTCCTCGCGTCGCTTGCGGTCCTCCTCGGCGTACTGCTCGGCCTCGCGCATCATCTTGTCGATGTCGTCCTTGGGCAGCGCCGAGCCGCCCGTGATGACCATCGACTGCTCCTTGCCGGTGCCGAGGTCCTTGGCGCCGACGTTCACGATGCCGTTGGCGTCGATGTCGAAGGTGACCTCGATCTGCGGCACGCCGCGGGGCGCCGGGGGCAGGCCCGTCAGCTGGAAGGTGCCGAGCTTCTTGTTGTACGCCGCGATCTCGCGCTCGCCCTGGTAGACCTGGATCTCCACGGACGGCTGGTTGTCATCGGCGGTCGTGAAGACCTCCGACCGCTTGGTCGGGATCGTGGTGTTCCGCTCGATGATCTTGGTGAAGATGCCGCCCTTGGTCTCGATGCCCAGGCTCAGCGGGGTCACGTCGAGGAGCAGGACGTCCTTGACCTCGCCCTTGAGGACACCGGCCTGCAGGGACGCGCCGACCGCTACGACCTCGTCGGGGTTGACGCCCTTGTTGGCCTCCTTGCCGCCGGTCAGGCTCTTGACCAGGTCGGCGACGGCGGGCATACGGGTCGAGCCACCGACGAGAACGACGTGGTTGATGTCGTTCAGGGCGATGCCGGCGTCCTTGACCACCTGCTGGAACGGCGTCTTGCACCGGTCGAGCAGGTCGGAGGTCATCTTCTGGAACTCGGCCCGGGTGAGCTTCTCGTCCAGGTGGAGCGGGCCCTCGGAGGATGCCGTGATGTAGGGCAGGTTGATGCTCGTCTCCGAAGAGCTGGAGAGCTCGATCTTGGCCTTCTCCGCGGCCTCACGCAGGCGCTGCAGCGCCATCTTGTCCTTGGCCAGGTCGACGCCGTTGGCGTTCTTGAAGTTGGTGACCAGCCAGTCGACGACCTTCTGGTCCCAGTCGTCACCACCGAGGTGGTTGTCGCCGTTGGTCGCCTTCACCTCGACGACGCCGTCGCCGACCTCGAGGAGGGAGACGTCGAAGGTGCCACCACCGAGGTCGAAGACGAGGATGGTCGCCTCGCCCTCCTTCTCCAGGTGGTAGGCGAGCGCCGCGGCGGTCGGCTCGTTGATGATGCGCAGGACGTTGAGGCCCGCGATCTGGCCGGCCTCCTTGGTCGCCTGCCGCTGGTGGTCCGAGAAGTACGCGGGAACGGTGATCACCGCGTCGGTGATCTTCTCACCGAGGTAGGACTCCGCATCGCGCTTCAGCTTCTGCAGCACGAACGCGCTGATCTGCTGGGGCGTGAAGTCCTTGTCGTCGATCTTGGTCTTCCAGTCGGTGCCCATTTCGCGCTTGACCGACCGGATGGTGCGGTCGACGTTGGTCACCGCCTGGCGCTTGGCGACCTCACCGACGAGAACCTCGCCGTTCTTGGCGAAGGCGACGACGGACGGCGTAGTCCTCGACCCCTCCGCGTTGGCGATGACGGTGGGCTCGCCACCCTCCAGGATCGCGACGACCGAGTTGGTCGTCCCAAGGTCGATACCGACCGCTCGTGCCATGAGTTGGTTCCTCCGACTGTGCTGTGTCGTCTTTTCGAAGCTGAGTCCAGCAGACGCAAGGTTGCCCGAGCGAGCTTGCGCTGTCAAATGACTTGAGTCTGGCTCACTCAACTTTGCTGTTGGGTCTAACGTCCGAAGAATCCCCCGTGTTCCCGTAATAACCGCCCCTCTTGTGGCCACTACTTCGTGACCGCCGCCCAGAGGACGGAGAGCGCGTGGATGCCGATGATGACCGGGAACGCTTCACGGCCTTGTACGACCGCTACCGCAAGCGGGTCTGGGCGTACGCCGCCGGCCGCGCGGGGGCCGAGGCCGCCGACGAGATCGTGAGCGAGACGTTCATGGCCGCGTGGCGTCGACGCCGCGAGATTCCGTCGGCGGAGCTTCCGTGGCTGTTCGGTGTGGCGAGGAATGTCATACGGGACGCGGTACGCGCCGAGGCGCGCCGTGCCTCTCTCACCGCGGCGCTCCGCCGCCGGACCGAGGAGCCTGCCGCCGACGTCGCCGAGGATGTCGTCGACCGGCTGGCGATGCTGGGGGCCATGGCCGACCTGCCGGACACCGACCGCGAGGTGCTCACACTCATGGCGTGGCAGGGGCTGAGCCCGCACGAGGCGGCAGGCGTCCTCGGGTGTACGGCGGCCAACGCGCGCGTGCGGCTCCATCGGGCTCGCAAGCGGCTGGCGGCGCTCGTGCAGGTCCCCCAGGGTCGTCACGCCGTTGACTCGATGGGGATGGGGCTGTCGTGAAGGACGACATCATGAAGGAACTGGCCGAGTGCCGTCCCGGTCATCTCAGTGGGGACGGAAAGGTCGACGAGACGACCCGTAGGTCCGAGCTGGCCCGTGCGTTCTACGCGTCGTCGGCGTCGGCCGGGCGTCAGAGGCGCGAGATGTAGTGCATGCCGCCGCCTGACTGGAGCGTGCGGGCGAGAGCGGAGGCGGGGATCGTGTGGGTGCCGCCGGTCGGCCGCCACGGGTCGAAGACCGTGATCGTGCCGGCCTGCTGGTTGTAGCCGTAGGCGACGATCGCATGGCCGATCCACTGGCCCTTGAGCTTGCCCTTGTTCCAGGGCAGGCGCTCCATCCAGACCTGGATGACCGGCGCCCGGCGTAGGGACCCGACGTCGTACGACACGCGTTGCATCAGCAGCTCGGGGTGGTCGACCACGTCGCCGACGACGCGGTCGTCGAACCTGCGCGGATGAAGGTAGTCGTCGATCACGGAGGCCGCCGTGTCGCCGCCGGTACCCCTCGTGGTCGTCCTCATCTTCCTGGCCAGCGCGTCCTGGCTCACCTTGACCCCGAAGGTGGACAGGCTCATCGACGTGGAGGCGGGGACGCAGTAGTAGTTGGTCCACTGGTACTGCTCGTGGAGCTTCAGCCGGTACGAGCGTGGCATCGCCACGGGCAGTATCGAGGTGGCGCGTGTGGCCAGAGAGGCCGACGTGATCTGTGTGATCTGCGCGATCTGTGCGATCCGCGTGCTTCGCGTGGTGATGCCGGGCGGCGGCGTGACGACGGCGTGCGCGGTCCCCGCGCCCACCAGGAAAGCGGTGACGGCGGCGATTCCCACCGTCGGCGCTCGGCTCAGAGCATTCTTCACTTGCGTCCTCCAGACATCACAAGGCCCAGAGTTCGAGCCGTGCCTCAGACGTCGGCACCTGCAAGGCGGTCAAGCGAATGCTGATATGTGCTCATGTAACGCGTCGTAGAACTCTATTTACTCATATGAAAGGTATTCGTCTCTCCGGCGGAGTGCCTGGTGTCAGCACACCGATCACCGGAAGGTGACCCATGGCGGAGCGCCGCGGATGAGGGCCAGGACCGATACGACGCCCGCGACGAACGAGGCACCACCGGCGCCAGGAGACGCGCCGGTACCGTGCACTCACCGGTGTCGGGGTCGAGGAGGTCGCCGACGGCCACGAGAACCGCGTCATCGACTGGGTGGCCGCCGAGGGCCTCCAGCCGCGGCCGGCCAGGGCCATCGCCGCGCTGTCGAAGGGCGACCGCGACGTCCTGCTGCTCAAACGCCCTGTGCGACCTGTCCCATCAGGAGATCGCCCAGGCGCTCGATATCCCGTACGGCACGGTCGGCTCGCGGCTCAGCCGTGCCCGCGTGAAGGTGCGTTCCGTCCGCCGCCACAGCGCTCGCTCTCGTGGCCGGCCTCACCGGCGGCTCGCCAGGCCGGGGAACGGGGACCCACGAGCCGGTCCGGCCCCTGACGGCCCGGCAGGTACTGCTCACCGCGGCCGAGCCGGGGACAACGAACTGCTCCTCGACCCGTCGACGTACACGCCACTCGGCACCCAGGTCGTCCTCGTCAAGGGCAACGGCGGCAAGTCCGCGCCCCCACCGCCAGGTGTGCCGCCGATCCCGAGCGCCATCACCCACAGCGAGATCTACGTGGCGATGGGCTGGACGAACACCGCGTACGGCGGCTGAGCCGCCCGGCGGTCCCTCCGTCCCGATCGTGCCCTGGCACGGTCGGGACGCCGCACGTGAAAGTGGCCGGGCGCGTCGGGTGAGACATGGGTGACCGCCAACCCGCCATGGAGAGATCCACATGAGACAGAGCCCGACTTGAGTACCGCCATCGGAGACCAAGCGGAGCGCGACGCCACCATGATCCGGCAGTCCCGTGACGCACCTGAGGTTTTCGGGGCGATCTTCGACGCCTATTTCGCCGAGATCCGTGCGTACGCGTCCCGGCGGGTCGGGGTGGAGCACGCGTCCGACATCGCCGCCGAGACGTTCGTCGCCGCGTTCCGCAAGCGGCACCGGTACGACCCCGGGCGCGCCAGCGTACGGACCTGGCTGTACGGGTTCGCCACCAAGCTGGTCGGCAAGCACCGGCGCAGTGAGCTGCGGAAACTGCGCGCCATGGACCGGCTGGCACCGGATCCGGAGTCCGAGGAACACGAGGAACGGACCACCGGACGACTCGCCGCCGAAGGACTGCGAAAGCGGCTCTCGGGAGCCCTCGCCGGGCTGTCCGCCGGCGACCGGGACGTCGTGCTGCTCGTCGCGCTCGCCGGTCTGAGCCACGAGGAGGTGGCCGCCGCGCTGGACATCCCGTACGGCACGGTCGGGTCGCGGCTGAACCGGGCCAGACGAAAACTACGTGAGGCGCTGGGCGGGACCAATCCGCTGCTCGGCCTGGAGGACCACGATGGATGAGATCCGGATGATTCGCGATCTTTACGAGCCGCCCGCGCCCGCTCCCGCGCGCGAGGTGATGGCGGCCCGCGCTCGGCTCGACGGCGTGGCGCGCCAGGACCGCCGCCGTCCCCGACGGCGCTGGGTGGTGCCGGGGGCCGGGCTGGCGATCGTCGCCGTCACCGCGGCGGTCGCCGTCGTCGTGACCATGCCACCGGAGCCTCCCTCGCGGACTTCGCCTACGCCGCAGGCTGCCACGGCGCGTACGGTGCTGCTCAACGCCGCTTTGCGGGCCGACCGGCAGCCGGCGACGACGGGGAGATACTGGCACGTCGACGCGAGCACCCGCTGGTTCCAGAAGGTCAAGACCGGCGGATATCTGATCCGCAACACGAGCCGCGAGGAGTCCTGGCAGGCGGCGGACCGATCGGGGAAGGCGATCGACCGACAGCAGGATCTCGGTGCCCAGCCGGCCACCCCTGCCGACCGGGAGGCCTGGCGAAAGGCGGGCTCTCCTCGTGTTTTCCGTACTTCGAGGGGCAAGCGGACCAGGGCCCCTGAGCGCGTGGTCGTGTGGCGTGGGAGCGCAGCCGAGATACTCGACGGGATGGGGGCCGCATCGCAGGCGGGCTTGGACCGACTGCGGCAACTCCCGGCCGATCCCGGAAAGCTGCGCACCTGGCTGCTCGCGCTACCGGACAGCCCGACCCAGCGAAAGCCGAATGTCGGGAAACTACCGAGTGCCTTCCCGTCCGCCATGCCCAGGCCGTGGGCTCCACCGCCGGGGACGCGTGCCGCCCTCGAAGAATGGCTGTTCGTGCAGGGTTCCTCCCTGATCCTGTACTCGCCGGTCACGCCGAAGGTGCGAGCGGCCGCCTTCCGGATGCTCGCCACGCTGCCGGACGTGAAGCCGGCCGGCACGGTGCGTGACGCCTACGGACGCGAGGGAACGGCGGTCGCGATGGACGAGATCGACCCCCTCGGCCAGCCGATACACGTACAGCAGCGCCTGGTGATCGCCCCGGCGAGCGGTCGTGCCCTCGCGAGCGAGGAGGTGGTCCTCGGGCCGAACGCCAACTTCCCGGAACTGCCCACCGGATCTGTCGGGAGCACGACGACGGTGCGCACCGCCGACTGGACGGACACGGCGCCCAGCTGACCCGCGCGAGCACCACGACGGTGAGTACGGCCGTCTCGACCGGAAAATCTCCTGCCTGATTCGTGCGCTCCAGGGTTGACCCTGACGTTGGGTCAACCCTGGAGCATTCGGAGCATGAACGAAAACGGGCAAACCCCGGCGCTGTCGGCGACCGGGCTCCGCAAGTCCTACAAGGACAAGGTCGTCCTGGACGGGATCGACCTGAACGTCGCCGAAGGGACGATCTTCTCCCTGCTCGGCCCCAACGGCGCCGGCAAGACCACCACGGTGCAGATCCTCTCCACACTGATCACCGCCGACGCCGGCGACGTACGGGTGGCCGGCCACGACCTGAGGCGGGACCCCGAAGCGGTTCGCGCGGCCATCGGCGTCACCGGGCAGTTCTCGGCGGTCGACAACCTGCTCACCGGCCGCGAGAATCTCCTCCTGATGGCGGACCTGCACCATCTGGACCGGCGGGAGGGGCGGCGGCGCGCCGCCTCGCTGCTGGAGCAGTTCGACCTGGTCGAGGCCGCGGCGAAGACGGCGATGACCTACTCCGGCGGCATGCGACGGCGGCTCGACATCGCGATGACGCTGATGGGCCGCCCGCAGATCATCTTCCTGGACGAGCCGACCACCGGCCTGGACCCGCGCAGCCGCCGCTCCATGTGGCAGATCATCCACACACTCGTCGCCGAGGGCGTGACGATCCTCCTCACCACGCAGTACCTGGAGGAGGCCGACCAGCTCGCCGACGTCGTGGCCGTCCTCGACAACGGCCGGCTGGTCGCCGAGGGAAGCCCGGACGAGCTCAAGCGCATTATCCCCGGCGGCCACATCCAGCTGCGCTTCACCGACGCCGACGGGCTCGACGCCGCCGCACGCGCGCTCGGAGAGGTGTCGCGCGACGACGAGGCGCTCGCGCTACGGGTGCCGAGCGACGGCGGTGTCGAGTCACTCCGGGAGCTGCTCGCGCGGCTCGACGCCGCCTCGATCACCTCGCTCTCGGTGCACACGCCCGACCTCGACGACGTCTTCCTCGCCCTGACCGGGCAGCCGCAGAAAGAGAAGGTCCGATGAGCACTCTGTCCTATGCCGCGCGCGACTCGGCGACGATGCTGCGCCGCAACCTCCGTCACGCCCTGCGCTATCCGTCCATGACGATCTCGACGGCCGCTGTGCCGATCATCTTCCTGCTGCTGTTCGTGTACGTCTTCGGCTCCACGCTCGGTGCCGGACTCGGGGGGTCCCGCTACATCGACTACGTCTCCCCCGGCATCATCGTGATGGCCGTGGCCTCGGGGTCCACGGCGACGGCGGTCTCGGTCTGCACGGACATGACCGAGGGCATCGTCGCCCGCTTCCGTACGATGGCGATCGCCCGCGCCTCGCTGCTGACCGGGCACGTCGTGGGGAGTCTGATCCAGACGATGTTCAGCACGGCGCTCGTCATCGGCGTCGCGCTGCTGATGGGGTTCCGGCCTAACGCCGGCCCGGCCGAGTGGATCGCGGCGATCGGCCTCCTGCTCCTGCTGACTCTGGCGCTCACCTGGCTGGCGGTCGCGTTCGGGCTGGTGGCCAAGCGGCCGGAGGTGGCGAGCAACCTTCCGCTTCCGCTGATCCTGCTGCCGTTCATCGGGAGCGGCTTCGTGCCGACGGACTCGATGCCGGCCGGGCTACGCCAGTTCGCCGAGTACCAGCCCTTCACCTCGATCAATGAGACGCTGCGGGGACTGCTCATGGGCACCCCGATCGGGCACAACGGAGTGGTCGCCGCCGCCTGGTGCGTCGCGATCGCCGCGATGGGATACCTGTGGGCGAAGAAACTCTTCAACAGGGACCCGGGACGATGAACCACGAGCAGGCCCGTACGGCGGACGCGTCGATGCTCACCATAGGCAGGCTCGCCGCCTATGTCGGGGTGACGGTGCGCGCCGTACGGCACTACCACCAGCGCGGCCTGATGACCGAACCGGACCGCGACGTCTCGGGCTACCGCCGCTACGACGCCCAGGCGGTGGTCGACCTGATCCGCATCAAGACCCTGTCGGACGCGGGGGTTCCGCTGGCTCGCGTCGGCGAGCTCCTGGACGCGGAGCCCTCGCGGTTCTCCGAGGCCATAACGGAGATCGACAAGGCGCTGACGGAGCGGATCCGCGATCTTGAACGGCAGCGAGGCCGGATCGCCGAGCTCGCCGCGGGGGAGCGCCTCCTCCTGCCCGGGGAGGTCGTGGACTACCTCGACGCACTGCGCGACATCGGCGTCAGCCCGCGTACGGTCCGCATGGAACGCGACGCCTGGATCCTGGTGGCGGCGCGCTTCCCGGCCGACACCCCGGAGTGGGCGAAGGACAAACTGTCGACCGCCTCCGACCCCGAGTTCCAGCGGATCTATCTCGAGTGGGACGAGGCGTTCGACTGGGATCGGTCCGACCCGCGGCTGGAGGATCTCGCCGATGCCACGGTGGCGTACGCCCGGCGCTCGGAGCAGGATCGCGGTGAGTCGGAGTGGGAGATCGACGAGCCGCTCACGGTCGCCCTGGTGGCGGCGCAGCCCGGCATCTCCTCTCCCGCCTGGGATCGCCTGGACCAGCTGTGCCGGGACCGGATGTCCGGCTCGTAGCGTGAGATGGGTCTCCGCGGGCTGGCGGAAAAGCTACTGACCGGTAGTATGCGAACCCGTGTTCGTGCCTGTCAGCCGCCGGTCATACGCTGACTGCCAGGCCGTACCAGGAGGACGGAAACGTGGTTGTCAGGTTGATCATCGGGCTCGCCGCGACCATGGTGGCGCTCGCGCTCGCCGGCCGGCGGGTCCTGTTCCTCTACCGGCTGGGGACGAGCGGCCAGCCCGCGCCCGAGCGTCTCGCGTCGGCCAAGGACAACGTCGGCGAGGACGTCAAGGGCCAGGTCGTGGAGGTCCTGGGGCAGAAGAAACTGCTCAAGTGGACCGTCCCCGGACTCGCGCACTTCTTCGTGATGTGGGCCTTCATCATTCTCGCCACGGTCTACCTCGAGGCGTACGGCGCGCTGTTCACCGGCCTGGACTTCCACATCCCGCTCGTCGGCAAGTGGGACGCGCTCGGCTTCCTGCAGGACTTCATCGCCGTCGCCGCCTTCCTCGGCCTGGTCGTCTTCGCGGCCATCAGGATCAAGAACTCCCCGAAGAAGCTCGACCGCAAGTCGCGCTTCAAGGGCTCGCACCTCGGCGGTGCCTGGCTCGTCCTGTTCATGATCTTCAACGTCGTCTGGACGATGTTCCTGTTCCGCGGGGCCGGCGTCGCCACCGGCAACTTCCCGTACGGCGACGGCGCCTTCATGTCCCACCTCGTGGGCAGCGCGCTCAAGCCGCTCGGTCACGGCGCCGACGAGGCGCTGGAGTCCGTGGGCCTGCTGCTGCACATCGGCGTCATGCTGGTGTTCCTGATCATCGTGCTCAACTCCAAGCACCTGCACATCTTCCTGGCCCCGCTCAACGTGATGTTCAAGCGGCGCCCGGACGGCCTCGGCGCGGTCCAGCCGATGATGAGCGACGGCAAGCCGATCGACTTCGAAGAGGCCGACCCCGACGAGGACACCTTCGGGCGGGGCAAGATCGAGGACTTCACCTGGAAGGGCTTCCTCGACTTCGCCTCCTGCACCGAGTGCGGCCGCTGCCAGTCGCAGTGCCCCGCGTGGAACACCGGCAAGCCGCTGTCGCCCAAGACGCTCATCATGGACCTGCGCGACCACGCACTGGCCAAGGCGCCCTACATCCTGGCCGACGAGGCCGACCGGGAAAACCTTCCCGAGGACGTCCTCAAGGAGGCCGGCCGTCCGCTGGTCGGCGACGCCGCCTCGATGGGCGTGATCGACCCCGACGTGCTGTGGTCCTGCACCAACTGCGGCGCCTGCGTCGAGCAGTGCCCCGTCGACATCGAGCACATCGACCACATCGTCGACATGCGCCGCTACCAGGTCATGATCGAGTCGAGCTTCCCGTCCGAGGCCGGCGTCATGCTGAAGAACCTGGAGAACAAGGGCAACCCGTGGGGCATGTCCGAGACGAAGCGCGCCGACTGGATCGAGGAGCTCGACTTCGAGGTGCCTCTGGTCGAGGACAAGATGCCCGAGGACACCGAATACCTCTTCTGGGTCGGCTGCGCGGGCGCCCTGGAGGACCGGGCGAAGAGGACGACCAAGGCCGTCGCGGAGCTGTTGCACATCGCGGGCGTGAAGTTCGCCGTGCTCGGCCCGATGGAGGCGTGCTCGGGTGACCCGGCGCGGCGCCTGGGCATGGAGTTCGTTTTCCAGATGCTGGCCCAGCAGAACGTCGAGACCCTCAACAAGGCCGGCGTCAAGAAGATCGTCGCCAGCTGCCCGCACTGCTTCAACACGCTCGCCAACGAATACCCCCAGCTCGGCGGCACGTACGAGGTCGTCCACCACACCCAGCTGCTGTCCCACCTCGTGGAGGTCGGCAAGCTCACGCCGGTCACGCCGATCGAGGAGAAGATCACCTACCACGACCCGTGCTTCCTCGGCCGGCACAACAAGGTGTACTCCCAGCCGCGCGACATCATGGCCAAGGTTCCCGGCGTGCAGACCCAGGAGATGCACCGCTGCAAGGACCGCGGCTTCTGCTGCGGCGCCGGCGGCGCGCGGATGTGGATGGAAGAACGCATCGGCAAGCGCATCAACACCGAGCGCGTGGACGAGGCGCTGGAGACCGACCCGGACACCGTCTCCACGGCGTGCCCGTTCTGCCTCGTCATGCTCGGCGACGCGATCAACGAGAAGAAGAGCTCCGGAGCCGCACGCGACTCACTCGAGGTCGTCGACGTGGCCCAGTTGCTGATCAGGTCCGTCAAGGGCGAGCCGGAGCCGGCCGCCGCGGAGTAGCCCGGCTCCGGTGGCGTTCGAGCCGCCGGAGCGACAGCGAGACCCAGGCCGCGGACCACTCCCGGCCTGGGCCGCACGGCGAGTAGATGGCGGGCGTCCTGACCGCCACCGAGGCGGCCGCCACTCGGTCATCGCGGCCGACGGCACCTCGGCGCGACGACGCGTTCGCCGGATGGCCCGCGGGCCGGCGTACGCGAAAGGCCCGTCACCGATCGCGTGGTGACGGGCCCTTGTGCGGTAAATGACTGACGGCGCCATCGCGGGGGGAGCGGGGATTGCGATGGCGCCGTCAACGTCCTGATCGGATCGTGTGACGAAGGTCACAATGACTTACGTCAACCAAACTGACCAGTAACGCGTCGGTCCCGACGTTACCGCCTTTGACTGCGAGTTAGCCACCCCTAGCCCCGAGAATTACCGTCTCCGCAACGATCCAGACACTCAGCGCAACGGATTCCGGTCCGGGAGTCAGGGTCATCCGGTCAACTTCTTGACGACCGCCGGGTTCTGCTTCTCCCATTCGGCGACGCCCTGAGCCTCCTTGCCCTTGTACTTGTTCATCACCAGGTCCTCGAGCGGGAACAACTGCGCGTCGCTCATCGTGAACTTCTTGAGCCAGCCGTCCAGGTCGGGGAAGTCCTTGGCGAAGCCCTGACGGCCCAGCGTGTGGATCTTCTCGGCGGATCCGAAGGCGTTCTGCGGATCGGCGAGGGGCTTGATCGGGAACTTGGTGTACGCCCAGTGCGGCTTCCAGAGGGTGACCGCGATCGGCTGGTTGTTCTTCACGGAACGGTCCAGCTCCGCGAGCATCGCCGCCGTACTGCTCTCGACGACCTTGTAGTCACCGAGGCCGTACGCGGGCTGCACCTTGGTCTTGACGATCTTCATCTCGCCGGCGCCCGGCTCGATGCCGACGATGCGGCCCTTGTAGCGGGAGCTCTGTCCCTTGAGATCGGCGACGGAGTTCGCCGGGTCGGTCTTCGGCACGGCGATCTGCATGCTCGCCTTGTCGTACCAGACGCCGACGTCCTCGATCTTGTCCTTGTACTTGTTGTAGTAGTCGGCGTGGGTGGCCGGCAGCCACGCGTCGAAGAACAGGTCGATGTCGCCCTGGCCGAGCCCGGCGAACAGCGGGCCGGCGTCGACCTGCCTGAGCGTGACCTGGTACCCCTTCTTCTCCAGCTCGGCCTTCCACAGCTGGGTGACGGCGATGTCCTCATCCCAGGGGATGTAGCCGATGGTGATCGGTTTGCCCTTGGCGCCACTGCCGCCGGTGCCGACGATGCCCAGCGTCGTGGCGAGCAGCGCGAAGACGACGACACCGGACAGCGCGAACACCGGACGCGGCCGGTACCGCAAGACGTTGGCCACGCCCCCGTGTACGGCACGGTCGGCCGAGCGCCGTGCGGCCGGGGCCAGCCGGGTCCCCAGTGCGCTCGTCATGCGGTCGAGGATGATGGCCAGCAGCACCACCGCCAGGCCGGACTCGGCGCCCGCGCCCAGGTTGTACTGCGTGATCGCACCGAAGACGTTCGCCCCCAGACCCTCGGCCCCGACCATGCCGGCGACGACGACCATGGACAGCGACAGCATGATGACCTGGTTGACGCCAGTCATGATCGTCGGCAGTGCGAGCGGGATCTGCACCCGCGTGAGCACGCGTCCGGGCGGCGTCCCGAATGCCTCCGCCGCCTCGACCGTTTCCCGGTCGACCTGCTTGATACCCAGCTCGGTCAGGCGCGCGCCGGGGGGAATCGCGAAGACCATCGTCGCGACGACCCCGGGCACCTCGCCGAGGCCGAAGAACGAGATCGCCGGGATCAGGTAGACGAACGCCGGCATGGTCTGCATGAAGTCCAGAACGGGGCGGGCCACCGTACTCACGGTCGGCACCCGGGCACTGAGCACGCCCAGGGGAACCCCGACGATCAGTGCCGCGACGCTGGCGACGAGCACGAGGGCGAGCGTCTCCATCGCGGCGTCCCACTGCCCGAGCATGTCGATGAGGACCAGCCCGGCCATGGTCAGGACGCCTGCGGCCAGCCCACGCAGCCACCAGCACGCCATCGCGACCACGGCGGCCAGCGCCAGCGAGGGCGGCGCGCTCAGGAGGTGGCTCAGGCCGTGCACCAGCCCGCCGACGACGTCACTGATCGCCGAGAAGACCGGCCTGCCGTGCTTGGTGAGGAAGTCGACCGCGTCGGTGACCCAGTCACCGAGGGGGATCCTAGGCATCGGCGGTGACCTCCTCGTTCTGCGTGTTGCCGCTCAGACCGCCGGTCAGGTTGCCGAGCGCCGCGAGGAGCGTGACCCGGGGGATCACACCGAGCAGTTTTCCGTCCCCGTCCGCGACAGGTACCGGAAACGGGCTCTCCGCGCATCGCGTGAACAGCTCGGCGACGGTGGTGTCGGGGTCGACGGGCTGCACGTCCTCGTCGATGAGTCCATCGAGGTCGGTCCTGCCCTCGCGTACGGCCTGGGCGGCGGGCCCGGCGAGGACGGCGCCGAGCAGCCGGCGTTCACGGGTGAGGGCGAACGCGGCCGCGGACTGGGTCTCGCGCATCACGCGTACGGCCGCGCGCGGGCCGCCGTTCGCGTCGACGACGGAGATCGGCGGCTCCATGACCGAGCGCGCCGTGAGCACCCGGGTCCGGTCGACGTCGGCGACGAACTGGGCGACGTAGTCGTTCGCGGGGTCGGTGAGGATGTCCTCGGCGGTGCCGATCTGCATGACCTGTCCGCCCCGCAGCATCGCGATGCGGTCGCCGAGGCGCATCGCCTCGTTGAGGTCGTGGGTGATGAACACGATCGTCTTGCTGAGCCGTCCCTGCAGGTCGAGCAGGAGATCCTGCATCTCGCGCCGGATCAGCGGGTCGAGGGCGCTGAACGCCTCGTCCATCAGCAGGATGTCGGTCTCGGCGGCCAGTGCGCGGGCGAGACCGACCCGCTGCTGCATGCCGCCCGACAGCTGGTCGGGGTAGCGGTCCTCCCAGCCGTCGAGCCCGACGTAGCCGAGAAACTCCCTGGCCTTCTCCGTCCGCTCCTGGCGTGGAACGTTCCGGACCTCCAGCCCGTACGCCGCGTTCTCCAGCACCGTACGGTGGGGGAACAGCGCGAAGTGCTGGAAGACCATGCTGACCTTCTGCTGACGGAGTTCGCGTAGCTCCTTGCCGCTCATCTTGGTGATGTCGACTCCGTCGATCTCGACGGTGCCGCCGGTGGGATCGAGGATTCCGTTCAGCATCCGGATCAACGTGGACTTTCCGGAGCCCGACAGACCCATGACGACGAAGATCTCGCCATCCTCGACCTCGAATGACACATCGGCGACCGCCGCGGTCGCACCCAGTCGGCGAAGCTCGGCTGGATCGACGCCTTGACCGATTTGGCGCAGCGCCTCGGCCGATCTCCGGCCGAAGATCTTCGAGACCCCTTGTACGCGAAGTCTGGACACATCGTCCTTCCGGTCCGGCCGCGCTGCCTACTGACGTCCGGGCCGCGCGGCGAGATGACGCGAGCCGCCGGCCCGCTCGTCACCGCCGACTCACCTGCGTCCGACCCGTCCGATTGTGTCCCACATCACATCTGCGAAGGGCAACCGAACATTGGGGTCAAACGTCCGCGAGGTTACCGGCGGGTTACAACCAATGCACGTGGATGTGCCAAGAGTCACAGTCCGTACGCTCTGGGTTATTCAGCGGTAAAGGGCTGGATCGTCGGGGTCGAAGACCCGAAACCGGTCGCGGTCGGTGGCGACACCACCGACCCCCTGCGCGAGTTCGAGCGCGGCCGTGGCGGCGAGGCGTACCGCGTCACCCGCACTGTTCGGTACGCGGCCGAAACGGTAGCCGTGCAGCCCGGGATCCTGACGCATCGGCCCGAGCGCGAGCGGCAGCAGCCAACGCAGACTGGGCACATCGGGGCTGTCACAGCGGATCCGCACCGGACTGATTGCGCTGGTCAGGAAGAACGAGCCGTCCTGCTCGGGAGCGCCGGCCCTGAGCCCGGGAACGAGCTGGTTGAAACGGGCCGCGAGCTCATCCGGGGAGATCTTCCGCGGCGTGTGCACGATGACGACCTCACTGGCGTCGTCGGCCACGACCGGCTGCGGCAGATGAGCATGCCCCCCGAACCGCCACGCGAGCCCACGCACCAGCCAGGTCTGGAACGGTCCACTGTCGCTGGCCACCCAGGCGTGCCCGGGCGGAAGACCGATCTTGGCGGCCGTCTCGGACGTGATCCTCTGCGGCCCGGCCAGCCTGATCCCCGCACCGAAGGAGATGCTCGTGTCCTCGACGGGCACCGCGTCCGGATCGAACCGCCGCACGGCGTCGAGCAGCCAGGCATGCTGGGGCACCTGCGGCAGAACGACCGCCGGCAGCCTGCGCAAACGCCTGGCCGAGAGCTTCATCAGACCTTCGTACGGTGAAAGTTGAGGTAGGAACGCGAGGGAGTCGGCCCCCGCTGATCCTGGTAACGCGAACCATGTTGCTTCGACCCGTACGGGTGCTCGACCGGCGAGCTGGTACGGAACAGGCACATCTGCCCGATCTTCATACCGGGCCACAACTTGATCGGCAACGTGGCGACGTTGGACAACTCGAGCGTGACATGCCCGGAGAACCCAGGATCGATCCAGCCGGCCGTGGAGTGCGTGAGCAACCCCAGCCGCCCGAGACTGGACTTCCCCTCCAGCCGCGCCGCCAGGTCATCGGGCAGTCCGAACACCTCGTACGTGGAGGCGAGCACGAACTCCCCGGGATGCAGGATGAAGGCCTGATCAGCCTCAACATCGACCGGCCGAGTGAGATCGGCCTGCTCGACGGCCGGATCGATATGGGGATACCGATGATTCTCGAACACCCGAAAGTACCGATCCAGCCGCACGTCGATGCTCGATGGCTGAACCATCGCGTCGTCGTACGGGTCGATCTTCATACGTCCGGACTCGATCTCAGCCTTGAGATCCCGATCGGAGAGCAGCACACGGTGAAACTACAGGTTGAGCCGCTACTCCGCTGCCACGCGGCACAGGATCCCACCGCCAGGGGCATGACCGTCCTGCAGCGGCACGGCTTCCGGTAACATGTGCGAGCGGTTTACGACCGATGCGGGTGTAGTTCAATGGTAGAACTCCAGCTTCCCAAGCTGGTAGTGCGGGTTCGATTCCCGTCACCCGCTCGCATAGCGAAGGCCCAGGTCAGGGGATGGATCCCGACCTGGGCCTTGATCGTTCTCAGGGGCCGTGACACCCCGTCGTGCAATTAGCGTGCAATTAGGCCACGGGCACCAGGGCGCCGGCCGCGCCATCGTCGCCGTCCTCCCCAGGCTCGTCACGCTGGGCCTTGAGGAGGACATCGAGGCCCTGGGCGATGACCTGGTCCGCTTTGTTGGTCGCGTGCTGGTAGATGAGCGCGGCCCGTTCGCTGTCCTGGCCCATCCTCCGCATGAGGTCTTTGGTCGTCGCGCCCGTCGCGGCGGCCAGCATGTTGCCGGTATGCCGAAGGTCGTGAAAGTGGAGGCCGGGAACCCCCAGGACGGCCACCACATGCACCCATCGAGTGGACTTGTTGAAGTTGCTGCGCCGCAACGGTCCGCCCTTGATGCCTCTGAATACCAGGGCGCTCGGCTTGTTCTCGGTGTACTTGTCCAGGTGTGCCCGCAGATCGGGGATGAGCGACCGTGGGATGTTGACCGTACGGACACCGGCGCGGGACTTCGGCGGGCCGAGGACCATGGTGCCGTTGTCCTGTTCCGTGTAGGCCACGCGGACGCGGACGGTGGCGTTCTCCAGGTCGAGGTCCTGGCGGTGAAGTGCGGTGACCTCACCCCATCGCAGTGAGGCGAAGGCGGAGAGCAGGACGAGGGCGCGGTACCGGTCGTCGCGTGTGTAGTCGGCCCGCCCGTCGTGCATCAACTGGAAGAGGACGCGTTCCGCTTTGGCGCGGGAGGCGAAGGGATCCGGGAACGCCCGCATAAGCCCGTTCTTCACGCGGTAGCGGAGCCAGAATCCGTCCTCTTTCTTACGGATGTTGCCTACCGGGCGACGGCCGACCAGGTCCGCCAGGACGATGACCTGAGCGACGTTGAGCACGGGACGCTCCGGCGCGTTCTCGGTGCCCGCTCCTTTGATTCTGCAAGGGTTGCGGGGAAGGATGCCGTCCTCCTCCACCGCCGTCATGAGGATGGCCCGCAATAGGCGGTACGCCTTCGCCGCCATGGACTGAGAGACGCCGGCGGCGACGAGACCGGCGCGCCAATCGCGGACGACCGCCGTCGACAACTTGCCGAGAGGAATCGGGCCGAGTCCGGGCTTGATGTGCTTCTCGAACAGCCAGGCGTACAGCTCACGTGTCCGGATCCGCAGGTTGGGACGCTGGGCGATCCAGGTCACGCCGTAGTCGCTGAGCTTGACCTTGCCGCCGTCCGGGTCGGTCCAGTCACCTCGAAGGATCTGGACTTCGGTCAGATTCAGGAAACGCTCGGCCTCGGACTTACGGGCGAACGTCTCGGGCGCGTACTTGCGCTGCCCATCCGGGCCGAGGTAGCTCGCCTGGTAGCGGCCCGAAGGAAGCTCCCGGATCAGACCGAACCGGCGACGTCCGTCCTTGTTTCCACGTGCCATTACGCGGCCTTCCAGATGTCGGATGCGGTCATGGGCTCGACGGGTTCGATGAACTCGGTCAGTGCGGACAGGGGGATCCGTACGAAGCGGCCCACCCGTACGAAGCGGATACGGCGCTGAGCGATGAGCCGGCGTGGGAAGCGCTCGGACGTGCCGAGGAACTTCGCCGCCTGCTTGACGTCGAGAAGCGGGTCTTCGTCCGGGTGGTTGGTCATGCTGCGTGCCCTTCGGTCGCGCTGAACGGCGATAGAGGTGGCAGGGGCTTGCCGCTGATCGCGGCGGAGAGGAAGGCTTCGCCGGGGGTGTGGCCTTGACCGGCGTACTGCCAGTGCGCGACGACGAGCACCTGGTCCTCCTCGAAGAGAGGGAGGCGACCGGTCGTGATCTGGTGTTCGCGCTGGTTATGGGCGATCCGTGCCATGCGGAGCGCGCCGAGGGTGGTCGAGTACCGGCGGGACTTGGTCGAGAAGTGGCCGCGGAAGCCGAGCATGTGTGCCCACTCGGCGAGGCGGAGGTCTGTGAGTTCGGGCAGTGCGCCGAGGCGCCTGCATTCGGCGATCAGTCGGCGCGCGTGGTCGCGTACGGGGAGCCGGTCGACGTCGTCTGTGGGGCGGATCCGGCGGTCGAGGGTGCCGACGCATTCGGCGGCTTTGGTGGCGTACTTGGCGATGTAGCCGGCGACGGCCTGGTCACTTAGTTCTCCGGTTGTCGTGATCGGCCGGACGTCGACTTGCGCTCCCCAGGTCAGCACGCGAGCGGGAAGTTCCTTGGCTTCGGGGCTGGTGGCCGTGACCGCTTGTGCTGCGTGGTGTACCGCGTCGGCGAGGCGATCGCTGTCGGCCCAGCCGGGCGGGGTGGACGTCGGTCCGTCTGGGCCGTCGAAACGGATGACGGCGTGGAAGTGGACGATGCCGCGCCGTTGGTATTCGGCGACCTTGGCGAAGGAGACGGTGAGGATGTCGCGTAGCTCACGGGCGGTCAGGCCCGCGGATTTCGCGATGCGTCGGCGCAGTGCGAGCGTGAAGCGTCGCCACAGTTCGGGGGCGAGCGCGTTGAACAGGACCGAGCCGGAGTAGTCGTAGCAGTCCGGGCACAGTGGTTCGCCGAGACGAGGATCGTCGGCTTCGTGTCGTTGCATGCACGACTGCATGCGTCCGTGCGGGCAGGCGCCCAGGTCCCGCCGAGGGTGGCACGGCTGAATGGCACCGGCCTTTTCCCGCCGGGTGTGGACGGACCCGAACGAGGGTGCGGTCAGGGTGACGAATGCCGCCGGGTGCTGGGTGACGGTGTCGGGTACGCCCTTGCCGCCGACGAGGCCGGCGCGGACGAGCTGGTAGGTGTCGGCCCGATAGGTCTCGGCACAGGCCGGGCAACGGGACGCCCGACGTGTCTTGCACGCAACGCGTAGGGCGCCGTCCGGCTCGTGAGCGGTGGAGTAACGGTGGAGAACGCTGCCGGTAAGCGGGTCGCGATACTCGACGCCTCCGCGTAGATAGATCGGCTGGGCGCAGCCGCCTGTCCGCCGGATCTGGGCGATCCACCGTTGGTAGTCCGGTGAGGAGGCTCGCCGGGCGATGTCGCGGAGCGTCAGCGGGGATGGGACAGCAGCAGGCAAGATGAACAGGTCTCCCGTCGTTGTGAAGCGGTTGGGGATGGCCCCCGACGTGGCGCGTGACTTGGCGGTTGTGTGGCCACGCCGGGGGCGCAGGGCGTCAGCAGAAGCCGAGGCCCTCGCAGTGCTCGCAGGTCTCGCCGTGGGAATCGAGTCCTCCGCCGCCGCAGTGGCAGCACTGGTAGGTCTCGACCGGCGGGACATACGCGGGTCGCTCATCGGTGTCCATCAGGCGGCGTGAAACGCCGGTGCGTAGGTCATGAATGCTTCGTGAGCAGCCCGGTCACGTGCGGGGATGTGGACGGCGCTGTAGGTGATGCGGCCGAAGGTCTTGGAGACCTTGTAGTGCCCGCCGTCTCCGGTCTCGTCGGTGACGGTCTCGTCGAGCGCGCGGGCGATGTTGTCGATCTCGGCCCGCTCGGTCGCGTCGTCCTCACGGCGGGCGAAGACGGTGTACTCCTCCCCGTACTCCCGCACAGGAACGTTGGGGTTGTTCTCCAGGAAGTCGGCCAGGGCGCGGAGGCCGGCGATGGTCTGGGCGCGAGCGAACAGGTCGCCGGGAACGATCGACTGTGTGGTCATTTCGATCTCCTCAGGCAGTGCGGATCTGGCGGAGCAGGTCGGAGGCGAGCTGGTTGGACACACCCAGACGGGCGCGGAGCGCGTCGCGGGTGATCGGCCGTCCGTGTCGGCTCTGGTGCTCGTCGGCGACGCGGCGAGCGAAGGTGAGTAGCTCTACTGGCGGGCCGTCCGTCGAGGCCGATGCGTCGTCGGTCACGTCCTGCTCGGCCGCTTCGTCCTGTTCGTCCGGGACGGGGACCAGCGCCGAGGACGGACGGCCGAAGGACGGCGGGACAGGGGACGGGGACTCCGTCACTGTCACCGTGGCCGGGACGGGATCTGGCGTTCGGCGGCCGGACGAGCGGCGTTCGAGCATCGAGACGGCGACGAGGAAGGCCCCCGCAGGAGTCGCCGCGGTCAGCCATCCCCATGTGGTCCGTTCGGCTTGGGCGAGGTTGGCCGCCAGGGACAGCGACACACCCCCGGACAGAACCAAGGTCGGCCAGGACACCGGCCCCGTACGTCGGCCCGTTCGACGGTCGCGCTGCCGCTCACGAGCCGCCATGACGCAGGTGAGGTCGATACAGACCGCGATGGCCCAGGCCATCCAGCCGTGCTGACCGTGCTGGTCGGCGGTGTCGCGGATGTGGGTGAACGATCCCGCCGCGGCGATCGAGGCGAGTACGACCACCGGCCCGGAGTCGGCCAGTACGGCGCCGAGGCGGATCATTACGCGGCCCCCCGTCCGCAGATGACGGCGAGGAGTTCGGCCAGCTCACGGTCACACTCGTGGGTGTCGGCCCAGTCGAGCAGCCAGCCCAGCGAGTCGGGGTAGGCCGACTCGGTGTGAGTGCAGTTCTCACAAACCGCCAGGTGGACGCCGCGTCCGTCGTCGAAGGTGATGCGGACGGGGTCGGGGGACGAGGACGGACGCTCGGACGAGGGGCGGGGACGCCAGGACGGGTTGGGGACGACGGGACGGCGCAGGGGGATCACGTTGTTCGTCATTCGAAGTCCTTCGGGGGTGCTCAGGCGGCTTGGTCGTCGGGGATCGCGCGCGGGGTGGTGCGGACGAGCTGCGCCCATGGGGTGGTGAGTTCGCGGTGTGCGTGTGCGGCGGTCTCGGCTTCGGCTTCGGTGGTGAGAGCGGACCGAGCGCGATGCCAGGACCCATCGCTGCCGGCCACGATCGCCACTCCGGGGGTCTCGGTGGGGATGGCGCGTGCGGCGTCCAGCGCGGCGGGATCCATGTCGCCGAGCGTCATGTTCGCGGTCTCCGGATCGTTGACCCGGTGGCAGACACGGCCCGAGAGCTGAGAACGCAGCGCGGTTACTCCGGGCCCGAGGTCGGAGCCGATGCGCTGCCCGCAGACGATCAGGTAGACACCGAACGCGCGGCCGAGCTGAGCGACGCGCAGGAGCGCGGTCGCGGTCTTGGCGACCTGCTCTTTCTCGGCTTTGTCGGCCATGAGGAACAGTTCGGCCACCTCGTCGACCACAACGACGATCGGGGTACGCCGCAGATGTTCCGGGAGCCGCCACACGTTCCGTACGCCGTGCTCCCGGCAGTCGGCCATCCGGTGCGTGAGTTCGGACACGAGCCCTTCGAGGAGCTGCACGCACGTCGCCCGAGTGGTGGCGAGCGCGGACAGACGATCCGCGTAGGGAGTGAGTTCGACGCCCCCTTTGAGGTCGAAGCCGACGAGCGCGACCGGCTGGGGAGCCAGCCCCCGGATGATGGCGTTCATCAGCGTCGACTTACCAGATTGGGTCGCCCCCGCCAGCAGCCAATGTGGGACGGTCTTGAAGTCGATGACCCACGGCCGGCCGTTCTCCAGGACCCCCGGTCGTACGGTGAGCAGGTCATCCGGTGTCGGCGCCATCGGCGCGACCGTGATGAGCGGATCCTTACGGGTCGCGATCAGCACGACCTTGCCCGGCTTGGAGTCCAGGACCCGCACGGCGTGAGCACGCCAGGCATGCGCGAGCCGTTCGGCGACCTTGGCGAAGTCATCGGGGATCTGGCCGTCGTTGAGCTTGATCGGCAGACGCCATCCCAGCCGGGATGGCCGGATGATGCCCAGCCGGGGCGCCCGTTCGACCTCCACCCGGCGCAGGTGACGGCGTTCGACCACCGCCATTGCCTCGCGTGAGGCCGACCCGATGACGGGGACCGTGTCCAGGGAGATCCGCCACCGCCGACGCTTGTGGGTCAGCTTGCACGCCGAGGCCACGTGCAGCCAGGTGGCGTACAACCAGACCGCGCGAGCCGGGAAGCCGACGCCGAACCAGAACGACAGCGGATGGAACCGGCGCCAGGCCACTCCCCCGGCCACCACGGCGACCAGCACCGCGAGCGCTTCGTACAGCGTTGCCTTGTCGATCATCCCGGCCCCGTTCAGGCGGCCTGGACGGCGGACGCGGGTAGGACGGTCGAGGCACCGAAGGAGATCCCCTGACGCTTCTCGCCCCTGATGACCTGCTCCCACGGGCGCGCGATCAGGTCGGGCACGGTGACGATCTGGCCGACGTGGACGCCGGGCTCACCGGGGACGTTGACCTGCACCAGATCGATCCGGCCCGCCTCGTTCGAGACCGACAGGCCGACCTGGTAGACGGTCCGGCCCTCGCGGTCGACCTTGACCTCTCCGGTCTCCCGGTTCGTGATCTTCGGGTGCGGAGGTGCGACGCAGACGAAGGTGAGCTTCGTGGTGTCGACCGGGATTCCGATGTTCTGCATGCTGCTCCTTGGACGATTCCTGCTTTCCTGTGTTCATAGGTTAGTGGGTAGGAAGGTAGAAATCCAAGCGATCAGTGCGAACTTTCTTAGGAACCTAGAAACCTGAGGTAGATGGGCTACCCTTGAGGACATGGCCAGTCCGCCCCCGGTCGACCGCCGCAAGGTCTTCGTACGCATCGCCGACGAGCTGCGGAACGACATCGCCGCAGGACGATTCCCAGTCGGCGAGCCGTTCCCGTCCATCGGGGACCTGGTCGAACGCTTCGGCTCGGCAAAGGCGACAGTCGAACGCTCCCTTGAAGTCCTGCGCGGCGAGGGGCTGCTAGCCAGCCGCCAGGGGAGTCGCACGGTCGTAGTGGCCATGCCGGACGGGCCGGCCGGCGCCGCCGAGCCGGAGGAGCACAGCGAAGAGTTTCAAGTCCTCTTCGGGTATCTCCAGGAGATACGCAGTCACCTCAAGAGGCTGAGTACCAAGCTCGAAGAACTGGACGAACGAACCAAGAACCTCTGACGCCAAGGCGCACATGAGTAAGGCCCCGACCGCACATCGTCGGGGCCTGCTCTATGGGGGAGGCGACAGGATGGTCACCGCGGAACGCCGCCTCTGTAGCGCAAGGTCGTGTGAGTGCCCAGGATTCGTCTCATGACTCCGTAACTGAGGGAGAAGCGGTCGGCCACCTGCCGGATGGACCATCCCTGCTCGTAGAGCCGGACGGCGTCCTGCGCCATGCCCTCTTGAGACTCGTCGCCGCTGTCTGCGCTGCCAAGAATCGACTCCGCCTCTGATCTCAGGTAACGGCGATGTCCACCAGGTGTGAGGAGGGCCCTTAACTTCCCTTCCCGAGCCCAACGCGCGATCGTCGCCGTTCTGACTCCGAAGAGCAGGGCGACTTCCCTCGGCCTGAGCAGCTCATCAACTTGGGCCGGCGCGGACGGTTCGTCAGGTCGCGCCGCGATCTCTTTCCCGTTGACCGGTAAACCAGGCCGGGGACGGTGGTCAAGGTTCCAGGTCTTGGCCTCTACCTCGTACGCGGTACTCGGGTCTTCCTCGTCCCTCACGTGCTCTCTCCGATCAAACACTTACACCAAACGATCTTTCCGCCGGTTTCGAGCACCTCACAGCCCCACTCCTTGGACAGCGTCTGAACGAGCAATAACCCGCGGCCTGTCTCGTCGGTTTCGGAAGCCACGCGGCGGAGCGGCGGCGTGGAGTTGACGTCCCACACCTCGACCAAAAGCGTGTCGGGGAGTGCGGAAAGGCTGAGGTAGACCGGGTTCACCTTCCCGGCGAGGAGCTCTTCGGGCACCGATTCATCAACCACGCCGGTGTGGGTTACCGCATTCGTCACCAGCTCACTGACGAGCAGCTCGACCGTGTCCGTCAATGCGGACAACTGCCAGGTGTCGAGCACCCAGCGCGCGTACGCGCGGGCACGGCCGACCGCCGAGGGCATCCCGGCCAGCAGCATGCAGTTCGATCGTGGTTGATCCATCGTCAGCCTCATAACTTGCGATCTCCCGTGCGCCCGAGCAGCCGCGAACGCGGGGGAGGGGGTCGGTCCGCCGGAGGCGTGGAGGTTCGGACGCACTGGCGGAGTCGCCGGCGGGAGATAGAGGACTCGCCCCCATCTCCCGCCGGCCACGAATGCGGAGGTCTACGCGGTACGGTCCGCTCGGTCGTCTGCGGTATTCGTGGCACGTTTCGTGATCTCGGCCGTCCATACCTGCAGGTCGCACAGCTCCGCCGAAATTTTCGCGACTTCGGCAAGCAGCAACTGACGCTCGGACTCCGTCAAGCCCTTCGGCCTCCTCTTCAGCACCCGGTCACGTGCTCGATCGATCGATGTGATCCGTCCCGCGATCTCCATACGGACCAACTTCGCGCACGACAAAGCGGAAACCCATTACCGGCGGACATGCTCGACGGGTATACGTGGTGGACATATAGGCTCGTTCCAGCGATGGAGGGGGTGCGATGCCGGGGAGTTTCCCGATCGACGTGCCGGACTCGGTTTGGACACACCCCGACATGCCTGCCGCCCTTACGGCCGGCTCGGTCGGCGCCATCGGCCCGTTGCTGAAGCTCGTCAAGCAGTACACGGGAGCCTCTCAATCCCAGCTCGCGAACGCTCTGGACACCACCCAGGGCCGGATCAGCAAGTACCTCAACGATCTGATTCGCGTCGAGCGAATGGACATGTTCCAACGCGTCGCGGACGGCCTGGGCATGCCCGACGAGGCGCGTATGGTCTTCGGCCTGGCACCACGCTCCACACCTCTTCGGCCGGCGCCGGTTGTGCCCAGCGAGGTCATCAGCACGAGCAGCGTGTCCGTTTCGCCGCTTTCTGCTGATCTAATGAAGCCGTCCGCGGGGGTGACTGATCTACGTCAGGTTGAGATACTCCGGCAAGAGCTTCACGACGCGCTCAGCGAGGGCACGGTGGCAGAGGCAAGCCTTGATGACTGGGACAGACTCGTAGTCCGCTACGGACGAGCAACCCGTGATCGCCCGGCGAACGTATTGCTAGACGACCTGAGTGCCGACCTCACCGAGTTGAAGCGGACGATTCAGCGGTACCGGTCCGCATCCGCGATGCGGAGGCTCACACGTGTCGCCGCGCAGATGTCCGGCCTGATGTGTCTCACCCTGTGCAAGCTCGATGACCGGCCCGGATTCCGCCGCTGGACCCGGACGGCCCGCATCGCGGCCAACGAAGCCGGTGACCCCGTGGTGCACTCGTGGATTCTGGCCCAGGAGGCGTACGGCCACTACTACAGCGGCGACATGCTTGAAGCCGTTGACGTTGCGAAGCACGCCCAGGAGCTTGTCCCCACCTCACCCTGTGTCGGCGCCGGCCTTGCCGCAGCACTCGAAGCCAGAGCGCATGCCGCGATGGGCGACCGCGAGGCGACCCGAACTTCACTTGCCCGAGCAGAGGAGATCACAGCCCAGCTCGACGGTGATGACCTGGTCCCTTCCGCATTCGGCTACAACGAGGCGCAGCTACGCTTCCACGCGGGCAGCGCCCTCACCCACCTCCAGAACGTCAAAGCCGCGGTCGCCGAGCAGGAACGAGCACTCGAACTCTGCATGCCCGGCGACTACACCGACTGGGCCATGACCCGACTCGATCGAGCGGCCTGCCTCCTCCACAGCGACGAGACCACAGATGCCCTGGAGTACGCCACAGAGACCGTTGATAGCCTCACCCAGGCACAACGCAAGGGCATCATCACGCTTCGCGGACACGAGATCTTGAACAGCCTGCCCAAGCAGCGGCAAGCACTGCCAGCCGCTCAAGGCTTCCGCGAGCTGTTGAACCTGTCCGCGGACACGAAGGGGATCGAGGGTAAGTGACTGTCGTAGCGCCCATCCAGCCGGGAGACCTCGAAGCGTTCGCAGCGCTGGCCGAGGAGATGGATCGCTTCTACGGCACGACGGAGTTCGACCCGCTGGACGTACGGCTCCGGCAGATCGAAGAAGCCCTGTTCGGTGACCAGCCGTGGGCGTACGCGCTCATCGCGTGGACCGACGACCAACCGGTCGGCTTCGCGACCTACTCATTCCTCTGGCCGGCCGCCGGGTTCACTCGCTCACTGTTCCTCAAAGAGCTGTACGTTATCGAGACCGCCCGCCGGGCAGGTGTCGGCAAGGCGATCATGCAGAGTCTCGCCGAGATCGCGGTCAAGACTGACTGCAGCCGGTTCGAGTGGCAGACGGACACCCCGAACACCAAGGCACAGCGCTTCTACGCAGACCTCGGCATAGCTGTCGATGAGTCGAAGCTGTTCTACCGGGCCCAAGGCGAAGCACTACGCACACTCGCTCACGGCGGTTGAGCGGAGCAAGGCCACGCAGAGGACCTCGGCAAGCCGCCCAAGTCGACCTCCGCCACCCTGCTTGACAGATGATCTAGGCGGATACGTTCACGTCCGTTAGGGGCAAGACGGTGTCAGTGGTAGCCGGCTGGGTCTGGGACCGCAACGTTCGACCGCTACTCGGCCTCCTCAGTTCTTATGCCGGTTACACCTTCGATGACACTGACTGGCAGACCATCGTTCTCGGCCTCGAAGGAACCGACGACGACCGAGACGATTGCTGGTACAGCTACCCCCTCGTCGGCGACCAACATCTCAACGTCGCCCTCGCCCACGCTGTCGGCAGCTACGTCGTCTCGGTGCGAATAGAGGGAATCGCCGACCACCACATGGCGCTACGAGCGGAAACGCTCCTCGACGCGTACTCGGAGGCACGCCGCGACTAGTCGGGCGACCCGGCGTCATCCCCGTTCATGTCAAGCATCAGCTGGGACTGACGTGACAAGCATCTACCGGGACAGCACAGCCAGCCGACAGGGCGTAAAGCATCAACCGAGGCCGGAGTGTCAAGTATCAACCGAGGAAGGACAGCCCAGCCGAGTTGGTTGTGCAACCTCGGTTGATGGGCGACGTTTCGTGGTCGGGTGATGCTTTCCGCCGGCCCTAGGTTTCGTAGTTGATGTGTCCGCTTGCTCGGGTGCGGGTGACCTCCTTGATGGTGGTGCGGGGGTGGGTGGCCAGTTCTTGTCCTTGGTGCAGGACGCGGAACTGGGTGTCTTCAAGGACGACGGTGACGACCTTGCCGCGGTGGGCGTGGCCGATGTGGAACTTGGTGCCGGCGATCATGAGGGCGCCGCTGCTGGAGACGACCCGCTGAACGTGGGTGACTTGGGTGGGTAGGCCGGGGGCCGGGCCGGACATTCGGGCGCCGTGCAGATGGCTGCGTTGTTGGTGGGTGAGCGGGTTGGGGCGGGTTCCGGTCAGGACGCCGTCGGTGATGACGTGGATGAGCTGGGCGTCGATGCGCAGCGTGACGCGTTTGCCGGCCAGGGGGATGCCGACGCTGATCTGTTTGCCGGCGATGGAGACCATGCCGCAGTGGTTGACCAGCCGGTCGACCTCCACCACCGCATCGGCGGGCAGCTCCCCGACCGGTAGGGCAGTGGCCGGGGAAGGGCGACCAGGGCGGCCGCGGGTGTTCAGTCGGGTCAGGTCTTCGGGTGTGAGGGTGATCGGGTGGGTCTTGATGAGCTGGTCTTGGTGGAAGACGTGCAGGGTGGTGGCGCTGACCCAGACGGTAACGGTCTGGCCGGCCAGGCTGGTGCCGAGCCAGATCTGGCGTCCGGCCGCGGTCATGTTCCCACTCGCCGGGACGATCCGGTCGAACTCGATCGCCGCCGGAACCACCGCCGGAGTCAGGGCCAAGGGGGCTGACGGTGGCGGTGTCGGCGTCGGGGTGGGGAGTGCGGCCAGGTCGGCGGGTAGCCGCAGCGGCAGCTCCTGGTCGGCGGGGCTGGTGGTGCGGTGGGCGAAGCGGCTGGCGGGGGTGGCCATGTCCAGGGATTGGTGGGGGCGGACGGTGTTGTAGTCGGCCACCCAGGTATCCAGTGCCTGCTGGGCGGCCGGGAGGCTGGTGAACGGCGCCTGGGCGGCCAGGAACTCCTCGCGGACGGTGCGGTGCCAGCGTTCGACCTTGCCGGTCGTGGTGGGTGAGCGGATTTTGGTGTGTCGGGTGGTGATGCCGTTGTCGCGGCAGATCCGCTCGAACAGCACCTCGGTCGGGCGAGGCTGGGTGAACCGGCCGGTGAACTGCTTCCCGTTATCGGTCAACACCTCTTCGGGCACTCCATGGCATGCCAGGGCTCGGGCGAAGGCGGTGCAGACCGCACGTGCCGAAGCCCGGGTGACAAGGGCGGCGATGACGATGAAGCGGGAGTAGTCATCGATCCCGCTGATCAGTTTCAGCTCCCGTCCATCGACGAGCATCACTCCGCCCATGATGTCGAGTTGCCACAGTTGCATCGGCTCGTCGCGTTCCCACCGCTGATACGAGGATCGCGGCCGGCGTCGGCCTGTTGGTATCACCAGGTTGTTGCGGGTCAGGATCCGCGACAGTGTCGCCTGGGAGGGCACCGGCTCAACGCCACTGCGCTGCAGCTCGTGCGCTAATCGAGCCGGACCCCACCGCGGGTGGGCGCGGCGCAGTTCACACACCAGCACTTCCACCTCCGCCGCGGTCTGATGCGGGCACACCGCTGGCCGGTGCGACCGATCGGCCAGCCCGCCCAGGCCGCCGTCTCGATACCGGCGCATCCACGCGTGCAGGGTCTGTCGGGTGACCCCGTAGCGTTCGGCGACTTCGATGACCGGGCATCCGGCCTGGACTTCCAGCACAGCGCGATACCGCTGCTCCACGACGCTCAGCTCCACCAGCGCCAACCCGGCCTCCCCCGTGATCACGACGAACCACGTGAAAGCCAAGCCAGCCGACAGGGCGTAAAGCATCAACCGAGGCCGGAGTGTCAAGTATCAACCGAGGAAGGACACCCAGCCGAGTTGGTCCGGATGAGAACTTTCTCTACGGTTTCAAGGGCGCCCCGGCTGTGCCGGGGCGCCGGCGGTCGACCGGCCCTCGGGCCGGGCATGCGGCCTCTTCGGGCCGGTCCCGACCCGAACCGGTCGAGCGCCCAACCAACCCGTCTTACGCTGCGTGATCTCCCAACTCACTCCGCGTGTCCTTTAAACCGGCGGCCGTCGGTTAATACGTCCTCGCCGTTGGAGAAGCACCTCGGTCGGGTGCATGGCACTGATCACGGCGTCCACAGACACACCGGTCGGTTGGGGAGCCATGAGGCCACACATCGGCCTGGCGAACCAGGCCCGCGTGTCAGCCGCCGGAAGGGCAGAATCGAGTTCTATGCTCGCTTCGCCTCCAGGAAACCGTACGCAGATCCGTAGGACTCTTGAGAGAGCTCCGTGTATCCCTCTTCTCTGCGTCAGAAGCACAGTGATCACGGTTCCGAGTACGACGATGGGCCACGCGTCGTCGCGTGCCAGAGTAAGCCAGGCGTCTCCTTGTGCCATGGGTCTAGCCTGGCCCCCGAGCAAACTGATTGCAGGAGGTTGCTCGAATAGGCGCTAAGGATGACTCGTCATAGTGAGATGGC
The DNA here is from genome assembly GCF_006716425.1 of Actinoallomurus bryophytorum. Classification (NCBI taxonomy): domain Bacteria; kingdom Bacillati; phylum Actinomycetota; class Actinomycetes; order Streptosporangiales; family Thermomonosporaceae; genus Actinoallomurus; species Actinoallomurus bryophytorum. The sequence continues at coordinate 3,610,934 of NZ_VFOZ01000001.1, forward strand.
GAAGGCCGTGACGATCGCCGTGGGTGCTTGCGCGCGGTTCGCAGTTGGGGCGATCGCTGCCGCCCCCGCTTCCGTTCCTCGGGCCGTGGCCGGCCCTGCGGTACGGGTCGGGGTTGCCTCCGAGGCGCTCGATTGTTGGGCGGCACAAGGCGAACACGGGACGTCATTTTCTATGAATATCGGACACCAGATATGTCCGGACCGAAATACGGTCGCCACGTTCACGATAATGCGATGCCGTTCATCGCGCCTGCTCGGGCCGCCGTGAAGGCCAGCGGAGTAGCCTGCTGGGAGGATCGGGCCTGGTAAAGAACGTCACGTGGCCGGGTGGGGCGAAGGGGTCGCATCCGTGGATACGCACTCGTGGCCTCTTAGCTGGCGTTGGCGATGCTACCGCTAAATCGTCAATTTTGTGGCACCGGTCAACCTGACGTCGTTCATGAGGTGAGACTGGCTCGTCTTGACGCGCAGGCCACCATGCCACCGCCCTGGGCTCAAGTGCGAGCCAACGAGATGCACTCCCAGCGCGTATCCTGCATCCGTGGACCAGATCACCGTTGACACGGCCGCTGTCGTTGTTCTCGCGGAGGGATCATCGACGAGCGAGATTTCTAACAGGCGCGGCCATCTCTTCGAGATGTTTATCGCGAAGCTCCTTGCGACGCAGGGGTACGGTGACCCCCACCCTGACAATCTAAATTTTACCAGCGAAGGTATAGAGCTGGATGTCCAGGCCCGTCACACCGTTACTGGAGAGCAGCTAATTTGCGAGTGCAAAGCCTACAGCTCCAATGTGCGGGCGCCGCTATTGACATCCTTTCTGGGGAAGTTCGCGTTAGCTCGGGCCGACGATGACCGGATTCACGGACTCTTCATTGCGCTACCTCGCTTGACTCCCGAGGCGAAGGAGAAGGCCGGCGTGGCTCAAGCTAAGCTGCCGGGCTTTCGATACGTCGGTTCCTACGAGATTTGCCAGCTACTGCAGGCGGCAAGTGTTTTGCCAAGCTGGGACGAAGGACCAGAGGTCCGATCAGATCCGACTGTCGTCGTTACGGAGCATGGCGTCGTCCTAGCGGCATGTGAACTCGACTCTGATACTCGCCGAGCGTCCAGGTGGGTGACATGGGCGCGTATGCAAGATGTTCCTTCACCTGTCGTTCGTCTAATAGAACGACATCTGGCAAAGGGTCTTCCGGTCGTCCGGGCAGGCCATGAAGCGGGAGCGGTGCCGATTCGCGTCCCGTCGCTGCCGAAAATTGTCGAGGTCAAAGGCAGTACGTCAGACTTCGAGTACCAACTTCCGGCAGCGCCAGAATTCTTTATCGGTCGAAAAGCGGTCACACAGTCTCTACTCGAAAGGATTAGGGACCGCAGTACGGCTGGCTCTATAGTAATTAATGCCAAATCAGGGTGGGGTAAAAGTTCGCTTGTTCTGCAGCTACAGAAGGCGGTAGAGAAGGCTCGTGGCGTCGGTCTGGTAATCGACTCTAGAACGGCGGAGCGACCCGATTTCGTTTCTGCCGCGATGGAGCGAATTATTCGGAAAGCGGTCGAGAAGAAGGTTATCGAGCTGCCGCCTCAGGCCGCATTCAGTAGCCTGCAGAGCATTACGGAGACTCTTAAGCATGCTACCTGGATCTCTCCTGTCCGACCGATCCTTCTCGCCTTTGACCAATTCGAGAACGTTTTTCGAGACGCGGACCTGACTCGAGAATTTCGCGATCTCGCATTTCTGATCCGCGAAATCAATGCGCCACTAACAATCAGCTTCTCCTGGAAGACTGATGTAGTTGCATGGACTGAGGGATATCCATTTGGACTTCGAAATGATATCCGCGACGCATCCCTAGTTTCCGTCCTCGATCCGTTCGGGCCGCGCGAGGTCGAAGCGCTCCTGCGACGACTTGAGAAGTCGCTCGGTAGCAAACTAAATCGGGATCTGCGGCAAAGGCTTCGCGAGTATAATTCCCAGGGCCTTCCGTGGCTTTTTAAGAAGTTCGGGGCCCATATTATCGCGGAGGTTGAGCGCGGTGTTACGCAAGATGATCTCGCCAAGCAGGCATTAAACGCCCGCGGTCTGTTCGAGAGCGACCTTTCCCGGCTGAGTCCCAGTGAGCAAGCCGTTCTCCGAACCATTGCACAGGCAGCACCAGTCGCGATATCCGATCTTGACTCCGACGTGGCCACTGGTGCCGTTCTGGACAGCCTGATTCATCAACGTTTGGTAGTGCAGGTCGGTCATACTATCGACGTCTACTGGGATACCTTTCGCGACTATCTTAATAACGGCAGTGTGGCAATCGAGGACTCATACGTCGTCCGGTACGCTCCTCTGGGGGCTGGCCGTCTGTTGCGTATTGTTGTTGCCGAAGGCGGTAGTATTTCGGTCCCAGATGCGGCTGCACAGTTGGACACAACAGCAACAGTTGTCTTCAACTACTCTCGCGAGCTTCGGCAATTCGGCGTACTTAGTGCAGAGTCGAACCGTGTCACGCTTGAGCCCGATCTCCTTAATTTCCCTGACGAGGAAGAGGCTATTAGAGCGCGCATTTCTCAGGCATTGCGTAGACATAAGATGTACAAGCTTGCTGCTGACATGCTGGTCCGCGAAGATATCATCTCAATTCACCAGTTTGCGGCTGTGCTTGCTGTCGAATTCAGAGCTGTAACGGCGAAAAGCGACAGTTGGGTTACCTATGCTCGATCTTTCTGTCAATGGATGGAATATGCTGGCCTAGTGCGGCTTTTCTCAAACGGGATGACAAGGATTACGGAAAATGATACCGAACCTCTTGGTCGCCTATTGAGCGGAGCAGTTCCGGTCCGGGTGCGGAGCCCTTTTCCTGGCGCAAATCCTGGGCCTGCCCTGCAACTCCTGCTGCATCTCTCTGACCCCGCGGAGCACAGCCGCCCTTCCAAGAACGGATTTGCGAGGGCAGTCCGCGACCTAACTGCGCTGGGCTTGGTGGTTACAGATGACGGTGAGCGTATCGTGCTGTCGGACAACAGCGTGTTTTCACACGGCGTGGTGGAGCCTGGGCGGCTCCGTGAGATCGTCGAACGGCAGCGGGGTATGCGGGAAGCGTTTGCGGCGCTAGAGTCAAATCCTGGCCTTTCGCCGCTGTCGCTTGGTATTGCACATAGAGACACACTCGGCGCCGAATGGGCAGAATCGACGATGCTTTCGGCGGGAAAGTTCATTCGTGCATGGGCCAGGGCGTGTGGGGTCTCTACGCAGCTACGTACCATCGTCCAAAAGGACTGATCATTTCTGGGGCGAAGTACGACGATGAGCAGCTTCTCGTGCTGCATATCGAGCCTCCATCTGGTGCGGGCGACGCTCGTTGGCGCCTCGCCGGCTATCCCGTGCGAGAAGGCCTGCCCCCCATGAGCGTCGTGCACCGGCTCAGGGCGATGCTAACGCGTGCTTACAACCGCTTTGGATGGGATTGGACGAGTGTGGATGCCTCAGCGGTCGCGGCCCAGGTCAGCGATCGGATCTGGACGGCCATGGATAGGCCTAGCCTCACTCGTAACAAATAGACCGCAACGAGCATCGCGGGTGTTTGCTCGACGTGCACGGTTGCGAAGACCGGCGCACGCGCGGCTCTCCGGCGCCTAGGTCGTGGCTGGCCCTGCGCTTTGTCCCGGCTAAGAGCTATAGGCCCTTTAGGTGTAGGCATAGTTGCATCTGCTGGTAACCCCCCGGCACATTGACGCTTACCGCTGCCCAGAACGGTATCGAGTCACGAAAGTGTCCGCCGAGGGTGTGCCAAGCCAGCCTAGGATGATTGGCCCGGATCGCAGCGAGACCAGCGCCGGCCAGCCCGCATCGGGTGTACTCCGGCAGCGTGTAAGGGCTCTCAACCCAACCGAGGTTGCACCGGCGGCAGAGCACGTAGTCGACCGCAAATGCGAACTCGCCGTCGAGATTGGCCGCGCGTTGTCGCCATCCAGCCCTCTCGGGGGAAACCGTGTCCTGCCATGGCGCATTCAGCCGCGGGACGACCGGCCAGCCACGTCGGCGACCAAGCCGACCACGACTGATCCAGCGCAGTAGGTCACGCCACCTCTGGCGACCTGAGACACGCGCTAGCTCATCGGCCCGCCCCGCCAAGAGCACCGCCGCTTCTCTGCCATCGTTGGTGTCGGCCACGTGCACCAGTATGGGTGGTGCACCGGCTAACGGGCCGTCGAGCATGGAGGCCGGAAGACGTCGACCCGATCGTGGTGGGAAGTTCGCGACCAGGAGGCATTCGGGCAACCAGCCGTTTTGCCGAGCAAGTAAAAAACGGGTTCCGAAGGACTCAGCTATCGCCCGCAGTCCTCGGTCGGCTCCGTGGTAGATGTCGATGCTGCTCTCGATAACACGAACGACCTCGCAGTTCAGCGTCGTCCGCTAGCCCAAGCGCGTGCAGTTAGCGTGCAATTAGCCAGGGTGAACAGGGGTCAATAGGGGTCACTCACGGGCAGTCGCAGCCGCAGGTCAGGGCCGTTGAGGTTCGGTTTCCATTTGATTCCCAAGCTGGTAGTGCGGGTTCGATTCCCGTCACCCGCTCAGTGCCGGCCCGGGGGGCGACCCCCGGAACCCCCGATGTGAGGGGCTCCGCCCCCCACGCCCCCCGCGGGTTGCTGTCCGTTCGAGGCTTTCCCTCTATCGACACCCCGGGCTCTAGAAGAACCTCTGACGCCATGCCCCGCACCAGTGCGACCGGACTTCGCTGTGGGCGTCCCACTCGCAGCGAGTGCATCGGCTGGCGCGGGATATGCGCGGGATGAGCGAGGAGGAGCATGCCGCGGAGTCACTATCCTCCGAGGTCAGCCCGACTGTGAACTCCAGGTCACCGACCCTCTGTAAAGCCGCCGGCGGTTGGGCTGTCGCTTCTGGGTGTCTTCTGGCGCTCGTACCGGACGTCCTACCGGTGACCGACCGCTGCATGCCGGGGGCGCTCCGCGGCTCGTCGCGCGGAAATACCAGCACGTATACGCATGTATCAGGTACTTAGCATTACGAATTATTCAAGGGTCGAGGTTGGCCGGTGTCACTGATCGGTATGTGGGATACCTCTTGAGTCGTAGCGCTGTGATCGAGGTTACGCAGATCACGATTTTGGGGGAAATCAATGCTCAAGAAGCTCACCGCAACAGGGATCCTGGCAGGGGCGGCCACAGGCATCGTCCTGCTCGGCGGCCCCGCTCACGCGGACCGTCTTGCTGCCAGCCCGTCATCAGTCTCGGACATTCCGGCGGAATGTGTGTCCATCGTGCCCGGCTTCGTCCCGCCGGCCTGGTGTAACAGCTATCTGCCCGACCCGTACTACCCGCCGACGACTTACTACCCGCCGGTCACGTACTACCCCGGCTACAACTACGGCGGGAACGGTTGGAACCACGGCGGCTGGGGTGGCGGTCACTGGGGTGGCGGCCACTGGGGCGGCGGCCACTGGGGCGGCGGCCACGGCGGGCACCACTAGTTCGCTCACGCGCCATTTCTCAGCAGGAGGGGCCTGCCGCGGGAGCGCGGTCAGGCCCCTCGCATTTCTCGGCAGGGTTGGGATCGTAGAGGCCGGGGACTGCGTGCAGTTCGGATCTAGAGGGTCATTCCGGCGGCGAGCGCTCAAGACGATCGCCGTCGTGGTCGCCGTCCGTCGTGGCTGGGGTCGATCGCTGCCGCACGGCTTCCGCTGCTCGGGCCGTGGCCGGCCCCCGCGCTGCGGGTCCGTTTGCCATTGGATACCGGAGCGTCTCGCCGCGCGATGGGTTTTGCTAACGACGGCCCTGGAGCGGTGTGGACGGATCGGGACGACGCAGAGGTCCGGCGGCAGGTCAGGGGACGGAACTGGACGGCTGTGAACGCTCCCGACTTGCTACGGATCAGGAGGCTCGGGGTCCGAATCCCTTCGGCCGCGCAAGATGAAAGCCCCCTCGAGTGGTCTTGTTGAAGTTGCTTCGCCGCAGCGGTCCGCCCTTGATGCCTCTGAAGACGAGAGCGTTCGGCTGTACGGACACCGGCGCGGGCCTTAGGCGGTCCGAGGACCATGGTGCCGTTGTCCTGCTCCGTATACGCCACCCGGAGGGGACGGTGGCGTTCTCCAGGTCGAGGTCCTGGCAGTGAACTGGAAGAGAACGCGTTCCGCTTTGGCGCGGGAGGCGAAGGGATCCGGGAACGCCCGCATAAGGGGACTCAGGCCCGTCTACACGACAACCTCACATTGTGCGCTCGTGGCGCACAGAAAGATAAGCTCAGCGCCTATCTTCTAACCGCTGATCTTCTTCTTAGGTGTCTGGCTAGGCTGCTAGCGACCGTATTCGATATGCGATGTTTCCGTCGAGCAAGGCGTGGAGGCCAGACCTCGGTGAGTTTCGTAGGAGAAGCCGCCCACGGCGCGGAGCAGCTGGGCCTCTTCAAGCCCGTGGAGAAGTTCCTGGATGTTGCGCGTTCGGGTCTCCCGAAAGTCCAGGCTGTCAGCCCCAAGATGCTGGCACTGTCGGACCGGATTCTGGAGGAGGGTCACGACCTGATCGGCAAGTTGCGATGGCGGGGTAACAGCGGACCCGATCCGCGTACGGGCTGGCGGATCGGCGAGATCAACAATAGGGGCCATATCAATGACTTCGCTCGGTGGATCAAAGGCACCGGGCCAGAGCTCGGGCCGGACAGCACGTGCAACTGCTTTGAGGCTCTTTTCGTCATGGCGCATCGTGCGCATGCTGTCGACAAGCAGGCGCTGGATCGGTTGCACACGAAGGCTACCGCCGCGGCATATATCAGCTATCGAGCGGAGGGTGATGAACTTGGCGCGAAATTGGCCTATTGGAAAGTGATCGAAGATTACCTTGCTCCGGGTGAACGCACCAGGTTCACGATCGATCCGGCGACCGGGGTCGGCGGGCCGGACATCCCCGCTGGGCATGTGGTCATCATCGACGGAATGGAGCATGTCATGCTCAGCGTCGGCGCCCGTGACACACTAGGCCGGCACTTGGTACTCAGCCACGCTGATTACCCGGAATATAGCCCGGCTGGGCCGACTACATCAAAGACATTCGGCTTCCTGCAGAAGACGTCGGTGGAAGAAATCGTGTCGGTGATGAAGGTCAGATACCCCATCGACACCTCACGGATCGATTCGGCGCTTCCGACATGGCTGATCGGGTAATAGTTGGGCGATGACGTGAAGAACGTCTCGACCCTGGCTCGTCGCTCCGGCCCTCGCTCTCTACGGTGGACGCGGGACAGCCGTCTACGCCTCCCCGGTTACTCCTCATCGGACTGAGGGGTGCCGCTTCGACGGCGGACATCACCACTGCCCGCGCTCGTTGATCAAGCGCCGACGAATGCCCCGGACCAATGGGATCGGCGTTGCGGAATATGCGCGGAACAGCCCTTCCGCAACAACACGTTGATGTAAGAACGCCGGACCGCAGGTCAGGAGCACACTCGGCCCGAGATGCGGTACCGGCCCCCGGAACCGGATGCGTGACCATTGTGTGTCCCTCAGATGGGGCGATCGCATCAGTAGTCTCGGCTGCGTGAACAAGGCGATCTTTGACGAGGTCGCGGTGCTGTGGGCTGAACATCTCGGTGCACCGTGGCCGGATGGTCTCTACTGGGTGGACGACCGTGATGGTGACATGGCCGAGACTGACGGCGCGATGGCTGGATGTGTCTCGAACTACGTGAAAAGCCGCGGCGCGGTGAGCGAGGAGCGGTCCCGCATCCTCAAAGAGGGTGCTCGCGATCTTCGAAGGATGCTTCCCCGCCTGCGTGACGAGGGTGCGGTATACGTCCGCCGCTTGATTCGGATGGCGGAGTTGATCGATCACGATGGGCGGTCAGCCTCTCAAGTGTGACCGCCACAACTGGGAGTCAAGCGGCACGGCCGGGCCCGTTACGTGCCCGTCAGAGCGGACGATCACGGTCACTAACGGGGACGACACCAAGAAGGTGCAGATCAGCGATAGCGCAGGTCAACGGCGATCAGCGGCGCCGGCTCCCCAGGCTGACAGCGTGGGTGATCAAGGGGCCCACGGTCACTCGCAGATAGCCCGACACCGTCCAGCTGGGAGCTCTACCTTTCGCCCCTGGGGCCTTGCCCGTTTCGCGCTGGGTGGGAAGGAGGTCAAGGGGGATGATCCGACACGGGAACTGCGCGCTGGGCGAGAGGTTATTGAATTGACCGTCACCGTTCGCCGGGTGGGCATGACTGGCCAGGCGGTACGAATCGGCCGCATAGAGAGCACCAGGTCTCCTCGGGTGTGGCCAAACCGCTGAACCCGGCCCGTACAGCCGCTATTGCCTCGTCCAGCGTGGTCGGGTCGCGAGTGAAACAGCGTACGGTCCATGTGTCACGATCTGGCGCGTGCTCCGAGCGCCCTCGCCACCAGTTGAAAAGGCGGAGGTGTACGGCGATCTGGTCGTCGGACCACCACAGATCCGCCGGCCCCGTCGCCTCGGCCACACGGGGAGGTAGGAGCTTGTTCGCAACCGCAGGTATGGCGAGCCGCTCGGCAGTCGCCGTGAGCGCCCGGTGCCGCCAGGACCTCACCGCAGCCTTCAACGCATCGCTCTCAAGCCGCTGCTCGACGCTACTGTTGATGATCCGATATGGCGCGCGAGGCATGGCCATCGCGGTCCGGCCGTCGATCAGAACGTCCACGGGCCACGTCTGTGGGCCATCGAGGATCGCGGTGAACGCCCAGCCGTAAGGCGTCCATTGCGCCCTGGCCTCGCCGTCTAGGCCATACTCCGTCGGGTTGCGGTCTGGCAGGCGCGTTTCAAGCCCGCCGTATCGCTCCTCGAACGCAACCATGGCGGCGACCACCTCAGCTGGAGCCGGGCTCTCGTTGACCTCCCCACCGAAGGTGCAGGCCAACGACTTCACCCGCTCGGCCGACATGGACTGATAGGCACGCCTTCCGTAGGCAGCCAGGAAGCTGCGGACCCGCGCCGACACAGAAGGATCATCAAGGACATGCATCCGCACCAACCTATGGCTTGGGGTCACATACGGTGACGGGCCATTGGCGGGCCATCAACCCCGGTGGATCAAGGGTCTATAGCGGTCAGTGGCGCGTACATCGATGTGCAGGCCAGTGCTCGTGACGGGCAAGTTCCCTACGCTTCCCAAGCTGGTAAGGCGGGCTCGGTTCCCGTCACCTGCTCAGTGCCGGCCTGGGGGACCCTCGGAACCCTCGATGTGAGGGGCTCCGCCCCCAGCCGCCTCCACGGTGCCTTCGGGTTCATTCGGGCTACCGGGTTCTATGCGGACCTGTCCGCCCGGAGTACGGCTACCAGGGCGTCAATGTCATCGCGTGCTTGGTGCGAGCGGATCTGGTCGATGTAGTCGCGTGATTCGACGATCTCTCCATCCCGGATGCGCATGACGAAGACGCAGGGGACCTTGGTCGCCGAACCGTCCGGCATCGAGAACTCATAGGCGAACTCGGCGACGATCACCTCGGGATCTGTGGTCTCGTGGACAACGACATCAACGACCCGCCTCTTGGGAATCGACGCCTGGGCCTCCGGCGGCACCGTGAAGTGTTCTTGAAGTGCGGGCCGAGTCGTCAACGGCTCGGCCTCGGGCATCGCCATCGGGTGCCGGACGTCGGTGACCTCGGCGTACAAGTCCGGCAACTCGTTGAAGCGACCTTCGGCCACACCATGGACGAGGCGGAGGAAGACGTCGCGTGGACTGGCGCTCATGGGGCCTCTCGATCATGAAACAGACGGTTTCCAGGGTTCCGGCCTCAACATGGCAGAACCTGACCGGCCGCTCAATGAAAACCAGGTCTTGGCCGGGCGCGACCGCTCCTAGTGGGTGGTGCACCACCCACCGGTGATCAAGGGTCACAGCGGTTACTCGCGGACAGATCTCCTGGGCGCCCTGCTGTCGAGGGCCAAGCCCGACCCATCACGTCCAAGCGAGTGCGCGCTAACCGAGCTGAGCCAGCCGGATGTGATTGCCGGACGGGTCACGGAAGGAGGTCTCGATGCCGTACGGCTGCTTGGTGGGCTCCTCGACGAACTCGACGCCCCGGTCGAGGAGTTCCTTGTACGTCGTGTGGACGTCGTCGGTGGTCATGAAGATGGTTCCGGCCAAGCCCTTGGCCATGAGGCCGCGTACCTGATCGGCGGTTTCGGTGTCCATGACCGGCGCGTCAGGAATCGCGACCAGCGTGATGGCGATGTCGGGCTGGCCGACCAGGCCGACGGCGAGCCAGCGGAAGCCGCTCATCTCGGCCATGGTCACGTCGGCGCGCACCTCCATGCCGACTTTGCGGGTGTAGAACTCGAGCGCCGCGTCCTGGTCGTGCACCCAAAGCTGTACGGTGCTGATCTTGATCATGTGGAGTTCTCCCAGCTAGAACGGGTTATGTTGCGTTCAAAGCTAGCCAGGGGGCACTGCGGCGTCTTCTCGAAACGTCCGGTTTCACCGTGAGGTCGGTCGGCGCGGGGTGGCCGGGGCGTTGCGAGGGCGCCCGAACACCCGCAGCACGCACGCCGGAACCATCGCGTACGTGGCGGCGGGCGGGGTCGCTGCGCGATACACCGTCGGCGACATCCCGTACGTACGGGTGAAGCTGGTGGTGAACGAGCCGACACTTTGCAGGCCGACGGACACACAGATGTCGGCGACCGACCGGTCCGTGGTGCGCAGCAGTGCCGCGGCGCGTTCCAGGCGGCGTGTCAGCAGGTACGCGTGCGGGGACTCGCCGAACACGCGGCGGAACTCCTGGCTGAAGTGGGCACGCGACAGCCCGGCGGCGCGGGCGAGGTCCGCGACGGTCAGCTCCTCGAAGTACCGCGCGTCGGCTAGATCCTTGGCGCGCAGCAGGTGGCGCGCCGGTGGTACGGAGCCCATGACGTCCCATTATCGCCGGTTCATGCGCTGACGTGGCCAGATGTGCAGGCCGGCGCGTGACGAGGGCGCACGGTAGTCGCCCTCATGAGCGCGGCTGGGCGCCCCGGCAAGGGGGCGGCTGCGACGGGGCCGGCGCAGCCGTCAGATGATGCTCGCCGATGTCCGGGTCCATCGTGGCGATTTCCCCGATAGCCGGATACGTGGATGCGAACAATCGTCCGTCTGCCGTGACCTGGGCCGACGTCCTGACGATGCTCTGTTTGTCGTTTATATGACGATCAATCTCGATGCTGGGGCCAAATTTTTGGTGCGTGCATTTCTGGGTCGACCGCGGCGAAGCTCTGTCGGGTAGGAGAAGGAAGCCTTTTTATTCTCCAAGCTCCGACAGAGGTTTCTCATGGCTCGTTTGTCCAAAAAATAGAGGAGAGTCGCCATTCCAGCTTCTCGGGCAGCTTCGGCCTGGGGGTCGGCCGTCGCCTATCCGGTGGGCGCTGGCGGTTGTAGTGGCAATGGCGGGGCTGGTGACGATGCTGGCCTCGCCCGCCCCAGCTCAGGCCGGTTCCCAACGGCCGATGCCGGGTTATGTCGCCGGTGCCGCCCCGCGTACGGCGCCCAAGGCCGTGACCGTCGTGCAACAGCGGACACTGGCCTACGTCACCAACTTCAACGCGAACACGGTGTCGGTGATCGACACCGCGACGAACACGGTGATCGATACGATCACCGTCGGCGGCGCACCGGTTGATGTGGCATTCAATCCACGCGGGACCCGTGCGTACGTCACCAACAGCGCCTCGAACACAGTGTCGGTGATCAACACGGCGACCAACACCGTGATCGACACCATCGGGGTCGGCAGCGTCCCGGCTGGTGTGGCGGTCAGCCCTGGCGGGACTCGCGTCTACGTCACCAACAATGGCGCGAACACGGTGTCGGTGATCGACACCGCGACGAACACCGTGATCGCCACCATCACTGTCGGCGCCTTCCCGATTCGCGTGGCTGTCGGGCGTGTCGGCGCCACTCCCAAGCCGCGGCGAGCCTCAGCAGAGCCAGACCGGTCCGCGGCAAGCGCAATCACCGATCAGACCAACTCGATCGGCGCGGACATCACCCAAAGATCCCGATCGCCTGAGCGAACCTTCCAGACGGGAGATCACTAAGACGACTGACCCGAGTATGGAGTGAGGTGATCGTCCCCGGCTGCGCCGGCCCCGCCGTGTGTGCTCAGTGGCCGTACTGCTGGGCGATGGCGTCCCAGGACTGGTCGCCGGAGGTGGGCGCGACCTCGCCGACCGCGAGTACCTTCCCGCCTCCTCCGGGCACGAAGTCGAGGTCCCGGAGGTCGATCTCGTCCCGGCCGTACGGCTTTGGCGCCGCGTAGGTCGTGACCTGCCCACTCTTCGTACGGTGGACGTACGACTGGTGGAAGGTCGTGTACCAGATGCCGCCGGCGCCGTCGGAGGTGATGTTCAGGGCGTAGGTCTCGTGCGTACCGACGACGGGGCTCCACTTCTTGCCGTTCCAGTGCATGAGAAGGGTCCGGTTGTGACCGGCCTTACCGGGTGCGATGTAGTAGAAGCGGCCGGCCGCCCACACGTTGTTCTTCGACACCGCGGTGACGTCGACGAAGTTCGCGAAACCGCTGTCGCCCTTGGGCACCGACACCTTGGGCAGCTTCGCCGCCGTCCACTTCTTGCCGTTCCAGTGCGCGGCGTACGGCTGGTTGTTCGTCCCCTCGCCGACGGCCCACACGTCGTTACTGGAAACGCCGCTGACCCTGTACGCCGTGAGCGGCATCGGCACCGTGCGCCACTTCTTGCCGTCCCAATGCAGGCCGGTGCCCTTGCCGGACTCGTCGCCCCCGACGGCCCAGGCGTCGTTCGCGCTCAGGACCGCGACGCCGCTGGCGCGGTAGCCGGTGGAGACGGAGGTCCAGGCCTTCCCGTTCCAGTGCCACGCAGCGGTGGCGCCGTTGGTGGTGAAGCCGAGGACCCAGACGTTCTTCGACGACGAGCCGCCGACGACCTGGAAGGATCCCGTACTGCCGGGAATCTTGACCTCCTTCCACTTCGAGCCGTTCCAGTGCAGGACCGCGCCGCTGGTGCTCGGCCCCTGCTGCCTCGACCCGACGGCCCAGGCGTCGTTCTTGCCGACGGCGGCGACGGAGTCGAGAACGAAGTTGTCGTAGCCGGTGTCCTTGCTGACGTACGAGGTGCGCCAGCGCGGCGCGCTCGCGGCGACGGCAGGTACGGCCCCAGCGCTCAGCATCACCACGGCCAGTCCGGCCGCCGTCAGCGTTTTCCGCATTGAAATCCCCTTCGATGCCCGATGCGCCGTTGCCGGGCGTAGCTCTGGCAAGGTTAATCCGGAGTTGGCGGGAATTTTCAGTAATTTGTTTGGAAAAATTACGAACTTCTGCTGCGCCCTGCGGATTCCGGGGATCGCGCAACGGATTGCCCGATGGCGCCGGCGGACGCCGTGATCACGAGCCAGTTCTCGCAATCACGGCTCGGGCGAAATCAGTTGCCGGGCTTGCCGAACCAGCGGGAGAGGTGGTCGTCGAGGTCCTGCTGATCGTCGCCGATCCAGGCGACGTGGCCGTCGGGGCGTAGCAAGAGGCACGGAACATCCAGTACCGCAGCGGGATCCGCGAGGTAGTCGACCCGGTCCGACCAGCCGCCGACGGTCAGGCGTTCGGTGCGGTCCAGCAGCAGACCGCGGCCGTGATGCAGCAGACCGTAGAGGCGGCCCTGCTTCACGTCGATGTCGCGCAGGCGGCGGCCGAGCAGGTCAGGGCCCTCGCCGAAGTCGTAGCGGATGCCGATCGCGGCGATCTTCTCGATCAGATAGCGGTTCACCTCGTCGAAGTCCATCAGTTCGGCGAGCAGCCTGCGTACGGCCTGGGGGCCCGGTTCGGTGGACAGCAGTTCCATCTGGGCGCGGGTGTTGTCCAGCACGTCCTCGGCGACCGGATGACGTTCGGCCTGGTAGGTGTCCAGCAATGTCTCCGGCGCCCAGCCGCGGATCTGCGCGGCCAGTTTCCAGCCGAGGTTGAATGCGTCCTGGACACCCAGGTTGAGGCCCTGTCCGCCGATGGGTGGATGGATGTGCGCCGCATCGCCGGCCAGCAGTACCCGCCCGACCCGATAACGTTCGGCCAGCCGGGTGGCATCCCCGAAGCGGGACAGCCAGCGCGGGGAGTGCACGCCGAAATCGGTTCCGGCGATGGTACGCAACTGTTGTTTGAAATCCTCGAGGGTGGGCGCTCCCGTACGATCGCTGACTCCCGCGGCGGGGACGACGACGCTGTAGACCCCTGCGCCGAAGGGCCTGAGCCAGAATCGCTTGTGGGTCTCGCTGATTTCGGCCACCTTGGCGGCGATCTCCTCCTGCGGCACACCCACTTCCATTTCGCCCATCAGCGTCTCGTTCCGCGAAGGCTCGCCCGGGAAGCCGACGCCGAGCAGTTTGCGCACCGTACTGCGCGCGCCGTCACAGCCGACGAGATAGCGCGAACGTAGCCGTTCCCCGTCGGCCAGCTCGACGGTCACACCTTCGGCATCCTGCTCGAAACCGGCCACCGCACAACCGCGCCGGACCTGCGCGCCCCGTTCGATCGCATGTTCTTCGAGGAGGTTTTCGATGACCGGCTGCGGGATGCCCAGCAAATAGGCGTGCGCGGAGTCCAGGCCCTCGGGCGCGGGTTTGGCGATCGCGGCGAAGAAACCGCCGGCCGGACGCCGTCTTCCATGCTGGAGAATGCGATCGAGCAGTCCACGCATCGCCATCAGCTCGAGACTGCGAATATGCAGACCGACGATGCGGACGAACGACGCGGGCTCGGTCTTCTTCTCCAGAACGAGTACCCGCACATCGTGCAGCCGCAGTTCGGCGGCCAGCATCGCACCGGTCGGCCCGCACCCGGCGATGATCACATCGAAGGTGAGGGGCGCGCGATCGGCGCCGGAGGCCGGCGACCAGAGAACTCCGGGGACCTCGCCGACCGTGGAGTCGCGCTCGACCCGGTCGTTCGACGGCGACTCGGCGGTGACCTGCTGAGAGTGCATAGGTGTTGCCTTTCGGGAGTGCCTGGTTGTCAAGGCGCTCCCGGCGACACCTACGTCAATCGCCCGACCGTGACGGGAAGGAGGAGCACCCACTTCGATGCAGCGTTCATGGGTCTCACCTCCTCGGGCGGTGTCGCAGTCAACGGCAAACTACTAGCCCGAGCAGCAGCCGGTCCAATTCTTTTGGAGAAGTGCGACCGAACTCAGACACCCACGGCCGGCTTGAACGCCATGACGTGTACCACTCTCTGGGGTGCTTCGGGCCGGACGTGCGATCATGATCGAAATGGACTCTCGTTTTCTTGGCATCTTTGAGTTGGTCGAGACCCCGTCCGTGGCGGTCGTGGTCGACGTCATGCGTGCGTTCACCGTGGCTGCCTGGGCCTTTGCTCAGGGGGCGGAGAAGATCGTTCTTGCTGAGTCGCTGGACGAAGCTCTGGCGCTCAAGGCTCGCCACCCGGACTGGGTGGCACTCAAAGATGGTCCGCCCGCGCCCGGGTTCGACATCGTCAATTCACCGGGCCTGCTGCGGTCCATTGACCTCGGCGGACGGACCGTTGTGCAGAAGACCACGGCAGGGACGGTCGGCGCCCTTGCGGTCAAGGAGGCCTCGCTGGTCCTGTGCGCGAGCTTCGTGGTGGCTGAGGCAACGGCTCGCCTCTTGCGGACGCGCGAGAGTGACAGTGTCACCTTCGTGATCACTGGCGAGGATGGGCAGGCCGACGAAGATCTGGCGTGTGCCGAGTACATCGCTCGGAGAGCCACCGAGGCTGGGACGGATGCCGCCGAGTTCCTCCGCCGCGCCGCCGAGTCGCGTGCCGCCACCGAACTGGCGGAGGGGGTGCGTCAAGGAACCCATCCTGATGACGTCGCGCTCTGCCTCGAGGTCGACCGGTTTCCCTTCGCCATGGTGGCGACCTTGGAAAGCTCGCTCATGATCTTGCGTCCACACGCGATGCCTTCGCGACAAACGCATCAACGTTGAGCCCGGCCCCGCCGGGCCACCGGCACATGAAGGCGGGATCAGCTCACCCGGCGGGATCGTGTTGATCATGAAGCGCGATCCATCTCGGGGCGGGTACCACGCCGCGGCGCGGCGCGGCGAGCCGTCGTCCGGGAACGTGGGCCGCTCATCCCGGCCCCACAGCCGGTAGGCCCCGCAGCCGGGCATCAGGTCGGAGGTGATGGGCTCGACATGGACGAGCTGATCGCGGCGGCACTCGCGGAGTGGGCGCGAAGTCACGGCGAAGAGGGACTCGCCGAATTCGCCGCGATCGCCGATCCGGCACGGCGGCTGCGCGAGCTGCTCACCACGGTCGTACAGTCGTCCAGCCACAGGCGCCGTCGGTGCACCTGAGCCTGCTCGGCGACCGCAACGACCCCGGGTCAGGGACGCGGTCCGCCAGGTGAACCAGGCCCGGCTGGAACTCCTGGCTCGCACCTACGGGGAGCTCGGCCTGCGGCCGGACCGGGCGGCGTCTCGAGCGCGGGTCGCCTACGCGGCCATCCTCGGACTGTTGCTCCTGGCACAGACCGATCCGGACGCTCCGCAGTCCGCCGCACTCGCCGACGAGGCGACCGCGGTCTTCCTGCCGTCCTGACGAGGCACGCTGACTGAGACCGGCCCTTGAGGAACATGGTGGGTCTGGCCGGCGCCGAGGCGGTGTTGAAGCCGCGCACCGTACGGGGACTTCCCGGTACTGGCGCTACACCTCAAGAACATCGACGTGTTCACCACGGCCACGTCTAGGAGTACGACCCCATAGGGGTCGCTCGCGGACAGTCACAGCAGCAGGTCAGGGCCGCTGAGGGTCAGTTTCCGCTTGAACCCAAGCTGTGGTGCGGGTTCGATTCCCGCCACCGCCCGTGACCAACAGCGCCCACGCTAGCTCCGGACAGCTTTCCATACAGGATGTTTAGACAGATGGTATGGTTTTTGCCAGCCTCCCAGGTCAGGGAACTGCTCGGGATGTTCGAGCAGCCACCGCGTCCTGCGGCTGCGTGTGGCGGGCGACGCGTGCCTGTCGCACTTCACGTCGATCCCACACTGGTTTTTGTCCGAATGAGGAGGCTGTCTTGCCGGAAGTCGATGACCGTCCCACGTTCCTTCTCGTGCCCGGAGGCAATCACGGGCCGTGGATCTGGGAGAGGCTGCAGGGCGTCCTGAAGGATCATGGTTGGACAAGCCGCACGGTCAGTCTGGCCAGCGCCGTGGAGGAGGAAGCGCCGACTGAGCCCCTCCCCGGGATGTACGACGACGCCCAGATCATTGTGGACGCGCTTGACGGCATCGCCGGTCCGGTGATCGTCGTGGCGCACTCGTACGGCGGTGTGCCGGTCACCGAGGCCATCGCGGGGGTATCCAACGTCGTGCACGCCGTGTACGTCGCGGCCTACATGCTCGACGTCGGTGAAGGCATGTTCCAGACGCACGGGGTTCCCGTTCCGGATTCTCTGGCGGGATTGCGATTCCCGGAGAACCCGGATCTCAATCTGCCCGCCGCTTTCTACGACGGAGATCCAACGAACCCGGAGACCGCGGAGGCGAGCTCTCGCCTGGTTCCGCAGACCGTACGTGCCGATTTCGAGACGGTGACGCGTGCTGGCTGGCGCGATGTGGCGAACAGCTACGTCATTCCAAGCGGGGACCTCTCCATCACCGGAACTGTCGCGGAAGAGATGGCCGCACGCGCCGATACCGTCTACCGCTGTCCGGGACACCATGCGCCGTTCTATTCGAATCCCAAGGAATTTGCGGAGATTCTCATGGAGATAGCCGCAGGGGTTCAGCCGCACAGACAGAAACGACGTGTGTGAGGTGCGATAAATTGACTTCCGTCACTCGATATCGTAATCGCGAAGGCAAGCGGCCCACTGATCTGCGGCTGCTGACCGCGCTGGAGCAGCTTCTCAAGAGTGGAGAGAACTTCACCGAGATCAGCGTGCAGCGGATCATCGAAGAAGCAGGCGTATCGCGCGCGACCTTCTATTTTCACTTCCGGGACAAATCCGACCTGCTCACCCGACTTGCAGGAAATCTACGGAACACCCTGCTGGGGTTGGCCATAAAATGGGACCCGGCTGATGGTGAGGATGGTGCGGCCAGGTTCGCAGACTTCTTCGCGGAGGTCATTTCGATACATCGGGAAAATTTCCCGGTGCTGTCCGCCATCAGAGAGCTTGCGGCGTACGATCCAAACGTCAATGACTTCTATACGGCCGATCTCGAAGAATTCGACAACGCCGTTCACAAGACACTTGTCGACGAGCAGCGCTCGGGTTCCACTTCGGCCGACCTCGACGCCGTGGCCGCGAGCCGAGTGATCGTCTGGGGCGGCGCTCAGGCGATCGCTCGTCACATCGCCGTGGATGACGGCAGCGGCGATGCCGCTCTCGCGCACGAACTGGGAAAAATTTGGTGGTACGGGGCCTACCGCCGCCCAGCGACAGACCGCTAAGACAAGTACCTATTTCTAGAGAGAGAAATCATTGTGAACGAAGAAATCGAAGGTATCCCTACGCGTCCGCTGGCTGGTAAGACGGCAGTCGTTACAGGTGGCGGACGTGGTATCGGAGTCAGTATCGCCACCCTTTTGGCCCGTGCCGGCGCACGGCTGGCATTGGTCGGCCGTAATGAGGATTCGTTGCGGGCGGCCGCCGAAAAGCTGCCGAAGGACACCGAGATAATCCCGGCAGACCTGTCACAGCCCGATGCTCCTGCGGCGGTCATGGACATCGCGGTCCAGCGACTGGACCACGTGGATGTTCTTGTGAACAACGCCGGCGCGGAAAACTTCACGGCGAGCCACGAACTGACCGCCCAGGAGGCGGACGAGCTCTGGGCCCTCAACGGGCGTGCGCCGTTGCTCCTGGGCGGAAGGGCCGCCACGCACATGGCGGCGATCGGCGGCGGCAGCATCGTCAATCTGTCATCGGCCATCGGCAGCGAACGCAGCATGGCCAACCAGAGCCTGTATGCGGCGACAAAGGGTGGTGTAGACGGCATCACCCGCTCTTTGGCCGCCGAATGGGGACGCAAAGGCGTACGGGTCAACGCTGTTCGTCCAGCGGTGACACGCTCGGACATGTCGGCCCCCATCTTCGCCGACCCCGAGATCCAGGGGGCATTGAGCGCCCAGTATGCGCTGGGGCGTCTGGGCGAGCCCGAGGAGATCGCTCAGGCGGTGCTTTTTTTCGCGACACCGGCCAGCTCATATGTCACAGGTCAGATATTGAGCGTCGACGGCGGGTGGATGTCCGCACAGGTCTAGCCTCAGCACCTTTCGCGAGGCGCTGCGCAGAACGAAGCGACCCGCTTCCGATCATGGCGGGGGCGCGAGGGTCCAGGATGGCTGCGCGGACGGGATGACCAGTAGGCGGTGTAGCGGGCGCGGTTGCGCGCCTAGGATCTCGGGGTGATTGGCGGGAGGTGGCGCGGGTGGTGGACGAGCAGTTGCAGTATCTCGAGCGTATTTGCTTCTGTGGCGAGCGCTATCGCGCGACTTCCCGTGGCGAGGGTGGGCCGTTCCACTTTCGGGTCATGCGGGTCACTCCGGTTCCTGGGGGCAAGGCGGCGCTGATGGGCCACTGGCGGTCGGGAGACTGGAACCAGGGCGAGATGCTGGAACTCCGTCGACGAGACGGGCACACATTGGCGATCGCAGACGCGGAGATGACGCCGGCGGTCGACGAGGCGTCGGCGATCAGAGGACAGCGGACGATCCTTGTGGCTGATCACCGATCGCTTCAGCCCCAAAGTTGCATCTGGGCGATTTCGTCGGACAGGGCTGCCGTGAGGACCATGCCGGACGGGAGCCCTGGCTCAGTCCCGGCGGCCAACAAATCGATGGGGCTTCGTGGGCAGGCCAAGTAGGGTCACCGGCGTGACGAACGATGCCGCCCAGACTCAGCCTCCCGACAGACCTTTGTTGCGCCGGCGGTTGCGCGACGCGCTCGTTGCCGCAATGAAGGAACGCGATCGCGTTGCCGTCTCCGTGCTGCGCTCGACGCTGGCCGCGATCGACAATGCGGAGGCTGTCGATGCCACGGCGCCGGCAGGCGGGTCTTCGGCGATCGAGTCGTCTCCCGTCGGTGTCGGCGTGGCGGAGGTTGAGCGACGCGCTCTGTCCGACGATGACATCGTCCAGATCGTGCGTGCTGAAGCAGCGGACCGCGAGGCCGCCGCTCTGGACTACGACCGTGCGGGGCGGCAGGAACGCGCTGAAGCCCTGCGCGCAGAGGCCAAGGTGCTCTCGTCTCACCTGTGACGAGCACGCTCGGTGTCCGGCGCCGTGGCGGGGTCACTCGCAGAACACCTGCACCTTGGTCTCAGGGTCGTCGACATCGACGGTGACGTCGTCGAGCTGCTCGATGAGGTCCTCGATGTGCTGCGGCTTGAGCTGGGTCAGGTCGATCGGAACGCCTGACTTGTCCAGCTCCGCGTTGACCTTGGTGAGTGCCTGCGGAGGGATGAGGCTCGCGAGCCGGACTCCGGCGCGCAGTAGCTGTAGCGGGACCCGGACGTTGACCCGGGTCGGCCCGTCGCCGCCGGAGTTGTCCACCACCATCACGCGCAGGTACTTGGGACGGCGGGGGTTCGGGCGGAGCGTGGCTCCCGGCGGCGACTCGGGCTGCTGTCGTTCGAGGGCGTCGATCAGCCGCTCGGCCTCGTCCGGGGTGATCTTGTCCTCGCTCAGCATCTGCAGGATCTGGCGGCGCTGCTCGTTCATCGTCGTTCTTCCCTTCGGGCTCATCTGACGCTTACCAGCACGGCCGTCCGGCCTTGCTGAATCTCGATCCGGGTGCCGGGCAGCGCCCACAGCAGTTGCCCGGTGCCGCGCAGCGCGCTCACCGGGCTGACCCGGTAGACGAGGCATGCGACCAGTCCGGCCAGCACGGCGAGCAGCAGCAGCGGTGACAGCACCAGCAGTATCGGCAGCACAGGGACGTAAAGCCGCAGCCCACGGCCGCCCGGACGGCGATGGCGTACCGTCACCAGGTTCGGGATCACCGGGACCTCTCCAGCTCGGCCAGCGCCTCCTGGACGCTGATCTCCCCCCGCTGCAGGCGGTCGACGACGTCCGTACCGATGGGTGCGGGGTCGGTGTCGACGAAGTCGAGGTGCTCGGCGATCCGGTTGAGCCGGGACTTGATCGTCGGGTAGCTCACCCCGAACGTCCGCTCCATCTCCTTGATCGAACCGTGTGACCGTACGAACGCGGCAACGAAGATCTGGTCGTCGACGCTGAGCTGAGCCAGCTGGGGCGGCTCGAACCGGCCCTCGACCGCGACGCCACTGCCGGCGAGGCGGACCCGCTCGACCACGAACGGCTGTCCGCGTGTCAGGTCCGTAAGTTCCTGCCAGTCCACCCTCGGCTCCTTGCTCTCGGCTACATGCTGACAGTTCATTAATATATTGATTTTCTTAAGATTTCAACGCAAGAATCTTAATTTCCATGATGCCTGACGAGGAGAGTGTACGCCGACGAAGCCCCCGACCCGTGGTGCGCGCTCGCCGAAGACGCCACGTGGACCCACCGGATCGCAGGTCAGAGAAGGGCAGAGGAGCCGTATCGGCGTACGAGCGCGTCAGGTGCCGGTCGGACGGTGGGGGTACAGATCGCGCAGGACGCCGAGTTCGGCGGCATGGTGGGCGAACTCGTCCAGGACGTGCAGCACCGTGTCGATCACGGGATGGTCGGCGTATCCGAAGAATGCCGGGCCGGACGGCTCCCACATGCGTTCGTCGGGCATCGCGGCGAGAGGGTCACGCCAGTGGGTGTAGTAGGCGGTCTCCAGGAACTCCTGTCCGCCCGCCGCCGTGCCGAAGAACTCCACATCGTCCAGAGTGATGTTCCTCATCGAACGTCTTGGTGATCGAGTCGCGGATCCTGTCCATCGAAGCGAGTCCTCTTCCGGCGACGAAGCTCCATCATGATGCATGCGAGAGGGTTCCCGGAGCCGGCCACGAGTCGCAGGGCGGTGTCACGTCGCGGACTCCCGCAGCCTGGGATAATTCAAGACCTCTACGAACATGATCCTGTTGTGGACGACGTCGAGGATCAGGTCCCCCTTCCCGGGAATCAAAGGCACGCAGCGATGACCAGGACCGTACGCTCCGTCCGGTGGTTCGGCCGTGTAGAAGCTTTGGCAGAAATGGCCGGTACAGGTACACCAGCTGTGCAGCCGGATATCCCACGCGCAGATCGCCAGATCGACCTCATCCGCTTCCCTCAGGCAGGCGATGAGCTCGGCCACAAGTTCCGGGAACAGTTCGCGTACAAGAGGCTGGTCCTGATCCACGGGGAGACCGTACCTCTGCGAGCGACCATGCATGAGTGCGTGCACGGGGAGCCGCACAACACCTCCCACGTCGACGCCACGAGGCATCATCCAGTGCGCATTTGATCATTATCTTGCGCACTTCGCCTGCAATCTTGACGGTATTTGTCCGTAGGTTTACGTTTCCGTCATATTCGCGCAACTTCGCCCGGACGACCGTGCGCGGTTGTGCGACAGCCCCACTCAACTGACGGCCGCTCACGAATCGGCGCCCTCCTCGGCGACACCCCCTGCATTCGACGAACGGAGCTTCACATGACCGACATGACGCGGCGTACCGTGCTGAAAGTGGCACTGGGGGGTGCGGGCCTGACCGCCCTGCCGGCCGTGACGGGAGGCCTGGCCACGGCCGAGGCCGCGGTCTCCCCGAACCAAGGTCCCAAGCTCGTCGGGGTGGGTGACGCCTCCATCACGCTGGAGTTCGACGACCAGCTGCACAGCAGGGTCGCCGTGGACGGCCGGCAGGTGACGCGGTTCGACGCCGGCGAGGCGCTGATCCTCGGCGATGCGACGATCGACACCTTCGGCTACCGCGGTCATCAGACACGCAAGACGCGGCACGACCGGCACGGAGACGGCGTCGTCGTGACCATCCAGGGCGAGTCCAGCGACCACGTGCGGAAGACGGTGGAGCTGACCACCTACCGCGGGCTGAGCGGGATGACCGTGATGAAGGTGACGTACACCAACCTCTCCGGCAGGCCGCTGAACGTCACCGGGTGGCGCAACGGCGCCCACGAACTGCTGGCGAAACCGGGCGGCTTCTACACCTTCTCCGGCTCCACCCATGAGGACCGTCGCGACTGGGTGCAACCGATGTCCGACGACTTCTTCCAGGAGAACTCCCTGGGCATGGACGCCTCCGACTACGGCGGTGGAACCCCGCTGGCATCCGTCTGGCGCCAGGGCGCCGGCGTGTCCGTCGGCCATGTCGAACCCGTGGCGCGGATCCTGCGCATGCCGGTCCGCAAGACGGCGAACGGGGCGAGCATCGCGATCGAGGGCGACACCCCTCTCACCCTGAAACCGCGACAGAAGCTGACCACCGACACCACGTTCCTGGTCGCGCACCAGCGCGACCATTTCGTGCCGATGCAGCGCTACCGCGACTACATGAGCGACATCGGGTTGCGTGCCCCCAAGGTGCCGGAGTCGGCGTTCGCCCCGGTCTGGTGCGCCTGGGGATACCAGCGCGACTTCACCGTCGAGCAGGTGCTCGGGACGCTGCCCAAGGTGCGGGATGTCGGGCTCAAGTGGGCCGGTCTGGACGACGGCTGGCAGACGAACGAGGGCGACTGGGACATCAACCTGGCGAAGTTCCCAGGTGGCGAGGCGGACATGCGGGCGTTCACCCAGAAGATCCGGGACGCCGGTCTGTTGCCGAGACTCTGGTGGGCGCCGCTGGCGGCCGACCCCGAGAGCAACCTGTACAAGGAACACCCGGACATGCTGCTGCTGGATGCCAAGGGCAACAAGCAGGACGTGAGCTGGTGGGACTCCTACACCGTGTGCCCGGCGTACCCGCCGGCCGTCGACTACTTCGCCGGACTGGCACGAAAGTTCATCGGCGACTGGGGCTACGAGGGGCTGAAGACCGACGGTCAGCACCTGAACGCGGTCGCGCCCTGCTACAACCCCGCTCACGAGCACGCCCGGCCGGAGGAGTCGACCGAGGGGCTGGCGCGGTTCTGGAAGGCGATCCACGATGCCGCGCACGCGGCGAACCGTGACGCCGTGGTCGAGCTCTGCCCGTGCGGCACCGCCTTCGCCTTTCACAACCTGCCCTACGTCGACCAGTACCCGGCCTCGGACCCGGAGTCGTCGTACCAGGTCCGGAGCAAGGGCAAGTCGATGAAGGCGCTGATGGGGCGGGGCAGCAGCTACGCCGGCGACCACGTGGAGCTGAGTGACGGTGGCGACGACTTCGCCTCCAGCTACGGCGTCGGAGCGGTGCTGTCGACCAAGTTCACCTGGCCGAGCGACGCACCCGGGACGAAGCCCAGGGAGAGGGTGGTGCTGACGCCGGAGAAGGAGGTGCTCTGGCGCAAGTGGGTGTCGCTGTACAAGAAGTACATGCTGTCCACCGGGGACTACCGCGGCGAGCTGTACGACATCGGCTTCGACAAGCCCGAGGCCCACGTCATCGCCAAGGACTCCACCCTGCACTACGCGTTCTACGCCGACCAGTGGAACGGAAAGGTCGAGCTGCGCGGTCTGGACCAGGGCCACCGGTACCGGCTGACCGACCCGTTCAGTGGCGCCTCTCTGGGCATCGCCGACTCACGGCGCGACACCCTTGAGCTGACGTTCGAGAAGTTCCAGCTCGTCGTGGCCGAGCGCATCTAGCGACCTGGCGGGCAGTGGCCCGGTACGCCGGACGTGCCGGGCCGCTGTCCATGCCCTGGTTCAGACCGCGGTCACGCGGACGCCTGCCCGCTCGAGGGCCTTGAGCTGGTCGGGATGGGCACCCCGATCGGTGACAACGTCGGTCACGCCGGAGAGCAGGCTGATGCGGGCGAACGTGACCTTGCTCAGCTTGGAGCTGTCCGCGATCACGACGCTGCGCCGCGCCCTGCGCAGAAAGGTCAGATCGGTCTGCGCCTCCATCTCGTCGTACGTCGTACAGCCCTCTTCCGGCGTGAGGCCGTCGACGCCGATGAAGGCGATGTCGAGGTGGTAGTTCGCGAGCATGGCCTCCGCGGCCGGCCCGACGAGTTCGTACGACGAGCGGGCGATCCCGCCGATCAGCACGAGCCGGATCCCGGCGTGCCCGACGAGCTCGGCGGCGATGTTGATCGCATTCGTCACCACGGTGATTCCGCGCCGTTCGACCAGGGCGCGGGAGAGCTCGAGCGCGGTGGTGCCGCCGGTCATTCCGACGACCGAACCCTGCTCGACGAAGCCCGCGGCGGCGCGCCCGATGCTCTTCTTCTCGGCTTGCCGCAGGGCCGCCTTGACCCGGGTGGGTACCTCGTCACCGGATTCGTTGGCCGTGGCACCGCCATGCGTCCGGACCAGCAGCTGATGCCGGCTCAGCGACTGCAGATCACGGCGAATCGTGGCGCCGGACACGCCTAGCGCGTCGGCCAAGGTGCCGACGTTCACGGTGCCGTGCTCGCCGACCTGCTCGAGGATCGCACTCAACCGTTCTGCCTTGCGCACAGATCGCACTGTACCAAGGTAAAGCGGATTTTAGATTGCGCGCTAAATGTGCATTCCACGCATTTAGCGCGCAATTATCGGCGCAGATTGAGCGTCATTTGATGCGTCAGCGTTCCAGCCGAGGCGTCCGGCTTGGTGGCTTGGACGATGACCGAGGACAGGCCCGGCGCGACCCGGTGTGTGCGGGTGATCGTGATGGCGGTGAAGCCGGCGGTCAGGAGCTGGTCGCGGTACGCGGTGGCGGTGACGGTCCCTGAGGCACACCCGATCTTCCGCTCCGCCGCCGCCCGTTCGCGTTCACTGAGTTCTTCGTCGCAGGTGACGTCGGTGATGCCGAGGCGCCCGCCGGGCTTGAGGACGCGGAAGGCCTCGGCGAGCACGCGGGGTTTGTCGGCGGACAGGTTCACGACGCAGTTGGAGATGACCACGTCGAGGTGGCCGTCCGGCAGCGGGATGTCCTCGATGTGGCCGTGCAGGAACTCGGTGTTGTCCACGCCGCAGGCGTTGGTGCGGGCGAGGGTGAGCATGTCGGGGCTGGCGTCCAGACCGTAGACCTTTCCGGTAGGACCGGTGCGGCGGGCGGACAAGATGACGTCCAGGCCCCCGCCGGAGCCGAGATCAAGGACGGTCTCACCGGCGGCGATGTCCGCGACGGCCAAGGGGTTGCCGCAACCGAGACTCGCGCGGAGCGCGCCGTGCGGGACGGTCTCGTCGGTGGCGTACTCGGTCGCGCCGAGGCAGTCGGTGTCGCAGGTGCCGGTGGGTGCCTGGCCGGCCATGGCCTGGCGGGCAAGGCCGGAGTAGCGGTCCACGATGTTCCTGCGCTGTTGGTCGATGTCGTGCGGAGTGGTGCCGGTCATCGCGGCTCACCTGTTTCGCAGGTCGTGGCGCCGGGTTGTACGGGGACGGGATGTCCCATGACGACGTCGGCGGCGGTGGGGAAGCAGCTCACGCAGGTCTGGTTGATCCGGTAGTACCGCGCCGTCCCGTGCTGCTCGACCAGGACGAACCGGACCTCGGCCAGCACCTTGAGGTGTGCTGAGACGGTGGACTGCCCGACGTCGACCGCGTCCACGATCTGGCCGACCGTCATCGGCTCGCCGCGGCGGGCGAGCAGGGACACGACCTGGATTCGTGTCGCGTCGGCCAGAGCTTTGAACCATGTCGCGTACTCGGCCGCGGTCGATCGAGCCAATATCTCGTCAGTTTCCATCGTTAATCGACGATAGACGATGGATTTGTGGCTGGATAGACCGGACCGGTTCCGTACGGGGATCAGTGTGCCGGGAGGAGCTCGGTGAGGAGTTCGCGTACGCGGGCGTCGATCTCGTCGCGGATCGGGCGGACCTGCTCGACCGGCTTGCCGGCCGGGTCGTCGAGTCGCCAGTCCAAGTAGCGCTTGCCGGGGAAGACCGGGCAGGCGTCGCCGCAGCCCATGGTGATGACGACGTCAGCGGCACGGACCGCTTCGGTGGTCAGTGGCTTGGGGAACTCCTTGGCCAGGTCGAGGCCGAGCTCATCCATGACCGCGACGACGGCCGGGTTGATCGTGTCCGCGGGAGCCGATCCGGCGGAGCGGACGCGAACGCGCCCGGCGGCGTGGTGGTCCAGCAGAGCCGCGGCCATCTGGGAGCGGCCCGCGTTGTGGACGCAGACGAACAGGACCTCGGGGAGATCGGGCACCAGGACTCCTTGTACGCGGGCGGCGGACGGGGCGGTCACGCGGTGACCAGGCCGGCGGCCTGCCGGGGCCCGAGAATCGCCGACAGACGCTCCAGGGCGGCGGGCTTGATCCAGTAGTACACCCACGTGCCGCGACGCTCGGAGTCGATGAGCCCGGCCTGCTTCAGCACCTTCAGGTGATGGCTGATCGTCGGGGCGGTCAGCTCGAAGGCGCCCGTCAGGTCGCAGACGCACGCCTCGCCGCCCTCGTGGCAGGCGATCAGCGACAGCAGCCGCAGCCGGACCGGGTCCGCGATCGCCTTGAACAGCGGCGCCAGCTCGTCGGCCTCGGCGGCGTTCAGCGGCTCACGGGTCAGCGGCGCACAGCACGCGGTCACGTCCACGACCGGCAACTCTTGCTTCGACATATCTCTAATTTGACATCCATCTACATCCAGACGCAAACTGACGACGTCCCGCTGATTCGAAATCTGTCTAAGCAGGATCGCCGGCACCACTCCGACGTACGGAAAGGACCACCGCACATGTCCCGTGTCCAGCTCGCTCTGCGGGTCGCCGACCTGGAGGGCTCCATCGCCTTCTACTCCAAGCTGTTCGGCGTCGAGCCCGCCAAGCGCCGACCCGGCTACGCCAACTTCGCCGTCACCGAGCCGCCGCTGAAACTCGTCCTGCTCGAAGGTGAGACCGGCGAGGCGACCCGGATGGACCACCTCGGCGTCGAGGTGGAGGAGACCGCGCAGGTTACGGCGGCCACCCGGCGGCTGAAGGACGCGGGCCTGGCCACCTTCGAGGAGAACGACACCTCCTGCTGTTACGCGCTCCAGGACAAGGTCTGGGTGCACGGCCCCGGCCAGGAGCCCTGGGAGGTCTACACGGTCAAGGCGGACACCGACGTTCTGGACAAGGCCCAGGACTCGGTCTGCTGCGCCGGCGGAGATGACATCGATGACGAGAAGGTGGCCGCCGGCGGATGAGCCACCGGACCGAGCCGCCGCACCTCAAGGCGGCGACGCCAGACGACTCGCGCTTTGAGCGGGAAAGGGGAGATGGCGTGGGGTGTCCTCCCTTATGAGGGAAATCGCGGATCACCGGTCGAAAGAATCAATCTCGGGCGGCCTGACCGCCGCCGCGCTCACCGGCGCCGCGGCGGTGGCCACGGCGCCGGTGGCCGAGGCACAGACGATCATCGTGCCGTGCAGCACGCCCGCGCTCGTCAGCGCCATCACCACGGCCAACACACGTGGCACCGCCACACTGAGGCTCTCCGCGAACTGCACCTACACCATCACCTCACCCGTGACCGCCACAGACGGACTGCCGGTGATCACCCGGAACGTCACGGTCATCGGCGGGTCGCGAACGACGATCAGGCGTGACCCCGCGGTGGCGACGATCTTCCGCATCTTCGAGGTCGCCGCGGGCGCCCGGCTCAGCGTCGCGGGGATCACCATCCTGAACGGAAACAGCGGCGCGGCTGCCAGCGGTGGCGGAATCCTCACCAACACCAACAGCATCCTGGTGCTGGACCGCGTCACCATGTCGGGCAACACGGGGAGCGCGGGTGGTGCGGTCGCCGTTGTGGCCGCCAGAGCGACCATCTCGCGTTCGGTCTTCACCGCGAACTCGGCG
Organism: Actinoallomurus bryophytorum; assembly: GCF_006716425.1. Taxonomy (NCBI): domain Bacteria; kingdom Bacillati; phylum Actinomycetota; class Actinomycetes; order Streptosporangiales; family Thermomonosporaceae; genus Actinoallomurus; species Actinoallomurus bryophytorum. Next base: position 3,639,687 of record NZ_VFOZ01000001.1, read on the forward strand.
ATCAATTTCGCCGGGGGCGGGATCTTCATCATCGGCCCCAGCGTCCTGGATCTGGCCGCGAGTCTCGTGAACGCGAACGTCGCACCCAGCGACGGAGGTGGCCTCAACGTTCAGCCGGGCGCGACGGCCAACATCACCCAAGACACATTCAGCGTCAACCGGTCCGGGGGCGCCGGCGGCGGGATCGCCGGCCTTGGCCGCATCACGCTCACCCGTACGCTCGTGGAGCGCAACCAGGCCACCGTCGGCGGCGGCATCACCGGCAACTCCAGAACGACCCTGATCCAATCGATCATCCGCAACAACGTCCCGGACAACTGCGCCCCTCTGAACACGATCCCCGGGTGCGTCAACTGATGCGGCCCGCTGACAGGGAACCACCGCTCTAGGACTCGAGGGCGATCGTGGCGAGGTGGCGGGCGATGCCGTTGCTGTTGGTGGCCTCCACGTTGCTGAGCACGACCACCTCGATGTCGTCATCGGGCAGGTACATGTTGCTCGCGGCATAGCCCTGGAGAAGACCCGGGTGGTAGAAGAGCCGGTGCCCGTCGAGCCGGTCGATGATCCAGCCGAAGGCGTACGCGCTCGACGGCAGGTTGAGACAGCCGGCGGGCGGGCACGCGGCCTGTGCCGTGAACGCCTGCCTGACGATGGCGGGCGGTGCGACCAGGTACGCGCCGAACGACCGGTCCCAGCGAGCGATGTCGTCGGTGTTGGAGTAGATGCCGGTCGCGGAGAACGCCTCGGAGCCGTTGGTGGGCGGGGCGGGTGACCCGACGGTGAAGTAGCCCTTCGCATATCCCGGGGGCGGGTTTCCGCGGCTGTAGCCGGTGTGCCGGAGGTTCAGCGGGCCGGCGATCTCGTCATGCAGTGCCGCACCGTACGGCTTGCGCGTCACCGTCTCGATGATCGCCCCGGCCAGGATGAAGCCGGAGTTGGTGTATTTCCAGCTGGTGCCGGGAGGGAAGTCCAGCGGCAGGTTGATGAACCGCTGGATGATCTGCTGGGTGGTGGTCGGCTGCGAGAGCAGGTCGAAGAAGCCGGGCAGTCCCTGGATATCGGGGATGCCCGAGGTGTGGGTGACGGTCTGGCGGATCGTGATGGGCAGCCACGCGTTGGGGCAGGCCGCGATGAATCTCGGGATGAGATACGGGCAGACGGGGTCGTCCAGGCGCACCCCGCAGCTCTGCAGTTTCAGCACGAGCATCGCGGTGAACTGCTTGGTGACCGAGGCGAGCCGGAAGATCGTGTCCGTACGGAGGGGAATGTGGTTCTCCTCGTCGGCCTCGCCGGCGGCGAAACGCGCCAGCACCTGCCCACGCCGCAATGCCAGGACGGATCCGGTGAACCCGTTCGCGGCCAGATCCGCGAGGTAAGCCTGCATCGCGGCGGCGGTCGGATCACCCGGCGGTGCCGGTGAGGTGGCCAGCGGGGCATTGGTGGCGGCGGTGTCCTCGTCCTCACAGAGCTGCTGCGCGTCGCTGATGTTGGAGTTGCCGTTTCGGACTCCGGCCACGACCCGTCCCCGATGACGGTTGCGGTTGACGTTGCGGCCGCTCGACCGACCGCCATGGAGCCCGCAGCAACCATCGTCGGCGATGACCCTTTCAGCGGTACCCGCCGCGGCTCCGGCAGGAAGTGTGGCGCATGGGGCGAAAGCGACGGCTCCGGTGAGAACGGAGCTGGAAATGGCGATCGCCATGCTGTTGGGAAGTCTCATCGAGCAACCACCTTGGCGAAAAACGACAAAGGACTGGGATCGGATTTCGCTTAACGCGGCGACGATTTTCCGCATAGAGAGCAATATGCCAAGGGCTCGCCACTCCGACGTTATGCCGCATGATCCGCTAACGTCGTCCCCTGGGCCAACTCCAACGAAACCGCGTAATGGGAGACTTGGCGTCGAGCGGGCACGCTCGACGGAGGCACTTTAATCAGGCGCAATTTGCGGGTATTGCTTCATTCTCACCCTATTTCGCGCATGACCGCCAACGGCGGCACGCGGCTCCGGTATCGCCGGCTCGGCGAGCCGACGACCAAGGGACTCCATAGGCAAGGGGCCCAGGCCAGGGACATGATCCCCGACCTGGGCCTTGATCTTGTCACCGGCGTCCGTCTGGCCGCTGACAGCGGCGGTTCGGCACGCTTGCCGCCACGCGCTTCACTGGTGGGAAGGCGGCGATGGGCGGGGAGGCGGCTGGAGGTGATCCTGCTCGACAGGGGGCCACGGGCCCCCGCGGTGGATCCAGGTCAGCCGGCGCGGCATCCTCCTCGGCCTCGGCTGCTCCCCACCTGATATTCGTCCGGCGTGACATCGGGCCGGCCGTCCAGAAAGGTGTCGGTCAACGTCGTGACCGACGTGCGGCGAACCGCTACTTGCCGGCAGCGTGCAGTTCGGCCAGGGCCTGGGCGGCGCGGGCGTACGGCAGATTGGCCAGGTCGGCAACCGTCTTGATACCAAGCGCTTCGTTCAGGAGCTCGCCGGTACGGTCGGAGATCCCCTTCAGGGCCGCCACCGGCGCGGCCATGATCTCCGGCAGACTCTTGTCCGCCCATGCCTTGTCGAGCACGTTCGTCAAATCGATCGAAGCCACTGAGGTCCTCCAGGGACATGTCGGGGTGATGGCGGACAAATTCCCGCATCGTCCGCTTTTCTACCGCGTGATGGCCATACGCGGGTCCAGAACCCGGGAAGATCACCGTGTTTCGTCCCCTTGCCGACCGGACGTCGCCTTTTATTCGCGTGGTGGCCGTCCAGGCGCTGCCGGCCACCACGCGGCGCATGGTGGCCCGTCCCTCTAGCAGAAGGCGATCGCTGCCCCGGTCTGGACCGAATGCTTCGCCGCATGGATGAGCCGCAGGCACACGAACGACTCGATGCCGTAGCGCTGCCAGCCGTCGCCGGCAGACGTTCCGGCATCGGCTGCCTCGGCGACCTCGTCCGACTCGGGGTCGAGGTCTTCGGGCAGGCCGAGGGCGGCGGCGACGCGGCGGGTCTCCGTCAGCAGGCGAACCGACGAGCCGAGGTAGCTCCCGGTGAGGCGTTCGTCGACGATGACCTGCGCGAAATCCACTGGTACGTAGTAGCCCTCACAGTCGGAATGGTGGATCAGATGGGTGAACGGGCCGGCCGGATCCCCAGGTAGATCGGCGTAGGCCTTCTTGAGCAGTGGGTCGTCCGTGGCGTCCCGGCTCTCCAGCAGCGGCTCGGGCAGGCTCGCGTCCGCCGCCAGGTGAACAGCGAGACGTCGCACGGTATGCAGCCCGGAATATCCCCACATGTCGAACCACGCGGCGTCCTCTACGTGCAGGTCGGGCTCGTCCCACGGCCCGGCTCCGGCCAGATCGAGCAGCTCACGAATCACCGTGAAGTCCGCGCGGACCATGTCGGCGTACTCGTCATCGTCCTCGGTCAGGATGCCGACGGCCATGCTCAGTCCCATGGCGACAATCTTGCCGGCGTGGTCCGACAGAACCGGGCGGCACGGTCGATCGCCGGAATGTGGTGGTGACCGGCGGCGCACCTTCCGTACCGGCCGGGATCAAGAACTCGTGAGGATGACGAGTTGCCGGGTCGCCCGGGTCATCGCGACATAGCGGTCCACCGCTCCTTCGATGCCCTCGCCGAACGCCTCCGGGTCGATGAGGACGACCAGGTCGAACTCGAGCCCCTTCGACAGCTCCGGGGTCAGCGACCGGACGCGAGACGTCGTACGGAATGTGGGATCGCCGATGACGCAGGCGATCCCGTCGGCGTTCTCGGCGAGCCAGGTGTCGAGGATCGAGCCCAGCTCCGAGGTGGCTCCGTGTACGACGGGGAGGTCGCTGCCACGGATGGAGGTCGGCACGTTGGCGTCCGGGAGCACGGCGCGGATGACCGGCTCGGCCTCCGCCATGATCTCTTTCGGCGTCCGGTAGTTGATGCTCAGGGAGGCCAGGGTGACCCGGTCGAGCCCGATCCGCTTGAGGCGCTCCTCCCACGATTCGGTGAACCCGTGTCTGGCCTGGGCACGGTCCCCGACGATGGTGAAGCTGCGGGACGGGCAGCGGAGCAGCAGCATCTGCCACTCCGCGTCGGTGAGTTCCTGAGCCTCGTCCACGACGATGTGCGCGAACGGGCCGGCGAGCAGGTCGGGTTCGATGGTGGGCAGCGCGGCCTCGTCGACCAGGGCGTCCTGGAGGTCCTGTCCGCGCAGCATCGTCACCCAGCCCTCACCGTCCTCGTCGGCTTCGAGCAGATTGTCGATGACCATGGACCTGTGCTCGCGTTCGGCCGCGAGAGAGGCGTCATTGCGGCGCTTACGAAGCGCTGCCTCCGGGTCTCCGAGCCGTTGCCGTGCCGCGTCCAGGAGCGGCAGGTCGGACACCGTCCAGGCCTGGGCGTCCTCGCGCCGCAGCCGCCGTACGTCCTCGGTACTGAGCCAGGGAGCGCACATCCGCAGGTACGCGGGTACCGACCACAGGTCTCCGACCAGGTCGGCCGCTTCGATCAGCGGCCACGCGCGGTTGAAGGTCGTACGCAGCTCCTTGTCCTGCCGCAGCGACCTGCGGAGCAGGCCGGCCGAGACCTCGCCGTCCTGTGAGGCGTCGGCTTCGTGCTTGTCCGTCAGGATCGTGAGCAGTTCCTCCCAGATCTGGTCACGCGCCTCGTTGTGCGGAGTACCGGGTTCCGGCGCGTCGAACGCCTCGGCCCAATCCTCGGCGCTCAGCCAGATGTCGGACCAGTGGGTCCTGACCGACATCCCCTTGGTGGGCGGCTTCTCGTAGAACCTGACGGCCGGCTCGATCGCCTTCACCAGATCCGCGGAGGACTTCAGGCGGGCGACGTCCGGGTCGGCCTCGATCGCGGCCGTGGCCCCCTCGGCGACGAGGCCCCGCAGGGTGCAGGTCTGCACACCCTCCTCTCCGAGGCTGGGGAGGACATCGGCGACGTAGGCCAGGTACGGCTGGTGCGGACCGACGAACAGCACGCCGCCCCGGTGGTGACCGAGGCGAGGGTCGGAGTAGACGAGGTAGGCGGAACGGTGCAGAGCGACGACGGTCTTGCCCGTACCCGGACCGCCGTCGACGACGAGAGCCCCGCGCGACCCCGCGCGGATGATGGCGTCCTGGTCGGCCTGGATGGTGCCGAGCACGTCTCGCATCCGCGGCGACCGGTTGCCGCCCAGGCTGGCGATGAAGGCGGACTGGTCGTCGAGTGCGGCATGCCCTTCGACGCCGTCCGAGGTGAACACCTCGTCCCAGTAGTCGCTGATCCGGCCGCGGGTCCAGCGGTACCTGCGGCGGCTCGCCAGCCCCATCGGGTTGCCGTGGGTGGCTCCGAAGAACGGCTCGGCCGCGGGGGAACGCCAGTCGAGCAGCAGCCGGCGCCCCGTGCTGTCCGTCAGGCCGAGTCGTCCGACGTATACGGGCTCGGGATCGTCCGCGCCGACCATGTGGCCCAGGCACAGGTCCAGACCGAAGCGACGCAGTGTGCGCAGGCGTGCGGTCAGCCGGTGGATCTCCGTGTCCCGCTCCAGCGCCCGGGGACCTATGCCGCCGGGCGCCGCGCGCTCGGCATCGAGGCGTTCGGACAGGTCGGCGATCGACTGATCGAGACACTCGGCGATGGCCGCGAACTGCCGCTCATCGCCGGCGATAAGCGTCGGGTCGGCCTTGGGGGAAAGACGGTCGGGAAGGTCAAACGCGCTGGTGGTCAGCGGGTTCACGTATCAGCTCCGATTCGGGGTTGCTTGCGACCATTGCGGTTCACAGCGGACACCGGCGGCCTTTTCCGGCTGAGCGCGTCGATCAGCCGCGTCGCGGCCACCGTCGTCCCGTCCGTGCGGATCTTGGCGGCCACGGCGGTCGCTCGTACGCGGGTCGCGGGGGTCAGGGCCGTCTGGAGAACGGCTGACAGGGACTCGGTGGTCGGGACCGGGCCGTCGTGTGCCGCGCCGATGCCCAGGCCGGCCACCCGGCCCGCCCAGTACGACTGGTCCCCCGCCTGGGGTACCACCACCTGGGGCGCACCGGCCCTGGCGGCCGTCGTGGTCGTGCCCGCACCACCATGGTGTACGACGGCGGCCACCTGCGGGAACAGTGCCTGCTGGTTGACCTCGCCGATGACGAAACAGTCGTCACTGTCATCGATCAGGGCCAGGTTCGCCCAGCCGCGTCCGACGAGTGCGCGGCGGCCCTGCGCGCGGACCGCCTCGATGGCCACACGGGCGATGTCCTCGGAGACGAGGCGCATGCTGCCGAAGCCCACGTACACCGGCGGTGTGCCGGCGTCCAGGAACGTCACCAGCGCGGCCGGTAGCGGGCGCTCGTCCGGCAGGATCCACACACCCGTGCGTACGACATCGAGGTCCGGCGTCTCCTGCCACGGGCCCAGGGTCGGGTCGGTGGCCAGCCACGGGTGGTCGGTGAAGATGAAATCGCGGACGTCGTTCACCGGTGGCAGGCCGATCGAGGCCCGGTGGGCGTTGAGCGCCTCGCCGTGCAGCGCGTTGTAGCTCTGGGCGTTCAGGTCCCACAGCGCCCGGTTGCCGGTCACCTCAGGTGGCAAGGACCGGCCCGGCAGCAGCGCCGCCGACGGCGGCGCGTGGTGTGGTGACGGCAGCAGGTACGGGCAGAAGGTCGCGTAGACGTAGGGGATGCCCAGCTTCTCGGCCACCGAGCGGGAGGCGAAATGCGCGAGCCCGGTGGCCAGGAGCCCGTCACACCCTTCGGCCGCCGCGGAGACCGTGTCGAACAGCGCGGCCAGCTCGGACACGCGCCGGGAGGTGTCCGCCGGCGACGACGGCCGCACCATCGAGACCATCGGGGGGCCGACCGGTGTGTGCGGCACGCCGGCACCGGTCAGCAGCGCGACGAACTCCTCGTCCGGCGGCGCGCACATCCGTACCTCGGCGCCGAGTCCCCGCAACCGGGCCGCGAGTCCGACCAGGGGCTCGACGTCCCCGCGCGAACCATACGTCGACAACAACACCCGCACTTCGCATCCCCCAACTTCGCAGGCTCTGGCCTTGACCAGCGATTCTGCGCCACGACCGGGGGCTTGCCGCAAGCCCCCCGGTGCGCTATACGTTGAGAGTGGAGAGGGGTCGCCCTTTCCTTCGCCGTCCGCCGCGGACGGAGACCTCCCCGCGAAGCCACGACGCGCCGCGTGCGGCGGCGCCGCCGGCCCGGACTCTGCGCGTTGTGAGCTGCGATCCTGGCTAGCTCGTCAGCTTCTTCCCGGTCTTCTCGGTGTCGGGAGTGAAGCGCTTGGCGATGTCGTCGTAGAGCTTGCCCTCATTTTGGATGACCGACGTGCTGTTGGCCATGGTCGCGTTGAAGTCTTCCAGGTCGTACTGCGCGGTCTCGTCGAAGAAACCGATCAGCTTCTGCGCGCGCTTGTGGATCTCTCCGTCGTCCGACCAGGGCAACCACGCCCATTTCTGGTTTTCGTCCAGCTCCTTCTTGAGCTCGGCCAGCCCTCTGATCGCGGCGTTCTTGTAGGCGATAAGGGCCGCGTTCATGGCCAGGAGCGCCACGGACATCACCTTGAACGACTCGACCAGATTGGCGATGTTCCGTGCCGGGACATCGCGCCAGAAGTCCGCGAAAGCGTCGATCGCGGGACCTTCGTTCTTCTGGCCCACCGCCTTGATCTCGCGTTCGGGGTTCAGCTGCTCGAGCTCGGACTGGACGTTACCGCTACCCCATCGGTCTCCGCTGTGCTTGTAGTTGCCCTCGTCGTCGGTCGGCCAGCGGAACTGCATCGTGCCCTCCGCCGTCCAGCGCTTGACCAGATCCAAGAGGTCGTCCGGCAGGTTTATGGAATAGTCTCCCACCGTCATCAGCCTCGATTCTGCGTCTTGTCGAGTGCGTGGAAGACGGCGGTGATGTTGGCGTCTTCCACGGCCTTGATGTTGTCCGACATGCGGTACAGACCCTCGGCTCCGTAGGTGGCCTGCTTCGCCGTCGCCTTGACGGCTTTGATCGCTGATTCGTAGACCGCTCCGAAGGCCGTGTAGAAGTTCGCCGTCAGGAAGACCTCATACGATTCAGGCTTGAAATCATCAAGAGTCTCACTTTTGGTTTCCCCGGGATACGGATCACCGTACTTAAGGCCGAACAGCGACATCTGCTCGTGCATCGGCAAAGACATCGAAGCGTCCCAGGAGCCGTACTGGCTTCCCCCTGCGGGGTGGTAATGCTCCATGGTGTCATCGGTCGCGTTGAGGATCGCCTCCGCCGCGTCACTCAACGATTTCGGATCATATTTCGGCACGTGACTCCAGACCTTCCTTGTCGCGTCGACCTGTCACCGATTGCGCATCAGGCCGGCGATCACGCGATTGATCTCTTCCATCCGATGGGAGTACTCCGCGTGTATCTCTTCCAACTTCGTACGCAACCGGTCTTCGGAGCCGGGGGCGGGGTCATGCTCGGCGAGCCGGCCGAACCAGTCCTGCTGTGCTTCGCGTACCGCCTGCCGGGTCAGTTCACCGAGCGCCTGGGCATCCTGTCGCAGCGCCCGCGGGTCTATCTTCACCGTGTCAACGAGGCCGTCCGTACCGATGGTGACCTGCACGTTTCCGTTGTCGGACGCTCCACGACCTGTCGGCGGCGAGTCGGGCGCGGCCGGCCCACCCGGCCATACCGAGGCGGAGTCCGCCGGGGTCGCGTCTCGCCGCGCAGGGCGTTTGCGGAAGTCATCCATGGACAGCCCATCTCCCTCGTATGGATCGGCAGGGAAGCAGGTGGAGGTGTCGCCGAGCCAAGATCAAAAATGATTTTGAGAATAACAGGTGGCAATTACCGCTGGAAATGCCGGAGCCGGTCCGTGTTCGCGCCTCATACCGCCGGGGTGGTCTTCGAGTCGAGCCAGTGGTTGATGAGCGGCGTGAGGTCCTTGCCGGTGGACTGCTTGACCCACGCGGCGAAAGTGTCGCGGTCCTGGTTGGTGGAGCGGTGCTCTTGTGCCCAGCCACGCAGCATCGCGTAGAACTTCTTGTCGCCGACCTTCTTACGCATCTCGTCCAACATCACCGCCGGGCTGAGGTAGACGTTGGGTGAGGCGAACGCCCGCTTCTTGTAATGGCCGGGCGGTCCGTAGTCGTGCCGGAGCGTGCCGTCCTGGTCGCGCCGGATTTTGGTCATGACCTGCTCGAAGGGAAGAGCGCGCGGATCGTACTCGGCGAAGTACAAGATCTCGAAGTACTCCGCGAAGCCCTCGTTCAGCCACACGTCCTGCCAGGTACGCGGTGTGACCGTGTCGCCGAACCACTGGTGGGCGTACTCATGCGCGTACACCTCGGGGGGAAGGCCGGACATCAAGGTGATCATCTGCTGCGTCTCCATGCCGGAGTCTCCGGCGATCACCGCGCCCGCGCTGGGGAAGGGGTAGGGGCCCAGCCGCTTTTCCAGCCACGCGATGATTTTCGGGGACTGGCGCATGGTGGCGAGGTTCTTCTTCCGGTCCTTCGCACGGAGCCAGTAGGTGATCGGGAGGCCGTGCGGGCCGGTCTGTTTCACCATGGTCAGGCGGTCGGCGACGAAGGTGACCAGGTAGCTCGCGGTCGGATCACCCGAGTGCCAGCGGTAGACGGTCGAGTCACCCTGGGCGACCTTTCCCTGGAAGGTGCCGCTGGAGACGCCCGCCCAGCCCTTCGGCACGGTGATGGCGACGTCGTACAGCGCCTTGTCCGAGGGCTGGTCGTTCGACGGGTACCACGTGAAGGCCCCGTACGGCTCCTGCAGGGCGACCGCGGAGCCGTCCCGGTGCACGGCGAAACCGACGCGTCGGCTGTCCGGCCGTATCGCGTCGAAGCGCGCCTCCTTGGGCCGGCCGTGGTAGCGGATGGCGACCTCGGCGGTGGCGTCCTCGGCCATCCGCTTACCGGCCGGAATGATCAATCTGTCGCTCTGCCGCTTTACCGTCGCGGGTCTGCCGTCGACCGTTACGCCGTCGATCTTGAGCCGCTTGCTGAAGTCCAGCGTCACGTTGTCGGTGCCGGCGGCGGCGCGGACGGCCAGTGTCGCGGTGCCGGTCAGTTCCTTCTTGGGGGGCGACCAGGTCAGTGCGAGGTCGTAGTGCAGGACGTCGACCGCCGGATGCCCGCGCTCCGGGTAGTAGGTGTCGGCGACCGGCGCGGAGCGCCCGGCGGCGTACTTCGTCGCCAGGTCGGGCGCCGATGGAGTCGCGGTCCGTTGTCGGTGGGCCGTCCCCTTGTCCGGCGCGGACGAGCACGCGGCCGTGACGGCGGCGACGAGAAACAGTGGCAGAACAGCAGGCGAAACACGCATTGGCGGACCCCCGTGGTCATTTAGTCCGCTCACCCTAGGAGATGGCAAAAACGTATAAATGCCGTTTCGTGTCACGGTTCAAGCACGGTGCGGGCCGTCGGCAGGCTTTTGGTCTGTGGAAGGTCGGTGCAATTCCGGGAAGGTGGCCGGTTCGGTGAGTGCCCGGTGGAGGCAAGGTCCCATTCGGGCGTGACAGGGGCGGCGTAGTCAGGGTCGAAGAATCCGGCCCGCCGGCCGTCGGTATCAGGCGGCGTTGTACGGGACTGCGTCGCTGCGACCGATGATCACGCCCGTCGACAGCCGTCGGCGCCAGGCGGCGGATGGCGGAACGAAGCCGGCGGTCGCTTGGTACCAGGCGCTTGGCCCGCCTCTAGGCGGCTACCGATCTGTTTTCGAAAGATTTCGTACCACCTGCGGCCTTACCCGAGCTTACAAGAGGGTTTTCATTGCGGTGCCGAGTCATTCGAGGCCCTGGTCCGGCAGGTCACTGGGCATGCTCGGCCATAGGTGGGCGGCAGGATGATCGAAATATTTCGAAACCTATCGTTGACGATGCTCCGAACCGGGCGCATACTCCCCATCGATCGGCACCTCTCGCCGCAGAGCCGCCGCTTGCGATGGTTCTCGTGGCGGGTTCGCGGCCTGGCCCCCCGCCAGCGTTCACGAGGAGGAAGCATGCACATGAACGACGCCCCCGCCCACTGGAAGAGCCGCAGACGCGGCCGTACCAGGCTTCGCATCGGTGCGCTCACCAGGCTGCTCGCGGTCTGTGCCGCAGCGCTGCTCGCCGCCGCGCTGAGCCTGCCCGGTACGGCCGGTGCCGACCCGATCATCACCTCGAACCAGACCGGCACCAACAACGGCTACTACTATTCATTCTGGACGGATGGCGGCGGGTCGTCATCCATGAATCTCGGATCCGGCGGCAATTACAGCACTTCGTGGAGCAACGTCGGAAACTTCGTCGCCGGCAAGGGCTGGAGCAACGGCGGACGCAGAAGCGTGAACTACTCGGGCAGCTTCAACCCATCCGGAAACGCGTACCTGTCTCTTTACGGATGGACGTCGAACCCGCTCGTGGAGTACTACATCGTCGACAACTGGGGCACTTACCGGCCCACGGGAACGTACAAGGGTACGGTCACCAGCGATGGCGGCACGTACGACATTTACGAGACGACGCGAACCAACGCACCCTCCGTCGAAGGCACGAAGACGTTCAACCAGTACTGGAGCGTCCGGCAGTCGAAGAGGACGGGCGGCACCATAACCACCGGCAACCACTTCGACGCGTGGGCCCGTTATGGGATGAATCTCGGCAGTTTCAATTACTACATGATCCTCGCGACTGAGGGATACCAGAGCAGCGGGAATTCCAACATCACGCTGGACAGCTCCACTGGCGGTGGCGGTGGCGGTGGCGGTGGCGGTGGCGGAGGCGGCGGCGGTGGCGGTGGCGGCGGTGGTTGTACCGCGGCTCTGTCGGCCGGCCAGCAGTGGAGTGACCGGTACAACCTCAACGTCGCGGTGTCCGGTTCCAGCAACTGGACCGTGACGATGAACGTCCCGTCTCCAGAGAAGATCATCGCCACCTGGAACATCAGCGCGAGCTACCCCAGCGCGCAGGTGCTGACCGCCAAGCCCAACGGCAGTGGCAACAACTTCGGCGTCACCATCCAGACCAACGGCACGACGACCTGGCCGACGGTCTCCTGCAGCGCCGGTTGACCTCCGGACCAACCCACTGGACGTCACCCGGTGGCGACCGTCCGCCGGCAAGAGAAGGACCCATTCCACATGCGTACCAAGCCATATTTCTCGAAACGCTCCCTGGTCACGGGATTGGCCGTCGCCGCGATGGCCATGGCGAGCACCGTCTCCTTAACCGCCAAGACCGCCCCGGCACACGCCGCCACCTGCAACGGGTACGTCGGGCTCACCTTCGATGACGGCCCGTCCAACGACCACACCCCGAGCGTGCTCAACGCGCTCAGGCAGAACGGGCTGCGGGCCACGATGTTCAACGAGGGCCAGTACGCCGCCTCGTACCCGTCCCAGGTCGCGGCCCAGGTCAGCGCCGGTATGTGGGTCGGCAACCACAGCTACACCCACCCGCATCTGATCCAGGAGAGCCAGTCGCAGATCGACTCGGAGATCTCCCGGACCCAGCAGGCCATCGCCAACGCGGGCGGTGGTACGCCGAAGCTGTTCCGCCCGCCGTACGGTGAGACCAACTCGACGTTGCAGTCGGTCGAGGCCAAGTACGGCCTGACCCAGATCATCTGGGACGTCGACTCACAGGACTGGAACGGCGCCAGCACCGACGCGATCGTGCAGGCCAACGCCCGGCTCACCAACGGCCAGATCATCCTCATGCACGAGTGGCCCGCCAACACGCTCGCCGCGATCCCGCGCATCGCGCAGGGGCTGGCCGCCCGCGGCCTGTGCGCGGGCATGATCTCCCCGCAGACCGGCCGTGCCGTCGCCCCCACCGATGGTGGCGGAGGCGGCGGTGGCGGAGGGGGAGGCGGCGGTGGTGGCGGCGGTGGTTGTACCGCGGCTCTGTCTGCGGGCCAGCAGTGGAGTGACCGGTACAACCTCAACGTCGCGGTGTCCGGTTCGAGCAACTGGACCGTGACGATGAACGTCCCGTCTCCAGAGAAGATCATCGCCACCTGGAATATCAGCGCGAGCTACCCCAGCGCGCAGGTGCTGACCGCCAGGCCGAACGGCAGTGGCAACAACTTCGGCGTCACCATCCAGACCAACGGCACGACGACCTGGCCGACGGTCTCCTGCAGCGCCGGCTGACCCACGAGACCCCGCACCCGTGGCACGGTGGCCCATCGTCGCCGCGCCACGGGTGCGGGCGGTCCGCTCGCCATGAGGAGCGGACCAGCCAACCACGGACCGGCGCCCGGAGCAGGGCGCGCGCCGGGTCAGGCCTGAGGCGGCAGGTCGTCGAACTCGGCGATCTGGCGTACCTCGATCTCGACCTCGATCCCCTTGAACAGATCGGCGTACCGCTGGGCGTACTCGACGGCCTCCGCCAGGTCCTTGGCGTTGATCAGTCCGAAACCGCCGATGACCTCCTTGGCCTCGGTGAACGGCCCGTCGGTCACGGTGATCGCCGCGCCTTGGGCCTTACGCACCCGCGCGCCCTTCTCGGACGGGAGAACGCCCTCGGCCATGATCAGGATCTCCTTGTCGATCCAGTCCTGGATGAACGCCCCCATCTCCTCCATGAACTCCTGACTGGGATTCCACGCCTCCGGCGCACGCTCGTCGAGCCGGTGCATCATCAAGAACCGCATTACCGCTCCCTTGGTGTCACGGGCTGGGATCCGGTCACTCACGGACACGTTGACCAGCCGTCACCTACGCGTCGAACGACGGCACACTGATTCGACACGTAGTCGCTGGCGATTTCTCAGTGGAGCCACCACTCCAACAGGACCGGCGGACGCCCACGCCACAAACACGCGATGACCAGGGCATTCCACCACGGCACAGGTCCGTACGTCAGTGCGGGATCGTCCGTCGCTCACGCCGTTCGACCCCTCCGACAGGAACCCGCAACCCGGTGATCCCGGTGGTCTAACAGGCCAGGATCAACTCTTCCGAGCCGGCATGCCTCCGTGTGGACTCTTGACGACCAGTGGCAAGGAGTCCGCGAGGAGGTACGGGTGATCGGGGAAGTAGTCGACGTGGAGGTGACCTCCATCGTCCATCTCCGCCACTCCGCGGATGTTGTGGGCGAGGATGTTCCTGGCCGCCGGACCGCCGGTGATCAGGAGAACCTCGCGCCGGCCGTCGAGGTGGATGCGAACCCCAGGATCGGCCGAGTCGGCGACCTTTACCCCGACCAGGGTCTCCGGCGTACAGGTCAATGATCCGGTGCCGACCGCGATCATGTCCGCCAGCCGCGTCAGTTCGGCCGCGGTCGCGGTGAGGTCCAGTTCGCCGGTGGCCGGCCAGTAATTGATTTTCATGAAGCGGTCTCCCGGGCGTCAGAGAGCGTAGGTGTCGATCACTTCGTGCAGGTCGCCGGGTAGCGCAACGTCGACGACGAGCACGGGGATGCCCTCGGTGTCCGTGACTGCGGCCAGCAGGCCCAGCACCGGAGTGTTCCGCCCGAGGCCCAGGGCCTTGTACTCCGCGCTGGTGGGCCGCCGGGAGGTCAGGTGCTCGGTGACGGAGCCGAGGTGGCGTCCCGTGGCGGACTCGATGAGCCGCCGTACGCTCGACGTCAACGGTTCCACGTGGTCGATGCCGGTGGCCATCGCGAGCTGCGGGTCCAGCCACATGCTGAGAAACGCGGCCGGGGCGCCGTCCTCGACGACCACCCGCTGCCGGAGCACTAGGGCCGCCCCCTCGGAGACCGACAGCAGACCCGCGACCACGGCTCGCGCCGGGCGTTGCTCGACGACGGTGACCTCGCCGGGATCTTCGGTCTCCGCGCGGTTCAGGAGCAGCCGGATCGGCCGCGGGCGTCCGGCAGGGGCATCCGGCACGACATCCACCCTCCCAAAGGACAAAGGTCAGGGTACGAGGGGACCGTTCAGTACGGCCTCGCCGGCATCGCGGTCGCCGTCCCATTCAATCGCCTCGTCGTCCGGCGGGACTCTTCCCCAGACCATGAGCAGGAGGTTCTCGGCCGTCGCGGAGATCGTGGCGACCGGAGTGCCCGGACCGTACGTCCATGAGGATCGCGTGTCCGTGGCGAGCAGGCGGATCGCCTGCGACGGAGCGCTCGCGCGACCGCGGTCGATCACCCGCAGGGCCATGGTGTCGAACACCTCCGCGACGCCCTCGCCCGCCAGCTCCGCGTCGAGCGGCCGGGCGACCCCCAGGGCGTGCTCGGCGTCCCAGCGGTGGACGAGCGTCTCCAGGCACCGGCGGCGTTGCCAGAAACCCACGGTGTGCGGCGGCCGGAAGGTCCAGGCGGGTACGGACGGGTCCTGGTCGAGCGCGCGCAGCAGCCTGGAGCGGATGTCCCGTAGCCATCGCATCAGCTCGGCCGGGTCACGTGGTGCCGCGGGTGCCGAGTAGTCACCGCGCTTCTCCTCGATCGCCACCGTCGCCCAGAGGCTCGACCGGCCGAGGTGTTCGGTGAGGTCGCGCAGCGTCCAGTGGCCGCAGTGCTCGACCGGCGCGGTCAGGTCGCCGGCGAGACACGCCTCGTACGCGTCGAACTCGGTACGCAGGTGGGCCAGGAAGCCGGAGGAGTCCACGGCCGCACCCTACTCTGCGGAGCGCCGCCGCCTCGGCGTGCGACGCTCTCCCCATGACAGAGGTACGCCGCAGCTACGACGCCGTCGCCGAAGACTACGTCGCCGGTTTCCGCGACGAGCTCGACCACAAGCCGCTCGATCGTGCGCTGCTCTCGGCCCTCATCGAACGGTGCGAGATGGCCGCCCCGATCGCGGATCTCGGCTGCGGGCCCGGTCATGTCACGGCGTGGCTGGAGGGCAGGGGCGTACGCGCGGTCGGCATCGACCTGTCGGCCGAGATGGTCGCCGTCGGCCGCCGGGAGTATCCAGGCGTGGAGTTCCGCAACGGAGATCTCCTCGACCTGCCGGCGACGGACGGGGAGTTCGGGGCGGTCGTCGCGCTCTACTCGATCATCCATCTCGAATCCGGTGAGCTGCGCCGCGCCCTCGAATAGATGCACCGGGTCCTGCGCCCCGACGGGCTCGTTCTCGTCGCGTTCCACATCGGTACGGAGGTGCGGCATCTGGACGAGTGGCTCGGGCACGACGTGGACATCGACTTCCACTTCTTCGAGACCGACGGCGTCGTGACGGCGATGGAGGACGCGGGCTTCGTCATCGACGCGCGGCTGGAGCGGAGAAACCACCCGGAGGAGGTCGAGACGCGGCGCGGCTACCTGCTGGCCCGGCGCCACGAGGCGAGGACCGGCGCCTGACTAGAGTTTCGGCCATGGAGATCACGCGACTCGGTGCCGGGGACGAGGATCGCTACCGGGAGTTGCGGCTTCGGGCGCTGGCCGACGCCCCCCAGGCCTTCGCCTCCACCTTGGAGCGCGAACAGGCTTTCACCCCGGACGTCTGGACCTCCCGCCTCACCAACGACCGGTCGATCAACCTTCTCGCCGTCGAGGACGGCACGCCGCTGGGCATGACCTCGGCGCTGCTGGAGGATCCGGCCACCGCGCACGTCCTCGGCATGTGGGTCGCGCCCGAGGCCCGCGGTCGCGGGGTGGGCGATCGGCTCATCGAGACGGTCGCCGCCTGGGCACGCGAACACCGGGCGCGCCACCTGGTGCTCTGGGTCACCGAGATCAACCGGCCCGCCCGCGCCCTGTACGAGAAGAGCGGGTTCGTGCCCACCGGCGAACGCCAGCCGCTGCCCTCCGACGAGTCGCTCATGGAGATGAAGCTCACGCGTGAGGTCGGTGGGAGATCTCTTCTCGCGGACCGGACGCCCTTCCCCGACGACCTGGACGAGCGGCTGAGCCGGCAGTTCACCTTCCTGGTGGAGATCGACCGGCTCAAGGCGGTCATGCGTCAGTCGCCGCTCGCCGCGGCCGACCGGAGAGAGAACGACGCCGAGCACTCCTGGCACCTGGCCATGATGGTCGCGGTCCTGGCCGAGCACTCCGACGAGCCCATCGACGTCGGGCACACGATCCAGCTCGTCCTCGTGCACGATCTCGTGGAGATCTACGCCGGCGACACGCCTCTGTACGGGGACGGCTCGGACCAGCGCGAACGCGAGGTCGCCGCGGCCGAGGAGCTGTTCCCCCTCCTGCCCGGCGACCAGGCCGGGAGGATCCGCGCCCTCTGGGACGAGTTCGAGGAGCGCCGTACCCGCGAGGCGCGCTTCGCGAAGGCGATGGACCGCCTCCAGCCGCTCCTGCTCAACTGGATGGCGCGCGGCGGCACGTGGCAGACCCCGGGCGTCACCGCCGACGACGTACGCGCGCGCAAGGCCGTCATCGGGGACGCCTCCGCGGCACTGTGGAAGGCCGGCCGCCACCTCATCGACGAGGGCGAGCACCGCGGCTGGTCACGACGGAGTTGACGACACACTCGCTCGAAGCCGCAACCCCTGGAGGGCGCTCATGGACCGGCCGGTACGCATCGCCAACTGCTCCGGCTTCTACGGTGACCGCATGTCGGCGCTCGCCGAGATGGTCGAAGGCGGCCCGGTGGACGTCATCACCGGCGACTACCTGGCCGAGGTCACCATGCTGGTGCTGGCCAAGAACCGCCTGAAGAAGCCGGATGGCGGCTACGCGCGTATGTTCCTGCGCCAGCTCGCGCCGGTCGCCGCGAAGATCGCCGAACGCCGCATCAAGGTCGTGGTCAACGCGGGCGGGCTCGATCCGGCCGGGCTCGCGACCGCCACCCGCGAGCTGCTCGGCGAGGCCGGAGCCGATCTCGCCGTCGCCCACGTCGAAGGGGACGACCTCGCCCCGCGCCTGACCGCGCTGACGGCCGACGGCCACGACCTGGCCCACCTCGACACCGGAAAGCCGTTCGGCGACTGGGGTCGCGACCCGCTCACCGCCAACGCCTACCTCGGCGGCTTCGGCATCCAGGCCGCGCTCGCCGCCGGGGCCGACATCGTCATCACCGGACGGGTGGCCGACGCGTCCCTCGTCACCGGCGCCGCCGCCTGGTGGTGGGGCTGGACCCCCGCCGACCTCGACGCGCTCGCCGGCGCGGTGGCGGCCGGGCACGTGATCGAGTGCGGCGCCCAGGCGACCGGGGGCAACTTCTCCGGCTTCCAGGGGATCGAGGACCTGATCCACCCGGGCTTCCCGCTCGCCGAGGTCGACCGTGACGGCAGCAGCGTGATCGCCAAGCACGAGGGCACCGGTGGGGCGGTCACCGTCGACACGGTCACCGCGCAGCTGCTGTACGAGATCGGCGCCCCCGGCTATCTCAACCCGGACGTGGTCACCCACCTCGACACCGTACGTCTCGACCAGGCCGGCCCCGACCGCGTACGGATCAGCGGCGTCAGGGGCTCGGCGCCACCGCCGACGACCAAGGTCGCCATCACCGGCCTCGGCGGCTGGCGGAACGAGACCACGTTCGTCCTCACCGGCACCGGCACCGACGCCAAGGCCGCGCTGGTCGAGCGGGCGGTACGCGCGGGCCTCGACGGCGACCCCGGCATCACCGACCTGCGCTTCACCCGCATCGGCATGCCGGCCGCCGACCCGGGGGACCAGATGGCGGGCTCCAGCCTGCTGCACGTCTTGGTGGACGGAGAGCAGGGCAGCGCCGGACGCGCCTTCTCGGCCCTGTGCGTCGAGCTCGCGCTCTCCAGCTATCCGGGCATCTACGGCATGGGCGTGCCCAGCCCCGGCGGTCCGTACGGCGCGTACTGGCCGACCCTGGTCCCGCAGGAGCTGCTCGACCACACCGTCGTCCACGCGGACGGACGGCGCGAGGCCGTGCCGCCGCCTCCCGTCACCGGTCCGTACGAGGTCACGGCACCGGCCGAGACCGCGACCCAAGAGACGGAGGACACCGTTGACGGGCCGCTCGGCCGGCTCGTGCAGGCCAGGTCCGGCGACAAGGGCGGCAACGCCAACGTCGGCCTGTGGGTGAGCGACCCCGCCGCCTGGCCCTGGCTCCGCGCCGCGATGACCACCGAACGGCTGCGCGAGCTGCTGCCCGAGACGGCCGGCCTCGGCATCGACCGGTACGAGCTGCCCAATCTGCGGGCGGTCAACTTCGTCGTCCGCGGCCTGCTCGACGGCGGCGCCACCGAGGCCCGCCGCTTCGACAAGCAGGCCAAGGCACTCGGCGAATGGGTGCGCGCCCGCCACGTCCCGATCCCGAAAAGGCTGCTGCCGGGGTATCACCTGGAGTAATGGACAGGCCGCTCATCACCCAGGCGTCCTTGGAACTCGGTGTGCTGCTCGCGGCCGCCGGCCCGCATGGCGCTCGCGCTGGAGATCGTCGTGCTGGTCATCGTGGGATTCCTGCCACCCGACCGCATCCGCCGCGGCCTGGAACGCCGCCGACCGGACGGAGTCGGATAGGCGCTCACTCGTACGGGTCCTCCGGCGTGGAGATCTCGGCGAGGCTGGTCGCGTGCAGCTCCGGTACGCCGTCGGCGGCGAGAGTGAACGTGCCGGTGGCCGTCACCCACTGGTCGCGGGCAGGCCGGCTGCCCGACGCGCCGGTCACGCGTACGACCGAGGCGACCGCGTCCGCGGCGCAGCAGGCGATCTGGTAGCGAGCGATGCGGAAACCCTGGGCGTCGGAGGACGGCGTCACGAAGCCGGTCAGGCGCACCGGCGTGGTCCCGAAGCTGGCGCCCCGGTGGTCGGCCGCCCGCTGGTCGAACTCCAGCAGCGTCATCGGCACCGTACGTCCGGCGGGGAGCGCGTCGAAGACCTTGCCGCCGGACGTGACGTTGACGGCCGCGCTGCGAGCGACCCCGAAGCTGCCCAGCGACGGCGGTGTGACCAGCAACAACGCCAGAACGGGTGCGAGCAGCAGCCATCCGATGCGCTCGCTGTGGTGGTGACCGTGCACGTCGACCGGCGCATGGCGCCGCAGCGCGCGTACGACTCCGGCCAGGCCCAGGCCCGCCAGCAGAATCCCGGCGATCAGCAGCAGCGGGCCCATCCCGGCGCGGACGTACTTGGCGTACGCGCCGCCGGCCGCCAGCCGGATCATCAATGCCCCGACGAGCAGCACGGTGGTGGCTCGCGCGTCCTCGCTCACAGCAGCCACCATCCGATCAGGCCGGCCGAGGTCACCGCGACCGCGAACGTCGCGAGGGAGAACCTCCAGGCGAACCGCGGGCCGAACGTGCCCGCCTGCAGGGCGAACAGCTTCACGTCCACCATCGGGCCGACGACCAGGAACGCCAGCCGGGCGGTCAGGGAGAACTGCTTCAGCCCGGCGGCGACGAACGCGTCCGCCTCGGAGCAGAGTGAGACGAGTACGGCCAGCACACCCAGCACGAGTACCGAGATCGGCCCGGGCCGGGCGATCGAATCCACGAGGTCGCGCGGCACGAGCGTCTGGAGCGTCGCCGCGGCCCCGGCGCCGATCACCAGAAAGCCGCCCGCCTGCAGGAAGTCGTGCTGAGCCGTGGCGAGGAACCGCGTCAGCCGCCCGCCCTCCTCATCCACCGGGAGGCGCCGCGCGGACAGCAGGTCGTCGCGCCCCCGCGCGATCCACAGCAGGCCCATCGTGATCGAGGCGACCAGGCTCGCCGACAGCCGCGCGAGCACCATCATCGGCCGGCCGGGGAAGGCCACGGCGGTGGACACGAGGACCACGGGGTTGATCGCCGGGGCGGACAGCAGGAAGGCGAAGGCCGCCGCCGGGGTGACGCCGATCGAGACCAGCCGGGCCGCGACCGGGACCGAGCCGCACTCACACCCCGGCAGCGCCGCACCGGCCGCCGCGGCGGCCGGGACCGCGAGCACGGGGCGCCGGGGCAGCATCCGGGCGATCGCCCCCGGCGGCACGAACGCGGCGATCGCCGCGCTCACCGCGACCCCGAGCACCAGGAACGGCGTCGCCTGGATCGTGATCGCGACGAAGATCGTGGCCCAGTTCGCCGCGGCGGGGTGGGCGAGCAGCCCGGTCAGCGCCGGCCGGAGCAGGACGGCCGCGACGATCAGTGCCGTGACGAGCGCCAACCCGGCCTCGGGAAGCCGGCGCCGCCCGGCGGGCGGCGCGTCAGGAGAAGAGACCGGGGTGCGCACAGGCGGCAATGTAATCGCATCAAGAAATAGCCCACAACAGGTGAAGTCACGCGATGAATACGAATTAACCCGGCGTCTTCCAGGGCGCCACACCCCCATGGGACAGTACGGCGCGTAGAGCTCCCGGCCATGCGTTCCCATGGAGGAACTCGTGATTCCTGCCCTGATCCGCTCCCGTGCGACCCGCGTCGGACTGATCGTCGTCGCTCTGGGCGCGGTGGCCGCCGCGCCGCTGGCCGTGACCGGAGCGCCGCCCGCCGGCGCGGTCACCATCGCCGGCGCCAACACGCTGTCGGACAAGGTCTCGGTGGACTGGGCGGGCAAGCACCATCCGCAGCGGACCACCGACGTCCACCTGCTCGCCTGGAACGACTTCCACGGCAACCTCGAGCCGGCCGCGCTGACCCAGTACGGCAAGTTCGCGGGTGGGGCGGCGTACCTGGCCAAGGCCGTGCACGACAAGCAGAAGCAGTACGGCGCGCGGCAGGCGACGCTCATGGCGGGCGACAACATCGGCGCGAGCCCCCTGGTCAACGGTCTCTTCAAGGAAGAGCCTGCGACGATCATGGCCAACCTGATGAACGTGGACTTCTCCTCGGTCGGCAACCACGAGTTCGACAAGGGCAAGGACGAGCTCGCTCGCATCCAGAACGGCGGCTGCGCGAGCACCGGCTGCACGGCCGCGCCGTACACCGTCAAGCGCCACGGCAGGCTGACGACCACGAAGACCTACCCGGGTGCGGACTTCCAGTACCTGGCCGCGAACGTCATCGACAACGCGACCAAGAAGCCGCTCTTCCCGGCGTACGGCATCAAGAGGTTCCCCTCCACCAGCGGGCGGCCGATCTCGGTCGGCTTCATCGGTGAGGTCCTCCAGTCCACCCCGACCATCGTCACTCCGAGCGGGGTCGAGGGGCTGACCTTCCAGGACGAGGCGGAGGCGGCGAACAAGGCCGCCAAGGACCTCGCCAGGAAGGGCGTGCACATCCCGGTCCTCGTCATCCACCAGGGCGGGTTCCAGACCGGGACCCCGACCGGCCCGAACGGCTGCGCGGGCAACCTGGCCGGCAGTGACATCGAGACGATCGCCAAGAAGCTCGACCCCTCGATCAAGGTGATCGTCTCCGGCCACACACACGTCGAGTACCGCTGCACGATCACGATCAACGGCGTGACCCGGCTCATCACCAGCGCGTCGTCCTTCGGCCGGATGCTCAGCGACATCAAGCTGACCGTCGACGACCGCACCGGGAACCTTGTCGCCGCCGACGCCGTCGACTCGATCGTGGAGAACGCCCTCAACACCCCGGGCACCGGTGTGGTCCGCCAGGACGACCCGAGCAAGGCCGACCCGGCGGTGGCCAAGGTGGTCCAGCAGTACGTCACGGCCTCCGCGCCGCTGGCGAACAAGGTGATCGGCAAGATCCAGGGCGACCTCACCCGCAACCCGTCACCGTTCGGGGAGACGACGCTCGGCGATGTGATCGCGGACGCCCAGCTCGCCGCCACCTCGGCTCCGGACAAGGGCGGGGCACAGCTCGCGCTGATGAACCCCGGCGGCGTACGTGCCGACATGAAGGTCGGCGACATCTCCTCCGGCGGTGAGGCGCCCGGTGAGGTCACCTACGGCGAGGCGTTCACCGTGCAGCCGTTCGGCAACAGCCTGGTCACCAAGACGATGACGGGAGACATGCTGAAGCGGGTGCTGGAGCAGGACTTCGTCGGGTGCGGCGGGCAGACCACCGCCAAGACCCTGCAGATCTCCTCGACGCTCAAGTACGAGGCGAACCCCTCCGCGGCGACCTGTGACGAGAAGATCGGCAAGATCTGGGTCAACGGTGACCTGATCACCCCGGCGACCAGCCTGCGCGTGACGATGAACAACTTCCTGGCGTTCGGCGGGGACGGGTTCACGGTCTTCAACGAGGGCACCGACGCCCTCGGCGGAGCCCAGGACATCGACGCGTTCGCCGACTACTTCGGCGCCGCGGACGGCACCGGCCTCGCGGTGCCCGCGCTCAACCGGATCACCGCGGTGTCCTGACCGCGCGAGAGTCGGGCGGCGCCTTCGTTAAGGGGTGCCGCCCTTCGCTTTTCAGCCGAGGATGCGCGAGACGTTCTCGCGTACGAGGGCGCGGTTCTCCATCGAGTCGTCGAGGTCGCCGCCGACCACGAGCCCGTCGCGGAGCAGGACGAGCATCGTCGCGGTGCGCTCGACGTCCGGGTGCCGTGCGGCCGTGAGCAGATCGCGCAGCACGCCACGGAACCAGGCGCGGTGGTCGGCGACGACCACGCGTACGGGATGCCGGGGATCGGGGTACTCCGCCGCGGCGTTGACGAAAGCGCATCCGCGGAACCCCGGCCCGCAGGTGAACTCCCCGATGGACTCGAACACCGAGACGACCTGGTCCGCAGGTGTGTCGCCCACCGGGACCGTCGCCGACCGGACCAGGTCGCTCTGCTCCCGCAGGTAGGCGCAGACGAGGTCGTCCTTGGACGGGAAGTGGTGGTAGAAGGTCGCCTTCGCCACGGCGGCCTCGGCGATGACCCGGTCGATGCCGACCGCATGGATGCCCTCGGCGTAGAAGAGCGCACCCGCGGCGTCCAGCACCCTCCGCCGAGCGGGACTCTCACGCCGCCGCACCACTGTGTCGATTGTGGTCATGACGTTGACAATACCAGACAGATCTGTCTACCATGCGATCATCCGTACAGACAGGTCTGTCTTCTCCAGGGAGCACGCATGAGCGCCATGTACACCGCGATCGCCACCGCCTCGGGCCGTGACGGCCGTGCGGTCACGTCCGACAAGAAGCTCGACGTCACGCTGGCCCGGCCGAAGGAGTTGGGCGGCGACGGTGCCGGCACCAACCCCGAGCAGCTGTTCGCCGCGGGTTACGCGGCCTGCTTCGCGAGCGCGCTAGCCGGCGTCGCGGCCAAGCAGGACGTCGACGTCGCGGACGCGTCGATCACCGCCGAGGTCGGGCTGGGCCCGAACGGCAAGGGCGGCTTCGCCCTCAGCGTCACGCTCCGCGCGGAGCTCCCGGACGAGATCACCCCCGAGAAGGGCCGTGAGCTGCTCGAGGCCACGCACCAGGTCTGCCCCTACTCCAACGCCACCCGGGGCAACATCCCGGTCGAGCTCGTCATCGAGTAGCGGTGACCGTCGCGGGCACGGTGAGCACCCGGTCGGTGCCGAGCACGCGTTCGGGCCCGGTGAGCACGAACGACCCGCTCAGGGGCAGATCCTGACTCGACGACCCGACTGCCACCTCGATCGTTCCGGGCTCCACGATCCGCTGAAGATCGAGCCCGGTGAACGAGGTGCGGTCGGCGTGCACCGCGAAGCTCACCCGCGCCGCGGCGCCCGGCTCGAGGCGTACTCGTGCCCAGCCGGCCAGCCAGCGCACCGGCCGTACGACCGAGGCGACCGGGTCGGACAGGTACAACTGCACGACCTCGGTGCCGGCGCGCTCACCCAGGTTGCGCACGGTCACGGCGATCCCGACCTCGCCGTCGGTCGGCGCTGAGGCGTCCAGCTCCAGATCCTCATAGCCGAAGCTCGTCCAGGTCAGCCCGTGGCCGAACGCGAAGAGGGGTGTCGGGTCCACCGCGCTCCAGTTGGAGGAGGCGCCCGCGCGGGGCCGCAGGTAGGTGCCGGGCTGTCCGCCCGGCCCGCGCGGCACGCTCACCGGAAGCCGGCCGGAGGGCTCCAGGCGCCCCGACAGGATCCCGGCGATGGCCGTGCCGCCCTCCTCGCCGGGAAAGAAGCCCTGCACGACGGCGGCGGCGCGGTCCGCGATGCCCGCGAGGGCGTACGGGCGGCCGGTCAGCAGCACGAGGACCGTGGGCGTCCCGGTGGCCAGCACCGCCTCGGCCAGCTCGCGCTGCCGTCCCGGAAGAGCCAGAGTCTCCGCGTCACACCCCTCGCCCGAGGTGCCGTGACCGAACATCCCCGCCCGGTCGCCGAGGGCGAGCACGCACACCTCCGCGTCGCGCGCAGCCGCGACCGCCGCCTCGATGTCGGCGTCCTCGGTGTTCAGGACACCGCCGCAGGCGGTGACCACGAGCTCGGTCCCGGGTAGCTCGGCGCCGAGCGCCTCGGCCAGCGTCGGGATCTCCACGCCGAGAGACAGGTCCGGATATCGGGCCGCCATGTGGTTGGGGAAGGTGTAGCAGCCGAGCATCGCGCGTGCGTCGCGGGCCAGCGGGCCGGTCAGCGCCAGACGCCGGGCGCGGAGCGGCAGCACGCCGTCGTTGGCCAGCAGGACGATGGACTCCTCGGCGAGCCGGCGCGCCAGCTCACGGTGCTCGGGCGGGTCGAGGTCGCCCGCCTCGGTCGGCGCGTCCCAGCCCTCGTCCAGGAGCCCGAGCTCGCACTTGAGCCTCAGGACGCGGGTGACCGACCGGTCCAGGTCCGCCTCGGGCACCGTGCCCTGCCGGACCATCTCGACGAGCGGTTCGCCAAAGCAGCGTACGGTCGGGAGCTCGATGTCCAGGCCCGCGCGGACGGCCAGTGCGGCGGCCTCACCCGGCGAACCGGCGACCGCGTGCATCTCCTGGAGGAAGTTGACCGCGAAGTAGTCCGACACCACCACGCCGGTGAAGCCCAGCTCGTCGCGGAGCAGGTCGGTCAGCAGCCGCCGGTCGGCCGACGGCGGGACCCCGTCGACGTCGGAGTAGGACGGCATCACCGAACGCGCCCCGCCCTCACGCAGCGCGAGCACGAACGGCTCGAGGACGACGTCGGCGAACTCGCGCGGGCCGAGCGCGGACGGTGCCATGTTGCGTCCTCCGCGTGAGGCCGAGTAACCGGCGAAGTGCTTGAGCGTGGCCGCGATACCGGAACGTTCCAGGCCGCGTACGTATGCGGCACCGGTCGTGCCGACGAGGTAGGGGTCCTCGCCCATGGTCTCCTCGACCCGGCCCCAGCGGTAGTCGCGGGTGACGTCGACGACGGGCGCCAGGCCCTGGTGCACACCGGCCCGTCGCATGATCGTGCCGATCGCGCCGGACATCTCCTCGACGAGCTCCGGGTCGAAGCTCGCCCCCCACGCCAGCGGGCAGGGGAAGATCGTCGCGGTCCAGGTCATGAAGCCGGTCAGGCACTCCTCGTGGGCGATCGCCGGGATGCCGAACCGGTTGGCGGCCGCGACCTGTGACTGGAGCTCGCGCAGGCGAGCGGCGGCGTCGGCCGGTGCCACCGGAGCCGTACCGAAGACGCGGGTGAGCTGGCCGAGCCCGGACCGGCTGAGCTCCTTCAGCGGAGGCGGCTCACCGGCGTCGTCGGGCAGCGGTGCGACCTCCTCACCCGGCTGGGCGGAGGCCGCCCAGTACGCCACGAGCTGGCCGGCCTTCTCCTCCAGCGTCATGCGCCCGATGAGATCGGCGACGCGTTCGGCCGCCGGCAGCCGCGGGTCACGCCACAACTCGTCCACCCGCGGGGCGGGCCGGAGCGTCTCAGCCAAGGTCGGCCTCCTCGATCGATGCGTTGACGACGGTTAGGCCGCGGGCCGCGGCGGGGCGGTGGACAGCCGCACGCGGAGCTCGGTGGCGAGCTCGACCCGCGGGCTCACCAGCGGCTCACCGTCGAGCTGGCTGAACAGAGCGCGGGCCGCGAGCCGGCCCATCTCCTCCAGGGGCTGGCGGACCGTCGTCAGCGGCGGCGAAAGCCACTGGCACAGGGGAAGGTCGTCGAACCCGACGACGCTGAGATCCCGTGGCACCTGCAGGTCCGCCTGGCGCGCGGCCTCGTAGGCGCCCATGGCCTGCTGGTCGCTGCCCGCGAAGATCGAGGTGGGCCGCTCCTCCAGGCCGAGCAGCTCGCGCGAGGCGGTGAAGCCACCCTCGTGCCGGAAGTCCCCGTAGCGGATGAGCCGGCGGTCGAACTCGATGCCGGCGCGTTCGAGCGCGGCGCGGTAGCCGTCGATCCGCGCCTGGGTGCAGAGCATCTCGCGCGGGCCGCCGATCACGCCGATCCTGCGGTGTCCGAGGGAGATGAGGTGTTCGGTGGCGGCCAGCCCGCCGGCCCAGTTGGTGGCGCCGACGCTGGCCAGGTCGGTGTCGGGCATGTCGACCGGGTCGATGACGACCAGGGCGACGCCTGCGCGTTCGAGCTGCTGGCGCTGCTGCGACGTCATGCGCGAGGTCACGAGGATCACGCCGTCGCTGTCGTGCATCGTCGTGAGCGAGGTCCAGCTGGACGGCCGCGCGTCGTCGTCGCGGACGAGGGAGACGACGGTGCCGACGCCGCGCTCGGCGCATTCGGCCTCGACCCCGCGCAGGATCTCCACGGCCCAGGGGCTGTCGAGGCCGCCGATGACCAGGTCGACCAGGCCGGAGCGGCGCGCCCGGCGCCCTCCCGGGGCGAGGTAGTTGTGCGTCCGTAGCAGGTCCGCGACCCGCTCACGCGTCGCGGCTGCGACGTCGGTCCGGCCATTGAGCACCTTGGAGACGGTGGCCTGGGAGACCCCGGCCTCCGACGCGATGAGGGCGAGCGTGGGCCGTGCGGGTTGCTCGCTCACTCGTCACCCTCCCGGTGGCCGCGTCCGGCCGCCCCCGGTTCGACTCGACGTCCCACAGACACTCTCCTTCGCTGGTCCCGACGGTTCTGAAGAGTATCGCAAACTTTCGAACCGGCCTAGGTGGGCGCTTTGCGCCATATTGCAGGTGTTGCTGAACAGGTACGGCCAAAGGGTTGACCGCAGGAACGCGCTTTCCTAGGGTACGGCAGCAGTAGATATCGATACTTTTCGAAAATCTATCGCCCGTACTTTCGAACGGCCCGTCTCTGCCGCCCCAAGCCAAGGAGGTCCTGATGGGCGAGAAGCCCCTCTCACGCCGCACCTTCCTGTCCGCAGCCGGAATCGCCGGCCTGTCCGCGCCGCTTCTCGCCGCCTGTGGAACCTCCGGCCCCGGTGACAGCGGTGCCAAGGGGGGCGGTAAGACCCTCCAGGCATGGGTCCTGGTGGACCAGGCGCAGAACCGCGTCCAACAGGGCGCCATCACCGACTTCAACAAGGCCAGTGCCAGCAAGGTGAAGCTGCTGCCGATCTCCAGCGACGGCGCCGCGTACACCGACAAGCTCCGCGTGGGCATGGGCTCGCCGAACCCGCCCGACATCTTCTTCAACTGGGGCAGCGGCAGCATCCGCAACTACGTGCAGACCGGCGGCCTGGTGGACCTGGGCCCCAAGCTTTCCTCCGACACGGCCTGGAAGAACTCCTTCCTGCCCTCCGTACTCGACGCCGGAAAGATCGACGGCAAGTACTACGGCATTCCCCTACGAGGAATGCAACCCGTCATCCTCTTCTACAACAAGACCCTGTTCGCCGAACAGGGGCAGAAACCGCCCGCGACCTTTGACGACCTGCTCAAGCTGGTCGACTTCTTCAAGTCCAAGAGCATCCAGCCGTTCGCGCTCGGCGGCCTCGACCAGTGGCCCAACCTCATGTGGCTGGAGTACCTGGTCGAGCGCACCGGCGGTCCGTCGGTGTTCGAGAACATCGCCGCGGGCAAACCCGGCGCCTGGCAGGACCCGGCGATCACGACGGCCCTGCAGCAGATCCGCGACCTGGTCGACCGCGGGGCGTTCGGCACCAACTTCAACTCGGTGAACTACGTCAAGGACGGCGCCGGCCTGCTGTTCGCCAAGGGCAAGGCGGCCATGCACCTGATGGGCACCTGGGAGGTCTCCAACCAGGTGGACCGGCACAAGAGCTTCGCCGCCAAGGACCTGAGCTTCGCGCCGTTCCCGCTGGTGACCGGCGGTAAGGGCGACCCGAACGCCGTGGTCGGCAACCCGACCAACTACTTCTCGGTCAGCACCAAGTCCGCCGACAAGGACGCCGCGATCGACTTCCTCAAGAAGGAGATGTCGTCCGGCGCGTACGTCGACGCGCTCATCAAGACCGGCGACGTGCCGGCCGTGGCCGGCATCGAGGGCAAGCTGGGCGCCTCTCCCCAGCCGGACTTCGCCAGGTACGTCTACCAGCTGGTGCAGAAGGCGCCGAGCTTCACACTGTCGTGGGACCAGGCGCTGGCCCCGCAGCTCAAGACTCCGCTCCTGTCGAACCTGCAGAGCGTCTTCACCAAGAAGAAGTCGCCCGAGCAGTTCGTGAGCGCCATGGAGTCGGTGAAGTGACCGCAGCGGTCCCCGTCGCCCGGCGCCGGGCCGCCCGCGCGGCCGAACGCGGTACCGACCGGGCGGCGCGGCCCGGCGCGGTATGGGTCCTGCCCGCGGTCCTGTTCTTCGGGCTGTTCGCCGGACTGCCGCTGGTGCTGGTGGCAGTGCTGTCCTTCACCTCCTGGAACGGCCTCGGGACGCCTACCTTCAACGGCCTGGACAACTGGCGCCGGTTGCTGAAGGACTCCTCGGTACTCGACTCGCTGCGGATCAGCGCGATCCTGACCGTGCTGTCCTGGGCCGTGCAGACCCCGCTGGCCCTGCTCCTCGGTGTCTGGGCGGCGGGACGGCAACGCAACCGCGCGGTGCTGTCGTCGGTCTTCTTCCTGCCGCTGCTGATGTCGACGGCCGCGATCGCCATCACCTGGCTCACCCTGCTCGACCCGAACTTCGGGCTGGCCGCGAAGTTCGGCCACTACATCGGCTTTCCCGACGGCAACATCATCGGCAGCCCGCGTGGTGCGCTGGCGTGCATCGTGGTGGTCGTCACCTGGCAGTTCGTGCCCTTCCACACCTTGCTCTACCAGGCCGCCGCACGACAGGTCCCCCGGTCGCTCTACGACGCGGCGACGGTGGACGGCGCCGGACGGGTACGGCAGTTCCGGCACGTGACCCTGCCGCAGTTGCGGAACACCATCGTCACGTCGTCGGTGCTGATGCTGGTGGGGTCGCTGACCTACTTCGAGACGGTGCTGATCCTCACCCAGGGTGGTCCCGGCACCTCGACGACCATCCTGCCGCAGAAGATGTACATCAGTGCCTTCCGCGACTACCAGATGGGGTACGCGAGCGTGATCGCGCTCGCCCTGGTGGCCCTCGGCACCGCGCTGTCGCTGCTCATCGTGCGGTTCTCCGGCTTCGCCAAGATGCGCAGCACGCTGGAGGGGATGTAATGGCCGCCATCGGGACGGGCATGCCGCGCCGGATCCGCCGTGCGGCCGGACGGGCCAACTGGGCGGCGGGAATCGCCGTCCTCGTCTGGCTGGCGTTCGTCATCCTGCCCATCTACCTCATGGTCAAGGACGCGATCCAGACCACCGACTCCTACCTCGACGGCGGCCCGCTGTCCCTGCCGCGCCACTTCACCGGGCACAACTTCGTCGACGTCTTCCACCTCGGCTTCACGCGCTATCTGATCAACACCGCGATCGTCACCGTCGCGAGCGCCCTGCTCACCGTGCTCCTCGCCTTCCCGGCCGCGTACGCGATCGTGCGGTCACGCAGCCGGATGGTCTCGGGCGTCTTCCGCATGTTCCTGATCGGGCTGGCGATCCCGGCGCAGGCGACGATCATCCCGGTTTTTCTCCTGATCACGCGGATGCACCTGTACGACTCGCTGACCGCCATCGTGCTGCCCACGGTCGCCTTCGGGCTTCCGCTCAGCGTGCTCGTGCTCGCCTCCGCGCTGCGCGACGTGCCCAGGGAGCTGTACGAGGCGATGACCCTGGACGGCGGCGGGTCGATCCGGCTTCTGTGGAGCCTCGCGCTGCCGCTCAGCCGCGCCTCGCTGGTGACCGTCTCCATCTACTGCGCGCTGAACGCCTGGAACGGCTTCCTCTTCCCGCTGATCCTCACGCAGTCCAACGAGCAGCGGGTGCAGACCCTCGGCCTGTACAACTTCCAGGGCGAGTTCACCTCCAACATCCCCGGCCTGATGGCCGCCGTGCTCCTGTCCGCACTCCCGATCTTCGTGGTCTACCTGTTCGCGCGGCGCTGGCTCATCGCGGGTCTGGCCGGCGTGGGCGGAAAGTAGCGTGCCATGAGGCGCAGACCCGTCGCCTTAGCCCTCGCCGTACTCGCCGCCTGCGCGCTGTCCTCCCGGGCCGGGGCCGCCACCACCGCCGGCCGGGTGGACTTCCACGCGAGGCTCCAGCCGATCGACGGGTTCGGGTTCTCCCAGGCGTTCCAGCGGGCCGACGTCATGCACGGCGCCCAGGGCCTGTCCGAAGCCCACCAGCGGGAGGTCCTCGACCTGCTGCTCAGCCGCCGGAGCGGTGCGGGCCTTTCCATCCTGCGCCTGGGCATCGGCTCGTCGGCCGACGAGGTCTATGACCACATGCACTCGATCCAGCCGGTCGATCCCGGCGGGCCGGACGCCCCGCCCCACTACGTCTGGGACGGCGACGACGGCGGGCAGGTCTGGCTCGCCAAGGAGGCGAAGGCCTACGGCGTGCGGCGTTTCTACGCCGACGCGTGGAGCGCCCCGGGCTACATGAAGGACAACGGCAGTGACGCGAACGGCGGTGCCCTCTGCGGCCTGCCGGGCACGTCCTGCCCGAGCGGCGACTGGCGGCGCGCGTACGCGAACTACCTCGTGCGGTACGCGAGGTTCTACCGCCAGGAGGGCATCGACATCACGGATCTGGGCTTCACCAACGAGCCCGACCTGGCCACCTCGTACGCCTCGATGCGGCTCAGCCCCGCGCAGGCGGTCGACTTCCTCAAGGTGCTCGGCCCGGTGGTGCGTCGCGCCGGGCTCAAAGTGGCGTGCTGCGACGTCTCCGGCTGGGGTGCGGGCAAGCAGGCGGACTACACGGCGGCGATCGAGGCCGACCCGGCGGCGGCCCGCTGGGTGAACACGATCACCGGCCACCCGTACGAGGGCGCGGTCACCGCACCGCAGCCGACCCGGCGCCACGTGTGGATGTCGGAATGGTCGCCGAACGGCACCACGTGGAACGAGAACTGGGACGACGGCAGCGGTTATGACGGGTTCACCGTCGCCTCGGACATCCACGAGACCCTCACCACCGGCGACGCGAACGGATACGTGTACTGGTTCGGCGCCTCCACCGGGGCGACGCGCGGGCTGATCCAGCTCGACGGCGACGCCTACCACGTGTCCAAACGGCTCTGGGCGCTCGCCGCGTACGGCCGCTTCATCCGGCCCGGCGCGACCCGGGTCGCCGCGAGCGCGACGGACCCGGCGCTGAAGATCACGGCGTACCGCAACGCCGACGGCTCGCAGGTCATCGAGATCCTCAACACCGGCGAGGCGCGCACGAGCGCGGACCTCGGCCTCGTCTCCGCTCATGGGCGGCCGGTGTCCTACCTCACCGACGAGACGCACTCACTGTCGAGGATGGACGCGGCACGTACGCACGGCCGCCGGCTGTCGGCCGACCTGGCGGGCCGGTCGCTGACCACGGTGGTGTTGCGATGATCCGTGCCGCGATCGTGGGGACCGGCGGCATCGCGGGGATCTGCCACATCCCGGCGTTGAGGGCGGCCGCGGATCGCGCCGTGATCGTCGCCGGGGTGGACGTCGACGCCGTCCGGGTGAAGGACTTCTGCGACGAACACGACATCCCCTCGGCCTACACGGACCTGGAGGAGATGCTCGCCGCCGAACGCCCCGACCTGGTGCACATCTGCACGCCGCCGAACCTCCACGCGTCGCAGGCGGTGACCTGCCTGAACGCCGGCGCGTGGGTGCTGTGCGAGAAGCCGCCCTGTCTCTCCCTGGCCGAGTACGACGCCATCGCCGCCGCCGAGCGCGACGGCGGCCCGTACGCGGCAGTGGTCTACCAGCAGCGCTTCGGCTCCGCGGCCCGTCACCTGCGGCGGCTCGTGGACGGCGGTGAGCTGGGGCGGCCGTTCGTCGCCCTGTGCCAGACGACCTGGTATCGCGACCTGGACTACTACGCGGTGCCGTGGCGCGGACGCTGGTCGACCGAGGGCGGTGGCCCGACCATGGGGCATGGCATCCACCAGATGGACCTCATGCTCGCGGTACTCGGCGACTGGGTCGAGGTACGTGCCATGGCCGGCCTGCTCGACCGGCCGGTGGAGTCCGAGGACGTCTCGATGGCGACGGTACGGTTCGCGAACGGCGCCATGGCGTCGGTGATCAACAGCGTGCTGTCGCCGCGTGAGGAGAGCCGCCTGCGCTTCGACTTCGCGGAGGCGACGGTCGAGCTCACCCACCTGTACGGCTACAGCAACGAGAACTGGACCTACACGGCCGCCCCGCACGTTGCCGCCGAGCGCGCGGCGGCCTGGCGGACTCCGCCCACTGACGTCCCCAGCTCGCACACGGCGCAGCTCGGCACGCTGCTCGACGCCTACGAGCGTGGCGAGCGGCCGGAGACGAGCGGCGCGGGCGGCCGCCGGGTCCTGGAGTTCATCGCCGCCCTGTACAAGTCGGCGTTCACCGCACACCCGGTGCGTCGCGGCGAGATCGACGCCGGGGACCCCTTCTACCGCGCGATGAACGGAGAGCCGTGAGGATCGAGCGACTCCGCGACGACACGCTCGCCGTGCGCGCGCGGGGCGTGGAGCTCTTCCGCTACGTCTACCGCCCGGACATGCCGCCCTTCGAGGGGCCCAAACCGTACCTGCACCCGGTACGCACGCTCGCCGGAGACGTGGTCACCGGCTACCGGCCGCACGACCATCGCTGGCACAAGGGCATCCAGCTGACCGCCTCCCACGTCTCCGGCCAGAACTTCTGGGGCGGCGGCAGCTACGTGCGCGACCAGGGGTACGTCGACCTGCCCAACGTCGGTGTGATGTGGCACGAGGAGTTCACCGAGGCGTCCGGCGGCCGGATCGCCGAGCGGCTCACGTGGCACACCCAGGCCGGGGAGCACTGGGCGGACGAACGCCGCGAGCTCACCGTCCGCGACGTCGAGGACGACTCGTGGGCACTGGAGTTCGCGACCTCGCTGACGAACGTACGCGGGGAGGCACTGGAGTTCGGCAGCCCGACCACGAACGGGCGGCCCGCGGCGGGGTACAGCGGCCTGTTCTGGCGGGGGCCGCGCGCGTTCACCGACGGCCGGATCATGGCGGCGGACGGGCAGGCGGGTCCGGAGATGATGGGCAGGCCCGCCCGCTGGCTCGCCTACTCGGCCCCGCACGACGAGGTCGACCGGAGCTCGACACTGCTGTTCTTCGACGACCCGGACCACGGCGGCGATTGGTTCGTGCGCAGCACGCCGTTCGCGGCGGTCAACCCCTCGCTGGCCTTCGCCGAGGAACTCGTCCTGCCGCCCGGCGGAACCCTCCGGCGGCGCTACCGGATCGTCATCGCCGACGGGACGTGGGACCGTGAACGCCTGGAGACCTACGCGAAGGAGCACCCGAGATGACCCCTCTTCTCCCCGGTGCGGTCGGCGTCTCGGGCCTTCAGGTGTACGACTGGCCGACGGCGGACGGCCTGTGCGGAGGCTCGCCGCACGTCCACCTGGCCTGCTCGGAGGCGTACGTCGTCATCGAGGGCAAGGGGCGCGTGCAGACCCTGAACACCGGGGGGTTCGCCGAGACGCCGCTGGAGCCCGGCACCGTCCTGTGGTTCACCCCCGGCACCATCCACCGCCTCGTGAACGACGACGGCGGTCTGCGCATCGTCGTCATCATGCAGAACGACGGCCTGCCCGAGGCCGGAGACGCGGTGTTCACCTTCCCGCCGGACGTCCTCGACGACCCGCCCGCGTACGCCCGCGCCGCGACGCTGACGGCGCCGGGAGAGACCGCGGCACGAGGCCGGCGCGACCTGGCGATCACCGGCTTCACCCGGCTGCGCGAGCGTGCCGAGGGCGGCGACCGCGAGGCGCTGGAGGACTTCTACCGGTCCGCGGTGCGACTGAAGACCCCGCTGCTGCGGGACTGGGAAAGCCGCTGGCGCGCCGGCGCGCTGGCCACCGCCGAACGCACGGGCGAGCAGCTACGGCACATGGCAGACGGCGACTGGAGCCACCTCACGGAGGCCGGCGTACACCGCCTGGAGCCGCCGGCGGAGGAGGACCGCGCGTACGGCATGTGCGGCCGCCTCGACACCTATCGCCCGTAGGCGCCGCCCGCTCACCTCCGGCAGCGGACGCCGGTCTTCTGACGGCTCACGCGTGGTGGTGTTCGCCGACGCTGTGGTCGCGCAGGAACCCCGCGATGCGTAGCGCGGCTCCTTCGGTGTCCTCGACCGGGTGGCGCATCGCCGCGTTGTTCCAGTCGAAGTCGGTCCCCGACTCGCTGACGAAGACGTACAGCGGGACCCCGGGGATGTCGGTCGTCACGGTCAGGCCGGGCAGCGCGTCACGGAAGCCGACCTTCAGCCCGAGTTTGACCAGTTCCCGGCACAGTTCCCCGAGTAGCCGCAGCTCTTCGTCATACCGAATCGCGTGTCGCACTGGCTCGCCCCTTTCTGGTCGCTGGGGGCCTGGCGATGGGGACGTCGACTCCTCATCCTCATACGCGGGAGACAGGCAAAAGGTTCAGCCGCGGACCCGATCACCGGCCGGCCCGGACAGCGTTCGCCGGCTCACGACACCTGGTCGGCGGTGCGCCGCGAGACGCGGAAGACGCGGACGACCTCGCTCATGCGGTCGGTCATGATCTCCTCGGCCCGGCCGCCGTACGTGCCGCGGTCGGCGCGGCGCTGGGCCCACCGGGGTACGGGGGTGGCTGACCGGTTGGCGCCGTGCCAGTGCTCGGTCAGCTCGCCGAGGCTCTGGCGGGCCTGGGCGAACGTGTGGCCGGGCAGGTCCACCTGCCGCGACTGCCGGGCGGCCGTCTCGGCCGACTGGTACGCCTTCGCGGCCTCGACCGCCTGGTTCTCCTTGCGTGCGGGACCGACCATGCTGATGACCGTGGTCAGCATCGCCGCGAAGAGGGCGAGCGCGCCGGCGATCACCGGGAAGCGGTCCCCGGCGAGCACGACACTGCCGGCCACGCCCGCCGCGGCGACGGCGCACGAGCCGAGCCCCAGGTTGATGACGCGCCAGATCCTGACCGTCTCCCACTGAGCGCGTGCGGCGCGCGCGCAGACCTCCTCGATCCGGCAGAACTCGGCGGCGACCGCGACTCGCCACGTGGGTTCGATTCCGCCGAACAGCTCCTTTTCGGCCATGGGGCTTCTCCGATTGCTCGCCGATGATGAGGCAGATGATTCAGCGGTCGCCGCCGGGGCGTGGCGGCGACGACGTAAATCAGGGAGCACCTTGACCGATGCATGGGCAGCACCTGGTGCCCGGCCGGTCAGCGTAGATTCATGGAGTCGCCGGCGACGGCCGAGGGTCAGAGCGACAGCTTGAGGCCCTCGTGGCTCCGTTCGAAGCCGAGCGACTCATAGAAGCGGATCGCGTCGGAGCGGCGCTTGTCCGAGGTGAGCTGGACGAGGCCGCAACCACGCTCCCGTGCCTGGCCGACGGCCCACGCGATCATCTCGTGGCCGAGTCCGCGGCCCCGGTGCGCGGCGCTGACGCGTACCGCCTCGATCTGAGCGCGTTCGGTACCCATTCGGCTGATGCCGGGGATGTAGGTGAGCTGTAGCGTCCCGGCGACCTCGCCGGCGATCTCGGCGACGACGAGATGGTTGCGCGGATCCGCGGAGACCTCGCGGAACGCGGCCAGATAGGTGCCTCGCTGGGCGGTCACGTCGCCCTCGCGGCCGGCGCCGATCGTGTCGTCGGCGAGCAGGGCGACGATCGCGGGCAGGTCCGGTTCGGTCGCGGAGCGGAAGATCACGTCGGTCGGCACGCGAATCACTCTAGAACGGATTGACACGACCTTGCGTAGTACTACAGTTGGTAGTACTAAAACAAGTCAAGACGTCGATGGAGGCGGTCGTGACCGCACCCCCGGTGCTGGTGTCTCCCAGTCGCCTGCTGGATCACCGTCTTGAGCAGCTTGTCGCCGCGGAGCTGGCCCGGCTCGCACGTCGTGCGCCCGCGCTCGCCGACGACCACCTCGACCTCGTCGAGGCGTCGCTGCAACAGATCATCAACCGGTTGCTGCCGGCCCGGGGACGCGCGAGCGCACCCCCGGAGGCCGTGGCGGCCCTGTTCGACCTGGAGTGCGTGTGAACATCGAGCACTGGACCGACCTCGCGGCCTGTAAGGGCGTGGATCCCGAGCTGTTCTACCCGGTCAGCGTGGCCGGGCCGGCCCAGATCCAGGTCGAGGAGGCCAAGCGGGTCTGCGCCGGCTGCCCCGTGACCGCCGACTGCCTCAACTGGGCCCTGCGCGCGGGCGAGCCCGCCGGAATCTGGGGTGGCACCACCCCGGACGAGCGTCGCTACCTGCGCCTCAAGCCCCTTCCGGCCGCGCCCGCCTGGCACTGAGGGACCCGGCCGCGATGCCGCGCGCCCGCGGTCGTACGTCCCGGTCGCCCGGCCTTATTTCCGTGAAACAAGGGGCGACGTACCGTTGGCCCATGACAGACGCTTTCCTCCCCGCACGGTCATCCAGCGAGGGGCTGGCCGGGTACGCCTCGCGCATGCTCGGCGCCTTCTTCGTGACTCTCGCCCTGCTCGGCGCGTGCTGGGCGGTGGAGGTGGTCAACTACAACGACGAGAGTGTGCTCGGCAGCCGGTACGGCATCCAGGCGCACGACACGAACACGCTCTGGCACATCTTCACCGCACCGTTCCTGCACGCCAACCTCGATCACCTCATGGCCAATTCGGTGCCGCTCGCGATCTTCGCCTTCCTCGCGGCGCTCCGCGGTGTCGCGCGCTTCATCGCGGTCAGCGTGATCGTCATGGTCGCGAGCGGGCTCGGCGTGTGGTTCCTGTCCGCGCCGGACACCGTGACCGTCGGGGCCAGCGGCCTGATCTTCGGCTACTTCGGCTACCTGCTCGCGCGCGGCTTCGTCGAACACCGCGCGTTCGACATCGTGGTCGGCGTCCTCATCGCCGTGGTCTACGGCACGATGATCCTCGGAGCGCTGCCCGGCCAGCCGGGGATCTCCTGGCAGGCCCATCTGTTCGGCCTGATCGGCGGCGTCGCCGCCGCCTGGCTCACCCGGCGGAGGTCGGCGGCCTGATCAGCCTCGTACGCTGACGTCGGTCACGGTCGCGTCGCGCGGCGTCTCCAGCGCATTGACGATCACCTTGGCGACGGTGCGGGCGGACATGAACGCGTCCGGGTCGTAATCCCCGCCCTCGTGGGCGCGGACCTGACGCTGCATCTCGCTCGCGAAGCGCCCGGGAAAGACCGAGGTCACGCGGATCTCCGGCTCCTCGGCGCGCAGCGCGTCGGCCAGGGCACGAAGCGCGTGTTTGCTCGCCGCGTACGCGCTCCAGCCCGGGTTCGCGCGCAGTCCGGAGCCGGAGTTGACGAACACCACGTGCCCGCGGGCCGCGCGCACCGAGGGCAGCAGGAGGCGGGTCAGCTCGGCGGGTGCGGCGGTGTTCACGAGGAGCTGGCCGATCCAGTCGTCCGGCGCCAGCTCGGCGACGGTGCCCAGCGCGACCGAGCCGGCGCCGTGCACGAGCCCGTCCAGCGGCGGCAGCTCCGCGCCCTCCAGCGAGGGCTCGATCCGCCGGGGGTCGGTCAGGTCCAGGACGAGCGTACGGACCCGGTCGCCGCCCGCGATCCGGGCGGCGGTGGCGTCGAGGCGTCCGGCGTCACGCCCGGTCAGGATGACGCTGTGGCCGGCGTCGTGCAGTAGCCCGGCCACCGCGGCGCCGACCGCACCGGTGGCCCCGGTGATCAGGTGAGTTCCCACGGTCCCATCCTGTCGGATCTCACGCCCGCCGGAGCACGCGGGCGACACCGGCGATCAGAGCGGTCGCCAGGAACCAGCCGGCGGCGGTCAGCCCCCAGGCCAGCCAGGCCGTCCAGCCGGTCGGGTCCCACGCGCTGCGCTGCCCGAACGTCTCCAGCGGCAGCATCAGGTCAAGGGTGTAGACGAACGCGTGGAAGTGCGGCCGCTCGTCCGGCTGCCGGATCGTGAGCGGGTGGTGGAGGCTGAACACCACCGTGCCCAGCGCGACCAGGAGTACGAGCCACAGCCCCGAGATCCACGGGCGGTAGCCGTACCCGACGGTCCAGTCGAGCAGCACGCTCCAGGTGCGGCTGACCGGGTTGAGGTTGCGCCGCCGCGCCCGCTGCTTGGCGAGCTGGCACCTGCGGGCGAGGTCCTCCCGGCCGATCTGGCGCAGCCAGGTGGCGAGCTGCTCGTACGGCTGCGGGCGGAATCCCTGCGGATCGCGGGAGATCCAGTCGAACCGCAGCCGCTCGTCGGCCTCGCCGCGCAGGGTCTCGTAGACGAGCCCGTTGAGGCGGAGCCGCTCGGGCCACATTGCGGGACGGTCGAGGATCACGTTGATGCGTGAATACCCCAGGGTGACCTCGCCCTGGATCGGCTCGCTCGGGATCAGGATCAACTCCTCGACCCGCGCGTGGCTCAGATGCAGCACACGCTTGCCGGGGGCACGGAGCACACCCTGGTCGAAGGAGAGCGTGCCGTCGATCCGCGCGCCGCGCAGGCGGACCTGGCCGTCGGAGACGAAGCCGCCGCTGCACTCCATCCGGTCCTGAACGATCATGTTCTCGCCGTCCAGGGCGAAGCCGACCGAGTCGTGCAGCCTGGTCCCCTCCATGAAGAGGCCACCGGTCATCCGCGCACCGGTCAGCCGTATTCCGCCGGTGATCTCCGAGTCGCGGATGAAGGCCCCGACGTCGACGGTCAGGCCGCCCGCGAACAGGGCGTACCCGCCCGGGTTGTGAAGGTGGACGCCGTTCATGCGGAACCCGCCGGTCACGTATCCGCGGATCAGCCGCACCTCGCCCTCGATCAGCGAGCCGGAGAGGCTGAAGAACCCGTCGACCCGCAGGCCGCCGCCGTCGAAGCCGGGCATCGTGCAGTCGCCGAACCGTATCTGCCGCGCCCGCGCGTTGGAGAAGTCCGGCGTCTCGTCCAGCACGCAGCGGCGGAGCCGGAGCTCACAGCCGACCTCGCCGCCGGAGACGTTGAGCGCGCCGGTGACGCGCGCGCCGTGCAGGCGTACGGCCGGAACCCGGCCTGCGGTTCCGTCGCGCGCGCCGAGCAGCAGCGCCGAGATCACCTCGGCCCGTACGAGACGGGCGGGATCGTCGGTGCCGTCGGGACGCCCGTCGCCGAGGTCGACCACCGCGCCGGTCGGGTAGGCGTCCCAGAGCCGCCGCTCGGCCTCCGTCAGGTCGGGCCGGTCACGGTTGATCCAGGCGACGACGGAGTCCCAAGCATCGGCCACAGGGCGTCATCGTAGGGGCTCCGGCCGCGCGCGTGTCAGGGCAATCAGCGATATGAACGACACGACCGCCCAGCTTCCCTCCAGCAGGAGGAAGCCCCACTCCCGGCCGGTCGCCGCGAGCACCGCGAGAACGGCGGATCCGGCCAGGTTGAGGAGCAGGTACGGGATCGACCGGTCGTTCAGGAGCCTGAGCTGAGAGAGCAGGTAGGCGACGAGGATCAGGACGGCACCGAGGATCTGCAGAATCTGTTGCATGTTCAGCCGCGCGCCGTCTTTGCGTGGCCGGGTACGGCGCGCTCTCGTCCGGGGGACCTCGAGATCCGAGTCCCACGTGAAAGGACGCCCCGGATCACCCGATCTGTTCCGTACGTGACCGAGCTCACCCGTACGCGGGGGCGCCCAGGTCGGCCGTGGCGGACCTTCGCCGACCGGTTGCCCAAGGCGATGGCATTTTCCGGTCTGATGTTTGTATGTCCGGTTACTCGCGGGTAGCATGACGGTGTTACTGACTGGTACGACCGTTGGGCGTGACCGCCCGAGAGCTACGGGGTGCTTCATGGGCCACTACAAGAGCAACCTGCGTGACATCGAGTTCAACCTCTTCGAGGTGCTCGGTCGTCGGGAGGTCCTGGGCTCAGGACCCTTCGCCGAGGTCGACGAGGCGACGGCGCGCAGCGCTCTGGACGAGGTCAACCGCCTCGCCACCGGCGTGCTCGCCGAGTCGTTCGAGGACGCGGACCGTCACCCGCCCGTGTTCGACCCCGAGACCCACGCGGTCACGATGCCCGACAGCTTCAAGAAGTCCTTCCGCGCCTACTTCAACGACGCCGAGTGGTGGCGGCTGGAGCTGCCGCCCGAGCTCGGCGGCATGAACGCGCCGCGCAGCCTGCACTGGGCCGTGGCCGAGCTCGTCCTGGGCGCCAACCCGGCCATCTGGATGTACTCCAACGGCCCGAGC
Organism: Actinoallomurus bryophytorum; assembly: GCF_006716425.1. Classification (NCBI taxonomy): domain Bacteria; kingdom Bacillati; phylum Actinomycetota; class Actinomycetes; order Streptosporangiales; family Thermomonosporaceae; genus Actinoallomurus; species Actinoallomurus bryophytorum. The sequence goes on from NZ_VFOZ01000001.1 coordinate 3,680,776, forward strand.
TTCGCCTGGCTCCTGTGGCAGATCGGCACGCCCGAGCAGAAGAGGCTCGCCGAGTTCGCGATCGAGAAGCACTGGGGCGCGACGATGGTGCTCACGGAGCCGGACGCCGGCTCCGACGTCGGCGCCGGGCGTACGAAGGCGGTCGAGCAGCCCGACGGCACCTGGCACATCGAGGGCGTCAAGCGCTTCATCACCAGCGCCGACCACGACCTGGCCGGCAACATCCTGCACTACGTGCTGGCGCGCCCCGAGGGCGCCGGGCCGGGCACCAAGGGCCTGTCGATGTTCATCGTGCCGAAGTATCTCGTGGACCCGTCGACCGGGGAGCCCGGCGAGCGCAACGGCGCCTACGTCACCAACGTCGAGAAGAAGATGGGCCTGAAGGTCTCCACGACCTGCGAGCTCACCTTCGGCGACAAGGAGCCTGCGGTCGGCTACCTCGTGGGCGGGGTGCACGAGGGCATCAAGCAGATGTTCCTCATCATCGAGCAGGCCCGCATGATGGTCGGCACGAAGGCCATCTCCACGCTGTCCACCGGCTACCTCAACGCGCTGTCCTACGCCAAGGAGCGCGTGCAGGGCGCCGACCTGACGAAGATGGCGGACAAGACCGCGCCGCGCGTCACCATCACCAACCACCCCGACGTACGCCGGCTGCTCATGCTGCAGAAGTCCTACGCCGAGGGCATGCGGGCGCTCGTCCTGTTCACCGCGACGTACCAGGACAAGGTGCAGCTCGCCACCGCCTCGGGCGTGCGCGACGAACTCGCGGAGAAGGTCAACGACCTGCTGCTGCCGATCGTCAAGGGCGTCGGCTCCGAGCGCGCGTACGAGGTGCTGACGCAGTCGCTGCAGACCCTGGGCGGTTCGGGCTTCCTTCAGGACTACCCGCTCGAGCAGTACGTCCGTGACGCCAAGATCGACTCCCTGTACGAGGGCACGACGGCGATCCAGGGCATGGACTTCTTCTTCCGCAAGATCCTGCGCGACAACGGCGAGGCGCTGACGCACCTCGCCGGGCTGATCAAGGAGTTCGCGGAGAGCGACGCGGGCAACGGCCGCCTCAAGCAGGAGCGCGCGCTCCTGGCCAGGGCCGTCGACGACGCGCAGGGCATCGCCACCCCGATGGTGGGCTGGGCGTTGAGCTCGATGGAGAAGCCCGAGGAGATCTACAAGGTCGGCCTGAACACCACCCGGCTGCTGATGGTCCTCGGCGACGTCGTCATCGCCTGGCTGCTCTGCCGGCAGGCGGAGGTCGCCCTGGACCGGCTGGGCGGCGAGGTGTCCGACGCGGACCAGGCGTTCTACCGCGGAAAGGTGGCGGCCGCACAGTTCTTCTGCGCGACGCAGCTGCCCAAGGTGACCGCCGAGCGGGCCATCGCCGAGGCGACCACCGCCGACCTGATGGAGCTTCCGGAAGAGGCTTTCTGAGCCGTCACTGGTTTCGTATGTCCCGTCACTCTGGTTCGAGTGATGGGACATACGCCATCATCGGTATCGATAGGGTGGTGTGCCGCAGCAGCGGGGTGTTTACTCGAAGTAATTCCGGGCCCAATCAGGGGTACCGGAGGTCGGAGGCATGGTGGGCTTTGGCGTCAGCATCTTCCTGATCACACTTGGGGCGATCTTCAAGTGGGCCATCAAGGCGCACCTCAGCGGCATCGACCTGCCGGCGCTGGGCGTGATCCTGATGGTCGTCGGTGCCGCGTCGTTCCTGCTGCAGCTCGTCATGAGCAGTCGCCAGCCGAAGCCGCGTCCGGGCGCCGACATCGTCAACGACGACCGCAGCAACCCCCCGGTCTAGACGCGTAGCGGAGCCGTGTCCAGGGCCATCGTGAACGGCTCGGGCAGCCAAAGCTTCTCGCCTACGGTCACGCGGTCCAGCGTGCCGTAGCCGTCCTCGCCCGGCTCGCTGAACAGCGTCACCGACATCGGCTCCTCGACCGGGTCCACGAGCAGGTAGAGCGGCACTCCGCTAAGCGCGCAGGTACGCGGCTTGGCGAAGCGATCCCGCGCCGCGTTTCCTCGTGAGGTGACCTCGGCAACGAGCAGCACCCCGCGTCCGAGAACCTCACTGTCACCGAACGTAGGAGCGTCCGGCGGGACGATGACGAGATCCGGTTCGACGCGGTCGCGGTTGCTCTCGAGGTGAATCGTGAGCTCGTGACAGAGATGCCAACCGTTCTGCAGGGCGACGTCGTGGAACCCGCTGTGCAGGAAATAGTTGATCTGCGCGTGGCGTACGTTTCCCCGGGGGCTCACGACGAGGCTCCCGTCGATGACTTCGACCTGGAGGCCGGGATAGGGAGGAGTCTGTTCCCAGATCTCCTCGATCGTCGGCGTCGGGATCTCTTCGTCACCGGTCCACTGGGGCATGGCCATGGCTCCACCGTCCTCGGGTTCTCCTCGCTTCACGGTATCAGTCCAGCGACAGAGGGTATTCAGCACGTTGCTGCCCGTGTCTGCCTGTTCGCGAGGATTCAGGGGGCGTCGATGAGTTCGCCGTCGTCGGCGCGGTAGACGAGCATGCGGCCCGGTTCGGGGGTTACGCGCATGGTCGCGCCCGGCTCCGGTTCGCGGCCCTCCGGGACCGTCACCTGCACCGGCGGGCCGGTCGTCGTCAACGTGACCAGGGACGTCGTGCCGAGATTCTCCACGATGTCGACCTGGCCCTCGATGCCCTCTTCTGCCTCTACGAGGTATTCCGGCCGTACCCCCACGATCACCTTGTCGCCCGGGTTCAGCTCGGTGACGATCTCCTCGGGGACCGGCAGCCGTACGCCGGTGATGTCGATCTGGTGGCCCCACGACTCCGCCGCCTCGCCGTCGCCCGCCACACACTCGCCCTCCAGCAGGTTCATCGGGGTCGAGCCGATGAAGCCGGCGACGAAGACGTTCGCCGGGCGCTGGAAGATCTCGCGGGGGGTGCCGAGCTGGCGGATGCGGCCCGCGTCCATCACCGCGATCCGGTCGGCCAGCGCCAGGGCCTCCGCCTGGTCGTGGGTGACGAAGACCGTCGTCACGCCGAGGTCGTGCTGGAGCCTCTTCAAGAACGTGCGCGCCTCCAGCCGTAGCCGCGCGTCCAGATTGGACAGCGGCTCGTCCAGCAGGAACACCGTCGGCTCGGCGACCATCGCGCGGGCCAGGGCGACGCGTTGCTGCTGGCCGCCGGACAACTGGGCCGGGCGGCGTTCCATCAGGCCGGCGAGTGAGAGTCCCGCCGCGGTCTGGGCGGCCTTCGCGCGGCGTTCCGTACGGCCCACCTTCTTGATCCGCAGCGGGTACGCGACATTGTCGGCCACCGTCATGTGCGGGAACAGCGCGTAGTCCTGGAAGACCATCGCCACGTCACGCTCGCCCGGTGGCAGGCGTGTGACGTCGCGGTCGCCGATGCGCAGGACCCCGGCGGACGCCGTCTCCAGACCCGCGATGGTGCGCAACAGCGTCGTCTTCCCGCACCCGGACGGGCCGAGCAGCGCGAAGAACTCCCCGTCCTCGATGTCGAGGGACAGGCCGTCGAGCGCCGTCACGCCGCCGTCGAAGACCTTGGTCACCTCTTCCAGCGAGACCCTCATGCCTTGATTCCCCCATGGAAGCGGAAGCCGTACCGGCGGCTGACGAACAGGAACATGATGACCACCGGGATCGAGTAGAGCAGGGAGAACGTCGAGATCAGCGCGAGGTTCGGCTGCCCGCCCTCGGTGTAGAAGTTGTTGAGCGTGACCGCGGCCGGCTGCTTCTCCGGCGTCCGGTACAGCAGGAACGGCATGAGGAAGTTGCCCCACACGTTCACCACCGCCCACACCGCGATCGTCGCGAGCCCGGGACGTACGTTCGGCAGCACGACGTGCCCCAGCACCTGGAAGGAGTTCGCGCCGAACACCCGCGCCGACTCCTCGTACGACTTGGGCATCGTGTCCATGAAGTCCTTGAGGATGAAGATCGCCGCGGGCAGCAGGCCGCCGGTCATCACGAGGATCACGCCGACGTCCTTGTCCAGCAGGTGGAGCTTGAACATCAGCTGGAAGATCGGCACCATCGCCGCCGTACCGGTGATCACCGAGGACAGCAGCAGGAGCAGGTAGAGGATCCCGTCCCGCCCCGGGATGCGGACCCGGCTCAGCGCGTACGCCGCGAGCGCGGCGACGGCGACCGTGATCAGCATCGTCCACAGGGACAGCACCGCCGAGTTGTACAGCGAGGGCAGCGCGTTCGGGTCGTCGGTCAGCGCGCCGAAGTTCGACAGCGTGAAGTCCGGCCACGAGACCGACAGGCTCGGGTTGCGCGTGAACGGCGCGGTCACCAGCCACAGCATCGGCAGCGCGAAGAACGCCGTGATGACCGCGACGAAGACGTAGAACCCGATGCGCCGCAGGAGCTGGGCGGGACTCACGCGCGCCTCCGCAGGATCCGTACGTACGCCAGCGCCAGCAGCAGGTTGATCACCAGCATGATGAGCGAGATGGCACTGGCGAAGCCGAGCCGTTCCCCCGGCAGGGCGGTCAGGTAGATGTAGACCGGGAGTACGGCCGAGGCGCCGTGCGGCTCGCCCTTGGTGATCAGGTACGGCGTGAAGTCGTTGAACGTCCACAGGCTGATCAGCAGGGTGTTCGTCAGGATGTGTCCGCGGATACCCGGGATCACGACGTCGCGCAGCTGCTGCCAGCCGCTGGCGCCGGCGAGCCGCGCGGACTCCAGATGGCTGGGCGGCACGCTCGACAGCGCCGCCGCGAAAAGCATCATCGAGAACGCCGTGCCGCGCCAGACGTTGAAGACGATCAGCGAGCCCATCGGGTGGTCGAACCACCAGTCGTGGCCCGGCGTGTGCAGGATCGTGTTCAGCGTGCCGCCCTGGTCCTTCAGGAAGGCGATCCACAGCCACGCGACCACGACGCCCGGCAGGATCCAGGCCAGCAGCACCAGCGTCTCGACCAGCGAGCGGACCCAGCGTCGCGCCGACCGCAGCGTCCAGGCCAAGGCGAAGCCGAGGAGGTTCTGCCCGATGATCGCCGAGCCGAGGACGAACAGCAGCGTGCGGCCGAGGGAGTCGCGGAACTCCTTGTCCCCGAGCGCGTGCGTGTAGTTGTCCGCACCCACGATCTTCGGGTGCGCGGCCTGGACGCCGGTGAGCCGGTAGTCGGTCAGCCCGAGGTAGAGCGTCCACAGTGCCGGCACGACCAGGAAGACCGTGATGAGCAGCAGCGCCGGCACGACGAACGCCAGCCCTTGGCGCCGATCGCCGCCCCCCGGCACGTCTCCGCCCAGGGAACGCCGCGCCGGCAGCAGATCCGTTTCCTCCGTCATAAGCCGATCAGCCGGTAGTGACGTTGCCGGCGCCGCCGACCGCCTGTGTCAGGTTCTGCTGGTAGGACTTGATCGCCTTGTCCACACTGTCACCCGCGACGACATCGCCGGTCGCCTTCTGTAGCGCCGTCGAAACCTGGGGATAGGCGGCGAGGCCGGGCCGTACGGCGGTGATCGGGAGCACCTTGGTCGAGATGAAGTTCAGCAGTGGGTCGCCGGCGAGCATCTCGCCGTTGACGTCCTGACGTGGGCTGATGCCGACCGCCGAACGCTGGACCTCGTCCTTGACCGCGTCGTGCCCGCCCATGAAGCTCAGCAGCTCCCACACGAGCGAGGCGTTCTTGGTGTGCGGGTTGATCACCCAGCCGGTGCCGCCGGACATGCTCACCGAGTCCTGCCCGCGTACGCCCTTGCCCGCCGACTGCGCCGGGATCAGCGTGTAGCCGACGTCCTTGTCGCGGTCCTTCATCGGGTCGATGCCGTCCTTGGGATTGACCACCGAACGCCAGAAGTAGTCGCTTTCCAGCAGGATCCCGACCTTGTTCTTGGAGAACCGCTGGAAGGACTCGTCGCGCCCCTGCGGGTTCTGCTGGAGCTTCGGGTCGCCGAGCCCGCTGCCGTACACCTGCTGGTACAGGTCGAGCACGCTCCTGAGCTGCGGGGTGTCACCGAGCCACTTGCCGTTCTCGAAGATGTCGTGGCCGGTGCCGGCGAGCAGGGGCAGCACGCCCTGCATGGTGGTCGCCTCGGTCATCGCCGTGCCGGCGTTGAGCTGGATCGGCGTGACGCCGCTCAGCGTCTTGAGCTTGCGTCCCGCGGCGAGGATGTCGTCCCAGCTCTTGGGCTGCCAGTCGGCCGGCAGGCCCGCCTTGGCGAACAGTTGCTTGTTGTAGAACAGCACGCGGCCGTCGGTGCCGATCGGCAGGCCGTACTTCTTGTTGTCGAAGGCCATGATGTTCTGCACCGGGCCGGGGATCTGCTTGAACCCCTCCCAGCTCGCGATGCCCGAGCCGGCCACCTGGTCGAGCGGCTTGATGTAACCGGCTTGGGCGAACTCTCCGACCCAGATCCCGTCGATCGAGATCAGGTCGGCGCCGCCGCCGGTCTTGAGGTCGAGCGCGGTCTTCTGCTTGTACGGGGCGTCGTCGACGCCGGTGCCCTCGAAGCGGACCGTGACCTTCTTGCCCTTGCTCTTCTCCATCGCGGTGAACTTCGGGATGACGTAGTCGGTGATCCACTCGGCGCCGTTGGAGCTCTTGCCGCCCTTGACGGAGTTGGCGCTGATCCGGATCACGGTGCCGCCGCCTCCGCTGACACCACCCGAGCACCCCGACATCGCGAGCCCGCTCGCCGCCGCCAGCGCCGCCATCCGCGTGATCTTCATCCCACAGCCTCCCGGGCAGGCAATTCCCACTATTAGAGGAGCTGTCGAAACATTTCCACGTTCATCAGGAGTTCACACCCGTACCAATGATCACGATTCGGGCTCATCCCGGTGATCGTGAGCCTGACCATGGCGGCGGGCACGCCTGGGTTATCACTTACCGGGCGGATATGGGCGCCTACTCAAGGTGATGATCTGATTGCCGCTCCGCGAGAAAGTAGCTCCGACCGGGCGATTGTCGTACGGGGTGCCGGTCGCCACCATGAATCTGCGCTTTCACCTCTACATCCGGCGTGACGGAAGGATGCGGATTCATGGCGAGCGAGTTCCAGCGGCGAAAGATCGCCGGGGTCTTCGAGGCGATGGACGTCGACGGCGACGGCTTTCTTCAGGAGTCCGACTTCGCGGCGCTGACCGCTCGGTGGACCGCCATCCGGGATGCCGGCGACCATTCCCGGCTGGCCGCGATCATGATGGGCTGGTGGCACGCGCTGCTCGCGGGGGGCGACCACGACGGCGACGCGAAGGTCACGCTGGACGAGGTCCTGATACTCACCGACCAGCTCGGCGAAATGTCCGACGAGGTCACCGGCACCGCCGAGGCGATGTTCGAGGCCATCGACGAGAACGCCGACGGGCGCATCTCCTCGGAGGAGTACAACCGGCTCATCGAGGGATGGACGGGCTGCCGGACCGCGACCGATGAGATCTTCCCGCTGCTCGACCTGGACGGCGACGGCCACATCTCCCAGGAGGAGTTCGTCCGGCTGTGGACGGAGTTCTGGTCGGGCGATGACGCGGCAGCGCCCGGCACCTGGGTCTTCGGGCGCTTCGAACCGCCCATGGCCCGACAGGGGTGAGATCCTGACGTGGAGGGCCGCTCCCAGAGCCGGGAGCGGCCCTGTTAACGGGGCGGCGCGTCCGGCGGATCATCGACCAGCTTGATGATGAACAGGCCGATGCCGTCCTCACCGGCGGAGAACTGGTCCGAGCTGCTTTCGTCGCGCGACTCGAAGATCCGATAGCTCTCCACACGAGGGTGCGCGTCCAGCCACTGTTGCCAGCGTTCGCGGTCGTAGGCGATGTTCGGGAATCTCGTGCCGCGTCCCGCCGTGTAGCCATGGCCGGCCTCGCCACCCTTGACCGCCGGCAGGTTAAGCACGTTGCCGAAGACCACATACCCCCCGGGACGGACGGCACGGATCACGTGTCCCCTGAACTCGGCGGCCACGGCCCATTTGGTGCTCATGGAGTCGGACGCGTAGAACTCCGCGGCGATGTCGACGGGGTGATCCCCGTGGCCGGAATCGAAGGTGAAGATGTCGTCGACGTGCAGCCTGGTGGACTCCATGTCCCGGTCCAAGGGCCGCTCGAAGTGCTCGGCCTGTCCGGGGAAGTGCTGTGTCCCGGCCGCTTTGACCACCTCGCCCCAGGGCTCGGCGATCTTACGCGTGTCGATCTCCTGTGGAATGCCGTAGCGGTCGGTATTTCTGTAGATCCCATCTCCGGGGCCGTACTTCACGTTGTTGTAGTCGATCTCCTGCTGGTTCGCTTCGTAGACGAGCTTCTCCACATAACCGTCCTCGGACAGCAAGGGCCCGAATGTCAGCGACGGATAGGGGTTCGTTCCCGATGCGACGTCGAGGAAACGCTTGAACTCCCCGGGGTGAACTCCATAATCGGTCTTGAGAATGGAGTAGATGGCATTGATCAGCTTGATGTCGTGCCCGAGGATGCGCGGTTTCCAGTTTCCGGGCTCCCAACGTCCGGGGATGACGCCTTCGGGCGGCGTCCAGACCGCCGGAACACGTTCTCCCACGTAGTTGCGGAGTGTGTACTCGTACGCGTCGAACTTGTCCCAGTCGGTGAACGCGTCGCCGGTCGCGTGCTCGCTCTTGGCCAGATCCTTGATCGAGTGCACGAGCCCGTCGGGTGAGTCGAACTTGACCTGACGATAGAGCTTCAGGAGTTCGTACGGATCCGCGGATCCAGTGAGTTTCTCGGCGACCGGTTCGAACGTCCGGATGGATGCCCCGTCGTCGAAGCCGCGCGTTTTCGGCCACTCGGCTCTGATGAGCTCATGGAGATGAGCGACTTCGCCGAGCATGAACCGGTGTTCGACGGCGTTCGCCGCCTCCTTGTCGAGGCCGTAGAAGTCGACGATCAGAGCGGCGTCCATGAGCGTACGACTGATGTGCTGGCCTGCCGGCGGCGCCATGCCGTGTTCGTTCAAAAGGTCGCGAGCGTAGTCGTGGAACTGCTGCGGACTCAGGATCTCGTCCTGGGGGATGCCGTATTCACTGCGGACCAGCTGCTCGAGCTGGCGCGTGGGGGTGAAGTATCGCGCGACTTGCGGCCAGTCCGTACCCCTGGTCAAGTCCATCGCGAGGCTGAGCGTGTGGCCGGCGCCCTTCATTTCCTCCATCGTCACTTCACGGTCCAGGCCGAGCAGTTCCTGTGCGATGCCGCTTTGCGTTGTTCCTGGCACGGTCGCCCACAACCGGGCGAGCGCCCTGGCATGCGCCGGGGTCGGGATCTGGTCCGGAGGCAGGTCCCAGTAGTACCCCACCAGCTCATGGAAGGTGGCGAGGGTAGCCCCTCTGTTTCTGAAGATCGGATATTCGTGTGCTTTGAGGAGGATGCTCAGATCCGTCCGGCGTAGATCGGCGATCGGCGAGGTTCCCTTGGGAGCGATGTCCGTCTGCCGGTCGCCGAACAGTGCCTGCAGCACTGTCTCGATGTGCCGCCCGGTCACCTCCGTGTCCGCTCCGAGTCCGAGGGCCGAGTTCGTGAGCTGTTTCAGGCGGACGAGCTCGCCCGTGTGCCTCCAGTAGTCGAACGGCTCCTGGGGATGCCAGACCTCGTGCAGTCGCAGCAGGCGACCGAGTGCCTGAACGGCGTTGCCATCTGATCGGCCCTGCGTGCCCGTCGCCGCGAACCTGTGCAGCGCTCTCACTCCGGGAGGCTGAAGTTGTCCAGGGCGACGTTCCTTGTAGTAATCGGCCACCCGCGTCAGGGAATCCACGTGATACGCCGTGAGGGGGACGTCTGGGGGAAGACCCAGGGCGTTGCGTGTCCACTCGCGAAGTCGCTCTGGCGTCGGCAGTCCGGAAGTATGGTTCTCGTCCCCGAGCACGTGGACCAGGTTCTCGAGTCGAGGGAGGGCGTTGGCGCCCGCCAATTCGGTCATCTCAGCGGTGGTGGCTGGCCCAAAGGCTTCCTCGGACAACGTCAGCCACTTATCGGCGCGTTGTGACTCGGCCGGTTGGAACACACGTCCGACCGCCATGAAGCCCGCCATACCCGCTGCCAGACCAAGATCCTTGGTCCAGTTGACGTCCCCGTGGTTGAAGGCGACGTCTCCGGCCACATTGAGCCCGAACCCGACGCCCGTGTTGACGGCCAGCTGGCCGGGCACACGGTGGGCGAGGAACTCGGCGAGCTCGCTGCCCTCGGCGGCCGCCTTGCCCAGGCCATAGTGAATCTTCCCGGTGACGCCTCCACTGACGGCGCCGAAGGCCGCGGAGGTCAGCACGGAACTCCAGTCGGCGGGCAGCCCGTACGCCTTCCGGGTGAGGTCGCTGACGAAGGCGAGGCCGCCCATGAAAGCGGCTCCCGAGGCGCTCACGCGGAAACCGGTGGTCATCAGCATCATTCGCAGCCGCAGACCGACGCGCCCGGTCTCGGACAGTGCGGCGAACGTACTTACCGGGAAAAGCGTGGCGGTGGCCCGGGCGACGCCCCACAGCAACAACAGGTACCCGCACGCCGCCAGGAAGTTCGTCTTCGCCCATGCGATCTGGACGCCCGTGTACCGGCAGTAGGCCGCCACACCGCGGCATGCCTGTGCGCCTTCGGCCAGGTGCCCGCTGCCGCCCGCCAGTTTCGCGAACGACTGGGTGAACAGGTCGATGGCCTCGCCGGCGTTTCCATCCGAGATCGCCGCACCATGGCGGGTCGCGACATGGGTGACCTCGTCGATGACGTCGGCGAGCGCGTCGAAGGTCCGCGCCACGTGGTCCATCTCGGATGCGTCGCCGGCCGGGTAAGTACACCCCGCCACCATGGTCTCCAGCAGTTCCAGCAGCCATTGGTACTCCCGTGGCGCGACCTCCAGCGGCAGCCGCTCCAAGGGCGCCGTGCCGACCACGTCACGCAGGGCGGTACGCCGGTCCGCCACGGAACCGGCGTCGACAGTGCCGGGAAACAGCGGGTTGACCGGTTTCCCGTTGACCGGGCTCGCACCATCGGCCTGCGCATAGGTGTCGGCCATCTGCGCCGACCCCGAGGCGTGGCCTTCCAGAGCCTGCACCAGCTCCGCCAGCCCGCCGAGGATCTCGTCTCTCGCCACGCGGAAACCGAGCGAGCCGTTCTCCCCGTCGAGGAACGAACGACCCAGGGAGTCGTTCCCCCACGGTGTGTTTCCTACGAGGTCCAGCGCGTAGACCGTATTGCCGAGCGAGATCCTCAACATCGCGGCCGCGTCGCCGATCCCACGGGCCGAGATCGCGATCTGCTCCGGATGGACCGCGAATCCCCAGGCGTCATTCATCCCGCCCATGGGAGCACCCACCCGTCTTGCAGACTCCGAACGTGATCTTTCGCATGCTAGCCGTTGGAGCCCGCGATCTACACCGTGGATCCGGTGCTCTTATACCTGGGCGTGCTCGCCCTGCTCGCCAGGTCACGCCGCGCCGGAGTTTGGACCCCTGAGTACACCGCCAAAACGCCCAGCACCTGTTCAGAGACGCCGGGCGTTTCCGCACGTGATTCAGCCGCGCTCTTCTTCCGCGACCGAGACCTCGACACAATCGTCGTTGTTGGCGCCTGATCGGCTCGACTTACGCCAGGGAGTTGTCACGACACCCATCGTTCCTCCGCCGTCCGCTTGATCAATTCTTTCGACATTCCCAGCGGCAGTGCCTCGGCCTTGATCGACTCCCACAGTGCTTCTGCTCGTGCGATGTCGTCCGGGGCGACGGTCACCAAGCCACGCACGGCAGTTTCCAGGTAGGCGGCGGTACTGCCGTTTTCCAGCGTAGCGAGCACGAACGGGCCTTGTGTCCCCAGATTTACGTCGCTCGGTAGCACCTGGATCTTGATGCTGCGAGACGAGGACTCCACAAGGTGCATGAGCTGTTCGTACATGACCTCGGCTCCGCCGACGTTGCGCCACAGCACGGTCTCATCGAGCACGACATGGAGGGTGGGAGGCTCGGCCTGATCGAGGATTAGCTGACGCTCCATGCGGGCGGTCACGTCTCCGTCCAGCAGGGCCCGTGCGTATGCCTCCGTCTGTAACAAACCGTAGATGACGTTCGGCTGGAAGGTCCTCAGGACGTCGGCGCCCTGTTCGTAGGGGAGCCACTTGCCGAACCACGTGGGGAATGCGCTGCCCTTGCGGTAGTCGAGGGTGCGGGTCAGGGTGCCGCCGGTGGTGAGCTGCTTGTCGCAGGACTCGGCGAACTCCACCGTCGCCGGGACCTGGCCCGTCTCGATCTGGCTGATGAGCGACGTCGAATAGTTGATCCGCTGGGCCAGCTCCGCCTGTGTGAGCCCCGCCGCCTGCCGGTAGTGCTTCAGCTCCCGGCCCCAAATGGCCATTGGCGTGTATTCCATCTTGGTTCGCCTTCACATGTCCGATTTCAAGTTTCTTTAAGTCGCTGACGGGCCATTGACAACGCCAGATCATTGCCCCTGCTGAATGCCATCAGGCTAAGGCAACGCTGCGATTCTCTGGAGGAGAAATCGAAGACCGGGAGTTGTCGTAATGACGTCCGAGAGAAATGCGTCCACGCGGAGCGATGGCCTGCTGACCCCGGAGCTGATGCGGATCGTCACGCTGTGCCGGGAGGCAGCCAAGCTGGGGCTGAACGTGGGAATCAGCGACGCCCGGCCGGCGGTGGTGATCCGTACGGCCACCGAGCCGCCCCTGTGGATAACCGTGGACGACGCGGGTGAGTTCTACGAGTGGGACCAGGATCGGCACCCGGTCACGGATCCGGCCGGAGCGGCGGCGCTCGTTCGAAGCCACCTCGCGTCGTGAGCGCGCTCGACTCCGATGACGATCTGCTCAGGCCGCGTGAGGCGGCCGAGATGCTGGGCGTGCGTTCGGCGACCATCGGGTTCTGGGCCCGTACCGGAGTGCTCAGGGCCGCCGTGCGTACGCCGGGTGGGCAGCGCCGTTACCGCCGTGCCGACATCCGTGCCTTCGGGGCGGCCCAGGCGGTCCCGACGCAGATGGAGGCGGACGCGGTACGGCTCTACGAGCAGGGATGGCCGATCCGACGGGTCGCGGCGCAGTTCGGCTGCGGCTACAGCCGGATGCGCCGCATTCTCCTCAGACACACACGGCTGAGAACGCGGTGGGGGCCGCCCCCGGAACCGGGAACGGCCCTCACCGAAAAGACATCATGACCAGGCGAGCATCCGCATCGGGTCCTCCAGCATGGCGCCGACGTCGCGCAGGACGGCCGAGCCGAGCTCGCCGTCCACGACGCGATGGTCGAACGACAGTGCCAGCGTCGTCACCTTCCGGATCTTGATCTCACCCTCGTGGACCCAGGGCATGTCCCTGATCTGGCCGACCGCGAGAATCGCCGACTCTCCCGGCGTCAGGATCGGGGTGCCCGCGTCGACGCCGAAGACGCCGACGTTCGTGATGGTCATCGTGCCGTCGGACAGGTCCTGCGGCGTCGACTTCCCGGCACGGGCGGTCGCCGCCAGGTCGGCCAGCGCCCCGGCGAGGTCCGGCAGCGACAGGTCCTGCGCCTCCCTGATCTTCGGGACGATCAGGCCGCGGTCGGTGGCGGCCGCGATGCCCAGGTGAACGTAGTGCTTGACCACGATCTCCTGTGCCGCCTCGTCCCAGATGGCGTTGATCATCGGATGCCGGCGGGCCGCGAGCAGGAACGCCTTGGCGACCAGCAGCAGCGGCGAGACCTTGACGCCCTCGAAGTCGGGCAGGTCGCGCAGCCGCTTCACCGCGTCCATGGTCGACGTGACGTCGACCTGCAGCCACTCGGTGACGTGCGGCGCGGTGAACGCCGACTGCACCATGGCCGCCGCGGTGTGCTTGCGCACGCCGCGGATCGGGACGCGCTCCTCACGCTCACCGGTCGTGCGTACGGCGGTGAGCCGCGTGGGCGCCGGAGCCGAGGCCGCCTGGTGGATGTCATCGCGGGTGATCGAGCCCTGCGGGCCGGTACCGCTGATCGACCTCAGGTCGACGCCGAGATCCTTGGCGAGCTTGCGCACCGGCGGCTTGGCCAGCACCGCGACCCGGCCTCCGCCGTTCGGAGCGGTCTCCACCGGCCGTACGACCGGAGCCGGAGCCGGGGAGGAGGCCGGCGTGGAGGCCGCGCTCGACTTGCGCGCCCGGCGCGTCGTCGACCCCGGCTTCACGCCGTACCCGACCAGCACCGGCACCCGCTTCTGCTGCTGCGGCGCCGCCGGGTCGACCTTGGGCGCGACGCTCCCGACCATGCCCGGCTCCTGCGCTCCCTCCGAAGGCGGAGTCGGCACGAGATCTTCCTTGGCCCCTGCAGGAGGAGCGGCCGCCTCGCCACCGACGTCCACGGTGATGATCGGCACGCCGACGTCGACCGTCGTTCCCTCGGAGACGAGGAGCTCGGTGACCGTTCCCTCGAACGGGCACGGCAGCTCGACCACGGCCTTGGCCGTCTCGATCTCCAGGATGGTCTGGTTGACCTCGACGACGTCGCCCGGCCGCACGTGCCACTTGATGATGTCGGCCTCGGTGAGGCCTTCGCCGACGTCCGGCAGCTTGAACTGCTTCAGCTCACCCATGCCTCACCACTCGAAGGTTCGGTCGACGGCGTCCAGGACGCGATCCAGGTCGGGCAGGTAATGGTCCTCGAGACGCGAGGGAGGGTACGGCGTCGAGGCGGCGCCCACCCGCAGCACCGGCGACTCCAGGTTGTAGAAGCACTTCTCGGTGATCCGGGCGGCGAGCTCGGCGCCATAACCGCCGAACACCGGTGCCTCGTGCACGACGACGCAGCGGCCCGTACGGCGTACCGACTCCAGCACGGTGGACTCGTCCAGAGGGTTGAGGGACCGGATGTCGACGACCTCGATCGAGCGGTTGTCGTCGGCCTGCGCGGCCTCCAGGCAGGTCTTCACCATCGGCCCGTACGCGAGCAGAGTCACGTCGCTGCCCTCGCGGGCGACGACGGCGCGGTCGAAGGGCGCGGCGGCGGACAGGTCGAGCTCGACCGGCGCCTTGTCCCAGTAACGGCGCTTCGGTTCGAAGAAGATCACCGGGTCCGGGCAGGTGATCGCCTGCTGGATCATCGTGTACGCGTCGGAGGGGTTCGAGCAGGCGACGACGCGCAGGCCACCGGTGTGGGTGAAGTACGCCTCCGGCGACTCGCTGTGGTGCTCGACCGCGCCGATTCCGCCGCCGAACGGGATGCGGATGACGACCGGCAGCTCGAGGGTGCCGAGCGAGCGCATCCGCATCTTGGCGAGCTGGGAGGTGATCTGGTTGAAGGCCGGGAACACGAAGCCGTCGAACTGGATCTCACACACCGGCCGGTAGCCGCGCAGCGCCAGGCCGATCGCGGTGCCGACGATGCCCGACTCCGCGAGGGGCGTGTCGATGACGCGCGCCTCGCCGAAGTCCTTCTGCAGCCCGTCCGTCACGCGGAACACGCCGCCGAGCTTGCCGACGTCCTCGCCCATGACCACGACTTTGGGGTCGTTCTCCATGGCCTTGCGCAGGCCCTCGTTCATGGCTCGGGAGAGTGACAGGGTCTCGGTACTCACCGTCGTACTCCTCCTCTGCCGAACCGGTGAAGAGCGCCATCGCGCTTCATCGGGTTACCTCCTCGAAAGATCCCAGGTAGGACGTGAAACGGTCACGTTCGCCGGCCAGCGGCGCGTGCTCCGTCGCGTAGACGTTCTCCCAGATCGCCGTCGCCTCGGGGTCGGGCAATTCTAGACACCGTTTGCGCAGGTCGGAGCCGATCGACTTGGCCTCCTCGTCGATCGCGGCGAAGAACTCCTTGTCGGCCATCTGGCTCTTGACCAGGTACGCCTTGACGCGTTCGATCGGGTCCTTGAGTTTCCACGCCTCGAGTTCGGCCTGGAGCCGGTAGCGCGTCGGGTCGTCCGTCGTGGTGTGCGCGCCCATCCGGTACGTGAACGCCTCGATCAGCGTCGGTCCCTGGCCGCTGCGCGCGTTGTCCAGGGCCCGCTTCGTCACCGCGAGGACCGCGAAGACGTCATTGCCGTCCACCCGGATACCGGGGAACCCGAAGCCCTCGGCGCGCCGGTAGAGCGGGATCCGCGACTGGCGCTCCAGCGGCTCGGAGATGGCCCACTGGTTGTTCTGGCAGAAGAAGACGATCGGGGCGTTCTGCGCCGCGGACCAGACGAACGCCTCGTTGACGTCGCCCTCGCTGGTCGCGCCGTCCCCGAAGTAGACGATCGCGGCGTCCTCGGTGCCGTCACGCTGGATGCCCATGGCGTACCCGGTGGCGTGCAGCGTCTGGCTGCCGATCACGATCGTGTAGAGGTGGAAGTTGTGCTCCCGAGGGTCCCATCCCGCGTGGTTGACGCCGCGGAACAGGCCCAGCACCTTGACCGGGTCGACGTCACGGCACCAGGCCACGCCGTGCTCGCGGTAGCTCGGGAAGGCCATGTCACCCGGCCCCAGCGCGCGGCCGGAACCGATCTGCGCGGCCTCCTGCCCCAGGAGCGAGGCCCACACGCCGAGCTCACCCTGCCGGGTCAGGGCCAGGGCCTCCGTGTCGAGCCGTCGCACGATGACGAGGTCCCGGTAGAGGCTCTTGATCTCATCGGCGGTGAGATCAACGTCATATTCGGGGTGCTCGATGCGCTCGCCTTCGGGGGTGAGCAGCTGGACGAGTTCCGGTGGGGGTTGTGCGCCGGTGCCAGGGGGCGCACCATGCGCGGCGTCGATGGTCACGTGCCACTCCTCGTGCGTTCAGGGCCGGCCCGCGGGATCGCCGCATCCGACCTGTTTGCGCGCCGCCCCTTCCCGCGGGTCTCGGCGAGTACGGGTGACGTATCACCGCCATCGTGGCAGACGACTCGTAGTAGGACGCAAGCCACGACGACTACGGGAAACGTACCCGGAACGTTGTGCCGTGGCACCAACGCCATCTGTGGGATGAGTCGCTAAGGGAGGCGTCGCCGCCCCGGTCCGCCGATCCGCGGACCGCCGCTGACCTGGCTAGTCGCGGGACAGGACCCGCGTCGCGCCGGCCGCGACGGTCAGTCCGAGCACGAAGCCCGCCGCGACGAGCGCGTCAGAGATCCACTGATAGACGCCCGCGGGGGCGAACTCACCCTCCTGGCCGAGCGAGCCGACGGGGAGCAGCAGGTCGAGTGTGTAGAGGAACGGGTTGAACTGCGTGTTGTGTCCCGGCTCGGTGATCTGCGGGTGGTGCTGGAAGATCACCGAGCCGAATGCCAGCAGTGCCACGAGCCACGCGCCCGCCAGGAAGGGCCGATATCCATAGCCGACCGTCCAGTCCTGGACATATCCCCATACGCGTAGGGCGATGGGCTGGGTCGAGCGGCGGCGGCGCTGCTTGGCGAGCAGCACCGTACGGCGTTCGGCGTCGTGCCCGAGCGTGCGATAGGTCTCCGAGAGCCGCTCGTACGGCTGGGGCACGTAGCCGTCACCGTCACGCTCCAGCCACTTCAGGCGCTGCCCCGCGGTCAGCGGCGGGTCGATCGTGTCGTACGTCAGGCCGTCGAGGGTGTACTTCGGCGCCCACGAGAGCGGGTCGTCGCGGAGCAACTTGATCCGGGCGTATCGCATGTCGACGGCGCCGGCGATCGGGTCGGCCGGCCGCAGCAGCACCTCCTCGGCCTGGACGCGCTGGAGGCTGAGCGCGACGCCGGACGGGTTGTTCATCCGGCCCCCGCGCAGGCTGAGCAGGCCGCCGATCTGTGCGCCGGACATGCTGACCACGCCGTCGGCGCGAAAGCCGTCCGAGCAGTAGATGTCGGTCTCGATGCTCATGTCGTCGCAGTTCAGCGCCGTACGGCCTGGCCGTGACAGCGTGGCGCCGACGAGTGAGAGGTAGCCGCCGATCCGCGCGCCGCGCAGCCGGATCTCGCCTTCGGCGGAGAACCCTCCGTCGCAGAACACATTGGCCGCGACCGACAGCCGGCTCGCGTACAGGGCCTGGCCCTTGGGGTTGCGCAGCCGCGCCCCGCGAAAGATCAGCTGACCGCCGACCTGGGCGCCCGGCAGGCGTACCTCGCCCTCGACGGTGAAGCCCTGGTCGCAGTAGACGTTGTTGTCCACGATCAGCCGGTCGGCGAGCAGCGGAGCGTCGCCGGTCGGGTGCGACAGGTGCGCGCCGGTCAGGTTGAGGATGCCCGTGATGCGGCAACTGTCCAGCCAGACGCCACCGTAGATGTGGCTGCCCTCCAGCCACAGGTGACCGTCGACGCGCGCCCCGGAGGCGACCAGGCCCGGCAGGCGGCAGCGTATGAAGTGCACGCTGCGCAGCTGCGCCCAGTACAGGTGCGGCGCGTCGGTCAGCTGGCAGGCGGTCAGCGCGAGCGGGACGTTCACGTGAGCATGGCCGAGGTTGAGGGTGCCGGTGATCCGCGCGCCGGTCAGGCGTACCGCCGCCACGTGTCCCGGCTCGTTGTCCTGTGCGCCCAGAAGCAGGGAGGAGATGACCTCGGCGCGTACGGTCCGGTCGGGGCCCCAGGCGTTGGTGCTGTCGAAGTCCTGGTCGCCACCGGACAGGTCCACCGGCTCGCCGCGCGGGAACGCCTCCCAGAGGACGCGCTCCGGTTCGGTCAGCTCATCGATCTGCATCGGCGGGGGCTCCGAGGAAAGAGGATTGCGGCGAACCCTCCATGTATAGCGTCACTGGCGCGAAAGCACTGCATGTGACGCATGTGGCGTCCATCGTCCGCCGGGGCTCAGGGGGTGCGTTCGAGGAGGCATTGGGTCGTCGTCCTGGCCGGTGCCGTACGCTTCGGTGCCGTACGAAAACCGCAGATCAGAGGGGACTGTCGTGGCGCGCTTCGTCGTAGAGGTGATGCTGAAGCCGGAGATTCTGGATTCGCAGGGCCAGGCGGTCGCGCGTGCGCTGCCGCGACTGGGATTCGAAGGCGTCACCGGTGTACGCCAGGGCAAGCGGTTCGAGATCGAGGTGGAGGGGCCTGCGGACGAGGCGGCCACCGAACGCGTTCGCAAGATGGCCGAGACACTCTTGGCCAACCCCGTCATCGAGACCTTCGAACTCCGAGCGGAATAGTGGCCGAAAGATAGGCTGCGACGCGATTACGGCAGTTTCACCTGGGGAAGCCTTACCAACGCCCGAAGATTTCGACGGAGACGGGGCGAGTCCCAATGTCACGGGGTAAGGACAACACAAGGTGGCCGGTAGACATGAAGTTCTCACTCGATTTGCCGCGTGAGACCCTCAGTGTCCCGGTCATCAGGCGGATCCTGGGCGACACGCTGCGCGGACTCGGGGTATCCGACGCGTGCGTCGCCGACATACTCGTCGCGATCTCAGAGGCATGTACGAATGTCGTCCAGCACGCGGATTCGACATCTCGCTACGAAGTGACCGTCGGAATCGACGATGGGCAGTGCGTGCTCAAGGTCGTCGACCGGGGGCAGGGTTTCGGCGGCGAAACCGAGAAAGACGTCCACCCGGACTCCGAGTCCGGACGCGGCATCAAGATCATGAAGGCCCTCGTCGACGACGTGAGCTTCGACAGCCGCCCCGACAGCGGCACGGTCGTCTACCTCCAGAAGCGGCTGAGCTGGAAGGAAGAGTCCCCCATCCGGCTCCACCAGCCGGAGCTGTTGAAAACCGCAGGCTAGAGCCCAAGTAAGCTGGTGCGCGTTTCCGTGACGTCTTGATCGGAGTGTGCACATGACAGCCCGCGTGGGCGTCATCACCTTCCCCGGCTCGCTCGATGACCGGGATGCCGCACGAGCGGTGAGCCTGGCCGGTGCCGAGCCCGTGTCCCTGTGGCACGGGGACACCGACCTGGGGTCGGTCGACGCCGTCGTCCTCCCGGGCGGCTTCTCCTACGGCGACTACCTCCGTGCCGGTGCCATCGCCAGATTCGCGCCGCTGATGGACAAGCTGGCCGACGCGGCCCGCGGCGGCCTCCCCGTGCTCGGCATCTGCAACGGCTTCCAGGTTCTGTGCGAGTCACACCTGTTGCCCGGCGCGCTGACCCGCAACGCGAACCTCCACTTCGTCTGCCGTGCGCAGCGGTTGCGGATCGAGAACGCCGAGACCGAGTGGACGCGTAGCTACGAGGAGGGTCAGGAGATCGTGGTGCCGATCAAGAACATTGACGGCCGCTACATCGCCGACGAGGCGACGCTGGAGGAGCTGGAGTCCTCCGGTCGCGTCGTGGCCCGCTACATGGACGTCAACCCCAACGGCTCGCTGAACGACATCGCGGGCATCTGCAACGAGGCGGGCAACGTCGTGGGCCTGATGCCCCATCCCGAACACGCCGTCGAGGCGCTGACCGGCCCCACCAGCGAGGGGCTCGGCTTCTTCACCTCGATCCTGGCCGGGATGGCCGGCGCATCACCGAGCGAAGCGAGGGAATCGGCATGACCGCGCCGAACGACGAGACGGAGATCGAGGCGGCTCAGCCTCAGCCTCAGGCAGAGCCGGCGCCGCAGGCCGGAAGGCCGGCTCCCGGCGGGCAGCAGCCGGTCGCCGGGCGGCCCGCCGACCCGCCGGTCGACACGGTCGCCCGCGCCGCCAGGACACCCGACGTCAAGCTGCCCTACGCCGAGCTCGGCATGAGCGATGACGAGTTCGCCCGCCTGCACCGCATCCTGGGCCGCCGCCCGACCTCGGCCGAGCTGGCGATCTACTCGGTGATGTGGAGCGAGCACTGCTCGTACAAGAGCTCCCGCGTCCACCTGAAGAAGTTCGCCGAAAAGGCGCCGCAGAGCACCGCGCTGCTCGTCGGCATGGGCGAGAACGCCGGCGTCGTCGACGTCGGCAACGGCTGGGCCGTCACGTTCAAGATCGAGTCGCACAACCACCCGTCGTACGTCGAGCCGTACCAGGGTGCGGCCACGGGCGTCGGCGGCATCGTGCGGGACATCCTGACGATGGGCGCCCGGCCGGTCGCGGTCATGGACTCCCTGAGGTTCGGCGCGCCGGACGCGCCCGACACCCGCCGGGTGCTGGACGGCGTCGTACGCGGCGTCGGCGGCTACGGCAACTGCCTGGGGCTGCCCAACATCGGCGGCGAGGTCGTCTTCGACCCCTGTTACGGCGCCAACCCGCTGGTGAACGCGCTGTGCGTCGGCGTGCTCAAGCCCGAGGACATCAAGCGGGCGATCGCCCCAGGGCCCGGCAACAAGGTCATCCTGTTCGGCGCGACCACCGGGCCGGACGGCATCGGCGGAGCCTCCGTGCTGGCGAGCGCCACCTTCGACGAGGCGTCACACCAGAAGCGGCCCTCGGTGCAGGTCGGCGACCCGTTCATGGAAAAGCTCCTCACCGAGTGCTGCCTGGAGATCTTCGGCGAGGACCTCGTCGTCGGCATCCAGGACCTCGGCGCGGCCGGCGTCTCGTGTGCCACCACCGAGCTGGCCGCGGCCGGCACCGGGGGCATGGACGTCGACCTGGACCTCGTCCCGCTGCGCGATGAGACGCTGCGGCCCGAAGAGATCCTGATGAGCGAGTCACAGGAACGCATGATGGCCGTGGTCGAGCCGGCCAAGGTCGAGCGCTTCCTGGAGCTCTGCGCCAAGTGGGACGTGCCGGCCACGGTGCTCGGCGAGGTCACCGACACCGGACGGCTGCGCATGACCTGGCGCGGCGAGACGATCGTCGACCTCCCGCCGGTCACCGCCGCGGACGAGGGGCCGGTCTACGAGCGGCCCTACGAGCAGCCGGCCGACCTCGACCGGCTCCAGGCCGACACCGCGGACCGCCTGCCGCGGCCTTCGACACCCGACGAGCTGCGCAACACCGTCATGTGGCTCGCCGGCTCGCCCAACCTCGCGGACAAGTCCTTCGTGACCTCGCAGTACGACAAGTACGTCCAGGGCAACACGGTGCTGGCGATGCCGGATGACGCCGGTGTGATCCGCATCGGGGACGGACCGCAGGGCATCGCGCTGGCCACGGACGGCAACGGCCGCTACACGCGTCTCGACCCGTACGCCGGGGCGCAGCTCGCGCTGTCCGAGGCGTACCGCAACGTCGCGACGACCGGTGCACGGCCGATCGCGGTCACCAACTGCCTCAACTTCGGCTCGCCGGAGGACCCGGGCGTCATGTGGCAGTTCGCGCAGGCCGTCGAGGGCCTCGCGGACGCCTGCCAGGCGCTCGGTGTCCCGGTGACCGGCGGCAACGTGAGCTTCTACAACCAGACCGGCGACGTGCCGATCAACCCGACGCCGGTCATCGGCGTGCTCGGCGTGCACGACGACGTGACGCGGCGGGTCCAGATGTCCTTCAACGTCGAGGGCATGGCGATTCTGCTCCTGGGCGAGACCCGGCCGGAGTTCGGCGGGTCGGAGTGGGCGAACGTCGTGTTCCGCCACCTCGGCGGCCTGCCACCGCGTCCGGACCTCGCGGCCGAGGCCGCGCTGGCGTCGGTGCTCGTGGCCGCCGCGCGCGAGGGCATCCTGGACGCCGCCCACGACGTGTCCGACGGCGGCCTGTCGCAGACGCTCCTGGAGTCGTGCCTGCGCGGCGGCCTCGGCTGCACGGTCAGCCTGGCCGGCGATCCCTTCGTGGAGCTCTTCAGCGAGTCGGTGGCTCGCGCCGTCGTGGCGGTGCACCCGGACTACGCGGCGCGCGTGGCGGCGCTCTGTGAGGCCGCGAGCGTGCCCGTACGCCACATCGGCACGGTCGGCGGTGACGCGTTCGCGGTCGAGGGCCAGTTCTCGATCCCGCTGGTCGAGCTGCGCGAGGTGCACCAGGGCGCGCTGCCCGCGCTGTTCGCCTGAGCTTCGAAGCCCGCGCGGCGCCGTCCGCGCGGGCTTCTACTCCCGGTGGCGGGCGGCGAGAGCCTCGACGCCCGCCACGAACAGCTCGATCCCGAAGGCGAATGAGGCCTCCGGGTGCTCCACCTCGGTGAGCGGCCCGGCCGCCCCGACCAGGTGCGGATAGCGGTTGAGAGGCAGGGTCTCCAACGCGATCCGCTTGTGCCGGATGAACTCCGCCGCCTCGTCCTCTGTGTGGCGCGGCGTGAGGCCCGGGTCGCCGATGGCCAGCGTGGTGGTCGTACGCAGGCCGTGCCTGCAGAGAGCCGCGCCCTCGGCAGGTGAGAAGCCTGCCTCGGCGAAGATGCCGAGCGCCACCTCCATGATGCCGAAGCAGTTCGTCGCCGCGTAGGGCTGCGTGGTGAACAGGAGCCCGGCCGCCTGTGGATGGGCGCGCAGCACGTCGACCATCGCGGTCATCAACGCGCGGAGCCGCTCGGACCAGGGAAGGGCCTGATCCGTCTCGGTATCGATCAGCGACCACAGGCGGTCGGCCACGGCGTCGAGCAGCTCCTCCTTGTTCTTGAAATGCCAGTACAGCGCCATCGGCGTGACGCTGAGGTGCTGGGCGAGGCGCCTGATGGTCAGGCCCTCGAGCCCTTCCGCGTCCGTGAGTGCCAGCGCTCCGTCGACGACCGTCTCCCGGCTCAGCCTGGTCCGCTCTTCTGTGGTGGCCACTTGACAACCATACGCCGTACGGGTTCTCTTATACAACGTACATGTACGGCGTATAAGAGCGTTGTACAGGAACGCTGTATAGGAGTGCGGGGATGAGTTCTCGGAGACGCTGGTGGACCTTGGTAGGGGTCGCGCTGGCAACGTTCATGACCTTCCTGGACAACAACGTCGTCAACGTGGCGCTGCCGTCGATCCAGCGCGAGCTGCACCTGTCCCTCTCCGGACTGGAGTGGATCGTGAGCAGCTACATCCTGGTGTTCTCCGGGTTGATGCTGGTCGGAGGGAGGCTGGCAGACGTCTTCGGACGGCGGCGGCTCTTCGTCGCCGGCATCGCCGTCTTCACCGGCGCCTCGTTGCTGGCCGGGCTCGCGGGCAGCGAAGAGGTCCTGGTGTTCGCACGGGTGCTGCAGGGGATCGGCGCCGCGGCGAGCATCCCGTCGACGCTGGCGATCATCTCCTCGACCTTCCCGGACCCGAAGGAGCGTAGCCGGGCGGTCGGTGTGTGGAGCGCGGTGAGCGCGCTGGCCCTCGCCCTGGGCCCGTTCACCGGCGGCTTCGTCAGCGAGCGCTGGGACTGGGGCTGGATCTTCCTGATCAACGTGCCGGTCGGCGCGGTCACGATCGCGATCATGCTGGCCGCCATGCAGGAGTCGCGCGAGACCGTACGGCGGCGGCTCGACCTTCCCGGGCTCGTGGCCTCGGCCGTGACGCTGTTCTCCGTGACGTACGCGCTGATCGAGGGCCACAACAGGGGCTGGACCTCGGGGCTGATCCTCGGCTCGTTCGCGCTCGCCGCGGTGGCCGGGGTCGCGTTCGTGCTCATCGAGCGGCGGACCACCGACCCGATGGTGGACCTGTCGATGTTCCGGATCAGGATCTTCAGCGGCGGGACCGGCGCGATGATCCTGTGGGGCTTCGGCGTCATGGGCGTCTACTTCTTCACCGCGATGTACCTGCAGAACGTGCTGGGCTTCTCCCCGACCGAGGCGGGTGCCGCGTTCGTGCCGATGGCGCTGATGATGGCCGCGACGGCGCCGGTCGCGGCCGTGGTCGCCCGGCGGCTGGGCACGCACGTCACGGTCGCCCTCGGCCTGGCCCTGAACGTCGCCGGCCTGGTGATGGTGTCGTTCGTCGGTGAGCACGGCCACTTCATGGACCTGATGCCCGCGTTCGTGGCCTTCGGCGTGGGCTCCGGCCTCACGATGATGCCGCTGAACGACGCGATCATCAGTGTGCTGCCGGAGGGCCGCGCCGGCACCGCGTCGGCCGTCATGAACGCCGCACGCGAGGTCTCGGGCCTGCTGGGCGTCACGATCGTCGGCGCGATCCTCACCACACGCCAGGCGTCGCTGGTGCGCGGGGGCGCCACGCCGGTGCACGCGTTCCTGTCCGGCTACCAGTTCGCCCTGCTGGTCGCCGCGGCGATCGTCTTCGTCGGCGTCCCGCTCAGCCTGTACACGCTCCGTACGAAGCGCGGTACGCCCGTGGTGGCCGAGCCCGTACCCGTCCTGGAACCGGTCGGCTGATCGACCACGCGAAAAGGGCCGTCACCCGTTCCGGGGGGACGGCCCTTTCGTCAGGTCCGCCGTGTCAGAGGGCACCTGCGACCGGGCTGCCAGCGTGACGTGTCAGGCTGCGGTCCAGGCGAACAAGCCGCCGAGCAAGGCCAGGATCGCGTTGATGGCGATGGTCACCGAGCCCCGTAGTGTCCAGCCCAGGTACTGGAGCAGCATCTCCGCCTCGGGGTTGATCCACGCCACCATCGAGAGGGCGATCATGGCACCGAACTGCGCCGTCGTGAACGCCATCGCACCCCAGTACGCCTCGTTGAGACGCCGGACGACACTGGTGAGCGAGGACGCCATGCGCTCGGCCTGATCCGCGAACGCCATTCCGCCGGTGATGAACGCGGCGAACCGCTTCTCAGCGGCGGTGCTCGCCGTGCCGGTCCAGGTCGGGAACAACGACGTGCGAATCGCCGGTAGCCACTCAGAGAAGATCGTCCGCGCCCCGGCCGCGGCGCCGTACCAGGCGCCGATCGCCGTGTCGATCACGTCATCGGACATGATCACCGCGTTGGCGGTCCACAGCGCGGATGCGGCAAGGGCGGCGACACTGAACGACCCGGTCATCCGCAGGATGGACTCGGTCTGCTGGCTCAGCCTGGCGAGCAGGGAGACGCGATCCGCCGCGGCGATCTGCTTTTCGAGCGTGCCGAGCACGAACTTGTCCAGGCCGGACTCGCCGTACTCGTTGAACTTCGTCTCCGCCAGCACCGCGTCGCCGGGATGCATGAAGTTTTTCGCGAAGTCCAGATCCCTCTCCGCCTGCCACACCTTGGTGGCCTGCCCGAGGGCGGTGTCGAGTTCGGCACTCACGGACCTCATGTCGCCCGTGGCCTCGGCCAGTTGCCTGGCCTGGGCGTAGCGCACGCCGAACCGGGCGAGCCAGGACGCGGAGAGAACTCCCGTCGCCGTGATCTCCGCCGTGCGTCCCCCCGAGGCGGCAGCGGCGGGACCCTCCGTCTCGGCGGCCTGTTCGACCGCCTGTACGTTGGCGACCTCGGCCGACACATAGCCGACGGCGGTCCTGCCCAGCGCTTCCACCATCGTGTCGGCCTCGGTGTGCAGGGCCGCTATCTGGTCGCCGGCGTTGGTGCAGCCACCGTTGTAGCGGGCGCACGCGGGTGCTCCAACGACACCCAGGGCCAGGGAGGGCAGGTGGCAGTCCTGGGCGACCAGGCTCCGAAGCTGCGCGAGCTGCTCGACGACCTCATCCATGCTGACCGTCGCCCGGCGCAGACCCGTCGAAACGTTCACCTGCAACGGTGCGTCAGGCATGCTGCCACTCCTCGGCTGGTGTCTCGTCGTCGCCCAGCGACGCTAACGTGCACCGGATGACGGGAGCGTGACCACCGGGCGAACGTCTTCGTCAGTGTCCCGCTCAGCTCGTAAACCCTCCGCAGGAAGCCACTCGTGGCGCCCGAGCCCGTACCAGTGCCGGTCGGCCGATCGACCGCGCGAAAGGGCCGCCCCCGTTTCCGGAGACGGCCCTTTTCGTCACGTCCGCCGCGTCCATAGATCGAGTTGGTACTGAAGGGCCGTGTGCGTCGGCGCGTAGCCGAGCGCGTCGTTGATGCCCCGTATGCTCCTGCCCGGCCCTGGTGAACAGCCGCAGGAACGCTGAGCCAAGAGGGATTCCGCACATAATTGTTCCATCGCGCCGGCGGCAACCGCTTATGACGGCACGGCAAAAGGGCCGCCCTCCCGTTTCCGGGGGGCGGCCCATTCGTCAGGTCCGTCGTGTCAGAGCGTGCTCTTGTAGAGCAGGCGGTTGTGAGTGCTGGCCTTGTTGGACTTGATCCTGTTGTTGTTGGCGTGGGCGGTCAGCCACGTCTGGATCGTGCCGAACGTCGCCTGGCCGTAGGTCGACTTGTACAGCGCGGCGACGCCCGCGACGAACGGCGATGCCATCGAGGTGCCGCTCAGGTACGCCGTGCTGCCCTGGTAGGTCGACTTGATGTTGACGCCGGGCGCGTAGATGTCCACGCACTTGCCGTAGTTGCTGAAGGACGCGCGGGTGTCGTTGGACGAGCTCGCCGCGACGGCCTCGACGCTCGCGGCGCTGGCCGGGGAGTCCTTGCAGGAGTCCCCGTTGTCGTTGCCGGCCGCCACCGCGACGAAGACGCCGGACTTGGACAGGGCCGTGACCGCGTCGTTCAGCGCGGTCGACTTGGAGCCGCCGAGCGACAGGTTCGCCACCGACTTGGCCGCGTGGTTCTCACGCACCCAGTCGATGCCCGCGATGACGTCCGAGGTCGTGCCCTCGCCGTCGCAGTCGAGCACCTGCACGGCGTGCAGGCGCACGCTCTTGGCCACGCCGTAGGACTTGGAGCCGATGATGCCGGCCACGTGAGTGCCGTGACCGTTGCAGTCCTCGCCGCCGTACACCGTGTCCGCGCGGCCGCCGAACTGGGTGAGCGTCGTCTCGATGCCGGTGTCGATCACGTACGCGTCGACGTCGGAACCGGTGTGCGTGTAGCTGTAGGTGTGTGACAGGGGCAGCGGGCCCTCGTCGATGCGGTCCAGGCCCCAGGTGGGACTCGCCTGTGTCGTGCCGGCCGCCAGTGTCCGCGACGCGCTGATCTTCATGATCTTGTCCTGCTCGATGGAGGCGACGTCGGGGTCGCTCTGCACCTTCTTGAGCTGGGCGGAGGTCAGCCGGGCGGCGAAGCCGTCCGTGAAACGGTGGACGGTCGGAAAGGCGATCGCGCGCGAGACGCGGCTCGGGTGCTTCATGGTGACGATGTACTGGCCGGCGACGCCGTTCTCGGCCGCCGCGATCACCGCGACGTGCGGCGTGGGATCGGCAAGGACCGCGTACGCGGGAATGGCGGCACACGCGATCGCGGTGCCGGCGATGAGGATATTCCGTACCGAGATCCTCACGGGGGGACTCCTTGAGTTCGAGGGGCCGCTCACCGTAAGGAACACCGGCCACAGCGGTCCGGAGAATGTGCCACATACCCACGGCTCACAGCAACCGAACTGCCTGAATAACCGGGCAGAACCCTTTATTGCCATTCGGCCGGCCGCCGCCGCGAACCGGGTAGCGTCGATGCCGCCATGGCCCGACCAACACCTGAGCGGCTGCGCGCCGCGCTCGACGCCCAGCTGACCGAGCTCGGACGCACCGACGTCCCGCCGGCCGCACACCTCGAGGACGCTCTCGTGGACGCGGTCCTCGCCGCCTACGACGCCGGTGACGAGCCCGTACGCCCCGCGGCACGGCTGGCGGTCAAGCTCCTGCTCGACCGGCTCGCCACGGACTGGCCGGGCCGCTCGGTGGAGGTACGCGTCCCGCCGTACGCCGCCGTGCAGTGCGTCGAGGGACCCCGGCACACACGGGGTACGCCGCCCAACGTCATCGAGACCGACCCGAGGACCTGGATCCTGCTCGCCACGGGAAGGATCACCTGGGCCGACGCCCGCGACCGGATCAGCGCGAGCGGAGAGCGTGCCGACCTGTCCAGCCGCCTCCCGATCCGCCCGTACGGCCGTTGAACGCCTAGGGTCGAGTCATGCTGGTGCCGTGTGGCGCCGCCTGTGCCGTGGCGCCGCCTGTGCCGTGTGGCGCCGCCTGGGTGGGCAGCCCGGGGTTATCCACAGAACCCCGCTCTACTTCCGCCCGCCGCTGTTCCCGCTGGACAATGAGAGTGGGATGGCACCCCCGGGCGGGTGGGCTCCAGACAGAGCGGGCTCCAGACAGAGCGGGCTCCAGACAGAGCGGGCTCCAGACAGAGCGGGCTCCAGACAGAGCGGGCTCCAGACAGAGCGGGCTCCAGACAGAGCGGGCTCCAGACAGAGCGGGCTCCAGACAGACCGGGCTCCAGACAGACCGGGCTCCAGACAGACCGGGCTCCAGACAGACCGGGCTCCAGACAGACCGGGCTCCAGACAGACCGGGGCCCGGACAGACCGGGTGGGGCCCAGGCCAGACGGGGGCCCAGGCCGAGGACTTCGAGACAGGCCCTGGCCTTAGGGTCGGGGTCCGTCGGCTCCCGGGGTCGCGGTGGCCTTGAAGAACGGCACACGGCCCTCCAGGCAGTGGTCACGGTCGGCCTTGGTGGGGTACCGCGTCCGGTCGGCGCAGGGTGAGACGCGGCTGAAGAACCAGACGCCCACCCCGATCGCGGCCACCAGCGTCACCGTGGACAGTGCCAGCCCTGTCACGGCCAGTCCCCTGCCGTTGTTCCGCGCCACGGCGATGATGCCGATGACGATGCCGACGATCGCGACGACGGCACCGAGACCGCACAGCAGTAACGTGATGATCGCCACGATCCCGAGGACGAGGGCGGCGATGCCCAGTCCTCGGCGCTGCTGGGGCGGGTAGCCCGCCGGTTGATAGGCCATGGAAGCTCCTTCCGGCTCCCCATGGTGGGGGATCGGAGCCGCAGGAGGCTCGCGGCGCGCCGGTCCGTGACCAGCGGGTCGAGGCCACCGCCTACACTGGGCAACGTGTCGAACGGAGACGGACGACTGACCCACGACCTCGACCCCCTCGATCACAGCCCGCAGGACGCATGTGGTGTCTTCGGCGTCTGGGCTCCGGGCGAAGAGGTCAGCAAACTCACCTATTTCGGGCTTTACGCCCTGCAGCACCGCGGGCAGGAATCTGCCGGCATCGCGGTCAGCGACGGGGCGCGCATCGTCGTGTTCAAGGACATGGGCCTGGTCGCCCAGGTCTTCGAGGAGTCAGTGCTCAACACCCTGCGTGGCCACATCGCCATCGGGCACTGCCGCTACTCGACGACCGGGTCCAGCGTCTGGGAGAACGCCCAGCCGACCTTCCGGTCCACCGACGACGGCAGCCTGGCCCTCGGGCACAACGGCAACCTCATCAACACCCCTGAGCTGGCGGCTCGCCTGCGCCCCGGCGAGCTCAGCGCCACCACCGACACCGAAGTGCTCACCGCCCTCCTCGGCACCGGGCCGGGCGGGGTCGAGAAGGCGGCGATGGACATCCTGCCGCTCGTCCGGGGTGCCTTCTCCCTGGTGTTCATGGACGAGCAGACGCTCTACGCCGCACGAGACCCGCAGGGCATCCGCCCGCTGGTGCTCGGCCGGCTCGAGCACGGCTGGGTCGCGGCCTCCGAGACCGCGGCGCTCGACATCGTCGGCGCCACGTTCGTCCGCGAGGTCGAGCCCGGCGAGCTGATCGCCATCGACGAGGACGGGGTGCGTTCCACCCACTTCGCCGAGCCCGATCCCAAGGGCTGCCTGTTCGAGTACGTCTACGTGGCCCGGCCCGACACCTCTATCGCCGGCCGCAGCGTGCAGGCGACCCGGGTCGACGTCGGCCGCCGGCTCGCCCGCGAGCACCCCGTCGACGCGGACCTGGTCATCCCGACGCCCGAGTCCGGCACTCCGGCCGCGATCGGCTACGCCGAGGCGTCCGGGATCCCGTACGGCCAGGGCTTCGTCAAGAACTCCTACGTGGGCCGCACGTTCATCCAGCCCTCGCAGACCATCCGTCAGCTCGGCATCCGGCTCAAGCTCAACCCGCTGCGCGAGGCGATCGAGGGCAAGCGCCTGATCGTGGTCGACGACTCGATCGTGCGCGGCAACACCCAGCGGGCCATCGTCCGGATGCTGCGTGAGGCCGGCGCCAAGGAGGTGCACGTCCGCATCTCCAGCCCGCCGGTGTCCTGGCCGTGCTTCTACGGCATCGACTTCGCCACCCGCGCCGAGCTGATCGCCGGAAACCTCTCCGTCGAGGAGATCCGGGCCTCGCTCGGCGCCGACACTCTCGGCTACATCTCCCTCGAGGAGCTCATCGCCGCGACGAGCATCCCGCGCGAGCGGCTCTGCCGGGCCTGCTTCGACGGCGAGTACCCCATCGACGTGGCCGAGAACGCCCGCGGTAAACACCTGCTCGAAGAGGCTCGCAAGTGAGTACGTCCTACGAGGCCGCCGGCGTCGACATCGCCGCCGGCGACCGGGCCGTCCAGCTCATGAAGTCCCACCTCGCGAAGGCGCGCCGGCCCGAGGTGGTGCACGACTCCAGCGGCTTCGCCGGCCTGTTCGACATCTCCGCGGTCCGGCGCTTCGAACGCCCCCTGCTCGCCACCTCCACCGACGGCGTCGGCACGAAGGTCGACCTGGCCCGCCGGCTGGGCGTGTACGACACGATCGGGCACGACCTGGTCGGCATGGTGGTCGACGATCTCGTGGTCAGCGGCGCCGAGCCGCTGTTCATGACCGACTACATCGCCTGCGGCAAGGTCGTACCCGAGCGCATCGCCAAGATCGTCTCCGGCATCGCCGAAGGCTGCGCGCTGGCCGGCTGCGCGCTCGTCGGTGGCGAGACCGCCGAGCATCCCGGCCTGCTCGAACCCGATGAGTTCGATCTCGCCGGGGCCGGCACCGGTGTAGTGGAGGCGTCCCGCCTGCTCGGCCCCGAGCGCGTCTCGCCCGGAGACATCGTGGTGGGCCTCGCGTCCTCGGGCATCCACTCCAACGGCTACTCCCTCGTCCGTCATCTGCTGCGGGAGACGGAGCTGTCGCTGGATGCCATCGTGCCCGAGCTGGGCCGCACGCTGGGCGAAGAACTGCTCACCCCGACCCGGATCTACGCCAAGGACTGCCTGGCCCTCGCCTGGGCGTCCGAGGTGCACGCGTTCGCGCACATCACCGGCGGCGGCCTGGCCGCGAACCTCGCCCGGTCCCTGCCGTCCTCCTGCGACGCCGTCATCGAGCGCGCCACGTGGACGCCGCCGCCGATCTTCTCGGTGCTGGAGTCGTACGGGCGAGTGCCGGGCGAAGAAATGGACAGGACCTTCAACCAGGGCGTCGGGATGACCGCGATCGTGGGCGCCTCGCACATCGACGCCACGATGCGGCTGCTGGCCGAACGCGGTGTCGACGGCTGGCCGATCGGCGAGGTCGTTCCCGGTTCCGGCTCGGTAAAGCTCATCTGACCAAGGAACTCCCGTCGTCCCGCAGGCGTCCCTAATCGATGTGGGAACGTTCGCGCGCAGGTTGTGGCGCTGCAGGGCCCCGTTGGCGGTGCTGTGCGCCCTCGGCGTGTACGCCCTGGTGCTGCCGTTGGGGTGGATGTACGCCGGTTCGGCCCGCTATCGGGTGAGCCCGGGAAACGTCCGGCCCACCGCCGTCGGCATCGTCTTCGGCGCCGGGGCACCGCAGGGGCATCCCTCTCCGATGCTGGTCGGACGCCTGGAGCTCGCGCTGGACCTCTATCGGCGAGGAAAGGTCGAGGTCCTCCTCGTGACCGGCGACAACAGCCGTTCGCACTACAACGAGCCGCTCGTCATGCGCGACTACCTGATCGCGCGGGGCGTGCCGTCCGGCCGCATCGTGCTCGACTACGCCGGCTTCGACACCTGGGACTCTTGCGTACGGGCCAAGAAGATCTTCGGCGTCGACCGCGCGATCCTGATCACCCAGCGCTTCCACCTGCCGCGAGCCATCACGCTGTGCCGCTCGGTCGGCATCGACGCGTGGGGCGTCGGCGACGACAGCAGCCCGTACGCTCCGATCGCCACGGTGATCTCCTATCTGCGTGAGCTGCCCGCCGGCCTGAAGGCGGCGTACGACCTGGTGGCCAAGCCCGGCCCGCGCTTCCTCGGCCCCCGCGAACCGGGCATCGGCCACGCTCTCGAGACGCCGCGCTAGATACCCGCGCCCTCCGAGACCCGTACCGGCGTGTCGTCCCGGCCGCCGTGCTGGGTGGCCCAGCCCATCAACGCCGTACGGCAGGCGTGGTCCAGGTGGCGCAGCGCGGACAGGTCGAGCTCGACCGGCCGCCCGTGAGGTATCGCCTCGAGAGTGTCCAGCATCCGGGGCAGGCGCAGGAAGGTCGCGTTCCCGGTGAGCCGGATCTCGATCGGCCCCGTCCCGTCGCCTTCGCGTACGTCCACGTGGATGTCGGAGACGTCCCAGGCCGTCTTGGCGATCGCCAGCAGGATGCCGATCAGGACACCTTCGAAGAGGTTCGTCAGCACGATCGCCAGGGTGGTCCCGAGCAGGACGATGGCCTCACCGCGCTCGGTACGCCACAGGCGGCCCACGTCGCGCGGAGACAGCAGCTTCCAGCCCGCGTGGACGAGGACCGCGGCCAGCGCGGTGACCGGGATCACCCCGAGCACCGCGGGCGCCGCCACCGTGAACGCCAGCAGCCACCCGCCGTGCAGGATCCGCGAGAGCTTGGTACGCGCGCCGGCCTGCACGTTGGTCGCGCTACGGACGATCACCGCGGTCATGGGGAGCGCGCCGAGAAGGCCACAGACGGAGTTCCCGGCGCCCTGGGCCATCAGCTCCTGGTCGTACCTCGTCCGCGGCCCGTTGTGCATCCGGTCGACCGCTGCGGCGCTGAACAGGCTTTCGGCCGAGGCGATCAGCGCGAACGCCACGATCGTCCCGAGCACGCCCACGTCGCCGAAGTAGCCGAGGTCATCCAGTGACGGCGGCCGCAGCGCCGCCAGCAGCCCGTGCACCTGGATGCGCTGTACGGGCAGGTCGAGTACTGCCGTCGCCAGAGTGGCGAGCGCCACCGCCGCCAGCGCCGCCGGGACCGTACGCAGCCGGCGCGGCACGAAGCGCCAGCAGACCAGGACGGCGAGGGTGCCGGCCCCGACACCGCCGGCGGCCAGGGCCGAGGGATCGCGCGCCGAGTCCGCGAGCAGCTCGGGCAGCGCGGTCAGGTTGGCCAGCGCCGCACCGGGCGAACGGCCGTCGAACAGCGTGTGCACCTGACCGGCCACGAGCGCCAGGCCGATACCGGCGAGCATGCCCTGCACCACCGAGATGGAGATCGCGCGAAACCACCGGCCTAACCGCAGCGCGCCCATGGCGAGCTGGAGGAGACCGGTGGAGAGCACGACGATCCCGAGGACCCGCAGGCCATGCTCGTGCACGGCCTCGTACACGAGCACGGTCAGGCCGGCGGCGGGCCCACTGACCTGGAGACTGCTACCGGGCAGGGCGCCGGCCACCAGGCCGCCGATGATCCCGGTGACCAGCCCGAGCTCCGGGGGCACCCCGGAGGCCACCGCCACGCCGATGCAGAGCGGCAGGGCGACCAGGAAGACGACTACGGAAGCAAGGGCGTCGCGCCACAGTGTGTCGCGTGCCGAGAAGAGTTCCATCTCTCACCTTGGGTTCGCGGATGGGACTGACGGCGGCGGGATGCGGGCGGGGAGTTCGGCGGAGCGTCAGATCACAGCCTGAGATCGCCGGCCCGGCCCCCGGGCATGGTCCCGGGGACCGCGGCCATGGATGCCCGCGGCGGATGGCCGCCGCGGGGTCGCGCGTCGGTGTTGGTGTGGGTCGGCCGTCTCGCTACAGCGGCAGGAACTTTCCTTCGCGTGGCTCCAGGGCGCTGACCACCCCGGTGTCGATGGCGTAGAACCATCCGTGCAGGCGCAACCGGCCATCCTCGAGCCGCGCCGCGACACTGGGATGGCCGCGGAGGCGTTCCATCTGCGTGAGTACGTGCCGCTGCACGGCGGACGTCAGAGCGTCACCGTCGCGAAGATCGACGGCATCGCGGGTCGCGTCGTGCGGCTCGGTGTCGGCGAGCCAGCGCCGTACCGTCGCGGGAGTGCCCGGGTCATCGGGCCGTACGATCGCGGTGACCGCCCCGCAGTGCGAGTGGCCGCACACGACGATGTTGCTCACCTGGAGCACCTCCACCGCGAACTCGATGGTGGCGGTCTCGCCGAAGGCCCGCTCGGGGTCGTAGCCGGGCACGATGTTGCCCGCCGTACGCAGCTCGAAGAGCTCTCCGGGCCCCGCGCCGGTGATCAGTGCGGGCACGACGCGTGAGTCAGAGCACGCGATGAACAGTGCCTCCGGGCTCTGGCCCGCGGAGAGGCGCCCGAGGTCGGTGGACCGGTCCGTGGCCCGCGCGGGAAACGTACGGGCATTGTCGATCAGCGACTGCATGGCGCAGCCTTTCTGTGCATCCGTAGGGCTTGACTGAGAGATGCGGAGAGGCGCGTCATCGCGCCGCCATGGACAGGAGATCGCCGGTCGGTTAAGCGACAATTCGCCTCATTTTACGATGACGAAGGCGACGGTCAACGACCGGGTTCCCTACGGAGAGCTCAGCAGCGGAAAATCTGGAGCGCCTCGGGCGAGCACGCCCCGAGGTGTGGCCGCCCACCGGCGTCGGTGATGGCGGCCGTCACGGCCATCGGCACCGCCTGAGCCTGCCCCTTGACGGGTACGGGCGCGGCGGTCTGCGGCGATGGTGGAAGCGCGGGGAGCCGTAGATGGGCAGGCGAGCCCCGATCGGCGATCTGATGCCGGATGTCGATGGCGTCGTCGCGCACGTGAGAGCCGAGCTTTTCAGCGAACTCCCCCGCGACGACCGTGGTCTGCCCGGCAGGGGACGACGCGTCAAGCACGTCGGGCCCACAGGTGAAGGCGAGCGCGGTCAGCAGCACCGCCGCGATCCACCCCCGCCATGCGCCCACGGCGCGCCCCCCTGACTAACGACCTTACAGACTTCGACTCGAAGTAAGCCTAACCCGAGACAATCGGTGGATGGGAGAGGCAATTCGCCATGACTTAACTCGCTAATTGCGCTAATTGGCGCCATTCCAGCGCATCTTGAGGTCAACTTTCCGGGGAGCGGGGAGCGGGGAGCGGGGAGCGGGGAGCGGGGAGCGGGGAGCGGGGAGCGGGGAGCGGGGAGCGGGGAGCGGGGAGCGGGGAGCGGGGAGCGGGGAGCGGGGCCCTCACCTCAGACCCACCCCAAGTCCTCGCTCAGACCCGCTCCTCACCTGGGACCCGGCCTTCGCTGGGAGATCCACCTCGCGCCGTTGCCCAGGCGTGGTGCTGGCCTGGGACCCGGCCTTCGCTGGGAGATCCACCTCGCGCCGTTGCCCAGGCGTGGTGCTGGCCTGGGACCCGGCCTTCGCTGGGAGATCCACCTCGCGCCGTTGCCCAGGCGTGGTGCTGGCCTGGGACCCGGCCTTCGCTGGGAGATCCACCTCGCGCCGTTGCCCAGGCGTGGTGCTGGCCTGGGATGTGGCTTTCGCTGGTGGGCCGACCTCAGGCCGTCATTCAGGCGTGGTGCTGGCCTGGGATGTGGCTTTCGCTGGCGAGCCGACCTCAGGCCGTCACCCAGGCCCGGCCCTCAATCCAGCCCCAGCCCCAGGCCATCTCCTCAGGTCCCGGTCCGGTCTGATTCCGCATCAGACCCCGTTTCCCACTCGAGTCAGGCCCATCCCTTGACTCTGGCTCGTGGTACCCGGCTCCCCTCTCCTGCGGGCGAGGGCTGGTGCCGGTCGGGCTGGAACCGAGATGTGGCTGGTTTGAGTTCGAGCTCGTGTCGAGCCCCAGCGCCAGTTCGAGGCCAAATCCCGAACCCGAGACCCAGGCCCGAGCGCCTGACCGAAAGCCCAAACTCATCCGAACGTATGCCAATACCTGAGCCCATTCCCGGCCAGATACGACAACTAAGGCTGAGCCAAGGTGCGGGTCCTAGATCGAGCCCCGTAGCGCTTGCCCGATCCTGAGCTCCGGAGCCCGCCCCTGTCTCGCATCTGGCCGCCCCACGCTCAGGAGCCCCATTCCAAGAGCCCCGCCGTCAGGCGTCACATGCCAAGACCCCCCGCCCTCAGGAAGCCCCACTGAAGAGCTCCGTGCTCAAGAGCTCCGTGCTCAAGAGCTCCGTGCTCAAGAGCCCCGTGCTCAAGAGCCCCGTGCTCAAGAGCCCCGTGCTTAGGAGCCTCGGCGACGCGCGGCCCGTGGCAATCCCGCACTCGGGCCTCGCCGCCCAGGCTCACGCCCGAGCACCCGTCTGACCATCGCCACCTGCGACACCCGGCCGTGAACCCGCAGGGGACGGAACGCTCACGCGCTGTAAGTGATCACAGGAAACCGAAAACGCGCCGGCGGCATGCTGCCTGCCGACGGGTTCGGCCGGCAGGTCAGGGACCGCGAGCGGAAGACGCAGGGCATGGGCATGCGAAACACGACCCAGGGCATCTGCGCCCTTTACGGCAAAACGCCGCAGGAGATCAGCGATCGCAAGGAACGCCGATCGGCATACGCAAAGCGCCCCCGCCGGGGCGGCGGGAACGCTTTGCGGTCATGCACTTAG
Source organism: Actinoallomurus bryophytorum (assembly GCF_006716425.1). Lineage (NCBI taxonomy): Bacteria > Bacillati > Actinomycetota > Actinomycetes > Streptosporangiales > Thermomonosporaceae > Actinoallomurus > Actinoallomurus bryophytorum. The sequence goes on from NZ_VFOZ01000001.1 coordinate 3,717,789, forward strand.
CACGACCCCTGAGATCCGCCCAGTGACGAACGTGGGCTGATCCCAAATACTGAGACGGCTACTTCGCCGTGCTCTTACCGTCGCTCTCGTCGTGGTCCTCGGCGTAGTCCGCATAGCGGTCTGCGAGGTCCTCATACGCCGACGAGTCGTCGTCGTAGGGGTCATGGTCATCCTGCGAGTTCTGGTTGACGCCTAGCTCGCCACGCAGACGGTCAAGATCGGTCCCGCCGCTGTTGTACTTCAGCTGGCGAGCAACCTTCACCTGCTTGGCCTTGGCTCGGCCGCGCCCCATTGGCTCGACCCCCTCGATGGTCGGGGACCCGTCGTTGGCCCCACTTACGCTCGCTTACGCAACCACAGCCGGGCGCGGCGTGACCCCACGCCCCGGCTACGGCTACAACCGTACCCGTTTTGCGCCCGGCTCGGTACGTCGTCTGCGCGGTGGCGGCTCCTGCCGAGGATAGCCGACGTCACGAGCCGACTGGTCCGGGATCCCCATCACCGTGGAGATCCCGGACGAGAACGGGTCAGGGATTGACCAAGATGCCGCGCAGACGGCCGATTTCGGACATGCGGCGTTCGGCGAGCCGGTCCGCGGCGACGGCCGGAGGGACGCCTTCGTCCGAGGCGATCTGGAAGATGCGGCGCGTGGTGTCGAAAATCCCCGTGGCCTTCTGCCGGGCGCGGTCGAAGTCGAACCCCTCGATCTCGTCGGCGACCTGGATCACGCCGCCGGAGTTGACCACGTAGTCGGGGGCGTAGAGCACGTCGCGGTCGGCGAGCTGCTTCTCGATGCCGGCGTGGGCGAGCTGGTTGTTGGCGCCGCCACACACGATCTTCGCCCGCAGCGCCTCGACGGTCGCGTCGTCCAGGGCGCCGCCCATCGCGCATGGGGCGTACACGTCGAGCTCGGCACCGCTCAGCGCGTCATGCCCGTCGGCCACCTCGACCTCGGGGTGCTCGCCGCGTACGCGGTCGATCGCGGCCTCGGTCACGTCGGTGATGACCACCTCGGCGCCATCGCTGACCAGGTGCTCGACGAGCCTGCGGCCGACCTTGCCGACTCCCTCGACGCCGACGCGGCGGCCGCGGAGCGTCGGGTCGCCCCACGTGTGCTCCGCGGCGGCGCGCATGCCCTGGAACACCCCGAAGGCGGTCAGGATCGACGAGTCGCCGGCGCCTCCGTGTGCGAGCGTACGGCCGGTGACGTAGTCGCACTCACGCGCGATGACGTCCATGTCCTCGGAGAAGGTGCCCACGTCGCAGGCGGTGAAGTAGCGGCCGTGCAGCGACTGCACGAACCGGCCGTACGCGCGCAGGAGCCCCTCCGTCTTGATCGCGGTGGGATCGCCGATGATGACCGCTTTGCCGCCTCCGAGATCGAGGTCCGCGAGAGCGTTCTTGTACGCCATGCCCTTGGAGAGGTTGAGCACGTCGTCGAGCGCCTCGTCCTCGGACTCGTACGGGTAGAAGCGGGTGCCGCCCAGCGCAGGACCCAGTGCGGTCGAATAGATGGCGATGATCGCCCTGAGGCCGGTGGCCTCGTCATGGCAGAACACGACTTGTTCATGGGGGGTGCCGAAGACCTTCGTCACTGTTGTGGCTCCTCTCTGAGCGCACACTTGCCCAATGCCGCGATGGCGGCGTGAGCTTTGTACCCGATACCCGAAAGCCGGGCGACATGTCCGTGGATCGCACGACAAACGACCAGCTCCGGGAGCATGAGTCGGACAGGCTCAGAGTAGGCGCACCGGCCGCCGGCCCGCAGTGATCGATTACGGCGTCGGCGCCGAGCGGCTCCGGGAGGTCTCAGGAGCGTCTCAGCGCGCGTGACGGCGAGCGTTCCGCGGTGAGATCGTGTCACGATGCGGACGTGTTGCCTTACGCCGCGTACCTTCGGGTATACGAACCGCTGAACGCCTTTGCCGAGCCGGAGAAGTCCATTTGGGCAGCGTATGCCGCATCGGACCGGCGACCGCGGCGTGTCGGAGCACTGGACGTCGAGCACACGCATGCCCTGAGACGCCTGATCGCGGTACCTCCGATCGTGGCGCCACTGCGTGAGAGCCGCGACGCGTACGTCCGGCGCGCCGAGGGCGTGACCTACGTCTGCCCGTGGGAGACGCGGCTGCGTTCGTGGCTGGCCTTCGACCGGTTCCGCGCGGGGATGTCCGAGCAGCTGGCCGAGATGTTCGTGCCGCCGCGCGTGGCCGAGCAGGCCGACGGCGCGTTCGACCGCTGGAAGCGCCACAACAGCACCCTCAGCCCGCACATCCTGTCGAGCACGTGGCAGGTCCCGCTTGCCTGGTTCGTACCCTTCATCGCCAAAGAGCGCTGGCTGGTGCTCGGCGGGCACGACGAGAACGCCGGAGGCGGTCCCACGACCGCCACGCCCGTACGCACGCTGATCTACGTCACGCCGATGGCCCAGGCAAGGCGCCGCGTGGCGCGAGCCCTCGCCGCGGTACGGCGCCACGCCGAAGACGGATTCGATCTCGACGAGGTCGAATCCGTGGGTCGCTGGCTGGAGGAGTTCCACCCGCACTCGCTGGTCGAACTCGACTACGGCGGGCTCGTGCACATCCTCGACGACGCCGCGCTACGTGCCGATGAGTCCGTGGCGGAGGTGGCTGCGGCGATCACGGGCATGGAGACCGGAGAGCCCGAACTCGCGATCGCGATGCACAAGCGCGTGGTCTCCCGCTGGCGCGTCGTACGAGCTCTTGAATCCGCGAACTGAGGACAATTACCTGAATCAGCGCGCGATGCGACGATACGTGTCGCTAGAATCACGCAGCGTGACTCAGTCACCAAAAATCGCAGAGTTGCTATCAGGGACTTGCCTGTTGCGCTGAGTGGTGGCATGGTTACGTCTTGTGATGTCAAAGTGGTTCATCCAGACCATAAGAGACATCAGTGGCACGCGCGAGGATCAAACGCTGGATCGCTGTCATCGGTCCACGGAGGAGAGGCCGCACAAATGTCAGCTCGTACGCCAGAGGCCGAGCCCCTGCTGACGCCGGCAGAGGTGGCGACGATGTTCCGCGTCGACCCCAAGACCGTCACCCGCTGGGCGAAGGCTGGGAAGTTGACGTCAATCCGGACGCTGGGAGGACATCGGCGCTACCGCGAGGCCGAGGTCCGCGCTCTGCTGGGGGGGATCCCGCAGCAGCGGTCGGAGTAACTCGAAACCACCCCGACCGGGGATCGGCGCGCCTGAGGGATCGCCGATGGCCGCCGTAACAAGGGGGGCGCACCGGTCGGCTGCGGGTCAGCCGTGGTCGGTCGCGTGACGTTGACCGCGATGTGGCGGAGCCACCGCCACGTGTGGGCGGTCGGGGAGCTTTCCACTGAAAGTTGTGTCGGCCCCGTTCCCAAACGGGGTCGTGTAGGGGGGTTCTACGGACTCCGCGCGGGTCGTCTCCGGCCTGGAGGGGCCATCGTTCCGTTCAGGATCGACGGCCGCTTCGGACTGGAGACGACTCACGCTGAAGGTACGGATGTCCCGCCCAGGCCGGGTGGGGCATCCGTATCGCCGAAACCGAAGCTCAGAGAGATCATTCGGGCGCCCTGAGCCGCGATGAAGCGCGTAGCGCACAGCCCAGGGCCAGGGATGATCGAGGCCAGCCCGAAATCGCTCGTACTACGCAGAGCGGACGCCTCACGCGCCCAAAACCGCCGGACACGCCCAAAGGGCCTAGACACGCCCGAGACGTCGCCAGCGAACGCCTGAACGCCCCGGACGACACGCCCGGAAGCGGCGAGGTACGAAATATTCGCCGTACGGCCCGGCCAGGCCATCCTGAGGTCAGCCAAGGCGCCGTGCGGGTCGGCCAAGGTACCGAGAGGGTCGGCCAAGATGCCCGAAGAGCGCACAAGGCGCCACGAGGGTCGACCAAGATGCCTGAAGGGCGCACAAGGCACCGCGCGGGTCGGCCAAGGTGCCGCAAGGGTCGACCAAGACGCCCGAAGGGCGCACAAGGCGCCGCGCGGGCGGCGCAAGGCGCCGACACGCAGGTCCAGCGCGGTAGACGGCGCCGATAACGGCAGGCCACGAACGACACAAGCCGCGTCCGTACGCCTGGCTGGGTGACATGAGAACGCGTCCTCGCAGGGAACAGCCAGCGGGAAAGCGTGACGGAGTGGCAGCCCTCATCGGGGCCGCGGCCTGCTCGGCGACCACCCGATCCGGTACGTCGAGGTGAGGAGACGGCACATCGGCCCTCGCGGTGGGCGATGCCGGCATCCCGCGACATCAAGCCCGAAATGGCCGTCCCTCGTGGGGTTGAGGGGGGTTGCCGGGGTGTCGTCGGGTCGAGGTGGCCTTCCCTCGTGAGGTCGAAGGAGGCTGCCGGGTGCCGCTGAGGGCGAGGTGGCCGTCTGTCCGCGATGTCAGGAACGCAGCCGGAAGACACCAGAACCTCCCGTCGTCGGATGACCGATGTGCACGATGCGCTGCCCGGTTTCGGACAGGGCGTTTTTGCGGCCACTGACGCCGGAAGAGGCAGTTGTACCGGTTACAACTCCCTTACCCAGCGATACGGCTCCATGGCGGGAATCCGCCGGACAGCAGAGACGGAAGAAGCCAGGTGAGACCGCCTACGCCGGGTCTCCGTCGGCGATGCGGGCGAGCAGGGCCGCCACGTCCGGATCGTGGCGTGCGGCGACGTCCAGAAGTACCACGTGATGGTCGACCAGCAGCCGTTCGAGTGCCTCGCGGGACAGGTCGCGGTGTTCGAGCCAGTCGAGGCCCGCCGTCTCCACCGACGCCATCCACGATCGCAGCGTTATGCGCAGGACCGGGCCCGGGGCCTCGACGCCGATCGAGGTGATGATGTGGTTCATCACCAGGCCGCGGATCCCGTCCAGGACCTCGCCGACCTCACCCGAACGGTAGGCCGGGCCACCCCGCAGCAGTGCCACGAAACCGGCCGCGTGGTCCTCGACGAAGTCGAAGTAGCGATGCAGCGACACCGCCAGGCGCTCCAGGGGCTTGCCCTCCGCCGGTGGTCGCAGCAGGTCGTCCAGCTGCTTGGCGGCACTGTGCAGTGCGGCGAGGTACAGCTCCTGCTTGCCCCCGAAGTAGTGATAGACGAGCGCACGTGACGCGCCGGCGGCGTCCGCGACATCGTCGATCGAGATGTCCTCGGGCGGCCGGTCGCTGAAGAGCTGCAGTGCAGCGGAGATGAGCTCGTCACGACGCTCGTCGACGCTGAGCCGCCGCCTGCTCGGGCGGCTGTCGGATGAGCGTCGAACGGCCTGCGCAGGCTCATTCCCATCCACGGCGCGATCACCCACGCTGGCAGCGTATCCGAGCCCGCGTCCAATACAGGGCCGCCCATGCCAGGTCAGGCATCGAAAGACGCCTCAAACGCCGCCTAGTGGCATGCCCGAAAGTCCAGTCCGGGTCGCCCCTTACGCACTGTTACAGCCGCCAGCGGGGTTGTGGGGGCATCATGGCATCCCTTGCGGCGGTCCGTCTGTCTCTGCCCCGATTCAGTGGACCCCCTGGGCTACAGGAGATTCGATGGCAGCAGAGGACCGACGCCGGGAGAAGGCCGTGGCGGCAAAGCCCACCATTCGCAACGTGGCGGAGCGGGCAGGCGTGTCCAAATCGCTGGTCTCGCTCGTGATGCGCGGATCCCCGCATGTCAGTGAGCAGCGCCGGCAGGCCGTGCTCAAGGCCGCCAGAGAGCTGGGCTACCGGCCCAACGCGGTCGCTCGCAGCCTGGTCGAAGGGCGTACGCGCCTGATCGGTGCGCTGGTCGCCGACCTGCACAACCCCTTCTTCGCCGAGTTCCTCGACGGATTGCAGGAGAGCCTGCACGGCGAGGGACTGCGCATGCTCGTCGGCAGCGGCCGGTGGGATCCGCACTTCGAGGCGGAGGCGGTCGAGGCGTTCCTGGAGATGCGGGTCGACGGGCTCGTACTCCTCAGCGTCGTGCCCGACTCGCTCACCGAGGCGTCCAAGAGCGTCCCCGTGGTCGTCGTCGGTGAGCGTGACGTCGAGGGCGTCGACATCGTCGTGGACGACGACGAACTCGGTGCGCGGCTGGCCGTGGACCACCTCGTCGGCCTCGGCCACGATCGGATCGCCCACATCGAGGGCGCGCCCTCGACCACCGCGCACTATCGGCGTACCGGGTACGAGCAGGCCATGCGGCGGCACGCGTTCGAGGATCGGATCGTCGTGGAGCCCGGCGACTTCACCGAGGAGGGCGGCTACCGCGCCGCGCGCAAGCTGCTGTCCCGCGACCCGCGTCCCACCGCGATCTTCGCCCCGAACGACCTGGTGGCCACCGGGGTGCTGTCCGCCGCGGACGAGCTCGGCCTGCACGTGCCCGACGACGTCTCGATCGTCGGGTACGACAACACCCACCTCGCCGCCATCCGGCACATCTCGCTGACGAGCGTGGACCAGCCGCGCCGCGACATGGGCCGGGTCGCCGCCGAACGCCTGTGCGCCCGCATCGAGGACCCTCTACGGGAGCCGCTGCAGACGCTCGTCGTACCCCACCTCGTGATCCGCGCGACCACAGGCCGCGCACCGCACTAGATCTACCTGCGGCATCGCTGATCTACCTGCGGTCCCGGGGTGGTGATCGCGGGTCTGGTGACGGTAAGCGCCTCGTCAAGTCTGGCCGGACCGGTGTGCCGTTCACCGTGCGGCCGGTCTTAATGGGTGAGCACACCAGCCGCTCGGCGGGCTGGGGGGCGGAGGAGGACGGCCCTACCGGGGGGAAGGGCCGTCGTCGTCGCAGGGACCGCCGAGCGGCAATCAATACCGGGGGGTTGATCATGCGTGATCCGGAACTGGTGTCATGCGCCCAGCGGGCCGCGAGCGAGCTCGAACGCGCGTGGTCACAGTGGCGGCGCGCGCGTGGCCTGATCGAAGAGGTCTCCGAATCGGTCGCCAGTTACGTCGCCCACTCGATCGACCACCCATGGGGCCGTCCGCGCGTGGTGCTCGGCCTCGACGCGGAAGAGGCACGTGCCCTCGCCGCGCTGCTCGGCAAGGAACACGCCTACCTGTAGCCGGCGGCTGCGGGATCCCAGGCGTGGCCGTCGTCGCCACAACTCAGCGCGGAGAGGGCGGCGGCGGTCACCTTGCCGTACGTGGGGCCGTACGTACGGGGCCGTGTACGGGGCCGTGATCTGCGGTGGAGCAGGGCTTTACCGCCTTCGGGACATAGCTGCCGGAGGTGTTTGGCACACTGGGCAGTGATGCCTTCTCTGATGACGCACTCCGGACGAAGAACTTTCGGGGCCTTGGCGATCACTGCCGCGGCCGGACTCCTCTGTGGCTGCGGGTCCGGTGACGGCTCCGCCGCGTCGGCCACCCCGCCGTCGGCCGTGACGACCTCGGCCGCCGCCGCGGCGTCCACACCTGCGCCGCCGCAGGGCTCCCTCGCCGGAAAGGTCATCGTGATCGACCCGGGTCACAACGGCGCCAACGCCTCGCACCCGGCGATCATCAACAAGAAGGTCAACGTCTACAACGGGTACAAGCCGTGTAACTCGACCGGCACCGCGACGAACGACAACTACGCCGAGCACGCGTTCACCTGGGACGTCGCGAACCGCCTCGCGAAAGACCTGCGCGCCAAGGGCGCCAAGGTCATCCTCACCCGCAAGAACGACAAGGGCGTCGGACCGTGCGTCGACGAGCGGGCGAAGATCGCCAACCGGGCGCACGCCGATGCCAGCCTCGCGATCCACGGTGACGGTGCCCCGGCCAGCGGCCATGGCTTCCACGTCATCGAGCCGGCCGTGATCAAGGGCCACAACGAGAAGGTCGTGCCCAAGTCCGACAGGCTCGGCCTGGACATCCGTAACGCCTTCCACCAGGGCACCGGCATCCCCTACTCCAGCTACCTCGGCAAGAAGGGCCTGGACGTCCGCAGCGACCTGGGCGGTCTCAACGTGGCCACCGTGCCGGCCGTGTTCATCGAATGCGGCAACATGCGCAACGCCGGTGACGCCGCCAAGATGAAGAGCCCCGCCGGACGCCAGCGCATGGCCGACGCGCTCGCCCAGGGCTTCGTGAAGTTCCTGTCCTGACGGCCGCCCCGGAAGAATACGGGCATGCCAGATCGACCAGCACGCGTACGTGACCTCTTCGAGCAGGCCGGCTACACCGTCGACGGCGTACGGGACCTGCTCGGGCCGGTCGCCGGGGCCGCGCTGGCCCGCGACGAGATCGTTCCCGCGCTGCGCGCCGCACGCGGCGATACGCCCCTGGAGACCCTGCTCCGGCTCTTCTGGCTCCAGGTGCCGGTGCCAGGCGCGGCACTCGACTTCGAGGACCTGACCGCGCTGGGCCTGGTCGAGCGCGACGGCGACGAGGTACGGGCCCGTCTGCACGTCGAGCCCGTCGAGTCCACCCCGAACGGCTACGTCGTCTCCGACCTCAAGGCGCGCCCCGGCGGCAGCCCCCTGCGCGACGACCACGTCGTCGGCCAGGGCGGAGCCTCGGCCAACCTCGCCCAGCTCGTTGTCCACAGGCCTGTGGACAACCTTCTCGATCTGGGGACAGGCTCGGGAGTCCAGGCCGTCCACCTGGCCGGACGCGCCCAGCGGATCACCGCCACCGATCTCAACCCGCGCGCCCTCGAGCTGGCCGCACTGAGCTTCGCCCTGTCCGGGGTCGAGGCGGAGCTGCTCGCCGGTGACCTGTTCGCGCCGGTCGAGGGCCGGGAGTTCGACCTGATCGTCTCCAACCCGCCGTTCGTCATCTCCCCGGACCGGCGGTTCGGCTACCGCGAGTCCGGCCTCCAAGGTGACGAGGTCTGCCGCCGGCTCGTACGACAGGCGCCCCGCCACCTCGCCGAGGACGGCTGGTGCCACCTGCTCGCCAACTGGCTGCACGTCGACGGCGAGGACTGGCACGATCGCGTCGCCGGCTGGATCGAGGGCGTGGACGGCTGGGCCGTACAGCGGGACGTACAGGATCCGGCGGAGTACGCCGAACTCTGGCTGCGCGACTCGTGCGAGGCGGGCACCCCTGAGTACCGCGAACGCTACGACGCGTGGCTGGAGCACTTCGAGCGGCACAAGGTCACCGGCGTCGGCTTCGGCTGGATCACCCTGCACCGCGGCGACGGCCGCGAGGACGTACGCGTCGAGGACCTGCGGCACGCCGTCGACCTGCCCGTGGGCGCCTATGTGGAAGACCTCATGCGCGGCCGTACGGACCTGACGCCCGCCACGATGCTGCGCACCGCCGACGGGGTCGTCCAGGAGCAGGTCGGCCCGCCCGGCGCCGAGGATCCCGAGCGCATCGTGCTGCGGCAGACCCGCGGACTGCGCCGCGCCGCCCAGGTCGGCACCGTCGAGGCGGCGCTCGCCGGCGCCTGCGACGGCGATCTTCCGCTCGGGCCGCTGCTGGAGGCGATCGCCCAGCTCACAGGCGCGGATCCCGGCGTCGTACGCGAGCGTGCCCTTGCCGTGATGCCGGATCTCGTCGCCGATGGGTTCTTTGACATCATCGGCTGATGGTCCCGATTCGTACGCTCACGCTCGGCGTGGCCGAGCCGCACCCGCTGTCCGGCGACGTCATCGCCAAGGCCGCCGAGGCGTTGCGCCGCGCCGAGGCGGCATGCCACGACGACGGCCGCGAGGTGCAGACGCTGCGGCTGTCCACGCGTCCGGTCTTCGGCGACATGACGCCGACCGCCGCGTACGCGCGTGACCTGCAGGCGATGCTCGACGACGCGGGGCTCGTCTACTGCTCGCTCGGTCCGGCGACCGATGGCGTCGAGATCATTCCTGACCTGCTGATCGGCAACGACGCCCTGCACTGCACGGTCCGCCTGGACGGCAACACCGGCGCGGCGCGGCCGGCCGCCGAGGCGATGCTGCGGCTGGCGAACGGGACCGAGGAGGGCTTCGGCAACTTCCGGTTCGCCGCGCTGGCGTGCGTGCCCGCCGGCGCGCCGTTCTTCCCCGCCGCCTATCACGAGGGCCCGGCGAGCCTCACCGTCGGCCTGCAGGGCGCGAGCATCGCCGTCCAGGCCGCTCAGGGCGGACTCGACGGGCTGACCGAGCGCGCCGCCGCGGCGATCACGACGGAGGCGACACCGGTCGTACGGCTCGTGGAGCGGGTGGCCTCGGAGCTGGGCGTGCTCTTCGGCGGGATCGACCTGTCGCCGGCGCCCAACGGCACCGACAGCATCGGCGCGGCGTTCGAGGCGACGTCCGGCGAGTTCGGCGCCCCTGGCACGCTCGCGACGGCGGCCGCGCTGACCGCCGCGCTTCGCGGCACCACGCTGCCGACCTGTGGATACAACGGGCTGATGCTGCCGGTGATGGAGGACGTCGTCCTCGCGCGCCGCTGGGAGGAGGGCCGGATCGGCCTGCACGACCTGCTGGCCTACTCCTCGGTCTGCGGCACCGGCCTGGACACGGTCCCGCTGCCGGGCGACAGCTCGGCCGACGACATCGCCCGCCTGCTCCTGGACGTCACCGCGCTGGCCGTACGCCTGCGCAAGCCCCTGTCGGCGCGGTTGTTCCCGGTGCCGGGTACGCGTACGGGTGACCGTACGGCCTTCACCTCGCCCTACCTCACCAACACCACGGTCAGGTGGTGACGCGGGCGATCGCCTCAAGGCTGGCCGACACGTAGGCCTGCGGTGCGGCGAGGAAGACGTCGTGGTCCTCCTCGATCGTGATCACGTCGGCGCCGAGGCGGTCCGCCATGTCACGCTGGTCGCGGGGCGGCACCGCGCTGTCCTTGGCCGTCACCACGACGGCGGTCGGCACATCGGCCAGCGCCGCCACGTGCGGGCGGAAGTCGAACTCATACTCCGCGAGCATCACGTCGACGATCGTCAGCGGATGGCACTGCACGAGCTCCCGGCGCAGCCACGGCCACAGCATTTTGGTCTGGGTGCTCCGGTCACGCGTGTCGCCAAGAAAGCGCAACGGCGCCGTGCGTCCCAGGCCGAGCGCGGCGAGTGGCCGGACCGCCTTCAGCAGCGGCTTGGTCAGCTTGTCGACGATGCTGTCGAAGCGCAGCGCGGTGGACTGCAGCACCAGCCCGGCGACCCGGTCGGGGTAGCGGCGGGCCAGGTCCAGCCCGATCGGCCCGCCGAGGGAGTAGCCGACGACGATGACCGACTCGATGCCGAGCGCGTCGAGCAGGGCGACGTGGTCATCGGCGCTGTCCTGGATGCTGAACCGCTCCGGCCGCCGCAGCCCGCGGCCGTGCCCCCGGTGGTCCATCGCCACGAGCCCGCCGGAGAGCCTGGGCATGAGGTGGCAGAAGTTGACGTCCGCGGTGAGGGTCCAGCCGTGCAGCAGCAGCACCGGCGCGGGCCCCTCGACGACACGGGCGGTGACCCGGCCGCGGCCGGGCAGGTCCACCACGCGTACAGGAGGCAGGTCGGGTTCGATCACACTGGCACCGATCCGGCCCAGCGGTCGCATCAATCCGAGTCCTCTGCGGAGGTCGGCCTGCGCACCCATATCCAGAGCTTCGCATGGCTAACGAATCGTGGAAATGAGACGGTCATCACATTGATGCGCCCGGCCGTACGTGCCTCTGGTTACTGTGGACAGTGATGGAGCAGATCCTGGTGAGCGCCTGTCTGCTGGGCCAGCCCGTGCGCTTCGACGGCACCGGTAAGCGCAGCCACGACGCCCTGTTCGAGCTCTGGCGGAGCGAGGGGCGCCTCATCCCGTTCTGTCCAGAAGTACGCGGCGGGCTCCCGGTGCCCCGCCAGCCCGCGGAGATCTGCGGCGGCTTCGGCGAGGACGTGCTGGACGGGCGGGCCAAGGTCCTCACCCGCGACGGCGATGACGTCACGCGGCACTTCGTCGTGGGCGCCTGGCAGGCCCTCGAGCAGGCGCGTGCCTCCGGCGCGCGGATCGCGATCCTCAAGGAGGGCAGTCCCTCCTGCGGCAGCCTCCTCATCCACGACGGCACGTTCAACGGCCGCAAGGTTCCCGGCGAGGGCGTGACGACCGCGCTGCTGGAGCGGCACGGCATCGCCGTCTTCGGCGAGGACGCCCTCGAAGCCGCCGCCGAGCGCCTGGCCGAGCTCGAGTGTCCTTGACCTGAACCAACATTGAGGTTGAACACTGCTCCGCAGACGACAAGGGAGCAGTGATCATGCGAGCGATTCAGGTGGAGCGGTTCGGCGGACCCGAGGTGCTGGTGGTGGCCGACCTGCCGGATCCGGTGGCCGGACCGGGGCAGGTCGTGGTCGGGGTGTCCGTCGCGGACGTCGGGTTCGTCGAGACGCAGATCCGGGCCGGCGGCTTCGGCGACCACTTCGCGGTGTCCCCGCCGTACGTGCCCGGCCACGGGGTGGCGGGCGAGGTGATCTCCGTCGGCGAGGGTGTGGACGCCGGATGGCTCGGCCGGCGCGTCGCCGGTTACACCGGGGACCAGGGTGGGCGCGGCGGATACGCCGAGCGGGCCGTGCTCGCGGCGGACGAGCTGGTCGCGGTGCCGGACGGGGTGGGCCTGCGCGAGGCGGCGGCGTTGCTGCACGACGGCGTCACCGCGCTGCGCGTCATCGAGGTGACCGGAGTACGCGCCGGCGAGCACCTCCTGGTCACGGCCGCAGGAGGCGGCATGGGCATCCTGCTGGTGCGGCTCGCGCACGCGGCCGGCGCGTATGTGATCGGTGCGGCACGTGGCAAGGGAAAGCTGGACCTGGTCAGGGAGCAGGGCGCGGACGTCGTGGTGGACTACTCCGAGCCGGGCTGGACCTCGCTGGTACGTGAGGTGACCGGGGGCGCGGGCGCCGACGTGGTGTTCGACGGCGCGGGCGGTGAGATCGGGCGGGCGGCGTTCGAGGTGACGGCGCGGGGTGGCCGGTTCTCGGCACATGGCGCCCCTTCCGGTGGGTTCGCCGTGCTGGATCCCGGCGAGCGAGAGAGGCGCGGGGTGACGGTGCGCGGGATCGAGCATCTCCAGCTCGCCCCGGACGACATGAGGCGGATGCTGGCGCGGGCGCTGTCCGAGGCAGCGGCGGGGCGGATGCGGCCGGTGATCGGGCAGACGTTCCCGCTGGAACGCGCGGCCGACGCACACAGGGCGATCGAGGCCCGCGCGGTCGTCGGAAGGACCCTCCTGGTGACCGGAGAAGACGAACGCGACATGTCTTGACCGTGCCAACAACGCGATATATCTTCTCGGAAAACGAGAGTTAACTTGACGCAGCCCAGCTCGGACTGAACACTGTTCCTTCAACACGAACAGTGTTCTTAAAGCGAGCAACGTTTGTAGCATGGAGCGTCGTTCGCCCCGTACCTCCGGAGGAGATCATGACCACCACCGCGGATGCCCAACCGGGCCCGACCACGGCACCCGAGCCGTACCCCCTGCGCTGGATCGCGCTGTTCGTCCTGCTGGCCGCCGAGGTCATGGATCTGCTCGACGCACTGATCACCAACATCGCCGCCCCCTCGATCCGGGCCGACATCGGCGGCAGCGCGAGCACGATCCAGTGGCTCGGCGCCGCCTACACGCTCGCCATGGCGATCGGCCTGATCACCGGCGGCCGGCTGGGCGACATCGTCGGACGCAGGCGGATGTTCATCATCGGCGCGCTGGGCTTCACCGCCGGGTCACTGCTGTGCGCGGTGTCGCAGTCGCCCGAGATGTTGATCGCGTTCCGCGGTGTCCAGGGCATCTTCGGCGCCGTGATGCTCCCGCAGGGGCTGGGCCTGATCAAGGAGATGTTCTCCGAGAAGGAGATGGCCTCGGCGTTCGGCATGTTCGGACCGGTCATGGGACTGTCCTCGATCGGCGGCCCGATCCTCGCCGGCTGGCTGATCGACGCCGACTACTTCGGCACCGGCTGGCGCATGATCTTCCTGATCAACCTGCCGCTCGGCCTGCTCGCGGTGGCCGGCGGCCTGAAGTTCCTGCCGGAGTCGAGAGCGGCGCGACCGCCACGGCTCGACCTGGTCGGCGTGGTGCTGGCGGGCTTGGCCTCACTCCTGGTGATCTATCCGCTCGTGCAGGGCCGCGAGCTCGGCTGGCCGGCCTGGACGTTCGTCTCGATGGCCGCCGCGGTCGCCGTCTTCGGCCTCTTCGGCTGGTACGAGGCGCGCAAGCACCGGGCCGGCGGCGACCCGCTGGTGATGCCGAGTCTGTTCCGCAAGCGCGGCTTCACCGGCGGGCTGATCGTGGGGATGGTGTTCTTCGCGGGCATCTCCGGGTTCTCGCTGGTGTTCAGCCTGTTCACCCAGCTCGGACTGGGTTACTCGCCGCTGAAGGCGGGCCTGGCGGGCGTGCCGTGGTCGGTCGGCATGATCGCCGGCTTCGGCGCGGCCCAGGCCGTGCAGAAGTTCGGCCGCAAAGTCATCCACGGCGGGGTCGTCGTCATGGCGGGCGGCGTGGCGTGTGTCGTGGCCACCCTGCACCTGGCCGGGATCGGCGTGACCCCGTGGCAGCTGACGCCCGCGCTGGTGCTGACCGGCCTGGGGATGGGCGTGCTGATGGCGCCGTTCTTCGACATCGTCCTGGCCGGTGTCGAGGCGCACGAGACCGGCTCGGCCTCCGGCACGCTCACCGCCGTACAGCAGCTCGGCAGCGCCCTGGGCGTCGCGGTGCTCGGCACGCTGTTCTTCGGCATCCTCGGCGGCCACGTCGCCGCGGCCGCCGACGCGGTCGCGCCGAAGACGCTCGCCGCGGCCGGCGTCTCCGGACCGGCGCGGGACCATCTCGTGGTCGCGCTGCGCACCTGCGGTCACGACCGCGCCGCGGCCAAGGACCAGGACGTGGTGCCAGGCTCGTGCGTCCGACTGGAGGACGAGCTGCGTACCGCTCCGGCGCCGGTTCGGCGCGCTGTGGCACAGGCCGCCGAGGTCTCGGCCAAGCGGGGGTTCAGCAACGCGATGAAGCTGACGCTGTGGGTCGAGGTCGGCCTGCTGGGGCTGACCTTCGCCGCGGCGTTCCTGCTCCCGCTCCGTGCCCGGCCCCAGGAGTGAGGTCCGGCGGGCCGTCCCCTCCAGGGGACGGCCCGCCGCGTCACTCCAGCTGCCGACGGCGGCGGCGTTCGAGCTTCTCGCGCTTGCGCTCTTCCTTGCGGCGCTTCAGCTCCGCGTCCGACGGCTTGCGCTCCACACTCACGCCACCCCAGAACGCCAGGCCGTTGACGATGATCCGAGGGGCGTCGGACGAGCCGATACCGGTCGCGCGATGATCGAAGCCGCCCATGATGCCGATGCCGTTGACGCGCACGTCGGCGTCCTCCGGCACGATGATCTCGATGCCGCCCATGACGGCCCACGCGTTGATCGTCACCTGCGGTCCGGCGAACCGCGCCTCGCGAAGGTCCAGCTCCCCACCGCCCCAGAACGCCACGGCGTTGAACGTCTCGGGCATGACCCACGTGCCCTTGCGCTCGAAGCCGCCCAGGATGCCGATTCCGAGCGAGGAGCTGGGGACGCCGCCGATCCGGTCGCGGAGCGGAACGGCCGGTGTGGCGGGTGCGGATGAGGCCGATGGCAGGTCGCGCGTGATGGGCTCGAGGTCGCCATACGTCTTCGCCGCGTACACTGCGGTCAGTCGTTCGTCGAGTTCCTCCAGGTCAAGCCTGCCATCCCCGGCGGCATCACGAAGGATCGAGGCGACGTTGTCCCGTTCGGCGTCTGAGATGCGCAACTCATGACGCTCGGGGGGATTCATCATGCGGACAGCCTAAATCGCCGGGTCGAGACTGCGTAGTGCACTTCCCCTTCCGGCGTGCTTGGAGGAGCGGTGAACAACAGGCGTACGGCGCTGCTCGCGTCGATCGCACTGACCGGCGGGGCGGCACTCGCGGCGACTCTGGGACCCGCCGCACACGCGGCGGCGTTCGACCCGTGTTCCGCGGTCGGCCAGGGAAGACTCCGTTACGGCACGGGCACGGCCACCCACCTGGTGCTCGCGATCTCTTCCGACTACTCCTCCAACTACGTGACCGTCACCGAGTGCGTAAAGAAGGGGCGC
This sequence comes from Actinoallomurus bryophytorum, assembly GCF_006716425.1. NCBI lineage: Bacteria > Bacillati > Actinomycetota > Actinomycetes > Streptosporangiales > Thermomonosporaceae > Actinoallomurus > Actinoallomurus bryophytorum. The sequence continues at coordinate 3,733,738 of NZ_VFOZ01000001.1, forward strand.
TCGTGGACGAAAGTGGCCGAGGTGCCCGGGCGTGCCGGGCTGAACGGCTTCGCCCAGCCGGGCGGCAAGCGTGAGGGTGACGGCAAGAGCCCGACCGGCTCCTTCACCTTCACCGAGGCGTTCGGGATGGCGAACCCCGGCACGAAGCTGGCCTACCGTACGCTGCGCGACTCGGGCGACTGCTGGGGCGCCACCCCTGGTCAGAGCCACTACAACGACTACTACTCGGGCACGTGCCGCCCCGCCGACGAGAACCTGTCCTCGCTCATGCAGCTCGGCTCGTACCGCCAGGCGGCCGTCATCGACTACAACCGGCCGAAGGCCGTCCCCGGGCATGGCTCGGCGATCTTCTTCCATGTCGGCGGCCGGGGTCCCACGGCAGGCTGCGTCGCGATCGAGGAGGACGCGCTGCGCGGGATCCTGCGCACGCTGGCGCCCGGCGACCGGATGGTCATGGGTCCTAGGTCGGAGCTCTTCCGGTCCTAGGACCGGCGTCCGATGGCGTGTCAGGGCCATCCTGTGGCGCAATGAGTCCGTGAACGAGTCATGGGTGGACGCCTACCTTGCCCGGATCGGCGCCGGACGGCCCGTACGCCCCGACGCCGAGGCCCTGCGTGAGCTGCATCTTCGCCACCAGCGCACGGTGCCCTTCGAGAACCTGTCCATCCACCTGGGCGAGGACATCACTCTCGAGCCCGAAGCGCTGGTCGCCAAGATCGTCGAGCGCCGCCGCGGTGGCTTCTGCTACGAGCTGGGCGGCGCGTTCGCGACGTTGCTCACGGCTCTGGGCTTCGAGGTCGACATGCTATCCGCCCGGGTGTTCGCCGGCGACGAGCTCAGCCTGCCGCAGGACCATCTGGCCCTGCGCGTCGGACCCTGGCTCGTGGACGTGGGCTTCGGCGGCCACACGCACTACCCGCTACGGCTGGATGAACGCGGCGACCAGGCCGATCCCGGCGGCGTCTTCCGCATCGCCGAGGCCCCAGAAGGCGACCTGGACGTCTTCAAGAACGGCCGGCCCGAATACCGCCTGGAGACCCGGTCACGGAAGCTGGGCGACTTCGAGGCCGGCTGCTGGTGGAACCGCACGTCGCCGAAGTCGCACTTCACCCGGTCCCTGGTCTGCTCGATGCTCACCGACGCCGGGCGCGTGACGCTGAGCGGACGTTCGCTGATCCGCACGGAGAACGGCGAGCGTGACGAGCGCGAGCTCGGTGACGACGCCGACGTGCTCGGCGCGTACCGCACCTGGTTCGGGATCGAGCTGGACCGCGTCCCCGAGGTCTCGCCACCTGCCGGGTGATCCCTTTCCGGGGCATCATGGGACGGACCGAGCGTAGGGAGTCCCCAATGGCGGTCAGACGGGCGCTGGTGCTGGGCGGCGGCGGCCTGGCGGGAATCGCCTGGGAGACGGGTGTGCTCGCCGGGCTCGCCTCGGGCGGGGCCGACGTCAGGGGAGCGAACCTGGTGATCGGCACCTCGGCGGGCTCGACGGTCGGCGCCTGGCTCGGCAGCGGCCTGCCGGTGGAGGAGCTGTACCGGCGGCTGGTCGCCGCTCCGCTGCCGGGTGCGGACCTGAAGCCCGCGGCGTCGCTGACCGACCTGGTGGACATGTTCTTCAGCCTCGCCGAGGTGGCCGACGGCGACACCGACTGGCGGCGCCGGGTCGGCGCGGCGGCCCTGGCCGCCGAGACCGTGCCAGAGGCGGCCCGCCGCGCGGCCGTCGCCGCGCGCCTTCCCGTGCACCGATGGCCCGAGAACGAGCTGGCCATCGTCGCGGTGGACGCGGCCACGGGTGAGGAGCGGGTGTTCCGCCGTGACTCAGGGGTCGGCCTGGTCGACGCGGTGACCGCGAGCTGCGCCATTCCGCTCCTCTGGCCGCCCGTCACCATCGGCGCCTCCCGCTATGTCGACGGCGGGATCCGATCGGTCGCCAACGCCGACCTGGCCGAGGGCTGTGACCGCGTGCTGATCCTGGCGCCGGTGAGCGACGGGAAGGTGACCGGGCAGGCCGAGACGCTGAGCGCCGGCGCCCGCGTCCACGTGATCGAACCCGATGCCGGCTCGCACGCGGCGATCGGCACCGACGTGGGCGACCCGGCTACACGCTTGCCCGCCGCCACGGCCGGCCACGCGCAGGGCGCCGCCGCGGCGGCCACCGTGGCCGCTTTGTGGCAAAAGCCCTAGAAGGGGCATCCGGGGAGGCCGGCCAGGCGTCCAACAGGCGTACGGATCCATCTCCGCGGCCAAGGGCGGCCCCACCATGTCAGAGGATGTCGGGTTGAACGTCTACCAGATCGCCTACGTCTGCGGCGGTCCGGCACGGGTCGCGATGGTCGCTCTGGTCGGCCTGTACGAGGACGGCCAGATCAAGATCGCTCGTGCGCGACGGCGGGTCACGGTCGTCGAGCGCGACCACGATGACCCGGTACGGGCCGCGGCGGTCGCCTCGATACCCGACGCGGGACGGACGCTCGGCTCACTCCTGGCCGCGATCGCCGAGTCGGACGCGGTGGCCGAGATCGGGCGGGCACTGCGCGACCGAGGACTGCTTCCGCGTTCCCGGCTGGCACTCTGGTCATCGTCGCGCGGGCGGACCACGCGGAGCCTGCGCCGGCGGATCGTGGCCGGCCTCCCCGCCGAGGACGACATGCCCCGGCGCGTGGCGACCATGGGCCCGGCGGGGATCGCCGACCCGGAGCTCCGGCGGCTCTTCGAGGCCCCGGATCCCGATCTGAGCGTGTCCCCCGTACGGGTGCCGGGCATCGGGGGCGGGAACGAGGGTTATAACGCGCCCCAGCGCGAGTACGACGACGGAGGCGGTACGCCCGGGTGGTGAAGCGTCAGTGTCCCTCCCGGCGGCGCAGGACCTCCCTCAGCCCGGTCGTGGCGGTCACCGTCCAGAGGACGGAGACGATGCCCAGCACCACGAAGAGCACGGTGCTCGTGGTGTCGAGCCCTCCGGCGAGCAGATTCCACACGCTCGAGCCCAGGCAGATCAGGGCGCCGAACAGGCTCAGGTAACCGATCGCCAGGTTCCTCGGTGTGAAGCGGTACCACGGGTCCTTGGCCGGCCAGGTGCGATCGTTCTCGACGGACATCTCGCGATCACCTCTCCAATGTGTATATCGGTGAGTCGATATTCCCCAGATGTCGCGTCTTATCGCTTCGGCCAGGCGTTCGGTCTCCGCGCGGCGGCCTCGGCCATTCGGCCGAGGCATGATCCGCACCAGCGAAGGAGTCGCGAACCAGGGAAAAGAGGCATGCTCGGTGTCATGGCCAGCACGCGTCCTGACAACGGTGCCCCCTCCGGCACAGGGGCGACGGCGACGCGCCGGGGCCCACTGATCGTCGAGATCGTGGCCCTGGTCGTGCTCACCGTCGTCGACAGCGTGCCTCTCGTCGGCGGGCGGCCCGCCCACGGTATGACCGGGGAACTGCTCACCTCGATCGTGCCCGGGTTCGGGTCGACGGCGGCCGTCCTGGCCGTGCTTCGCCGCCGTTTCGTCGCCCGGATCGGCCTGCTCAGCGGCGGCGTCATCGCCATCAGCCTGGTGAACACCGCGATCTCCAGTCTCGCGCACGACTCGGTCCACGGGACGCCCGGCCTGACCGAGACCCTGGCGATCGCCCTTCTCGTCGGTGCGGGGTGCCGCAGGCTCGACCGGTACCCGGTGATCGGTCTGGGCGTCGCGGGCGGCGTGGCGATGACGGTGGCACCCGTGCTCCGCTACGGCGTCGGGTCGTCGATGGCGCTGCTCGCGGTGCCCGCCGCGCTGGTGTGGGGCGGGTCGCTGGCCGTCGGGTTGACCCTGCGCGACACCGACGACCGGCGGCTGGCCGCGCTCGCCGAGGCACGCACCGCCGAGCGGTTGCGGCTGGCCCGCGAGCTGCACGACTTCGTCGCGCACCACGTCACCGGCATCGTCGTACGCGCGCAGGCGGCGCGAGTGGTCGCCGACCGTCCCGGCGCCGGACCGGACGCCGACGTCTACCGCGAGATCGAGGAGGCCGGTTCCGACGCCCTCACCGCGATGCGACGGCTCGTGGGCATGTTGCGTACCGACGCTCCCGTTCCCGCGCCGTCCGCCACCGGGATCCGTGAGGCGGTGCTGGACGCCGCGTCCGGCTACGGCAGGATCTCGACCGAGTTCCCCGACGAGCTGGACCGGCTCACGCTCGCCCCCGAGGTGATCACGATGGTTCATCGCGTGGTGCTCGAGGCCCTGACCAATGTCCGCCGGCACGCGCCGGAGGCGACGGAGGCACGGGTGACCGCGCGCGTCCAGCACGACCCGGCCGCCGACGTCCTGGTCCTGGAGATCTCCAACGACGGCGTACGCGGCGAGCCGGGAGGCGGTACGGGCTATGGGCTGATCGGCATGACCGAGCGTGTCACCGCGCTCGGGGGTACACTCCGCGCCGGTGCGGAGTCCGGACGGCAGTGGCGGATCACCGTGCGTCTCCCGCTCGACGACGGCATCGCCACGGAGGTATCCCGATGAGCGTTCGCGTCCTCATCGCCGACGACCAGGCGATGGTGCGCACCGGCTTCCGGCTGATCCTCGAGGCCGAGCCGGACATCGAGGTGGCCGGCGAGGCCGCCGACGGCGAGGCCGCGGTGAGCCAGGCACGTGAGCTGCGCCCGGACGTGACGCTCATGGACATCCGGATGCCACGTATCGACGGCATCCAGGCCACACGCCTGCTGGCCGGGCCGGACGTCCCCGAGCCGATGCGCGTCGTGGTCGTGACGACCTACGACGAGGACGAGAACGTCTACTCGGCGCTGCGTGCGGGCGCGTGCGGGTTCCTGCTCAAGGACGCGGGACCGCGGCTCCTGGTGGAGGCCGTACGCGCCGCCGCCGACGGAGAGTCCCTGGTCTCCCCGTCGATCACCACGCGCCTGCTGGCGCGGTTCGCCCAGGCCGCCGCCACCGCCAAGGCGCCCGCCGAGCCCCTGACCGGCCGCGAGCGTGAGGTCGTACGCGCCGTCGCGCGCGGCCTGACCAACGCGGAGATCTGCGCCGAGCTGGTCATCTCGCTGTCCACGGTCAAGACGCATCTGAACGGCATCCAGCGCAAGCTCGGCGTGCGCAACCGTACCGAGATCGCGATCTGGGCCTGGGAGAGTCGCCTGGTGGGCTGAGCCCGGCGTCAGCGGCGTACGACGAGGGTGCGGGCCACCATGTCGCCGAAGCGCTGGTGGCGTGGGGTGAACGCGATCGCCAGCGCCCCCACCAGCCCGAACAGATAGCCGTCCACGACCATCATCAACCATCGGATCATGTAGGCCCGCAGGGCGGGCGTCTCGCCGTGCTCGGTGACGACGCGCAGCCCGACCCAGCGCATCCCCGGTGTCCCGCCGAGCCACCGGTGCGGAATCCACACCTCCATGGCCCAGCTGCCCGCGATGAGCAGGGCGAGGACCAGCCCTGCGATGCCGTATGCCGTCACGGTGCGGCCGGTGCCCCTGGGGACGAGCGCGACGACGATCAGCGAGAGCACCAGGAAGATCAGAAGCGCGACCACCAGAAGCAGGCGGTCGATGACGCAGTGGGCATACCTGCGGAGGATCACTCCCGTCGGCTGGGACACCTGCGTAATCATGCCAGGGGTTCCGGTATGCCCGCGGACGTACGGGTAGGTGCCCGGTCATGGGTAACGGATCACTCGCGCGCTGGACACACCGCCACCCGGACGGCGGGCTCGGCCTGCGGCTCGGGCTCGCCTGCCTGGCGGCGTTCATCGTCCTCGTGCCGTTCACCGCTCTCGCGGCCCTGGTGGACACCAAGTGGGGACCGCTGAGCCGCCTGGACGTGTCGAGTACGCGGCACGCGAACTCCTGGGTCCTGCACCACCGCGAGTTGATCTCGCCGCTGCGCGCCACGTCCTACATCTTCCACGCCTGGGTCTTCCGCCTGGTCGTGGTGGTGCTGGCCGGCTGGCTGCTCTACCAGGGCGCCCGGCGCCTCGCCGCCTGGGCCGTCACCACACTGGTGGCCGCGGGCCTCCTCGACGTGCTGCTCAAAGTGGCCATCGACCGCCCGAGGCCGACGCTCCCCAGCGCGATCGCCCACGCGCCCGGCGGCTCCTTTCCCTCGGGCCACGCCCTGACCGCGGTGGTGGGCACGGCGACGATCGTCCTCATCCTGCTACCCGTGCTGCACGGGTCGTGGCGCGTCGTGGCCTGGGTGGCCGCCGCGCTGATCAGCCTCCTGTCCGGCACGTGCCGGGTCCTGCTGGGCGTCCATTTCGTCAGCGACGTCCTGGCGGGCTGGATCCTGGGCGCCGCGATCGTCCTGGCCACGACCGCCGCCTTCGAGACCTGGCGCCGCGACGAGGGCCGCCGGCCGATCGACCCGGTCGTCGAGGGCACCCAGCCCGAGGCCGCCCCAGAGATCGCCGGCCATGGCGACCGAGGTCACTCCCGCTGAGCGAAGGGCGCACTTCGGCGGTGGCCGAGGCGGCGGCACCCTGTCCCCCCGATGCCCCGTCCCGCTCGGATCAGGACGGAGCATCGTGTCACCCTGCGGCGCGTGCTGTCAGAACGGCGGCTTCGCCGGATGCGTCGGCTTGTCGTCCGTCCAGCCGGAGCCGCTCGTCATGGCATAGCGCATGACGAATCCGGGCTTCTGCGAGGCGTATTCGCCGCCCGGCCGGGTCAGGACCTCCTGGTCTCCCAGGTACTTCCCGGTCTTCAGGTCGAAGAGCAGCCGTAGCTGAGAACCGTAGGGCACCTTCTCCGAGCTCCCGCGAATCACGCCGGGAAAGTCGGTGACCAGAGCGACACCCTTCCGGCCGAGCGGGTCGGTGACCCTGCCGATCTCCCGGATCCCGGGCTGTGCTTTGAGTACCCGCATGAGCGCCGCCTGCGACCTGGGCGTCACCGGACCACTGAGCATCGCCCGGACGAGGTTGAGCCTGTCCACCGCGGCCCATTTCGTATCCGCTGGATCTACGGCCAGGCCCCTTTTTCCGAAGAGCTTGTCCGGCTGGAACAGCAGCTTGGCCAGTTTCTCCTGGTCCGTGGGCAGCTCCTCGAGCTGTTTGACGGTCAGCCCCAGCTGGAAGCGCCCACCCGACGAGTCCGAGGTTCCGCCCAGCAACTTCGACTTCCACGTCGTCCACCGGCCGGGCGCCGAGCGCAGGGTGTCGTAGTGGTCGTCCACCCGGACCCTGAGGGTGCTCGGCGAGCCGGCTCGCCGCCAGGCGGCGGTGTCCGCGGCGGACACCGGCCGGAACCCCAGATCACGGCTGGCGCCCCCGTCGCCTTTGTTGACCTTGGCCGCGATCCAGCGAAAATCCTCGCTGCCGAAGGCGGAGATCGCGTAGTCACCGGTCTTCGCCCGCACGACGTACGTGTCCGCCATGACCTGGTCGGCGAACCAGTACTTGCCGGTCGGCAGTGCCTCCGCGTTCTGCGCCGCGAGCAGGACTCCACTGAGTGCGCGCGGCGACGGTGCGTTGTGGCCGGTCCTGGCGGGCGTGGTGCCCGGGACCACGAGCAGGGCCACCGCGGTGGCGGCCGCCGCGCCCAGCGCCACGAGCGGCAGGATCAGCCGCCCGCGCCGCCGCTGCCGGGTGGTCTCCTGCGGCTGGGTGAACGCCCGGTTCAGTTCGCTCGTGCGGGTGGACTGATCGGCCTGGCCCGTACCGGCGAGGTGGTGCGGCCTGGCCTCGGCCAGTTGCTGGATGATGTCCTTCACGACCACTCCATTTCCTTCGCCATGCTCTGGTGACGCGCCGGTGCGGGCGGTCCTTCGTTCACCGCCGCCGTCAGGCGCTTACGCGCCCGGTGCAGCCGGACCCCGAACGCCGCGGTGCTGCATCCGACGACGCGGGCGGCCTCCTTGGTGCTGAGCCCATGCCAGGCCACGAGCGTGAGCACCTCGCGATCGGCGTCGGACAGCCGGGTGAGGGCACGCAGCAGCGCGAGCCGGTCGACGACGCCGTCGGCGACATCGGATTCAGCACTCTCGGCCGAGGTACGAAGCTCGGCCGCGAGGGAGTCGCGCCGCACCTGCGCACGCGCCGAGTCCCGGATGACGTTGCGGGCGACGCCGAGCAGCCACGGCAGGGACCCGGACGGCATCTCCGCGAAACGCCGCCACGCCACCATGAAGGTCTCGCTCACGACCTCGTCCGCGGCCTGCCGGCCGACCCGGCTGGCGGCGTACGCCCACACCCGCATCCTGTGGGCGTCGTACAGGGCGGTGAACCGTTCCTTGTCGGCATCCACTCGCTCTCCCGTCTTCGGGGACAGATACACCACGAAGTGGTCGCGAGACCGCCAACGTTACATACGAGTCGGCACGAGACCGGGTGTCGAGCGGGCTAGATGGTCATCGCCGGGCCTGGGCCCGGTAGCGGTCGAGGACGTCCTGGCGGAGCAGGGACCCGAAGCCCGCGGCCGCGATGCGCAGGCCGAGTTCGGACTCGGTCACACCGAGCGCGGCGGCGGTGTCGGGCAGGTTCCAGTCGCAGGCGGCGAGCCGGGTCAGGAGATGTCCTCGCCGGACCTGGTTCTCCGAAAGCCGGAACGTCTTGAGGTACGCGAGACGGCCGGCCTCGTCGGTGATGAGTTCGCCGATGTGGTTCTCGCGCTGCCGCTCGAAGGGCGGCAGGAAGCGGGACAGCCGATACCGGCCCATCTGATGGACCTGCTGGTAGGTGTAGTCCCCCTCCAGCAGCCCGCCCGCCATGGCCCGGTCATGGAAGGCCGCCCACGCGTCCTGCTGCGACCGGGCCTGTGCGCGCAGGTCCGCGAGCGATCGCACCGAGGTGTCCGCGATCCGGGCGCGGAAGTCGGTGACCGGCATGCTGAGCATGGCGTAGTGGTGGATCAGCTCGCCGTAGAGGTCGTGGACAAGGGTGGAGTGCAACGCGCGGTAGTCGCCGGGGTGCGGCACCACGAACGCGGCGGCGAGCGCGTCCGCGGCGTAGACGAGGACACCGCACTGACCGGGAAGGATCTCGAAGACGCGCAGAGCGTCCGCCAGGCCCCTGACCGTGGCTCCCGTGTACGCCTCTTCGACACGGGGCGAGAGCCCGTGGTCGATGGCGCGGCGTGACCACTCCTCCCACGCGATCTCGGGCCCGCCGAAGTGCAGCGCCAGGTAACCCTCCAGCGCCAGGTGCAGAGGCATGAACCGCAGCCGGTTCTTGTCGACCCGGCGAGCCATCCGGCGGTGGAACCGCAGCGACATCCGGCGGGGCGCGGGGTCGCGGGCCGCGGCGCCCGACAGCTGGGTTCCGTACGCCGCGGCCGGGGTGCCGTCACCGGTCCAGGTCGCCACGAAGCCATGAGGGATGTAGGAGGAGTACGTGGTTCGCGCGTCCAGCTCGACGATGCCGAGGTCGGCCTCGTAGAGGCGGGCGTCGAGCCGCAGGTCCTCGATCGGCTCGTCACGGACCAGCGGGACGAGCCGTACACCGCCCCATGCCTGCGCCGGGCGGGAGGAGAGCCCGTTGAGAGTCAGGGCCGTCATCCGAGGAAGCCCTCGACGCGCCGCGCCAGGTGGGCGCGCAGTTCGGCGATCCCGGTGCGGCCCTCGGCGAACTGGGCCAGCTCCACCAGGGCGACCAAATCCTCGGCGTCGCGGATGCCCGCGGTCGGGACGGTGGGCGCCAGCCGCCGTACGTCGAAGTCGGCGGCGTCGTAGACCGGGTTGAGATGCACGATGCCGCAACCGTGGCCGGGGTCGAGGCGGGTACGCCAGATCCGGAGCACCTCTCCCGCCAGTCCTGGCGGGGCGTTGTCCCAGCCGTCGGAGACGATGACGAGGCGCTCGGGCCCGCGTTCGAGACCGTCGAGGATGCGTTCGCCGAGCGGTGTCGCGCCGTACGGATGCACCAGCAGCGCGTCCGAACGCCCCGACGACCACAGCGGCACGTAGTCACGCGCGAGTGCCGCAAGGAGGAAATGGCAGGCGAGCGCGACCGCGAGCGGACGGCGGCGCTTGTGCCCCGAGCCGTAGGAGGAGAAGCTGTCGTCGAGGACGGCGACCACTTTTCCCCACTGCCCGGCCTGCTCGCCCGCGGTCCGGCGTGCGGCCGCGCGCAGTGCCTCGGTCAGCTCGGCCCGCTGGCGCACCCGGTCGTCCAGGGAGAGGGCGAGCACGTACGACGCCAGCCGGGTGAGCGGCATCGCGCGGAGGTCGGCCCGTACCGAATCTGCCTCCAGGCCACGCGCCGACTCCTGCAGGCGCAGCCGTTCCAGGCGGGTGAGCCGCGGCGCGATGCGCTCCAGGAACACCGCGCGCGGGACGCCATGCTTGGCGGCGAAACCCTCCGCCACCGTGTACGGCAGTTCGTACAGCGCGGCCTGCTCGTAGTGAGCCCGCCGCCAGGCCTCCAGGATCGGCGTCGCATAGGCGGCCCGCCGATTCGGGGCGAACAGAAACGTCCCCAGTTCTCTTTCCGGCCCACCGACTCCCGCTTCCCGGCCCAGTGTGAGATGGGCGTGGCGGGCCGCGACCTTGACCGCGCTGCGGTACTTCACGGCGTCGAAGGCGAGGTCGGGGCGGGCCGCCAGCCAGTCCCGCATGATCGCTCTGGTACGCCGGTTGTTGACCTTGGCGCGACGCAGCTCGCGGAACAATCGGTAGACCCGCGGTGGCGGCAGCAGTGCGAGGCGCCGGGCGATCAGGCGCCCCTCGGTGTGGCGCTGCGCCGGATCCGCCTCCGCCGTCGTGACCAGCAGGTTCCGGGCGATGAGGACCGCGTTGTGGTCGTTGATGTCCAGGGAGAGCGTGGCCGCGTACAGGTCGCGATAGTTGCCGAGCAGGTAGCGATGGAGGAAGTCCAGGGAGAGGCTCTGCTCGCCGGCGCTGGAGTGGAACTCCCGCTGGCCGGTCGAGGTGATCGCCGCGTTGACGAACAGCAGGACGTCTTCGGCGGCGACCAGATCGGCGCTGGTCTCGATCGGTGCCTCCCGGTTGGCGCGGATGCCGACCGGGGAATGAGAGCACGAACTGCGAATCATCGCTTCAGAGGCGGGTTCCGGAAGTCGCACCGAAGTCCCGCGGTCGGCTCCCGAACGGTAACACCGACCTATCGCCTTCTTCCGCCCCTTTTCCCGTCGCCGCACACCGCAGGCTCAGGGGCTTGACGAAAGCGGTGCCGGGCCGCCGTCGACCACGTCGGCGTTCAGGCGTTCGAAGGCCGCGACGCGGTGCTGGGACTCCTTGCCCCCGCGTTCGACGACTCCCAGTACCAACGTCTCGACCAGGGCGAACGCCGGCACCAGGGTGACGAACGGCGGTGGCCCCTCGACCGTGGTCGTCAGCAGGACCGTCGCCGAGGAGGCCAGCGGGCTCAGGTACGGGTCCGTGCACACGACCAGGGACGCGCCCTGGCCGGCGGCGGCGCGGCCGAAGGTGACCGTGTCGCGCTGGTAGCGGCGGTAGTCGAACGCCACCACGACCGTCGTCTCGTCCACGTCCAGCAGCGCGGCGGCCCGCGCTCCCGGGTCGTTCGGAACATGGCTCACCTGAGGGCGGAGCAGGCCGGCGAACGTGGCCAGGTGCGCGGCGAGCGTCCAGGAGAAGCGGCCGCCGGTGATCAGGATCCTGCGCTCGCGGTCGGCGAGCAGGTCCGCCGCCGCGGCCAGCTCGGACTGGTCCTGGGCGCGCAGGCTCTCCGTCAGCGCCGCGCCGAACGAACGCGCCCGTACGGCCAGCGGCTCGCCTTCGGAGGGATAGTCCTCCAGCGGGCCCGCCGTACGGGCCGAGAGTTCGGCGCGCAGCACCTCCTGGATCTGTGGATAACCGCCGTAGCCGAGCTTGGTGACCAGCCTCAGCACAGTCGGCGGGCTGACGTTCGCCACCTCCGCCAGACGGACGATCGGCTGCAACCCGGCCGCCGGGTAGTCGCCCAGCAGTGCCTGCGCGACGCGCAGCTCCGCGGGCGTCAGCTCGCGCCGCCGTCGCCGGAGGACGTCCGCGACCGTACGGTCGGTCACCGGCTCAGTGCTTCCAGCGGGTTCGCGCGGCGATCTCCTCGGGCTCCATGCCGTCGAACAGTGCGATCTCGCCCCGCCGTACGACACCGACCGTGTCGACCAGGGCCTCGCCCAGCGCCTCCCTCAGCGCGGCGTCGGCCTCGAACGCCTCGACCGCGGCTCCCAGCGACGACGGCAACGGCGGGACACCGTCCAGCGACACCGGGTCGACGTCCACCGGCTCGGGGAGCGTGCCGTGCTCGGCCAGGCCCGCGCGGCCCGCGGCGATGAGGGCGGCCACGGCGAGGTAGGGGTTCGCGGCGGCGTCGAAGCACTTGACCTCGAGGTTGGCCGCCTGGGCACGGTTGCCGGCCGAGCCGGTCACGAACCGCAGCGCCGCCTCGCGGTTCTCCAGTCCCCAGCAGGCGTACGCCCCGGCCCAGTGGGAGGGGACGAGCCGCAGGTAGCTGGCCACCGACGGGGCGCCGATCGCCAGCAGGGCCGGGAGCCGGGACAGGATGCCCGCGGCGAACGCCTCGCCGGCCGGGGTGAGGCCATAGCGGCCCTCGCCGCCGGCCATGAGGTTCGCGTCGTCGCGCCACAGGCTCAGATGGACATGCGCGCCGTTGCCGACGCCGCCCGCCAGCACCTTCGGGGAGAACGTCGCCCGCAGCCCGTGGTTCAGGCTGACCGCCCGGATCGTCTCGCGTACCAGGACGAACGTGTCGGCGGCCGCCACCGGGTCCTCCGGCGCGACCGACACCTCGTACTGGCCCGCGGCGTACTCCGGATGGACCTGCTCCACCGCGACGCCGGCCACCGCCAGGCCCTCGACCACGTCGCGCAGGTAGTCCGAGCGTTCGGTGAGCCGCGTCATGCCGTACGCGGGGCCGGCGCAGGCCGGGACGAAGTCATCGCCACCACCCACCGAGACGGCCCACTCGACCTCGAACGCCGCACGGATCGACAGGCCCTCGGCGGCCAGCCGTCCCGCCTCGCGGCGGGCCAGGCCACGCGCGTCGATCGGGTGCGGCTCACCCTCCTGGTCGTAGCGGTCCGCCGGCGCCCAGGCCCAGCCGGGCAGCGCGGGCAGGACGACCAGCCGGTCCAGGTCGGGGTGCAGCCGCAGGTCACCGATGGGCCCGCCGGCGAAGCGGCCGCTCACGATCGAGTCGTCGAGCAGGAAGGCGTCGAAGACCGGCGACATGCCGATGCCCCAGGCGGCCGCGTGCTCCAGGCGCGCCAGCGGCACCGCCTTGACCCGGGTCACACCACTGGTGTCGACCCACGTGGCGGCGATCCCGGTCACGTCCTTGGCATCGAGATCCCAGGTCGCCTGCCGTGCCGCCGCGGCCCGCCGCGCACGCTCTTGCTGATCCATCACGCCCACCTCAGCCCGGATGAAATATGCGTTACACGAAAAGACGGGTCTTTCATATTCATTACGGAAGCCCCAAAATACGACCACACGACGATCGCGTCGAGAGGAGTGACATGCCGACTCCGACATCTTCCGGTCCACGGCTGAGCCGGACGCTGAGCGTCTGGCAGGCGGTCGGACTTTCGGTCGCGCTCATGGCCCCGAGCATGGCCGCCAACATCAATCCCCAGGGGACCGTCACCTCCGCCGGCCGTGCCGTACCGCTGGCGTTCCTCCTCGCCGGCGTGGCCGTCCTGCTGGTCGCCTACGGCTTCGTACGGCTCTGTCAGTACTACCACCACGCCGGCTCGGTGTACGCGTTCGTCGGCGCGACGCTGGGCGCGCGTTCCGGTGTCGTCGCGGGCTGGGGTCTGCTCGGCACCTACATCTTCTACGGCGTCGTGACCTCCTCGGCGACCGGCATCTTCGGCACCGCGTTCCTCCAGGAGATCGGCGTGTGGCCGCACCCGCCGAGCTGGGCGCCGTTCATCCTGGTGGCGGTCGCCCTCGCGCTGGCCCTGGCGCTCACGATCTCCCCGGCCAAGCGCGGCACGACCATCCTGCTCAGCGTCGAGGGCGCCACCGTCGCGCTGATCCTCGTCGTCAGCGCCATCATCCTCGTACGCCTGGTCTCCGGCTCGGCGCCGGACGACCACGGCTTCACGCTCAGCGTGTTCGCCGTGCAGCCCGGCACGAGCACGTCCGCGCTGTTCCTCGGCGTGGTCTTCGGCTTCCTGTCCTTCGCGGGCTTCGAGGCCGCGGCGACACTGGGCGAGGAGGCGGCCGAACCCCGGCGCGACATCCCCCGGGCCATCCTCGGCACCGCGATCTTCGGCGGCGTGTACTTCACCGTGGTCACCGCGGTGGAGATGATGGGCTTCGGCGCGGACGCGAAGGGCGTCGCGGCGTTCGGGAAGTCCCCCTCGCTCCTCGGCGACCTCGGCAGCTCCTACGTCGGCTCCTGGGTCGGTCACATCATCACGCTCGGCGCCGCGATCAGTGCCTTCGGGTGCTGCCTGGCCTGCATGGTCGGCGCCTCACGGCTGCTGTTCGCGCTCTCGCGCGACACCTCCGGCGGGCGTGGGCCCGGCCGGGTCTCACGCACCGGCACGCCCGCGATCGCCGCGGGCATCGTGGCGACGGGGATGGCGCTGATCATCGCGGTCTGCGTGGCCTTCTTCTCGGCCGAGGCCGAGGACACCTTCATCTGGTCCGGCACCATCGGCACCCTGATCCTCCTCGTCGCGTACGTGCTGACCACCCTCGGGGCCATCCGCCTGGTGTTCGTGCAGCGCAGGATGCCCGTGCCCATGTGGCAGATCGTCATACCGCTGGCCGCCCTGCTGATCCTCGGCTACACCCTCTACCGCAACGTGATCCCCTATCCCTCCTCCGGGCCGCCGCGCTGGTTCCCGATCGTCTCGGGCGGCTGGCTGCTGATCGCCGTGGTCGCGGTGCTGGTCGCACCGGGTGTTTCCCGGCGGCTCGGCCGGGCACTGGCCGAGAACGAAGGCATCAGCCTGAGCGAGAACACCTCCGCCGGGCCGGTCGCCGCACCGGACACGAGCGGCTGAGACATCCCCATACGGAAGGACGAACGACCGAGTGCCCCCTCTCCTGCCCTGCGTCGAGACCCTCAGCCTCGTCGACCACCACTGCCACAGCGTGGTGGACGGCGATCTCGACCGGAGTGAGTTCGAGTCCCTGCTCACCGAGGCCGAGGCCCCCGGCCCGCTCGGCGGCACGCTCTTCGACTCGGCGATCGGTTTCGCCGTACGCCGCTGGTGTGCGCCGGTGCTCGACCTGCCGCCGCATGCCTCGCCCGAGGACTACCTGGCGCGGCGCGCCGACCTCGGCGCCGCCGAGGTCAACCGCCGGTTCCTCCAGGCGGCCGGTGCCGAGGCGCTCTGCCTCGACACCGGGTTCGCGCCCGGCGCGGTCCTACCGCTCGCCGAGATGGGCGCGCTCGCCGGCGCGACGGCGCACGAGATCGTACGGCTGGAGCAGGTCGCCGAAGAGGTGGCCGCGGTCGGGCCGGGCGCGGCCGGCTTCGCCGAGGCCTTCCGCGAACGACTGCGGGAGCGCACCGCCTCGGCCGTCGGGCTGAAGTCGATCGCCGCGTACCGGGTGGGGCTGGCGCTGCCCGGCGAGCGGCCGGGCGACGCCGAGGTCACGGCGGCGGCCGGCCGCTGGCTCGCCTCGATCGAGGCCGGCGCCGCCCCACGGCTCGCCGACCCGACGCTCCAGTCCTTCCTGGTCTGGTGCGGTGTCGACCGCGGGCTGCCGATCCAGTTCCACGTCGGGTACGGCGACGCCGACGTCGACCTGCACCGGTGCGACCCTCTGCTGCTGACCGACCTGATCCGCGCGGTCGAGCCGACCGGGACGCCGATCATGCTGCTGCACAACTATCCGTTCCACCGGCACGCCGGCTACCTGGCGCAGGTGTTCCCGCACGTCTTCGTGGACGTGGGGCTGGCCACCCACAACGTCGGGCACCGGGCGCCGGCGCTGATCGCCGAGACGCTCGAGCTCGCCCCGTACGGCAAGTTCCTGTTCTCCTCCGACGCGTTCGGCCTGGCGGAGCTGTACCACCTCGGCTCCCTGCTGTTCCGCCAGGGCCTGTCGGACCACCTACGAACCGGTCTGGACGACGGGGTGTGGACCGAGGAGGACGCCGCCCGGATCGCGCGGCTGGCCGGGGGAGAGAACGCCCGCCGCGTCTACGGTCTGGAACAGCGCTGATGGACGAACTGGACGAACTCCACCTGAAACTGCGCGCTGCCGTGGCCGACGAACTCCCGGGCGCGATCGCGCTGCGGCACCGGCTGCACGCCGACCCGCGGCTGTCGGGCGACGAGGCGGACACCACGGTCGAGGTCGTACGGGCCCTCGACGCCGGACCGGGACGCGCGATCGCCGGGACCGGGCGGGTCGTGCGGATCGGCGACGACGGCCCCGCCGTGGCGTTGCGGGCCGAGCTGGACGCGCTGCCCATCGTCGAGCGCACCGGAGTGCCCTGGGCCTCACCTGGGAACGCCATGCACGCCTGCGGCCACGACGTCCACCTCGCGGCGCTCGTCGCGGTCTGCCGCGCCGCCGAACGCATCGGGGTGAAGGTGCCGATCCTCGCCGTCCTGCAGCCGCGGGAGGAGAGCTCACCGTCGGGCGCCGAGGACATCGTGCGATCCGGCGTCCTCGGCGAGCACGACGTACGGGCGATCATCGCGGCACACCTTCAGCCGCGCCTGCCGGACGGCGTCGTCGCGGTCACCCCGGGCCCGGTCAACGCCGCCACCGACGAGTTCGAGGTGACGGTCACGGGCGTGGGCGGCCACGCCGGTTACCCGCACGTGGCCCGCGACCCGGTCCTGGCCCTCTGCCAGATCGTGGTCAGCGTCCAGCAGGTGGCGAGCCGGCGCTTCGACCCGGTACGCGGCGCGGTCTGCTCGGTCGGCCAGATCGCCGGCGGATCCGCGGTGAACGTGGTCCCCGAGACGGCCTCCGCCCGCGGCACGGTACGCGTGATGCGGGACGCCGACCGTGCCGTCGCCGCCGACCTGATCCGCGAGATCGTGGACCACACGGCCGCCGCGCACGGCTGCGAGGGCCGGGTGAGGTTCGCCCCGGGCGAGCCTGTGCTGGTCAACGACCCGGCGCTGGCCGCCGGCGCCGCCACCCGGCTGATCGCGTCGGGAGTGAAGACCGATGACGCGTTCCGCTCCTACGGCGCGGACGACTTCTCCCACTACTGCGGCGTCACGCGCGGCCTGATGCTGTTCATCGGCACCGCGCCACCGGACGCCGCGGACGCCCCCGGCCTGCACCACGAGGGCTTCCTGCCCCCCGACCGCATGATCGGCCGCACCGCGGAGGCGCTCCTCGCGGGTTACCTCGCCGCGATCCGCGCCGCCGTGACGCCGTAACCTGCGGCCATGGACGTACGACCCGTGGTCGATGGGGACCTGCCGGCGGTCGCCGAGATCGCGCGTGCCAATGACGAACCGGACGGTGGCGATCCGCGTTATGTCTCTCATCTCCGCAACAACGGCCGGTTCCTGGTCGCGGAGGTGGACGGGAAGCCTGCCGGGTACTGCGGCATCCGTCAGGCCGACGGACTCACGATGCTGTGCGATCTGTTCGTCGACCCGGCCCGGCATGGCGGGGGTGCCGGCGGGCGGCTGCTCGAGGTCGCGCTCGACGGGCCCGGCGAGCGTTCCACCTTCGCGTCACGCGACCCCCGTGCGATGTCGCTCTACGTACGGCACGGGATGATCCCGCGCTGGCCCCTCCTCTACCTGAGCGGGCCGCCGCCGGTCCGCTCCCACGTGCTGCTCGCCGAGCGGGTCCCGGTCGAGGACGCGGGGGTCGCGGAGCTCGACCTGAACGGGCGCGACCGCGCCGCCGACTACGCCTACTGGGCGACCAGGCCCGGCGCCGCTGGTCTGGTCGTACGGGACGGCGGGACGGTCGTCGCGGCCGGGGCGGCCGAGCCGGGACGCGTGATCCACCTGGTCACCGCGGACGACCACGACCCGGCCGCGACACTCACCGCCGCCCTCGGCACCTTCGACGCCGACCGCGTACGCCTCTGCCTGCCCGGCCCGCATCCCGCTCTGCCCTCCCTGCTGAACGCGAGGTGGCGGATCGAGGACCTGGACCAGCACATGGCGAGCAGGGCGGACCTGCTGAGCCCCGCCTCCGTCCTTTCACCCTCGCTCGCCTGAGATGCCGGCCGTTTCTTGGCGGCCTACTCGCCGATCGGCGCCGTGTCGTCGCCGTTGAAGAAGCGGTCGAGCCAGTCGAGTGAGCGGCTCCGCAGGGCCTCGTTGGCGAGTTTCTTGGCCGATGCGGTCTGCAGGGCCGCGAGCGAGCTGTCGATCCAGGGCTGGATGTTCTGGTTGCCCTGTTCGCGGTACTCCACCGCCTGGACCAGGCACTCGAGCTTGTCGGCGTCGCGCGCGCAGCGAGCCTCCAGGCTGGTCTTGTCCTCGTACTCGGCGACGCTGCCGGAGATCATTTCGGCGACCGGCGGAGGCAGGCCGCGCGTCTGCTCGGCCGTGACCTGTTCGTTGGGCGCCCGCTTGACGTACGCCTTGGCCAGGTACGGAATGTCGGTGAGCCGCGTCTCCTGGCTGTCGTGGAACAGGCTGAGCAACGCCGCACGCTCCGGGTCGGCCCCCTCCATCGCGGCCACGATCGAGGCGAGCGCCGCGGCGCGGAACGAATGATCCGCGATGCTCTCGGGGTCGCTCACCCCGGCGATCAGCCAGCCGGTGCGCTTGTAGCGCTTCAGAAGCCCGATCTCGTATACGAAGCCTGTCAACTGTTCCAGCTCGTCCGGCATGCCTGCCCCCTATGACCATCGGCGTTTTCCGGCCGTAGAGGACTCCTTCCCCGGCTCGGGCACCGCCCACCGGCCGCGACCGGGGTGTGTTGCGCGGGAGGGGATCGGGCGCGGCCCGGGCGGGGCCGTACACCCAGCCGCCCGGGCCGCGCTTGAGGAGTTCGTTGCGGCACGCCCGGCGGATTGGGTCCGTCGCCGGGCGGGTCTCGTACGGTGGCGTCATGGAGGTTCTCGCCAGCCGGGTTCTGCTTCGGCCGACCGATCTCGAGCGCAGCCGGGCGTTCTACCGCGACACGCTGAAACTGCCGATCTTCCGGGAGTTCGCGACACCGGCAGGCACGGGGACGGTCTTCTTCATCGGCGGCGGTTACCTGGAGGTGTCCGGGCACGCCGACGCGCCGCCCGCCGAGGGGATCGAGCTGTGGCTCCAGGTGCGCGACATCGAGACGACGCGCCGTGAGCTCGACGGCGTACGCGTGCTGCGCGAGCCGAGACGCGAGCCCTGGGGGCTCATCGAGATGTGGATCGCCGACCCCGACGGGTTGAGGATCTGCGTCGTCGAGGTGCCCGGCGACCATCCCATGCGCCGCCGGGACTGACGCCTGGGTCCGCGGCTTCGGAGAACGTGTCCACGCCTCGTGGGTTCGTCCCGGGAACGCGCTGGCCGGATCCGGACGAGAACGGCGGTTGCCACAGGGGTGCCTTGCTGATGATCAGGGTGAGGTGTGCAATGGAGCCCAAAATTCTTTTTAATGGCAATGGGGGCCGAGTTGATCGAGCAACCGAATGTCGGCGGTAAGCGTGGTGCCAGGATCTTGCCGCTTGATAAAGAGACGGCTCGGGCCCAGGTCGTCCGGTCCTACATTTTTCAGGAACTCGAAGAAGACGCCCGTAACCCAGGCGACCGTTCGGACATTTTTCCGCCGGACGTCGACCGATTCCTGAGGATCGTCCATACTGTCTCCCGGGCGATCACCTTCAAGGACCACGAGGATTTCTGCAACAGCTGTTACAGGATGTCGTTCGAGAAAATCATCACCAACGCCAGTACATATACGGCAGATGCGTATGTTCGGGACGTACTGCTCTTGGAGGGAAAAGTCGCCATACCTCCGGCGAAGAATATAAAAAGCTACGTCTTCGGCTATCCGCTGCAAACGCAGCGGAACGAAGGCGATATCAGGTATCGCGTCTACCTCAACCCCCGGCCCCAGCACGCGGTCGCCGTCTACCGCGGCCTGCTGGACGGGAATCCGCCGATCGTCTGGTCCAAGCTGGCCGACCATGAACTGTTGATCACCTGTCGCGATGCCCTCGTCGTCTACGTCGCAAGCGGCAGTGCGTTGGCGGAAATCCTCGCCCGCCTGCGCAGCTACCAGTGGGACAATTCCGACCATTTTTTCGACGAGGTGCCTGTGATGACCAAACCGGCGGACGATTTGGCCGGGGTCGGCTGGGCCGTGGATCTTCCTATGACCAAGGGCGGTGGACACGTCTACGCGCACTGGGAGGCGAAAGGCGAAGAGTGGCAGCGTGGGCGTCGGTGGATCATGGATGGCACAAGCGCTGACGTCAACCTCTCCCACTCCCAGTGGCGGTCGATCTTCGTACTCTCCGCCCTGCGCAAGTCCGCGAAAGGTGATATCTCCGCGCTGAGGACGGAACTCGCCAGAATCGGCGACGCCGCGGGCCTCGCGCCGCAGGCGATGTTCGCGCGCCCCACAATCGGCCCGGAACTGGTCACCCTGCTGGAGAACGAACTGTTCCCCGAGGTGACTTCCGGGTCCTGAGACACGCCCAGGCTGTCGAGGCCGTGCCTCCTGAGCACGACGCGGGCGAAGCACCCGGGTGCGGTCCTCGGCAGACCGTACGACGCTTAGGGTCGGTCTCATAGTCATGCTGTTGCCGTGCGGCGCCGTCCGTGCGGCGCCGTCTGTGCGGCGCCGTCCGTGCGGCGCCGTCTGTGCGGCGCCGTCCGTGCGGCGCCGTCTGTGCGGCGCCGTCTGTGCGGCGCCGTCTGTGCCGTGCGGCGCCGTCTGTGCCGTGCGGCGCCGCGTGGGCCGTGTGACGCCGCCTGGGCGGCGACACCCCGGGGTTATCCACAGAACCCCGCTCTACTTTCGCCCGCCGCTGTTGTCGCTGGACAATGAGAGTGGGATGGCACCCCCGGGCGGGTGGGCTCCAGGTGGGTGGGCTCCAGGTGGGTGGGCTCCAGACCGGGCAGGCTCCAGACCGAGGACGTAGGGGAGGCCCTAGGGTCGCAGTTCGCCCAGGCGTTCGGGCGTCGGCAGGCGAGGTGGGGTCGTGCCGTCGATGACGATGAGTACGTCGGACAGGGCGCGTACGGTCGGCAGCGGGAGGAGACCTGACGTGACGAGGTCCTCCACGGAGCCGAAGTCGCCCGCGGCCCGGCGGCGTGCCACGATCTGCTGTGCCTGGAGCACGGTGACGCCCGGCAAGGCGGCGAGCGTGTGCTCGGGTACGGCGTTGATGTCGACCAGGCCGCCGTCGTTGAACACCCGCGACAGATCGGGCCGTCCGATGCACAGCTCGCGTGCGATGTGCGGGTGGTGGTTGAGCAGGGTGAACGCCTGCTCCCTGCGGATCCGCAGCTCCAGCGAGCGCGACGTGTCGTAGTCGGGCCGGGTCTGCCGGCGTCGCGTGCCGGGCGCGGACAGGAGCAGTGCCGTGTGCACCGACCCGCCGGCCATCGCGACCAGCATCGCCAGGACGGCTATCCATTCCCACCGCGAGTTCGGATCATCGCTCGTGGTGAAGCCGAAGACGATCATGAGCAGGAAATATCCGGCCGCGGCGAGCCACAGCCACGGGCTGCGGCGACGTGCCGCGAAGTAGGCGATCACGGCCCAGCTGACGAAGCCGAGACTGATCAGCGGTACCGCGATCGCGATGATCCTGAGCGGCAACGGCCGACGGCGTACCTCGGCCAGGTGCGTGACCGGGGGCACGTACGGCGCGTAGGGCGCGTACGGCGGCGGGAACGGAGGCGCTGGCGGTGGCGGGGGCGGAGGTGGAGGCGATACGTCGTCCGGCACCAGGGCGCGGTCGGATCGCAGGATCGACATGTGCAACTGCTGAAGCCGCTCGCCCGGCTCGACACCGAACTCCTCGGTCAGGAACCGCCGCGTGTCCTGGTACGCGGCCAGGGCCTCCGCCTGCCGGCCACCCCGGTAGAGCGCGAGGATCAGCAGGTAGCGCAGTTGCTCGCGCAGCGGGTACTCCGCGACGAGCCGGCTCAGTTCGGGTACGAGCCGGTCGTGGTGGCCCAGGTCGAGCTCGATCCGCGTGGCCTCCTCGAACGCGGCCGCCCGGTCGTCGGTCAGCCGCTCACGTACGGTGTCGAAGTAGGTGCCGCGCAGTCCGGCCAGGGGCTCCTCGCGCCCCAGCGCGAGCGCGGCCCGCAGGTGGTCCGCGGCGTCGGCGGCGAGGTTCGCCGCCCGTGCGGTCCGCGCCCGCCCGACCAGATCGTCGAAGACGTGGATGTCGAGGCCGCCGGCCGGCACGTGCAGGGTGTACCCGGCCTCGTCCAGGGCCAGCAGCTGACCGGGCGTACGCGGGGAGCGGCCGGGCTCGAGAATCCGGCGCAGCCCCGCGACGTATTTCTGAACGACGTTCACGCCGTTCTCCGGCGGGAATTCGCCCCAGACGGCGTCGATGATCTTCGATGTGGGCGTGGGCCGGTTGGCGTTGAGCAGGAGCACCGCGAGCACGGCGCGCTGTTTGCTCGGCCCGAGGTCGAGTTCGGTGTCATCCCGCCAGGCGCGCAGCGGCCCGAGGAGCGCAAAGCGCAGAGTACTTCCCGGCACGGTCACGAGTGTTCCTTTCCGCGCGGCGCCCGCGTGAGCTGGGCCGACAGTCGCACGGCAGTCAGAACGCACTGCACGGCAGTCAAAGCGCAATGAGCTACAGCATAACGACAGAGATCCGGCACACGGCTGAAGCAGCATTACTCCCGTAGGCCGATAAAGGCCGCGGACCGATATCCAAACGACGCACCGCCGCGTCTTCCACGAACGGGTCCGCACGCATGTGAAAAATCAGGAAGCCGGAAGGAAACGCTCCGCCATGTCATACCCCACCCCCACCACCGAACCCGGGGGATACCCGCCCCACCAGGACGGGTACGCCGCGGCATCACACCGGCGTTCCACCAACGGCCTGGCGATCACGTCATTCGTCCTGGGCATCGCGGGCTTCCTGGTCATCACCATCCCGGTGAACCTCATCCTCGGCCTGGTCGCCCTGGTGCGCACCCGCCGCAAGGGCGACAAGGGCACCGGCCTGGCCGTCGCCGGCCTCGTGCTCTCGATCCTGTGGGCGGTCGGCCTCGGGATCGCGGTCACCCAGCTGGCCAAGTCGCCCGAACCCAAGCGGGACGCCACCGGGCAGATCAACACGACTCAGAAGGCGGGACCGGACAAGCTGCGAGTCGGGGATTGCATCGCGCGTTCGGCCGGCAACGAGGTCACGGACGTCCAGGCACAGCCGTGCAGCACGCCGAACAGCGACAAGGTGTTCGCGCTCTTCAACCTCCCCGCGCAGGCATGGCCCGGTAACACGGCCGTGCAGTCGCAGGCCCAGAAGGGCTGCACCAAGCGCTACCAGGCCACGCACAAGCGGCCGGGCCAGGTCGAGCTGACCTTCTTCACCCCGACCAAGACCCGCTGGGCGGTCGGATACCACCGGGTCGTCTGCATGGCGGGCGCCTCCTCGTAACAGGCCCGGCCTGCCGTGCGCGCACGGCAGGCCGGTCACCCGTACGGCAGGCCGGTCACCCGTACGGACGGCCGGTCACCCGTACGGCAGGCCGGTCACCCGTACGGCAGGCCGGTCACCCGTACGGACGGCCGGTCACCCGTACGGACGGCCGGTCACCCATACGGGCCGCCGGTCACCCATACGGGCCGCCGGTCACTCGAACAGGACGCTGATGCTCTCGCGGCGGTGGATGCGGCCGATCGCCTCGGCGAACAACGGGGCGACCGAGACCGTCTCGACCTTCTCCGACAGCGTGACCGGCTGGTTCTCCACGGTGTCGGTGACGTACAGGCGCTCGATCGGGCTGGCGTCCAGGCGCTGCATCGACTTGCCGGTGAACACCCCGTGTGTCACCGCCGCGCGTACGCTGCGCGCGCCGCGGTGGATGACCTCCTCCGCGACCTCGACGAGGGTGCCGGCGGTGATGGTGAAGTCGTCCACGATCACGGCGTCGCGGCCCTCGACGTCACCGATCAGGTCGATGACGCGTGCCGTCTCGCTGTGGTCGACGCGTTCTTTGTCGGCGATGGCGAGGGGCGCGCCGAGCCGGGTGGCGAACTTCCGCGCCTGCTTGGCGAAGCCCACGTCGGGTGAGACGACGACGAGACTGTCGGCGTCGCCGATCGCCTCGGCGAGCAGCGGCAGGGCGTACAGGTCATCGACGGGCAGGGTGAAGAAGCCCTGGATCTGCGGCGCGTGCAGGTCCATGGTGACGACCCGCGCCGCGCCCGCGACCTCGATCGCCTGCGCGCAGACGCGCGCACGTATGGACACGCGAGGCTCGTCCTTCTTGTCGGCCTTGGCGTAGCTGAAGTAGGGCATGAGCACGGTCACCGAGGCGGCGCTCGCACGCTTGAACGCGTCGATCCAGAAGAGCAGCTCCATGAAGTTGTCGTTGGTCGGGAAGACCGTCGACTGCACGACGTAGACGTGCCGGCCGCGGACGTTCTGCTTGGCCTTGACGAACAGGTTGCCGTCGGAGAAGCGGATGACCTCGCCCGCTCCGGGCTCGACGCCGAGGTGCCGGCAGATGGCCGCGGTGAGCCGGCGGCTGCCCGATCCGCCGAACACCAGAAGCTCTTCCATGATCACTCCGAATGAGGACGATGCGGTCAGGCGTTTTGGGCACGTTCTGCCTAACCAGATCATGCCTGATCAGCTCAGCTCACAACGTCCTTGTTGCGGAACCGTCGTACGGCGAGCGCGAGAAGGACGATCGCGTACGACGCGGACAGCGCCATCCCCTTGATCATGCCGGTCCATACCATCTGCGGTTGCAGCGCGTCGGTCCAGGCGAACTGCCAGTGCGTGGGCAGGAACTCCCGCCAGTGCCCCAGCGCGGTGACCGCGTCGATGATGTTGCTGAGGATCACCAGGCCGACCGCACCGCCCACCGCGCCGAGTGGTGAGTCCGTGGTGACCGACAGCAGGAACGCCAGCGCCGCCACGACGAGTTCGGAGACGAGCGTGTAACCGACGATGATCAGCATCCGGTTCAGCGCGGTGCCGTTGGCCAGGGCCGTGTCGGTGCCCGGCACCCGCAGGCGCGCCCAGCCGAAGACGTAGATGCCGGTGATCATCGCCATCACGGGCACGCTGATCACCGCGAGTGCCGCGAGGGACACGGCGACGACCAGTTTCTGCCGCAGCAGCCGCACGCGCGGCACCGGCGAGGCGAGCAGGTAACGCAGCGACGCCCAGCCGGCCTCGCTGGCCACCGTGTCGCCGCAGAACAGCGCCACCGCGACGACCAGCAGGAAGCCCGCCGACACGAACAGCGTGAACGCGGTGAAGTTCAGCGCACCCGTCGTCGCGACGGTGACCAGGCCGGGAGTGTTCGGGTCGTTGCCCGAGGGCGAGCCGCCGATCTTGAAGGCGGCGGCGAGGATCCACGGCAGCAGGAGCAGCACCAGGAACGCGATCCAGGTACGCCGCCGGCGCAGCTGCCGTACGGCCTCGACCCGCAGCGGGAGCGTCTTGCGCGCGTTGTAGCTCGGGTCTCCGCCCCTGCGGCCGCTCGTCGTGGTGGTGCTCACGAGTCCTCCCCGATCAAGGCGAGGAACGCGTCCTCGAGACGACGGTGCGGTGTGACCCGCTCGACGGCGACACCGCCGGAGACCAGCGCCGCCACGACGACCGACGGTGCCGAGCCGTCGATCCGTACGAGGACGCCCGGATCGTACGGTTCGGCGTGCTCGATGCCCTCCAGCGCGGTCAGCACGCCCATCGCGCGGTCGACGTCCGGCGTGGCGATCACGATTGCGCCCTCGTGGCCCGCGATCTCGGCCACCGGGCCGGCCGCGACGAGGCGGCCCTTGTGCATGACCACGACCTCGGTGCACGTCTGCTCGACCTCGGCGAGCAGGTGGCTGGAGATGATGACGGTCTTGCCCTCGGCGGCGTACCGGACCAGCACGTCACGCATCTCCGCGATCTGCGGCGGGTCCAGGCCGTTGGTCGGTTCGTCGAGGACGAGCAGGTCCGGGAGGCCGAGCATGGCCTGGGCGATGGCCAGCCGCTGCCGCATGCCCTGGGAGTAGGTGCGCACCGGGCGGCGTACGGCGTCGCCCAGCCCGGCGATCTTCAGGGCCGCCTCGAGGTGCGACTCACCGCGCCCGGCGGCCTTCCAGTACAGCTCGAGGTTGTCGCGGCCGGACAGGTGCGGCAGGAAGCCGGGGCCCTCGACGAAGGACCCCAGCCGGGACAGGACGGGCGCGCCCGGGCGTACCGGCTCACCGAAGATGCGGATCTCCCCCTCGTCGGGGTGGATCAGGCCCATCAGCATGCGCAGCGTCGTCGTCTTGCCGGCGCCGTTGGGGCCGAGCAGGCCGCAGACCTGACCGCGTTCGACGCGGAACGACAGGTCGTCCACTGCCAGAAAACCGTTTTTGTACCGTTTGGTCAGCCCGCTGATCTCCAGCGGCGTCGTGGCGTCGGCCTCGTCGCCACCCGTCGCACGCCGCCGTCGCGTCGTCGCCACGATGATCACCGACGCCACCAGCGCGATGGCCGGGAAGCCCCAGACCCACCACGGCAGCGGAGCGGGCGGCGTGCGCAGAGCCGGGTCCACCGGAACGCTCAGCGGCGACTCGACCGACACCTGGTAGGCGGCCGGCCGTGTGGGGGACGTGAAGCCCAGGTCGGTGGCGCTGAACGCGACGCGGATCCGATGGCCGGCGGGGAAGCGGTAGTCCATGGCCGGCAGCGTCACCTGCGCCGTGCCGTCGAGGTGCAGCGGGGTGACGAGACGACGGGCCGGTACGGCCTGACCGTCCGGGCCGACGTCGTAGACCTTGGCGAAGAGCGTGGGCCGGTCCACGCCCGTACGCGCGGGTCCGGGCGTCGTGACGCGGACGCGGACCTGCGCGGCGCCGGTCAGCTGCACCGGAGCGTCGAGCGGTTCGGAGTCGAACGTCGCGGACTGGCCGGGCAGGTCCAGGCCGATCCCGCCCGCGCCGCCCAGCGCGCTCAGGCCGCCCAGCAGGCCCAGGCCGGGCATTGACGAGATCGAGGTGGGCGAGCCGCCGGAGGGGTTGTGGACCGTCTCCTCACCGCCGCTCAGCGGGATCGTACGGTGTGTCGCGCCGGACAGTCCGGGGTAGCGGGCGGCGGACGCGGCGCTGACGGTGACCCGCTGGGTGGAGGAGTCGATGCCGCCGGAACGGGTGACCGTGAAGCCGTCGCCCGGTGAGGCCGGGTCGCCCTTGAGGTACTGGTCGAACCAGTCGGCGACGAGCCCCTGGACGCGCGGAGTCTCCGCGTCGCCTCCGTCGTGGCCGCCCTGGAACCACACCGTCTTCACCGGCGCGCCCGTGATCGCGCGGGCGTTGCGGTCGGCCTGGTCGAGCGGGAACAGCGAGTCGGTCTGTCCCTGGATGAGCAGGGTCGGCACGTGGATGCGGCCGACCACGGACGAGGGACTCGAGCGCCTGAGCGTCGCGATCGCCCCCGGCGTCGGCTGCCCGGTCTCGGCGACTTTCTCATACATCGCGCACAGCGACGGCAGGAATCGTCCACAGGCTGTGGACGACGCTCCGCTCGTGAAGAAGAGGCCGGCCCACGCCTTCTTGAAGACGCCGTTCTCGGCGCCCTTGCCGGTCGCGTCGGGAAAGAACGCGTCGGGCAGGTCGTACCAGGTGATCTGTGGGGCGATCGCGTCGATCCGCGAGTCGTAGGCGGCCGACATCAGCGAGATCCCGCCACCGTAGGACTGCCCGGCGACACCGACACGGGGATCGCCGGGCCGGTCCAGGCGGACCTCGGGGCGGCGGGCGAGCCAGTCGATGAGCTGCCGCACGTCCTTCACGTCGTAGTCGGGAGAGTCGAGCGTGATCTCACCACCGGACTGCCCGAACCCGCGTGCCGACCAGGTCAGCACCGCGTACCCCTGCCGGGCCAGGCTCATCGCCTCCGCGCGGTTGTCGTCCTTGCTTCCGCCGAAGCCGTGTGCGAGGAGGACGGCCGGGGCACGGCCCGGACGTACGGGTTTGAAAAAGGTCGTGTCGAGGGCGACGTGCTGGTCGTTCTTGGGCCCGTCCACGACCGCGATCCGCTGGTCCACGGTCGTCACCCGCGGGTCGTCTCCGACGGCCGCCCAGGTCAGCGCCCCGGCAAGTACGACTCCCACACCGGCGATCGCCGCCACCCTGCGCCGTCTCATGACAAGACCCTATTCGCCGTGCCGCGGACCGCCGACGCGGCTCCGGCCGGCACGACACGCCTTTGGTCCGGCTTCTTGGTGACTCATTCGCGCGTGGTGCGATGATCCAGACATAGGGTGACTTCTGGCCGGGAACCGTGTAACCCACGGGCTTTCCAGGCAGGCGGACAACCCGGACCGGGTCGCAATCGTCCTCCCTTTGAGGACGACAGAACGGAGGCCACGATGCGAGCCGCGCGGCGCCCCCACGCACGGCCCGGACTGATCGCGGTAGTGATCGCACTCTGGGTGGTGATCGCGGCGATCGCCCTGACGGGCACACTGATCGCCGCCTTCTCCCAGGAACACCCCGTACATTTCTCCGCGCCGGTGAAGATCTATCCGGTCACGCAGGAGATCCCGGGTCCGCAGTGCCCACCGGGCGTCCAGGGCGCGATCGGACAGGGCCCATCCGGTCCGACCTGCTACCAGCTGACCGTCGGCATCACGATCAAGCGGGTCAACGACATGCACGTCGAGCGCGTCGCGAACGGTGAGTACGCCGTGTCGCTCAGCCTGATCCCGGCCGACAGCAAGGCGCTGACCCGCCTGACCCGCAGCGCCGGTGGCCGGCCGTACGCGCTGACCGTACGGGACCAGGTCGTCGCCGCTCCGCGGGTGGACGGCCCGATCACCAAGGGCCGCATCCTGATCAGCGGCCACCTCACCCGCGCCGGCGCGAACGTCATCCTGAACCGCCTCAAGGGCCGGGCGGTCCAGTCGGCCTGAGCGGATCAGACAGCCCGGAGCGCGGGCGTCCCCCCGCGTGCCTCGCGCGCGACCGTGTTGAGCTTGTCCTCGGAGGCGGCGTCGGCGGCGCGGTAGACGATCAGCCGCCGGCCGGCGTCGCCCAGCGGCGTCAGCACGTCGTACGCGATGGCGAGCGGGCCGACCCGAGGGTGTACCAGCGCCTTCGTCCCCTGGCCGTTCACGTGGACGTCGCGGCGTTCCCACAGCCGGGCGAACTCCTCGCTGCTCGACCTGAGCCGCTCGACGAGGTCCGCCAGCGCGGTGTCGCCGGGGCGCGCCGCCCAGGCCGCCCGCAGGTCCGCGATGCCCTCGCGGATGACGCGTTCGCGGTCTCCGTAGAAGTCGGCGAACGCCGGGTGCAGCACGCACAGCAGCAGAGTGTTCCGCTGGTCTTCGGGCAGCTCGGGGAAGTCGAGCATCAGCCAGGCCATCTCCGGATTCCACGCGACGATGTCGAAGCGGTGGTCGATCACCATGGCCGGCAGCGGGGACAGCGCGCGGACGACAGGAGACAGTGACGCGGCCTCGGTGCCGGACTGCCGCCTGCCCGCTGACCAGTGCCTGGCCAGGTCGAACAGGTACGCGTGCTCGTCGTCGCTCAGCCGCAGCGCCGTGGACAGCGCGTCGAGCACGTCCGGCGAGGGCCGCAGGCCACGGCCCTGTTCGAGCCGGATGACGTAGTCGACGCTCACGCCGGCGAGCTCGGCGACCTCCTCCCGGCGCAGGCCGGGCGTGCGCCGGGTCCGGCGGCGCAGGGGCAGGCCGACGTCCTCCGGAGCGAGCCGCTCCCGCCGCGCCCGCAGGAAGACGGCGAGTTCGTGTGCAACGTCGACGGTGCCGCTCATGCGTTCGAATTTACCTTCACCGCTGCATGGGAGCGCCAGTCCCATGATCGGCCTTCCCTTATGCCGCCCATCGCGTCCGGCGCAGGCTGATTCGCGACGGCCCGGCCACCACGGCCGGGCGGCTTCTGAGGGAGACGGCTGTGACACGATCGCTGGACACCTACCGCTTGCTGGGCCGCTCGGGCCTGAGGGTGTCGCCGCTGGCGCTGGGGACGATGACGTTCGGCTCCGATTGGGGCTGGGGCGCGTCGAGGGACGAGGCCCGCCGCATCTTCGACACCTACGTGGACCGGGGCGGCAACTTCATCGACAGCGCCAACGTGTACACGAACGGCAGCGCCGAACGGCTGGTCGGGGAGTTCGCCCGCGACCGCCGCGATGGCCTGGTGCTCGCCACGAAGTACACGATGACGACCCGCGCCGGTGACCCCAACGCGGGCGGGAACCACCGCAAGAGCATGGTCGGCGCGGTGGAGGACAGCCTGCGCCGCCTGGGCACCGACTACATCGACCTGTTGTACCTGCACGCGTGGGACTCCACGACTCCCGTCGAGGAGGTCCTGCGGGCCATGGACGACCTCGTACGCGCCGGAAAGGTGCTGTACGTCGGCATCTCCGACACACCGGCCTGGCAGGTCGCCCGCATGCAGGCGATCGCCGACCTGCGCGGCTGGTCGCCCCTTGCCGCGCTGCAGATCGAGTACAGCCTCATCGAACGGACCGTCGAGCGTGAGCTGATCCCGATGGCCGGTGAGATGGGGCTCGGCGTCATCCCCTGGTCGCCGCTGGGCAGCGGGGTGCTGACCGGTAAGTACTCCCGAGCCGACCTGGGCGATCAGGGCGGCCCGGCGGGGGTGGCGGATACCCGAAAGGACGTCGCCGCCGGCAACGGATCGCTGACCGAGCGTGCGCTCGGCATCGCCGAGGTCGTCACGAAGGTCGCGGGCGACCTCGGCGTCACGCCATCACAGGTCGCCCTCGCCTGGACCATGCGCGACCCGAGGGTGACCGCACCGATCATCGGTGCGCGGACGCTGGATCAGTTCGAGGACAATCTCGGCGCCCTCGGCCTGACTCTGCCCGACGCGGCGCTGGCCGACCTGGAGGCGGCCAGTGCGATCGAGCTCGGCTTCCCGCACGACTTCCTGAACAGGCCGATGACCCGCGGCGTCATGTACGGCGGCCTGCGGATCGAGCCCGCCCTCCGGTAGGACATATCCCGGTCGGCGCGCAGACGAGTCGTGGTCGGGGGATTTTGCCAGGTCAACAGGTATACGTGACGTGAACTTCCCGTGCGGAGCGAATACACGGGCGGGTGGCGGCCGTTGGTCATAACTGCAGGGCCGTACCGGCTCAACCCCGCTCATCAGGACGAAGGATCTTTATGACCGATCACCCGTTCCGCTTCGGCGTCACTCTGTTCGATGTCGGCTCCCGTTCGGCCTGGCGCGCCCGCGCGCGTGAGGTGGAGGACCTCGGGTACGACGTGCTCCAGGTGGCCGACCACCTGGGCATGGCCGCGCCGTTCCCGGCGCTGGTGGCCGCGGCCGACGTGACGAGTATCCGGCTGGGTACTTTCGTGCTCAACGCCGGCATCCTCCATCCCGCATACCTGGCCCGGGAGGTCGCCGACGTGTACCGCCTCACTGACGGCCGCCTGGAGCTGGGGCTCGGTGCCGGTTACGTCCCGGCCGAGTTCGAGGCCGTGGGCGCGCCGTTCGGCACCGCGGGGGAGCGACTGCGGAAGCTGGAGGCGATCCTGACGGAGACCCGTACGCTGCTCGCGGCGGAGGACGGCAACCCCCAGCCGCCGATCATGCTGGGAGGCGCAGGCGACCGCATGCTGCGGCTCGCCGGCCGTGAGGCCGACATCTTCAGCTTCTCCATCGCGGCCGGAATGACGGAGGGCCTCGCTCCGGAGGAGGCGTTCGCCCGCCGCGTTCAGGTGCTGCGGGAGGCCGCCGGTGACCGCTTCGACGACGTCGAGCTGAACCTGTTCGTCGCGGCCTTGGGCGAGAGCGAGGACAAGCTCGATCTCGCGGTCATCCGTCAGGCCAGCGGCCTCGACGACGCCCAGCTCGTCCAGCTGCCCGGAGTGCTGGTCGGCTCGCCGCGGGAGATCGCGGACCGGCTGCTGCGCTACCGCGAGGAGTTCGGCGTCAGCTACATCAGCGTGCTGGAGCCGCACATGTCCGCGTTCGCCGAGGTCATCAGGCACCTGCGCTGACGCTCAGGCCTGGCCCGAGCGTTCGACGCTTGCCGCGAAAACGCACCGGCCCGGCCTGGAGGCGGCGGGGCCTGCCGCTCAGTCGATGCGCCAGGTGTCGCCGCTGCCGAGCAGGCCGGTGAGGTCTCCGGCGCCTTGCTGGGCGATGGCCTCGTCGAGCTGGCTACGCATGAGCTCGTCATAGGTCGGCCGCTCGACCTGGCGGAAGATTCCGATCGGCGTGTGGGCGAAGGTCGGGGAGTCCAGCCGGGACAGCGAGAACGCCAGTGAGGGGTCCTCGCACTTGGCGTCGTGCACCAAGATGTCCGGCGCGTCGGCGGAGACGACCTCGATGGACCCGGACGGCGTGCGGCGCAGGGCCTTGTCGCGGTCGGCGCCGAAGACGATCGGCTCGCCGTGTTCGAGGCGTACCGTCACGTCGTCGCGCTGCTGCGGGTCCTTCAGCGGGGCGAACGCGTCGTCGTTGAAGATGTTGCAGTTCTGGTAGATCTCCACCAGCGACGTGCCGTTGTGCTGGGCCGCCGCGCGCAGCACCGACTGCAGGTGCTTGCGGTCCGAGTCGATGGTGCGCGCCACGAACGACGCCTCGGCGCCCAGCGCCAGGGAGATGGGGTTGAACGGTGAGTCCAGCGACCCCATCGGCGTGGACTTGGTGATCTTCCCGACCTCCGAGGTCGGGGAGTACTGCCCCTTGGTCAGGCCGTAGATCCGGTTGTTGAACAGCAGGATCTTGAGGTTGACGTTGCGGCGCAGCGAGTGGATCAGGTGGTTGCCACCGATCGAGAGCGCGTCGCCGTCGCCGGTGACGACCCATACCGACAGGTCCGGGCGGGAGGACGCCAGCCCGGTCGCGATGGCCGGGGCACGGCCGTGGATGGAGTGGAACCCGTAGGTGTTCATGTAGTACGGGAACCGCGACGAACAGCCGATCCCCGAGACGAACACGACGTTCTCCCGTCGCAGCCCCAGCTCGGGCAGGAAGCCCTGGACGGCGGCGAGGATCGCGTAGTCACCGCACCCGGGGCACCAGCGGACCTCTTGGTCGGTCTTGAAGTCCTTGGCCGTCTGACGCGCGGAGTCCTTCGGAACGAGCGCAAGGGGATCGCTCATGAGTCCTCCTCCGTCGGAGAGGTGACCGGGCGCACTGCGCTTTTGATTCGCTCGCTTCGCTCGCTCATGAGCTGATCACATCCTGGATGACGTCCTGGAGTTCTTCGGCCTTGAAGGGCAGGCCACGGACGCGGTTGTAGCCGATCACATCGACGAGGTAGCGGCCGCGCAGCAACAGCGCGAGCTGGCCGAGGTTGATCTCGGGCACGACGACCTTGTCATAGGAGCGCAGCGCCTCCTCGATGTTGGCGGGGAACGGGTTCAGATGCCGCAGGTGGGCCTGGGCGATGTGGCCGCCGCCGGCGCGGATCCGGCGTACCGCCGCGGTGATGGCGCCGTAGGTGCCACCCCAGCCGAGCACGAGCACACGGGCCTCGCCGGACGGGTCGTCGACCGCGAGCGGCGGGATGTCGCGGGCGATGCCCTCGATCTTGGCCTGGCGGAGCCGGACCATCAGGTCGTGGTTGGCCGGGTCATAGGAGATGTTCCCGGTCCCGTCGGCCTTCTCGATGCCGCCGATGCGGTGTTCGAGGCCGGGTGTGCCGGGCACCGCCCACGGCCGGGCGAGGGTGTCCGGGTCGCGTTTGAACGGCAGGAACTCCTCGCCCTCGACCGCCTCGGCGAAGCCCGGGGTGATCTCGGGCAGAGAGTCGACGTCGGGGATCTGCCAGGGCTCGGAACCGTTGGCGAGGTAGCCGTCGGACAGCACGATGACGGGGGTCCGGTACTTCACCGCGATCCGGGCGGCCTCGATCCCGATCGCGAAACAGTCCGAAGGCGTGCAGGGGGCCAGTACGGGTACCGGGGCCTCGCCGTTACGGCCGTACATGGCCTGGAGCAGGTCGGCCTGTTCGGTCTTGGTCGGCATCCCGGTGGAGGGCCCCGCGCGCTGCACGTCGATGACGATCAACGGCAGCTCGGTGGAGACCCCCAGGGCGACCGTCTCGCTCTTCAGCGAGATGCCGGGCCCGGAGGTGGTGGTGACGCCCAGCGACCCGCCGAACGACGCGCCGAGGGCGGAGCCGACGGCCGCGATCTCGTCTTCGGCCTGGAACGTCCGGACTCCGAACCGTTTGTGCTTGGACAGCTCATGCAGGATGTCGGAGGCCGGGGTGATCGGGTACGAGCCGAGGAACAGCGGCAGACCCGAGCGGCAGCTCGCGGCGACCAAGCCGTAGGCCAACGCGACGTTCCCGGAGATATTGCGATAGAGACCCGGGGGAAGCGTGGCCGGTTTGACCTCATAGGAGACAGAAAAGGACTCGGTGGTCTCGCCGTAGCTCCAGCCGGCCTGGAACGCGGCGATGTTCGCCTTCATGATCTCTGGCTTCTTGGCGAACTTGATCTCCAAGAAGCGCACCGTCGCATCGGTCGGCCGGTGGTAAAGCCAGGACAACAGGCCGAGCGCGAACATGTTCTTGGCCCGCTCGGCGTCCTTCTTGGAGATCTCGAAGTCTTCCAGGGCCTTGACCGTCATCGACGTCAACGGCAGCGAGTGCACCCGGAACTCATCGAGAGAACCGTCCTCCAAGGGGTTCGCGGCGTACTCGACCTTGGCCAGCGCCCGTTTGCTGAACTCATCGGTGTTCACGATCAAGTCGGCGCCACGCGGCAGATCGGCGATGTTGGCCTTGAGCGCGGCCGGGTTCATCGCGACCAGCACGTTCGGGGCATCACCTGGGGTGAGGATGTCGTGGTCGGCGAAGTGCAACTGGAAGCTGGAGACTCCGGGCAGCGTCCCGGCAGGGGCACGGATCTCCGCGGGGAAGTTCGGCAACGTCGAGAGATCATTACCGAACGCGGCGGTCTCCTGGGTGAACCGGTCCCCGGTCAACTGCATACCGTCACCGGAATCACCGGCGAACCGGATGATCACACGATCGAGTTGTTGGACCTGCTTGGTCACAGAGCAAGACCTCCTCGATGAGCAGCACTTCGCCGGTGGAAGGCATCCGTTTCCGAAGTGCTACTTAGGCTTACCTTCATGCTACGTCCCGAGTGACGTGGTTGATCCCCTGGTTGTGCGGTCTCGCCCGCGACTCGCCCGGCGGAAGGCCCTCGGCCCGCCCCCGTGTCCGTCCCGAACCCCACCGAGTCGTTTCCCCGATGCGGAGGCACGCAAGCATCCCGCAGGTGGACACCTGCGGCCGTCTGCGGACCACGATCCTGGGCACGAGCGAACTATAGGACGGGGCTCTGATGCGCGTCTTGAGCGGTCCGCGGAACGGTATCGCCGTCCCGCGGACCGGTGACGTCAGCTGCCCTGCTGCTCCTGGGACAACTTGGTGAGCATGCTGTTCACGTCGCTGCTGGAGTTCACGGTGGCGTCGAACGTCGAGCTGGCGTGGATGGTGAACCGGCCGTTGTGTGAGCGATACCACGACGACCACGAGCCGCCGCTGGTCCGGCAGCTGATCGTCGTCTCGTGGCTCGGCGTGGTGGTGCCCGTTCCCTTGCACGTCGACACGGTCGCGCCGGTGCCCCAGAACCTGGCGTTCATGGTGATGCGGACCGAGTTGCTGGACGTGCCGACCGAGGAGGGCATCACGCTGCCCTTGACCGTGCAGCCCGACTCGCTGCAGCTGCCGAAGTGGATCTTGCCCATCGGCAGCATGTTGATCGACGGGTCGTACGCGTTCTTGAGCGCCTGGACGTCGCTGCGCAGCTGGGTGAAGACCGGCGTCATCGCGCTCGCGCCGGTCAGCGGCTTCACGTCGAGGGCGTACGAGTCGCTGCCGGCGGTGCCCTCGATGCGCAGCAGGCGATGCGGCTCGCTCTTGGAGATGTAGTACGTCGTCTCGCTGATCGACATCTTGATCGCCGGAGTGCTGCCGGCGGGGGTGTTCACCGCGAGCGGGTCGTTCCCGGCCTGCTGCAGGACCTGCGCGAGCTTGGCCGGCGAGAACTCCGAGAGCTTCAGGTCGGCGGCCGCGGCCGGAGCCTTGGACCACTTTCCGTCGGCCTTGTCGGCCTCGCTCGACGACTGACCCTGAGCGGTCCAGAAGCTGGAGTCCGCCTTGATGTAGGTCGTGTCGCCGACGTCGACACGCGTGACCGCGGAACCGTGTGAGGTGTACGCACCGTGCGCGCTGCCGGCCTTGGTGACGTTGAACGTGGCCTCGCTGCCGCCGTACGTGCCGGTGTAGGTCGCGCCTGCCGCCTGGCCGAGGGCCTGTCCGGCCTGGGCGGCCGACTTGCCGGAGGTCTTCTTCGGGTCATCGTTCGAGCCGCCGCCGCTCAGGGCGACCACGACGACCAGCAGCACGACGAGCGCCAGGACGCCGCCGCCGATCCCCAGGATGACGCCGGTGTTGCTCTTCTTGGGCGGTTGCGGTCCTGGGCCGAAACCGTACGGCGGGGGCGGTCCCGCACCCCACGGGGGCGGTCCACCGGGTCCACCCGGAGGGCCCATCGGTCCACCCGGCCCACCTGGACCACCTGGTCCACCCGGGCCGCTCGGACCACCCGGCCAGCCGCCGCCGGGCGGGCCACCCGGCTGCTGCCAGTGAGGCGGGTTGCCTGGAGGAGGTGGCCACGATCCCGGCTGTCCGGGCTGGGCTCCCTGGCCGCCCTCTGGCCCCATGCTCATGGCTCCCCCTATATCAACGCCACTTGTCGCCGTGACCTTACGGTTTGCAGCTATGTCCGACAAGTGATGTAGCGGTTTCTGTTACCTGCCGGAGACCGTCCCTCAAAGGGGTAGTTCACCCGTCGTACCGGGCCATTAGGCTGGGCCCATGCACGGCTACTTCGGGACCTACCTCAGCGTCGCGGCGTTGTTCCTGATCGGCGGTGCGATCGTAGGGGGCGGGCTGCTGGCCAACCGGTCGTTGCGTCCACACCGGCCGACCGCGGAGAAGCTCACGACGTACGAGTGCGGTGTGGATCCGGTGGGCGACGGCTGGGCGCAGTCCTATGTCCGTTACTACGTCTTCGCCTACCTCTACGTCATCTTCGCGGTGGACGCGGTGTTCCTGTTCCCGTGGGCAACGGTGTTCTCCGCCAGGGGGTACGGATCTGTGACCCTGGGGGAGATGTTCGTCTTCCTTGCCTTCATCGCGGCGGGGCTCGCGTACGCCTGGAAGAAGGGTGTGCTCGGCTGGGTCTGAAAGAATGACCGATATGGGTGTCGTCGATCTACCGGAGCCCCGCATCGGGGCGGCGAGCAAGCTCGCCCCCAAGCCGATCAAGTTCGTGCTCAACTGGGGCCGGCGTTATTCCCTGTGGGTGTTCAACTTCGGCCTGGCCTGCTGTGCGATCGAGTTCATCGCGACCTCGATGTCGCGCCATGACTTCATCCGCCTCGGCGTGATCCCGTTCGCGCCCGGGCCCCGGCAGGCGGACCTGATGGTGGTCTCGGGCACGGTCAGCGACAAGATGGCACCGGCCGTGAAGCGGCTGTACGAGCAGATGCCCGAGCCGAAATACGTCATCTCCTTCGGCGCCTGCTCCAACTGCGGCGGCCCTTACTGGGACTCGTACTGCGTGACGAAGGGCGTCGACCAGATCATCCCGGTCGACGTGTACGTTCCCGGCTGCCCGCCACGCCCGGAGGCGCTGCTGCACGGCATCATCCGCCTGCAGGAGAAGATCGCCTCGGAGTCGCTGGGCACGCGTTACGACGGACCGGGCGAGTCGGTCTCGCCGGCGCCCGAGGTCAAGGCGAAGACGCCGACGCCGGCGATCTTCCGCCGGCCCCTGGTGCTGCCGTCGATGCCAGAGCCCGAGGAGATCGAGGCGGCCGGGGAGACCACGCAGAGCATTCTCGTTCCCGGCACCGAGACCGATGCGGTGCGTACGCATGAATTCACCGGCGCCGCGGAGAGCCCGGCGGAGGAGACGGTCGAGGTCCCGGCCGCCGAGGACGCGGCGGCCGAGAGGACACAGCTGCTCCCGCCCGCCGAAGAGGCGGTGGCCGAGGAGGCGCGGCAGGTTCCGCCCGCCGAGGCCACACCCGCCGAGGAGACTCAGGTACTTCCGTCCGTCGGAAGTGCGGAGATCGAGGAGACGCGGTCGCGGGCGCCCGCCGAGGAGCCCCCGGCGGCGGAGTCCTCGCCCGAGGGGACCCAGGAGCTCCCGCCGTCCGACGACGTACGGCGCGAGGCCGCGGCGTTCGAGGAGACGCAGGAGTTCCTCCCGGGCCAGGAGGCCACGCGCGAGGAACCCCTGCCCGTGGAGCCCCCGCCGGCCGCCGAGAGGACACGCCGGGACCTGCCGCCCGCCGAGGAGGTTCGCAAGGCCGCCGAGACGAGACAGCGGCAGCAGCGGACCCGATGGCGAGGCGAACGCCTGAAGCGCTTCGCCGAACCCCCTCCGGTCGACGCCGTCGACGACCCCGACATCATTCCGGGACTGAGCGATGACGATTGAGCTGTCCGTGGCGTGGTCGCGGCGGTTCGGCGACGAGGTGCACAGCGAGGACACCTTCGGCACGCTCACCGTCGACGTACCGCCCACGCTGTGGGTCGAGTCGCTGACCTTTGCCCGCGACGAGCTCACCTGCCGTTACTTCGACTGGCTGACCGCCGTGGACGAGCTGGAGGACGGATTCTCGGTGGTGGCGCACGTCTACTCGCTGGCCGAGAGCCACCATCTGCTCGTACGCACCCGGGTGCCGCGCGAGGACCCCCGCCTGGCCAGCGCGACCGGTGTCTACCGGGGCGCGAGCTGGCACGAACGGGAGACCCACGAGATGTTCGGCGTGCTCTTCGACGGCCACCCGAGCCTGACGCCGCTGCTGCTGCCGGACGGTTTCGAAGGACATCCGCTGCGCAAGGAGTTCGTGCTCGCCGCCCGGGTCGCCAAGCCATGGCCGGGCGCGAAGGAGCCCGGCGAGTCCGGACGCGGCGCACCCAGCCGCCGTCGCATGCTGCCGCCCGGCGTCCCCCAGAACTGGGGCCCGGCCGCCCAGACCGACTCGGCGCCCTCACCACGCACCGAACGCCGCCGGCCCACCGCACCCGCGACACCGCCCGAACCCGCCGAGCCGCCCGTAGCGCCCGGGTCCACCGGGCCGGAATCGGCCGGGCCGTCCGTGCCGGTCGAGACGCCTGCCGAGTCCACGGGCCCGGTCGAGCCCGTCGGACCCGTCGCTGCGGCGAGCGCCGAGCCGCCGGAGCCCGTCGAGCCGAACGATGCCACCGTGCGTATGAAGCCGGTCGAGCTAGCCGAGCCCCCCACACCGGTCGAACCGGTCGAGTCCGCCGGGCCGGACACGGCCGAATCGGCCGCGCCGGTGGAGGCCGCCGCGCCGGTGGAGCCGTCCGTGGCCACCGAGCCGCCTGAGCCGGTACAACCTCCCAAGCGCCCCAGGCGCCGCCGGCCCAGCGCGTCAGCACGGCCGGTCGAGCCCGCGGTGCCGGAGACGGCAGTGCCGGAGTCTGCGGTGCCGGAGACGGCAGTGCCGGAGACGGCAGTGCCGGAGACGGCAGTGCCGGAGATCGCGGTGCCGGAGATCGCGGTGCCGGAAGCCGCGGTGCCGGAGGCCGCGGTGCCGGAGGCCGCGGTGCCGGAGGCCGAGGTGCCGGAAGCCGCAGTGCCGGAGACCACGGAGCCGGTTGAGGCGTTGACGCCCGCAGAGCCACCTGAGGCCGTCGAACCTCCCACACTCCCCGAGCCGGCCGGGCCGGACACGGCCGAATCGGCCGCGCCGGTGGAGTCCGCCGAGCCGGATGAGTCGGTGCAAACTCCCAAGCGTCCTAAGCGCCGCAGGCCCAGCGCGTCCGCGCCGCCGGTCGAGTCCGAGCCGGTCGAGTCCGCAGTGGCCGAAACCGCGGAGCCGGTGGAGTCCGCCGCGCCGGCGGAGCCGTCCATGACCGCTGAGCCGGATGAGTCGGTGCAGACTCCCAAGCGTCCCAAGCGCCGTCGGCCCAGTGCGTCCGCGCGACCGGTCGAGCCCGAAGTGCCGGTCGAGCCCGCGGTGCCCGAAACGGCGGAGCCGGTGGAGGCATCGACTCCCAATGCCGTCGAGCCCGAGCCCGAGCCCGAGGCCGTCGAGGCCGAGGCCGTCGCGCCTGACGTCGCGCCTGAGGAGACGCCCGAGCCCACTGAGCCGCCCACACTTGTCGAGCCGGTCGAGCCGGTCGAGCCGCCCGAGTCGGTTGAGCCGGCCGAGTCCGCTGGCCCGGACACGGCCGAATCGGCCGCGCTGGCCGAGGCCGCCGCGTCCACGGAGCCGCCCGAGTCGGTCGAGCCCCCAGAACCGCCCGATCCCCCCGAGCCCGCCGAACCTCCCAGGCGCCGTCGGCGTGAGCGTGGCATCGTCCCCGAGGGCGGCGAGGATGTCTGACCTGGCGATAATCGCGATCAAACTCTTGCTGGTCGTGGTGGCGTTCCTCGTGCTGCCGCTGATCGTCGGGCAGGCCGAGCACAAGGTGATGGCGCACATGCAGGGCCGGCTCGGCCCGATGTACGCCGGCGGTTTCCACGGCTGGGCGCAACTCGTCGCGGACGGCGTGAAGTTCGCCCAGAAGGAGGACATCGTCCCGGCGGCCGCCGACCGGCGGATCTTCACCCTCGCACCAGGTGTGGCGCTGATCCCGTACCTGGTCGTCCTGATCGTGATCCCGGTGGGGCCGGGCGGTCAGGTGGGCGTCTCCCTCGACCCGGGCCTGTTCTTCGCCCTGGCCATGATCGGTGTCGCCGTGCTCGGCGCGCTCATGGCGGGCTGGGCGAGCGCGAACAAGTACAGCCTCCTCGGCGGCATGCGCGTGGCCGCGCAGCTGCTGTCCTACGAGCTGCCGATGGTCCTCGCCGCCTCCTCCGTCGCGATGGCCGCGGGC
This sequence comes from Actinoallomurus bryophytorum, assembly GCF_006716425.1. NCBI lineage: Bacteria > Bacillati > Actinomycetota > Actinomycetes > Streptosporangiales > Thermomonosporaceae > Actinoallomurus > Actinoallomurus bryophytorum. The sequence continues at coordinate 3,774,640 of NZ_VFOZ01000001.1, forward strand.
ACGCTGAACCTGACGAAGATCGTCGACCACTGGGAGTGGTGGTGGCTGCCGTGGCAGGCCATCGGCGCGGTGGTGTTCTTCATCGCGGGCCTGGCCGAGCTGCGCCGTCCGCCGTTCGACATGCCGGTGGCCGACTCTGAGATCATCTTCGGCCCGTACACCGAGTACACCGGTCTGCGCTTCGCGTTCTTCCTGCTCGCGGAGTACGCCGGGATCGTGGTGCTGTCGGCGCTGACGACGGTGCTGTTCCTGGGAGGCTGGAAGGGCCCGGGGTTCGACACCGAGCTCGGGTGGCTGTGGACCCTCATCAAGGTGATGCTTCTGGCGTTCGTGGTCATCTGGCTGCGCGTGAGCTACCCGCGCATGCGTGAGGACCAGCTGCAGAAGCTCGCCTGGGCCGGCCTGGTGCCGCTCGCCCTCGCCCAGCTCGTGCTGACGGGCGTCATCAAGGTCGCCACGTCCTAGGTGCCCAGGTAGCGCAGGACCGCCAGCACCCGGCGGTGGTCGTCGCCCGACGGTGGCAGGTCGAGCTTGAGGAAGATGTTGGCGATGTGCTTCTCCACCGCGCGGTCGGACACGACGAGGGTCTTGGCGATGGCCGCGTTCGTACGGCCCTCGGCCATCAGGCCGAGCACGTCGCGTTCGCGCGGGGTCAGCGCGCTCACCCCGCGGCGGCCCGCGTTCAGCAGGTGGCCGACCACCTCGGGGTCCAGTGCGGTGCCGCCGGACGCCACGCGGTGGAGGGCGTCCACGAAGTCGTCGATGTCGCCGACCCTCTCCTTCAGCAGGTAGCCGACCCCGGCCGGCGACCCGGCCAGCAGGTCGGTGGCGTACCGCGTCTCGACGTACTGGGAGAACAGCAGGATGCCCACGTCCGGGTGGTCGCGGCGCAGCTCGATGGCGGTGCGCAGGCCCTCGTCGGTGTGCGTGGGCGGCATCCGGATGTCGACCACCGCGACGTCCGGTCGGTGTTCGGCCACCGCCGCTCGTAGTGCCTGAGGGTCGCCGACGGCCGCGACGACCTCGTGTCCTCGCGCCGTCAGCAGATGGGCCAGGCCCTCGCGCAGGATGGCGGCGTCGTCGGCGATCACAATGCGCATGAGCGGCCTTCAGGCATGGGAGGGGAGTTCGACGGTGACCACCGTAGGACCACCGGGCGGGCTGACGATGCCGAGCCGCCCGTCGACCGTACGGACCCGGTCGAGCAGCCCGGACAGCCCCGAGCCTCCAGCGGGCGCGGCGACTCCGTGACCGTCGTCGCGTACCTGGAGTCGCAGCCGCCCCTCGGCCTGGGTGAGCGAGAGCCAGGCGCGGGTGGCGCCGCTGTGCCGGGCGACGTTCGCGAGCAGTTCGGCGGCACAGAAGTAGGCGATCGACTCGATCGCCGCGGTGGGCCGGGCCCCGAGCTCGACGTTGGCCTCGACCGGTACGCCGCTGCGCGCGGCGAGCGTGGTCAGCGCGGTGTCGAGCCCGTGGTCGAGCGCGGGCGGATGGATGCCGCGTACGAGTTCGCGCAGCTCCTGGATGGCCTCCCTGGCGGTCGCCTGTGCGGTGTCGACCAGGGTGCGGACGGCGCCGTCGGGGACCGCGTCGCGCACCATCGTGAGCTGCATCGTCAGCGCGATCAGCCGTACCTGCGCACCGTCGTGCAGGTCGCGTTCGATGCGGCGCAGCGTCGCCGCCGCGTCGTCGACCGCCCGCGCACGCGTCTCCTCCAGGTCACGCACCCGCTCGGCGAGCCCGCGCCGGCCGAGCAGCCACCGCATGAGCATGCGGTCGGGCATCAGGGCCACGTGCGTGGCCCAGGGGGCCACGAACAGCAGCAGCACACCGGTGGCGCAGACGGCCAGCTGGCGGGGCCAGGTGTCGAAGACGACCCCCCCGACGACGAGGCCGTGCCGGACCGCCCCGTGGGCGTCGCGGACGGTGTCCATGTTCACGCCGGCCGCGTGCTGGATCGGATAGGTGATGGCGACCAGGCTCCATGCCCAGGTGAGGGCGAGGATGTACAGGTGGATGACGGTGATGGGGAGCTTCACCAGGAAGTAGGCCATCGCGCGCCACGCGGCGGCGTCACTGAGCCGTATCTGCACCCGGGCCAGCCCCGGGGCGGTGCGCACCGGTGCCGGGGGCTCGATGTGCTCGCCGAGGAGCCGGCCGGCCAGCCCGCGGTGGAGGCCGGCGATCTCCCGAGCCACGTACAGGCCGAACGCCAGCAGGGGGATCCCGGCCGCGGTGACCGCAAGGCCGGCGCCCAGCACGACGGTGGCCAGCGTGTACGCGAACCCGAAGGCGGCCAGCGGCGCACTCACCAGGAGATAGAGGATCTCGGTCCACACGCGGCGGCTCACCGGCGCCCGCAGGACCACGCCGAGGCTCATCCGTCGCGGCCCAGGAGCGCGGCGACCGCGACCGGCCCGGCGGGCGGGGCGAGAAGGGTGTAGCCGGTACGCCGCCGGGGCTCGGCGGTGAAGGGCGGCCGCCACCAGGCGGCGTACGACGGCGCGGACGCGGTGGCCATCGGTGTTACCCCGATCGCGTAGGGAGTTCGTCTCTCCCATGCTCGCGGCCGGCGCCCGCCGGGGCGATCGTGCCTGTACGCACGCGGGGGTGTGGCCAGCCCCACCCTCGGCGCCGGGATCACCGGACGAACAGGGCGTACTCGGCTATCTCGGAGACGATGGACGGCGGCAGGTCGGCGTGCAAGGCCATCTCCTCGGCAGACACGAACCCGCCCTGCTCGGTACGTAGCCCCATGATCCGGTCGACCATCGCGTACGTGAGTCCGGGCAGCCGGCTCAGCACCTCCGGCGGCACGTGGTTGACGTCGATCAGGCCGCCGTCGTCGAACGGGCGCGGAAGCAGGTCGGGGCGTCCGATGCGCAGCTCACGGGCCAGGCCCGGGTCATCGAGGACGATCTTGCGGGCGGCCTCGCGGAGACCGCGGCGCTGGCGGGCCATCTCGACGACCCGGCGGTTCATCCGGTCGCGCACGTTGTCCGGTGGGTACACCCGCGGCCGTGCGGCGAGTGCGTGTGCGGCGCTGATGGTCCAGGTGAGGGCCATGACGAGCAGTCCGAGCGCCGCCGCGCCGCCGCCCGCGAGGAACGCCGCGAACTCGAAGGTCACCGCCGCGCCGTAGCCGACCGCCGCCCCTCCGAGCGCCACCGAACGCCGGCGCACCCCGGCGTACAGGAAGGAGGCCGGCGCGCCGAAACCGACGGAGAGCAGAGGCACCAGGGACCAGCCCAGCCCGTCCGACGATCGCGCCGGGGGGCGCGGGGCCACAGGCGGCACCGGTGGCCTCGTCGGCGGCCGCTGTGGTGGGGGCAGAGCGGGCCATGCCATACGGGGATCGTACGACGGGCCCGGCCGGAAGTGACTCACATCATGTCTGACGGATCGGGGCGATCAGGGGTTTCCGTCGGCCGTTCTTCCCATAATTAGATATCTCATGATTAGATATCGAAGAAGTTCGAGTGTGAGGGGTGGATCGGATCATGAGCATCACTGCCGACGTGCAGCGGAGAGCGTTCGTGCGGCCGGTTCTCGCCGGGCTGTGGTCGTTCTGGACCGAGGGCAGGCGGGTCGAACGTGTCTGCTACCTGGTCGGCGCCGTGCTCATCGCGTCCGGGGTGTTCCATCTCGCCGTGTTCGCGGTCGACGGCGGTCCCTGGGACGGGCCTGTGTCGTGGCGCAAGCCGACCACGTTCGGCCTGTCCTTCGGGCTGTCGCTGATCACGATCGCCTGGGTGGCATCGTTCCTGCACCTAGGCGATCGCCTCCGCACGGTGCTGCTCTCGGTCTTCGCGGTGGCCTGCGTCGCCGAGACAGCGATGATCGCGTTTCAGGCGTGGCGGCACGTCCCGTCGCACTTCAACATGGAGACGCCGCTCAACACGGTGATCTCGATGGCCCTGGCCGTTGGCGGCGGGGTGCTGATCGTGGTGCTCGTGACGCTGACGGCCCGTGCGTTCAAGGCGAACCCAGGAGTCACCGGCAGCACCCGGCTGGCCCTGCGGGCGGGCTTCGTCACGCTGCTGGTGGCACTGGCGAGCGGCGCGATCATGATCGCGCGGGGCGTCGTCCTGGTCCGTACGGGCCACCAGCAAGCGGCCTACTCCGCCGGCGGCTTCCTCAAGCCCGTCCACGGGGTGACCATGCACGGCATCCTGGTTCTGCCCGGCCTCGCGTGGCTGCTGACGTTCACGAACACCACCGAGTCCCGTCGTACCCGTGTGATCACCTGGACCACGGCGGCGTACGCCGTGGCGATCGTCATCGTGATCATTTATTCGCTGACCCGCGCTCTCGCGGATTGAGGGAGGTTCGGATGTCCTACCCCGAGGCCCGTTATGACGGACAGACGGGCGAGATCAGCGCGCTGTACCGGCCGGCCGACGCCGCGCCGGAGCTGGTGAACAGCGCGGGCGGGTCCGCGAGCTACCTGGCCACGGGAGCGTCCACGAACGGCCAGTTCGGCCTGTACCGCTGGAACATGGCGGCCTCGCCGAACGGCCCGAAGGCACATTTCCACAAGACGATCTCCGAGTCGTTCTTCGTCCTGTCGGGGACCGTGCGGCTGTTCAACGGGGAGCGGTGGGTCGACGCGAGGCCGGGCGACTTCCTGTACGTGCCCGAGGGCGGCATCCACGCGTTCCGCAACGAGTCCGGCGAGCCCGCGTCGATGCTGATCCTCTTCGCCCCCGGCGCCCCGCGCGAGCCGTACTTCGAAACGCTCGTCGAGGTCGGCCTCACGGGCCGCACGCTCACCCCGGAGGAATGGGAGGAGTTCTACCTCCGCCACGACACCTACTGGACCTGACCGGCGGTTTCGGGATCATGGGGGATACGCGAGGGCCGCGGCCGGGCTTCCGGGGGGCAGGCTCCGGTTTGCCATTGGGCGCGGATAAGCAATCATGGTGACTCGTGGCACGCATTCCGGGATCCGGCCTGGCAAAGGGCCTCGCGGTCACGCTGCGCACGATGACACGCCGGTCCATCACGCGGCAGTACCCCGAGGTTCAGCCCGACCTGCCACCGCGCAGTCGCGGGGTCATCGCGCTGTTCGAGGAGAACTGCACCGTCTGCATGCTGTGCGCGCGTGAATGCCCGGACTGGTGCATCTACATCGACTCCCACAAGGAGACGCTGCCGGCGCCCGAGGGCGGCAAGCCGCGGGTTCGCAACGTGCTCGACCGCTTCGCGATCGACTTCGCGCTCTGCATGTACTGCGGCATCTGCATCGAGGCGTGCCCGTTCGACGCCCTGTTCTGGTCGCCGGAGTTCGAGTACGCCGAGTACGACATCGCCGAGCTGACCCACGAACGCGACCGGCTGCGCGAGTGGATGTGGACGGTGCCCCCGCCGCCCGCCAACGACCCGGCCGCCGAGCCGCCGAAAGAACTCCCCAAAGAGCTTCCCAAGGCCAGTGAAGGCGAGCTGAAGGCCAGGTGAGCGCCGCCGACATCGTCATGGTGGCGCTCGGCGTGGTCGCCGTGGGCTCGGGCGTCATGGTCGTCAGCACCCGGCAACTGGTGCACGCGGCCCTCTGGCTGGTCGTCTCCTTCGGCGCGCTCGCCGCCTCATACGTCGTGCTGGCCGCCGAGTTCGTCGCCTGGGTGCAGGTGCTGATCTACGTCGGGGCGATCGTGGTGCTCCTGCTCTTCGGGATCATGCTGACCCGCGCGCCGATCGGGCGGTCGGACGACCTGGACTCCGGCAACCGGATCGTCGCCCTCGTCGTGGCCGTGGCCACCGCCGCGGTGCTCGTGACCACTCTCGTACGCGGCTTCCGCGACGCGTACTTCCCGCTCAAGGCACGGGTCGGCAGCGGCTCGTCCGCCACGGTCGGCGCGAGCCTGTTCCGCTACTGGGTGCTCCCGTTCGAGGCGCTGTCGGTGCTGCTGCTGGCCGCACTGATCGGCGCGATCGTGCTCTCGCGCTCCGACATCGGGCCGGAGCGGCCCGCGGACGACGAGGACGCGGAGCGGCCCAAGCGCCCGCGGCCCCGGCCCGGCGTGGCGCTGGCCCGCCGCCGTCCCCGCAACGCCGACGACGAGGACACCATCGTGCTGTCACGGATCGATGAGGACGTGGTCTGATGCACCTCGTCTATCCGGTGGTCATCTCGGCGCTGCTGTTCTCCGTGGGCGTGTACGGCGTACTCGCCCGGCGCAACGCGATCCTCGTCCTCATGTCCGTCGAGCTGATGCTCAACGCGGTCAACCTGAACCTCATCGTGTTCGACATGCGGTGGGCCGACCGGCTCCACGGCGGACAGGTGCTCACGCTGTTCGTCATCGTGCTGGCCGCCGCCGAGGTCGGGCTCGGCCTGGCCCTCGTGCTCCTGATCTACCGCAACCGCCAGACCGTCGACGTAGACCGGCTTCGCACCCTCCGCGAGTACGACGCCGAAGAAGGAGTGCGCCAGTGATCGTCCTGGCGGCAGTCGCGGTCCTGCTCCCGTTCGCCGCCGCGCTCATCGGCATGATCTTCGGGCCGACGCTCTCGCATCTGCTGACGCCGCTCGCCCGCCACTTCCGGCACACGGACACGTCGGCGGGACGCGCGCGCGGGCTGGCCCGGCGCCTGCCGGCCAACGGCCCGGCCCTGGTCGCGGTGCTGCCGATCGCGGCCTCCACCGTGCTCACCGCCGTGATCGCCGCGGTCCAGTGGCAGCAGCCGTCCGTGCGCACCGGCACCCTCACGCTCGTCCAGACCGGCGGGGTGCCGTTCGGCATCGGGCTCGACGTCGACGGGCTGTCGGCGGTCGTGGCCCTGCTGGTCTGCTGCGTCGCGCTCGCCGTGCAGATCTACTCGGTCGCCTACATGCGCGACGACCCGCGCTACTCCTCCTACGCGGCGTTCGTCTCGCTGTTCACCGCGGCGATGCTGCTCGTCGTGCTGTCGGGCGACCTGCTGGCGCTGTACGTCGGCTGGGAGGTCATGGGCGTCTGCTCCTACTTCCTGATCGGCCACTACTGGCACGACCGTGCGACCTCGCGCGCGGCCGTCAAGGCGTTCCTGGTGACGCGTCTCGGTGACGTCGGTTTCCTGTTCGGCATCTTCGTGCTCGGCATGGCCGCGCACTCCTTCAACATCCGCGCCGTCCTCGCGCACGTGCCGGCGATGCCGCACGACACACTGGTCGCGGGCACACTGCTGCTGCTCTGCGGCGTGGCGGGCAAGAGCGCGCAGTTCCCGCTGCACACCTGGCTGCCCGACGCGATGGCCGGCCCCACCCCGGTCAGCGCGCTGATCCACGCGGCGACGATGGTCGCGGCCGGCGTCTATGTCGTCGCCCGCGTCTACCCGGCGTTCCTGTACGCCCCGGTATCGCTCGCGGTCCTCGGCGTCATCGCCGCGATCTCGATGCTCGGCGCCGCGCTCGCCGCGCTGGCCCAGGACGACCTGAAACGGGTGCTCGCCTACTCCACGATCAGCCAGCTCGCGTACATGGCGGGCGGCCTGGCGGTCGGCACGCGCGACGGCGCGGTGTTCCACCTGCTCGCGCACGGGGCGTTCAAGGCACTGCTGTTCCTGGGCGCCGGCTGCGTCATCGTCGCGGTCGGCTCGAACATGCTCGATGCGATGGGCGGCCTGCGGATCGCCATGCCCGTGACGTTCTGGTCGATGACGGTCGGCTTCGCGGCACTGGCCGGTCTCCCGCCGGCCAGCGGATTCTTCAGCAAGGACACGATCCTGGCCCAGGCATGGGACACAGCGAGACCGCACCACTTCAGCCAGCCCGTGTACGCCCCGGGCGTCGTCCCCCAGGAGCTTCCGGCCATCCCGGCCTGGACCGGCTGGCTGGTGCTCATCGCCGGGCTGCTCACCGCGGCGGTCACCGCCGCGTACGCGACCCGCACCTGGCTGGTGACCTTCTTCGGGGAGCGGCGGTCACCGTCCGACGCGCGTGACGCGCCCGCGCTGATGCGCTGGCCCGTCGCCGTGCTCGCGGTCCCCGCACTGGTCCTCGGCTTCCTCGGACTCGGCAGCGACAAGCTACGGCCCGAGATCGGCATGGCGGTCGTCTCGCTGCTGTTCGTGCTGGCCGGCGGCGGCGCGGTCTTCCTGGTCTGGAACCGCGACCCGGCGCTGGACCCGGTCCGGCTGCTGGGCCCGGCACGGCCGCTGCTGCGCGATGGCTTCCGCGTCGACGCCGTGTACTCCGCGCTGATCGTACGGCCGGTGGTCGCGCTCGCCGAGATGGTCGTGCACACCGACGACCACGCGGTGGACGCCGCCGTCGAAGGCACCGGCAGAGGCGCGCGGCGGCTCGGCGGCCTGCTGCGCGCGACCGAGAACGGCAACCCCCAGACGTACATCTCCGGGGTTCTGGCGGGAGTGGTGATCATCGTTCTCGCGGTGGTGGTGCTCACATGATCCTCGTGGCGATGCTGGCCGTGCCCTTCCTGGGCGCGCTGCTCACGCTCATCTCACCCGGGGGCAGCCAGCCGCGGCTGATCCGCCTGGCCAGGCTCCACGGCCTGCTCTTCTCGGGGCTCACGCTGGTGCTGGCCATCGTGGCGGCGGTGGCCTTCGACTACGGGCACCGCGGCCCGCAACTGGGCGTCGACCACGAGTGGGCGCCCTCCATCGGGCTCCGTTTCCACCTGGGCGTCGACGGGATCTCGCTGCCGCTCATCGTGCTGACCGCGGCGCTGACGTTCCTGTGCATGATCTACACCGCGCGGGTGCTGCCCGCCGGTGACGAGGGAGCGGGCTCGGCCCGCGCGCTGGTCGGGCTGGTCCTGCTGCTCGAGGTCGGCATGCTCGGCACGTTCATCTCCCTGGACCTCGTGCTGTTCTTCGTCTTCTTCGAGGTCGTCCTCATCCCGATGTACTTCGTCATCGCGCACTGGGGCGGCTCACCGGGGGCGCGCGAGGGCGCGCGGGCCGCGGCGAACAAGTTCATCCTCTACACGCTGCTCGGTTCCGGGTTCCTGCTGGTCGGCATCCTGCTCATCGCGGTCAACGCCCACACGCTGGACATCACGACACTGGCCACGCGGCACGGCGCCGGGCTGTCCCACAACGTGCAGCTCGCGGCGTTCGCGCTGGTCGGACTCGGGTTCGCGGTCAAGACCCCGATGTGGCCGCTGCACACCTGGCTCCCGGACGCCCACACCGAGGCGCCCACGGTCGGCTCGGTGCTGCTCGCCGGTGTGCTGCTGAAGATGGGCACGTACGGCTTCGTGCGCATCGCGGTCCCGGCGGCCCCGGACGGCGCGCGGACGCTCGCGCCCTGGCTCGGCCTGCTCGCCGTCATCGGGATCGTCTACGGCGCACTCGCGTGCCTCGCGCAGCGCGACCTGAAGCGCATGATCGCCTACTCCTCGATCGGCCACATGGGCTTCGTGCTGCTCGGCATCGCGACACTCACGCCGGTCGGCCTCAACGCCGCGCTGTTCGGCAACGTCGCGCACGGCCTGATCACCGGCCTGCTGTTCTTCGTCGCCGGAGGGATCAAGGAGCGGTACGGCACCGGCGACCTGAAGGTCCTGGGTGGCGGCATGCTCGCCAAGGCGCCCTACCTCGCCTCGATCCTCACCTTCGCCGCCGTCGCGAGCCTCGGCCTGCCGGGTCTGGCCGGGTTCTGGGGCGAGATGCTCGCGCTGCTCGGCGCGTACCGTCCGGACGGCGGCCTGCCGCGCGGGACGTTCCTGACGTTCATGGTCCTGGGCGGCGTCGGCGCGGTGCTGACCGCCGCGTACTTCCTGCGGATGCTGTCCCGGCTCACCCACGGCCCGGTCGCCGAGCGCTGGCTCAAGACGAGGTTCGCCGACGTCCGATCGTATGAGCTGCTCGCCTGGACCCCGCTGATCACGGCCACGCTCTTCATCGGCCTGTGGCCCAAGACGCTTCTCTCCCTCACCGACGGCGCCGTACGCGTACTCCTGGGGGGCCGATGACCGAGCGAAGCGAGGACGCTCCCCTGGTCGCTCCTCCGACGAAGGAGGGCCTATGACCGAGCGAAGCGAGGGAATCGATAAACGCGCTCCCATGGTCGCTCCTCCGACGAAGGAGGACTCATGATCCAGTCGATCGACTACCTGGCGATCCTGCCGACGCTGATCGTCGCGGTCGGCTCGGTCGCGGTGCTGATGGCCGACGCGTTCGGCCTGCCCCGGCGGCCCGTCGGGCTGCTCACCCTCGTCCTGATCGCCGCGGCCGCCGTCGCGCTCATCCCCGGCCACGGACGCAGCACGTTCTGCACCGGCCGGTCCTGCTCCTACGTCGCGGACGACTTCGCCACGCTCTTCCAGGCGATCGTGCTGCTCGCGGCGCTCGTGGTCGTCCTGCTGTCGCACGGGGAGATGCGCCGGTCCGCCCTTCCCGCCGGCGAATACCACTTCCTGCTGCTCGCCGCCCTCACGGGTGCGCTGCTGCTCGCCGCCGGCCGTGACCTGATCACGCTCGTGGTCGCGCTGGAGACGCTGTCGCTGCCGGTGTTCGCCCTCGTCGCCCTGCGCAGGCACGACGGGGTGGCCAGCGAGGCGGCGCTCAAGCTCTTCCTCATCTCGGTCGTGTCCTCGGCGATCACGCTGTTCGGGATCAGCCTCGTGTACGGCGTGACCGGCGCGATGCACCTCGACCAGGTGGCCACCGGACTGGCACACGTACCGGCGGACCTGAAGCCCGTCGCGGCCGTCGGTGTCGTCGCGGTGATCGCCGGGTTCGGCTTCAAGGTCGCGGCCGTGCCGTTCCACTTCTGGGCACCGGACGTCTACCAGGGCGCGCCGCTGCCGGTCGCGGCGTTCCTGTCGGTCGTCTCGAAGGCGGGTGGCTTCGCCGGCCTGACGGTTGTCCTCACCGTCGGCTTCTGGCCGCTCGCCGGCACCTGGGGCCCGTTGCTGGGTGTGCTGTCGGCGGCCACGATGACGCTGGGAAACCTCGTCGCGCTTCGCCAGAGCGACGCCGTACGCCTGCTGGCCTGGTCGTCGGTGGCGCAGTCGGGCTACATGCTCGCACCGCTGGCCGGCGGGTCGCGGGTGCGCCCGCACGACTGGATGACGGCCACCGCGGCGTACGTCGCCATCTACGCGATCATGAACATCGGCGCCTTCGCGGTGGTCACGGTCGTGGCACGTCGCGGCCGGCGCAGGCTCGACGACTATCGCGGCCTCGCCCGTACGAACCCCGGCACCGCGGTGGCGATGGCGTTCTTCCTCGTCTGCCTGGCGGGCCTGCCGCCCGGCGTCATGGGCCTGTTCGCCAAGGTGGTGGTCTTCAAGGCCGCCATCGGCGGCGCGGCCACCTGGCTCGCCGTGGTCATGGCGGTGAACACCGTGATCGGGCTCTACTACTACCTGGCCTGGGCGGCACGGCTCTTCGCCCCCGCGCCGGCCGCCGCGCAGCCCGGTACGGTACGCGTCGGCCGTGCGGGCGGCATCGCGATCGCGGTGTCCCTGGCCGGGGCGGTCGTCGTCTCGGTGGCCCCTGAGCTGGTGCTCCACGCCGCGGCGCTGGCCGTTCCCTGAGGGGAACATCCCTCCAGGTCAGCCCGTTGTCTAAGGGGGAGCCTGGGGAGGGTGTCACAGTGCGGTTCAATGGCGTCCGTACGACGTTCCTGCTCGTCACTCTGTCGGCGCTGATCGTGATCGTCGGCGGTGCGCTGGGCGGACGCACCGGCCTGACCATCGCGGTCGCGATCGCGCTGGTCACCAACGGTGTCGCGTACTTCGCGAGCGATCGGATCGCCCTGTCGGCCATGCGCGCGCGTCAGGTCAGCGAGGTCGAACAGCCCGGCATGTACCGCATCGTGCGGGAGCTGTCCACGGGCGCCCGGCGCCCCATGCCACGCCTGTACGTCTCACCGACCGCGGCACCCAACGCCTTCGCCACCGGACGCAACCCGCGCAACGCCGCCGTCTGCTGCACCCTCGGCATCCTGGAGATCCTCGACGAGCGCGAGCTGCGCGCGGTGCTCGCGCACGAGCTGTCGCACGTCTACAACCGCGACATCCTGATCTCCTCGGTGGCCGGCGCACTGGCCGCGGTCGTCACCTGGGTCGCCAACCTGGCCTGGTTCCTGCCGTTCGGCGGCTCCGACGACGATGACGGCGGCGGCATCCTCGGTGTCCTCCTGCTCCTCATCCTCGGCCCGATCGCCGCCACGATCGTCCAGCTCGCGATCAGCCGCACCCGCGAATACCAGGCGGACGCCTCCGGCGCCCAGCTCAGCGGCGACCCGCTCGCCCTGGCGTCGGCCCTGCGCAAGATCGAGGGCGGCACCCGCCAGCTACCGCTGCCGGAGGACGGCCGCCTCCTCTCGGTCAGCCACCTGATGATCGCCAACCCGTTCCGCGGGGAGGGCGTCGCGCGTCTCTTCTCGACCCACCCGCCCACGGCCGAGCGCGTCGCCCGGCTCGAGCAGATGGCTGGCTACCGCCGCTGACGGTTCCCGTTCCGGCCGAAGGTCCGCTCCATGGTGGTCGTATGTGCATTGCGATCTTTCGCGCTGTTCGGTCCGGGCTTGGATGGGTATCCGGTTGAACACGATGCGGGGGGCCGCCCGGTCACCCGTCGAGAAGGAGGCCACATGTCCCACGACGGCGGAGGTGCGGGCCACCACGGTGGATCCGCTGGTCACCACGGCCATCACGGCGGCAACTACTCAGACCCCGGCTATCTCGGCGGGTCAGGAGGCCGCCGCCGCACCCCGGGCGGGATAGCCCTGCGGGTGGTGATCGTCCTGGCGATCGTCGTCGTCATCGCCTACGTGGCCCATCACTGACGGGTCTCGCTGGGGCACCCGCAGGCTTGTCGGCACCCGTGGGTTTGTCCCCTGGCGGGGCGGTCGCGAATGCCGATATCGGCCATCGTCTCCACAGCCGCGTCATGATCTTTTACTATCGTCGGTCATGCGACGATCAACAGGATTGGCATTAGTGCTCGCCGGTGGCGTGCTCGTCGGCACCGCCGTCCCGGCCCAGGCCGCGGTCAGCTCGGCCCCGGCGCGTACGGCCGCCGCCGGAGATCTCAAGACCGACCTCGACCAGATCCTGTCGGACAGTCGCCTGAACGGCGCGACCGCCGGGGTGACCGTACGGAAGGCCGACACCGGCGCGGTGCTCTACTCCCACGACGCGGACCAGCGCGTGGTACCCGCCTCCAACAACAAGCTCGAGACGTCGGCGGCGGCGTTCGGCATCCTCGGCACGGGCTACCGGTTCCGTACGAACGTCTACACCCGGGGCGGCGACCTCTATCTCAAGGGCACCGGCGACCCGACGCTGGGCGCCGCCGCGTACGACCAGCTGGCCGCCGCGGTCGCCGCCAAGGGCATCAAGACCGTCAAGGGTGACCTGGTCGCCGACGACACCTGGTTCGAGGGCCCGCGTCTCGGGCCCGACTGGAACCCAGAAGACTTCCCCTACGACTACGCGGCGGAGATCTCGGCACTGACCGTCGCCGCGGACGACGTCTTCGACGTGGGCTCGGTCGACGTGGTCGTCACGCCCGGCGCTGTCGGGCAGCCGCCCGGGATCTCCCTCAGCCCCGAGACCGACCTCGTCACGATCGACAACCGCGCGACGACCGGCGCGGCGGGCTCGGCCTCGACCGTCTCGGTGGACCGTACGGTCGGCACGAACACGATCGTCGTCAGCGGCTCCGTCCCGGCGGGCGGCACCTTCGACGACCTGGCCACGGTCCCGGACCCCGCGCTGTACGCCGCGGATGTGTTCCGCCGAGCGCTGGCCGCCCACGGCGTGACCGTCACGGGTGGTGTGTCGCACGGCAGGACCCCACGGCGCGCCAAGGTCGTCACCACCCGGCGGTCGGTTCCGCTGTCGCAGATCGCCACCCCGTACCTGAAGCTGAGCAACAACATGATCGCCGAGATCCTCGTCAAGGAGATCGGGCACAAGGTCACCGGGCACGGCAGCTGGACCGCGGGCCTGCCGGTGATCGCGAAGTACCTCAAGTCGCTCGGCGTCGACACCTCGCAGGTCAAGCAGACCGACGGTTCGGGGCTCGGCCACAGCAACTACACGACGGCCACGCAGCTCAGCAACCTGCTGAAGGCGGTGCAGAAGAAGAGCTGGTTCGGTGTCTTCTACAACGCGCTCCCGATCGCCGGCCAGGCCGATCAGCTCGTGGGCGGCACCCTGCGCAAACGCATGGTCGGCACCCCGGCCGCCGGGAACGCCCACGCCAAGACCGGCACGCTGACCGGCGTGAGCGCGCTGTCGGGATACGTGAAGGATCCCGACGGGCAGCCGCTGATCTTCTCGATCGTGTTCAACGACTACAAGGGCAGTGCGCCGACGGACCTCCAGGACAGGATCGCGGTCCGCCTGGCCGGAGGGTCGTCTTCCACCGTGTCGTCCGCGGTGTCGTCCTCCGCGCGACGGTCCGGGCAGAACCTCGAGTGCTCGTGGACTCGTAGCTGCTGATTCGTCTGAGGCCGCCCCGGGTTCGCCGGGGCGGCCTTGCCCCTTTTACGGGGTGGCCAGGACCTGCGGCGATGGTGTGCTCGAAGTGGGCGGCGCGGCTGCCGTCGGCCGTCGCGATCGACCAGCCGTCGGCGAGCGTACGGCCCTCGTCGCCCCCGCCCTCGATGAGCATCGGCTCGATCGCGGCTCCTCCTTCGGGCACATGCCACGACCGGGCCGCCCGGTGTTGGGCAGGTGCGGGTCCCCGTACATGGCCGTGCCGGTGCCGTGCCCGCCGCAGCCCTCGAGCAGCCCGTACGGCCGGCAGATCGTCGGACGGCTGGGGCAGTCGCCCTGAGGCTCGGCTTCCCGGTGCCGCCGCGCGGCGGAACGGCGTCCGAAAGAGCCGGCATGAGAAGGCGTCCTCTCGGGCTCTTTCGCGGACCGAGCAGTGCACCGGCAAGCCGTACGGCCTGGGGTCGTTCGGTTGCGACCCCTGGTGGCTGGTCGGCGCCAAGGCGCTGGTCATCTCCTGCTTGGCCTGTTCGACGAGGAAGAAGGCCTCGCGGCCAGGGCCCTGGCCGAGCTCGGCGTATCGAAGGACGTGGCCGAGGCCTGGATCGTCGAAGAACTCCGGTTCTACCGGGACGTTCTCGGGCTGAAGCCGCAGTTCGATGACGACAGCGGCCCGTACGCCAAGTTCGAGGCTCACCGCCTCGACCGCGTGGGAGATGTCGCCGATCCGCGCGCCTGGGACGGCCGCCCAGATCGCTCCAGACGGGCGGGCTCAGACGGGGCGGTCCCAGCCTAAGGACTTCGGGACAGGCCCTGTTGGGCCGTCGCTGTCGGAGTGACGGCTCTCGGCAGGCCAGGTACGCGACGTGCCACGATTGATCACATGCCCGACTCGCGTGAGGTGTTGACCCGCCCGGCGCCGCCCCCGGACCTGACGCTGGCCTATGGCCCCCACCCCGACCACGTCATCGACGTACGCCTACCGCCGAGCCGACCGGCGCCGCTGGTCGTAATGATCCACGGCGGCTTCTGGCGCGCGGCCTACGACCGTACGCACACGGGACCGCTGACGAGCGCCCTGGCCGCGGCCGGGTACGTGGTGGCGATCCCGGAGTTCCGCCGAACCGGCCAGGAGGGCGGCGGGTGGCCGGGCACCTTCGATGATGTCCTCGCGGCGCTCGACGCCGTACCCGGCCTCCTGGCCCCGTACTCCGAGGACGCACCGGTACTGCTAGGCCATTCGGCCGGCGGCCACCTGGCCGTGTGGGTCGCAACCCAACTGAACCCTCCGCTCACGAGTCCCCGGGGCCGGAACCCCTTGGACGCGAGTCGCCCGAACGCGGCCGACCCGGGCGCGAACCGCGCCGACGCGACCGGCCCGATCACGAACGTCCGGAGCGAGGGGCGCTACGACGCCGGCCATCCGGACACCCGATCTCCGGACACAGGTCGCTCGGAGTCAGTTGACCCGGGCGGGGACCGCTTGGACACGGTTCGTCCCGACGCGGGTCACCACCCGGTTGCGAGGATCCAATCCGTCGTCTCCCTGGCGGGTTGCGTGGACCTGGAGATGTGCAGCGCCCGCGGCCTGGACGACGGGGCCACGGACCTGCTGCTCGGCGGCCGCCCGTCCGAGGTACCCGACCGGTACGCGCTCGCCGACCCCGCCCGCCTACCTAGGCCCGCCGTACCGGTCACCCTGCTGCACGGCACCACAGACGACCGCGTACCGATCGAGGTGAGCCGCTCGTACGCCCAGCACACCGGAGTACCACTCCGTGAACTACCCGGCATGGGCCACTTCGCCCTGATCGACCCACTGACGGCGGCCTGGCCACACGTACTGGCGGCGCTGTCTCAGCGGTAGTTGGTGAACTGCAACGCGACGTCGAGATCCTTGCCCTTGAGCAGCGAGATCACGGTCTGCAGCTCGTCCTTCTTCTTGGAGCTGACCCGCAACTCGTCCCCCTGAATCTGCGCCCGAACGCTCTTCGGCCCCTCATCCCGGATGATCTTGCCGATCTTCTTGGCGTCTTCCTGGGAGATACCCTCCTTGAGCGCCACCGTCAGCTTGTAGATCTTCCCGGACGGCTTAGGCTCGCCAGCATCGATCGCCTTGAGCGAGACACTCCGCTTGACGAGCTTGTCCTTCAACACGTCGAGAACGGCGTTCGCCCGCTCCTCGCTGTTGGCCTGAACCTCGATGGCCTCGCCGGCCCACTTGATCCCAGCATCGACGTTCCGAAAGTCGAACCGGTTGGCGATCTCTTTCCCCGCCTGGTTGAGCGCGTTGTCCACCTCCTGCCGGTCGAGCTTTGACACGATGTCGAAGGAGCTCTCAGCTGCCACGTTTGCCTGCCCTCACAGAGAATGCCGATCTGAACAGGGTAGTGAGACCGGGGCCCGAACGAGGCCACCAGCGGCCCCACATGGCCCCGGAATCCGATGTCACCCTCGCGTTCAGAGTCCGCTATCCTTCTGAGCGTCGTTACGACGACGTGACGGCGGGTTGCCCGAGTGGCCAATGGGAGCGGACTGTAAATCCGTCGGCTTAGCCTACCCAGGTTCGAACCCTGGACCCGCCACACCTCAAGGAACAGCCCCCCACCAGCGGTGACATGGTGAGGGGCTGTTTCGTTCATGTCCGGCTGTGTCCGGCTCCCTATGGGCGTCTGCGGCTAGTCGGGTCCAATGCGGGTCCAGGCTCAGCCCGTGTCTTCGATCCGTGTCGCTCCAGGCACGGAGAGCTCCCACCAGCCCTTGTTGCGACTAGACGTGGGAACGTCACGGAGTCAAGCGGTTAACCGATCACAGACTGTCAAGCGCCGGGCCGAGAGGTAATGGCCCGCAGCCAACGCGCTCCCGTCCCGGTCCTTACCGGCATGTCCGGGACATCTTCCCTCATTGCCGGTGACGTAAGCCGAGGCGGCGCCGGCGAGAACGACGGCCGCCCCGGCGAAGACGTCCGGCTCACCGTTGCGGCCTCGCGGATCGCCTCTGGCACGCCGGAAGGACCGCATACGCAGGCCTCACCTGGGCTGGGACGATAGGGCTCGCCTAGAGTCCATATCGGTCTGGGCGAGAGGCGCTATCTGTTGTACGGCCCATCGGTCGCCGGTCGAGGGTCGCTGTGTCTTTGACGGTCAGGAAACCCGCGTCAGGCTGGCGGCCTGCTGCTGGTGGAGCGCTGCGGGTGACCAGCCGATCTCGCTTCGCATCCTCGGGATCGCTGCACCTCCCGGCTGTGCATGACACTAGATACCTCGGGGTCCACGCAAACGTCGGCCCAGTGTGCTGGGAGTCCCGGGTGGGGTAGTCCTCTGCAGTCTTGGATCAGGGCGTGAGAGAGCGGCCCAGTCGGGGGCATCAACGACCGCGGAAAGCAACGGTCCGCGAAGAATCTCTGTGGTGAGTTCATTCCCAATGTGCTCGGCGATAACGTCCAGGCATGCGGTTATGGCTTGCGAGGGGGAGGGGTGTCTTTCATGGACTCTACGCGAGAAATCGTGTTCGCTCCGTCCCCACGTGGTGATCGGATCGCCAGGTTCAAATGATTCTACGAGCTGACCGTCCACGACGTAGACAAATTGCGCGAGCGCCTTTGCGGTTCGGAAGAGAACGATTGTTCTCGTGTGGCTGGAAAGCCCACGAACTATAGCGTTCAGGGACCCTATCGGGTTGTAGAACTCGATACAGAAAGCCCAACCTTCCAGTATGCCGGCGCGCAGTATTGTGTTGGTTGAGGTCGGTTCGATGGTGTCAAAACATTCGTCTGAGGAAAGCCAGTGAGCCCTGTTCCCATCCGCACCGTATATCTCGACAATTTCTTCCGCGCTACGCCCTGCGGACAGAGTCAGGCAGAAGTTTTCAGATTTCCCCAGATTCCAATCTTCTGACATCTAGTCGCGGGTCCGTCCTTGGTCGTCTTCCAGAGCAGCCAAAAGCTCTGCTAGTAGCGGTCTCGTGGAGATGACGCCGCGAGCGTAGATGTCCGCCCTCGGAGACGGTGCGGCCAGATAGTTCTTCCTCTTCCTCGGCCCTATATGTGCTAGGCATAGATTTTGGTCGATTGCGTAGGCGCCACATATCTCTCCTAGTTTGGAAGGGTCGGCAGCCTTTAGGCAAATTTCATCCAATGTTGAAACGGTCAACGTCACCTCAAGCTCGTAGCGATCCCATAGCCTTCATCGATCGTGCCGGTAGGACGTAGACCGCTGCACGGGGGTTGCCGGGTTGGCAGGATGCGGCCAGCTCTTATGTGGTGTCGACACGCGCATAGCCAACTGCAGGCTCCGGCTGTGTTGACGGTCGCCGAAAGCCACTCAAACCGCGATCGGGCCGGATACGGGCCGAAAACAGGGCCGACGACGACGAACATGCAGGTAAAGGCAGTTGAGCGGTGGGCCTGTAAGTCCGTCGGCCTAACCTACCCCCGGCGTAGGGGCGTTACGGTCCAAGCCTGATTCCGTGACGCCCATGGCGCGATTCCTCCGTCTACCGGTTTGGTGGACATGTGGTCTTGCGATGCTGAGATGAGACCGGTTGGCAGGGTGCGCACGTAAGCCCGCATCGGTTAGCACGACCGTGTTAGCCAAGTCAGTCCTGAGCGCGTCCAGAGGTCGGTCGACGCGGGCCGGTCGATGACCATGGCCAGTTACGGCCCATGCTGTCCGCGAACCCAGGTGAGGCTTGTCGCCCCCTGGTTCTAACGTGGCGAGAGACACGAGATCCGAGCAGAGGAGATCGTTGTGACCGCAGAACACATCCACTCCGGAGCATCTCAGGTCGATGACACTGACGTCGCCCAGGCCATGGCCGTCTACGACGTCCTCAACACCGATGAACAGCGCGAAGTGTTCCGCACCGTGTACCGCGCGGTGGCCGCATACCGCCACACAAGCGACATTGACCACCTCAAAAAGCTGGCGGACAGTGTTGAGGGAATGGTCGTCCACGAAACCAACCACCCGGGCGTGCGGGAAAAGATCAGGAACGTACCGAAGACCGCGCGTGCGGCTGGCGGGGTCGTGGACACTGCGGAGGTGATCCGGCGACTCCGGGGGTAGACGTGAGGCCGCTGGCGCTCACAGGGAACAGCCAGAAGGTCATTGCAGACTGGCAGGCCACCAACCCACCCGAGGTGGCGAAGGTGCGCTTAGCCGAGGTAGTGGCAACACTCGAAGATGGCACGTGGGACGCTCCTCGCTGGCATCCCTTGGACGACCCGCCAAACCCGGACTTTGTGGCTCTGCGCCCTGGGCAGAGCCTGCAGATCTACTTCCACATCGTTGTCGACGACGCCCCCGACTACCGCGAAGTCGCCGACATCGTCTCGATCGATGTCGACGAGCGGTACAACCTGCCTTTCGCTGAGGCCCCTGAGCGTTGACGGACTGCGGGTGTATGGCGTGCGAGGCCATCTGAGGTATCGGCACGGCGCTTATGGGAGCTGCCGAGGCGTGGGGAAGGGAGAAGGGCGCAGTGGTATCGGTGACCGACACCAATCTGAGCAGCCCTCTGTCAATCCCGTTCTACGAGGGTCGGATGGGTTACCGCAGGCAAGCCGTGATTCTCCGCAAGATGCTGCAACCTGAGTGAGCCGCCGTCCCATGCGACAGCTCTACGTGCTGAGTCATCCCCTACCTTCATCCCACCCGTAGAGCGTGGCCTGCTGGGCGTGTTCTGGGACGGAGGTAGAGGGATGACCTGGCTTCCACCTCAGCCACCCCCGGAGTGGGCCGCGCGAAGGAACGCAGTCATTCCTGAGGTATCGGATTCCCGCGGCTCGCTCGGATCGTCAGCACGCCGGCAAGTACTTCACTCGGTCTGCTGGGCCGTACGGTCGAGCACGGTCTGGCGCAGTGCCCGGGGGTCTATGCCCAGTTCTGCCAAGACTCTGGTGATGGTGTCCTCGCCGGCGGCGAGAAGCCCGAGTAGTAGGTGCTCGGTGTCGATGCGCTCGCCGCCGAGTTCGCGTACCTGGTGAAGGGAAAGCTGGATCACCTTCTTCAGTTGCAGTGAGAAGGCCGGTCGCGGGTAGCGGAACGCGCCGGGTCCGAAGTTTCTGTCGGCGCGTTGCTGGATCTCGGCGACGTCGATGCCCAGCGTGGACAGGGCGTCCGCCGCGCTGTGGCCGCCGGAGGTCGGTACGTCGGCCTCACGCAGTACGTCTTCCACCGCCGTGCGTGTTCGGGTGATCTCGAGTCCGTGCGCTCGCAGCGCTTCGCTCGCCGTTCCGGCGGTCTGTGCCAGTCCGAGCAGGAGGTGCTCGGTGCCGATGAAGTCGTGGTGGAGTGAGTCCGCGGCGTCTCGGGCGGCGACGATGGCGCGCTTGGCCAGTTCTGTGAACCGGTCGTACACGGTCGTGATTTCATTCATGTCAGTTCTCCTTGCCTGTGACCTTGCGACGCCCGGCGTGCTTTTCGTGCACGGTTTGGCGGCTTACCCGCAGCGCTGTGGCGATGTTCTGCCAGGACCAGCCCTCGTCACGGGCGTTGTCCACGTGCAGGCGTTCGAGTTCCTCCAGCAGCCGGCGCAGTTCGAAAACCGCCCGTAGCCCGACGGCCGGATCCTTGTTGGTCACCTGGGCTGCCAGCGCGGTCGCCGGCGTCTCATCGGCGTTCATGCTGTCAGGATTCCCTGACAGTCGCCTTCGTGTCAAGGCACCCTGACGAGCGCGCTGCCGAGTCGGCGCGTGCCGGCTTCGCGCCCGCAGGCCGACAGTTCACCCACACGCAACGACTGGTTGCGCGTCTCCGGGGGTGTGATGTACGTTCGTGCAACCAACGGTTGCATCACATTGATACAAGGAGAGACGCCGTGGTGGACACTTCGAGCCAGGCCTCAGCTCAGAAGCCTCAGCACGCGACGATCGTGGATCCCGACGCGCACCAAGTCGTGTTCGAGAACGAACACGTCCGGGTGATCCATGCGCGGGCCTCGCACGGTTGGGAAAGCGCGATGCACTCGCACTCGCCGATGCTCGTGGTCAACCTCGGCTCCGGCCGCCAGAAAGTGACCTGGGGGGACGAGACGACGCAGATCGTGGATCTAAACCCAGGCGCGGTCGTCTGGCAGGAAAGCGCTTTCGATCACGCCTGGGAGTTGCTCGCGGGCGAAGTAAACGTGATCCTCGTCGAGGTCAAGTCGGCAAACGCCGAAAAATAAGAAGGCGACGGTCGGTGAGCACCACTCTTCCTGACGAGCCCCAAGGAGTTCGTCGAGATCGGATCCGTATCGCGGAAATCCGCGCGACGAACAGATCGGCAACCGGCACTAGGCCAGAGGACGAACCAGCCCGCACGTACGAAAGGAACGTCGTCGTGGACTACGACACGATCGAACGAGAGCTTTACATCGACGCCTCACCAGAGGTGGTCTTCGAGGTGGTCAGCAGTCCGAAATATGTCGCGGAGTGGTGGTCCGACGAGGCGGAGTTCTCGCCGACACCCGGTGATCCTGGGTGGGTCGGCTTCGGCGATGCCACCGAGGGTGGCAAGCGGGAGCGGTTCACCGTTGCCGACGCAGTGCCCTACCGGCTCTTCTCCTTCCGGTGGACCCATCAGGAAGGGGAGACGGCATCGCCCAGCAACTCCCTTCTCGTCGTCATCGAGCTCGAGCCGTCCGGCAACGGCACTCTCCTGCGCTTCACTGAGACGGGGTTCCTCGTACGCGGTGGGGACGAGGCGACGGCCGCCGCCTGGCATGCCGACCACACCAACGGCTGGGACCTTTTCCTGCCGAGGCTGGTGACGCACGCCGAGCGAATCAGTGTGGGCGCGTGAACGTACTGATCGATGACGAACTGTGGTCGACGGTCGGCGACCCGACCCGGCGGCGCATGCTCGACCTGCTGCTCGCCGACGGGCACGGCACTGCCACCAGCCTGAGCGAGCAGCTGCCGGTGACCCGTCAGGCGATCGCCAAGCACCTCGCGGTTCTCGAACGGGTCGGCTTGGTACGCCCTACGGTCGCCGGCCGGGAGAAGCGGTACCACGTCGACAAGGCGCAGCTCGGTCTGGCCGTGGCTCAGCTGGCCCAGGTCAGCCACGACTGGGACTCCCGTCTCCAGCGCATTCGCCGGATCGCGGAGAGGATCCAACGCGACGGCGGAACGCCGGACGCGCCTTCGACGGATTCCGACGAAGGCGAGCCCGCGTAAATTGATCTTCCGTGAGCGGAAATGTCATCGAGCATCACGTCTGGAGTCGCGCCGATCGGAGATGTACCTTTATAGGCGCGTGTAATCCAGAAGGGAAGCAACATGCCTGGTGACTACCAAATGGGAATGTCGACGTATCCGTGTGCCGAGTATGCCGATGGTCACATTGGATACTGCGCATTCGTCGGATACGTCAAGGTTCCCATGGTGGCGAGCGAAATGGAGAAGATGCCACAGTTCCTCGGTTGGCGATCTGCCAACGAGTCCCGCATCGAAATACCTCTCGAAAGAATCATCGCGGCGCTCGAGGACGTCGGCATCACCGTGAACTACGACCCTCCCGAGGTCGCCCGACTTATCGAGTCACGTAAGACCGCCGATCACGTAGGCCCTGGCGAGCCAGGGCCGGAGATTCCTTAGGCAACGGGCGGCGAAAGGGCAGCCGGGGAGGCGATGCCTGACGAGGCGACGACTGATCGAGCGGCTGTTCGGCGGCGAGGTGGTCAGCGCCATCAGCTCGCCGGGCGACGGTCTGGCGGCGCGTGTGCACTCGGCGAAGCGGGGCGTTGGTTCGTCGAGGCGGCGAACTCCGACGGCGCCGCGCACCACCACCGGAGACCGCCAGCCTGACCTGCTTCGATACCATCATCAGACGGTGTCGATGCGCCCGAGTTAGGGACGGCCCTGATGAGCGAGCCCGAGATGAGTCAGGTCCCGGACATCCCGATCGGTGATCTCGACTGCGCTGACGGGTGCTGCGCGTCCACCGGGGACGTACGGCCACAGCGCGATGCCGGGTGGGTGCGGGCGGCCGGTTGGGCGAGGGCGCTGTCATGGGCAAGCCTGGTCTGGATGACCGTCGAGGGGGCGGCGGGTCTCGTCGCTGGTGTCACCGCTGGGTCGATCGCGCTGATCGGCTGGGCCATGTCGAGTGTGGTCGAGGGCCTGGCCAGTGTGATCGTGATTTGGCGTTTCACCGGCTCGCGAATGCTTTCCGAGACGGCCGAAGGTCGAGCGCAGAAAGCGGTCGCGGTCTCCTTCTGGCTGCTGGCTCCGTACGTCGCGATCGAAGCGGTGGACAAGCTCGTCGCCGGTGAGCACGCGGATACCAGTGGGCTGGGTATCGCCGTGACGGCTCTGTCGCTCGTACTCATGCCCGGCCTCGGTATCGCCAAGAAGCGGCTTGGTGCCCGGCTGGGCTCGGGCGCCACAGCAGGGGAGGGCACTCAGAATCTTCTGTGCGCCTACCTCGCGGGTGCGGTGCTGCTCGGCCTGGCCGCCAACGCGCTCTTCGGCTGGTGGTGGCTCGACCCGCTGATGGGTCTGGCAGTCGCGGCCGTCGCCGTCCGGGAGGGCATCGAAGCGTGGCGCGGCGAGGACTGCTGCTGATCTGCCCTTCGGCGGTCAGCACGCCGCAGGTGAGCGAAGCGGTGTCTTACGCTTGTGTCCATGCACGCACAGGGTGATGAAGTCTTTCTCGCTCATGTGGCGGAGCGGCTCGCGACGCTGCCCTGTGTGCACGCAGTCGCGCTGGGTGGCTCGAGAGCAACGGGGACCCACGGACCGGATAGCGACTGGGACTTTGCGGTCTACTATCGCGGAACGTTCTCACCTGACAGCTTGCGCGCTATCGGCTGGTCCGGGGAAGTCTCCGAAATCGGCGGGTGGGGCGGAGGCGTGTTCAATGGCGGTGCGTGGCTGCACGTCGACGGCCAACGCGTCGACGTGCATTATCGGGACCTCGACGACGTGGAGTATCGGCTCGCCGAGGCTCGCGAAGGCCGCTTCCGTGTCGAAAAGCTGCTGTTCCACTTGGCCGGCATTCCGACGTACATCGTCGTTGCCGAGTTGGCCGTCAACCGGGTGCTCCACGGAGAGCTACCGCGTCCTGAATATCCCGAAGCGCTGAGGCGCGGCGCCCCGCAGCGCTGGTGGGGCGACGCCCGGGGGACTCTCGGCTACGCCCGAACCGCCCACGCCGAACGCGGACATCTCACCGACTGCAGTGGAGCGATCGCCACCGCCGCCTGCCAGGCGGCACACGCGGTGATGGCGACCCGGGGTCAGTGGGTCACCAACGAGAAGACACTCTTGGAACGAGCGGGTCTCCGGGACATCGACCGCGTCCTCAGCAACCTGACTCCTGACGCGAAAGCGCTGACCGGTGCCATCGACGAAACAGCGACATTGCTGGAAAGGGCGATCGAAAGAGCCTGAGAGGACGCCCTCCCACGCCGGCTCTTTCGGACGTCGTGACCGTCTTACAGATTGCAGAGCTCGTCACGGGACCGCTCGATGATCTCGGCACCGGTCGGATCGTCAGGCATCCGGGCCGCCCCGGGCCGCTCCGGGCAGGGACGGGTTGGTCACGGCCATACATCTGGCCCCTTCCGTACGGCTTGAGGGTCACCGTTCATTGCCCGTACGCGGGGAACGTCTTCATGGTCGACGGCAGGCGAGGAGCGCTACGGATCTGTACGGCAGGCGTCAGGCGAGATCGAGCAAGTGGCGCGAAGGGCCGTATCTGATCTTCCAGTCGGCGGGGCATCCCAGGATTCCGTCTTGGACGCAGCGGATTCCGACGCTGACCCAGCGGACCTCTCCGTCGTCCATGAGGCTGAATCCGGCCGCCGACTCGAAGCGGTCCGAGCCGCACGAGCAGACGACGGACTCCGGGCCGTCCTCTTCGTCGCCGTCCATCCAATACTGGTCGCTGTCCAGCATGTACGCGACCGCGCCGCAGCTCACGCAGGTACGGCGCGCGCAGACCGCCGACGGGTCGAGTTCGATCGTGAAGACGTCGCCCGAGCAGGACGCGCACACGGACCTGGCCACCTGGTGAACGGGATACCCGCCCGGAGCGAGCTCCTCCAGGTAGTCGGCGACGTCATCGGCTGAGTCGCCGCGCCACCATTCGCCCGAAATGTCGATCGCCACACGGACAACCTAGTGACCCCCGCAGCGCCTGGCAGGAACAGCCGAGGGATGGACCCGTACCATTGATGGTATCGACCTAAAATTGGTACGGTCCTAATATGGAGGAAACAGGCAGCGACCCGCAGCGGCAAGCGGAAGGCGTGCGGTCCCGGCACGAACGGCGGCGACGCGAAACCAGGGACCGGATCGCCCACACCGCGTTGGCTCTGTTCGGCGAACGGGGCTACGACACCGTGACCATCGCCGACATCGCCGAAGCCGCGGACGTCGCGAAACAGACCGTCGTCAACCACTTTCCGGCCAAGGAGGATCTCCTCTTTGCCTGGCACCGCCCGGTCGAGGCCGATCTGATCGACATGATCGACCAGCTCCCCTTGAGTACTCCGCTGCCGGAGTTCCTCAGGGACGAGCTGCCGCGCCTGTTCGCCCACCTGCCCGAGACACCCGAGACACCGGGCGGCAGAGAGCGGCGAACCGCGGGCGACGGCCGGCTCGCCGGCGTCATGACCATCATCCAGAACAGCCCGACGCTGCAGGATGCCCTGCGGCTGCGCGGCGCCCGCTACCAGGACGACCTGGCGGCGATCCTGTCCGACCGCGTGCCCGCGTACCTGGGCCCCGTCGCGGCGCGGGCGATCGCCGCCTTCATCCTGACCACCGTCACCGCCATGATCGCCGAGGCGACACGGCTACGCGGCACAGGCCTGCCGGCGGAGCAGATCACCGCCACCCTGAATGACACGGTCGGCAGGGCACTCGAAATCTTGGACACCGGCATCGGGAACACCGGCAGCCCGGGGACCGCCTGACGGAGTGAGTGCCTCCCGCCTGTGTACGGGCGTGAGCAGCGGGAACGGACCTGACAGAGCGCCGGGCCCCGACGACTCGGGGCACGGAGGGGCCGATCCCCCCGGAGAGAACACCGCACCGGGACAGGAGCAGGCCATGAGTGACGCACCAGGCGGAGGTCCGGCGGGCGATACCTACGACGTCGTGGTCATCGGCGTCGGGCCGATCGGCATGAATCTCGCCGACCGGGCCCGCGCCGGAGGGCTCAGCGTCGCCGTCGTGGAGCGCGAACTCGTCGGTGGTGAATGCGCCTACTGGGCGTGCATCCCCAGCAAGGCGCTCCTGCGGCCGGTCGTCGCGGTCGCCGATGCGCGGCGGGTCGAGGGCGCGCGGCAGGTGGTCGACGGGGCGCTCGACCCGGCCACCGTCTTCGCGCGCCGGGACGCGTTCGTGCACGACTGGCACGACGACGGGCAGGCCCGGTGGTTGCGGAGCATCAGTGCCACGCTCGTACGCGGCCACGGACGGCTGGCCGGCCCGCGACGGGTCGCCGTCGGAGACGCGGTACTCACCGCCCGGCACGCGGTGGCCGTCTGCACCGGCAGCCACACCGCGCTGCCCGATCTGCCCGGTATCGCCGAGGTCCGGCCCTGGACCAACCGCGAGGCCACCGACGCTCACGCCGTACCCGCGCGTCTCGCCGTCGTCGGTGGTGGCGCCATCGGCGTGGAGATGGCCGGCGCCTGGCAGGGCCTGGGCGCCGACGTCATCCTGCTGGCACGCGGCGACGGCCTGCTGCCCCGGATGGAGCCCTTCGCCGGTGAGCTCGTCGCCCGCGGGCTGGCCGACGCCGGAGTGGACGTACGCACCGGTACCTCTGTCGTCGGGCTGTGCCGTAAGGGCGGCACCGGGCCGGTCACGCTGCGGCTGGACGACGGGGGCGAGCTGGAGGTCGACGAGGTGCTGTTCGCCACCGGACGGGCGCCCAACACCGGAGACATCGGCCTCGAGACCGTCGGTCTCACACCCGGATCCTGGCTGGAGGTCGACGAGACCTGCCGCGTACGCGACATCGACGACGGCTGGCTGTACGCGGTGGGCGACGTCAACCACCACGCCCTCCTCACGCACCAGGGCAGCTACCAGGCGCGCATCGCCGGCAACGCGATCGGCGCCCGTGCCGCCGGGCGGCCACTCGACACCGCGCCCTGGGGCGCACACGCCATCACGGCCGACTCCCACGCGGTGCCACAGGTGCTCTTCTGCGACCCGGAGGTCGCCGCGGTCGGTCTGTCCGCCGAGCAGGCCGAACATGCCGGACACCGCGTACGGGCGGTGGACGTCGACCTCGGCGAGAAGGTCCCCGGCGCCTCCTTGTACGCCGACGGCTACAAGGGCCAGGCCCGCATGGTGGTCGACACCGACCACGACCACCTGCTCGGCGTCACCTTCGTCGGCCCGGGCGTCGCCGAACTCCTCCACTCCGCCACCATCGCGGTCGCGGCCCAGGTCCCTATCGACCGGCTCTGGCACGCCGTGCCGTGCTTCCCGACGATCAGCGAGATCTGGCTCCGCCTGCTGGAGGCGTACCGAGGCTCGGGTGGCCTCCCCGGCCGCGGCGATTAGGCCCTGTCTCGAAGTCCTCGGTCTGAGGCCCCGCCCGGCCTGAGCCGCGCCCGGTGGCCCCGCCCGGTCTGGGCCGCGCCCGTGCTGGAGCCCGCCCGTGCTGGAGCCCGCCCGTGCTGGAGCCCGCCCGTGCTGGAGCCCACCCGCCCGGGGGGTGCCATCCCACTTTCATTGTCCAGCGGGGTCAGTGGCGGGCGGAAGTAGAGCCGAGTTCTGTGGATAACGCCGCCCAGGCGGCACCCCGGCGGCGCCACACGGCAACCAGCATGACCATGAGACAGACCCAAGGTGCCAGATCCCCGGCAAACCGGTTGGCCGGCGAAGTCGGTCGCGCCTACCATGCGGACGCGTGAGCGGAAGACTGCGGGGGATCGCGAACGCCAACGCGCAGATCGTCGCCGACAACGGTTACACGACCGACGACGGCAGCGTCGTGGACCTGGGCCGGGCACTGGAGGACGCGGTCTCGGGCACCGTGAGCCATCCACCGGACGGGCCCATCGACGGGCCCATCAAGGTGCCCGCGGCCTCGCACCGGACGGCGTTCGAGGTGACCGGCGAGGGCAGCCTCGTCGCCGCGCGCCGGCTGCACCTCTCCGGGGTCGAACGGATCGCCGTTCTGAACTTCGCCTCCGCGCGCAATCCCGGGGGCGGCTACCTCGGCGGAGCGAAGGCACAGGAGGAGGACCTGTGCCGGCACGCCCTGCTGTACCCCTGCCTCCTCCAGGCCCCCGACTACTACGCCGCCCACCGCGCGTCCTCTGACCTGCTCTACAGCCACCGCGTGATCTGGTCCCCCGACGTACCCGTGCACCGGGACGACGACGGCCGGCTGCTGGCCGAGCCGTACCCGGTCTCGTTCCTGACCTCGGCCGCCCCGAACGCCGGAGAGGCCCTGCGCCGCGACCCGGGCGTACGGAGCCGGATCCGGAGCGTGCTCCACGAACGGGCGGAACGGGTGCTGGCAGTGGCAGCCCACCACGGCGCCCGCCGGCTGGTCCTCGGAGCCTGGGGATGCGGAGTTTTCCGCAACGACCCGGGTGAGGTCGCCGGGGCATTTCACACGCATCTCACCGGGGACGGCGCGTTCTCGTCGGCGTTCGAACGGGTGACTTTCGCGGTCTGGGACCGTACGCCCGGCTCGGTCAACAAGGCCGCGTTCGCCGAGCGCTTCGCGACAGGGGACGAGACCAGGCGTCAGCCCTCAAGCGGAACGGCGTAACCCGGGACCGACGGCCAGCGGACCGTCAGCACGACCGCCTCCTCCTCGGCGTACCAGGAGTGGTCGACGCCGTGACCCCACACGACGTAGTCGCCCTGGTCGGCCAGCAGCACACTGCGTCCCGGCAGCTCCACCCGGAACCGCCCGCTGATCAACATGAGCAGCGCCGTGCGCTTCTCCCCGGTGACCCACTCCGCGCGCCGATCGCCCTTCGGATGCACGCCCCACTTGATCTCGACATCGCCGCTGTGCCGCACGTCATCGGCCGGCTTGAAGTGCCCGAGCAGCCAGCCACGATCGCCCGCCGCGTCCACGGCGGCCCTACCCACGTACACGTTCTCCGTCACGGGCGGCGACGCTACCGGCCATTTGACGTGAACCTTGCTTGAGGTTCCAGACTGATCGGACGCAGTCCACCCATGGGAGGGTCACGATGCCGTTCACCCAAGACGAGGTCGACTACCTGGCGACGCAGCGGCTAGGCCGCCTGGCCACGGTCCAGCCGAACGGAACGCTGCAGGTCAGCCCGGTCGGGTTCTCCTACAACGCCGATCTCGGAGTGATCGATATCAGCGGCTACAACATGGCCGCCAGCAGGAAGTACCGCAACATCGCCGACAACGGCCGGGAGGCATTCGTGGTCGACGACATCGCGTCGGTGCAGCCGTGGCGCGTCCGGTGCCTGGAGATCCGGGGTACGGGCGAGGCGATCGAAGCTCCGGCGGACTCGGCGGCCGGAATGGCCGGACCCATCATCCGCGTCCACCCTCAGCGCATCATCAGCTTCGGCCTCGACAAGGCCGACGTCGATCCGCACCTGGCGACCCCGAACATCCGCGACGCCACCTGAGGGTGCCTACATCGGCGGGAGTCCGGACGCGGCCTCTCCACGGCGTACACAGGCCGGGAAGCCGGTCACCCATGGGTGTACGGGGAAGTGTCATCCGGAGGCGGACGTCAGGCTTCGAGGGTCCCCCGTAGTTTGTTCCTACAACCTATGACCACCAAGGAGGCCTGGCGCATCGTCCTGAATTCGGGGGGATTCAAGGGGGAGGCGATGCGAGGGCCGAATTCCCGGGCCCTTGGATCTGTACCCGTCCAAGCCCAGGAAGGCGAGTGTTCGCGGGTGGGTTTCCTTTGGGGGAAGGGGCCCACCCGCGGACGTCGTACGCGCGGACGCCGCCGGTCGAGCCGGTGGCGTCTTTCTCGTTCACAGACCGAACAGCCTGGCGGCGTTGTCGTGGCAGACCGCGCGGACCCAGTCGTCGCCCAGGTCCAGCCGGACCAGTGCGCTCAGCTGGTCGGCGTAGGCGTACGGGATGTTCGGGAAGTCGGTGCCCAGCAGGATGCGGTCGCCCAGGTCGGCCAGCCGAGGGGTGAGGTCCGCGGGCCAGGGCCGGGACTTCTCGGTGAAGCCGGTGAACGCCATCGTCGTGTCCAGCAGCATCGCCGGGTGGCGTTCGGCCAGGGCCAGGAACTCCGCGTACTCCGGCATCCCCATGTGGGCGACGATCGCGACCAGCCGGGGATGCCGGGCCAGGACATCGCCGAAGGCGGCCGGGCCCGTGTGCCGGCCGGGTTCGGGTCCTGACCCACAGTGCACGACGACCGGCGTCGCCGACTCGGCGAGCATGCCCCACACCGGGTCCAGCAGCGGGTCGCGCGGGTCGTAACCACCCACCTGTATGTGCGCCTTGAACACCCGTGTCCCCTCGGAGAGCGCCTCCGCCACGTAGCGGGCGGCCGACGGCTCGGCGAAGAACGTCGCGGTACGCAGACAGTCGGGCGTACGCGCCGCGAAGCCGGCGCCCCAGCCGTTGAGCCACTCGGCCATGTCCGGGCGGTGGGGATAGAGGAGAGCGGTGAAGCGCCGTACGCCGAACGCGCGCAGCAGCCTCAGCCGCTCCTCCTCGTCCTGCCGGTAGAACGCCGACCACGAGACCCCGGCCTCCTCGAAGCGGTCGAAGTAGGCCCGAACCTTCCGAAGCACGTTGTCCGGCATGAAGTGGGTGTGGACGTCGATCAGGCCCGGCAGGCCGAGCGAGCGCCAGAAGTGGGGAATGTCCGCATCGTCCAACGGGGGCCGCGCGGCGCCGACAGCGGGGGGCATGCCCAGCATCTTCCCAAATAGGCGTTTAGAAATGATCAACCGGACACTCGTCAACCAAAGGTTGACGATCAACAGGCGTCAACCTAAAGTTGACGCATGAGCGATATGCCGGCACGACTCGACGACCTGATCAGCTTCGTCAAGCAACAGCACCCCGAAGGCGGCCCGCTGGACCACCTCTCCGACGCCGTCCTCACCTCCGAGCGCCTCGGCGAGGTCGCCGACCACCTCATCGGCCACTTCGTCGACCAGGCCCGCAAGGCGGGCGCGTCCTGGACCGAGATCGGCCAGTACATGGGGGTGAGCAAGCAGGCCGCACAGAAGCGTTTCGTCCAGAAGAAGACCGATGCGCCGGAATCGCTCGAGGGCGGTGTCTTCGCGCGGTTCAGCCAGCAGGCCCGCCACGCGATCGTGCAGGCGCAGGAGGAGGCGCGCTCCGCCGGTCACGACTACATCGGTACCGAGCACATCCTGCTCGGACTGCTGCACGAGCCGGATGCCCTGGCGGCCAAGGCGATCGAGGCCCAGGGGGTCTCGCTCGACCAGGTGCGCACCGGCGTGACGGCCATCCTCGGCCCGGCAGGGCAGGCCCCGAACGGCCACATCCCCTTCACGCCGCGCGCCAAGAAGGTATACGAGCTGACCGTACGGGAGGCCCTGCGGCTCGGCCACAACTACGTCGGCACGGAGCACGTCCTGCTGGGCCTGTTCGACGAGGAGGAAGGCCTCGCGGCCAGGGCCCTGGCCGAGCTCGGCGTATCGAAGGACGTGGCCGAGGCCTGGATCGTCGAAGAACTCTCGCGAACGGCCTAACGCGGGGCGAGCCACTCCTGCAGCTCGATCAGGTTCCCCTCCGGGTCGCGCAGGTGCGCCACGCGCAGCCGCTCCCTCATCACCGACGGCTCGGTGATCAGGGTGGCGCCGCGCGCGACCACCGAGGCGGCGTACTCCTCGACGTCGTCCACCTTGAGAACGACGAGCGCCCGGTCGCCGGCGGCCGCGGCCAGGCCGGGCAGGGAGCGTACGAGATCGGCGCGGTCGTGGAGTGCGATCCCGGCCGCGCCCGCCTCGAACTTGGCGTACGGACCGCTGTCGTCATCGAACTGCGGCTTCAGCCCGAGAACGTCCCGGTAGAACCGGAAGCACATCGTAAAGTCGGACACGATCAGCCGTACCTGGGCGAGTTCCATGGCCTGAATTGTCCCGAAAGCAGGTGTGAGGCCCACGGCGCCCCCCGTGCCCGGCAGGCGGCGGGGGTAGAGTCCAGGCATATTTTGGAATCGGATTCGGTTGCCGGAGGCCGCATGGACGCCCAGGACTTCGCCGACGTACTCGACGCCGTCCGCTCCTTCGTACGCGAGAAGGTCCTCCCGCGCGAGGACGAGATCGAGGAGACCGACCAGATCCCGGCCGAGCTGCGCCAGGCCTCCGCCGACATGGGCCTGTTCGGGTACGCGCTGCCGGAGGCGTACGGCGGCCTGGGCCTGTCGATGAGCGAAGAGGTACGCCTGGCGTTCGAGCTCGGCTACGCGAGCCCCGCGTTCCGCTCGATGTTCGGCACCAGCAACGGCATCGCCGGGCAGGTCATCGTCAAGGCCGGCACCGGCGACCAGAAGGCGCACTGGCTCCCACGGCTCGCGAGCGGCGAGGTCATCGGGTCGTTCGCGCTCACCGAGGCCGAGGCGGGCTCGGACCCCAGCACCCTGACGACCACCGCCACCCGAGACGGCGACGACTACGTCATCAACGGCAGTAAGCGATTCATCACCAACGCGCCAGAGGCCGACGTGTTCATGGTCTTCGCGCGCACCGGAGGCGAGGGCGGCCGCGGCATCTCGACGTTCATCGTCGAGGCGGGCACAGACGGCCTCACCGTCGGCCCGTCCGACGAGAAGATGGGCCAGCGCGGCGCGCACACCGCCGAGGTCTTCTTCGACGGCGTACGCGTCGAGGCGGAGGCGATGGTCGGCGAGGAGGGCACTGGCTTCCGTACCGCGATGGCCTCGCTCTCACACGGGCGCGTGCACATCGCCGCCGTCTGCGTCGGCGTGGCCCAGCGGATCCTGGACGAGACCGTGGCGTACGCGAAGGAGCGGCGGCAGGGCGGGCAGCGGATCGCCGACCACCAGCTGATCCAGGGCCTCATCGCCGACTCCCAGACCGAGCTGTACGCGGGCCGCGCGATGGTGCTCCAGGCCGCCGAGGCGTTCGACTCCGGAGAGGACCGCAGGCTCGGCCCGTCGTGCGCGAAGTACTTCTGCTCGGAGATGGCCGGGCGCGTCGCCGACCGTGCGGTACAGGTCTTCGGCGGCATGGGCTACATGCGCGGCGTCGCCGTCGAGCGGCTCTATCGCGACGTCCGGCTGTTCCGCATCTACGAGGGAACGAGCCAGATCCAGCAGCTCGTCATCGCCCGCGCGCTGGTCCGCTGAGAGCCTGTGCGGGAGGGTCGTTTTCGATTTCCTCCTCCCTGCGCCAACCGTGTATGGTTACGGAGCGCAGAAGGCCGCAAGCCCCCTTAGCTCAGTCGGCAGAGCGTCTCCATGGTAAGGAGAAGGTCTACGGTTCGATTCCGTAAGGGGGCTCCACCAGCCGGTGTACACACATCTCTCACGAAGAGCGTGATGTCGGCTGTTCCGGGTGCGGGCGGGCAGTCCTGTATTCTGTCCCCGGTCCTCCCGGATTTGTTCGTGGCGGAGTAGCTCAGTCAGGCAGAGCAAGCGGCTCATAATCGCTGTGTCGCCGGTTCAAGTCCGGCCTCCGCTACTACCTCACCGATCGCCTGCACTGCGAGCGGTCCGGCGAGGGATGTCCGTCCAGTTGTCCCTCACGCAGAAAGGCACTCCCCAGTGGCTGCCACCGACGTACGGCCGAAGATCACGCTGGCCTGCCAGGAGTGCAAGCACCGCAACTACATCACGCGGAAGAACCGGCGTAACGACCCGGACCGCATGGAGCTGCAGAAGTACTGCCCCAACTGCCGCAAGCACCAGGCACACCGCGAGACCCGCTAGTCCACGCGACGCTTGTAGTCCGGCATTCCTGACGTTCACGGCCCGCCCCGACCAGCTGTCGGGGCGGGCTGAACCACGTTCTGTTACCGTCGCCACAACGGCACACGCTGGGACGCGAAGGGATGGATTGCATGGCCTTGAACCGCGACTTCATCGGGCGGGCGTTCCCGTCTCAGGAGCCGTACGAGATCACCCGGGTGAAGATCAAGGAGTTCGCGGACGCGATCGGTGACCTGAACCCGATCTACCGCGACCAGGACGCCGCCAAGGCGGCCGGCCACCCCGACGTGCTCGCGCCGCCGACCTTCCCGATCGTCCTCGCGCTGGGCGGTGACTCGCTCGACGACCCCGAGCTCGGCCTCAACTGGGCGATGGTGGTCCACGGCGAACAGCGCTTCGAATACCGCAGGCCGCTGCGCGCCGGCGACGTGGTGACCACCGAGTCGACCATCGCCGGCATGCGCTCGATCGGGCGCAACGAACGACTCGAGCTCCAGACCGTCATCACCACGGTCGAGGGCGAGCACGTCTGCACCGCGCACAACGTCCTGATCGAGCGGGGGGCCTGAGCATGACCGCCACGGTGAAGTACGACGACGTCGAGGTCGGCCAGGAGATCCCGGCACGCACCTACCCGGTGCGCCGCGTCGACCTGGTCAAGTACGCGGGCGCGTCCGGCGACTTCAACCCGATCCACTGGGACGAGAAGTTCGCCAAGTCCGTCGGCCTGCCCGACATCATCGCGCACGGCATGTTCACCATGGCCGAGGGCGGCAGGTTCGTCACCGACTGGGCCGGCGACCCGGGCGCGGTGATCGACTACGGCGTCCGCTTCTCCTCGATGGTCGTGGTGCCCTACGACGACAGCGCGGAGATCGTGATCAGCGGCAAGATCGAGGACAAGCTCGACGACAACTCCGTCGTGGTCGCGCTCACCGCACGCTCCGCAGGAGAGAAGGTCCTCACCCGCGCCAAAGCCACGGTGCGCCTCGCCTGATGGCCGTGCTCTGCGAGGGGGTGAACCTCGCCGGCTACACCACGCTGCGGCTCGGCGGCCCGGCGCAATGGTTCGTCGAGGCCACGACCGATGACGAGCTGATCGGCGCCGTGCGCAAGGCCGACGAGGCCGGCACGGACGTCCTCGTCCTCGGCGGGGGCAGCAACCTCGTCGTCGCCGACGAGGGCTTCGGCGGCACCGTGGTGCACGTCGCCACCCGCGGGGTCATGATCTCCCCGGGCGCTTCCGGCGGGCGGGTGCTCGTACGCGCGCAAGCGGGCGAGGAGTGGGAGCCGTTCGTCGCGCGCTGCGTGGAGGAGGGCCTCGCCGGGGTGGAGTGCCTCTCGGGCATCCCCGGCCGCCTCGGCGCCACCCCGATCCAGAACGTCGGCGCGTACGGCCAGGACGTCAGCGAGACGATCACCTGGGTCCGCGCGTACGACCGCGAGCGCCGCGAGGTCGTCACACTGGACAGGGACGCCTGCTGTTTCAGCTACCGGGGCAGCGCCTTCAAGGGATCCAGCCGCTACGTGGTGCTGGAGGTGGCGTTCGCACTCGAGCTCGCGGACCTGTCCACCCCGGTCCGCTACGCCGAGCTGGCCCGCACCCTCGGCGTCGAGCCGGGCGACCGCGTTCCGCTGAAGGACGCACGCGAGGCGGTGCTGACCCTGCGCCGCGGCAAGGGCATGGTCCTGGACGCCGCCGACCCGGACACCCGCAGCGCCGGCTCCTTCTTCACCAACCCGATCCTGGACGCCGGCCAGCTCGCCGACCTGGAGAAACGCGTCACGGACCGGCTCGGCCCGGACGCGAGCTTCCCCCGCTATCCCGAGGCGGACGGCCACGTGAAGACCTCGGCCGCCTGGCTCATCGACAAGGCCGGCTTCGCCAAGGGACACGCGCGCGGCCCGGTACGCATCTCCTCCAAGCACACGCTCGCCCTCACCAACCCCGATGGCGCCCGCACCGAGGACCTGCTGGAGCTGGCCCGCGAGGTCCGCGACGGCGTACGCGCCGCGTTCGGCGTCACCCTCGTCAACGAACCCGTTTTCGTCGGCGTACGCCTCTAGCCTCGCGGGAATCCCGGCCCGAGAGCGGACGTTTCAGCGAGCATGCCGATCCGGGGTTTGAATCACGCGGTTCTCTACGTACGCGACGCTCAGCGCAGCGCCGCCTTCTACCGCGACGTGCTGGGGTTCCGAGAGATCGTCAGCATGCCGAACGCGGTGTTCATGCGGGCGCCGGAGTCCGACAACGACCACGACCTTGGCCTGTTCGGGATCGGGGACGCCGCGACGGCGTCTCCGGCCGGCCGGTCCTCCGTCGGCCTGTACCACCTGGCCTGGGAGGTTCCGACCCTCGCCGACCTGAGCGACCACCTCAGGCGGCTGGCCGACGCCGGGGCGCTGGTCGGGGCGAGCGACCACGGCAGCACCAAGGCGCTGTACGCCAAGGACCCCGACGGACTGGAGTTCGAGGTGTCCTGGCTGGTGCCGCACGAACTCCTCGGCGACGACACGGACACGACCACGCGGCGGCTCGACCTCGACGCCGAGATCGAGCGCTACGGGGCCGACCGGGTCGGTGCGCTCAGCCGGGTGCCGGGAACAGCACGTGCGTGAAGTCGTCCACGCGGGTGCCGTCCGGGCCCTCGAAGCGTGAGCGCTCCGTCGCCTCGCGCTCGAACCCGGCCTTCTCCAGCACCCGCCGGGACGCCAGATTGTCCGGTGCCGTGCCGGCCACGAGCCGCTGGACGCCGATCGCGAACGCCCAGGCGCTGAGCAGCCGCACCGCCTGGGTGGCGACGCCGCGCCCGCGAAACTCCGGCCGCATGCTGTAGCCGACCGAAGCCTGACGGCAGAACGCCTCGTTGAACATCGCCACGTCACCGGCGAACTCCCCGTCGACCCGGATGGTGAAGGCCGCCCGTATACCGGCCAGCCACTCGCTCGCCGCGACGGCGCACCGCCGCTCGGCCCCCGCACGCGTCGGGTCGAACGGGTACACCATCCGCGCACGTACGTCCGCCAGGTTGAGCAGCGCGAACACGTCGTCCACGTCCGCCATGCCCAGCGGCCGCAGTGTCACCTCGCCCGAGCCCAGAACCTCGCCCGGCAGGTCGGGGAGCGGGCGCACGGCCGGGTCGGGCGGATCGCCGGGAAGCCGGGCCCACACCACCTCGTCGCGCCGTCCTCCGCCCAGGAGGCGCCCGCCACGCCGTACGGCCTCGCGGGTGAAGCCGGCGTTCAGGGCGACGCGCTGAGAGATCGTGTCCGTGATGTCGGTGACCATCTCCAGCCGCTCCCCGGCCTGCCCGCACAGGGCGCGTACGGCGGCGCTCGCCACGCCTCGGCGGCGCTGCTCCGGCGACACCCAGAAGGTCAGCTCCGCGGTGCCGGGCCGTACGGGGGCCAGCGCGAGGCCGCCCACGAGCCTCTCGCCGTCGAGCACCGCATGGGTGGCGGCCAGGTACGGCGCCAGCAGGGAGGCCTGGGCGGGTGTGGGGGTTCGCAGGTGCATGACGGCCGATGCTGCCACCGACCGTGCCGGTCCGTCACCCCGTTTACGGCGCGGGCGTACGCAGCCAGGCGTCGACGTCCTCCAGCATCCGTTTTTGCAGGTCGGCCGGTGCCGAGGAGCCGCGGATCGAGCAGCGCGCCAGCTCCGCCAGCTCGGCGTCGGTGAAACCGTGGACCTCGCGCGCCAGCTCGTACTGGCGCGTGAGCCGCGAGCCGAACAGCAACGGGTCGTCGGCGCCCAGCGCGATCGGCACGCCCGCCTCGAAGATCTGCCGGACCGGCACGTCCTCCGGTGCCGCGAAGACCCCCAGGCCGACGTTCGAGGCCGGGCAGACCTCCAGCGTCACGCCGCGCGCGGCCAGAGTGTCCAGCAGGGCGGGATCGTCGGCCGCGCGCACCCCGTGCCCGATGCGGTCGGCGCCCAGGGCGTCCAGGCAGGCGCGTACGCTCGCCGGGCCGAGCAGCTCGCCGCCATGCGGAGTCGACAGCAGGCCGGCGCGCTTGGCGATGCGGAACGCCGCGTCGAAGTCGTACGCCCGCCCGCGCCGCTCGTCATTGGACAGCCCGAAGCCCACGACGCCGTGCCCCGCGTACTGGACCGCGAGACGGGCCAGTGTCCGCGCGTCGAGCGGGTGCCGCGTGCGGTTCGCTGCGATGATCACCCCGACGCCCACGCCGGACGCCTCGGACGCCTCGCGCGCCGCGTCCATCACCAGCTCGGTGAAGGGCGTGAGCCCGCCGAAGCGCGCGCCGTACCCGCTCGGGTCCACCTGGATCTCCAGCCAGCCGGACCCCTCCGCCGCCTCGTCCTCGGCCGTCTCGCGTACGAGCCGGCGTACGTCCTCCTCGGTGCGCAGCACCGACCGGGCGATGTCGTAGAGCCGCTGGAACCGGAACCAGCCGCGTTCGTCCGTCGCGTGCAGGTGCGGCGGCCACTCCTCTTCCAGAGCGTCGGGCAGGTGCACGCGATGTCTGCGGGCCAGCTCCACGAGCGTGGTGTGGCGCATCGAGCCGGTGAAGTGCACGTGTAGATGGGTCTTGGGCAGCGCGGGGATCGGACGGGCCTCCATGTGGAGATATTGCCGCACCCGGCGACGCCGCGATGCGACCTCCCCCGGCAGAGCACCTCCGCGCGCCGTACGGGAGACGCCGGAAAAAAGTTTGAAGAGGCGTGCAACCCCCCGTGGGGTTCACGCGTATATGAGGGGCGCGAGAGATCAACCAGGCTGAAAGGGCTTACGAATGAAGACGCTCAAGGTAGCTCTGCTTGTCACCACGGCCGCTGGCGCCGTCGCCGCCGGTGGTGTGACTTACGCGACCGTTGGCAACAGCAGCCCCGCTCCGAGTGCGCAGGCCGCCAAGGACGCGTCCGTGGCCAACCCCGCGGCCAAGCTGCCCGCCGTTCCGGCGGTTCCGGCGCTCCCATCGGTGCCGACCTGCCTGCCCAACCTGCCGAAGGGCAAGGCGCTCGACCAGGCCAAGGCGAAGATCAGCCAGGAGATCAAGGCGCTGGCCGCCAAGGCCCCGCAGACTCCGGTGGTCCTGCCCGCGCTGCCCGGCGGCAAGCTGCCCGCGGTTCCCGTCGACAAGCTGCCCAAGGTGCCCGCCGGCAAGCTGACCAAGCTGCCCAAGGTGCCCAGTGTTCTGACGGCCGCTCAGCTCGCCAAGCTGCCGGTGGGCAAGCTGCCCACCTGCAAGGCCGGCGAGAGCAAGGCCGAGTCCGCCGCGCCGCCGAAGGTGCCGGGTGTGCCGAACCTCCCGATCCCGACCAGCGTCGACTGCAGCAAGGTCCCCGCGGTCATCAAGAACGAGGAGGCCCGCGCCAAGCAGTTCAACCTGCCGAACGGCATGACGGTGGGCGCCAGCCACGCGCACAAGATCGTCATCCAGAGCCGCGCCGCGTGCGAGTACACCCAGGAGCTGGCCGGCGGCCTTCCCGGATTCGTCACCGTGGACCGCATCAAGACCCCGCCGCAGGTCACCCTGGCCGAGCTGGCGTCCGGCCTGCGGATGCCCGGCGACTTCGTCTCGGTGAATGGCGTGGACACCTGGCAGACTCCGGCCCACGACGGCATGCTGTGGTACTCGGACAAGGGCTACGCGATCCGGATCACGGGCAACAACCCCGCGACCGACGCACTGCTGCCGGGTATCGCTTCG
The DNA here is from genome assembly GCF_006716425.1 of Actinoallomurus bryophytorum. Classification (NCBI taxonomy): domain Bacteria; kingdom Bacillati; phylum Actinomycetota; class Actinomycetes; order Streptosporangiales; family Thermomonosporaceae; genus Actinoallomurus; species Actinoallomurus bryophytorum. The sequence continues at coordinate 3,814,574 of NZ_VFOZ01000001.1, forward strand.
CAGCTTCGCGCTAAGTGACCTCGGCGCGGGTGGCCCCGGCGCGGAGGGCCACCCGCGACCGGACGGCATTTGATCTGGCGTTCACCGGACGGAGCACGTTGGCACGTCGAGACGACGAGTCATTCGTCAATTTTGTGACGGAGCGGGGTACCGCCTTGCTCCGTACAGCGAGTCTGCTGTGCGGCGCACGGTCCGATGCGGAGGACATTCTGCAGACGGCCCTGGAAAAGGCCTATCGGCACTGGGCGAAGATCAGTACCGAGGGCAACAATCCGGAGCCGTACGTCCGCCGGATTCTGGTCAACCTGACGGTGAGCAGGGCGAGACGCTGGCGGGTTCTGCGTGAGGTGCACATGCCGAGCCCGCCAGAGATTCCCTCGGCCTCGGAGACGGCGAACGTCGAGCTCCGTGGCGTGCTCATCGACGAGTTGCGTCGTCTCGGTCCGCGCCAGCGGGCCGTCCTGGTCCTCCGTTACTGGGAGGACATGTCCGAAGCCGACACCGCGAAAATGCTCGGCTGTTCGGTCGGCACAGTGAAAAGTCAGGCCGCGCGGGGGCTCGCGCGGCTGCGTGAGCGGATGGGTCCATCCGCTCACCCGGCATCGTCAAGGGGGTGAACCATGGATCTGGAGAATGAGCTTCGGCAGGCCATGGCGGAGCATGTCACGGAGATGTCGGCCCCGCGGACGCTCGCGTCGGAGGCCAAGCGACGCCATCACCGTACGGTGCGGCGCCGGGCGTCATTCGCGGTCGGCGCGGCAGGTGTGATCGCCGCGGTCGCGATGATCCCCGCCTATCAGTCGATCCACTCCCAGACCGTCGGTGCGGACGGTCCGGGGGGCAAGAAGCAGGATCAACACGCCACCGGCACGCAGTCAGTGGTGCCGTCGCCGACGATCGGCGACCGCTCGGGCTCGCCCTCCAACGGACCCAAGGGTTCACGCTCACCGGCGAAGCCGAAGCACTCGCCCGGTTCGCAGGGGCCCGACCTTGGCATCGCCAAGTCGCTGCTCGGTTACCTTCCCCAAGGCCTCATCCCGAGCAAGCCCTGCGGCACGGCGCAAGCCGGCTCGAAGGAGACCACGACCTGCCGCTGGAACGGCCCAGGAGGATGGGTCGAGGTGCGCCTCATCCACGCCAGTGGCCTGAAGACCCCGGCCGACCTCAAACTGGCTCCGCCGCTGGCCAAGCACGACACCGTGCACGGCCACCCGGCGCTGCGCAGCGACGGTGGTCCGGCGCTTCCCAGCCAGGTCATGTGGATCGAACGCAAGGGTCTCGGTGTCTGGGTGGAGGTCAGCCCGTCGCTGGGCAGCAGCCTCACCCACGTCGCGGACGGCGTGAACGTCACCTGAGGGGTGCCGGGACGCACCGCCCTCCCCGGCGTCCCGGCACCCGCCCCTCAGGCGTGGAAAAGGCCGCCCCGGCATGCGGGGCGGCCTTTTCGCGCTTAGAGCCTGTCTCGGATGTACCACCGTCCCACCGCGCGGCGCCCGCCACAGACGGAGGGACAGGCCTTGGGCCTACCTCGAAGTCCCCGGTCTGGGCCGCGCCCGTCGTGGGGTCCGTCCGCGTGGGGCTGATCCGCGTGGGGCTGATCCGCGTGGGGCTGATCCGCGTGGGGCTGATCCGCGTGGGGCTGATCCGCGTGGGGCTGATCCGCGTGGGGCTGATCCGCGTGGAGCGCACCCGCGTGGAGCCCACCCGCGTGGAGCCCACCCGCGTGGAGCCCACCCGCGTGGAGCCCACCCGCGTGGAGCCCACCCGCGTGGAGCCCACCCGCGTGGAGCCCACCCGCGTGGAGCCCACCCGCGTGGAGCCCACCCGCCCGGGGGTGCCATCCCACTCTCATTGTCCAGCGGGAACAGCGGCGGGCGGAAGTAGAGCGGGGTTCTGTGGATAACCCCGTGGGGCGCCGCTCAGGCGACGCCCCACGGCAACAGCATGACTATGAGACAGACATCAGATCGTCAGTGGGCCTCGGAGAGCAGCTTGGCCACCCGGCCGACGCCCTCGGCCAGGTCCTCGTCGCCGAGGGCGTAGGACAGCCGGAAGTAGCCGGGCGTGCCGAACGCCTCGCCGGGGACCAGGGCGACCTCGGCCTCCTCCAGGATCAGCGCGGCGAGTTCCACGGAAGTCTGCGGGCGCTTTCCGCGGATCTCCTTGCCGAGCAGCTCCTTGACCGACGGGTAGGCGTAGAACGCGCCCTCCGGCTCCGGGCACAGCACCCCGGGGATGTCGTTCAGCAGCCGGACCATGGTCTGCCGGCGCCGGTCGAACGCCTCGCGCATGCGGGCGACGGCCGACAGGTCGCCGCTGACCGCGGCCAGCGCCGCCGCCTGTGAGACGTTCGCGACGTTGGAGGTGGCATGTGACTGGAGGTTCGCCGCGGCCTTGACGACGTCCTTGGGGCCGATCATCCAGCCGACGCGCCAGCCCGTCATCGCGTACGTCTTGGCCACCCCGTTGAGGATGAGCGTGCGGTCGGCCAGCTCCGGGACGACCACGGGCATCGAGGAGAACTCCGCGTCGCCGTACACCAGGTGCTCATAGATCTCGTCCGTGACGACCCACAGGCCGTGCTCGGCGGCCCAGCGGCCGATCTCGGCGACCTGCTCGCGGCTGTAGACGGCACCGGTCGGGTTGGAGGGCGAGACGAACAGCAGGACCTTCGTACGGTCCGTACGCGCCGCCTCGAGCTGGTCCACGGTGACGAGGTAGCCGGTCGTCTCGTCGGCCACGACGTCGACCGGGACGCCGCCGGCCAGCTTGATCGACTCGGGGTACGTCGTCCAGTACGGCGTCGGCACGAGCACCTCGTCGCCCGGGTCGAGCAGCGCCGCGAACCCTTCGTACACCGCCTGCTTGCCGCCATTGGTGATGAGCACCTGGGACGCCTCGGCCTCGAACCCCGAATCGCGCAGGGTCTTCTCCGCGACCGCGGCCCTGAGTTCGGGCAGGCCGCCGGCCGGGGTGTACTTGTGGAAGCGGGGCGTACGGCACGCCTCGACGGCGGCCTCGACGATGTAGTCAGGGGTCGGGAAGTCCGGCTCGCCGGCGCCGAATCCGATGACGGGCCGTCCCGCGGCCTTCAGCGCCTTCGCCTTGGCGTCCACGGCCAGAGTCGCGGATTCGGAGATCGCGGCGATCCGAGCGGAGATTCGAGTGCTCATGGACACCATCGTCGCAGAAGCCACGGGGGGATCTCAGCCGGATATAGGCTGGGCGCGGACCGAACCGGACGCGCGTGTGGCGTTTGGTTCGACGCAGGGGTGGTTTGACACGTAGACTGCAGCACTTAGTGACGTCGCCCATGGCTTTCGCACGCCATGAAGCGGCGTTACGGCGAAGGGCAGTAGCTCAATTGGCCAGAGTCCCGGTCTCCAAAACCGGTGGTTGGGGGTTCGAGTCCCTCCTGCCCTGCGGAATGCGGTTCGCGTACACATGAAGTACGCGGGCAAGTGATGCGCACGCCCACAGCGGAGTTTGCGACACGACCGACGAGGGGATGCGTCGACATCGATGGCGACTGAGACGCGCGGCGAGGCCGCGGCCAAGGACAAGGGGAAGCCCGGCAAGAAGCGGACTTCGCCTCTCCTGTTCTACCGTCAGGTGGTCGCCGAGCTTCGCAAGGTCATCTGGCCGACGCGCCACGAGCTTGTCACGTACACGACCGTTTCGTTGATCTTCGTGGTCATTGTGGTGGCGATCGTGTTCGGTCTCGACAACCTGTTCTCGTGGCTGGTCCTCAAGCTGTTCGGCTGATCGCGCAGCTCGCACCGCCCGGCAACAACCCACGAACGAGAGAAAGAGTGATCGTGTCCGAGTCCCCAGAGCTCCACGACGAGGCCGTCAAGGAGGCCGAGTCCGTGGAGGCGGCGGCTACGACCGAGGATGAGCAAGTCACCGCGGAGTCCGCGGAGACGCCGGAAGGCGACTCATCGGAGGACGCCGCCGCCGAGACACCGGACGAGGCTCCTGAGGAGGAGCCGTCCGACCCGCTCGGCGACTTCATGACCCAGCTCCGGCTGCTGCCGGGCGAGTGGTACGTCGTTCACTCCTACGCGGGTTACGAAAACCGCGTCAAGACCAACATCGAGCAGCGCACCCAGTCGCTCAACATGGAGGACTTCATCTTCCAGGTCGAGGTGCCGCAGCACGAGGTCACCGAGGTCAAGGGCGGCAAGCGCCAGAAGGTCAGCGAAAAGGTCCTGCCGGGCTACATCCTGGTCCGCATGGATCTCACCGACGAGTCCTGGGCCGCGGTCCGCAACACGCCGGGCGTCACCGGCTTCGTGGGACTTTCCAACACGCCTTCGCCGTTGCACCTCAGTGAGGTCGCCACTCTGCTGGCGCCCGAGCCGGAGGAGCAGGCCAAGGCCAAGGAGAGCGCCAAGAGCGCGGCCACCGTGGACTTCGAGGTCGGCGAGTCCGTCACCGTCATGGACGGCCCGTTCGCCACGCTGCCCGCGACGGTCAACGAGATCAACGCCGAGGCGCAGAAGCTCAAGGTGCTGGTTTCGATCTTCGGTCGCGAGACCCCGGTCGAGCTGTCGTTCAACCAGGTCTCCAAAATCTGAATACGTCCCCCGCGTGAGCGGGGGAGCCAGTGGTCCCAACGCGACGGCCTACGTTCCAGCCGTCGCGTTGCCCGCGTCATAGCGGGAGTCGGGACCAAAGCCACACAGGAACGAAGGGGTGAGGCATGCCTCCCAGGAAGAAGAAGCTCTCCGCGGTCGTCAAGGTCCAGCTGCAGGCCGGACAGGCGACGCCCGCGCCGCCCGTCGGTACCGCGCTCGGCCCGCACGGCGTCAACATCATGGACTTCTGCAAGCAGTACAACGCTGCCACGGAGTCCCAGCGCGGCAACGTCATCCCCGTAGAGATCAGCATCTACGAGGACCGCACGTTCACCTTCATCACCAAGACCCCGCCGGCCGCGCAGCTCATCAAGAAGGCCGCCGGCGTCGACAAGGGCAGCGGCGAGCCGCACAAGAACAAGGTCGGCAGCATCAGCCGCGACCAGCTTCGCACCATCGCCCAGACGAAGATGCCCGACCTCAACGCCGGCTCGATCGAGCAGGCCGAGAAGATCATCGCCGGTACGGCCCGTTCCATGGGCATCAACGTCTCCGGCTGATTTCCCTTTCCGTGGGAGGGCCATGCGCGGCCCGGACCACGCACTCCATACGAGGAGATCTGACATGAAGCGCAGTAAGGCGTACCGCAACGCCGACGAAAAGATCGACAAGGACGCCCTGTACAGCCCGGTCGACGCCGTGAAGCTGGCCAAGGAGACCTCGCCCGCCAAGTTCGACGCGACCGTCGAGGTCGGCTTCCGGCTCGGCGTGGACCCGCGCAAGGCGGACCAGATGGTCCGTGGCACCGTCAACCTGCCGCACGGCACGGGTAAGACGGCACGCGTGCTGGTCATCGCCGGTGGCGCGAAGGCGGACGAGGCCCGCGAGGCCGGCGCCGACTTCGTCGGTACGGACGACATGATCGAGCGGATCCAGGGCGGTTTCCTGGACTTCGACGCGGTCGTCGCCACGCCGGACATGATGGGCAAGGTCGGCCGCCTGGGCCGCGTGCTCGGCCCGCGCGGTCTCATGCCGAACCCGAAGACCGGCACGGTCACCACCGACGTGGCCAAGGCGGTCTCCGAGATCAAGGGCGGCAAGATCGAGTTCCGTGTCGACAAGCACGGCAACCTTCACTTCATCATCGGCAAGACGTCCTTCGGCGAGCAGCAGCTCGTGGAGAACTACGCCGCGGCGCTCGAGGAGATCCTGCGTCTCAAGCCGTCGGCCGCCAAGGGGCGCTACATCAAGAAGGGGACCCTGAGCACCACGATGGGCCCCGGTATCCCCCTCGACCCGAGCATCACCCGCAACCTCACCTCCGAGATGGAGAACGCTGCGGGCTGACGCGACATCGGTCAGTAACGAAAGGGGCGTCTCCCGAAGGGGAGGCGCCCCTTTCGCATGCCCAAGGCAGCGAGGTTGGTCGAATCCACGGCCATGCCGACCTGGGGACAATTACACTCTGTCGTGCCTCGGTAACGCTCATGCGCGTAGAACGCCCCCCGACAGACCTGGATGCTCCCCATGCCGCAGCTCTCCGACGACCTCACCCGCGACCCCCTCGTCCGCGCCTTCGGCGCCCTGCTCCGTGCCCACCGCGAGGCGGCCGGCCTCGGCAAGACGCATCTCGGCGACTTACTCGGCTGCACCGGCCAGTGGATCTCCATGGTCGAGAACGCCGTGAAGCCACCATCCGAGGCGTTCGCGATCGACCTCGACACGTACTTCAAGACGCCGGTGAACGACTTCCACTGCATGTGGGAGGAGCTCAAGCGCGCCGGCAAGCATCGCCTACTGCCCGAGGGCTTCCCCGCGTTCCTCCAACTGGAGTCCGAGGCGACCTCGATACGGGAGTACGAGGCGTTGCTGGTCCCGGGCATCCTGCAGACAGAGGAGTACGCCCGAGACGTACTCAGGTCCGGACAGAAGCCCGACGCGCTGGATCAGCTGGTCGCCTCGCGGCTGGAGCGCCGGGCGATGTTGGAGCGTGAGGATCCACCGCGGGTGTGGCTACTGATCGACGAGACAGTCATACGCCGCAACATCGGGTCTGGAACGACCATGCGTCATCAGCTGGAGACTCTCATAGTCGTTGGAGAGCGGCCCAACGTCACCGTCCAGGTGGTCCCGAGTGAGGCGGGCTCTCATCCGGGGCTCGAGGGTTCGTTCACCATCTTGTCGTTCGCTGGTGTCACCCCGGACGTGGGATACATCGAAGGCGCCGGAGGCCACGGGATCCTCGTGGAGAAGGTCGACCGGGTCCTGGCTCTCGAAGTACGATACGACCTCATTCGTGCCGCTGCGTTGCCAGAGTCAGAGTCGCTGAAGCTGCTCGCATCGGTAATGGAGGCATCATGAGCGCGGATCTTTCAGCTCCCACCTGGCACAAGAGCAGCCACAGCGGTGGCAACACCGGGGACTGTGTGGAAATCAGCCTTGTGACCTCGCGAGACTCCTAAAAACGGGCCTACCCCGTCCTACCCCTTGTACGACCTTGGGAGCATAAGGCGGCCTGGCTTTTGGTCCCTGTGGGGGATGTTCCCCGGATCAAAGGGGAGAAGACTCGTAATTGGCCGGACATATTGCCGCAAGCGGACCGAGATCCGCGGGCAGTAGCCATACGCGAGACGCAGGAGGAATCAATGGTTCGTCGATACGCCGTCGGTACGGCGGCGGGAGCCGCACTCATCGTCTCCCTCGCCGGATGTCAGAACGACGCGGGTGACGGTAAACAGAGCGACGCCAAGGTCCCTGCCGCGCAGGCCATCTCCCTGGCGTCCCAGAAGACGGCCACCATCGACTCGTACAAGGTCGCCGTCACGGCCGGCAGCACCGGCCAGGCGACCGGCAAGCTTCACGGCACGATCCAGATCCGCCTCAAGCCGGACCTGGCGGCCACCGGCTCGCTCGACTCGGCCAGCATCATGGGCCAGACGGTTCCGGGCGGCGAGCGTGCGATCCTTCTCGGCGACTCCTTCTACGCCAAGGTGCCGCAGCAGCTTTCGCAGTTCACCGGCGGCAAGCCCTGGGTGAAGTTCTCGATCTCCCAGGCCAGTCAGCAGTCCGGCGTCAACCTCGACAGCATCATCAAGCGGGCCAACCCGGCCGAGCAGACGAAGATCTTCACCGGCTCCAAGGACGCCCGCCGGGTCGGTACCGAGAGCATCGACGGTGTGAAGACCACGCACTACGCGGGCACGCTGACGCCCGAGGAGGCGGGCAAGCTCGACCCGAAGGCCAAGCAGGCGTTCAAGCAGTTCTACCAGCGGTCCGGCGCCAACAAGGTGACGTTCGACCTGTGGGTGGGCAAGGACAGCCTGCCGCGCAAGCTCGTCACCAAGGTCGCGGCCGACAAGGGGACGGCGTCCTCAACGATGATCTTCAGCGACTACAACAAGTCGTTCTCGGTGAGCGCGCCCCCGGCGAGCGAGGTGGCCGACGGCAACCAGCTGAAGAACGCTTTCGGCGGGCAGTCCCACCCCTAGGCAATGAGCTGACCAGGCATTTCCTGGTCCGGCAAACGCGTCCCGTGACCTATGTCACGGGACGCTCTGTTTGAAGGGCTCTTGTTTAGGTATTGAACCGAACACGCTAAGGAACGACCTAAAAACAAAAAAGCTCCGCCGGAGTCACGACCTCAACTTGGAGGAAACTCGTTATGACAGCAAGGGCTGGTCGATACGTCGCAGGCGCCGCCGCAGGGCTGGCGCTCACGGTATCGCTCACCGGTTGCAAGGCGGACGAGGGCAAGAGCAAGGCGGCCGGGGACGGCAAGGGCGTGCACCTCACGGCGGCGCAGGCGGCACTGGCCAAGGCGTCGAAGTCGACGGGTGACCTCAAGTCCTTCCGTGCGAAGCTGACCACGTCCACGGTCGTGTCCGGCAACCGGACCGACGTGAACGGTGACCTGGCGTTCCAGCTGAAGCCGAAGGCGGCGATGAAGTTCGACGTCCCCTCGATCACGACCGGGGGCAATACCACCGACGGCTTCAACGAGGTCCTCGTCGACAACATGGTCTACCTGAAGATCCCGGCTCTCGCCAAGCAGGCCGGCAAGCCGTGGGTGGGCTTCTCGCTCGACAAGCTGGGCCAGGCCACCGGTATCGACGTGAAGGCGATGGAGGACCAGGGCCACCAGGCGGACCCCGCCCTCAACGCCAAGATGCTCACGGCCTCCAAGGACGTGCACAAGGCCGGCAAGGAGACCGTCGACGGGGTCTCCACCACTCACTACACGGGCACGATCGTCCTCACCGACGCGCTGAACAAGCTGAGCGCGGACCAGAAGACCCAGGCGCAGAAGATCTTCGGGCAGACCGGTCTCGACAAGATGAACTTCGACACGTGGATCGACGGGAAGCAGTTGCCGCGCAAGCTCAAGCTGGCGACGGGCCCGGACTCGAAGGTGGACTTCAACACCACCATGACGTACACCGACTTCAACTCCCCGGTGTCGATCACGGCGCCGCCGAAGAGCCAGGTCGCGGACGGCATGAAGCTCAAGGGCGCCCCCACCAGCATGCCCAGCCCCAGCAGCACCCCCAGCTGACCTCTCCGAAAGAGGAACGCGACCGGTCTTTCCCCGGGCGATGAACGCGCTTCGTGGCATATGCCACGAAGCGCGTTTTTTGGAATTCCTGCCGTGAACCGGCGAGACAACGGCCGCGTCCATAGTGCAGGGCCCGATCTCCACCGGGGTCGGCCGTGGACGGGGGAGGAACTCGTCATGACAGCAGTGGCCGGCCGATCTGTGGCAGGTGTCGCCGTGTGCCTGGCGCTCGCGGTATCGCTCACGGGTTGCCGGACGAACGGGGGCAGGAGCGCGGCGCCACGGGGCAGCACTCCCACGGGGACCCTCACGGCGGCGCGGGCGTTAGAGCAGGCGTCGGAGCGGGCAGCCCGCCTCACATCGGTCCGGGGCGGATTCTCCGTCTCCGGCATCTCCGCCTCTGGCGAGGATGAAGGGCCGCGGAGCGGGTCGAAAGGCGATCTGAAGCTCCGGTTGAAGCCGACCTCGGCCACGATGTTCAAAACCCGCGACTGGAGCGAGACCTTCGTCGGGGACCGCCTCTACCTCAAGTTTCCCGTCATGTCCCAAATCACCGGCAAGACCTGGGTGAGCTTCCCGCTCGACGATCCGGGTGCGAAGAGAGGCTACGAGCCTCAGGCCCTGGAGACCGAGAGGCATGAGTGGGACCCGGATCTGTACGCCAAGATGTTCACCGCGTCAAAGGACGCGCAGGTGATGGGTGCGGAGCCGGTCGGTAATGTCAGGACCATTCACTACAAGGGCACCCTCACCCTCAAGGACACGCTGGCCGTGCTGGGTCCGGCCAAGGGATCCCAGGTGAAGGCCGCTTTCGAGCTGGCCTACGGCGACAAGCTGGACTTCGACGCGTGGGTCGACGGGCAGCGACTGACCCGCAAGATCACGATAGCCACTCCACTCGAGGCCACGACGAAGGCGAAGGTGACCATCGTCTACCGGGACTTCGACGTCCCGGTCTCGATCACGGCACCTCCTGCCGGCGAGGTGATCGACGGTAAGAAGTTCGAGGTGGACGGAGGCGACGTCCCCGACATCCCCGTCTGACCACCCCATCGGCGAACGCGCCTCGTGCCTGGATCACGAGGTGCGTTCGTGCGTTCCTTGAGGAGGGAGTGAACCGGTGTGGTGCGTGCTGCGTCAGATCACTGGGCCGATCTCCGCCGGAGTCGTTCCCCTTACCTTGAGAGGAATTCGCTATGACACCAAAGGCAGGCCGGTACGTGGCCGGAGCCGCGGCGGGGCTGGCGGTCGCGCTGTCCCTCACGGCCTGCAAGGGCACCGCTGACAAGGCCGCGGCGCCGGGTGGGGACAAGCCGGGCGGCGTGCACCTGCCGACCGCGCAGGACGCGTTGGCCAAGGTGTCGAGCCAGACCGCCGGCCTCAAGTCGTTCCGGGCGACGATGTCCATGTCCACCGGCGCGTCCGGCCAGCAGACCCGGTTCACGGGCAAGCTGGCGTACCGGCTGAAGCCGACCTTGGCCATGAAGTTCGTCATCCCCTCGATGAACGTCGGCGGCCGCACGTCGCCGGGCATCAGCGAGATCCTCGTCGGCAACGAGCTCTACATGAAGATGCCGGCGCTGGCGGCCAGGTCGGGCAAGCCGTGGGTCGGCCTCTCGTTCGACAAGCTCAAAAAGTCCAGCGGCCTCGATCTCAAGGCGATGGGGGACCAGGGGAGCCAGGGCGACCCGACGATGAACGCCAAGATGCTCACCGCCTCCAAGGACGTCCGTTCGGTCGGCACGGAGACGGTCGGCGGTGTCTCCACCACCCACTACCAGGGCACTTTCGCGATGCAGGACGCGCTGACGAAGCTGGACGGCGAGCAGCGCGCCCAGGCGCAGAAGTCTCTGGGGCAGTCCGGGATCGACAAGATGGCCTTCGACATCTGGGTCGACGGACGGCAGTTGCCGCGCAAGATGAGCATGGCGACCCCGCCCGGCGCGAAGCCGGACATGAAGATGACCATGACCTACACCGCCTTCAACGCCCCGCTCTCGATCACGGCTCCCCCGAAGAGCCAGGTCGCGGACGGTTCCGACCTCATGGGCGGTGGCGGCGCGAACCAGCCCGCCTGACCCGGTCCTGAAGTACGCGCCCGCCGACGTGATTTGGAGTACACGCGACGGGCGCGTACTCTTTTGTCTGCCGAAGACCGCCGGTCGTCACCCGCATGGGTGACCGAAGGTCCCGCACAGCGGGTGGCCAGCGCAGGTGATGACGAGAGCTCTGACGCGACATGCGTCCACAGCCCCCGCGCGCCTGCGCCGGGGCTTTCCTGTTGTTACGGGCCTTCCCTGCCGGCGTACATCTGGAAGGAGGCCCATGGCGAGGGCGGACAAGGCGGCAGCGGTCGCCGAGCTCAAGGATGCGTTCGAGAGCTCGAGCGGTGCCATGCTGACCGAGTACCGCGGGCTCACCGTGGCGCAGCTCAGTGAGCTGCGACGGTCCCTCGGAGACAATGCACGGTTCGCCGTGGTGAAGAACACGCTGACCAAGATCGCGGCTCGCGAGGCCGGGATCGCCGAGGAACTCGAGCAGCTGCTCCAGGGTCCGTCGGCGATCGCGTTCGTCAGCGGTGACGTGGTCGAGGCCGCCAAGGGCCTGCGTGACTTCGCCAAGGCCAACCCGGATCTGGTGATCAAGGGTGGTGTCGTCGACGGTAAGCCGATGACGCCCGACGAGATCACCAAGCTCGCCTCCCTCGAGTCGCGCGAGGTTCTCCTCGCCAAGCTCGCGGGCGCGATGAAGGCGTCGATGGGCAATGCCGCCGCCGTCTTCAACGCCCTGCCGGTCAAGACCGCGCAGCTGGCGGAGGCCCTCAGGGCCAAGCGCGAGAGCGAGGCGCCCGCAGAGGCGTCTGCGGAGGCGCCCGCCGAGGCGGCCGAAGCATCCGAAGCATCCGACGAGGGTTGATCCCGCGGTCGTAACAGACCTTTTGGTACGTGGCCCCGAGCGGGCCGAGAACGGAGCACAAACATCATGGCGAAGCTCAGCACCGACGAGCTGCTGGACACCTTCAAGGAGATGACCCTCCTCGAGCTGTCGGAGTTCGTGAAGCAGTTCGAAGAGACCTTCGACGTCAAGGCCGCCGCGCCCGTCGCGGTCGCCGCCGCCGGCCCCGCCGGCGCGGGCGCCGCTGCCGAGGCCCCCGAGGAGCAGGACGAGTTCGACGTCATCCTCGAGGGTGCCGGCGACAAGAAGATCCAGGTCATCAAGGAGGTGCGCTCCCTCACCAGCCTGGGCCTCAAGGAGGCCAAGGACCTGGTCGACGGCGCGCCCAAGCCGCTGCTGGAGAAGGTCACCAAGGAGGCCGCCGAGAAGGCCAAGGAGGCCCTCGAGAAGGCCGGCGCCTCGGTGACCGTCAAGTAGCAATACGTAGTAACCTGCTTCACCGCCGAACGGGGGCGGTCGTCCGTACGGGCGACCGCCCCTTCGCGTTCGTCGGGTTCCCCTTCACAGCACTTTGTTGGACCGCTAGTCTCATAAGATCTAGTAACGATCTGCTTACAAGGCCGACGGTGAGACCACGACGTTGGCACAAGCCCCCTCCAATAGGGGGAAGGACGACTACGGTAGTTGCACGCTTACACGGAGCCGCGCCGCCACCCCTGCGGCGGCGCTGTACGAAACGGCTACGTGACTCAGCGGTAACTCGCTCGTTGTACCGGATACCCCCCGGCCGGACGAAAGGTGACGAGTGGGCGTCGAAATCAGAGTCGATGGACTGACCAAGTCCTTCGGACGTCAGGTCATCTGGGAGGACGTGACGCTGACTCTGCCTGCCGGAGAGATCTCCGTCCTCCTCGGACCGTCCGGCACCGGCAAGTCGGTCTTCCTCAAGACGCTCGTCGGGCTGCTCAAGCCCGACCGCGGTCACTGCTGGATCGGCGATCGCGACATGCCTCATCTCCGTGAGCATGATCTGTACGAGACCCGCAAGCTGTTCGGCGTCCTGTTCCAGGACGGCGCGCTCTTCGGCTCGATGAACCTCTTCGACAACATCGCGTTCCCGCTGCGGGAGCACACGAAGAAGTCCGAGTCGGCGGTCAAGAAGATCGTCATGGAAAAGATGGAGATGGTCGGCCTGCTCGGGGCCGAACGAAAACTTCCCGGCGAGATCTCCGGAGGCATGCGCAAGCGCGCCGGCCTGGCCCGCGCGCTCGTGCTCGACCCAGAGATCATCCTGTGTGACGAGCCCGACTCCGGCCTGGACCCGGTACGTACGGCGTACCTCAACCAGCTGATCGTCGATCTCAACGCCGAGACCCACGCGACCGTGCTGATCGTCACCCACGACATCAACACCGCGCGTACCGTCCCGGACAACATCGGCCTGCTGTTCCGGCGGGAGCTGGTGATGTTCGGTCCGCGCGAGATGCTGCTGTCGAGCGACGAGCCGGTGGTCCGCCAGTTCCTCAACGCGCGCAAGGTCGGCCCGATCGGGATGTCGGAGGAAAAGGACGTCTCCGAGCTGGAGGCCGAGGCACGCATGGGACACGACCCGGGCGTGTTGCCTCCCATCCCGCCCCAGCTGATGACCGGGGACGGCCGCCTCCGCACGACCCAGCGGGCGCCGGGTGAGTGGCTGCGCGCCAACGGCATCGTCCCGCCGCCTGGATCGTTCGTCGACGAGGCCGGCCGTAACTGGCTCGAAGAATGGCCGCGTTACGTCGCGGAGCGGACCCCCGTCGGGGGCGGTCGCTGATGGCCACGCACGCCAGGGCACCCGAGCGCGTGGAGCCCGATCCCGAGCCGAGGCCGAGCAGGCTCGCGCCGGTCGCGGACGGTGCCGTCAACGTCATCTTCCGCGAGCCGGGCCGGTTCTTCGCCATGTCGCTCGACACCATCCGGGCGGCGTTCAAGTGGCCGTTCCAGTGGCGGGAGTTCCTCCAGCAGGCGTGGTTCATCGTCAGCGTGACGGTGGCACCCACGATCATGGTCGCCATCCCGTTCGGCGCCATCCTGTCGCTGCAGGTCGGCAACCTCATCCGGCAGCTCGGCGCGCAGTCGCAGACCGGCTCGACCGCGGTGCTGGCGATCGTCCGTGAGGCCAGCCCGATCGTGACCGCGCTCCTGATCGCCGCCGCGGCCGGATCGGCGATCTGCGCCGACCTCGGCGCCCGGAAGATCAGGGAAGAGATCGACGCGATGGAGGTGCTCGGCATCAACCCGCTGCACCGTCTCGTGGTGCCGCGGGTGCTCGCCTGCGCCTTCGTCGGGCTCTTCCTCAACGGCATCGTGTCGGTCGTCGGCATCGCCGGCGGCTACATCTTCAACGTCATGCTGCAGGGCGGCACGCCGGGCGCGTACATGTCCTCCTTCAGTGGTCTCGCCCAGCTTCCCGACCTCTACCAGGCGGAGGTCAAGGCACTGGTGTTCGGCGTGACCGCCGCGCTGGTCGCCTCCTACAAGGGGCTGACCGCCTCCGGAGGTCCCAAGGGCGTCGGTGACGCCGTCAACCAGACCGTCGTCATCGCGGCCATGGCCCTGTTCGTGGAGAACTTCGTGCTCAGCGCGCTGTACTTCCAGCTCGTGCCGCAGAAGGGAATGTGATGGGCACGGTCGGCGCGGGTACGCGCGGCGGGCTCCGTACGGCGAAACGCATCATCGACGCGCCGATGGAGAAGCTGGAGGACTTCGGTCACCAGATGGCCTTCTACGTCCGCGCCTTCGCGTGGGTGTGGCGAGTCATCGTCCGCTACAAAAAAGAGGTCATCCGGCTGCTGGCCGAGGTCAGCCTGGGCACCGGTGGCCTGGCCGTCATGGGCGGCAGCGTCGCGATCGTCGCCTTCATGACGTTCTTCACCGGCACCGAGGTCGGCCTCCAGGGCTACAACGCGCTGAACCAGATCGGCAGCGCGGCGTTCGCCGGCTTCGTCTCCGCCTACTTCAACACACGTGAGCTGGCGCCCACGGTCTCGGCCCTGGCCCTGTCCGCGACGGTCGGCTGCGGCTTCACCGCCCAGCTCGGCGCGATGCGGATCAGCGACGAGATCGACGCGCTGGAGGTCATGGGCGTCCCGTCGCTGCCGTTCCTGGTGACGACCCGGCTCGTGGCCGGCATGCTCGCGGTCATCCCGCTGTACGTCATCGGCCTGCTGGCCTCGTTCTTCGCCACCCGGGTGATCGTCACGACGGCGTTCGGCCAGTCCAGCGGCACCTATGACCACTACTTCTATCTGTTCCTACCGCCGCATGACGTCCTGTGGTCCTTCGGCAAGGTGCTCGTCTTCGCCATCCTCGTCATGCTCATCCACTGCTACTACGGCTACAACGCCAGCGGCGGACCGGCGGGCGTCGGTGTGGCCGTCGGGCGTGCCGTACGCACGAGTCTCGTGGTCGTCAACATCGTGGACCTGCTCATGGGCATGGCGATCTGGGGCACCACGACGACCGTTCGGATCGCGGGCTGAGGCCGAGATGAGTGTCGCGATGATGTCGGGTGATCCGGAGGAGAGCGCATGAGTTCGACGGTCTCAGGCGGCTCGTGGTCGGAGCGCCTGCGCTACCGGCTCTACGGGCTGGCGTTCGTGATCGTCGTCGTCCTGCTCGTACTGCTGATGCTCGCGCAGTACAACAAGGCGTTCACCCCGGTCTACCGGGTCACGGTGAACGCCGACCGGGCCGGCCTGCAACTCGTCCCGCACTCCGACGTGAAGGTGCGCGGACTGATCGTCGGCGAGGTCAAGGGCATCCGCTCCACGCCGACCGGCGCCGCGATCGACCTCGCGCTCGACCCGGGAAAGGCGGCGCTGGTCCCGGACAACTCCTCGGCCCGCATGCTGCCCAAGACGGTGTTCGGTGAGAAGTACGTCGACCTCGTGCCGCCGGCGACCAACCCCGGGCCGCACCTGAAGAGCGGCGACGTCATCGCCCAGGACAAGTCGACCACCGCGGTCGAGGTCACCCAGCTCCTGGACGACATCATGCCGCTGCTCACCGCGGTCAAGCCGGAGAAGCTCAACGCCACTCTCAACGCCCTGGCCACCGCGCTGCAGGGCCGTGGTGAGGAGATCGGGCAGACGATCGACCTGGCCGACAGCTACCTCACGAAGCTCAACCCGCACCTGCCGACGATCATCCACGACCTGCGGCAGCTTTCCACCGTGAGCGACAACCTCAACGCCGCTGCGCCCGACCTGTTCACGATCATGCAGAACCTCCAGGTCAGCAGCCGCACGATCGTCGACAAGGAGCCGCAGCTGGTGTCCATTCTCGACAAGGGCATCAACCTGACCGGCAAGCTGACGCCGTTCGCCGAGGACAACGAGCCGCGGCTGGTGGGAGCCCAGCTCGCCAACCGGAAGGCACTCGCGCTCGTGGCGAAGTACTCCCCGAGCATCCCGTGTGTGTTCCAGGGCATGGCCAAGCTCCAGCCGAGACTGGTCAAGGCGGTCGGCGGCGGCCAGCCCGGCGTGCACGTCACGATCGAGCTGAGCAAGCCGCGCCCGGCGTTCAAGCCGGGCCTGGACACCCCGTCCTTCAAGGACCAGCGCAACCCGCGCTGCTATGGCCTGCCGAACCCCAAGGTGCCGTTCCCGCAGTACCAGACGCTGGACGGCACCGAGGATGACAAGTGGTGGTCCGGCGGCGCCGGCCGATCCCTGTCCGACGTTCTGATCAAGCCCGGCACCTCGACGGACGACGACGCGATGCTCAAGAGCCTCATGGGCCCGGCGATGGGCACCCCGGCGAACCAGGTGTCCGACATCGCCTCGCTGCTGTACGCCCCGGCCGCCAGCGGAATGATGGTGACGGTCAAGTGAAGACGACCTCCGCGGCCATCAAGCTGATCATCTTCGCGGTGATCGCGACGCTCTTCACAGCGGTGCTCGCCGTCACGATCTCCAACACGCAGTTCACCGCCAACACGAAGTACCGTCTGATCTTCACCGACGCGGCCGGGGTTATCCCCGGCGACGAGGTCCGCATCGCGGGCGTACGCGTGGGCCAGGTCGACTCGATCAAGCTCTACCGCGGTGACCTCGCGCAGGTGACGGTCTCGGTGCTCAAGACCGAGACGCTGCCGCGCAGCACGCAGGCCCAGCTCCGCTACCGCAACCTGATGGGCCAGCGGTACGTCTCGCTGACCCAGGGCAACGGCCAGGGCGGCGCACTGCCGCCGAACGGCCTCATCCCGAAGGAGCAGACCCAGCCCGCGCTCGACCTGACGGCGCTGTTCAACGGCTTCCGGCCGCTGCTGCGCGCGATCAAGCCGCAGGACGTCAACCAGCTCTCGTACGAGATCATCCAGGTGCTCCAGGGCGAGGGCGGCACGGTCAACGGGCTGCTCGCACACGTGTCCTCGCTGACCCAGACGCTGGGCAACCGCGACGAGGTCATCGGCCGAGTGATCGACAACCTCGACAAGGTGATCACCACGATCGACTCGCGCGACCAGGAGGTCTCCTCGCTCATCACGGACCTGCGGAGCCTCGTCTCGGGCCTGTCCGGCGACCGTAAGGCGATCGGCGACTCCCTCGTCAGCGTGAACCAGCTCATCGGCGCCACCAACGGCCTGCTCACCCAGGTGCGCCCCCCGCTCAAGCAGGACATCGCCACGCTCGGACAGCTCTCGAAGGTGCTCGCGGCCAACGGCGACAAGCTGGACGAGGCGTTCGCCTCGATGCCCACCAACTTCACGCTGCTCGACCGGGCGGCGTCCTACGGTTCCTTCTTCAACTTCTACCTCTGCAGCCTCGACGCCCAGATCGGGTTGCCCGGAAAGGTCTCCTACAACACCCCACAGATCGTGAACGAGAACGCCCGATGCAAAGGATGATCCAGTTCTCGCTCGGGCGAGAAGGGGAGTACGGCCATGAAACGGTCGTTCCAGGAGCGGGATCCTCTACGCATGGGCGTGCTCGGCATCGCCTTCGTGATCTTGCTAATGGCTCTCTCTTTCAATCTGACGCGCTTCGAGAGCGGGACGAAGTACGCGGCCGCCTTTACGGAGGCCAGCGGGCTGAAACCGCAGGAGGACGTGCGGATCGCGGGCGTGAAGGTCGGCAAGGTGATGAAAGTGGGGTTGGAGGGCGACCACGTGAAGGTCGTCTTCCGGGTCGACGACAAGGTGCATTTCGGTACGCAGTCGCGGGCGCAGATCAAGATCGGCACGCTTCTCGGCGCGCACTATCTGGAGATCCGGCCGAGTGGCGCGCGGCGGCAGTCGCCGCACTCGGAGATCCCGACCTCGCGCACGACACCCGCGTACGACGTGGTGTCCGCGCTCCAGGACCTCAGCGGGCAGTTGCAGAAGATCAACGTGCCGCAGTTGAGCAAGGCCTTCACCACGCTGACGGCCACGCTGCAGGGTTCCTCGGCCAACGTCCACGGGACGCTCGAGGGGTTGCAGAAGATCTCACGCGCGATCGCCTCGCGCGACGACTCGCTGAGCGACCTGCTCGGCCACACGAGCAACGTGACCAAGCTGCTCGCCGACCGCAGCGGCGACCTGTCGAAGCTGGTGTCCGATGGTTCGCTGCTCCTGCAGGAGATCGACGACCGGCGCGCGGCGGTACGCTCGCTGCTCTCCGGCACGGTGAACTTGTCCGAGCAGATCACCGCCACGGTCGAGGAGAACCGCGCCACGCTCAACCCGGCGCTGGTGCAGTTGCACAAGGTCGTCGGCATCCTCAACCGCAACCAGAACAACCTGGACCGGGCCGTACAGGTCCTCGGGCCCTATGTCACGGTCTCGGCGGACGCCACGGGCTCGGGTCGCTGGTTCGACGGCTACCTGCAGAACATCATCCCGCTGCCGGTCGGAGTCGCGCCGCCGTCCACGACGTCGCCGGGGTCCACGACCCCGCGGTCCACGACACCGCCGTCCGGCGGCGACACGCTGCCGATCTTCCCCTGAGCATGAGAGGTACGAAGTGTCCCGACCGCCGAGTGCCGTGCCGCCTAGTGACAGGGGAGGCGCGATCATGAGTGCGAAGCGGCGCGCCACCGGGCGAGGGACGGTGCGTTCCGTGGCGCCGCGGGCTCTCGCGATGGTGCTCGCGCTCAGCGCCACGGTGTCGGGGTGCACGTTCAAGGGCGTGTCGTCGCTGCCCCTGCCGGGCGGCGTGAACACCGGCTCGAACCCCTACGAAGTCAAGATGGTCTTCGAGAACGTCCTGGACCTCGTGCCGCAGTCCGAATGCCGCGTGAACGACGTCCCGGTCGGCATGGTCACCAAGATCGACCTGGTCGACTGGAAGGCCGTGGTGACCTGCAAGCTCCGCGACTCGGTCGACCTACCGGCCAACGCGGTCGCCTCCATCTCCCAGACCAGCCTCCTGGGTGAGAAGTTCGTCGCGCTCTCCGCCCCGCAGGGCCAGACGCCTCAGGGCAAGCTCACGCAGGGCGCCGAGATCCCGCTCGACCGCACCTCACGGAGCACCGAGGTCGAGGAGGTGCTGTCGGCGATGTCGATGCTCATCACCGGCGGCGGCCTGGAGCAGATCTCCACGATCACCCACGAACTCAACGCCGCCCTGCAGGGCCACACCGTGCAGCTGCGTGACGTGCTCGGCCGGCTCAACACCTTCGTCGGCACGCTCGACCGGCAGAAGGGCCAGATCGTCACCACCATCGACAAGGTCGACCAGCTGGCGGCCACGCTGGCCAAGCACAACAAGACGATCGCCGACACGATCGACAGCACCGGCCCGGCGGTGAAGGTCCTGGCCTCGCAGCGCAAGGACCTCACCAAGCTGCTCGTCAACATGGACAAGCTGGGCACGGTCGCGACCCGGATCATCAACCGGTCGCAGGGCGACACGGTGGCGAACCTCCAGTCGCTGCAGCAGATCCTGAACAACACCAACAAGGCCAGCAGCGTGATCCCCAAGATCCTTGGCGGCCTGTTCACCTTCCCGTTCCCGCAGACGGTCTCCCAGGCGCTCAAGGGCGACTACGGCAACCTGTTCGTCTCGCTCGACCTCAACGTGGGCGACATCGCGCACAACTTCCTGGCCGGTACGCCCCTCGAAGGGGTCTCCAAGGCCGCGGACAAGCTGCAGGGCCTGCTGCCCCCGCCGCGTACGAGCGTCCCGGACACGCCACTCGGCGTGCTGCCGTCGCTCACCTCCGGCGGGTCGCAGCAGAACGGCGGCGCGGGCGGGACCGGTGGCAAGGGTGACACCGGCGGGCTCGGCGGGATCCTGCCACCGCTCGGCATGGGCGGGCCGCCGGGCGACGATCTCGGCACACTGCTGAGCGGAGGCACCGCGTGATCATCAAACGTGGAGTCAAGATCCAGCTGCTGATCTTCGCGGTCATCACGGTCATCACCATGGCCTACACCGCGGTCAACATCATCGGCATCGGCAAGGGCGTGCTCGACCTGCGCTACCGGGTCTACGTCGACCTCGCCGACTCCGGCGGCATCTTCAGCAACGCCGAGGTCACCTACCGCGGCGTCACGGTCGGCCGCGTCGGCCCACTGCACCTGACCAAGGACGGCATACGCGTCGAGCTGCGCATCGACCGGGGCAAGAAGGTGCCGGCCAACGGCGTACAGGCCTACGTCCTCAACCGCTCCGGCGTCGGCGAGCAGTACATCGACCTGCGTCCGGCGGGCAACGGGCCCTCGCTCAAGGACGGCTCGACCATCCCGCGCGACCACACCCACCTGCCGGTGCAGACGTACGAGCTGCTGCACAACGTCGACGCGCTCGTACGCACGGTCAACCCCAAGGACCTCGGGACGGTCATCGACGAGCTTGACAAGGGCCTGTCGGGCACCGGTCCTGACCTGCAGTCACTGCTCGACTCGAACAAGCAGATCCTGGACGCGCTGAACGACACGTACCCCGAGACGATCCAGCTGCTCAACAACGGGCGCACGGTGCTCGACACGCAGGCCGACATCGGCCCGACGTTCAAGCAGTTCTCGCGCGACCTGGCCTCGCTGACCAGCGAGCTCAAGCACGACGACGGCGACGTACGGTCGGTGCTGAACACCACGCCCGGCACGCTGACCCAGGCGAACGACCTGTTCGAACGCCTGGAGCCCACGCTGCCCACGCTGCTGGCCAACGGCTCGGTGATCGGGCAGGTGCTGACCTCGCGCTATCCCCAGCTCCGGCAGATGCTGGTGACCTATCCGCTGATCGTGGGCGGGGCGTTCACCGCGGCACCGGGCGATGGCACCGTGCACTTCGGCGTGGAGCTCAACCTCAACGCGCCGCCCGTCTGCACCAAGGGGTACGAGAGCACGCGGGTGCGTTATCCCCAGGACACGCGCCCGGCGAGCGTCAACCCGAAGGCCTCGTGCAAGCTGCCGAAGAACTCCACCTCCGACGTACGCGGCTCTCGCAACGCGCCGCCGCCGGACCCGTACCCGGCCCTGCCGGCCGGTGCCACCTCCGGTGCCGGGTTCCCGTACGAGCGCAGCTACTCCGGCGGATCGCCGGACGCCGACCAGGGGTCCTCCGGCGACGCGGCCAAGCAGGCATCGTCCAAGCAGTCCACAGGAGACGCCCAGACTCCATCGTCTGGACTTCAGACGCTATTCATCACCGGCTACGATCCCCGGACCCGCGTGTACGTGGGGCCCGACGGGAAGCGGTACCGGTTGGGCAAGGTCAGTCAACTGACGGGAGACGCTTCATGGCAGACGCTTCTGCTGAGTCCGATCGTCGGCTGAGTACCGGCCGCGGCGGCCGGCTGGGGGCGATGCTCAGCCGCCGGCCCCGCATCGGCCGGCCCCACCTGGGCCGGCTCGGAGCCGCGTTCGTCGCGCTCGGCCTGGTCTTCGTCGCCCTGACGGTGTGGGCGGGCTTCCTCGCGGACAAGACGTACGCCGCCGACACCCGCAGGTCCGACATCGCCGCCGTACAGGACGTCGCACGCCGGGTCGTCACGCACTTCTACGGGATCAGCTACCAGTCCTTCGACCAGGACACGCAGCGCGTGTACGCCGACCTGGACAGCGCGTTCAAGGCGCAGGCGGTCCAGCAGCTCGGCTCGACCTGGAAGCAGACCGTGGTCGGCAACCAGCTCGTTTCCAGTGCCGTCGTCTATGCCTCGGGTGTGGTCACGATCAGTTCCAAGTCCGCCGAGGTCATGGTGACCGTGAAGCGCACCTCGCAGTCGAGCCAGGTCAAGACCCCGGTCTCCTCCTGGGCGAGCGCGCAGGTGCAGCTCACCAAGCACGGCGACGATTGGAAGGTCTCCGGTATGGGCGGTCTGCAATGACGGTTGCGACTGGACGTACGACCCGACGCAAGAGCCAGGAGACCGACATGCCTGCCGGGCCGGAGAAGGGCAAGGCGGAGGACAAACGGTCGCCCGCGACGAAGTTCCTGGCCCTGCTCGCGTCCGCGTGCGTGGTCATGGCCGGCGCATGCGTCTACCTGTGGCACCAGACCACCCAGGACCAAGCGGTCGAACGCGCCCGCGCGGACGCCCGCGCCGCCGCGCAGTCGGAGGCCAAGGACCTGCTGTCCTACAACTTCCGCACGCTCGACTACGACCTGAGCAAGGCCAAGTCCGAGATGACCCCGGGAATGGCCAAGTCCTTCGGCGACTACTGGCAGATCTTCCGCCCGTCGGTGGAGAAGAGCCAGACCCAGGCCCTGACCCAGATCCAGGTCACCGGCGTGACGGACGCCACGCCGACCCGGGTCCAGGTCGTGCTCTTCGTCAAGATGATCTCGGTCAACGCCGCGCACAAGGAGCCCCAGGTCGACACCTCCTGGCCACGGCTCTCGATGCAGAAGGTCGGCAAGAAGTGGCTGATCGACGGCCCGCGCATGACCACACCTCCGCCGGCGGCGTCGACCCCGAGCACCCCGGCCCCGTCCAAGTCCGCCCCGTCCAAGGGGGCCAAGGCTCCGTCCGGCAAGCCGTCGCATTCGTCCTCAGGCCACTGACAAGACCGCCGCGCCGCCATCCCCGATCGCCGAGCCGACGGTGGGTGGATTCGGCGATGCGCTCGCGTGGGGTCGATGTCTGAGCCGGGGTCCGTCCCGGAGGGACGTCGCACTTAGGTCGCCCGCGCGCGAGCAGACGGTCTGCCTCGACGGCCGTCCGGGCGCTGACGCACCGCTCGGGTAGCCGTGGCCGCTGTCCGTGGTCGCGTCGCGGGCGCGGCCGTCAGGAGCGGCCGAACTTCGACCGGAGCCGGTACCAGGTGCGGCGAGGCCATCGGGCGAGCTTCGCGATCCGGGGATGCCGGGGTGCGTACGATTCGACGTCTTCAAGCCCGGAGATCGCGTTCCCATCGACGTCGGTGGGATCGCGGCGGCAGCGGGCCGCCAGTTCCTCGACGAGGGCGCGTGCCTCGCTGCTCACACATCCGAAGCGGCGCGACAGATGTCCGATGCACAGCCCCGACAGCCCCAGCATTGGATGCCCGGAAGGCAGGCCGTGGCC
The DNA here is from genome assembly GCF_006716425.1 of Actinoallomurus bryophytorum. Taxonomy (NCBI): domain Bacteria; kingdom Bacillati; phylum Actinomycetota; class Actinomycetes; order Streptosporangiales; family Thermomonosporaceae; genus Actinoallomurus; species Actinoallomurus bryophytorum. Next base: position 3,838,076 of record NZ_VFOZ01000001.1, read on the forward strand.
GAGGCGGAGACACCATGCCTCTACGTACTCGCGTTCGTCGCATCGCAGCGCGAGGCTCACGAGCCAGCCCGCCGCCTCGCTCTCAAGCTCGCTCACAAAGCGTGAGCCAGGTGCCGGCCGCTCCACCTCGACCTTGGCAAGGAGGGCGGCGAAGACGCTGTCCGCCTCGGCATGCCACGCCGCCTCTTGGGCACGCCACGCCTCTTCCTCGGCACGCCACGCCTCTTCGTCGGACATCATCGGCAGCAGGTTAACAAGCGAGCACCGGCCGGCGCCCTCCGCCGGAGCAGCGTAAGTCTGGATCCCGCAAGAGCGACTTGATCATCGGCCCCGGACCACACGCCCCGGCCAGGCCACCGAATCCGGCCGTCTAAACCTCCGCCGGGATGCCATCTTCAGCGACAGGGAATCGTTCGCGGTTCGCCGACGTTAGAACGAACAACCACCAAACACCCATCGTGGTCGAGCCAGCCCTCGGGCCGGTCGACCACCGGCCAAACTGCCACGGGCCGACTACTGATCGCCCACCGGCCCTCACGACCCGTGGTTCGTCCACAACCACCCTCGACCGATCATCGAGCCGACCGGCGACCGATCATGGAACCACCGGCGACGCTTCACCGTTCACACGAACCCTCAAGCCTCACTGCCTTGGCATCTCTCAGGATGTCCGGATACTGAGATTTGGAGGTCGGGCGGGCGTCGCCTAAACTATGGTCTTCGTCACGCCCGATGAGCGGGCGAAATGTCCATGTCTAGTCTTGACGTGGGGCCGCTGACGAGCGATGCTGCGGAGCAACTGTGATGCATACTGCGGTGCTGCGCTTGCCAGCGGTGTAGTCTTTGGCTACACTGCCCCTTTGCGCTGCCCTCTGATTATCCACAACCTGAGAGACCGTCGAGAGTCCATCTTGCACGGTTTTGGGACGTGGATGATCTGGCGTGCGCGTCGTCAGTCCGCCGCGAGCCCTCGGAAGGACCACTCTTGGCAGCCTCGCGCAACGCCTCGACTACCGCAACCGGTCCGAACCGCGTTTCTTTTGCGCGAATCAAGGAGCCTCTGGAAGTTCCGGACCTCCTCGCGCTGCAAACCGAGTCCTTTGACTGGTTGCTCGGTAACGAGAGGTGGAAGGCCCGGGTCGATGCGGCCCAGCAGGCCGGTCGTAAGGATGTCCCGACACAGTCGGGACTTGAGGAGATCTTCGAAGAGATCAGTCCCATCGAAGACTTCTCCGGCACCATGTCCCTCTCGTTCCGTGATCATCGGTTCGAGCCGCCGAAGTACTCCGTTGAGGAGTGCAAAGACAAGGACATGACCTTCTCCGCCCCGATGTTCGTCACGGCGGAGTTCATCAACAACTCCACGGGGGAGATCAAGAGCCAGACGGTGTTCATGGGTGACTTCCCGCTCATGACGCCGAAGGGCACCTTCATCATCAACGGCACCGAGCGTGTCGTCGTCTCGCAGCTCGTCCGTTCGCCCGGCGTCTACTTCGACCGGTCGCTGGACAAGACGTCCGACAAGGACATCTTCGGCTGCAAGGTGATCCCCTCCCGGGGTGCATGGCTCGAGTTCGAGGTCGACAAGCGCGACAACGTCGGCGTCCGGATCGACCGTAAGCGCAAGCAGAGCGTCACCGTTCTGCTCAAGGCGCTCGGCTGGGATGACGCCCGCATTCTCGAGCGCTGGGGCGACTACGAGTCGATGCGGATCACCCTGGAGAAGGACCACACCAGCGGGCAGGACGATGCCCTGCTCGACATCTACCGCAAGCTGCGTCCGGGCGAGCCTCCGACCAAGGAGTCCGCGCAGACGCTGCTTGAAAATCTCTATTTCAACCCGAAGCGCTACGACCTCGCGAAGGTCGGCCGCTACAAGGTCAACAAGAAGCTCGGCGTCGACCTGGAGCTCTCGCAGGGCACGCTGACCGAAGACGACGTCGTCACGACCATCGACTACATGGTCAGGCTGCACGCCGGCGAGGAAGAGATGACCGCTCCGGCGGGTCGTAGCATCCCCGTCGAGACCGACGACATCGACCACTTCGGCAACCGTCGTCTGCGTACGGTCGGCGAGCTGATCCAAAACCAGGTGCGCCTGGGTCTGGCCCGGATGGAGCGTGTCGTCCGCGAGCGGATGACCACGCAGGACGTCGAGGCGATCACGCCCCAGACGCTGATCAACATCCGGCCGGTCGTCGCCTCCATCAAGGAGTTCTTCGGCACCAGCCAGCTCTCGCAGTTCATGGACCAGACCAACCCGCTCGCGGGCCTGACGCACAAGCGGCGTCTGTCGGCCCTCGGCCCGGGCGGTCTGTCACGTGAGCGTGCGGGCATGGAGGTCCGCGACGTTCACCCGTCGCACTACGGCCGCATGTGCCCGATCGAGACGCCGGAAGGCCCGAACATCGGTCTGATCGGCTCACTGAGCTCGTACGGCCGGGTCAACTCCTTCGGCTTCATCGAGACGCCTTACCGCAAGGTCGTCGACGGCCGGGTCACCGAGCAGATCGACTACCTCACCGCGGACGAAGAGGACCGGCACGTCGTCGCCCAGGCGAACACGCCGATCGAGGACAACGGCGACTTCAAGGAAAACCGCGTCCTGGTCCGGCGTAAGGGCGGCGAGATCGAGTTCATCCCGCCGACCGACGTGGACTACATGGACGTCTCACCGCGCCAGATGGTGTCGGTCGCGACGGCCATGATCCCGTTCCTCGAGCACGACGACGCGAACCGCGCGCTCATGGGCTCCAACATGCAGCGCCAGTCGGTGCCACTGCTCCGCAGTGAGGCACCGCTGGTGGGCACGGGCATGGAGTACCGCGCGGCGACCGACGCCGGCGACGTCATCGTGGCCGAAAAGGCCGGTGTCGTCGAGGAGGTCTCGGCCGACTACATCACGGTGATGAACGACGACGGCACGCGCACGACCTACCGTGTCGCCAAGTTCAAGCGCTCCAACCAGGGCACGTGCTTCAACCAGAAGCCCATCGTGAACGAAGGCCAGCGGGTCGAGGTCGGCACGGTCGTCGCCGACGGTCCGTGTACCGACAACGGTGAGATGGCGCTCGGCAAGAACCTCCTGGTGGCGTTCATGCCCTGGGAGGGCCACAACTACGAAGACGCGATCATCCTGTCGCAGCGACTGGTGCAGGACGACGTCCTCTCCTCGATTCACATCGAGGAGCACGAGGTCGACGCCCGTGACACCAAGCTGGGCCCGGAGGAGATCACCCGGGACATCCCGAACGTCTCCGAAGAGGTCCTGTCCGACCTGGACGAGCGCGGCATCATCCGCATCGGTGCCGAGGTCACCACGGGCGACATTCTCGTCGGCAAGGTCACGCCCAAGGGCGAGACCGAGCTGACCCCGGAGGAGCGCCTTCTGCGCGCGATCTTCGGTGAGAAGGCCCGTGAGGTCCGCGACACCTCGCTGAAGGTTCCGCACGGTGAGTCCGGCAAGGTCATCGGTGTCCGCGTGTTCAGCCGGGAAGAGGGCGACGAGCTCCCTCCGGGCGTGAACGAGCTGGTCCGCGTCTACGTGGCCCAGAAGCGCAAGATCACCGACGGCGACAAGCTGGCCGGCCGCCACGGCAACAAGGGCGTCATCTCCAAGGTGCTGCCCGTCGAGGACATGCCGTTCCTTGAGGACGGCACCGCGGTCGACATCGTCCTCAACCCGCTCGGTGTTCCCGGCCGAATGAACGTCGGCCAGGTTCTGGAGACCCACCTCGGGTGGGTGGCCAGCCGAGGCTGGAAGGTCGACGGAGACGACGCCGACTGGAAGCGCAACCTGAAGGCCATCGGGGCGGACAGTGCCGATCCCGGCACCAACGTCGCGACACCGGTCTTCGACGGCGCCCGCGAGGAAGAGATCACCGAGCTGCTCGACAGCACCATGCCGAACCGCGACGGCGAGCGCATGGTGCAGAAGACCGGCAAGGCGCGGATGTTCGACGGTCGCACCGGTGAGCCCTTCAAGGACCCGATCGCGGTCGGTTACATCTACATTCTGAAGCTGCTCCACCTGGTCGATGACAAGATCCACGCGCGGTCGACCGGCCCGTACTCCATGATCACCCAGCAGCCGCTCGGCGGTAAGGCCCAGTTCGGTGGCCAGCGCTTCGGTGAGATGGAGGTCTGGGCACTGGAGGCGTACGGCGCCGCCTACGCCCTCCAGGAGCTGCTCACCATCAAGTCCGACGACGTTCTCGGCCGCGTGAAGGTCTACGAGGCCATCGTCAAGGGCGAGAACATCCCTGAGCCGGGCATCCCTGAGTCCTTCAAGGTGCTGATCAAGGAAATGCAGTCGCTGTGCCTCAACGTCGAGGTGCTCTCCAGCGACGGCATGTCCATCGAGATGCGTGACACCGACGAGGACGTCTTCCGCGCGGCGGAGGAGCTCGGCATCGACCTGTCCCGGCGTGAGCCGAGCAGTGTCGAAGAGGTCTAGCGAGCGGATTGCCGGGCCGGCGCGAAAGCGCCCGGCCCGGCGGCCGCGACCTGGGAACGGCATACGACAGCAGGGGACTGGTTAACAAAGTGCTCGACGTCAACTTCTTCGACGAGCTGCGGATCGGCCTGGCGACGGCAGACGACATCCGGCAGTGGTCACACGGCGAGGTCAAGAAGCCAGAGACCATCAACTACCGGACGCTCAAGCCCGAGAAGGACGGACTCTTCTGCGAGAAGATCTTCGGTCCGACCCGCGACTGGGAATGCTACTGCGGCAAGTACAAGCGCGTCCGCTTCAAGGGCATCATCTGTGAGCGCTGCGGCGTCGAGGTGACCCGCGCCAAGGTACGGCGTGAGCGGATGGGCCACATCGAGCTGGCCGCTCCCGTCACTCACATCTGGTACTTCAAGGGCGTGCCGAGCCGTCTGGGATACCTCCTGGACCTGGCGCCCAAGGACCTCGAAAAGATCATCTATTTCGCGGCCTACATGATCACGACGGTCGACACCGACGCGCGTGAGCGCGACCTGCCTTCGCTCGAGGCAAAGATCTCCGTGGAGCGGCAGCAGATCGAGCAGCGCCGCGACTCCGAGATCGAGGCCCGGCAGAAGAAGCTCGAGCAGGACCTCGCCGAGCTTGAGGCCGCAGGCGCCAAGGGCGACCAGCGCCGCAAGGTGCGCGAGGCCGCCGAGCGCGAGATCAAGCAGATCCGCGACCGGGCCCAGCGCGAGCTCGACCGCCTCGACGAGGTGTGGAACCGCTTCCGCAACCTCAAGATCCAGGACCTCGAGGGCGACGAACTGCTCTACCGCGAGATGCGCGACCGTTTCGGCCGCTACTTCGAGGGTGGCATGGGCGCCGCGGCGATCCAGAAGCGCCTGCAGAACTTCGACCTCGACGAGGAGTCGGAGCGCCTGCGGGAGATCATTCGCAGCGGCAAGGGCCAGAAGAAGGCTCGTGCACTCAAGCGCCTCAAGGTCGTCTCCGCCTTCCTCAACACGCGCAACAGCCCGCAGGGCATGGTGCTCGACTGCATCCCGGTGATCCCGCCGGACCTGCGCCCGATGGTGCAGCTCGACGGTGGCCGGTTCGCCACGAGCGACCTCAACGACCTGTACCGCCGCGTCATCAACCGGAACAACCGGCTGAAGAGGCTGCTCGACCTCGGCGCGCCCGAGATCATCGTCAACAACGAGAAGCGGATGCTTCAGGAGGCCGTCGACGCGCTGTTCGACAACGGCCGCCGTGGTCGGCCCGTCACCGGGCCCGGCAACCGTCCGCTCAAGTCGCTGTCCGACATGCTCAAGGGCAAGCAGGGCCGGTTCCGTCAGAACCTGCTCGGCAAGCGCGTCGACTACTCGGGCCGTTCGGTCATCGTCGTCGGCCCGCAGCTCCGGCTTCACCAGTGCGGCCTGCCCAAGCAGATGGCTCTGGAGCTGTTCAAGCCCTTCGTCATGAAGCGGCTGGTCGACCTCAACCACGCACAGAACATCAAGAGCGCCAAGCGCATGGTCGAGCGTGCACGCCCGGCCGTGTGGGACGTGCTCGAAGAGGTCATCACCGAGCACCCGGTGCTGCTCAACCGGGCGCCGACACTGCACCGCCTGGGCATCCAGGCCTTCGAGCCGCAGCTGGTCGAGGGCAAGGCCATCCAGATTCACCCACTCGTCTGCACCGCGTTCAACGCGGACTTCGACGGTGACCAGATGGCCGTGCACCTGCCGCTGTCGGCCGAGGCCCAGGCCGAGGCGCGCATCCTGATGCTCTCGACCAACAACATCCTCAAGCCGTCCGACGGCAAGCCGGTCACGATGCCGACCCAGGACATGGTCATCGGCCTGTTCTGGCTGACCACGGAGAAGAAGGATGCGGACGGCGAAGGCCGTACGTTCTCGACCCTCTCCGAGGCGATCATGGCCTACGACCGCAACGAGCTGGACCTGCAGGCCACGGTCCAGGTCCGGGTCAAGGACGTCCCGCCGCCGCGCGGCTGGGTCGCGCCGGAGGGATACGAGGAGGGGCAGCCGTACCGCCTCGAGACCACCCTCGGCCGTCTCCTGTTCAACGAGGCGCTCCCCGCCGACTTCCCGTTCGTGAACTACGAGGTCGGCAAGAAGCAGCTCTCGGTGATCGTCAACGAGCTGGCCGAGACGTACCCGAAGGTCGACGTGGCCAACGCGCTCGACGCGCTGAAGGACACCGGCTTCAAGTGGGCGACCCGTTCCGGCGTCACCATCGCCATCGACGACGTCATCGCCCCGCCGAACAAGGCGGAGATCATGGCGTCGTACGAGAAGCGTGCCGACAAGGTGCAGCGGGAGTACGACCGGGGTCTGATCACCGACGACGAGCGCCGTCAGGAGCTCATCGAGATCTGGACCCACGCCACGACCGACGTCGCCAAGGACATGGAGGCGGCGTTCCCCGCCACCAACCCGATCTGGATGATGATCAACTCCGGTGCTCGCGGTAACCCGCTGCAGCTCCGGCAGATCGCCGGTATGCGTGGTCTGGTCTCCAACCCCAAGGGTGAGACCATCCCGCGGCCGATCAAGTCGTCCTTCCGTGAGGGCCTGTCCGTGGTCGAGTACTTCATCGCCACGCACGGTGCCCGTAAGGGTCTGGCCGACACCGCTCTGCGTACCGCCGACTCGGGCTACCTGACCCGTCGTCTGGTCGACGTCGCGCAGGACGTCATCGTCCGCGAGGACGACTGCGGCACCGAGCGCACGATCAAGTTCGCGATCGCGACCAAGGGATCCGACGGCTCCCTGATCAAGGTGGCGAACTCCGAGAACAGCCTCGTCGGACGCAACATCGCCGAGGACATCGAGGTCGATGGCACCGTCATCTACCCGGGCGGCACCGACCTCACGGACATCGTCATCAACCGCCTCATCGAGGTGGGCATCGCCGAGGTCCGTACGCGGAGCGCGCTGGTCTGTGAGTCCAAGATCGGTGTCTGCGCGATGTGCTACGGCCGTTCGCTGGCCACCGGCAAGCTCGTGGACGTCGGCGAGGCGGTCGGCATCATCGCCGCCCAGTCGATCGGCGAGCCCGGCACCCAGCTGACGATGCGTACCTTCCACACCGGTGGTGTGGCGGGTATCGACATCACGCACGGTCTGCCGCGTGTCCAGGAGCTGTTCGAGGCGCGCATCCCCAAGGGTGTCGCCCCGATCAGCGAGGTGGCCGGCCGGATCCGCATCGACGAGACCGAGAAGACCCGCAAGATCGTGGTCATCCCGGACGACGGTGGCGAGGAGATCGCCTACCCGGTGCCGATGCGGTCGCGGCTGAAGATCAAGGACGGCGACCGGGTCTACGTCGGTCAGCAGCTCATCGAGGGTGCGATCAACCCTCACGAGGTGCTGCGCATCCTCGGCCCGCGCGCGGTCCAGCTGCACCTGGTCGACCAGGTGCAGGAGGTCTACCGGTCCCAGGGTGTGTCCATCCACGACAAGCACATCGAGATCATCGTTCGGCAGATGCTGAAGCGGGTCCAGGTGCTGGAGTCCGGCGACACCGACATGCTGCCCGGTGTGGAGCTGATCGAGCGGCCGCGGTTCGAGGAGTTCAACCGCGCCATCGTGTCCGAGGGCGGTCAGCCCGCGGTCGGCCGGCCTCAGCTCATGGGCATCACGAAGGCGTCGCTGGCCACCGAGTCGTGGCTGTCGGCGGCCTCCTTCCAGGAGACCACCCGGGTGCTCACGGACGCGGCGATCCACGCCAAGTCCGACCCGCTGGTGGGCCTGAAGGAGAACGTCATCATCGGAAAGCTGATCCCGGCCGGTACGGGCATGCCCCAGTACCGCAACATCCGGGTGGAGCCGACCGAAGAGGCCAAGGCGGCCGTCTACTCCGTCGGGTCCTACGACGAGGGCGCCGAGTACGCCTTCGGCCAGGGCTCCGGCGAGGCGGTTCCGCTGGAGGAGTACGACTTCGGTCAGTACAACCGCTGAACACGGTACGAAACCCAAGTCCAGAGGCCGCTTCCGAGCAGTTCGGGAGCGGCCTCTGGCCTTGTCCGAAGAACCCCACATCAGCACGTGATTTGCAGTAAGGCCGGTCACCACGGCAGGCTGGGGCGAAGGGTATACCGGCGGAGATTACTGCCGGATGTGGTCGATGACAGACTCGGAGGTCCCCTTATGCGCCATGCGCCTTCGAGTGAAGTTATGCACTGCCGGCGGCTGGCCGCCGGCGGCATCGGCGCTGAAGGAGCCCGACGATGACCGAGCAGAACGGCCCCCAGGGATCGCACTGGCCGTTGCCTGATGAGCAAGGTTCGTCCGAACCGTCCCCCACATCAGACGCCTCCGACAGCGACACGGGCGGGGCGCAGACCGGCCAGGGCGCGGCGCAGGAGCCGGAGACACCGTCCCCGGCCGCGGACGTTCCGCCGGAGGTCCTCGAGTCGGGCCGCACCGTGGTCTTCGGTGCGCACCGCCGGCCCGGCAAGCCCGCCGAGTCCGATGAGCTCGGCACCCCCGTCGCGAGTGGCGAGGAGACTCCCTCCGCGGAGCCGCCGGCGTACGGGCAGCCGGGCGGGTACCCCCCGCCGAGCGCACCGCCGCCGTACGGCGCGCCGGGTGCTCCCGGCGCCCCCGGTGAGCAGGCCCCTCCCGCGTACGGCCAGCCGCCCTACGGTGGCCAGCCCGGCGGCCCGCCGCCGTACTCCCAGCAGCCGTACGGACAGCAGCCCTATGGCCAGCAGCCCTATGGCCAGCAACCCTACGGACAGCAGCCCTACGACCAGCAGCAACAGCCTTACGGTCAGCAGCCGAACGAGCAGCAGCAGCCTCCCTACGGCCAGCAGCAGCCGTACGGGCAGCCGTCCTACGGGCAGCCGGGCGAGCAGCCCTACGACCAGCCTCCGCCGCCCTATGGTCAGCAGCAGCCGTACGGGCAGCCTCAGGAGCCGCCGGCCGGTTCTCCCGCCTACGGACAGGACGCCTACGGGCAGGGTCAGCAGGGAGGGCCCCCGCCCTACGGCCAGCAGCCCTACGGCGAGCAGCCGCCCTCGTACGGCCAGCAGCCCTATGGTCAGCAGCCCGGCTACCCCCAGCAGCCCTACGGCGACCAGGGGGGCTACGGCCAGCCCGGATACGCCCCTCCGCAGTACGGCGGGCAGCCGGGCTACGGACAGCCGGGAGCGCCCGCCTACGGTGAGCCGCCCTCCGGCGAGGACGACGCGGCCGAGCGCACCTCGGTCGTGCCGCCGCCGGAGTCCGCACCGGGTGCGCCCTCGGGCGATCCCTCGCCGGCAGGCCACCCGGGCATGTCCGCGACCACGGCGTTCCCGGGCACGGGCTACGACACGGGTGAGCAGCAGCCGCCGTCCTCGTTCGGCTCCCGGCCGGGTGAGGGCGACGACTCGCACGCGACCATGCTCGACACCCCGATGCCGCCGGGACCGGCCACCGGTGACTACGCCGTGCCGTCCGGCGACGTTCCGGCGTACGGTGCCGCGCCCGTCGAGGACGTCGTGCCGGGCTTCGGCCCGCCGCAGGACGAGACCTCACAGGACGACCAGGGCGACCGGAGTGGCGCCGAGCGCACGTTGCTGGTGCCGCCCCCCGAGGGCGGATCGCCGTCGGAGAGCGCAGGACGGTTCGGCGAGGACGTGCCCGTGCACGGCGACGCGGACTCCGGCACCGCCCCGGGCGGTGAGGACAGGTCCGCCACCGCCTTCGGTTACACCTCGCCGGGCGAGCCGGCGTCGCCTCCCTCGCCGTACGAGCCTTCGTCACCGTACGAGCCGGCGGCCTCGTACGAGCCGGCCTCGCCCTATGACGCGTCGGCGCCGTACGCGGTGCCCCCGTCCGGTGGTGAGCCGTCGCCGTACGCCCCGCAGCCGGGGAGCGAGCCGGGTCAGCCGGGTCAGCCGTCCTGGGCGTCGCCGGGCGGTGAGCAGGGCTTCCCGCAGTACGGCCAGCCGGGTCAGCCAGGCCAGCCGGGTCAGGGACAGGACCCCGGGCAGCAGCAGCCCTACGGCGAGCAGCCGGGCCAGCAGGCCCAGCCGGGCCAGGCCCCGCAGGGTTACGGTCAGCCGGGTTACGGCCAGGGTTACGGTCAGCAGGGCTACGGGCAGCAGCAGGGCTACGGCCAGCAGTCGTACGGCCAGCAGCCCTACGGCGAGCAGCAGGGACAGCAGCCACAGCAGGGGCAGCCGCAAGAGGGCCAGCCCCAGGGCTACGGTCAGCAGCAGCCGGGTTACGGCCAGGGTTACGGTCAGCAGGGCTACGGACAGCAGCAGGGGTACGGCCAGCAGGCCGCGCCCTACGGTCAGCAGCAGCCCTACGGCCAGGAGCAAGCGGGCCAGGCCGGCTATCCCGGCTACGGGCAGTCGGCGGCCCCGGCCACCGGCGGCGAGTCGAAGCAGAAGCTCTGGATCGCCCTCGGCGGCGGCGTGGTCGTCCTGATCATCCTGTTCATCATCCTGTTCGTGGCCCTCTGAGAGGGCGGCGCGTCTCTGCTTCCAACCGGGAGCGAACTACGACACAATGCCGACGGAACAAACCGTCGGCATTGTGTCGTTGTAGAGGAAGACTCGCCACGCCACGCCGATGTGGTAGAGCCTTGTTTTGACCCATGCGCGGGTGTTGGGTAGTCTCTCCCTTCGTGCCCGCGGTTCGCGGGTTCAACGTGCGTGCACACCGATCTCGGTGCCTTACCGTCGTGAAGTCGACGCGGTGACCGGCCTGAAGTCAGCGTGCGGCGCGGATTCGACTCCCTGAGTTCACCTGGCCTTTCTCGGCTGAGTGCAGGAGGGCGTGCGCGACACGCCCGACCACGGGGGTCGGAGACAGAAGCAAAACGGCAGGTCATGGCCGCAGGATGGTCGTGACCGGCTGGCCGCGCGAGAGCGCGGCAGACCCCAGCAATGACTCAACGGCTTGGTACGAGGAAGACGGAGACGCGGTGCCCACGATCCAGCAGCTGGTCCGCAAGGGCCGCCAGGACAAGGTGACCAAGAACAAGACGCCGGCGCTCAAGGGAAGCCCGCAGCGCCGCGGCGTCTGCACGCGCGTCTACACGACGACGCCTAAGAAGCCGAACTCCGCGCTGCGCAAGGTCGCCCGTGTCCGCCTGACGAGCGGGATAGAGGTCACGGCCTACATCCCGGGCGTTGGACACAACCTGCAGGAGCACTCGATCGTGCTCGTGCGTGGCGGCCGTGTGAAGGACCTTCCGGGTGTTCGGTACAAGATCATCCGGGGGTCACTGGACACCCAGGGTGTCCGGAACCGGAAGCAGGCCCGGAGCCGCTACGGCGCGAAGAAGGAGAAGAGCTGAGATGCCTCGCAAGGGCCCCGCAGGTAAGCGCCAGCTGATCGCTGACCCGGTGTACAACTCGCCGTTGGTCACTTCGCTGGTCAACAAGGTCCTGCTCGACGGCAAGCGGTCGATCGCTCAGAGCATCGTGTACGACGCCCTCGAGGGGTGCCGTGACAAGAGTGGCAACGACCCCGTCGTGACGCTCAAGCGCGCACTCGACAACGTCAAGCCGACCCTTGAGGTCCGCAGCCGGCGAGTCGGTGGCGCCACCTACCAGGTGCCCGTCGAGGTTCGCCCGGCGCGCAGCACCACCCTCGCGCTCCGCTGGCTCGTGCTCTACGCGCGGCAGCGGCGTGAGAAGACCATGACCGAGCGGCTGATGAATGAGCTGCTCGACGCGAGCAACGGCCTCGGCGCGAGTGTGAAGAAGCGCGAGGACACGCACAAGATGGCGGAGTCCAACAAGGCCTTCGCTCATTACCGCTGGTAACCCCAGCACCAAGACGTACGAGACTAGACGAGGGCGCGAGCAGTGGCTACTCAGACCGGCGTAGACCTGGCCAAGGTCCGGAATATCGGGATCATGGCCCATATCGACGCGGGCAAGACCACCACAACCGAGCGGATCCTGTACTACACCGGTGTCAACTACAAGATCGGTGAAGTCCATGAGGGCGCAGCCACCATGGACTGGATGGAACAGGAGCAGGAGCGCGGCATCACGATCACGTCTGCCGCGACGACCGTCCACTGGGCGGTCGACGACGTCGACCACACGATCAACATCATCGACACGCCCGGGCACGTTGACTTCACCGTCGAGGTGGAGCGCAACCTGCGCGTGCTGGACGGTGCCGTGGCGGTCTTCGACGGCGTCGCCGGGGTCGAGCCGCAGTCCGAGACGGTGTGGCGTCAGGCCGACCGTTACAACGTGCCGCGGATGTGCTTCGTCAACAAGCTCGACCGCGTCGGCGCGGAGTTCCACCGCTGCGTCGACATGATCGTCGATCGCCTGCACGCCACTCCGCTGGTGCTGCAGATCCCGATCGGTGCCGAGGCCGACTTCAAGGGCGTTATCGACCTGGTCCGCATGAAGGCCCTGGTGTGGAGCGCCGAGGCGGCCAAGGGCGAGATGTACGACGTTCTCGACATTCCTGACACGCACGCCGATGCCGCCCGCGAGTGGCACGACAAGCTGGTCGAGACGCTCGCCGAGGCCGACGACGAGATCATGGAGCTGTACCTCGAGGGCAACGAGCCCACGGTGGAGCAGCTGGTCCCGGCCATTCGCCGGGCCACGATCGCCGGCAACCTCACCCCGGTCACCTGTGGCACCGCGTTCAAGAACAAGGGCGTGCAGCCGCTGCTCGACGCGATCGTCAACTACCTCCCCTCGCCGCTCGACGTCGAGTCCATCAAGGGCCACGACTACCGCGACGAAGAGAAGGTCATCGAGCGCAGGCCGAGCGAGGAAGAGCCGTTCGCGGCTCTCGCTTTCAAGATCATGAGCGACCCGCACCTCGGCAAGCTCACCTTCATCCGCGTCTACTCGGGCTTGCTGGAGACCGGCACCACGGTCCTGAACAGCGTGAAGGACCGCAGGGAGCGCATCGGCAAGATCTACCGGATGCACGCGAACAAGCGCGAGGAGATCGAGCGCGTGGGCGCGGGCGACATCGTCGCGGTGATGGGGCTCAAGCAGACCACCACCGGCGAGACGCTCTCCGACATGAAGAGCCCGGTGATCCTGGAGTCGATGAACTTCCCGGCTCCGGTCATCAACGTCGCCATCGAGCCCAAGACCAAGGTCGACCAGCAGAAGCTGGGCACCGCGATCCAGCGGCTCGCCGAGGAGGACCCGTCCTTCCAGGTGCGGACCGACGAGGAGACCGGCCAGACCATCATCTCCGGCATGGGCGAGCTGCACCTCGAGGTGCTGGTCGACCGCATGAAGCGGGAGTTCAAGGTCGAGGCCAACGTCGGCCGGCCGCAGGTCGCCTACCGCGAGACCATCCGCCGCAAGGTGGAGAAGGTCGAGTACACCCACAAGAAGCAGACGGGTGGCTCGGGCCAGTTCGGCCGCGTCATCATCGACCTGGAGCCGCTCGGCGGCGGCAGTGACGGCTACGAGTTCGAGAACAAGGTCACCGGTGGCCGCATCCCGCGGGAGTACATCCCGTCGGTCGACGCGGGTTGCCAGGAGGCGGCCGAGTTCGGCGTGCTCGCCGGATACCCGCTGGTCGGAGTCAAGGTCACTCTGCAGGACGGCGCCTACCATGACGTCGACTCCTCGGAGCTGGCCTTCAAGATCGCCGGTTCCATGGCGTTCAAGGAGGCGGCTCGCAGAGCCGACCCCGCGCTGCTGGAGCCGATGATGGCCGTCGAGGTCACCACTCCTGAGGACTACATGGGTGACGTCATCGGCGACCTGAACGGCCGTCGTGGCCAGATTCAGGAAATGGGCGAGCGTCACGGAGTCAAGGTCATCAAGTCCACCGTGCCACTGTCCGAGATGTTCGGATACGTCGGTGACCTGCGGAGCAAGACTCAGGGACGCGCCGTTTTCACGATGCAGTTCGACTCCTACGCCGAGGTCCCAGGGAACGTCGCGCAGGAGATCATCGCCAAGGCGCGCGGCGAATAACGCCCGAGCCGAGTGACTCAACCAGCCACATTCACGAAATACGTACGTCGCAGGGCGTCAAGAGAGATTCAAGGAGACACCAGTGGCCAAGGCCAAGTTCGAGCGGACGAAGCCGCACGTAAACATCGGCACCATTGGGCACATCGACCACGGGAAGACCACCCTTACCGCGGCGATTACCAAGGTGCTCCACGACAAGCACCCTGACCTGAACCCCTTCACGCCCTTCGATGAGATCGACAAGGCACCGGAGGAGCGCGAGCGGGGTATCACGATCTCGATCGCTCACGTCGAGTACCAGACCGAGAAGCGTCACTACGCCCACGTCGACTGCCCGGGTCACGCCGACTACATCAAGAACATGATCACCGGCGCTGCCCAGATGGACGGTGCGATCCTGGTCGTGGCGGCGACGGACGGCCCGATGCCGCAGACCAAGGAGCACGTGCTCCTGGCCCGCCAGGTCGGTGTCCCGTACATCGTCGTGGCGCTCAACAAGGCCGACATGGTCGACGACGAGGAGATCCTCGAGCTCGTCGAGCTCGAGGTCCGCGAGCTGCTGTCGGAGTACGAGTTCCCGGGCGATGACGTCCCCGTGGTCCGCGTCTCCGCGCTCAAGGCCCTTGAGGGCGACGCCGAGTGGGGCTCGAAGATCGTCGAGCTCATGGACGCCTGTGACGAGAACGTCCCGGAGCCGGTTCGTGAGACCGACAGGCCGTTCCTGATGCCGATCGAGGACGTCTTCTCGATCACCGGTCGCGGCACGGTCGTCACCGGCCGCATCGAGCGTGGTGTCGTCAACGTCAACGAGACCGTCGACATCATCGGCATCCAGGAGAAGGCCACCACGACCACCGTCACCGGTGTCGAGATGTTCCGCAAGCTGCTCGACCAGGGCCAGGCGGGCGACAACGTCGGCCTGCTCCTGCGTGGCATCAAGCGCGAGGACGTCGAGCGTGGTCAGTGTGTCATCAAGCCGGGCACCAACACCCCGCACACCGAGTTCGAGGCTCAGGTCTACATCCTGTCCAAGGACGAGGGCGGCCGGCACACGCCGTTCTTCAACAACTACCGCCCGCAGTTCTACTTCCGCACCACGGACGTGACGGGCGTCGTCCACCTGCCTGAGGGCACCGAGATGGTCATGCCGGGCGACAACACCGAGATGCGTGTCGAGCTCATCCAGCCCATCGCGATGGAGGACAGCCTCCGGTTCGCGATCCGCGAGGGTGGCCGCACCGTCGGCGCCGGCCGAGTGACCAAGATCATCAAGTAGTACCCGCGGCGCGGCGGTCGGAGCTCCCGGAAACGGGCCCGGCCGCCGCACCACGACTCCCGACTTAACGGGATCTTCGCGGGAGACGCGAGAGCGGCTCACGCGGGGTGTAATCCAGCGGCACCTAGGAAGCAAAGGACACCGAGGCCACAATGGCGGGACAGAAGATCCGCATTCGGCTCAAGGCCTACGACCACGAGGTCATCGACACTTCGGCGCGAAAGATCGTCGAGACGGTGACGCGCACTGGCGCCAAGGTCGCCGGCCCGGTGCCGCTGCCGACCGAGAAGAACGTGTACTGCGTCATCCGCTCGCCGCACAAGTACAAGGACAGCCGCGAGCACTTCGAGATGCGTACGCACAAGCGCCTGATCGACATCATCGATCCGACGCCCAAGACGGTCGACTCGCTCATGCGGCTCGATCTTCCGGCCGGTGTCGACATCGAGATCAAGCTCTAAGGGCATCCAGAGATGAGCAAGCAGAGAAAGGGCGTTCTGGGCGAGAAGCTCGGTATGACCCAGGTCTTCGACGATGAGGGCCGGATCGTTCCGGTAACCGTCGTCCAAGCTGGGCCGTGCGTCGTCACCCGAGTGCGTACGCCGGACACCGACGGCTACTCCGCCGTCCAGCTCGGCTACGGCCAGATCGACCCCCGCAAGGTCAACAAGCCTCTTACCGGGCACTTCGACAAGGCCGGCGTCACGCCGCGCCGTCACGTCGTCGAGCTGCGCACCGAGGACGCCACCGAGTACGAGCTCGGCCAGGAGATCACTGTTGAGGTCTTCGAGGCCGGGCAGCGGATCGACGTCACCGGCCGCAGCAAGGGCAAGGGCACCGCGGGTGTCATGAAGCGCCACGGCTTCAAGGGCCTCAGCGCCTCTCACGGCACCCAGCGCAAGCACCGCTCACCCGGTTCGATCGGTGGCTGCGCGACGCCGGGTCGCGTGTTCAAGGGCCTGCGCATGGCCGGCCGCTACGGCAACACGCGGACGACCGTGCAGAACCTCACCGTGCACGCCATCGACGCCGACAAGGGACTGCTCCTGATCAAGGGCGCGGTTCCCGGCCCGAACGGCGGCCTGATCCTGGTGCGCAGCGCCGCGAAGGGGGCGAAGTAAGTGACCAGCAAGCTCGAGATCGAGCTCGCCCCGGAGATCTTCGACGCCAAGGTCAACGTGCCGTTGATCCACCAGGTCGTCGTGGCGCAGCTCGCCGCGGCGCGGCAGGGCACGCACAAGACCAAGACCCGCGGCGAGGTCTCCGGCGGTGGCAAGAAGCCGTATCGGCAGAAGGGCACCGGCCGGGCCCGTCAGGGTTCGACGCGCGCCCCGCAGTTCGCCGGCGGTGGCATCGTCCACGGCCCGCAGCCGCGCTCGTACGTGCAGAAGACGCCCAAGAAGATGAAGGCCGCCGCGCTTCGCGGTGCCCTGTCGGACCGGGCTCGTCACGGCCGCGTGCACGTGATGTCGGCCCTGGTCGAGGGCGACACGCCCAAGACCAAGGACGCGGTCACCGCGCTGCGCTCGATCAGCGAGGCCGAGAAGATCCTGTTGGTCCTCGACCGTGAGGACAGCGTGAGCTGGCTGAGCATCCGCAACGTCGCCGAGGTGCACGTGCTGATGGCCGACCAGCTCAACACGTACGACGTGCTCTGTAATGACGAGATCGTCTTCACCGAGCAGTCGTACCGGGCCTTTCTCGCCAAGGCGCTGGGTCAACACAGCGTCGACCACGTCGGTGGGAAGGAGAAGGCCAAGTGAGCAGGATCACCGACCCGCGCGACGTTCTCATCGCACCCGTCATCTCTGAGAAGAGCTACGGACTGCTGGACGAGAACAAATACACGTTCGAGGTTCGCCCGGACGCCAACAAGACCCAGATCAGGCAGGCCGTTGAGTCCGTCTTCGGGGTCAAGGTGACCGGCGTGAACACGCTCAACCGGTCGGGTAAGCGCAAGCGCACCCGGTTCGGTTATGGCAAGCGCAAGGACACCAAGCGGGCCATCGTGAGCCTGGCCGAGGGTGAGCGGATCGAGATCTTCGGAGGCGCGGTCTCATGACCCTCTCCTCCGTGGCGTACGGCTCCCGTGAGGGAGCGCAGGTGCGCGACCTCCGGACCCCGAGCATCGCGGAGGGCCGGTCCGGATCGGTAAACCGTCCGAAGACAGACAAGGGATGAACGAAAAAGATGGGCATCCGTAAGTACAAGCCGACGACTCCCGGTCGCCGCGGTTCGAGTGTGGCCGACTTTGTCGAGGTCACCCGGACCGAGCCGGAAAAGTCGCTGGTGCGTCCGCTTCCCAAGAAGGGCGGCCGTAACGTTCACGGCCGTATCACCACCCGGCATCAGGGCGGCGGTCACAAGCGGGCGTACCGGGTCATCGACTTTCGGCGCGCCGACAAAGACGGCGTGCCGGCCAAGGTCGCGCACATCGAGTACGACCCGAACCGCACCGCGCGGATCGCACTGCTGCACTACGCCGACGGGGAGAAGCGCTACATCCTCTGCCCGACCGGTGTGAAGCAGGGCGACCGCGTCGAGAACGGTCCGACCGCCGACATCAAGCCGGGCAACTGCCTGCCGCTGCGCAACATACCGACCGGTACGGTCGTGCACGCGATCGAGCTTCGGCCCGGTGGCGGCGCCAAGCTGGCCCGTTCGGCCGGCTCCGGCGCTCAGCTGCTGGCCAAGGAGGGCAAGTACGCCACGCTGCGTATGCCCTCGGGCGAGATGCGGATGGTGGACCTGCGCTGCCGCGCCACGGTAGGTGAGGTCGGCAACTCAGAGCAGTCCAACATCAACTGGGGCAAGGCCGGCCGCATGCGGTGGAAGGGCAAGCGCCCGACCGTCCGCGGCGTCGCGATGAACCCGATCGACCACCCGCACGGCGGTGGTGAGGGCAAGACCTCAGGTGGCCGTCACCCGTCCAGCCCGTGGGGCCAGCCAGAGGGTCGCACCCGGAAGGCGAACAAGCCGTCCGACCGGCTCATCGTCCGACGTCGTAGCAAGAAGAAGCGGTAGGAGTTGTCCGATGCCACGTAGCCTCAAGAAGGGCCCGTTCGTCGATGACCACCTGATCAAGAAGGTGGACACGCAGAACGAGAAGGGCACCAAGAACGTCATCAAGACGTGGTCGCGGCGCTCCATGATCGTGCCCGACATGCTCGGTCACACGATCGCCGTGCACGACGGCCGCAAGCACGTCCCGGTGTTCATCACCGAGGCGATGATCGGCCACAAGCTTGGAGAGTTCGCCCCGACGCGGACGTTCAAGGGCCACATCAAGGACGACCGCCGCAGTCGGCGCGGCTGACCGTAAGTATCGAGAGCGAGGAAACAGCGATGGAAGCCAGGGCCCAGGCGCGGTACGCCCGCGTCACGCCCAGAAAGGCCCGCCGCGTGGTGGACCTCATCCGCGGTATGCAAGCCGCGGAGGCTCAGGCGGTGCTGCGGTTCGCCCCCCAGGCTGCGAGCGAGCCGGTGTACAAGGTGCTCTCGAGCGCCATCGCCAACGCCGAGCACAACGACAAGCTCGACGCCGACACGCTCTGGGTGAGCCGGGCGTGGGTCGATGAGGGCCCGACGCTCAAGCGCTACCGCCCGCGTTCGATGGGGCGTGCGTACCGCATCAACAAGCGCACCAGCCACATCACGGTCGTGGTCGAGTCACGGCCCGAGGGCAACAAGGCCGGCGCCGGCAAGAACGCCGGGAACACCGGCCGTAAGCAGACGAGGAGGACCCGCTAGTGGGGCAGAAGGTAAACCCGCACGGGTTCCGACTGGGCATCACCACCGACTTCAAGAGCCGGTGGTACGCCGACAAGCTGTACAAGGACTACGTCAAGGAAGACGTGTCGATTCGCCGGATGCTGACCCGCGGCATGGACCGCGCGGGCATTTCCAAGGTCGAGATCGAGCGCACCCGTGACCGCGTCCGCGTCGACATCCACACCGCGCGTCCCGGCATCGTGATCGGCCGCCGGGGTGCCGAGGCCGACCGCATCCGCGGCGACCTGGAGAAGCTGACCGGCAAGCAGGTCCAGCTGAACATCCTCGAGGTCAAGAACCCCGAGATCGACGCGCAGCTCGTCGCGCAGGGCGTTGCTGAGCAGCTGTCCAGCCGAGTCGCGTTCCGCCGTGCCATGCGTAAGGCGATCCAGAGCGCCATGAAGAGCGGCGCCAAGGGCATCAAGGTGCAATGCGGCGGCCGCCTCGGCGGCGCCGAGATGTCACGCTCGGAGTTCTACCGCGAGGGCCAGGTGCCCCTGCACACGCTCCGCGCCGACATCGACTACGGCTTCTACGAGGCGCGTACGACCTTCGGCCGGATCGGTGTGAAGGTCTGGATCTACAAGGGTGAGGCGCCGACGAGCCGCGCCGAGCGCGAGGCGCAGGCCGCCAAGGAGCGTGCCGCCGGTGGCGGCGGTCGCCGTGAGCGGCCGCAGCGCCGTGGCGGCGGCGGCGGTGGTGGCGGCGGCGAGCGTGGCGGCGGCCGTGGCGGCCGTGGTGGCGAGCGTGGCGGCGACCGCGGTGGCCGGCAGCAGCAGGCCCCCGCGAGCGCGCCCGCCGAACAGCAGCAGGCGACTGAGGCGGCTGCGCCGTCCAGCGCGGGTGAGGGGAGCTGAATTACCAATGCTGATCCCTCGCAGGGTCAAGCACCGCAAGCAGCACCACCCGAAGCGGCGTGGCAAGGCCAAGGGCGGCACCAAGGTCGTCTTCGGTGAGTTCGGCATCCAGGCCGTCGAGGGTTCGTACGTGACCAACCGGCAGATCGAGGCCGCACGTATCGCCATGACCCGGCACATCAAGCGTGGCGGAAAGGTGTGGATCAACATCTACCCCGACCGTCCGCTGACCAAGAAGCCCGCCGAGACCCGCATGGGTTCCGGTAAGGGCTCGCCGGAGTGGTGGGTCGCGAACGTCAAGCCCGGACGAGTGATGTTCGAGCTCGCCGGCGTCCCGGAGGAGCTCGCTCGCGAGGCGCTTCGCCGCGCGATGCACAAGCTCCCGATGAAGTGCAAATTCGTGAAGCGTGAAGTGGGTGAGGCGTGATGGCCAGCAACAGCCTTACCGCCGACGATCTGCGGTCTCAGCCCGAGGAGGAGCTGGTCACCAAGCTGAAGGAGGCCAAGGAGGAGCTGTTCAACCTCCGCTTCCAGGCGGCTACGGGCCAGCTTGAGACTCACGGACGGCTGCGCGAAGTGAAGCGGGAGATTGCCCGCATTTACACAGTGATGCGGGAGCGGGAGCTCGGCATCGTCGTGCTGACCGAGGAGCCCGCGGAGGAGTCCACCGATGAGTGACCAGAACACCGAGACGCGGAGCTACCGCAAGATCCGTGAGGGTCTGGTGGTCAGCGACAAGATGGACAAGACCGTTGTGGTCGCCGTCGAGGACCGTGTCAAGCACGCGCTGTACGGCAAGATCATTCGCCGTACGACAAAGTACAAGGCGCACGATGAGTCCAACGCCTGTGGCATCGGCGACCGGGTCCGTTTGATGGAGACCCGTCCGCTGTCCGCCACCAAGCGCTGGCGCGTCGTGGAGATCCTTGAGAAGGCCAAATAGTTGGCAGTCGCGCCGAGCGACTGAGGATCGAATCCGCCAGGCTCAACTGAGAACCGGCGAGAATAAACAGGAGTTGACGTGATCCAGCAGGAGTCGCGACTCAAGGTCGCCGACAACACGGGTGCCAAGGAGATCCTTTGCATCCGGGTTCTCGGCGGCTCGGGTCGGCGCTATGCGGGCATCGGCGACATCATCGTCGCGACCGTGAAGGACGCCCTTCCCGGAGCAGGCGTGAAGAAGGGTGATGTCGTTAAGGCCGTCGTCGTGCGCACCCGCAAGGAGCGCCGCCGTCCCGACGGCTCCTACATCCGCTTCGACGAGAACGCGGCTGTGCTCATCAGGGACGGCGGAGACCCGCGCGGTACGCGCATCTTCGGGCCGGTCGGCCGGGAGCTGCGCGACAAGAGGTTCATGCGCATCATCTCGCTCGCGCCGGAGGTGCTCTGATGAAGATCAAGAAGGGCGATGACGTCATCGTCATCGCAGGCAAGGACAAGGGCGCGACCGGCAAGGTCATCGCCGCCGACCCCAAGCGTGAGCGCGTGGTCGTCGAAGGCGTGAACATGGTGAAGCGCCACACCAAGGAGACGAACCAGGGACCGCGCGGCGCCAAGGAGGGCGGGATCGTCACCAAGGAAGGTGCGATCCACGTCAGCAAGGTGGCGCTCGCCGAGGACGGCAAGCCCACCCGCGTCGGTTACCGCATCGACGACGACGGCGCGAAGGTTCGTATTTCGCGCCGTTCCGGTAAGGACATCTGATGACTGCGGACACGACCACACAGGCAACTCCGAAGCCTCGCCTCAAGCAGCGCTACCGCGACGAGATCGCCAAGGCGATGCGCGAGGAGTTCGGCTACGCCAACGTGATGCAGATTCCCGGGTTGACCAAGGTGAAGGTCAACATGGGTGTCGGTGACGCCGCCCGCGACTCGAAGCTCATCGAGGGCGCGGTACGCGACCTGACCACCATTACCGGGCAGAAGCCCGCCGTGGCCCACGCGAAGAAGTCGATCGCGCAGTTCAAGCTGCGCGAGGGCATGCCGATCGGTGCGCACGTGACCCTCCGCGGTGACCGCATGTGGGAGTTCCTCGACCGGCTGCTCTCGCTGGCCCTGCCGCGTATCCGTGACTTCCGTGGCCTGTCGCCCAAGCACTTCGACGGCAACGGCAACTACACGTTCGGGCTCACCGAGCAGGTGATGTTCCACGAGATCGACCCGGACAAGGTCGACCGTCAGCGCGGTATGGACATCACGATCGTGACCACCGCGACGACCGACGACGAGGGCCGGGCGCTTCTGCGGCACCTGGGCTTTCCGTTCCGAGAGAACTAGCCGGCGGCCGTCGCCGGGTTCGGCGGCGACCGTCAGTTATGAGGAGATTAGATGGCGAAGAAGGCTCTGATCGCCAAGGCGAACCGGAAGCCCAAGCACAGCGTGCGCGCCTACACTCGGTGCTCGCGCTGTGGGCGTCCGCGCGCGGTCTACCGCAAGTTCGGCCTGTGCCGGATCTGCTTCCGGGAGATGGCGCATCGCGGCGAGCTGCCCGGCATCACCAAGTCCAGCTGGTAAGGCCGGCTGAGCACTGCGGCCGACCAGCATTTCAATAATGACCAACCGGGTGCCTGAGCAAGGCATCCACGACCACGTCGAAGGTCCGTCACGTGCCAATCACGTACGGAAACCGCGGCGAGGAGGGCCCAGTAGGCCATGACGATGACCGACCCGATCGCAGACATGTTGACGCGTCTGCGGAACGCGAATTCGGCGTACCACGACACCGTGAACATGCCGTACTCGAAGATCAAGGCGCACATCGCCGAGATCCTCCAGCAGGAGGGTTACATCTCGGGATGGAGCGTCGAGGACGCCGAGGTCGGCAAGAAGCTTGTGGTCGACCTCAAGTTCGGCCCGAGCCGTGAGCGTTCGATCGCCGGACTCAAGCGGGTGTCCAAGCCGGGCCTGCGGGTCTACGCGAAGAAGGACAACCTGCCGAAGGTCCTCGGTGGTCTCGGCGTCGCGATCATCTCGACGTCTTCTGGCTTGATGACCGACCGGCAGGCCGGCCGTAATGGTGTGGGCGGGGAAGTCCTCGCCTACGTTTGGTAAGGGGAGGGAAACAGCATGTCGCGCATCGGACGTCTGCCCATCCCCGTCCCCGGCGGCGTCGACATCAAGGTCGACGGCCAGGTGGTCACGGTCAAGGGGCCCAAGGGCGAACTTCAGCACACGGTGGCCCGGCCGATCGAGGTCGTCCAGGAGGACGGCAACGTGAAGGTCGGCCGCCCCAGCGATGAGGGACCGGTCCGTGCACTGCACGGTCTGACCCGCACGCTGATCAACAACATGGTCGTCGGAGTGACGCAGGGATACAGCAAGACGCTGGAGATCGTCGGCGTCGGCTACCGCGTCCAGGCCAAGGGCAGCAACCTCGAGTTCTCCCTTGGCTTCAGCCACCCGATCACGGTGGAGCCGCCGGCGGGCATCACCTTCCGCGTCGAACGGCCGACCCAGTTCGTGGTCGAGGGCATCGACAAGCAGAAGGTCGGCGAGGTCGCCGCGAATATCCGCAAACTGCGCAAGCCCGACCCGTACAAGGGCAAGGGCGTGCGTTACCAAGGCGAGCAGATCCGCCGCAAGGTCGGAAAGGCTGGGAAGTAGTCGTGCCTGTGAGCAAGACTCAGGTCCGGAAGCGGACCTCGGCGCGCGCCGCGTCGCGGTCCCGCCGGCACCTGCGCGTCCGCAAGAAGATCCAGGGCAGCGCCGAGAGGCCGCGCCTGGTCGTAACGAAGTCGGCGCGGCACATGTCCGCGCAGATCATCGACGACATCGCCGGCCGTACGCTGGTGTCCGCGTCGACGCTCGACTCCACGCTCCGTACGGACGAGGGCGACAAGACGGCCAAGGCACGCAAGGTCGGCGAGATTCTGGCCGAGCGCGCCAAGGAGGCCGGCATCGGCAGCGTGGTCTTCGACCGCGCCGGGCACCGATACCACGGTCGCATCGCGGCTCTGGCCGACGGTGCGCGCGAGAGTGGGCTGGAGCTCTGATGGCCCGCTCGCAGCAACTGATGGACGAGAAGAGGAACCACTAATGGCAGCACCACGTCGTGGCGGCGGCGAGCGGCGCGACCGGCGTGATGATCGCCGGGGTGGCGCCGACAAGGGCCAGTCGTACATCGAGCGTGTCGTAGCGATCAACCGTGTCGCGAAGGTCGTCAAGGGCGGCCGCCGCTTCAGCTTCACCGCGCTGGTCGTGGTGGGCGACGGCAACGGCACCGTGGGTGTCGGCTATGGCAAGGCCAAGGAGGTGCCCGCGGCGATCGCCAAGGGTGTCGAAGAGGCCAAGAAGCACTTCTTCAAGGTGCCGCGTATCCAGGGCACCATCCCGCACACCAGCCAGGGTGAGGAGGCCGCGGGAGTCGTACTCCTGAAGCCGGCCAGCCCCGGTACCGGCGTCATCGCGGGTGGCCCCGTGCGCGCCGTGCTGGAGTGCGCGGGCATCCACGACGTCCTGTCCAAGTCGCTGGGCTCCTCCAACGCGATCAACATCGTCCACGCGACGGTGGCCGCGCTGAAGCAGCTCAACCGGCCTGAGGAGATCGCGGCCAAGCGCGGCCTGCCGATCGAGGACGTCGCCCCCGCCGCCATGCTCAAGGCTCGCGCGGCCGGGAGCGAGGCTCGCCAGGAGGTCGGCTCATGACCAACCTGAAGATCACTCAGGTGAAGTCGCAGATCGGTGGCAAGCAGTACCAGCGTGAGACGCTGCGCACCCTGGGGCTCAAGCGGATCGGCCAGAGCGTCGTCCGCGAGGACCGCCCCGAGGTGCTCGGGATGATCCAGACCGTACGCCACCTGGTCACGGTCGAGGAGGTTGACTGATGGGAGCGGAGACTCCGCTGCGGCCGCACCACCTGCGGCCCGCACCGGGCGCTCACAAGTCCAAGACCCGTAAGGGCCGTGGCGAGGCGTCCAAGGGCAAGACCGCCGGACGCGGCACCAAGGGCACCAAGGCACGCGGTTCGGTGCCGGCCGGGTTCGAAGGCGGTCAGATGCCTCTGATCCGCCGGGTTCCGAAGCTCAAGGGCTTCAAGAACCCCTTCCGTGTCGAATACCAGGTCGTCAACCTGGGACGACTCGCCGAGCTCTACCCTGAGGGTGGCGAGGTTACGCCGGACGATCTGGCGGCGAAGGGCGCAGTGCGCTCGGGCCGTCCGGTCAAGATTCTCGGCACTGGTGACATCTCCGTAACGGTGCAGGTCAAGGCGCATGCCTTCTCCGGTTCCGCCAAGGAGAAGATCACGGGTGCCGGGGGCAGCATCGAAGAACTGTGAGCACAAGCCCTTGTGGGAATCGCCCCCGCCAGTACCCGGCGGGGGCGTCAGCCCATGCAAGGGCTGTTAGAGTTCGATCGGCGGCTATCGCCGTCGCCTACCATCGACCGGGGCCCGTCTGTGGCCATTGGCCGGAATTCGCGCAGGAGGAATGGTGCTGACCGCGTTCTCTCGGGCGTTCCGAACACCCGACCTGCGCAAGAAGCTTGTCTTCACGCTCTTCATCATGGCGGTGTTCCGGCTGGGTTCCCAGCTGCCGGCGCCAGGCGTGAACACAGGTGCCATCCATCGCTGTGTCGATGTGGCGACCAAGGGTGCCAACGGCAATATTTACGGGTTGGTCAACCTGTTCAGTGGCGGTGCGCTGCTGAAGCTGTCGATCTTCGCGCTGGGCATCATGCCCTACATCACCGCGAGCATCATCCTGCAGCTGCTGACCGTGGTGATCCCGCGTCTGGAGGTCCTCCGTAAGGAGGGTCAGGCCGGCACCACGAAGATCACGCAGTACACGCGTTACCTGACGATCGGTCTGGCGATCCTCCAGGGCACCGGCATCGTCGCCATGGCGAGCACCGGCAACCTGTTGCAGGGCTGCACCGAAGAGCTTCTGTGGAACAAGAGCTGGTTCACCATCGTCACGCTGGTGATCGTCATCACCGCGGGTACGTCGGTGATCATGTGGCTGGGCGAGCTGGTCACGGACCGCGGCATCGGCAACGGCATGTCGATCCTGATCTTCACCCAGGTCGTCGCCGTCTTCCCGAGCGAGTTCTGGAACATCTACAAGACCAAGCACGGCTTCGTCTTCGCGATCGTGCTGCTGGTCGGTGTGGCGATCGTCGCCGGTGTGGTGTTCGTCGAGCAGGCTCAGCGCCGTATCCCGGTGCAGTACGCCAAGCGAATGGTCGGCCGCCGGATGTACGGCGGCACGTCGACCTACATCCCGCTCAAGGTCAACCAGGCCGGTGTCATCCCGGTCATCTTCGCCTCGTCCCTGCTGTACCTCCCGCAGCTCGTGGTGCAGATGTGGCACAGCACCAACCCGGTCAGCACCTTCATCTCGAAGTACCTGGTCAAGGGTGACCACCCCATTTACATGGGCATCTACTTCGTTTTGATCATTTTCTTCACGTACTTCTACGTCGCGATCACGTTCAACCCGACCGAGGTCGCCGACAACATGAAGAAGTACGGCGGCTTCATCCCCGGGATCCGGCCCGGCCGGCCGACCGCGGAGTACCTCGACTACGTGCTGACCCGTATCACCGCACCGGGCGCGCTCTACCTGGGGCTCATCTCGCTGATCCCGATGATCGCGTTCGGGCTCATCGGCGCCAGCCAGAACTTCCCCTTCGGTGGCACGAGCATTCTGATCATGGTCGGTGTCGGGCTGGACACGGTCAAGCAGATCGAGAGCCAACTCCAGCAACGCAACTACGAGGGCTTCCTGCGGTAGTGCGAATCGTGCTCGTGGGCCCCCCCGGAGCGGGCAAGGGGACACAGGCCCAATTCATCGCATCGCACCTGTCGATCCCGAAGATTTCGACAGGTGACATTTTCCGCGCGAACGTAAGCGGAAACACCCCTTTGGGGCAGAAGGCCAAGGAGTACATGGACCGTGGTGACCTCGTCCCGGATGAGGTCACCATCGCCATGGTGAGGGACCGCCTGGCCGAAGACGACGCGCAGGAGGGATTCCTGCTCGACGGCTTCCCGCGCAACGTCCCGCAGGCGGAGACGCTCAAGAAGATCCTGTCCGAGATGGACCGCAAGCTCGACCTCGTGCTCGAGCTGGTGGTCGACGACGACGAGGTCGTACGCCGGCTGTCGGGCCGCCGTACCTGCCGTAAGTGCGGCCGGATCTGGCACGTGGCCTTCGACCCGCCGACCAAGGACGGCGTCTGCGACGTCTGCGGGGGAGAGCTGTTCCAGCGCGACGACGACCGCGAGGAGACCATCAGGCATCGTCTGGAGGTCTATCAGGAACAGACCGCACCTCTTGCGTCGTTCTACGCGGATGAGGGCATCTTGGTGGGCCTGGACGCCACTGGGCCCGTCGAAGAGGTCACGGAGCGGGCGCTCGCCGCGCTCCGCCGGTTCGCCGCCTGACGGACCGGCACGCACGGAGCGCCCACGCGGTCATCCTCGAACCAACCCCTGACCCAGGTGCGGAGCGACAGAGTGTGGAAGAAGCGTAAGCCGGCCATCCAGATCAAGTCGCGGGACGAGCTCGCGGTCATGCGCGAGGCCGGTCTCGTCGTCGGCCGTACCCTCCAGCGGCTCACCGAGGCGGTCCGGCCGGGGATCACCACCGCCGACCTGGACGCGATCGCGGAGGAGTCCATCCGCTCCCAGGGCGCGACACCCTCGTTCAAGGGCTACCACGGCTTCCCGGCCAGCATCTGCACCTCGATCAACGAGGAGATCGTGCACGGCATCCCGAGCCCGGGCAAGGTCCTGCACGAGGGCGACATCATCTCCATCGACTGCGGTGCGATCTTCGACGGCTGGCACGGCGACTCGGCGGTGACCGTCCCGGTCGGCGAGATCACCCCCGAGCTCCGGCGGCTGATCGAGGTCTGCGAGGAGTCGATGTGGCGCGGCATCGGCGCGGGCGTGGCCGAGGGCCGGCTGAGCGATATCGGTAATGCGGTCGAGACCTATGTGCGTGCCGAGGGCGACTATGGCATCGTCGAGGAGTACGTCGGCCACGGGATCGGTACCGAGATGCACATGGACCCGCCAGTGCCCAACTACGGCGAGGCCGGTTATGGGCCAAGCCTGGTCCCCGGCATGTGCTTCGCGGTCGAGCCGATGATCAATCTGGGTACGGCAGCGACCCTGCTTCTCGACGACGAGTGGACCGTCATCACCGATGACCGGCGCTCTTCGGCGCACTTCGAGCACACCTTCGCCGTCACCGAGGACGGCCCGTGGGTGCTCACCGCACTCGACGGCGGCGCGGCACATGGTTACCGGAGCCGCGACGAGAGGATCAAGGATGGCGCTCAATCCTGAGATGCGGGCCTCCGACGCCGACCGCGACCGGGTCGCGGCGGCGCTGAGAGAGCACTGCGCTCAGGGGCGCATCGACGTCGACGAGCTGAACGGCCGTCTCGAAGGGGTCTACACCGCGCGGACCATCGGCGACCTGCAAAAGGTGACCGACGACCTGCCCGAAGAGGACATGTACGAGCTCCCGGTGCCGGCGTGGCGGCATTCGTCGCCGGCCCGCGGCATGGCCGGCGGCAGTCTCTACCACTCGAGCATGCGTGCGGGCTGGGCGACGTACGCGACCGTCAACCTGGTTTGCATCGTGATCTGGCTGCTCACCGCCGTGCCGTCGGGAGCCTGGTACCCCTGGTGGATCTGGGTGGCCGGTCCGTGGGGTGCCTTGATGCTCGCCGGGCAGATCTTCGGTCCCCACGACGACCGGCGCTGACTCACACCGCGGTGGCGCCGACGGTGCGAAAGTGCGTGACCGCGTTCAGGCCGTCGATGAGGTGCAGCGCGAAGCCGGCCTTCGCGGTGGAGAGGGCCTGACGGCCACCGGGGTCGACGTGCACCTGCCGGTACGTACTCGGGCAGGTCGTGGCGACCGTACCCGCGAACCCGCTGACCGATCCCGCGTGCACGTGTCCCGCGATGACGCGTACGACCTGCGGGTGACGGGCGATCACGGTGGAGAGCCGGTCCGGGTCGGCGTGGCCCATCTCGTCGATCCAGCGGACGCCGATCGGGAAGGGCGGATGGTGCATCGCGACGACGGCGGGTGTGCCGGGCTCCTCCGCGAGGGTGGCCTCGAGCCACTCGGGATCGGACAACGTCCCGCCGGGCTGTCCCGGGATGGTCGAGTCGCAGCACACCAGCCGGACACCTCCCACGGTCACCGCGTAGTTCGCGGCCGGGACGGCGGGGAACGCCTCCAGCAGAGCATCGACGTCGTCGTGGTTTCCCGGAAGCGGATGTACGGGCATCGGCAGCCGTTCGAGCTCGGTGCGCAAGAGCGCGTACTCCCCGGGGCGCCCGTGGTCGGTGAGGTCACCGGTGAGCACGACGCCGTCGGGCGGCGTGGACAGGGCCAGCACGGTCGTCACGGCCTCCCGCAGGGCCCGGACCGGCGCCGGATCGTCGTCGGCGAGATGAAGGTCGCTGAGCTGAGCGATGATCGTCATGGCTCGACAGCCCACCACGGGTACACGGGAATGACCATGTCCACTGCTGTGTTGGGAAGTAACAGGAGTGGTCGGCTCGTCGGTGAATCCGCTGTGATTTCACATTCTCGGGGCCGGTGACGTACACTTCTTTGTCGGTCCTGTGTCGGCTCATGTCTGCATGCATCTTGCATGCTCGGGGCGCCCGCGCGGACCGTTCTCCTGACGAACCGATCAGCGAAGCGCGGAGGACATGCCCAAAAAAGAAGGGGCCATCGAGATCGAAGGCACCGTCGTCGAATCTCTCCCGAACGCCATGTTCCGGGTCGAGTTGGACAACGGGCACAAGGTTCTCGCCCACATCAGCGGGAAGATGCGGATGCACTACATCCGGATCCTTCCCGATGACCGAGTGGTCGTTGAGCTGAGTCCTTACGATCTCACCCGCGGCCGGATCGTCTACCGCTACAAGTAATCAGTTCACCCACTGGGGTTGCCTTCCCCGCGTCGGCAGCGCGGGGGTGACCCTGCTATCGAGGAGACCCAGTGAAGGTCAAGCCGAGCGTTAAGAAGATCTGCAGCAAGTGCCGCGTCATCCGCCGGCATGGCCGGGTCATGGTCATCTGTGACGACCCGCGCCACAAGCAGCGCCAGGGCTAACCACCCGACCGGCCACGCCGAATGCCAGCTCGACGTGCGAAGCAGAGTGAGCGCCTGAGGGTGCTCGTGAGCTCGCGGCCTAGAGCAGGCGTGGCCGGACCAACAGCAACGTTCCGCGGCTCCTATGACAGGAGCGACCCTCGGTCGGAGGCCGGGGCCTCACCCGGGCAGGGGTGAGGAGGCGGAGCGCAAGACCTCCGTGAAACAGAAGGGAACTGCCCGAGATGGCACGCCTTGTCGGCGTCGACCTCCCGCGCGAAAAGCGCCTCGAGGTCGCTCTTACCTACATTTTCGGCATCGGCCGCACCCGCGCGCTCGAGACCCTCAAGGAAACCGGCATCAGCGGTGACCGCCGGGTCCACGAGCTCGGCGATGACGAGCTGGTGCAGCTCCGTGACTGGATCGACGCGAACTACAAGATCGAGGGTGATCTTCGTCGCGAGGTCCAGGCGGACATTCGTCGCAAGATCGAGATCGGCTGCTACCAGGGCATCCGGCATCGTCGTGGGCTGCCGGTTCACGGTCAGCGCACGCAGACCAACGCCCGTACGCGCAAGGGCAAGAAGAAGACCGTGGCCGGCAAGAAGAAGACCGGCAAGAAGTAGTCCGGAGCCCGTGCTGTAACGGCACGGAGGCCGCCGCGACCGGCGGTCGAGCCCACGGACCGATGACCTCCAGGAGACTTGAGAGCAGATGCCGCCAAAGAGTCGTACCGGTGCCAAAAAGGTGCGCCGCAAGGAAAAGAAGAACGTCGCTCATGGGCACGCCCACATCAAGAGCACGTTCAACAACACGATCGTGACGATCACGGACCCGGTGGGCGCCGTGATCGCATGGGCCAGCGCCGGCCACGTGGGCTTCAAGGGCTCGCGTAAGTCGACGCCGTTCGCCGCTCAGATGGCGGCCGAGGCCGCCGCGCGTCGCGCCATGGAGCACGGCATGCGCAAGGTCGACGTCTTCGTGAAGGGCCCGGGCTCGGGCCGCGAGACCGCGATCCGGTCGCTGCAGGCGACCGGCCTCGAGGTCGGTTCCATCCAGGACGTCACCCCAGTGCCGCACAACGGCTGCCGCCCGCCCAAGCGCCGGCGCGTCTGAGTTAGGGAAGAGAGAGATGGCTCGATACACCGGCGCGGACTGCAAGCTGTGCCGCCGCGAGAAGATGAAGCTGTTCCTCAAGGGGAGCAAGTGCGACGGGCCGAAATGCCCGATCGAGATCCGGCCCTACCCTCCGGGTGAGCACGGCCGCGGTCGCCCCAAGGAGAGCGAGCACATGCTTCAGCTTCGGGAGAAGCAGAAGGCGCGCCGCATCTACGGGGTCCTCGAGGCCCAGTTCGTCAACTACTACAAAGAGGCGAACCGCCGTCAGGGCAAGACGGGTGAGAACCTGCTGAGCCTGCTCGAGCGCCGCCTCGACAACGTCGTCTACCGCGCGGGCTACGCCAAGAGCCGCGACATGGCCCGCCAACTGGTCCGGCACGGCCACTTCACGGTGAACGGCAAGAAGGTCGACATCCCGTCCTACCGCGTCGCCGAGCGGGACATCATCGAGGTCAAGCAGAAGTCGCTTGAGCAGACCCCGTTCGTGGTGGCGAAGGCCGAGGCCGGCGAGCGTCCGGTCCCGGCATGGCTCGAGGTCGCACCTGAGAAGCTGCGCATCCTCGTTCACTCGCTCCCGGTCCGTCAGCACATCGACGCGCCGGTCCAGGAGCAGCTCATCGTCGAGTGGTACGCCAAGCGCTGACCACTCCTGGGGGCGCGCGTCACCCTGACGCGCGCCCCGGCGAATGCAAGATCGCGGCAGTCAAATAGCGGGCGCCGCGGAAAGGGAGTACTGAAATGCTCATCGCACAGCGACCGACCCTCACCGAGGAACAGGTCGACGAGTTCCGGTCCCGGTTCACCATCGAGCCGCTGGAGCCGGGCTTCGGCTACACCATCGGCAACTCACTCCGCCGTACGCTCCTGTCCTCGATTCCCGGTGCCGCCGTCACCAGCATCCGTATCGAGGGTGTGCTGCACGAGTTCTCCACGATCCCGGGGGTCAAGGAGGATGTCACCGACATCATCCTGAACCTCAAGGAGCTCGTCGTCTCCTCCGAGCACGACGAGCCGGTCGTGATGTATCTGCGCAAGCAGGGGCCCGGCGAGGTCACCGCCGCCGACATCGCGCCGCCGGCCGGTGTCGAGGTGCACAACCCCGAGCTGCACATCGCCACGCTGAACAACAAGGCGAAGCTGGAGATGGAGCTCACCGTCGAGCGTGGCCGTGGCTACGTCTCCGCGGCGCAGAACAAGCAGCCGGGCCAGGAGATCGGCCGGGTGCCGATCGACTCGATCTACTCCCCGGTCCTGAAGGTCACCTACAAGGTCGAGGCGACCCGTGTCGAGCAGCGCACCGACTTCGACCGCCTGATCGTCGACGTCGAGACCAAGCCGGCGATGCTGCCGCGCGACGCGGTCGCGAGCGCCGGTAAGACGCTGGTCGAGCTGTTCGGCCTGGCACGCGAGCTCAACGTCGAGGCCGAGGGCATCGACATGGGCCCGTCGCCGACGGACGCCGCACTCGCGGCGGACCTGGCGCTGCCGATCGAGGAGCTGAACCTCACGGTCCGGTCCTACAACTGCCTCAAGCGCGAGGGCATCCACACCGTGGGTGAGCTCGTGGCGCGCAGCGAGCAGGACCTTCTCGATATAAGGAATTTCGGCGCAAAGAGCATCGAAGAGGTCAAGCAGAAGCTCAACGACATGGGCCTCACGCTGAAGGACTCCCCGCCCGGGTTCGACCCGACGGCGGCGGCGGACAACTACGGCGACGAGGACCAGAGCTACGCCGAGACCGAGCAGTACTGATTTTCCGGTGGGCGGCCTCACTGCGAGGCCGCCCACGTTCTGTTGAGACTCGGCGAGGCGCCCGCCTCGCCGGACCGACGCCGGTACCTCACACGGCCGGCGCGGGTTGAAAAGGAGAAGTACTCATGCCCCAGCCCAGCAAGGGCCCTCGCCTCGGCGGCAGCCCCTCGCACCAGCGTCTGATCCTGGCGAACCTCGCCACGGCGCTGTTCGAGCACGGCCGCATCACGACGACCGAGGCCAAGGCCCGCCGGTTGCGGCCGCTGGCGGAGAAGCTCATCACCAAGGCCAAGCGCGGTGACCTCGCCGCACGGCGCCAGGTGCTCACCGTCGTGCAGGACAAGGGCGTCGTCCACACGCTCTTCACCGAGATCGGCCCGCGCTTCGAGAGCCGTCCCGGCGGCTACACGCGGATCACCAAGCTCGGCCCGCGCAAGGGCGACAACGCCCCGATGGCCCTGATCGAGCTGGTCGAGGAGTCGGGACCGGTGGCGACGACCACCCGCCCGGCGCCGAGGACCACGCCGGCGGAGGCTCCCAAGACCGAGGAGCCGGCCGAGGAGACCCCTGCCGAGGACGAGCCGCAGGACAGCACCCCGGCCGACGAGGCCCCCGCGGCCGAGTCGGACGAGTCCGAGGCAGACGAGGCCA
The DNA here is from genome assembly GCF_006716425.1 of Actinoallomurus bryophytorum. Lineage (NCBI taxonomy): Bacteria > Bacillati > Actinomycetota > Actinomycetes > Streptosporangiales > Thermomonosporaceae > Actinoallomurus > Actinoallomurus bryophytorum. The sequence goes on from NZ_VFOZ01000001.1 coordinate 3,871,956, forward strand.
AGGACAACAAGTAACTCACGCTTTGTCTCGAGCCCGCCGTGCCCTACGGGACGGCGGGCTCGATCTTTGGGAGACTTGTCCAATGGTCAGGACACAGACAGCATGGATACGGGGTCGTCGGCTACCAGGCGAGTCCGAAGGGCTGAGGACATGGACGGGTCCCTCGAAGATCGGACGTCCGAGCCTCCTGCTGGTCCCATGACCGAGCGACGCAAGCGGCGTTCTCTGGTCGCCTCCCCGACGAAGGAGGCCCCGTGACGGCTCTCGTACGACTCCGGCTCGACATCGGCTACGACGGTTCGGACTTCGCGGGCTGGGCCCGTCAGCCCAACCAGCGCACGGTCCAGGGAGTCATCGAAGAGGCCCTCGGGCGCGTACTCCGCCTGGACCCGCCGCCGGTGCTCACCGTGGCGGGCCGTACGGACGCGGGTGTGCACGCCCACGGCCAGGTGGCGCATGTCGTCGTCCCGGTCGCGGCCTACTACCCGGTCACCGGTACGCTGCCGCGCCGACTCGCCGGCGTGCTGCCGGCCGACATCCGGATCTGGCGCATCGGCCAGGCACCGGAGGGCTTCGACGCGCGGTTCTCGGCCCTGTCCAGGCGCTACGTCTACCGGGTGTGCGACAACCCGATCGGCGTCGACCCGATGCGCCGGCACGAGGTGCTGTGGCATCCGCGGCCGCTCGACCTGGACCGGATGAACGCCGCGGCGGCACTCCTGCTCGGCGAGAACGACTTCGCGGCGTACTGCCGCAGGCGCGAGGGTGCCACCACGATCCGGCGGCTGTTGCGCTGCGACTGGGCGCGTGACTCCACCCACGTGGCCATCGCGACCATCGAGGCCGACGCCTTCTGCCATTCGATGGTGCGGGCGCTCGTCGGCGCGCTGATCTCGGTCGGTGACAGCCGGCGTTCGATCGAGTGGCCGGCCGAGGTGCTCGCCGGCGGGACGCGCGACTCCGCGGTGCAGGTGCTCCCGCCGTACGGGCTCTCGCTGGAGGAGGTCACCTACCCGGAGGCCGCACACCTGGCCGACAGGGCCCAGGAGACGCGGCGCATCCGGGTGCTCGGCGGAGTCTCACCGGAAGAACGCCACGCTAGCTAGCGCCTAGACACGCACGTACGTCACCGAGACGACCCCGGTGCCGAGGGTCCTGGAGTCCTGGAGCTTGAGCTCCATCCGGTCGGTCTCGCCGTCGAAGAGCCGCGCCCCGGTGCCGAGCACGATCGGGTGGATCATGAGCGAGAGTTCGTCCAGCAGCCCGTCGCACAGGAGCGAGCGCACCAGCCGGGGGCTGCCGGGAACCTGGATGTTCTTGCCGGGGCGCCGCTTCAGCTCGGTGAGCTCGGTGGCGAGGTCGCCGGTGAGCAGCGTGGAGCCGGCCCAGTCGACGGTACGCAGGGTGCTGGAGGCGACGTACTTGGGAGTGTCGTTCATGAAGCCGGCCATCGGGACGTCGCTGCCCAGGCGGGGCCACATCTCGGCGAACTCCAGATAGGTCCGGCGGCCGAGCAGGATGGCGTCCGCCTCGGCGACGCCCGCGTCGATGATCTCCCGCATCTCGTCGTTGAACATCATCCAGTTCCCCGATGGGGAGTCCACGACCCCGTCCAGCGTGATGGCCAGCCCGGCCACGATCTTGCGCATGGGTTACCTCCTGTTGGCGAGAGCCGGAGATCTGGGAGGGACTCTCCGCCGATCAGCGTAGGGAGTCCGCGCGCCGCCGGGTCGCGCCGCCCAGGATTCCGCCACCTCCGGAGACCTGGTCACCTCGGAGGGGGACCGGCCCGTCACCGGCTGCGGTAGGCCCGGTGGCCGGCCCATCACCGCCCTCGGTAGACTGGTCGGCCCGCGTATCGGGGGCGGGCGATTACGGGCCTGTAGCGAAGTTCGTCGCCCGGGCACTCGCATCGGAGACCGTATGGTCCGGAGACTTCCGCCGCACGCCGCCGCGGTCGGCCGCGGCGGCAATCTCGGTGGCGCCGTCCTCCGCGCCGCTCGCCGGGCGGCGAGCGGCGAGCGGCGGAGGGAACGCGATGGTGACTGCCCACGCGAAAGGGCGGAGGGCATGTGGTGGGCTACCCTCCCGCCCGGACCGGCGGAGGGCGCGTGGTGGGCTACCGCTCCATCCGAAGGGGCGGAGGGCTACCGCCCACCCGGACGGGCGGAGCGCGCGTGGTGGGCTACCGCTCTACCCGAAGGGGCGGAGGGCTACCGCCCCACCCGGACGGGCGGAGCGCGCGTGGTGGGCTACCGCTCTACCCGAAGGGGCGGAGGGCGCGTGGTGGCCTGCCGCCCCACGCGAGCGGACGTGGGAACGGGTTCAAACGACGCCCAGGGGCCCCGGGCGAGGGATGCCCATCTGGTGAGGGATGCCTGGGCCGACCCTGGCGCGGTCCGTCGGCGGGCGAGCCGGGCGCGGGCTGAGGCGGGGCGTCAGTGCTTGGCGCGGCGGGCGACGGGGCGTGCGGCCGAGTCGCGGAACGCGACGCCCACGGCCTTCAGCGTCTTGTCGTCGCTCTTCGGCTTGTGGCCGTCGGCGTACGTCGCGTACGCGTAGATGATGTAGCGGCCCCGCAGGGTGCTCGTGGCGTAGCCGCCCGCCTGGTCGATCTTGGGGGCGCCGGTGGCCTTCATGCCGCGGAACCACTCGTAGTGTGCCGGGTCCTGGACCTTCAGCGCCGCCCTCGCGGCGGCGTCGGTCGGCATCACCGCCACACCGGCCGTCACGGCGAGCTTCTTGTCATCGGAGACGAAGGTCGCGCGGACGACCCGGCGGCAGTGCTCACGGGTCAGCTCCGCGGCGAAGGGACCGTTGGCCGTCAGCGAGCACTGGTCGTTGATGACCGTCTTGGCGCGGATGAACTTGTTCTTCGCCAGCGTCAGCGTCGAGTGCGGGAAGACCTCGACGACGGTCAGCGGCCTGGGGTCCTTCTTCTCGTCCCGGATGTCGACCGGTACGGCCTTGGGCTTGTGCTTCGCCTTGGTCTTCGACGGAGTCGGCGTCGGCGTCGGCAGGGCCTGGGTCGTCGCGGGCGGCGGTGGCGGGGGCTGGACGACCTTGTGATCGTTGCCCGAACCCCCGGAGAGCGTTGTGACGGCCAGAGCGCCGCCCCCACCTAGCACGAGGGCCGCTACGAGGCCTCCGCCCACCAGCAGGGCTCTGCGGGCTGCTGAGGAGCCTTCGTGGCCGCCTCCGGGCGGTGCCATGCCCGGACCGCCGGGGAACGACGCTCCGGAGCCGAGTCGCGGGATCGGGCCGGTGGCCGTCTCGCCGAGATCGTGGGGAGGCTCCGGAGGGGCCTCCGGCGGCGTGCCGGGCGGAAGGATCGCGTCCGGGGTCAGCTCCGGGCCGGGCGTCGCCGAGGACGCGCCGGGGCCGAGCTTGGCGAGGGCCAGTGTCAGCCGGCCGTCCGTGTCCTCGAAGGTCATGGACGGGGCGCCGGCCTCGCCCGCCGGGGCGCCGTGGCCCGAGGCGGGTTCGCCGCCATCTTCGGCGGGGTCGGAGGAGCCGTTCATCCGGCCGTCCGGGAACGGCGGGCTCCCGGCACCGGGCGGCGGCGTGCCCGTACCGCCGGGCGTTTCCCCGTACCTCCCGCCGGCGCCCGCCGAGCCGAGGCCGGACGCGTCGAAGGAGGGCATACCGGTGCCGTGCGAGTCCCGGCCGCCGATCCCAGGAGAAGGCGCCTCGTGAGAGGCGCCGGTGCCGTTCACGCGGTCCGCGCCGGGGATGGGGGTGCCGGTGGGCGGCGTGCCGGCGCCTGCACCGGTGCGTCCCGCGTCGGGAACGTGGGAACCGGTCGCGGAGGAAGGTGTGCCGTAGGGGTTCGCTGCGCCGGCGGCGCTCGCACGGTCCGCGCGGGCGGCCGGGGCATCGCTCACGGGAGTGCCGTACGGCGGCGTGCCCGCCCCTCTGGGGGTACGTCCCGCGCCGTCGGCGCTCGCGGGGTCCGCGCCGGGAGCGGGAAAACCGGCACCGTACGGCGGCGTGCCCGCCCCTGCGGGGTCTGCGCCGGGGGCAGGGAATCCGGCGCTGTAGGGCGGAGTGCCCGCGCCTGCGGAGTCCGTGCTGGGGATGGGGAGACCGGTGCTGTAGGGCGGCGTGGCCGCTCCTGTGGGGGTACGTCCCGGGCCGTTCGCGGAACCGGTGGTGCTCGCGGGGTCCGCGTCGGTGGCCGGGAAACCGGCGCCGTAGGGGGGCGTGCCCGCGCCTGTCGGGGAGTACCCCGCGCCGCCGGTGGCGCTCGCGGGGTCCGTGCCAGGGGTGGGGAGACCGGCGCTGTAGGGCGGTGTGCCCGCGCCGTTGGCGGCACCGGTGGCGCTGGTGGAGTCCGTGCCGGGGGTGGGGAAGCCGGTGCCGTAGGGCGGGGTGCCGCTGGGGCGGGAGGAGCCGGGATCGGCGTACGGCGGGACGCCGGGGCGCGCCTTGCCCGGATGGTCGGTGACCGTTCGCTCCGCCTCAGGGAGCGGGGCCCCGTACGGCGAGGCCCCGGGCGTACGGCCGTGGTCGCCCGTCGCCTCGGCGACCGTCCGCTCCGCCTCGGGCACCGGTGTGCCGTATGACGACTCTGGGGCGGGCTCACCGTAGGACGACGTGTCGGCGATCGTCTGCTCGGCCTGCGGATGGGGCTGGACGCGGGCGGCGTGGCGGCCCGGGGCGGCATGGGTTCCGTTGCTCGGGGCGGTGCCGTTCGGCGGCGGTGTACCGTCCGCGGCCTCATGCGGGTTCGCGGGCTGCTGTGCGTCCGGCGTGGCGGCGCCGGGACGCTTGCGGGGCGGGGGGGTCATGGTCTCCTCGGCGTCGGATGCCACCGACGACCCGGAGAAGACGCTGGTGCCCGGTTGTGTGTCGGCGGTCTGGAAAACGACTGAAGGCTTGCCCGCCACCGAGCTCTGTCCGAAGTTCGGCGGAGCGTGTGTCGGGTGCGGCGGAAGCTTCGCTTCCCCCTCGTCGGGAGGAACGAAAGTCTCGTCATGGCCAGACATGGGTCACCAGAGTATTAGTAGACGACCATGTTCATGACGGTTTGCCCTCCATTGACCGATAGTTCAGGGCTGTGCGCAGATTGCTGCCATACGTCGTGCTGCGCACAAAAGCGGTCACCGCAGAGTAGTCGCGGGTGGCGATCTTCTTGCCGTTCGGGTACTGCACCCAGCTCATGATGAGGTAGTGGCCGTCCACCTCCGCGGTGGTCAGCGACAGGCCCTGGCCGATCTTCTTCGTGGTTCCGGAGCCGGGCAGCGCGAGGATGAACGCGTCCTTCTGACGCGAGGTGGCCTGCACAGAGGTGGCCCCGGTCTGCGTCCTGAGGTTGATCACACCGATCGTGCCGATCAGCTTCCCGTTGCTGAACGTGGCCCGCAGCACCTGCGTGCAGCCGCCCCTGGCGAGCGCCTTGCGGAAGTTCGTGCCGTGGGTCGGCGGAGAGCACTTGCGCTCGGCCCGGCGCGCCGTCATGACGTAGCGGCGGCCGCTCGCCTTGAACGACCGGGCCTTGAAGATCTCGTTGAGAGTGAGCGGCCTGGGGTCGGTCGCCCGGGTGCGCAGGCGTTCGCCGCGGCCCGTCTCGGTGGGCGACGGAGTCGGGGTGGGGGTCGGCTTGGTGGAGGAGGGGGTGCCCGTCGGGGCGGCCTCGGGTTTGGCCTTGTCACCGCCGCCGGAGGTGAGCGCGAAGGCCGCACCGCCGACCACCAGGACCCCGGCCGCGACGGCCGCGCCGATGATCACTCGCTTGCGGTTCGAGCCGGACCCGCCGCCGTCCTCGCCGGGGTCGTATCCTCCCGGGCCGCCGCCGTAAGAGTCCTGGCCGCCGCCGTACGGGTCCTGACCCCCGCCGTACGGGTCCTGACCGCCCCCGTACGGGTCCGGCGACTCGGCGCCGAAGGACGGCCCGCGGTCGAAGGGACCGCCGCCGTACGGGTCCGGCTGCTCCGATCCGAAGGAACCGCCCGGTCCGCCCGGCCCGCCCGGTCCGAACCCGGAGCCGGGCCCCGGGCCGAAGCCGGAGTCGCGTGGCGGCCCGCCGTACGGATCCTCGTACGGGCCACCTGCCGGTGGGCCGCCGGCCTGGTCCTCGACCGGGCCGTACGGCGACTGCGGCGGCCGGGGAGTCCCCCAGCCGCCGGGTTGCTGTGGATCACCCGGATAAGACATGAATGCGACCTTACCGGCTTGTATCAGGTGATCAGGCGTTTACTGAAAGCCGAAGTCCTGCGTCCACCACGGCCCTCCCGAGCCGTACTCGACGCCGATTCCGACCGCCTTGAGGCTGCAGTTCAAGATGTTCGCCCGGTGTCCCGGACTGTTCATCCAGCCGGTGACGACCGCCTGTGCCGTGGCGTATCCCTCGGCGATGTTCTCGGCGCCCGCCTGGGTGTAGCCGGCCGCCTTGATCCGGTCCCACGGCGTCTTGCCGTCGGGGGAGTTGTGCTCGAAGTAGTTGCGGACGTGCATGTCCTTGGAGTGTGCGCGGGCGGCGGTGCGCAGGCGCGAGTCGACGCGCAGGGCCGAGCAGCCGTTCTTGGTGCGCTGGACGTTCGTCAGCTGTACGGCCTGGGCCTCGGCGGACAGGTTCTTGCCCGGGGTCGCGGCGGTGCCGCCCTTCGGCTTCGGCTTCGCGGTGCGGACGACCTCGGCCGCCGCCAGGGGGCGGTGGCTGGAGCGGTGCGCACGCGGCTTGCCGTGGGAGGGAGCCGAGGTCGGTGGCTTCACGGCCGAACCCTCCGGGCTCGGGACCACTGCGGAGTCCGTGACGGGCTGGTCGGCGGGTGAGGGATGCGACGCGGTCACGTAGCGGTTGGCGGCGAACCCGGCGGCGACGAAGAACGCGATCGCCAGGATCACGAACGCCTGGACGCGGCGCCTGATGGGGATCGAACGCTTGGCGGACAGGGGGTCCTCCAGGGGGCTGCGGAGGAGCAGCACTATAGAGGTGCTAACCACCATCGAGCGCGCCGTTCTGGAGTAATACCTGCTATATGCTGTAAAAAGGACGAACGCATGATCGTCCAAAGCGATGGCAGGGGACGGCTGACGCCGCCCGCTTTGACCCGCACGTAAGCGGGCCGGTATCCTGCCAGTTCGTTGTGTGCGTCAGCGTGCCCGTACTTCGGGTCGCTTGACCATCGGGCCTGCGACGGACGTCGCCCGTCCCGCAATCCTGTCTCTGTTGTCAGACCACGAAACGAAGGCTTACGACCGTGCGCACCTACACCCCTAAGCCCACTGACGTCGAACGTCAGTGGCACGTCATCGACGCGACCGATGTCGTGCTGGGTCGGCTCGCCAGCCAGGTCGCGACGTTGCTTCGGGGTAAGCACAAGCCCATCTATGCGCCACACCTCGACACGGGCGACTTCGTGATCATCGTCAACGCCGGCAAGGTGGCGGTGTCGGGCAAGAAGCTGGAGCAGAAGAAGGCCTACCGCCACTCGGGTTACCCCGGCGGCCTGCGCGCGATCGCCTACTCCGACCTCATGGAGAAGCACCCGGAGCGCGCCGTCGAGAAGGCGATCAAGGGCATGCTCCCCAAAAACACGCTGGGTCGGCAGATGTTCAGCAAGCTGAAGGTCTACGCCGGTCCCGAGCACCCGCACCAGGCCCAGCAGCCGGTGCCCTACGACATCAAGCAGATCGCGCAGTGACGCGCGGCGTCGAGAACAGATCCTGAGGAGTCCTGTGGCTGAGTCCACCGGTGTCGAGACGCCCATCGAGGGCGCCGCCGAGTTCGAAGAGTACGTGGGGGACTACACCTCCGAGTCCGCTGAGGTCGTCGCCGAGGAGACCCCCCAACCGGTGCTGACCGGTCCGGCCGCCGCCACCGGGCGCCGCAAGCAGGCCATCGCGCGCGTCCGCATCGTCCCGGGCACCGGGAAGTGGACGATCAACGGTCGTACTCTCGACGCGTACTTCCCCAACAAGGTCCACCAGCAGGTCGTGAACGAGCCGTTCGTGACGCTGAGCCTCGAGGACCAGTTCGACGTGATCGCGCTGGTCCACGGCGGTGGCGTCACCGGCCAGGCCGGCGCGCTGCGCCTGGGCATCGCCCGTTCGCTGCAGCTCGTCGACGCCGACAACCGCCCGCCGCTCAAGAAGGCCGGCTTCCTCACCCGTGACCCGCGGGCGAAGGAGCGCAAGAAGTACGGCCTGAAGAAGGCACGTAAGGCTCCGCAGTACAGCAAGCGTTGATCGGCCCTGTGCGGCGATCCACCGGTCCGGCTCTGCCGGGCGGAATCGCCGCACAGGACTTCGGCGGTTCCGTAAATCCACGGGACCGCCGATCGCTTTGTTCTAGGGCCGGCGGGCCGGCCGTTCCATGCGCGACCGTGGGGTGTTAACAGTGTCACGTCTGTTCGGAACCGACGGTATTCGTGGGGTCGCCAACCGTGACCTGACGGCCCGGCTCGCCCTCGACCTGTCGGTCGCGGCCGCACGCGTGCTCGGCGAGGTGGGCGCCTTCGAAGGACACCGCCCGGTCGCCGTCGTGGGCCGGGATCCGCGCGCCTCCGGTGAGTTCCTCGAGGCCGCCGTCGTGGCCGGGCTGGCCTCGGCCGGCGTCGACGTGCTCCGCCTCGGCGTACTCCCGACGCCCGCCGTCGCCTACCTCACGCAGTCACTCGGCGCCGACCTCGGCGTCATGCTGTCGGCCTCGCACAACCCCGCGCCCGACAACGGCATCAAGTTCTTCGGGCGCGGTGGGCACAAGCTCGCCGACCAGATCGAGGACCAGATCGAGGCCCATCTCGGTGAGGACTGGGCCGGCCCGACCGGCTCCCGAGTCGGCCGCGTACGCGAGGCCCAGGGCGAGGTCGAGAGCTACATCGCGCATCTGCTGTCCACGCTGCCGGGCTCGCTCGACGGCGTACGGGTCGTGGTGGACTGCGCGCACGGCGCCGCGTCCGGCGTCTCGCCCGAGGCGATGCGCCGCGCCGGTGCCAGCGTCGTCGCCATCGGCGCCTCCCCGGACGGCCTGAACATCAACGACGGCTGCGGCTCCACCCACCTGGAGTCCCTGCAGCGTGCCGTGATCGAGCACGGTGCCGACGTCGGCATCGCCCACGACGGCGACGCCGACCGCTGCCTGGCCGTCACCGCCTCGGGCGAGGCGATCGACGGTGACCAGATCATGGCGATCCTGGCGGTCGAGCTCCGCGAGTCCGGCCGCCTTCCCCACGACACGGTCGTGGCGACGGTCATGTCCAACCTGGGTTTCAAGCTCGCCATGCGCGAGGAGGGCCTCAACGTCGTCGAGACGACCGTCGGCGACCGGTACGTCCTGGAGGCCATGAAAGCGGGCGGCTACTCCTTCGGCGGTGAGCAGTCCGGCCACGTGATCATGCTCGACCACGCCACCACCGGGGACGGCGTCCTGACCGGCCTGCACCTGCTGGCCACGGTCGCCGGCCGCGGCCGGCCGCTGGACGAGCTGGCGAAGGTGATGACCCGCCTGCCGCAGGTCCTCATCAACGTCAAGAACGTCGACAAGTCCCGCGCGAAGACCTCACCGGAGCTCTCCGCGGCCGTCGAGGCCGTCGAGGCCGAGCTCGGCGAGTCCGGGCGGGTCCTGATCCGCCCCAGCGGCACCGAGCCGATGGTCCGCGTCATGGTCGAGGCCACCCACGAGGAGCAGGCCCGAGCCCTGGCCGAGCGCCTCGCCGAGGTCGTCCGCACCGCCCTGTGAGACCCGGGTACGGACCGGGCGGTCCGTACCCGATCCACCTCAGTAACGAGCGTCGACGACCTGGCCGGCCAGCGCGTCGAGTGTGGTGAGGTCCTCGGCCGACAGACCGGCGTCGAGCGCGGCGGCGTTCTGCTCCAGCCGGTGTGCGTTCTTGGTGCCCGGGATCGGCACGACCGGCACCCCGAGCCTCGGCGCCTGCGCGCTCACCCAGGCCAGCGCGACCTGCGCCGCCGTGACCTGCCTGGCCTCGGCGATGCTCGTGTTCGCCCGTGCCGCCTCGGCGGCGAAGCGAGGGAGACGGCGCCGGGCGTTCTCGGCGCCCAGAGAGTCCACATCGACGGTCCCGGCGAGGAAGCCTCGCCCGAGCGGCGAGTAGGCCACCAGGCCGACGCCCAGCTCGCGCAGCGCGCCGAGCACCGTGGTCTCGGGGTCGCGCGTCCACACCGAGTACTCCGACTGTACGGCCGCGATCGGGTGGATCGCGTGGGCGCGGCGCAGCTCGCGATGCTCGGGGCATCAGCACCGAGTACTACACGCGGCTGGAGCAGGGCCGTGACCATCACCCGTCCGCACAGGTGCTGGACGCGGTCGCCGGCGCCCTGTGGCTGGACCACGACGCGACCGCCCACCTGCACGACCTCGCCAGGCCCGCGCCGAGGCGGCGACGGTGACAACGCCGCTCCGAGCACCTACGGCCCGGCATCGAGCGGCTGCTCGACTCCTGGCAGCGGACGCCCGCCTACGTCCAGGGCCGCTACATGGACATCCTCGCCGCGAACCCACCGGCGATGACGCTGTCGCCGATGTTCTGCCCGGAGGCCGACATCGTGCGCACGGCCTTCCTCGACCCGACCGTGCGAGATCTCTTCCCGGAATGGGAGACGAGAGCGGGGGACGCCGTGTCGGCCCTGCCGGCGCCTGGTCGGCCCGGACGTCGACGATCCCCGGCTGACGGAGCTCGTGGGAGAGCTTTCGGCCCGGAGCGAGGACTTCCGCCGTCTGTGGTCCCGTCACGACGTACGTCCCCAGATCGGCGGCGGCGTCCACAAGATGCGCCACCCCCAAGTGGGAGAGCATTCATGGAGCAGCCCCGAACTCCAAAGGAGATCGACGCGATGTCGGAAGTCACCGCTCGGCAGGTCGGCCGGTTCTACGACGAGGTAGCCGACACGACGGCGTTACTCCTGGGAGACGCCATCCACCTTGGCTACTGGCCGGACGGCGCCGAGCACCTCACCTTCGAGCAGGCCCAAGACGGACTCACCCGCCTCATCGGCGCCGGACTGGACCTCGGCCCCGGCGACCGGCTCCTCGACGTCGGTTGCGGCACCGGCCAGCCTGCCGCGCTGCTGGCTCGCGAGAACGGTTGCGGCGTCGTCGGGATCACTCTCAGCGAGAGGCAACGCGCGACCGCCTCCGCCAGGGCGGAACCCGGCCAGGAGTATCTTCTGGCCGACCTCATGGAGATGTCGTTTCCCGAGAGCTCCTTCGATGCCGCCTGCATGATCGAATCGCTGCTGCACATGCCGGACAAACTCGGGGCGCTGCGCGAGGTGGCGCGCCTGCTCCGGCCCGGTGGCCGGCTCGCCATCGCGGACCTGTTCGAGTACGAGGCAGGCTCGCGATCGCCCTTCGCCATGCTCCCCCCTGACGTCGGCGAGCTGGTCCGGCAGGCCGGGTTCGAGGGCGTGGAGGTCACCGACGTCACGGCGCGGACGGCACGATCCACGGAGATGTTCTTGCACAGACTGACGGAGCGGAGGTCGTCCGTCGCCGAGGTCTGCCCGCCCGGCCTCCTCGAAATGATCGAACTGGCCGCACGATGGCTGGCCGACGCCATGGGGACCCAGATCGGCTATCTCGTGCTCACCGCTCGCAGAGGCGACCCGTCGCTGGGGTGAGAGTACGAGGTCTCCGGTGTTCGGATTCGTCTGGTCGATGAACCCTGAACACCGGAGACCTCACCACGTACGGACCGCCGCACAGCGGACTTCGAGAGGCCCTAGTCGGTGCCGGTGATGGCCAGGGTGCGCAGTTTCCAGCCGGCGAACACGACGCCGAGGATGGTCAGGACGATCAGCAGCGGGACCGCGGTGGAGCCGTGGATCTCGGAGGTGACCGCGGTCGCGTTGGTGCCCAGGTCGGTGACCGAGATGGCCCACTGCCGGATCGACAGCGTCCTGGCGCCCGGGGCGTACCTGGCGAGGAGGTTCTCCCACACCAGGATGTAGATCAGCCCGATCGTCACGGCGAACCGGCTGAGCACCGCGATGGCGATGAACAGCGCGCAGTACGCGATGCCGCCCACGAGGGCACCGAGGGCGAAGCCCGTCGCCAGGCCCGCCGTCAGGCCGTTCAGGATCACGGCGGAGATGAAGATCGGCACCACACCGAAGCCGATCACCAGGGCGACCGCGACCAGGTACTTGGTGGTCGAGATGATCGGGCGCGCGATCGGCTTGGTCATGAGGTACATGATCTGGCCGTCGTCGATCTCCGGGGCGATCACTCCGGTGCCGGCGAGCAGGGCCAGCAGCGGCAGCAGCGCGTCCAGGCCGAACTTTGTCAGCAGCCCCGTCGCGGTGTCCAGGTCGTTGTAGCCGGTGAGCCGGATGATGATGCTGAGCAGCAGCAGGACGGCCGGCAGGAGGAAGAGCAGCAACGCCCGCCGCCGTCCGAGCATGCCGCGGAACGTGATGTACGCGATGGTGGGGTTCATCGGCTGGGCGGCGTGAGGACTCCGGCCGTCAGATCGGGGAGGAAACGCCGCTCCCTCCTCTTAATGTCGGTGGTGGTCAATAGCGTGTTCGCATGCGGTTCCGGCTCCAGCCCACGCACACCCAAGAGCAGGTGTTGCTGGAGCATTGCGCACAGGCCCGTTTCATGTGGAATCTTGCGGTGGAACAGCATGCGTCCTGGCGTCCGGGACGGGCGGGTGCACCGGGCTATGGGGAGCATTCTCGCCAGCTGACCGAAGCCAGGAAGGCATTCGGGTGGCTGGCCGCGGGATCGCAGACGGTGCAACAGCAGGCGCTGCGGGACTTCGCCCAGGCCATGTTCCATTTCTTCGCCGGGACGCACCGGCGGCCGACGTGGCGTAAGGCGGATCGGCATGAAGGGTTCCGCATCGTCGGGCGGCGTGGCCGCCATTGGGATGTGCGTCGTCTGTCGCGAAAGATGGGCGAGGTGCGGGTTCCCAAGGTGGGCTGGGTGCGGTTCCGCTGGTCCCGCATGGTTCCCGATGAGGTCAAGTCGCTCCGGGTGACCAGGGACCGGGCGGGGCGCCGGCATATCGCGTTCGCATTGATCCCACCATCGATGACCGGACCGGGCACCGGTGAGGTTGTGGGAGTGGACCGTGGTGTGACCGTTTCGGCTGCGCTGTCGACCGGCGAGCTGTTGTCGGTACCCGGTCTGCGCGACGGTGAGGCGAAGCGTCTGCTGCGGCTCCAGCGGAGGCTGGCTCGTGCGAAGCCGGGATCGAACCGCCGAGAGCGTGTCAAGACCGCGATCGGCCGGTTGAAGAGCCGTGAGACCGATCGGCGTACGGACTGGGCGGAGAAGACCTCCACTGATCTGGCCCGCCGCTTCGACACAGTCCGCGTCGAAGATCTGAAGATCAAGACCATGGTGCGTTCGGCCCGTGGCACCGTTGAGGTGCCGGGGAGGAACGTGCGGGCCAAGGCGGGACCGAACCGGTCCATCCACGCAGCCGGGTGGGGGCGGCTGGTGATGCGGCTGGAGGACAAGGCCCCGGGCCGGGCGGAGAGGATCGATCCCGCATACACGTCCCAGATCTGCAACGCCTGCGGGCACTGCGCAGCGGAAAGCCGTGAGAGCCAAGCGGTCTTTCGCTGTCGCGCCTGCGGGCATGCCGATCACGCGGATGTGAACGCGGCCAAGAACATCGCCGTCGGGCGGACGGTGACCGCGCGGGGAGGCCGGCCGTTGGGCGGGCCCGTGAACCGCGAACCTCAACTCGTTCCCTCCTCGGCGTAGGACATCGGGTTGGAATCCCCCGCTTTCAGGCGGTGGGAGGACGTCAAGAGGCCACCAAGTAGGAGAAGACGCTTTCGAGGGATTCGTCGGCCGGGGAGACCTCGAGCAGCCGGATGTCGGCCGTGCGGGCCGCCTGGGGGAGGAGCGAGGTGAAACGCAGGAAGTCGACCGCCTCGACCTGCAGACCGGTCGAGGTCAGCTCGACGCCTCGTGTCGAGTCGTCGGCGATCAGCACGGCCGCCAGGCGGCGGTCGTCGCTAGAGCGGATGGCGAACATGTGCGGCCGGTCGGTCATCAGCCGCCGGATGGCGCGGAAGTCGCCGGACGCGGCGTGGCGGCCGGCGATGATGACCTCGATGTGGTGCGCGAGCCGCTCGACCTCTTCGAGGATGTGCGAGCTGAACAGCACCGTACGGCCCTCGGCGGCCATCTTGCGGATCAGGTCCATCAGCTGGAGTCGCTGACGGGGGTCCATTCCGTTGAACGGCTCGTCGAGCAGCAGCACCGGTGGATCGTGCACGAGTGCCGAGGCCATCTTGATGCGCTGCTTCATCCCCTTGGAGTACGTGCCGATGGCGCGGTCCGCCGCGGCGGCCATCTCGACCATGCCGAGGGCGCGTTCGGCCGCCGCGTCGGGGTCGGACAGCTTGTGCAGTTTGGCCATCGAGCGGACGAACTGCCGTCCGCTGAGGAAGTCGTACGCCGCCTCCCGCTCGGGCACCAGGCCGATGTGCCGGTACACCGAGGGGTTCTTCCAGATCCGCTGTCCGTCGATGCCGACCTGACCGTTGGAGGGGGCGAGGAAGCCGCCCATCATGTGGATGAGCGTGGACTTGCCGGCGCCGTTGGGGCCGAGCAGGCCGGTGACGCCCGGCCCGACGGTCATCGTCACGCCGTTGACGGCGACCACGTTGCCGTACCACCGGGAGACATCCCGGAGTTCGAGGACACTCACGGTGACTCCAGATCGTCCGCGCGCTGACAGGTCATTTGGAGCCCGCCTTCCGGAACCGCAGGTAGAGGAGGGCCAGCGAGCCGGCCACGATGGCCACGCACGTGAGCGCGAACACCGCTCCGCCGAGACCGGCGGGCGGGGGCTCCGCGGAGGAGTGCTTGACGCGCAGCGCCCACACCTGCACCCCGTCCACCAGGTCGAAGGGGGTGAAGATGCCGGCCCACCGGGCGAGGGTGAACTTGGTCTGGTCCTCGGCGATGCCCTGCATGGCCCCCACCGCGGCGGTGCTGACCAGGTAGACCGCCATCACGGCGGTCACGCCCAGGCCGCGGCGCGGGGTGAAGGCCGCCACGAGCAGGCCGATCGCGGCCAGCACCATCGCCAGGATCAGGCAGCCGCCGAGGGCGGCCGCGTAATGCAGCGCGTGGGTGCCCAGATGCTTCTGCTGGGTGGCGAGCGCGCCGATGAACAGGATCGTGACCGGGGCGGCCAGGAGGATCATCAGCGCCGTGGCGAGCGCGGCGAACTTGGCCAGCACGTAGTCCAGGCGGGACAGCTGGCGTGAGAAGTACAGCGGCAGGACGTGGAAGCGCAGGTCACGCGAGGCCACCACGGGCGACTGCGAGGCCAGGAAGATCGCGATCAGCGGCTGGAGATAGATCGCGTACGACTCGTAGCGGATCAGGTTGATCGCCTGGCCGGCCCCGATCGAGGAGGCCAGTGCCGTGACCGCGACGCTGATCGCCGCGGGGAGCAGCATAATCGCGAAGAGCAGGAACGGCATGATCTTGGATTTGAGGGGCCGTCCGAGCCCGTACACGGCACGCAGATTGTGCAGGTACAGGGAGCGGATGGCGTACGGGCGGCCGAGACGCGGGCCGTCGTAGTGCCGGTAGCCGATGTCGTGGATGACGCTCGTCATGAGGAGAAGACCTCTTCGATCCGGTGGCGGCGGTTCTCCATGCGGACCAGCGCCAGGCCGAGGTCGGCGACGCTGTCACGCACGACGTCGTACGTGGTCTCGCCGGCGATGTCGATGAGCAGTAGCCGCCCGTCGGGCTGGACGCGCAGCCCGGCCTGGGTGAGCCGTTCGCCGAGTGCGTCGCGGTTGGCCGGGTCGTCCTCGATCTCGACCGCGAGCACCCCGCTGGCCTGGGTGAAGTCGGTGACCGCCTGGGACCGCAGCAGCCGCCCCCCGTCGATGATCACCAGGTGGTCCGCGACGCGTTCGAGCTCGCCGAGCAGGTGGGAGGTGACCAGCACACTGATGCCGAACTGGCCGCCGATGCGCTGGATGAGGGCGAGCATCTCGTCGCGGCCCGCGGGATCCAGGCCGTTGGTGGGTTCGTCGAGGAAGATGAGCTGGGGATCGTGGACGAGAGCCTGGGCGAGCTTGACCCGCTGGCGCATGCCGGTGGAGTAGCCACCGATCGGCCGGTACCGCTCCTCGTACAGCCCGACGTGGCGCAGGGTGTCGGCGGCGCGCTCGCGCGCGGCGCTGGCCGGCAGGCCGGACACGCGCGCCACGTGCACGATGAACTCGGTGGCGGAGACGTCGGGGGGCAGGCAGTCGTTCTCGGGCATGTAGCCGACCCGCTCGCGGATCTTCATCGAGTCACGGACCGCGTCCAGGCCGAGGACGCTGGCCTGTCCGCTCGTCGGTGCGAGGAGACCGAGCAGGATCTTGATGAGGGTCGACTTGCCCGCGCCGTTGGCCCCGACCAGCCCGATGACGCCGGGCTCGACGTCGATGGTCAGCTGGTCCAGCGCGAGCACGCCGGGGAACCGCATACCCAGCTCCCGCGTGGCGATGATGGACATGCGCCGAACCTAGTGCACCGCTATCGGCCCGTCGTCACCCTTGGGCATTAGTGGCACCCCCCTCAGGGATGAGAACGGTATCGCCGCCGCTAGAACTTTCGACCAATCCGTACCCCTCACCCATCGGCGATGCTCGATTCACCGCGATATACGCATAGATCCGTATATAGAGGGCATACCACCGCCAAAAAGATCTTGGACGGTGGAGATATGCCAGTGCCGCGGCGAGTTGGAGTCAAGGTCACCTCGGTGGTCGTCTCGGTCTTCGTGGCCGCCGGATGCGCCGGGAACGTGTCCCTGTCAGGTGATGGCCCCTCGGGCTCCCACTCGGGTAAGTCCTCGAGCAAGGACAAGGGCGGCAAGGGCAAGGAGGGCACCGCACGCAAAGAGCTGGCGAAACTCAAGGACGCCAAGCCGGACTCGATGAACGGTTACAGCAGGGATGAGTTCGGGCCGGCCTGGAAGGACGTCGACCACAATGGCTGCGACACTCGCAACGACATCCTCTCCCGCGATCTGACCAAGGTGAAGAAACGCAACAAGTGCGTCGTGATCTCCGGCGACCTGGATGACCCGTACACCGGAAAAGACATCGTGTTCGCCAAGGCCCGTGCCACCGAGGTACAGATCGACCACGTCTTCCCGCTCGGCCTCGCCTGGCAGATGGGCGCCGACCACTGGACCGAGCTCAAGCGCACCGATCTGGCCAACGACCGCGACAACCTGCTCGCCGTCTCAGGCCGGCCGAACGAGCAGAAGAGCGACAAGGGCCCGTCGGAGTGGCAGCCGCCCAAGGCCTTCCAGTGCACGTACGCGGAGAAGTTCATCGCGGTGGCCGATGAGTACCACCTGTCCGTGACCCACGCGGACCACACCGAGCTCGGCGACATGCTGGACACCTGCTGAACCCTGAAAAGACGAAGCGCCCGGCCGAACCGGCCGGGCGCTTCGCTGTCACCACTTCGTTCCTACGAGACCTGCTTGTGGTTGGACCTGCGCGTCACCTTCGGCTGTCCTTTGTGAGAAAGGCCCAGCAGACGGGCGAAGACCCGGAACGGCAGGACGAGGACGTTCACCGTCGTCGCGACAATGGCCCGCAGTGCTGCGATGATGCGGCCTGCCATCAGAGACTCCCTTCACTGTCCGTGGCACTCTCTATACCCGGTCACCGAGATCTACACGGGGCGCGAAATCGGGTTCGCGGCTTTCTACTCCACCGTGACGGATTTCGCGAGGTTCCGGGGCTGGTCGACGTCGTGGCCCTTGGCCGTGGCCAGCTCGCAGGCGAATACCTGAAGCGGAACGGTCGCCACCAGCGGCTGCAGCAGCGTCGGCACGGCGGGGACGCGGATGAGCGTGTCGGCGTACGGCGCGACGGCCTCGTCTCCGTCCTCGGCGATCACGATCGTGCGGGCGCCACGTGCCCGGATCTCCTGGATGTTGGAAACGATCTTGTCGTGGAGGATCGGCCGGGCACGTGACGGCACGATCACGACGACCGGCAGTCCCTGCTCGATCAGGGCGATCGGGCCGTGCTTGAGCTCACCGGCGGCGAACCCCTCCGCGTGCATGTAGGCGAGCTCCTTGAGCTTCAGCGCGCCTTCCAGCGCCACCGGGAAGCCCACGTGCCGGCCCAGGAACAGCACGCAGCGCTCGCCGGCCAGCGACCGGGCCAGCTCGCGCACCGGCTCGACGGTCTCCAGTACCTGCGCCACCTTCTGCGGCATCGTGCCCAGGAGCTGGATCATGGCGAACACCTCGTCGCCCCACTTGGTCCCGCGCACCTGCGCCAGGTAGAGCGCGATCAGGTAGACCGCGATCAGCTGGGTGAGGAACGCCTTGGTCGAGGCGACCGCGATCTCAGGCCCGGCGTGGGTGTACAGCACGCCGTCGCACTCACGCGGGATGGTCGAGCCGTTGACGTTGCAGATGCCGAGCACGCTGGCGCGCTGTTCGCGAGCGTGGCGTACGGCCATCAGGGTGTCCATCGTCTCGCCGGACTGCGAGATCGCGATCACCAGCGTCGACCGGGTGAGGATCGGGTCGCGATAGCGGAACTCACTGGCCAGCTCGATCTCGCAGGGGAGCTGCGTCCAGTGCTCGATGGCGTACTTGGCGATCATCCCCGCGTGGTACGCCGTGCCGCACGCCACGATGATGATCTTGTCGATGTCGCGCAGCTCGTCGTCGGTGAGCCGCATCTCGTCCAGGCTGAGCCGGCCGTCGGCGCCGATCCGGCCGAGCAGCGTGTCGGCGACCGCGGTGGGCTGCTCGGCGATCTCCTTGAGCATGAAGTAGTCGTGGCCGCCCTTCTCCGCGGCGGAGACGTCCCAGTCGACGTGGTAGTGCTTGACCTCGGCCGGCGTGCCGTCGAACCCGGTCACGCTCACGCCCGCCGGGCGCAGCTCCACGATCTGGTCCTGGCCCAGCTCGATCGCGTCGCGAGTGTGGGCGATGAAGGCCGCCACGTCGCTGGCCAGGAAGTTCTCGCCGTCGCCGACACCGACGACCAGGGGTGAGTTGCGGCGTGCCCCGACCACGAGGTCGGGCTCGCCGGAGTAGACCGCGACCAGGGTGAACGCGCCCTCCAGCCGTACGCAGACCCGCCGCATCGCCTCGGCCAGGCCGGCGCCCTTGGCCACCTCCTCCTCCAGGAGGTGGGCGACGGCCTCGGTGTCGGTGTCGGAGGACATCTCGTGGCCGCGGCGTTCGAGCTCACCCCGGAGCGCGGCGAAGTTCTCGATGATCCCGTTGTGCACGACGGCGACGGCGCCGGTGCAGTCGGTGTGGGGGTGGGCGTTGCGGTCGTTCGGCGGTCCGTGGGTGGCCCAGCGGGTGTGGCCGATGCCCGAGTGGCTCGGCGCGCCGCCTCCGTACCCGGAGTCGCCCCCGGGCGGAACGGTGCCCGCGAGTGCGTCCCGCAGGTTGACGAGCTTTCCGGCGCGCTTGGTCACCGACAGCTTGCCGTCGGAGGAGACGGCCGTGCCGGCCGAGTCATAGCCCCGGTACTCGAGCCTGGCGAGACCCTCGACCACGACGTCGAGGGCCGACTGCGAGCCGACGTACCCTACGATTCCGCACATGCGGGCCACATTAATGGCTCCAGGTGAACGGGTAGACCACCGCCGCGCCAACTCCTCGGCTACCCCGTCCCATGGCTTGCGCGCCGCGGCGGCCGACCTCCGGCCACTTCGCCGTCGGTGATCGACCATTGACACGATCCGCCGCGACACGACCCGTCCTATTAGGGTCACTGATCATGACGAGCATCGGGGGCGGCGTCCCCAGCCCGTACGTCGAGTTCGACCGAGAGTCCTGGCGTGCGCTCCGAGCCGGTACGCCGCTCTCGCTCTCGCCCGGCGAACTGGAAGAGATACGCGGGCTGGCCGACCCCTTCGACATCGACGAGGTCGAGGACGTCCATCTGTCGCTGGCACGGCTGCTGCGGCTGTTCGTCGCGGGTGACGGACGGCTGCGCGACACGGTCAGCGCCTTTCTCGGCGAGGCGGTGGCGCCGACGCCGTTCATCATCGGGGTCGCGGGCAGCGTGGCCGTGGGCAAGTCCACGATCTCCCGGCTCCTGCGCCTCCTGCTCGCACGCGGAGAGGGCGAACCGGTGGTCGAGCTGGTCAGCACGGACGGCTTCCTTCATCCGAACGCGGTCCTCGCCGAACGTGGCCTGATGCAGCGCAAGGGCTTCCCGGAGTCCTACGACCGGCGGGCGCTGCTGAAGTTCGTCTCGGAGATCAAGGCGGGTGTGCCCGAGACGTCGGTACCCATGTACGAGCCGCTGCGGTACGACATCGTGTCGGGAGCCCGTCAGGTGATCCGGCGGCCCGACATCCTCATCGTCGAGGGGCTCAACGTCCTGCAGAGTGCCAAGCCCGGTGGCCTGGCGCTGTCGGACCTGTTCGACTTCTCGATCTACGTCGACGCGCGGGTGGACGACATCCGCCAGTGGTACATCGACCGCTTCTTCGCCCTGCGCCGCACGATCTTCACCGACGAGCGCTCCTACTTTCACCCGTACGCGCAGGTGGACGACGACGAGGCGGCGGCGCAGGCGGAGAGGTTCTGGCGTGACATCAACGAGGTCAACCTCGTGGCCAACATCCTGCCCACCCGCGCCCGCGCCACTCTCGTACTGAAGAAGGACCGCGACCACCGCGTGCAGCGCGTACGGCTCCGGCGGATCTAGATCCTCTGGGGCCGGAGCAGCGGCACCGCGCAGCACGCGGCGAGTGCCGCCGCGCCGGCCAGCGCCATGGTCGTGACGGTCAGGGCGTGTCCCGTGGGCGGCGCCAGGCTGAGGAACAGCGTCCCGAACGTCGCGATCCCCACGACCTGGCCGAGCTGGTTCGTCATCACCAGCAGGCCGCTGGCGTCCGCGGCGTCCCGCACGGCCACGTGGCTGAGCGTGATCGCCAGCAGCGGGCTGAACGCCGCGCCGAGACCGAGGCCGGCCACGCCCATCGCGACCTCGAGCCCCACGCCTCCCGACTCGAAGACCGCCAGCCCCAGGTAGCCGAGCCCGGCCGCCAGCAGGGCAACGGGGATCATCGGGCGGTGCCACGCTGCCGGCACACGCCGCCAGTAGAGACTGGACAGCGCGAACCCGGCCGCCCCCGGGATGAAGAACAGACCGGCGCGCAGCGGGCTGTAGCCGAGGGCGCCCTGCAGGTGGAGGGCCAGGCTGAACAGGAACCCCCCGAAGGTGCACATGGTCAGGAAGATCGTCACGATCCCCGCGCGTACGCCGGGCGCGCCGGCCACCCGGCCGGGGATCAGCGGCGAGGCCGCGCGACGCTGCAGGAACACGAAGATCCCGAAGACGACGACGCTCCCCCCGAGCATCAGCCATCCCCAGAGCGGCCAGCTCTCCTCGTGCCCGAGCACGAGCGGCACGACGAACAGCAGCACCGCCGCGGAAAGGCTCACCAGGCCCGGCAGGTCCAGCCCGCTGCGACGCTCGCCGCGGTCGCCGGGCAGCGAGCGGGCGCCCGCGACCAGCAGCACCAGCCCGATCGGCACGTTCACCAGGAACACCGGCCGCCATCCGGTCCCGAAGAGATCGGCGCTGACCAGGGTTCCCCCGACGACCTGGCCGACGACCGCGCCGCCGGCCAGCACCGCGCCGTAGACGCTCAGCGCGCGCGCCCGTGCCGCACCGGCGAAGTTGCGCTGGATGAGGCTCATGACCTGCGGCACCATCAGTGCCGCGCCCACGCCCTGTACCAGCCTGAAGCCGATCAGCAGGCCGGTCGAGCCGGCCAGGCCGCACGCCAGCGAGGCCGCGGTGAACACCGTCAGGCCCGTCTGGAACATGGCCCGGTGTCCGAGCAGGTCACCGAGGCGCGCCCCGGTGATGAGCAGCATCGCGTAGGCGATGGTGTAGCCGGCGATGACGAGCTGCAGGCCGGCGCCTGACGCGTGCAGGTCGGTACGGATGGTCGGGGCGGCGACGTTGACGACGGACACGTCGAGAACCGCCATGAACTGTCCGAGCATGATGATCGTCAGAAGCCGGCCGAGCCGGACCGGCGCGCGTGCGACTGGTGCTTCGATGGTGATCTGGGCCATGACCCGAGCCTGTGGCCGCGCGGGTACGAGTGGTGAGAGCCCGTTGATACTGGTGTTGACAGCACCTGGCAAGCCCGCGCCGTTGCGGCGACCATGGACGGGTGACCATGACCGCCGAGCACCGGCGCCCCGAGCTGGCCGCCTTCCTGCGCAGCCGCCGCGAGCGCATCACGCCCGCCGACGTCGGCATGCCCGGCGGGTTCCGGCGGCGTACGCCGGGGCTGCGCCGCGAGGAGGTCGCCCAGCTCGCCGGGGTCGGGATCACCTGGTACACCTGGCTCGAACAGGGCCGCCCCATCAACGTGAGCGTCCAGGTGCTCGACGCGATCGCGCGTACCCTCCGCCTCGACCAGGCCGAGTGCGAGCACCTCTTCCGGCTGGCGGGCGTTCCCTCCATCGCCGTGCCGGCCACCCACGACCGGCTCGAACCCCAGGTCCAGTCCGTTCTCGACAGCATGGCCGATCTGCCCGCCGCGGTGCTCAACAGCCGATACGACGTCCTCGCGTGGAACGCCGCGTACGCCGCGATGTGGCCGCGGATCAACCAGGACGGCCGCAACCTGTTGTGGGCCGCGTTCATCGTTCCGGACTGCTGCAGCACCTTCGTGAACCGCGACCGGGAGCTTCCGCAGATGGTCGCGATGTTCCGCGCGGCGTTCGGCCGTCACCTGGGCGAACCCGCCTGGACGGACCTCATCCAGCGCCTGTCCGCCGGCAGTGAGGAGTTCCGTGAGATGTGGGCCGCGCAAGACGTCGCGGTCCCGACGACACGGGTGAAGGTCTTCCGGCACGCCGCCGTCGGCGAGGTGCGGCTGTCGGTGGTCAGCTTCGCGGTCGTCGCCACGCCGGAGACGCGAATGGCCGTCTACACGACGGTGGACCAGGAGAGCCGCGAGCGCTTGGACTGGCTGATCGAACACCCGGAGGCGCCCGCCGTCGACCCGGCCCACCACCACACTCACTGACGGTCGCCCACTCCCCACAGGTCACGGACGTTAACCTGATCTCGTGATCGTCGGAGTGGGGATCGACGTCGTGGACCTCGAACGGTTCGCCCGGTCCCTCGAACGTACGCCCGCACTGGCCGTCCGGCTCTTCACCGAGGACGAACGCCGGCTCCCTCAGCGTTCCCTCGCCGCCCGGTTCGCGGCCAAGGAGGCGCTCGCCAAGGCGCTGGGCGCACCACGCGGGCTGAAGTGGACCGACGCCGAGGTGCGCAGGGCCCCCGACGGGCGGCCGGACCTGCACGTCGAGGGGACCGTGGCGGCGGCGGCGACGCGTCTCGGCGTCACCTCCTGGCACATCTCGCTCAGCCACGACGGTGGTGTCGCCGTCGCCGTGGTGATCGCCGAGAACACCGACTGACGAGGGGATCGACCATGCGGTACGCGCACGAGGTGGACAAGGTCCGCGCCGCGGAGCGGGCACTGATGGCGCGCTCGCCCGAGGGCGCGCTCATGCGACGTGCCGCGGCCGGTCTCGCGTCGGTCTGCGCCGGGCTGCTGCGGAGCGGCCGCGCCGGGGTCATCGGCCCAGGGGAGGGCGTGTACGGCTCGCGGGTCGTGCTGCTCGCCGGCAGCGGCGACAACGGCGGTGACGCCCTGTACGCCGGAGCCCTGCTCGCCCGGCGCGGAGCACACGTCACCGCGGTCCTGGCCGGTTCGAAGACCCACGAGGGCGGCCTCGCGGCGCTGCGCTCGGCCGGTGGCCGTTCCCTCGACGCGGACGACCCCGCCGGGTCCGTGGCCGCGATCGAGGCGGCGGATCTGATCATCGACGGGCTGCTCGGCATCGGCGGACGGGGCGGGCTCCGCGAACCCCACGCGACCCTGGCCGGCCACGCCTCGCGGAGCGTCGCCACCATCGTGGCCTGCGATCTGCCCAGCGGCGTCGACGCGGACACCGGTGTGGTGAGCGGAGCCGCCGTACGCGCCGACGTGACGGTCACGTTCGGGACCTACAAGCCGGGCCTGTTCGTCGATCCGGGCGCCGGGCACGCGGGCGTGGTCGAGCTCGTCGACATCGGGCTCGGCCCGTACCTCGGCGACCCGGACGTGGTCCTGCCGCAGGCGGCCGACGTGGACCTGTGGGCACCCGGCCCGTCGCGGGAGTCCAACAAGTACCGCCGTGGCGTGCCCGGTGTGGTGGCCGGCAGTAAGACCTTCACCGGGGCCGCGGTGATGTCGGTCGGCGGCGCGATACGCGGCGGCGCGGGCATGGTGCGCTTCGCCTCGGCCGAGCACTCCGTCGAGCTGGTCCGGCACCGCTGGCCCGAGGCCGTGACCTCGGTCGTCGACACCTCGCTGAGCGAGGTCGGGCGGGTGAACGCCTGGGTCGCCGGGCCCGGCCTCGGCACCGGCGAACACGCCGAGGCGCTGCTGGCCGAGGTGCTCGGCACGGACCTGCCGGTCCTGGTCGACGCCGACGGCCTCACCGTCGTGGCGCGCCGCCGCGACCTGCTCTGGCGCGACGCGCCGACCGTGCTCACTCCGCACGCCGGGGAGCTCGCCCGGCTGCTGGGAACCGAGGCGGACCAGGTCGAGGCACGGCGGCTGGAGCACGTACGCCGGGCCGCGGAGGAGCTCGGCGCGACCGTGCTCCTCAAGGGGTCGACCACGGTCATCGCGGAGGTCGGGCGGCCCGTGCGGGTCAACCCGACCGGCACGCCGCGGCTCGCCACCGCGGGCAGCGGCGACGTGCTGTCCGGCCTCATCGGGGCGTTCCTCTCGGGAGGGGCGAGCGCGATCGACGCCGCCGCCGCGGGCGCGTACCTGCACGGTCTCGCCGGCCGGCTCGCCGCCTCCGGCCCCGCCTCCGACGAGCGGCCCCCGGACGACCGCGAGGCGCCGATCAGCGCGTACGACGTCATCGAGGCGATCCCGGCGGCCTTCCGTACGCTCACCGGCTGAGCCCCGGACCTGCGACGGGCCGTAAGGCGATGGCCCCCGCAGGTCTGCTTCGCTGCCACAATTGGTTCATGAGCGTTACCACGGCGGAGGCACGCGTCGACCTCGGGGCGATCAGTAACAACGTGGACCTGCTGCGTGAGCAGGCCGGCGGTGCCGGTGTGATGGCAGTGGTCAAGGCGGACGGGTACGGCCACGGGATCGTCCCCGCCGCACGGGCCGCGGTCGCCGGCGGTGCCTCCTGGCTGGGCGTCGCGACGCTGGACGAGGCGATGACCGTACGACGTGCGGGCCTGGACACACCCGCGATGTGCTGGCTCTACACGCCCGGCGAGCGGTTCGACGACGCGATCGCCGCCGGCGTCGACCTGTCGGCCACCTCCGTGGGCCAGGTCGCCGAGATCACCCAGGCCGCCGCGCGCGTCGGGCGGCAGGTCAGGCTGCACCTCAAGGTCGACACCGGCCTGTCCCGCAGCGGCGCGACCCCGGCCGACTGGCCCTCGGTGGTCGACGCCGCCCTGCGCGCACAGGCCGACGGCCTGGCCTCCGTGGTGGGGCTGTGGTCCCACTTCGCCTGCGCGGACGAGCCCGGCCACCCGTCCATCGCCGCGCAGCTACGCGTCTTCGACGAGACCATCGAGGTCGCCGAGAAGGCCGGCGTACGCCCCGAGGTGTGCCACATCGCCAACTCCGCGGCCACACTCACGCTCCCGGAGGCCCGCTACGACCTGGTCCGGCCCGGTATCGCGGTCTACGGCCTGGACCCGATCCCGTCGCTCGGGCTCACGCGCCGGCTCGGCCTGCGCCCCGCGATGACGCTCGCCGCGAGGGTGGCGGTGGCCAAACGGGTCGGTGCGGGCGAGGGCGTGTCCTACGGCCACCGCTACGTCACGTCGGCGGAGACGACGCTCGGCCTCGTGCCGATCGGCTACGCCGACGGGGTTCCCCGGCACGGCACCAACCTGCTCCAGGTCTGGGCGGCGGGGAAGAGACGGCGCATCGCCGGCACCGTCTGCATGGACCAGTTCGTCATCGACGTCGGAGACGACGGGATCCAGGCGGGGGACGAGGTGGTCCTCTTCGGGCCGGGAGACGGGGGAGAGCCCACCGCCCAGGACTGGGCCGAGATGCTCGGCACGATCTCGTATGAGATCGTCACCAGAATCGGTGCCCGGATCCCGCGTACGTACGGTGGAGACACGCAATGAACAAGAAGCGAGTCGGCCTGGTCGGCGCCGCGATCGGCACCGCCGGTGCCGTCGGGGTCGGTGCCGCGGTGGCGGCGCGCAGGTACGCCGTCGGCCGCGAACGGCTACGACCCGACCCGGATCGGGACGAGCCCTTCGGCGAGCTCCGCGGCCGTCCGCAGACCGTCGTGGCCACCGACGGAGTGCCGCTGCACGTCGAGGTCAACGGCCCGGACGACGCCTCCCTCACGGTCGTCTTCAGCCACGGCTACTGCATGACCCAGGACTCCTGGCACTACCAGCGCCGTGATCTCGCGGACGAGGCCGACGTGCGGATGGTCTTCTGGGACCAGCGCAGCCACGGGCGCTCGGGACGCAGCGACCTGGCCCACGCGACCATCGACCAGTGCGGCGACGATCTCCTCGCGGTGATCGAGGCCACCACGGCGCCGGGCCGGCCGGTGGTGCTGGTCGGTCACTCGATGGGCGGGATGACGATCATGGCGCTGGCCGATCGGCACCCGGAGCTGTTCGGTGACCGGGTCGCCGGCGTCGCCCTGGTCAATACCTCCTCCGGAGGACTGGCGGAGCTGACGCTCGGCCTGCCGGAGGTGTTCGGCAAGGTGTTCCGTGCCGCGGTGCCCGGCGTGGTCCGCGGCATCGGCAAGGGCGGCAAACTCGTCGACCGGGGGCGCCGGATCGGCACCGACGTCGCCTTCGTCATCACGCGGCGGATGGCGTTCGCCGACCGCGCGGTGAGCCCGTCGATCGTGGACTTCGTCGAACGGATGATCGGCTCCACCCCCATCGAGGTGATCGCGGACTTCTACCCGACGCTCGCCGCGCACGACAAGCTGGCCGCCCTGGACGTTCTGCGGAAGGTCCCAGCGGTGGTCGTGGTCGGCGACCAGGACCGCCTCACGCCCCTCGCGCACGGACGGGCCATCGCGGCCGCGCTACCCGAGGCGGAGCTGGTCGAGCTCTCCGGTGGGCACGTCGTGATGCTCGAACGCCCCCAGGTCGTCACCGACGCCATCGCCGGACTGGTCGAGCGGGCCCGCCCGTTCGCCGAGGAGCGGTCCGCTTGAGCCGTGACGATCACCCCCGGCGGACTTCGGACGCCGATGACGTGGATGGAGGCTCCGTGATCCGGGTACCGACCGACGAGGCCATGCGCGACCTGGGCCGGCGGCTGGCCGGGCTGCTGCGCGCCGGGGATCTCGTCCTGCTGTCCGGGCCGCTCGGCGCGGGCAAGACCACGCTGACCCAGGGGCTGGGAGACGGTCTGAAGGTCCGCGGACCGATCACGTCGCCGACCTTCGTCATCGCGCGCGTGCATCCGTCGCTCGCGGGCGGCCCGTCGCTGGTGCACGCCGACGCCTACCGCCTCGGCGGCCTCGACGAACTCGACGACCTCGATCTCGATCTCCAGGACGCCGTGACCGTGGTCGAGTGGGGCGGCGGTATCGCCGAGGGCCTGTCCGAGGACCGACTGGAGATCGTGATCGACCGGGAGGAGACCGACGAGCGCATCGTCGGACTGGCCGGTGTCGGGCCGCGGTGGGCCGCGCTCGGCGAGTGGTCGCCCGGCGACCCAGGGTCTTGATCGTCTCTGCGCGCCTGGCTGACCACGTGCGGTGATCTCATGATCCGATTTATTGTTCCTAGATCGATCCAGACCGTGATCTTGCCGTAGTGTCTACCCCCAAACCTCATCTTCCTGGCATATAGCGCAAGTTTCCTTTGGGAAGGGAGAGCTCCGGTGAGCGGTCATCGTCATGCCGCACGGCCGGCCAGGCGCCATGGGAGCCTCGCCGCCGCCGGATCCGTCGCTGTCCTCGTGGCCGTGGTGATCGGCGGCGCGACCTGGGCCTCCGGGGTCGGCAGAGGCGGCCACCACACCCTCCACGCACGCGGTGCGGAGGCGGTCAGCTCCCCGATGAACTCCCTCCACGGTGCCGAACGCGACGCCGTGCCCGGCGCCTGTGACACGCTCAGCGCGAGCCTGGCCAAGCAGCTCGCCCCCGGCGCGGACCGCAGCGAGACGGTCGCCACGGAGTCCGACCAGCACAGCGAGTGCGCCTGGAGCCTCTTCGCCGCGGACCGCAGCCGTCAGCTCAACGTCGAGCTGCGCGCCATCGGCGCCGACGGCGGCACGTCGGCCACCGACACCGCGGTCCTCACCTTCAACGACGAATGGCACACCGACCGCGCGGGGAAGGACCTCGCGGACGGCGCCAAGGTGCATGACAGCCGCGGCGTGACCGGCGTCGGCGAGCAGGCCTACGTCGTCTACACGGTGGACGGTGCGATCGGCGCGGCCGTCGCCAACGCGCGACTCGCCAACGTCCTCGTCACCGTGCACTACTCCGGTGGCGACCACCTCGAGACCCACGGCAAGCCCATGTCGTCCGGCCCGGCAGGGGACGGCGCGCTGCAGGCCGCCCGCGACATCATCTCCAAGCTCGAGTCCCACTCGTAACTCGCAGTGGTCGGAGCGCGCTACGCTCTGGGATCGTGCTGGTCTTGGCTTTCGATACCGCGACCGCCGCGGTCACCGTCGCACTGAGCGAGTGGGCTCCGGGCCACCCGCCACGGCTCCGAGCCGAGTCCAAGGTCGTCGACCGCCGCAGGCATGCCGAAGTTCTGGCCCCGGCGATCAACACCGTACTCGGCGAGGCTCAGGTGAGCCGTTCGGAGCTGTCCGCGATCGCCGTCGGCGTCGGCCCCGGCCCCTACACGGGCCTGCGGGTCGGCCTGGTCACGGCGCGTGCGCTCGGCGCCGTGCTGAAGATCCCCGTACACGGCGTCTGCACCCTCGACGCGCTCGCGTGGGAGTCCAAACGCACCGAGCCCTTCGTGGTGGCCACCGACGCGCGCCGCAAAGAGGTCTACTGGGCGCGGTACGACTCGGCCACCGTACGCATCACCGGCCCCTCGGTCGGCGGCCCCGCCGAGGCCGCCGTCCCCGGCCTGCCCGCACTCGGCGAGGGCGCGCTGCTCTACCCCGACGTGCTCAAGGGCGAGACGCCGGCACTGCCGTCGGCCGCCGCGATCGCCGAGCTCGTGGTCTCGCGGCTGTCCGGCGGCGCCGGACCGGAGCTGCTGCCGCCCGAGCCCCTCTACCTTCGCAAGCCCGACGCGCGTGAGCCCGGGCCGCGTAAGCGGGTGATCCCCCGATGAAGGTCCGCGAGATGACCCTCGATGACCTGCCCGGCGTGCTCGAGCTCGAACACCTGCTGTTCACCGACGACGCCTGGTCCGAGGAGACCTACCGCGACGAGCTGGCCGACCCCGGCGGCACGAGGCACTACGTCCTCGCCGAGGAGGACGACCTGCTCGCGGGCTGGGCCGGGCTGGCCGCCGTCGGCGGGCAGGGCGACGTGCTGACCATCGGCGTACGCCCCGAGCTGCAGGGCCGGGGAGTCGGGTCGATGCTGCTGACCGCGCTGCTCGACGAGGCCGCCACCCGCCACTGCGGCGAGGTGTTCCTCGACGTACGCGCGGACAACGACCGGGCGCGGCGGCTCTACGAGCGGTTCGGCTTCACGGCCGTCGGCGTGCGCAAGCGTTACTACCAGCCGTCCGGAGTGGACGCGATCGTGATGGTGCGGGAGTCGCGACCGGGCGACGTGCCCGTGCGGCGGGGGGTGGGCACGTGAAGGATCAGCCGCTGGTGCTCGGCATCGAGACGTCCTGCGACGAGACCGGCGTGGGCGTGGTCCGCGGTCATACCCTCCTCGCGGACGCGATCGCCTCCAGCGTCGACGAACACGCCAGGTTCGGCGGAGTGGTGCCGGAGGTCGCCTCCCGTGCCCATCTGGAGGCGATGACCCCGACGGTGGACCGTGCGCTGGCCGAGGCCGGAGTCCACCTCGAGGACGTCGACGCGATCGCGGTCACCGCGGGTCCCGGCCTGGCGGGCGCGCTGCTCGTCGGTGTGGCCGCCGCCAAGGCGTACGCCCTGGGCCTGGACAAGCCGCTGTACGGCGTCAACCACCTCGCCGCCCATGTGGCCGTCGACCAGCTCGAACACGGGCCGCTGCCCAGGCCGTGCGTGGCCCTGCTCGTCTCCGGCGGGCACTCCTCGCTGCTGCTCGTACCCGACGTCGCCACCGACGTACGCCCCTTGGGCGCCACGGTCGACGACGCCGCCGGAGAGGCGTTCGACAAGGTGGCACGGGTGCTCGACCTGGGCTTCCCCGGCGGGCCCTATATCGACCGCGCCGCACGCTCGGGCGACCCCGGGTCGATCTTCTTCCCGCGCGGCAAGTACGACGACGGCACCTACGACTTCTCCTTCTCGGGGCTGAAGACCGCGGTGGCCCGGTGGGTCGAGTCGCGCGAGCGCGCCGGCGAGCCGGTGCCGGTCGCCGACGTCGCGGCGGCGTTCCAGGAGGCGGTCGTGGACGTGCTCACCAAGAAGGCCATCGCCGCCTGCAAGGACAACGACGTCTCCCACCTGCTCGTCGGCGGCGGCGTCGCGGCCAACTCCCGGCTGCGGGCGCTCGCCCTGGCACGCTGCGAGGCCGCCGGAATCCAGCTTCGCGTCCCCAGGCCGAAGCTCTGCACCGACAACGGCGCGATGGTGGCGGCTCTCGGCGCGGAGCTCGTCGGCGCGGGGCTGGAGCCGTCCGCCCTCGACCTGCCCGCCGACTCGTCCCTGCCGATCACCGAAGTCCTCGTCTGATCGCGCGCCGGGAGTCTGCAGCCTCCCGGCGACGCGGCCCGCTCAGCTCAGTCGCGTGTCGGCGTAGACGGCCATCGCGTCCCGCTGGTACTCCGCGAGACCTTCACTGATCTCCTCGAAGTTGGCCTTGAACCGCGGGTCGTCGACATAGGTCTGCCCGAGCCCCTTGTACGCGGCCGCGCACGGCTTCCAGAACCGGCAGACACTCTGGAAGTGCACCTCGACCTCGGTCTGCACGACAGGATCGTCCACCGGTGCCCCGGCGACCATGAACTCCGCCATCCGGATCATCTGTGCGGTCGTCTCCCGCTGGAAGCGGGCCACGCCGTCCGTCGAGAGCCCTTTCACGGCCGCCCGCGACTGCTCCCACTGCTCCGGCCAGCGTTCGCGTGCCTCTTCGTCGTGCTCGGAGAAGTCGAAGCCCTCGAAGAGGTTCTCCGGCCTGTTGATCTTCGGCATCTCCCTCACCTCCCTTCCGTCCTGAAGCTCGGCGATGGTGCGAGCGACGGTGTGCGCCAGCGTGGTGAGCCGGTCCCGCTCCGCCAGGAGCCGCCGGTGGTGCGTCCGTAGCGCCTCCACCCGGTCGGCCTGGTGGTCCAGGATCTCCGTGATCTCGGCGAGCCCCACGCCCAGCTCCCGCAGCACGAGGATCTGCTGCAGGCGCAGCAGGTCGTCCTCCTCGTAGTGGCGGTGGCCGTTGCCCGCGACCCACGCGGGCGGCAGCAGCCCGATCTCGTCGTAGTGGCGCAGAGTCCGTGACGTCACCCCGGACATCCGGGCCACATCCGCGATCGACCAGGCCATGACCGTCTCCCATCGCCGGGCCGGTACGTCCGGCCCTGGGGTCGACGGTAGAAGTTGACGCGGCGGAAAGGTCAAGCGCCGCTCAGAAGCGGGCGGCCGGAGCCCCGAGCTCGATGAGCGCCTGCTCCAGGAAGTCCTCCAGGGCCGGCATCTCGCCCGGGGTGATCGGCCGGCCGGGGTGTTCGGGCAGGAGGTCGAGCACGGTGCGCAGATCCCAGTAGGGGTTGTGCCGGTAACCGCCGCAGACCTGGTCGAACGCGCGCAGGAACTGGTCGGCGACCGACACGTCGTAGCGCATGGCGAGGTTCCAGCGCATGTGGGCGACGTCGACCGCGACCGGGCCGTGTGAGGCGCCGGACCAGTCGACGATGCCGGTGAGCCGCCCGTACGCCCACAGCGTGTTGTCCGGGTGGTAGTCGCGATGGATGAAGCGCGGCGTGGCACCGGGGGCCGGACCGGCCGCGACGTCGAACGCCCGCTCCCAGAGCGCCGGGTGCCGGGCGTTGAGCGGCGCGAGGCGTACGTCGAGATGGTTGTACGGGCGGTAGGGCGGCATCGTGGACGCACCACCGACCGCGTGCACCGACAGGAGGCCGGCGGCGAGCTGGATGAGGTATTCGGGCAGCTCCTCGTTGGCCGGGCGCGGCGGATGGCCGAGCAGCCGCGTGATCAGCAGCGTCGGCATCTCGCAGTGGGCGCCCGACGGATCCGCGGCCACGAGCGACGGCGTGGGGATCTCACAGCCCGCGAGCAGGGTCAGCGCCGCGATCTCGCGCTCGGGCGAGAAGTCGATGTCGATGACCGGCCAGGTGGCCGACGCCCAGCGCCGCAGCACGAGCCGGTGCACGGTGCCGGAGCGGCTTTCGGCGAGCACCGCGTGGTTGACGTGGGACAGTCCCCCGACGAGCGGCCGGACCATCTTCACCTCACTGCCCGACCCCAGGCATTCTTCGACCCAGCGCAGCGTGGCCGCGCTCGGTGGCTCGGAGAATCTGGGGAAGGTCACGGCACCCATCCAAACGGATTCCGAACCGTATCGGGAGTGATTTTATCAATACCGGACTGAGTAAACGGCATGTCATTGCAGCGTGACGATCCACTTTGGATCTTCATGGCAAACAAATCTCCGCAAATACCGATGGAGTCAACGTATTACTCAAAGTGCGCCGAAATGGCCGCTCCGGTACATTACGGAGCGGCCATCCCGGTCACTCCTTGCTCTCCCTGCGCGGCCTGAACAGCGCCTCCGCCAGCGCGAGCATCGTCTCCTCGAGGGTGATGAGCCGTTTCATGAGGTCCTCGTGCACGGAGGTCATGCGGCCGCTCATGTCGTGCTGGACGCCGTCGACCCTCTTACTCACGTCCTCGTGCACACCACCCACCTGGCGCAGCAGGTCCTCGCGAAGAATCTCCATATGTTTCGTGATATCGGCGCGGGACGACTCAATGATCTTCGACAGGGTTTCCTCGGCCTCGTCGCGATCGGGCCGCGCCCGCAGCTCGTCGATGAGCGGGTCGATGGCCTCGGCGAGCCGTTTCTCCAAGGCGTCGAAACGGTCCGTGGGATCGATGAACGGCCGGTCGCCGATGGCGGCGAGCTTGCGGTGCAGCTCGCCGATCTCCAGCGTGACCGGCAGCTGGCCGATGCGCTGGTTGATGCCGTCGACCCGGTCGTCGACGCCTTCGATCTTGGCCTCGAGCCCCTGGAAGTGCCCTTCGACGCCCTTGAGCTTGCCGGAGAGGCCCTCGACGCGGCCGTCGATGCCGTCGAGACGGCCGCCGACCCCCTCGACCCTGCCGTTGACCGCGTCCAGTCCCTTCTCGACGCGCTCGGCCATGTCGCTGAGCGACTGGTCGACCTTGCCGGCCACACCGTTGATCTGGTGCTCGAGCTTTTCGGACCGATGCCCCAGGTCGGCGAGCGTCTTGTCGAGGCGGTTGAACCGTACGGACGCGGCCTCCATCGTGCCGGCCAGCCGGTCCAGCCGCTTGGTCAGGTCGTCCATCTGCTGCGCGGCCCGCAGCGTCGCGTCGGTGATGCTCTTGCTCGAGTCGAGCACGGTCTGGATGCGGGAGAGGCCTTCGTCGACGTTCTCCGCGATCACCCCTACGTCGGCCCACAACGAGGGCAGCTCGGCGACGGGCTTGACCTTCTCGCCGACCGACTCGATGTGCTCGGCCAGCCCCTCGGCCCATTCCGGCGGCTTGCCGTACAACTCGTCGACCTGGCCGCGGACCGTGTCGAGTTGGGTCGTCAGGCCGCTGAGCTCACGCTCACGCACCTCGCGGAGCAGCCACTCGATGCCTTCGAGTCGCTGATGGATCTCGTCGAGGACCTGACCTGTCGAGCGCTGCTCGTAAACATGATCTTGAGCAGCGCGGGCCAGCAATTCCCGCATTCGGTCCGAGACCGGTTGACCTCCTGTCTGCAGGAAGTTGTGATTGGTGTCCACCCGGGGAGCTCCTTCGTTTTGCCGGGTCGCCGGCCTGCGCGCGGAAATGGCAGTGGCGTGCGTCGCGAAGGGCCACTCTAATGACATGACCATGGTCATCGAGCGTAAGCAAAGAAATTCAGGGAAAAGAGATCCTTATCCCGGAGAAGCGGAATGCCGCTTTAGTCGCGGCGATGACGGCCTTCGTAAGGGGCCGGTATCGCATGCGAGTTCACCATGGCCGAGACCACCGGACCGCGTCCGAGCAGGCGGTCCAGCTCGCCACGGCCGAGGAAGACGCCACGGCAGGCCGCGCACTCCTCCACCGCGACGCCGCCACGTTGAAAGCTGACCATTCCGGCGCCGCACTTGGGACATTGCAGCACGGCGTCGGTCATTGTGTTCCCCATTTCCCCCGAGCGCCCCGACTGGGCGCGCCTTCATGCCGCGCGCGCCGGCACGGATTTCGCGTGCCGCCAAGAGTAGTCAAGCCAATACGGCAATAGTCGCAGTGTTTACCTTAGGCTGGCGTGTCTTCTGCCTTGAGATGGTGTCGTAGAGCGGTACAGATGAGTGCGACCGGGGCATCGCCCACCCGGGTCAGAACAACGACGCATTCGCGTGAGCCGGACGTGCGTAGCTCACGCCTCAGCTGTTCGATGTCGGCGGCGAATCCCCGCTTCTTGATCGTCAAGGTGCCCGCGTCGTGTCTCCTTAGCGCGGCCCGCAGCCGTTTGACCGAGAAGGGCAGCACCTCGTGGATCTCGTAGCCGCGGGCGAAGGGCGTGGCCCGCGACGCGTCAGAGGTGATGTAGGCGATGCGCGGGTCGGCCAGGGCGCCGTCGAGCGTCACCGCGACCTCGGCGACCAGATGAGCGCGGACGACCGCCCCGTCCGGCTCGTACAGATAGCGCCGCCAGCCGGCCACCG
Source organism: Actinoallomurus bryophytorum (assembly GCF_006716425.1). Classification (NCBI taxonomy): domain Bacteria; kingdom Bacillati; phylum Actinomycetota; class Actinomycetes; order Streptosporangiales; family Thermomonosporaceae; genus Actinoallomurus; species Actinoallomurus bryophytorum. The sequence continues at coordinate 3,906,942 of NZ_VFOZ01000001.1, forward strand.
GCGGTGGCCCGAGCCGCGGGTCCGCCACCATCGTGGCCGTCTCCGTGCCCTCGCGGAGTACGGTCGCGCGCCGCAGCGTCGTCCCTGGTCGTGCGCCGGAAAGGCCGCCGAGCCAGAGCGCCGCCTCCTTGACGTCACCGCCGTCGGAGATCCACTCGGCCTCGGCGCCGGGCGGGACCACGTCGTGCGGGATGCCCGGCGCCACCTTCACACAGCCCGCCGGAGCCGCGCGGGCCAGACCGAGCACGGTCGTGAGCGAGGGTTCGTACGCCTCCGGGTTGAAGATCCTTCCACTGGCGCCGCGGCGCCCGGGGTCGGCGAAGACCGCGGCGTGGCCCGCCGGGTCCTGGACGGCGGCGTCGCCCGCGCGTACGGAGGCCGAGCCCTCCAGGCCGAACGCGCCCAGGTTCGCGCGAGCGACGGCGGCGGTCAGCGGGTCGAGGTCGACGCCGACCCCACGGCAGCCGGCCAGGCCACGCGCGACCAGGTCAGCGCCGATGCCGCAGCCCAGGTCCAGGACGGAGCCCGCGGGGCTCCCGGTGTTCAGATGGGCGGCGAAACGCCGCGCGCGATGCCGGGCGACGCTGGCCCGTGTGGCCTGTTCGAGGCCGGCCGGCGTGAAGTACATGCGGTCGGCCTCCGCGCCGAACTTGGCGCGCGCACGCAGCCGGAGGCGTATCTGCGTGAGAGCGGCGCCGACCAGCTCCGGCGAATGGCGTGCGCGCAACCGTGACGCCGTCGCGAGCAGCGCGTGCTCGCTGACGTCGGAGGCGCCCACCTCGCCGAGCAGGGCCCGGCCGCCGGGGGTGAGCAGCCCCTCGAAGGCGGCGATGTCCACCCGATGACGGTAGCGGCACGTCGCAGCGCCGGGAGACGAGCGAGAGCACGGTCTGTGGAGCGGTCCCACGGCGATCCTCAAGATCAGGTCGTCGGTGCAGGTCACAAGACTCAGGCCCGATGCGGGCGGGCCCGTGTTGACGGGTTCCCGGCCACGGCATAATCTCCATGACTGGCACTCTCATCATCCGAGTGCCAATCAAGCGACAGGCTGGTCTGGCACCCGCGACGGCAGGCCACCGTGGTCGCGTCTCCAACATGCGGCTGGCCGCGAGGTCGGCCGAGGATACGCAATCGAAGGGGAAGGTCAGATCGTGTCGACCGCCACCAAGGTTGTTCTCAAGCCGCTCGAGGACCGCATCGTCGTCCAGCCCCTCGAGGCCGAGCAGACAACTGCATCAGGTCTGGTGATTCCGGACACCGCCAAGGAGAAGCCCCAGGAGGGCACCGTCCTTGCCGTAGGCCCGGGACGCTTCGACGACAAGGGCGAGAAGCGCGTGCCGCTCGACGTCAAGGTCGGGGATGTCGTGCTGTACAGCAAGTACGGCGGCACTGAGGTCAAGTACAACAACGAGGACTACCTCGTGTTGTCCGCTCGCGACGTGCTCGCCGTCGTCGAGAAGTAACAACAGATACAGAGATGCACCGCCCCGGTCGGCCCCCACGGGCGGCCGGGGCTGTGTGCGTCTGATGACATCCCTTACTTGGAGCTTCTCTAATGCCGAAGATCCTGGACTTCGACGAGGACGCACGGCGCGCGCTCGAGCGCGGCGTGAACGCCCTCGCCGATGCAGTGAAGGTGACGATCGGCCCGCGTGGCCGCAATGTCGTCATCGACAAGAAGTGGGGCGCACCCACTATCACCAACGACGGTGTGACGATCGCGCGGGAGGTGGACCTGGAGGACCCGTTCGAGAACCTCGGGGCCCAGCTCGCGAAGGAGGTCGCCACCAAGACCAACGACATCGCCGGTGACGGCACCACGACCGCGACCGTGCTGGCCCAGGCGATGGTCCGCGAGGGCCTGCGCAACGTGGCCGCCGGCGCGTCGCCGATCAGCCTCAAGCGCGGCATCGACATCGCCGCCGCCTACGTTTCGGACGAGCTGCTCAAGTCCGCCCGTGAGGTCGACGACAAGAGCTCGATCGCGCACGTCGCCACCATCTCCGCCCAGGACCCCAAGATCGGCGAGCTCATCGCCGAGGCGTTCGACAAGGTGGGCAAGGACGGCGTCATCACGGTGGAGGAGGCCCACACGATGGGCCTGGAGCTGGAGTTCACCGAGGGACTCCAGTTCGACAAGGGTTACCTGTCGCCGTACATGGTGACCGACCCCGAGCGCATGGAGGCGGTCCTCGAGGACGCCTACATCCTCATCCACGACGGCAAGATCTCCAACGTCACCGAGTTCCTCCCGCTCGCGGAGAAGGTCGCCCAGACCCGCAAGCCGCTGCTGATCGTGGCCGAGGACGTCGAGGGCGAGGCCCTCGCGCTCCTGGTGCAGAACAAGATCCGCGGCACCTTCGTCAGCGTCGCCGTCAAGGCCCCGGGCTTCGGCGACCGCCGCAAGGCGATGCTGGAGGACATCGCGGTCCTCACCGGCGGCCAGGTCATCACCGAGGCCATCGGCCTCAAGCTCGACGGTGTCGAGATCGACATGCTCGGCCAGGCGCGCCGCGTGACGATCAAGAAGGACGCCACCACGGTCGTCGACGGCGCGGGCGAGGCCTCCGCCATCGAGGACCGGGTCCGCCAGATCCGCCAGGAGATCGAGAACAGCGACTCCGACTGGGACCGCGAGAAGCTCCAGGAGCGGCTCGCCAAGCTCGCCGGCGGTGTCAGCGTGCTGCGTGTCGGTGCCGCCACCGAGGTGGAGCTGAAGGAGAAGAAGCACCGCCTCGAGGACGCCATCTCCGCGACCCGCGCGGCCATCGAGGAGGGCATCGTCTCCGGCGGCGGCAGCGCGCTCGTGCACGTCGCCAAGGCCGGCTTCGACGCGCTCGGCCTGTCCGGCGACGAGGCCACCGGCGCCGAGGCCGTTCGCAAGGCGCTCGTCGAGCCGCTGCGCTGGATCGCCGAGAACGGCGGCAACGAGGGCTACGTCGTCGTCTCCAAGGTCGAGGCGCTTTCCGCCGGCAACGGTTTCAACGCCGCCACCGCGGAGTACGGCGACCTGATCGCCCAGGGTGTCATCGACCCGGTGAAGGTGACGCGTTCCGCGGTCACCAACGCCGCTTCGATCGCCGGCATGCTGCTCACGACCGAGGCACTCGTCGTGGACAAGCCGGAAGAAGAGCCGGAGGGCGCCGCGGGCGGTCACGGCCACGGTCACGGGCACTGATTTTCGGTCACCGATTTTCGGTCCCTGACCCGGGCTCGACATCGGAAGGCCCCCCGCCGCTTCGGAGCGGCCGGGGGCCTTCTACCGTTTCCGTACCCAGCAGCCGGTTTTCGTTTTCAGGTTCGGCGGCGATCCCCGGGTCGACCTTGCGGGGGATGCCAATAATTTCCTCTTCGTCGGCGGTAGCCGGAACATGTGTTGCAAATGACACGTAGGCATGACGTGCGGGAGTCACTCCGCTACGCTGAGTGAGAAATAGCCGCTCGATCGTGCACTGTGACCATTCCGTTGTCATCAACGTGGCAGACAGGTGCGATCTCGGTGGGCATCATGCTCTCGTGACCGAGGGAGCAATCGCCGGGGCCACGTATCGGGGTGCTGCCGACGATCTACGGTTGAGCCGTCCGGCCAAGGGAGACGAAAACGATCTCCGTGACTTGACGAGTTTGGCTGTGCAGGGAGACCCGGCGGCTGTCGAGTCTCTTATCGGGCGTGTTCGTCCGATGATCGTCCGTTACTGCCGAGCGCGCCTTGGCCGGGTATCCGGGCAATACCACATCGCGGACGACGTGGCACAGGAGGTGTGCATCGCGGTCCTCGGGGCGCTGCCCCGATATCGCGACATGGGCCGGCCGTTCGCCTCATTCGTGTTCGGCATCGCATCGCACAAGATCGCCGATGCGTTGCGCAGTGCCATACGGGCGGCCGTGCCGACCGAGGACCTTCCGGACGGCCCCGACGAGCGGCCGGGACCGGAAGAGACCGTGGTGCGCTACATCGAGGCCGAACGCGCTCGTAGCCTGCTCGACCGGTTGCCCGACCACCAGCGGGAGCTCGTGCTGTTGAGGGTGGTCGCCGGACTCTCGGCGGAGGAGACCGGTAATGTACTCGGTATGTCAGCGGGGGCCGTACGTGTCGCACAGCATCGGGCAATCGCCCGGCTTCGAGTGATGGCAAGTGAGGAGTCGATCGCTTGACTCGTGGTCGTACCGCCACTCCCGATCCGTTCGACCTCAGCGCCGTGAGCAGCAGCGATGAGTTGTTCGACGCCCTTTCCGAGCGTCGTTTCGCGGGCCTGAGCGCCGGCCGCACCGACGACCCCGCCGCCTCGCTTCTGGCGGCGCTGGCCGCGGATGTCGACCTGGGTGCGCCGCCCCTTCCCACTCCGTCCCGCGTCACGTGCGGGGTCCAGGGCTCCTGTCGCCGGGGTGTACGCGCGTTCGTCACCTTCGGTGTCGCGGCACTCGTGCTGACCTCGGCCGGAGCCGCCGCCGCGGGCGGCAACGACGTCGGCGCGATGGGCACCGATCACGGATCGGTGCAGCCGAAGGATTCGGAACGTTCCAATGAGAACGTCCAACACCATGATCCCGTGAGCGGGAGCATCTTCACCGGTGGTAGATCGCCTTCCCCGCACGCCGGGGACCGGCACCGCTCTCTGCCGCCTCCGGCCGAGCCCGACTCCGCGTCCGCCTCCGAGCCGGCGGGAGCCTCCGTCCCGGTCGTCGAGGACGGACCGAAGAAAGCTCCGGCCGACCAGCCGGAGTGGGAACACCCGGGGCGCCGGTGGACCTGGGAACACCAGCGCTCGTCGGTGGGATCCCACCATCAGCGCTCGGCGGACCCGTCCTCGCCGCCGGAGCAGAAATCCGAGCCGGAGCCGACGCCGCCCACGTCCTGAACCTTTTGTCGAGGCGCGGCGGTCTCCCCGTCAGAGGGATCGGTAAAGGAATCGGTTTCGGATGGCCAGGCCTGAGGTGTCGGGGTCGCGGACCCTGCGGGCGGGACAGGGGATTTGTCAGAAGTCCTCTAGCTGGAGTGGCCTTCTTCGCTGTCGATGACACCGTCGACGTAGCCGCGGGCGTACTCCCAGCTGACGTAGTCGGTCGGCTCGGCGGCGATGGCGGGTTCGTGCACCCGGGCCATTCCCTGGTCGAGCAGGTGGCGCAGGTTGCCGTAGAGGAGTTCCCAGTCGATGTGATGCGGCTTGCCGCAGTCGGTGCAGTCGACGGTGAGGCCCTTGATGCCCAGGGGTTCGAGCAGGGCGCGGAAGACCTCGAGGTCGGACAGATCCGCCAGGACGTCCTCGCGCTCGGTCATGCTCAGCGGCGCGACCTCATCATCCAGGTCGCCGAGCGCGGCGGCCGGGTCCTCCGGATCATCCGCGAAGGGATCGAGTGGGGCGTCATCGTGCACAAACCCACGCTACTGTGCGGCGCAAGTCGGGGATGCCCCGTCCGGCACACGTACACGTCCGTCCGGGAATTTCACACCTTCGGTGCCCCCACGTACGCCTCGGGCCACCCGGCCGCCATTCGACCGGCGAACCCCGCCCCATGAAACCCCGCCCCCTATCGGCATTCGGCCCAGGCCCCGGCCCAAGCCCAAGCCCAGGCCCAAGCCCAAGCCCAAGCCCAGGCCCCGGCCCAAGCCCAAGCCCAGGCCCCGGCCCAAGCCCAAGCCCAGGCCCCGGCCCAAGCCCAAGCCCAGGCCCCGGCCCAAGCCCAAGCCCAAGCCCAGGCCCTGGCCCTGGCCCTGGCCCTGGCCAGGTGCCCGTCGTCATGCCGCCGGGCGGGATCTCCCTGCCGGACAGGCAGGTGGCCACCCTGGCGGACGGCCGGTCGGCCGCCGCGGCCTTTCGCGACCGCGTCCTCACGACGATCACCGTGGTGACCCGCGCGCAAGTGGGAAGCAGGCGGCCCGGCGGCTCTCTATCTGGCTTTGCGGGCGCGGCCGCAGGCCCATCCGCGGACCGGGACATTCCGCGGATCGGCCGGCGCCGGCTCTCATCGCTGCCCGGCCATGATCGCGGCCGGAATGTGTTCGCCGGGCGGGTGGCCGCCGTCGGTCGTCCGCGGCCGGCCGTCCGGGAGGCCGGTCGCCGCGGTCTTTCGCCGCCGCGGCCTCGCGGTGATCACCGTGGCGGGTGCCCGCGCCGGCGAGCCGGGAACGGGCGGTGGCTCCCTCGGCGTCTGTCCGGCTGAGCGCCCGCCGCGCGGGATCCACCGCGCGGCGGATGGGTACGAGGGCGTCCGGTCCGCTCCTGTTTCCTCGCGTAAAGCGCTCGGCCAGGCCCTCGCGGGTTCGCCGTTCTGGCAGGTCGGCCGCTGCCGTCTCTCGCCACGGTGTCCGTGTCGTGATCGTCGTGGTGGTGACCCCTCGGTGGCCGGGGGACCCGCGGTAACGGCCACCGCAGGCGGGAGGGCACCCTAAGATGAAACCAGGCTCCGCTGACCTGGCCCGATATCGCACCCCATCGGATGATGCCAATGACTTCCGTGCCCGAGTCCGCCAAGTTCGCCCGGCAGGGCTTCACGTACGACGACGTACTGCTCGTGCCCTCGTACTCCGATCTCGGGCCGGGTGACGCCGACACGTCCACCCGCCTGTCCCGCTCGGTGACCCTGCGGATCCCGCTGATCTCCGCGGCGATGGACACCGTCACCGAGGCGCGGATGGCCGTCGCCATGGCCCGTCAGGGCGGGCTCGGTGTGTTGCATCGCAACCTGCCGATCGAGGAGCAGGCGCTCCAGGCCGATCTGGTCAAGCGGTCCGAGGCGGGCATGGTCACCGATCCGGTCACGTGTTCGCCCGAGGACACGCTCGCCGACGTCGAGCGGCTGTGTGCGCACTACCGGATCTCCGGGGTGCCGGTGACCGACACCGAGGGTGTGCTGGTCGGCATCGTCACCAACCGCGACATGCGCTTCGAGACCGACGCCTCACGCCCCGTGCGCGAGGTGATGACGCCGATGCCGCTGGTCACGGCGCCGGTCGGGGTGTCGCGCGACGAGGCGTTCGCGCGGCTGCGGGCCCACAAGGTCGAAAAGCTTCCCCTGGTCGACAAGGGCGACCGGCTGCGCGGGCTGATCACCGTCAAGGACTTCACCAAGAGCGAGCAGTACCCCGGCGCGACCAAGGACGCCGCCGGCCGGCTCGTGGTCGGGGCCGGTGTGGGCGTCGGCGAGGAGGCCGAGCTGCGCGCGCGTGCGCTGGTCGAGGCCGGGGTGGACGTCATCGTCGTGGACACCGCGCATGGTCATTCGCGCGGCATGCTCGACATGGTGGCCAAGCTCAAGGCCAACACCCGCGCCGACATCATCGCCGGCAACGTCGCCACACGTGCGGGCGCGCAGGCGCTCGTGGACGCCGGTGCCGACGCGGTCAAGGTCGGGGTGGGCCCCGGGTCGATCTGTACGACGCGGGTGGTGGCCGGGGTCGGTGCGCCCCAGGTGACCGCGATCTACGAGGCCGCCCTGGCCTGCCGCCCGGCCGGGGTGCCGGTGATCGGCGACGGCGGCCTGCAGTACTCCGGCGACATCGGCAAGGCGATCGCGGCCGGGGCCGACACGGTCATGCTGGGCTCGCTGCTGGCCGGCTGCGAGGAGAGCCCCGGTGAGCTGATCTTCATCAACGGCAAGCAGTACAAGACCTACCGCGGCATGGGCTCGCTCGGCGCGATGAAGAACCGCGAGCGCGGCGGCTCGTACAGCAAGGACCGCTACTCCCAGGAGGGCGTCGCCAGCGAGGACAAGCTGATCCCCGAGGGCATCGAGGGCCAGGTGCCCTACCGCGGTCCGATCGCGGCCGTCGCGCATCAGCTCGTCGGCGGGCTCCGCCAGGCCATGTGGTACACCGGCTCCCGTACGATCGAGGATCTGCAGAACAACGCGGTCCTCATGCCGATCACCGGGGCCGGACTGCGGGAGAGCCACCCGCACGACATCCAGATGACGGTCGAGGCCCCCAACTACCAGGTCCGCTGAGGGACCGGGCACCCCGTATGATCACGGCGGCTGAGCCCTGGAAGCGGAGAGGACGCAGATGGCCGAGGTAGAGATCGGGCGTGGCAAGAGCGGCCGGCGTGCGTACGAGCTGGATGAGATCGGCATCGTGCCCTCACGCCGCACTCGCGACCCGGAAGAGGTCAGCGTCGCCTGGCAGATCGACGCGTACCGCTTCGAGATGCCACTGGTCGTCGCCCCGATGGACAGCGTGGTCAGCCCCGACCTGGCGATCTCGATCGGCAAGCTCGGCGGGCTCGCGGCGCTCGACCTCGAAGGGCTCTGGACCCGCTACGAGAGCCCCGAGCCGCTGCTGGCCGAGATCACTTCGCTCGAGGACGGCACCGCGACCAGGCGGCTCCAGGAGCTGTACGCCGAGCCGATCAAGGAGGAGCTGATCGGGCGGCGCATCAAGGAGATCCGTGACGCGGGGGTGACCGTGGCCGCGCGGCTGTCGCCGCAGCGGACCGCGCAGTACCACAAGGCGGTCATCGACGCCGGTGTCGACCTGTTCGTCATCCGTGGCACCACGGTCAGCGCCGAGCACGTCTCCGGCCGTTCGGAGCCGCTCAACCTCAAGCAGTTCATCTACGACCTCGACGTGCCGGTGATCGTCGGCGGCTGCGCCACCTACACGGCCGCCCTGCACCTCATGCGCACCGGCGCGGCGGGCGTGCTCGTCGGCTTCGGCGGTGGCTCGGGGCACACGACGCGTACGGTGCTCGGCGTCGCGGTGCCGATGGCCACCGCGGTCTCCGACGTCGCGGCGGCCCGGCGCGACTACCTCGACGAGTCCGGCGGACGCTACGTCCACGTCATCGCCGACGGCGGCATGCGGCAGTCCGGCGACATCGCCAAGGCCCTGGCGGTCGGCGCCGACGCGGTCATGGTCGGCTCGCCGTTCGCCCGCGCCGCGGAGGCGCCGGGACGCGGCTTCCACTGGGGCAGCGAGGCGCACCACGAGGAGCTTCCGCGCGGGGCGCGGCTCGAGGTCGGCTCGATCGGCACGCTCGAACAGATCCTTTACGGCCCCTCCAACGTCGCCGACGGCTCGATGAACCTCATCGGGGCCCTCCGCCGCGCCATGGCCACGTCCGGTTACTCCGACCTGAAGGAGTTCCAGCGCGTTCAGGTCGTGGTCGCACCGCACTAACGGATCGGCCCCTTCGGTCAAATGTCCTGGTCAGGGCGTAGATCGGTAGTCGCGGGGCCTATCTGTCAACCCACCGCCCGCCGTTGTGACTGGACTGATGGCGACATAGCGTGGTCCATGCCGTGGTCATCAAGGCGACGCGAGGGAGTGCGCACATGGTGGATGGGGATTCGGCGAACGGACTCGGCAACTCGCGTCTCGGCCCGGCCGAGCGGGAGACCGCGCTCGAACGCATGGGCACCGAGGAGTTCGACGTCCTCGTGGTCGGCGGCGGCATCGTCGGCGCGGGCGTGGCGCTGGACGCCGCCACACGGGGGCTGAGCGTCGCGCTCATCGAGGCGCGGGACTTCGCCTCGGGCACGTCCTCACGCTCCTCCAAGCTGATCCACGGTGGTCTGCGCTACCTCGAACAGCGCGACTTCGAGCTGGTCAGGGAGGCGCTCACCGAGCGCGGCCTGCTGCTGGGCCGCATCGCACCCCACCTCGTACGCCCGGTGCCGTTCCTGTTCCCGATGACCCACCGCGTCTGGGAGCGTGCCTACATCGGCGCCGGCGTCGCCCTCTACGACGGCCTGTCCCTGTCGATGGGCACCTCGCGCGGCGTCCCCCACCACCGGCACCTGACCCGTACGCAGGCACTCCGCGTCGCACCCTCGCTCAAACGCGAGTCGTTCGTGGGCGCCATCCAGTACTGGGACGCCCAGGTGGACGACGCCCGTTATGTCGCGATGCTCCTGCGTACGGCCGCGGAGTACGGCACCCAGATCGCCTCGCGTACGCAGGCGGTGGGCTTCCTGCGTGAGGGCGAGCGGGTCACCGGCGTCCGCATCCGCGACCTGGAGTCCGAGAGCGAGACCGAGGTACGCGCCAAGCAGGTCGTCAACGCCACGGGTGTCTGGACCGACGACATCCAGGAGCTGGTCGGCGGGCGCGGGCAGATCCACGTGCGGGCCTCCAAGGGCGTGCACCTCGTCGTGCCCAAGGACCGCATCCATTCGGCGAGCGGCATCATCCTGCGTACCGAGAAGTCGGTGCTCTTCGTGATCCCGTGGGGCCGGCACTGGATCATCGGCACCACCGACACGCCCTGGGCGCTCGACAAGGTCCACCCGGCGGCCTCCAAGGCCGACATCGACTACGTGCTCGAGCACGTCAACGCGGTGCTCAACGTGCCCCTCACCCACGATGACGTCGAGGGCGTGTACGCGGGGCTGCGGCCGCTGCTGTCCGGCGAGTCCGACGAGACCTCCAAGCTGTCCCGCGAGCACGTCGTCGCCCACCCGGTCCCCGGGCTGGTGGTGGTCGCGGGCGGCAAGTACACCACCTACCGCGTGATGGCCAAGGACGCCGTGGACGCGGTCGCCCACGGGCTGGACGGCAAGGTGCCGGGCTCCTGCACGGACCAGATCGCCCTGGTCGGCGGCGACGGCTTCCAGGCACTGTGGAACTCCCGTCACCGCCTGTCGGAGGCGTCCGGCCTGCACGTCGCGCGCATCGAGCATCTGCTGGGCAGGTACGGCACGCTGGCGGAGGACCTGCTCGCCCTGATCAAGGAGCGGCCCGATCTCGGCCGTCCCATCGAGGGCGCGGACGACTACCTGCGGGCCGAGATCGTCTACGCCGCCACCCACGAGGGCGCCCGGCACGTGAACGACGTGCTGGCCCGGCGTACCCGCATCTCGATCGAGACCTGGGACCGCGGCATCGGTGTCGCCCGGGAGGCCGCCGAGCTGCTGGCGCCCGAGCTCGGCTGGTCGAAGGAGCAGACCGAACGGGAGATCGAGTACTACGAGAAGCGCGTCGAGGCCGAGCGCATCTCCCAGGAGCAGGAGGGCGACCAGGAGGCCGACGCGACCCGCCGCGGCGTCCCGGACATCGTCCCGACCATGACACCCGACACCCGGGCGAGTTGATCTATCGGCACCCTGACCTGCGGGTTCGGGGAAAATTTTTGACCGTTTGAGACTGTTCTGGCCGTGAGTGTCTCCTGTACGCTTTCCGCACTTCAGTGCTTGTCTGAGCGCTTTGTAGCTCCGTGTCCAGTTCAGGAGTGCATGTGCGGAAGTCCTTGCCGGTCGCCGGGTGCGTGCTCACGGCCTGTCTCATGGGCGCCGGTGTCCTGGCGAAGGTCGCCGGGGCCGAATCGGTCCCGCAGACGGGGCCGATCTTCAACTCCCCGGTCAGCGGCAGCGCGAAGCGTGACGCGATCTCCGCCCGCATCGCCGGCCTGGTCGCGGGCACCCCCAAGGGCGGCCAGATCGCCATCGCGATGTACCACTTCTCCAGCATGGACACGGCCGGCCAGCTCATCGCGGCGGCCAAGCGCAAGGTGAGCGTGCAGGTCGTGCTGGATTATGAGTCCCGGTCCTACGCCGCCTACAAGCGGCTGCGGAAGGGGCTGGGCGGGGACACCAAGAAGTCGTCCTGGGTGGTCGTGTGCGATGAGGACCGCGGCTGCATCGGGCCGGAGTTCAACCACAACAAGTTCTTCCTGTTCTCCAGCACCCGCGGGGCACAGAACATGGTCGTGCAGACCTCCGCGAACGCCACGGACGGTGCCCGCGACACCCAGTGGAACGACGCGCTGGTCCTGCAGGACCCCGCCGTCTACGCGGCCTACCTGGCCTACTTTCGCGACCTGGTCGCCCAGCATCACACCGCGGACTACCACCGCACGGTGCAGGCCGGGAAGTATCGCCTGGACTTCTTCCCCTGGGCGAAGGGCGACCCGATCAGCCAGGCGCTCGACCAGGTCTCCTGCGCCGGCGGCACCCACATCAAACTCAGCCTCGGGCACTTCACCTGGGGGCCGATCGCCCGGCGGCTATGGAAACTGGACGACGCCGGCTGCCGGGTGCAGGTGGTCTTCGACATCGTCGGCCCCGTCGCCATCCACGCCCTCACCAAGAAGGGCGGCGGTCACGGCAACCCCGAGACCCGCTACCTGACCGAGGGCGGCCGGACGACGTACGCGCACTCGAAGTACCTGCTGATCGACGGGCAGTACGAGGGCAAGCCGCAGAAGGTGGTCTTCACCGGCAGCAACAACTACACGACCGTCGGCTTTCACGGGCACGACGAGGCGATGATCACTGTCGCGGACCCGGTGCTGGAGGCGAAGTACGCCACCAACTTCGACGCGGTCTTCGGCCACGGCCACGCCGTGAAGCCCACCGACCCGAGCTCGCTCCCACGAGCCGTACTCGAGCCGGAGGACCCCGGCGAGGCCAACCACAGCCGCGAATAGCCGCTCAGGGGGTGTCTGTCAGGCACCCCTGGGGTAGCACCGGCCCGAGGACGAGGCTCATGCCGGAGCCGTACAGCTCCGCCGGCACGCGGTCGGGGTCGAGCAGGTGCTGGAGTGCCAGCCCGAACTCGATCGCCATGGCCAGCGACGCCCGGTCCTCCGATGACAGGTCGCCGCTGCCGTTGGTCTCGAGCCCGGCGGCGAGCCCCTCGCGGTGGTTCTGGTACCAGTCGGCGATGCGCCAGCCGGCCGAGAAGTCGCGCATGCCGAAGAGCCACAGCTCCATCAGCAGCAGCGCCTTCATGCGCGTCTCCTCGGCGGACAGCCGGCTGGCGTAGTGCCGGCCGGCATCGGCGCATCGGTCCGCGGGAGCGCGGTCGGTGTCACGCAGCTTCGAGGCCGTCCGGCGCCCGAGCTCGAGCTGCGTGTAGCGGTCGAGCAGCGCGAGGATCAGATCGGTCTTGCCCGCGAAGTTGGAGTAGACCGCGCCCTTGGTCATTCCGGCCTGAGCGGCGATCTCATCGAGTGATGCTCCCCGGATGCCGTGCTTGGCCCACAGCCGTTCCGCGGCGTCCAGGAGCGCTGCCCGGGTCTGGGCGCGTTTCTCCTGACGAGGCGTCCGTCTGTCGTCCTCTGGGATGGCGCATTCCTCCGGGTCGGAGATCATCCTTGCCCTTCCGTCGTCGGCCGGTCATCCCTCCAACACCGGGATACAAGGTTTTCTCAATGTGCACCAGTAGAAACGAAACTTGAGTGACCCTAAGGCCCCACCTGAGCCGGCCGAAATGATGTTTGCGGTGTGTCCGCCTTCGCAAAACGGGCGTCAGTTGCCGTTCGGTGGCCAGAAACCGAATCTGGTTCTAGGCTTGCGTCCCATGAGTCCAACCACTGCGTCGTCGGCCGAAGCGTCTGACAAGACGCCCTTGCCGACACCCGCCTCCGGAAGCGTGACCGGACCTTCCGTTCCCTCCGGTCTCCACCGGCTGACCGAGCGGGTGGTGTCCAGCGGAGCGACCACCACGACCACGACGCCGTTCACCGGAGCGCCCCTCGTCGAACTTCCCCTTTCCGGCCCCGCGGACGTGGCGACCGCGTACGACCGCGCCCGCGAAGCCCAGCGGACCTGGGCGGCCCTCTCGCCCGCCGAGCGCGCCGCGCCGTTCATCCGCTTCCACGACGCGATCCTGGACCGTCGGGACGAGATCCTCGACATCGTCCAGCTGGAGACCGGCAAGGCTCGCCGGCACGCGTTCGAAGAGGTCATGGACGCGGCCGCCGGCACGCTCTACTACGCGCGCCAGGCGCCGAAGCTGCTGAAGCCCCAGCGCCGGCAGGGCAGCATGCCGCTCGCGACGCGTACGGTCGAGCTCCGCCAGCCCAAGGGCGTCGTCGGGCTGATCTCGCCGTGGAACTACCCGCTGGCGCTGAGCGTCCCCGACGCCGTCCCGGCGCTGCTCGCGGGCAACACGCTCGTGCACAAGCCGGACACCCAGACGTCACTGTCCACGCTGTGGTCGATCAACCTGCTGGTCGAGTGCGGGATGCCGGCCGACATCTGGCAGGTCGTGATCGGTGACCCCGCGGAGATCGGCGACGCGCTGATCGAGTCGGCCGACTACCTGTCGTTCACCGGCTCCACCCGCGGCGGGCGTGCGATCGCGGAGAAGGCGGCAGGCCGGCTGATCGGCTACTCGCTGGAGCTCGGCGGCAAGAACCCGATGATCGTGCTGGACGACGCGGACGTCGAGAGCGCCGCCAAGGGCGCGATCCGCGCGTGCTTCGCCAACGCCGGGCAGCTGTGCATCTCGATCGAGCGCATGTACGTCCACGACAAGATCTTCGACCGTTTCGCAGAGCGCTTCGCGGAGCGCGTACGCGACATGCGTCTCGGCGACGGCTACGAAGCCGACATGGGGTCGCTGACCTCACAGCGTCAGCTCGACACCGTCACCCGGCACGTCGAGGAGGCCGTCGAGAAGGGCGCCAGGGTCCTCGCGGGAGGAAAGGCGCGTCCCGACACCGGCCCGTACTTCTACGAGCCCACCGTGCTCACAGGCGTCGGTGATGACATGGAGCTGTGCCGGTCGGAGACGTTCGGGCCGGTAGTGTCGCTGTACCGGTTCTCCGGTGACGACGAGGCCGTCGAACTCGCCAACGACACCGACTACGGGCTGAACGCCAGCGTCTGGACCGGTGACGTCGGCCGCGGAAATCGCGTCGCCGCGCGGATCAAGGCCGGCTCGGTCAACATCAACGAGGGATACGGCGCCACGTACGCTTCCTATGACGCGCCGATGGGCGGGATGAAGAGCTCCGGCGTGGGCCGGCGGCACGGATCGGAGGGTCTGCTGAAGTACACGGAGGCCCAGGCCGTCGCCAGCCAGCGCTGGATCGGATTCGAACCGGCTGGGAAGATGTCGTACGCCAGATACGCGGCCATGCTCAGCGGCGCGTTGAAGACCATGAAGCGCCTTCGTTTCAGGTAGGGGCCGGCTGGGAGGGACCGTGGTCAGCACCGGTACGGACTACGACGTCGTCGTGGTCGGTTCGGGGTTCGGCGGCAGTGTCACCGCGCTGCGCCTCACCGAAAAGGGATACCGGGTCGCCGTGGTCGAGGCCGGGCGCCGGTTCGACGACCCGGACGGCGAGCCGGGCACCCGCCACCGCGAGCTGCCGAAGACCTCCTGGCGCACCCGCAAGTACCTGTGGGCGCCGGGCCTGGGCATGACCGGCATCCAGCGCATCCACCTGCTGCGCGGCGAGAAGGGCTCGCGGGTCCTCATCCTCGCCGGGGCCGGCGTCGGCGGGGGATCGCTGGTCTACGCCAACACGCTGTACGAACCCCCGGCTCCGTTCTTCGAGGACCCCCAGTGGCGCCACATCACCGACTGGAGAGCCGAGCTGGGGCCCTTCTATGACCAGGCGCGGCGGATGCTCGGCGTCCGTACGAACCCGACGACGACACCGGCCGACGCGGCGGTGAAGCGGGTCGCCGAGCGGATGGGCCGGGGCGAGACCTTCCATCTCACCCCGGTCGGCGTGCTCTTCGGCGAGGCCGGCGAGCGGGTCGAGGACCCCTACTTCGGCGGCGCCGGCCCGCGCCGTGTCGCGTGCACCGAGTGCGGCTCGTGCATGACCGGCTGCCGCGTCGGCGCCAAGAACATGCTCACCGAGAACTACCTCTACCTGGCCGAGCACGCCGGCGCCGACGTAGTGGCGATGACCACGGTGACCGCCGTACGGCCGAGGCCCGAGGGCGGCTACTCGGTCGAGACCCGGCGTACGGGCCGGCGGGCGCGGCGTACCCTCACCGCCGAGCACGTGGTGTTCGCCGCCGGGACGTACGGCACGCAGCGGCTGCTGCACCGGATGCGGACCACCGGAGTGCTGCCCCATCTCTCCGAGCGGCTCGGCGTGCGCACCCGGACCAACTCCGAGGCGATCCTCGGCGTCGAGAGGTTCGGCCGCGAGGGCGATGACCACTCCCGCGGGGTGGCGATCACCTCCTCGTTCCACCCGGACGAGCACACCCACATCGAGCCGACGCGCTACGGTCCGGGCTCCAACGCCATGGGCGGCCTCCGGTCGCTGCTCGTCGACGGCGGCGGCCGTACGCCCCGCTGGGTGAAGTTCCTCGGCCAGGCCGCGGCCCACCCGCGGGACCTCGTGCACCTGCCGAACCTCCGGGACTGGTCCCGCCGTACGATCGTCGCCCTGGTCATGCAGACCCTCGACAACTCGATCACCGTCGTGCCCTCGGCGTCCGGGCGCGGCATGCGGGCCCGGCGTGGCCACGGCGAGCCGAGCCCGACCTGGATCCCGCAGGCGCACCGGGCGGTCCGGATGCTGGCCGAGGAGATGGGCGGCATGGCCGGAGGCACCTGGCTGGACCTGTTCAACATCCCGACGACCGCGCACTTCATCGGCGGCTGCACGATCGGCTCGTCGCCGGCGGAGGGCGTGATCGACCCGTACCACCGGGTGTACGGCCATCCGGGCCTGCACATCGTGGACGGCTCGGCGGTCTCGGCCAACCTCGGGGTCAACCCGTCACTCACGATCACCGCCCAGGCCGAACGCGCGATGGCGTTCTGGCCCAACCGCGACGAGGCCGACCCACGCCCTGACCTCGGGACGGCCTACGAACGCCTCAGCCCGGTGCCGCCGAACTCCCCGGCCGTGCCCACCGGCGCCCCGTCCGCCCTGCGGCTCCCCATCTCACCGGCCTAGTCAGCGGGCCCGGTAGGCGGCGAGCAGGTCCTCACGGTCCTTTTCGGGGAGGTGGCGTACGGCCTCGCGGATCGTGACGCCCGACACCACGGCCACGCGGTCGCGTACCCAGGTGGTCACCCATGCCGGGTCGGACCTGGCCAGTTCGCGCAGCACCCAGCCGAGTGCCTTGCGGATGAAGAACTCCCGCTCCCCGATGAGGGCGTCGCCGTGGCGGGAGAGCCGGTCCAGGTCGGGGCCGCCCGAGCGGATGCCCGGCAGCAGCGCGAGCAGCGACGTGCGACGGATCCAGAAGTCGTCATCGCCCGCCCACGTGTCGAGGGTGGCGGCGAGCGGCGGATACCGCGTGACCAGGCCACCGACGACCTTGACGGCCAGCGCGTCCACGTACGCCCAGGTGCGGGAGGCGCGGATCAGCCGTTCGGCCACGGCCAGGTCGGTCGCGGTCAGCAGCGGGGTGTTGCGGATCAGTACCTCGATCGCCGCCATCCGGTGTTCGTGCACCGGCTCGTGCCAGAGCTCCTCGACCAGGGCCAGCGTCCGCTCGCGGTCCAGTCCTTTCGCGGCGGCGACCGCGACCCCGCGCAGGGCGGGCAGGCCCACGCCCAGATGGCGCAGGTCGCTCTTCAGATAGCGCTTGTCCTGCTCGGCGCGGACCGGGTCGGCCAGCTCGCCCAGCCGTGCCTCGATCTCGCCTGCGGCCGTCATCGGATCAGTATGGCCCCCACGAGGAAAAACACCCCCGGTCCCGGCACTAGACTGTTGCCATCCCGCGACTCCGAAAGGCGTTCTTGGTGTCCGTCGAGTCAGTCGAGCAGTCCTTCGACACGGTCCTCGTTGTCGACTTCGGGGCGCAGTATGCGCAGCTCATCGCGCGCCGCGTCCGAGAGTGTCACGTGTTCAGCGAGATCGTGCCCTCGACCATGCCGGTCGCCGAGATGCTCGCCAAGCGGCCGAGGGCGATCATCTTGTCCGGCGGTCCCGCGTCGGTGTACGAGCCCGGCGCTCCCGCGGTGCCCGACGGCCTGTTCGAGGCCGGGGTGCCCACACTCGGGATCTGCTATGGCTTCCAGGTGATGGCGCGCGACCTGGGCGGCACGGTCGCCAACTCCGACATCGCCGAGTACGGCCGTACCGACCTGACCGTGATCGAGGAGGGCACGCTCCTCGCCGGGCTGCCCGACGAGCAGTCCGTCTGGATGTCGCACCGGGTCACCTGCAGCGTGCCGCCCACCGGCTTCACGGTGACGGCGCGCACCGGCAGCGCTCCGGTCGCGGCGATGGAGGACCCCTCGCGCGACTTCTACGGCGTGCAGTTCCACCCGGAGGTCATGCACACCGACCACGGGCTCGCGGTGCTGCGGCACTTCCTTGCCGCGGCCGGCTGCCGCCCGTCGTGGACGATGGTCAACATCGTCGAAGAGTCCGTCGAGGCCGTTCGCTCCCAGGTCGGCGGCAAGCGGGCGGTCTGCGGACTGTCCGGCGGGGTCGACTCCGCGGTGGCCGCCGCGCTCGTCCAGCGGGCGATCGGCGACCGCCTCACCTGCGTCTTCGTCGACCACGGGCTTCTTCGCAAGGGCGAGGCGCAGCAGGTCGAGCAGGACTTCGTCGCCGCGACCGGTGTCGACCTCAAGGTCGTCGACGCCGCCGACCGGTTCCTGAAGGCGCTCGACGGCGTCACCGATCCCGAGGACAAGCGCAAGATCATCGGTCGGGAGTTCATCCGGGTCTTCGAGGAGGCCGCGCGCGAGGTCGTGGACGTCCACGGCGAGGCCGTGGAGTTCCTCGTCCAGGGCACGCTCTACCCCGACGTGGTCGAGTCCGGCGGGGGCACGGGTGCGGCCAACATCAAGTCCCACCACAACGTCGGCGGCCTGCCGGACGATCTTCAGTTCTCCCTGGTCGAGCCGTTGCGCACGCTGTTCAAGGACGAGGTACGCCGGCTGGGCGAGGAGCTCGGGCTGCCGCAGGAGATCGTCTGGCGTCAGCCGTTCCCCGGCCCGGGGCTCGGCATCCGGATCATCGGCGCGGTGACGCACGACCGGCTCGACCTGCTGCGCGAGGCCGACGCGATCGCCCGCGAGGAGCTCACCAGGGCCGGTCTCGACCGCGACATCTGGCAGTTCCCCGTCGTGCTGCTCGCCGACGTGCGCTCGGTGGGCGTGCAGGGCGACGGCCGCACCTACGGACACCCCGTCGTGCTCCGCCCGGTGACCAGCGAGGACGCGATGACCGCCGACTGGGCGCGGCTGCCGTACGACGTCCTGCAGCGGATCTCCACCCGCATCACGAACGAGGTCGCCGACGTCAACCGCGTGGTGGTCGACATCACGAGCAAGCCGCCGGGCACGATCGAGTGGGAGTGACCGGTCAGGTCACCCGCGCCGGCTCGCCGGAGAAGCGCTCGTAGGACCTGTCGGCCATGATCTGCCGCAGCCGGCTCAGGCCGTCCCAGACGTCCGTGAAGCCGGTGCTGACCGGCGCGGGGCCAAGGCGCAGGCGGTCGGGGGTCCGGTAGTCCGGGATCACCTTCGCCTCGACCAGCGCCTGCGTGATGCGCCAGGCGTCCGGGTGGCGCAGCGAGACGTGCGAGCCGCGCCGTCGCGGATCGGCGGGGGTGGCGAGGTCGAAGCCGGGCAGCCAGGCGCCGGCCAGCTCGATGACGTAGTCGGTGAGCGCGATGCCCTTGGCCTGCAGCCGGTCGATGCCGGCCTCGGCGAGCACCCGTACACCCTCCTCGACGGCGGCGATCCCCACCACGGCCGGCGTCCCGGCCAGATAGCGGTCGATTCCCGGCACGGGATCATAGGAGGGGCCCATCGCGAACTGGTCCCGCTGGCCGAACCAGCCCCAGATCGGCTGCCGCAGCGCGGCCTGCAGCTCGTCGCGCACGTAGAGGAACGCCGGGGATCCGGGGCCGCCGTTCAGATACTTGTAGGTGCAGCCGACCGCGAGATCGGCGCCGGAGGCGTCCAGCTCGACGGGTACGGAGCCGGCGGAGTGACACAGGTCCCACAGGACCAGGGCTCCCGCGTCGTGGACGATCGCGTTGACGGCCGCCATGTCGAGCAGCGCGCCGGAGCGGTAGGCGACGTGGGAGAGACTGACCAGCGCGGTGTTCTCGTCCACGACGTCGCGCAGCAGGTCCGGGTCGAGACCGTCGTCGATGTCGGTGTGCACGACGCGCAGCTCGGCGCCGCGCTGAGCCGCCAGCCCCTGCAGGACGTAGCGGTCGGTGGGGAAGTTGTCGTCGTCGGTGATGATCACGCTGCGGTCCGGCCGGGCGTCCAGTGCGGCCGCGGCCAGCTTGTACAGGTTCACCGTGGTCGAGTCCGAGACCACGACCTGGCCCGCGGCCGCGCCGAGGAGCGTGGAGCCGATCAGGTCGCCCGCGCGTGACGGCAGGTCCACCCAGTGCCGCCAGGACCGGATGAGGCCGGCCCCCCATTCGTCCCGTACGACCTGGGCGATCCGGTCCGCGGTCGCCTTCGGCAGCCGGCCGAGTGAGTTGCCGTCGAGATAGATGAGCTCGGGGTCGTCGACCACGAAGGCGTCACGCAGTGACACGAGCGGATCGGCCGCATCGAGCGCGACGGCACGCTCACGGGACAAATCGGTCATGAGCTCACTTTAGGCGCGTGCGCTCCGCCGCCGGCGGGATCCTCAACCGTTCTGCGGCCCCACGGCCAAGCCGCTTGCCCGTCCCGGTAGCGACGGGCACGGGTGTCACCCGTCGCGGACGGCTTGCCTTCACCCGCCCACCGGGGTGTGAGCGTGGCCGGTGACCGCGGCGAGCCGCAGCTTGGTCTCGTCCGCGCTGCCGGGCGCGGTGGTCATGATCACGATCTTGCGATCGGAGTCGCCGTCGGTCAGCACGTCGCAGTCGACCGTGACCGGCCCGACCGACGGGTGCTCGATCGTCTTGTGGTCCTCGCGGTGAGCGGACACCGTGCCGGTCGCCCAGAGTTCGGCGAACCGCCGGCTGCCCATGCTCAGGTCGTGGATCAGCTCTGCGAGGCGCGCGTCCTGAGGGAAGCGGCCGGTGGCGCGGCGCAGGTCGGACACGACGGCGAGGTCGGTGGTGTCCCTGTCCAGTTCGGTCACCGGCCATGCCGCGAGGCGAGCGGGACCGTCATCCACCGGGAACCTGTCACGGGCGAAATTGCGCAGCCGCGGTGGTGACGACGAGGGATCGCCCAGCAGCGCGGCCCAGCTCCGGTTCCACCAGATCAGCTGCCAATCCGCCGCGAACACGGCGACCGCGACATCTCCGAGCCGAGTGAGCACCCGGTGAACGCCGGGTGGGATGTGGTCGGAGATCGCGTCGTCCGCCGGCGGTACGAGACGGGCCAGCCGGTACAGATGGTCCCGTTCGGCGAGGGTCAGCTGCAGGGCGCGCGCGAGGGACGCGATCACCTGTGCCGAGGGCGTCGTGGCCCGTCCCTGCTCCAGGCGTACGACGTAGTCGACCGACACCCCGGCGAGTTCGGCGAGCTCCTCGCGGCGTAGCCCGATCGCGCGGCGTGCCCGGCCCACCGGCAGCGCCGCGGCCGACGGGGGCAGCCGATCCCGCCACGTGCGGATCATCGCGCCCAGCCCGGCCCCGGGTGTCGTGGTCATGACATCCATCTTGCTGCTCTCCGGTCCTCGAACGCGCTATCGATGGTGGTACCGCTGTTCCTACCGTCGAGGCGTCTCTGGCTGGACGCCACGGGCGGACCGGACACTGGCCACATGACGATCACCTTCATCACCGGAGCGAACAAGGGGCTCGGCCGCGAGACCGCCCGCCGCCTCATCGAACTCGGGCACACCGTGCTCGTCGGGGCCCGCGACCCCGAAAGGGGCGCACGGGCCGCCGCGGCGCTCGGCGCGCGGTTCGTCCGCATCGACGTGACCGATGACGCGTCCGTCGCCGCCGCGGCCGCGGACGTCGCCGATCACGAGGGCTTGATCGATGTTCTGGTCAACAACGCCGGCGTTCACGGCCCCTTCGGTGACCCCACCGGCCTGACCGGTACCGACGCGCTCAGTGTCTTCGACGTCAATATCGCCGGTGTGGTCCGTACGACCACCGCGTTCCTGCCGCTGCTGCGCCGATCATCGGACCCGGTCATCGTCAACGTCAGCAGCGGAATGGGCTTGCTGGCCTACACCCATGACCCGGCACGGCCCGAGTCTTCGGTGGTCGCACCGCTCTACACCGCCTCGAAGGCGGCGCTCACGATGCTGACCACCCAGTACGCCAAGGCACTGCCGGACGTGCGCGTCAACGCCGCCGACCCCGGCTACACGGCGACCGATCTGAACGGCAACAGCGGCCCTCAGACCGTCACCGAGGGCACGGACGCGATCGTCGGCCTGGCGACCGAAAAGCCCGGCGCGGGCTCCGGACGCTTCGTCGACCGGACCGGCGAGATCTCCTGGTCCTGACCCGGGCGCGCCTCGATTTCTCACCGGAAGGCCGCGACGTTACGCCTCGCCCAGTCGGCGAAGGTACGCGGCGCGCGGCCGAGGATGTGCTCGACGGCGGGACTCACCTCGCGTTCGGCGGCGGTGGGCTCACCGAGGATGGCGAGGGTCCCCTCGACGACCGGCTCGGGCATGAACCCCAGCATCTGCGCACGCGCCTCCTCCCGTGTCTGCTCGACGAACCGCACCGGCGTGCCCAGCGCGTCGCCGATGGCCCTCGCGCGCTCGCGCGGGGTGATGGGCGCCGGTCCGGTGAGTTCGTAAGTGCGGTCCGTGTGGCCGGCCTGGCGCAGGGTCGCGGCGGCGACCTCGGCGATGTCCCCGGGGTCGATGGCGGGCAGCCCGACGTCCCCGAACGGCGCGGCGGCCGTCCGCTCCGCGCGTACGGACTCGGCCCACGCGTAGGTGTTGGTGTGGAAGCCGCCCGGCCGCAGGACCGTCCAGTCCAGGCCCGACCGGCGCACGGCGTCCTCGAACGCCACAGGGTGGGGGTAGGCCTCCGGCCGCGTCCCGGCGCCCTGCGAGGAGAGCAGGACGACGCGCCGGACCCCGCCCGCGCGGGCCACGTCGAGGATCCCCCGCGGATCCTCACCCGCGACGAGCAGGAACAGCGCGTCGGCCCCCTCCATCGCGGTCCGCAGGCTCACGGGTTCGGCGAGGTCGGCCTGCCAGTGCCGTACGCCCTCGGGCGTCCGCTCCGGTCGCCGGGAGACCGCCCGCACCGTCTCGCCCGCCGAGGCGAGAGTCCGTACGAGCTCGCGTCCGACGTTCCCGGTCGCACCCGTTACCACGATCATGGTTCCACCTTAGTTAGTCGACTGACTGACAAAGAACCTAACGGCCGCCGGTGCCGTGCGTCTACAGTTAGTCGGGTGACTGACTCAAAAACGGCCCCGCGGCGATCAGGGAAGCGGGAGCGGCTGGTCACCGCCGCGGCGCGGGTGCTCCACGAGCAGGGCGTCGAGCGGACCACACTCGCCGACATCGCCCAGGCGGCCGACATCCCGGTGGGCAACGTCTACTATTACTTCAAGACCAAGGACCAGCTCGTCGGGGCGGCGATCGACGCGCACGCGCGCGGTCTCCAGGTCGTCATCGACGCGCTCGACCGGCTGCCTGCGCCGCAGGAGCGGCTGAAGGCCCTCATCCGTGGCTGGGTGGAACAGCGTGACCTCGCGGCGCGCTACGGCTGCCCCACCGGCACCCTCGCCTCCGAGCTCGACAAACGTTCCCCGGAAAGCGACGAGGGCGGCCTCGGCCGAGAGGTCGCCGAGGTCATGCGCCGGCTGCTCGACTGGGCGGAGGGACAGTTCGAGGAGATGGGCCGGAGCGACGCGAGAGAGCTGGCGGTCGCGCTGGTCGCCGCCTACCAGGGGATCTCCCTGCTCACCAACACCTTCCGCGACCCCGAGCTCATGGCCACCGAAGGCCGCCGCCTCGAGCGCTGGATCGACTCGCTCGCCTGACGCCGGCCGGGGAACAGAGCGCCTGGGCTCAGCGGCGGCGGATCCGCCTGATGATGCGCCGGAGTGTCCACGCGGCGGCCAGGCCCGCGACCACGGGGGCCAGGCGCTTGGCGATCGAGGGGCCCGCGAACTCCAGCAGGTCGATGGCGTCCTCATCTGAGGAGCGGGCCGCGCGTTCTCTCGGTGCGGGGGCCGGTGAGGGCTTGGGAGTCTCCTGCGGCGCGGCGTCCTCGCCGGTCCCGGCCTCCGCGGGGACGACCTGCGGCTCGGCCGGTTCCGCTGCGGCGGTTTCGGGCGCCGGTGCGGCGGCGGGCGCCTCCGGCGCGGCGGCGCTCGCCTCGGCCGGGGACTCCTCGCGGGTGATCTCCTTCTCGAGGTTGCCGGCGAACCGGGTGATCAGCTTGCCGCCCACCTCGGACAGGATGTTGCGGCCGAACTGCGCGGGACGCCCGGTGACGTTCAGCTTCGTGTGCACGGTGACGCGCGTCCGCTCGCCCTCGTCGTGCATCTGCGCCTGTACGGTGGCGCTGGCCGTACCGGAGCCGCGCGCCTCCTTGCCGGTGCCCTCGATGGTCACTGTGTGGGCGCCCTCGTCCTGCGAGGCGATCCTGGCCAAGCCCTTGTAGGTGATGGTCATCGCCCCGAGCTTGACCTTGAGGCGGCCGGTGAACTCGTCGCCGTCGACCGAGTCCAATGTCGCTCCGGGCAAGCAGGGTGCGATCCGCTCGACATCGAGCAGGACCGGCCACGCCTGGTCGACCGGCACGGGAACGGTGAATTCGTGATCGAGTTCCATTGCCTTCCTCCTAGCCTCCTCCAAAGCAGCGTACGGGGGCCGTCAACGAGGCCGGCGAAGGGCCCTGCTCCGCCGGCGCCGGGGTACACACGATGCGTACCCCGGCGCCGGCGAGGCGAAATGTGACCGCGCTTACGCGCCGGCCGCCTTGGACAGGGCCCGTGCGGTCAGGACCTGGGCGAGGTGCCGGCGATATTCGGCGGACCCGTGCAGGTCACTCGGCGGGCTGGTGCCATCGGCGGCGTTCTCGGCCGCCGCGCGGAACGCCTCGCGGTCCGCGGCGCCACCGGCGACCGCGTCCTCGACCGCGGACGCGCGTACCGGCCTGGACCCCATGTTGGTCAGGCCGATCCGTGCCCCGGTGATCCCGCCGTTCGAACGCTCGACGAGACACGCGACGCCGACGATGGCCCAGGCCTGCGCGGTGCGGTGGAACTTCTCGTAGTGAAAGCCCCAGCCCGCGTACGCCTTCGGCAGACGCACGCCCACCAGGACCTCGTCGGGTTCGAGCGCCGAGGTCAGGTAGTCCGAGAAGAACTCACCGGCCGGGATCTCCCGCGACGAGGTCACGAACACCGCGTCCATGGCGACCGCGACGGCCGGCAGGTCGCCCGCCGGGTCCGCGTGCGCCAGGGAGCCGCCGAACGTGCCCCGATGGCGTACGGCAGGGTCGGCGACGGTCGAGGTGGCCGCCGCGACCAGCGGCGCGTACTCGCGGATCAGCGGGTCGCGCATCACCTCGTAGTGCGTGGTCATGGCGCCGACGAGCAGCGACGAGCCCTCATCGCGTACGCCGTGGAGCTCCGGCACCGAACCGACGTCGACGAGGACCTCCGGATAGGCCAGCCGCAGCCGCAGGAGCGGCAGCAGGCTCTGCCCGCCGGCGATCACCTTGCCCTCGTCGCCGGCATCGCGTAGCGCCGTGACGGCCTCGTCCAGCGACGACGGCCGTACGTAGTCGAACGATCCGGGAATCATGCCTCACCTCCGGCCGATCCAAGCCCGCCGCCCGCTCCGGGCCGGGGAGAGTGTTCGGGCCCGCCGCCTCTGATCGCCCGCCAGACGCGTTCGGGAGTGCAGGGCATCGGCACGTCGGCCACGCCGTACGGGCGGAGCGCGTCGACGATGGAGTTGACCACGGCGGGAGTAGAGGCGATCGTGCCGGCCTCGCCGACGCCCTTGACGCCCAGGGGGTTGGTCGTGGCGGGCGTCTCGGTGCGGTCGGTGGTGAACGTCGGCAGGTCCGTGGCCGAGGGCACCAGATAGTCGGCCATCGTCGTGGTCGTCAGGTTGCCGTCGGCGTCGTAGACCGCCTCCTCGTACAGCGCCTGCGCGATGCCCTGGGCGAGGCCACCGTGCACCTGCCCTTCGACGATGAGCGGGTTGACCACCTTGCCCACGTCGTCCACCGCGATGTAGGAGCGGATCTTGGCGAACCCGGTCTCGGTGTCCACCTCCACGGCGCACAGGTGCGTGCCGTGGGGGAAGGAGAAGTTGTCCGGGTCATGGGTGGCGTCGGAGTCCAGTGAGGGCTCGAACCCCTCCGGCAGGTCGTGCGCCGCGAAGGTGGCCAGCGAGATCTCCTGGATGCTCCGCGTCTGGTCGGGCACGCCGCGTACCGAGAACGAGCCGCCCGCGAACTCGATGTCCTTCTCGTCGGCCTCCAGCAGATGGGCGGCCACCCGCTTGGCCTTCTCGACCACCTTGTCGCACGCGTTGTAGAGCGCGACGCCGCCGACCGCGAGCGACCGGGAGCCGTAGGTGTCCATGCCCTTGGGCGAGATGCCGGTGTCGCCGTGCAGCACGCGTACGTCCTCGAACGGCACGCCGAGCCGGTCGGCGGTGATCTGTGCCCACGCGGTCTCATGCCCCTGTCCGTGGGCGGAGGAACCGGTCACCACCTCGACCTTGCCGGACGGCAGTACGCGTACGGACGCGTGCTCCCAGCCACCGGCGCCGTACGCCAGCGAGCCCAGCACACGGGACGGGGCCAGGCCGCACATCTCGGTGAAGGTCGAGACGCCGATGCCGAGCTGTACGGGGTCCTGCCGCTCACGCCGCTCGGCCTGTTCGGCGCGTAGCGCGTCGTAGTCGAACAGCTCCGTGGCCTTGTCCGTGGCGGCCTCGTAGTTGCCCGAGTCGTAGGTGAGCCCGGCGATCGTGTCGTAGGGGAACTCCTCGTGCGTGATCCAGTTGCGGCGGCGCACCTCGAGCGGGTCGAGAGACAGCTCGTTCGCGAGCTCGTCCATCAGGCGCTCGATCCCGAACGTCGCTTCGGGCCGGCCGGCTCCCCGGTAGGCGTCGGTCGGGGTCTTGGTGGTGAAGATCCCGGCGCACTTGAAGGTGTAGGCGTCCATCTTGTAGATGCCGTTGAACATGAACGCGCCGAGCAGCGGAACGCCGGGCGTGACCAGCATCAGATAGGCGCCCATGTCCGCGAGCAGGTCGACCTTCAGGCCGCGGATGCGGCCGTCCGCCTCGGCGGCGAGGGACAACCGCTGGATCTGGTCGCGGCCGTGGTGCACGGACGCGTTGCCCTCGCTGCGCGACTCGGTCCACTTGACCGGACGGCCGAGCCGTCTGGCCAGCAGCAGGCAGATGACCTCCTCGCTGTACACCTGCAGTTTCGAGCCGAACCCGCCGCCGACGTCGGGCGCGATGACCCGCAGCCGGTGCTCGGGGATGCCGGTCACGGTGGCCAGCATGAGCCGCAGGATGTGCGGGATCTGCGTGGCCGACCACATCGTGTACTCATCGCCGACCACGGAACAGACGACCGCACGGGGCTCCATGGCGGTCGGGATGAGGCGCTGCTGTATGTAGCGGCGCTCGATCACGACGGGGGCGTCGCGGAAGGCGGCGTCGATGTCACCGGCCTCGAAGACCCACTCGTAGGACTGGTTGGTGCCCTTGTCGGAGTGGACGAGGTCGGCGCCCTCCTTGATCGCCTCCTCCATGTCGAGTACGGCCGGGAGCGTCTCGTAGTCGACGTCGATCGCCTCGAGCGCGTCCGCCGCGGCGTACCGGTCGCGGGCCACGACGACGGCCACGGGCTCACCGGCGTAGCGCACCTCGTCCACCGCGATCGGCGGATGGTCCGGCAGCACCATGTCCTCGGTGACCGGCCACGCACAGGGCAGGCTGCCCTGCTCGTCGGCGAAGTCCGCGCCGCTGAACGCGGCGACCACGCCGGGCCGCTGGCGCGCGGCCTCGACGTCGACGCGGGTGATGCGAGCGTGGCTGACGGGGCTGCGCAGGAACGCGACATGGAGCAGGCCGGGAAGCTGGATGTTGTCGGTCCAGTTGGTCTGGCCGGTGATCAGCTTGGCGTCCTCGGAGCGCAGGCGCGCGCTGCCGATCTCGGGAGCGGCCGTCATCGCGTGGCCTCCTCTTGTGCCGGGCTCTGCCGCATCGCACCGGCGGCGTTACGCACGGCGCGCACGATGTTCTGGTAGCCCGTGCACCGGCACAGGTTGCCTTCGAGCCCCTCGCGGACCTCCTGGTCGGACGGGTCGGGGTTCTCGCGGATCAGGTCGAGCGCCGCCATGATCATGCCGGGGGTGCAGTAGCCGCACTGCAGGGCGTGCTCCTCGTGGAAGGCCTGCTGCAGGGGATGCAGCCCATGGCCGTCGCCGAGGCCCTCGATGGTGGTGACGTCCTTGCCGTCCGCCTGTACGGCGAGGACGGAGCAGCTCTTGACGCTCATCCCGTCGAGGAGAACGGTGCAGGCGCCGCAGTTCGATGTGTCGCAGCCGATGGGTGTACCCACCTTGCCCAGACGGTCGCGGAGATAGTGGGCGAGTAGAAGACGGGGTTCGACGTCATCGTCGTACTTGACTCCGTCGACCTCTACGGACACGCGCGGCATTCGTCCTCCCTGGGAGATGTGATTCGGATAGGGCCGTGCCGAATCAGGGAGGAGGTCCGCGGACCGTGAAGGGAATTGCTGCTGGCCACATCGCATTGCCTTCTTCGTCGAAGGAAGTGGCATTGGCGACGTTCGCCCATGCGGAAGCTCCACGCCAGCCCCCTCTGGCGCTTTCCGTGCTGGGTTTGCGTCAGTCCTTACCGGATTTATCAGGCGTTTTCGCCTCGCGTGTCCGCCGTACGGCCGAGCGGTGCTTGCGACGTAACCGCGCGGATGCCCGGCGAATGCGTTTGGTACGGCTGCGCGCCATCACGATCTCCCATGGGAGGAGGCTTCTAGTGCCAACGTAAGCCTCAATACCCCCGTGAGACCAGACCTGAGCACCGTGTGATCGCCTCAGGAGTCACGCGAGTTTCGCGGCAGGGAAACTGCCGTATTAGTTAGTAGTTGCGAGCCCCATAAGGGTGGCAGCGTCGCATTAGCTCCATCTGGTGTTGATCTGATCTCTTTTTTGCGGCGTCCGGGGGGCCGTCAGCGCTGCGCGGGGAGCGCGACCGTGTAGAGGACCTTGCCGCTGTAGTCGCGCAGGCGGGTCGTCAGCTCGCCGGAGTGCCCGTCGACGGCGATCTCGCCGAAGAACTGCGAGCCTTCCAGCGGTGAGGTGTTGGCGTGCGGCGGCACCGCCTGGAACTTCACCGTGGGGCCGAAGGTCGTGTCCAGGACGCTCGGGCCGAAGGCGCCGGCGTTCAGTGGCCCGGACACGAACTCCCAGAACGGGTCGAAGTCCTGGAACGCCGCCTTCGCGGGGTCGTAGTAGTGCGCGGCCGTGTAGTGCACGTCGGTGGTGATCCAGACGACGTTCCGCACCCGGTGCTTCTTGATCGAGGACAGCACGCCGGCCATCTGCAGCTCGCGGCCCAGCGGTGTGCCGTTGTCGCCCTGGGAGACGGCCTCGATGCGGTCGGCGTCCGGCACCACGAGCGACAGCGGCATGTCGGCGGCGACGATCTTCCAGGTGGCCTTGGAGGCGGCCAGCGAGCGTTTCAGCCACTCGGCCTGGCGGGCGCCGAGGATGCCCTGGTCGTCGGCCGTCTGGTCGTCCGGGCCGTTCGCGTTGCGGTAGGTCCGCATGTCGAGCACGAACACGTCCAGCAGCGGGCCGTAGGAGATCTTCCGGTAGATCCGGCCGTCCTGGTGCGGCTGCTGGGTGATCGGGAGGTACTCGAAGAACGCCTGCCGGGCACGTACCGACAGCACGTCCGTGCGCTTCTCGGTGTAGTTCGGGTCGTCCAGGATCTCGCCCGGGTACCAGTTGTTGTGCGTCTCGTGGTCGTCCCACTGGTTGATCTGCGGGATGGCGGCGGCGAGGGCGCGCAGGTTGTCGTCCATCAGGTTGTACTTGTGCTGGCCGCGGTACTCCGCGAGGGTCTCGGCGACCTTCGACTTCTCCGGAGTCGTGAGGTTGCGGTAGATCCGGCCGTCCGGGAGCGTGACGGTGGGCAGGATCGGGTTGTCGGCGTACCAGTGGTCGCCGTTGCACAGGAAGAAGTCCGGGTCGGTAGCCTGGATCGCCTTGAAGATCCGGTATCCGCCGATGTCGGGGTTGATGCCGAAGCCCTGCCCGGCGAGGTCGCCGGACCAGACGAAGCTGACGTCACGGCGCGTCGTCGGGGCGGTGCCGAAGGCGCCGGTGACCGCCGCGGAGGCGAGGGACGAGTCGTGCAGGTCGGCGGCGCGTACCCGGTAGTGGATCTGCTGCCCGGCGGGCAGCCCGTCCAGCCGCACCTTTCCGGTCAGGTCGGTGTCCGGGGTGAGCAGCGGTCCGCGCACGGTCGAGAAGTGCTTGAAGTCCGGGCGCGTGCTGACGTCGACCAGCATCCGCGAGGGCCGGTCGGCGCGGGTCCAGACGACGCCGCCGTGGGCGGACATGTCACCGCTCTGCACGCCATGCGTTAGCTGCGGGCGGCCGGAGCGCACCAGGGCGGTGGCGCGCGGGCCGGTGCCCAGCAGCGCGGCCCCTCCGCCCGCGACGAGGCCGTTGCGAAGAAAAGAACGCCGGTCCAGACCCATGTCCCCACTCCCGTCTCGTGAGAGCCCGCGTGGATGGGACCGCGCTACCGCGCGTCGCCCAGGCGGCCTCAAGCCGCACTGATCGTGGCGTGGCGCGGCGTACGGCGCCAGGACCGAAGGTGGCCAACCGGTGAACTATTCGACGTCTGCGCCTGGGCGAACGGCGTGCTTTGTGGCTGGTCGCGGCATTAGTCCAGCTTGACAGGGCGCGAACGCGGCTAGCAGACTTCTCCCATGCCAGCGCGTACCCTTCCGGCCGCCGACGTGGAGTCCCGCCACGCGGTCGTCGCGCTGTGTCCTTCGTGTTGTCGCTGACCTGACCTCCGTCTCGTCAGCCCGCGGCGCTCGGCCGCTGTCCGAAGGACTTTCCATGAACTTCTCGGTCATCCCCGATATCACCATGCAGGCCCACCACGACCTGGCCGGCGGATCCACGATCGGCCGGCTGGCCGGTGTCGTACGCGAGATGGCCGCCCGGCCGGCGTACTGGTGGCATCTCGCCCGGTTCGACGGCACCCCGGTGCCGGTGGCGGCGGCGGACGACCTGTGGCTCTCGGCCTGGCCGCCCGGCCACCGCGGCGTCCCGGCCGGCCCCGGCGTACTCGCGGTGCTCGCGGGTGAGCTGTCCGAGCGGACCATCACCGGCCAGGGCGTCGCCGAACGCACCCTGCGGGCCAACCGGATCCGCGTCTACGGCACCGACGCCCCCCGTGAGCTGGTCAACCTCGGCCCCGCGTACGCCCTGAGCCTGCACGCGACCACCGCGTGATGGTCGGGTGAACTCCGCGTACCATCGCGCGGATACGCTCACGGGTCGCGGCGGCGGGACTGGAACACGAGGCGGAACAGGGCGATCGCCCCGATGGCGGCGATGACGGCCGGCACGGCCCAGGGGAACGAGACCGGGTGGCCGCCGAGTCCCTCGGCCAGATAGCGGGCCGCGATGCCGGCGAACAGGACCGCGGCCACCAGCGAGGACGGGTCGAACCTATGCCGGAACACGCGTGACCTCCATGTCGCCCACCTTGCTCCGGATGTGCAGCACGATGGTGGGGATCGGCCCGGCGACCTGGCCTTCGGGCTCGAGCACTCGGCGTACGCGTGCGCCGGGGCCGCTCGTCACCTGCCGGTCGATGGTGATGTCGCCGAGGTAGGCATGCCCGTCGATCTCCACGCGTGCTGCGGCCGGCACCCTCACCGCCAGCACACCCAGCGTCACCTGGGCGTTCACGCGGAGCGACTCGCCCGGCGAGAGCGGCACCGTGGTCAGGTCCACGACACCCTGGCCGACGAGGACCTTGTGTGACTGCTCGGCCTGCGCGGTCGCGACCGGGCGCCAGATCTGATGATGCGTCTTCCGTGCGACGGCGGCGTTGCCGGCGATCGAGGTCGATGCGAGGGCGAAGGACATGATGGCTCCAACGAGGACGAGCTTGCGGTCCCGGCCGAACCAGGCACCGAGAAAGAGGCCGCAGGCGATGACCGCCAGCGCCCCGGCGATGACGACCTGGTACCGGCTGAAAGCGGTCCGGTCGTCGACGGTCAGGTACAGCACGGCGCCGACGATCACGGCCGTCAGCAAGGTCAGCGTGGCGAGGTAGGACCGGCGATGCGGCCGGACCCACGGGGACTCGGCGGGCGGCGGCGCGGCGTCGGCCGCGTGCGGGCCCTGGGAATAGGGGTCGGTGCCGTACGGGCCGGGGACGGTGTCGGAGGGTTCGGCCGTGTCCGCCGGCGGCGTGTGCGCGGCCGTGGAGCCCGAAGCGGCGGCGTAGGGGCCCGCGGCGTACGTGTCTCCGCGCCGGCCGAGCCGGGCGAGGTCCACCATGCCGTCGGACAGCCCCGGGGCCGGCGCGGGTGGCGGCGTCCAGGACGACAGCGGCCGGCCCTTGATGTGGTCCGGCAGGCCGCGAGCGACCTGAACGAGGTCGACGCCACGCGACCGTGCCACGAGCAGTGTCAGGCCGAACACCACGACCACGGCCAGTGCCTTGCCGGAGCCCCAGTTTCCGGCAATGCCGAACACCATGCCCGCGGCGAACACCGCGCCGAGCAGCGCCAGCGCGGTGTCGCCGTCGAAGATGCGCCGGCCCATCCTCTCGATCTTCGAAGGGCCGCCGTCCGGCGCACCCATGAGGAGGAAGGCGGCGATGTACAGCAGCACACCGACGCCGGTCGCGAGTACGAGCAGCGCGAACGCCACTCGGAACACGATGGCGTCGATGCGCGTATAACGGGCGAGGCCGGCGCAGACACCGGTGATCAGGCGTCCCTCCTGAGAGCGGATGAGCCGTCGCGGCTCGGCGCCCGCTCGGGGGCCTGGCGGAGCCTCGGCCTGGGGTCCAGGCTCGGAGCTCCGCGGTGGGTCGCTGTCCTCGTTCATGGTCCCATCGTCGCGGGTCCGCGCCGCGACGACCATCCGGGAGGACCCTGACTCATCCCTGAGGGTCTCCGGGATCTCCCAGGGCGGTCCCCGATGCGCTGATGGCCTGGAACGTGTGACCATCTCCTTGTGTCTGAAACGCCCAGCGGGGAGACCGTCGAGCTGACCCCCCCACGCCTCGAACGACGAGCCGACCGCCGGCTCGTCGCCGGCGTGTGCTCTGGGCTGGCCGAGCACCTCGGCCTCGAACTGACCGTCGTACGCGTGGCGTTCGCCGTGCTCATCTCCACGGGCGTGGGCATCATCGCGTACGTCGCGCTCTGGCTGATGGTGTCGCGCCGTGAGGAGCCCGAGGGCCGCCGTGACCTGGGCCGGCTCGTCGCGTACGGCGCGCTGGTCGGAGGACTCTGCCTGTTCACGTGGGGGGCGGGCGCGCTCAACTGGGCCGCGTGGCCGATCGTCGCCGGCGGCATCGGGGTCGGGATCATCTGGCAGCAGGCCGATCCGGAGCGGCGGCAGCGCTGGGTGCGCAACAGCCAGGCCATGTGGCTCCGCAGCATCATCGGCATGCTGCTGGTGGCCGGCGGCCTGGTCGCCTTCCTCGCCAGGAAGGTCCAGCCGGGTGAGGCCGGGCAGGTGCTGTTCGGCTCGATCGTCGTGCTGGCCGGGTTCGGCGTCGTCGTCGCGCCCTGGCTGCTGCGGATGTGGCGCGACCTGGACAGCGAACGCCGCGAGCGCATCCGTTCCCAGGAACGCGCCGAGGTCGCCGCGCACGTACACGACTCCGTCCTGCACACGCTCACGCTGATCCAGCGCAACGCCCACGACGTGCGCGAGGTACAGCGGCTGGCCCGCTCCCAGGAACGCGACCTGCGCGCCTGGCTGTACGAACCCAAGGCCGACGCCGAACAGGATCTCGCCGCCGCGGTGCGCAAGGCCGCCGCCGAGGTGGAGGATCATCATGGGATGCCGATCGAGGTGGTGTGCGTGGGCGACTGCCCGCTGGACGAACGCCTCGGCGCCATGCTCCAGGCGGCCCGCGAGGCCATGGTCAACGCCGCCAAGTACGCCGATGGCGACCCGGAAGACGAGGCCAGGACCTCGTCACTGTCGGTCTACGCCGAGGTGGCCGGCGAGGACGTCTCGATCTTCGTACGCGACCGTGGCCGCGGCTTCGACCTCGACGCCGTCCCCCAGGACCGGATGGGCCTGCGCGAGTCCATCATCGGACGCATGGAGCGCAACGGCGGAAAGGCCGAGATCCGTACGGCCCCGGGCGAGGGCACCGAGGTCAGACTGGAGATGCGGCGCGATGCGAAATGACGGGCGAACAGGGATGATGCGGCCATGACACGTGTGGTGCTGGTCGATGACCATCAGATGTTCCGGAGCGGCGTGAAGGCCGAGCTGGGCGACTCCGTCGAGATCGTCGGTGAGGCCGGCGACGTGGACGAGGCGGTCGCGGTCATCAAGGAGACCGTGCCGGAGGTGGTGCTGCTCGACGTCCACCTGCCTGGAGGCGGGGGCGTCGAGGTGCTGCGCCAGGTGCTCCCGTCGGAGACCAAATTCCTGGCCCTGTCGGTGTCGGACGCCGCGGAGGACGTCATCGGCGTCGTACGCGGCGGCGCCCGCGGCTACGTCACCAAGACCATCTCGGGCGGCGAGCTGACCAACGCGATCGAACGCGTGGCCGAGGGCGACGCGGTGTTCTCACCGCGCCTGGCGGGCTTCGTCCTGGACGCGTTCGCCGCCTCCGACGCCCCGTCCATCGACCCCGAGCTCGACCAGCTCACCCAGCGCGAGCGCGAGGTCCTGCGCCTGATCGCCCGTGGCTACGCGTACAAAGAGGTCGCCAAGGAGCTGTTCATCTCGGTCAAGACCGTCGAGACGCACGTGAGCAGCGTCCTGCGCAAGCTCCAGCTCTCGAACCGCCACGAACTCTCCCGCTGGGCCGCCGCCCGCCGCCTCGTGTGACGTCGCGGGTTACGAGGCCGGGCGAGGCGGGGCGGTGAGCCAGGTGCAGCCGGGCGGATCCAGGCGGCTCTTGTCGTCCGGGCGGTAGGCCGCGCAGGCGGTGACGGTGAAGGTCTTCGCCGGATTGCCCTGCTGCGCGTACGGGCCGCCCGAGGAGGGGTGGTCACAGGTCGGCAGGAGGGCGGGATCGCTGCGCGGGGTGCCCGTCGACGAGGCGTTGCTCTGCCAGCAGTTGCGGTCGCCCTGCTCGTCCCACCAGAAGTCGGTGCCGTTGGGCGCCGGCAGGCCGGCCGGTGTCACGCCCATGAGGTTGCCGACGTAGCGGTTGCCGTGTGAGGTGTCGCGCTGCTTGGCCGGGTCGGTCTCCCCGCGGCGGCTCGCCGGGATCCAGTACTGCGCGATGCCGAACCGCCAGTTGTCGTAGACGAGGTTGCTCGCGTAGGTGTTCTCGTCGCCGCCCGCGAGCAGCATGCCGGTGCCGACGGGTACCGCCCGGCGCGGGCACCGTGCGTGGCAGTCGTGGTAGAGGTCCGCGTTGTTGCCGAAGACCCGGTTCGCGACGAACATCGCGTGGTTCTGCGGCATGCCGACCGCCTGCACGCTGCTGTCGAGCATCGCGCCGGTGGAGTTGCCGTTGAACACGTTGTCGTGGACGTACACCGAGTCGCCCGCGGTGCCGGAGTAGCCGACCAGGTTGCCGTACGAGCGGCAGCGGCGGATCTCGACGGCCAGCCGGTCGCCCTGGCGGTCGGCGGCCGAGGCGGTGGCGATGCCGGCGTCACCGTTGCCGGACGCCGTGCAGTCGGTGACCAGCCCGTGGTCGGAGGTGTAGGAGGCGAGCCCGTGCCCGCCGTTGCCGAGGCCGCTGACCTGGTCCAGTACGAAGCCGTCGGTCTCGGACACGCTCACGCCGTCCTCGCCGAAGCCGCGGACGGTCACGCCGCGCAGGTAGAACCCGTCGGCGCGGTCGGCGCGGATACCGACCTGCTTGCCGCCCTCGATGATCACAGGGCCGCCGACGCCCTCGATCTGCAGGTCGGGCATGCCGGCGATGCTGATGAGGCTCTGCAGGTGGGGGCAGGCGCGCTGGTCGTCGTAGGACAGGGGCGCCTCGTCGTCGAGCTTGGCGCACCGGCCCTTCGGCGCGGCCAGCGAGGACTTCTCGCGGTAGGTGCCGGGCAGCACGTAGATCGTCGTCCCGCGCGTGGTCGCGGCGTCGATCGCCTTCTGGATCTCGTGGTAGGCGCACGAACCCGCCAGTTGCTTCGCGACGCCGGTCAGCCGGGCGCCGGGCCGGCAGACGACCAGGTGCGGCGAGGCGGTCGCCGGGCGGTAGACCGGCACGTGGTAGGTCCCGGGGGTCGGGGTGGCCGGCCAGGTGGCCGTGGCCGGAGACGTGCCGGGTCGCGCGTCAGCGGCGAGGGCCGGCGAGGCGAACGAGACCGTGGTCACGATGAAGACGACTGCGACGAGGAGACGCCGCGCGAACCGCCCCATTTTCCTCCCAACGGGCCGCAGGTGCTCCCAGGTGCATCATGCAGGTCCGCGCGCAACATGTCGACGCCCGCATCCGGCCATCCGAAACGTGCAACCTGGCCGGCGCACGTGCGCCTGAAATCCCGCCGGTCCGTTGGCCATCGCGCCGATGGGGGTTCGCGCGATCCGGGAAGACCTGGCAGGGATCCTTTCACGACCGGGTCCTTCATGAGTGGTGCGCCACCGTCGCGGACGGCGCGAGCGGAGCGGCCGGTCTGGCGGAGCGGCCGGTCTGGCGGAGCGGCCGGTTTGGCGGAGCGGCCGGTCTGATGGCGGCGGCGCGCTCGAGAGGTCCGGCCGGCTCATCCTTCGACGGCAGCTCCCGGACGGCGGGAAGGCCTGGATACGCCGGTGCCGGGCCCGCGGGTACAGCGTTCGTCGCCCAAATGGGCGATTCACCCGGTCTTGTCCGTACGGGCTGGTAGCTTCATCCGGCGCACGGCACGGCGCGCTTGGATGTGGGGGATTCGGTTGGCTCAGGTGCGGTTGCGGGATCGCGGGCGGTACGCGTTCGACAACACCATGTCGAAGGGCCCGTCGGCGCTGATCGGCTGGCTCGGCCTGGCCTCAGCGATCCTCATCGTCGTGTTCGCCTCCCTGACCGTGGCGCTCACCCCCGGCGACGCCGGTCACAACGGGCACTGGCCAGGGATGCTGTGGCGCACCCTGATGCGCGCCATCGACCCCGGAACCGTGGGCGGGGACACCGGCAGCCCGATGTACCTGGCGCTGATGCTGGCCGTCACGGTCGGCGGCATCTTCATCGTCAGTGCCCTGATCGGTGTGCTCACCACCGGTCTGGAAACCAAGATCGCTGACCTGCGCAAGGGCCACTCGAAGATCATCGAGCGGAACCACACCGTGCTGCTGGGCTGGTCGGATCAGGTCTTCACCGTGATCTCCGAACTCGGGAAGGCCAACGAGAGCCAGCGCCGCTCCTGCGTGGCGATCCTCGCCGACCAGGACAAGGTCGACATGGAAGAGGCGATCCGCCGCCACGTCGACCTCGGCAACACCCGGGTGGTCTGCCGCCGTGGTGACCCTCTCAAGGTCGCCGACCTGGACCTGGTCAGTCCGGACACGGCACGATCCATCATGGTCATCGCGCCGCCCGCCGAGGATCCCGACACCCATGTGATCAAAGTGCTGCTCTCTCTCGGCGCGAGGGACTGGAGCTCGCACCGGCCCTCGGTCGTGGCCGCCGTGACCAACTCGGCGAACCTGCCCGCCGCGAGGCTCGCCGGCGGCTCTGCCGCGCACGTGATCGACGCCGATGACATCGGGGTCCGGCTGGTCGTCCAGTCCCACCGCCAATCCGGCCTGTCCACCGTCTGTACGGACCTGCTGGACTTCTCCGGCAACGAGTTCTACCTCCGGTCCGAACCGTCCCTGACGGGCAAGACGTTCGGTGACGCGCTGGACGCGTACGAGCTCGGCATCTCGATCGGGCTACGGCGAACGGGTGGCACCGTGCTGGTGAACCCGCCCATGGACACCGTCATCGAAACCGACGACCAGCTCATCGTGCTGGCCGAGGACGACCTGCTGGTCCGGCTCGCCGCCGGCCCTCCGCAGGTCGTGACCGATGCGATCAGCACCACCGAACCCGAGGGCGCCAAGCCCGCTCGTACGCTGCTGGTCGGCTGGAACCAGCGAGCCCCGAAGATCATCAGCCTGCTCGACGCGTTCGCCCAGCCAGGATCGGTGCTGGACGTCGCGGCGTTCAGGGACGACCCGCGAAAGCGGCTCACCGATCCGGCCCACCTCACGATCGGCTTCACCAGCTGTGACCCCACCGACCGTGCCGCGCTGGAAGCCCTCGACGCCGGCTCGTACCAGCACGTCATCGTGCTCTCCGACGATGCCCACGCCCCGCAGCACGCCGACGCCCGTACTCTCGTCACCTTGCTGCACCTGCGTGACATGGAAGAACGCATCGGTGATCCCTACTCGATCGTCAGCGAGCTCAACGACGAGGGCAACCGGGAGGTCGCCCAGGTCACCAGGGCCGATGACTTCGTCGTCAGCGCCCGGCTCATCAGCCTGCTGCTGACCCAGCTGACCGAGAACCACCACCTGCGGGATGTGTTCGCCAGCCTGCTGGACCCGACCGGTTCGGAGATCTACCTCAAACCCGCCACCGACTACCTGCTCCCCGGCACGCCGGCGAACTTCGCCACCGTCATCGAAGCCGCACGCAGGCGAGGTCAGACGGCCCTGGGGTACCGCCGTCGCGAGGAGTTCCACCGGTCGCCCGCCTACGGCGTCGTGCTGAACCCCGACAAGGCCGCCCCGCTCACCCTGTCGGCCGACGACCGCGTCATCGTCCTGTCCGAACAGTGACCTCGCCGCCGCTTGTGGCCGTTCGAAGACCCTAGAGTTTCTGTATCGGCGCGTAGCGGAGCACGAAGCGCTTGACGCCGTAGTCGCCGCCGAAATCAACGGTCGCGGCGGCCTTTTCACCGGCGCCGTCGACGGTGACGACCGTGCCCAGCCCGAACGCGTCGTGGACGACCCGGTCGCCCGCGGACAGGGCCGGAACCTCACGGTTGCCCGGCGAGCGTACGCCCGGCCGCTGGGCGACCGAGGCCATCGCCGGAGCGCCCGAGGCCTCGGAGCGCTGCCACTCGACCAGCGTCTCGGGGATCTCGGTGAGGAAACGCGAGGCCGGATTGTAGGACGGCGCGCCCCACGAGCTGCGCATGGTCGCGCGGGAGACGTAGAGCCGCTGCCGGGCGCGGGTGATGCCGACGTAGGCGAGCCGCCGCTCCTCCTCCAGCTGCTTGGGGTCGCCGAGCGAGCGCAGGTGCGGGAAGACGCCGTCCTCCATGCCGGTGAGGAAGACGACGGGGAACTCCAGGCCCTTGGCGGTGTGCAGCGTCATCAGCGTGACGACGCCGTCGCCGCCCTCGGGGCTGCGCTCGCCGGGCGGGACGACGCCGTTCTGCCCGCCGGGAATCTGGTCGGCGTCGGCGACGAGCGCGACCTGCTCCAGGAACTCAACGAGCCGGCCCTCGGCGGGACGCTCCCGTACCTCCTCGCCCTCGGCGGGCTGGACCGCCAGCACGCCCGTCGCGAGGCGCTCCTCGAACTCGGCCGCCACCGACTCCATCTCGCGGAGGTTCTCGATGCGGGTCTCGTCCTGCGGGTCGCGCGAGCCTTCGAGCTCGGCGAGGTAGCCGCTCTTGGTCAGGATGGCCTCGACGAGCTCGGCCGGCGTGGAGGTCTCCACCATCTCGCCCAGCTCGTCCAGGAGCGCGACGAAGTCCTTGATCTGGTTGAGCGACCGGGTGGCGATGGCCGGCGCCTCGTCGGCCCGCCGCAGCGCCTGCCAGAACGAGATGCGCTCGCGCCCTGCGAGCGCCTCGACACAGGCCTCGGCACGGTCGCCGATGCCGCGCTTGGGGACGTTGAGGATGCGCCGCAGGCTCACGGTGTCCTCGGGGTTGCCCAGGACACGCAGGTAGGCGAGCAGGTCGCGGATCTCCTTGCGCTCGTAGAACCGGACGCCCCCGACGACCTTGTACGGCAGGCCGACGCGGATGAAGACCTCTTCGAACACACGTGACTGCGCGTTGGTGCGGTAGAAGATCGCCACCTGACCGGGCTTGATCTCCTCGTCGTCGGTGAGCCGGTCGATCTCCTGCGCGACGAACGCCGCCTCGTCGTGCTCGTTGTCGGCGACGTAGCCGGTGACGTTGGGCCCGTTGCCCTGGTCGGACCACAGGCGCTTCGGCTTGCGGTCGGCGTTGCGCTCGATCACCGCGTTGGCCGCCGACAGGATCGTCTGCGTGGAGCGGTAGTTCTGCTCCAGCAGGATGACGCTCGCGTCGGGGTAGTCGCGCTCGAACTCCAGGATGTTGCGGATCGTCGCGCCGCGGAAGGCGTAGATCGACTGGTCGGCGTCGCCGACCACGCACAGCTCGGCGGGTTTGAGTCCCTCGTCGTCGCCCTGCTGGCCGACCAGCTCGCGGACCAGGACGTACTGCGCGTGGTTGGTGTCCTGGTATTCGTCCACGAGCACGTGACGGAACCGCCGCCGGTAGTGCTCGGCGACGTCCGGGAACGCCTGCAGGAGGTTGACGGTCGTCATGATCAGATCGTCGAAGTCCAGCGCGCCGGCCTGCTGAAGCCGCGCCTGGTAGGTCTCGTACGCCTCGGCGAGCGTCTTTTCGAGATGGGTCGACGCCTGGGACTTGAAGGTCTCGTAGTCGATGAGCTCGTTCTTGAGGTTGGAGACCTGGGCGGAGAAACCGCGCGGCGGGTAACGCTTGGGGTCCAGGTCGAGCTCCCGGCAGACCAGCGCCATCAGGCGTTGTGAGTCGGCCTGGTCATAGATCGAGAAACCGCTGGGGAACCCGAGCCGCTTCGCCTCACGACGCAGGATGCGCACGCAGGCGGAGTGGAACGTCATCACCCACATCGCACGGGAACGGTTGCCGACGAGCGCCTCGACGCGCTCTCTCATCTCACCGGCGGCCTTGTTGGTGAACGTGATCGCCATGATCTCCGCGGGCTGAACGTCACGCTCGGCGAGGAGGTAGGCGATGCGGTGGGTGAGCACACGGGTCTTACCCGAGCCGGCTCCGGCCACGATCAGCAACGGACCGCCGTGATGCACGACCGCCGCGCGCTGAGCGTCGTTGAGGCCGTCGAGAAGGGGATGGCTTACAAGCGTCGACACTCAAAGAAGCCTACGGCCTACCGCCGACATCCGGCGGCGAGCCACGGGAACGAACCACGGCGGCAGCGGTTATCCACAGCTCGGCCGAGACCTGTTCCCCCGGTCGCTTCCCCTTGGACAATAGGAGTGGGCTGGAGCCCCCTGGGCGGGCGGGGAGTGCCTGGGCGGGCGGGGAGCCCCAAGGGCGGGCGAGGAGTGCCTGGGCGGGCGGGGAATGCCAGGGCGGGCGGCGCCCCCCGGACGAGCTGGAGCCCCCAGGGCGGGCGGGAGCTTCCAGGGCGGGCGGGAGTGTGGGCGTCTCGGCGGACGGGGAGCCTTCGCGTGATCCTGGCATCACGGGGACGTGTAGGGGTGCCTTCTGTCGCAGGCGGTTCGCTGGTTGACCGGCACTTACCGCAAGGCGGCCCGTACGGCGCGAGGAGTGTCGCTCACGTCCGGCTTCTTGCTGTCGCGGAGGCCGCTGTTACCGGAGAGGTTCGCGACTTCTACACAGTCGCTGTTCTCGATGCCCTGACTCCGGCTCGACTTACGCCATCGGATCATGGCGGATGACCTCCTTCGTCTGTTCTATCAACCTTCGAAAAGAGTCTTCGGGTGATATCCGCCGGGCGGGGGAGCGTACGCCCGGTGTGACGCCCCCCAAGACCGGATCACGTCTTGCGGAACTGATACGCCTCTCCGGCCGCGGTGGTCACTCCGGCCACATCGGCACCGCCGGCAGCGGCCGACGCGGCCGCCACCGCGCCCTCCACGAAAGGCGCGTCGGCCAGGACGACCTCGGTGTCCTCCTCAAGGTCCTCCAGGTAGGTCTTCGCCGTCAGGACCGAGCTGCCGAGGTCGGCGATCAGCACGACTCCGCCGCCCCCGTCGGCCTTGCGTACCGCCGCCTCGAGCAGGTCGATGCTCGTGCCCAGTCCGCCGTCCTCGGTGCCTCCGGCGGGCTCCACGGAGACCTCGCCGACGCCCATCTGGCGCGCGAGTTCGGCCGCGCCCTCGGCGAGCGCCCGGCTGTGTGAGATCAGCACGATTCCCACGTTGGCCATTCGTTCCCCCTCAGGACCGGCCGGCCACGTCGGCCAGGGCGCGGAAGAGCAGCACGGTCGAGGCGGCGCCGGGGTCGAGGTGGCCCACGCTGCGCGGCCCCAGATAGCTGGCCCGCCCCTTGCGTGCCTGGAGCGCCACGGTCGCCTCGGCGCCCTTCTCCGCGCCGTCCAGCGCGGCTCGTGTCGCCGCCGCGAGACCCTCGCCGGCCGCTCCCTCGTACGCGGCGACCGCCGGGGTCAGGGCGTCGACCATGGTCTTGTCGCCCTCCTCGGCCTTGCCCAGCTCCTTGATGCCCTCAAGCGCGGCGCGAAGGGCCGCGCCGAGTCCGGCGGCGTCGACCTCGGTCGCGTCGCCGAACGCCTTGCCCGCGCGGCGCAGCGCGGTGCCGTACAGCGGTCCGGACGCTCCGCCGGTCTTGGAGACCAGCGTGCGGCCCGCGGTCATCAGCACCTTGCCGGGCGGCAGGTCCGAGTCCAGCGCGGCCACGGCGGCGCGCAGGCCGCGGTCGAGGTTCGTCCCGTGGTCACCGTCGCCGATGTCCGAGTCGAGCCTCGTCAGCCGCGAGGCGTCGGCGGTGACCAGCTCGGAGAACCGCACGATCCATTGGCGTACGTCCATCAGCGTCCCCATCGCAGGCCGGGCGTCTCCACCGGCGCGTCCCACAGCTCGGCGAGCCGCGGCGTCAGCCGGCAGACCGAGATCATGCACCCGGCCATGTCCAGGCTCGTCACGTAGTTGCCGACCAGGCGGCGCGAGACGGTGGCCCCGTGCCCGGTCAGCCATTTGTCCGCCGCGGCGTACGCGCCGTACAGCTCCATCAGCGGGGTTCCGCCCATGCCGTTGACCATGACGAGCACGTCGGACCCGGACAGCGGCATGTCGTCGTTGATCGCGGACAGCGAGAAGTCGACGATCTCCGTGGCGGTCCGGAGCTTCGTACGCTCGCGGCCGGGCTCCCCGTGGATGCCGATGCCCAGCTCGATCTCGTCCTCGCCGAGCTCGAAGGTGGGCCGTCCCGCGGCCGGGACCGTACACGCGGTCAGGGCGACGCCGAACGACCGGCTCCGCTCGTTGACCTCGGTGGCCACGGCTGCCACGTCCGCCACAGCACCATCCGCCTCGGCGAGCGCGCCAGCGATCTTCTCGACGAAGACCGTCGCGCCGGTGCCA
The DNA here is from genome assembly GCF_006716425.1 of Actinoallomurus bryophytorum. Classification (NCBI taxonomy): domain Bacteria; kingdom Bacillati; phylum Actinomycetota; class Actinomycetes; order Streptosporangiales; family Thermomonosporaceae; genus Actinoallomurus; species Actinoallomurus bryophytorum. Next base: position 3,949,997 of record NZ_VFOZ01000001.1, read on the forward strand.
CGGCGTCCGGCCGTGAACGTGCTGTCCTGCACCGCGACGTCGTCGTCGATCACGACGGGGATGACCTCGATGTCCTCGTCGTCGGCAAGCTCGGCCGCCATCTGGAAATTCAGCACGTCGCCGGTGTAGTTCTTCACGATGTGGACGACCCCGGCCCCACCGGAGACGGCGGTCGTCGCGGCGAGGATCTGGTCGGGCACCGGGGAGGTGAACACCTCTCCAGGGCAGGCGGCGTCGAGCATGCCGTACCCCACGAACCCTCCGTGCAACGGCTCGTGCCCGGAACCTCCCCCGGAGATGAGCCCGACCTTGCCCGTACGCGGCGCGTCGGCGCGCACGATGATCCGTTGGTCCAGGTCCACGCGCAGGGACGGGTGGGCCGCGGCCATGCCGCGCAGGGCGTCGAGGACTACGTCGTCAACGGCGTCAATCAGTTTCTTCATCTGTCCGGAATACCCCGCCAACACGCAAAACGCCAGAGTCGGAGGGGGACGGCAGGGTAAAGCCCGTGTGTTCTTCATGAGCGCTTTCCTAGGATGTGACCGTGATCGAAGACGTGGCACGCGCGCTGATGGTGATGGCCCACCCCGACGATGTCGACTTCTCCGCGGCCGGGACGGTGGCGACCTGGACCGACGCGGGCATTGAGGTGACGTACCTCATCGTGACCGACGGCGACGCGGGAGGCTTCGACGACGACGTGCCGCGAGAGGAGATCGCACCGCTGCGCCGCGCCGAGCAGCGGGCCGCCGCCAAATGCGTGGGCGTCACCGACGTCCGCTTCCTCGGCTATCCCGACGGACGGGTGGAGGCGACCCTCGACCTCCGGCGTGACATCGCGCGGGTCATCCGGCAGGTGCGTCCCGACCGGGTGGTGGTGCCGAGCCCGGAGCGCAACTACCAGCGCCTGGCCCCGAGCCACCCCGACCACCGCGCGGTGGGCTCGGCCGCCCTGGACGCCGTGTACCCGGACGCACGCAACCCCTACGCCTTCCCCGAGCTGCGTGCCGAGGGCCACGAGGCGTGGACCGTACGCGAGGTGTGGATCTCTGCCGCAGGGTCGGGCGAGCACCTCGTCGACATCACCGAGGTGTTCGATCGCAAGGTGGCGGCGCTGCGGGCGCACGCCAGCCAGATCTCCGAGACCGCCGACCTCGAGGGAATGCTGCGCGGTTTCCTGTCCGCCAACGCCGAGCGCGGCGGCCTCGCCGAGGGGCGTCTGGCCGAGGCGTTCCAGATCATCCCCGCGGCGTGACTTTCCCCGGAGAACCCTTGAAGACCAGGATCCTGCTCGACTGCGACACCGGGATCGACGACGCCCTGACGCTGCTCTACCTGGCCTCGCTGGTCAGGTCCGGTGAGGTCGACCTCGTCGCCGTCGGCACGGTGCACGGCAACGTCGCTCCGGAGATCGGTGCGCTCAACACCCTGCGGGTGCTGGAGCGTGCGGGGCTGCACGACGTGCCGGTGGCGGTCGGTGCCGCCCGGCCGATGGCCCAGGAGGTCGCGTACGCCCACGACTGGCACGGTACGGACGGCCTCGGCGAGACCGGGCTGCCGGAGCCCTCGGGCCGTCCGGGTGACATCTCCGCGCCGGAGCAGATCATCCGGCTGGCCAGGGCGCACCCCGGCGAGCTGAGCCTGCTGGCGGTGGGCCCGCTGACCAACCTCGCCATCGCGCTCCTGCTCGAACCCGCGCTGCCCGGCATGTTCCGCGAGGTCGTCGTGATGGGTGGGGCCTTCGAGTACGGCGGCAACATGACGAGCCACGCCGAGGCGAACGTCTGGCACGACCCCGAGGCGGCCGAGCTCGTCTTCGCCGCGGGCTGGCCGGTCACGCTGGTGCCGCTCGACGCGACCCACCCGACCGCGCTGGACGGCGAGTGGCTGGACAGGCTGGCGGCGGCGGAGGGCGACGTCGCCCGGTTCGCCGCCCGGATCCTGGAGTTCTACGTCACGGCCTACGAACGCTCGCTGGGCGTACGGGGCGCGGTGATCCACGACGCGCTCGCCGCCATGCTGACCGTCGATCCCTCGCTCGGGGAGTACGCCGAACGGCCGGTACGGGTCGAGCTGCGCGGCGACCGTACGCGCGGCGCGACGCTCTGGGACCGGCGGTTGTACGCCGACGAAGGCGGCCGCCCGCCGGTCAAGGTCGTGGTGCGCACCGACGTCGAGGCCTTCCGGGAGCGCCTGCTCGCGAGCCTGCTCTGACGGTGGGTGGGGGGCTGGCCACGGACCGTTTCGTGTGCTGTGATCGCGGTATGTCCGACGGCCCCGGGATCCTGCTCGACGTCTTCTGGGTGAGCCGTCGCCTCTACCTGTTCGACCAGCTCAGTCGCAGGGGTCGCAGGCCGGTGCCTGCAGGCCGCCTGCGGCCCGCCCCGGTTTCCCACCACGGAGAGAAGGAGCGGTCGAATGTCCGTTACGGACGAACTACTGGCCAACGCCCAGCGCTACGCCGCCGGGTTCGACAAGGGTGACCTCCCACTGCCCCCCGCCAAGGGGGTGGCGATCGTCGCCTGCATGGACGCACGGCTCAACGTGTACGGCCTGCTGGGCCTGTCCGAAGGCGACGCGCACGTCATCCGCAACGCCGGCGGCGTGATCACCTCGGACGAGATCCGGTCCCTGGCGATCAGCCAGCGGCTGCTCGGCACGAAGGAGATCGTGCTGATCCACCACACCGACTGCGGGATGCTGACGTTCACCGACGACGGGTTCCGTGCCCAGGTGCAGGCCGACACCGGGATCAAGCCCGAATGGGCGGCGGAGGCGTTCCCCGATCTCGAGGGCGACGTGCTGCAGTCGATCGAACGCATCAAGGCCAGCCCGTTCGTGCCGGACAAGTCCTCGGTGCGCGGGTTCGTCTACGACGTCAAGACCGGTGAGCTGAACGAGGCCACCGGCTGACCTGGCATGCCGGGGTGGTCCCGTCTTCGCGCCGGGGCCACCCTTCGCCCGGTGCGCATCGCCCCGCTCGGGCGGCTCTCCAGTGGGTACGGCTAGTCTGCGGAAAAGTATTCCACTAGGAGGCGGTAATGGCTGGTCCGATCCGCGTCGTCGTCGCAAAGCCCGGTCTCGACGGGCATGATCGCGGCGCGAAGGTCGTCGCCAGGGCGCTGCGTGACGCCGGTATGGAGGTCATCTACACCGGGTTGCACCAGACGCCGGAGCAGATCGTCGAGGCGGCCATTCAGGAGGACGCCGACGGCATCGGCCTGTCCATCCTGTCGGGAGCGCACATGACGCTGTGCGCCAAGGTCCTCGAGCTGCTCAAGGAGCGCGACGCCCTCGACATCTCCGTCTTCGTGGGCGGCATCATCCCCGAAGGTGACTTCCCGGAGCTGGACAGGCTCGGCGTGGCGAGGATCTTCACCCCCGGCGCGACGACCCAGGACATCGTCGAGTGGGTACGCGCCAACGTGGGTGCGAAGGAGAGCGTCGCCGAGAGCTGAGGCCGCCGACCGGCCGAAACCCGGTTCCGTCCGCCGTCGCGGCATCCCTAGTGTGGCGTCGTGATGCCTCAGGTGATCGTCCTCAACGGCGGCTCCAGCTCGGGAAAGTCCGGCATCGCCCGGTGCCTGCAGGCGGTGCTGCCGGACCCGTGGCTGGCGCTCGGGACCGACACGTTCGTGGAGGCGATGCCCGCGTCGATGCGGGCATCGGAGGCGGGGATCGAGTTCGCCGCGGACGGCGAGGTCGTCGTCGGGCCGGACTTCCGGACGCTGGAGGCCGCATGGATCGACGGGGTGGCCGCGATGGCCCGTGCCGGTGCACGGGTCATCGTCGACGAGGTCTTCCTCGGCGGAGCGGCGTCCCAGCGGCGCTGGCGGACGGCGCTCGCCGGCCTGGACACGCTGTGGGTCGGTGTCAGGTGCGAGAGCGCGGTCGCCGCGGGCCGTGAGGTCGCGCGGGGCGATCGTGCCGCCGGCATGGCCGCCCTGCAGGCGGACATGGTGCACCACGGTGTGGTCTATGACCTGGAAGTGGACACGACCCACACGGAGTCGATGGAGTGCGCGCGGGACATCGCCTCCCGCCTCGGCTGACGGGCGGCCCGGCTCAGGCCGGCGGGCTCGGCAGCGCGGTCTGGCCGGCGGTCAGGGCGAGGACGACCAGCGCGGAGGTCCAACCCAGTGGTGCGACGCCCGCCTGGGCGCCGCGGCCGTCGACCTTCTCCGGGAACGACCCCAGCGACGTGCGATGCCCGATCAGCCAGGTGAGCCAGCTCTGCGCGCCCAGCAGATCACCGGAGGCCGCCGCGGAGAGCGCGAACAGGCCCGTCTCCGGGGTCCAGGCGACCTGTGCGCCGTACCCCTCACCCGGCACGACGCCGCCTCCCGGCAGCCGCAGCCGATTGCCCGTGGCCGTGACCGCGCTGAGCACCGCCGCGGACGACGGCGCGAACGGCGGCGCCAGGAACGTCACCGAGGAGTCCAGCAGGCCGCCCGGGATCGGCGAGCGCGGATAGCCGTACGGGGCGAAGCGCCGCTCGATGCCCTGCGCGAGGCGTTCGGCGCTCCGGTGCCACCGCTGCGCCTCCTCGGTCTCACCGCGGTCGGTGGCCAGCGCGGCGGCGGCCCTGAGCCCGGCGAGTATCGGCGCGCACACGCCGAGCGTCGCCGCGTGCGGTAGCTGCTCGCGTGAGGTGCTGCGCTCCCAGTAGTCCGGTGACGGCGGCGGCATGCCGTCGGAGCGCAGGGAGTCGGCGGCGCGGTCGGCGGCACGGCGCACCATCGGCCACAGGGTGGTCATGTTCGCCGCCTGCGGGTCGGTCTGGTGCAGGAACCACGTCGCCCAAAGGACCCAGCCCAGGCTGTCGAGCTGCACCTCGCGTCCGTCGGCGACGGCGGTGCCGTCGGGCCGGTAGCGCGCCGCCCACAGGCCGCCGTGGTCCTGCGCGCGGGCCAGGAAGTACAGCACTCGCTGTGCCTCCTCCCCGTGACCGGTCACGGCGAACGCCGCGGCGGTGAAGGCACCGTCGCGCGGCCACATGTAGTTCCACGAGGCGTACCACGAGGCGGTCGAGGCGCCGTTCGGCAGCGTCAGCATGCGCAGGTCGAGCAGGGCGCGCGAGGACGCGTCGCGTTCGGCGGGGGTGCCGCCGGGCACCGCCCCGTCGGCGAGCCACGCCTGGTCGGCGTGTACGGCCTCGGCCACGCGCGGGTCGCTTCGCGAGAGTGTCACCGGAGTGTTGAGACCGAACGGGATGAGCCGCGCCTTGCCGCCCGGCAGCCCGAGAACGGAACTCCCCGGAATGTAGGAGGCGTTCTCGGCCTCCTCCGGGAGAATCGCGGCGCGGGAGAACGGCCAGCCGCCGTTGCCGATCAGCCCGGGGCTGCTCCAGGCGGGCCCGTCGTTGTCCGGCATGGTCGCGGCGCAGGTCGCGGCAAGTGCGGCGACGAGGAGAAAAGAAGCGACACGGCGCACATCCCGTGCCTTGTTCTTACTCACCCGCAACTCCCGAAAATCCTGGCATCCAGTGGACCAATAAGCAGTAAACACCTGTGGTTCATGTGCTCATTACCCGAGTGTCACCGATACGAAGCACTCCCCGGGCCCCGGCGGTCAGGGCCGGGTCATGTTGCGACTAGGCTGCCTGGTCGGAGCGGACCGCCGGAGCGCGGTCGCAACCTTCTCGATCCCGTTAAGGACGGACCCCCGTGGACCTGTTCGAACATCAGGCGAAGGAGCTCTTCGCGGAGTACGGCGTCCCGGTCCCTGCCGGCAAGATCGCCAAGACGCCCGAGGAGGCCCGCGCGATCGCCGAGGAGCTCGCCGCTGCCGGCACCTCGCGCGTCGTCGTCAAGGCACAGGTGAAGGCCGGCGGCCGCGGCAAGGCCGGCGGCGTGAAGCTCGCCGACTCGCCGGCCGACGCAGAGGACAAGGCACGCCAGATCCTCGGCATGGACATCAAGGGCCACACGGTCCACAAGGTTCTGGTCGAGGAGGCCAGTGCCATCGCGCAGGAGTACTACTTCTCCTTCCTGCTCGACCGCGCCAACCGGACCTTCCTGTCCATCTGCTCCGTCGAGGGCGGCATGGAGATCGAAGAGGTCGCCGCGACCAAGCCGGACGCCGTCGCCCAGATCCCGATCGCGGCCCTGGACGGCGTCGACCGCGCCAAGGCCCGCGAGATCGCGACCGCCGGCCGCCTGCCGCAGGAGGCCATCGAGGGCGCCGCCGAGCTGATCGAACGCCTGTGGGCCGTCTTCGTCGACGAGGACGCCACCCTGGTCGAGGTCAACCCGCTGATCCTCACGAAGGACGGCCAGGTCAAGGCCCTCGACGGGAAGGTCACCCTCGACGAGAACGCCGCCTTCCGCCAGGCCGAGCACGAGGCTCTGGAGGACAGCGCCGCCGCCGACCCGCTGGAGGCCAAGGCCAAGGCGAAGGACCTCAACTACGTCAAGCTGGACGGCTCGGTCGGGATCATCGGTAACGGTGCCGGTCTGGTCATGTCCACCCTCGACGTCGTCGCGTACGCGGGTGAGCAGTTCGGCGGGCAGAAGCCGGCGAACTTCCTGGACATCGGTGGTGGCGCTTCGGCCGAGGTCATGGCCAACGGCATGGAGATCGTGCTGGGTGACCCGGCGGTCAAGAGCGTCTTCATCAACGTCTTCGGCGGGATCACCTCCGGCGACGCGGTCGCCAACGGGATCGTGCAGGCGGTCAAGCTGCTGGGTGAGCGCGGCGAGACCGTGGACCGGCCGATCGTCGTGCGCCTGGACGGCAACAACGCCGAAGAGGGCCGCCGCATTCTGAATGAGGCCGGGATCTCGGTTCTCGAGCAGGTCGACACGATGGACGAGGCGGCGCGTCGCGCCGCCGAACTGGCTTCGGCAGGGGTGTGACATGGCGGTCTGGCTGACCGAGAACAGCAAGGTCATCGTTCAGGGGATGACCGGTTCGGAAGGGTCGAAGCACACCGCGCGGATGCTGCGTGCCGGCACGAACGTGGTCGGTGGCGTCAACGCACGCAAGGCCGGGCAGTCGGTCACCCACGAGGGCAAGGACCTGCCGGTCTTCGGCACCGTCGCGGACGCGATGGCCCAGACCGGCGCCGATGTGTCCGTCGCGTTCGTGCCGCCCAGGTTCAGCAAGGACGCGTTGATCGAGGCGATCGACGCGGAGATCCCGCTGTGCATCGTGATCACCGAGGGCATCCCGGTCCACGACAGCACCTACGCGTGGGCGCACGCGGTGGCCAAGGGCAACAAGACCCGGATCATCGGCCCCAACTGTCCCGGTGTCGCCTCGCCGGGTAAGTCCAACGCGGGGATCATTCCGGCGGACATCACGACGCCGGGGCGGATCGGGCTGGTGTCGAAGTCCGGGACGCTGACGTATCAGATGATGTACGAGCTGCGGGACATCGGGTTTTCGACCTGTATCGGTATCGGTGGTGACCCGGTGATCGGGACCACGCACATCGATGCTCTGGAGGCTTTTCAGGCCGACCCGGAGACCGACGCGATCGTGATGATCGGTGAGATCGGCGGGGACGCCGAGGAGCGTGCGGCGGCCTACGTCGAGCAGCACGTGACCAAGCCGGTCGTGGGTTATGTCGCCGGTTTCACCGCGCCCGAGGGCAAGACGATGGGCCATGCGGGTGCGATCGTGTCGGGTTCGTCCGGCACGGCCGAGGCGAAGAAGGAAGCGCTGGAGAAGGTCGGCGTCCGCGTCGGCAAGACCCCGTCCGAGACCGCACGCCTCATGCGCGAGATCATGTCGCGCTGACGCACAGCGGAGCTCCGCGTTCCGAAGCCCCGGCACCGGTCTCGGTGGCGCCGGGGCTTCGGCCTGTACGGGCGACGATCCCGCGACACGCCGGACGCCCTGCCCCGGCCCTAGATCGCGGACTGCGACCATGATGGGCGCCTGTGCCCAGCCCAGCCGAGGAGCGGTGACTGACCGATGAGCCCGGAGCGGAATGGGCGGCCGAGCGAGGGCCGGACACGCGGCGTTGACAAGAAGCCCGCCGGCGCGCGGCGGGGTGAGCGGCCACGACCACCGGAGGACGCGGCCACGCGTGACGGGGATGACCGTACGGAGGCCGCCTCCGATGCCGTACGTCCGCTGGCCGTCTCCGGCATCGTCGCCGCCATCTGGTGCGCCGGGCTGGGCCTCACCACCCTGACCACGATCACCCTGATCGGCTGGATCGCCGCGCCCCGTACCCCGCTCGGCACCGGCCTACCGGGCGTCTTCCGTACCGCGGTCAACTTCTGGCTGGTCTCCCACCACGCGGGCTTTTCGGTGCCGCACGGCCGCGTGGGCCTGCTGCCGCTCGGCCTGGCGGTCCTGCCGGGCGCCCTGCTCTTCCGCGGCGGCGGGTGGATCACCCGTACCGGGCGCGTACGTGGCCGCTATCGCATCGGGGTCGTGCACGCCGCGCTCGCGCTCGCCGTCCCGTACGCCGTCCTCGCCGGCCTGCTCGCCCTCCTGGCACGGTCGACGGTGGTGACGCCGTCGGCCTGGCAGGCGCTGCTCGCGTGCTTCCTGCTCGCGCTCGTCGCCGGTGGCCTCGGCGCGGCGCGTGCCCTGGTCGCCTCGACGACCGACCGCTCGCCCTGGGTGGCGATGCTCATGCTGCTGCCCCACCGGGCACGTTCAGTGGCCGCCGGGGTCACGGGCGCCACCGCGGTGCTGCTCGGGTCCGGACTGTTGATCTTCCTGGTCTCCCTGCTCTTCCACATCTCCGACATGGCCAACATCTACGGCGTACTCGGCCCCGGCGTCGTGGGCGGCATCCTGCTGTCCATCGTGGCGCTGGCCTACCTGCCCAACGCGGCGATCTGGGCCGTGTCGTACGCCGTCGGACCGGGCTTCGCGGTCGGTGCGGGAACGAGCGTGGCCCCGTCCGGGGTGTTCGTCGGCATGATCCCGGCCTTCCCTCCGTTCGCGGCGCTGCCCTCGCCAGGGCCGGCGCCGTTGGTCTCCCTGCTCGCGCTGGTCGTGCCGTTCGCCGCCGGGGTGGTCGGAGGCGTCCTGACGGTCCGTGCCCTGCCGACCCCGGTCACCGAGGCGGCGCCGCTGTGGGGCTTCGTGTGCGGCGTGCTGACCGGAGGCGTGGTCGCCTTCCTGGCGGCACTGTCCGGCGGCCCGGTCGGCGGCCAGCGCATGGCGGTCATGGGCCCGTCGGCCTGGCAGACCGGCCTGATGGCGGCACTCGAGGTGGGCGTCTCGGCGGCCATCGCCGCCTGGGCCGCGAACTGGCGGCTCCTGCGCCGTGCACCGAGTGCGGAGGCGGTCCCGGCGGAAGAACCTGCCAAGATCGCTGACCGGGTGGAGTTCGAGGACCCCGAACCCGTACTGGCGACGGTGGAGATGCAGCCGCGCCTGCCCGATGGCGTCACGCCGATCGGCGAGAAACCGGGACTGCCGGGCGTACCCAGGCCGCGTACGGAGACCGAGCCGGGCTCGGTCTCACCTCTGCGAAAGCGCCCGCCGCGCGACCGCCCGCTCTAGGTGTACTGCCCAGGGAGGTTGGTCAAGCGGGTGATGGGTGGTTTGCCGTTGGTGGCGGTGTGGGGTCGGTGGTGATTGTAGAAGTGGAGCCAGGCCGGGAGGGCTTTGCGTCGGGCTTGTTCGGAGGTGTAGAAGCGGCCGAGTGCCCAGCCGTCGGCCAGGGTGCGGTGGAAGCGTTCGACTTTTCCGTTGGACTGTGGCCGGTAGGGTCGGGTCTTTTTCGCCTGGATACCGAGGTCAGCGCACGCATCACGCCAGGCGTGGGATTTGTAGGCCGAGCCGTTGTCGCTGAGCACTCGTTCGATCACCACGCCACGGCTGGCGAACCAGGCCACGGCGTTGGGGAGCACCTGGATCGCGGTAGTGGCCTTCTCATCATTGCGGATTTCGGCGTAGGCGATGCGTGAGTGGTCATCGATGACGGTGTGCACGAACGCGGTGCCCAGGCGGGGCTCATAACGGGTGTTGCGGTTGCCGGTGCGATCAGCGGTGGCTTCGCGGTTGCGTTCGCCTTGGACTCTGCCCACATAGCGCCAGCCGCCGCCATCGGGGATGTTCCCGAACTTCTTCACATCCACGTGCAGCATCGCGCCCGGCCGGTCGTGCTCATACCGCCGGATCGGCTCCCCGGTAGCGCGATCGATGTAGGTCAAGCGGTTGAGACGGCACCGGGTCAGGACGGCGTGGACGGTCGAGGCCGGCACGCCCAGCCGCCCGGCGATCTGCGCCGGCCCCAGCCGCTGCTTCAACCGCACATGCACGATCTTGCGCACCATCGGCTGTGGCGTCTTGGACGGGCTATGGCGTGGCCGCGATGACCGATCGACCATCCCAGCCACGCCATCGCGGCGGTAACGCTGCGCCCAACGTTTGGCGGTCGGCCAGGACACCTCATAACGCTCCGCCACCCGAGCGATCGGCCAGCCCTCATCAACGACCAGACGCGCGAGGCGAAGACGCCCGCGAGGGGTCAGGGCAGCGTTAGCGTGGGACACGAAGGCCTCCTGTTGGCGGAGCGGTTCCTAGACAGCTCCACTCCACAACCGGAGGCCTTCACCCGTCACGGACATTCAGACCGTGTCGTCACACAACCTCAACCAACTTGCCTGGGCAGTACACCTAGGGCGTGTCTGTCAGACACGCCCTAGGCGTCGCCCGGGAGCGCGCGCAGGACGCAGAACTCGTTGCCCTCCGGATCGGCCAGCACGACCCAGGACACGTCGGTGGACTGTCCGATCGCCGCCCGCCGTGCGCCAAGTGCGATCAGGCGCTCCACTTCGCGTTCCTGGTCCTCGGGGCGTAGGTCCAGGTGCAGCCGGTTCTTGCCGGGAGTCGGGTCGGATACCCGCAGGAACAGCAGGTCGGGGGCGACGCCGTCCTCGGCGCTGCCCGCGGGGGGTTCGAGGACGATCTGGTCGGCGCCGTCGTGGGTGCGCCGCCAGCCCAGCGCCGCCTCCCAGAAGCCGGCGACGACCCCTGGGTCGTGACAGTCGACGTCCAGGCACTGAATTCTCAACGTCATGAACCGACCCTGAGGGGTCCGGCGGTGCGTGTCGAACGAATATCCGCCGCGCGTCACATCATGGAGCGGTAGCGGTCCAGGGAGCCCTTGGGCAGGTGCAGCTTGTGCTCGATCTGCGGGAAGTAGCGGTCCTGGCAGGTCTGCTTGTCCGTGATGGTCAGGGCCGAGGAACGGCATTTCAGGTAGTCGCCGTACTCCGTCGCGACCAGCGAGCCGAGGACGACGCCCATCAGGGCAAGGCACAGGCCGATGGTGCCGATGACGATGGCCCCGATCGAGCCCGGCGCCCGGGTGAGGATCCGGCGGGCCCGGCGCCGCGCGCGTACGCCGGTGACCACACCGGCGATGAGCAGGGCCAGGCCGATCAGGGCGATGCCGGGGATCGGCAGGAAGAAGAGCAGCAGACCGGTGATGCTCAGGAACAGCGCTCGCATCCCGCCGCGCTCGGCCGCCGTCGGGGGTGGCGGGGGCGGGGGTGAGGACGGGGGCGGCGCGGGAAGCTGTGTCTGCGGTCCGCTCTCGCCCGGTCCTTGGGCGTCGCTCACAGTGTCTCCTGGTTCAGTCCGCCTGCCGGGTGCAGGCTGTAGGGGGCCCGGCCGACGAAACGGATCCTTACCGGTGTCGGCTGAGCCCGGCCGAGCGGCGGCCGATAGGCTGGAGCGGCCCGCCAACCAGTCTGTATCTCCCTGGGAGTCACGGTGTCCGCCCGGCTCGTCGTCCTCGTCTCCGGTGCGGGGACCAACCTACAGGCGCTGCTCGACGCGTGTGCCGACCCAGCCTACGGTGCCCGGATCGCCGCCGTGGGCGCCGATCGCGATGGGATCGAGGGACTGGACAGGGCCCGACGGGCGGGAGTGCCGACTTTCGTCGAACGTGTCAAGGACCACGATACGCGCGACGCGTGGGACGCGGCCCTGACCCGCGCGGTCGAAGAACACAGCCCTGACCTGGTCGTATCGGCCGGTTTCATGAAGATTCTCGGCAAGCGTTTCCTCGACCGGTTCGGCGGCCGAGTGATCAACACGCACCCCGCGCTGCTGCCGTCATTCCCCGGTACGCACGCCGCACGCGACGCTCTCGACCACGGCGTCAAGGTGACGGGCTGCACCGCGCATTTCGTGGACGCCGGAGTCGACACCGGCCCGATAATCGCGCAGGAGGCAGTGCCCGTCCTCGACGACGATGACGAAGACACGCTGCACGAGCGGATCAAGGACGCGGAGCGTCCGCTGCTCGTACGGACCGTGGGCCGCCTGGTCCGCGAGGGATGGACCATCGAAAGCAGGAGAGTGAGGATCGGGTGACCCGGATCGCGATCAAGCGTGCGCTGATCAGCGTCTATGACAAGACCGGCCTGGAGGAGCTCGCCACGGGGCTGCACCAGGCCGGGGTCGAGATCGTTTCCACGGGCTCGACAGCGGCGCGCATCGCCGGGGCCGGAGTACCGGTCATGAAGGTGGAGAAGCTCACCGGCTTTCCCGAGTGCCTGGACGGCCGGGTCAAGACCCTGCACCCCAAGGTGCATGCCGGGCTGCTCGCCGACCGGCGCAACCCCGACCACGTACAGCAGCTCGAAGATCTGCACGTCGAGCCGTTCGACCTGCTGATCTCCAACCTCTACCCGTTCCAGGAGACGGTCGCCTCGGGCGCGTCACCGGACGAGATCGTCGAGCAGGTCGACATCGGCGGGCCGGCCATGGTCCGCGCCGCCGCCAAAAACCACCAGAGTGTCGCGGTCGTGGTGGACCCGGGCGCGTACGGGATCGTGCTCGACGCCGTACGCCGCGGCGGGTTCGAGCTGACCGAGCGCAAGCGGCTCGCGGCGGCGGCCTACGCGCACACCGCGGCCTACGACGCCGCGGTCGCCTCCTGGTTCGCGAACTCCTACGCGGCTGACGAGGTCGGGGAGGAGAGCGGCTGGGCCCCGATCGTCGCCAGCGTGTGGGACCGCAAGGCCGTGCTGCGCTACGGCGAGAACCCCCACCAGCGCGCCGCGCTCTACACCAGCGGCCACGGCGGCCTGGCCGAGGCCGACCAGCTGCACGGCAAGGAGATGTCCTACAACAACTACGTCGACGCCGACGCCGCACGCCGCGCCGCGTACGACTTCGACGAGCCGTGTGTGGCGATCATCAAGCACGCCAACCCCTGCGGCATCGCCGTGGGCGCGGACATCGCCGAGGCGCACCGCAAGGCCCACGCCTGTGACCCGCTGTCCGCCTACGGCGGCGTGATCGCCACCAACCGGCCCGTCTCGGTGGAGATGGCCCGGCAGGTCGCCGACATCTTCACCGAGGTGCTCGTCGCGCCCGGCTTCGACGACGAGGCGGTCGAGCTCCTGACGGTGAAGAAGAACATCCGCCTGCTGGTCTGCCCGGAGGGTCCGGCGGGGGTGGCGGAGTTCCGCCGCATCGACGGCGGCCTGCTGACCCAGACCACGGACAAGATCGACGCATCCGGCGACGACCCGGCCACCTGGGAGCTCAGGGCCGGCTCCGCGGCGGACGAGCAGACCCTGCGCGAGCTCGCCTTCGCCTGGCGGGCGTGCCGTTCGGTCAAGTCCAACGCGATCCTGCTGGCGGCCGACGGCGCGACCGTCGGCGTCGGCATGGGCCAGGTCAACCGGGTCGACTCCGCACGCCTCGCGGTGACGCGTGCCGGCGACCGCGCGACGGGCTCGGTCGGCGCCTCCGACGCGTTCTTCCCGTTCCCCGACGGGCTGGAGGTGCTCACCGAGGCGGGCGTACGCGCCATCGTCGAGCCCGGCGGCTCCGTACGCGACGCGGACGTCATCGAGGCCGCGGAGAAGGCCGGCGTCACGCTGTACTTCACCGGAGTACGGCACTTCTTCCACTGATCGCGCCATGGCAGGGCGCGGTCCTCCGCGCCCTGCCATTCCGGACGGAGACCGAGATGCGCGTCGCGGCCGCACCTGCGGACGCCGCCACCGTCCCCCTCACGGGAGCAGGTTCCGTCTGCAGGTTCCCGTCTGTAGGTCTCGTCCGCAGGTCTCGTCTGAAGGTCCCCGTCTGCGGGATCCGCGACACGATCAAACGCGCCGACGGCGCCATGGCCGGCCTCCGTCCGTGGGTTCCGTCCGCGGGTTCCGTCCGCGGGTTCCGTCCGTGGGTTCCGTCCGTGGGTTCCGTCCGTGGGTTCCGTCCGCGGGTCCCGTCCGCGGGTCCCGTCCGCGGGTCCCGTCCGCGGGTCCCGTCCGCAGGTCCCACCCGCAGGTCCCACCCGCAGGTCCCACCCGCCCAGGGGGAACCATCCCACTCCTATGGTCGTGACCTGCGGATTCGGCCGCAAGGGCGTTCCACAGGCTGTGGATAACCGCCTGCGGTCCAGGGGATGAGTGAGGAGCTGCACCGGCCGGACCTACATGGGCGTCCGAACGGGGACTTCACGATCCCGCAGGTGGATCCCCCGGAGGGCAGGATGACGACGACGCGCCGCGTCGGGCCGCTCGCCTGAGGCACCCCTGTGGCAGGCCCCGGCCGTTGGGCCCTCGCGGGCGCGCCTGACACAATGTCGCATGTGACCGCACAGATTCTGGACGGCAAGGCGACCGCGGCGGAGATCCGTAGCCGGCTCAAGGCACGTGTCGAGGCTCTGCGCGAGCGAGGCATCACCCCGGGGCTGGGCACCGTCCTCGTGGGCGACGACCCGGGTAGCCAGGCGTACGTCGCCGGCAAGCACCGTGACTGCGCGGAGGTCGGGATCGCGAGCATCCGGCGCGACCTGCCCGCGACCGCCACGCAGGAGGAGGTCGAGGCCGTCGTCGACGAGCTCAACGCCGACCCCGCCTGCACCGGCTACATCGTGCAGCTGCCGCTGCCGAAGGGCCTGGACGAGCAGCGCGTGCTCGAGCGCATCGACCCCGCCAAAGACGCCGACGGCCTGCACCCGGTCAACCTGGGCCGGCTCGTCCTGATGCAGCCGGGTGCCCTGCCCTGCACGCCGCACGGCATCGTCGAACTCCTGCGCCGCTACGAGGTGCCGCTACGAGGCGCCGACGTCACCGTGATCGGCCGCGGTATCACCGTCGGCCGCTCGCTCGGCCTCCTGCTCGGCCGCCGGACCGAGAACGCCACCGTGACCACCTGCCACACCGGCACGAAGGACCTCGCCGCGCATACGCGCGACGCGGACATCGTCGTGGTCGCGGCGGGCGTCCCGGGACTCGTGACCGCGGACATGATCAAGCCGGGCGCGGCCGTGCTCGACGTCGGCATCACGCGTACCGAGGCGGGCCTGACCGGAGACGTCGACCCTGGCGTACGCGAGGTGGCGGGCTGGCTGGCCCCCATGCCCGGCGGCGTCGGCCCGATGACCCGCGCCATGCTCCTCGCGAACGTCGTGGAGTCCGCCGAGAACGCCTGAGTCTGCCCTGGATGTCTCCTGGCGGGCCTCAGCTGGCCGCTCGCCGGCCGGGTGCGGTCGGTCTGCGCGTCGCGCCCGGACGGGTGGCTCCGGGGGTGCCGCCGACGGTGCCGGCTCCGCCGCCCGGCCGTGGGCCGTCGGGTCGCCGTGCCGTCTCGGGCGTGCGACCGCCCTGTGGCGGCACGTGGACCGGCGGCAGCGGGCGTACGAGGCCGAGTGCGATGACCTCGTTGGCCAGCCGGGTGCGCCGGTTGGCACCCTCCGGGATGCGGAACTTCTGGTAGAGACGCAGCAGGTGCTGCTTGACCGCCGCCTCGGTGACGACCAGGTCCGTCGCGATCTCGCGCGCGGTGGCCGGAGCCACGAACGCCTCGTCGGACAGGGCCGGCCGGCACAGCGACGTGAGCACGTCGACCTCGCGGCGGGTCAGGTCAGGGGCGACGGCCCGGCGCAGCTCGACGTCAGGGTCGACGTCTTCGCGCGGGATGCCACCCATGCGACAGCGGGCGGCGCCGAAGCTCACGACGTCGCCGTCCTCGAGAACGCGCCGCGCGATCGGGCGGCCGTTGACACGTGTTCCGTTGCGAGAAAGTCCGAGGTCCACGACGTAGACGTACGGGCCGCGCCGGACAAGCTCGGCGTGCAGCCGGGAGACGCTGGGCTCGTCGAGTCGTATGTCCACGCCTCGCCCCCGCCCGATCGTCGTCACCTCGGGTCGCAACGGCACCACGGTGCCGTTCTCCTCGATCCGTATGAACGGGCCCTCCACGGCGGTCCCTCCCAGCTAGTTAGCGACCCCTGTCTGGCGGGTTACCCGGACGGGCCATGGTCACACCCTCCTACTGGCCGGTAGGGCCGAGTACGACGGGAATCCTGGGGCATGACGAGCATTTTGGACTGGTATTTCAGAGGCGCCTGCGCGCGGCCGTGACACGAGGGACCGAAGACACGGACCAGACCATCCGTGCGGACGGTCGGTGCCGGTTGACGGCCGCTGCCAAGATAGGAGACATGTCAGAGCCGTACGGTCCGCCGGACTCGCCCGCGCCGATCCACGAGCCCCCTCCGGCGGCGTCGCCGGGCGATGAGGCTCCGGTCGCGCCACCGGGGTCACGGCCGCTGTACGGGGCCTTTTCCGAGGCGCACGCGGTGGATCCGCCGGAGGTGCACCCGCAGCCGGGCCCCGCGACGCCACCGCCCTCCCACAGCACCGACGCCGGGCGGGCCCGTCCGGCGGTGCCGCGCTGGTTCGGCAGGCTCCCGTACGGCCTGGTGCTGTGCGGTGTGGCGGCCGGCCTCGCCGTCGTGGCCACCAACCACTTCCGGCGCGGAAGCATGCTCATCGCGGCCTCGGTTTTCATCGGCGCGCTCGCGCGGCTGCTGCTGCCAGAAAGCCAGGTGGGCATGCTCGCCGTGCGTCGCAGGTGGCTGGATGTGTTCCTGATGACGGCCGCCGCGGTGGGCATCACGCTTGTCGCTTTTGTCGCGAAGGGGACCAGCGGCTGAATTACGCCGACGCTCCGATAGCCTCGTCAGCGAGCCTAACGAAGGACTGCTGACCAGTGTGGAGCGAAACAGCCGATCGCGCCCTCGCTACCACGGCGTAGGAAGGGACAGCTACAGCAATGCCCAAGATCAAGGTAGCGGGCCCCGTCGTCGAACTCGACGGCGACGAAATGACACGGATCATCTGGCAATTCATCAAGGACCAGTTGATCCTGCCCTACCTGGACGTCGACCTGCGGTACTACGACCTGGGGATGGAACACCGGGACGCGACGGACGACCAGGTCACCATCGACGCGGCGAACGCCATCAAGGAACACGGCGTCGGCGTCAAGTGCGCGACCATCACCCCCGACGAGGCCAGGGTCGAGGAGTTCGGCCTGAAGAAGATGTGGCGTTCGCCCAACGGGACGATCCGCAACATCCTCGGCGGCGTCGTCTTCCGTGAGCCCATCGTCGTCTCCAACATCCCCCGCCTCGTACCCGGATGGACCAGGCCGATCATCATCGGCCGTCACGCCCACGGCGACCAGTACCGCGCCACCGACTTCGTCGTCCCCGGCCCCGGCAGACTGACCATCGCGTTCGAGCCCGCGGACGGCTCTGAGCCGATGGAGTTCCAGGTCGCGGAGTTCCCCGGCGGGGGCATCGCGATGGGGATGTACAACTTCGACGAGTCCATCCGCGACTTCGCGCGCGCCACGATGCGCTACGCGCTCGACCGGAAGTTCCCCCTCTACCTGTCGACCAAGAACACGATCCTCAAGGCCTACGACGGCCGCTTCAAGGACCTGTTCGCCGAGGTCTTCGAGGCCGAGTTCAAGGCCGACTTCGAGGCCGCGGGGATCACCTACGAGCACCGCCTCATCGACGACATGGTCGCCCAGGCCCTCAAGTGGGACGGCGGCTTCGTGTGGGCGACGAAGAACTACGACGGCGACGTGCAGTCCGACGTCGTCGCGCAGGGCTTCGGCTCACTCGGCCTGATGACCTCCGTACTGATGACCCCGGACGGCCGTACGGTCGAGGCCGAGGCCGCGCACGGCACCGTCACCCGGCACTACCGCCAGCACCAGCAGGGCAAGCCGACGTCGACCAACCCGATCGCGTCGATCTTCGCCTGGAGCCGTGGCCTGGCCCACCGTGGCAAGCTCGACAACACCCCCGCGGTGACCGAGTTCGCGAACACGCTGGAGAAGGTCTGTGTCGAGACCGTCGAGGGCGGTCAGATGACCAAGGACCTGGCCCTGCTCGTCGGCGGCGACCAGGGATGGCTGACCACCCAGGAGTTCCTCACCGCACTGGATGAGAACCTCCAGAAGAAGCAGGCCTGACCGACCGAAGGCCCCCTCTCCGCAGGAGAGGGGGCCTTCGTATGTCCGGGCCCCTCATCCTGGGACGTGAGGTCGAGGACGAACCGGTACTCGACATCGCCCGCGGCCGGCCGGTCAAGTGCTGACCTGACCGGGACCCGTCGCTCGTACCCGGGTCGCGAGAGTGAGACGTGACCGGTCCCGTAGAGGGAGGCGCGGCCATGGCCGGGTGGCGCAGTCTGGACGGCACTCCACCACAAGGACCCATCGGGGGACCCGATCACGGGAGAGCCGGAATGAGGATCAGGCCAGGGGCCGACGCGGTGCTCGCCTCGGTCGTCACGGTGGCCTCCGTCACGCCACTGCTCCTCCCTCACCGGCAGGTCTGGTGGCTGATCGCGTTGGGGTTCGCGGCGTCCGTACCGATCGCGTGGCGCCGCCGCGCCCTGGTCCCGGTCACCTTCGTCGTGGGCTCCGCCACCATGGCGATGGTGCTGACCCTGACGCACCGGGACGTCCTGGTCCTGATGCCGTACGGGGGCCTGGTGTGCACCTACACGTTCGCGACGCTGGACCGGCCGGCGCCGCGCGTGGGTGCCGCCGTCCTCACGGCCGCGGGCGTGATCGTGACCCTGGTCATCCCGCACGAGGACCTCGAGACCTACCGCTACGTCGGCGCCGTCTATGTCGCCTCGTACGCCCTCGGGGTCGGGACGCGGGCAAGGCGCGCGCAGCGTCGCGCGGAGGAGGAACGCACCCGGCGGCTGGCCGAGGAGCGGGCCGCCGCGGTGGAGCGCGAGCGCACCCGCATCGCCCGCGACATGCACGACATCGTGACGCACTCGGTCGGGCTGATGGTCGTCCAGGCCGAGGCGGGCCCGCTGGTCGTACGGGACGATCCGGCGCGCGCGGAGGCGGCGTTCGAGGCGATCGCGGACACCGGGCGGGAGGCCATCGGCCGGCTCCGGCTGATCCTCGACGCACTGCGGGGCGACGGTGGCCGCGAGCCGCAGCCGGGCCTGGACACCCTGCGCGACCTGGTGGAACGGACCCGCCGTGCCGGGCTCGACGCGTCGTTCGAGGAGCGGGGGACGCCGGTGCCGGTTCCCGCCGAGGTCGGTGTCGCGGCCTACCGGATCGTCCAGGAGTCGCTGACGAACACGTTCCGGCACTCCGCCGCCCGTACGGTCCGCGTCGTCCTGGCCTGGGCGGATTCGTCGCTCACGGTAGAGATCCGTGATGATGGCGGCAGCACGGCGGCGCCGCGCGAGGGCCACGGCATCACCGGGATGCGCGAGCGGGCGCACGCCTGCGGCGGCAGGCTTGACATCGATCCGGGCGGGTTCGCCGTCACCGCGACCCTGCCGATCGGATAAGCGACCGGAGGACCATCGTGCTGCGTGTGCTCGTCGTCGACGACCAGGACCTGTTCCGTGGCGGCTTCGCCCTGATCCTCAACGCGCAAGACGGCATCACGGTGGTCGGCGAGGCCTCCGACGGGGCCGCCGCGATCACCGCCGCGGTCGAGCTGGAACCCGACGTGGTGCTCATGGACATCCGGATGCCGGGCGTTGACGGCGTCGAGGCCACGGCGGAGATCTGTACGCGTACGTCGGCGAGGGTGCTCGTGCTCACCATGTACGACCTCGACGAATACGTCTACGACGCACTGCGCGCCGGCGCCGCCGGATTCCTGCTGAAAGACGCACGCCGCGAGGAACTGGTCCATGGCGTACGTACGGTCGCCGCGGGCGAGGCGCTGCTGGCGCCGTCGGTGACCCGGCGGCTGATCGCGGACGTCGTCGGGCGGGGCGGCCCGCGACCGCGGCTGGCCGCACGCCTCGGCGAGCTGACCGAACGCGAGATCGCCACGTTGCGGCTGGTCGCCCGCGGCCTTTCCAATGCCGAGGTCGCGGCGGAGCTGGTGGTCAGCGAGCACACGGTGAAGACGCACGTCAGTAACGTGCTGACCAAGCTGGGGCTGCGTGATCGCGCCCAGGCGGTCGTGTTCGCCTACGAGTCCGGGCTGGCGGTGGCGGGTCGCTCGCAGGAGTGAGACGCGGTTCGCTCCGCCCGGCGATCCGCGAAAGTACGCCGGCGTCGGAGTGTCGGAGCGGTCTCGAAAGGAGAACCGCTCATGAACACAAGACTCGGGCTGGCGGCCGTTCTCGGCGCCCTGGCGCTCACCGGCTGCGCGGCGAACGCCGCGAACACCACGACCACCGCCAAGGCGGCGGACCGCATCGGCTGCGCGACCCGGACCTCGCTCGGCTCCGTCGACGGTACGGCCGCAGGCGGCGTCTGCGCCTTCCGCGGGATCCCGTACGCGGCGCCGCCGACCGGCCCGCGGCGGTTCAAGCCACCGCAGCCCGTACGGCCCTGGCACGGCACGCTGAAGGCGACCGAGGGGAAACGTGTCTGCCCGCAGGACCGCGACCAGTACTCGGAGGACTATCCCGACGACAAGAAGGAGTACACGAACGAGGACTGCCTGTACCTGAACGTCTGGACACCAAGGCCCGATCGGGCCGAACGCCCGGTGATCGTGTTCATCCACGGCGGCGCGGCCCGGTTCGGCACGGCCAACGAGGCCCGCTACGACGGCACCACCCTGTCCACGCGGGGCGACGCGGTCGTCGTGTCCCTGAACTACCGGCTGGGGGTGTTCGGCTGGTCCGAGCTCGGCGGGCTCGACCCGACGTACAAGGGGTCCGGGAACAACGGGCTGCGCGACCAGATGGCCGCGCTGCGCTGGGTCCACGACCACATCGCGGACTTCGGCGGCGATCCGCGCAACGTGACGGCGGTCGGCGAGTCCGAGGGCGCGTTCTCGATCTCGGCGATGCTGGCCACCGACCATCCCGAGCGGCTGTTCCGGCACGCCATCCTGCAGAGTGGCAGTGGCGCCCTGGTGCATTCGGCGGCGTTCGAGAAGAAGCTCGCCGCCGGGTTCCCGGTGCGGACGATCGCCGGCCTGAAGGCGATGTCCACGAAGCAGGTCCTCGCGCTGCAGGAGAAGATGGCCGAGCAGGCGCCCGGCGCCGCGGGCGGCGCGCTGTTCTTCGGCCCGTACGTCGACGGCCGGCTGGTACGCGGCCCGGTGACCGACCGCGTCGCGGCGGGCAACGCCCGCGGGATCGACCTGCTGATGGGCACCGACCGCGACGAGATGAACTTCTTCGGCCAGATGGATCCGCAGGGGCTGGACAAGCTGGCCGCGCAGTACCCCGCCTTCTTCCCGCCGGAGCTCGCCGCGTCGAAGAAGCGGATGGTCGCGGCGTACGAGAAGGACCGTTCGCCGCGGGACGCCGCCCTCGCCATGTTCGGCGACCAGGGCATGCGGGTGCCGATGACCCGGCTCGCGCAGGCGCAGAGCCGCTGGCGGCCGACGTACGCCTACGAGTTCGACTGGAGCCCGCCCAAGGGCGTCGGGGCGGTCCACACGATCGACCTGCCGTTCATGTTCGGGACGCTGCGGTTCACCGGGATCGAGGGCGGTGACGAGGCGCTGGCGGCCGACCGGGCCCGGCTGACCCGGCTGTCCGGCCAGATGGTCGACGCCTGGACCTCGTTCGCGCGCACCGGCGACCCGAACCGCCGCCGCCACGTCGCACGCCCGGTATGGCCGGCCTACAGGGCTCCGGTGCGCTCGACGATGGTCTGGGACCTGCCGTCCCGGGTCGTGAACGCGCCGCGCGACGCCGAGCGTGCGCTGTGGGACGCCTACCCGTTCGGCCCGTTCACGATGTGAGTACGGGTTCCATGTGCCGGTGGGCCGTGGAAGTTCCACACGCTGTGAGACGACCGGGACGCCGCGGCGTCCCGGTTGTCATACCCTCGGGGCCCGCCCTGGAGGGCGCGCGATAACCTGGCCCGTGGAATATCTCGACGGCGAGAGACCTCCGCGGTTCCGCTCGGCGAGGACCTCTCACAGCAGGAGAACCAACGATGACCGTCAATGTGACCGTGACCGGTGCGGCGGGCCAGATCGGCTACGCACTGCTCTTCCGCATCGCCTCCGGGCAGCTGCTCGGCCCCGACGTGCCCGTACGCCTGCGCCTGCTGGAGATCCCCGCGGCGGTCAAGGCCGCCGAGGGCACCGCGATGGAGCTCGACGACAGCGCGTTCCCGCTGCTGGAGGGCATCGACGTCACCGATGACGCCAAGCGTGCCTTCGACGGCACCAACGTCGCCCTGCTCGTCGGCGCCCGCCCGCGTACGAAGGGCATGGAGCGCGGCGACCTGCTGGAGGCCAACGGTGGCATCTTCAAGCCGCAGGGCGAGGCCATCAACGCCGGCGCGGCGAGCGACATCCGCGTGCTGGTGGTCGGCAACCCGGCCAACACCAACGCCCTCATCGCCCGGTCCCACGCGCCCGACGTGCCCTCGGACCGCTTCACCGCGATGACCCGCCTGGACCACAACCGCGCCATGGCGCAGCTGTCCAAGCGGCTGGACGTACCCGTCTCGCAGATCAAGAAGCTCACCATCTGGGGCAACCACTCCGCGACGCAGTACCCCGACGTCTTCCACGCCGAGGTCGGCGGCCAGAACGCCGCGCAGGCGCTGAACGACGCCGAGTGGCTCCGCGACACCTTCATCCCGACCGTCGCCAAGCGCGGCGCGGCCATCATCGAGGCGCGTGGCGCTTCCTCGGCGGCCTCCGCGGCGTCGGCCGCCATCGACCACGTCAACACCTGGGTGAACGGCACGCCCGAGGGTGACTGGACCTCCATGGCCGTCGTGTCGGACGGCTCCTACGGCGTCCCTGAGGGACTCGTGTCCTCGTTCCCGGTCGTCTGCAAGGACGGTGCCTGGGAGATCGTCCAGGACCTGGAGATCAACCAGTTCTCCCGCGACCGCATCGACGCGTCGGTGGGCGAGCTGGCCGAGGAGCGCGACGCGGTCCGCAACCTCGGCCTGATCTGAGCCGACGCCAACGTCACGGCCGCCGGACCCCTCGCGGGGACGGCGGCCGTTCCTATTCGGCTGCGGCCTCGGCCACTCGGCCACTCCGGCGCGAGCGCCGTGCCAGGTAGATCGCCGTGAGCAGCGGCCCGAGGATCGCCAGGACGAGCAGGGGAACGCCGAGCCAGCCGGGGATCGTCGCCCCCGTGCACTCGCCACCATGACGGTGGCCGGCGGAGTCGTCGACGTAGACGCACTGACGGGTCGGCGCGAGGACGATGAGCCCCGCGGCGAGCGCGAGCCCGCCCGGCCAGACGAGCAGCCCGACCAGCTTGTCGCGGAACGTCCACCGCCGCGAGACCAGGAGCATCACGGCCCCGGCCACCCAGCCGACCACCGGAAGGATCACGCCCCCGACCAGGAGCAGGAACACCGTTATCGCGTCATACCGCCGCATGCCCCAAGCATGGCGGTACCGACCCGAGCGCCACAGGCGTTTCGCCGATCTTCATACCCGGCCTCTCGGCGCACGGCCCCGGCTCCTCACACGCACGGGACCGCAGCCGGTTATCCACAGCCTGTGGAACGCCCTTGTGGCCGAATCCGCAGGCCACAAGGATAGGAGTGGGATGGTCCCTCTGAGTGGGCGGTGACTGCCCGAGCGGGTCTGCCCGAGCGGGCCAAGTTGGCTCCTTCTCCTCGCGGCGTGCAGGCCCCGCGCGGGCGTGCGGGGTCGATCGTTGGATCGGCGGAAAGAGCCGAGGGCCCTCGCCGGATTCCGGGCGGAGCCGGGGAGGCGCTCGTGCGGCAGGTCAGCTGAGGCGGCCGGCGCCGGCTGAGGGGGTCGCGTCCAGGAAGCGGGGCTCGGGCCAGCCTCGATCCGCGTAGGCCGCCCTCACCGCCTCGCGTACGCGGTCGGTGCGGTCGGACGGGACCAGGGCGACCACCGAGCCGCCGAAGCCGCCTCCGACCATCCTGGCGCCGCGTGCGCCGGCGCGTACGGACTCCTCGACCGCCACGTCGGCCTCCGGCCAGGACACCTCGAACTGGTCCCGCAGCGACAGGTGTGAGGCCGTCAGCAGCGCGCCGACCTCGCCGACCACCCCGGCCCGCAGGAGACCCACGGCCGCCTCGACCCGGTGATTTTCGGTGACCACGTGCTGGGTACGGCGCCGGAGCACCGGGTCGCCCAACTGCGACAGCGCCTCGCCCAGGTCGGTGACGTCCCGCAGTGCCGGCACGCCCAGCAGCTCGGCCGCCTTCTCGCAGGCCGCTCGGCGGTCGGCGTACCCGCCGTCGACCAGCTCGTGCTCGGCTCTGGTGTCGATGACGAGCAGCGTGAGCTCCGTCAGGTCCAGTGGCACCTGCGCCGACAGGCCGCTACGGCAGTCGAGCAGCAGCGCGTGCCCCGACGTGCACAGCAGCGACGCCGACTGGTCCATGATCCCGCACGGCACGCCGACGAAGTCGTTCTCCGCGCGCTGCGCGATCCGGGCCAGCTCCGGCCCTGGCACCGGCAGGTCGTACAGGTCGCACAGCGCCACCGCGACGGCGCATTCGAGCGCCGCCGAGGAGGACAGGCCCGCGCCCTGCGGCAGGTCGGCGTCGATCAGCAGCGACGCCCCGCCGACGGGGTGACCGGCCTCGCGCAGCGACCAAGCCACCCCGACCGCGTACGCCGCCCACCCGGTGACCGATCCCGGCACCGGATCCGACACCTCGGCCGTCTCGGGCGCCTGGAGGGAACGCACCGCGAACACCCCGTCGTCGCGCCGGGCGGCGGACACGGTCACGCCCTGGCTCAGCGCGAACGGCAGGACGAAGCCGTCGTTGTAGTCGGTGTGCTCGCCGATCAGGTTGACCCGGCCCGGTGCGCGCCAGACGCCCTCGGGCGGGCGCCCGTAGATCTCATCGAAGTTCAAGTGTCACCACGTCAGTCGCAGGAGGGGCGATCATAGCGTTCACCTGCGCGCGAACTCCCACGCGTCGGTCACCATCGAGCGCAGGTCGCGCTCGGGCTTCCAGCCCAGGCGTTCGCTGATCCTGGCCGAAGAGGCGACCAGGACGGCAGGGTCGCCAGGCCGCCGCGGGCCCTCCACCGCCGGGATGGGCTGTCCGGTCACCTCGCGGCAGACGTCGATGACCTCGCGTACCGAGTAGCCCGAGCCGCTGCCCAAGTTGAATATCTCGTGAACACCCGGTGCGCAGGCGTCGAGGGCCAGCAGATGGGCCGCTGCCAGGTCCACGACGTGGATGTAGTCGCGGATGCACGTGCCGTCCGGCGTGGGGTAGTCCGTGCCGAAGATCGACACCGACTCGCGTGACCCCAGGGGCACGTTGAGCACGTTGGGGATGATGTGGGTCTCGACGGTGTGCCGCTCGCCGTACGCGCCGTACGCTCCGGCGACGTTGAAGTAGCGCAGGCTCACTCCGCCGATGCCGTGCATCCGGGCGTACTCCGCGAGGGTCGTGTCGATGGCCAGCTTGGACGCCCCGTAGGGGTTCGTCGGCCGGGTCGGGTCGGTCTCGACGATCGGGGTGCGCTCCGGCTCGCCGTACGTCGCCGCCGTGGAGGAGAACACGATGCGCGGCACCCGGTGCACCCGCATCGCCTCCAGCAGGGCCAGCGACTCACCGAGGTTCTTGTCCCAGTACAGCCCGGGCTTCTCCACCGACTCGCCCACGAGCGACTTGGCCGCGAAGTGCAAAATCCCGTCGAAACCCTCCGAAAGCACGTCACCGGCGGCCTCGCGGAGCGTCGCGCGCACCAGCCGGGCGCCGGAGGGCACGGCGTCGGCGTGGCCGGTCGAGCAGTCGTCCAGGACGACCACCTCGTGCCCGGACTCCAGCAGCCGCGCGGAAACCACGCTGCCGATATAGCCTGCGCCACCCGTGACGAGTAGCTTCATGAAGACCTCCTGTAACCATGAACGGGTACGCTTACAGCCCTAGTCTTTCCGAACAACCGACCAGGACATGGACGACCCACATAGACACCGGCGTTTCCCATGACGGGAACGCTCGCCAGCGCTGCCATCGTCTTGGCGCTCATCGTGATCGAGGCGCTGTTCGTCGCGTCCGAGCTCGCTCTTGTCTCCCTCCGTGACAGTCAGGTCCGCCGGCTCGCCGAGCGCGGCCGGCGCGGCGCGGCGGTGGCCAAGCTCGTCAGCGACCCCAATCGCTTCCTCGCCGTCGTGCAGATCGGTGTCACCCTCACCGCGCTGCTGTCGTCAGCGTACGGAGCCGTGACGCTGTCGGGGACCGCCAAGGACGCCCTGGTCAAGCATGCCGGTATGTCCGACGGACTGGCCGGGTTCGTCGGCGTCGTCGGCGTCACGCTGATCATCTCCTACGTCACCCTGGTGATCGGCGAGCTGGCGCCCAAGCGCCTCGCCCTGCAGAACGCCGAGGGTGTGGCCGTGCTGGTCGGGCCCTTCCTGGACCGGATGGCGATCATCGCGCGGCCGGTCATCTGGCTGCTGTCCAAGTCCACCAACATCGTCGTGCGCACGCTCGGCGGGGACCCGAACACCTCACGCGAGGCGATCACCGCCGAGGAGGTACGGGCCCTGGTCGCGGGCAACACCGAGATCGCCCCGGACGAGCGCGACCTCATCGAGGAGGTCTTCGCGGCAGGCGAACGCCAGTTGCGCGAGGTGCTGGTGCCGCGTACCGAGGTGGAGTTCCTCGACGAGTCGACGCCGCTGTTCAAGGCCGCCCAGATCGCCGCGGGCAGCCCGCACTCGCGCTATCCGGTCTACCGCGAGTCCCATGACGACGTCGTCGGGTTCGTGCACGTCCGTGACCTGCTCGACCCGGCGCAGTCCGGGCTCTCGACGCCGGTCGGCGACGTCATCCGCCCGGTGCTGTACCTCCCGGCCAGCAAACGGGTGCTGGCCGTGCTGTCCGAGATGCGACGTGAGGGCCACCATCTGGCCATCGTCGTGGACGAGTACGGCGGCACGGCGGGGATCGTGACGCTCGAGGATCTCGTCGAGGAGCTGATCGGCGACATCCGCGACGAGTACGACGTCGAGGACGCCCAGGCACGACGCCTGCACGGCGGCGCGCTGGAGATCGACGGCCTGCTGAACCTCGACGACTTCGCCGACGAAACCGGCGTTGAGCTGCCCGAAGGCCCGTACGAGACGGTCGGGGGCTATCTCATGGCCGTTCTCGGTCATCTTCCCCAGGTAGGGGAGATGACCATGGTCGGCGGGCATCGTCTCTCTGTCACTGAGGTGGACGGCAGGAGGGTCGCGCGCGTACGCGTCACTCCTCCGCCGGTCCCCGAACCGGAGCACGACGAGTCCTGAGAGAATTCACGTATGCCCACCGAGCCCAATCCGTCGTCCACTCCGTCGGGTGCCGCGCGTCCGCGCGTCCTGTCCGGGATCCAGCCGACCGCCGACTCGTTCCACCTCGGCAACTACCTCGGCGCCCTTCGTCAGTGGGTCGCCATGCAGGACACCCACGACGCGTTCTACTGCGTCGTCGACCTGCACGCGATCACGATGGCGCACGATCCCGCGCTGCTGCGACGGCGTACGCGGGTCGCCGCGGCCCAGCTGTTCGCGATCGGCATCGACCCGGAACGCAGCACGCTGTTCGTGCAGAGCCACGTGCCCGAGCACGCCGAGCTGGCCTGGGTGCTGGGGTGCATCACCGGGTTCGGTGAGGCGAGCCGGATGACGCAGTTCAAGGACAAGTCGGCCAAGGAAGGCACCTCGGCGGCCTCGATCGGGCTGTTCACCTATCCGATCCTCCAGGCCGCCGACATCCTGCTCTACCAGGCCGACCAGGTCCCGGTCGGCGAGGACCAGCGGCAGCACCTGGAGCTGACCCGTACGCTCGCGCAGCGCTTCAACCACCGGTTCGGCGAGACGTTCGTGACGCCGGAGGCCTACATTCCCAAGGCCACCGCGAAGATCACCGACCTGCAGGAGCCCACGGCCAAGATGAGCAAGTCCTCGTCGTCGCCGCAGGGCATCCTCGACCTGCTCGACGACCCGGGCCCGCTGCGCAAGAAGGTCATGCGGGCGGTCACCGACACCGGCACCGAGATCGTCGCCGACGAGCAGAACAAACCCGGCGTGACGAACCTCCTGCGCATCTACTCCGCGCTGACCGACACGCCCATCCCGGACCTGGAGCGCCGCTACGAGGGCCAGGGGTACGGCACGTTGAAGAAGGATCTCGCCCAGTCCGTGCTCGACACCTTCACGCCGATCCGCGAGCGCACCGAAAAGCTCCTCGCCGACGAGGCACAGCTCGACCGGCTGCTGGCTCGCGGCGCCGAGCGGGCGAGCCAGGTCGCCCGGCGGACCATGGAGAACGTGCGCGATCGGGTCGGGTTCCTGGGCCGTGCCTGACCCGGGGGAAAGAACCATCGGGGTGGCCATCCCGATACCTGACCCGTACGGCCTCGAACTCCAGCGATCGCGTCAGTCGTTCGGAGATCCGCTCGCGCGGTCCATCCCGACGCACATCACGTTGATCCCCCCGATCCGGGTCACGCCGGCCGCGCTGGTGGAGATCGAGGGACACCTGCGCGAGGTGGCGGCGCAGGAGCGGCCCTTCCCGATCCTCCTGCGCGGCACGGGAACGTTCCGGCCGATCTCGCCGGTGGTGTTCGTCGCCCTGGCCATCGGGATCAGCGAGTGCGAGAACCTCGAGCGTCACGTACGGCGCGGCCCGCTGGAGCGCGCGCTGAAATTCCCCTACCATCCGCACGTGACGGTCGCTCATCATCTGTCCGATGAGCTGCTCGATCGGGCGTTCAAGGAGCTGTCCGAATACGAGGCGGAGTTTCCGGTCTGGGGTTTCTCGCTTTACGAACACGGTCTTGACGGCGTGTGGCGCCCCCAGCGCGACTTCGCCTTCGGCGCCGGAGTTTCGGGCTGAGACGTGCCCGTCGGACGCCTGGGGCCGAATCCGGGTTTCCGCTTTTGAATCTTTGTGCCTGCGGGGGGTAGTCCGTCGAAATGGCGGCGGTCGTGGATAGTCTGCGTCACTGGTTCAGCTCACTCCAAGACGGCGTCACCGGCGTCCTGCGCCGTTCCCGCGCCCGGTGGAGGACCTTCGACCACCTGGGCCGTGCCTACGACCGCTACCGCGACAAGCGCGGCGACCGGCTCGCGGCCGCGCTCAGCTTCT
This sequence comes from Actinoallomurus bryophytorum, assembly GCF_006716425.1. Lineage (NCBI taxonomy): Bacteria > Bacillati > Actinomycetota > Actinomycetes > Streptosporangiales > Thermomonosporaceae > Actinoallomurus > Actinoallomurus bryophytorum. The sequence continues at coordinate 3,979,259 of NZ_VFOZ01000001.1, forward strand.
ACGGCTTCCTGTCCTTCTTCCCGCTCGTCGCCCTGGCGTTCGCCGTCACCGGCTACGCGGTGGCGATCAGCCCGCACGCGCGCGACGCGGTCGCCAAGGCGATCGACCAGATCCTGCCGGAGCTGACCCACCGGCTCCCGGTGGCCCAGATCGCCTCGGCCAAGGCCGGTGCCGGGGTCCTCGCCCTCTTCGGGCTGGCGTGGAGCGGGCTGGGCTGGATCGGGGTCTGGCGCGAGTCGTTGCGCACGATGTGGCAAGGCGCCGCCGACGACGGCAACACCGTCGTCAACCGGCTCCGCGATCTCGGCGTGCTCTGGCTGCTCGGCCTGGCGCTGCTCGCGTCGGTGATCCTGTCCTCCGCGGCCTCGTCGGCGACGCACGCGGTGCTCGACTGGGTGGGGCTCGCGGACGTGACCGGCGCGGGCAGTCTCCTGCGGCTCATCGCCCTGTCCGTGGCGGTCGTCGCGGACGGCCTGATCTTCTTCATCCTGTTCACGACGCTGGCCGGCACGAAGGCGTCCTGGCGGCAGTTGCTGCGCGGCTGCGTGTTCGGCGCGATCGGGTTCGAGGTGCTCAAGCTCGTCGGCGCCTTCCTGGTCGCGCACACCGTACGTAACCCGGTGTACGCCTCCTTTGCGGTGATCGCCGGACTGGTGGTGTGGATCAACCTTTCGTCGCGGTTCATCCTGTTCACCGCCGCGTGGACGGCGACGCGCCGGGTGATCCTCAAGGCGGACGCGCCGCAGCCGGAGAAGCCGGAGTCGAACGAGTCCGAGGCGAAGGAGCCCGAGGCGAAGGAGCCCGAGCCGGAGGCGCCGCGATCGTCGCGCGAGTCCTGATCAGGAGTGCGTGGCCTCGTCGCCGTACGGCTCGTCGCGTGCCGTCTTCTTCCCCTCGGCCGATTCGCCGTTGTCCTGATCGACCGGCTCGAACGGGCCGCGTCCGTTCTGCGTCTCGCCGGCGCCCTCATCCGCGGGCTCCTGGATCGGGTTCGGGTGCGTCTGCCAGGAGGGCGGGACGTCGTCCCCGTCCGGTGTCGAGGGCGCTCCCGCGACCTTGACGTCGCCGGGCGGACGGCGTGACGGCGGTGGTGGCTTGTCGGCGCCGGATCCGGGGTCGGTCCAGTCATCGGACGGCAGCGGGTCACCGGCCGAAGGCTCTTCGGCGGGGCGGCGACGCCGCCGCAGGCCGAGGACCAGGCCGGCGATGATCGCGACGGCCGCGCCCGCGGGCAGCCCGACCTTCCACCAGTCGAGCCCGCCGGAGGACGCCCCGTGCGCGTCGGAGACCGGCCGGTTCGCCACGGCCTTCGGCGTGGGCTTGGCCGGCGGCGGTATCGGGTCCACGAGCGTGCCCACCGGCTCGGCCTTGGCGCGCTCCGCGAAGCCCCAGTTCAGCAGCTCGCGGGCGTCGGGCCAGAAGTCGGACTGGGCGTGCATGAGCGAAATGATGATCGTGTGCCCGTTGCGGGTGGCCGCGCCGACGAAGCTGCCCAGCGCGTGGCTGGTCCAGCCGTTCTTACCGCCGATCATGCCGGGGTAGCGGTCGCCGAGCAGGAGGTGGTCGTGCGTGCCGATCTCGTAGCCGCCGGTCTTGTGGCCCTTCTTGCGCTCCTCCTTGGTCGGCAGCGCCGGCCATTGGTAGAGCGTCGCCCCGACGTACTTGCGGAAGTCGTGCAGGGTCAGGCCCTGCTTCATGATCAGGGCCAGATCGTACGCGGAGCTGTGCTGCTGTTTCAGCGTGAGCGGCGGGTCGTCGTCCAGGCCGTTCGGCGTACGGGCGACGGTGTCGAGCGCCTGGATGCGGTGGGCCTCGGCGTTCATCGCGGCGAGCGTGTGCGGCATCCCGCCGCCCGCCTCGGCGAGCGCGATCGCGGCGTCGTTGCCGGACACCATCAGCAGGCCGTGGAACAGGTCGTTCACCGTGTAGGACAGCTTGGTGTCCAGGCCGACCGCGGAGCCGGAGGCGTTGACGGCGGCGGGGGAGGGCTTGAACTTCTTGTGCGGGTCCAGCCGGGGGATCAGCGTGATCGCGGTGAGCGTCTTGAGCGTGCTCGCCGGGCGGTAGTGCCCGTGCGGGTCCTTGGCCGCCAATACACGGCCCGTCTCCAGGTCCGCGATGACGTACGAGGACGCCGTGATGTGCGGCGGCTCCGCGGTTCCCGGATCGTGGATGTAGCCGTGGCCGGCCAGCTTGGCGCCGCCGACCGTGGTGCCGGCGCTCGCGGTGCCGGCATGTGCCGCGGGGACGTACAGAAGAGATCCTGCAGTGCCGCAGACGGCGAGCAAAGAGACGACTTTTCGCATGGCGGCCCAACGCTAGACGACCAGTACCTGAATGACCACATGGGTCTACCCCTGATAATGGTGCTTGATGAACATCTCTCGGCTTGCATCAGGATTTGTGCTGGGTCTTGCCGCATTCATGATCTTTGAATGGCTCATGCTCGCGAAGAATCTGGGTAGTGGCCCGGCCCGCTCGACGGCGTTCTACGTCGTGCACGGAATCCTGGTATGTGTGAACATCGTGCTGGCGATCGTGCTCGGCACCATCGGGTGGCGCGCCTGGAGTTCCTCGCGGCGCGGCTGACCGGCCCGGGGATCGAGTGGGAAGGGTGATTGCACCATGGACTCGGAGTCGGGACTGCCGATCGAGCCCGTCTATGGACCGGACACGCGGGCCGGGGCCGACCCCGCCGCGCTGGGCGAGCCGGGGGAGTTCCCCTTCACCCGTGGCGTCTATCCCACGATGTACACCAGCCGGCCGTGGACGATGCGGCAGTACGCCGGGTTCGGCACGGCGGCGGAGTCGAACCGCCGCTACCACCAGCTGATCGAGGCGGGCACGGCCGGTCTCTCGGTCGCCTTCGACCTGCCCACCCAGATGGGCTACGACTCGGACGCGACGATGGCGCTCGGCGAGGTCGGCAAGGTCGGCGTGGCGATCGACTCCATCGAGGACATGCGGACGCTGTTCGACGGCATCCCGCTGGACCAGGTGTCCACGTCGATGACGATCAACGCCCCCGCCGCGGTGCTCCTGCTGCTCTACCAGCTCGTCGCCGAAGAGCAGGGCATACCCGCCGGCAAACTCACCGGGACGATCCAGAACGACATCCTCAAGGAGTACATCGCCCGGGGCACCTACATCTTCCCGCCCAAGCCCAGCCTGCGCCTGGTCGCCGACTCCTTCCGCTACTGCAAGGAGGAGATCCCGAGGTGGAACACCATCTCGATCTCCGGCTACCACATGGCCGAGGCGGGGGCGACGCCCGTACAGGAGATCGCGTTCACCCTCGCGAACGCCAAGGAGTACGTGCGCGCCGCGGTCGAGTCCGGTCTGGAGGTCGACGCGTTCGCACCCCGGCTGTCCTTCTTCTTCGTGGCCCGCACCACGTTGCTGGAGGAGATCGCAAAGTTCCGCGCGGCACGCCGGATCTGGGCGCACATCATGGCCGAGGAGTTCGGCGCGAAGAACCCCAAGTCGCAGATGCTGCGCTTCCACACCCAGACCGCCGGGGTCCAGCTCACCGCCCAGCAGCCCGAGGTCAACATGGTGCGGGTCGCCATCCAGGCGCTCGGCGCGGTCATGGGCGGCACCCAGTCGCTGCACACCAACTCCTACGACGAGGCCATCGCGCTGCCCACCGAGAAGGCCGCGCGCCTCGCCCTGCGCACCCAGCAGGTGATCGCCAACGAGTCCGACCTGACCAGGACCGTCGACCCGTTCGCGGGCTCGTACGCCGTCGAGTCGATGACCGATGACATCGAGGAGGCCACCCGCGCCCTCATGGACCAGGTCGAGGAGTTCGGCGGCGCGGTGAACGCCATCGAAAAGGGCTTCCAGAAGAACGAGATCGAGCGGTCCGCCTACCGCACGGCGCTGGAGATCGACCATGGTGAGCGGGTCGTGGTCGGCGTCAACAAGTTCCGTACCGACGGCGACGAGCCCTACGATCCGCTGCGCGTGGACCCGTCGATCGGCGAGGCGCAGGCCGCCAAGCTGGCCAGGCTCCGCGACGAACGCGACGGTGACGAGGTACGCCGGCGGCTCGACGAGCTGCGCGGGCTCGCGGAGAAGGAAGGCGCGCAGGCCGAGGAGGGCGACCTGTCGGCCGGTGACGCCAACCTCCTCTATCCGCTGCGGGAGGCGCTGCGGGCGCGCGCGACGGTCGGCGAGGTCTGCGACGCGCTGCGCGACGTCTGGGGCGTCTACGTCCCGCCGGACGCGTACTGACCTGATCCAGCGCACCCCCGGCGAACGGAGACAGATCCATGGGCGAGACGGCCTGGCAGACCAACATCGACGCCTTCGAGCAGACGTCATGGTCGATGCTCGCGCTCGGCGACGAGCTCGATCCGGCGGACTGGGACCGCCCGACGGAGTGCCCCGGCTGGTCGGTCAAAGACCAGTACTCACATATCCTGGGAGTCGAGCGGTATCTGCTCGGTGACACCGACGACGGTGAGACCCGCACCGCGGCCAACACCGCGATCGACGTCGAGGCGCGGCGCGACAGTGAGCCCGCGAAGATCCTCGGTGAGCTGCGCGACGTCATCGACCGGCGACTGACGATGCTGCGCTCCGGAGCGATCGATCTGTCCGAGATGACCGACACACCGTTCGGGCGCACCATGCCCTACGGCGACTTCGTGGCCAACCGGGCGTTCGACGTCTGGATGCACGAACAGGACGTACGGCGGGCTGTGGCGCGTCCGGGCAACCTGGACGGGCCGGGCGCCGACTGCTCGAGGCAGATCCTCGCCGGAGCCCTGCCGTTCGTGATCGGCAAGCGCGCGGGGGCCGCACCCGGGCAGGCCGTGGTCATCGAGACGCCGGAGCACCGGTGGCGCGTCGAGATCGGCGACGACCGCCGGGCGCGTTTTCGCGACGGCGAGACCGAGCAGGCCGTACGCCTCCGCATGGCGTGGGAGACGTTCGTACGCCTCGGCGGTGGCCGGATCCCGGCCACCGGCGCCGACGTCGAGATCGACGGTGACACGGACCTCGCGGGCCGCATCCTGGCGGGGATGGCCATCACGCCTTGACCATGCCCGAGCGCCGACGATCGGCCGGTCATGATCAATTTGGTCATTAGTAGGGATTGCGTGTAGCCGAAACGGGTGGCAACGATGAGCGCACGGGTGCTCAGCTTGAGTCAACCGCACATCGCGGGGCAAAGACGTCGCGAGCCCGGCCGCCATGAGCGGCATCATTGTCCCCAGGTCCAAGCGGGACCATCCGGTATCCACGAGCCGCCGGTCGGTGGACGTGCTGGCCGGATTGTGCCACGTGCGTGGCATTAACCTGCAAGGATTGAGATCGGAGGTTGGCCGTGGCCATCGAGTTCAACGCATCACGGGGAGCCACACTCGGCGTCGAGTGGGAGCTCCAGCTCGTCGACGCCGAGACCATGCGTCTCAGGCAGGACGCGCGCGAGGTGCTGGCCGCGCTGCCCGGACTCAGCGAGGCCCAGGAGAATCCGAAAATCCGGCACGAGCTCATGGAATCCACCGTGGAGATCGTCACCGGCATCTGCCACACGGTCTCCGAGGCCCGCGCCGACCTCGCCGCCACGATCGCCGACCTGCGCTCCGTGACCGATCCACGGGGCACCGCTCTCGCGTGCACCGGCACCCATCCGATCAGTGACTGGCGCGACGCCGTCATGGCGCCGGTCCAGCGTTACGCCGAGCTCGTCGAGCAGATGCAGTGGCTCGCGCGGCGCATCCAGACCTTCGGGGTGCACGTCCACGTCGGCGTCCGCTCGGCCGACAAGGCCGTGCCGATCGTGAACGCGCTGTCCGCCTACCTTCCCCACTTCCTCGCGCTGACCGCGTCGAGCCCGTTCTGGAGCGGCAGCGACACCGGGCTCGCCTCCAGCCGGGCGATCGTGTTCGGCTCGCTCCCCACGGCCGGGCCGCCGCACCTGCTCGCCGACTGGGCCGAGTTCGAGGACTACATGGACACGCTGCTGCGGGCCGGCACGATCCGCAGCATCAAAGAGGTGTGGTGGGACATCCGGCCGCATCCGGACTTCGGCACCATCGAGATCCGGATGTTCGACGGGATCCCGACCTTGCGCGAGGTCGGGATGGCGGCGGCGCTCTGCCAGTCGCTCGTCGAACTCTTCGACCACCAGCTCGACCGGGGCTACACGCTGCCGAGCCCGGCCGCCTGGGTCGTACGCGACAACAAGTGGCGTGCGACCCGTTATGGCCTGGACGCCATCGTCATCACCGACGACCAGGGCACGACGGCCCCGCTCCGCGACGAGCTGTACGAACTGGTGCACGAGCTGGAGCCGATCGCGGACCGGCTCGGCTGCGCCGAAGACCTGAAAGTCGTCTCGGACGTGCTCGACCACGGCGCCCCGTACGAACGCCAGCGCGGCATCATCGCCGCCGGCGGCTCGATGGAGGACATCGTCGCGGCGGGCATCACGGAGTTCCGGGAGGACAGATTCGTGAATCCACGGGAGGTGACACATGCGGGGATCTGAACTCCGCGGCAATGAGCCCACCGACGGGCCGGGAGGAGGGCTGCAAGCACAGCTCGACTCCTTTCTCGCCGGTCAAGGGGACCGGCTGATCGCCTTCCGGCGCGACATCCACATGCACCCCGAGCTCGGTTTCGCCGAGCACCGCACGACCGCACGCATCGCGGAGGAGCTGACCGCCGCCGGGCTGCGCCCGACGCCGCTGCCCAAGGGCACCGGGCTGATCTGCGAGGTCGGCTGCGGCGACGGACCGGTCGTGGCGCTGCGGGCCGACATCGACGCGCTGCCGCTGCCGGACGAGAAGGACGTCCCCTACCGCTCCACCGTGCCCGGCGTCGCCCACGCCTGCGGGCACGACGTCCACACCACGATCCTGCTCGGCGTGGCGCGGTTCTTCGCCCAGCAGGCCGCCGCCGGGCAGCTGCCCGGACGCGTACGCCTGATCTTCCAGCCCGCCGAGGAGAACCCCGGCGGCGCCCTCGACGTCATGGCGGCCGGTGGCATCGCCGGTGTCGACCGGATCTTCGCCCTCCACTGCGACCCCCGCGTGGAGGTCGGCCGGCTCGGCCTGCGGGCCGGCCCCATCACCGCCGCCTGCGACAAGGTCAACGTCCGGGTCAGCGGCCCAGGTGGCCACACCGCACGCCCCCACCTCACCGCCGACCTGGTCTACGCCCTGGCCAAGATCGTGACCGAGCTGCCGGCCGCGTTGTCGCGCCGGGTCGACCCGCGTTCCAGCCTCAGCCTGGTCTGGGGCCAGATCGCGGCCGGATCGGTGGCCAACGCCATCCCCGACGAGGGCGTCGCCCAGGGCACGGTGCGCTGCCTCGACGACGAGGCGTGGCACTCGGCTCCGGACCTGATGAAGGCCCTGCTCGACTCGGTGGCCAGCGCGTACGACGTCAAGGCCGAGCTCGACTACGTCCGCGGCGTTCCCCCCACCGTCAACGAGAAGACCAGCGTGGACATGTTCCGCGCCGCGGTCGGCAGTGTGCTCGGCGAGGAGGGCGTGACCGGCACGCCGCAGAGCCTCGGCGGCGAGGATTTCGGCTGGTACCTGGAGTCGATTCCCGGTGCGCTGGCACGGCTCGGCGTCGCCGCACCCGGCATGGCCGGGGCGTACGACCTTCACCGGGGCACCTTCGACGTGGACGAACGCTGCATTTCCATCGGTGTCCGCGTCATGGTCGCCACCGCACTCACCGCGCTGTGGGAAAGTCGCCGCGCGGGCGCCACCGAGCCCGTCGGCGAGCCGGCCTGAGCCCGGTCAGGCCGGTCTTCACCCGGCCTGACCTGTGACGATGGGCTTTCGCCTTGATAACGGACACGTTGCGACACGGTAGCTTTGTTCCGTCCAACCGCCGCTGCGGACTAATCTCCAGGAGATTCGTGCCGGTGGCACATTTCGGGCGGGGTTGGACAAACGGAGGAGCTACCTTGCGCCATGGAGTGAAGATAACCGCCATTGCGGCGAGTGCGGTCATGGCGCTGAGCGCCGCCGGTTGTGGTGGCAAGAAGGCGACCACCGGTGGCGGCAGCGGTGGCGATGGCAAGAAGACGGTGAAGGTCGGCCTCGCCTATGACGTGGGCGGCCGTGGTGACAAGTCGTTCAACGACGCCGCCTACGCCGGCCTGCAGAAGGTCCAGAGCGAGCTGAAGCTCGACGTCAAGGACCTCGAGGCCAAAGAGGGCGAGAGCGACAACGACAAGATCCAGCGGCTCGACCTGCTGGCCAAGTCGGGCTACAACCCGGTCGTCGCGGTGGGCTTCGTGTACGCCCCGGCGCTGGCCAAGGTCGCCAAGAAGTACCCGAACACCAAGTTCGCGATCGTGGACGACAACACCGTCCAGCTGCCGAACGTGACCGACCTGCTGTTCGCCGAGCAGGAGGGGTCCTACCTCGTCGGGGCCGCGGCCGCGAAGAAGTCCAAGACCGGCAACATCGGCTTCGTCGGTGGCGTGCAGACGCCGCTGATCAAGAAGTTCGAGGTCGGCTACATCGCGGGCGCCAAGAAGATCAACCCGAAGATCAAGGTCCAGGTCAAGTACATCTCCCAGCCGCCGGACTTCACCGGCTTCAAGGACCCGGCCAAGGGCAAGACGATCGCCCAGGGCATGTACGACCAGGGCGCCGACGTCGTGTACGCCGCGGCGGGCCTGTCCGGCACCGGTTCACTCCAGGCGGCCACCGCCGACAAGAAGTGGTTCATCGGTGTGGACTCCGACCAGTACAAGACCGCACCGGCGGACGAGCAGCCCTGGGTCCTGACCTCGATGCTCAAGCGGGTGGACACCGCGGTGTTCAACTTCGTCAAGAGCGTCGGCGACGGCACCGTCCAGAAGGGCGATGTCCGGTTCAGCCTCAAGAACGACGGCATCGACTACTCGACGTCGAACCCGGCGGCTCTCGGCGACCTGCCGACCACGCTGAACGACCTCAAGCAGCAGATCATCTCCGGAGCGATCACGCCGCCTGAGAAGTGACAACGATCAGTGCTCGGGCCCGGGAGGGCGGCCGCTTCGGCCTCCCTCCCGGGCTCACTGGCGTAGGAGCGGGGCATGTCCACCACTGAGTCGGCGACCACTGGGCCGGCGGTCGAGCTGCACGGCATCACCAAACGTTTCCCCGGCGTAGTGGCCAACCACGACATCGAGATCGAGGTCGCGGCCGGCACAGTGCACGCGATCGTCGGGGAGAACGGCGCGGGGAAGTCCACCCTGATGAAGATCCTCTACGGCATGCAGCGGCCGGACGAGGGGACCATCAAGGTGGCGGGCGAGGAGGTCAGCCTGCACAGTCCGGCCGACGCCATCGCGCGCGGCATCGGCATGGTGCACCAGCACTTCATGCTCGCCGACAACCTCAGCGTCCTGGAGAACGTCGTACTCGGCGCCGAGAAGCTGCACGGCATCGGCGGCAAGGCGCGGCGCCGGATCGAGGAGATCTCCCGCCAGTACGGGCTCGGTGTCGAGCCCGGCCGGCTGGTGGAACAGCTCGGCGTCGGCGCGCGGCAGCGCGTCGAGATCCTCAAGGTGCTCTACCGCGGCGCGAAGATCCTCATCCTGGACGAGCCCACCGCCGTGCTCGTACCCCATGAGGTCGAGGAGCTCTTCGGCAACCTGCGCGACCTCAAGCGCGAGGGCCTGACCGTCATCTTCATCTCGCACAAGCTGGACGAGGTGCTGTCGGTGGCCGACACCATCACGGTCATCCGGCGCGGCACCACGGTCGACACGGTCCGGCCCGGCGACGTCACCGCCCGGCAGCTCGCCGAGCTCATGGTCGGCAGCGAGCTGCCCGTACCCGAGCTGCGCGAATCCACCGTGACCGACGTGCCGGTGCTCACCCTGCGCGACGTCACCGTACGCGACGCCGCCGGCCGCGCGATCGTGGACGACGTCTCCCTGACGATCCACGAGGGCGAGATCCTCGGCATCGCCGGTGTCGAGGGCAACGGCCAGGCCGAGCTGGTCGAGGCGATCATGGGCATGCTGCCCGTCGACTCCGGCGTCATCTCCCTCGGCGAGACCGACCTGACCGGCCTGGCGACCCGGCGGCGCCGCGAGGCGGGCATCGGGTTCATCCCCGAGGACCGGCACCGGCACGGCCTGCTGCTGGAGTCCCCGCTGTGGGAGAACCGCATCCTCGGCCACCAGACCAGGCCGCCGAACGTCAAGGGTGGTCTGATCGACCGCCAGGGCGCTCGCCGTGACACCGAGCGGATCGTGCGCGAGTACGACGTGCGTACGCCCGGCATCGACGTCACCGCGTCGTCGCTGTCCGGCGGCAACCAGCAGAAACTGATCGTCGGACGAGAGATGTCCGATGCGCCGAAACTGCTCATCGCCGCCCATCCGACGCGCGGCGTCGACGTCGGCGCCCAGTCCGCGATCTGGGATCACCTGCGCCACGCGCGCGCCGACGGCCTCGCGGTGCTGCTCATTTCGGCGGACCTGGACGAACTGATCGGCATGTCGGACACGCTGCGGGTGATCCTGCGCGGCCGCCTCGTCGGTGAGGCGGACCCCGCCACCACCACACCGGACCAGCTCGGCTCCCTGATGACCGGCGCCGGAGAGGGGAGTGCCGCGTGATCTACCGAGTGCTCGCGAAATCGTACACGCGGACCATCGTCGCGGCCCTCGTCGCGCTGATCTTCTCCATCGCCATCACGTCGATCGTGTTGTCGGTGAGCGGGTTCAACCCGCCCTCGACGTTCCAGGCGATGTTCGAGTTCGGCAAGGAGCCGGACAGCATCGTCAACACGGTGAACCGCGCGGCGACGTACTACCTGTCCGCGCTCGCCGTCGCGGTCGGCTTCCGGATGAACCTGTTCAACATCGGCGTCGACGGGCAGTACCGCCTCGCGGCGATGCTCGCGGCGGCGGCGGGAGGCGCGTGGGCGCTGCCGGTCGTGCTGCACCAGGTCGTGATCGTCGTGGTGGCGGTCGTCGTCGGCGGCCTCTGGGCCGCCATCGCGGCCTTCCTCAAGGTGACCCGGGGCGTCAGCGAGGTCATCTCGACGATCATGCTGAACTTCATCGCCTCCGGCGTCATCGCCTTCCTGCTGAACCCGAGTCGCCTGGCGACCAAGGTGGCCGGCAGCAACAACATCGGCACCAAGCCGATCTCCTCCTCCGGCCGGATGCCCGGCATCACCTACCCCGGCAGCGAGCTGAAGGTCTACAGCTTCGTGCTGGTCGCCGCCCTGGCCGGTTTCGCCTTCTGGTTCATGGTCAACCGCACCCGGTTCGGCTACGACCTGCGGGCCACGGGCCTGTCCCAGAGTGCGGCGGTGGCCAGCGGCGTCGACGCGAAGCGCATGGTCGTCGTCGCGATGTGCATGTCCGGCGCGATCGCGGGCCTGGTCGGCATGCCGCAGCTGCTCGGCGGCTCGTACTCCTACTCACTCGACTTCCCCACCGGGATCGGGTTCACCGGGATCGGCATCGCGCTCCTCGGCCGCAACAGCCCGGTCGGCATCGCGTTCGCATCCCTGCTCTGGGCGTTCCTGGACCAGTCATCGCAGATCCTGGACTTCAACGACATCCCGAAGGAGATCGTGGCGATCACCCAGGCCGCGGTCCTGCTGTCGGTGGTGGTCGTCTACGAGATCGTCAACCGAGTCGGTAAGCGCATCGACCAGCGGCACGTCGCCGCGCAGCTCGGAGAGGTCCCAGCATGATCGAACAGGAGGTCCGGACCCCGGCGCCGGACACCGGCGGCGCGCGTCCGCGGGGCGCCACCCGTGGTCTGGTCATCGGCCTGGGGGTCTTCGTCGCCCTGATCCTGCTGCGGCTGATCACCGGCGAGACCGACATCACGTCCAGCGGCACGATGGGCGCGACGCTCGCCCTCGCGGTGCCGATCGGCATGGCCGCGCTCGGCGGCCTGTGGTCCGAACGCTCCGGCGTGGTCAACATCGGCCTCGAAGGCATGATGACCTTCGGCACCTGGGGCGCGGCCTTCGGCGCGTACTTCAGCGGCAACCCCTGGCTGGGACTGCTCTGCGGCGTCATCGGCGGCGCGCTGGGCGGGCTGCTGCACGCGATCGCCACGGTGACCTTCGGCGTCGACCACATCGTGTCCGGCGTGGCGATCACCATCCTCGCGCCGGGCGTCACGCGTTACCTGTCGGACCTGCTCTTCACCGACGAGCAGGGCGGCGGCGCGACCCAGTCGCCGCCGCTGCCGAGCTTCCCGACGTGGAGCGTGCCCGGCGTCGGCAAGCCGCTCGGCTCGCTCGAGAACCACCACTGGATCCTGATCTCGGACCTGGCCGGCCTCGTACGCGGAGTGCTGACGGGACTCTCGCCGATCACGCTGATCGCGATCCTGCTGGTCCCGGCCTCCTTCTTCCTGCTGTGGCGTACGGCCTTCGGGTTGCGGCTGCGTTCGTGCGGGGAGAACCCCATCGCCGCCGAGTCGCTCGGCGTGAAGGTTTACCGGATGAAGTACGCCGCCGTGGTGATCTCCGGTGGCCTCGCCGGTCTCGGCGGGGTGTTCCTGGCCATGGTGGCGTCCTCGAACTACCAGGAGGGGCAGGTCAACGGCCGCGGTTACATCGGCCTCGCCGCGATGATCTTCGGCAACTGGCGGCCGGGCATGGTCGCCGGCGGCGCCGGCCTGTTCGGCTACGCCGACGCGCTGCAGCTGCGCGGCGGCGCGGGCGCGGTGCACGCCATGCTGCTGCTGATCGGCATCGGCCTGCTGGCACTGGCGGTCTGGCGCGGCTACAAGGGCCGTTACGTCGCCGCGGTGATCTCGGCCGTGGTCGCCGTCGGCGTGCTCCTGTGGTTCTTCCTGACCGACGAGCTGCCGCGGGAGATCGTCACGTACAGCCCGCACATCACGACGCTGCTGGTGCTCGCGTTCGCCGCGCAACGGCTGCGAATGCCCGCCGCCGACGGCATGCGTTATCGCAAGGGTGAGGGAGCTTGATGGTCGACTGGCCCGCGCTGCGGGAGGCCGCGCGTACGGCCATGGCCGGTGCCTACGCGCCGTACTCCGGCTATCCGGTCGGTGCGGCCGGGCTGACCGACGACGGGCGGATCGTCACCGGCTGCAACGTGGAGAACGCCTCGTACGGGCTGGGGCTCTGCGCGGAGTGCGGCCTGGTCTCGGCGCTGCACGGCACCGGCGGCGGGCGGCTCGTGGCGGTCTCGGTGGTCGAGGGGCGCGGCGAGCCGGTGATGCCCTGTGGGCGCTGCCGCCAGTTGCTGTGGGAGCACGGCGGCCCGGACCTGCTCCTGGAGACCGTACGCGGCGTGCGGCCGATGCGTGAGGTGCTGCCGGACGCGTTCGGCCCCGAGGACCTCGAAAGGTGAACATGATCTTCGACGCGGTCGACGTCATCCGGACCAAGCGTGACGGCGGTTCGCTGAGCCCCGAACAGATCGACTGGGCGGTCGACGCTTACACCCAGGGCACGATCGCCGAGGAGCAGATGGCCTCCCTGGCGATGGCGATCCTGCTCCGGGGGATGACGCGTGCCGAGGTCGCGCGCTGGACCGACGCCATGATCCGCTCGGGCGAGCGGATGGACTGGTCCCGGCTCTCGCGGCCGACGACCGACAAGCACTCCACGGGCGGGGTCGGAGACAAGATCACGCTGCCATTGGCGCCGACGGTCGCCGCGTGCGGCGCGGCGGTGCCGCAACTGTCCGGACGCGGCCTCGGCCACACCGGCGGCACGCTCGACAAGCTGGAGTCCATCCCCGGCTGGCGCGCCTCGCTGTCGAACGAGGAGATGCTGGACGTCCTCGCCAAGGCGGGCGCGGTCGTGTGCGCGGCCGGCTCGGGCCTGGCACCGGCCGACCGCAAGCTGTACGCGCTGCGCGACGTCACCGGCACCGTCGAGTCCATCCCGCTCATCGCCAGCTCGATCATGTCCAAGAAGATCGCCGAGGGCACGGGTGCTCTGGTGCTCGACGTCAAGGCGGGCTCGGGGGCGTTCATGAAGAACGCCGACGACGCCCGCGAACTGGCCCGGACCATGGTCGGCATCGGCACCGACCACGGGGTCAGGACGGTCGCGCTCCTCACCGCCATGGACACGCCGCTCGGCCGCGCCGTGGGCAACGCGGTCGAGGTGACCGAGTCCGTGGAGGTACTCGCGGGAGGCGGGCCCTCCGACGTGGTCGAGCTGACCGTCGCCCTGGCCCGCGAGATGCTGGCCGCCGCCGACCTGACCGGCGGCAAGGACCCGGCCGAGGCGCTACGCGACGGCTCGGCGATGGACGCCTGGCGGCTCATGATCACCGCCCAGGGCGGTGACCCGGACGCCGCGCTCCCCACGCCGAACGAGTCGCACGACGTCCTGGCACCCGAGTCGGGCGTACTCTCACGCCTGGACGCGTACGGCGTGGGGGTGGCCGCCTGGCGCCTGGGCGCCGGCCGTGCACGCAAAGAGGACCCGGTCTCGCATGCCGCCGGCATCACCCTGCACGCCAAGCCGGGCGACACGGTACGCGAGGGACAGCCGCTGCTGACACTGCACGCCGACTCGGCGGACCGGTTCGAGCGCGCCTTGGAGGCACTGGAGGGCGCGTACGAGGTGGGTGGCGAGCCGGAACGGCTGCCACTGATCATCGACCGGATCGCGTGACCTGCCGGTATCTGTCGGTCCGGGCCGCACCGTACGCGAGGGGCATCGTGGCCTCGGGCCCGGCCGTCAGATGTTTGCGCTCGAGCACTCCGCGGCGCCGAACCAGGCCCGCAGTGGCCCCTTGACGTCCTCGCCGGGTGCCGCCGCGCACACGTACCCGTCCGGCCTGACCAGCACTGCTTCGACGTCGTCCCAGGGCAGGGCGTCTACCAGGGCGGATACGATCCGGCCGTGGTAGGGCAGGGCGGGAGCGAGGTGGTCCTCGCGGGTGGCCAGCAGGACGCCGTGGCCGGTGTGGAACAACTCGCTCGCCCAGCCGGTTCCGGTCCGGAAGTCGGGCAGGCGGGTGCCGACGTGGCCGGGGCCACCGTAGTCGACGCCCAGACCGCTGATCATGCCGGCCGTGACGCGGTTGGCGTCGGGTAGGGCGAGCAAGGTGGTCAGGATGTCGTGCAAGGCTGTGTTGCCGGGGTCGGGGCCCTGCACGGCGGACTGTGCGCGGACGTTGGCCAGCACGCTTGCGCCGACGGGGTGCCTTTCGGTCTCGTAGGTGTCGAGCAGGCCGTCGGGGACCTGGCCGGTGAGGACGGCGGCCAGTTTCCAGCCCAGGTTGAACGCGTCCTGGACGCCGGTGTTCAGTCCTTGGCCGCCGATCGGCAGGTGGACGTGGGCGGCGTCGCCGGCCAGGAACACGCGGCCCACGCGATACTTCTCGGCCTGGCGGGCCGCGTTGCCGAAGCGTGAGGCGTACGGGATGTCGACCAGCTCGTACTCGTCGCCGTAGAACAGGTGGAACCGGTCGGTCACCTCCGCCGTCGTGGGCTCGTCGGCGTCCCCACCGGAATAGACGAACCGGTACAGGCCCGGCTCACCGATCGGCACGACGCTGGCGAAGGTCCCGTCGGGTCGGCGCCGCCGCGCCTGGCCCATCGAGCTCCACCCGGCCGGTGGTCGTGCCGTGCCCGCGCCGAGGATGACGTCGGCGACGGTGTTCCATCGCGTGGCGTCGGTGCCGGGGAACGCCACTCCGAGCAGCTTGCGTACGGTGCTGCGACCGCCGTCGCACCCGACCAGACAGCGCGCCCGCAGCGTCTCGGGTCCGTGAACGGTGACGCCCTCGTCGTCCTGCTCGAACCCGATCAGCCGCCAGTCCCGGCGCAGGTCGCCACCGAGGCCCCCGAGCCGGTCCTCCAGAAGCTCCTCGACACGTGCCTGAAGGACCCCCATCTGGTACGGGTACCGGGTGTCGAGCGCGGTGTAGTCGAGGGAGACGCCCGCGAAGTGGCCCCCGTCGATCCGGCCGATCGCGTGTTCGCCCGCGTCCGGCAGCAGCCCGCGCAGGTCGAAGAGCTCGGCGGTGCGCGGCTGCAGGTTCATCGCCTTGCTCTGCCCACTACGTACGTCGAGTGCCTCGACGACGATCGGCCGCACACCGGCCAGGGCCAGCTCGGTCGCCACCGTCAGGCCGGTCGGCCCGGCACCCGCGATGATCACATCGGCGTCCATGGAACTCCTTCGACGGCTGTCGGAACCATTGGGTGGTACCGTACCATGTTTGATACTGCATCAATGTTGGTCTGGTACCATAAATGGTAGCCTCGGGCCATGGATGTAGCGCAGGGTCCGGTCGGTCGCCGGGAGCGGAAGAAGGCGGCCACTCGCACGCACATCGCGGATGCCGCGCTGGGCCTGTTCCTGGAGAGGGGCTACGAGAACGTGACGGTGCGCGACGTCGCCGCCGCGGCCGATGTGTCTCCCACCACGCTGCTGAACCACTTCCCGACGAAAGAGGCCCTCGTCGTCGATCTCGGGGATGAGATCGCGGTGGAGCTGACGAGAGCCGTGGTGGACCGCACGCCTGACACCGGCATCCTCGACGCGCTACGGGGATACGCCCGCGACCGGGTCGACCGGGCCGCGGCGGCGAACGACCCGGACTCGAAGCGCTTCATCGCACTCGTGCTGGAGAACCGCGACCTGTCCGAGTACTGGCACAAGACCTGGATGGGACACGAGAACGTCCTCGCCACGGCCATCCGCGATGAGATCGGCGCGGGGGACGACGACCTGCGCCCGGCGGTCACCGCCCATTTCGTCCTGGAGGCAATCACTTTCGCGATCCGCTCGGCTGACCCGAGACGGGCGCTGGACGCGGCCTTCGATGTCATCGTTAACGGCGCGTCAATCGAGTGAGCCGGCGTCGTGAGGCAGAGTGGGTGCTGTGGATTTCTCCGGCCTCCTCGCCCATCGAATTCGCAGGAGACGTGGTAGATGGCCAAGCTCCTTTTTGTCGAGGCGGTTAGCGTCCGTGCTGGGTCGCGTCACAGTGGGCGTAATCGGCTAGTTGGTACGTGTCTATTCGATTCTGTGGGCCGCCGCAGAGCGTGAGTATTTCGTTGAGAATTCGTGCGGAGTGTCCTCGGAGATGCCTCGCTGGGCGCCAGCGCCGTACCGCTGCTCATGGCCCGGCAGGGCGGAGCGTCGGATCCCGCCGTACACGCAGAACGCCGTGAAAGCGCTGGAACCTGGCCTGTCACGCCTATCCCAGGTCGTAGGCGCCGAGGCAGGTCGACCTGCCTCGGCACAACGCCACCGCCGCCGACCTACCGGGACGACTCGCCGTCCGGGCCGACCACCAACGCGAACACCCAAGCCACCGATCGATCCCCCACCCGACGAATGCGCTCGCCCCCGAGCGGGCACGATCACTCATGGGACCAGGGGCTTCGCCGCAGAATTTGCATCACCTGACCGAACTCAGCAAGCTCCTTGACTCCATAACTCGACCCCCGAAAGCGACACTTGATCGACCCGTCATGCCGCGGGAGGGAGGCACTCCCCGCCCGCCCAGGGGGGACTATCCCACTCCTATCCTCGTGGCCTGCGGGTTTGGCCACAAGGGTGTTCCACAGGCTGTGGATAACTTGCCACGGTCCAGCGCGGTGAGTGTAAGGAGTGGCGATGCGACTGCCAGGCCTGTCGGTGGCCATGGTGACCCTAGGGCTGCTCGCCCCACAGGCCGCCGGCCTACCGGCCGCCGCGCCGCCATCTGCCGCGCGACCCACCACCGTGCGACCCGCCACCGCGAACGTGCGACCCGCCACAGCGCCACCGGCCGCCGCCCTACCCGCAGATGCCCCCCAGCACGGCGCCCCACCCGCCACGGCCCCACCCGCACTCGCCTCGCAGCACGGCGCCCCACTGGCTACCCCGCTACCGGCCACCGCCGACCCGCGCGTCGTCGTCAAGGACGGGATGACGCAGCGCTCGTTCTCCTACCAGGACGCCATCCGCGAGACGGTCTATGTCGACGCGCCCGTCGACAGTGACCATGACGGCAGGCACGACCGGGTGGCGGTGTACGTCATCCGGCCCAAGGAGACCTCCTCAGGGCTCAAGGTCGCCTCGATCCTGGAGGCGAGCCCGTACTTCGGCGGCACCGTCGACACGCCCTACCACCCGGCCGACGTCACCGACCGCCCGCGGCTCGCGCCCTGGTCGCCCTCGCGCGGTCCCTGGAGGCCGCCCGACTACACCCGCGTCTACTACGACAACTACTTCGTCTCCCGGGGCTACGCGGTCCTGGCCGCCAGCACGCTCGGCACCGGTGACTCCACCGGCTGCCCCGGCGCCGTCAGCCCGGATGAGACCACCGCGATGAAGGCCGTCATCCAGTGGCTGACCGGCCGGGCCAAGGCGTACGCCGCAGACGGCAGGCCGGTCGCCGCCGGCTGGTCCACCCACAACGTCGCCATGGCGGGCAAGTCCTACGACGGCACGCTGCCGCTGGCGACGGCGGCCACCGGCGTCGACGGGCTCAAGACGGTCGTGTCGGTGTCGGGCGTCGCGAGCTGGTACGACTACTACCGCGGCGACGGCGGCGTCATCGCCCCCGGCGGCTACGAGGGCGAGGACGCCGACCTGCACGCCAAGGTCGTGCTGACCCGCAGGAACCCGGCGGTCTGCGCCCCCGCGATACACCGGATCGAGCAGGAGATGGACCGGGTCAGCGGCGACTACAACCGCTTCTGGGACGAGCGCAACTTCGCCAAGGACGCCGGGCGCTTCCGTGCCAGTGTCTTCGTGACCGGCGGCCTGAACGACTGGAACGTCAAGCCGAACCAGTTCCTCAACCTGTGGAAGGCGCTCGGCCGTGCCGGGGTGCCCCGCAAGCTGTGGATCCACCAGGCCCAGCACGACGACCCCATCGACGTACGCGGCCAGGTCTGGCTCGACACCCTCAACCGCTGGTTCGCGTACTGGCTCTACGGCATCCCGAACGGCATCATGTCCGAGCCCAAGGTCGACCTGGAACGCGCGCCGGGGCAGTGGACCACCGCCGCGGACTGGCCGGACCCGGCCGCGCGTACGGTCACGATGCGTCTCGGCGGCGCGCAGCCGGGCACCCTGGGCGGCAAAGAACTGACGACAAGCCAGGGATTCACGGACGCGCCCTCCCGTACGGCCGAGCAGCTCAGCGCCGACCCGGACCACGCCGACCCGAACCGCCTGATCTACCTGACACCCGCCCTCACCAAGCCGATGCGGCTCAGCGGCACCCCCGAGGTGAACCTCCGGGCCAGGGTGGACGGCCGGTCGCCGTACCTGTCGGCGATGCTCGTCGACTACGGCACGGACACCCGGTTCGCCGGCTTCGTCCCGACGGGCAGGCGGTGGTGCTACGGCGACGGCATCCCGGGCGACCAGGGGTGCCGGCCGGTGAGGCAGTACGTCACCAAGCGGACGCCGTACCAGATCGTCACGCGCGGCTGGCTGGACACGCGCAACCGCCGTTCGCAGGCGCGGACCGAGGCGGTCACCCCCGGCAGCACGTACGGGTTCGGCTGGCCGATGGTCCCCTACGACTACGTCTTCAAGCCGGGCCACCGGATCGGCCTGGTGATCATGGCGACCGACCACGACTACACGCTGCGTTATCCGGCGGGTACGAAGGTGTCGGTCGACGCCGGAAGCGCCCTCAGCCTGCCCCTCGCCGGCGGATGATGGCAATGACCCCTGGCGGGTAATGTGCGAGGCGTGACGAACCGGCCTGTGCTCGATGACATCCGGCGGGCCCCCAAGGTGCTGTTGCACGATCACCTTGACGGGGGGCTGCGCCCGGCGACCATCGCCGAACTCGCCCGCGCGAGCGGCTATGACCGGCTGCCCACGACCGACCCGGACAACCTGCGCACCTGGTTCGCGGAGGCGTCCGACTCGGGATCGCTGGAGCGCTACCTCGAGACGTTCGACCACACGGTCGGCGTCATGCAGACCGAGGAGGCGCTGACCCGCGTCGCGTACGAGTGCGCCGAGGATCTCGCGAACGACGGCGTCGTGTACGCCGAGGTCCGCTACGCCCCCGAGCAGCACACCCGGGGCACCCCCGGCGACGGCTCGCGCGCGCTCACCCTGGAGCAGGTCGTCGAGGCCGTGCTCAGGGGCTTCGCGGACGCCGGCCGTGACCACGGCATCCGGGTCGGCACCCTGCTGACCGCGATGCGCCACCAGGCTCGGAGCATGGAGATCGCCGAGCTCGCGGTCCGCTACCGCGACGCCGGGGTGGTCGGCTTCGACATCGCCGGCGCGGAGGCGGGCTACCCGCCCACCCGGCACCTGGACGCCTTCGAGTACCTCCAGCGCGAGAACTCCCACTTCACGATCCACGCGGGTGAGGCGTTCGGGCTGCCGTCGATCTGGCAGGCCATCCAGTGGTGCGGCGCCGACCGGCTCGGTCACGGCGTACGGATCATCGACGACATCACGGACCGCGACGGCGAGGAGCCCCAGCTGGGCCGGCTCGCCGCGTACGTACGCGACAAGCGCATCCCGCTGGAGATGTGCCCGAGCTCCAACGTCCAGACCGGCGCGGCCAAGTCGATCGCCGCGCACCCGATCGGGCTGCTGCGCCGTCTCTACTTCCGCGTCACCGTCAACACCGACAACCGGCTGATGAGCGGCACCACGCTGTCGGAGGAGTTCGCCAAGCTGGTCGAGGCGTTCGACTACGGCTGGGACGACCTGCAGTGGTTCACGGTCAACGCCATGAAGTCGGCCTTCCTCGGCTTCGACGAAAGGCTGGAGCTCATCAACGGTGTCATCAAGCCGGGCTTCGCCCAGCTGAAATGGAGGTCCCACCCATGACCGCCGCGGTGTTCCGCAAGACGCCGCCGGGCGCACGCGTCTTCCGTTCGGGAGTCCTGCGCTTCGCGGGCTGGGCGTGGATGGTGTTCGCCGCCCTCAACTTCGTCGACCTGATCTGGCGGGGCCGTGACATGGCCTCGGCGATCGCCGCGGCCCTGATGCTGCTGGGCACCGGCATCGCGTACGCCGTCGCGCTGCGGCCGCGCATCGTCGCCGACGACGAGGCCGTGTCGTTCCACAACCTGTTGCGCGACGTACGGCTGCCGTGGGAGGCCGTGACGCGCTTCGAGGGCGGCGACGCCGTGTACGCGCACGTCGGCGACCGCAGGTTCCGTGCCTTCATCCTGCAGACGTCGCCCCGCGCGCGTGCCAGGTCGGAGATGAAGGCCCGGCGCGAGGAGAAAAAGCTGCCCGAGGCCGTCGCGGCGTACATGAGGGGCCGTACCGCGACCGACTTCACGGTCGAGCAGCTGCGTGAGATGGCCGGACGGCACCGTTCGAAGGACGGCGTCGCCGAGGCGGCCGTGACGTGGTTCTGGCCGGCGGTTCTGGCGCTGGTGGTGCCGGGCCTGCTGGTCGTGGTGACGATCGCCATCGCGGTGGCCTGAAAGCCGGACAAGACTGGAGCGGACGACGGGATTCGAACCCGCGACCCTCACCTTGGCAAGGTGATGCTCTACCAGCTGAGCCACGTCCGCATTACGCGCCAGAATACCGGACTTCAGACGAGACCGGCGTCATGGGCGAGCAGGGCGACCTGAACACGGTTGTTGAGGCCGAGCTTGGTGAGCAGCCGCGAGACGTGTGCCTTGACCGTCGCGACGCTCATGTACAGCTCGGTGCCGATCTGGGCGTTGGACTTGCCCTGCCCGATGGCGATGACCACTTCGCGCTCGCGGTCGCTGAGCCGGCCCAGGAGCTCGCGCGCGGGACTGCGGTGCACCTCTGTGACCTGCGCGATCAGTCGGCGGGTGACGCTGGGGGACAGGATCGGCTCCCCGGCCGCCACCCGGCGGATGGCGTTGATGATCTCGGCCGGCGGAGTGTCCTTGAGCAGGAACCCGCCCGCGCCCGCGCGCAGCGCCCGTACGACGTGCTCGTCCGCGTCGAACGTGGTGAGGATGATGATCTCGGGTGCGCCGTCGCGCCCCCGGATCTGCTCGGTCGCGGCCAGCCCGTCCATCCGTGGCATCCGGATGTCCATCAGCACCACGTCCGGCGTGTGCTCGGCCACCAGCGCGCCGACCTTGTCACCGTCATCGGCCTCGGCGACGATCCGCAGATCCTCGGCTCCGGCCAGCATCATCGACAACCCCGTACGGACCAGAGCATCGTCATCGACGATCAGCACGCGGATGGTCACGCCGCTCAGACTAACCGGCGCCGTGTGGTCGCGCTCCGGCCGGATCAGGCCGCCGCGGGTCCGGTCCTCACGTCGCCTCGGGCCACGGAAGCCACGCGTGAACGCGGAAGTCGCCCTGGAGGGTACGGCCGTGCTCCAGCCGGCCGCCGGCCAGCATCGCGCGTTCGGTGAGGCCGATGAGTCCGGCGCCCGCACCGGGGATCTCCGGTGCGGTCTTCACCAGCGAGTTTCGCACCTCGACAGTGAGGCCGGAGCCGGCCGAGCCGCCCACCATCACCCGCACGGCGGCTCCCGGCGCGTGCTTACGCGCGTTGGTCAGCCCCTCCTGGACCGTACGGTAGGCGCTGCGGCCGATGTTGGCCGGGACGATGGAGTCGTCGTCGACCTGGTTGTCCCATCTCACCGCCATACCGGCCCGGCGGGACTCGTCGATCAGTGCGGGAAGGTCGGTCAGGCTGGGCTGCGGGCGCTCGGGCGCCCCGTCGCCCGCGTCGTCGCGGAGCACGCCGATCACCTCCCGCAGGTCCTGCAGCGCTTGGTGCGCGCTGGCCCGGATGACGCCGGCCGCCTGCGCGATCTCCACCGGCGGAGCGTCGGGACGGAACTCCAGCGCGCCCGCGTGCACGCTCAGCAGCGAGATCCGGTGTGCCAGCACGTCGTGCATCTCCCGCGCGATCCGGGCCCGCTCCTGGTGCCGCGCCTGCTCCACGCGCAACTGCTGCTCGGACTCGGCGCGTACCGCCCGGTCGCGCAGCGAGAGGACCAGCTGCCGCCGCGCGCGTACGAACATGCCCCACGCGACGACCGCGCCGATCAGGACGACGGTCCAGGTCATCGAGACCCAGTACGACTGGGTCGGGTCGGGATAGATCGCCGTGTAGACCGCGCTGCTGCCGACGTGTGCCACGGCGACGAGCGCCACCGTACGGAACGGCCGGTGGACCGCGACCGTGAAGACCAGAATGGCGGCCGCCCCGATGGACGTCACCGAGAAGAGCCCGGTGACGGCGAGGGCGAGCGCGAGCGGCACCGGCCAGCGGCGGCGTACCCAGAGCAGGAGGCACGCCGCCGACCCGAGGATGACGTCCGGGGGCCGTGGTGGGTGGGGCATCGAGTGGGGCGGATGGCTGGTGACGTAGAGCATGAACACGCCGGAACCGGCCGCCAGCACGAAGCACAGCACGTCGATCGCCCAGTCGCGCCCCGAGCGGCGAATCCGGTCCTCGGGGGCGTCCGCGGCCAGCAGCGCCGGCAGCAGCGATGGATGGTCGGGCCGGGGGGCCGCGATACCGCTCATGGTCCACCACGGTATGCGGGCCGCCTGGGTGCCGCATAGCGACCAAAGTCGACGCCGGCTAGCCGTCGGTCGCGGTCACCTGGGCGGGAAGGCGTACGGCGGGCGTCAGAGCCCCAGGGCGTCGGCGACGGACTCCCGCAGGGCGGCCAGCTCGCCGGTGGCCGTCGCCTGAGCCTCCTCGGTGGAGCCGGTCACCGGAACGACGACCTCCAGGTACGCCTTGAGCTTGGGCTCGGTGCCGGACGGGCGTACGACGACGCGCCCGCCGCCGGACAGGCGATAGCGCAGGACGTCCGACGGCGGCAGGCCGTCGAAACCGGTGGCCAGATCGTCGGCCTCGGTCACCGCGTGCCCGGCCAGCTCCGCCGGCGGGGCCTCCCGCAGCCGTGCCATCGCGTCCGAGATCAGCGACAGGTCGTCCACCCGTACCGACACCTGCGCGGTCGCGTGCAGGCCGTACCGCCGCGCCTGGTCCTCCAGCAGGTCCAGCAGCGTACGGCCCTCGGCCTTGGCCTCGGCGGCCAGCCCGGCCACCGTGAGCGCCGCGCCGATGCCGTCCTTGTCGTGTACGGGCACGCCCTCGTCGCCGCCGACGCAGTAGCCGAGCGCCTCCTCGTACCCATAGACCAGCCGGTCCCGGTCAGAGCCGCCCTTCATGATCCATTTGAAGCCGGTGAGCGTCTCGGCGTACCGCACGCCGTACTCCGCCGCGATCTTGCCCAGCAGGGACGAGGACACGATCGTGGTGGCGACCAGCCGGTCTGCCCCGTCGGTGTGCCGCAGGACGTGTTCGGCGAGCAACCCGCCGACCTCGTCTCCGGTCAGCATCCGCCCGCCGGCCGCGACCGCGCACCGGTCCGCGTCGGGGTCGTTCGCGATCACCAGGTCGCGGTTCTTGCCGAGGGCGAGCGCCAGGTCCATGGCGCCGGGCTCCTCGGGGTTCGGAAAGGAGACGGTCGGGAAGTCCGGGTCCGGCTCGGCCTGCTCGGCCACGACGTCCGGCACCGGGAACCCGCACCATTCGAACGCCCGCCGCAACACCGCGCCGCCGACGCCGTGGAGCGGCGTGTAGGCGATCGTCACGTCGCGGTGCGTCCCGAGGGGCAGCCGCGCGAGCGAACGCAGGTAGGACTCGACGATCCCGTCGTCCAGCATGCGCCAGTCGTCGCCCCGCGGCAGCTCGTCCACCCGGCCGACCGCGTCGATCGCCGTCGAGATCTCCTCGTCGAGCGGCGGGATGATCTGCGCGCCGTCCTCCCAGTAGACCTTGTACCCGTTGTCACGCGGCGGGTTGTGGCTGGCCGTCACCATGATCCCGGCGGAACACCCGAGGTGGCGGACGGCGTACGCGAGGACCGGTGTCGGCAGTGGCCGGGGCATCAGGTGCACGGTGATGCCGGCTCCGCCGAGTATCGCCGCGGAGTCCTGGGCGAACACGTCGGACTTGTGCCGCGCGTCGTAGCCGATCACCACGGAAGGCGGCGCCGCGAGGTCGTCGCGCGAGGCCAGGACGGAGGCCAGGCCCGCTGCGGCGCGCATCACCGTGACGCGGTTCATGCGGTTCGGCCCCGCGCCGAGCTCACCGCGCAGACCCGCCGTGCCGAACTCCAGCTTCGCCCCGAAGCGGTCGGCCAGGGCCTCCGGATCATCGAGAAGCGCCGCCAGCTCGGCGCGCGTCTCCGGATCCGGGTCCTGCTCCAGCCACGCGTCGGCCCGCGCCCTGTCGCTCACCGCGCCTCCCTCACAGGCCCTTCACGAGCTTGCCGAGCAGCTCGCCCATGCGCGCCGCGGCATCGCGGCCGGCGGCCAGCACCTCCTGGTGGTCCAGGGGCTTGCCGGCGAGCCCGGCGGCGATGTTCGTCACGAGGGAGATACCCAGTACGTCGGCGCCGCCCTCACGCGCCGCGATCGTCTCCGGCACGGTCGACATGCCGACCAGGTCCGCGCCGAGCGTCCGCAGCATCCGGATCTCGGCCGGGGTCTCGTACGACGGGCCGGGCAGCGCCGCGTACACACCCTCGGCGAGCGTCGGGTCGATCTCCTTGGCGAGGGCACGCAGGGCCGGGGAGTACGCGTCGGTCAGGTCCACGAAGGTCGGGCCGATGATGGGGTTGTGGCCGGTGAGGTTGAGGTGGTCCGAGATGAGGACCGGGTCGCCGACCTGCTGTGTCTCCGGCCGGGTGCCACCCGCCGCGTTGGTGAGCACGACGGTCTGGACGCCCGCCGCCAGAGCCGTACGGACGCCGTGCACGACGGACGCGGGGCCGTGCCCCTCGTACAGGTGGGTACGGCCCAGGAAGATCAGTACGCGCTTCGAGCCGACATCGAGGACGCGGATCCGTCCCTGGTGGCCGGGTACGGCCGGCGGTGCGAACCCGGGCAGCTCGGTCATGCCGAGGTCCAGGTCGGGCGTGCCCAGCGCGTCCGCGGCAGGCACCCACCCCGAGCCCATGACCAGGGCGACGTCGAAGGTTTCGGTCGTGGTGTGCCGGCGCAGCCCGTCGGCTGCCCAATGGGCGAGATCGTAGGCGTCGTTGCTCACAGGCGCCAAGATTACCCAGCTCTGACCGGTTTCGATCAGTCGCCGAGCGAGCGGCAGGGCCGGGTGCGCAGATCCTTGACGTAGTCGTCGGGCGCTCCGGCC
Organism: Actinoallomurus bryophytorum; assembly: GCF_006716425.1. Lineage (NCBI taxonomy): Bacteria > Bacillati > Actinomycetota > Actinomycetes > Streptosporangiales > Thermomonosporaceae > Actinoallomurus > Actinoallomurus bryophytorum. The sequence continues at coordinate 4,005,314 of NZ_VFOZ01000001.1, forward strand.
TTCTCCGCCGCGTCGGCGAGGATGCCCAGGTAACGCGCGGAGGGCAGGCCGCCCTCGTAAGCGTCGAGGACGTAGAGCCAGGCGAGGACGTCACCGTCGAGGGTGGCGATACGTACGCGGGTCTTGCGGTAGACCCCGAGGGCCGCGCCCTCCCACTCGTCCAGCGCCTGCTCGTCGAGATCCGGCACGTCGTAGAGCGAGACGAAGACGTGCTCGCCGGAGTCCTCGGCGACGGTGGCCAGGGCTCCTTCGAACCCGACGTTCTCGCCGCCGAACGTCAGCCGCCAGTCCTGCAGCCAGCCGGTGGTGCGCAGGGGCGAGTGCGGAGCCCGCCGCGCCATCTGGTCGGGATCCATGTTGGAGGCGTACGCCGCATACAAGGCCACGGTCGCCCAGCGTACGGCCTGTACGGGCGCGGCGGCACGTTAACTCCCGGAGTGCGGGAGAATGAAGGATGTGACACGCATCGCCATCATCGGAGGGGGCCCCGGCGGCTACGAAGCCGCCCTCGTCGCCGCACAGCTGGGCGCCGACGTGACCGTCGTCGAACGCGACGGCCCCGGAGGCGCTTGCGTGCTGACCGACTGCGTCCCCTCCAAGACACTCATCGCGACCTCGACCCGCATGGCCACCCTGTCGGAGTCGGCCTCACTGGGAGTCCGGTTCTCCGGCGGCGGCGACGGTGTCGTCGGCGGCATCGAGGTCGATCTCCCGCTCGTGAACAAACGGGTGAAGGAACTCGCCTGGGCGCAGTCCGGCGACATCGAGAAGCGCGTCGCCGGCGAGGGCGTCCGGATCGTCCATGGCTCCGCGCGCTTCGTCGACCCCCAGATCGTGGCCGTCGGCGACGAGCGCATCCGGGCCGACATCATCCTCATCGCCACCGGCGCGACGCCGCGCGAGCTGCCCGGCTCCGAGCCCGACGGCGAGCGGATCCTCACCTGGCGCCAGTTGTACGACCTGTCCGAGCTGCCCGAGCACCTGATCGTGGTGGGCTCCGGCGTGACCGGCGCGGAGTTCGCCGGCGCGTACCTCGCCCTGGGCTCACGGGTCACTCTGGTGTCCTCGCGCGACCACGTCCTGCCCAACGAGGACGAGGACGCGGCCCACGTGCTCGAGGACGTCTTCCAGCGCCGCGGCATGGAGCTGCTGGCCCGCTCGCGTGCGGCCGGTGTACGCCGGACCGCCGACGGCGTCGAGGTGACGCTGACGGACGGCCGCAAGGTCGAGGGGTCGCACTGCCTGATGACCGTCGGCATGGTGCCCAACACCCAGGGCCTCGGCCTGGAGGAGGCCGGCGTCGTCCTGGACGAGCGCGGCTTCGTACGCGTGGACAAGGTCTCGCGCACGTCGGCGGCGCACGTGTACGCGGCGGGCGACTGCACCGGCATCCTGATGCTCGCCTCGGTCGCCGCCATGCAGGGCCGGATCGCCATGTGGCACGCCCTCGGCGAGGCCGTACAGCCGCTGAAGCAGGGCTGGGTGTCCGCGAACATCTTCACCGACCCGGAGGTCGCCGCGGTCGGCGTCACCCAGGCACAGATCGACTCGGGCGAGGTGCCGGCGCGGATCGTCAAGCTGCCGCTCTCGACCAACCCGCGCGCCAAGATGCAGGGCTTCCTCGACGGCTTCGTGAAGCTGTTCTGCCGCCCGGCGACGGGCATCGTGCTCGGCGGCGTGATCGTCGCCCCGCGGGCGAGCGAGCTGATCCTCGGCCTGTCCATGGCGGTCCAGCAACACCTGACCGTCGACCAGGTCGCCCACACGTTCGCCGTCTATCCCTCGGTCTCGGGCAGCATCACCGAGGCGGCCCGCCGTCTGATGCAGGACTCGGCCTACTAGGGACTTGTTTTGTGGATCTTGGTCGGTGAGTGTGGGTTGATGGCGTGTCATGGTGCGTCGTCATGAGTTGAGTGATGCCGCGTGGGCGCGGATCGAGCCGTTGTTGCCTGCTCATCCGCGTCAGGGCGGGCGGTGGCGGGATCACCGGCAGGTGGTCAACGGAATCGTGTGGAAGATCCGCACGGGCGCCGATTGGCGGGACATCCCGGAACGGTATGGGCCCTGGCAGACGGTCTATCAACGGTTCAGCCGCTGGTCAGCCGATGGCACCTGGAACCGCCTGCTCGAACACGTCCAGATCCGCGATGATGCGATCGGTGAGGTGGACATGACGGGTGTGTGCGTGGACTCCACCATCGTGCGCGCTCATCAGCATTCCGCAGGCGCCCGCAAAAAGGGGACCCTGCCGGGACGAACGGGCAGCAAGATCACCAAACGGACCGGGCGCTCGGACGATCCCGCGGCGGGCTGACCACCAAGGTCCACCTGGCCTGTGACGGACGCGGCCTGCCGCTGGCGTTCGTGATCACGGGCGGCAACATCAACGACTGCACCCGCCTGATCCAGGTCATCGAAGCGATCCGGATCCCCCGCACCCACGCGGGGCGGCCGCGCGTCCGGCCGATCCACCTCATCGCCGACAAGGGCTATTCCACCAACAAGATCCGCCTCTACCTGCGCCTGCGCCGGATCCCGCACACCATCCCCGAACGCCGTGACCAACTCGCCGTGCGCGCCCGGCGTGGTTGGCGCCGCTGCGGCTTCGACAAGGAGATCTACCGGCGCCGCAACGTCGTCGAACGCTGCTTCGGCCACCTCAAACGCTTCCGCGGACTCGCCACCCGCTACGAAAAACTCGCCGCTCATTATCGGAGTGTGGTGACCATCGCCAGCCTCATCTTGTGGCTCAACCAAGATCCACAAAACAGGCCCTAGGGACTTGTCCCGAAGTCATGCTGTTGTCGTGCGGCGCCGCCTGGGTGGCGCCGGGGTGGCGTTATCCACAGAATCCCGCTCTACTTTCGCCCGCCGCTGATCCCACTGGACAATGAGAGTGGGATGGCACCCCCGGGCGGGTGGGCTCCAGGACTGGGCGGCTCCAGGACTGGGCGGCTCCAGAGCGGGGCGGGACCCCAGACCGAGGACTTCGAGACAGGCAGCAGTAGCACTACTGGCCGGGCGGTTCCTCGGCCGGGAACATGATCGGGCTGAGCAGGTGCCGCGTGCGTTCCGGTGAGGGTCCGTTCCTCATGCGGGGCACGATCACGGCGCGCAGCTCGCCGATCATCTCGACCAGCTCGTCCGGGCTGAGCCAGAGGGCGTGCTGCCGGTAGCCCACGTTGTCGGCCGCGGGGTCGGCCTGGTCCCGGTCGAGGTAGGCGTTGAACTCGGCCAGCAGGACGGCCATGGCCAGGGCGAACACCCGGCGGTGATCCTCCACGGATACCGACGCGGCCGTCTCTGCGTCGATCACGGCTCGTGCCCGACGCAGCCGGTACCGGCGTTCGACGGCCCCGCGCACCCGGTGTTCGCCGTCCACCTCGAGCAGACCACCCTCGGCCAGCAGGCCGACGTGGCGGTACACCGTGGCCTTGGAGACGTCGGGCAGCAGTTCGCAGAGCTGCGCGGTGGTGAGCGCCCGCCCGCCGGACATGGCGTGCACGATGCGGAGCCGCACCGGATGCAGGAGCAGGTCCACCGTGTCCATGGACGCACGATCTCACACTTGATACCTTTCTCAAACTTGAGAAAGATAGAGAGGTGGACCATGCCCGACCGATCACCCACCGCCGCCGTCGCCCCACCGCTGGGCCGCCTGTACGAGGCCGGTGGGCGGCGCCTGATGCTGCACCGCTCCGGTCAGGGAGGCCCGGCGGTGGTGTTCCTGCCAGGGTCGGCCCTCGTCGGCCTCGACTACGTGAACATCCACGAGCGAGTCGCCGAGCTGACCACGAGCGTGCTGTACGACCGGGCGGGCACCGGCTGGAGCGAGCCCGCCGACCTGCCCCGTACCGCGGCCGAGGTCACCGGCGAGCTGCACGACCTGCTGCGCACCGCTGGCGTACCTGCCCCGTACGTGCTGGCCGGTCACTCTCTGGGAGGCGCCTACGCGCGCCACTTCGCCCAGCGTTTCCCCGGCGAGGTGGCCGGGCTGCTCCTGCTGGACCCCTTCCACGAGGACATGGCCGCCCGCGCCCCGCGGCAGGTGCTGGAGATGCTGGAGCAGATGAAGAACCAGGAGCTTCCGGAGGCGACCGAGGAGCAGATCGAGGCCTCACGAGGCCCTGTCGAAGAGCACTTCAAGACGTGGCCGGAGCGCGTACGCCGGCCGCTCGTCGAATACCACCTGGCCGCCTGGCGGACCGGCTGGTACGAGGGCCGCAATCTCTACGACGAGGTCGCCGGCGAGCTCCGGAACGCCCCCGAGCTCCCCGACGTGCCCCTGATCGTCCTGTCCGCGATGGGCCACGACGCCACCCAGGCGCACCTGTGGCCCGAGGAGCTCCTGCGCGAGATCAATGACGGCAAGCGCGCCCTGCACGCGGAGCTGGCGGCCTCGGTGCCGCGTGGCGAGCACCGCGTCCTCGAGGACGCCGGTCACGGCTGGGCCCACGAGGAACGCCCCGACGCCGTACTCCAGGCCATCACCGAGCTCCTCGTCACCGCTCGACACTGACTCATCCACGGGCTGTGGACAAGTTCAGTGGGGCGGGTGGCCGCGCTGCGGATCGTCGGGGACAGGGAGGCCGTGCTGGCGTAGCCGGGCCTGGCGGATGTCACTGAAGTTGATCACCACGACGAACGTGCTGCCCAGCAGGGCCAGTACGGCGACGGCCACACGGATGCCCCACTCGGCGGGCAGCAGGCCGAGCAGGACGCACAGCGGGACCATGAGCGCGAGGTGGCGGGCCAGTATGCGGCCACGCCACCCCGCGTCGGTCAGGTCGTGCTGTACCCAGCTGCGGTGTTCTTCCGGCAGCCGGAACCCAGCGGCGTACCGGATACGCCGCAGGGGTCCCGGATCCCCGGGCAGCCGGGTCAGCGGGAACCCCGCTTACCAGTCGCCCCCGCCGAAGTCACCGCCACCGAAGTCTCCACCGTCGAAGCCGCCGAAGTCGCCGCCTCCGATGTCGAAGCCGCTGTCGCCTCCGCCACCGTCGTTGCCTCCTCCGTCGTAGCCGCCGTATCCGCCGCCGAAACCACCGAAGCCGCCGCCGAAACCGCCACCGAACATCGAGCCGAGTGCGGTGCCGATCAGGATGCCGCTCAGCATGTCACCGCCGCCGAAGCCGGAGTAGTACCCACCGGCGTACGGGGCGTACATCGGTCCCGCGTCCCAGTACGGCCGCTGGTAACCGCCGACCGAGACGAGCCGCGCGTCGGGGTCCTGGCCGGACAGCACACGCTGCGTGTCGGCCGCGCACGCGGGGACTGAACGCGGTGCGCCGCCGGGAGGAGCCCAGGAGACGTCCTGCACGGACGGGCCGTGCTGGGGGTTGAAGAAGCAGGGAGCGCGCCGCTCGGGCACCGGCTCGCCGTCGACCCGCGCGCGTACCGCGGTCATGAAGTAACGACCGTCCTCCAGCGCCGTGGTGACCTTGCGCATGTCCTCGGGCCGCTGAGCCGTGTCGACCGCGGTCTTGGCCTGGTCATAGGAGCCCAGGGCCTTCTCGTAGTCCTCTTTGGCCTGCGGGTCGAGGCTGGGGTCCATGACGTTGAGGTTGAGCGCGGAGATGTCCTCGCCCAGGCGAGTGACGTCCTCGTACACGCTGTCCTTCAGCTCGGCCATCTCCTGCGCCTTGCGCCGCTTGCGGCGCCGGGAGACGAAGATGATCGCGCCGACACCGCCGGCGACGAGCAGGACGAGGATGACCAGGACGACGGTCGTGCCCGCGGCGCTGCTCGACTTCTTGTCCTGGACGGCCTTGTCGAACTGCTGGTCGAGGTTGAGCAGCAGACTCTTGAGGTCGGAGGACTGCCCGCGCGCCTGCGCGACCAGCTCGTTGATCTTGCTGCTGTCCAGGCCGTCGTGGGATCCGGCGATCACCTTGGAGCCCTGGGCGTCGAGCAGGATCAGGCTGCCCTTCCGGCCCAGCGCGCGGTCGAGCTGGGTCAGGCCGCTGGAGTTCACACGCTCGGTCTTGACGATCGCGATCCGGATCGTGGACTTGTCGTCCTTGAGCGTGCTGACCACGGCCTGCTGGTCCCCGGAGGACAACTTGGCGCCGGAGTCCTGAGACAGGTAGAAGCGCTGGGACTTCAGCCCCTGCACCACCTTGTCGAACGAGTCGGCGCCGGCCGGGGACGCGAACCCCAGGAACACGGCGATGATCGCGGCCAGTACGGCGGGAATCGTTATACGGCGAATCTTCATGACGCCTTCATAGTGATCAGTTTTACCTTTGTTTTACTACGACGGACGAAAAGCTCGCCTGGTTTGTTCCGATCAGGAGCGATGGAGATCGTTGCGTAGCACTGCTGCACGAGGTCCCCCCTGAACTGACCGTAGCCCGTTGTAGCCCACACGCTACGCTCAGGATCGACCTCGTAGTACGGAGTGGCCCCTTCTCGAAGCAGGTCAGGGGTCTCCCGGGCCCTCACGGCCGGGGCGTACGCGGGGCAGGCGCGTACCGCCGGCCGCTTGCCACCGTGCCGTCCCCGTGCAGTGGGTTTGAACCAGCAGGGGTGAGCCCTCGCCCGTTACGGGCCGCCTCCGACGCGCCGCGGCCCATGTCGATCAGGACTAAGGCCTCATCCGAAGTCCTCGGTCTGGGCCCCGCTCCGTCTGGAGCCCTCCCGTCTGGAGCCCTCCCGTCTGGAGCCCACCCACCTGGAGCCCACCCACCTGGAGCCCACCCACCCGGGGGTTGCCATCCCACTCTCATTGTCCAGCCAGAACAACGACGGGCGAAAGCAGAGCGGGGTTCTGTGGATAACCCCAGGCGTCACCCAGGCGGCGCCACACGGCAAAGCGGGACTTTGAGACAGGGCCCTGATACCTCGGCCAGGTCCGGCACCCTACGGGCCGCGTCGAGGGCCTTCCCGGCCGCGCTGTAGGCGTCGGGCGCGTCCCGCAGCCGGCCGCCGGCGCCCACCAGCGCCTCGCCCAGGCTCACGAGCTAGAGACGCTCAGCCTTCCTTGATCTCACAGATCACCGCGCCGCTGGAGACGGTCTGGCCGACCTCGGCGGAAAGCCCGCTGACCGTACCGGCCTTGTGCGCGGTAAGCGGCTGCTCCATCTTCATCGCCTCCAGCACGACGATCGGGTCGCCCGCCGCCACGGTGGCGCCGTCCTCGGCCACGACCTTGACGATGGTGCCCTGCATGGGGCTGACCAGGGCGTCACCACCGATCTCGCGGGCGCCGGCCTTCTGCCCGCCCCTCCGCTTGGCCGGAGCGGACGCCGCCGCGGCCGGGGCGCCGCCGCCCAGCCCCGCGGGGAGCACGACCTCGATGCGCTTGCCACCGACCTCGACCGTGACCTTCTCCCGCTCGCCGGGCTCGTCGCCCTCGGCCACTCCCTCGTACGGCGCGATGCGGTTGTCGAACTCGGTCTCGATCCACCGCGTGTGCACACGGAACGGCTCGTCGGTGAACGCCGGATCCTCGACCACCGTCCGATGGAACGCGATGACGGTGGGCATGCCCTCGATCTCGAACTCGGCGAGCGCCCGCCGCGCCCGCTGCAGAGCCTGCGTCCGGTCCGCGCCGGTGACGACGAGCTTGGCGATCATCGAGTCGTACATCTGAGGAACCGTCATGCCCTGCTCGAACCCGGTGTCGAGCCGCACCCCGGGCCCGGTGGGCGGGCTCCACTTCCGTACGGTCCCGGGCGCCGGCAGGAAGTTACGCCCGGCGTCCTCGGCGTTGATCCGGAACTCGAAGGAGTGCCCGCGCAGCTCAGGGTCGTCGTAGCCGATCGTCTCGCCGTCCGCGATCCGGAACTGCTCGCGTACGAGGTCGACCCCGGCGACCTCCTCGCTCACCGGGTGCTCGACCTGCAGGCGGGTGTTGACCTCGAGGAAGGAGATCGTGCCGTCCTGGCCGACGAGGAACTCACAGGTGCCGGCGCCGACGTACCCGGCCTCTTTGAGGATGGCCTTGGAGCTGTTGTAGAGGAGGTCTCTCTGTTCTGTGGTCAGAAACGGAGCGGGCGCCTCTTCGACGAGCTTCTGGTGGCGGCGCTGCAGTGAGCAGTCGCGGGTGGAGACGACGACGACGTTGCCGTCCTTGTCGGCGAGACACTGGGTCTCGACGTGGCGCGGCTTGTCGAGGTACCGCTCGACGAAGCACTCCCCACGCCCGAACGCGCCGACCGCCTCGCGTACGGCGGACTCGTAGTGGTCAGGCACTTCTTCGAGCGTGCGGGCGACCTTCAGCCCCCGCCCACCCCCGCCGAACGCCGCCTTGATCGCGATCGGCAGGCCGTGCTCTCTAGCGAACTCCACGACCTCGCCGGCGTCGTTGACCGGATCCTTGGTACCGGCGACGAGGGGAGCCCCGACCTTCTGCGCGATATGCCGCGCCTGCACCTTGTCCCCGAGCGCCTCGATCGCACTGGGCGGAGGCCCGATCCAGGTGAGCCCGGCGTCGATGACGGCTTGGGCGAACCCGGCGTTCTCAGCGAGGAACCCGTAGCCGGGATGCACGGCGTCGGCACCACTCTCTTTGGCGACGCCGAGAAGCTTGCCGATGTCGAGGTAGCTCTCAGCCGCACTCTGCCCCCCGAGCGCGTACGCCTCGTCGGCGACCTGAACGTGCAATCCGTCGAGGTCAGGCTCGGAGTAGACGGCAACACTGCCGATCCCAGCGTCCTTACAGGCACGCGCGATCCGCACCGCGATCTCACCCCGGTTGGCAATCATGACCTTACGCACGACGACTCCTCGCTCTTGCCGATCGCACAGAGTCTAGGCAAGCCGGTCATGCCCCTCACCAATGCCCGCCGAGTTGTCGGCTTCGCCCACCGCGACGTCCGGCTCGCGTCGGTGCTCATCGGGTGCGTCGTGGGGTCGGCGAGGTCGTCTCGTTCGGTCACCGCACGTGGGTCTTAGACGCCAACGGCCCGCGCACCCCTGCGATGGAAGGTGTCCCAGGCTCCTGCCGGCCGGCGAGTAGGTGCGATCCCAGGATGTGCGGTGCCGATGAGGGGCCGCGAGAGGGAACAGAATCATTGATCATCTATTTCGGACGGCGGCATGCATAATTTGCCTCTTTTGGTCTTCCATCGCGCATGCCGGTTATGCGAGACACGCGGGTACGTGGCTGCTCTTCTCGAGAGACTGTCCGGAACCGGACAGTCAAGAACCTGTCACCAACGCCTGGTCGGATGGTTAATTTGCAGCGCGATCTGGAAAGCTGCGGCGAAAGTTCGTTAGGCTGAGTCTCTATGTTCGATACGGCGCCTCCCGCACCACTCGCCATGCCGCGTTCGTGCACTGAAGCCCATTTCGGTTCGGAGCACGAACAAGTGGTCTTGTGCGCGAACGGCCGTTCCCGAGATGACGCTCCCCTTACCCGCGTCCCCCCGCGGGGACGGGGAGCCCGTCGCGACCTGGCGTCCTCACTCGCTCGCTGGTCGGAGATGCCGGCGACCGGATCGAACAGCCGTTCACACATGCAGCATCCGTCACGCACCGTCGCTGCCCGTTCGGTCGAACACGGCCGACCAGAGTCCACTCCGAAGGAGAAGTAGACCAGCGCGAGGGAAGAAGACGACATCAGCGCTCCGGCCGTATCCGCCTCGAAGAGGAGGTCGCGTGCTCGGGCGTTCGGTGACTGCGGATGAGCTAGGTGGAACCCGAGCTCGTCACCCGCCGTCCGATCGGAAAGGCACCGAATCATGCTTCCGGTTCGGAGGACTCCACCGTTTATAGAGGTCAGGGACGAGCTCAGCTAATGCCATGCTTCATTCAATAGGTTCTCGAAGAAGGGAAAGACAATGTCCGGAGACAAGCGCGGCGGAAATCTTGGCGCTCTGCACGACCTGTCAACGATGTTCAGTAAGCACTCGAAGAACCTCGACCAGATCATCCGTGACCTGAACGGCAAGACCGTCAACAGCCAGAACGACTGGTGGGGCCCCGGCGCGGAACGTTTCCGCCAGGCATGGCAGGAGGCCAAGGGGTCCTTCGACAAGATGGCCCACGCCCTGGAAGAGGGCGGCCAGGACGTCAAGAAGTCCGCACAGAACATCGAACGCGCGACCAGCTAAAGTCGTGCCGGGTCACGGCTCTTGGACAGAGGGCCGTGACCCGGCTCGGCATCGTGTTTCTTATCACCGAAGAGGGCGAAAAATATCAAGCGGGTCCATATGAGATTCCGAACACTAGTCGCTGAAGGTGCTTGTTGTTAACATTCTAACCTTGCTATTGCGCCCAGTGGTTAGTTGTCTAAGCTTATTATTTTGGACTAGTACTGAGAGTGTAGCCGTATGACATCTCGCCGAGATCCGAAAGCTGTAGGGATCGCGCCCGCAGCTCTGAGTGAATTCATCGCCGATCTGCAGTCGAAGGTGGAAAGTGGCTATCCGCAGATATCCAGCTTGAAAAACTCATTTTCACGCTACGGTATCTCGACCAGTCATATCGCTCAGATTGAGAGTGTCCTCAAGTGGGCTAACGACCAAATTCCTATGCTGCGCCGTAGGCAGAGTCTTGCGGAGCAAGCCGGAGTGGAGAAGTTTGATCTCCAAAGCTCGGTCCCGATGGTCAGTGCTGGCGCTGGAGTCCTCGATGGTTTCAAGGATTCAGGCGAGGCTAAACGGGCAGGCAAGGCGGACGCTGACGATGCGCTCTCAACTCTGAAGAGTGAGCACGATATCGGGGATGTCCTCAGGCGACTTAAAATCAACTCTCTGGATCCTGACTATGCTGAAGCCTTTTATCGAAGGCTGGGGCCCTCCGGAATCCGCGCGTTGAGTCTTGCTATCGGCCAAATGGGGGACAATAGTTCGGTCGACCCGAAGAGCGCACGGGAAGCAGTAGGAAGATCGTTGGCGACGGCTAGCCATAGAATTCACATAGATGACAAGTGGCTAAATCAGCTGTCATCGAGCCCGGCGATCGCGGCCAGTGACGGACCGGCGGCCCTCGCGCCTTTCTTGGAATATGGGAACTTCGACAAAGATTGGCTCAAGCTGCTCGGTGTTCATGTCGTGGCCGGAAATATCAAACCTGGTCCGTCGCAGAAGATTTGGCAGGCTTTGGCCAAAAACCCGCGTGCATCAACAGAGTTCTATCATGATCATTTTCTTGCAGTGCAGCATTACGTCAGCATCCACGGCCCAGGGCTGAGTGGCGGCGTCGCCAATGCATTTGCGGGTGTCGTAAGGGCGGCGACTATCGACGGCAGGAAAGTAGATCGATGGCTTGCGGAGTTCAATGCTGGTCAGACTATCTATTATTGGAAGAATCACCCCGGTGATCACACCACCAGTCCAATAAGGCTGGCGTACGCCGACATGGCGAAGGAGTATTGGGATGATCTAGTGTATTCCGTGTCCTCACCTGTAAAAGAAGCGGGTGCTATTGACAATCCGTTTCGCAAAGGAATTGAAGTCTCGGAAGATGCCTGGAAACCTTTCCTTAATGAGACAATGCACGATCCGCAAGCTGCTGCAGACATTCTGATCAAGCATAGGAAGTGGCTGGAGGACGCTCGTCGTAAGGCGGTCTCTGAAACGCCGATAGGTGCGACCCCGGAGAATTGGGAGGGTCAGTCGATTGCCGCCATGAGAGATTTCCTTCATGGTACCTACAGTGACGTTTCAAGCGATATTGCGAAGCAGGGAAGTGATGCTAGGGATAAGTTTAATGGCGACGTAAAAGGCTCGGTTAAGGATGCGACGAAATGGCTCGCCGATAAGGGCATCGAAAAGTTGAATCCGGGAGCGGATATCGATTGGGCGACGAGCACTGCTAGCCTGGTTGCGAGCAAGGGGCTCGACTTTCTATTCGGTGACGATAAGCCCGGTAAGGTTGATCAGCTCCAAGATAGGCCGCAATTCGGAGGACGGGATTCCTGGCAAGGAAATGCGGCAGACGTTTGGGAACAGCGTTTGGCGAACGCGCACCAGGGGGGTCTGCCCTGGCAGGGTGATCCTCGCAAATTTGAGAAGAATTTCGGGGCTAAGTTTACTGACGAAAGTGGGCATGTCATGCCCCTGGACAAAATTACGCAAGATCCGAAAGCTCTACTTGCTTATAATGAGTGGTTGAAAGATCCTGCTGTAATTCGCGCAACGGAGAGGTTTGTGAATCGAGAGCGAGGGCTCCCTGGTGGGAATTAAGGTGACCGTATGAGCATGCTTAGGCTCTCGAAGGCCCGGGGCTCCCTGGCGGTTTCGGGAGGTCTCGCGCTTCTTTCCCTGGTTGCGGCGGTAAGCTGTAGAGGAGGTGAGGGGTCAGAGAAGAAGCAGCGTGAGCTCGCTGACGCAAGCCGAAGGTCGGTACAACTGCAATTTCAGGACTTCCGTAACAAGTTGCCGCGCACTATGTGGAGTGGTGCCGCAATTGCGGGATATCTCCCGTGTGGGAGTAATGGCGTTAATTATCTTGTTCAGAGTTCGGTCTTGTTTTACGACGAAAAGGCTTCAAGCGTAGACTACCTTCATGATATCCAGCGTACGCTCGTGCCGTCCGGATGGATTGTCGAACCGGGTGCTAGTGATCTGGATTTCCGACTAAAGAAAGATGGCAGTGAATTCCATTTCACGGGATTCGATGGAGTCTCGCATGCCAGGTCGTGGCTCTACGGGGCTTGCCTGAAGGTTGACTCCAAGATTGCGCGGGACCTTCGCCGGAGAAGCCAAGAACGCTGTACATCGACCGTTCACGCAAAGGGTGCAACCCCCCCACCCGATATTAGATCTTTGTGTTCTTGGGGCGGCCGTCGTGAGTGACCTTGTTCCTAATCCGCTGTATCAGGATCTGCAGAAGCTCCTTATCGACGTCAAGGCTGCAGAGCACTCGCTCGGATCACTGCTCGACAAGTCCGTTAGTAGCATGCAGTCCGACGACGTGTGGATAGGGCCTGCGGCACGTCAGTGGAGAGACGGGGGATTGGCCCCCAACAAGAAACGGCTCAGGACGTTGGCGAGGGCCCTGGTCGACGATGTGGAGGCGAAGTTGAAATCCACTCCCGACATGGTGAAGCCGGAGGTCGCCCAGACATACCTCCTACGCCAGGGCCAAGTACCGCGCTAGTCCGGAAGGCGGACACGAGCGTCGGCTCAGTGTGTGACTGCAACCTGTACGGGGACATCGACGCCAAGGCTTACGTGGAGTGCGCGGCCGATGGCACCTGTGCTCGAGGCGTTGCGGGGGAGGCGGAGGCCCAAAAGCTCGCCGTCGTCCGAAGACTGTACGGCCAGCAGCACACCGGATCGAGAACGCCGGCAGCCGGGGATGAATCCGTTGTACGCCCGCGTGAGATCCTCGTTCGTGCCGGCGATTATCACCCCATGATCTCCGTCCCGCGCTGACCGCAGAACTCCTTCCAAAGCCTCGCCCACGTCGCTGCGGTCCAGAAGCTCCGCGTCATCGACCGCGACGACGTATCGCTGGCAATCACCTATGAGTGACCCCAGCGCATCCTCGTCAGCGTCCGCTGACAGGACTCCGAGGACGCCCGGCTCGTCTTCCAGGATGAGCAATGGCGAGCGGCGAGGGCAGACTAGTGCGACCGGGACAGAACCCTCGCCGATGTCAGGGTCCAGCAATGACCTCACCATGGTCATGAGGACGGTCGATCGGCCGGAGCGGGGTGGACCGGCGATCGTGAATCCCGGACCCTCCGCCAGAAGATCGACACCGATCGGACGAAGCTCGTCCCCGCCGGCGCCGACCATGGCCCACAGCGGAGATGGCGCCTTGAAGTCCGGATCCGTGGCAAGAGCCTCTGCATACGTCACCCGTACCGGCAGTTCATCCACATGCATGGGTCGAAGCTCCGGCGATGGACGACTGAATGACCGTTCAGCGGTGCGCGACAGTTGCTGCAACGCAGCCACCTGCGCAGTGCCTGCTGCATTGGGGTCAAGGAGGGCGATCTGGGACGCACGCAAAGACGATGCACCGACGGCTTCCAGCACTCGTCCGGCCGGCATCTCCGATGGGACATGCCGTTCGTTGATGCCGGCGTAGTTGTAGTCGTTCGGGTCCGACATTCGCAGGATCAGGCGGTCGTCGAAGACGGTCGACACCTGACCGCCCAAACCCGACCGGTCGCCCGTGAAGACCGCACGAAGGCCTACGGCGGTGCCTTCGCGGAGCAAACGCAGCACCGAATCGATCAGCCGCCCGTAGTCATAGTTCTCGAACGCCGCGACGAAGCCCTCCCATCGGTCCAGCATCAGGAGCATCCACGGCAGCCGCTCCGAAGGCGTTACCGCCGCACGCTGTTCCGCCAAAGACGCGAACCCCGTGGCCGCCAACACCTGCTGCCGACGGGATACCTCCGTGTGCAGCCGGGCCAGCAGTCGCTCCATCCGCTCGATCTGGTCGCGGCCCACGACCGCGCCGCAGTGTGGCAAGGCCACCAACGGCAGCAGGGCGTTCGCGCCGCAGTCGATCGCGTACAGGTGGACGTCCGAAGGTGCGCATGACGAGGCCAAGGCTCCCGCCAGAGTGCGTAGCACCGTTGAACGCCCCGACCGCGACGAACCGGCCACGTACAGATGTCCTCCATGCACCAGATCGAGACAGAGCGCAGACCGGGACTGGGAGGCCGGCAGGTCCGTCAGGCCGAAGGCCAACGGCGCCACGTCGTCCTCATCGGCGAACACTGCGGGCAGGTCATCCAGCGTCACCACCGATGGCAACGGTGCCAGCCACGGCGGTGCCTCCTCCGTGATCCCCGACCGGTCACACGCCTCGCGAACAGCGGCCACCAGCACCTTCAGGTCCGTCACCATCGATGACTCGTCCTCGACAGCAGATGACAGAGCCAATGGCCGGCCAAGGCGAGCCCATGGCAAAGGCACGACCTGCGCGGGCACCGAGGACACGTTCCCCGGGCGGCGGCCGCCGATTCGGGCTGCCTGGACGGCCACCGGCGCGGCCGCGCCCGACCGTACATAACACCGCCCCGGCGAGGACTTGGAGATGCGCGCGGCCGACGGGTCATCCAGAACGTCCGACGACTCGTCCGCGTCCGTCACCCGCAGCGCGATGCGCAGGTTCGTGTTCGCCCGGATGTCACCGGTGACCACACCGGCCGGGCGCTGGGTGGCCAGCAGCAGGTGCACCCCCAGCGACCGCCCTCGGCGCCCGATATCGACCAAACCCTCGACGAAGTCCGGCAACTCTCCCGCCATCGCCGCGAACTCATCGATGACCAGGACCAGCCGCGGTACGCGCGACGGCGCCCGCCGGTCGCCCGCGTCGAACAAAGCGCAGTAATCCTCGATGTCCTTGGCACCCGCGTGCAGCAGCAGTGACTCCCGCCGCCGTACCTCGGCTCCCAGGGACTCCAGCGCCCGCTCCGTCAAATGGCCGTCGAGGTCCGTCACCATCCCGACCACATGAGGCAGGGACGCGCAGTCCGCGAACGCCGCGCCACCTTTGTAGTCGATCAGGACGAACGTCATCTCGTCCGGCCGGTTGGCCACGGCCAAAGAAGCGATCAACGTCTGCAGCAGCTCCGACTTACCCGCGCCCGTCGTCCCCGCGATCAAACCGTGCGGCCCGTCAAAGCGCAGGTCCACCGTGAAGACGCCATCCGCGGACACGCCGACGGGCACCGACGTCGTACGGCCCCCGGCCTGCCACACCGCCTGGATCTGGGCGGCGGAAGGCGACGGCATGTGCAGAAGCTCCAGCAGCCGCGCCGACGACGGGATCATCGACTCGGCGTCGTCTCGGGACACGTCGCGTACGGGGGCCAGCGCTCGGGCCAGGCGGTCGCACCAGGCCGGTGTCACCTGGTCGGCCAGTACCGCGCCGACCGAGTCCAGGCCGTTGCCGTGCAGCCGTACGTGCGTTGGGCGGTCCCAGTCCCACACGGCGACCGCCGTGCACTCCTCCGGCAGGAGGCGTTCGTCGTCGTCGATGCAGATCGCGTGCAGTCCGACAGAAGGACCGCCGCTCAGTACCTGTGGCATGCCCGGGACCCGGCGCAGCTGCCGGGCCCCGTCGAGTACGAGGAGGATGTTGTACGACGAGGGAGCCGACGGCGTGACACCGAAGGACGGCTCCGCCGAGCGGCGGCGTTCGGTGATGCGGATGGCCAGCTCCGTCACGCGCCGGGCCACCGTGTCCGGGTCGGCTCCGATGAGGGCGACGCAGTCCTCGCCCTCGCGCGGCGCGCAGTGGGGCAGCCAGCGCACCCAGTTCCAGTGCGAGGCGGCGTCCGGCGACGCCGACAGGACAACGATCGACAGGTCGCGCGGGCTGTGCAGCGCGGCAGCCTGGGCGACCAGCCAGCGGGCCAGCGCACGGGAACGGTCGCGGGCGCCCGACAGACCCACCACGCCCAGCTCGGCCAAGGGCAGGGGTACGGGCACGGCGTGAGCGACGGGGGCCGGCGGCATCGACGGCTCGTCACCACCGCCGCGGCCCGCCCGCAGCTCGATGCGGGCGGGCAGGTCGGCCAGGCCGATGCGCAGGTGGAGCGTGTCGGGATCGGTGACGCGGCGCTCCCACAGTCGGCGGCGCGGGCCGGTCGCGGTGAGCAGGACCTCGGCCGGGTCCGGTGCCAGCGCGCGCCACTCCGCCTGGTCGGCACGCCGCAGGCTCTCCAGCGCGCCGTCGAACTCCGCCTTCTTCGCGCGGTATTCGCGAAGAGCCTTCTTGTACGACTTGCGGCCGTACAGGCGGTCGGCGATCCACTCGCCGACCTGGATGACGGGGTACGCGAGGGCCATCAGCGCCCAGTACCACTGGCCGGTGAAGACGACCATGACGACGCCGGTCGCGGCGAACAGCAGCGAGCCGAGCAGCCGCAGCCGCTCCCGCTGGCCCTTCTCCGGCTCCTGCGGCACCTCGATCTGGCGCGGCCCGGACTGCGCGCGGATGCGCGGCGGCCGGTTGTAGGCCAGGCCGCCGTCCTCGAGCGCCGACAGGTGGGCGTCCGGTGCGACCTGGGGAACCAGCGTGAGCACGGTCGAGCCGACCGCGAGCACCCCGCCGGGCGGCCACTCCACCGTGCCGTCCAGCGGGACCTGGTCGAGCACGCCCGAGCCCTGTACGGTCACGCGACGGGACTCGACCGTGACCTTCAGCGCGTGTGGGGGAACGGTGGGGTCGGGCAGGCGTACGTCCACGTCAGAGCCGGTGCCGAAGGTGGTCTGGCCGATCCCCAGGCGGTGCACGGACCCGGACGCGGGGCCGCCGCTGACCCGTACCTCGGCGATGCCGGTCGGCTCGGTGAGCACGGTCCCGGGCGCGGCGCTCTGATGGACGGCCACGACCGCGCCGTCGCGGAGCAGCCGGCCGGCCGGCGCGGACGGATCGAGCATCCGGCCGTTCGCCCAAAGCGGGTGCGGTGGATCTTCGATCCAGCGCGCGCTCGGAAGGCGTACGACTTCCGCTAGCGGCTCCTTGACAGCGTCTGCGTTCAATGTGGCAATAAGTGACCGAGCAAGAGTTCCGACCGTCATATCGGAATCGCCGCTGACCACAACGTCACGGGGACCTTGATCGGTCAACGCCGTGAGCGAGATTCGCATTCACCCTCCGCATCCCCAGCTTGCGGAACCACAATAGAGAGCAGGCGAGCCGCTCGGCAGCGCCTCGGTGGGAGTCGTTTCTTGATCACTTGACAAGTTGCGGGACTTGCTGCGCAAACAATCTGTCGTTGCCGCATTGACGCACGGCGTTAAGGGCGGAACGATGGTTCGCCGCGTCCCGTCAAACGTAATCAGTCCGCAATCACCCGAATTGGCGGAGCAGCCTGTGACGACGAGCAGTGATCGCAAGACCGACGGGCGTCCTTCGCTCGGAGCGGCCGCCGGTCAGCGCATCCCGGTTCCACGGCGGGAGCGCAAGCCGGCCATGGCGGCGTTGGCCGTACTGCTCATCGTCGGTGGCGCCCTGGTCAGCGCCTATCTCGTGATGGCGAGCGGCCGGCGCGTCCCCGTGATCAGCATCGCCCAGCCGGTCGCGGCGGGCCAGCAGATCCCGGCCTCGGCGCTGCGCGAGGTCCAGGTCTCGGCCACCGGCGGGCTCGACTACATTCCGTGGGCCGACCGGGCCAAGGTGACCCAGACCTTCGCCACGGTGACGCTCGTGAAGGGCGCGCTGCTCACCAACGGCATGATCAGCACGGACTCCTCGGTGGCCAAGGGCAGTGTCGTGATCGGCCTCGCGCTCAAGCCCGGCCAGATGCCGGCGGGCGGCCTCCAGCCGGGCGACCGGGTCGCGCTGTACGCCGTCGCCTCCCAGGGCGGCCAGAGCGGCGCGCAGAGCGGCACCGTGCTCGCCCCGGCCGCGACCGTCTACGACGTCGTGCGGCCCGGCGAGAACGACATCCAGGCCGACCAGGTCACGGTCTCGGTGACCGTCCCGGTCGACCAGGCGCCCCAGGTGACCCAGGCGTCGTCCGCGGGCGCCGTCGCGGTCGCGCTGCTTCCGCCGGGGGAGAAGGCCCCGCAGTCGCCCCGGCAGCCCGCGCCGTCACCCAAACAAGGCGACGAGCAACCGAGCCAGCCCCAGGCCACACCGCACACCACCCGATCGACGGGCACCCCCTGATGGGGCTCGTCGTCCTCGCGGCCGACAAGGGAGCGCCGGGCGTCACGACGGCCGCGGTCGCCCTTGGAGCCGTCTGGCCACGCCCCGTGCTGCTGGCCGAATGCGACCAGGCCGGCGGTGACCTGGTCTACCGGCTGCCCGCGGAGGGCGGCGGCATGCTCAACCCCGCCCGCGGCATGCTCAGCCTCGCCGCGACCGCGCGGCGCGGCCTGCGCGCCGAGCAGATCTGGGAGCACACACAGCGGCTCGACGGCGGGCTGGACGTCCTCGTCGGCCTCGCACGTGCCGAACAGGCGCAGGGCCTCACCTGGCTGTGGAATCCCCTCGGCCGTGCATTCGCGACTCTGCCGGGCACCGATGTGGTGGCCGATTGTGGCCGCCTGGGCGCCGGATCGGCCGTGACCGATCTGTTGCGCGAGGCGTCAATGATTCTCCTGTTCACTCGCGCGACTCTCGAGCACGTCGCTCACCTGCGCGAACGCATTAATTCCCTTTCCAGCGAACTCGGCGGCCACGCCGCGCCGCCGATCGGAATCGTCGTCGTCGCCGATCCGAGCGAATACCGGGCCTCCATAACCGAGGTCGGCCGGATCATTTCGAACGCGAAACTGCCGGCCACCGTCCTCGGGGGTTTCGCCATGGATCCCAAGGGTGCTGAAATGCTGAGGGGCCAGTGGGGTGGCCGACTCGACCGATCACTGCTGATCCGTTCGGCCCGGCAGATCGCGGGTCAGCTCGCCGCACGGGTCGCGAGTGGGCCGGGGGCGGATCGCGAGACGCAGGGAGTGGCAAGTGGACCACAGCCTCGTTAAGCGCCTTCGCCAGGACGTCGGAGCCAGGCTGGCCGACCAGCGGCGGCTCGACGCGGCCAACGGCATCGCCGCGATGAACCCCGAGGACGAACGCCAGTTTGCCCGCGCCCTCATCGGCCAGGTCCTGGAGGAGTTCGCCCGCGCCGAGATCGGCGCCGGCCGCCGTCCGCCCAACGCCGAAGAAGAAGAGCAACTCGCCGCGGGTGTGCACGCCGCACTGTTCGGCGTCGGACGGCTCCAGCCGCTGCTCGAGGACAACGAGATCGAGAACGTCGACGTCAACGGCTGCGACAAGGTCTTCATCGGGTACGCCGACGGCCGCGAGGTGATGGCCGAGCCGGTCGCCGAGTCCGACGAGGAGCTCGTCGACCTGATCCAGATCCTGGCCGCCTACAGCGGGCTGTCCAGCCGGCCGTTCGACTCGGCCAACCCCCAGCTCGACCTGCGGCTGCCCGACGGCTCCCGGCTGTCGGCGGTCATGGACGTGACTGTACGGCCGGCGCTGTCGATCCGGCGCGCGCGGCTCGGCAAGGTCTTCCTCGCCGACCTGATCGGCAACGGCAGCATCAGCACCGAGATCGGCCTCTTCCTGCGCGCGGCCGTCGGAGCGCGCAAGAACATCATGATCGCCGGAGCGACCAACGCCGGAAAGACCACGATGCTGCGGGCGATCGCGAACGAGATCCCGGCCAACGAGCGGCTCATCACCGTGGAGCGCGCCCTCGAACTCGGCCTGGACCAGTTCCCCGAGCTGCACCCCAACGTCGTCGCGCTGGAGGAGCGCCTGCCCAACTCCGAGGGCCAGGGCACGATCACGATGGCCGGGCTCGTACGCCGGTCCCTGCGCATGAACCCCTCGCGCGTGATCGTCGGTGAGGTCCTCGGCGACGAGATCGTCACCATGCTCAACGCGATGACCCAGGGCAATGACGGATCGCTGTCCACGATCCACGCGAACTCCTCCTGGGAGGTCTTCAACCGCATCGCGACGTACGCGCTGCAGTCCGACGAGCGGCTGCCCATCGAGGCGACGCACATGCTCATCGCGGGTGCCATCGACTTCGTGGTGTTCATCGAGAAGCGCAACGACTACATGCAGGGCGGCCGGCTGCGCCGGTTCGTCTCCAGCATCCGCGAGGTGACCGGCTGCGACGGCCGGGTGCTGTCCAGCGAGATCTTCGAACCCGGCCACGACGGCACCGCGCGGCCGGCCGCGCCGATCGCCTGCGCGCAGGAGCTCGTGCCCTACGGCTACGACCCGTCACACGGAGCGGTCTGGTGACAGGCGCACTCTCGGGGGACCTCGCACTCGCGATCATCGCCGGAGCGCTGGTCGGCGGCGGTGTGCTGCTGCTCATCGTGGCGATACGCGGCGTCCGGCCAAGGCCCGGCAAGCCGTCCGGACGCAGCCGCGAGGAACTGATACGCACCCTCACGACGCGCACCGCGCTGGCCGTCGTCGTCGGAGTGGTCGTACTGGTCGTCACCCGGTGGCCGGTCGCGAGCATCGGCGCCGCACTGCTCGTCCTCGGCTGGAACAGCATCGGCGGCGGTGCCGCGGAAGAACGCCGCTCGATGGCACGCCTGGAGGCCCTCGCCGCGTGGACCGAGTCGCTGCGCGACACCATCGCGGGCGCGGTCGGGCTCGAACAGGCCGTCCCGTCGTCGCTGCGTGCGGTGGCCCCGGTCCTGCATCCCCACGTACAGGCGCTGGTCGACCGCATGCACACGCGCGTGCCGCTCGCGGACGCTCTGCGCCGGTTCGGCGACGACCTCGACGACGCGTCCGCCGATCTCGTGGTCGCCGCGCTGATCCTCAACGCGCGGCTGCGCGGACCGGGCCTGCGCGACATGCTCGGCGCGCTCTCCACCTCCGCCCGCGCCGAGCTCGACATGCGCCGCCGGGTCGAGGCGAACCGCCGGACCACCCGTCGCAGCGTCCAGATCGTCGTCGGCGTCTCGGTGGGCACCGCGCTGCTGCTCTCCGTGGTCAACCGCGCCTACGTCTCGATGTACGACACGTTCACCGGCCAGCTGGTCCTGGCGGTCGTCGTGGGCCTTTTCGCGGCCGGGTTCGTCTGGCTCCGGCGCCTGGCCAAGTACGAGACGCCGCAGCGCTTCCTGGCCTCGGCCGACTCCGAAAAGCCGTCGTCGGCCAGGCCGGGTGTGCCCGCCGAGGTGCCGGAGACCGTCGCGCGCTGGCAGGGCCAGACCCCCGCGAACGGCAGCACCACCGCGGCCGACCCCCGAGGAGGCGCGCGATGACCGTCGCACTGCTGGCCGGAGCCTTCTTCGGGCTCGGCGCTTACCTGCTGTTCCGTGCGATCTTCCCGCCGCGCCCCGGCCTGTCGGCGCGGCTCGCCGCCTTCGACGCCGCACGCCGGCGCGGCGAGGCCGATCCGTCCCGCGCCACGAGCGCCGCCGAGCGGGTCACCGGGCTGCGCGCCCGAGTCGGCAAGTCCCTCGCGGCCTTCTACGAGGCGCGGGGGTGGCAGCAGCGCTCGGTACGCGCGGACCTGGCCCTGCTGGACCGCTCGTTCGAGACCTTCCTGGCGACGAAGTTCCTGCTCGCGACCGCGGCGATCGTGTTCATCCCGATCCTGGTCGCCTACTTCGCGGTCCTGGGCCTCGACGTCGTGATCGCGGTCCCCGTGTGGCTGGGCATCTTCTTCGCGCTGATCTTCTTCCTGCTGCCGGACATGCAGCTGAGGAGCGAGGCGGCGTCACGGCGGCGCGACTTCCGGCACGCGGTCAGCGCCTTCCTCGACCTCGTCTCGATGAACCTCGCCGGTGGCCGCGGTGTGCCCGAAGCCCTGATGACCGCGGCCAACGTCGGCGACGGCTGGGCCGTACGCCGCATCCGGGACGCGCTGTCCAACGCCCGGATCACCGGGATCACTCCCTGGCAGGCGCTGGGCCGGCTCGGCGAGGACGTGAACGTCGACGAGCTGCGCGACCTGTCCGCCGCGCTCGCGCTGGTGGCCGACGACGGGGCGAAGGTGCGCCAGTCCCTGTCCGCCCGCGCGGCCAGCATGCGCAGCCGCGAGCTGTCCGACATCGAAGGAAAGGCCGGTGAACAATCCCAGTCCATGCTCGTCGCCCAGCTCCTGCTGTGCGCCGGGTTCTTGATCTTCCTTGCCTATCCGGCGGTGATGCGCGTGGTCGCCTCGTGATGGCTCGGTTCTCGTTCAGACAGTCCCTATCCCTGCGAGGTGCTCCATGCAGTGGCTGAACCCGATGAATGACCCCCGCGTCGCCTATTTCCGGTCATCCGTTGGGTCGCGGATTTACCGCTTGCGCAATGAGACCGATCGCACGCGCGGCGCCTCGGCGATCGAATGGGCCATCATCACCGGCATTCTCGCCCTTATCGCGATCACGGTGGGCTGGGTCATCTACCGGCGCGTCACGGCCGCCGCCAACAAGATCAACGTGAACAACGGACCTGGTAGTGGCTGATACGCGAGCCAGGTGAAATCGCGGAGGGACGAGCGGGGAAGTGAGAGCAATGCGCGGTCGGTCTGGGGGGCTCGCCGCCTTCAAGGCGGCCTGCCGCGCGTCGGCCGGGGGGCGGCGCGATCGGGGTGCGAACACCCTTGAGCTTGCCCTGCTGACACCGATCCTGCTTCTCGTCATCTTGTTCGTCGTTCAGTTCGCCCTGGTGTTCCACGCTCGCCACGTCGCGCTCGCAGCCGCGCAGGCCGCCGCACGTGTCGCCCGCGAACAGCGCACCGGCGACTGGCGGTCGGCCGCCAGGACCGAGGGGGTCGAGTACGTCAACAAGATCGGCCCGCAGCTCCTGACCAAGGTCGAGGCGGTCCCGGACGGGGGCGCGAACCAGCGCGGCGTCACCATCGGCGGCTATGCCGTCCCGGTGGTGCCGTTCTTCAAGTTCCATGTCAGCGAACACTCCGGTGGCCCGGTCGAGTGCTACCGGCCCGACGTAGGCGCGGGCGAGACATGCGGATAGCCAAGAGACGGGACGCGGGGACGATGGCACTCGAGCTGGCGCTGCTGACGCCGCTGCTCGTGGCCTTCATGATGGTGATGGTCGGGCTGGGCCGCGTGGTCGAGGCGCAGAGCCAGGTCGACGGCGCCGCGCGTGACGCCGCGCGCGCCGCCTCCCTCGGGCGCACCCAGCCGGGCGCGAACGCGGCCGCGAAAGACGCCGCGGACCAGACGCTGGGCGGCCGCAAGTGGTGCAGCAGGCAGCCGACCACCGACGTGGACTTCTCCGAGTGGCAGCGGGGCGGCCAGGTCTCGGTGGCGGTCCGCTGCGACATCAACCTGGCAGGCCTGTCGCTCATCGGCTTCAGCCCGTCCAGGACCATGACCGGTACGGCCACGGCGCCGATCGACACGTTGAGGAGGATCGAGTGAGGCGGCCCGGGGGTGACCGGGGGACGGTCGCCCTCTTCACGACGATCTTCGCCATGTTCGTCCTGATCCTGGCCGGTCTCCTCGTCGACGGCGGCCTCACGATCCACGCCCGCCAGCGCGCCGCCGACATCGCCGAACAGGCGGCACGCGCCGCCGCGGACGAGGTCGACGTCGACTATCTCCGGCGGACGGGCAGGGCGCGCATCGTGGCCACCGACGCGCCGTGCCGGCGGGCACGGCTACTCGCCAGCAAGTACCCCGAGGTGACGGGGCCGATCCAGTGCGACACCTCCGACGGCCAGGACGCCCGCGTCATCGTGCAGATCCGGGTGAAGTTCCAACTGCTTAGCGCTTTCGGCTTCTCGGACATGACAATGTCCTCAGCGGCATCGGCCCATCCGCAGGAGGGAATCTGACTTCGGCTCTCGCCCGACGGCGAGGAAGTTCCACCCGGTCCTACGCAGAGGAGTGAACAGGTTGAGGTTCGCGGTTCGCCGACCGGCCACCCGGCCGGCCTCCCCGAGCGGTCACCGCCCGCCCGGCGGCGATGTGCTCGTTCTGCGGGCCGGGCCCTCGCGGCGGCTCGCCCCCCGTGAGGACGTCAGCGGCGCCTCTCCGGCGGAGCGCGCGTGGAATGCCGGTGTACGTGACCTGCCGCCGTATGGCCGGGTGGCTTTGGCGCGGGTGCTCTTGGGGTCGGCGGGAGCCGGTCTGGAGACCGGCGTCGCCTCGGGTCGTGGTGCCTCTCCCGCGGAGCGCGCGTGGAACGCCGGTGTACGCGACCGGGCGCCGCGTGGCCGGGCGGCTCTAGCCCGCGTGCTCATGGGATCAGCGGAAGCCGGCGTGGCCTCGCCCCCCGGTCGACCGTGGGATCGCCGGCCGGTGCCGGTCGCCCCGGTCCCGGCACGCTCGGCCGTGGCCGGAGTCCTGACGAGTACGGCCGATGGCGGCCGGGCCGAGAACACCATGACGCCCGGCCCGGATCACGCCGAGGCGAGGACAACACTCACCGCCTCCGTCGTGGCGGGCGAGGACCCGCGGGTCCTCATGCCGACCCGGGTGATGTCAGACCGACCCGCGACCTGCCCCTCCGGAGAGACCGCTCACCGCCTCGGTGAGACCACCGACAGCCTCCTGCTGCGGCATCTGCGAACCCGGCCGGCGAAAGACGCCTCCCCACCGCCAGAACCGATCGGGACGGCTCGGCCGCCCATGCTGGACGCGCCCTCGACCATCACCGAGATCCCGAGGAGGGAGCGGCGTCTTCTCCCCGGCCGGCAGGCCGGAGACTCGACGCCGCGCACCCGATGAGCTCGATTCAGCGGCCTCCGGTGCGGATCGACCCGGGACGGAGTGCCGGTGACGTGCTGGCCGGAGTCCTCGCGATGGTCGCGCTCGCCGCGCTCCTTCTCGGGGTCCCGTTCGCCCTGCTGACCTTCTTCGGGTCGCCGATCCCGCACAAGCTGCCGTCCACCGAGACCCTCACCCAGCGGCTCGACACCACCGCGCTGATGCACGTGCTGGTGATCATCGTGTGGCTGGCCTGGATACAGCTAGCCGCCTGTGTGCTGGTCGAGGCGTACGCGGGCGTCCGCGGGGTCGGAGTGCCGGCACGCGTGCCGCTCGCCGGTGGGCCGCAGGCGCTCGCGCACCGGCTGGTCGTCGCGGCGCTGCTGCTGTTCACCGCCACCACGGCGGTCATGCCGGTGATAACCGGGGTGCGGTCGACGCACATCCAGCAGCGGGTGAACCCGCCCGAGCACCGGGAGCCCGCGCACGCGCGCCCGGCGTCCGAGCCGATCGCCCAGGAGCAGAGCCCGGACAACCCGACGCTGATGGAGAAGAACGCCGTACGGAAGATCTACCGCGTACGCCCGCCGGCCGGACGGCACCACGAGAGCCTCTGGGAGATCGCCGAGAAGTGCCTGGGCGACGGACGGCGCTATCGCGAGATCTACTCGCTCAACAAGGGCAAGCTGCAGCCCGATGGCACCCGTCTCACCATGGCCAGCCTGATCCGGCCCGGCTGGGTGCTCGACATGCCCTCCGATGCCACCCATGTCGAGATCATCGACAAGGGTCCGCACGACGGGCAGCACGAACACGGCGAACCGCACTCGGACGTGCCGGGTGGCGTGCACCACCACGGGTACGTCAACACCGAGCAGGAGGCCGTTCAGGCCGCGCGGCACGCCGCACAGCAGGAGACGCGCGACGACCGCGCCGACCGGGAGGCCGGCCGCCCCCCGATCGAGGAGGGACCGGAGGTGCCCGCCCCGGGCGGCGAGGTCCAGCCTCCGCCGGTGGAGCACCCCTCCCACCAGGAACCCCCGCCTCAAGAACCCCCGCAGCAGCAGCCGCAGCCCACGCAGCAGGGGCCGGCGTTCGGCTGGCCGCAGGAGCTGGCCGTCGCGTCACTGCTGGCGGCCGGGCTGCTCGCCGGCCTGGGCCGCCGCCGCCGCGAACAGCTCTGGCGCCGCGCCTTCGGCACCATGATCCCTCGGCCGGAGGGTGACGCGGCGCTGGCCGAGCACGCCCTGCGCATCGGCGCCGACACCGAGGCGACGCGCCTGCTCGACCTCGGGCTCCGGCAGATGTCCCAGGCCCTCGCCGCCGACGACCGGACCCTGCCCACGGTGTACGGCGTGCACCTCGGCGCCGACAGCCTGGACCTGTGGATCGCCCCGGCCGACCGCAACCCTCCCGCGCCGTGGCAGGAGTACGACAACGGCCAGGTCTGGCGGCTGAACGCGAACGCGCTCGACGGCATGGCGACCGCCGACTTCGCCGACGTGCTCGCGCCGTACCCGGGCCTGGTCTCGATCGGCGTCAACGACACCGGCCGGATCCTGGTCGACCTGGAGGCGGCGCACGGCCTGATCGCCCTGCACGGCCCCGACGACGTGCGCCGCGCGGTACTCGCCGCGGTCGCGGTGGAGCTGGCCACCAACCGCTGGTCGGACCACATGCGGGTGACGCTGGTCGGCTTCGACGAGGAGCTCGCGCTGGTCGCCCCGGACCGGATCCGCGTGGTCGGCTCCCTCACCGAGGCGCTGCCGGAGCTGGAGGGACGCAGCGAGGAGGTACGCCAGGCGCTCGCGGCCTCGGGTTCTGACTCGGTGCTCACCGGCCGCTGCCGCGGGGTGTTCGGCGAGGCGTGGATGCCGCACTACCTGATCATGGCCGACCCGCCGGAGCCGGATGAGGTCGAGCGGCTCGTGGCGCTCGCACGTACCGGCCAGCGGATGGCGGCCGGCTACATCGTCGGCGGGGAGACGCCGGGAGCGACCTGGACCTGGGATGTCACGGCCGACGCCCAGCTGCGCGCCGGGGTGCTCGGCTTCGACGTGGACGCACAGCTCGTGCCCGAACGCCACTATCGGGCGGTCGTCGAGCTGTTCCGCACCGCCGGTCGTACCGACGGCATCCCGTACAACGACCCTGAGGACGAGCCGCCGATCACGCCGCCCGGCGCCGACGTGCAGCCGTCGGTCGACATCCGCCTGCTCGGCGCGATCGAGGTCGACGCGCCTGAGCCCCTGGACGAGAGCCGTCGCGTGCTCTGTACCGAGGTCCTCGTCTACCTGGCGACACATCCGGAGGGCGTGCACCCGACCGTGCTCGGCGGCGCCGTGTGGCCGCGGGGAGTGTCCGCGAGCGTCCGCGACGCGACCGTGGCCCGGGTCGCGGACTGGCTGGGCCGCGACTCACGCGGCCGTCCCAACCTGTACTACGACGAGCGCGGCCGGATCCGGCTGGGCTCGGAGGTGCGCGTCGACTGGGAGACGTTCCGCTGGCTGGTCTGGCGGTCGGCGGCCGAGCCCGGTTCCGAGATGGCGTACATGACCTATGCCCTGGAGCTCGTACGCGGGCGGCTGATGGACGGCCGGCCGAGTGGGCGCTACGGCTGGCTGGCCGCCGAGGACTTCGAGTACGAGGCGACCGCGCGGATCACCGACGTCGCGCACCGGCTCGTCCTGATGCGTCTCGACGAGGGTGACGCGCGTGGCGCGGTGGCGGCGGCACGCGCCGGCCTGCGACTCGCCACCGCGGACGAGGGCCTGTGGCGCGACCTGCTGCGGGCCACCCACGCCACCGGCGACGCGGCCCAGGTACGCGACGTCGTCGAGGAGCTGCGCGAACGCGTCGAGTCCGACCCGTACACCGACCAGATGCAGCCCGAGACCGAGGCCCTGATGGAGGAGCTCGTCCCGCAGTGGCGCGGCGTCGCCGCCGGTGGCGCCGGCTGACGGCGTACGAAGGGGCGTCAGCGGTAGTTGCCGGTGTTGCCGAGGGAGAAGCGGCCGGGCTGCGGGTGCACGCACAGGCCGTGCGGACCGCCACCGACCCGGATCTTGCGTACGACCCGGCCCGTCCGGGTGGAGACCGCGTAGACCATGCCGGCCGCGCGTGCCGAGACCCAGAACACCCGGCCGGTCGGTGACACGCCGCCCATGTCGGGTGCCGCGGGCAGCCGCCACCGGCCGATCCGCCGGCGGCCCGCGAACGAGACCAGGGAGACCGTGCGCTCGCCGCCGTTGGTGACGTAGAGGACGGTGGCGTCGCGGCTGGGATACAGACCGTGCGCGCCGCGGCCCGTACGGATGAAGCCGGTCGCGCGGAAGCGGGCCGCGTCGACCAGCCACACGCCGCCATGGTCCCGGTCGGCGACGTAGAACGTCGTCCCGTCCGGGGACAGGCGTACGTCCTGCGGGTCGGCGCCGGCTCTCAGCCGTAGCGTCCCCGTGGCCTTGCGCCGGACGAGGTCCACGCGGGCGAGACGGCCGGACGCGCAGCCGACGACCAGTGTGTCGCCGGTGGCGGAGAAGTCGGCCCGGGTCAGGCCCGTGCAGGGCACCCGGATCGTGCTCCGGTGGCGCATCGTCTGCGGGTCACGGAGGTCGATCCGCCCGTGCCGGGAGTCCAGCACCAGCGCCGTGCGGCCGTCGACGGAGAAGTACAGGTCGGACGGTGCCTTGACCGGGACCGTACGGCCCACGGCCCCAGTACGTGCGTTGATCGGCACCAGGCCCGCCGGCTTGGTGACCCACAGCGTCCTCAGGTCCCACGAGGGCACGACCTGCTGCGGCGCGCGTCCGACCGGGATGCGGCGGAGGACCCGGTAGGTGGCGGGGTCGACGACGTCGACGGCCGCGCCGCCCGCGTCGGGGACGTACACCCGGCGCGGCAGGTCACGGACCGCGGCGCTCAGCGGTCCTGCCTGGGTGGAGGCGTAGATGTCCGGCGGAGCCTCGGGCAGGTCGCCTCGCTGGTCGAGCACGGGCGGCCGCGCGTGGGAGAGCGGGATGTAGGGCACCGGGGCGCCCAGCGCGGCGACCGGCGCGTCCGGCCCGGCACCGCCGCGGAACGGCACCGGCGATCGGCACCCGCTGACCAGCCCCGACAGCGCGCCGGCCAAGGCCAACGAGGCGGCGGTCGCGACCCGGCCGCCGCGTGCTCGTCGGCAACTCCCCACAAAGGTCGGACTCTATCCACTCGGGGACAGGTTGTGAGCGGATAACTACGAAGAGATGATGTCCGCGGTGAACGGGTTGAGCGTCCGCACCCCCGTGCGCTCGACATCCTTGGTGTTGCGCGTGACGAAGGTCCAGTCGCGGACGTACGCCGTGGCCGCCATGAGACCGTCGACGACCGGCATCGGCCGCGACGCGTTCCACCGTCCCCAGACGACCGCCGTGGCCGTGTCAACGGGCACGATGCGGGATCCGTACGCCTCGGTGATCCCGTTCAGCCAGTCGGCGAGCCGGTCGGCCTGTGGGTCGTCGCGGCCGGCCAGGAGGTGGATGCCTCGCGCGAGCTCCCCGATGACCAGGGAGCTGATGTACTCGCCCGCACCTTCGATCGAGTCGTACCAGCCCCGGACGTTCGAGTCGCATTTCGGCTTGCGCAGCTCGGAGATGATGTTGGTGTCGAGCAGGTAGGCCACGCTCACTCCTCGAACAGGAAGGAGACGTCGCGGCCGTAGTCCTTGTCGCGTTCGATGAGCTCGTCGAAGTCGTCGGGGAACGGGGGGCCCGACACGAGATAGTCGTGGAAGCTCATCCTCGCGCCGGTGCCGTGGCGGTATTCGTCCATGTCGATGATGATCGCCACCTCCTCGCCGTGCCGGGTGATGATCTGAGGTCCCTCGTCGTGTGCCTTCCGCAGGACCTCGCTGAATCGCTGCTTGGCCTCCTGGACCTGCCAGCGCTGTCCGGGCTCGCGTTCATTCGTCAGCGTCACCGCGGCACCCCCTCTGTCCAGACAGTCTAGACAGCACCATGAGGCGTGTCCATCCGCGCACGGAAAGTCACGGGCCCGGGAGGCTCAGCCGGGCAGCGCCGAGGTGCGCCAGGCGCCCGGGCCGTGGGGCAGGGGGCGGCGGAGGCGGCGTGACGGGTCCGACCACGCGGACCGCCGTGGGCGTGGCGCGGGGCCGGTGGCCGCACGCGCACGCGCGGTCAGCACCGCGACCAGTGCGGCGATCTCCTCGGGTGTGGGATCGCCGCGTACGACCTGCAGGAACCTCTGCTCGGGCATCACAGTGGAATGTTCCCGTGCTTCTTCGGCGGCAGCGTCTTGCGCTTCTCGCGGAGCGCGCGCAGGGCCTTGACGATCTGGCTGCGGGTCTCCGACGGCTTGATCACCGCGTCCACGTAACCGCGGTCCGCGGCGATGTAGGGGTTCGCGAGCGTGTCCTCGTACTCGGTGACGAGCTCGGCGCGGCGCGTGTCCGGGTCGTCGGCGGAGGCGAGCTCCCGGCGGTACAGGATGTTGACCGCGCCCTGCGCGCCCATCACCGCGATCTGGGCCGTCGGCCAGGCGAGGTTGATGTCCGCGCCCAGGTGCTTGGAGCCCATGACGTCGTACGCCCCGCCGTACGCCTTGCGGGTGATCACCGTCACGAGCGGCACCGTCGCCTCGGCGTAGGCGTACAGGAGCTTGGCGCCGCGCCGGATGATGCCGTTCCACTCCTGGTCGGTGCCCGGCAGGAACCCGGGCACGTCCACGAAGGTCAGCACCGGGACGTTGAAGGCGTCGCAGGTGCGGACGAACCGCGCGGCCTTCTCGGACGCGTCGATGTCGAGCGTGCCGGCGAAGTGCATGGGCTGGTTGGCCACGATGCCCACCGAGCGGCCCTCGACCCGGCCGAAGCCGCACACCATGTTCGGCGCGAACAGCGGGTGCACCTCGAGGAACTCGCCGTCGTCCAGGACGGACTCCAGGACCGTGTGCATGTCATAGGGCTGGTTCGGCGAGTCCGGGATGAGGGTGTCCAGCGCGAGGTCCTCGTCGAGCACGTCGAGCGGCGCGTCCGCGTCGTACGCGGGGGCCTCCGACATGTTGTTCGAGGGCAGGTAGGACAGCAGCGCCTTGACGAAGTCGATGGCGTCCTGCTCGTCCGTCGCCTGGTAGTGCGCCACACCGGACTTGGTGTTGTGGGAGTGCGCGCCGCCGAGGTCCTCGAACGTCACCTCCTCGCCGGTGACCGTCTTGATGACGTCCGGCCCGGTGATGAACATGTGCGAGGTCTTGTCGACCATGACGACGAAGTCGGTCAGCGCGGGCGAGTAGACCGCACCGCCGGCCGCGGGGCCCATGATCAGGGAGATCTGCGGGATCACGCCCGAGGCGTGGGTGTTGCGCTTGAAGATCTCGGCGTACAGGCCGAGCGCGACGACACCCTCCTGGATGCGCGCGCCGCCCGAGTCGTTGATGCCGATCATCGGGCAGCCGGTCGTCAGCGCGTGGTCCATGACCTTGATGATCTTTTCGCCGAACACCTCGCCGAGCGAGCCGCCCGCGACCGTGAAGTCCTGGGAGAAGATCGCGACCGGGCGGCCGTCGACCGTGCCGTGGCCGGTGACGACGCCATCGCCGTACGGCCGGTTCTTCTCGACCCCGAAGCCGTGCGCGCGGTGCCGGGCCATCTCGTCGAACTCGACGAAGGACCCTTCGTCGAGGAACGCGTCGATCCGCTCCCGCGCGGTCATCTTGCCCTTGGCATGCTGCTTTTCGACCGCGCGCTCGGATCCGGCGTGCACGGCCTCGTAACGGCGTCGCTCCAGGTCGGCGATCTTGCCCGCGGTCGTGTGGATGTCGATCTCGCTGGAGGGCAGCGGCTCAGGGGCATGCGTGGCCATGCGATCAGACTAGCCAGCAGTTCTGGAGACCATGTAGACCGGGGTGATCTCAGCAGGCAAGACGGGGCTTCCGGAGCGGGGCCGACTACTGACTACGCTGATTCGCGTGTCGACCCGAAACTCCGCTCGGCAGGAGATGCCCGAGCCATTGCGCGCCGATGTCAGGCTGCTGGGCTCCCTGCTCGGCCAAGTGCTCGTCGAGTACGGCGGACAGGGACTGCTCGACGACGTCGAGTCCCTGCGCCACGCGGTCATCGCGACCCGCCGGGACGAAAAGGACGTCGACGACGTCGCCGCCATCGTCAGCGGCTGGCCGCTGGACCGCGCGGAGCTGGTCGCGCGCGCGTTCACCGTCTACTTCCACCTGACCAACCTCGCCGAGGAACACCAGCGGATCCGTACGCTCCGCGAGCGCGACACCGGTGGGGAGCCCCAGCGCGAGTCGGTCGCCGCGGCGGTCCGCGACATCGGCGAGGACCGGATGGGCCAGCTGCTGCGCGACCTCGAGCTGCGCCCGGTGCTCACCGCGCATCCCACCGAGGCGCGCCGCCGGGCCGTGGTCACCGCGATCCTGCGGATCAGCGCGCTGCTGACCGAGCTCAACGACCCCCGCGCCGGCAGCGGTGACCGCGACGAGCTCACGCGGCGGCTCATGGAGGAGATCGACCTGCTGTGGCGTACGTCACAGCTGCGTCGTACGAAGCCGGACCCGCTGGACGAGGTCCGTACCGCCATGGCGATCTTCGACGAGACGCTGTTCCGCGTGGTGCCGGCCATCTACCGGTCCCTCGACACCGCGCTCGCGCCCGGCACCGGGGCACGGCCGCCGCTGGCCCCCTCCTACCTGCGCTTCGGCAGCTGGATCGGCGGCGACCGCGACGGCAACCCGTACGTCACCGCGCAGATCACCCGCGAGGCGGTCGGCATCCAGGCCGACCACGTCCTGCGCGCCCTGGCCCTCGCGTGCACACGGGTCGGCCGCACGCTCACGCCGCACGAGAGCACGACACCGCCCTCCGCCGCACTGCGCGGCGCGCTGGCCGGGGCCCGCGCGGCCCAGCCGGGGCTGAGCGCCGACATCGGCAAGCGCTCGCCGGGCGAGCCGCACCGCCGGTTCGTCCTGTACGCCGCCGAGCGCATCGAGGCGACCCGGCGGCGCGACGCCGACCTGGGCTACCACGGCGCGGCCGACCTCCTCGCCGACCTGCGGATCGTGCAGGACTCTCTGGCCGAGGCGGGCGCCGTACGCCAGGCGTACGGCGAGCTGCAGCACCTGATCTGGCAGGTCGAGACGTTCGGCTTCCACCTCGCCGAGCTCGAGGTCCGCCAGCACTCCGCCGTGCACGAGAAGGCCCTCGCCGAGATACGCGCGGGCGGCACGCTCAGCGAGCAGACCGAGGAGGTCCTGGACACGCTGCGCGTCATCGCCTGGGTGCAGGAGCGCTTCGGCACCGACGCCTGCCGGCGCTACGTCATCTCCTTCACCCGTACGGCCGAGGATGTCGCCGCCGTCTACGAGCTGGCCGAGCACGCGGCTCTCGGCGGGCGGCCCCCGATCCTCGACGTCGTGCCGCTCTTCGAGACGGGCGAGGACCTCCAGCGTTCCCCGTCGGTGCTGGACGGCATGCTCCGGCTCGCGCCCGTACGCCGCCGGCTGCTGGAGACCGGCCGCAGCATGGAGGTCATGCTCGGCTACTCCGACTCGGCCAAGCAGCTCGGGCCGACGACGGCGACGCTGCAGCTGTACGACACGCAGGCCGCGCTCGCCTCCTGGGCGGCGCGCCACGACATCCGGCTGACGCTCTTCCACGGCCGCGGCGGCGCGCTCGGCCGCGGCGGGGGCCCGGCCAACCGCGCGGTGCTGGCGCAGGCGCCCGGGTCGGTGTCGGGCCGGTTCAAGGTCACCGAGCAGGGCGAGGTGATCTTCGCGAGGTACGGCCACAAGGAGATCGCACGGCGCCACATCGAGCAGGTGACCAGCGCGGTGCTGCTCGCCTCCACGCCGGGGATCGAAGAACGCGCGATCGCCGCCGCCGAACGCTTCCGCCCGCTGGCCGACCGGATCAGCGCGGCGGCCGAGCAGACCTATCGCTCACTGGTCGAGGCCGACGGCTTCGCCGACTGGTTCGCGCAGGTCAGCCCGTTGCACGAGATCGGCAACCTGCGGCTCGGCTCGCGTCCCTCCCGGCGCAAGGCGACCGCGTCACTGGAGGACCTGCGGGCGATCCCGTGGGTGTTCTCCTGGACCCAGACCCGGGTCAACCTGCCCGGCTGGTACGGCCTGGGCAGTGGCCTGGCGGCCGTCGACGACCTCGGTGAGCTGCGCGATGCGTACCGTTCCTGGCCGCTGTTCGCGGCGCTGCTGGACAACGCGGAGATGAGCCTGGCCAAGACCGACCGTGCCATCGCCGAGCGCTACCTCGCCCTGGGCGACCGTGCGGACCTGGCCGCGGCGGTATTGGCCGAGTACGACCGCACCCGCGCCCTCGTGCTCGAGGTCACCGGCCACACCCGGCTGCTGGAGGACCGCAGCGTCCTGTCCCGCGCGGTCGAGCTGCGCAACCCGTACGTCGACGCCCTTTCCCACCTGCAGCTGCGCGCGCTGCAGGAGCTGCGCGGCGGGATCGAGGACGACGCACAGCGCGAGAAGGTCGAGGACCTCCTGCTGCTGGCCGCCGCCGGCGTCGCGGCGGGTCTCCAGAACACGGGATGATCTCGTCGAAACGGGCGGTTTACTGAGGGCATGGGCATCAGGCTTGCCGAGTCCGCCGACCGCGTGGCGGTAGAGGCGATCGTCCAGGCGGCGTACGAGCCGTGGGTCGCGGTGATCGGAGCGCGGCCGCTCCCGCTGACCGCCGACTACGGTGAGCTCATCTCGCAGGGGCACGTCTACGTGCTGGAGAACGGCGAGATCGACGCGCTGATCGTGCTCGAGGTCACCGACGGCATGCTCCTCGTCGAGAACGTCGCGGTGCGGCCCGACCGTCAGGGACGCGGCCTGGGCCGGCGGCTGATGGCGTTCGCGGAGTTCCGTGCCCGGTCGCTGGGCCTGACGGCGCTGCGGCTCTACACGAACGCGAAGATGACATCCAATATCGGTCTATACGAGTCGCTCGGCTACCGCGAGACCGGACGAGAGGCCAAAAACGGCCGGTCCGTCGTGCACATGCGCAAGAAACTGTAGCGGCGGTAAAGGGAGGCACCATCGGACGAGGAGCCGCGTTTAACCTAAAGTTCAAAGATGAGCGTTCGCGAGTCAGTGCCTCACCTAACGCCGCTGTCGCGTTTCGCCATCCTCGTGGATGTCGGATACCTGTACGCGGCGGCGGGTGATCTGCTGTTCGGAGTCTCCTCCCGGCGCTCCTACCGGGTGGACGCCGAAGGGCTGATCAAGGCGCTGGAAGAGCGGGCGATCACGTGCATGCGGGGCGAGCTGCTGCGCGTCTACTGGTTCGACGCCGCCCGCGACCGTGTGCCCACCATCGACCAGCGGGTCGTCGCTCCGTTGCCCAAGGTGAAGCTGCGCCTCGGCAACCTCAACAAGCACAACCAGCAGAAGGGCGTCGACGCGCAGATCCGCGAGGATCTGGAGACCCTCGCCCGGCACGGCGCGGTCACCGACGCGATCCTCATCGCGGGCGACGAGGACATGGTCCCCGCCGTGGAGGCGGCGCAGACCTACGGCGTCCGCATCCACCTGTGGGGCGTCGAACCCCCGTACGGCACCAACCAGGCCGAGCGCCTGATCTGGGAGTCCGACACCGTCGACATCGTGCACGCGGACTTCGTCAAGCCCTACTTCGATCTCGACACGTCACGTGAGAACACCGAGGACCCGCCCGTAGTGACTCCGGCGCCGAACCCCACCACGGTGTTCGGCGCCCGCCCGCCCAAGCCCGTCCCGTCTCCTCCGGCGGCCATGCGCCCGCAGGTGCCCCACGTCGGCTCGGTGGCCAAGCTCGGCCCGGCCAGGCCGCACATGGAGGAGATCGGCGAGCACGTCGCGCACAAGTGGATCCTGACCCGCGGCCGCGACAACATCCGTGACCTGCTGCCCGGCCCGATCCTGCCCACGGTGATCGACAAAGAGCTCCTCATCGAGGGGGAGAAGGAGCTCGGCCACTCGCTGCGCCCGTACAAGGAGGCGCGCGACTGGCTGAGGGAGGGCTTCTGGGCCCGCGTCTACCGCGAGTTCGAGTTCGGCGTCGGCGTCTCGGACAAAAAGCCCCGCTGAACGGCGCCATCCGCACGTGTCTCGTGACCTGGAGGCCGGGCCCCGGCGGGGGCAATAGGCTGCCGGGGTGAGCCACTCGCCCTACTCCGACCTCGACCGGCCGCCGCTGAGCGAACGTTCGCTGACGCGTGCGCTCGTACGGCCTGGGGGGTTGTGGCGTGAGATCCGGGTGGTCGAGGAGACCGGCTCGACAAACGCCGACCTGGCCGATCTCGCCCGTGGTGGCGCGGCCCCCGGCCTGGTGCTGGTCGCCGAGGCCCAGACGTCGGGGCGCGGCCGGATGGGGCGGGCGTGGACGGCGCCGCCCCGGTCGGGGCTGTCCTTCTCGGTGCTGCTTCCTCCCGAGGACTCCGTTACGCGGCTGGGCTGGCTGCCGCTGGTCGCCGGGGTCGCGGTGGTGTCGGCGCTGCGAGGGTTCGCCGAGGTCGAAGGGGTCGCGCGCGGCCGGATGAGCGACGCCGTGCTCAAGTGGCCGAACGACGTGCTGATCGGTGAGCGCAAGCTGGCCGGCATCCTGGCCGAGCGCGTCGAGGCCGGGGTCATCATCGGCATCGGCCTGAACGTCAGCCTTCACGAGGACGAGCTGCCGGTCCCCACCGCGACCTCGCTCGCCATCGAGGGCGCCCCCGCCGACCGCGACCCGCTGCTCCGCGCGATCCTGCGCGAGCTGGCCGCACGGCACGAGGAGTTCCAGGGCGGGGAGGCGGCCGTGCGGGAGACCTACCGCGAGCTGTGCGCCACTGTCGGCCGGCAGGTACGCGTCGAGCTGCCGGACGGCTCGGTCCTCACCGGGGAGGCCACGGACATCGAAGAGGCCGGCCGCCTGGTGGTTCAAGGGCCGAATGGGGAGCATCTACTTAGTGCGGGCGATGTCGTACATGTCCGGTAGTTGACGCCAACTGGACCGGTCCCCATCCCGCCGGTTTTAATTGAAGAGTCCGTCCCCCCGGAGGTCTTGCATGGCCAGTGTTGCAGAGCTGAAAGGCGCCATCGCCCAGGCCGGCGAAGAAGCCGAGCAGGCGGTCCAGCTACTCGTCGAGGCCGGTGGCCGAGCGGAGGCGGCGCTGCAGTTTCTGATGGCAGTGGCGGAAGGCAGCGACCACGAGTCGCTGGGGGGATCCCTGGGTGCGATGGGGCAGGCGGTGGAGAGCATCGGCGAGTGTCAGGCCCAGATCGGGGCCGCGATCGAAGAGGCGAACCAATATTCCGATGGGCTCTAGTGCATCGCCGAGGACCCCGTCTGTGAAAGCCCCAGGAACCCATAAATGACCCTCAAGCCCGGTGAGCTCCTCGCCGCTGTACGGCAGGACGTCCGGCAGGCACGCGCGACCATCCGCGCCCGCAGAAGCGACCTCGACGAGACGGTCGCCGTGGCCGAGGCGGCGATGGATCGGGCGCGCGCCCAGGCCGCCGCGACGAGCGGCCCGGAGGCGGACGCAGCCCTCGAAGCCTTGGACGACCTCGCCGGCGCCGCCGCTCCCGGCTTGGCTTCGGCGGCGTGGGACCAATGGCGGGCCGAGCTGGAAGAGAGCGATGGCGAACCGTCGCTCTACCGCATCGGGTCGATGCCCGGGCGCCTGCCGGACTCCCGCATCCCCGCGCTGGTCCCGCTGCTGGACGCCGGCCACCTGAGGATCCTCGGCGACGATCTGGCCACCGCCGACGCCGTGGTGGACGCGCTGCTGGTCCGCATCGTGGCGACGACACGCGCGGGCTTGGTGCGCATCAGCCTGTACGACCCGCGCCGGCTGGGCGCGGGCCTCGGCGGCTTCCACGCGCTGTCGCGGCCCGGCCTGCTCACGGTCTACGGCGTGGACGAGTTCAAGGACCTGCTGGGATCGCTCGACCGCGACATCCGGCGGATCCAGCGCGACGTCCTGGGCGGTGGCCACTCTTCGCTCGCGGCGCTGGCCAAGGACGCAGAGGAGGCCGAGGAGGAAAAAAGGACTAACCGGCGTCCGGAGCCGTGGCGAGTCGTGATCGTGCAGGCCCCCGTACGCGGCTTCCGCGACGACGAGATCGCCCATCTGGAGAGCGTGATGCACGCGGGCGCGGCCTGTGGCATTCACGTCATCTGCCGGGACGCACGGCTCGAGGCCGGTCCCGACATCGAGACCGTCGAGGTCGGCCCCGACGGCGCCATACGCACGTCGATGACCGGCGACCTGGAGGTGACGGCCGAGCCGCCGCCGCCGGAGCTCGTCCGCGCGGTGTGCGAGCACGCCGCCCGCTGGGTCGGCATCGAACGCGACCCGCCGCGGTTCGCCCAGCTCCTCCCGCCGGTGTTCTGGACGGAGTCGTCCGCGCCCGGTGTCCGCGGGCCCATCGGCGAGGACGTCGACCGGTATGAGCCCGTGGAGGCCCTGCTCGGCGACGATCCGGTGCACGCCCTGGTCGGCGGCCCGCCGGGCTCGGGCAAGACCAACTTCCTGTACACCCTGATCGGCTCGCTCGCCGCCCGCTACTCCCCGAAGGAGCTGGAGTTCTACCTCCTCGACTTCAAGGAGGGCGTCTCCTTCGCCCGCCTCGCGAGTGGGCGTAACAACAAGACGTGGCTGCCGCACGCCCGGCTCATCGGCGTGAACATCAACAACGACCGTGAGTTCGGACTGGCGCTGCTGAGGTTCCTCGGCGGTGAGCTCGAACGCCGCGGCGCCGCGGCGCGCGACCAGGAGGTCACCAAGATCGAGGAGCTGCGTGCCGTCGACCCCGAGGGGCACTGGCCGCGCATCGTGGCGGTGATCGATGAGTTCCAGGTGCTCATCCAGCAGCAGGACAAGATCACCGAGGAGTCGCTCTACCTCCTCAACGACCTGGCCCGCCGGGGCCGGTCGCAGGGCATCCACCTCGTCCTCGCCAGCCAGAACATCGGTGGCGTGCAGGCACTCTGGGGTCGCAACGCGATCCTGGACCAGTTCACGCTGCGGATCGCGCTGCCCAAGGCGCGGCGCATCCTCGCCGATGACAATCCGGCCGCCCGTCAGGTCGCGCGCTTCTGCGCGGTCGTCAACTCCGAGTCCGGCGCGCGGCACGCCAACCGCGTGGCGCGCCTTCCCGACGCCGGCACCCCCGGCACCTTCGACGCCCTGCAGAGCGAGCTGTGGAAGCGGCGCCCCGAGCACCTCGAGCCACCGCGGATCTTCGACGGTGCCTACGTGCCCGAGCTGATGAACGCCCCGGCTCCGCCGGAGGGCGAGGGCGTGGTGGGGCAGCGGATCGACCTGGCCGGCAGCGCCGCGACCGTACGCTTCGACCGCAACCCGGGCCGCAACTTCGCGGTGATCGGCACCCGCGCCGACGAGGCACACGACATCCTCGCCTCGGCGGTGATCTCTCTCGCTCGTGGGCACGCGCCGGGAGCGGCGGAGTTCGTCCTGTTCGAGGGCGAGTCGAGCCCCCGGGTGACGAGGCTCGCGCGGTGGCTCACCGACGAGGGGCACCGCGCCACCGTCACGACCGAGCTGCCGGCCCCCGGCGACCGGCTCATCCCGGTCTACGTGGTGATGTTCGCCGTGGACGCCGCCACCGCGCGCTCGGCCCCGCTCCGTACGGCGCTGCGCAAGCTCGTCGAGCAGGGCCCGGACGACCGGGTTCACGTGCTGGGCTGGTGGCGTACCGCGGACCGGTTCAGGGCGGACCTGGCCGACCGCCCCGGCGCGGTGCGCACGGTCGACGCGTGGGTCGCCCTGGACGTACGCGACAGCGAGCTGACGCCGCTGGCGGGCGCGCAACGGCAGACCTGGACCCCACGTCGCCGACGTGCGCTCTTCCACGACCAGCGCACCGGTGACACCCCGCAGCCGATCATCCCGTTCACCATCTTGACGTCCTCCCCTGCCTGAAGCCGGGGATTCCAACCCGTTCCTAACCTGGAAGGAGGAGGAGTTGAGGTTCGCGGTTCGTCGGCCCCGGCGATATAGAGCCTCCCCGCGCAGCGACCGCCCGCCCGGCGGGCGAATCGGCGATGTCGCGTGCCGCGTTGACGTCGGCGTTGTCCTGGTGCCCGCAGGCAACGCACCGGAAGAGAGCTTGGCTCTCGCGACTCTCCCGGGCGGTGTGGCCGCAGGTGTTGCGGGTCTGCGACGTGTAACGCGGATTGACCTTGACCACCCGTCCGAGTGCTTTGTGTTCCGGCTGCCCCCACCCGCTGGCGAGGATGCCCCGGTTCAGCCCGCGCTTTCGGGCGACCCTGCGGCCGGGTTCAGCGACGGTGCCCCTGGCCGAGCGGGTCATCGCCGCGATCTTCAGGGCCTCGACACCGATCACGTCGAACCGGCGCGCCAGATCGGTGCTGGTCTTCTCCACCCAGTCCACACCGACGATTTCACCGGTCCCCGGCGCGGGGACCGCGGCGAACGCGACATGCCAACGGCCCGCCCCGTCACGGGTGATGCGAAACGACTTAACGGCCTCGGGCACGGCACGGGACCGGCGGAACCGCACCCGCCCCACCTTCGGGATCCTCACCTCACCGAAGCGGGACACGGCCATCGACCTAACGAACCCCACCGACGAAACCCGGAGACCACCATGAGGGACCGTGCCGCGCTTCCTCCCCGCCCTCAAAGACAGGGCCCCCACGCTGTAGGTGCCTGGTGACGCGATGAGCACGTCGGACGAAGACGGCGGACGGCACGTGATGGACCCGCAGACGGCGCGGGGGAGGTACAAGGAGCTGGCGGCCGAGGCCGGGCGGCTGCTGCACGCGTCCGACGACGCGCGGCGGCGGCTGACCGAGGCCGAGGCGGAGCGGACCGCCGCGTACGCCTCGGTGGAGGCGGAGCTGGCGCACCTCGACGGTCTCGAAGAACGGGCCGCCGGGATCTGGCGGGAGCTGACCACACGCTTCGGCCGGGACGCGGCGGGACTGCTGCCGGAGCCCGCCGGCCGGGTGGCGCGTGGACCCGACGCCGAGGTGCTGCTGGACGACGCGCATCAGCGGGTACGCGAGCCGGTCGACTATCCCTTGGCCGGCCGGTACGCGCGCATGGGCGTGCTGGGGTTCGCCGCCGCTCTCGTGCTCACGCTGATCGGGATGGAGCTGACCATCGCCCTGCACCACCTGGGAAAGGTCCGCCTCCTCGCCGTCGCCGCGCCGGCGCTGGCCGCCCCCTGGCTGGGCTACCTGGCGGCGACGGGATGGATCCGCTATCGCACGGCGCACGAGGAGCAGGAGTACTCCGTCGACACCGCCGTCGCCGGTGCGCTCGGAGGCGGCGGTGTGTGGCTGATCGCTCTGACATTCATCGTCATACGGGTGGTGACCTGATCACCGCATTGATCGGCCGTTAGGTGCGTTTTCTGCCAAGATATGCGCCATGGGTCTTCCGAAAAACTCGTTGACCGAGGATGAGAAAATCGTCCTCGAATTTCATCCCCACTGGTCAACGCTCGTAGCCACGATCTTCTGGGCGATCGTCGCGGTCGTTGTCGCCGGTGTGGTCATCTTTTTCATCCCGGACGGTGACTCCCAGACACTGATCCGGCTCATCGTCGCGGCCGTCGGGGTCGTCGCGGTCATCGTGGTCGGGCTGCTCCCGTTCCTGCGCTGGGTGACGACCTCGTACACGCTGACCAACCGGCGGCTTGTGATGCGTCACGGCATCCTGTCCCGCTCCGGCCGCGACATCCCGCTGACCCGCGTGAACGACGTGTCGTTCTCGCACGGTCTGATCGAGCGGGTGCTGGGCACCGGCACACTCGTGGTCGAGTCCGGCGGTGAGAACGGTCAGCTCGTGCTCAAGAAGATCCCCCGGGTCGAGCACACCCAGAGCCAGCTCTACCGCCTGGTCGAGGAGCTGACGGACGGCGACGGCATTCGCCCGTAACGGCCCGATGACCGAACCGCCCGGACCACCCGACCCTCGCCGGATCGAGGAGCTTCTCCTCGGCGGCGAGCTTCGCTACACCAGCATGGACACGATCAGGGCTGCCGGCGTCTCCGAGGAGTTCGCCCGGCAGCTCTGGCGTGCCCTCGGCTTCCCGCACGTCCCCGACGACATGATCGCCTTCACTGAGGGCGACGTGACCGCGCTCACCAGGATCGCCACGCTGCGGCCGGCGGGAGTGATCGACGAGGAGATCGTGCTGCGCATGGTCCGTGCCGTCGGCCAGACCATGGCGCGGCTCGCGAAGTGGCAGGTCGACATCCTGGTCGAGGCGCTCACCGACCCGCTGGAGGCGCCCGACCCCGCGGCCCTGCGGCTCATCATGGAGAACGCCGAGACCCACATCGCCGAGCTGGAGCCGCTGCTCGTGCACGCCTGGCGGCGCCAGCTCGCCGCCGCGGGCACCCGGCTGCTCGCCTCGCAGGACGCCGGCGACCTGCAGACCCGTGCCGCCGTCGGCTTCGCCGACCTGGTCGCCTTCACTCGTACGAGCCGTGACCTGGACGAACGCGAGCTGGCCCGGCTGGTGGAGCGGTTCGAGGAGACCGCCTCGGACGTCGTGGCCGAGCATGGCGGGCGGCTGGTGAAGACGCTCGGCGATGAGGTGCTGTTCAGTGCCGACACCGCCCGCGGCGGCGCGGAGATCGGCCTGTCGGTCGCGGAGGCGGTACGCGAGGACGCCGGCATCCCGGACGTACGGGTCGGCATGGCGTACGGGCCGGTGCTGCCGCTGCGCGGCGATGTATTCGGCACCACGGTCAACCTCGCGAGCCGCCTGACCGAGATGGCCCGGCCGGGCACGGCCCTGGTGGACGCGGGCCTGGCCGCCGAGCTACGCGAGGACGACGCGTACGACCTGTCCCGGATCTCCCGCCGCCGCGCCCACGGCCTCGGCGTCGTCCAGCCGTACGTCCTCCGCCGCCACTGACACTCACCGCTGCCGCTCGGCGAGAGACACGATCTCGTGCACGGTCCCGGCTCGCCGAGAGCCGAACGGTGCCTGCGCGCGTCCGAGGCTAGATTTGGGGGCAGGAGGTGGAGATGACTGATCTGCCCGGCCGGATCTCGCTGCGCGAGGTGGGCCCGCGAGATGGCCTGCAGAACGAGGATCCGGTGCCGACCGAGGCGAAGGTCGAGCTGATCGACGCCCTGTCACACACCGGCGTCGGCCGGATCGAGGCCGTGTCGTTCGTGCATCCGAAGGCGATTCCGCAGATGGCCGACGCCGCCGAGGTGTGGAGCAAGGTGCGGCGCGCCGGCGACGTGCGCTACTCGGCGCTCGTACCCAACCTTCGTGGCGCCGAGCGTGCACTCGAGGCGGGCTTCACCGAGCTGGAGGTCGTGGTCTCCGCGTCCGACACCCACAACCGCAAGAACGTCAACCGGTCCACCGAAGAGTCGCTCGACGACATCGCCAAGATCATCGCGCTGGCCCACGACCATGACGCCACCTGCCAGGTGATCGTCTCCACGGCGTGGGGGTGCCCGTACGAAGGTGACGTGCCGGTCGAGCGGGTCGTCTCGGCGGCCACGCGAGCGGTGCGCGACGGCGCCGACAGCGCCTCGTTCGGCGACACGACCGGGATGGCGACCCCGCCGCGGGTGACCCGGCTGGTGGGCGAGTTCCGGATGGCGAACCCGGAGACCTCGCTCAACCTGCACTTCCACAACACCCGTGGCACCGGGCTGGCCAACGTGCTGGCCGCGCTCCAGCTCGGCGTCTCCGACTTCGACGCGAGCGTCGGTGGCCTGGGCGGTTGCCCGTACGCCCCGGGGGCGACCGGGAACATCGCCTCAGAAGAACTGGTTCACATGGTGGAGGACATGGGAGTGGCCACCGGCGTAGACCTCGATGCCCTCATCGACGTCGCCGCACGCGCGGAGCGCATGGTCGGGCACACCCTGCCATCACAGGTGCTGCGCGCGGGTCCCAGGGGTCGCACCATCCCCGCCTGAGTGAACGGGTCGTTCAGGTATCAGGAAGATAACGCCCCGTTCGCTTCAAGTTCACGCAAAACGGGGAGCATCTATCGCATGAGTGTCGAAGCCGGGCATTTTTCCGAGATCGAAGACCAACTTCCGGAAGACCGGTTCCTCGACCGTGAGGAAAGCTGGCTGCGCTTCAACGAGCGTGTGCTGGACCTGGCCGGCGACCCCACCCTTCCCCTCCTCGAACGCGTGCGTTTCCTGTCGATCTTCGCGAGCAACCTCGATGAGTTCTTCATGGTCAGGGTCGCCGGGCTCGCCCGCCGGATGGCCACCGGGATCGCGCTGCAGACCGCGAGCGGCCAGCAGCCACGTGAGCTGCTCGCCCGTACCTCCGAGGTCGCGCACGAGCTGATGCTCCAGCACGCCGCCGTCTTCCGTGACGACATCCTGCCCGCCCTGGCCAAGGAGCGCATCGAGATCCTGCGCTGGGACGAGCTCGCCGACACCGAGAAAGAAGAGCTGAACCGGCTGTTCCGGCGGCGGGTCTATCCCGTGCTCACGCCGCTGGTGGTCGACCCCGCGCACCCGTTCCCCTACATCTCCGGGCTCTCCCTCAACCTCGCGGTGCTCGTACGCGACCCGGAGACCGAGGAGACCCTGTTCGCGCGGGTGAAGGTCCCGCCGCTGCTGCCGAGGTTCCTGGAGGCTTCGCCGTCCCGGTTCGTGCCGCTGGAAGACGTCATCGCCGAGAACCTGCCGCAGCTGTTCACCGGCACCGAGATCATCGAGCACCACGCCTTCCGGGTCACGCGTAACCAGGACCTGGAGGTCGACGAGGACATCGCGGAGAACCTCCTGCAGGCGCTGGAGCGTGAGCTGCTGCGCCGCCGGTTCGGCCCGGTCGTCCGGATCGAGGTGGAAGAGTCGATCAGTCCCGAGGTGCTCGACCTGCTGATGACCGAGCTCGGCCTGGACGAGGGCGCCGTCTACCGGGTGCC
Organism: Actinoallomurus bryophytorum; assembly: GCF_006716425.1. Lineage (NCBI taxonomy): Bacteria > Bacillati > Actinomycetota > Actinomycetes > Streptosporangiales > Thermomonosporaceae > Actinoallomurus > Actinoallomurus bryophytorum. The sequence goes on from NZ_VFOZ01000001.1 coordinate 4,050,236, forward strand.
CGGCCCCCTCGACCTCGGCGGCCTGAGTGCCATCGCCGACCTCGACCGCAGCGAGCTGAAGTACCCCCCGTTCGTGCCGTCGGAGGCTGCGTTGCCGCACGACGTCAACATCTTCGCGACGCTGCGCGACCACGACGTGCTCGTCCACCACCCGTACGACTCCTTCACCACGAGCGTCGAGCGCCTGATCGAGGACGCCGCCGCGGACCCGCAGGTCCTGGCCATCAAGCAGACGCTGTACCGCACCAGCGGCGACTCGCCGATCATCGACGCGCTGATCGACGCGGCCGAGGCCGGCAAGCAGGTCGTCGTGGTCGTGGAGATCAAGGCGAGGTTCGACGAACGCGCCAACATCACCTGGGCGCGCAAGCTGGAACAGGCCGGCTGCCACGTCGTGTACGGTTTCGTCGGCCTGAAGACCCACTGCAAGCTGGCCCTGGTGGTCCGCGAGGAGAACGACGGGTCGCTGCGCCGCTACTGCCACATCGGCACCGGCAACTACAACCCCAAGACCGCACGGATCTATGAGGACTACGGCCTGCTGACGGCCGATGCCCAGGTGGGCGAGGACGTCACGGACCTGTTCAACCACCTCACGGGGTACACACGCGACACCGAGTACCACCGGCTGCTGGTCGCGCCGGACTCGCTGCGCGGCGGGCTGGTGAGCCGGATCGACCGCGAGACCGAGAACCACCGGCAGGGCCGCTCCTCCCACATCCGCTTCAAGTGCAACTCCCTCGTCGACGAAGTGATCATCGACGCGCTGTACCGGGCGTCGCAGGCGGGCGTGCCGGTCGACGTCTGGGTGCGCGGCATCTGTGCCCTGCGGCCCGGGGTGACCGGGCTGTCGGAGACGATCCAGGTACGCAGCATCCTCGGCCGCTTCCTGGAGCACTCGCGGATCTACGCCTTCGAGAACGACGGCGACCCGGAGGTGTGGATCGGCAGCGCCGACCTGATGCACCGCAACCTCGACCGCCGCGTCGAGACGCTCGTGCGCGTACGTGACCAGGGTCACTGCGCGGACCTCATCGGCCGCTTCGACCTGGCGATGGGGATGGACACCCAGTGCTGGCTGCTGGGTGCGGAGGGCCGCTGGACGCGGCACGACGGTTCGGTCCATATCCAGACCCATCTCATGCGAACGCGTCGATGGAGGACGGTCGATGGCTCTTGATCCCCCGGATCTGATCCGGGCCGCGGGAGCCATCCTGTGGCGCCCGAGCACGGACGGCCCCGAGGTCGTACTCGTCCACCGGCCCAAGTACGACGACTGGTCCTTCCCCAAGGGCAAGACCAAGAACGGCGAGCATACGCTCCGCGCCGCCGTACGCGAGGTCTGGGAGGAGACGGGCGTCTGGCCGGTTCTCGGCCGGCGCCTGTCCTCACGGGAGTACGAGAAGGAGCGCCGGCCCAAGCGCGTCGACTACTGGGCCGCGACGGGCAACGACGGCGACTTCCGCCCGAGCGAGGAGGTCGACCGGATCGAGTGGCTGCCGCTACCCGAGGCGGAGGAGCGGCTGAGCTACGAGCACGACGCCGACCTGCTGCGGGAGTTCGCCCCCGGCCCGAACCACACGACGCCCTACATCGTGCTGCGGCACACCTCGGCTGGCGACAAGCACGACTGGCAGGACGATGACCTGCTACGCCCGCTCGACTCACGCGGCCGGGCCGAGGCCGTCGCCCTGGCCGAGACGCTGGCCGGCTTCGGCGCGGCCCGCGTGTTCAGCTCCGCCACCGCCCGTTGCATGGAGACCGTCCTGCCGTACGCGGCCAGGATGGGCGCCGAGATCCGTACCGACTGGGCCTTCTCGATGGGCACACCGATGGCGGCCTCGAAGGAGGCCGGCGGCCGGTTCGCCCAGCTGCTCGCGGACGGAGTGCCGACCCTGGTCTGCACGCACGGCGAGCTGGTCCCCGACGTGATCGAGCGCGCCTGCGAGGTACTCGGAGCGGAGGCGCCGGAGGACGCCAGGCTGCCGAAGGGCGGCTTCTGGGTGCTGCACACGGCCGGCGGCTCTTTGGTCTCCGCCGAGCGTCACCACCTGTAAGCCCATGGGGCGGCCCTCGGAGCCCAGTGAGATTAGAGGGTCTGGCCGGTTTCATCGAGCGAAATCGGCGTCCAGAAGTTCGGCTGCGGCTTGGAGGGTGGTCGCGAAATCGTCCGGCGGAATCCTGGCAACGAAGATCGTGCCTAGGTCGTCTGGGAATGGATGCGTCGGTCGCCGGAACGCGAAGACGAGGATCAGATCGTCGTCCAGGTAGGCATACCGTGACACATTGTCAACGGTCTCGCCCCACTCCATGAACCAGAAGTGTTCACGGAACGCTGTCTTGTCCTGCTCAAGCAGCCGGAAGGTCTCCTCCGGCGAGCGTCCTGGAAAGGGGCAAGGCCTGACGTCGCGCCGGCGCACCTGCGCAGCGGTCGACCGCATGGCCGGGCAGAAGAAGGGGAGGAAGGTCGAGTTGTCGTCCGTGGTGAGTCGCTTGCCGGCCGCCCAGAGATCAACGATGCGGAGTTGGGGTGATTCGGCCTCGCCGACCTCCACGGCGAAGGTGGCCTGGTCACCGAATCGTCGTGTCATCAAGTAGCGAGGCTACCGACCTCGACCGCAGTAGCGTCTCCGTCGAGTGTCACGACCTATAACCCCTCGACCGCGGCGCCGGGAAGCGGCAGGCTTGGTTCCATGGACGGGACGGTGACGGCGGTCAGCAGCAACGGCGAGTACTCCTTCACCAAGCCGAACCACGGAGCCATCACCTTGCTCGCCGGACTCGGCGTGGAGGGAGACGTCCACGCCGGCGTCACGGTCAAGCATCGTTCGCGGGTCGCCCAGGATCCCACGCAGCCGAACCTCCGTCAGGTCCATCTGATCCACGAGGAGCTCTTCGCCGAGGTCGGTGAGGCGGGGTTCGAGGTGACGGCCGGCCAGCTCGGCGAGAACATCACCACCAGGGGCATCGACCTGCTCGGCCTGCCCACCGGCACCCTGCTTCGGATCGGTGACGACGCCGTCCTTGAGGTCACCGGCCTGCGCAATCCGTGCCGGCAGATCGACGGCTTCCAGAGCGGGCTGCTGAAGCAGGTCGTCGGTCGGGACGAGGCCGGCAACCTCGTGCGCAAGGCGGGCATCATGAGCGTGGTCATCGAAGGCGGCGTGGTGCGCCCCGGCGACACGATCAAGGCGGAGCTCCCTGACGGACCGCACCGGCCCCTCGAACGCGTCTAGGGTCTGCCTCAAAGTCATACTGGCCGCCGCGTGGTGCCGCCTGGTCGCCGTGTGGCGCCGCCCGGGCGGCGCCTGGGCGGGGTTATCCACAGAACCCCGCTCTACTTCCGCCCGCGGCTGTTGCCGCTGGACAATGAGAGTGGGATGGCACCCCCGGGCGGGTGGGCTCCAGGTGGGTGGGCTCCAGGTGGGTGGGCTCCAGGTGGGTGGGCTCCAGGTGGGTGGGCTCCAGGTGGGTGGGCTCCAGGTGGGTGGGCTCCAGGTGGGTGGGCTCCAGGCGGGTGGGCTCCAGGCGGGCGGGCTCCAGACGGGCGGGCTCCAGACGGGCGGGCTCCAGACGGGCGGGCTCCAGACGGGTGGGCTCCAGACGGGCGGGCTCCAGACGGGTGGGCTCCAGACGGGTGGGCTCCAGACGGGTGGGCTCCAGACGGGTGGGCTCCAGGTGGGTGGGCTCCAGACGGGTGGGACCCAGACGGGTGGGTTCCGGACCGGATGGGACCCAGACGGGGCGGGGTTCAGGCGGGTGGGCTCCGGACCGGGCGGGCTCAGGCGGGGTGGGGCCCAGACCGGGTGTGCTCTAGACCGGGCGGATTCCAGAGCGGGCGGACTCTAGACCGGGCGGGGCCCAGAGCGGGGGGACTCCAGAGCGGGCGGGGCCCAGACCGAGGATTTCGAGACAGGCTCTAGCCGGTCAGCGCGCGGACGTACTTCGGGTCGGCGGCTTCCGTCCAGATCGCGTGGGCGTCGTCCAAGGCCTGGTCGGCGGCGCGGCGTTCCACCTCGATCAGCAGCTCGACCGTCTCCTCGCGGTCACCGGCGCTCAGTTCGGCTAGGCGTTCGCGGGCGATGACGCTGTCCTGGTACGCGCCGAGCACCTCCTGTACCCGTCCGGCCTGGACGGCGATGCTGCGCGCCGGCTCGCCGAGCACCGGCCGTGCCGCCTCGGCGGTGTAGCGGGCGCGCTTGGCCGCCTTACGTGTACGGTGCCGCGCCTCGTCGGGGTCTTCGGCCTCCTCCAGCTCCGCGTGCCGGCGGGCGACGCGTCGCCATGCTCCGGCGACCAGCGCGGGTACCGCCTTGTGGGCCTTGCGGGACGCGCGCTCGGTGAGCGGCGGGTCGGTGACGAACGCCTCGATCGCGTCCAGCAGGGCGAAGTACCGGTCTCCGGCGAGGGTGTGGTTCAGCCGGTCGTAGGCCAGCCTCTCCTTCGCGTCCAGAGTCGCCATCCAGGATGGGAGGGGTTCGCCGATCTCTGAGAGCCGTCCGGCGAAGCGCTCTCGCAGCACCTCCAGGTCGCGTACCTCGCCCAGCTCGCCCGCCAGCCACTTCAGCTCGGCCTCCAGCCCGGGTATCCGGTCCGGTTCGAGCAACCGCGCGGTGCTGCGCAGGATGCTACGGATCCGGCGTACGGCGACGCGCATCTTGTGCACCGAGTCGTACTCGGCCTGCCGGACCCGCGGGTCGTACCCCAGCATCGTCTCGAACTGCTCGGCGACGTAGGAGGTGACGACGTCGCCCGCGGTCCGGTACGCGCGGGACGACGGCTCCGCCGTACGGACGGAGAGCACGCGGCCGAGCTTGGAGGTGGACCGTGAGGGGCGCGCGCCGGCGGCGCACAGCCGGTCCCCGGCGGCCGTCAGGAGACCGGCGGATCCCGCGCCCAGCTCGACCTCGACCTCCCGCCAGGTGAGCGGCCGTCCGTCCGCCGGCCACCCGGTCACCTCGTCGTCGGCGACCTCGGCGAGGACCTCGCCGTCCGGGCCGAGCAGAGGGTGGACCGTACGCCGCGTCTCCAGGGTGGCGACCTGCACCAGCGGCCGCCCGCGGGTGTGGCCGACGACCAGAGCGGCGAGCGGGGCGGGCACGGTCCGGGCGTCCGGCGGCGCGTGCAGCTCGTGTTTCGCGCCGGGCCCGGCCGGGAGCTTGAGGTGCCAGCCGTCGTCGGGGCCGCCGAGGCGATGCCGGAGCGTGATGCCGCGGGCGGCCAGGCGCAGGTCCTCGGTGTCGAAATAGCGGGCGGTCAGCAGGTAGGTCTCGGGTTCGCCGGTCTCCGCCACATCCGGCAACCCCCGCAGGCCGGGAAGCGCGATACCGGGCTCGATGTCGTACTTGCGCTCGATTTCCAGGTGGCTCGTCATCGGACCCCCAGCGTTAGCCCAGCCGACAGCGGCTTTTCGCGATCGTATATCCGGTTTATCGGTCAAGTGGGGGCGGGCGCGATGTGATAGTTCTCGTAGGCCGTAAGACCGGGATGAAGGGTGTGTGAGGCAATGCCGCACGAGGTACGAGGGGTCGTCGCGCGATCCCGTGGCGCCGAGGTCTCTCTCGAGACGATTCTGGTACCCGACCCGGGGCCAGGAGAGGCGCTCGTCCAGGTTCAGTCCTGCGGCGTATGCCATACCGACCTGCACTATCGCGAGGGTGGCATCAACGACGACTTCCCGTTCCTGCTCGGCCACGAGGCCGCGGGCATCGTGGAGGAGGTCGGCGCCGACGTCACCGACGTCGCGCCGGGCGACTTCGTCATCCTCAACTGGCGCGCGGTCTGCGGTCAGTGCCGTGCCTGCCTGCGCGGCCGCCCCTGGTACTGCTTCGCGACGCACAACGCCACGCAGAAGATGACCCTCGAAGACGGCACCGAGCTGTCCCCGGCGCTGGGCATCGGCGCGTTCGCGGAGAAGACCCTCGTGGCCGCGGGGCAGTGCACCAAGGTCGACCCGGCCGCCTCGCCCGCCGCGGCGGGTCTGCTCGGCTGCGGGATCATGGCCGGCATCGGCGCGGCGATCAACACCGGCGGCGTGACGCGCGGCGACTCGGTCGCGGTCATCGGCTGCGGCGGTGTCGGCGACGGCGCGATCGCGGGCGCCTCCCTGGCCGGCGCGGCGAAGATCATCGCGGTGGACGTCGACGACCGGAAGCTGGAGTGGGCGCGCGGCTTCGGGGCCACCCACACGGTCAACTCCCGCGAGTCCGACCCCGTCGAGGCGATCCGCGCGCTCACCGGGGGCAACGGCGCCGACGTCGTGGTTGAGGCGATCGGCCGCCCGGAGACCTACGAGCAGGCCTTCTACGCCCGCGACCTGGCCGGCACGGTCGTCCTGGTCGGCGTGCCGACGCCGGACATGAAGATCGAGCTGCCGCTGCTCGACGTGTTCGGCCGCGGTGGCGCGCTCAAGTCCTCCTGGTACGGCGACTGCCTGCCCTCCCGCGACTTCCCCATGCTCGTCGACCTGTACCTCCAGGGCCGGCTCGACCTGGACGGCTTCGTCTCCGAGACGATCGGCCTGGACGGTGTCGAGGAGGCGTTCGCCAGGATGCAGCGCGGCGAGGTGCTGCGTTCGGTGGTGATGTTGTGATCGGACATCTGGTCACCTCGGGGACCTTCAGCCTGGACGGCGGCACCTGGGACGTCGACAACAACGTGTGGCTGGTCGGCGACGACCGTGAGGTGGTCGTGATCGACGCCGCGCACGACCCCGACGCGATCGCGGACGCCGTCGGCGACCGGCGCCTCACCGCGATCGTCTCCACCCACGCGCACGACGACCACATCGATGCCGCGGCCGAGCTCGCGGACCGCACGGGCGCGCCGATCCTGCTGCACCCGGACGACCGGGTGCTGTGGCGCATGACCTATCCGGACCGCGAACCCGACCGCGCGCTGGCGGACGGCGACGAGCTGACCGTGGCCGGCACGACGCTGCGCGTGCTGCACACGCCGGGACACGCGCCGGGCGCGGTCTGCCTGTACGTGCCGGAGCTGGGCACCGTCTTCACCGGCGACACCCTGTTCAACGGCGGTCCGGGCGCGACCGGCCGGTCCTACTCCGACTTCGGCCTGATCATCGACTCGATCCGCGACCGGTTGCTGACCCTGCCGCCGGAGACCGTCGTGCGCACCGGCCACGGCGACGGCACGACCATCGGCGGCGAGGCCCCGCACCTCGAAGAATGGATCTCACGAGGCCACTGATCGGGCGTGACCGGCGAGGCTCAGGCCTTCACGCCGGTCACGACCCAGATGGTGATCACCCCGAGGAAGTCACCCCGCTCGATCGCGGCGTCGAACGCCGCGAACCACAGGTCCGCGAGCTCGCCGGGCACGACGTCCAGGGCCCGGATGACCGCGGGGTCGAAGGCCGGATGAACCGTCTCCACGGTCGCGCGGTCGGTCAGGGTGATGGCGACCGGCTCGGCGGTGATCTCCCGCAGGCCGGCCCGGAGCATCTGTCCGCGCAGCAACCGGCCGACGGGCCTGAGCAGGCCGAGCTTGCGGCCCAGCACGCCCATCTCCTCGATGAGCTCGGCCGGCATGCCGTCCGTGAGGAAGGACTCCCAGTCGGTGTCGACGAGGCAGACCCGGCCACCGGGGCGGACCACGCGTACCAGCTCGGCGATGGCGGCGTCGGGATCGGGCACGTGCTGGATCACCCGCTCGCTGCGCACGGCGTCGAAGCCGTCGTCCGGGAAGTCCAGCTCGGCGATGTTCCCCACGGCGTAGCGGACGCCGCCGTCGTCGCGCTCGGCGGCGGTCGCGATGAAACCGGCGGACAGGTCGATCCCCGTGACCTCCCCGCCCGGGCCGACGAGCCGGGCGAGCTCCCGCGCCTCCTCACCGGCACCGCAGCCGGCGTCCAGAACTCGCTGACCGGGACGTACGTCCAGCGCGGCACGCGCGACGTCGCGGACCCGCCGGATCGGCGGAAGGGCGGCCAGGCGGTCCAGCAGATCAAGGGCCGCGGCCTGCATGTCGGCGGCGGCCCGGTCGACGTCGGCAAAGGTGCGCCTGTCGGGGGAGATTGAAGTCACCGGACCACTATGGCGTGCGGAAGTGACCGCCGTACGACAGATGATCGACGGGATCAGTGCTGTCGCAGCTCATCGCGGAGCGTGCGTGCGACCTGCGCCATGAGCGCCTCGGCTCCGGGCTGGTTGAAGGCCGGCACACGCGACTCCGTGAGCACGGCGACGCCGAACGCCTGGCCGTCGGTGTGCTCGACGACGCCGATCTCGTGGCGGAGGTTGAGCAGCGTCCCGGTCTTGGAGGACCACTTCGACGCGTCGGAGCTGAAGTCGGGTGCCAGCCGCTGCCGCAGGACGTTGTCGGCCATGAGGCCGCGTACGCGCTCGGCGACGCCCGGGTCGACCCGCGACGGTGTCCACAGCGCCTGGAGCAGGCCGACGAACGCCCGGGCGGATCCGGAGTTCGCGCGGGTCACGTCGAGCTGCGGGATCCGGTGACCACGCCCGGCCGTCCCCGCCTCGATCGCGAGGGAGTGGGCGAGATGGGTGTCGGCGGGGTCGAGGCGTTCGGCCACGGTCTCGTTGAGCTCCCGGATGGTGTGGCGGACCCTGATGCCGCCCAGCCCGAACCCGTGGAGCGCCGCCGCGACCTCGGCGGGCGGGGTGAGGGCGAACAGCGCGTCCGCCGCGGTGCCGTCGCTCACCGAGGTGCTGAGGTAGAGCAGGTCGTCGACGGCGACACGGGCCGGGTGCCGGAACCTGCCCAGCCCGGTCGGTCCCGGAGTGGTGATCCGGCCGGGCTCTACGACGATCTGCGCGGCGCCGTCGAGCTCACCCCGGCGGACGCGTTCGAGCGTCGCCATGGCGAGCGGCACCTTGACCAGCGAGGCGATCGGGAACTCCACGTCAGGGTCGATGCCGAGCTCGTCGCCGGAGTGCAGGTCCCGGACCAGGAACGATCCCTGGAGGCCCGCGTCGTCGAGCGTCCGCCGGAGCCCGCGGACCAGCCTCTCGGCGCTCATGGCGCCGTGCCGTCCCGGTCGTCCGCGCCGAGGCAGCGGGCGATCTCGGTCCACAGCAGGGTACGAAGGCGCTGTGCGTCGTCCCCGACGGCGGCGGACACGTCGAAGCCGCGTACGGGATCGATCTCGCCGATCGGGCGCCAGTGCAGCTCCAGCTCCCCGGCCTGCCGGCGTGAGCACAGGAGGAGGTCCGCCGAGCCGAGGACCTCCGCCGTGGCGGCGGTGAGCGTGGCCGAGACGGCGACCTGCGCGGGCTGGAGGCCGGTGGCGTCGCGGATACGGAACAGGGGGTCGCGGATGTGGGGGACGTCGTCCTCGGGCTGGATCCAGATCCGGCTACGGCGCGACGACCGCGTGGCGCGGCCGGGCCGGAGGGTCTCGACATAGACCGTGCCGGCGGGAGGACGCGTGGCGCCGGCGAGTCCGAGCGGCACGGACCAGGTGCCGTCGCCCGGGGGTACCGCCGTGAGCGCGGCGCGGACCTCGCGGGATCGCGCGAGCTCGGCGCGTTCGGCCGGCGGGGCGGCGTGGAAGTCCAGGTGAACGCCCTTCTCGCGCGCCTCGGCGTCGAGCCGTGCCAGGTCGCGCACGGTGCAGATGGCGGGCACGGCGAGACGGAGGGGGTTGAGCCTGGCGCGTTCGGCCTCGTGCTCCATGGTCTCCGCGAGGAGCACCAGGCGCTTGGCGGAGGGAAGCATGTCGCGGCCGAACTGCGTGAGCGTCGCGCGGCGCGACGACCGGTCGAACAGCCGCTCCCCGAGATGCCGTTCGAGGGCGGCGATCCGGCGGCTCGCGACCGACTGCGGCACGCGCGTCGCCGCCGCGCCCTGCGTGAAGCTTCCTCGCTCGCTCACGTTGACGAACGCCTGCCACGCTCCGAGGACGTCCACGACGGACAGGCTATGCCATTTCAGCATGAGACCAGTCGTTTCCGTCTTTGACGGCATCGAGCGGCGACCGGAGACTGCTCGTCATGGCCGATTCACGACAGATAAAGACCATCCGGCGCGTGACGATGGCGGCGCTGATCGCCGTCCTTCCGCTGACGGGCTGCGGTACGACCGCCGGCGCCGCGCGTACCGCGTCCGCCACGACCGCGCCCGCCGGGCACGGTTTCAAGGATCTCGAGGACGAGTACGGCGTCCGGCTCGGCGTCTGGGCACTGGACACGGGCACGGGCCGTACCGTCACCTGGCGCGCCGGCGAGCGATTCGCCTACGCCTCCACCTACAAGGCCCTCGCGGCCGGCGAGCTGCTGCGGCGCGACCCGGGAGGGCTGGACGACGTCGTCACCTACACCAAGGCCGACCTGGTCACCTATTCGCCCATCACCGAACAGCACGTCGGCACCGGGATGACGGTCCGCGCGCTCTGCGACGCCGCGATCCGCTACAGCGACAACACGGCGGGCAATCTCCTCCTCCGCCGGCTCGGCGGGCCGAAGGGCCTGCAGGCCGCCCTGAGGAGGCTCGGCGACCACACCATCCATGCCGACCGCTACGAGACCGCGCTCAACGACGCCGTCCCGGGCGACGTCCGTGACACGAGCACGCCGCGGGCTCTTGGTACCGACCTGCGGAAGTACGCGATCGGGAACGTCCTGCCGAAGAGCGGGCGCGGACTTCTGGACGACTGGCTACGGCGGAACACGACCGGCACGGCCATGATCCGCGCGGGGGTGCCGGCGGGCTGGACGGTCGGCGACAAGAGCGGCGCCGCCGAGTACGGAACGCGGAACGACGTCGCCGTGGCGTGGCCCCCGCACCGGGCTCCCATCGTGCTGGCGATCCTGTCCACGAAGACCACCCAGGACGCCACGTACGACGACGCGCTCATCGCCGCGGCGGCCCGGGTCACGGTCGGGACTCTCGCGGGTCAGTCGCTCTTGGGCGGCGGCGCGTAACGCTGGAGGTAGAGCTGCTCGCCGAGCTTGTCGATGAGCTCCAGCTCGGTCTCCAGGTAGTCGACGTGCTCTTCTTCGTCCTCGAGGATGCGTTCGAAGATGCGGGCGGAGGTCACGTCGCCGCGCGACCGCATCAACTCGATGCCCGGACGCAGCCTCGCGACGGCCTCCACCTCGATGGCCAGGTCGGAGCGGAGCTGCTCCGGAACCGTCTGCCCGACACGCAGCGGGTCGAGCCGCTGGTAGTTGGGCAGCCCCGACAGCATGAGGATGCGGTCGGTGAGAACCTCGGCGTGCCGCATCTCGTCGAACGACTCGGCCCTGGTGTGCTCGGCGAGCGCCGTGAAACCCCAGTGCTCCTGCATCTTGGCGTGCAGGAAGTACTGGTTGATCGCGGTGAGCTCGGCGGTCAGCTGCTCGTTGAGCAGGTTGATGACGTCCGTGTCGCCTTCCATATGACCTAATCGTGGCACGCCTGGCGCAAAGCGCAAGCAATGCTCTCGGTGATCGACGATCACCGGATCAGGCGGCGACCTCGACGGAGTCCTCGAGAACCGGCTCCACAGGGCCCTCGCTCAGGAGCGCGCAGATGCGGGTGACGCACGAACCGCAGCCGGGCCGCATGCCGCACGCCTTGCGCACGTCCTTGGCCGAGCAGGCTCCGGCCGCCATGTGCTCACGTACGACGTCCTCCGTGACGGCGTGGCAGACACACACGTACATACGCGGGGGGACCTCTCTAGGAGCACGCTGATTAGGTAAGGCTCCCCTAAGCTAACCCATGAGAGGCCGTTTTGCCCAACCCCCGGCCGGTGTCGGATACGTCACAGCCGGACGCGTGTGAGTCGATCACCTGGGGGAAACTGACCGATGTGATGCGAATATGGCCCGGTGACCCCTATCCCCTTGGGGCCACCTATGACGGCGCGGGTACGAACTTCTCACTCTTTTCCGAGGTCGCATCAGCGGTCGAACTGTGTCTGTTCGACGACGGCGGCGGTGAGTCGCGGGTCGCCCTCACCGAGACCGACGGGTTCGTCTGGCATGGCTACGTGCCGTGGGTGAGCCCCGGCCAGCGGTACGGCTTCCGCGTGCACGGGCCGTACGACCCAGACCAGGGCCTGCGGTGCAACCCGGCGAAGCTGCTGCTCGACCCGTACGCCAAGGCGATCGAGGGCGAGATGGAGTGGAACGAGGCGCTGTTCGCGTACCGGTTCGATGATCCGGAGACCACGAACGACGATGACAGCGCCCCGTACACGCCCAAGAGCGTGGTGATCAACCCCTTCTTCGACTGGGGTGAGGACCGCTCACCGCGGACGCCGTACCACGAGACCGTGATCTACGAGGCGCACGTCCGCGGGCTGACCGAGCTGCACCCGGGGATCCCCGAGGCCGAGCGCGGCACGTACGCGGGCCTGGCCAACCCGGCGATGGTCGAGCACCTGCGGACGCTGGGCGTGACCGCCATCGAGCTGATGCCGGTGCACCAGTTCGTGCACGACGACGCCCTGGCCCAGCGGGGACTGACGAACTACTGGGGCTACAACACCATCGGCTTCTTCGCCCCGCACAACGGCTTCGCCGCCAGTGGCGGGCGGGGTCAGCAGGTGCAGGAGTTCAAGCTGATGGTGCGCACCCTGCACGAGGCGGGCATCGAGGTCATCCTCGACGTGGTCTACAACCACACCGCCGAGGGCAACCACCTCGGGCCCACGCTCGGCTTCCGCGGCATCGACAACCAGGGCTACTACCGTCTCGTCGACGGCGACCCGCGGTACTACATGGACACCACCGGCACCGGCAACAGCATTAATGTGCAGAGCCCGCACGCGCTTCAGATGATCATGGACTCGCTGCGGTACTGGGTCACCGAGATGCACGTGGACGGGTTCCGGTTCGACCTGGCCTCCACGCTGGCGCGCGAGCTGCACGCGGTGGACCGCCTCTCGGCCTTCTTCGACCTGGTCCAGCAGGACCCGGTCGTCTCCCAGGTCAAGCTGATCGCCGAGCCGTGGGACGTCGGCGAGGGCGGCTACCAGGTCGGCAACTTCCCGCCGCTGTGGACCGAGTGGAACGGCAAGTACCGCGACTCGATCCGCGACTTCTGGCGCGGGCAGGAGGGCATGCTGCCGGAGTTCGCCAAGCGTTTCACCGGCTCCAGCGACCTGTACGCGGCCGACGGCCGCCGGCCGCTCGCCTCGATCAACTTCGTGACCGCCCACGACGGGTTCACGCTGCACGACCTCGTCTCCTACGACCACAAGCACAACGAGGCCAATGGTGAGGACAACCGTGACGGCAGCGACGACAATCGTTCCTGGAACCACGGAGCCGAGGGAGAGACGAGCGACGCGGACATCCTCGCGATACGAGAGAGGCAGAAACGCAACCTCCTGACCACGCTCCTGCTGTCCCAGGGCGTGCCGATGATCTCCCACGGCGACGAGCTGGGCCGCACCCAGCGGGGCAACAACAACGCCTACTGCCAGGACAACGAGCTGAGCTGGGTCGACTGGACCGACACGGCGCAGAGCGGCGCGTTGCGGGAGTTCGTGCGCCGGCTGACCACGCTGCGCCGCGAGCACCCGGTGTTCCGCCGTCGCCGGTTCCTGTCCGGAGACAACGTCACCTGGTTCACCACCGAGGGCAGGGAGATGACCGACGACGACTGGCAGATCGGCTACGCGAAGGCGATCACGATCTTCCTGAACGGCGATGCGATCACCGAGCCGGACCGTCGCGGCGAGCCCGTACGCGACGACTCGTTCCTGCTGCTGATCAACGCCTCGGGAGATGACCTGACGTTCGCGCTGCCCGAGGAGCACCGGGGCATGTGGACCTGCGTGCTCGACACCACCACCAGCTACGCGCTGGAGGACGAGGAGACCGCCGCGATGGCAGGGGAGAAACCGTTGGTCGAGGCCCGATCGATCCAGGTGCTCCGTCGTGTCTAGGGTGCCGGCCGCGACGTACCGGCTGCAGCTCAGGAAAGAGTTCGGGTTCGCCGAGGCCGGAGAGCTGGCGGGATACCTGGCCGCCCTCGGGGTCTCCCACGTCTACCTCTCGCCGATCCTGCAGGCCACGCCGGGCTCGGCGCACGGCTATGACGTCGTCGACCACTCGTGCGTCTCGGCGGACCTCGGCGGTGAGGAGGCGTTCCGCGACATGGCCGCGCGCCTGCGCGAGCACGGCCTGGCGATCGTGATCGACCTCGTGCCCAACCACATGGCGATCCCGGCCCCCGAGACCCTCAACCCCGCGTTCTGGAGTGTGCTGCGCGACGGCCCGGACTCGCCGTACGCGCGGTGGTTCGACATCGACTGGTCCGATGGCGCCATCACCTTGCCGATACTCGGCTCGCCCGACGACGAGGGCAGCACGGACGGCGACGTGTTCCGCTACCACGAGCACGTCTTCCCCCGTGACGGTCACTACCGGCTGGGCTACTGGCGCGAGGCGGCCCCCAACTACCGGCGCTTCTTCGACGTCTCCACGCTCATCGCGCTGCGCGCCGAGGACCCCGAGGTCTTCGACCGCACCCACGCGCTGCCGCTGCGGCTGCTGCGCAAGGGCCTGGTCGACGGCCTCCGCATCGACCACCCGGACGGGCTCGCCGACCCGCGCGGCTACCTGCGGCGGCTCGCGGAGGACGACACGTGGATCGTCGCGGAGAAGATCCTCGCCGACGACGAGGTGCTGCCCGCCGACTGGCCGTGCGCCGGGACCACCGGCTACGACGCCCTCGGCATGATCGGCGGGCTCTTCACCGACCCGGCCGGCGAAAAGCCGCTGACCGACGCCTACACGGCGCTGACCGGCGGCACCGCCGACTTCGACGAGGTCGAGCGGGAGGCCAGGCGGTTCGTGGCCGGGCGTCTCCTCGCGCCGGAGGTCGACCGGCTCACCGGGGTGCTCGCGCGGATCCTGCCCGAGGCGGATCCCGACGGGCTCCGCCGGGTGCTCGTCGAGCTGCTCGCCGCGATGCCCGTCTACCGGACCTACGCCGTCCCCGGCGAGGAGCCGTCGGCGCGCGACCTCGAGGTCGTGGCGCAGACCGCCGCACGGGCACGTGCCGCCCTGGCGCCCGGTGACCCGCTCGACCAGGTGGTGCCGCTGCTGCTCGGGCTGACCGGCACCGACCCGCTGCGCGATGAGTTCGTCGTGCGGTTCCAGCAGACGTCCGCGCCGATGATGGCCAAGGGCGTCGAGGACACCGCGTTCTACCGGTGGTCACGCCTCGCGGCGCTGAACGAGGTCGGCGGCGACCCGCTGAGGTTCTCGGTGCCGCCCGGGGAGTTCCATGAGTACTGCGCGGAGATCGCCCGCGACCGGCCGGGCACCATGACGACCCTGTCGACCCACGACACGAAGCGGCAGGAGGACGTACGCGCGCGGCTGGCCGTCCTGACCGAGCTGCCGGGCGAGTGGGTCGAGGCGGTCGGCCGGTGGCGCGCCCGCGCGCCCGAGAGCCCGCTCGAGCCCGACCTGGACTACCTGATGTGGCAGACGATCGTGGGCGCCTGGCCGCTGTCGGCGGCGCGGCTCAAGGCCTACCTCACCAAGGCCATGCGCGAGGCGAAGACCCGTACGTCCTGGGTGGACCAGGACGCGGCCTACGAGGAGGCGGTGCTCGCCCACGCGGACGCCGTGCTCACCGACCCGGAGCTGACCGACGACGTCGCGGAGTTCGTGGAGCTGCTGGCGCCGTACGCGCGGGTCAACTCCCTCGGGCAGAAGCTCGTGCAGCTCACAATGCCCGGGGTGCCCGACGTCTACCAGGGCTGTGAGCTGGCCGGCCTGTCGCTGGTAGACCCGGACAACCGGCGCCCGGTGGACTACGCGCGGCGCCGTGAGCTCCTCGCCGACCTCGACGCGGGCACCGTGCCCGCCGACCTCAGCGGGGAGAAGCTGCTGGTGACCTCGCGCGCCCTGCGGCTACGGGGCGAGCATCCGGACTGGTTCTCCGGCGGTCACGAGCCGCTCGCCGCCGAGGGCCCGGCGGCCGGGCACGCTCTGGTCTTCCGGCGCGGCGGCGTGACCACCGTGGTCACCCGGCTGCCCGCCGGTCTCGACCGCAGGGGCGGCTGGGGCGACACGCACCTCCCACTGCCGGGAGGCCCGTGGCGCGACCTGCTCACCGGCCAGTCGTACGGCACCGAGATCCCGCTCACCGGCCTGCTCGGCATCCTGCCCGTCGCGCTCCTTGTCGAGGCGCAGTGAGGTTCGACGTATGGGCGCCGGACGCCGAGAACGTCGAGGTGGAGGCCGGTGGAGGCCGGTACGCCATGTCACCGTCGTCCGTGCGGCGCGGCTGGTGGACCGTGGAGGCGCCGGGGGAGGACTACGGCTTCGTCGTCGACGGCGACGGGCCGTTCCCCGACCCGCGTTCGCCCTGGCAGCCGGATGGCGTGCACGGGCTCAGCCGGGTCTATGACCACGGCCGGTTCGCCTGGACCGACGGAGGCTGGCGCGGGCGGCCGCTCGCCGGCGGCATCCTGTACGAGCTGCACACCGGTACCTTCACGCCGCAGGGAACGTTCGACTCCGCCGTCGAACGCCTCGACCACCTCGTCGACCTGGGCGTGAACACGGTCGAGCTGATGCCGGTGGCGGCCTTCCCCGGCCGGCACGGCTGGGGCTATGACGGTGTCGGGCTGTGGGCCGTGCACGACCCGTACGGTGGCCCGGACGGGCTGAAACGGTTCGTCGACGCCTGCCACGGGCGCGGGATGGCCGTGGTCCTCGACGTCGTCTACAACCACCTCGGTCCCAGCGGCAACTACCTGGGCCACTACGGGCCCTACTTCACCGACGCGCACCGTACGCCGTGGGGCCCGGCGGTCAACCTCGACCGCGCCGGCTCCGACGAGGTGCGCGCCTTCATCGCCCAGAACGCGCTGATGTGGCTGCGCGACTACCACCTGGACGGGCTGCGGCTGGACGCCGTACACGCCATGCAGGACGGCCGGGCCGTGCACATCCTCGAGGAGCTGGCCGTGGCGGTCGAGGGGCTGCGTGCCGCGACCGGGCGGGAGATGTTCCTGATCGCCGAGTCCGACCTGGGCGACCCGCGGCTCGTCACCTCACGCGAGGCCGGCGGATACGGCCTGGAGGCGCAGTGGAACGACGACTTCCACCACGCCGTGCACGCGGCGCTCACCGGGGAGCGGCAGGGCTACTACGCCGACTTCGGGTCGATGGGCGCGCTGGCCAAGACGATGACCAGGGCGTTCTTCCACGACGGGACGTGGTCGAGCTTCCGCGGTCGCTCGCACGGACGTCCGGTGGACCCGCTGCGGACCCCGGGCCACCGGTTCACCGGCTTCATCCAGAACCACGACCAGGTCGGCAACCGCGCCACCGGCGACCGCATCTCCGCCACGCTCTCCACCGGACTGCTCAAGGTCGGGGCCGGGCTGCTGCTCACCTCTCCGTTCACGCCGATGCTGTTCATGGGCGAGGAGTGGGGAGCCGGCACACCGTGGCAGTTCTTCACCGACCACGTCGAACCCGAGCTGGCACGCGCGGTCAGCGAGGGGCGCCGCAGGGAGTTCGCCTCACACGGCTGGGCGTCCGAGGACGTACCCGACCCGCAGGACCCGCGGACTTACGAGCGGTCGCGGCTCGACTGGGGTGAGCTGGAGCTGGCCCCGCACAGGGAGCTGTTCGCCTGGTACCGCGCGCTGATCGCGCTGCGCCGTACCTGCCCCGAGCTGACCGACGCGCGGCTGACCGAGGTGTCCGCCGAGCACGGCGACTCGTGGATCGTGGTGTACCGGGGTTCGGTGCGGATCGCGGCGAACCTGGGGACCGAGCCGGTACGCCTGCCGGACGGTGAGCTGCTCCTCGCCTCGGCGAGCGGGGTGCACCCCGGCGGGGAGCTGCCCGGGGAGTCGCTGGCGATCCTGCGGATGGAGCCCTCGGGGACCGGCTGAGCATCACCCCACCGCCTGCGCCGACCGGAGACTCGCCTGCTGCCCGGTTGAGGGTCAGATCTCACCGGCGGGCTGGAAGGTGCGGCGATAGGCGATCGGGGCGACGCCCAGGGTCGCGTGCAGGTGCTGGCGGAGCGAGACGGCGGTGCCGAAGCCGGCCATGCGGGCGATCTGGTCGACCGGCAGGTCGGTGGCCTCCAGGAGGTGCCGGGCGCGTTCGATCCGCTGAAGGGTGAGCCACCGCCCCGGGCTCATGCCGACCTCCTCGCGGAACCGGCGGGTGAGCGTGCGGACGCTCATGCCCGCCTGGGCGGCCAGGTCGGCCAGCGAAAGCGGGCGGTCGAGGCGCTCCAGGGCCCAGGCCCGTACCGGCGCGGTGCCGGTGTCGTGGGGTTCTGGCACCGGGCGCTCGATGTACTGCGCCTGGCCGCCGTCGCGCCAGGGCGGGACGACACAGCGTCGCGCCGCCCGGTTGGCCACCTCGCTGCCGTGGTCGCGGCGTACGACGTGGAGGCACAGGTCGACACCGGCCGCCGCGCCCGCGGACGTGAGCACGTCCCCGTCGTCGACGAACAGCACATCCGGGTCGAGGTCGACCTTCGGGAACAGCTTCTGGAAGTGGCCGGCCTCAGCCCAGTGGGTGGTCGCAGGGCGGCCGTCGAGCAGTCCGGCCGCGCCGAGCACGAAGGATCCGGTGCAGATCGACATGATGCGGGTGCCGGGCCGTACGCCCGTGAGAGCGGTGGCGAGGCGCTCCTCGGAGTACGGACCGGCGAACGGCGGGATCACGACCGTGCCGGCGCCGGCCAGCACCGTGGCGTCGTGGTCCACCACGATCGCGAAGTCGGCGGCGGTGCGCACCGGACCGCCGTCCATCGTGCAGGTGAGCACCTCGTACAAGGGCTCACCCCCGGGGCCGCGGGCGGCGCCGAAGATCCGGCCGGGAATGCCCAGCTCGAACGGGATCACGCCGTCCAGCGCGAGGACGACGACGCGATGAGGGATCTCGCTCATGGCCAGATCCTAATCAGCGTTGTCCTTCATGCCACTTCCGGGCGGGCCGGGTCTCGCGTTGGCTGGGTGTCCTACCGAGGAGGACGTTGATGACCACCATGCGCGCCGTCGGCCAGGACACACTGGGCGGCCCGGAGGTTCTGAAGATCGTCGAGGTGGAGCGGCCCGAGCCGGGGCCGGTGGAGATCCTGGTCCGGGTGCACGCGGCGGGGGTGAACCCGACCGACTGGAAGTCGCGGACGAACGGCGGCCGGTTCGGTGACTCGCTGCCCACCCTGGGCTTCGACGTGTCGGGCGTGGTCGAGGCGGTCGGCCCCGGCGTGACCCTGTACGAGCCCGGCGATGAGGTCTTCGGCATGCCGCGCTTCCCGCACCCGGCCGGCGCCTACGCCGAGTACGTCACCGCGCCGCCGCGCCACTTCGCCCGCAAGCCGGCCTCGATCGACCACGTCCAGGCCGCGGCCATCCCGCTGGCCGCGCTCACCGCGTGGCAGGGCCTGGTGGACACGGCGGGACTCCGCTCGGGCCATCGCGTGCTCGTGCACGCCGCCGGCGGCGGTGTCGGCCACCTGGCCGTACAGATCGCCAAGGCCCGCGGCGCGTACGTCATCGGCACCGCGCGTACGCCCAAGCACGAGCTCGTACGCTCGCTGGGCGCTGACGAGGTGGTCGACTACACGGAGGTCGACTTCGCCGAGGCCGTACGCGACGTGGATGTCGTGCTCGACACCATCGGCGGCGACTACGGCACGCGTTCGGTGCGGACCCTGCGCGACGGCGGCGTCCTCGTCTCGATCGTCCCGCCGGTCGAGGACGAGCTGCGCGCCGCCGCGGCCGAGCGCGGCATCAGGACCGGATGGACGCTGGTCGAGCCGGACTACGCGGGGATGAAGGAGATCGTCGCGCTGGTGGAGTCCGGGAGCCTGCACGCCGAGATCGACTCGGTGTTCCCGCTGGAGAAGGTCGCCGAGGCGCACACACTCGGCGAGCGCGGCCGCACGACCGGCAAGATCGTCCTCACCGTCGCCTGATGATCGAGGCGCGTCCGGCGGACTCCGCCCTCATCCGCCGGACCCCGAGTTCTCATGGACGAACGCTGATGATCGTCTTCCCCTTGCGGCGCTCGGTCGAGTTGAGGGCCCCGACGGCGTCGTCGAGGGTCGCGACGTTGCCGATGTTCGTCCGCAGTCGTCCGTCCCGCACCCGCCGCACGATCTCACCCAGTTGGCCACGATCGGCTTCGACCACGAAGTCGATCGCCAGGCCGCCGGTGGGCCGCGCCTCGGCCGGCCCGACGACGGACACCAGCGTTCCTCCGGCTCGGACCAGGCCTGCGGACCGCGTCCCGATGTCGCCGCCGATGACGTCGAAAACCAGGTCGACGCCGCCGACGTCTTCCAGCGCATCGTCCTCAAGGTCGACGAACTCCTGCGCGCCGAAGTCGAGCACCGTCTGACGGTCGGCACTGCGACCGGTGCCGATGACGTACGCGCCGAACTCACGTGCGAGTTGCGTCACCATCGTCCCGACCGCGCCGGCCGCGCCGTGTGCGAGGACGCTCTGCCCCGCCTGAAGGCGGCCGTGCTCGAACAGCCCCTGCCATGCGGTCAAGCCCGAGATCGGCAGGCTCGCGCCCACCGTGAAGTCGACGTCGCCCGGCAGCGGCGCGAGGTCGCGTGCCTCGACGGCCACGTACTCCGCCAGGGTGCCGTCGCGATGCCAGTCCGTGAGGCCGAACACCCGCTGTCCCACCGACAGCCCCGTCGTGCCATAGCCAAGAGCGGTGACCACTCCGGCCAGCTCGTGCCCGGGGATCGACGGTGTTCGGTCACGGCCGGCGCGATCGGCCCAGGTCGAGGGCCACGCCATCTCAGTCGGGACGAATCCCGACGCATGAACCCGCACAACGACGTCGTTTATCGCCGCCGGTGGCTCGGGCCGCTCCGCCAGCGTCATCCCGGCCGTTCCCGCAGCCTCATCCGTCACCACGATCGCCTTCATCCGGCACCTCCCTGGTTCTCAGGCCTCGCCGAGGCCGCGTAGCCGCTGGTAGGCCTCCAGGCCGTCCGGGACCCACTCCCACTCGGGGAGGCGGTGGTGCAGCTCCTCCTCGGTCAGGAAGGCGTGCCAGGCGACCTCCTCGACCTGCGGTGACACCGGCAGGTCGCAGCGGACCTCGTACACGCGTGACCACCAGGTATTCCCGGCGGCCGTCCCCGTGCCCTCGTACAGGAACGAGAACAGCGGGACCGGGCGCGGCAGGCCCGAGACGCCCAGCTCCTCCTCCGCCTCCCGCAGCGCCGCGTCGTCGTAGTCCTCACCCGCGCCGACCACGCCGCCGACGAACATGTCGTACAGGGAGGGGAAGATGAGCTTCTCCGGGGTGCGGCGGTGCACGAAGACACGGCCTGAGCCGTCCCGTACGAACACCGCCGCGCATCTGTGCCGGAGTCTCCGCGAGATCGCCTCGCCGCGCGCCACCTGGCCGATCACCCGGTCGCTTTCGTCCACGATGTCCAGGAGCTCCTCGGCCGCCCGTGCGGCGAGACGCTCCACGACACGGAACCGCTGCGCGACGATGCTCGTACGGTCCTCGATCGCGAGGTCCCCGAGCGCCTCGCGCATCTCCGCGCTCCGCCAGAACCGCTCGTGATCCGCACGCCACGCGGCCACCGACTCGTGGCCTTCGCCCTCCTCCCGTGCGTAGGAGAGGGAGACCTCGCCGATCGGCAGCACCCGTACCTCGGTCGTCTCCACCACGGCCACCGGGACGCCCCCGGAGTCGATGACCACCGCGCGTTCACCGGCCACCGGCAGCGGCTCGTCCAGTCGGGAGTAGTCCTCCAGCAGGCCGGTCGTGGCGGTCTTCGCACCGGACAGCACCGCCGCCACCAGCCTGTCGCGCAACGGTCCCGGGAAGGCCAGCTCGAACCGGGGCAGATCCTCATGCGGCATGCCTCCAAGGCTAGGCGCCACAGCCCCCGGCACCCCAGGTGGGCGGCCCGGCGTCACGAGGTAAGGTCCGAGCGTGACCGAGCACACAATGCAGCCATCACAGGACGAGCCAGGCCACCCTCACCTGGTGCAGCTTCGCGACAAGATCGAGCACGGCGGCGCTTCGAAGTACCACGACGCCAACGCGGGCAAGGGAAAGCTGTTCGCGCGTGATCGGATCGGGTTGCTGGTCGACGCGGGTTCGTTCGTCGAGGACGGGCTGTACGCCAACGCCCTCGCCGGCGATCTTCCCGCCGACGGCGTCGTCACCGGGACCGCGACCATCGACGGCCGGCCGGTCGCGCTGATGGCCAACGACTCGACGGTCAAGGCCGGCTCGTGGGGCGCCCGCACGGTGGAGAAGATCATCCGGATCATCGAGCGGGCCTACCAGACCCGCGTTCCGATGGTCTACCTGGTCGACTCGGCCGGCGCACGGATCACCGACCAGGTCGACATGTTCCCGGGCCGGCGCGGCGCGGGGAAGATCTTTCACACCCAGGTGCGCGCGAGCGGCGCGATCCCGCAGGTCTGCGCGCTGTTCGGGCCGAGCGCCGCGGGTGGCGCGTACATCCCCGCCTTCTGCGACTTCGTGGCCATGGTCGAGGGCAACGCCTCGATGTACCTCGGCAGCCCCCGCATGGTGGAGATGGTGGTCAAGGAGCAGACCACGCTGGAGGAGATGGGCGGGGCGAAGATGCACTGCTCGGTCTCCGGCTGCGGGCACTTCCTGGCCAAGGACGAGCCCCAGGCCCTCGGCGCCGTACGCGACTTCCTGTCCTACCTCCCGTCCCACTGGGAGCAGGAGTCACCGGAGACGGAGCCGCGCGACCCCAAGCCGGTGGACCTGCGCAAGCTCGTGCCGGCCAGCGAGCGGGTCGCGTTCGACATGCGCCGCTACCTCAAGGGCCTGCTCGACGAGGACTCCTTCTTCGAGATCCACAGCCTGTGGGCACGCGAGCTGGTCGTGGGGTTCGGGCGGCTGGACGGCCGGGCGGTCGGCGTGGTCGCGAACAACCCGATGTTCAAGGGCGGAGTGCTGTTCGTCGACTCGGCGGACAAGGCGGCGCGTTTCATCCAGCTCTGTGACGCTTTCAACGTGCCGCTGCTGTTCCTGTCCGACGTGCCCGGTTTCATGGTCGGCACGGCGGTCGAACGCCAGGGCATCATCCGGCACGGCGCGAAAATGATCACGGCCGTGTCGGAGGCCACTGTGCCCAAGATCTGCGTAGTCGTCCGGAAAGCGTACGGCGCCGGCCTCTACGCAATGGCGGGCCCAGGGTTTGACCCCGAGGCCACTATTGCGTTGCCTACCGCCAAGATCGCGGTCATGGGCGCCGAAGCCGCCGTCAACGCCGTCTACTACAACAAGATCATGGCGATCGAGGACGAGCGGGAGCGCGAGGCGTACATCGAAAAGCTCCGCGCCGAATACGAGGAGGACATCGATATCGTGCGCCTGGCAGGGGAACTCGTGGTCGACGCGATCGTCGAGCCGGAGGACCTGAGGCGCGAGCTGACGGGCCGCTTCGCCGCCGCCCGAGGAAAGGATCGAGCGTTTTCGCACCGCCGACACGGAGTCACGCCGGTCTGAAAGTCATGCCAATTACCACTCATTAGCTCGGATTTGGCGTATTACTAAGACCTCTACGGCTGGCAAATCGCAGGTCAAGCCCCCTCTAGGACGGAGGAAACAACTCTGAATAGCTCTACGATCGGCTCATGACCTCAGTACTGCTCGCCGAGGACGACACGTCCATCTCCGAGCCTCTCGCCAGAGCGTTGCGGCGGGAGGGATACAACGTCGAAGTCAGTCCCGACGGTCCGCAGGCCCTCGAACGGGCACTGGGGGGCGGGGTGGATCTGATCGTGCTCGACCTCGGCCTTCCCGAGCTCGACGGCCTCGAGGTGGCCCGCCGGGTTCGCGCCGAAGGACATGGCGTCCCGATCCTCATCCTGACCGCCCGTGCCGACGAGGTGGACACCGTGGTGGGCCTCGACGCCGGGGCCGACGACTACGTCACCAAGCCGTTCCGGCTGGCGGAGCTGCTCGCACGCGTGCGTGCTCTCCTGCGCCGGGGCAGCACCGAGACGCCCATAGTGCAGGGCGTGCGGATCGACGCCGAGTCCAGGCGCGCCTGGATGGGCGACCAGGAGCTTCAGCTCACGACCAAGGAGTTCGACCTGCTGCGCGTGCTCGTACGCGACGCCGGCAAGGTCGTCACCCGTGAGCAGATCATGCGCGAGGTGTGGGACACCAACTGGTGGGGTTCCACCAAGACCCTCGACATGCATATCTCCTGGTTGCGCCGCAAGCTCGGGGACGACGCGGGAAGCCCTCGCTACATCACGACCGTGCGCGGAGTCGGATTCCGCTTCGAGCGCGGCGACTAGACAGGCGGACCGTGACGTGAACCACGGCATCACGTCACGGTCGGAAGAGAGGCCCCCATGAGGCGACGTCTGCTGCTGTCGACGCTCGCCGTCGCTGTCGTCTCCGTACTCCTGCTCGGCATCCCGCTCGCCTACTCCACCGAGCGCCTGATCTACGACGAGGCGCAGCAGCAGGTCGAGCGGGAGGCGGCGACCGTCGTGGCGGGGGTCAATCTCCGGGAGGAGATGCGCCAGTCGATCACCGGCGACCAGATCGGCAAGGAGTTCCCTGGCCGCTACATCGTGGTGAGCATGGCCGACGGTACGGAGATCACGGCAGGGGAGGCCCCGGCCAAGGGCGACCACGTGATCACGAAGATGGCGGCGAACGACCGCGGCATCCGCGTCCAGGTCTCGCGGGACGCCGCCGACGTCGAGGCGGACGCCGTACGCACGTTCCTGCTCATCGGCAGCCTCGTCGTGCTCGGTGTGGGGGTGGCGGTCGCCCTCGCGATGGTGCAGGCACGGAAGCTGACGCTGCCGCTGATCGACCTGGCCGAGACCGCCGAACGCCTCGGGTCCGGCAACGCGCGCCCGCGACGGCGGCGATACGGGGTACCCGAGGTCGACCGCGTCGCGGAGGTGCTCGACAGCAGCGCGGTCCGTATCGCCGACCTGTTCGCCGCGAGCCGGGAGTTCGCCTCCGACGCCAGTCATCAGCTGCGTACGCCGCTGACCGCGCTGTCCATGCGGCTGGAGGAGATGATCGAGGCGGCGGAGTACCCCGACGTCGTACGCGAGGAGGGCGCCGCCGCGGCAGCCCAGGTCGAGCGGCTCGCGGCCGTGGTCGAGCAGCTGCTCGCCCGTGCCAAACACGATCCGACCGGGGACGCGGTCCCCATCGGAGTGGACGAGATCGTCACGCAGCAGGTCAAGGAGTGGGAGCCGGTCTTCCGGCGTGAGAGCCGCCGGATCGACATGTCGGGCGTACGCGGCCTCACCGCCGTGGTCAGCCCCGGGGGCCTGTCACAGATCGTCGCGACCCTCCTGGACAACTCCCTCGTGCACGGCGACGGCAGGGTCACCATCCACACCAAGGAGACCCCCGCCTCGATCGTGGTGGAGGTCGGCGACGAGGGCGCGGGCGTACCCCCCGAACTCGAACGCCGGGTGTTCGACCGCAATGTCAGTGGCCGCCAGGGCACCGGCCTCGGGCTCTACCTCGCGCGCTCGCTCGCCACCGCCGACGGGGGGCGGCTGGAGCTGGTCCGGTCACGCCCGGCCACGTTCGCGATCTTCCTGCGCAAGCGCGAGGAGGCGCTCCTCGCCAAGGAGCGCGTGGTCAGCGGGCCCGCCTAGCGCTCCCGGCCGGCACGGTCGTGGGTACGGGCTCGGGCTCCGGGTCGTCGGCCGACGCGGTCTCGGGCACCGAGTCGGCCTCGGGCAGCCCGGTGTGCGGGTCGACCGGCGGCGCGCTCGCGGGCAGGAACACCCACTTTTTGTACGCCCAGAAGCGGAACAGCGTCGCCGCGGCGGTGCCGACGACCTCCGCGGCGTTGTAGGCGATGCCGTTCTTCAGGCCGAGGATGTAGTGCGTGACGGCGATGAACACCCAGGTGATCACCAGGGCGACGCCGTTGAGGATGAAGAACAGCACGTACTCGCGGCCGAGCCCGCTGGTGTCGCGGTGCCGGAACGTCCAGTAGCGGTTCGCGAAGTAGGAGAAGGTCGTCGCGACCACGGTGCCGACGCCGAAGGCCTTCAGGGGCCCCATCCCGAGGACGAGGTGCAGCGTGTCGGCGATCCCGATGGTGATGACGAAGTTGAGTACGCCGATCACGCCGAACTTTGCCACCTCTTGGGCGAGGTGGGCGAACCGTCGGTACAGATCCACGGCGATTCTCACGAAGGGAGACCTTTCGTTCGCGGTCGCGGTTGATCGCGCATCATCGGCAGGCCCGCAACTCTCCATACCCCCGGCACGACGAGGATAGACGGGGTTCGTGGCAGCATGTGCCTGTGGTCCCTGATTCTGACAGCCGCCGATCGCGGATGTCCGAAGTATGACGGGATCCAGCTCATGTCTCTCCGACCGAGGTGATCATGGACTACCGGCTCGACGATGAGCACGAGGCCCTGCGTAAGACCGTCGAGGAGTTCGCTCGCGACGTCGTCGCTCCACAGGCCGAACGACTGGACGCGGACGAGGAGTTCCCGTACGACATCGTCCGCCAGATGGGCGATATGGGGCTTTTCGGCCTTCCGTTCCCCGAGGAGTACGGGGGCATGGGCGGCGACTACTTCGCCCTCTGCCTGGCACTGGAGGAGCTGGCACGGGTCGACTCCTCCGTCGCGATCACCCTTGAGGCCGCGGTGTCGCTCGGCGCGATGCCGATCTACCGGTTCGGCACCGAGGAGCAGAAGCGGGCCTGGCTGCCCGACCTGCTGGCCGGCCGCACACTCGGCGCCTTCGGCCTGACCGAGCCGGGCGGCGGCACCGACGCGGGCGCCACCCGTACGACCGCCAAGCTCGTCGACGGCCAGTGGGTGATCAACGGCACCAAGTGCTTCATCACCAACTCCGGCACCGACATCACCCGCCTGGTCACGGTCACCGCCGTCACGGGGGAGTCGGAGGGCGGAAAGCGCGAGATCTCCTCGATC
Source organism: Actinoallomurus bryophytorum (assembly GCF_006716425.1). Lineage (NCBI taxonomy): Bacteria > Bacillati > Actinomycetota > Actinomycetes > Streptosporangiales > Thermomonosporaceae > Actinoallomurus > Actinoallomurus bryophytorum. The sequence goes on from NZ_VFOZ01000001.1 coordinate 4,077,123, forward strand.
ATCGTCCCGACGCCGAACGAGGGCCTCAACGTCGCACCGAAGTACTCCAAGGTCGGCTGGCACGCCTCCGACACGCGGGAACTCTCCTTCAGCGACTGCCACGTACCGGCCGAGAACCTCCTCGGCGAACGCGGCCGTGGCTACGCCGGCTTCCTGTCGATCCTCGACGAGGGCCGCATCGCGATCTCCGCACTGGCCACCGGCCTCGCCCAGGCGTGCCTTGACGAGTCGGTCAAGTACGCCAAGGAGCGCACCGCCTTCGGCCAGCCGATCGGCAAGAACCAGGCCATCGCCTTCAAGATCGCCGACATGGAGGTGCGCACCCACACGGCACGGCTCGCGTGGTACCGCGCCGCGGAGCGGATGATGCGCGGCGAGCCGTTCAAGAAGGAGGCCGCCATCGCCAAGCTGCACTCCTCAGAGATCGCCGTGACGAACGCGCGCGAGGCGACGCAGATCCACGGCGGCTACGGGTTCATGAACGAATACCCCGTGGCCCGCCACTGGAGGGACTCGAAGATCCTGGAGATCGGCGAGGGAACCTCCGAGGTCCAGCGCATGCTCATCGCACGCGAGCTGGGACTTTAGAGGCGGATTTTCCGAGGCCACAGGTGGGCGCGACGCCCGAAGGGCGTCGCGCCACCGCGCTATGCCGAAGGCACGATGATCTGCGGAATCGCGGATCAGGAGCTTGTGATCTACCGGCATCTCTGGCACCCCCGTCGCAAGGCATGCACGGCCTGCGAGGAGTTCGCCGAGACGGTGGACGGCCGGTGGCCGCTCAAGGAACGCGCAGAGTGAGGGGCAGGTCCACGACGCCCACAGGATCCGGCCCCTGCGGGCGCTCCGCCGAACACCGGCCGCCGAAGACCGGCCGAGGCCCGAAAGGCGGCCTAGCAGGGACGGTAGGCTGCGTGCGTGACGGACAGGCAAGGTATTCCGGCCGTCGGCATGGTGGGTGGTGGGCAACTCGCCCGCATGACCCAGCAGGCGGCGATCAGTCTCGGTGTGACGCTGCGCGTCCTCAGCGACAGCATGCACGCGTCCGCCGCGCGGGTGGTCTCCGACGTCCGCGTCGGTGATCACGAGTCGCTCGACGATCTGCGTACGTTCGCCAAGGACAGCGACGTGGTGACGTTCGACCACGAGCACGTCCCGGGTGAGCACATCAGGGCGCTGGAGGAGGCCGGCACACCGTGCCGGCCCGGATCCGCCGCGCTGCTGCACGCGCAGGACAAACGGGTGATGCGTGAGCGGCTCAGCGGGCTCGGTGTGCCGGTGCCGCGGTTCGCGCCGGTCGCGACGGCGGCCGACGTCGAGGCGTTCGGGGCCTGGCCCGTCGTGCTGAAGGCCGTACGCGGCGGCTACGACGGCAAGGGCGTCTGGGTCTGCGAAAACCCGGCAGAGGCGCGGGCCGTGGTCGAGCGCGCCACCGGCGAGGGGATCGCCCTGCTGGCCGAGGAGCACGTGCCGTTCCGCCGTGAGCTGGCCGCTCTGGTGGCCCGGTCGCCGTACGGCCAGGGCGCCGCCTACCCGATCGTGGAGACGGTGCAGCGCGACGGCATCTGCCACGAGGTGATCGCGCCGGCGCCCGGCCTGCATCCGGACCGGGCCGAGGAGGCCCAGCGGCTGGCGCTCGACATCGCCGCGAGGCTCGGCGTGACCGGCCTGCTCGCCGTCGAGCTGTTCGAGACCGACGAAGGCGTGCTCGTCAACGAGCTGGCCATGCGGCCGCACAACTCCGGGCACTGGACGATCGAGGGTTCGCGCACCTCGCAGTTCGAGCAGCATCTGCGCGCGGTCCTCGACCTGCCGCTCGGCGACACCCGGCCCACCGCTCCGTACGCCGTGATGGCCAACGTCCTCGGCGGCGACGAGACGGACATCTACCCGCGCTACATCCACGTCATGGCGCACGACCCCGGTGTGAAGGTGCACTTCTACGGCAAGGAGGTCCGCCCGGGGCGCAAGATCGGCCACGTCACCGCGCTCGGCGACGACCTCGACGACGTACGCGAGCGCGCCCGGCACGCCGCCGACTACCTGCGGAACGGACCCCGATGAGCGTCGGTGTGGTGATGGGCAGCGACTCGGACTGGCCGGTGATGAAGGCCGCCGCCGAGGCGCTGGATGAGTTCGACGTGCCGTACGAGGCCGATGTGGTCTCGGCGCACCGGATGCCGCACGACATGATCGAGTACGGCTCCGAGGCGGCCTCCCGCGGGCTTCAGGTGATCATCGCGGGCGCGGGCGGTGCGGCGCACCTGCCGGGCATGCTCGCCTCCGTCACGCCGCTGCCGGTGATCGGCGTTCCGGTGCCGCTGAAGTACCTCGACGGTATGGACTCCCTGCTCTCGATCGTGCAGATGCCGGCCGGAGTGCCGGTCGCGGCCGTCGCGGTGGGCAACGCGCGCAACGCCGGCCTGCTGGCCGTCCGCATCCTCGCGGCGTCCGACGCGGACCTGCGCGAGCGCATGGAGGAGTTCCAGCGCGACCTGCACGACCAGGCCAAGGCCAAGGGCGAGCGGCTGCGACGCGCGTCAGCGGGGTAGGCGGAGGCGCGCCCACTCGATCGCGGGGCAGCGGTTCATCACGACGTCGAGTCCGGCGTCGGCGGCGCGCTTCGCGGCGTCCTCGTCGACCACCTCGAGCGGCAGCCACACGGCCCTGACGTCGCCGGGCCCGCGCGGCCCGTACGTGCCGAACAGCTCGATCGCCTCGTCCACGGCGCCGCCCGCGTGTGCGGCGCGGCGGTAGACGCCGACGACGTCGACGACCGGCGGCACCTCGGCGACGGATGCGAAGCCGGGTTCGCCGAGCACGGTCTCGGCGGCGGGGTGGACCGGCACGATCGTCTTCCCGCGCGACCGGAGCAGCTCCGCCATGTCGTACGCGGTCCGCTCGCGGTTGTCGCGCAGGCCGACGAACGCCCACGTCTTGGAGTCGGTCAGGATGCGCCGGATGACGGCCTCGTCGGCGTAACGGTCGCTCATGACCACCTCAACCATCCCGGCGCGCGTGGCCTTCCCGTCAGGCGGGTGCCCGGCCGGCGTCGACGAGGATCCGGCGGATCGTGGTCCCCGACAGGTCGGACTTGCGGACGAACGCCACGGCGCCCGGCACCGGAAGGTCGATGTAGTCGTCCAGGGTGTAGGTGGAGATCAGGATCAGGATCGGTGGCGCGTCCACGCCGGCGATCGAGTCGACCAGGTCGAAGCCGCTCTCGTCGCCGAGATTGACGTCGATGAGCATGACATCGGGCCGCGCGGCGGTCATCAGACGAAGGGCGCCCGCGGTGTTCGTGGCCACCCCGACGACGTTGATGTGCTCGCGTTCAAGCAGAATGCGAGCGACGTCGAGGAAGCCGTCATCGTCGTCGACGATCAGGCACCGAACACCCATATCACCAACAGTACGCGCGGTTTTCCGCCCTTCCTGGTAACCCGAATACGCAGGTACGGCTGGCAGGGGGCGGTGAACGGGTGCTGCCCGTGCAGACAGCGCGCCCGGCCGCCTCCAATAGTGGAACGAGGGTTCCACCGGCGGCTAGGAGAAGGGGCATCATGGGCTGGACTCGATGCGCCACCGTTGCCCGTGCCACCGTACGTTCTCGGCCGTACCGCGGCGATGCCGCCGGACCGCCGGCCACCCGGCAGCCGTCCCCGGCCGTGCCCGCCCTCTGTTAGGACGAGGGTGAACTCCGTACCCGGCTCTCCGAGCGATCCGTCGGTCCACCCGTGCGCCGAGGGTGGCGTGCTTCCCCCGACCACCGTCTACCTGGCGATCTGCCTGCCGCCCGGCACGATGCCCGGCGGGTTGGCCGAGATCCAGCTCGCGATCGCCGATGCCGCGCGGAAGGTGACCGAGGCCGGGCATCCGGTCCGCTACCTGAACGGCATGTACATGCCCGCCCAGACGCGCCTGCTGTGCGTCTTCGCCGCCGAGAGCGAGGAGGCGGCACACGCCACCGTCGACCTCGTACGGCTGCCGTACGTCCAGATGAGGGCCATCACGGACCAGTGGGACCAGGGCCCGGCCCCCGCCGACTGAGAGCCATGGAGGGCTCCCGGGCGGGAACCGGGCGGATCCTCAGGGCCGGCCCAGGGCGCGGTAGTGCCAGCCGGCGGAACGCCACCGCTCGGGGTCGAGCGCGTTGCGGCCGTCGACCATGTTGCGTTCGGCCACGACCGCGCCGAGCTCGTCCGGGTCCAGCTCGCGGAACTCCCGCCACTCGGTGAGGAGCAGCACGACGTGCGCGTCGGCGGCGGCGTCCTTCGCCGAGGTGCCGTACGCCAGCTCGGGATGGGCGCGCCGGGCGTTGGCCAGGGCCTGCGGGTCGTAGACGGTGACGTTGCCGCCCTGCGAGCGGATCGACGTCGCCACATCGAGCGCGGGGGAGTCGCGGATGTCGTCGGAGTTGGGCTTGAAGGCCGCGCCCAGCACGCCGACGGTGCGGTTAATGAAGGACCCGCCGAGGAGTTCGCGCGCCAGGTCGACCATGCGGATGCGACGCCTGATGTTGATCGCGTCGACCTCGCGCAGGAACGACAGCGCCTGGTCGACGCCGAGCTCACCCGCCCGCGCCATGAACGCGCGGATGTCCTTCGGCAGGCAGCCGCCGCCGAACCCGAGACCGGCACCGAGGAACTTGCCGCCGATCCGGTCGTCGTGCGAAAGCGCTTCGGAGAGTTTGGTCACATCGGCGTGTGCCGCCTCACAGACCTCGGCCATCGCGTTGATGAACGAGATCTTGGTGGCGAGGAAGGCGTTCGCGGAGACCTTGACCAGCTCGGAGGTGGGGTAGTCGGTGACGATCAGAGGGACGCCCTCGGAGGTCATGGGGGTGTAGACCTCGCGCAGGATCTTCTCCGCACGGTCGGACTCCACACCGATGACGATGCGGTCCGGGTGGAGCGTGTCCTCCACGGCGTAGCCCTCACGGAGGAACTCCGGGTTCCACGCGAGCTCGGCCAGCTCGCCGGCCGGAGACAGCCGCGCCAGGCGCTTCGCGAGCCTTTCGGCGGTACCGACCGGAACCGTCGACTTGCCGATCACGAGGCACGCCCGCGTCAGACGCGGCGCGAGCGCGGTGATCGTGTCATCGACGTAGCTCATGTCGGCGGCGTACTCGCCCGGCTTCTGCGGGGTGCCCACGCAGACGAAATGGACGTCGCCGAACTCCGCCGCCTCGTCGTAGGAGGTGGTGAAGCGCAGCCGCCCGTTCTCGAGGTTGCGGCGCAGGATCGGCTCGAGGCCCGGTTCGTAGAACGGCAGCTCACCTGCGGACAGCCGGGCGATCTTGTCGGCGTCCACGTCGATGCCGAGCACCTCGTACCCCAGCTCGGCCATGCAAGCCGCGTGGGTGGCGCCCAGGTAGCCAGTGCCGATCACGGTCATGCGTTGTGCCAAGGCCCTGCCTCCCATCATGAGAAATTGATGCCCGACCCCACTGACGTCCCCACGGGCCGTTTCGCGATGCTACCGGCCCTACTGGCGAGTAGGTAGACAGCGTACGATCGGCACATGACCCCAGACTTTCCTCTGTACGAACTCTCCGAAGAGCACCGGCTCCTGCGGGAGACGGTCCGGGCTCTCGCCGACGACAAAATCGCGCCGACGGCGGCGGAGACCGACGAGACCGCGGAGTTTCCGCAGGTCGCGTACGAGGCACTGGTCCAGGCTGAACTGCACGCCGTGCACATCCCGGAGGCGTACGAGGGCGCCGGCGCCGACGCCCTCGCCACGGCGATCGTGATCGAGGAGGTCGCACGGGCGTGCGCCTCCTCGTCCCTGATCCCCGCTGTCAACAAGCTCGGCACCGTACCGATCCTGCTCTCTGGCTCGGAGGACCTGAAAAAACGGTACCTGAGTGCCGTCGCGCGTGGTGAGGCGCTGTTCTCGTACGCGCTGTCGGAGCCGGAGGCGGGCAGCGACGCGGCGGCGATGAAGACCAAGGCGGTCCGCGACGGCGACCACTGGGTGCTGAACGGCACCAAGCGATGGATCACCAACGCCGGCGTCTCGGAGTACTACACGGTGATGGCGGTCACCGACCCGTCGCAGGGCGCCCACGGCATCTCGGCCTTCGTCGTGGAGAAGAGTGACGCGGGTGTGAGCTTCGGCGCGCCGGAGAAGAAGCTCGGCATCAAGGGCTCACCGACGCGCGAGGTCATCATGGACGACGTGCGCATCCCGGCCGACCGGATCATCGGGGAGGAGGGCACCGGCTTCAGGACCGCCCTCGCCACCCTCGACCACACGCGCGTCACCATCGCGGCACAGGCGCTGGGCATCGCCCAGGGGGCACTCGACTACGCGGTCGGATACGTCAAGGAGCGCAAGCAGTTCGGCCAGCCGATCAGCGACTTCCAGGGCGTCCAGTTCATGCTGGCCGACATGGCGATGAAGCTGGAGGCGGCCCGGCAGCTCACGTACGCGGCCGCGGCCCAGTCCGAGCGCGCGATCCTGGGTGCCAGGCAGAAGGACCTGACCTTCATCTCGTCGGCCGCCAAGTGCTTCGCCTCCGACGCCGCGATGGAGATCACGACCGACGCGGTGCAGCTGCTGGGCGGCTACGGCTACGTACGGGACTACCCGGTCGAGCGGATGATGCGGGACGCCAAGATCACCCAAATCTACGAGGGCACCAACCAGATCCAGCGCGTCGTCATGGCCCGCCAGCTCCTGACGTAGGCCACCGACCGCATGTATCGGCCGTTATTCGGTGGCGCGATGCGAAGGGATCCGCAGACTGGGACCATGCAGAAGGTCGATGTCCGATCGTGCTTCGAGGCCACCGGCGTCGTCCGCCTCGGCAGCGCGTTCACTGCCGGCCAGGCGGCTGCCATGCGAAACGCGATGTGGCGGCACGCCGAGCGCCAGGCCGGGCTCCGGCCCGCCGACCCCGCCGATCGGGCGGGCTCGCCCGTCCTGAACTGGCAGGGATTGAGCCGTGACCCGGTGTTCAGGCCTCTTGCGGACAACCAGGCGGTGAGCGGTGCCTTGGACGCGGTCTTCGGGGCCGGCGGCTGGCGGCGTCCGCGGCCCGGTGCCCAGATCCTGTTCTCCCTTCCCGAACCGGACCCGTGGGTCCTGCCGGACGGCTGGCACATGGACTGCGGTTTCGACCATGCGACCTGGCCGGTGCCGGCGGTCAAGCTGTTCGCGTTCGTCGGCGAGGTCGGCCCGCGAGGGGGCGGCACAATGGTGCTATCCGGCACGCATCGGCTGGTCGACCGCTACCGGGAGGCCTTGCCTGCGCCGGTCGGTGCCGGCAGGGAGAACTGGCTCGCGTTCATGCGTCATCATCCGTGGCTGGCTCGTCTTCTCGACGGGGCCGGTCTGCCGGACCACGGCCGGCCACTGGTCGGTGAGGCGGGCGCGATCGACGGAGTGCCGGTCCAGGTCGTCGAGCTGACCGGATCGCCGGGTGACGTCGTGATCACCCACCTGCACGTTTTTCACGCCCGCTCGCCCGATACCGGCCCTGCTCCCCGCCTGATGCTGGGCAAGGAGATCCGCCGGGCCTGATCTCCGGGTTCCGTTGGTCTCCGGCAGACGCGGCGGTACTGCTGCCGGCGCTCATGCGGTTCCCCCTGGGCTCTCGAGGATTTTTCGAGGCCGCAGCCGTACTTAGCGCGTCATTCAGCCGTTCGGCCGTGAACGTAGACGGCGTGGCCGTAGGAGCCTTCGGGCTGCTTGGCCAGGAGTGGAGGAAGGCGCCGGGTCACCGTCGCGACGGCCTCGGAACGGGTGGTGGCGTCGTGTGCCGCCTTGTCGATCCACAGCTGCGTCATCCAGATCGTGTCCGGGTCCTCAGGGGCTGTGTTGATGCTGTATGTCAGCAGACCGCTGTCGTCACCCCCGGCGCGGAACCCTTCCTGGAGCAGGGCGACCAGCTCGTCGCGCCGTCCGGATACCGCGGTCATACGTCCGTAGACGCTGAACATGTTCGCACCGGACACGCGTTCATCCTTTCGCCGGAACCACCGCGGTCAGCTTAGTCGTCGCCTCCGTCCTCATACCGGCCGGTGTGTACGGCGATGCAGCACTCCGGTCAGCCGTGGTCCCGGCCATACCTTGGTAGGATGGATGTATGGCGTCCGAAAAGGTCACCGTCACCATCCCCGCCGAGGTGCTCGGTCCGGCGCGGGAGAGCGCCGGGGGCAATCTCTCCGCGTACGTGGCGCGTGCGCTTCGAGCTCAGCTCGTGCACGAGGCCATGGACACACTCGCCGAGGACATGGAGGCCAATCCGGGCTTCCGGTTGGCCCATGACGAGTGGCTGGCCGACATGCAGGCGGAACAGACCGCGATCGGTGATGACCGGAGCGGTGGGCCGGCTGCGTGAGGCGTGGTGAGATCTGGCGCATCAAGGGGCCGCTCCGCCGCGAGCACATCGTTCTGGTCGTCGGCAGCGATGCCCTGGCCAAGATGTATCCCACCGTCCAGGTCGTTCCGATCTTCGACCCGGGCACGGCACGGGACACGCTCGTCACGGTGACGCTGCCCGACAAGCCGCGGGCCGGGGTGGCTCTCGTACCCGGTGTGCACCCCGTCCGTCGTGAGGACGCTCCGCTCGAACGCCTCGGACAGGTGGACGCGGATGTCATGGACCGGGTCGACATCGCCTTGCGCGCCGTCTTCGACCTCTGACCGGCTCAAAGATCTCCGTCGTCGGGGACCACGACGAGCGTCTGCCGGCAGCCGGCGCAGTTCACGTCCGTGTACGACGAAGGGCGTGAAGTGACCGGCCAGATCGCCTCGCAATCGTGGGCGCTGTGGAGAATGTGGTACGTCAGGCAGCTGGCACATCTGATGACATAGCCCTTGGGAATATGCCCGCCGTTCTTGAGCTGGCGGTATTCCGCCCGCATGGCGCGCCCCCAGGTCGACGGCAGTCCGGTGATTCCGGTGAGCACGCTCTTCGTCGAGTCGGATACGGAGCCGTGCATCGATAACGTCTCGGACCAGGTGAGATGCCGTAACCTCCCCTCTGGGCAGCTGGTGCACGGAGACCCTTCGGCCCGGTAGTGATCACGGTAGGACCAATGAGGCATCTGGGCCCTCCCACTTCTTTCCGGCACCTTTTCAGGAGTAGCTAACTGCCGGAGAAGGAGAACCGCTATCCAGGCGGTACGGGATTGACCCCGTACGCGTCAGCGTGATAGCCGGATGTCAGGCGATGCGGATAATGACTTTTCCGAATGTGTCTTCGCCGATGTAGCAGGCGTAGGCCTCGCGCGCCTCGGCGAAGTCGAAGACCCGGTCGATGACCGGCCGCAGGTGGTGTGCCGACACCGCCCGGTTCATCGCCTCGTGGTCCGTACGGTTGCCGACGAAGATCCGCCGGATGGTCGCCAGGGAGGACTGGTAGGCGTCGGCCGGGATCTCGATGCCCGATCCGCGGTCGCCGATCGTGTCGGACACCGTGAGGAGCACGACCTGGGCGTAGAACGCCGCGGACCGGATCGACTGCTCGATGGTGGCCGGTCCGTTCGTCTCGACGACGAGGTCCGCGCCCTGCCCGCCGGTGACCTCGCGTACCGCCCGCCACCACTGCGGCGTCTCGGTGTAGTCGATGACGTGGTGCGCGCCCAGCTCGCCGAGCCGTGCGGCCTTGGCGGCGCTGGAGGTGGTGGAGACGACCCGGCACCCCATCGCGCGGGCGAACTGGAGCGCGAACAGGGAGACGGCCCCGGTGCCGAGAGTCAGGACCGTCTGCCCGGGGCGGAGCGGCTCACCGCCGACGAGGGAGTTCCACGCGGTCAGCGCGGCGCACGGAAGGGTGGCCGCCTCCTCCCAGGTCAGGTGGTCGGGTACGGCGACCGCCCATTCCTGGTCCAGCAGCGCGTACTCGGTGAGCATGCCGTCCAGGGTGCAGCCGAGCTGGTCGGCGAGGTCCGGCCGTAGCCGGCCGTCGTGCCAGCGGGGCCAGTAGCCGCCGACGACACGGTCGCCCACCGCGAAGCGGGTCACCTTCTCGCCCACGGCGACGACCTCGCCCGCTCCGTCGCTGACCGGGATCACACCCGGCGTGAGCGGGAGCGGATAGCGCTGGTGCAGGATCAGCGCGTCGCGCCGGTTGAGCGAGACCGCGCGGACCCGGACCACGATCCCGGTCGGCCCCGGCTCCGGCTCGGCGGCCTCGTGCGGCATGATCCCGTCGATCCGGCCGGGCTTGTCCAAACGGTAGGTGCGCATGTATCTCCTGCCTGCGGGCAGGGGCCGGGGCGGCCCTTGCCACTGGGGATACGGCGATCGTCCGGCCATGCGCCAGGTCCGGCAATACCTCGCGGGGTATGGCCGACCTGCACAGACTCGGCCAGGACACGGCACCGGAACGGCGAGCCTGCGACGCGGCGGTGCGGATCACGGCGCAGGCGAAGGGCCCTGCCGCGGCCGGCACCGCGTCGGAACGGGCCCCGCGTCCCATGTGGACGACGGGACGCGGCGGGCATCCCGTACGGCGACGGCCCGAGCCGTACCTGGAGGTGTCCGGCCGCACGGCGCGGCGACCGGCGCGCGGGGAACGGCTACTCGGGGCGGTGCATCTCCCGTGTGCCGCCGCTCTCGTCCGGCGGGATGAAGGGCGACGACCGGCGGCCGTACGGCTGCTGCTGCTGTTGCGTCGGCTCGTAGAGCGGGTCGTAGCTGGTCCGCTGCGGGTCGTACCCGCCCTGCTGGGATCCGTACACCGGGGCGGCGGGCTCGTCGCGGGCCGCGTGGCGCGCGCCGCCGCCGTAGCCCGGGTCGCCGCCCGTCTCGCGGTACGGCTCGGATGATTCGGGCAGGCCGTACTCGTAACCGGAGTCGGAGTCGTCCGTCTTATGCGCGTGCCAGCGGGACGGGAAGAACGAGGCGAACAGCAGTCCCACCCCGGCGAAGAGGATGAAGCCCTCGTCCTGGAGCCCGGCGAGCGTGACGCGCTGCTCCTTGAAGGGGAAGCGGTTGATCAGGTCGGCGTTCGTCTTCTGCGACACGAAGAAGACCGCGCCGGCGGCGGTGAGCACGATGCCACCGATGAGCGAGGCGAGCGGGGAAAGGCGCGAGGCGGCGAGGATGGCGAAGACGATCGCGGCGCCGGCGAGCAGGCCCCCGCCGATCCACTTGTCCTGCTTGTGGAACTGCGCGACATAGCCGTGCTGCAACCGGTAGGTGCCGAAGATCAACAATGCGGCGAGGGCGGCGGTGAGAACCACCCCCGCGAAGAAGCCCCAGGTGTGGCGAGCGCCGTTGGACATCGCTACTCCTCCAGAGTGGCCGCGACCCGCGCGATCCGGCGTTAGATCAGCAGGTTAGTGGCCAATCGCCTTTTTTGGGGGGAAGTGGAGGCTAACGTTTCGGATAGCGATGATCACTTACAGAGATTCTGGGTGGCGGTCTTCGCATTGATCGCCTGGCCCGAACCCGTGGGTGAGGCGGACGGGCCGGCGGCCACCTTGACCTGCTTCGCGCCGCTCCAGGAAGGGCCGACGATCAGCTGCAACCGAGAGCCGAGCGACGACACCGCCTTCAGCTTCGCACCCGGGACGGCGGCCTTCAGGGTCTTGGCGGAGTCCGCCCGGCCGGGGCCGTACTGGATGACCGTGGTCGTGGCACCGTGCCGGGTGCCCGGGGCGACGCTCGTGCCGAAGCCGATCTTGTGGAGCTGGCCGGCGGCCCTGGTGGCGAGCCCGAGCGTGCCGACGCCGTTGATCACCCGTACGTCGATCTGACCCGGCGCGACGGTGAGGCCGCCCGGCTTCGCCGTCGAGGAGGCGGTCGGCGTGGGCTTCGGCGGCTGGATGATCGGTTTGTCGTCCTCGATCTCCTGGAAGAGCCGGTCGCCCGCCTTCTGGTCCCACAGCACCGTCGACTGCTGCTGGCCGCCGATCGGGACCATGTAGTTGGAGTTGGACAGCGGCACCGTGGCGAAGGCGATGCTGTCGGTGCTCATGCCCTTCATCTGCATGGCGAGCGCGGTGAGAGTGCTCTTCGAGAGCCCTTTGTCCGCGCGGATCGCATCCAGTGAGGCGCTCAGGAAGGCGGGGAACTTCGCGGGCTCGCTCAGCGCCTTGTGCACCACCGCCGACATGAACTGCTGCTGCCGGTCGATCCGCCCGAGGTCGCTGCCGCCGGTCAGGGTGTAGCGGGCGCGGGAGTAGGCCAGCGCGGCGGGACCGTCGACGTTGCTCTTGCCGGCCGGCAGCCGCAGGCCGCTCTTCGGGTCGTTGATCGGCTGTTCGGTGCAGACCGTGACGCCGCCCAGGGCGTTCACGACCTTGAGGAAGCCGAGGAAGTTGACCTCGATGTAGTGGTCGACGTGCACCCCGGTGGCGCGCTCGACCGTCTGCACGGTCAGGGGCGCCCCGCCGTACATGTACGCCCAGTTGAGCTTGCCCTGGCGTTCGCCGACGTTGGCGCCCTTGGCGCCCTCGGACCCGTTGGAGTGGTGCCCGGGGATCGTCACGAGCGAGTCGCGCGGCAGGCTCACGACGGTGATCTTGTCGTGCTTGGAGGAGATGTGGACCAGCATCATCGTGTCCGAGCGCTGGCCGCCGACCTTGCCCAGATGTAGCTGGTTGATCTGCTGGTCGCTCAGGCCCTCGCGGCGGTCGACGCCGGCGAGCAGGATGTTCATCGAGCCCTCGGGGCCGGAGTCCGGGCGGTTCTTCAGCCCGTCGAAGGCGTTGACCCGCTCCACGTTGCTGAGGACGTAGTCCTGGAACACCCACCCGCCGCCGGAGAACAGCAGGACGACCGCGGACATCGCACCCGTCGCGACGATGCCACGGCGGTGGCGGCGCGCGCCGCGCGTGTAGGTCCTGTGGGGCGGGCGTTCGATCTTGACGTGGGTCGCCTCCGCGTCGCCGACAGCGACGCCTTCGGGCTGTTCTACCGCGTCATCGTCACCGGGAGCACCCGGGCGGGGGCGGAAGTATCGCTCTTGCGGGTCGGACTCGGTGTCTTCTGACATGCCGCCTACGCCTCCCCGAGGTGCGAAGTGTTGCCTACATTGCGGCGTACCTCGCGTTCGTACGTTACCGTGGCGCCGTCATGAATCCCTCGACTAACACACCCCCTGCCGGAAACCGCGTGTGGCCGGCGGTGTCAGTGATCATGCCGGTGCTCAACGAGGAGCGGCACCTCGCCGAAGCGGTCGCCGCCGCCCTCGACCAGGAGTATGCCGGTGAGCTGGAGCTCGTGCTGGCCATCGGCCCATCTCGCGACCGGACGCAGGAGATCGCGGAAAAGCTCGCCGCCGACGACCCGCGCATCGTCATCGTGCCGAACCCCACGGGCCGTACGCCGCAGGGACTGAACGCCTGCATCAAGGCGTCTCAGTACTCCATCGTCGTACGGGTCGACGGCCACTCACTGCTCCCCCCGGACTACGTACGCGCCGCGGTCGAGACCCTCGAGGAGACCGGTGCCGACAACGTCGGCGGCATCATGGCCGCCGAGGGCGTCACGCCGTTCGAGAAGGCCGTGGCCCGCGCGATGACCTCCAAGATCGGCATCGGCAACGCCCCGTTCCACACCGGTGGCGGCGCGGGCGAGGCCGACACGGTCTACCTGGGCTCGTTCCGGCGCAGCGCGCTCGAGCGCGTCGGCGGCTACGACGAGACCTTCGTCCGCGCGCAGGACTGGGAGATGAACCACCGGATCCGCCAGACCGGCGGCAAGGTCTTCTTCACTCCCCGCATGCACGTGACCTACCGGCCCAGACCGAACACCAGGGCGCTGGCCAAGCAGTTCTTCCACACCGGCCGCTGGCGGCGGGTCGTGGGACGCGAGCACCAGGGCACGCTCAACCTCCGCTACCTCGCCCCGCCGATCGCCGTCGTGGCGATCGTGGTCGGCGTCGTCGCGGGTGCGCTGGGCTTCTGGCCGGCCTGGATCCTGCCGGGAGGGTACGCCGCCGCGATCATCGCCGGATCGGTGCCGACCGGCCGTGGCCTGCCGCTCTCGGGCTGGCTGCGGTTGCCGCTCGTCTACGCGACGATGCACCTGTCGTGGGGCTTTGGCTTCCTGGTCAGTCCGCCGAGCCTGGGGCGTTCTCGCGAGACGTGATCTGCTCGGCGACGATCAGGTCGACCGGATGGGTGATCTTGATGTTCTGCTCGCTGCCCTCGACCACCACGATGGGCACGCCGGGCAGATAGCGGTGCACGACGCCACAGTCGTCGGTCGGCGCGTTGCGGGTGAACTCCGGGTCGGCCAGCGCGCGCTCGTACGCGCCGCGGATCGTGCCCAGCCGGAACCCCTGCGGTGTCTGGAAGCGGCGCAGGCTGTCGCGGCGCGGCATCTCCACGATCCGGCCGTCCTCGACCACGACCACCGTGTCCGAGGACGGCACCGCTACCGCGACCGCCTCGGCGTCGCCGAGGACGGCGACGCACTCGGCGATGATCCGTCCGTCCACGAACGGGCGGGCGGCGTCGTGGAAGAGCACGCGTTCGCCGTCCGGCCGTGCCTCCAGCGCCGACAGCGCGCGTCGCGTGGAGTCCGTACGGCTAGCGCCACCCTCGATGACGGCGGTGACCTTGGCGTACGGCCCGGCGGCAAGCTCCGCCGCGGCCAGGTGCCCTGGGGCCATCACCACGAGGATCTCGTCGATCTGCGGGGCCGCGTCGAACGCGCCGATCGCACGCGCGAGGATCGAGCGGCCGCCCACCGAGGCGAGCTGTTTGGGAGCCTCGAGGCCGAGCCGCCGGCCCGTTCCTCCGGCCAGGACCACCGCGGTCGTCCTCATGGGCCTCATGGCCCGAAATTCTACTGTCCGCCGTTGGGGATCACGGGTCGCGAGCGGCGGTAACCTATGGGGAATCTCCATCCGACCGGCGGACGAACGGATGTTTACGCCAAAGCAGCGGCCGGGTGACCGGCGCGGTATGGTCGGCGCTCGTATCTCGCGGCGTTCGCCGTAGAAGACCCCCAAAACCTGAAGGACTGTTGAGATGACGTTCGGAGGGCGCCGATGACGTTGGCACTGGTTGTCGCGACAGAAACGGTCGCGACCGGATCCTCGCCGACGGCCGGCCTGGCGCTTCGAAGCGGCAGTGTCATCGGCCACCTGCTCGGGCAGCTCGAGTCGCTCGAGGTGGCGGACCGCCGTGTGATCACCCGTCCGGACAACTCCGCCGAGCTGCGCGAGCTCGGTTGCGAGGTGATCGAGTCCAAGGGACTCGCCGAGGACCTGAGAGAGATCGCGCGGGTGGCACGTGAGGCCACCGAACCCATCCTGATCGTGCACGGTGACGTCGTGGCCCACCGCGAGGTGTTCGCCCGGCTCGTGCTCAACTCCAAGGCTCCCGCCTCCGCGGCCGCCACGCGGGTGAAGCCGATCAGTGACTCGCCCAACCGGCCCGTGATGAGAATCCGGCGCAGCCGCATCGCCTCGGCGGGCACCCGTTACCACCAGGTGACGGACCCGAACGCCATGTTCCGCGGCGTGCTGAGAGTGGGCGAGGAAGAGACCGCCACCCTCGCCGACGTGGCCGAGCGGTTCGCCGAGCTCGCCGACCTGCCGGACGGCCTGACCGAGATCAGCCCGGTCCGCATCCTCTGGCAGAGCCCCGACGAGATCGCCGAGCTCCTGGGCGAGGCCGAGGCACAGGACACCGGCCTGCCCGCGGCCCTCACCAGCACCCCGGTCATCGGCGACGACGCCCCCGCCCTGCTGCTCACCGGCATGGTGCGCTCGGGTGTCAAGGTCACCGCCCGCGGCAGCCGTGAGCTGGTCTGCGAGCGCGTTCTCGACCAGGAGCAGGCCGACGCGGCCCAGCAGGCCGTGGACGCGGTCGACGAGGACCGCGTACGGCTCAACACGGCCGTGAAGAACAACGACGGCTTCTTCACCACCTACGCGGTGAGCACCTACTCGCGCTTCATCGCCCGCTGGACCGCCAGGCGCGGATGGACCCCGAACGGCGTCACCGCGATCTCGATGGGCATCTCGGTGGTGGCCGCGGCGTTCTTCGCGACCGGGGAGCGGTGGGGCATGCTCCTCGGCGGGATCAGCCTCTACTTCGCCTTCGTCTTCGACTGCGTCGACGGGCAGCTGGCCCGCTACAGCCGGCAGTTCAGCACGCTGGGCGCCTGGCTCGACGCGACGTTCGACCGGGCCAAGGAGTACACCGTCTTCGCCGGGCTGGCGGTCGGGTCGACCGCGGCCGTGGCGGGCAGCTCCGTACACGGCGGCGACGTCTGGTACCTCGCGGTCGCCGCGCTGACCCTGCAGACCTGCCGGCACATGGTCGACTTCTCGTTCGGCGCGTCCAAGCGGCGCAAGGCGCCGGAGCCGCTCCCGGTGGTCCCCCTGGGGATGCCGGACGACAGCATGCTCGACGAGCCCGAGCCCGCGAAGAGCCGTCCCAAGGGCGGCGGCGTGAGCCACCTCGCGGTCTGGCTGTCGGCGCGTTCGGAGAAGATCCGGGTCTTCCACTGGTTCAAGAAGATCATCGTGCTGCCGATCGGCGAGCGGTTCGCGCTCATCGCGCTCACCGCGATGTTCTTCAACGCGAAGGTGACGTTCATCGCGCTGCTCACCTGGGGCACGCTCGCCGCCTGCTACACCATCGGCGGCCGTTTCCTCCGGTCACTGACCCAGCCCAGGACGGCCCGCATCAATGCCTGAGACCACAATTGAAACGCAGGGAGTGAGCGACCAGTGAGCACCGTGCTTCCTGGGGGTATGTCATCAGGGGCGGCGCCCCAGCGGAAGGACGCGCCGAGTGAGGCGTTCACCTTCCACGGCGACCGGCTGGTCGCCTACCGCGACGACGGGCCGATCTCCAAGACGCTCGGCCGGCTGAGCGGCGGCCAGCTCCCGCCCCTGCTCCCGCTGCTCGTGGCCGCCATCGTCACCGGCATCCTGCTGATCGCCGGGGTCAACGGCCAGACCAGCCCGGCGATCTTCGCTCCGGTGCTGGCCCTCCTGCTCGCCGGCCCCGCCGCGACCCACCCGCACAGCGGCCGCCTCGACTGGCTCGTGCCGCCGATCATGCGGGCGATCGAGTACGTCTACCTGGCGACGCTGGCCTTCGCGCACGACGTGTCCAAGCCGCTGACGTACGCCTTCATCGGCGTGCTCGCCTACCACCACTACGACACCGTCTACCGCACGCGGCAGAGGTTGTGGCCGGCCAGGTGGGTCTTCGTCGCCGGTCTCGGCTGGGACGGCCGGCTGCTCATCGCGGCCGTGGCCACCCTCGCGGGCGTACTGCCGATCACCATCGCGGTGCTCACCGTCTACCTCGGGCTGCTGTTCGGCATCGAGAGCGTCTACACCTGGACGCGTACCGGTACCGGCAAGGGCGTCATGGTCAACCTCGAGGACGACGGAGAGTCGCCGCCCTCGGCCGAGGAGACCGCAGCAGAAGAAGCCGCAGAGCGCGCCGCGGCCAAGGAAACTCAGGAGACCGTCTGATGATCGGCATGGTTCTCGCCGCCGGCGCGGGGCGCCGGCTCCGCCCGTACACCGACACGCTCCCCAAGGCACTCGTGCCCGTCGACGGCGAGACGACGATCCTGGACATCGCGCTCGGCAACCTCGCCGAGGTCGAGCTCACCGACGTCGTCATCGTCGTGGGCTACTGCGCGGGCGCGGTCGAGGAGCGCAAGGCCGACCTGGAGAGCCGGTACGGCGTCGACATCACGCTCGTGCACAACGACAAGGCCGAGGAGTGGAACAACGCCTACTCCATGTGGCTGGCCCGCGAGTACTTCAGCGAGGGCCTGCTCATGGTCAACGGCGACACCGTGCACCCGGTGAGCGTCGAGCGGACCCTGCTCGGCAACCGCGGACCGGACATCCTGCTCGCCGTGGACGATGTGAAGAAGCTCGCCGACGAGGAGATGAAGGTCATCCTCGACGCCGACGGGCACCTCGAGCGCATCACCAAGCTGATGGACCCGGCGAGCGCGAACGGTGAGTACATCGGCGCCACGCTGCTGGAGCCGGCCGCCGCCGAGCCGCTGGCCGCCGCGCTGAAGGCCACGTGGGAGCGCGACCCGGACCTCTACTACGAGGACGGTTACCAGGAGCTGGTGAACCGCGGCGGCAAGATCTCGGTGGCGCCGATCGGCGCTATCGACTGGGTCGAGGTCGACAACCACGACGACCTGGAGAAAGCCCGCCGGATCGCCAAGGCCTACTGAGATGCCCCTGCTCTCGCGGATGCTCCCCGCTCCGCTGTCGATCGACGTACGCCGGGGCGCGATCGCCCACCTCGGCGAGCTCCTCGCCGACCGGCGCATCGCGACCGAAGGCCGGGTGGCCATCGCGGTCGGACCCGGCCAGGGCGACCAGATCGCCGAGCACGTACGGCCCGGCCTGGCCGAATGCGAGGTGTTCCGGGTCGAGGGCGCCTCCGTGGACGCGGCCATGGCGCTGGGTTCCCGGCTGCGCGGCGGATCGTACGAGGCGGTCGTCGGCATCGGCGGCGGACGGACGATCGACGCCACCAAGTACGCCGCGACGCTCGCCGGCATGCCGATGGTCTCCGTCGCGACCAACCTCTCCCACGACGGCATCTGCTCTCCCACCGCGTCGCTGGAGCACGAGAAGGGCAAGGCGTCGTTCGGCGTGACGATGCCGCTCGCCATGATCGTGGACCTGGACTACGTGCATGCCGCGCCGGAGCGCCTCGTGCGTGCCGGCATCGGTGACGTGCTGAGCAACTTCTCCGCGGTCGAGGACTGGGTGCTGTCGAACCGCGAGCAGGGCGACCCGATCGACCGGCTCGCGCTGACGTTCGCGAGAGTCGCCGCCGAGGCGCTCCTCTACCAGCCCCGGTCGATCGACTCGGACGAGTTCCTGACCGTGCTGGCCGAGGGGCTCGTGCTGTCGGGGATGGCGATGTCGTTCGCCGGCTCCTCGCGACCGGCGAGCGGCGGCGACCACGAGATCCTGCACGCCATCGACCACCTGTTCCCCGGCACCGCCAACCATGGCGAACTCGCCGGTCTCGGAGCGGCGTTCTGTTACCACCTGCGCGCGACGCATCTGGGCGAGGGCGCCGAGCGCCTCGGCGAGATCGTGGCGAGCCTCGACCGTCATGGGTTGCCCAAGACTCCCCATGACGTCGGCCTGACCGCGGAGCAGTTCGCACAGGCGGTGGCGTACGCTCCCCAGACCCGGCCCGGCCGGTACACCATCCTGGAGCATCTCGCCCTGGACGAGAGTGCCCTGCTGAAAGCGGTACGTGAATATGTCGGCACCTTCGCTGGATGAGGTCAGGGCGGGCGGTCAGCCCCCCGGCCTGAAAGACCGGCGCAACGAGGAGCACTGGGCGGGGCGCCTTTACATGCGCAACGTCTCGCCCTACTTCACCTGGATGTTCGTCCGGATCGGGTTCAGCCCGAACCAGCTGACGTACATGATGATCGCCTGCGGGATGCTCGGCGGTGTGGCCGTCGCGGTGACCGGGCACGGCACCACCGGCCTCGTGTGGGCCATCGTGGGCGCGCTGCTCATCCAGGCCTACCTCCTGCTCGACTGCTCCGACGGCGAGGTCGCGCGGTTCCGCAAGCGCACCTCGATCACCGGCGTCTATCTCGACCGGATCGGGCACTACATGTCCGAGGTGACGCTGCTCATCGGGCTCGGCGTACGGGCCCAGGGCGCGTGGGAGAACGGCGGGTACGTCGAGCTCGGCCTGCTCGCGGCGCTCGGCGCCGCACTGATCAAGGCGGAGACCGACAACGTCGTGGTGGCCCGCGCCAAGTCGGGGCTGCCGGCCGACCCGGAGACCGGTGACCGCGCGCTGCGGCCCGAGTCGACCGGCCTGGCGCTGGCCCGCGAGGCCGTGTCGATGCTGAAGCTCCATCGGATCATCGGCGCCGTCGAGCTGTCGCTGCTGATCGTGGCCGCGTCGGTGGTCGACCAGGTGACGGGCGGGCTCACCGCCACCCGGGTGCTGACGGCCGCTGTCGCGATCGTGGCGGTGCTCCAGACGGGCCTGCACTTCGTGAGCGTCGTCGCCTCACGGAGGCTCAAGTGAGGATCTCCGTCGTCGTCCTCACGATGGGCAATCGCCCGGTCGAGCTGAAGAAGGCCGTCGACAGCGCCCTGACCCAGAAGGGCGTGGAGGTCGAGATCGTGCTCGTCGGCAACGGCGCCGACATCCCCGGCTCCTGGCCGGAGACCGTACGCGTCGTGCGGCTCCCGGAGAACGTCGGCATCCCGGCCGGCCGCAACCGGGGCGTCGAGGCCTCGACCGGCGACCTCATCCTGTTCCTCGACGACGACGGCTACTACGAGTCCACCGACCTCGGCGCCCACCTGCGGGACCGGTTCACGGCCGACCCGAAGCTGGGCATCGTCTCCTTCCGCGTGCGCGACCCGGAGGGCGGTCCCGGAGAGCGGCGGCACGTCCCGCGGCTGCGCGCCGGCGACCCGCTGCGGTCCTCGGAGGTCACGACGTTCCTGGGCGGGGCGTGCGCGGTGCGGCGCGCGGTGTTCGACGCCGCCGGCGGCCTGCCCGAGGACTTCTTCTACGCCCACGAGGAGACCGACCTCGCCTGGCAGGCGCTCAACGCCGGCTACCACATCGTCTACGACGCCGACTGCGTGATGTTCCACCCGGCCGTCGCGCCCACGCGGCACGCGATGTTCTACCGGCTCAACGCTCGCAACCGCGTCTGGCTGGCCCGGCGTAACCTGCCGTGGCCGGTCGCGTTCACGTACCTGACGGTCTGGATCGGGATGACCGTGGCGCGCGAGCGCAAGCTCGCCTCGCTGCGCCCGTGGTTCGGTGGCTTCCGCGAGGGCTGGCGCAAGCCCGCCGGCCCGCGCCGGCCGATCTCGTGGCGCACGGTCTGGCGGATGACACGCCTGGGCCGTCCTCCGGTCATCTGACAGGTCACCCGCCGCGACACGTACCGAGAAGACGTAGGTGGCCTCCGCGTGCCGCCGTAAGTCGGCGCGTGGCGGCGGTGGAAGACCGCGGCGAAACCCTCTGGGTCATGCCCTCACCACGCCACGGCGTGTTCAGGGTTGACCGGCTCTGTCATGTCGCCATCATCGGTGGCAGGCGTCCAACCCCGTTACGCTCGGCAGTTCCCGAGTGGTTGGAGGTGAGCACGGTCGAGTCCGCGCGGAGCCGATGGCGCGCCGTGCCGGGCGTTCTCGCGACCCTGGTCACCATCGTGTGCGGCGCGATACTGGCGGACCATCTCATCCTGCAGGCCGAATGGTGGCAGGTGAACCGGACGGTGACGCACGCACCGCGACCGCAGCTCGCCGATCTCGGGCCACCTCCCGGTCCCGTCACCATGAGCTGGCAGCTGAGCACCCCGGTCGGCGACAGCGAGCTGCCGGCGTACGACCGGGTCGCTTACGCGATCATGAACGGTGAGCTCGTCGTCGTGTCAGGACACGGCTTGACCGTCCGCGACGCGCGCACCGGCAGGGAACGCTGGCACTACTACCGAGGCCAGTGGTCGCTGCTCGGCTGGGCGCGTACCGGCCAGGTGCTCATCGCGTATCTCGAACGCACCGGCCACCGCGGCAAGCGCCTCATGGTCGGCCTCGACGCCGTGAGCGGCACCCTCCTGTGGCGGCAGCGCGGTGACCTGCCGGCCGCGACCGAGCGGACCACGCTGCGCTGGCCGGCGGGCGGCGGCGTGGTGATCGTCACCGAGGACGGGCGGCACACCCTGTACGGCCGTTCCGCCACGAGCGGCCGCCGGCTCTGGAGCAAACGACTCGCGCACGGCTGCCTGCTGCCCGAGGCGGTGCCGTACGGCTCTGGCAGCAGTGAGACCCTCGCCGCCTTCAGGCTCGACTGCGGTGCGCGAGACCGTACCCTCACCCTCGACCCGCGCACCGGCCGCACGCTGTTCGTCACGAACGCCGCTCACGCCGCCGTCTCGGTCGACGGCGACGTGACGGCCGTCTTCGACGGCTTCGGCCTCTACGCCTATGACCGGCGCGGCCACGCCTTCCTGATCCGTAAGGGTGAGGACGTCTGCCGCGAGATGTGCCCGATCGGGGTGACCGGCGGTCACCTCCTCGTCGCCTACGACCTCACCGGCCGGCCGGAGGACGGGATGGCGACGCGGCGGCTCGAGTCGGTGGAGATCGCGTCCGGCGCGATGTCCTGGCGCCGAGACATGTCCGGATACACCGCGCTGTCGGTCGCCGGCGGCCTCCTGTACGGCCTGCGCTCCCGGCTGGCCGACCCGTTACTGCCCGCCGGGATCGACGTGATCGATCCTGAGACGGGTGACGGCACGACGGTGCCCGCGCCGCTCGTGATGCGTCCGGGTCTGGACGGCGTGCGCCCCTGGCTCGCCGCGGGCGGCGGCCTGCTCTATGTGGCGGTACCCACGGCGCGCCCGCGCCCGTACGGCGGGGCGCGGCTGGTCGCGCTGCGCGGCGGGGTCCGCGGCACCGGGCCGCCGGAGCTCGCCGGGGTCCCGGCCCACGACTGGCCCGACGCCTGCGCGCTGCTGAGCAAGCAGGACCTTCCGCCCGGCTACTCCGAAGTGTCCTCATCGGCGCACGTCGAGGGGCTGCGCGTACCGGCCGGATGCACCTACCGGCAGCGGAGCCGGCGGGAGCGGGGCGCCTCCGCCGTCTCGGCGGGCCCGGAGCGGGAGGCGAGCACGCTGTCGGTCACGGTTCAGTGGGTCGCCGCCGACCCGAGCAGCGCCGCGGCGCTGTTCTGGGCCGCGCGCGACACCCTGAGCGGGGTGCGCGACCCGGTGAGCGCCGGAGACGCGGCGTACGGCCTGGGCGTCCCGTCGGGCACGGTCGTGATGAGGGTCGGCCGCACGATCGTCACGGTCACCGCCGGCCTCTCGAGCACGGCCAAGCACCTGGCCACCTTGATCGCGGCCCGCCTGCGCACCGGCAGCTGACGCGGGCCCGGTGTCAGACCTTGGCCGCGGCCCAGTCCTCGAGCTGGGCGACGAACAGGCGTGCCTGCTCGGGCCAGTGGTAGCGGGCACGCGCGGCCTCGTGACCGCGCTTGCCCATGTCGAGGCGGAGTGCCGGGTCGTCGCGCAGCCGCCGGACCGCGGCCGCGGTGGCCTGCGGGTCCTGGAACGGCACGACGAGCCCGCAGGCGCCCTGGGTGACGATCTCAGCGGCGATCGGGTTGGGCGTCGTGATGACCGGAAGGCCGCGCGCCATGTACTCCACGACCTTGGTCGGCATCGAGTGCCGGTAGTTCGGTGAGTCGTGCAGCAGGGCCAGCCCGGCGATCGCGCCTTCGGCCATGCGGAGCGCGCGGTCGTTGGGCACGAAGCCGTACCAGCGCAGGAGGCCGGTCCGCTGCGCCTCGCGCAACAGGGGCCGCACGCTCGCGTCCGCCGCGCCGATCAGCTCGAGCGTCACCCCGTCGTCGTGCAGCAGCCGGGCCAGCTCGATCAGGTCGGCCGCGCCGCGGGCCAGTGAGAGCTGTCCCACGTAGACCACCCGGTCATCGCCCGGCGGCGCGGGCGGGGAGTCCGGGACGTTCGTGGTGTTCGGCACGACCGGATGCCGTTCACGGAACCGCTCGCGGTAACCCTCCTCGGCCAGGAGCAGCTTCAGCCGCCGCTCGGCCCGACGCTCCAGCCGCCGTACGGCGAACCGCAGAGGTACGCGCAGAGGAGCCGGCAGCCAGCCCTTGGCGCCGAGCGCCGCGGCGGTGTCCTCGTGGACGTCCCAGACCGTACGGGAACGCAGCCGCCGCGGGACCGCGAGCAACAGCTCGGGATCGTGCAGCAGCACGAGGTCCGCGTCCCGGCCGCGCTCCTTGAGGATGCGCCGGGCGGCCCGCAGCGAGTGGAGCCGCCGGCGCCCGGTCGCGCGCGGCACGTCGACCGGAACGATCTCCGGCCATGGCGTGACGTTGCACGCGCGGAATGGCGCCATATACGTGACTTCATGGCCCGCGTCGAGCAATGCGCGAATCTGCCGGTGCAGAATTCGCGCGTCCTCTGGATGGTGGACGACCGTACAGACGAAAACCCGCATCGTTTTCACTTCACCGGGGAGTCTGGTGGTGAAAGGAAAACACCGGGTGAATTCCGCGCGGCCATCGGCTCAAAGCAATTCGACGCGCTCGGCCGCCGACTCGTCGGCCATACGGGTACCGCCGCGCGTGTCGAACAGCAGCCGCGCGTGACGCGTGAGGGTGTCGGTGTCGTACTCGGCGTGGTTGGTGAGCACCACGACGAGGTCGGCCTCGGCCAGCGCGGTGTAGAGCACACGGGCGCGCGGCACCGGTGTGCCGTCGACCTCCCAGTCCTCCACATGCGGATCGTGGAACGTCAGGTCGGCGCCCATCTTGCGTAGCCGGGCGGCGACCGGGCGGGCCGGCGACTCGCGCTGGTCGGCGATGTCGGCCTTGTAGGTCACGCCGAGCAGCAGGACCTTGGCGTTCTTTATCGCCCGGCCCTCCCGGTTGAGCAGGGCCTGGGCGCGTTCGACCACGTAGCGGGGCATCCGGTCGTTGATCTCTTGGGCGAGTTCGACGAAGCGGAACGGGTAGCCGAGCGACCGGACCTTGTAGGACAGGTAGTTCGGGTCGATCGGGATGCAGTGACCGCCGACGCCGGGCCCGGGGTAGAACGCCTGGAACCCGAACGGCTTGGTGGCGGCGCATCCGATCGCGTCCCACAGGTCGATGCCGAGCTCGTGGCAGAACACCGCCATCTCGTTGACCAGGGCGATGTTGACGTGCCGGTAGGTGTTCTCCAGCAGCTTGGCCATCTCGGCCTCGCGGGTGCCCTTGGCCTGCACGACCTGCTCGACGAACTTGCCGTAGAACCCGGCGGCCGCCGAAGCGCAGGCCGGAGTGAGGCCACCGACGATCTTGGGCGTGTTGGCGACGCCGTAGACCGGGTTGCCCGGGTCGATCCGCTCCGGTGAGAACGCCAGGTGGAAGTCATCGCCGGCCTTGAGCCCGGACTCTTCCAGGATCGGCCCGACGATCTCCTCCGTCGTGCCCGGGTAGGTGGTGCTCTCCAGGACCACCAGCGTGCCGGGGTTCAGGTGCCGCGCGACCGTCTGAGACGCCTTCTGCACGGCCGTAAGGTCCGGGCCGCCGTCGGCCGACAGGGGCGTGGGCACGCAGATCACGACGGTGCGCACGCCCTCGAGGATCGACTCGTCGCGGCTGGGCGTGAAGCCGGCCGCGAGCATCTCCTCGATCTCGGCCGGGCTGACGTCGTCGACATGGGAGAGCCCCGCCTTGAGCCCGGCCACGACGCGAGGGTCGCGGTCCAGACCGGCGACCTTAAGCCCGGCGCGGCACGCCTCCCGTGCGAGGGGGAGGCCGACGTATCCGAGTCCAATGACCACCAGGTCCACCAGGTGGCTCCCTTCAGATGCTGCCTTGGGCGATTTGCCGATAGCGATCGAGATAGCGAGCGGTCACCGCCCGCCAGGTCCGGTATTCCGCGACCCACTCTCGACCGGCCTGTCCGATTTCGCCCCGTGTCTTGGGACTGTAAATGAGCTCCTCCAGGCAATTGGCCCATGCTTCCGGGTCTTCCGGAACTGTTAACGTGCCGGTCACGCCTGGTTCGATGATTTCGCGGAGCGCTCTGACATCACTTGCTATTACTGGGATCCCTCCTGCCATGGCCTCCAAGGGCTTCAGCGGAGTCACCAGCTGGCACACACGGTCCGCCGTTCGCGGGACCGCGAAGACATCGAGGACGGCTTGATACCGACGCACCTGATCGACCGGCACCCGCCCGGTGAACACCGCGGAAACCCGCCGCTCCGCGACGAGGCGTTCGAGGGCGGCCCGCTCCGGGCCGTCGCCGACGAGCAGCAGGGTGATGTCACGGCGCAGGGCGGCCGCCTCGATGAGCGTGGAGATGCCCTCGAAGCCGTAGAACGTCGAGGTGAGGCCCACCACGATGTCGCCGGGCGCGATGCCCAGCTCGGCACGGAGCTTGGCGCCGTCGGGCAGGGGCGCCAGGAACGAGTCGTCGACGGCGTTCGGCACGACGAGCACGTTGTCCACGCCGCGGCTCTCGATCTCCTCGCGCATCGCCTCGCCGAGGGTCACGACCAGGTCGGCGGCGCGCATCCGTGCGGTCTCGACCTCACGGGTGAGCCGGTAGAACTCATCGGCCTCCGTACGCGCCGGGTCCCGCGACAGCCAGGAGTCCTCCAGGAAGCCGCGGACCTCGTAGGCCACGGGCACACCGTGACGGTCGCGAAGCTCCAGCGCGACGGCCGCGTTCATGTGGTTGCTGGCCGCGTGCAGGACCGAGGGGCGCAGCCGTTCGACGAGGCGCCCGGCCAGGTCGGCCGCCTTGCGGATCTCCCGTACCGGGCCGCGCGGCGGCAGCCACGGCAGGAGCCGGTGGTAGGTGACCCCGTCGACCGTGCACTCCGGCCGCGCGTCCGCGACCCCCTGGGCGAGCGGATGGCCGAGCCGCGTCACGACGTGCGGATCGAGCCCGAGCTCCCGCTGGGCGACGGCGATCCGCTGCGTCCGCACGGTGTAGCCGGCCTGGGTGGCCGGCAGCGAGTTCGTGACGAAGTGCAGGATTCGCGTGGCGTCGGAGCCCGCGCGCCGCTGCGGCGCGGCCGTGCCCGTCCGTGCGTCGCCGAGAAGTTCGCGCAGGTCACGCGTCTCGTCGGCCTTCGGAGTCGGCTTGCCCCACTTTGTCAGACGAGGGCGTACCCTCCCTGGAACGACGCGGAGCGCCAGGCGTACGGCGAGCCGGAACGCGCGGCGTGGGTCATCGCGTGCATGCCGCCAGGCCAGCGCCGCGGAGAAAAAGATCATCTTGGCCACCTGCATGGCGGGCGAGGCTAAGCACCTTCAATGAACGAGAGGCAAACGTGATCACGCACGTCCTCGGCGCCCGGCCGAACTTCGTCAAGGCCGCCCCCGTCATCGCCGCGCTGTCCGCGTCTCGGCAGGCCGCCGGCGGCCCGCGGCGCGGGCAGCGAGTGATCCACACCGGGCAGCACTACGACGAACGCATGTCCGATGTCTTCTTCCGCGAGCTCGGTCTGCCCGAACCGGACGCCAACCTCGGCGTGGGCTCGGGCAGCCACGCCGCGCAGACCGCGGCGATCATGATCGCGCTGGAGAAGGAGTTCATCGAGCGTTCACCCGAGCTGGTCATGGTGTACGGCGACGTGAACTCCACCATCGCCGCCGCCCTGGTCGCGGCCAAGCTGCACATCCCGGTCGCCCATGTCGAGGCCGGGCTGCGCAGCTTCGACATGACCATGCCCGAAGAGGTCAACCGGCGCCTCGTCGACCAGCTCTCGAACCTGCTGTTCGTCACCAGCCCGGAGGCCGTCGGTCACCTGGCCGCCGAAGGCGTGGGTGTCGACCGGGTGCACTTCGTCGGCAACCCGATGATCGACACGCTGCTCTCCCATCTCGACGCGTTCGACACCGAGGCGGTGCGCGCCGCCCACGGGCTGCCCGAGCGCTACATCGTCGCGACCCTCCACCGGCCCGCGAACGTGGACGACCCGCAGATCGCGGCCGGGCTGGTCAAGCGGCTGCACGAGATCGCCGACCTGGCCGACGTCGTCATGCCCGTGCACCCGCGCGGGCGCAAGGTGCTGACCGAGGCCGGGCTCGATGACCATCCCCGGGTGAAGCTGCTGGAGCCGCTCGGCTACGTCGACTTCGTCGCGACCGTACGCGGGGCCGCCGTCGTCGTCACCGACTCGGGCGGCGTCCAGGAGGAGACGACGATCCTCGGCGTGCCGTGCCTGACCGTACGGCCCAACACCGAGCGGCCGATCACCATCACCCACGGCACGAACCGGCTCGTCACGGCCGAGGGCCTCGTGCCCGCGGTCGAGCGGGCGCTGGCGGCGGACGCGGGTGAGCGCGAGGTCCCGCCGCTGTGGGACGGCAAGGCAGGGCCGCGCATCGCACGAGTTGTGGAGGACTGGCTCGATGGCTGACCGTCAGGTGGCCCGGCTGAAGGCGGCTCTGGCCGACCGTGAGGCACGGGTGCAGATCTTGGAGGCGCGGGTCTCGGCGCTGGAGGCGTCGACCTCGCTGCGTGTGGGCCGCGCCGTCACCGACGCCGCCCGCAAGCCGGGGAAGGGCGTCGTGGCGCTGCCGCGCGAGCTGTACCGCATGTGGCGGCACCGCGGCGCACCCAACGTCGTGACCTCGGTCGACGCGCGTGAACGCCCGATGTTCAGCGCTCGTGACGAGGACCGGCTCATCGCCGGCTCACCGCTCGGCGCGTCAGAGAAGGGCGTCATCGTGGCCGGCGTGCTCGGCCCGGAGGCCACCCAGAGCCTGTCCCGTACGGCGCATGTCGTGCCGCTGATGCCGCACGACGCCGCACTGCTGCTCGACACGGCCGACGTCGACCTCGTGATCGTGGACGCCGCCGCCGGTGCCGCCGGCGGCCCGTGGGCCTACCTCGGCGTGCCGGGTGTGCCGGACCGCGAGCGCGCGCTCCTCGGCCTGATGGAGGTCGCGCGGGGCCGCGGCCGCCCTCTCGTGCTGCTGGGCACCTCTCCTGGGCTGGCCGGGCTGGGCTGGGACGCGACGCTGAAGGACGGCACCGAGCTGGACGAGGCGCTCCCCGGGCTCTGTGCCCGGTTCGGCATCGACCGGCCCTGACGAAATCCATGACTTCCACCGCGAAAGGAAACCGCGTGCGCGCTCTCGTGTACGGCGACGTCGACCTCAACATCATCGACGGGTCGGCGATCTGGGCTCAGG
This sequence comes from Actinoallomurus bryophytorum, assembly GCF_006716425.1. Taxonomy (NCBI): domain Bacteria; kingdom Bacillati; phylum Actinomycetota; class Actinomycetes; order Streptosporangiales; family Thermomonosporaceae; genus Actinoallomurus; species Actinoallomurus bryophytorum. The sequence goes on from NZ_VFOZ01000001.1 coordinate 4,105,778, forward strand.
CGATGGTGCAGGCGTTGCACGAGGCCGGCGTCGAGGTGACCTTCGTGCTCAAGGCCCCGGTGCGTACGGACCGGCTGGTGGCACCGCTGGAGAAGCTGCCGGAGGTCACGGTGCGCCGGCTTCCCGAGGACGCCACCGGGTCGCTGACGGTCGAGGCCGCGGCGCGGCTGCTCACCGAGCTGGACACCGCAGAGCCGTACGACCTCGTCGTCGTACGTGGACGGCGGCTCGCGGTGCGCCTCACCGGGACGCCGCTCGCCGGCCGGCTGTGGACCTATCTCACCGACGTGCCGCAGAACACCGCCGAGATGGCCGCGAGCAAGGGCGTACGCGGTGAGCTGGCCGCGGTGGCCAAGGCGTCGCGCTTCCTGCTCTGCCAGACCGAGGAGCTGCGCTGCTTCCTCGAGGGCGTGCTGCACAAGGCGGCCGGGAAGTGCGTGCTGTTCCCCCCGGTCGTCGCGCTGCCTCCCGGCCTGGAGCCGAAGGCGGGGCACACGCCGGGCCGGCCGCTGAAGCTCGTCTACACGGGCAAGTTCGCGCCGCGCTGGAACACCTACGAGATGACCGGACTGCCCCGCCGCCTGGCCGCGCGGGGCGTCGACGCCGAGCTGCACATGATCGGCGACAAGATCCACAACGATCGTACGGACCCGGGGTTCTCCCGCCGGATGCGCGTCGCGCTGGAGTCCACCCCCGGCCTGGTCTGGCACGGCGGTCACCCGCGTGCGGAGGCCATGCGGGTGACGTCCGGCTGCGACATCGGGCTGTCCTGGCGGCACCCGGACCTGGACGCGAGCCTCGAGCTGTCCACGAAGGTCCTGGAGATGGGCTCGCTCGGGCTGCCGGTCGTGCTGAACCGCACCCCGATGCACGAGAACCTCCTCGGCGCGGACTATCCCCTGTTCGCGAACACCGAGCAGGAGGTCGTGGACGTCCTGGCCGAGGCGGCCGACCCCGCGACGTACACATGGGCGCGGAACCGCTGCCTGGAGGCGGCACGCGACTTCACGCTCGCCGCGGCGGCCGACCGGCTCCGCGGCTACCTGCGTCTGGCGTTCCCGCCGGCGCCCGCGGGAGCGGCGCCCACGAAGGTCGTGGTGGCCGGGCACGACCTGAAGTTCTTCACCCGCCTGCTGGACTACCTGCGCTCGCTCCCGGGTGTCGAGGTACGGGTCGACCAGTGGCCGGCCCTCGGCAAGCACGATCCGGAGGTGAGCCGCGAGCTCGCCGAGTGGGCCGACGTGGTGGTCTGCGAATGGTGCGGGCCGAACGCCGTCTGGTACAGCGAGTGGCTGAAGAAGCACGGCCGTCCTGACCAGCGCCTCGTCGTGCGCCTGCACCGCTTCGAGCTGTACGGCGCGTGGCCGGGACGCCTCGACATCAACGCCATCGACCAGGTGGTGTGCGTGAGCCCGCACTACGCCGACCTGACCCGCAAGATGACCGGCTGGCCCGCCGACAAGGTCACCGTCATCCCCAACTGGGTGGACGACGCGCAGTTCGGCCGGGCCAAGCTGCCCGGTGCGGAGCACCACCTGGGCGTCATCGGCATGGCTCCGTGGCGCAAGCGGCTCGACCTCGCCGTCGACGTGCTCGAACACCTGCGCCGTAAGGACCCGAGGTTCATGCTGTTCGTGAAGTCCAAGCTGCCCTGGGACCTGCCGTGGATCTGGAACCGTACCGAGGAGCGGGAGAGCTTCGAGGCGCTGTTCCGCCGGATCCGCCGCTCACCGCTGCTCGCCTCGGGCGTCGTCTTCGACCCGGCCGGCCCCGATGTCGCCTCCTGGCTGCGCCGCGTCGGATTCGTGCTGTCCACCAGCGACGACGAGAGCTTCCACCTCGCACCGGCCGAGGGCATGGCCTCCGGCGCGGTGCCGGCGCTGCTGCCCTGGGAGGGCTCGGACCGCATCTACGACCGAGGTTGGATCCACGAGGACCCGGCCGCGATGGCCGAGGGCATCGCCGCGATGGTCGCGGAGGGCCGATGGGAAGAGGAGAGGGCGCAGGCACGCGCCGAGGTCCGGCGGTCCTACGCCCTCGATCTCGTCAGCGAGCAGTGGGCCGAGCTGGTCACACGCTCCGGGGGCGCCGCAGCGGCACGAACGCCCACGACATATCAGGCTCCAGCGCCCAGTGCATGACCTTGCGTACGGGCGGGGTGCACAGGAACGTCGCGAGCAGCGCCCCGGCCACGGCCGTGGCGGCCACGCCGGGCATCGTGTGCAGGAACGGCCTGTCCCACCAGCCCATGTACTCCAGGAGCTTGGTGAAGAACCCGTGCAGCAGGTAGGCGTACAGCGTGGCGCCGCCCAGGCTGGTGAACCAGGTGCGCTTGGCGGGCACCATCGTGAGGAAGGCCATCACGAGGATGCCCGCCCCCACCAGGAGCCCGAGGCGCATGCCCGAGCCGACCAGGTTGTTCACGTGCATGTCGGCGTTGCCGGCCTTCCAGTACACCCAGCTGGTCGCCATACGCCGGTCGGCGACGGACAGCGTGAACGCGAAGGCGAGGACCAGCGTGATCGCGCCGACCACCCGTGCCTTGGGGCGCTTCAGTGCCTCGAAGTGCTCGGGCTTGAGCATCAGTCCGAGCACGTAGAACGGCACCAGGCCGAACGTGCGGTTCATCTCCAGGTCTTTGGGCAGATCGGTCGTCCCGGCGAGCAGTGAGAGGATCACGGCCGCCCCCACCGGCCAGCGGATCTGCTGCCAGACCGGCGTCGACAGGCGCCACAGGAACAGCGCCATCAGGAACCAGGTCAGGTAGTAGGGATCCAGCACGCTGATCTCGAACTTGGAGTGCCCGACCGCCCAGTGGTAGGTGGAGTACGCCGTCTCGAAGACGACGTAGGGCACGCCCAGGTTCGTGATCAGCTTGCGGGCCTTGCCGCCGCTGAACGTGAAGTTACGCGAGAAGTAGCCGGTGATCACGATGAACACCGGCATGTGGAACGTGTAGACGAACAGGTAGGCCGCGTGCGCGATCCGTACGTCGCGCAGGTTCACGATCGAGTGGCCGGCCACGACGAGCACGATGGCCATGAACTTCGCGTTGTCGAAGAACGGGTCGCGCGGTCGCCGTGCGGGCCGCTGCTCGATGACCGTCTCCGGTGACGTGGCGATCGACCTGGTCGGAGACGCGTCGGCCGGGATGGGCGTCGGGGTGTCCGGCGGGGCGGTGGGAGGTGTGCTCGGCGAAGTCATCGATTCCAGTGAGAAGAGACGGTGGATGGGCCCCGGAAGAGCCGGGCCGAACGACCATACCTACACTGCCCCATGATCGGACGCCAGGTCGAAAAACTCTCAGGAAGCTCTCAGTGGCCCTTCTCCGGGAGCTTTTCCCGCGGCGGCTACTACCCCTTGCAGGGGTCGTCCGCGGCGTTGACCGCGTCCGCGGTCTTGGGGATGGCCTTGGGCTGCGTGCCCTTGAGCCCCTCCCAGTCGGCGCCGAGGACCAGGTCCACCACACCCGCGGTGACGGACTGGGTGGCGACCGGCTTGCCGCCGGGTGCCACCTGCCCGAGGGCGGCGGCCTGCTGGTCGGCGCCGCTGCCGTAGCGCAGCTGGGTCTGGCTCAGCTTCGTGGACGAGGTGCCGATGCCCAGCACGGAGTAGCCGCGCGCGGTGAGCTGGTCGCCGACGCGCTGGGCCAGGCCGGGCGTACTGGTCCCGTTGAGCACCCGGACCTTGATCTGGGCCGGCGGCACACTCGCCTGCGTGGCCGGCGCGGGAGCCTGGATCCGGTTGTCACTGCGGACCGCGGCGAACAGGTTGTTCGCGTCGGGCTGCCGCCACGCGATCCGGTTGGGGTCCGGCGCGTAGGCCCCCCACGGCACCGTGATGAACTGCACCTTGCCCGCGGACATGCCCTGGAGGCTGCCCGCGACCTTCTTCATCTCATCGATGGTGAAGTCCTTGTCGGTGGTGACCGACTTCGTGGCCGCGTCGAAGAAGCTGTAGAGCTTGCTCGGGTTGGTCAGCGTGCCGTTGCTGGTGGCCTTCTTGACCACCGCGCCGAGGAACTTCTGCTGCCGCTTGATCCGGTCCGTGTCCGAGCCGTCGCCGAGACCGTGCCGGTTGCGCACGTACGCGAGTGCGGTGTCGCCCTTCACGATGTGCCGGCCGGCGGACAGGTGCAGCTTGCTGTCCTTGTCGTCGACGCGCTGCGGAAGGCAGATCTCGACGCCGCCGAGGGCGTCCACGACCCGCTTGAAGCCGGAGAAGTCGACCTTCACGAAGTGGTCGACGCGGATCCCGGTCAGCGTCTCGATGGTGTGCATGGTGCAGCCGGCCCCGCCGTTGTTGAACGACGAGTTGATCATGTTGAGGCCACCCGGGATGCTCTTGCCGCCCGGCGTCGTGCACTCCGGCAGCTGCACCATCGAGTCGCGGGGGAAGCTGATGCCGATGGCCTTCTTACCGCCGGGGGAGAAGTGCAGCAGGATGATCGTGTCGGAGCGCTCGCCCTCCGCCTTGCCGTACTTGGCGTTGGCCCCGTTGCGCTGGTCCGAGCCGATCAGTAGCACGTTGAGAGCCTGGTTGAGCTTTGGCGGCCGGTGCGTGCCGAGCTCGGCGGTGACGTCCTCATGGGTGATGTTGCCCTGCAGCTTGCGGTACGTCCCGTACGCCACGAGGCTGGTCCCGACCAGGACCACGGCCAGTCCCACGGCCACCCAGCCGAGCACACGCCAGAGCATCCCCCGGTTCGGACCTTGGTCGAGGGGGGTGCCGTATTCGGTGTACTCGTAGTCGCTGAACATCGGCCCTAAAGGCTAGGTCGAGTGGCTGAGTGGGTCGAACCTGGGCGAATCACCGCTGTGGCCCGTTCCAGAGATATACGACGGTCCAGTCGTGCTTCATCCGGATTTTGGCTGATTATTACTGATCCCTGCGAGGCCAGTGGGCCGATCAGTCCCGAAAGTAGGCCGTCCCGTGTGGCGTAGGACACAGTCGTCAGCATCCGTGTCGCCGGGGGCAGGCCCAGCGCCTCGGCCGCCGCGACGAGCTCCGCGCCGGTCATGACCTCACCGCCGATCTCGACGGTCTGAGCGTCCGGCGACACGGCCGCGCCGAAACGGTCGCCGTAGGCACGCACCTCGATCGCGTAGTCGGTGACTCCGGGCGGGCACTCCTCGAGCGGGGCGCCGAGAGAGTGCAGCGACAGGCCGACCACCTCGGCCCCGGTCGAGAGCGCCGCGTCCAGGCGGCCCGGCGCCGCCGCCACGATGTCGGCGTCCGCGGGGATGTCGCCCTCATCCACCGGCACCGCGGTCAGCCCCGCAGACCAGCACGCGAACAGCCAGACGGCGGTCTGCCAGTGGAGCGGCAGCGCGAGCACCACCTTGGCGCCCGGCTCGGCGCCGAGCCCGTCGATGAGGAGGTTCGCGGTCTTGGCGACCCAGTTGTCGAAGGTCTTCACCGAGAACTCGACGCGTTCGCCTGTGGCGTCGTCATAGAAGGTGACGAGGGGACGGGACGGTTCGGCGGCCAGCGCCCGACGCAGCAGGTCAACGGGATGCGACATGAAAGTGAAGACTAGGGCCTCATCCGAGGTCCTCGTCCGTAGCGAGCGGTGTCCAGGCGGCGCGTCGCAAGGCGGAGGAGGGAGTCGGCCTGGTGTTGGCCGGCGACCGACGCCCCGCGCGAGCCGGGCACCCGGATGGAGTCGGGTGTCCCGCCCGCAGGGAGACCGATCGGGGGCTTTCGGGGGTAGGGGCGTACGTCGTCTGCTCTAGCCTGACTGGTCGCGCCGGTCCGCGGGACCGGCGCGCGCGGGCCGCTGCCGTTACCCGCGAAACCGGCGTCTGACCATGGCCCATGGTCGGCAACGAACCATTGGTAAGGTCACGCTGTGCAGCTGCGGTACAACCACCGGCTCGATTCCCCGCGAGGTCGCCGCGTCGCGCCAGGGCGTGTCGGACCCGCCCTGGGGCCGGTGCCGGATGACGGACCGCCGTCGAACCGCCGAGGTGCCGCATGAACACCTGCGAGACCGACGACTGGCGTTCGCGCCGCGGCGCCGCGGCCGCCGGCACGGCGGGCGATGAGCCGGACGTGTCCCGGGCCGGCCTCTGCCTGGCGCGCCTCACCCTCGTGCCGGCGCTTGTGCTGGTCTCCTGGCTGGCCGTCGCCCTGCCGCTGCTCATGGCAGGAGTGTTCACGCCCCTGCCGGCGATCGCGTTGTTCGTCCCCGTCGCCGCGCTCGTGCTGACGTTCGGCCTGCGGGCCGTGCGCCCGCCGGCGGGCCACGGTGGCCGGTGGGGTTCGTGGTGGACGGTGGCCGGCCTGCTCGCCGTCACGGTGGCGTTCTGCGCGCTGCAGCTCGCGACGTACTCCCAGCAGATCGTGGTGCGCCGCGACCCCGCCTCGTACTTCAACTTCGCCACCTGGCTGGCCGGCCACGGGTCGCTGCCGATCCACGCGCTCCAGCAGGCGTTCGGCGGCGCGGACCCCGCGCTGTCGTTCGGCAGCCCGGCGTTCTACCAGCACGGGAGCGTGCTCTGGCCGCAGTTCATGGCCGGCACCCCGATGATCCTGGCGCCGGTCGGCCGTCTCGCCGGCCCGTACGCCATGCTCGCCGTGATGCCGGTGCTCGGCGGCCTGGCCGTCCTGTCGTTCGGCGGTCTGGTGGCCCGGCTGATCGGCCCGCGCTGGGCGCCGGCCGGAGCGCTGGCGCTGGCGCTGACCTGGCCGATGATGATGATCTCGCGGTCGATCTACAGCGAGACCGCCGCCCTCGTGCTGATGTGCGGCGGGCTGGCCCTCACGCTGGACGCGGTCCGCTCGGACCGCAGGCTGCCCGCGCTCCTCGGCGGGCTGGCGCTCGGGCTGACGATCCTCGTGCGGATCGACGGGCTGCGTGACGTGCTGCCGGTCGTCGCGTACGCCGGGCTGCTGGTGGCTCTGCGGAGACGCACGGGGCCGGCGCTGTTCGCCGGGCTCGTCGCCGGCGTCGCGGCCGGGCTGATCGAGGGCTACACGATGTCCCGGCCGTACCTCCACTATGTCGGTGGCTCGCTGGTCCCCCTGCTCTACATCGGTGTGGCCGTGGTCGTGGTCTCGGCGCTGGCGACCCTGGTCATCCGCCGCCGCGGGCTGCCCGATCTCACGCGCTTCCGGCTGCCGGACCTGGTGGTGCCGGTCACGTTCGCGGTGATGGCCTTCTTCGCCGCCCGGCCGAAGTTCCAGATCGTCCGCAGAGTGCCGGACAACCCCGACGACCGGGCCAACGCCGCCTACATCGCCGCCCTGCAGAAGTCCCTGCGGCTGCCGCTGGACCCCAACCGTCAGTACTCCGAGCTGAGCCTGCACTGGGTGACCTGGTACATCGGCGTGCCGGCCACGCTGCTCGCCACGATCGGCGCCGGCCTGCTCGCCCGCAAGCTGCTGCGCCGGCGCCGTACCGAGTGGGCCCTGCCGTACGCGGTGATCGCGTGGACGACGGTGACGACGCTCTGGCGGCCCGGGATCACGCCCGACCAGCCGTGGGGGAGCCGCCGGCTGATCGTCGTCGTGCTTCCGGGCCTGCTGCTGTTCGCCCTGTGGCTGGTGGCGTGGGCGGTGCGAAACGTGCGGCGCCTCGGGTACGGTCCCCAGATCGCGGCGGCCACCGCGGTCGCGGGCGTCGCGCTGATCATGGTGCCCACCGTGCTGACGTCGGCCGGGCTGGCGTTCACCCCGACCGAGCAGGGAGAGGTCGCCCAGGCGCGGTCGATGTGCCACCGGATCGGGCCGCGCGCCACCGTGCTCATCGTCGAGCGCGTCACGGCCGACCGGTTCACCCAGCTGATCCGCGGCATGTGCGGCGTGCCGTCCGGCCGGATCCAGGCACGGCCGGGCTCCAGCACCGCCGCCGCCGAGGATGTTTCCCGTATCGCCAGGAAAGTCGCCGCGGCCGGCCGCCGCCCGGTGCTCCTGGGCGCGAACTCCGCCGACGTCGCCCCGTACGGCCGTGCCAGCCAGGTCTTCCACGTTTTCACCCGCCGGGATTCGAGCAGCCTCGTCAGCGCTCCCCAGGGCACCTGGTCACTGACGATCAACGTCTGGATGGCCGATCCTGTGTACGCAGGGTGAACACTGCGTACCCTTGGCTCGTGGACCAGGTAGTCCGAGTATCCTCGCCGGGCGTGACTAACACGCCCCATGTGACGATCGTGTTGCCCTGCTACAACGAGCAGGACCACGTCATCGACGAGGTCGAGCGCATCTGCAAGGCGATGGACGCCAGCGGACACACCTACGAGCTGCTCGCCGTCGACGACTTCTCCACCGATGGCACTTTGGCCCGGCTCGAAGAGGCAGCGCCGCACTTCCCGAATATGCAGGTGGTGCCGTTCCACCGCAACGGCGGCTCCGGCACCGTACGCCGCATCGGATCCCAGCAGGCCAAGGGCGACATCGTCGTCTGGACCGACGCGGACATGACCTATCCGAACGACCGCATCCCCGAGCTGGTCGACATCCTCGACACCGACCGGTCGGTGGATCAGGTGGTCGGCGCGCGTACCACCGAGGAGGGCACGCACAAGCTGCTGCGGGTGCCGGCCAAGTGGTTCATCCGCAAGACGGCCGAGCGTCTCGCCGGGCAGAAGATCCCGGACCTCAACTCCGGGCTGCGCGCCTTCCGCAAGGACGTCGCCGAGCCGTACCTCAAGCTGCTGCCGCCGGGGTTCTCCTGCGTCACCACCATCACGCTGGCGTTCCTGTCCAACCAGCACGACATCCGTTACGTGCCGATCGACTACGCCAAGCGTGCCGGCAGCTCGAAGTTCCACTTCGTGCACGACGCCTACCGCTACATCCTGCAGGTGTTGCGGATGGTGATGTACTTCAACCCGCTCAAGGTCCTCATGCCGCCCGCGCTGTGGCTGATCGGGCTGGGCATCGCCAAGGGCGTCTTCGACATGGTCGTGCACCCGGTGCGGTTCGCGAACAACACCGTCATGATCTTCGTGACCGGGCTGATCATCGGCTCGATGGCACTGCTCGCCGACCTGATCGTGCGGTCGCGGGGAGACACGTGAAAATAGCGATCGTCGGGCCGGCCTTCCCGTACAAGGGCGGCGGCGCCCACCACACGACCGAGCTCGCGCACCGGCTGGTCGCCGCGGGTCACGAGGTGACACTGGAGTCGTGGAAGGCGCAGTACCCGTCCTTCCTCTATCCAGGCGAGCAGACGATCTCCAGGCCGGAGGGCGTCCCGTACCCGGACACCCGCCGCACGCTGGCCTGGTACCGCCCGGACGGCTGGATCCGCACAGGCCGGCGGCTGCGCTCCTTCGACCTCGTCGTGCTCGTGGTGCTCTCTCCGGTGCAGATCCCGGCCTACCTGGGGATCGCGTACGGTCTCGGCCACAAGGCCGGCGGACCACGGCTCGTCGCCCTCTGCCACAACGTGCTGCCGCACGAGCGCAAGCCCTACGACGTGCCGCTGATGCGACGACTGCTCCGTCGTACCGACGGCGCCCTCGTGCACTCGGCCCAGCAGGCCCAGCTCGCCCGTGACCTGGCTCCGGGCACTCCCGTGCTCACCGCCGGGCTGCCCGCGCACCTGCCGACGCCGCCTGGGGGGCACCGCATCGTCGTCCCCGACGCCGAACCCGCGAACCACCTGCTGTTCTTCGGCATGGTCAGGCCGTACAAGGGTCTCGACGTACTCCTGCGGTCGCTCGCGGAGATCGACGACGTCACGCTGACGGTGGCCGGGGAGTTCTGGGGCGGGGTCGAGGACACACGCGCGCTGATCTCCTCGCTCGGGCTGGACTCCCGGGTCGAGCTACGACCCGGGTACGTCCCGGCGGACGACGTGCCCAAGCTGTTCGCCGGCGCCGACGCGCTCGTGCTGCCCTATCGCACCGCGACGGCCTCGCAGAACGTCTTCATGGCCTACGAGCACGGCGTCCCGGTGATCGCCACCCGGGCGGGCACATTGGCCGACCACGTACGGGAGGGCGTCGACGGCGTCCTGTGCGAACCGGACGACGCGGAGTCGTTGACGGACGCGCTGAAGCGCTTCTATGCCCCCGGCGAGCCGGCCCGGCTCCGGGCAGGGGTCAAACCGGTCGACGCCGAACCTCACTGGGAGCTCTACCTGGACCAACTGCTCAGCCGCTGAGAGCCGGCGTCCGGATCGAGAGGCGGCAATCGGCTCACGCTGACCGGCGCTCGACCAGAGCGGTCTCCCGGGCGTCTGAGCGTCGTACGCGGCGGCCCGGAAGCGCCTGGTCAAGGTTGGAGCTCGCCGTGTGGGGAATCCTGTGATCGCCGGTCAGGGCCCTGCCGGCCGTCTTGGCCGCCGTCGGGGCCCACAGCTTCGGGGGAAGTCAGCCGATGGCGTCGAAGGAGCCACAACACGGCGGTCCCGCCACGCCTGAACTGCAGGTGAATCCGCTGTTCAGCCGGGAGCCGGTGACCATACCGCGGTATGCCCTTCCGGATGGAGAGATGGATCCGGCGACCGCGTACCAGGTGGTGCACGACGAGTTGATGCTGGACGGCAACGCGCGGTTGAACCTGGCGACGTTCGTCACCACCTGGGCCGAACCTCAGGCACGACGGCTCATGGCCGAGTGCGCCGAAAAGAACATGATCGACAAGGACGAGTATCCGCAGACCGCCGAGCTGGAGCTGCGCTGCGTGCACATGCTGGCCCGGCTGTGGCACGCCGCGGACCCGCGCCACGTGATCGGATGCTCGACGACCGGCTCGAGTGAGGCCGCCATGCTTGCGGGGCTCGCGCTCAAACGACGCTGGCGGCACCGCCGCGGAGACCGGGCGGACGGCCGGCCGAACCTCGTGATGGGCGTCAACGTCCAGGTCTGCTGGGAGAAGTTCGCCGACTACTTCGAGGTCGAGCCACGCTACGTGCCGATGGAGGGCGACCGCTATCACCTGAGCCCGAAGAGGGCGGTGGAGCTGTGCGACGAGAACACCATCGGGGTCGTCGCCGTTCTCGGCTCGACGTTCGACGGCAGCTACGAGCCGGTGGCCGAGGTCGCGGCGGAGCTGGACGACCTGCAAGAGCGGACCGGTCTCGACGTGCCGATCCACGTCGACGGGGCCTCGGGCGCGATGATCGCGCCCTTCCTCGATCCGGACCTGGTCTGGGACTTCCGTCTGCCCCGCGTGGCCTCGATCAACACCTCGGGCCACAAGTACGGGCTGGTCATGCCCGGCCTTGGCTGGGCGCTGTGGCGCGATGCCGAGGCGCTGCCGGATGACCTGGTCTTCCACGTCAACTATCTGGGCGGGAGCATGCCCACCTTCGCGTTGAACTTCTCCCGTCCCGGCGCCCAGGTCATCGCGCAGTACTACAACTTCCTGCGGCTGGGCTTCGACGGCTACCGCCGCGTCCAGCGCACCTGCCGGGACGTCGCCACGCGACTGGCCGGCAAGATCGCCGCACTGGGCCCGTTCGAACTGATCACGGACGGCGGCCAGGCGCCGGTCTTCGCCTTCCGGGTACGCCCGGAGATCACCAACTTCACCGTCTTCGACATCTCGGCGGCCCTGCGCGAACACGGGTGGCTGGTGCCGGCCTACGCGTTCCCGCCGGACCGTACCGACCTGTCGGTGTTGCGGATCGTCGTCCGCAACGGTTTCAGCCATGACCTGGCCGACCTGCTCCTGGAGGACATGCGCCGGGTCCTGCCACGTCTGCGGCGGCAGCGCGAGCCTCATCGCGACTTCGACGACGCCGGTGCGTTCGCGCATGGCATCACGGCCGGGCACCGGCAGCAGAGCGACCCGTGATCTGGAATCGATGAGGAGCGTGCGCGATGTGTCGTCTGTTCGGCATGAGTGGTTCGCCCCGGCGTACCCACGCCACGTTCTGGCTGCTCGACGCGCCCGACAGTCTCAGCGAGCAGAGCCGGCGAGATCCGGACGGAACCGGGCTGGGCTACTTCGACGCCAACGGAGCCCCACGTGTGCACAAGGCGCCCGTCGCCGCGTACGAGGACCGCTGTTTCGCCGCGGAGGCCAGGCAGATCGCGTCGACGACCTTTCTCGCCCACCTCCGCTTCGCCTCCACCGGCGGCCTGGAACACCGCAACACTCACCCGTTCGAGCAGGATGGGCGCCTCTTCGCGCACAACGGCGTGATCGAGAACCTGGATGAGCTCGACACCGAGCTCGGCCCGGACCTCTCGCTGGTCCATGGGGACACTGACTCCGAACGGTTCTTCGCCCTGATCACACGCGAGATCCGGGCCCACGGCGGGGACGTCGCCGACGGCATCGTCCGCGCGGCCCGCTGGATCGCCGACCGCCTGCCCGTCTACTCCCTCAACATGATCGTGACGACCTCGGACGAACTCTGGGCGTTGCGCTACCCCGAGACCCACGGTCTGTACGTGCTCGAACGCCGGCGCGGCGGCTACCACGGCGACCGGCAACTCGACCACAGCGGCACCGCCGGTCACCTGCGCGTCCACTGCCACGACCTGGCCGATGCGCCCGCGGTCGTGGTGGCCAGCGAACGCATGGACGACAATCCCGCCTGGCGCCTGATGGAAGCAGGAGAGCTCCTCCACGTCGGCCCGGACCTGGGCGTCACCCGGACGATCGCACTTCCCCACGAACCCCGCCACCGGCTCGACCTGACCGATCTGCGCCCGGAAGCCGCCGCATCCCAGCAAACGGCGTAGCGGATCCGCTGCGGGAGATTTGCCGCAGAAGGGCTCGGTAGTGCGCTGACCTTGAGGTTCCACTTGGTCGCCGAGATCGTCAGCCCGCACAATCACCATCGCGACTACGCCGTACCGGGTGAAACCTCCGGAACGCCTCAGGCGCTGATGCCCTCGATGTGGGGCTGGAGCTCCTTGAGCAGGGCGCGCTTGGGCTTGGCGCCGACGATCTGCTGGACGGGCTCGCCGCCCTTGAACAGCAGCAGGGTCGGCAGGCCCAGGATGCCGTAGCGCGCCGGGACGTCCGGGTTGGCGTCGTAGTCGAGCTTGGCGATCTTCAGCTTGCCGGCGTACTCTCCGGCCAGCTGCTCCAGGACCGGCGCGATCATGCGGCAGGGCCCGCACCAGGCCGCCCAGAAGTCGACCAGCACGGGCGTCTCGCTCGCCAGCACGGTCTCGTCGAAGTCCGCGTCGGTCACGGTGAAGGGCGCAGAGGGCGCATCCGCCATGGGTGTCTCCTTCCAGGCGCGCCGCCCGTACGGCAGCGACAGCTCTGGACGTCATAAGCCGGGAACGACCCAGGTTGTTCCCTCGGGTGGGCGTTCGTCTACTCGGACTGGGCCGCGGCCGCCTCGACCTCGTCCACGGCCGGGTGACGCGATCCCAGCAGTACCGCGGCCCCCGCCCAGGCGAGGTCGGCGACGGTCATGACGACGCGTGAGGCGAGCGCGACGACCAGGGGAGCACCGGAGGCCAGCACCGGCCCGAGGGCGACGGTGAGCGCCGCCTCACGCACGCCGACGCCGCCCGGCGCGATGATCACGAGGAACCCGGCGGTGAACGCCAGCGCGTACGCGCCGGTGGCGAGGAAGAACCCCGACCCGCCCGCAGCGCGTACCAGCAGCCACGCGTGCACGCCGAACAGCAGCCAGCCCAGCGTCGTCCAGGCCACCGTCAGAACCATGGTGCCCAGCCCGGCCGTACGCGCCAGCGGCTGCCGCCTGGCCAGCCGGAGCGCCCGGTCGAGCGCGAAGGCCACGATGCGCGGATGCAGCAGGGCCAGGAAGATCGGTGCGAGCACCAGCAGCCACCAGTAGCGATGCGTGGCGTCCGCCGAGGTCAGCGGCAACGTCACGGCGGCCACCGCGCACCCGGTCGCGATCGTGGTGGCCATCGCGAGCAGGGCCGCGCTGGCACCGCGCTGCCGCGGCACGTGGTGCTCCTTGGCCAGCTCCATCTGGGCGACGAGCGCCCACACCGAGCCGGGGATGTACTTGCCGAGCTGGGAGACGAAGTAGATCCGCACGGCCGCGCGCAGCGGTAGCGGCGAGCCCATTCCGGCCAGCAGCGAACGCCAGGCCAGCATCCAGGCGCCGAGCCCGAGGAGCCCGGCGACCAGGGCGGCGCCGATGTAGGGCCAGGACAGCGCGGTCACCGCGTGGCGTGTTTCGTCCCACCGCGAGGCCAGGCCATAGACGCAGAAGACGAGCGCGACGACGACCAGCGCCACGCGCGGCAGTCGACTCGCTCGCAGCCGGGAGATCACCCGGTCAGGGTAGTCGGTGAGTGAGGAGTGGTGAGCGACCCAGGGGCACGCGGCATCCCCCGTTACCTGGGATGTGGGCGGGACGGAGCGGAGAATTCACCTCGCGGTCGTGCGTTGCGCAGCCGGATGCCGCTGAAGCCGAGAGAGGTCGTGATGACGGTGTCCCAGAGCGGCCAGAGGCCGGGGAGCACGCGTAGCTGGATGCCCGCCTCCTCGTGCAGCCGCAGGAGATCGCCGACCGGCTCGGCCGGCCCGAGTGGTTCGACCGGCCGGGTGGCGACGTGAGCGTGCGACACCGGGCCGTCGAACGGCTCGAAGGAGGCCGCGGGGAGCCGGTAGGCGAACAGCTTCACCGTCTGGAGTGCGCCGAGCCAGCCGTACTCGACGGCGTGCACCCGGTCGCCGCCACCGGGGCCGAGGACGTGCGCGCGGTCGGCCTCGGTCGTCTCGGGCGTCGCCCAGGCCATCGCCCTGGGGCAGTCGCGCGGGAACCAGTAGTCCGGCGCCCGGTCGGCCTCCACCGCCCAGACATAGGCCTCCGGCCCCGGTGCGCCCGCCACGGCGTGCGGCACGAAACGCGTGATCGTGGGATCTTCGGAGAAGTGCAGCACCTGGCCCGGTTCCGGTCGCGTGCCATCTCTCTATCAGTCGCGTGGCCGTGCGGCCGGTGAACACTGGGTGATCAGCAGATACCCGCTCGGTTCCGCCCGTAGAGTGGATGCGCCATGAAACTCAACGACGCAAAGGCCTTCGTTGGCCACCAGGTGCACGTGTGCCGTTTCCGCGAGGCCGGGACGCTCCTCCGCTGGATGGGGGACGATCTGACCGGCAAGCGGGTCCTCGACGTCGCCGGCGGCGACGGCTACTGGGCCGGGCAGGCGCGCAAGCGCGGTGCGGACGCGGTCTCCATCGACCTCGCCCGCGGCAAGATGCTCTACGGCCGCACCCTCAAGCACAACCCGGCGCTGATCGAGTGCGACGCGCTCAAGCTGCCGTTCGCCGACGGGTCCTTCGACGCCCTGCTGTCGGTGTGCGCCATCGAGCACTTCGACGACGGCGGCAAGGCACTGGACGAGATGTCGCGCATCCTCAAGCCGGGCGGTGAGCTGTTCATGTCCGCGGACGTGCTCAGCCGTTCGCATGACTGGCCCAAGCTCCGCGAGGCGCACTGCGCGAAGTACCACGTGCAGCACACCTACACGCACGAGAGCCTGGCCGGCCTGCTCGGCGACCGCGACATGGAGCTCGCCGACTACTCCTACCAGTTCCGCAGCCGCACCACCGAGCGTCTCTACCTGTCGCTTTCGGCCTACGGCGGCCGGGTCGGATTCAACGCCGCCGCGCCGCTGACGCCACTCGTCGCACTGGCGGATCGCCGCAGCCCGAATGACCGCGGCAGCATCGTCCTGATCAGGGCGCGCAAGAAAGGCTGATCCTGCGGGCAGGCCGACCGCGACCAATTGAGCCGCGAACCATGTTTTCAGGGCGCGACCAGGCCGATGACCGGCTTTCATCCGACTACCGAACAGGCGAGGCTTTCGCATCGCACGTTCGGTTGTGTTCGGCCGTTCTGGAACAAGGCGCTCGTTGAGCGCGCCCGCCGGTACAAGAACGAGGGTGAGAACACCTCGTATGTGCCGCAAGCCGGCGCGAGCCCTTTCCCCAGCTCCACGATGTGCTCCGCCACAAGTCGCAGGCAGGTGGGACCAACCCTGGAGCCTTCCGGGGGGCACGTTCCGATGAACCAGGAATACCGACTCGCGAGGGAAGGAATCCCCAGCCTTCAGACCGGGGAGGAGGTCAACGGCGTAGGCTTCCGATCGGGGAGTGATCCCCACCACTTCGGCACCTAACAAGGGGGCGACTGTCAACGTGGTGCCTCGGGTCCTCGTCGACGCGACCGCTGTAGCCGCTGACCGCGGTGCGCTGGGGCGATATGTCGACGGCCTGATCGCCGCGCTGCACCGCGCGGACGCCGATCTCGCCATCGCGTGCCAGCGCGCGGATGAGGAGCGGTACAACGCTCTCGCGCCGAAGGCGCGTGTGGTCGCCGGGCCGCCGGTGATCGCGCACCGGTCCGCACGGCTTGCGTGGGAGCAGACCGGGCTGCCGTTCATCGCCCAGCAGGTCGGCGCCGACGTCATCCACGCGCCTTACTACTCGATCCCGCTGCGGCCCGGAGTGCCGGTGGTCGTCACGATCCACGACGTGACCTACTTCGCCGAGCCCGAAGCGCACAACCCGGTGAAGGCGACCTACATCAAGTCGGCGACCCGCACCGCCGTACGCCGCGCCGCCCGGTTGATCGTGCCCTCCAAGGCCACTCGTGACGAGATGGTCCGGCTGCTGAGCGCCGACCCGACCCGCATCGACGTCGCCTACCACGGCGTCGACCAGGCGATCTTCCACCGGCCCGGTGATGACGAGCGGCGACGCGTCTCCGACCGCCTCGGTCTGCACGGCCACCCCTACATCGCCTTCCTCGGCGCGCTCGAGCCGCGCAAGAACGTCCCCAACCTGATCCGCGGCTGGGTCCAGGCCGTCGGCGACATGAACGACGTGCCCGCACTCGTGCTCGCGGGCAGCGGTGGCTGGGACGACGAGGTCGACGCGGCGCTGGCCGACGTCCCGCACCAGCTGCGCGTGCTGCGCCCCGGCTACCTGCGCTGGTCCTCGCTGCCCGGGTTCTTCGGCGGCGCGCTCGTCGTGGCGCTGCCGAGCCGCGGTGAGGGGTTCGGGCTGCCGGTGCTGGAGGCCATGTCGTGCGGCTCGGCGGTGCTCACGACGCACCGCTCCTCACTGCCGGAGGTCGGCGGCGACGCGGTCGCCTACACCGAGCCCGACAGCGGCAGCATCGCCACCGCGCTGAGCGCGCTGATCGCCGATGAGGACCGCCGGCGCACGCTCGCGGACGCGGCGGCCGCGCGTGCCGGGGAGTTCACCTGGACGGCGTCCGCCGAGGCGCATCTCGCTTCCTACCAGCGGGCCACCGAACAGTAGTCTGTGGCCCGTCCGGACATCCACGAGGGAGGGTACCGCTGGAAGCGATCCTGCTGGTCGGAGGTAAGGGCACGCGGCTGCGGCCGCTGACCATCTCCACCCCCAAGCCACTGCTTCCCACCGCCGGTGTGCCGCTGCTGGAACACCAGCTTCGCAAGGCACGCGCGGCCGGCATCCGGCGCATCGTGTTCGCGACGTCCTATCGCGCGTCGATGTTCACCGAGGCGTTCGGTGACGGCTCCCGGCTCGGCCTGGAGCTGGTCTACGTCACCGAGGAAGAACCACTCGGCACCGCGGGCGCCATCCGCAACGCCGCGCGGAAACTCACCTGCGACGCGGACAGCCCGGTCGTCGTGCTCAACGGCGACATCCTGTCCGGACACGACCTCGTGGCCCAGATCGCCATGCACGAAAAGTCCGGCGCCGAGATCACGATGCACCTCACCCTGGTCAACGACGCGCGGCGCTACGGTGCCGTGCCGACGACCTCCGAGGGCAAGGTCATCGAGTTCGTGGAAAAGTCCCCGAAGCCGCCGACCAACCAGGTGAACGCCGGCTGTTACGTGTTCCGCCGTTCCACGATCGACGCCATCCCGGCGGGCCGGGTCGTCTCGGTGGAGTACGAGACCTTCCCCGGCCTGCTCGCCTCCGGCGCCACGATCATGGGGTACGTCGAGGGCGCCTACTGGCTCGACATCGGCACCCCCGGCACGTTCGTGCAGGGCTCGTGCGACCTGGTGCTCGGCCGGATGGTCTCCCCGGCGGTCACGCCGGGCGGCGGTGTGCTCTTCCTGAACGGCTCCGTGGTCGCCCCGGAGGCCGCGGTCTCCGGGGGTACGGCCGTGGGCGCCGGCGCCGTGGTCGAGTCGGGCGCGACCGTGGAGTCCAGCGTGCTGTTCGACGGGGCCGTGGTCGAGCAGGGCGCGCGGGTCTCCCGGTCGGTGATCGGCAGGGGCGCCCGTATCTGCGCGGGTGCCGTGATCGACGAGGCCGTCATCGGGGACGGTGCGATGGTGGGCGCCGGCAACGAGCTGCGGGGAGGGCTCCGGCTGTGGCCGGGCACCCAGCTGCCGCCGACCGCCGTGCGGTTCTCCTCCGACGTCTGAAACCCTGGAAAGCGTGCTCACCCGTGAGTGGCGGCCGTCATGGCCGGTGGACCTGGGGCTGACCCTGGGGCCGCACCGGCGCGGCATCGGCGATCCCGCCTTCACCATCTCCCCGGACGGCGCCGTGTGGCGCGCGTCCACGACGCCGGAGGGGCCCGGCACACTGCGGGTCCTGCGCCGCGGGGACACGATCACGGGCGAGGCGTGGGGGCCGGGAGCGCCGTGGCTGCTGGACGGCCTGCCCGAGCTGCTCGGCGCCGCGGACGACCCGACGTCGTTCGCCCCGGCGCACGAGATCCTGCGCACGGCCGTGCGGCGGTTCGGCCACTTCCGTGTCGGGCGGAGCCGCAACGTCTTCGAGGCGCTCGTGCCGGCCGTGCTGGAGCAGAAGGTCGTCGGCAAGGAGGCCTGGCGGGCCTGGCGCTATCTCGTGAACAAGTTCGGCGAGGCCGCGCCCGGACCCCGGCCACCGAACATGAGCCGGCCGTTGCGGGTGCCGCCGCCGCCACGCGTCTGGGTCGGCATCCCGTCCTGGGAGTGGCACAAGTCGGGGATCGAGGCCGTACGCGCCCGTACGATCATCGGCGCGGCGCGGGTGGCGAGCCGGCTGGAGGTCGGCGACACGGCCGAGGCCGACCGGCGGCTGCGGTCACTGCCGGGCATCGGGGTGTGGACCTCGGCGGAGATCCGGCAGCGCGCCCTGGGCGACGCCGACGCGGTCTCGGTCGGCGACTATCACATCCCCGGCATCGTCGGCTGGGCCCTGACCGGGCAGAAGGTCGACGACGCCGGGATGCTCGAGCTGCTCAGGCCCTATGCCGGGCACCGCTACCGGGTCACCCGCATGCTGGAGCTGTCCGGCGGGGGGGCGCCCCGCCGCGGTCCGCGGATGTCCGTACGGGACTATCGGGGGTTCTGACGCGTGCCGCGGCGCGGCAGCCAGAAGTGGTTCGGCGTCGTGCTGAGCCCATCGCGGCTGTCCGCGCCGAAGAGCGGGCCGAGCACCGCGAGGACCACGAGTACGACCGGGATGATCCAGGTCATTGCGGCCTCCAGTTGTAATGAGTGTTCCTCTTTTCACTCCTTATTCTGCGTCGGAAAACCGTTCAGGACCAGCGATAGTTTCTGCAGAGAACGTGTAAGCGATGCTGAACGTTCAGGGGGCGGTGGGGGCGAGGGGAATACCTCGGCCACCCTCGGCGTATGTTGCCGACATGAGTGATCCTGCCGACGTACCCCCCTCGCCGACCGCCGTACGGCGGGCCCTGGCCCGCGCCCGTGACGGCAAGTCGCTGGACCTCACCGAGACCGAGGTGCTGCTGGGCGCCCGCGGTGAACAGCTCGACACACTGCTCGAGCACGCCGCGCGCGTACGCGACGCGGGGCTGGAGGCGGCCGGCCGGCCCGGCGTGATCACCTACAGCCGCAAGGTGTTCATCCCGCTCACGCGCCTGTGCCGTGACCGCTGCGGCTACTGCACCTTCGCCACCGTGCCCGGCCGGCTCGACGCGCCCTACCTCAGCCCGGACGAGGTGCTGGAGATCGCCCGGCAGGGTGCCGCGCTCGGCTGCAAGGAGGCGCTGTTCACCCTCGGCGACCGGCCGGAGGACCGCTGGAAGCAGGCCGGTGAGTGGCTGCACGCCCACGGCTACGACGACACGCTCTCCTACGTACGCGCCATGGCGATCCGGGTGCTGGAGGAGACCGGCCTGCTGCCGCACCTCAACCCCGGCGTCATGACCTGGCAGGACTTCCAGCGGCTCAAGCCGGTCGCACCCTCGATGGGGATGATGCTCGAGACGACGTCCCGGCGGCTGTTCGAGCAGAAGGGTGAGGCGCACTTCGGCTCGCCCGACAAGGACCCGGCGGTGCGCCTGCGCGTCCTGGAGGACGCGGGCCGCTCCAACGTCCCGTTCACCACCGGCATCCTCATCGGCATCGGCGAGACCGTGCGCGACCGGGCCGAGTCGATCTTCGCGATCCGCAAGGTCGCGCGGGAGTACGGCGGGATCCAGGAGATCATCGTCCAGAACTTCCGCGCGAAGCCGGACACCAAGATGCGTGCCACCCCCGACGCGGACCTGCAGGAACTGGCCGCCACGATCGCGGTCACCCGGCTCGTGCTCGGCCCGAAGACACGCGTGCAGGCCCCGCCCAACCTGGTGGACTCCGAATACGCGCTGATGCTGCGGGCCGGCATCGACGACTGGGGTGGCGTCTCGCCGCTCACGCCCGACCACGTCAACCCCGAACGCCCGTGGCCGCAGATCGACGAGCTCGCCGAGCGTACCGCCGAGAGCGGGTTCACGCTGCGAGAGCGCCTGACGATCTACCCGGAGTACGTACGGCGCGGGGAGCCCTGGCTGGACCCGCGGCTCGGCGCGCACGTGGCGGCGCTGGCGCAGCCCGACGGCCTGGCCCGCGAGGACGTACGCCCCGAGGGCCTCCCCTGGCAGGAGCCGGACGGCGGCTGGGCCGACCAGGGCCGTACCGACCTGCACACCGAGATCGACTCCATCGGCCGCACGTCCGACCGGCGCGAGGACTTCGACGAGGTGTACGGAGACTGGGCCGAGGTCGGCACCAGGATCCGTGCCACGAACACGCCGGAGCGGCTCGACCGTGACGTCTCGGCCGCGCTGCGCAGTGCCGAGCGGAACCCGGGCGGGCTGTCCGACGAGGACGCCCTCGCGTTGCTGCAGGCCGACGGCGCGGAGCTGGAGGCGCTCGCGGCCCTGGCCGACGACCTCCGCCGCGACGCGGTCGGCGACGACGTGACCTACGTCGTCACCCGCAACATCAACTTCACCAACGTCTGTTACACCGGCTGCCGGTTCTGCGCCTTCGCCCAGCGGCGTACCGACGCCGACGCGTACACGCTCTCCCTGTCGCAGGTCGGCGACCGGGTCGACCAGGCGTGGGCGGCCGGCGCGACCGAGGTCTGCATGCAGGGCGGCATCCACCCGGACCTGCCCGGCACGGCCTACTTCGACCTGGCCCGCGAGGTGAAGAAGCGCGCGCCCGACATCCACATGCACGCGTTCAGCCCGATGGAGGTCGTCAACGGCGCCTCACGGACGAACCTTTCCATCCGCGACTGGCTGATCGAGGCGAAGGCCGCGGGCCTGGACTCCCTGCCCGGTACGGCCGCCGAGATCCTCGACGACGATGTGCGCTGGGTGCTCACCAAGGGCAAACTGCCGGCGTCCGAGTGGGTCGAGGTGGTCACCACCGCGCACGACCTGGGCATCCCGACGACCTCGACGATGATGTACGGGCACGTGGACACGCCGGCCCACTGGGTGGCACACCTGAAGGTCCTGCGCTCGATCCAGGAGCGCACGGGCGGCTTCACCGAGTTCGTGCTCCTGCCGTTCGTGCACCACAACGCGCCGATCTACCTCGCCGGGCTGGCGCGTACCGGCCCGACGAAGCGCGAGAACCGCGCCGTGCACGCCCTCGCCCGCATCCTCCTGCACGGGGCGATCCCCAACATCCAGTGCTCGTGGGTCAAGCTGGACGACGACCTGTGCACCCAGGTGCTCCAGGGCGGCGTCAACGACCTCGGCGGCACGCTCATGGAGGAGACGATCAGCCGCATGGCGGGCTCGGACAACGGCTCGTTCAAGACGATGTCCGCGCTGGAGGAGATCGCCACTCGCGCCGGCCGCCCGGCACGGCAGCGCACGACGACGTACGGCGAGGTCCCGGCCGAACGCGTGACCGCCGCCCGCGCCACGGACGGAGTCGGCCACTTCCTGCCCGTCGTCTCGTGACTGCTCCGCCGCCGTGAGAAAAGACGTCGGGTGGCGCCCGCTCCGTAGGTGAGAATCGAACTCATGAATCGGTCACCTCAGGTCACCCACATCTCGTGGGGACGGATGGAAGTCGAGGGGCTGCCCTCCGGCAAGGACTTCACGCTCTATCCCGGCGGTGGCCGCGTCTGGGACTGGAACGAGCACGGCACCCGGCATGAGCCGGGCATCCAGCCGGTGGACGTCCAGGAGCTCATCGACCGCGGCTGCACGGTGGTCGTGCTCAGCCGCGGTATGGAGCTACGCCTGCGGACGATGCCGGAGACCCTCGCACTCCTCGACGAGCAAGGGATCATCGTGCACGTGGAGGAGACGACCGAGGCCGTCGCTCTCTACAACCGGCTGGCCGAGACGGAGGCCGCCGGCGGGCTGTTCCACTCGACCTGCTGAGGCCGTCACCGGCCCCAGCCCGTGGGGGGCGTGGGGGGCGGAGCCCTCCACAGCGGGGGTCCCAGGGGGTCGCCCCCCTGGGCCGACAGGCCCTCCTGGCGCTAACGCACCGCGATGAAGTCGTCCGGGTCGCGGGGCGGGCGGTCGCGCGGGGGCGCGGCGGCGTGGCCGATGCCGACGGCGCCCATCGGGTCCCAGTTCGCCGGCAGGTCCAGGGCGTCGCGGACGACGTCCGCGCAGAACATCGTGCTCGACACCCAGCACGACCCCAGGCCCTCGACCGCGAGGGCGACGAGGAGGTTCTCGACCCCGGCGCCCATCGCGACCAGGAACATCTCGCGTTCGGCCCTCGACCGGCGCGGGTCCGGGTAGTCGTGTGAGCCGTCCATCACCAGGCACGGCACGACGAGGTACGGCGCGCGCCGGAGCACCTCGCCCCGTCGCAGCCGGCGCGTGATGGACTCCTCGGAGAACCCGTCGCGGCGCAGGTCCGCCTCCCAGGCGTCGCGCATCGCGTCGAGCAGGCGGTCCTTGGCCTCCTCGACCAGCACGAACCGCCACGGCGTGGTGTGGTGCGGCGCGGGCGCGGTGACCGCCGCGGACACCGCGCGGCGTACGGCGGCGCGGTCGACCGGTTCGTCGGTGAACTCCCGTACCGTACGGCGGGCCAGCAGGACGTCCGCCGAGCCGTACCGGAACATGTCCTCGTCGGCCGACCGGACCAGCACGCGGGCGCCCGGTCCGTCCTCGCCGGTGACCAGGTGGCCCAGGCCGCGTACGACCGCGACGGGCACACCGCTGAGCTTGCCCTTGACCAGCTCGGCGGCGGACGCGACCTCGTCGGCCACCGACGTCATCGTGGCCTCCAGCAGGTTGCCGTACGCGTCGGTGCGGCCCCGCAGGTCATCCATCGGAACCACCCCGGCGGCGCCGATCGCGGCGTCGGTCAGACCCAGCCGCCATGGCCGCCCGAGAGTGTCGGAGACGATCACGCCGAGGCGTACGCCGGTCAGCTCGCGGAGCCGGGCGCGGATCACGCGGGCGGACGCGTCGGGGTCCACCGGGAGCAGGAGCACGGTGCCCGGCTCGGTGTTGGAGGCGTCGACCCCGGCGGCCGCGAGTACGAGGCCCTGACGGTTCTGGACGATGCGGGTGCCGCCGCGGCGTGCGACGACGCGTACGGTCTCGGCGTCGATCGCCTTCTCCCGGTCGCCGGCGACGAGGAGCCTTCCCTCGGCCTTGCTCACGATCTTGGAGGTGACGACGACGATGTCCCCGTCGCGCAGATCGGTCCCGGCGATCAGCGCCGCGATGTCGTCGCCCTCGCGGACCTCCGGCAGGCCGGGGACGCCGAAGACCTCGAACGTCGTCGGAAGGGGGTTCATGCCCGCAGCTCCGACGCGAGGTCGATCGCCGCGCGCGCGATCTCGCCGGTGGCCTCGACGTCGGTCATCAGCAGGGGGCGGGCGCGTACCGTGATGCCGCCCAGATCGCCCGCCAGAGCGGCGTCGGCGGTGTCGACCAGCCAGCCGTCCAGCAGGTCCGCGCCGTAGTGCTCGGCGACCGCGCCGGCGGAGGTCCTCACCCCGATCGCGGTCAGGCACGCGTCGGCCATGCCGCGCACCGGAGCGCCGCCGATGATCGGGGAGACCCCGACCACGGTCTTGGCCGCGACCGCGGACCGTATCCCCGGCACCGACAGGATGGTGCCGACGCTGACCACCGGGTTGGACGGCGGCAGGATCACGACGTCGGCGGCCTCGATGGCCTCCAGCACACCCGGCGCCGGCTTGGCGTCCTCGGCGCCGACGGCGGCGATGCTCCGGGCCGGGACCGCGGCGTGCAGGCGTACCCACCACTCCTGGAAGTGGACCGCGCGTCTGCCCTCGTCGTCCTCGATCACGACATGCGTCTCGACCCGGTCGTCCGACATCGGCAGCAGGCGCACGCCGGGCCGCCAGCGGTCGCACAGCGCCTCGGTCACCGCCGACAGCGGATAGCCCGCCTCCAGCATCTGCGTCCGCACGATGTGCGTGGCGAAGTCGCGGTCCCCGAGGGTGAACCACGAGGGCCCGACCTCGTAGGCGGCGAGTTCGTCCCGCAGGGTGAAGGTCTCCTCCGCACGGCCCCATCCCTGCTCCTCGTTGATGCCACCTCCGAGGGTGTACATCACGGTGTCCAGGTCGGGACAGATTCGAAGTCCGAAGAGCGAAATGTCATCACCGGTATTGCCGACGACGGTGATGTCCGCTTTGGGATCGGCGTGCTGGAGTCCGCGCAGAAAACGAGCTCCGCCGATTCCGCCCGCGAGTGCCACGATGCGCATGCCGACAAGTCTGACACCACTGCCCTGGAGCAAATGCGACGGGCCATGTGCGTGTGCGAAGCTGACACAAACCGATTACTCACGGGAGCGGGTTCGTGAACAAAGACGTACAGCGGCTTCGAGAGCCCGGCGCGTGGGTTCTGCTCGGATCGGCCGCACTCCAGGTCATCGCGGGGTTGATCCGCCTCCTGCCCGGCGGCGGCAGCCCGCCGTTCACCTACACGGCGTTCTCGTACGTCAACAACGACGCGTTCTTCACCGGCGTGACGCTCACCGGGCTGGCCGTCATCGCCGTGCTGCTCGTGACCCGCCTCGGCGGCGGCCCGACGCGCCAGGCGCGCAACATCGCCCTCGCGGCCCTCATCGTCCTCGGCGTCGTCGCCCTGGTGAACATCGTGTGCATGCTGGCCGGCCTGGGGGCGGGTAACGGCAACGCGGGTCTGCTGCTCGACAGCGCGCTGTCCGCCAAGCTCACGATGTTCCTGTACGGGCTCGCCAAGCTGGCCGTCCTCGGTGTGGGTGGTTACTGGATTCTCACCGTCTACCAGTCCTTCGGACCGGCGACGCCGGTGGGACCGCAGTACCCGCAGCAGGGTTACGGTCAGCCGTACGGCCAGCCGGGCTACGGACCTCCCCAGCAGCCGCCGGTCTACGGCCAGCAGCCGCCGCAGCAGTACCCGCCGCAGGGCTACGTACGGGCGCCGTACGGCCCTCCCGGTTACGGCCAGCCCGGATATGGCCAGCAGCCGCAGCCCGGGGCTCGCCCTCCCATGCCGCAGCAGCCGCCCGCGTCTCCTCCGGCGCCGCCACAGCCGCCCGCGCCTCCGCAGTCCGCCCCCGAGTCCTCGCCGGCGCAGAGCGAGGACTCCGAGGGCGAGTGGACCCGTGCGTACGGTCAGGGCGACATCGCGAAGGCGCCGGACGACGGGCCGGATGAGGCGCCGTCGGATCGGTCGCCGTCGAGTGATCCGTACCGGCCGCCGGAGTAATCGCCGGACGGAGAAACACCCCCATCGCGGGCCGGTCCGAGCGCTGCGCAGATAAAGTCCTCCCTCCGTCGCGCTCGGTTCCTGATCATGTTTACGCAGGTCAGCCGGGTTTTTTTAGACGGGGCAGACCTTTCGCATCCGATTCCGCTTGACGTCTGCGCCTCCACACGCGTGTAATTTCATGGGTGTAGTTCAACGCCTTCCCGGGGGATAGTGACAGGGAAGGCGTGACCAGGGGGGCTCCACGGGGCTAGGAGGTGCGCTATGGGCGAGGTGCTCATCCCGCTGGCGCACGGCACAGACGGTGAAGAGTTGGGCTGGCAGGAGCGCGCCCTGTGTGCGCAGACGGATCCGGAAGCTTTTTTTCCGGAGAAGGGTGGCTCCACTCGCGAGGCCAAGAAGGTGTGCCGCGCTTGCGATGTACGTGCGGAGTGTCTGGAATATGCGCTCGGCCATGACGAACGTTTCGGTATTTGGGGTGGTTTGTCCGAGCGCGAGCGCCGCAAGCTCAAGCGTGCCGCCGGCTGACGCCGGCGAAGGAATCGCACGCCATCGGTGAGCTTCACCGTCGGCCTTGCCGGACAAGGCGTGCGTGACGGGCGGCTTCGCGTATTCTGGTCAGCCGTGCCGGGCAGCTGAGCCCGGTCCGGCTGACCACTCGGATGTAAATATTGGCGCCCCAACTCGACCGTCACGTCGTCACAGCGGTGCTCGTCACACATGATGGCGCGCGCTGGCTGCCGGAGACGCTCAAGGCGCTCCTGACCCAGAGCCATCCGATCGACCGGCTCGTCGCGGCGGACACCGGCAGTACCGACGCCGGACCCGCGATGCTCACCGAGGTCGTCGGCGAAGGCAACCTCATCTCACTACCGTCCGGCACCCGCTACGCCGACGCCGTCACGGCGACCGTCGCACACCCGGCCGCGGGCATCGCCGTCCCGGCTCCGGAAACCGGCAGCGTCGCCGACCGCGTCGAATGGATCTGGCTGCTCCACGACGACTCCGCACCGGCACCGAACGCGCTGGAGAGCCTGCTCCGCACCGCCGAGTCCCATCCGCCCGCGGCGATCCTCGGGCCCAAGCTGCGTGACTGGAACGACCGGCGCGTCCTGCTCGAAGCGGGCATCGCCATCGACCGCACCGGCCGCCGCGAGACCGGGCTGGACCCACGGGAGTTCGACCAGGGCCAGCACGACACGATCCGCGAGGTCATGGCCGTCAGCACCGCCGGCATGCTCGTGCGCCGCGACGTGTGGGACGAACTCGACGGCCTCGAACCCGCCTTCGGCCTCTTCCGCGACGACGTCGACTTCGGCTGGCGCGCCTACGCCGCCGGTCACCGCGTGCTGGTGGCGCCCGACGCCGTGGTCTTCCACGCCGAGGCCGCGACCCGGGGCGAACGCCAGGTGGCGTTCCCGGCCGACGACCGGCGCAGCGCGCTGCTCGTGCTGTTCGCGAACCTGCCGCTGTCCGGTCTCGCCCTGTCACTGCCCTTCAACGTCATCGCCTCCCTGGTTCGGGCCGTCTTCTTCGCCACGGCCAAACGGCCCGGCGCCGCGGGCGCGGAGCTGGCGGCGCTGCGCGGTGCGCTCTTCCGCGCTCCGCGTCTGCGCCGGCGCAGACGCCCCGGGCTGACGGCCAGCGGCGTCAGCCGGTTCCAGCCGCGCTGGCCGACGCTGCGGCGGCTGCCGGACCTGCTGGTCGGCAGGCGGATTCCGCTGCCGGCGGCCGAACCCGGGATGCTGCGGCGCTGGCTCCGGCGTCCGGGCGTGCTGATGACGCTCGCACTCACCGTGGTCGCCCTGGTCGCCGAGCACGGCCTCATCACCAAGGGCGGACGGCTCGGTGGCGGCGCGCTCGTACCCGCCTGGGGCGGCGCGAGCGACCTGTGGGCCGAATACCTCACCGGCTGGCACCCCGTCGGCCTCGGATCAGGCTCGGGGGCCCCGCCGTACGCGGGGGTGCTCGCCCTCCTTGCGACCCTGCTGCTGGGCAAGCCGTGGCTCGCGGTCCTCGTCCTGCTGATCGCGTGCGTTCCGCTGGCCGGTCTCACCGCCTACACCGCCATGCGCCGGCTCCGTGGCGCCGGCGCCACGGTGGCCGTCTGGACCGGTGTCACGTACGCGCTGCTGCCGGTCGCGACCGGTGCCATCGCGACCGGGCGGATCGGCACGGTCGTGGTCATCGTCCTGCTGCCCCTGATCGGCGTCTTCGCCGGCGGCATGCTCGCCGCCTCCTCGCGGCACGCCGCCTGGGCGGTCGCGCTGCTGCTCACCATCGCTATGGCGTTCGCGCCGCTCACCTGGCCGCTCGCCCTGCTCGTCGGGCTGCCTGCGAGGTACGCCCTGGGCGGTCACCGGCCGCACGCCGGCCGCCGCCTGGCCATCGCGCTGGGCGTGCCGCCTCTCCTGTTGCTGCCGTGGACGCTGCACCTGCTGGCCCATCCGTCGGAGTTCCTGCGCGAGGCGGGGCTCCGTGCCTCCGTCGCCCGGCCCGCCGCGGGTGAACTGATCATGCTGAACCCGGGTGGTCCCGGCGCACCGGTGTTCTGGGCCACCGCCGGGCTCACCGCGGCGGGGCTGGCGGCCCTGCTGCTGCCGCGGCAGCGTACGGCGGTGCTGACCGGCTGGCTGCTCGCGCTCGCCGGCCTGCTGGTCGCGATCCTCGTCCTGGCCAGGCCGGCCTGGCCAGGGGTGGCGCTGACCTTCGCCGCGGCCGGTGTCGTCCTGGCGGCCTCGGGCGTGCTGCACGCCGCGGTCGCGCGGTTGTGGGCACCGGGGCTCCTCGTACGTTCGGCGGCGATCGCCGGTGTGCTGGTCGCGGTGTCCACACCGCTGCTCGCCGCGGGCGCCTGGATCGTCCACGGCACGCACGGGCCGCTGGTCAGGCCCAACCCCGACGCCATCCCGCTGGACGTCGCCTCACACGTGACCCGGCCGCGCGTCCTCGTCCTCGCCCAGCGCCCGGGGGAGCCGATCACGGCGACGGTGCTCCGCGACCGCCTGCCGATACCGGGTGAGGAGTCCGTGCCGGCACCCGAGGCCGCACGGGGACACCTGCGCGCGGCGGTCGCCGCCCTCACCTCCGGCACCGGCGGCGCCTCGGCGCTGGCCCGCTTCGGCGTGGGGTACGTTCTGGTGCCCTATCCCGATCGCGACCCGCTCGCGGGCACCCTCGACGCCGTACCCGACCTGGCCCGGCTGGGCCGCAGCTCGCGCTTCGGTCTCTGGCAGCCGGTCGCTCCCGCCGGGCGGCTGATGCTCGTCGACGGGCGCACGGTCACGCCGCTGGCGGCCGGCTCGATCGACGCGAGGGTCCGGATCCCCTCGGGCGCGCCCGGCCGTACTCTCCTGCTGGCCGAGCCGGCGAGCGGCGGCTGGCACGCCACGATCGACGGCCACGCGGTGCGCGGGCACACCGTCGACGGCTGGGCGGAGGCCTATGACGTGCCGCCCTCGGGCGGATCCTTCACGCTGCACCGGGGCATGGTGCTGCGTCATCTGTGGGTCACCGCGCAGGGCCTGGCGCTGGTGCTGGTCGCGCTGCTGGCGCTGCCGTCGGAGCAGTGGGTCGAACGCCCGCGGCGCCACCGCCGCCGTCGCGGCGGCCACGTGCGCACCGAGGAGACCCCGGCACTGCTGAGCGGGGTGGAGTCGTGAGCGCCGGGTCGATGCTGGTGACCGTCCGTAAGGCGCTCGGGCCTGCCACGCGGACCGTCTACCGTGCGGCGCGCGCGACCGTGCGCGCGGTGTTCCGGCTCGTGCGGGCGGTCGTCCGTGCGGTGTCGGCGTTCGCCGCGCGGCTCTCCTCGGCGAACACCCGGCCGCAGTGGATGAACCGCCTGCCCGGCAACCGCTTCGCGCTCGCCGCCCTGATCGTGCTCGCCCTCGTCGCGCTGTACGGCGTCGCGTCGTTCGCACGTCCGGCCTCCTCCGCACCCCGCCGGGTCGTCAGCGTCCCGGTCACCTCGGCCAACCCCGTCTGCCCCGACACGCACGGCGCGCGGGTCAGCGCGCTCACCCCGCCCGGGGCCCGCGGAGCGGGAAAGGCGTGGGCCGCCGGCACACCGGTCACGCTGACCACGCCGGGCACCGCGTGGTCCACCGACGTCAAGAAGGGCGCCGGGCCGTGGGTGTTCGGCGCGTACGGCTCCATGGCGCCGGGCCTGACGGTCGAGCAGACCACGTCCGGCGGCGGGCTGGCCGGCACACGCTGCGTCCAGCCGGGCACCGACCTGTGGTTCGCCGGCCCCGGGCCCGCGGACGCCAAGGACGTCAGCCTGTACCTCACCAACGTCGACGACCGGCCCGTGACGGCCGTCGTGGCCGCGCTGAGCCCGGAGGGCTCGATCGAGACGCCGGAGGGCCGTAACGACGTCCTCGTCGGTCCGCACTCCACGCGTGTGGTCGAGGTCGGCGTGCAGGTGGAGGGCTTCGGCGACGCGGCGGCGAGTGCCAAGCTTCTGGCGCTGCACGTCCACGCCGCCACCGGGCGGATCGCGGCGGCCGTGCGCGTCGAGCGGAAGAAGGGCGCGGACTGGCTGCCCGCGACCGTACCCGGCACCCGCGTCGTCGTGCCGGGACTGCCCGCCGGCAGCGGTCACCGGCGGCTGCTGGTCGCGGTCCCCGGCCGTGACGAGGTGTCGGTGAGCGTGCAGGGCATGTCGTCCGCGGGCACGTTCTCGCCCACCGGGCAGCGCAACCTCCAGGCGCCGGCGCTCGCGGTCAGCCCGTTCGATGTCGGCCTGGGCGGCAAGTTCGCCGGGCTGCGACTCGTCTCCAACCGGCCGATCGTGGCGGTGGTCGTCGCCGATGAGGGCGACGACTTCGCGGTCACCGCGGCGACGCCGCCGCTCACCTCCGCGACGCGGAACGGGCAGGCCGGTGGGGTCGGCCTGGTGGCCGATGACCGGGACAGTACGACGCTGCTGCTGACGGCTCCCGGACCGGCCGCCACCGTACGCCTCACCCAGGTCATGGCCCAGGGCCCGACCGGCACCGCGCAGAACGTCAGCGTGCGGGCCGGCCACACCGTCGAGGTGAAGATGCCACCGCCGGCCGGCGGGGACGACTACGGCCTGACGATCGTGCCCGCACCGGGTTCCGGGCCCGTGTACGCCGCCCGGCTGCTCAAGATCAAGAAGCAGGGGATCACTCTGCTACCGATCGCCCCGGCTCGCATGTTCGCGGTGCTGCCCCCCGTCACGGACACGCCGCTTCCCTAGAGCGGCGTCCTCACGGCACGACGGTCATGGATGTTGACGGTTCGATTCACCCGTGCCCGCCGCGACGGCGGATGCCGATCCATTGCCGGAACCGCCGCGGAAACGCATTCAGTCGTCGGGAGAGTCGTAGGTCGGGTCGATGGACTCGGGCGAGAGGCCGAGCAGCTCGGCCACCTCCTCGACCACGACGTCGCGGATCAGGCGGGCGCGGTCGCGTTCGTCCTCTCCGCCGCGTGCCTCGACCGGACGGCGGTAGACCACGATCCGGGGCGGGCGGCCGTCAGCGGCGGGCACGAGGCGGCTGAGGGGTATCGCGTCCGGCTCCAGGGCGTGGGGGTCGATCGCGGGTACTTCCTCGACGGCGAACTCCACCCCGGCCAGCTGCCGGCTCCAGCGCTGCTCGAGCCGGTGGGCCTCGTCGCGTACGAGATCATCGAAGCGCTCGGCACGCGTGCGGGAGATCGGCGCCTCCGCCGGTGCGAGCGGCCCGCGCATACCGCGGCCGCGGCGGTCACGACGGCGCGTGCTGGAGCCTGTCACGCGTGATCGCACATCTTCGAGCATAGTCCGCCCGAAACGCCCTGCGGGGTGCGGATGGTTCGACCGGTCACGCGATCCGCTCTGAGTCATGTCTTGGTCACGCCACCCTCCACATTTGAGATTGCGGAACCGGTCACGCCGGATGACCGGCCACGACTCGCTGCGACGTTTCCTCCGTCCCGCCCGGCGTATTACCTGCTGAGCGGCCTCTGCCGCTCTGTGGACGCCCGCTCCACTCGTGCGAAGGGCCGCCGCGACAAAGATCCGTTATGCACGTGGGCGCCTGAAATACGGCGACACGAAGTGAGGATAGTGGCGCCGGTACGGGGGGAGGGGATACGTTCCCGTCGTGAGCCCCGTCCGCATCTGCTCCCGCACCGCGTGCAAGCAGTCTGCTGTCTACACGCTCACGTACGTCTATGCCGACTCGACCGCTGTTCTCGGCCCGCTGGCTGCGTACGTCGAGCCGCACTGTTATGACCTGTGCGCCGAGCACGCGGAGCGCTTGACCGCGCCCGTCGGCTGGGAGCTGGTCCGCCTTCCCGCCGAGGAGTCCGAGCCGAGCAGCGACGACCTCGAGGCCCTCGCCAACGCCGTACGCGAGGCGGCCAAGCCCATCGCCCCCCGGCAGGAGCCGGTCGGGCAGGGCACCGAAGTCGGCAGGCGCGGCCACCTACGGGTCCTGCGCTCGGACACGCCCCGCAAGCCCTGACTCCATCCCCGGTAGGCTCTCGATACGTCGTTACGACATCGTGCCGAAGCAAGGGGCCAGGAGTGAGTGACCTCACCAAGATCTTCAAGGCGTACGACATCCGGGGCGTCGTCCCCGACGAGCTGAACGAAGAGATCGCCGAGGCCGTCGGCGCGGCTTTCGTACGCGTGACGGGTGCTCCGGCGATCGTGACCGCGCACGACATGCGCACCTCGTCCGGTCCGCTTTCGGCCGCCTTCGCCCGTGGCGCCACCGCACAGGGCGCGGATGTGATCGAGGCGGGGCTGGGCTCGACCGACATGCTCTACTACGCCAGTGGCAGCCTCGACATGCCGGGCGCGATGTTCACCGCCAGCCACAACCCCGCCCAGTACAACGGGATCAAGCTCTGCCGCGCCGGCGCCAAGCCGGTCGGCCAGGACACCGGCCTGGCCGAGATCCGCGAGCTCGTCGACGGCGGCGTGCCGGCCCACGATGGTCCGGCCGGCTCCGTTAGCACGCGCGACCTGCTGTCCGGGTACGCCGAGCATCTGAAGACCCTCGTGGACCTGTCCGGCATCCGGCCGCTGAAGGTCGTCGTCGACGCGGGCAACGGCATGGGCGGGCACACCGTCCCGAGCGTGTTCGAAGGCCTGCCGATCGACCTGGTCCCGCTCTACTTCGAGCTCGACGGCTCCTTTCCCAACCACGAGGCCAACCCGATCGAGGCCGCCAACATCGTCGACCTGCAGGCGGCGGTGCGCGAGCAGGGCGCCGACATCGGGCTGGCCTTCGACGGCGACGCCGACCGCTGCTTCGTCGTGGACGAGCGCGGTGAGCCGGTGGCACCCTCGACCGTCACGGCGCTGGTCGCCGTACGCGAGCTGAGCAGACACGGCGGCGCGGGCCGGATCGTGCACAACCTGATCACCTCGCGGGCCGTCCCGGAGATCGTCCGTGAGCACGGGGGCGAGCCGGTGCGCACCCGCGTCGGTCACTCCTTCATCAAGCAGACGATGGCCGAGACCGACGCCATGTTCGGCGGCGAGCACTCGGGTCACTACTACTTCCGCGACTTCTGGTTCGCCGACTCCGGCATGCTCGCCGCGATGCACGTCCTGGCCGCGCTCGGCGGTCAGGAGCGGCCGCTGTCGGACCTGCTGAGCGAGTTCACGCGCTACGCCGCCTCCGGAGAGATCAACAGCAAGGTCACCGACCAGGACGGCGCGATGGCGCAGGTGCGCGCGGAGTTCGAGAGCCGTCCGGGCGTGACCGTCGATGATCTCGACGGGCTGACGGTCGGCCACGACGACTGGTGGTTCAACCTCCGGGCCTCCAACACCGAACCCCTGCTGCGGCTCAACGCCGAGGCCACTGACGACGAGACGATGGCCGCCGTACGGGATGAGGTCCTCGAGATCGTGCGAAAGGGAAACGAATGAAGATCGACTCCTGGCTGCTGGAGATCCTCGCCTGCCCCAACTGCCATGGCGCGCTGAGGTCGGACGAGGCCGCGGAAGAGCTCGTCTGCACCGGCACCTGCAAGTACGCCTACCCGGTCCGCGACGACATCCCGGTCCTGCTGGTGGACGAGGCCAGGACTCCTGTATGACCGACGAGCACATCGGAGGGCCGGCGCGCCGATGAGTCTTCCCGAGCCCGACTACGGCCTCCTCGATGATCCGGAGGCACTGGCCGAGGCGGACCCGGGCGAGATGCTGCGCCATGTCGCCTCGGCGGCCGCGCAGGTCCGCGAGGCCCAGCTCCTGGCCACCGAGGCCGGGATCGACCGGATCGCCCAGGGCGGCCGGCCGCGCGCCATCGTGGTCGCCGGAATGGGCGGCTCCGGGATCGCGGGCGAGGTGCTCGCCGCGATCTGCGGCCTCGGCTGCCCGGTGCCGATCACGACCGTGCACGGCTACCGGCTGCCCGGCTGGGTCGGTGCCGCCGACCTGGTGATCGTCGTGTCCCGCTCCGGCGCGACCGAGGAGACTCTCGGCGCGGCGGCGGACGCGGCACGCCGCGGCTGCCGGCTGCTGTGCGTCGGCGCCGGCGGGTCACCGCTCGCCGAGCTGGCCGTTCAGTCCGGCGCCCTGTTCGTACCCGTGCCGCCGGCCGCGCAGACCCGCGCGGCGCTGTGGGGGCTGAGCATTCCGCCGCTGCTGGCCGCGGGCGCGCTCGGCCTCGCGAACGTCCCCCCGGAGGTGCTCGAGCGCACCGCCGAGCGGCTGGAGGAGATGAGCCACCTGTGCCGGCCGGCCAGTGAGTCGTTCGTCAACCCCGGCAAGCAGACCGCGGTGGAGATCGCCGGATCGATTCCGATGATCTGGGGGACCTCGCCGCTGACCGGCGTGGTGGCGGGCCGGTTCGCCGCACAGCTCGCCATTAATGCGAAATATCCTGCTATTTCAGGCGAGCTGCCGGAAGCCAACCACAGCCAGGTGATGACCTTCGACGGGGTCTTCGCCGCGCCGGCGGGAGCCACCGCCGGGGAGGACGACTTCTTCCGTGACCGGGTCGACGAGCCGGAGGCGACGCGCCTGCGCCTGGTCATGATCCGCGACACCAAAGAACACCCGCAGGTGACACGGAGGCGCGAGGCGTCCGCCGAGCTCGCGGCCGACCGCGGTGTGCCGGTGACCGAGCTCGCCGCTCGGGGGGAGCACCCCCTCGAACGGCTCGCCGGGCTCATCGCCCACGCCGACTACGCCAGCGTCTACCTGGCGCTGGCCCTCGGGGCGGATCCGACGCCCGTACCGGCCATCCAAGAACTCAAAGTGAGGATCTCGTGACCAGCGTGATGACCGGGAGCGACCGTGAGTGCTGAGGGCGGGAGCAAGGCGATCGTCGCGGCGCTCGCCGCCAACCTGGGCATCG
This sequence comes from Actinoallomurus bryophytorum, assembly GCF_006716425.1. Lineage (NCBI taxonomy): Bacteria > Bacillati > Actinomycetota > Actinomycetes > Streptosporangiales > Thermomonosporaceae > Actinoallomurus > Actinoallomurus bryophytorum. The sequence goes on from NZ_VFOZ01000001.1 coordinate 4,140,911, forward strand.
CCGTGGCCAAGTTCGTGGCATTCGCCTTCACCGGCTCGGCCTCGATGATGGCCGAGGGCGTGCACTCCATCGCCGACTCGGGCAACCAGGGCCTGCTCATCCTCGGCCGCAACCGCTCGAAACGCGCCGAGACGAGCAAACATCCGTTCGGCTACGGCCGTGAACGCTTCTTCTACGCCTTCATCGTCGCGGTCGTGCTGTTCACCGTCGGCTCGCTCTTCTCGCTGTACGAGGGCTGGCACAAGATCCACGAGCCGCACGACATCGACGATCCGCTCTGGGCGTTCGGCGTGCTCGCCTTCGGGATCGTGCTGGAGGGCCTCTCCTTCCGTACCGCGATCAAGGAGTCCAACCTCACCCGGGGAAAGCACAGCTGGGTGGCCTACATCCGGCGGGCACGTGCTCCCGAGCTGCCGGTCGTGATCCTGGAGGACTTCGCGGCGCTGATCGGCCTCGTCGTCGCCCTCATCTGCGTCGCCCTGGCCGTGATCACCGGGAACGGCATCTGGGACGGCGTGGGCTCGGCCGTCATCGGCCTGCTGCTGGCCTTCGTGGCCGTCGTGCTGGCCGTGGAGACCAAGAGCATGCTCATCGGCGAGTCCGCGGTCGGCGAGATCGAGAAGAAGATCATCGCCGAGCTCGAGTCGGTCGACGTGATCGACCGGGTCATCCACCTGCGCACCCTGCACATGGGGCCGGAGGAGCTGCTCGTCGCGGCCAAGATCGCGGTCACCCACGATGACACGGCCGCCGAGGTGGCCCGCGCCATCGACGCGGCCGAGAGCCGGATCCGGGAGGCCGTCCCGATGGCCCGCCACATCTACATCGAGCCCGACCTCGACCGGGCCCGGACCAAGCCGGAGAACGCCGGCTGACACGTCGCCGTCCCGTGCGGTCGGCCGGGCGAACGGCACCGCCCCCGTGGCCTGCGCCTCGGGGGCGGTCAGTCCTCCCTGGCGCCGCCCGGTGTGACCAGGCCCGACTCGTACGCGAGCACGACCGCCTGTGCGCGGTCGCGTAGGCCCAGCTTGGTGAACACCCGCGCGACGTGTGTCTTGACCGTGTGCTCGCTCACCACCAGGCTCCGGGCGATCTCGCCGTTGGACAGACCGCCGGCGATCAGGCCGAGCACCTCGGTCTCGCGTGCGGTCAGGGTCGCCAGGCCCGGTGCCGGCCGGGGCCTGGCCCGGCGCTGGCGGGAGAACTCCTTGATCAGCCGTCCCGTCACCTGGGGGGCGAGCAGCGCGTCGCCGCGCGCGACCACGCGTACCGCCGAGACGAGGTCGTCGGCCGTCGCGTCCTTGAGCAGGAAGCCGCTGGCCCCGGCCGACAGCGCCTCGTAGACATACTCGTCCACGTCGAAGGTGGTCAGTACGAGGACGCGGGTCGACGCGTTGGCGGGGTCGGCGAGGATCCGCTTGGTCGCGTCGATGCCGTCCATGCCGGGCATGCGGATGTCCATCAGGACGACGTCGGGGCGGTGGGTCTCGGCGAGCCGTACCGCTTCCCGGCCGTCACCGCCCTGGGCGACGACGTCGATGTCGGGCTGGGCGGCGAGGAGTGCGGCGAAACCGGCGCGCACGATCGTCTGGTCGTCGGCGATCAGCACTCGGATCATGAATGCCGATTCTGGCCTACCGGAAGCTCGGCCTGCACGGCGAATCCACCCTCAGTACGCGGACCTGCGGCGAAGCGGCCACCGAGCATCGTGGCGCGCTCGCGCATCCCGACGAGTCCATGCCCCATCACCTTGGTCCGGTCCTCCACCTTCGTGACCGGGACCGAGGTGCCGTCGTCGACGACGCGTACGGCGAGCCGGTCACCGAGGTAGTTCAGCTCGACCCGTACCCGTGAGCCGGGCGCGTGCCGCCGCGCGTTCGTCAGCGCCTCCTGGACGATGCGGTACGCCGACAGCTCGATGGTCGTGGACAGCGGGCGTACGGAACCGTGCACGCTCAGCTGCGCCTGGCCGCCCGCGCCCCGGTGGCTGTCGATGAGCTCGCCCAGCCGGTCGAGCCTGGGCTGCGGCGTCACCTCGGGCTCGGTGCCCGGGTCGGCGCGCAGCACGCTGAGCAGCCGCCGCATCTCCTCCAGCGCCTCGCGCGCCGCGCCGGCCACCTCCGCGAAGCCCTTCTTGGCCTCGGGGGACAGGTCGCGCATCGTGTACGGAGCGGTCTCGGCCTGGACGGCGATCATCGAGACCGAGTGCGCGACGACGTCGTGCAGCTCGCGCGCGATCCGCGCCCGCTCGCGCAGGACCGCCTGTTCGTGCTGGACGGCGTTCAGGCGTGTCAGCGTCTCGCTGTTGCGCTCCCGCTCCTCGTCCATGCTGGCCTCGGCCGTCTCGACCGTACGGCGTGCGTCACCCAGTCCGAGGGCCGCGACGACGGCGACCACGGCGGCCGGCCAGGGGATCTGGTCGAGACTGCCGGCGGCGAGGTAGACGACGGCGACGGTCACGACGCTGCCGACGCCGAGCACGCCGGTGGACTGGCGCGGCAGCTGCTGGGCCAGCAGGAACAGCGTGTACAGCCCGGCGAAGGCGGTCGTGGCGAGGAGCGCCTGCCCGGACAGCAGGCTCGCGGCGAGGGCCCCGAGCGTGATGGCCGCGGCGGGCCGCAGCGACTCGCGCCGGAACATCAACGGCACCGTTGAGGCGAGCGCGAACCCGCCGTTGAGGCTGACCGCATCGAGGTGGTGCAGGGGAAGCTCGAACAGCGCGGCGAGCGCGAGCACCGCACCGGTCACCGGCCCGTACCACCACGACGTGCCGAAGCGGCGCCAGGCGCGGGCCCAGCGCACCAGCGGGGGCGTACGTGGCGGTGGACCGGGAGGGCCGCCCCGCGGCGCGTAGAGGGTGCCGTCGGGCGCGACGTACGGGGGCGGCGCGGGCGGCGTGTTCCGGCCGTAGAGGGCGGCGACGAGGCGGTTCGTGAGCGGTCGCAGCAGGCGGGTGATGCCGGTGATGATCCACAGCAGGACCTGGCCGACGGCGGTGACCACCTGAGCCGCCAGACGCCATGCCGCGGGTCCGGCTTCCTGGAGGAAGTCAGGTTTTTCGCTAGTCACCCTTCATCTTCACCCGCGGAGGGCGATGCTCGCCTCACCGTACGGAACGATTTCACCTCCCTGAGATCGGTTCGATGTCCACCTGCAGGACGACGCGAGGTCCCTCCTTCAGGGGGACGCGGTGGAGGGGGCCGACGACGTAACTTCATGGATGTGACAAGGGCACGGCGTCTCCGTACTAGGGGGTCCGGAGGCGTTGTCCCTGGTCCGTCATCCGACCCTCGGGGGTTCGGATGGCGCGACCGGTCTCCCTCGCCGGGTGGCCGTCGGCCGTCATTGGTCTCCTGTGGGTACTCCCCATCGGCGGCACGATCGGGCACACCATGGGCTGGGGTCGTCCCGATCCGGCCACCCAGGCGAGGGTCTCCGCCCTCCACGCACATCGGCTCCCCGCCGCGCGGCGGTCACTGACGGCCCCGGCCCCAGGGTCTCCGCCCTGGCGGCCGCAGGCCGCGGTCGGCGACCTGAAGGCGCCCGCTAGCGCCTGCCGCGCAACAGGCGCAGGGCCTTCTCCTTCTCGAAGTCCAGGGCGCGTGCGGGCGGTGCGGACAGTCGCCCGATACGCTCGCCGAGCTCCCGTACCGACGCCCGTACGTCGGGTTCGGCCAGCACGCGCAGTCCGAAGGCGAGCTCTCCAGGGCTGATGTCGTACCGCTTCTCCAGCGTCAGCGCGAGCGCCACCGCGCGCAGCTCGTCCTCGCCGAAGCGCCGGTGCCCTCGCGGCTCACGGGTCGGGGGGAGCAGTCCGAGAGCCTCGCGGTAGCGGAGCATGCGGGGCGAGGTGCCGAGCCGCTGGGCGGCCTCCGTGATGCGCATGAGGCTTATTCTGACAAATCTGTGTTAGAAACGGCCACTCGGCCGTGCATCGCCCGGCGAGCCCGGCCTAGACTCGGTCCTGATACCGAGCCCAGGGAGCTAAGCAAGCATGGATTACAAGGTCGCCGATCTGTCGCTCGCGGCATTCGGCCGCAGGGAGATCAACCTCGCCGAGCACGAGATGCCCGGCCTCATGTCGGTCCGCAAGGAGTACGCCGAGTCCCAGCCGCTGCGCGGTGCGAAGATCATGGGCTCGCTGCACATGACGATCCAGACCGCCGTGCTGATCGAGACCCTGGTCGAGCTGGGCGCGGACGTCCGCTGGGTGAGCTGCAACATCTTCTCCACCCAGGACCACGCCGCCGCCGCGGTCGTCGTCGGCGCGAAGGGCACCGCGGAGGACCCGCAGGGCGTTCCGGTCTTCGCCTGGAAGGGCGAGACGCTGGAGGAGTACTGGTGGTGCACCGACCAGGCGCTCAACTGGCCCGATGGCGAGGGCCCCAACATGATCCTCGATGACGGTGGCGACGCCACGATGCTCGTGCACAAGGGCGCCGAGTACGAGAAGGCCGGCGCCGTCCCCTCGGCCGCCGAGGACGACCCGGAGGAGTGGAAGGTCGTCCTCGACCTCCTCCGCCGTACGGTCGACGACTCCGGTCGCTGGACCAAGGCCGCCGAGCGCATCAAGGGCGTGACGGAGGAGACCACCACCGGCGTCCACCGCCTGTACGAGATGGCCAAGGCCGGCACGCTCGCCTTCCCGGCGATCAACGTCAACGACTCGGTCACCAAGTCCAAGTTCGACAACAAGTACGGCTGCCGCCACAGCGTCATCGACGGGCTCAACCGCGCCACCGACGTGCTGATCGGCGGCAAGGTCGCGGTCGTCTGCGGCTACGGCGACGTGGGCAAGGGCTGCTCGGACGCGCTGCGCGGCCAGGGCGCCCGCGTGATCGTCACCGAGATCGACCCGATCTGCGCGCTGCAGGCCGCGATGGACGGCTTCCAGGTCACCACGCTGGACGACGTCGTCGAGATCGCCGACATCTTCGTGACGACGACCGGCAACTTCAACATCATCAGCGCCGCCGACATGGCGCGGATGAAGCACCAGGCGATCGTCAGCAACATCGGCCACTTCGACAACGAGATCGACATGGCCGGCCTGGCGAAGATCCCGGGCATCACGAAGGAAGAGGTCAAGCCGCAGGTCCACACGTGGACCTTCGAGGACGGCCACAACATCATCGTGCTCGCCGAGGGCCGGCTGATGAACCTCGGCTGCGCCACCGGCCACCCGAGCTTCGTGATGTCGAACTCCTTCACCAACCAGGTGATCGCCCAGATCGAGCTGTTCACCAAGACCGAGGCCTACCCGGTCGGCGTGTACACCCTGCCCAAGCACCTCGACGAGAAGGTCGCCCGCCTCCACCTCGACGCGCTCGGCGTGAAGCTCACCGAGCTCACCAAGGAGCAGGCCTCCTACATCGGCGTCGACGTCGAGGGCCCGTACAAGTCGGACCATTACCGGTACTGATGAGTTCAGATGTTTCGGACCCCGGGCTCGCCGAGTCCGGGGTCCGGCGTATCGAGTGGGCCGACCGCTCCATGCCGGTGCTGCGGCGGATACGGGAACAGTTCGCCGTCGAGCGCCCGCTGGACGGCCTGAAGATCGCCGCGTGCATGCACGTCACCACCGAGACCGCGAACCTCATCCGTACGCTCCAGGCCGGCGGCGCCGAGGTGGCTCTGGCCGCCTCCAACCCGCTGTCCACGCAGGACGACACGGCCGCGGCGCTCGTGAAGGAGTACGGCGCGGCCGTCTTCGCCCGGCAGGGCGTGGACCGTGACGGCTACTACCGGCACATCCACCAGGCGCTGGAGATCGGCCCCGACCTCGTCCTGGACGACGGCTGCGACCTGGTCAACACGCTGCACACCGAGCGTCTCGACCTGGCCGACGGCGTACGCGCGGGCTGTGAGTCGACGACGACCGGCGTCATCCGGCTGCACCAGATGGCCCGCGAGAACGCCCTGCGCTTCCCGATGGTGGCGGTCAACGACACCGACACCAAGCACATGTTCGACAACCGGTACGGCACCGGGCAGTCGACGCTGGACGGGATCGTGCGGGCCACCAACACCCTGCTGGCCGGAAAGACGATCGTCATCGCGGGCTTCGGCTACTGCGGCCGCGGCCTGGCCGAGCGGGCGCGGGGCATGGGCGGCCGCGTGGTCGTCACCGAGATCGACCCGGTCAAGGCGCTGGACGCCGTGCTGCAGGGCTACCGGGTGCAGCCGATGGCGCAGGCCGCCGAGGACGGCGACATCTTCATCACCGTCACCGGCAACACCGACGTCATCGGCGCCGAGCACTTCGCCCGGATGAAGGACGGCGCGATCCTCGCCAACTCGGGCCACTTCGACGTGGAGATCGACGTACGCGCGCTGGCCGACCTCACGGTCGAGATCCGCCACGAGGTACGCCCTCAGGCCGACGAGTACGTCCTGGCGGACGGCCGCCGCCTGGTCCTCCTGGCCGAGGGCCGGTTGGTGAACCTCGCGGCGGCGGAGGGCCACCCGGCCGCGGTGATGGACATGTCGTTCGCCGACCAGGCACTCACCTGTGAGTGGCTCGTCGGCCAGGATCTCGCCCCGGGCGTGTACGACGTACCGGAGGCGATCGACACCGAGGTCGCCCGGCTCAAGCTCGGTTCGATGGACATCGAGATCGACGCCCTCACCCAGGACCAGGAGATCTACCTGTCGTCCTGGCGGCGCGGCTCCTGACCCGGCCGCCGAGGTCGCCACTCGTGCCCCGCACGGTCGTCACGACCGGCGGGGCACGTTCTCGTCGCCGCCGAGTGCGGCACGGCCGAGGGGCGGTCGCGGTACGCACCCGCGTTCGCCCATAGATTTGGCCCATGCCACGCGGAACGTACCTCCATGAGTCCGAGGTCGAGGAGCGCTTCTCCTGTGCGCCCGACGGAGGTGGGTGGCGCTACAACGCCGAGCGCTCGGACGGCGGCACCGTCGAACTGGTCGCCGACGGGCGCTGGCGGCCGGCGCGGCTCCAGGTCACCGCCGGCGAGCACGTGCTCCGCGGCGGCGCCGCAGGGCCCGAGCTGCTGTGGGTCACGGGGGGCCGGGAGAACTCCGCTCGCGCCGCCGGCTTCCTCGGGGAGTCGCCGGGCCTGCTCGTCGCCGTGGCCCGCTCGCTGGGCCTGGCCGAGCGTGAGCAGGCCGACGTACGCGTGCTGGTGCTGACCGAGCCCGCCCTGGGCGTACGTACGGTGCCGCAGCGCTGGAGGCTCACCGAGATCGCCTGGCACGACGCGGACGAGGGACGGCTGCCGGTCGAACGCTACGAGGTCACCGACCTGGAGACCGGCGAGGTCACCGAGTCCTACCTGGCCGGGGACGTGGTCCTCGCCTCTCCCGGCATCGAGCTGGCCGGCCTGGAGGATCCACCCAACTTCCCCTGAGGGTCAGCGGCCGGGCGGCCTGCCCGGAGCGCCGCGGTTCCACTCCCAGCCCGGCATGGGACCGGGACCGGGCCCGTACGGCGGAGGTGGGGGCGGACCGCCGGCCATGATCGGCGGCTGGGGCGGTGCGAGACCCGGCGGGAGTCCGCGCCGGCTGATCGCCAGGCGCCGCGCGGCACGCTCGGCGAGACGGATCTCCTCACGGTGGCGGCGTTCGGCGAGGACGGCCGACAGGTAGATCTCGGGCCGGAAGCCCGGCGGAGGCGGCGGGCTGACGTACGACAGGACCTCCGTTGTGAGCCGCTGCCCCATCTCGTCGCGGACGAGGGGTGCGAGCTCCCAGAACCGGGTGAGGTACTGCCGCGCGGCCAGCGCCACGGTGTCCGGCAGCATGGCCAGCTCGAGCGAGCGCGCCCACGGCGCGAGCCGGATCGGCATGATCGCGACCGGGCCGAGGAAGACGTTGACCGGCACGCGGTCCTGGATGACGATCGTGCCCGCGAACACGTCGCCGAGCCGCTTTCCCCGCTGGTTGAGGAGCGAGGCGATGAGGGCGGGCGAGCCGACCAGCCCCCAGATCTCCAGGAAGCCGGACAGCGCGCGTATGAGGGCCTGCCGGAAGCGCTCAGGGCCGCCGTCGTCGCCGACCACGCGCAGTCCGACCGCGAGCTTGCCGAGAGTACGGCCGCGCGTCAGCGTCTCTGTGATCGTCGGGTAGCCGACGAACACGGCGACCGTGAAGACGATCACCAGTCCGGTCGTGACGGCGGAGTCGAGTACGGCCGCCGACAGGCCGACGAAGATGAGGCAGAAATAAAGGACGAAGATTTGCAGCAGCATGTCGATGAACAGTGCGAGGGCGCGGCTGGCCAGCCGCGCCACCCGGATGTCGAGTGCGACGGCTTCGCCGGTCACCAATTCGATGGGCACGCGCGCCCTCCAGTCGAGATCTCCGCTTGAGAGTAGTGTGCCCGTCTGTGGACGTCGACGCCTTCGTAGCCGCGCACAACGCCGAATGGCGGCGCCTGGAGCAACTCGTCAACCGCGGCACGCGAAAGCTACAGGGTGCCGAGATCGATGAGCTCGTCGAGCTGTACCAGCGGGCCGCGACCCACCTGTCGGTCGTCCGTTCCAGCTCACCGGAGCCCGCGCTCGTCGGCCGGCTCTCGTCGCTGGTGGCCAGGGGCCGCGCGGCGGTGACCGGCTCGCACGCGCCGATGTGGCGAGACGTCACCCGGTTCCTCACGGTCTCGTTCCCGGCGATGGCCTACCGGGCGCGCTGGTGGTGGCTGGGCTCGGCCGTGATCTGCAACCTCATCTCGCTGGTCCTGGCCATCTGGGTGGCACGCAACCCGGAGGTGCAGGCGTCCCTCCTGTCGCCGTCGGAGATCCGTCAGCTGGTCGACCACGACTTCGCCAACTACTACACCGATCACGCCGCCGGTGCCTTCGCCTTCCAGGTCTGGGTCAACAACGCGTGGGTCGCGGCCCAGGCCCTGATCTTCGGCATCCTGCTCGGCATCCCGACGATCCTCGTGCTCCTGAACCTTCAGCTCAACCTCGGCATCGAGGCCGGCCTGATGTTCGCCAACGGCAAGGGGACGATCTTCCTCGGCCTCATCCTGCCGCACGGCCTGCTCGAACTGACCTCGGTGTACCTGGCATCCGCCGCGGGCCTGCGCCTCGGCTGGACGGTCATCGACCCGGGCCACCGCCGGCGGAGCCACGCTCTCGCGGAGGAGGGGCGCGCGGCGATGAGCATCGCGCTCGGGCTGATCGGCGTCCTCGCGGTCTCGGGCGCCATCGAGGGCCTGGTCACCGGCCACGTGAACACGACCTGGCTCCGCGTCGGCATCGGCGTCTTCGCCGAGGTCGTCTTCCTCACCTACGTGATCACGTTCGGCCGCCGCGCCGTACGGGAGGGCGACATCGGCGACGCGGAGATCGTCCCGGACACCGCCCCCGTGGCCGCCTGACGGCCGTCAACGTCCGCCGAGTGCGTCCAGGTCAACAGTCACGGGGAATGGAGCCTCGGCCTTGAGCGCGCCGGAATATCTGCCGAGCGCTCTGTACGTCCTTTCGACGGTATCGAGCTCGTAGGTATAAGCGACCAGCCCGCCACTCTCTTGCTCTATGCGCCAATAGTGCGAAATGCCTGCAACGCCATATGCGGCGGGTTTGTCCAGGCGATCCGCATTGACGCTTCCTTTGCTCATGATCTCCACGGCGAGAATGACCTGGTGTGGCCGGACGGGAAGCTCGTCGGGATCGCCCGAGAACACGAGCACGTCGGGGCGCCTGTTGTGGAGCGGTACATCGGAGATACGGAGGTCCACATCCGTCGTCACCTGCCATGGCGTAGGCGCCGCGTATTCGAGGGAGTTGGCGAGTAGTCGTGCGATGCGGTTGTGTCTCGGGGTCGCGGAGGGCGACACGATGATGCTCCCGTCGACGATTTCGATGCGCCGGCAAATCTCTTCCGGCATGCGATCGTATTCCTCGGCGGTGACGCCTTCTTCCGGAAGCGCCAACATCCATTCCGGTAGCGCGGTCACGTCATGTCTCCTCTGCACAGGTGTCGCTCAACCCTGTACTCAAGTAGGTTACGGCAACGTGCTGAAGGCGGCCGGTCAGAGGCGGCCGGCGGCCTTGAGGGACAGGTAGGCGTCGGCCAGCGTCGAGGCGATGTCGTCCGGGGGCGCGTCCACGACCTCCACGCCGTACCTTCGCAGCTCCGCGGTGACCCGTCGCCGGTCGGCGCGGGCGCGTTCGGCGGCGGCCGCGTCGTACACCGCGGCCGCGTCCCCACGTGCGGTCGCCATCTCGCTCACCCGCGGGTCGCTCACCGCGGCGATCATGACCAGGTGCTTGGCGGTCAGCTGCGGGAGCAGGGGCAGCAGACCCTCCTCCATGGCGGTCGCGTTGAGGTCGGTCAGCAGCACCACCAGGCACCGCTGCCGCACCCGGGCCAGCAGCGCCGAGACCATGCCGGCCGCGTCCGCCTCGACGAGTGCGGGCTCCAGCGGTGCCATGGCACGGACCATCGCGGTCAGCAGACCGGTACGGCTGCTGCCCTCCACCCGGGCACGTACCTGCCGGTCGAAGGCGAGCAGGTCCACGCGGTCACCCGCCCGCGACGCCAGCGCGCCGAGCAGCAGGGCGGCGTCCATCGAGCAGTCCAGTCGTGGAATGTCGCCGACGCGCCCCGCGGCCGTACGGCCGGTGTCGAGGACCAGGTAGATGCGGCGGTCGCGCTCCGGGCGCCAGGTACGTACGACGACGTCGCTGCGGCGCGCGGTCGCCCGCCAGTCGATGGAGCGTACGTCGTCGCCGTCCACGTACTCCCGTAGCGAGTCGAACTCGGTGCCCTGGCCGCGGATGAGCGCGACGTGCTGGCCGGTCAGCTCGCGCAGCCGGGCGAGCTTCGCGGGCAGGTGGCGGCGCGAGGGGAAGGCCGGCAGCACGCGTACGCTCCAGGGCGCCTGCCGGGACAGCTGGCGTGCGGCCAGCCGCAACGGCCCGACCGACCGGATCGTGACGGAGACGGCCCGGCGGTCGCCCCGGCGGGTCGGGAGAAGGCGTATGTCGACGCGGCGGCGTTCACCCGGCGGTACCGAGAGGGCGACCTCGCGGGGGCCGGAGCCCGCGCTCGGCGGCCAGGCGTCACGCACCCGTGCCCGCAGCCTCCGCGTGCCGCGGTTCTCCACGATCAGCGAGACGGCGGCCTCCTCGCCGAGGCGTACGTTCGTGTCGCCGGAGCGGTGCAGGCCCAGGCTCCGGATGTTCCCCGCCAGCGCCAGGTCGACGACGATCAGCGCGACGAGGAGGGCGTTCACGACCAGCAACGTCCACCAGCTCGGCGCGAGCACCATCACCACCGCGCCGAGCAGGGCCAGCAGACCGGTACGGCCGGTCAGCGCCATGGCCTGCCCCTCAACGCGGAGCGGGGACGGTGGTGAGCACGCCGTCGAGCACGGCGTCGGTCGTCGCTCCCTCCAGCTCCGCCTCGGGCCGGAGCTGTACGCGATGGCGGAGCGTCGGCCGGGCGAGGGCCTTCACGTCGTCCGGGCGTACGTAGTCGCGGCCCGACAGCCACGCCCATGCGCGCGCCGTCGCCAGCAGCGCGGTGGCGCCACGGGGGGAGACCCCGAGCTGGAGTGACGGGGACTGGCGGGTGGCCCGGCACAGGTCGACCACGTATCCGCTGATCTTCGGGTCGATCCGGATGCGTCCGACGGCCTCACGCCCCGCGGCCAGGTCCGCCGGGCCGGCGACGGGGGTGACTCCGGCGGCGTGCAGGTCACGGGGGTCGAAGCCGGCGGCGTGTCGCTGGAGCACCGCGATCTCGTCCTCGCGGGAGGGCACCGGGACGGTCAGCTTCACCAGGAACCGGTCGAGCTGAGCCTCGGGCAGGGGGTACGTGCCCTCGTACTCGATCGGGTTCTGCGTGGCGCACACGACGAACGGGTCGGGCAGCATGCGCGGCATGCCCTCCACCGACACCTGGCGCTCCTCCATCGACTCCAGGAGGGACGCCTGGGTCTTCGGCGGCGTCCGGTTGATCTCGTCGGCGAGCAGGAGGTTCGTGAAGACCGGACCCTCGCGGAACTCGAACTCCGAGCTCCGGTTGTCGTACACGAGGGAACCCGTGACGTCGCCCGGCATGAGGTCGGGGGTGAACTGCACGCGCTTGAAGTCGAGCTTCAGCGCCTGGGCCAGGGTGCGGATGAGGAGCGTCTTGGCCACGCCGGGCACACCCTCGAGCAGCACGTGGCCGCGGCACAGCAGGGCGATGACCAGCCCGGTCACCACGGCATCCTGTCCGACGACCGCCTTGGCGACCTCACTGCGCAACGCCATCAGCGCCGCACGTGTGTCCTGCGTCGCCAGGTCCTGCGGCTCCTCTTCGGCCGACCCGGTGCCAAAAATGTCAGAACTTCGCTCACTCACGAGTTCCGAACCTGCCTTTCGAGTTCGTCGAGGTAGCCCGCGAGCCGGACCAGCCCGGCGTCGTCCATTGGTGGAGGACCGTACAGCGCAGCACCGATCATCGCCTGCGCCTGTCCGGTGTGTGCCGAGATGCCGGCGATGATCTCTGCTGCCATGGCCGGGTCGGCGGCGGCGCTTCTGGGCATGCCGAGCAGCGCGGTAAGGCGTTCGAGCGCACCCGCGCGCAGTGCCAGGGCGGCACGGTCACCGGCCCGTCGCGACCGGTACAGCCGGGCCCGGCCCTCGACGGCCTCGGCCGAGCGGACCACGACCGGCAGCGGCTCGACCACGACCGGCCCCAGGCGGCGTGCCCGCCAGAGCGCCACGAGCAGGACCGCGATGATCGCCTGAAGCACCGCGAGCTTGACCCCGAACGGCACCAGGTCCGAGAACGACTTGCGCCCGCTGCCCGGTGGCGGTGTGTCCGGCAGCAGCCACACCGCGCTCGACCGGGCGCCGACGAGGTTCATGCCGAGCGCGGCGTTGCCCTCCTCGGCCAGGCGTTCGTTGGTGAGCGGGCCGCCCGTGCCGAGCACCGTGACGGTCGAGCCGACTCCCGGGAGCTGTACGAGGGCGGGCTTCCCGTCGCTGAAGTAGCACTTCGCCGCGCCGGCCGGGGCGTTGTAGGTCTGCGTGTCGGGCAGGCCGACGTCGCCGGCGTTCACCGCCGCGGGAAGCGAGCAGTCCGGGGCGATGGTGCCCGAGGCGCCGGAGGCGGGAAGGACGCCGGGGGCGAGCGCCTCCAGCGTGTCGCCCGTCGGCTCGACCAGCAGGCGGTCGCCGGGCAGTGCCCGCAGGGTGGACAGGTCGCCGGGCAGCAGGCGCTCCGAATGCGTGATCACCAGGACCGCGTCGGGCTGGGCCCGCATCTGCTCCGCGGCGGCGGACGCGCTGCGCACCACCTTCACCGGCGTGCCGTTCTGCCGGGTGATCTCGGCGAGTGCCCTGGCTCCCTGTTGCCCCGCCGAGTCGGGGTCGAGGTAGGCCGCCTGCTGACGGGGCTGCAGCGCGGCGAGCACCACGCCGACGATGGCGAGCGCGAGTATCGCGACCAGGATGCCCCGCGACCGGCGCCAGCGCCGCCGCGCGACGTGGCCCGCGCTGTCGGGCGCCGAGGTCTCCGATGCCGGGGCCTCCGGTGCCGCGGTCCCGGCCTCCGGCGCCGCCGTACTCACGCGGACTCCGTTGAGACGAGCGGTGCGGGGCGCGCCGAGCGCAGCCGCCGGTCGAGTTCGGTGAGCCGCTGGTAGCCCTCTGCATCGCCGGTGCGGCCGCCGTACCAGACGTCGTCGAAGATCCGCACGCCCACGGTGAGCTCCTCGGCGAAGTCCGGTAGTGCCTGGCCCGCCTCGCTCGCGAGTTCGTCGGCCGTACGGCCCGGACGCGGTTCGACGATGACCCGCTCCTCCAGGTCGCGGGCGATGGCGCGCAGGCGTTCGCGGATGGCCTCGGGCCACTCGCCCGCGGCGGCATGGCGTTCGGCCGTGGCGCGGTGGTCCTTGGCGGTGGTGGGTCTGTCGTCCAGCAGGGCGTCGCGTTCGGCGGCGTTGCTCCGCACGTTGCCGATCCGCCACCAGACCGCGGCGGCGATGAGGACCAGCAGCACCAGGAGGACGACCAGCGCCGTCCAGCTCAGGCCACCGGACTGGTTGCCGGGCGAGTGATTGAGCAGCGAGGAGATCCAGTCGTTGATCTTGCGCAGGATCCGGTCGAGGAACGACGGCTCGTCGCGGTGGTAGATCTGCTTCTGCAGCTCGCGGCGGGCGAGTTCGCGCGCCTGGTCGCGGCCGACCGGCGGGGGAGCGTACTCGATCATCGGCTCCATCCCGGAGGCGGGTACTGGGGCGCGTACGGGGGCGCGTACGTCGGAGGCGTGCCCGGCGGCATCACCAGGGGACCGCGCGGCACCTTCGGCTGGGGGCCGGAGCCCGCGGCGGTGAGCGGCCCGGGAAGCCAGGCGGCGACCGGATCCTCTGGCGTGTCCATCTGGAGCTCGAGGTCGAACGCCTCGCGCCGCATGCGCCGATCGGCGTAGACCATCGCGATCACGCAGGCGTTGAACGGGTTGACCAGCGTGCCGGCGATGATGCGGCCGACCGTGCCCAGTGCCACCAGGCCGACGAGCCCCCAGCCGGAGGGGTTCGGGTCGATGTTCAGCACGATCCGCTGGGCGATGGCGAACGGCGTCGGCAGCACGAAGGTGCCGGCGAGCAGCGTGATCACCAAAGAGAGGAACAGGACGCCGAACGTGCGCCACCACCGGCCACGTACGACCTCCGCCGACCGGCGCAGCGAGGCGATCACTCCACGGCGCTCCAGGACGAGGATGGGCGGCGCGAGCGCGAACCACACGTAACCCGACACCATCAGCACCAGGGCCACGGGTACGCCGACGATCCAGGTGATCGCCTGCACGCCGTCGGGGGCGTCGCCCGCGACCGCCGCGATCATCGGCGCGAACGGGACCGCCACGGTGAGGAACACGATCACCATCACCAGGGTCGCGGCGCCGAGAAGACGTGACACGCGCGGCCGCGCGATGCGCCAGAGCCCGCCGAACGACGTCGGGCGGCCCAGCAGCGTACGGGCCATGACCGGGGCGAGCAGTCCGCTGAGCAGGAGCACGACGTAGGCCGTGAGCAGGCTGCCGATGCTGAACGTGATGAACGCCCCGCCCAGCGTCCGGGCGAGGGCGGCCGGTGTGACCTCGGTACGGGCCTGCCCGCCGAGGAGGAAGTACTGGGCGACCGTGACGATGATCTCGATGACGCTCGTCAGGATCGCCGACATGCCGAGAGTGGCACGCGGGTTGCGGCGGATGTAGGTGACGGCCCCGTCGAGGATCTCCGAGACCCCGAGCGGGCGGAGCGGGATCTCCATCTCCAGCTCGCCGTCGTCCGCCTTCGCCTGTGCCGGCTCGGCGGGCGAGGGCGCGATCTGATCGGACGAGGGCGTGCCGGAGCCCGGTACTGCCCAAGCGTGTGGGTCGGTCACACCCAACTCCCCGATACCTGCTCCCCGCCGCTGTTACCCGGCTCATCCTGCCACGCGGGACGGCGCTCACGTGATCACGTGACGGGACTCCCTGGCCCCAGCGTCGAATAGGGCAAAATCGGGGCATGAAAGCGCTGCGCTGGCTCGACCCGCCTGAGGGGCCCGCGATCGCTCTGCTCGACCAGACCCGGCTGCCGGACGAGGAGGTCACACTCGTCTGCCGGGACGTCCCCTCCCTCGTGGCGGCGATCAGAAGCCTCGCCGTCCGCGGCGCGCCGTTGCTCGGGATCGCCGGCGGCTACGGCGTCGCTCTCGCCGCCGCACTCGGCACCGACGTCCAGGCAGCCGCCGAGGAGGTCATCCGGGCGCGGCCGACAGCGGTCAACCTCGGCTGGGGCGCGCGGCGGGTGCTGTCGGCGTACGCGGAGGGCCGGGATCCGCTCGCGGAGGCCCACGCCATCGCCGCCGAGGAGGACGAGGCCAGTGGGCGGATGGGCGAGTACGGGCTGACGCTCGTGCCGGACGGCGCCCGCGTCCTGACCCACTGCAACACCGGGGCCCTGGCCGCGGGGGGTCATGGCACCGCGTTCGCGCTGGTCGTGGCCGCTCACCGGGCAGGTCGCCTGAAGCACCTGTGGGTGGATGAGACCCGTCCGCTCCTCCAGGGCGCGCGGCTCACGGCGTACGAGGCGCGGCGCCACGGCATCCCGTACGCGGTGCTGCCGGACAACGCGGCAGGCAGTCTCTTCGCGGCGGGCGAGGTCGACCTGGTGGTCGTCGGCGCCGACCGCATCGCCCGTGATCACAGCGTCGCGAACAAGATCGGTACCTATCCCCTGGCGGTGCTGGCCCACCATCACGGAGTGCCGTTCGTCGTGGTCGCACCGACCAGCACGTTTGATCCGGACGCCCGGACGGGAGGTGACATTCCGATCGAGCGGCGGGACCCGGCGGAAGTGACTTTCATCGGCGGCCGGCGGGTGGTCCCGGAGGAGAGCCCGGCCTACAATCCTGCGTTCGACGTGACGCCCGGACATCTGGTAACAGCGATCGTCACCGAGCAAGGGGTCATTACACGGGCGAACGGGGGTAACCTTGGCCTGCTTGGGGGGACCGCCTCTGACAACGCCGGACAATGAGGGTACATGAAAGGACGCGTGCTGGTCGTCGATGACGACCTCGCTTTGGCTGAGATGCTGGGCATCGTGCTCCGGGGAGAGGGTTTCGAACCGTCGTTCGTGCATGACGGTGACAAGGCACTCGAGGCATTCAGGGAGACGCGCCCGGATCTCGTGCTGCTCGACCTGATGCTGCCCGGCATCGACGGCATCGACGTGTGCCGTCAGATCCGGGCCGAAACCGGTGTGCCGATCGTGATGCTCACAGCCAAGAGCGACACGGTCGACGTGGTTCTCGGTCTCGAATCGGGCGCGGACGACTACATCGTCAAGCCCTTCAAGCCCAAGGAGCTCGTGGCGCGCGTCCGCGCACGGCTTCGCCGCACCGACGACCCGACACCGGAGCTGCTGCAGATCGGCGACATCGCGATCGACGTGGCCGGTCACTCGGTCAAGCGAGGCGACCGGCACATTCCGCTCACTCCTCTGGAGTTCGACCTCCTCGTGGCGCTGGCACGCAAGCCGCGCCAGGTCTTCACCCGCGAGGTCCTGCTCGAGCAGGTCTGGGGCTACCGTCACGCCGCCGACACGCGGCTGGTCAACGTGCACGTCCAGCGGCTACGAGCAAAGATCGAAAAGGATCCTGAGCACCCGGAGATCGTCGTCACGGTACGCGGCGTCGGGTACAAGGCGGGCCCGGCCTAGCGCCCGGCCCCGTGTGCCCCCGGCCATGACCGTGCGGATCCCCTTGAAGGCGACGGCTCAGCGAGGCCTGCGTGTGGTTCGCCGCATGGCCCGGGCCGGCCTCGGCACGGCCAAGACCAGCTGGCGCCGCTCGATCCGCGTACGCGTGGTCACGACGACGCTGGTCATATCCGGCGTCGTCGTGGTCGTGCTGGGCGTCTTCCTGATGCAGCAGATCACCAACGCCCTGCTGGAGGCCAAAGAACGCGCCGCGCTGCTCCAGCTCGACGATGGCGTCGGCGTGGCCCAGGGCCGGCTGGCCATCGGGCCGACCGACCAGGAGACCACCAACGGCAAGCTCAACGACGTGGTGACCACGCTGGCCCGGCGCAGCGGGCCGGCAGGCCTGTACGAGGTCATCATCATCGACGAGAACGACCCGGGGATCGCCGGGTTCAGCAGCAACGGCATCAAGCTGGACAGCGTGCCGCCCCGGCTGTCCGAACAGGTCCAGCGCTCGCTCGCCAGCACGCCGTACCGCACGTACGGGAGCCTGTCCTATGACGACGGCACCTCGGCGGCCGGCCTGATCGTCGGCACCAAGGTCAACGGCTACCAGCTCTACTACCTGTTCCCGCTGAGCCAGGAGAAGCAGAGCCTGACGGTCGTCCAGCGGACGCTGTTCGGCGTCGGGGCCGCGCTCGTACTCCTGCTCGCCGCGATCGCCTCCCTCGTCACCCGCCAGGTGGTCATCCCGGTACGCCTCGCGGCCCAGTCCGCCGAGCGCCTGGCCGCCGGCCGGCTCGAAGAACGCATGAAGGTACGCGGCGAGGACGACCTGGCCCGGCTCGCCACGTCGTTCAACGACATGGCCGCCAACCTCCAGGAGAAGATCGTCCAGCTGGAGGAGCTGTCGAAGGTCCAGCGCCAGTTCGTCTCGGACGTCTCACACGAGCTGCGCACGCCCCTGACCACGATCCGCATCGCCGCCGACGTTCTCTACGAGGCACGCGAGGACTTCGATCCCTTGGCGTCCCGGTCGGCGGAGCTGCTGCAGAGCCAGCTCGAACGCTTCGAGGGCCTGCTGGCCGACCTGCTGGAGATCAGCCGGTACGACGCCGGCGCGGCCACGCTCGACGCCGACTCGATCGACGTACGTGAGCTGGTCCTGCGCGCCGTAGGCGACACCGAGGACCTGGCCGAGCGCAAGGGCAGCAAGATCGTGCAACAGCTCCCGGCCGAGGCGACCATGGCCGAGGTCGACCGCCGCCGGGTCGAACGCATCCTGCGCAACCTCCTTGTCAACGCCGTCGAGCACGGCGAGGGCAAGGACATCGTGGTCAGCGTGGCGGCCGACCGCGACGCCGTGGCCGTCGCCGTACGCGACCACGGCTGCGGCCTGCGCCCGGGCGAGGCGCACATGGTCTTCGACCGCTTCTGGCGCGCCGACCCCGCCCGCGCCCGCACGACGGGCGGCACGGGCCTGGGACTGTCGATCTCCAAGGAGGACGCCCGGCTGCACGGCGGCTGGCTACAGGCATGGGGCGAGCCGGACCAGGGCTCGCAGTTCCGGCTGTCACTGCCCAGGGTGGCGGGCGCCGAGCTGCGCGGCTCGCCGCTGCCGCTGGTGCCGCCGGAGGTGGAGCTGAGGCGGGCGCCGTACGCCGAGCTCAAGCTGGAGGCCGACGCATGAGGTCCCTTCACCGGCCTGTCTTCGCCGGTGCTCTCGGGGCCGTGCTGCTGGCGGGCTGCGCGAGCGTTCCGTCCGGCAGCCAGGTGGTCGGGGGCCGCGTGACCGGCCACCAGCAGCCGATCGACGACCCGTACGTCCGTGTCATTCCGGTCGGCCCCGGCCGCGACTGGGACCCCGGGACGATGGTCACGGCGTTCCAGGCGGCCTCGGGGAGCTTCGACGGCCCGAACGGCGAGCACCAGGTCGCACGGGAGTACCTCGCGTGCGGCGGCTGCTGGCGGCCGGGCGTGAACACGGTCGTCTACGACAGCGTCGAGCAGTCGGCGGTCCAGCGCGACGGCGACCGGGCGACGGTGACCGACAAGGTCGTCCAACTGGGCCGCATCGGCACGGACGGCCAGTACATCGCCGATCCCCACAACTTCGATCAGACCTACCAGTTGCGCCAGGACGCCCAGAAACAGTGGCGGATCACCGACCTTCCGCAAGAACTCCTCCTCAGCAGGAACGACGTCAACCGCGCCTTCCGCACGCTGAACCTGTACTTCTTCGCGCCGGAAACGCCGGTCCTGGTGCCGAACCCGGTGTTCATCCCGCTCGTCAACCGCAACTGGCTGTCGGAGCAGCTCGTGAAGCAGCTGCTCGGGGGGCCGACGTCGTGGCTGCGGGGTGCCGCCGTCCGTACCGGCTTCCCGTCGGGCACCCAGCTGAGGCGGCTGGACATCACCGGTGGTGTGGCCACGGTCGACCTGAGCCGGCAGGCCCGTGCCGGCAATCTGCGCAACATGTCCATCCAGCTCATGTGGACCCTGCGCCAACTGCGCGAGGTCGACCAGCTGAAGCTGGAGATCGACGGCAAGGCGATACGCGTGCCGGGCCTGAACAGCACGGTCCAGTCTTCGGGCGCGTGGAGCAGCTTCGATCCCAACGGCACGAGCGAACTGCCGCGCAGCTACGTGCGTACGGCGGATGGGCGGCTCGCGAGGCTCGACACGGTTCCGCAGCCGCAGGTGCTGCTGCCGAAGCTGCGGGTGTCACATCCGGCGGTCTCCTACGACGCGCGCCAGGTGGCGGCCCTCAACACGTCGGGCGGCACGGTGACGGTGACGGACCTGAGCGACGGCACGTCCCGCGCGGTACTGAAAGCCAAGCTCAAGGACGGCCGGTTCAGCACGCCATCGTGGGATACGCGCGGCAATGTCTGGGCGGTCGAGTCGAACTCCAAGGAATCCAGGCTATGGGAGATCGCCGGCGGCACGAAGAAGGTGTCGATCGACAACTGGACCCTAGCGCCGCACCCGGTGAAGGCCCTGCGCATCTCCCGAGACGGCACCCGAGCCGCCGCGATCGTGCAGATGGGCAAGGTGGCAGAGGTCCAACTGGGACGCGTCGACCGAGCCCCGTCCGGCGGCCTGCAGGCGGAGGGCTTCATCGCGATCAGCTCCGAGGAGGGCGCGATCGACCTGGCGTGGCGCGACGCGGACCACCTGGCCGTCGTAGGCGTGACACCGGGCAACCCGTCGCCCGTGCTGTACGACGTGCCGGTCAGCGGCGCCGCCATCCAGCCCTTGGTGGGCCCGGGCGGAGACATGAAGGCCGTCGCGGCCTACCCGGGCGCGCCGCTCTTGGTCACGCAGCACGTCTCGAACCCTCAGTCTTCGGACAACGTCTGCCGCTTGAGCGACAAGTACGACGAGTGGAAGTGCTTCTACCGCACCTCTGACCCGGCCTATCCCGGCTGAGCACGAAGCGCGCGTCACCGCTGACCGACGTCAGCACGACGCCGGCCGTGACCTCGACCAGCACCAGCATGGCGAAGCCGTCGATCCGGCGTCCGTCCTCGCCGAGCGGCCGAGCGCGCAGATCACCGGCCGCTCGCAGGTTGAGCGGGGGTGGCGTCTGCCGAGGCCGTCCTGACGCTCCCGCCGCGGCTGACGATAAGCCCGCACTGAGCTGCCCGCGACCCGCGTGCACTGAGCTGCCTCGCGACCCGCGTGCATTGAGCTGCCCCGCGCCCGCATGTGCTGAGCTGCTCGCGACCCGCATGTGCTGAGCTCAACCGGAGCCGCCCTTCGCAGAGCTCGACCGCGACCGCCTGCGCAGGACCGCGACCGCCTGCGCAGGACCGCGACCGCTTGCGCAGAACTAGACCGGAGCCGCCCTTCGCCGGGGCCGGTGCCGGATCGAGGCGCGCTTAGGCCAGGCTGCCCGAGGCAGCAGGCCCACGGCTGAGCCCGTGCGTGAGCCGAGCCACGAGTGAGCCGAGCCCCCACGAGTGAGCTTCCCTGCGGTTAGCGCAGGCTGTTCAGGCCGCGCTGAGGTGGACGGGGTCGCTTTTCGCCGGGGCCGGTGCCGGATCGAGGCGCGCTTGGGGCGGGCCGCCCGAGGTTGACCGAGACGGCAGGCTGACGGCCGAGCCCGCGAATGGGCGGAGCCCGCGCGTGAGCCGAGCCCGTCTATTAGTGGAGCCCGTGCATGAGTGGAGCCCGCGCGTGGGCTGTCACGCGGTCGGCCCGGGCTGTTCAGGCCGCGCTGAGGTGGACGGGGTCGCTTTTCGCCGGGGCCGATGCCGGATCTAGACGCACCTGGATCCGGCTGTCTCAGGCTGACCGAGACGGCAGGCTCACGGCCGAGCCCTGGGCGTCAGCCGAGCCCGGGCGTCAGCCGGGCTCGGGCGTCAGCCGGGCTCGGGCGTCAGCCGGGCTCGCGTATGAGCCGAGCTCGCCGTGAGCTATCCCGCCGTGACCTATCCGGCCGTGAGCTATCCCGCCGTGAGCTGCCCCGTCGCCGGCCCAGGCTGTGCAGGCCGCGCTCAGGTGAACCCGTGCTCCGCCCCATCGCTAGCCTTGCGACCGGTCACAGGCTGCCGCAGGCCGTCCCAGTGCGGACTCAGGCTGACCGGGCCGGTCCAAGGCCGTACTGCCGGAGGCGTTCGGTTCGATTTTCTAGGTCTGCAGGCGTACCTCCTGGTGCCGGGTCGGTGTGGAGAACGGGCCTCCTGTGTGGCGTTCGGTGGCGGCTATTACGGCGGCCGCGGGTACCTCCGCTCCGGCGGCTCGTAGGGCGCGGGCCGCTTCGGTGAGTGTTGATCCGCTGGTGACGACGTCGTCCACGATGATCGCGCGTACTCCGTGCAGGTCGAGCCGAACGTGTAACGCGCCGGACAGGTTGGTCGTTCGGTCGGCTGCTGTCAGGCCGGCCTGGTCGGCGACTCGGCGCTGGTGGGCGAGTGCGGGGACGCATGACACTGCTGCTCGCCTGCCGGAGCGGTGCCCGGCTCTCCGTATGGGCGCCCGTACGGCGCTCTGCGTCTCCGCTGCCTCACGTGTGGCCTCCTTCGCCGCCTCGCGGGCGATCCGCAGGGTGGGGTCGTGGCCTCGGCGGCGTACGGACTCACGAGACGACGGGACGGGGACCAGGACGAGCGGAGACCCCATGCCCGCGGAGTCAGCGGCGGCGAGTGCCGCGCGTGCCAGAGCGACGCCGAGAGGGCGTGCGAGGCCGGTCAGGCCACGCTCCTTGTGCGCCACGATCAACTGGCGGACCGTCCCGGCGTACGGCGCGACGGCGAAGGGCGGGGGCAGGCCCGACGGGACCGGACTTGGCAGGCACAACCTTGCGGGTTTGACGAGCGCTTCTTCGCAGGCCGGGCATATGAGCCCGTGCGGTATGCCGCAACCGGCGCACGGCTGGGGAAGTATCAGGTCGAGTGCTGCGGTGAGAACGCTCATGTTCGGTGAGCCTGCCCCGCCAGGGGATTGAGCGCCAGTCCTGTCCACAGCTTGTGGAAAACCTTCGGGGGTTGACGCGGAGGTGCAGGCGGGGGCGGATCTCAGGCTCGGCATGGCTCTCCACTGGGGATCCACGATTGGCACGGCTCTATACCCGGGATCGCGATGCGTACCACGTACCACGTCTGCGCCGCGCGCCCGTACCGCCGCGCGCCGGTACCGCCGTGCGCCGGTACCGCCGTGCGCCGCGTACCGCCGTGCGCCGCGTACCGCGTCTGCGCCGCGACCGCGTACCGCGTCTATGTCGCGCGGCGCGCACCGCGTCTGCGCCGCGTGCCGCTTGCGCCATAGCGCGTCTGTGCCGCGCGACCGCGTACCGCCTCTGCGCCGCGACCGCGTACGGCGTACGGCGTCTGTGTCACCCGCCGCGTAGCGCGTCTCTGCCACATACCGCGTAGCGCGTCTGTGCCGCGTCGGGATGGGGCCGATTGCAGGTCCGGACCTGACAGCGGAAGTGGGACCTGGGGCGGCTGCGAACGTTCGACACGCCGGAGGTGTCATGTCCCCGGATAAAGGTGGATTCGGCTACCCGGGGTAGTCGAATACCGGCACCGCCGCCCAAGATCGGCGAAGGTCCACCGGCACAGGCTGCGACGGAACCTGCGCATTGAGCGAAACGTCTCGAACCTCCCGACAATACTGACCAGGTCGTACGTGGAACGTGACACATCCCACGCCCTGGCCCCCATCCGGAGGGTCTAAGCGGCAGCGGTGGGACCGAAACCAGGCCCCCCAATGACTATCCGTGTTTTTTCTGGGGGTCCCCACCTGACATTCGTGGCGTAAGGGGTTAGCGTTCCTGACATGACACCCGCCCGGGTCCGTGGTTGCGCCGAGTCTCAACCGGCCCGGCAAGCCGATGCCAGCCGCAGGCGAAACGGCCCACGTAAGGCGACTTCTCGTCGACCGATCACGGTGCGGCTTAGAAGTAAGACCTGCCTCACCGGGGGATCAGATGTCCTCCGGACCGGGAGAAGAGCAGTAGTGGCGAAAGCGCCGCGAGACTCTCCGCAGGCGGATGTGGGGACGAAGACCAGGTCGGCCGGGCGGGTGTTGCCCCCGTTTGATCGCAACTGAATCAGGAACAAGGGAGTGTCGAGCCCGGCTCCCCGTGTCGGGTGCTCTTGAATACCGGGAGGAGGGGGGTCCCCGTGGACATCATCGTGAAGGCCCGCCATACGGACGTCAACGATCGATTCCGTCGTCATGTGGACACCAAGCTTGCCAAGGTCGAGAAGCTGGATCCCAAGGTCATCAGGGTCGACGTGGAGGTTTCTGAAGAGCACAACCCTCGTCAGTCCGACACCCGTGAACGCATCGAACTCACCATCGTCTCCCGTGGCCCCGTGATCAGGGCCGAGGCCGCGGCCGACGACCGCTACGCGGCACTCGACATGGCCCTCGGCAAGCTCGAGGGACGGCTGCGGCGCATGTGCGACCGGCGCAAGGTCCACCACGGCAACCACGGTCGCGCCAGGCTCGCCTCGGCGCTGGCGCCGGATCCCGACGACATTCCAGTTGGCGCCGAGCCGAACCAGCCGGACTCCGTCCCTGCCGCGGCTCCGGCCGCCACCGAGACCGTCGAAGCACCGCGATCATGGGACGAGGACACGTACGCCCCGCCCCTGGGCGACGACATCGTGCCGATCGCGATGGAAGGCGACGGTCCGGTCGTTCTGCGGGAAAAAGCGCACAAGGCCGACCCCATGACCATTGACCAGGCTCTCTTCGAGATGGAGCTGGTCGGTCACGACTTTTATCTCTTCCGTGACAAGGAGAGTCTGCGTCCGAGTGTCGTATACCGGCGCCGAGGCTGGGACTATGGGGTGATCCGTCTAGTCGAGGAGTGACGCTGCGCTTGCGCCGCGCCATGACCTCGACCAATCTGGTCCCAGGCGCGACCCGCGGTGGGTCGTGCCTGGGACCACACGGTCGTTGATCTCACCCCCGCGACACGCCCAGGATCCCCATGGGCCGGCGCACCGTTTGGAGGAGGAGTTGAGCGAGGCTCCGCAGACTCGTGACACCGTGGCCGGTGACCCTATCCGTGTCCTCATCGTCGATGACCACGCCCTGTTCCGTCGTGGCCTGGAGATGGTTCTCGACGACGAGGACGGCATCGAGGTCGTCGGCCAGTGCGGCGACGGCCAGGAGGCCGTGGAACAGGTGGGTGACCTGGTACCGGATGTCGTACTCATGGACATCCGAATGCCCCGCCGCGGTGGCATAGAGGCATGCACATCCATCAAGGACCAGGTGCCGAGCGTCAAGATCGTCATGCTCACGATCAGCGACGAGGAGGAGGATCTCTTCGAGGCGATCAAGGCAGGCGCCACCGGATATCTGCTGAAGGATGTCTCGATCGACGAGGTCGCCGACGTCGTACGCGCGGTGCATGACGGCCAGTCGTTCATCAGCCCGTCGATGGCGTCCAAGTTGATCACCGAGTTCGCCGTCATGGCCAAGCGCGGTGACGAACGTCAGCAGCAGGTGCCGGCACCCAAGCTGACCGATCGCGAGATGGAGGTCCTCCGCCTGGTGGCGCGAGGCCTCGGCAACCGAGAGATCGCCAAAGAGCTGTTCATCTCGGAGAACACGGTCAAGAACCACATCCGCAACATCCTTGAGAAGCTCCAACTGCACTCGCGGATGGAGGCCGTGGTCTACGCGGTACGCGAGAAGCTCCTCGAAATCAGCTGAATCAGCCGAATCAGCTGAGGTCGGCAGCGGGTGGATCGAGCCACCCGCGGCTCAGGCCGCGGCCTGAGAACCCCAGACAACCGGCGCGGCGCTCGTCAGCGCCGCCATGCCCCCCTGTAGCGATCCACGCCACGCGAGTGAGCCGTCGCCGCCCGGCGGCCACGACGGGTCGGATGACCGACACCGACTCAAGCGAGGAGCCGGCCGGGCAAGAGCTGACTGGATGGGGAGTTGCCCGGGAGTGCCTCGAGTGAGAGTCGGCTGGGGGGCTGACTGACGTCGGCTTGGTACGGCGCGGAGGCGGTACGTGGCAGCGCCGTCGGCGAGCTCCGTCTTAGATCAACGGAACGTGACGCTGAGGGCGAATACACGGCCCCTGGGTACGTGCGGTGACCATTGCTCTGTCGCCGAGGTTGAGCCGCAGCACCGCGAGACCAGCCCCGCGCCCGCGCGACATGGCAACTGTTCATCGACCGACAGCGCGCATCGAGGGGCGGGCGATGTGAGCCGGGTAGGTCCCGCGTGCAGCTCTGTTCCGGGTCACCAAGCCCAGGACAGGCCGTTTGAGGGCTTCGTCAGGTGATTGGACCGTGCGGTGGCGCGGTCTTGGGACGTGTGCGAGACGGGTGGCTGTTCCTCGGGCGGGCAGTCCCGCGCTATCGGGGGGCGGGCAGGAGCGGTTCCTGCGTTCCTGGTTCTCGCGGCGGGCCGTTCGTGATGTCTCGCTGTTGGAATGCCGCACCGGTCCGGGTCACCAGGCCCAGGGGCAGGCCGTTTGAGGACTCTGTCAGGTGGGTGGACCGTGCGGTTGCGGTCTCGGGGCGTGTACAAGGCGGGTGGCTGTTCCTCGGGCGGAGAGTCTCGCGCTATCGGGGGCGTGCGGCCCGAGCAGGTTCCCGGCCAAGGTGGTCGGCACCGCTTGATGATTCCGTATCCCGAATGCCGCACTGGTCCGAGCAACCACGTCCAAGAGTGCGGCCGCCCGAGGACCGGCCGGCTGGACGGACCAGTGATGGCCGCGCGTACTCGGCCGACGCAGACAAACAGCCCTCCGACGGCCACCGTCCGCAGATATCAGCCCAGGCGGAGAGCGACGGCCGCGACCTCGGCCGCGGGCGTCTGTGCAGGTCGGCGCTACTCGAGCGATACCCCGCGCGTCAGTGGCGTGGCTCGGTGTCAGCGGAGGGCGGCGGTCAGTGGTGCGGCGAGTGCGGGTGGGTCGAGGAGTTCGACGCGGACCGCGTCGCAGCCGACCCATTCGGCCGCCTCGCGTAGGGCCTCTGCCAGGTAGGTCATCGCGCGTTCGGCCTTGGCGGGGGTGTTCACCGCCGCCGGCTCCAAGGAGACCTTGCGGGCGATCAGGGTGGTGCCCTCGCGGGCCGGGTCCACTCGGCCGATCAGGCGGCCGCCGGCCAGCAGGGGCATCGTGAAGTAGCCGTGGACGCGCTTCGGCTTCGGGACGTAGGCCTCCAGGCGGTGGTCGAAGGCGAACACGCGCTGGGTGCGTTTGCGGTCCCAGACCAGTGAGTCGAACGGGGAGAGCAACGTCGTTCGGTGCCGGCCGCGCGGGGGCTCGGCCAGCGCCTCGGGATGGGCCCAGGCGGTGCCGTTGGTCCAGCCGGAGACGGTGACCGGCACCAGGCCGGTGGCCTCGACCACGCCGTCCACCTGGTCTCCGCGTACCCGCACATAGTCGGCGAGGTCGGCCCTTGTCGCCACGCCCAGGGCACGTCCGGCCCGGGTCACCAGGGTCGTGACGCACTCGTCGTCGGACAGGTCCGGCTCGCGGAGGGCGGCGGGGATGGCACGCTCCGGGAGGTCGTACACGCGGCGCCAGCCGACCCTGCGGGTGCAGACCACCTCGCCCGTGGCCAGGAGGTATTCCGCGGCGATCTTGTGGTCGGTGCGGTCGAACCACTCGCCGCCCTTTTTGGCGCCGCCGAGCCCGGTCGCGGTGAGCGGCCCGTCGGCACGCAGGCGCGCCAGGACCTCCTTGCACGCCTGCTCCGGCGTGCGGTGCCAGTGCTGCCCGCGCTCGACGTACGCGCGCCGCCGGAACGCGTAGAGCGGCCAGTCCTCGATCGGCAGCACGCACGCGGCGTGCGACCAGTATTCGAACGCCGCCGTGCCGTTCCAGTAGGCGTGCTCGACCGAGAGACGGCCGACCGCGCCCAGGCGTGCGTACGCGACCAGCTCGTGGGAGCGCGCCAGCACCGAGATCGTGTCGAGCTGTACGGCCCCAAGATGCCGAAGCGCACCGAGCGCCCGGCGCGCGCCTGGATCACGGCGCAGACCGCCACCATGGGACGGGGTGACGACACGCCCGAGGAGACCCTGGGCGCGAAGTTGGATCCGGCGTGCCTGCTCGGAGGAGAGCTCTAGGGGAGGCATGACCCGAGAGTAGAGGGCGCCACCGACAGAAAGACGGCCGGTGACAAGGGGAGGATCAGCCGTGGGGTTTGGTCGTGGCCGGGTCAGTGGCGATCTCGGGACCGCCCGACTCGCCGCGGGCGGCGGTCAGCTCCGAGTGGTGCCGTTCCTCAGGCTCGACGCGGGGGCCGTCCATGATGACGTCGTCGAAGATACGCACGGCCGCGGCGATGATTCCGCCGACCGCGACGATCCCGAGTCCGATCCAGAACAGCCACCATTTCGGATGGGGCACCAGTGCGGCACCTCCGACGCCGAACCCGATCCAGATCACGATGACCGCCAGCCATGAGCTGGCCCGGCCTGCGTGTGAGTTCTGGGCCATGCGTCCCTCCCCGCGGGATTACGCGCGTAGTCGTGCGGACGAATTGTCACACGCCCGTCGCTCAACTTTGTACACGATCGTTTGACACGATCATGGCAAACCCTGACGCGGTCGCGGACAACCCGGGTCTCGTGATAGTGACGGTTGTCCCGCTGTACGGTTGGACTCGCCTACGATGACACCGTACGGGTCGTGTATGCGCCGTCGGACACGACCCCCGGCGATACCACGAACGCTTCGAGGAGCTCCCGAGAGTGCCAGTAGTCATCGACAAGATCCTTCGCGCCGGCGAAGGCAAAGTTCTGCGTAAGCTCAAGCGGATCGCCGACCAGGTCAACTCGATCGAGGAAGACTTCGTCGACATGAGCGACGCGGAGTTGCGCGCGCTCACCGATACTTACAAGGAGCGCCTCGCCGATGGCGAGAGCCTCGACGATCTGCTTCCCGAGGCATTCGCCACGGCCCGTGAGGCGGCCAAACGCACCCTGGGCCAACGTCACTTCGACGTTCAGGTCATGGGTGGCGCGACGCTGCACATGGGCAACATCGCCGAGATGCGGACCGGTGAGGGCAAGACCCTGACCTGTGTGCTTCCCGCGTACCTCAATGCGTTGGCCGGGGAGGGCGTGCACGTCGTCACGGTCAACGACTACCTGGCCAAGCGCGACGCCGAGTGGATGGGCCGCGTGCACCAGTTCCTCGGGCTCGAGGTCGGGGTGATCCTGGCCGACATGACGCCGGACGAGCGCCGCAAGGCCTACGAGGCCGACATCACGTACGGCACGAACAACGAGTTCGGCTTCGACTACCTGCGCGACAACATGGCGTGGAGCCTGGAGGAGTGCGTCCAGCGCGGCCACAACTTCGCGATCGTGGACGAGGTCGACTCGATCCTCATCGACGAGGCGCGGACCCCGCTGATCATCTCCGGCCCCGCCGAGCAGAACTCCAAGTGGTACACCGAGTTCGCCAAGATCGTGCCGCGGCTCAAGAAGGCCACGGACGGTCCCGAGGGCGAGGACGGCGACTACCAGGTCGACGAGAAGAAGCGCACCGTCGGCATCCTGGAGACCGGGGTCGAGAAGGTCGAGGACTGGCTCGGCATCGACAACCTGTACGACTCGGTCAACACGCCGCTGGTGAGCTTCCTCAACAACGCGCTGAAGGCCAAGGAGCTCTACCGCAAGGACAAGGACTACATCGTCAACGCGGGCGAGGTCCTGATCGTCGACGAGTTCACCGGTCGAGTCCTGCACGGCCGCCGCTACAACGAGGGCATGCACCAGGCCATCGAGGCCAAGGAAGGCGTGACGATCAAGGACGAGAACCAAACTCTCGCCACGATCACGCTGCAGAACTTCTTCCGCCTCTACGACAAGCTCGGCGGCATGACCGGTACGGCGCAGACCGAGGCGGCCGAGTTCAACAAGATCTACAAGCTCGGGGTCATCCCGATCCCGACCAACAAGCCGATGATCCGTGAGGACGTCTCCGACGTCGTCTACAAGACCGAGCAGGCCAAGTTCGAGGCCGTGGTCGAGGACATCAAGGAGCGGAACGACAAGGGCCAGCCGGTCCTGGTCGGCACCACCTCGGTGGAAAAATCCGAAAAGCTCTCGCGGATGCTCAAGCGTCGCGGCATCCCGCACGAGGTGCT
Organism: Actinoallomurus bryophytorum; assembly: GCF_006716425.1. Classification (NCBI taxonomy): domain Bacteria; kingdom Bacillati; phylum Actinomycetota; class Actinomycetes; order Streptosporangiales; family Thermomonosporaceae; genus Actinoallomurus; species Actinoallomurus bryophytorum. The sequence continues at coordinate 4,170,662 of NZ_VFOZ01000001.1, forward strand.
CAACGCCAAGCAGCACGAGCGAGAGGCCATGATCGTCGCCGAGGCCGGCCGTAAGGGCGGCGTCACGGTGGCGACCAACATGGCAGGTCGAGGCACCGACATCACGCTCGGCGGCAACCCCGACCACATCGCCGACCAGGCGCTGCACGCCCAGGGCCTCTCGCCGCTCGAGACTCCGGAGGAGTACGAGAAGGCCTGGCCCGAGGCGATCGAGAAGGCCAAGCAGGCGGTCAAGGAAGAGCACGTCGAGGTCGTCGACGCCGGCGGGCTCTACGTGCTGGCCACCGAGCGGCACGAGTCGCGGCGCATCGACAACCAGCTGCGCGGCCGTTCCGGCCGTCAGGGTGACCCGGGCGAGTCGCGGTTCTACCTCTCGCTCGAGGACGACCTGATGCGGCTGTTCAACTCGGCACGCGTCGAGGCGATCATGACCCGGCTCAACATCCCGGACGACGTGCCGATCGAGTCGAAGATCGTTTCCAACGCCATCCGGTCCGCGCAGCACCAGGTGGAGCAGCAGAACTTCGAGATCCGCAAGAACGTCCTGAAGTACGACGAGGTCCTCAACCGCCAGCGTAAGGTCATCTACGCCGAGCGCCGCCGGGTCCTCGAGGGCGCCGACCTGCACGACCAGATCGAGCGCATGATCGACGAGGTCGTCGCGGGCTACGTCACCGCGGCCACCGCCGACGGCTTCCCCGAAGAGTGGGACCTGGAGAAGCTCTGGAAGGCGTTCAAGCAGCTCTACCCGATCTCGATCAGCTCCGACGACCTGATCGAGGAGGAGGGCGGCCAGTCCGGCCTCACCGCCGAGGTGCTCACCGAGAAGATCACCGCCGACGCTCAGGCCGCCTACGTCACGCGCGAGGAGGAGCTGGGCGCCGAGGTCCTTCGTGAGCTGGAGCGCCGCGTCATCCTGTCGGTCCTGGACCGCAAGTGGCGCGAGCACCTCTACGAGATGGACTACCTCCAGGAGGGCATCGGGCTGCGGGCCATGGCTCAGCGCGACCCGCTGGTCGAATACCAGCGCGAGGGTTACGACATGTTCACCGCGATGCTCGAGGGCATCAAGGAGGAGTCGGTCGGCTACCTGTTCAACCTCGAGGTGGAGATCGCCGACGAGGAGCAGCAGTCGGCCGTCGCCGGCGTCGGCGCGGCCCCGGTCCAGCTGACCGACACCGCCGAGACGGCAGAGACCGCCGAGGACACCCCCGAGATCGTCGCCAAGGGCCTGGACGAGTCCAGCCGGCCGCAGGGCCTGAGCTACAGCGCCCCCACCGTCGACGGCGAGGGTGGCGTCGAGACCCACACCGACAACGGCGAAGACGCCTACGTCGGGGTCTCGCGCAACGACCCCTGCCCCTGTGGTTCGGGCAAGAAGTTCAAGCGCTGCCACGGTGACCCGCGAAACAGTTGATCGTGTAGCACCGCAAGACCGACCGGCCCCGGGGGATCCCCCCGGGGCCGTCGGCGTCTCAGAAAGAAAAAGGGAACAGGACGGCGTGATCGCACCAAGTACCTGATGACCGACGCATCCGCGCCGAGAGGAGAAACGGTGGCGATCAAAACATCTCCAGGCGCCGGGGAGGTGCACGACAGCAGGACGATCAGCGCGTCCCTCACGGACCCGGAGAGGTTCGCCGAGATCTTCCATCGGCACTGGGACGAGATACACCGCTACATCGCGCGAAGGCTGGGTCCGGAGCCGGCCGAGGACGTTGGCGCCGAGACCTTCACCGTCGCCTTCCGCAACCGCGGGCGCTACGACCTGACGAGGACGGACGCCCGGCCCTGGCTGTACGGCATCGCGACCAACCTCATCGGCCAGCACCGCCGGGCCGAACGCCGCCGCCACCGGCTACTGGCGCGGACCGGCGCGGACCGGGTGAGCGCGTCCTTCACCGACAGCAGCGACGCACGGGTGACCGCGGAGCGACTCGGCCCCCGCGTCGCCTCGGTGCTGGCCGGTCTGCCGGCCGGCGAGCGTGACCTGCTCCTCCTGATCGCCTGGGCGGACCTGACGTACGAGGAGGCCGCGGAAGCGCTCGGCGTGCCCATGGGCACGGTCCGGTCGCGCCTCCACCGCGTCCGCAAGAAGATCCGCCGGGCGTTCGGCGACATCGACCCGACATCTCTTCGGGAGGCACCGGAATGAACGACCAGGAGATCGGGCTCGTCCGCCGCGCCCGTCCGGCCGGCCCGCGGTCCGACCCCGCGGTGAAGGCGCGGGCATGGGCCCGCCTGCACGCCGAGTTCGACGCGCCGCCGGCGCGGACCGGCCCACGGACGCCGCGCCGGCACGTCGCCTGGCGGCTCGCGGCCGTCGGGGTGGTGGCGGCCGGTACGGCCGTGGCGGTCGCCGTGACCCAGACCGGCCGGTCCACGCCGCCGATGACGCTGACACCGGGTGACGGCCGGCCCGCCCGCGTGCTGGAACTGGCGGCTCAGCAGGTCGAGCGGCAGACGGTCCCCCGGCCGAGGCCGGACCAGTGGGTCTACAGTCCGCAGCTCAAGAACTGGGCCATCGCCCCGGGCAACACGATCGGGACGCTGAGAGGCAAGGTCAAGGTCGAGCAGTGGTGGAGGTTCGACGGCAGGGAGATCGCGTCCTCCACGCAGGGCTCACCGCTGGAGACGCAGGACGTCCTCCGCCCGGGAGAAAAGCTCAGGCCCCGGCGCGGTCACGGAGCCGTGTCCGGCCCCGCGATCTGGAGGAGTTCGCCACGCGCGCTCTATGACTACGTGGCCACGCTGCCCACCGACCCGGTCGCACTGCTCGCGAAGATCCGGCACGACACGAAGGACTCCGGGAACGGCCGGAGGAGCTTCGGGCGGATCGAACAGATCCTCGATGACGACAAACTCGTCCCGCCGAAGACGAACGCGGCGCTCTACCGGGCCCTCGCCAGGATTCCCGGCGTCACGGTCGTCCCGGGAGTGAAGGACCTGGCCGGGCGTCCCGGCGTGGCGGTGACCCGGGCCGACCAGGGCAGTCTCCAGCAGATCATCCTGGACCGGAAGACGTATCGCTTCCTCGGCGTACGGATGACCCTCACCGAGGACGAGATCTTGAAGGGGAAGGTCTGGCGACACGCAGGTGAGGTGCTGAACGACTCGGCGGACCTGGACGGGCGCGTGGTCGACGGTCCTGGACAGCGCTGAACGCGAGGGCCTTCCCTCCGGGGGAAGGCCCTCGCGGCTCTCATCCGGGTGGCACGGTCGTCTCGACGGCGGCGCACCGCCATCGGCCCCGTTCGTGCTCCAGCCGCAGGGCCAGGGCCTGGACGCGATGCCCGAAGGTCGCGACCACCGCGACCTCGGCCACACCTGGTGCGGGCTCGCAGACCCGGAGCCGGCTCAGCTTCGGCGCGGCCCGGCCCGGGACGCGAGCGGCGAGGGACTCGAGCCGCTCGAACAGCGACGGGGTCGTGCGCCCCGCCAGATGGTGGTAGGGCCGCACGCCGGCCAGTACGTCCAGGACGAGCTGGGCGATCAGCCGCGCCTCGGCACGTAAGGCCGTCGGCCGGTCCGGGCAGCCCTCGCGTACGACGCCGAGCACCGGCCGGGGCACGCGCCCGGGTGGAGGGCCGGAGTCCAGGGCGACCGCCAGGGACCCGTACACCGCGATCCCCATCGGGACCTGCCCGCCGTACGGGATGAGCCGGATCAGGGCCGGGCGGCGTACGGGTGGTCGTTTGCGCATCGCGAACCTCCGGAGGTGACGGCCGCCACGCGGCGGCAGCCACAAAGAGGGCTCAGAGCGCGAATTGATACGTCGTGGCCGGATGCGGACAGGTCACGGCCGGGACGAGACCCGGCACCTAACGGCCCCGGGCCGGCGCCCGGGGCCGTTCACATGCGTCCGGGCCGAGGGCGGCTCAGAAGTCCAGCTCGACCCCGTGTCCCACGTCGCCCCCGCCGGGGTCATCACTGAAATACCTCGTGACGACCGCCAGCCACTGCCCGTTGACGAGCCGGTAGCCCACCGCCTCATCGCTGTCGGCGCCGCTGAGCACGGTGTGCCAGCAGTTGCCGGGCGGCTCGACGAAGGAGGGGTACTCCTTCTCGTAGAGGAAAAAGCAGTCGCTGTGTTCAGCCGACTACTTACGCATACGAGATGCGGACCGAAAGGTTCAGCGCCTGCTTCGGCAAGGGTCGGCCCCGGGCACGGCACGGCTGGCGTCGAGATGCGGGCGGCCGGCGACTCGGCAGTCCGGGCACGTCAGGGCCGGGACGAGACCCGGTTCCGCCTCGGGATCTCCAGAGCGCTGTGCAACTGGTAGCGGTCCGCCCGGTACGTGGACACCGCGAGCTCGACGCAGGTGCCGTTCATGAACGACCGTCGCTGCAGCAGGAGCACGGCGCTGCCGCGGGCCAGGTCGAGCAGGCGTGCGTCGGCCACGTCGGCGATGCCGGCCTCGATGGTCTGCTCGCCGGCGTCGAAGATGATCCCGAAGCGCGTCTCCAGCACGTCGTACAGCGACGCGTCACTGAGCGGGCTGTCCGGCAGGCCCGGGGCGACGGTCACCGGGATGTGGGAGCGCTCGACGGCCATGGGCTCGCCGTCGGCGGTGCGCAGGCGTTCGATCACGTGCACCCCGGTGCCCGGCGGGACGTCGAAGATCCGGGCGAGGTGGGCGTTGGCCGGCGTGGTGCGGCGGTCGAGGTCGCGAGCGCCGGGCTCGAGGCCACGGGCGCGCATGTCCTCGGTGAACGAGACGAGGCGCAGCGGCATCTCGATCTTGGGTCGGGCCACGAAGGTGCCCTTGCCCGGCACGCGGTACAGCCGGCCCTCGGTGACCAGATGATCGACGGCCTGCCGAACCGTCATCCGCGACAGCCCGAACCGCTGGCACAGCTCCCGCTCGGACGGGATCGGAGCGTCGACCGGTAGTTCGGCGTCCTCGATCAGGTCGAGGAGGATCTCCCGGAGCTGGAAGTACTTGGGCACGGGGCTGGTCGGATCGATCTTGCCCATTGGGTACCTCTGGCAGCAGAGTCGGGGAGTGAAGTATGGTTCATACTGGTCTAGTCCGGACTAGACCACACGTCCAGTTAGCGTGTCAATGCAGGTCAGGGCTACGAAGGCGTAACGACGCGATCACAGTCTGCCCGGTGACCGCAAGCAGGCACGGCCCGGACGGACAAGCCGTACGGCACACGGCGAAGGAGATCCCATGACCACCCGGATGCGTACTGAGATCGGTGAGCAGGGCACCGCGCTGCGCGAGACCCTCGACGCGCTGTTGCCCCGCGTGGCCGAGGTGGGCATCCTGGGCCGCGAGACCCGGCAGGTGCTGTTCATCGCGCGCGGTTCCTCGGACAACGCGGCCGTCTACGGCAGCTATCTGATCCAGACCCAGGCCGGGCGGCTGGCCACCCTCGCCTCGCCGTCGATCGCGACCACGTACAAGAAGAAGATCGACCTCTCCGGCGTGCTCGCCGTGGCGATCAGCCAGTCGGGCAAGACCGAGGAGATCGTCGAGACGCTCGACTGGGCCGCCGACTGCGGCGCGCGTACGGTCGCGGTCACCAACGGCGAGGGTTCGCCGCTGGCCGAGGCCGCCCAGCTGGCCCTGGTCACCCGGGCTGGCGACGAACTGGCCGTGCCCGCGACCAAGACCTACACCACGCAGCTCGCGGCGCTGGCCGTCCTCGGCATCGGCCTGGGCGCCGAGGTCGACATCGCCGACCTGCGCCGGGCGCCCGACGAGGTCGACCGGCTGATCGCGGCGACCGAGGCCGCGGACGCGCTGCCCGAGATCGTGGAGGAGCTCGCGGGTGTGCCCGGCGCGGTCGTGTCCGGACGCGGCATGGCCTACGGCACCGCGCTGGAGTTCGCGATCAAGCTGAAGGAGGCGTGCTACCTGCACGCCATGGGCCTGTCGTACGCGGACCTGCTGCACGGGCCGATCGCGGTCGTGGACGACGACACCCCCGCGATCGTCGTGGCGGCCGACTCCGGCCCGACGCTGCCCGCCGCGGTCGCGCTGGCCGAGCGGGTCACGGCGGCGGGCGCGAAGGCGTACGGCATCGGCGGCGGCCGTATGCTGGCCGGTGCGTCCACGCGTGCGCTCCCCGGTCCGGACCTGCCGGAGTGGGTCGCACCACTTGCCTTGATCGTGCCCGGTCAGCTGATCACCGAACGGCTGGCCCGCAGGCTCGGGATCGATCCCGACATGCCGCGCGGCCTCGGCAAGGTGACGCAGACCGATTCGTAATGGGGGAGTTCGCAATGGCCGAGCGCCGTGTCACGGTCCAATCCGAGGCGGGGCTGCACGCCCGTCCCGCCGCTCTGTTCGTCCAGGCCGCCACGAAGGCGCCGATGGACGTCGCCGTCGGCCGGCCGGACGCCGATCCGGTCAACGCCAAGAGCATCCTGTCCGTGATCGGGCTCGACGTGCGCCACGGCGAGGAGATCGTGATCATCGCCGAGGGAGACGGGGCGGACTCCGCCCTCGACGAGCTCGCCGCGACGGTGACCGCGAGCGGTGCCTGACCGCCTGAGTGGTCTCGGCGTCAGCCCCGGCATCGGAGCCGGACCGGTACGCGTGATCGCGGGCGCCGTGCCCGAGCCACCTGCGGGCGAGCGTCACCCCGGCGACGCCGCCGCCGAGACCGGGCGCGCGCTCGGCGCCCTCGAAACGGTCGCCGCCGACCTGGAAGAACGCGGCACGAAGGCCGGTGGCGAGGCACAGGACGTGCTGACCGCCCAGGCCATGATGGCCCGGGACCCGGGCCTGGCCGAGCTCGCCGGACAGAAGATCGCCGGCGGCTCCTCGGCGCCGCGTGCGGTGCACGAGGCGTTCGGGGTGTTCCGCGAGATGCTGGCCGGCGCCGGCGACTACCTCGCCGCACGCGTCGCCGACCTGGACGACATCCGCGACCGGGCGATCGCCGTCCTCCTGGGCGTGCCGATGCCGGGCATCCCCGCTTCCGACCAGCCGTTCGTGCTGGTCGCACGCGACCTGGCCCCGGCCGACACGGCCCTGCTGGACCCCGCGAAGGTCGTCGGCTTCGTCACCGAAGAGGGCGGCCCGACCAGCCACACCGCGATCCTGGCCCGCTCGATGGGCGTACCCGCGGTCGTCGCCTGCCCCGGCTGTACGGCGCTGGCCGAGGGCACCGTCGTGCTGGTCGACGGCGTCTCCGGAGAGGTACGCCCCGGCCCGTCCGCCGACGAGGTGGAGCGGGCACGCTCGGCCGCGGCGGCGCGTACCGCCGCCCTCACCGTCACCGGACCGGGCACGACCGCGGACGGTCACGCGGTGCCCCTGCTGGCCAACGTGGGCGGCCCACAGGACGTGCCCGCCGCGCTGGAGTACGGAGCCGAGGGCGTCGGCCTGTTCCGCACCGAGTTCCTGTTCCTGGACCGTACGACGCCGCCGGGGGAGGAGGAGCAGGAGGCCGCCTACCGTGCCGTGCTGGAGGCGTTTCCGTACGTCGTCGTACGGACCCTCGACGCCGGCGCGGACAAGCCCCTCGCCTTCCTGCCCGCCGTCGCGGACGAGCCCAACCCCGCCCTCGGCGAACGCGGCCTCCGGATGCTGCGGCGCCATCCCGAGGTGATCGAGGGTCAGCTGCGCGCCCTCGCCAGGGCGGCCGAGGCACTCCCGGTGGAGTTGCTCGTCATGGCGCCGATGGTGGCCGACGCCGCGGAGGCCCGTGACTTCGCCGGGCTGTGCCATGCGGCCGGCATCGGGCGGGCCGGCGTCATGATCGAGATCCCCTCGGCCGCGCTGCGGGCCCGTGACCTGGCCGCCGAGGCCGACTTCTTCAGCATCGGCACCAACGACCTCGCCCAGTACGCCTTCGCGGCCGACCGGCAGGTGGGCGCGCTGAGCCGGTTGCAGGATCCGTGGCAGCCCGCGCTACTCGACCTGGTCGCGCTGGCCGCCAGGGGCGCGGGTGGCAAGGCCTGCGGAGTGTGCGGTGAGGCGGCCGGTGACCCGGCGCTGGCCTGCGTGCTGACCGGGCTGGGCGTCACGTCGCTGTCGATGAGCCCGCCCGCCCTTCCGGCCGTACGCGCCGCGCTCGCCGCCCATACGACCGAGCAGTGCCGCCGGGCCGCGGCCGCCGCCCGCGCGGCACGTGACGCCGCCACCGCGCGCAGGGACGCACGTGCCGAGCTTCCCGGGCTGGCCGCCCTCGGCCTGTAGTGCGCCTTACCGGCGCCATCACACGGCAGTAAGGGCTGGTGAGCAGGGCAGGTTTGCTCTCCACCCGTGGAGTAACTAGCGTCGTGCGCGTGCGACGGACGCCCGGCTGGAAGCTCGTGACCGCTCTCGCTGCCGCTGCGATGGCCGCTTCGGCCTGCCACGAACCCGGGGCGAGCTCGGCCACCAGCCCCTCTTCGCCGTCCTCGTCGAAGCCCGCGTCCCCGACGCCGACACCGACACCGACACCGACGGAGGTCGCGCTCGTCAAGAAGATGAGCACGGCCGAAAAGGTCGGCCAGCTGTTCATGCCGACCATCCCCGGCTCGACCCCGTCGGCCGGGGCCGCCCTCGTCAAGCGCTACCACCTCGGCGGCGTCATCTACTTCCCGCTCAACCTGCACACCCCGCGGCAGACCGCGGAGCTGTCCAACGGACTGCAGAAGGCCGCGCTGAAGAACGGCGGCGTACCGCTGGTCATCAGCACCGACGAGGAGCAGGGGCCCGTCTCACGGCTTCCCTACGTCACCCGCTTCCCGTCCAACAAGCTGCTTGCCTCGACCAAGGACCCCGACGAGGACACCCGCCTGGCGGCGAAGGTCACCGGCGAGGAGCTCATGGCGGTCGGCATCAACCAGGACAACGCGCCCGACGCCGACGTGAACATCAACCCGCACAACCCGGTGATCGGTGTGCGGTCCTTCGGCGCGAACCCGAGCAAGGTCGCCCACCTCGACGGCGTGGCGATCGACGCCTACCGCGCCACCGGCGTCGCGGTCGTGGCCAAGCACTTTCCCGGCCACGGCGACACCGCCACCGACAGCCACACCGGCCTGCCGATCATCAACCACACCAAGGCCCAGTGGGAGCGCATCGACGCGCCGCCGTTCAAGGCCGCGATCGACCACCACGCCGATGTCATCATGACCGCGCACATCGTCGTCCCCGGCCTGGAAAAGTCCCGGCTCCCGGCGACGATGTCCAAGACGGTGCTGACCGGACTGCTCCGCGGCAAGCTCGGCTACCAAGGCGTGATCATCACCGACTCCCTCCAGATGACCGGGGCGACGATCAAGTTCGGCCCGGAGGAGGCGGCGGTACGCGCGGTCGTGGCCGGCGCCGACATGCTGCTCATGCCGCGCAGCCTCGGACGCGCCTACAACGCGGTCCTCGCCGCGGTGAAGTCCGGCCGGATCTCGCGCAGCCGCCTCGACGACGCCGTGACCAGGATCATCCGGATGAAGAACGAGCGCGGGATGTTCCACCCGTACGTCAGCGTGGCCAAGGCTGGCCGCGTCATCGGCTCGAAGGCGCATCGGGCGGCGGCGCGCAAGGTCGCCGCCGACGTACGTGCCGGCGCTTGATGTCCGCTGTCGGCCGTTGACGCCGAGACCTGAGCGTGACTAAGTTTCAGGAGCTGGCCAGGGCCAGTCATTTTCTTTCGCGCATCTCGGGGGCGGAAGGAGTTATCGATGTCCCGTCGCCGACGGTTCATTGCGGTAGGTACGGCGTCACTCGTGGCCATGGCCGGTCTGGGAGCAGGCACCGCGAACGCCGCCAAGGCCGGGCACCAGCCCGGCAAGGACAGAGGAGTCCTGAAGATCCTCAACAGGATGACGCTCGAGGAGAAGGTCGCCCAGCTGTTCGTGCTGCAGGTCTACGGCACGAGCGCGGACACGACCGATCCCACGGCCGTCGCCGCCAACCAGAAACTGTGGGGCGTCGACAACGCCCAGCAGCTGATCGCCAAGTACCACCCCGGCGGGATCATCTACTACTACGTCGACCCGCCCAACCTCGTCAGTCCCCAGCAGGTCGCCCACCTGTCCAACGGGATCCAGCAGGCGGCCATGCACACGCGGGTGCCGATCCCGGCGACCATCACCACGGACCAGGAGCAGGGCTCCATCGTCACGCGGGTCCCGGCGCCGTTCACGCAGTTCCCGGGCGCCCAGGCGCTCGGCGCGGCGCGCTCACCGCAGGACGCGTACACCACGTCGAAGATCACCGGCGAAGAGCTCAAGGCGATCGGGATCACTCAGGACTACGCTCCCGACTCCGACGTGAACGTCAACCCGGCCAACCCGGTGATCGGCGTCCGTTCTCCGGGGTCCGACCCGTCGCTGGTGGCCCAGATCGCGCCCGCCGAGGTCGACGGCTACCAGGCCGCGGGCATCATCGCCACGGCCAAGCACTTCCCGGGTCACGGTGACACCGACACCGACAGCCACACCGGTGTGCCGATCATCAACCACACCAAGGAGCAGTGGGAGCAGATCGACGAGCCGCCGTTCAAGGCGGACATCGCGCACGGCGTCGACTCGATCATGACGGCGCACATCATCGTTCCGGCGCTGGACCCCTCCGGTGACCCGGCGACGCTCTCCAAGCCGATCCTCACCGGCATTCTCCGCGACCAGCTGCACTACAAGGGCGTCATCGTCACCGATGCCCTCGGCATGGCGGGACTCCGCGCCAAGTACGGCGACGACCGGATCCCCGTGCTGGCGGTCAAGGCCGGCGTGGACCAGCTGGAAAAGCCTCCGGCGGACGACAGCGGCAAGGGCCTGTACGGCCTCCAGCGCGACTCTCTGGTCAACGCGGTCAAGAGCGGCGAGATCAGCGAGTCGCGCATCGACCAGTCCGTGTACCGGATTCTCAAGCAGAAGCTCGACCACGGTCTGTTCAAGCACCCTTACGTCGACGAGAGCAAGGTCGCGTCCCGCGTGGGCACGCCCGCGCACCTGGCGGCGGAGCAACGCATCACCGACAAGACGACCACGCTGGTCAAGAACGACGCCCTGCCGCTGAAGAAGGCCGGCCAGAAGGTCTTCGTCACCGGCTACGGCGTCACGACCACCCAGACGCTCGCCAATGACATCGCCAAGCGCGGGGCGGTCACCTCGGTGCTGCAGACGGGCACCACCCCGTCGCAGGCGACGATCGACCAGTCGGTGGCCCAGGCCGCGAACAACGACGTCACCGTGGTCACCACCAATGCCGCGTGGAACAGCACGGCACAGCAGAACCTCGTCAAGGCGCTGGTGGCCACGGGCAAGCCGGTGATCGTGGCGTCGGTGCGCGACGCGTACGACATCGGATACTTCCCCGACGTCAAGAACTACCTGGTGACGTACGGCTACACGCCCGCGTCGCTGGAGTCGCTCACCAAGGTGCTGTTCGGTGAGATCAGTCCGAAGGGCAAGCTGCCGGTCATGATCCCGGTGGCCGGCCATCCCGACCAGACGCTCTATCCGTACGGCTACGGCCTGAGCTTCGGCAAGTGATCGAACGGGTGCGGGACGACGGTGAGCCCGCCGTTCCGCACCCGGCCCTAGCGTTCGAGCCGGTGTACGGCCAGGCGCGCGGCTCCGAGGGCTCCGTCGCCCGCGAGTACGGGGTCGACGCCGAACCTCGCGGACAGGCCGGCGCGTACGCCGTCGGCCACCGGCCCGCTCTCCAGCAGGGATCCGGCGACCACCAGGCCATGCTCGTCCCGTCCGCCGAGCAGGCCGTTCAGCGCGGGGCGTACGGCGTCGGCGTCCTCCAGGAGGTGCCGGACCGCCCTCTCGATGATCTCGAGGGCGACCGGGTCGCCCGCCTCGGCGGCCGCGCTCACGAGCGGGGCCACCCCGCCGATCGAGGCGGGCTGCCCGGCGTAGACCTTCTTGATGATCGCCTGGGGCAGGTCGGTCCCGGACCACGTGAGGCCCGCGGTCGGTGCCCCGCTCGCCATGGCGATGCCCGGGTCCAGCTCCGCCAGGAGCGGCCCGGAGGCCTCCCCCAGCAGGGCCCGCGGCACGGTCCCGGCGAGGAGCGTCGCACGGCCACGGCCGTCGTAGGCGCGCATCACGGCGCGTACGGCCTCGCGCCCGATCCACACCGCGGATCCCTCGTCGCCGATCAGATAGCCGTTGGCGTCGGCGCGGCGCTCGATCTCGCCGGCGTTGACGACGGCCGCGCCCGCTCCGGTTCCGGCGAAGACCACGAGGCCGACCGGCTCCGTGCTGCCGGCGGCGTACGCGACCGGGATGTCGGTGATCACCTCGGGCTCGCCCGTGATGCCCGCGGCCTCCCAGGCGGCGTTGGCGGAGGCGACCGCGCGTGGCCGGTTGGCGGCGCCCGCACCGGCGATGCCGAAGACGCCCCCGGCGACGAGTGCCGGATCGAGGTCCTTGATCGCCGTGGTGAGGGCCGTGGTCAGCGCGCTGGTCAGCTCGGTGGCGCTGCCGCCGCCGGAGTTCGGGTTGGCGCCGGGTCCGACGCCGTAGCCCGCGACCGTGCCGTCGAGCGTGATGATCGCGGCCCGCGTCCGGGTGCCACCGGCGTCGACGCCGACCACGTAGGGACCGATCGGGTTAGAGCACACATAGTGACCGTAGAACATTGCCCGTTGACATCACATTGTTTTCGTAAGAAACTTTCCGCCATGAGGAAGGTCGGGCCCGAATCCGGGCTGGGGGCCGACGCCGCAGGCGCATCTCCGCTCAGCACAGTCGTACGCGTCCGTTCGTTGCTGCCATCGCTGCCACCCGCGGAAGCGCGGGTCGCACAGCGGGTCATCGACAGTCCGGAGGCGGTCGCCAACTCCACGATCACCGAGCTCGCACAGGCGTGCGGCACATCAGAGACCACGGTCATCCGGTTCTGCCGGGCGATCGGCTTCTCCGGCTATCCGGAGCTCCGGCTGACGCTGGCCACCGAGGCAGGGCGGGCACAGGGAGTGACCGGCGGCCGGGACGTCGGCAGCGACATCAGCACGGACGATACGCTGGAACAGGTCGTCGAGAAGATTGCCTTTGCCGATGCCCGCGCGGTCGAGGAGACCGCCAACCAGCTCGACATCCAGGTGCTCGACCAAGTGGTCACGGCGATCGCGGCGGCCCGCCGGGTCGACATCTACGGCGTGGGCGCCAGCGCCTTCGTGGCCTCGGACTTCCAGCAGAAGATGCACCGGATCGGCCGGACCTCCTACGCGTGGTCCGACGCTCACATCATGCTCACCAGCGCAGCGGTCCTCGGACCGAACGACGTCGCCGTCGGGATCTCCCACACGGGGTCGACGGTGGAGACGATCGATGCCCTCAGCGTGGCCAAGCGCCGCGGTGCCACGACGGTGGCGCTCACCAACTTCCCTCGCTCTCCGATCGCCGACGCCGCCGATCTCGTACTCACGACGGCGGCGAGGGAGACGACGTTCCGATCCGGAGCGACGGCGAGCCGGCTGGCCCAGCTCACCGTGATCGACTGCGTGTTCGTCGGCATCGCGCAGCGTACGACCGGGACCCGTGAGCATCTGGAGGCGACACTCGAGGCGGTCACGGTCCGCCGAGTGCGTCCCGAGCGGAGGCGCAGGTGAACGACAGCATGCCCCTGGCGGTGCTGAAGGGCGTACCCACCGAGGTACGCAATCCACGCACCACCGAGATCGACGTGCTGCCCACATTGGAGATACTGCGGCTCATCAATGCCGAGGACACGCTGGTGCCCGCCGCGGTCGCGGAGGCGTTGCCCCAGGTCGCCAAGGCGGTCGACCTCGAGGTCGAGGCGCTCCGTGCCGGCGGCCGGGTGCACTACTTCGGCGCGGGCACCTCGGGACGGCTCGCCGTCCTGGACGCCGCGGAGCTTCCGCCGACCTTCGGCATCGATCCCAGCCTGGTGGTCGCCCACCACGCGGGCGGCTTCGGCGCGATCTCCCAGGCGATCGAGAACGTCGAGGACGACGCCGCGCTCGGCGCCAGCGACGCGGGTGACGTGAACGAAGGCGACGTCGCCGTCGGCATCACCGCGAGCGGGCGCACGCCGTACGTCGTGGGGGCGCTGCGCGCGGCCGCGGAGGCCGGCGCGCACACCGTGCTGATCAGCTCCAACCCGGCCGCCGCGGCCGGTACGGAGGTCGAGGTTCACATCGCGGTGGACACCGGACCGGAGGCCGTGTCGGGTTCGACGCGGATGAAGGCCGGCACCGCGGCCAAGCTCGTGCTCAACGCGATGTCCACGACGGCGATGGTGCGGCTCGGCCGCACCTACTCCAACCTCATGGTCAGCATGAGCGCGCTCAACTCCAAGCTCCGCGGCCGCCTCGTCAAGATCCTGGTCGAGGCGACCGGTATGGACGCGGAGACGTGCGAGACCGCCCTGGCCGACGCGGCAGGCGACACGCGCACCGCCCTTGTCTCCCTGTTGTGCGACGTCTCACCGGGTCGCGCCGCCGAAGCCCTCGCCGGCTCCGGTGGCTCCGTCCGTGAGGCGATGAGCACGATCCACGGAGATGCCTGATACCCGGGGGTAAGAGAAAGGGTCCACCTTCATATGCGTAAGTTCTGCACGGTCATAGCGGCGCTCAGCGTCGTGATCGCCGCTCCGGCATGTGCCCCGAGTACCAAGAGCAGCGGCGGCGACAAGGTCACCCTCACCGTGCTCTCCTGGCGTCCCGAGGACACGGCGGGCTATGCGAAGATCTTCGCCCCGTTCGAGAAGAGTCACCCGAAGATCAAGGTCAAGTTCAAGCCGATCAAGAACACCGAATACCTCACGGTGTTGCCGACCGAGCTGCAGAAGTCCCAGGGCGGCCCGGACATCGTGCAGCTGAAGCCCTACGGGCCGATCCAGTCGCTCATCACGGGTGGCAACCTCACCCCGCTCGACGGCCAGGTCGACGTGGGCAACTGGGACCCGAACGTCCTCCAGGCGGCCAGGGGCAAGCAGGACGGCAAGCTGTACGGCGTCCCGTACGCCCTGCAGACGCTCCAGGTGCTCTACAACAAGAAGATCTTCGCCGAGCAGCAGATCCAGCCGCCGTCCACCTGGGCGGACTTCATCGCCGCGTGCGACAAGCTCAAGAAGGCCGGCATCACGCCACTGTCGACGAGCGGCCTCCAGCCGTGGGTGCTCGCCATCGACCACCAGATCTTCGGCGCCACGCGCTACGGCGGCGACGACTTCGCCAAGGCCGCCGTCGCCGGCACGAAGAACTTCACCGACCCGGACTACACCGCCTCGCTCGACGTCACGGCGAAGCTCAAGCCGTACTACCCGGACAAGGTCGCCGCGGTCGACTACCCGGACGCGCAGACGCTGTTCACCAGCGGCAAGGCCGCGATGTACCCCGGCGGGTCGTACGAGGTCGGGCCGTTCACCCAGACCAACCCCGACCTGCAGATCGGCTTCTTCGACGCGCCTCCCGCGCCCGGCGCCAAGGTCGACCACGCGCTGACCTCGGGCTACGTCGACGGCTCGTACGGCGTGAACGCGCACTCGCAGCACAAGGCGGAGGCGATCGAGCTGGCCAAGTGGATGGCGACGCCGGAGTTCGGCCGGCTGTACGCGAGCACGCTCAAGCAGATCTCCGCGGTGCCCGGAGTCACGCCCGGCGACCCGCTGCTGGCCCAGTCGCTGCAGAACTACAAGACCCACGGCGCGACGTACATGATGGTCGTCGACTTCGGCTACGGGAACCCGCTCGGCCGTGACCAGGAGGGCGGCGCCCTGCAGAAGATGCTGGGCGGCACGTCGGCCGCGGACGCGGGCAAGTTCGTTCAGAAGGGCGTTTCGGCGTGGTTCAAGCCGAGCGGCGGCTGAAGGCGGGGCCGACCGGACCCGGTGGCGGGGCGACCCGCCGCCGGGCACGGCGATTCGTCCTGCTGCTGACGTTCCTCCTGCCGGCGCTCGTGCTGTACACCGTCTTCATCATCTATCCGCTGATCTCGGCGCTGCAGTACAGCCTCTTCTCGTGGAACGGCCTTCAGCAGGGTGGCTTCGCCGGAGTCTCGAACTTCGTGGATCTGTTCACGAAGTATCCGCTCAGCGAGCAGGTGCCGCGCGCGCTGCTGCACAACTGCATCTTCTTCGTCGGCACGATGCTGATCCAGACCACGGCCGGGCTGCTGCTCGCGGTGCTGCTGCACCGGTCACGGCGCGGCAAGAGGTTCCTGCAGACCTCCTACATCCTGCCGCACCTGGTCAGCCCGATCGTCGCCGGCTATCTGTGGTCGATGATGCTCAACCCGCAGTTCGGCGCGGTGAACGCCGCCCTCAAGGGCATCGGCCTCGGGTCGCTCGCCCAGCCGTGGCGCGGCGACCCGCACCTGGCACTTCCGGTGGCGATCCTGGTGAACGCCTGGCAGTGGGTCGGCTTCCCGATGCTGCTGTTCGCGGCCGCCCTGGCCGGCATCCCGGAGGAATACCACGAGGCGGCGCGCGTCGATGGCGCGTCGGCGTGGACGAGCTTCCGCCGGGTCACGTTCCCGCTGCTCACGCCCGTGCTCGGCATCGTCACCGTGCTGACCTTCATCGGCAACTTCAACATCCTCGACCTGATCTACGCGTTGCAGGGATCCAAGGGCAACCCGTCGTTCTCCACGGACGTGCTGGGCCTGCTCTTCTACCGGACCGCCTTCGAAAGCCCTGACGCGAACGCGATCGGCCAGTCCTCGGCGCTCGCCGTCCTCATGTTCGTACTGATCTTCGGGGTGTCCATCGTCGCGAACCGCTTCTTCCGCAGGATGGAGGCACGCCTGAAATGAGCACCTCCGTGCTGGAGAAGCCCCAGGTGATGGCCCCGCAACGCCGTCCGCGGCGGCGCCGGCCGCGTACCGCGGTGATCGCCTCGACAGCCCTCCTGTGGGTGTACGCCGCGGCGGCCCTGGCCCCGTTGATCATCATGGCGCTCGGCTCGCTGCGCACCGAGCAGCAGCTCGCGGACCAGCCGATCGGGTTCCCGCTGCATCCGGCCTTCGAGAACTACGCGAAGGCCTGGTCCGAGGGCGGCTTCAGCGCCTACTTCATCAACTCCATCGTGGTGACCGTCTCCTCGGTGGTGCTGGGCACGGGCGTCGCGGTGCTCGCGGCGTACCCGCTGGCACGGTTCCGCTTTCCTCTGAGCGGCCTGCTGAGCGCCTACTTCCTCGCCGGCCTGATGTTGCCGATCCGCCTGGGTATCAAGCCGGTGTTCTTCCTGCTCAACTCGATCGGCCTGATCGACTCCCGGATCGGCCTGATCTGCGTGTACGCGGCGAGCGGCGTGCCGTTCGGCGTCTTCGTCCTGTCCGCGTTCTTCCGCGCGCTGCCGAACGAGCTGGAGGAGGCCGCCCGCATCGACGGGGCCGGTGAGCTGCGCATCTTCGGTCAGATCATGGTGCCGCTGGTCCGCCCGGCCCTGACGACGGTGGCGCTGTTCCAGTTCATCCCGCTGTGGAACGACTTCTTCTTCCCGTTGGTGCTGGTCGAGGACGACAAGTACACCTTGCCCGTCGGCCTGACCCGGTTCGTCGCGGAGTTCGAGGCGGCCCACGCCCAGCTGTACGCGGGCCTGGTCATCACCACGATCCCGCTCGTCCTGCTGTTCCTGCTCGCGACCAAGCAGATCGTGGCCGGCCTGACCGCCGGCATGACCAAGTGATCGCCCGCCTCCCCGGCCGCCCGTAGGCGGGGCCGGCCGGGGCGTCTTCACGCGTCCGCACAGGCCACCCCCGGCGCGGCGTCCCCTGAAGTGTCAGCACCCCTCGATAGGCTCTACTCGCACTACATCTAGTAGCGCGAGTGTCCTTTCAACCCCACCAGTTGTGCCTACGCCTTTCGGGGGATTCGTGCGTGAGTCGGCCATCTCTACGTGCACGCCAAGACGGGTTGCGGGTCACACCGTCTCTGTGATGATCGGTGGCGAGAGGTTCTCGCTGACCGCCAACGGCCGTGAGGACGGCTCTCTCGGTGAGGTGTCCGTCCGCTGGGGAAAGCCGGGCACGGCGGGCGCGGGCCTCATGGAGCTCTACGCCACCGCACTGACGGTCGGCATCGAGCACCGCGTGCCGCTGGACGAGCTCGTCCGCCAGGGACTCGACCTTCGCTTCGTGCCCAACGGTCGCACCGATGACCCAGAGATCCCTCGCGTGCGCTCCATCGCCGAATATGTCGCTCGGCGCCTGGCGATCGACTGGCTTCCCTACCGCCGACGCGCCAAGCTCGGGATCTTCACCGTGGCCGAGCGGATCGAGCAGGCACGCGTCTGGATGGAGCCGCATGCGTTCCGGGCCGCCGGGAGCCGGTGATTCTCCCGGCGGCCGGTCCGGCGTATGTGTCAGCGGGCGGGAATGGGCGGGGGTGCACCCGGGGTGCCGGGCTTCACGGAGAAGCAGCGGAGGCCCTTGGGCACCGGCCCGAGCTTCGGGCCCCCGTGCCTGTTCTTCTCCCGGATCACCTTGGTGACCGCGGCCCCCGGCGGCGGAGCCGGCAGCGCCTTGCCGTCTGCCGTACGGCCGGGTACCACGCTGCCTGGCACCTTGGTGAGCGGTTTGCCGGTCTCCGGCGGTACCCGGAGGTCGCCGGGCTCCTTGACCGAGAAGGTGCCCTTCTCCGGCTTGCCCTTGATGTGCACACCCTTGCCGACGCACGCGACGGCGACCGGACCGTGGCCCTTCGCCGGACCCGTGACCTTCACCGGGCCGGTGTCCTTCGCGGTCGGCGTCGCGCCTGCGGCGTACGCCGAGCCGGCCAGCCCGGTGAGCGCGACACCGCCGGCCAGGAGGCCGGTGGCGATGAATCTTTTCTTCATGGATTCCTCCGAGATGGAGTTGATCGGGACGTCTCGGAGTCTCGCGGCGGGGACCTGAAGGCACGATGAGGACGGTTCTCAGCCCATCTTCATCGTGGCTTTAGGTAGGGCCCGTCACGCTGGGCCGGTGCGGATACTGGTGGTGGAGGACGAGCGGCGCCTCGCCGATCTGTTGAAGGACGGTCTGGCCGGAGAGGGCTTCGCGGTCGACCTCGCCTACGACGGGCGTGAGGGACTGTGGCTGGCGACCGAGAACCCGTACGACGTGGTCATCCTGGACGTGATGCTGCCGTACCTGGACGGCAATGCGATCTGCGCCCGGCTCCGCGCGGCCGGGATCTGGACGCCGATCCTCATGCTGACCGCCCGGGACACGGCGCGGGACGAGGCTCAGGCGCTCGACAACGGTGCGGACGACTTCCTGTCCAAACCCTTCTCCTACATGGTGCTGCTCGCCCGGGTGCGCGCCCTGCTCCGCCGGGGCATACGTGAGCGCCCGGCCGTCATCACCGTCGGGGACCTGAAGGTCGACCCGGCCGGGCTGCGCTGCAGCCGCGCGGAGATCCCGATCGCGCTGACGCCGAAGGAGTTCGCGATCCTGCACGGCCTGGCGCGCCGTGCCGGCGAGGTCATCACCAAGACCGAGTTGCTGTCCCAGGCATGGGACTTCGCCTACGACGGTGACTCCAACATCGTCGAGGTCTACATCAGCGCCCTGCGCCGCAAGATCGACAAGCCGTTCGGGCGCGCCACTCTCGTCACCGTCCGCGGTGCCGGCTACCGGCTGGAGGCCTGATGACACGGCGTCTGCCGCGCTTCGGCGGCGTACGACTGCGTGCCACGGCGGCGGCGGTGCTCACCGTGGCCGTGGCGCTCGGGCTGGCCTCGGTCGTCCTGCTCATGGTCCTGCAGGACAACCTGGAGAAGAGCGCGCGTGCCGAGGCGGCCGAGAAGGCCAGGGCCGTGGCCGCCGCGGTGAAGGTCGCGGGATCCCTGCCGGAGCCCCCGGGAGTGCCCGCCGTCACCCGGGACGTCAACGTGACCACGGCGCTGGAGGGGCCGACCTGGAAGACCGGATCCGGCTACGTCGTGGCCGGAGAAAAGGTGGACGCCCAGGGCAAGACGGTGACGATCCAGGGCCGGTCCTCGCTCGCGCCGACCCGGCAGGCGATCGCGACTCTGCGGCACCTGCTCCTGCCCGGCGTGCCGGCACTCCTGCTGCTCGTGGCGTTGCTCACCTGGACGGCGGTGGGCCGCGCGCTGAAACCGGTCTCGGCGATCCGCGGCAAGATGGCCGACATCACCGCCCACGACCTGGACCAGCGGGTCCCCGAACCCGACTCCCGCGACGAGATCGCGGCACTGGCCCGTACGGTCAACGCCACCCTGGACCGGCTGCAGGTCGCCGTCGAGCAGCACAAACGATTCGTCGCGGACGCCGCACACGAGTTGCGCAGCCCGCTGGCCGTCCTGCGCACCCGCCTGGAGCTGACCGCCTACCGTACCGAGGCGCCGGCGGTGCCGGCCCAGGCCCTGGTCGACGTGGACCGGATCCAGACGCTGACCGCCGACCTGCTCCTGCTCGCCCGCCTCGACGCGGGAGAACCCCCGCGCGACCAGGAGGTGGATCTCGGCCAGGTGGCGGCCGAAGAGGCCGCCCAGAGCCGGCCGCGACCCGACGTCACGGTCACGCTGGACATCGCCGCCGACGTGCTCGTCCGCGGGTCCGCCGACCAGCTCAGGCGACTGGTCGCCAACCTGGTCGACAACGCCGTCCGCCACGCGACCACCACCGTCATGGTCCGCGTGCGAGCGGACGGCTCACACGCCGTACTCGAGGTCGCCGACGACGGTCCCGGCATCCCCCAGGAGCAACGCGAGATCGTCTTCGACCGCTTCACCCGCCTCGACGAGGCCCGCGACCGAGACCGCGGCGGCTCCGGACTCGGCCTCGCCATCGCCCGAGACATCGCCGTCGCCCACCACGGCGCGTTGTCGGTCGCCACCACGCCGGAGCCGGGCGCCTGCCTTCGGGCCGTGCTCCCGGCCGGCCCCGCGGACGCGTCGCGCCGGTAGCGGCCCGAAATTCGGTGGCGTCCGCCACGGGAAGATCGTTACGCTCCGTGCATTGTCGCCGGTCATGAGGAGAGTGCACGTCTATGTCGGTCTTCAGGTCTATGCCCCCAGATGGATGGGGGTGACGGCGGACGCGGTGCCGCATTTCTCCTCGGTCGGACTCGCCGGCGCCGCGGCGGGTCCCTGACCGCGCCGGCGTGCTCACGCCGGCGGTGACGACCCGCGGACACAGCGGATCGAACACAGGGGAAAGCGATGAAGACCATGACGTCGCCGCCGGAGGTGCGTACCCGGGCGGCCGAGACCACCGACGCGCCATCGGAGACCACGCGGCGACGTGCGGGCACGGTACGGCGCACCGGCGCCGCTCGTACCGGCACCCCGGCCGCCGGTCGCGCGGCGGCGGCGCGTACGGCGCGTACGCCGGAGCGCCGGACCACCGCGCCGCGCCGGCCGGTCCGTGCGGCCGAACGCCGCGCGGCGACCGCGCCGCAGGCACCGTTCGCCGTGCTGGTCGTGGGCCTGCTCGGCGGCGCCCTGGTCGGCCTGCTCCTGCTGAACACCGCGCTCGCTCAGCAGGCGTTCACGCGCAGCGAGCTGCAGCGGGAGAACCAGCGGCTCGACGAGCGTCGGCAGGGGTTGCGGGTGGACATCGCGCGGGAGAGCGACCCGCGGGTCCTGCACGCCAAGGCACGCGGCCTGGGCATGCGGGACGCCGGCCCACGCGCGTTCCCGCCGGCCGCGCCGGCCTCGCGGTAGTCCGTCATCGGCCGCCCGCGCCATGGGCCGAAGGCTCAGGCGCGGGCGGCGGCAGGCGATCACGCCCCGGCGGGCGGCGAGGCTCAGTCGGTCCAGTAGTTGAGGTTCACCCCACCGTTCAGGAAGGTGATCCGGACGTCGTGCACGCTGTTGGCCGCGAAGGTGAAGGTGCCCGCGTTGACCGTCTGGTACGTCGTCCAGGCGCCGGTGCTGGGCAGCGTGGTGACCGGGCCGGTCTTCCCGTCGACGTCGAAGCGGATCTGGGAGTTCGCGGACACCGTGGCCACCCGCACCTTGAGGGTGACGGTGCCGCTCATCGGCAGGGCCTTCCACTGCAGCCACTCGCCCGCCGCCGTGGAGCCGACGTTCCAGCCGGGGCCGCCGTCGGTGGTCGCCTGGATGTCGGTGTCACCGTCGCGGTAGGTCTTGTAGAGGTTGCCCGCGGTGGTGTCGGAGGTGGAGTCGGCGCCCTCGGCCTCGATGCGAACTCCGGTCTGGAAAGGGTCGCGCGCGTACTGCCGCAAGATGTTGATCATCTGGTTCGGGTAGTCGTAGCGGGTGGCGTCGTAGGTTCCGGGCCGGCCGCGCCACAGCGCGCAGTTCTCCTTCCAGTCGCTGAAGCCCTCGACCAGGGTGACCAGGGCGCCCTTGCCCACCGTGTTCGCCAGGCCGGTACGCAGCGTGTCGCCGTGAGCGGCCGGGATGTCCCTCGACAGGTCGGTCGCGGCGCCGGTGTGGTAGCCGGGGACGAGCACGCCGAACGTGTCGCCCTTGAACGTGGCGAGCGTGGAGCTGCTGGTCATGGAGAACCAGTCGTTGACACCGTCGACCACGTCCTGCGCGGCCGGGTCTTCCTTGATCCAGCTGTTGTCCACGATGAAGTAGGGCGCGACGCCGAACTCGGACTGCGCGTGCTGCTTGGCGTAGTTCAGCATGGCGGCGGCGTGGCCGCCGCCCTGGTCGGTGAAGAAGGAGTCCGCCAGCGACCACTCGTAGATCACCGGCCGCCCGCTGAGGGTGAAGCGCATGTCCGCCGGGACGACCTTGAACCAGTTCTCCAGGTTGTACTCCCAGAAGTACTTGTATCCGCCCTCGCCGGTGCCCTGGGAGTCGCCGACGTCGAACTTCGGGTCATAGGTGTTCGTGCCGTGCTTGTCGAGGTTCTTCTTCGCGGTCAGCGAGGCGGCGGTGTCGTCGAGTGCGCTGATCTTGATGGCGGCGCCGCGCCGCTTGATGGCGGCCACGAGGTCCGCCAGCTTGGTGGTGTCACCACCGCCGTTGTACTGCGGCTTGGCAGGCAGGGTTCCGCGGATGGTCGGCGCGACGAAGTCGACACCCGAGGTCTGCAGAGATATCGGACCGATCAGCCGGAGAGCCCGGACGCGTCGATGATGGCGCGGATGCGGCCCGGTGTGGTCACCGAGCGGGTGGTCTCCGGGGGGTAGAGAGCGCCGCCCATGTAGATGCCCGCGGGCTGGAAGCGGGATTTCGACCGCACCGCCTCGCTCGCGGTGAAGTGGAGCTCCCGCGCGCCGGTCTGCTCGGCCACGCGTGCGGCCGTGCGCTCGTTGATGCCGCCCGCCGGCATCACGATGATCCGGCCTGCGGCCTTGTCCACCAGGCGGGCGATCAGGTCGGCGCCCTCCAGCGCGCTCGGGGCAGCCCCCGAGGTGAGCAGCCGGTCCACGCCCAGGGCGATGACGTCCTCGAACGCCGCCTCCGGGTCGCGGGCCACGTCGAACGCTCGATGGAACGTCACGCTCAACGGGCGGGCCGCCACGACGAGCCGGCCGCACAGTTCGGTGTCGATCTCCGCGTCCGGGGTCAGCGCGCCGATGACCACCCCGTCGGCGCCCGCCATCTTCGCCGTCTCGATGTCGCGCAGCATCACCTCGGCCTCGGACGGGCTGTAGATGAAGTCCCCGCCACGCGGACGGATGATCACATGGACCTTGATCCGGCCGGCGGCGACGGCGACGGCCTGCTCGATCATTCCGTGGCTGGGGGTGATCCCGCCCTCGAACAGGGCGGCGCAGAGCTCGACCCGGTCGGCACCGGCCTCCGCCGCGGCGGCGACGTCGTCGGCGGACTCCAGGCAGATCTCGTAACGCATGGGTTCCTCTCGGATGGGGGCACTCACAGCAGTTCCGGCGTGAGGTCCGGGTCGGGCATCTCGGGGTCGAACGGGAAGAGCGGGCGCCGTACGCCGTGGTGGCCCAGCCGGAGCAGGTCCTGGTCGACGCCGCCGGGGGTGAGGGCGAGCAGCCAGTCCGCGGCCAGGTCGTACAGCTCGGGTTCGAGATAGCCGATCTTGACGATCACCAGGTCGGTGCCGGCCGGGTCGAGGCCGAGCGCGGTGAAGTCGGCGATCGTGTGGTACGGCTTGCGCCGCGACGTCAGGATGACGTGCAGGCCGCCGGTCTTGATCACCGCGATGTCGCCGCCGACCTCGTCGCCGGTGACCAGCGAGTGCACCGTCCCGGCGATGGCGACCGGCCCGGACGGGCCGGAGTCGATTCGGCCGCCGGCCCGGATCATCACCTCGGCGCCCTGGCCCGCGGCGAACGCCGTCGCGACGGCGGCGGGGTCCTGGATGCTCGCGTGGATCGCGCTCACCTTGCCCAGGCGCAGCTCCTCCACGCCGAGCAGCTCGCTCAGCGTCCAGGACACGTCGCCGGCGCCGCCCGCGGTGGGGTTGTCACCGGAGTCGCTGATCAGGAACGGCCGGGCGTCACTCGCGATGGCGGTCTCCAGGCACTCGCCGAGCGTGCCGGTGGGCGCCACGAACGCGAAGTCGGCGCGGGCCCGCCAGTACCCCTCGGCCAGCTCACGCGCGTGCGCGGTGATGGCCTCCTCGTCGTCGCCGGTCACCACCACGGCGGCGCGGCACCGGGGTTCGTCGGCCCAGGCGTAGCCGACCCAGATCGCGGCGTCGAGCACGCCCGGCAGGGCCTCCACATCGGGAATCCGGCCGTACAGGCTCTTGGCCGGCTCGATGCGGGTGCTGGTCTTCTCGCCGGGAAGCAGCACCGGCACCTGCACCCACGCCTTCCGTGGCCGTCCGCCGTCGTGGAGACGCTCCACGAGGTTGTACGCCGCGCGCTCCCGCGACTCCCAGGCGTCCTCGTGCGGCGCCATCCGGTAACAGGTGATCAGGTCGACCGCCGAGGCGAGCTCGCGTGACACGTTGCCGTGCAGGTCCATCGAGGTGGAGATCAGCGTGTCCGGGCCGACCGCGCCGCGTACGGCCGAGGCCAGCCGGGCCTCGGCGTCCGTACGGCCGACGACGCTCATCGCGCCGTGGATGTCGAAGAACAGGCCGTCGAGCGGCCCGGCCGCCGTGGCACGTTCCACGATCTCGGCTTCGAGCGCGTCGTACACCTCCGGCTCGACCGCACCGCCGGGCAGCGAGACGGCGTGCAGGAGCGGCACCCACTCGACACCGTCGCACCACGGGGCGCCGATCCAGGAGTAGCGGGCGAGCAGCGCCTCGTCGCGTGTGACCCGGAAGTCCACCAGCCGGGTGCGGTGCGGGGAGAAGGTGCTCGACTCGATGGCGATTCCGGCGATGCCGATGCGCAGAGGCTTCACGGGATGGTCCTTACGGGAGTGGCCAGGCCCTGGTCGATGAGGAGACGGCCGATGCCCAGCAGCCCGGCGTCCGGCCCGGCCACGCTCTCCCCGATCTGGAGTTCCTGGGTGGTGAGCGGCAGGCAGCGCTCGTAGAGCACGCCCCGCGCGGCGGCGACGAACATGTCGCAGCCGGCCAGCGCGCCACTGAGGATGACGGCCTGGGGGTTGAAGAAGTTGACCACGGTGGCGAGAACCTCGCCGAGCTGCCGGCCGGCGAAGCGCAGGTTCGTGTTGACGGTCGGGTTGCCGTCGCGCGCCAGGCGCACCAGGTCCGCGGTGTTCGCCACGGCGACGCCGTCCGCCTTGACCGCGTCGACCAGCGCGGCGCCGCTGGCGATGGTCTCCAGGCAGCCGAAGTTTCCGCAGCTGCACGGCCGGTCGCCGCCGGCCGGGACCCGAATGTGGCTGATGTCGCCGGCGATGCCACGGGCGCCGCGGTACAGCCGGCCGTCCCCGACGACGGCCGCGCCGACGCCCGTGCCCGCCTTGACGAAGACGAAGTCGCGCAGCTCGGGACCGCGCGTGACGGCCTCGCCCATGGCCATGAGATTCGCGTCGTTCTCCACGAGGATCGCCGAGTCGAAGCGCTCGGTCAGCCAGCCGCGTACGGAGAAGCCGTTCCAGCCCGGCATTCGCGACGGCCCGACCACGACGCCGCCGAGCCCCACCGGCCCTGGCATCCCGACGCCCAGCCCGAGGGTCGGGCGTCCGCCGCCCAGTTCGAGCAGAGCGTCGGTGACCTGCTCGAGGATCGGTTCGGGGCCCGCCGCGACGTCGATCTCCAGGTCCCGGATGGTCTGCGGCCGTCCGGCCCTGTCCAGCGCGGCGATCCTGGCGTGGTGCCCGCCGAGGTCGGCGCCGAGGATCACCCCGTCTCCGGCGCGGACGCTCAGCAGGCGGGGCCGCCGCCCGCCGCGCGACCGGCCCTCACCGGACTCCTCCAGGAGGCCCGCGTCGAGCAGGTCCTGGACGTGGGAGGACACGGTCGAGGGCGCCCAGCCGAGCAGGCGCGAGAGATCCGCACGCGAAGTGGCCTGGCCGGACGCCACGAGCCCCATGATCTGCGCGGCCGACATGGTGGCTCCTTCACTGCGGCGATCCGTGGTTGCGGCGGCAACCCTAGCGATCAAGCTTGGTCGAACGAAGTTTAAGGACTTACTTCGAGAACGAAGGTTAATCCCAGAACTTGGCTGGACGATAGCAAGCCATGGCAACCTCGTCCACCGTCCATCCGCGTAACACGGCCGTAATCAGCCGGTTCGTCGCGCACAAGGTCAGGCACTTAATTCGGTTGCGCCTTGTCTTCATTCGATATGGGCATGTATCGTCGCCGCCAGCATTCCGCCGAAAACGATGGACGTCCCCCACATGGAGCACCGATGAAGAGACCACTGACGCTGGCGGTGATCGGCGCGGCCGTCACCCTGCTGGCCGCCGGTTGTTCCTCCGGCGACCAAGGATCGGACGCGAAGGGTGGCACCGCCCAGCAGGGCGGATCGGTCACCTTCGCCATGCCGCCGAACGCCACGCCGAACTGGATCTTCCCGATCGGTACGCCCGGTCACCTGGCGTCGTTCAACGGTTCGATCCGCCAGGAGGTCTTCCTCCCGCTTTACACCTACGACGGCACCAGCGGCACCGTCGCCCTGGACGAGAAGGCCGGTGTCGCCAAGCCGCCGGTGTACTCCAACGGCGGCAAGACCGTCGACATCAAGCTGAACGACCTCACCTGGGCGAGCGGCCAGAAGGTCACCAGCCGCGACGTGGAGTTCTGGTTCAACCTGGTCAAGGCCAACAAGGCGCAGTGGGGCAACTACAACGCCGGTGACCTGCCGGACAACGTCGCCAAGTTCGACACCGTGAGCGACACCGAGTTCAAGCTCGAGCTCACCAAGGCGTACAACCCGGACTGGTTCACCGCCAACCAGCTGACCTACGTCACGCCGATCCCGCAGGCGGTCTGGGACGTCCAGAGCGCCGGCGGCAAGGCCGGCGACTACGACCGCACCACCGATGGGGCCAAGAAGGTCTTCAAGTACCTGACCGGCGAGGCGGGCAAGCTCTCGGAGTACGCGAGCAACCCGCTGTGGAAGGCGGCCGACGGCCCGTTCACGGTCAAGGAGTTCACGACCACCGGCCAGGTCACGCTCGCCAAGAACCCCAAGTACACCGGTCCCGACACCGCCCACCTGGACAGCGTGACGTTCAAGCCGTTCACCTCCTCGGACGCGGAGCTGAACGTCGTACGCTCCGGCGGCGTCGACTACGGCTACCTGCCGGCGCTGGCGGTCTCCCAAAGCAAGTCGATAGAGAACGCCGGGTACCAGGTCAAGCCCTGGAACGGCTGGGCCATCACCTACATCCCGTACAACTTCAACAACCCGGCCATGGGCGCGGTGTTCAAGCAGTTGTACGTCCGGCAGGCCGTGCAGATGTCGATCGACCAGTCCACGATCTCCCGGGTCCTCTGGCACGACGAGGCCGCGCCCGGCTACGGGCCCGTACCCCAGCAGCCGGTCTCCAAGTACCTCTCGCCGACGCAGCAGACCAACCCGTACCCGTTCGACCTGAACAAGGCCAAGGCCCTGCTGACCTCGCACGGCTGGACCATCGCGAACGGCGTGGCGTCGTGCGCACAGGCGGGCAGCGGAGCCACCCAGTGCGGTGCCGGGATCAAGGCGGGCACCCGGCTGAAGTTCACCATCGACAGCCAGAGCGGCAGCACCGAGACCGACAACATGATGCAGGAGGTCCAGTCCTCCCTGTCCAAGATCGGAATCGGCCTGTCGATCAAGGCGGAGCCGCTGAACTCGGTGCTCGACCACACGGCGCAGTGCAAGCCGAGCCAGTCGTCCTGCTCCTGGCAGCTCTCCTTCTTCGGCACGGCGGGCAGCTGGTACTTCCCGGCGTACCCGAGCGGTGAGCAGATCTTCAGCAGCACCGGCGGCACCAACCTCGGCAGCTACGTGGACCCGGCCGTCGACGACCTGATCAAGAAGTCGACCAGTTCGACCGACCCGGCCGCGCTGCAGGACTACGACGCGTACGTCACCAAGAGCCTGCCGGTCATCTGGATGCCGAACCCCGCCTACCAGGTGTCGGCGATCAAGAAGAACCTGCGTGGCGTGATCCAGGACCCGCTGGCGAACATCCAGCCGCAGCGCTGGTACCTGGCGAAGTAGTAACCGACGTGCCCGGGACGGCGACCTGCCGTCCCGGGCCTCCACCCCCCTGGTCGGAGGCATCCCGTTGACGCGCTTCCTGGCAAAGCGGATCGGGCAGGCGATCGTCGTCATCTTCTTCGTGACGGTGATCGTGTTCCTGCTGCTGCACTCCGTGCCGGGCGGGCCGGCCCATGGCATTCTCGGCCCGAAGGCCAGCCCGCAGGCGATCGCGGAGTTCAACCGCGAGCACGGCTTCGACAAGTCGCTGTTCCAGCAGTACTGGGCCTACCTCAGCGAGCTGTTCCACGGTGACCTGGGCGAGTCGTACACGCTCAACCAGTCGGTGGCCTCGCTGATCGGCCAGCGGATTCCCAAGACGCTGGTGCTGACGGGCCTGTCGACGCTGGTCGCCCTCCTGGTCGCCATCCCGCTGGGCGTGTGGCAGGCACGGCGCCGCAAGGGCCTGGCCGACTACGCCGTCACCACCTTGGTGTTCGTCGGGTACGCCACCCCGGTCTTCTTCCTCGCCCTCATCCTGGTGATCGTCTTCACCCAGAAGACGCAGCTCCTGCCTCCGCAGGCGCCGCAGACCCAGTCGATCGCCGGCCTGTTCGCCGACTCACGCGCGCTCATCCTGCCCGTGCTCGCCGGGGCGATCGCGACCGTGGCGGCCTTCAGCCGGTACATGCGCTCGGCCGTGCTGGACAACCTCGCCGAGGACTACGTACGCACCGCGCGCGCCAAGGGCGCCTCCGAGCGGCGCGTCGTCTGGCTGCACATCATGCGCAACTCCCTGACGCCGATCATCGCGATGCTCGGCTACTACCTTCCGGTCCTGTTCTCCGGGGCGCTGGTGATCGAGTCGGTGTTCAACTACCCCGGCATGGGGCTGCTGTTCTGGAACGCCGCCCAGACCTCGGACTATCCGATCCTGCTCGGCGCGGTCCTGGTGATCGCGCTGGCAACCGTCATCGGGTCGCTGCTCGCCGACGTCCTCCAGGCGCTCGTCGACCCACGGGTGAGAGGCGCGATCCGATGAGCGAGCGAACCAAGAACACAGCGTCTATGGTCACTCCTCCGACGAAGGAGGGCTCATGAGTCTTTCCGCCCAGGTCGTCGCCGAGCCGGCTCCCGTACGGGTCGCCGGGTCGTACCGGCGTATGGCGTCGCTGTTCTTCGCCAACCGGCTCGCCGTCTCCGGGCTGGTGATCCTCGCCGCGCTGTTGCTGTTCTGCTTCCTCGGCCCGCTGGTCCACCACACGGACCAGACGCACACGAACCTGGCCGGCGCCAACCTGTCTCCCGGTCAAGGGGGACATCTTCTGGGCACCGACGATGTCGGCCACGATGAGCTGGGACGTCTGATGATCGGGGGCCAGACGTCCCTTGAAATCGGGATCGCCGCCGGACTGCTGGCCACGCTGATCGGCACCATCTGGGGTGCCGTCTCCGGCTACGCCGGCGGATGGCTGGACGCGATCATGATGCGGGTCGTCGACGCCGGCATCGCGATCCCGGCGCTGTTCCTGCTGCTGGTGACCGCGACCATCGTCCGGCCCACCGTGCCGGTCCAGATCCTGATCATCGGCTGCGTGTCGTGGCTCGTGCCCGCCCGGCTCGTACGAGCCGAGGCGCTGTCGCTGCGCAGCCGTGACTACGTGCAGGCGATGAGGGCGATGGGCGGCGGTCACCGGCGCGCGGTGTTCCGTCACATCATCCCCAATGCCATCGGGACCGTGGTGGTGAACGCGACCTTCCAGGTGGCGGACGCCATTCTGCTGATCGCCTACGTCAGCTTCCTGGGGCTCGGAGTGGCTCCGCCCAAGACCGACTGGGGCGGCATGCTCAGCAAGGGCATCTCCTACACCTACGACGGCTACTGGTGGCTGATCTTCCCGGCCGGCATCGCCATCGTCCTGGTCGTGTGCGCGTTCAACGCCATCGGCGACGGGCTGCGCGACTCCTTCGAAGTACGACTCCAGGGCCGGTGACCCGATGACCGACACACCCATGCTCGCGTTCGAGGAACTTGCCGTCTCGTTCGGCGGCGGCCGGGACGGCGTACGCGCGGTCGACGGCGTCAGCCTGACGGTGGCGCCCGGCGAGGTCGTCGCCGTCGTCGGCGAGTCCGGGTCGGGCAAGAGCGTCACGTCGATGTCGGCGCTGGGCCTGCTGCCGCCGACCGCCACGACCACCGGGACGGTACGTGTCGGGGGCGTCGACGTGACGACGCTGGACGGGGCGCGGCTGCGGACGATACGCGGCGCCGAGGTCGCCATGGTGTTCCAGGAGCCCATGACGGCGCTGAACCCGGCGTTCACCGTCGGCTGGCAGGTCGCCGAGGCGCTGCGCCTGCACATCGGGGACCTGTCCAAGAAGCAGGCGCTGGAGCGGGCCGCGGAGCTGCTGGAGACGGTGGGCATCCGCGACGCGCGTGACCGGCTCGGGCAGTATCCGCACGAGCTCTCCGGCGGGCTACGCCAGCGTGTCGTCATCGCGATGGCGATCGCGTGCGAGCCGAAGGTGCTCATCGCCGACGAGGCCACGACCGCGCTCGACGTCACCGTGCAGGCGGAGATCCTCGACCTGCTCCGCGACCTGCGGGCCAGGTTCGGCATGGCGATGCTCGTGATCACGCACAACATGGGCGTCGTCGCCGACATCGCCGACCGGGTCGTCGTGATGTACCAGGGGAAGGTGGTCGAGCAGGCCACCGTCGAGGATCTGTTCGCCCGGCCCCAGGCCGACTACACCAAGAAGCTGCTGGCCTCGGTGCCACGCCTCGCGCGCGGCGAGGGACGCACCCGCACGGCGCAGGCGGACGAGGAGGTCGCGCTCTCCCTGGAGCACCTCGTCGTGGAGTTCCGCGGCAAGGGCGGCCGGAAGAACCGCGCGGTCGACGACGTGTCACTCACCATCGCCAAGGGCGAGGTCCTGGGGCTGGTCGGTGAGTCCGGGTCCGGCAAGTCCACCGTGGGCCGGGCCGCGATCGGCCTGCTCAAGCCCACCTCGGGGTCGGTGCGCCTGCTGGGCGAGGCGCTGACGGACGCCAGGGGACGCGACCTTCGCCGGCTGCGCCGCCGGTGCGGCATCGTCTTCCAGGACCCCGCGTCGTCCCTGGACCCGCGCATGACCGTCGGCGACTGCGTGGCCGAGCCCCTGGTCATCAACGGGGTCGGCGACCGTACCGCACGCGTGGTCGCCCTGCTGAAGAGCGTCGAGCTGGACCCCGCGCTACGCCGCCGGCACCCGCACGAGCTGTCCGGTGGGCAGCGCCAGCGCGTCGGCATCGCGCGGGCGCTCGCTCTCGACCCGCAGTTGGTCATCGCGGACGAGCCGACGAGCGCGCTGGACGTCTCGGTCCAGGCCGCCGTGCTCAAGGTCTTCCTCGAACTCCAGCAACGCCTCGGCTTCGCCTGCCTGTTCATCACCCACGACCTGGCCGTCGTGGGCATGGTGTCGGACCGGGTGGCGGTCATGAAGGAGGGACGGCTGGTCGAGGTGGGCCCGCGCGACGAGGTGCTCTTCGACTCGCGCGAGGACTACACGCGCCGCCTCGTGACCTCGGCACCGGTGCCCGATCCCGTCGACCAGCGGAGGCGGCGCGAGGAGCGGCACCGCATCTGACACCGCCCGAACCCGGTTCGATTCGGCGTCCGCGCGGCGCTTACCATCGAGCGCGTGACGCTACGCGGATTGATCACCGACTGGGGCGGCGTGCTCACGACGCCGCTGCGCGACGCGATCGGGGCCTGGATCCAGGCGGACGACATCGACAATGACGGCTACCGGACCGTGATGCGCGAGTGGTTCCAGAACGCGTACGCGGGTGACGGCGTCGTCAGCCCGGTCCACGGCCTGGAGGACGGCACCCTCCCGGTGGCCGAGTTCGAGCGCAGGCTGGCCGAGCGGCTCCGCACTCGTGGCGGCGCGGCGGTGGCGGCCGAGGGCCTGCTCACCCGGATGTTCGCCGCCTTCGAGCCGGTGGAGCCGATGTACGAGGTGCTGCGCAAGGCGCGGGCGGCCGGCATCCGCACCTGCCTGCTGTCCAACTCGTGGGGCAACAGCTATCCGCGTGAGCTGTTCGCCGAGCTGTTCGACGGCGTGGTGATCTCCGGCGAGGTGGGGCTGCGCAAGCCCGACCCGGAGATCTTCCAGCACGCCCTGGAGCTGCTCGACCTGCCGCCGCAGGACTGCGCGTTCATCGACGACATCGAGCACAACGTACGCGCGGCGGAGCGGCTCGGCATCGTGGGCGTCCACCATGTCGACGCCGACGGCACCGCCGCGCGCCTGGAGGAGCTACTCGGGGTGTCGCTCAGGTAGTGCGCGCATTCCGTACCGCGTACTGGCACACTCATGAACGACATGCGCGTCTATCTTCCGTCCACGCTCAGCGGACTCGCCGAGATCCTCCGGGATCGCAAGCTCGGGCCGGTACCGCTGACCGGCTATGCCGTCACACCGGCGCTGCGTGAGTGGTACGCCTCGGCCGACCTCGAGGAGCTCGAGTACGCCGCGATGGCGGATGCCGCGAAGGACTCACTGCGGCTGCTCGCCGCCGACCCCGAGGCGGCGTCAC
Organism: Actinoallomurus bryophytorum; assembly: GCF_006716425.1. Taxonomy (NCBI): domain Bacteria; kingdom Bacillati; phylum Actinomycetota; class Actinomycetes; order Streptosporangiales; family Thermomonosporaceae; genus Actinoallomurus; species Actinoallomurus bryophytorum. The sequence goes on from NZ_VFOZ01000001.1 coordinate 4,203,581, forward strand.
GCCGTGTCGTGATCGTCGCGGAGGTGCCCGACGACGCGATCGCCCACGGCGCGGGCGACCTGGTGGACGCCGAGGACCGCGCCCTGGTGCGGATCATCCGGCCCATCTCGTTCGACCGGATCGTGTCCGGTCACGTGGACGACGCCGAGGCCGAGACCGACGTACGCGCCGCCCGCACCGCGGTGACGGCCGCCGACACCGGCGACGAGGACGCGCGCTTCACCGTCGACGGCGCGGCCGGCCACGAGCTGATGTGGTACGCCACACAGGAGCTTCCGCACCTGTTCTCCTAGGCGTTCCCGGCGTCTCGTCCAGGCGGACGGCGGAATTCCCGTACGCCCCCGGCCCTCTCCCTGCGAAGCCCCTTGTTGGCACGCTTGCCAACAGGCTATTGTCACCCTTGCAAACAAGGGGTGCGGTAATGACACGACGACGCAGGCGTACGCCGGAGGAAGCGCGCGAGGAGATCCTCACGGCCGCCGCCGACCTGATCGCCCAGTTCGGTCCGGACGGCGTCGGCCTGCGCAAGGTCGCCGATGCCGTCGGTGTCACCCACGGTCTCGTGACCCACTACTTCGGCACCTACTCCGCCCTGGTGCGCGCGGTGCTCGAGCGCGAGAACGAACGGCAGCGCGAGCGGGTACGCGAGCGGATGCGCGCCGACCGCGGCGTGCCGTACGCGAACGACATGACGCAGGTGCTGTTCGAAATCCTCGCGGACGAGCGCTACGTACGCCTCTTCGCCTGGTCCAGCCTCCACGCCCACGACGCCGGCGCCTCATCGGAGGGTCTGTCCGAGCTGGTCGACGCCATGGAGGCCGGCATACGCGTCGTCCTGTCCGAGCCCGAGATGCCGGACCGGGCCCGTATCGAGGAGGTGGTCCTTCTCGCGCTGTCCAGCGCGTACGGGTACGCGCTGGGCCGCCGTTCCTGGCTCGCCGGGCTCGGGCACGATCCGGCCGACCCCGCCCATGACCGCGCGTTCCGCGCCGTCCTGTCCCAGGTCCTCGCGAAGCACCTGATCGGAGAGTCCTCGTCGTGACGACCCCCAACCTGCTGCTGGTCGCGGGCATCACCGCAGTGATCATCGTCAGCCAGTTCTCAGTCCGTCCTGTCCGGCCGCTGACCTACCTGTGGGTCGCCCTGCTGATCGCGCGTGGCTGCGTGCCGCCCGGTCCGGCCCGCATGACCGTGGCCGGAATCGCGATCCTCGTCGTCGGCCTGCTGGTGTCGGTGGTGTTCGGCGTCCTCCGCGGCCGCACCATGCCGATGTGGCGGGATGCGAGCGGGCGCCTGTACCGCAGGGGCGGCCTGGTGACACTGTTGCTGTGGATCACCACACTCGCCACGCGGCTGGGTCTCGGAGTGTTCGCGGTGCTCGTCTTGGACGAGCCCTTCAACGGCAACGCGCTGTGGCTCGGCATCGGCGTGACGTTCGGCGTCCAGCAGCTGGTGATGACCTACCGCGGGCGTGGCCTGCGGCGACCTCGCGACGAGCGGCCCGTGCCGGCGCGTTCGTAACACCTCGGGGACTCCCCGAGCCGGGGTGAGGCCGTCGTCGTTGTCGGTGCGGCGTCTTATGCTCTTGGACGTCATGCATATCGTCTGGGACTGGAACGGCACGCTCTTCGACGACCGCGATGCCATCCTCGATGCCACGAACGAGGTCTTCCGCTCCTACGGCCTGCCGCCGATGGAGCTGGACCACTACCGTTCGGTCTACAGCCGCCCGATCTGGGCCTCCTACGAGCGGATCCTCGGCCGCGCGCTCGAAGAGGGAGAGTGGGAGCGGCTCGACGCCGCGTTCCACGACACCTACCACCGGCTGATGGAGCGCTGCGGGCTCGCCACCGGAGCCCAGGCCGCGATCGACCTGCTCGCCGGCGAGGGGCACACGCAGTCGGTGCTGTCGATGTGGCGGCACGACCGCCTCGGCGTCGCCGTACGCGAGCTCGGCATCCACCTGTCCTTCCGTCGGGTCGACGGGCTGCGCGCCGAGGAGGCGGGCGGGGAGAAGGCGGAGTTCATGGTGCGTCACCTGGCCGCGCTCGACGTCGACGCCGCCGACGTGGTCATGGTCGGGGACAGCGTCGACGACGCGATCGCCGCCCGGCACGTCGGCGCGCGGGCGATCCTCTACACCGGCGGTCTGCAGACACGCGCCGATCTCGACCGGCTCGGAGTGCCGGTCATCGACCGTCTCTCCGACGTCACAGTGCACATCTGACCTGGATCAACGGTCGTTTTGTCGGGTAAGGCATCACGTGCGACGATGCTCATGACGACGACGTCGAGGAGTTTGCATGGACGCTGTGACGAACGTACCGATCCCCGTGAACGAGCCGGTCAGGACGTACGCCCCCGGTAGTCAGGACCGGACCTCACTCGAGGCGAAGATCAAAGAACTCGCCGGCGAGCAGATCGACCTGACGATGACCATCGGCGGCGAGCAGCGCCTCGGCGGCGGGCAGCCGATCGACGCCGTCGAGCCGCACAATCACGGCCACGTGCTCGGCCGGATGGGCGACGCCACCGCCGGCGACGTCAAAGCGGCGGTCGAGGCCGCACGCGCGGCCGCACCGGGCTGGCGGGCGATGGCGTTCGACGACCGCGCCGCGATCTTCCTGAGGGCCGCCGAGCTGCTGGCCGGCCCCTGGCGTTCGACGCTGAACGCCGCCACGATCCTCGGCCAGTCCAAGTCGGTGCAGCAGGCCGAGATCGACGCGGCCTGCGAGCTGATCGACTTCTTCCGGTTCAACGTCTCCTTCGCGCGTGAGCTGATCAACCAGCAGCCGATCTCCTCCCCGGGCGTCTGGAACCGGGCGGAGTACCGGCCGCTGGAGGGCTTCGTCGTCGCGATCACGCCGTTCAACTTCACCGCGATCGCCGGCAACCTGCCGGCCTCGGTCGCGCTGATGGGCAACGTCGTGGTGTGGAAGCCGTCCCCGACCCAGACGTTCGCCGCGCACTTCACCATGCGGCTGCTCGAAGAGGCCGGGCTCCCGCCGGGCGTGATCAACCTGGTCACCGGCAACGGCCAGGCCGTCTCGGAGGTCGCGCTGCGCCAGCCGGACCTGGCGGGCATCCACTTCACCGGCTCCACCGGCACCTTCCAGCACCTGTGGCGCACGGTGGGCGAGAACATCGCCGGCTACCACGCCTACCCCCGGCTCGTCGGCGAGACCGGTGGCAAGGACTTCGTGGTCGCCCACCCGTCGGCCGACCCGAAGGCGCTGGCCACGATCCTGGTCCGCGGCGCCTTCGAGTACCAGGGCCAGAAATGCTCCGCGGCCTCGCGCGCGTATCTCCCGCGCTCGCTGTGGAACGGCATGCGCGATGACCTTCTCGGCACCGTCGAGTCCCTGACCATGGGCAACGTCGCGGAGGACCTGTCGGCGTTCATGGGCGCGGTCATCGACGACCGGGCGTTCGCCAAGCACAGGGAGGCCCTGGAGCGGGCCAGGGCGCACGAGGGCGTCAGCGTCCTCGTGGGCGGCGGCCTGGACGACTCCGAGGGCTACTTCGTCCAGCCGACCATCCTGGAGAGCGCCGACCCGGGCGATGAGATCTTCACCAAGGAGTACTTCGGCCCGATCCTCGGCGTGCACGTCTACGACGACACCGACTACGACGCGATGCTCACCCAGATGGAGAGCGCCGCGCCGTACGCCCTGACCGGCGCGATCGTCGCGCGTGACCGCCAGGCCATCGCCGCGGCAGCGGACCGGCTACGGTTCGCCGCCGGCAACTTCTACGTCAACGACAAGCCGACCGGCGCGGTCGTCGGACAGCAGCCGTTCGGCGGCGCGCGGGCCAGCGGCACGAACGACAAGGCCGGCTCGATCTTCAACCTGACCCGCTGGGTCAGCACCCGGTCGATCAAGGAGACCCTCGTCCCGCCGACCGACCACCGGTACCCGCACATGGGCTCCTGAGCCTCGCGTGACAAGGGTGGCTCCCGCGCCTGGTGGGAGCCACCCTCGCGCGGGGGCGGCCGGCGACTGAGCAGCGGGTTTGCGTACGTAGGGCGCAACCCCGACGATTAACCGTCAATCCCGACTCGCCACAGGAGCCCGCTATGCCCCGTCTGGTCTTGTGGAACGTCGATCACACGCTGGTCGACGTCGGCCGGGTGACGCGGGAGGCGTACGCCGAGGCGTTCGCACGGGTGACCGGACGGCCGCTGGTCCGTCTCGCACCGACCGCGGGACGCACCGAATCCGAGATCATCTTTGAGACGCTCGCGTTCAACGACGTGGTGACCACCGAAGACCACCTCGCCGAGTTCATGACGGCGCTGGGCGACGCGTTCGCCTCGCGCCGCAAGTCGATCCGCAAGGACGGCCGGGTCCTGCCCGGCGCGCGTGAGGCCCTCGCCTCGGTCGGCCGGCTACGGGATGTGATCCAGTCGGTCCTGACCGGCTCCATCGAGCGCAACGCCATCGCCAAGCTGACCGCGCTCGGCCTGGACAAGTACGTCGACTTCGAGGTCGGCGGCTACGGCTCGGAGACCTACCCGAAGGCCGCGCTGGTGGAGCTGGCGCGCACGCGTACGGCGCAGAAGTACGGCACGAGGATCGCCGAGGCGGCCACGGTGCTCATCGCGGACTCGCCGAACGACGTACGGGCCGCCCACATCGCGAGCGCCCGCATCATCGCGGTCGCCACCGGCAACGCCACGGAGGCCGAACTCCGCGGCGCGGGCGCGGACGTCGTGATCCCCACACTGGCCGACACCGACCGCGTCGTACGGGCCGTCGAGTCCCTCACCGACCCCGGCCCGGCCTGAGCCGGCCGGCGCGGCGGAACGACCGCGGGCAAAACGTATTCTGGCCGGTATGTCTGAGGTCGCACCGAGCCTGAGCATCGGACAGGTCGCCGAGCGCACGGGGTTGAGCGTGCACGCGCTGCGTTTCTACGAGCGCGAGGGCATTCTCGCCAACCCTGTGACACGCGCCCCCGGCGGCCGTCGTCTGTACACCGAAGACGACGTCGACTGGCTCACCGTCTGCATCATCCTTCGGGCGTCCGGCATGCCCATTCCGGTGATCCGCCGCTACACCGAGCTCGTACGGGAGGGACGGGGCAACGAGAAGGAGCGGCTCGGCATCATGCGCACGCACCAGGACCGGGTGAAGGCCCAGATCGCCCGGCTCACAGAATGCCTGGATCTGATCAGTTACAAGGTCGGGGTGTACGAGGACTTCGTCGCCGACGGACACCTGACCGAGAGTCCTGTCACCGAGCCGGCTCACGGCTGAACGCGGCGCGCAACCGAGCCCCGTCGCCGAGCGTCTTACCTGCGTCCCGTGCTCTCCCGGAGGACCGCATGGAAACTCCGAGCGGCTACCGTCTCCGACGGCCGCGTCTCGTCACCAACCTAGCGGCGGCGCTCCTGGTCGCGGTCGCGGCGGGCCTCGCCGTGGCGATCGCGGCCGACGCCATCGAAGCGCCCCTCGGTGTCACCGAAATCATCATCAGCGGGCTCGTCCCGGTCATCGCCATCGCCATCGCGGTCTGGCCGGTGCGGGTGCTTGACCTCACATCGCGGTCGCTGCGATTTCGTGAGCGACTCGTCCTCCTCCAGGGCCGATCGGGGCGGCAGCCGATCCGGTCGGGGCTGCGCGAGGTCGCGTGGTCCGACGTCGCGGAGCTTCTGCTGGCGTCCCACCGTGGCCGCGTCACGATGATCGTCGGTCTCCGCGCGCCCGGTCCCGTTCTTCACGCGGCAGTGGTCGACCTGCCGGTACGCGACGAGGAGGCCGTCGAGAGCGCCATCTCCACGATCGCCCCCGGCATCGTCGTACGCCGGGGACGGCTGCCGGAGCTCCTCATCCACACGCGCCTGCCTTACACCACCGGCCAGGTCCGGATCGGCACCCAGGCGCTCGGCCTCGTCCTGAGCGGGCTGGCCTTCGGAACCACGATCGTCCTCGTCAACCTCCTCACCGGCCTGACCTACGGGGTCGTACCGGGTGTGCTGTTCCTGCTGTCCATCAGGACATGGTTCGCGTCCCCGCCCCTGTTCGTGTCCCCAGAACGGATCTCGCTCAGAAAGGGCTGGCGGACCCGCACGGTGCCGTGGACGGCCGTCGCGTCGGTGTCACTGGCCGCGGAAGGGGACGGAGGTGAGCTGAGAGTGCGGGTCGGCCCGGCCTGCGGCCGGCTGGCGGCCGGCACGGTCCTCACCCGTCGTGTGCCTCGCCGATCCGACCTGGCCGACCTCGACGCGATCATCCGCGCCTACGCGCCGCCGCACGCGCTGCACCACCATCTGCAAGCAGGGTGATCGCGGAAACCATCAGCCGGGCTTGCGGGCGGTGAAGTGCACCCGGCGCGGCACGGGGTTCACGTTCACGTCCGTGAATCCGGCCGCCTCCAGCCGGGCCGGGAGGGTCGCCGGATCGACCGGGACCAGCGTGTCGCCCAGGTGAATGACCCGGAAGCGCAGGTTCACCCGGCCGTCGCTGCCGGCGAGAACGCCCCCCGGACGCAGCACCCGGCATGCCTCGGCGAAGAGCCGGTCCTGCAACTCCGGCGCGGGCACGTGGTGCAGCATGGTGAAACACGCCACGCCGGTGAACGACGCGTCGGGGAAGGGCATCTCCGTGGCGTCGCCGTGCACGATCTCCACGTCGAGCTCACGCCGCAGCCGCGCGACGTACTTCTCGTCGACCTCCAGGGCGGTGAGCCGTGGCACGCGCCCGGCGAGCTGCCGGGTCGTCACGCCCAGCCCGGGGCCGAGCTCCAGGACGTCGTCGCCGAGGTCGATGTCGCCGAGCACCGCCGGGAACAGTCCCGTGCGCACGTACTCGGCCCATTTGGGTGACGCGCAGATCCGGTTGTGGAGCAGGTTCATGCTCGTGCACATTAGAAGCGGCAGGCGGCGGCGTAAATGAGCCAGGCGGTCAGATGATGTCGCAGAACGGCCAGTTCAGATCGTACGGCGACGGGGCGATCCTGGTCGCCGCGTTCTCCGCGGAGGGCCGCCGGTACGACGCGCACCGGCACGCGGAGCACCAGCTGGCCTGGGCCTCCTCCGGCATGCTCACGGTGACCTCGGCCGCCGGCACCTGGGTGCTGCCGCCCGCACGTGCCCTGTGGATTCCGGCCGGCACCGAGCACGCCATGGACGCGGACCGGCACACCACCGTCTGCTGTCCCTACTTCGGCGAGGGGAGGGGCCCGCGCTGGACCCGCCCGACGGTGGTGGCCATCGGCGCCCTCGCCCGCGAGCTGATCCTCCACCTGGCCGCCGCCGAGCTCGCCGCGGCCGCGCGCCGGCGAGCCGAGGGCGTGCTCCTCGACCAGCTCGCGGAGGTCCCGGTGACGACCATCGCGGTGCCGATGCCCCGCGATCCCCGCGCGCTCGCGGTCGCCCGCGCGGTGGTGGACGACCCGGCCGACGACGCGACCCTGGAGATGTGGGGCCGCAGGGCCGGTGCCGCCGTGCGTACGCTGGCGCGGCTGTTCCCGGCCGAGACCGGAATGACCTTCGGGCGCTGGCGCACACAGGTACGCCTGCGCGCCGCCTTGCCGCTGCTCGCGGCGGGCCTGCCGGTCGCCACCGTCGCCCGGCGGGTCGGTTACGCGACACCCAGCGCGTTCGTCGCGGTGTTCCGCAAGGTGACGGGCGTACCTCCGGCCACATACTTCACGAACCGCTCGCCCTCACCACAGGACCGGGACCGGCGATGAACCAGGTGCTCGCCGGAGGCCGCCACCCGCGTGCGCCCTACCCTGTCACCAAGGTGTCTATGTGGCCGGCTCACATTGCGGACCGGGGCCGTCATGTCGATGCTGGGGATGCCATGACGATCGCCGGGAGGCTGTGACGTGTCCGTTGCCGAGGGTGACCTGCTCTGGGAGCCGTCCGAAGACCTACGGCGGAGTGCCCGTGTCGCCCGCTTCATGGCCGAGCGCGGCCTCGGCTCCTATGACGAGCTGTGGCGCTGGTCGGTCACGGACATCGACGGTTTCTGGGATGCGATCTGGTCCCGCTTCGAGGTCCTCGGCGAACGCGGCGACGGACCCGTACGCGAGGGTGCGCCGGACGACTGGGGCGTTCCCCCGGGAAGCACGGCCGCGATGCCCGGCGTCCGCTGGTTCCCGGGCGCGACGCTCAACTACGCCCGCAACGCCCTGCGGCCCGGCCGGGACCCCGGCGCCACGGCGGTGGTGTTCCGCTCCGAGACCGGCGACGCCGCGCGGACGCTGACCTTCGGCGAGCTCGCCGACGAGGTGGCCGAGGTACGCGCGGGGCTCGAGGAGCTCGGTGTGACCAGGGGCGACCGGGTCGCCGCGTACGTGCCCAACATCCCTGAGGCGCTGGTCCTCTTCCTGGCGACGGCCTCGCTCGGTGCGATCTGGTCCTCGTGCTCGCCCGACTTCGGGGCGCCGAGCGTGATCGACCGGTTCACCCAGATCGAGCCGAAGGTGCTCGTCGCGGTGGACGGATACCCCTACAACGGCAAGCGGTACGACCGGCTCGGCGTGGTCCGCGACATCCAGGCGGCCCTGCCCACGCTACGGGCGACCGTGCTGATCCCCTACCTCGACGCCGGCGCGGAGCCGCCGGTGCCCCAGGGCGGCCGTGGCCTCCGCTACGACGACCTGCGCCGCCCCGGCAAGGCCCTGGAGTTCGAGGAGGTGCCGTTCGACCACCCCCTGTGGATCCTGTACTCCTCCGGCACGACCGGCCTGCCCAAGCCGATCGTGCACGGCCACGGCGGCATCGTCCTCGAGCACCTCAAGTCACTCAGCCTCCACCAGGACCTCGGCGCGGGCGACGTCTTCTTCTGGTTCACCACGACCGGCTGGATGATGTGGAACTACCTGGTCGGCGGCCTGCTCGTCGGCGCGACGATCGTCATGTACGACGGGGCGCCGAACGGCGACGCGCTGTGGCGGCTCGCCGCCGAGGCCGGGGTGACCTACTTCGGCGTCGGCGCGCCGTACATCCTCGCCTCGATGAAGGCCGGCCTGGATCCCGGCAAGGAGTACGACCTGTCACGCGTACGCGGCATCGGCTCCACCGGCTCCCCGCTGCCGCCCGAGGGCTTCGCGTGGGTCTATGACCATGTGGGACGCGACCTGCTCGTCGGGTCGATGTCCGGCGGCACCGACATGGCGACCGCCTTCGTCGGACCGTGCCCGCTGCTTCCGCTGCGCGCCGGCGTCATCCAGTGCCGCGGGCTGGGCGCCAAGGTCGAGGCGTACGGCGACGCCGGCGAGCCCGTCGTCGACGAGGTGGGTGAGCTCGTCCTGACCGAGCCGATGCCCTCGATGCCGATCTACTTCTGGAACGACGAGGGCGGCCATCGCTACCACGAGTCCTACTTCGGGATGTACCCGGGCGTCTGGCGGCACGGGGACTGGATCAAGCTCCTTCCCGACGGCGGAAACGTGATTTACGGACGATCCGATTCGACGCTCAACCGCGGCGGCGTACGGATGGGCACCTCCGACTTCTACCGCGTCGTCGAGGCGTTCGACGAGATCGCCGACTCACTGGTGGTGGACACCGGGCAGCTCGGCCAGGAGGGGCGCCTGTTGCTGTACGTCCAGCTCGCCGACGGCGGCGAGCTGTCGGAGGAGGTCGTCGGCCGGATCCGCGCGGCGCTGCGGTCGACGCTGTCGCCACGGCATGTGCCGGACGAGGTCCACGCCGTGCCGGGCATCCCGCGGACCCTGTCGGGCAAGAAGGTCGAGGTGCCGGTGCGCAAGATCCTGCTCGGCACCCCGGTGGAGAAGGCCGCGAACCCCGACGCGATGGCGAATCCCGAGGTCCTGGCGTACTTCACCCCAGGGTCGTGACAGAAGGGCGTTCGCGCCACCGGACAGTAGCGGCACGACTACCTTCCCGTCTCCGAGTCGGCTAAAACCAGATTTCGGGTTAACCTGACCGCCGTGAGCGCAACACCACAACGGCGTGGTGCCGCCGCTTCCGCTTCCGGCGTACCCGGAAACGGATCCGGCGCACCCGGACGTAACTTCGGTGAAGAGGGGGGGCGCCTCACCTACGGCGCCTACCTGAGGCTGCCAACCCTGCTGGACCAGCAGGTTCTCGAGTCCGACCCACCAGCACGCGACGAACTTCTCTTCATCTCGATCCACCAGGTCTACGAGCTCTGGTTCAAGCTGCTGCTGCACGAGCTGGGCGAGATCCGCCGGGCGATGACCGACGACGAGGTATGGCTCGCCCGCCACCTGTTCCGGCGGGTGCACGCGGTGGAGCGGATCCTGGTCGACCAGATCCAGGTCCTCGAGACGATGACTCCCCAGGACTTCATGGCCTTCCGGGAAAAGCTGGCGCCCGCCAGCGGTTTCCAGTCGGTGCAGTTCCGTGAGATGGAGTTCCTCTCCGGTCACAAGGATCCCGGGTTCCTCAAGCGTTTCCGCGGCCTGACCGACGACGAGAAAGAACGCCTCGACCGCAGGCTGGCCGAGCCGAGCCTCTGGGACGCCTTCGTCATGCTTCTGCGCCGGCGCGGGCTGGCCGCGGGCAACGATGACGAGATCAGCGAGTCGCTCGTCACGGTGGCCCACGACCGTAACGGCCACGACGACCTCTGGCAGCTGGCCGAGGACCTGATGACGCACGACGAGATGGCCGCCCTCTGGCGGCAACGCCACGTCACGATGGTCGAACGGCAGATCGGCACGAAGTCGGGCACCGGCGGCTCGACCGGCGCGCCCTACCTCCGAAGCAGGCTTGACCTGCGGTATTACCCATTGCTATGGGAATTGCGAACCCTGCTCTGAGAAGGCACTGAGGGAGACTCTGAGAATGAGCGGCGAATCGACCGGCCGGCCGGCGATGCCCAAGGAGGATCTGCTGCGCCGTGCGGCGGAGACCTGCGTCAACCACGCCCATGGCGTGCGCCCCGAGCTCGCCGACGTTCTCGGCTATCTGCGGCTTTACTACCGGCACGTCGCCGTCGAGGATCTCACCGCACGGGATCCGGCCGACATCTGGGGGCCGGCGATGTTCCATCGCCAGCTCGGCGAGGACCGTCCCCAGGGCCGGGCCAAGGTGCGTGCCTTCACCCCGACCGTTGACGACCAGGGCTGGGACTCCGGGCACAGCGTGGTCCAGGTGGTCACCGACGACATGCCCTTCCTGGTCGACTCGGTGACGATGGAGCTCAACCGGCATGAGCTGTCCACCCATCTGATCGTCCATCCGCAGCTCAAGGTCTGCCGCGACGTGACCGGCCGCCTGCAGGGGATCGGCGACGGCGAAGGCCTCGTGCTCGAAGAGTCGTGGATTCACATCGAGATCGACCGGCAGAACGACCGGACGGTGCTCCAGGAGCTGGAAAAGGACCTTCTGCGCGTCCTCAACGACGTCCGCGCCGCGGTCGAGGACGAGGACAAGATGCGGGCCCTGGCCCGGGGGATCGCCACCGGGCTCGAAGAACACCGGCCGCCGCTGCCGGGATCGGAGACCAGTGACGGCGTGGAGCTGCTCGACTGGCTGGCCGATGGCCACTTCACCTTCCTCGGCTACCGGGAGTACGGCCTGGAGACCGGCGAGGACGGCGAGCTGCTCCGCGCCATACCCGGCACCGGCCTGGGCATCCTGCGCTCCGACCAGTCCGAGTCGACCAGCTTCGCCTCCCTGCCCCAGGAGGTGCGCGCCAAGGCACACGAGCCCCGCCTCCTCGTGCTGACCAAGGCCAACTCCCGCGCGACCGTGCACCGCCCCGCGTACCTCGACTACGTCGGCGTGAAGAAGTTCGACGGCGACGGCGGGGTCGTCGGCGAACGCCGCTTCCTCGGCCTGTTCACCCACGGCGCGTACAGCGAGAGCATCGAGCACATCCCGGTGCTGAACCACAAGCTCCACGCGATCCTCGAACGCGCCGGGCTGGCCGCCGACAGTTACGACGGCAAGGACCTCGTCGAGATCCTCGAGACCTACCCCCGCGACGACCTGTTCCAGATCTCGGTCGACGAGCTGTTCCCGATCGCGATGAGCGTGCTGCGCCTGCGCGAGCGCAAGCAACTGCGGCTGTTCGTCCGTAAGGACGCCTACGGCCGCTACATGTCGTGTCTCGTCTTCCTGCCCCGCGACCGCTACACCACCCAGATCCGGCTGCGCATCCAGGAGATCCTGCGCCGCGCCTTCAACGGCACGAGCGTCGACTACAGCGCGATGGTCGGCGACTCCGCGCTCGCGCGGCTGCACGTGGTCGTCCGCGGCGAGCGCGGCCGTCCCCTACCCGACGACGTCGACCTGGGCGAGCTGGAGACCCGGCTCGTGGGCGCCACCCGGTCCTGGGCCGACGACCTGGCCGATGCCATCGTCGAGCAGTGCGGCGAGGAGAAGGCCGGCGTCCTGACCCGCCGCTACGCCAACGCCTTCCCCGAGGGTTACAAGGCCGACTTCCCCGCGCGTACCGCGTGCGCGGACCTCAAGCGGCTGGAGTCGCTGACCGAGCCGGGCCAGATCTCGATCAACCTGTACGAGCCGTACGGCGCCGAGCCCGGCGAACGCCGCCTCAAGGTCTACCGGCTCGGACCGCCGATCTCCCTGTCGCACGTGCTGCCGTTGCTGCACAACATGGGCGTCGAGGTCGTCGACGAGCGGCCCTACGGCGTCGCGCCCGAGAACGGCCGGCGTTCGTGGATTTATGACCTGGGCCTACGTCACGAGCCGTCGCCCGACGTGGACGAGGCCGACATCAAGGAGCTGTTCCAGGACGCCTTCACCGCCCTGTGGCGCGAAGACGTGGAGAGCGACCCGTTCAACAGCCTCGTGCTGGGCGCCGGCCTGGCCTGGCGGCCGGTCATGGTGCTCCGCGCGTACGCCCGCTACCTGCGCCAGACCGGCACGACGTTCTCCGAGCGGTACCTCGAGCAGGTGCTCATCGGCAACCCCCGCATCGCGCGGCTGCTGGTGCGCCTCTTCGAGTCGAGGTTCGACCCGCGCCTCAAGTCCCGCGACGGCCACGCCGCGGACGCGCACGAGGAGCTGGGCTCAGCGATCACCGAGGAGATCGAGGGCGCGCTCGACGCGGTCACCAGCCTGGACGAGGACCGGATCCTTCGCAGCTTCCTGTCGATGATCCGCGCCACCCTGCGGACGAACTACTACCAGCGGACCGCGAGCGGCGCGCCCAAGCCGTACCTGTCGCTGAAGTTCGACCCCGAGGCGATCCCGGACCTGCCGCTGCCGAAGCCCAAGTTCGAGATCTTCGTGTACTCCCCGCGGCTGGAGGGCGTGCACCTGAGGTTCGGCCCGGTGGCGCGTGGCGGCCTGCGCTGGTCGGACCGCCGCGAGGACTTCCGCACCGAGATCCTCGGCCTGGTCAAGGCGCAGGCGGTCAAGAACACCGTGATCGTCCCGGCCGGCGCCAAGGGCGGGTTCGTGTGCAAGCGGCTGCCCGACCCGGGCGACCGCGAGGCGTTCCTGGCCGAGGGCGTCGCCTCGTACAAACAGTTCATCAGCGGCCTGCTCGACATCACCGACAACCTCGCCGGTGGCGAGGTGGTGCCGGCCAAGGATGTCGTACGCCACGATGCCGACGACACCTACCTGGTGGTCGCCGCCGACAAGGGCACCGCGACGTTCTCCGACATCGCCAACGAGGTCGCGGCCTCGTACGGTTTCTGGCTCGGCGACGCCTTCGCCTCGGGCGGGTCGGTCGGCTATGACCACAAGGGCATGGGCATCACCGCGCGCGGCGCCTGGGAGTCGGTGAAGTACCACTTCCGCACGCTCGGCGTTGACGTGCAGAACGACGACTTCAGCGTGATCGGCGTCGGCGACATGTCCGGTGACGTCTTCGGTAACGGGATGCTGCTGTCCGAACACATCCGGCTCATCGCGGCCTTCGACCACCGGCACATCTTCCTCGACCCGGCGCCGGACCCGGCCACCTCCTTCCACGAGCGCGAGCGGCTGTTCGCCCTGCCGCGCAGCTCCTGGGCCGACTACGACACCTCGCTGATCTCCAAGGGCGGCGGGGTGCACCCGCGTACGGCCAAGAAGATCCCGCTGACGCCGCAGGTACGCGCGGTGCTCGGCATCCCCGACGGTGCGGGTGCGATGACCCCGCACGAGCTCATCCACGCCATCCTGTGCGCGCCCGTGGACCTGATGTGGAACGGCGGCATCGGCACCTACGTCAAGGCGTCGGGGGAGACCCACGCCGACGTCGGCGACAAGGCCAACGACGTCCTGCGCGCCGACGCGACCGAGCTGCGCTGCAAGGTCGTCGGCGAGGGCGGCAACCTGGGCCTCACCCAGCGGGCGCGGATCGAGTTCGCCCTCGGCGGCGGCCTCGTCAACACCGACTTCATCGACAACTCCGCGGGCGTGGACACCTCCGACCACGAGGTGAACATCAAGATCCTGCTCGACCAGCTCGTACGCGACGGAGAGCTGACCCGCAAGCAGCGTGACACGCTCTTCCTGGACATGACGGACGAGGTCGCCGACCTGGTTCTGCGCGACAACATCGCGCAGAACGTCGCACTCGCCGCCGCGCGCGCCCAGGCGTCCTCCATGCTGCACGTTCACGGCCGCTACCTGCGCAAGCTGGAGCGGGACGGCAAGCTCAAGCGGCGGCTGGAGTTCCTGCCCGACGACAAGGTGCTCGCCGAGCGGCGCCAGGCCGGGCCGGGCCTCACCGGCCCGGAGTTCGCCACCCTGCTGGCCTACACGAAGCTCACGCTCGAGGACGAGATCCGGGGTTCGGACCTGCCCGACGACCCTGACCTGGCCAGCCGGCTGGTCGAGTACTTCCCGACGCCGCTGCGGGAGCGGTTCCGCGACTACATGGACCGGCATCCGCTGCGCCGGGAGATCATCGCGACGTCGGTCGTCAACAGCATGGTCAACGACAGCGGGATCACCTTCGCGTTCCGCATGAGCGAGGAGACCGGGGCGTCGGCCTCGGACATCACCCGCGCCTACCTCGTGGCGCGCGAGGTCTTCCACATGGAGGGCTTCTGGCGCAAGGTGGACGAGCTGGACTACCAGATCGACACCGCGACGCAGATCAAGATGCGGCTGGAGGCGCGCAAGCTCACCGAGCGCGGCGCCCGGTGGCTGCTGCACAACCGGCGCATGCCGTTCGACATCCGCGACACGGTCGACTTCTTCGCCACCGGGGCGGCCGCCCTCGCGGCGCTCATGCCCAAGCTCCTGGTCGGCCGCGACCTGGAGGGCTACGAGGAGAGGCGTGACCGGTTCACCGAGAGCGGTGTCCCCGACCAGCTCGCCGAGCACGTGGCGATGATGGTGCCGGCGTTCTCGACGTTCGACCTGGTGGAGATCGCCCGCAGCGCGGACCGGCCGGTCGAGGAGGCCGCCGAGGTCTACTTCGACCTCGCCGAGCGCCTGCAGCTGTCACGCCTGCGCGAGCGGATCATCCAGCTGCCGCGCGACGACCGGTGGAACTCCATGGCCAGGTCCGCGCTCCGCGACGACCTGTACGCCGCGCACGCGGCCCTGGCGCGTGACGTGCTCATCACCAGCGAGCCGGGAGTCGGGCCGGAGCAGCGCCTGGCGACCTGGGCGGACAAGAACAGCGCCGCCGTCGGCCGTGCGGCACAGACCCTGGGCGAGATCTGGGAGACCGACAGCCTCACGATCGCGACCCTCTCGGTCGCGCTGCGCTCGATCCGTACTCTCGTGACGGCGTCCACACTGCCTGACTGACGGCCCGTGGCAGGGCGGCCCGGACAGCGTCCGGGCCGCTCCAGGGCATGGCTCATGGACCTGGTACGACGACCGGGGCGCCGCCGGTGCCGTCGGGCCACAGCCACAGGCGTCCCGGCGTGGTGCCGTCCCGCAGGTGGTGCAGAAGTGCCTCGCGGCGGGGGCGGAAGGACTGCCGTGACAGGCGCAGGCACGCCTCGTGCAGCGGCACCCAGGCGGCCTCCAGGACGAGGCCGTCCGGGTCGGCGGGCGCCAGATCCTGCGCCGGGGCCTCGACCTCGAAGGTGAACACCGTCCAGACCCCGGCCCAGTCCGGGTCGTGGGTGACGGTGTACTGGCACACGAACGCCAGCCGGCCCGGCACGGAGGCCCGCAGGCCCGTCTCCTCCGCCAGCTCGCGCATCACCGCCTGGTGCACCAGCTCACCGGGCTCGACCTGGCCACCGGGGAGTACCCAGCTCGTGCCGTCGGCCGTGCCCGCCTCCTCCCGTACCATCAGCACGTCGGTGCCGCGGCGGACCAGAGCCGAGACGAGGAGTCCGCTACGGGCGGCTCGGGGGAGCGTCACCGCGGTGTCCTTTCCGGATTGCCGATTCGGACAGTAGTCGATCAGTTACTGTGCGAATCTGTCGGCATGCGTCGACATCTGGCCGCACTGACGGCCGTCATCCTCCCAGTGTCCGCGTGCGGCTCCCTCGGATCCGCGCAACCGGCCCTCACGAAGAGCCAGGCCGAACAGGTCCTGGCCAACTACCAGTCGATCAACAACCGGGCCAACGGCGACCTCGACGCCAACCTCCTGGCCACGGTGGAGACCGGCGCGCAGCTCGAGATGGACCGGGCCGGCTACCGCCTGCGCCGGGCGAAGAAGGACAAGTACACCCCGTTCACCTACACCAGACCGGCCTACTACATCCCGCGCCAAAGCGGCTTCCCCAAGTGGTTCGCGGTCGACGCCACGTCCGGGGACACCCGCCACGCCCTGCTGTTCGTGCAGGACCACACGGGCGGCCCCTGGCTGCTCGCCGCCGACCCGTTCCCCTCGGCGCCGCTGTCGGGCATCGCCACCGACAAGGACGGTTACGCCACGGCGGTCAACCCCGCGGACTCCGACGCCGCGGTGGAGCCGCGCAAGGTGGCCGGCGCGCACGCCGCCACGCTGTCCAGCGGCGCGACCGGCATGGCGCCGGGCCCGTACACCTCCGAGTCGCGTGACGCGCTGACCAAGGTCGAGAGCGAGCTGCGCAAGCGCGGCGTGACCCTCACCTCCGACTTCGCCCCGGACCAGCAGCGGTCATTCGCCCTGCGCACGACCGGCGGCGGCGCGCTGGTGTGGTACGTCGTACGGCAGAGCGAGCGCTACGACATGGTCGACCCGGGCACGGTCAGCGCCGACGGCGACCTCGCCGGCCTCGTGACCGGCCGGGTGGGCCACCACCTCAGCTCGGTCGCGCTCATCCAGTACCTCGCCGTGGTCCCCGACCACGGGGACACCCAGGTGATAGGCACTTATCGCAAAGCGGTCCAGGCCACAACGTCCTAGGGGATGACCGGCCGCCGGTTCACCTTCTCGGAAACGCGGGGCGGCCCTCATCCGGCCAGGGCGGGGTGAGGGCCGCCCCCGACACCGTCCGGGTCAGTGGGCCGCCGGGACCGCCGCCTTGATGGTGCCGCCGTCGGCACCGATGATCGTGGCCTTGTCGCCGTCATCGCCCTTCTTGGGCTGAGGCGGCACCAGCGTGGCGAACTGCAGCGTCTGGGTCACGTCGAGCTCGCTGTGCACCAGATCGGCCGAGATGAACGGCGCCGCGTCCTTGGGGATCGGCACGTGTCCCGGCTTCTTCTTGTTCTTGATCGAGACCGCGTCGCGACTCAGGGCGTACAGGACGATGCCGCCGCCGTCGGTGGTCGCCAGCGGAAAGATCGGGAAAGCGGTCGTGGCGTACACCGTGTTGATGTGCAGGCCCGAGCCCTTCTTCGGCTTCGTCGCCTTCTGGTCCGAGCTGTAGTAGTCGGTCGTGTGCTTTCCGGTCTCCATGACCTTGGCCGCGACGTTCCCCGGCCCTTCCTCGGCGAGCGTGGCCTGGATGGAGGGCACGACGCGCGGCGGGATCAGCAGCGCCGCGTCGAACGTCGCGAGCGGTTTCGCGTACCCCTGGTCATCCACCGCGATCTTCGGCGGCTTCTGCTTCTTGTCCAGCAGCGTGGCCAGGCTCAGCCGCCAGCGCTGGGTGGGCTTGCTGCGGACGAACCCCATGATCACGGTGTGCGGGTCCTTGCCGTCCACGGCGCTGCGCCGTACGACCGCCACGAACCACTGGATGCCCTGGGGCAGCAGGCGCGGCACGTAGAGCGTGGGGGCGCCGTAGCGATACCGGGGGACCGGGTCACCCTTGGCCACCGCCCTGCGGAACGCCGCCGCGGTCAGCTGTGACTGCCCTTCGCTGGTCCACCACAGGGCCAGCCGTTCGTCCCCGCTGGCACGCGCCACGTCGTCGTTGGTCACGAACGCCCGGAACGCCTTGTCCGCCGTCTGCGGGGTCATGGGCTCGGGCGGAGGGCTGGCGTCGGGGCTGGACTGCGCCGCGGCCGGCTTGGTCTGGGCCTGGCTCCGTGAGTCGTCCGAGCACCCCACCAGCCCGGCGAGGGCCAGTGCCATCGCCAGCGCAGACGTTACCGCTGTCCTCATGCTCCCCGGCCGATCATCGTTACCGCTGTCGGGCAGAGTATGCCAGGCAAGTTCAAGTGCCCGGACGCGAGGTGATCAGGTGGTGGCTCGCGTACCCCGGGGACCAGGCCCCAGGTAGGCTTTCGGTCGTGGCAGCCATCGATCCGTCTGAAGAGCTGAAGGAGCTCGGCGCCATGCTCGGCGGCGTCGAAGCCGTACTCGACCTCGACGGCATGCGCCGTGACCTCGAAGAGCTTCGTGAGCAGGCTGCCGATCCGGAGCTGTGGAACGACCAGGACCGGGCGCAGTCGGTCACCAGGCGCCTTTCCTACCTCGAAGGCGAGCTCGGCAAGGTCGAGGGTCTGCGGCACAGGCTCGACGACGCGGCCCTGATGCTGGAGCTGGCCTCGGAGGAGGGCGACGAGGAGACCCGCGCCGAGGTCGAGCGGGAGCTGGCCACTCTCCGCAAGGAGATCGAGCAGCTGGAGGTCCGCACCCTCATGTCGGGCGAGTACGACGCCCGCGAGGCCCTGGTGACGATCAACTCCCAGGCGGGCGGCGTCGACGCGGCCGACTTCGCGCAGATGGTGCAGCGGATGTACCTGCGCTGGGCCGAGCGGCACGGCTACCCGACCGAGGTCTATGACACCTCCTACGCCGAAGAGGCCGGCCTCAAGTCCACGACGTTCACGGTGAAGGCGCCGTACGCGTACGGCACGCTCCGTGGTGAGCACGGCACCCATCGCCTGGTCCGCATCTCGCCGTACGACAACCAGGGCCGGCGGCAGACCTCGTTCGCGGGTGTGGACATCGTCCCGGTGGTGGAGCAGACCGACCACGTCGACATCCCCGAGGACGAGCTGCGGATCGACGTCTACCGCTCCAGCGGGCCCGGTGGTCAGGGCGTCAACACGACCGACTCGGCCGTGCGCATCACGCACCTGCCGACCGGCATCGTGGTCTCCTGCCAGAACGAACGCAGCCAGCTGCAAAACCGAGCGACCGCCATGACGGTGCTCCAGGCCAAGCTCCTCGAGCGCAAGCGTCAGGAAGATGCCGCGCGCATGAACGAGCTGCGTGGTGAGTCGACCAGCTCATGGGGCACCCAGATCCGCAACTACGTCCTCCACCCGTACCAGATCGTCAAGGACCTGCGTACGGGCGTCGAGGCGGGCAACCCCACCGCGGTGCTCGACGGCGACATCGATGAGTTCATCGAGGCCGAGATCCGGTGGATGCGCCGGCTGGAGTCCGGCGACGGCCAGTAGCCGCGGCGCCGGCTAGTTCAGTCCGATCTTCAGCGCGATCAGGAGGGTCAGCGCCAGCAGCAGCGCGCCGATCAGAACGGGTGATACGCCGAATGTTCCAGGGTGGTGCATCTCAGTGCGTGCCGCCCGGCAGGCGGCGCAGCGTCCTTCGACGACGGGTCCCGCACACCGAGCACAGATCAGGTGTTCGCAGCTCATCTGGCTCCTCTCCGAGGTCAAATCGTGGGACCGGCCCGGCCCGGGGGACCGCGCCCGTCCCTTGGCCCGCACCGGCGTCGGATGTGGTCCGCCGGGGCGTGTGATGCTCGGTTGCACCTATGGGTGTACCCAAGTTGGACGATCCATGCCAGTCTCCCCCTTAGACTGCTGCTTGGCCAATCGGCCCTCCGAGCCGCGAAGCCACCCTGGGGCTCCTGTCCCTCAAAAGACAGCCGTCCCCGTCCCCCAGCCCCTAGACTGACACGTCGTGATGCAGCCGTGATCCACTTCGATAACGTCACCAAGATCTATTCCCACCAGAGCCGCCCGGCCCTGCAGGGTGTCAATGTGGCCGTCGAGAAAGGCGAGTTCGTCTTTCTCGTGGGTCCCTCCGGGTCCGGCAAGTCCACCTTCCTGCGCCTGATCCTCAAGGAGGAGCGGCCGACGCAGGGCGGCATCCACGTCGCGGGCAAGGAGCTGAACAAGCTCACCAACTGGAAGATCCCCCACCTGCGCCGTCGCATCGGCTGCGTGTTCCAGGACTTCCGGCTGCTGCCCAACAAAAACGTCTACGAGAACGTCGCCTTCGCGCTGGAGGTCATCGGTAAGCCCCGGCGCTTCATCCGCAAGGTCGTCCCCGAGGTGATCGACCTCGTCGGCCTCGAGGGCAAGGCACACCGCATGCCGGACGAGCTGTCCGGCGGTGAGCAGCAGCGGGTGGCCATCGCGCGGGCGTTCGTCAACCGGCCGATGATCCTTCTCGCCGACGAGCCCACGGGCAACATCGACCCGGCGACCAGCATCGGCATCATGAAGGTGCTCGACCGGATCAACCGGACCGGCACCACGGTGGTGATGGCCACGCACGACGCGGCCATCGTCGACGCGTTCCGCAAGCGGGTGGTGGAGCTGGAGGACGGTCGTGTGGTTCGCGACCAGTCCCGCGGCGTCTACGGCCAGGCATACGGCGGCGTGTAGCCTCCCACGGGAGACGAGACCACCCCACAACGGACGACCAAGGACAGCGAGGCATGCGCGCACAGTTCGTTCTTCAGGAGATCTGGATCGGTCTCCGCAGGAACCTCACGATGACCATTGCCCTCGTCGTTACCGTCGCGATCGCCATGGCGCTGTTCGGCACGGGCGTCCTGCTCAAGATGCAGGTCGACAAGTCGAACAACTACTGGTCGGACAAGGTCGAGGTCTCCGTCTATCTCTGCAACAAGCTGAGCGCCAACCCGGCCTGCCACAAAAACGAGCCGAGCCCGCAGGCCAAGGCCCAGATCAAGGCCTCGCTCCAGTCGTTGCCCCAGGTCGCCTCGGTCGTCCAGGAAACCCAGGCGGAGGCGTACCAGCGGGCCAAGGAGCGGTTCGCCGACACCCCGGGCTTCTCCGACACGATCCAGCTCGGCGACATCCCCGACTCGTTCCGGGTGAAGCTGAAGGATCCCAAGCAGTACACCGCGGTCGCCGCGCAGATGAACGGCCGTGAGGGCGTCGACCAGGTGATCAACGAACGCGCGATCCTGGAGAAGTTCTTCAAGATCCTCGGCGGCCTGCAATGGGCCGCGCTGATCATCGCCGCGATCCAGGTCATCGCCGCCGTACTCCTGGTGGCCAACACGATCCGGCTGTCGGCCTTCAACCGGCGCAGGGAGACCGGCATCATGCGGCTGGTCGGGGCCTCCAACCTCTATATCCAGCTGCCCTTCGTGCTCGAAGGTGCGATCGCCGGACTGATCGGTGGCCTGTTCGCCGCGGTGCTGCTCGGGTTCTCCAAGGTCTTCCTGCTCGGACGGCTGACGAAGAACCTGCAGTTCGCCACCGAACTGGGCTGGCTGGACGTCACGCAGGTCATCGTCTTCTCGGTGTGCTTCGGCGTGGTCCTGTGCTCGCTGGCGTCCTTCCTCACCCTTCGTCGCTACCTGAAGATCTGATCGCCGCCCAGGCGGTCTTCCCATGTCATGAGCGGGCCGGCTCCTAGAATCCCCACATGCTCCGCCCCAGCGGCCGTGTGTCCCACCAGCCTGCCGCCGCATCGATGGGGTGCCGCCATGCCGGGTAATCGCGATCGCGCGATGATCGTCGGATCGCGTACCTTCGGAAGGGGATCGGTTCGAGAGCCGTTGTGGCGGGCCGGCGGTTCCGCGACCGGACTCACTGTCGGTCGCCATCGGACACCGCGTGGTCGTAGCCTCGACGGATTCCGGATCGAGCCCGATATGGCGGTCGACCCGGACCGTCTACCCCGGAAGGCCGAGCGGTGCGCGCACACGATGGTGCGCGGGCTGCCGGCCGCCCTGCCGACGAAAGACCGAGGCTGAGTTCCAGTGCCACGCGAACAAGGGCGCAAGCTCATCGCGCAGAACAAGCGCGCGCGTCACGACTACCACATAGACGACACCTACGAGGCCGGCCTCGTGCTCACCGGCACCGAGGTGAAGTCGCTGCGCGCTGGCCGTGCCAACCTCACGGACGGGTACGCTCACATCCGCGACGGTGAAGTCTGGCTCGAGGGGGTCCACATTCCCGAGTACACGCAGGGAACCTGGACCAACCACGCCACCCGCCGCCCGCGCAAGCTATTGCTGCACCGGCGGGAGATCGGCAAGCTGATCGGCACGATGAACGAGTCCGGGTGGACCATCATCCCGCTGTCCTTGTACTTCAAGGACGGAAGGGCCAAGGTCGAGATCGCGACGGCGCGCGGCAAGCGCACCTACGACAAGCGGCAGGCCCTTGCCAAACGGGACGCGGACCGCGAGATGGAACGCGCCCGAGTGGCACGGTTCAAGAGGCGCTGAAGGTGGTCATGCGAAGGGTCCGTGGGGTGGCCGCCCTTACCGGGGCGCTGCTGGTCACGACTGCTGTCTCGGGCTGCTTCGCGGAGCCCTCGCCACTTCCGACGGTCCGCGACTTCCTGGTGGCCTGGCAGAACGGCAACTACTCCGGCGCCGCCAAGCAGACCAACGGCGACCGCAAGGCCGTCGCGGGAGCGCTCGAGGCGCTCCCCGGCCAGCTCGACCTCGCCTCACTGCACCTGGCGCTCGGCCACGTCCGCAAGGACGGCGACGACGCCACCGCGCAGTTCGAGGTCCAGATCGACCTCGGCGACAACGGTCCGCCGTGGGACTACGGCAGCCAGATGCGCCTGCACCGCTCGGGAGGGCAGTGGAAGGTCGTGTGGAGCCCGTCGATCATTCATCCGAAGCTCGGTAAGGGGCAACGGCTGGCGGTCGTCACGGAGACGCTGCCGCGGGCCTACATCCAGGACTCCAAGGGCCGGCCGCTGACCAAGAAGACCAAGGTGGAGATCTTCGGCGTACTGCCCGGCCAGCTGGCCAAGCCGGAGGCGACACTCGACCGCCTCTCCAAGATCACGAACCTGGACAAGGACCGGGTCCTCGGGCGCGTACGCTCGGCGCCGCCACAGGAGTTCCTCCCGCTGGTGACGCTTCAGCTGCCCGACCAGGTCGAGGAGGCGGCCCAGCTGCTGCAGGTGCCGGGCGTACAGGCACGTACGCGCTATCTCCAGATCGCTCCTACCGCCGCCGGCGACGTCGTCGGCAAGCTCGGCCCGGCCACGGCGGTCCTGCTTCAGCAGGTCGGCGCCCCGTACCAGCCGGGCGACACGATCGGAGTGTCCGGACTCCAGGTGCTCGACCAGCGCAGACTCGCCGGCACCCCGACCGTCAAGGTGGTCGCCCAGGGGCCGTCGGGATCGGGCAGCCAGGTGCTGTACGAGCTGCCGGGCGCCCCTCGCCAGCCGGTGAGCACGACGATCGACCAGCGGGTCCAGGTGGCCGCGGAGAAGGCACTGCAGGGTGTGCACGGGGCGGCGTCGCTGGCCGTCGTGCACCAGGCGACCGGAGAGATCCTGGCCGCCGCCAACCACGGGACGAACGGCAAGAACCTGGCGTTCGAGGCCCACTACCCGCCGGGGATGACCTTCAGCATGGTGACCACCCAGGCGCTGCTGGGCTACCACCAGAAGGTCGGCGCCAAGGTGCCGTGCCCGTCGACGTACAAGGTCGGCGACGAGGTGTTCCACGGCAAGGCGTCGAGCAAGGCGACGTTCTCGAGCAACTTCGTCCGCAACTGCCCGACGGCGTTCGCGTCGCTGTACCGCTCCCTGACCTATCAGGACCTGCGGACGAGCGCGTCGCGCTTCGGCATCGGCGTGCCGTGGACGCTGCCGCTGCCGTCCTTCCCGGGCTCGGTCCCGCCGTCGGCCAACGCCGCCGACCAGGCGGCCGCCATGGTGGGCGAGGGCCACATCGAGGTGAGCCCACTGTCGATGGCACTGGCCGTCCGTGCGGTGTACAGCGGCACCTGGAAACCCCCGAGCCTGCTGAAGGACCCGTCGCCGCCACAGCCGATCCAGCCGCGGTCACTCGACTCGGACTCGATCTCGGCGCTGCTGCCGCTGCTGCGCGCATCGGTCAAGAGCGGCCCGGGCCGAGCCGCCAACCTGTCCGGCTCGCCGGTCAGCGGCGTCGCGGCCACGGTGCCGTACGGCTCGGGGAAGACGGTGTCGTGGTTCGTCGGCTTCCGCGGGTCTTACGCCTTCGCCCTGGCCGTGGAGGGCAAGGTCAACGCCGCGGCCGTGGCGGCGAAGTTCCTGCGCGGGACCTAGGTCTGCCGACGGTTGGATGATCTTGGTAGAGGTGTGGCGTGGTGTGGATTGCGAGATCTGCACCGGCGACCAGAAGGCCTTCCTGCCGGAACATGACGCATCCCTGGGCGTCTTCGCCTGGCGCGTTGTGTCGTGGGGGACGGCCGGCCGTTGCGGCGGGCCGCCGAACGGTTCCAGGTCTCGGTTAGCGGTGGGCCGGCCGCTACGGCCAGTGTCCGGTGAGGCCGGCATGACCGATCGCTCCAGCCGCCCCCATGCCCGCCCGCGGCGCACGCCGACCTGGACCGAGCGTCCTGGCGCGGGGCCCGGTTTTCGGTCCTCAGGAGGCTCGTTCACGCTCCGTGATTGCTTTGTCATCCCTTGACTCATGGGCGGCAACCATCCCTGGCGTCACTGACGTCTTAACAGATGACTGAGATACCGCTTGGGGGGTTGCGGACTCAGTCGCCGTGATGAGACCAGAGCCTCGTCTCGGGGGAGGCTCTGCCGTCCGGACCGGCCCGACCCTGCCGGTCACCCCCGTGGGTGTGCCTAGTCCACGCCCACGGGGGTTCTCATCTTCCAAGCGACCCTGACCTCCCACGACCCCACCGGCCCAAGCCGTCCAGGTGGTCACCGCCCCCGCTTCCCCTGTGTGGGCGGGAATCTCGTTGGCGTGACCTGTGTTGTACGTGTACGGTCGACGTGACGGGCACCTCGGTGTCCGGTTGATAATTCAATAGGGGGTGATCGGTTTCGACTTTGGTATGTCGAGATATGGGGAAGCGGGCCGAGGGCTGCGGTTGTGACCTCGTTAATCCTGTGACCGCAAAACAACAAGTGCCAACTCTAAGCGCACTCAGTTCGCCCTTGCCGCCTGAGGCTAGGTAGCGAACTTGTCAGCCCGGGAGCGTCTCCGACCCGGGGTCTGGCATCGTAAGGAGACTCCACCTGTAGTCCCGGCCGCGGGAACAACGGGAAAAACTAACAGCGGCTGAGCCTGTCGGCGACACGCCTGCGTGAGCGCCGGGGCTGAGAAAACGACTAGCAGGATGCGCCCGGAGAAGCCCTGTCTTGGTACCGAAGGACGCGGGTTCGATTCCCGCCACCTCCACTGTGTCTGCCCGGGGGGACGACCCCCCGGAACCCCCCGATGTGGGGGGCTCCGCCCCCCACGCCCCCCGCGGGCTGGGGTCGGAAGAGGCACCCTTGTTCATTCGACGGCGTTGCTCGTCCACCTGCTCTTTGGAGCGGTGGGGGCGGCGCCGTTGTTGTGTTCCGGCGGTGTTGTCCCGGCTGCGCGGTGTCGCTACGTGTGTCATCCGGCCCGGAACGGCTGACATGCACGGGCATTTGCGTCATGTCCACGTTGAGCGCGACGATTCCCCCTAATCCACGACGATGACTGCCTGCGGACGACGTCGGCGAGAGACGGACATCGAGGCGCCTGCTCGCGGCTGGACGCTCCAAGGCAGTCGTTCATCTCAAGTCCTGCCTTCTTGAAGAGGGATTCATTCGAGGCTTATTGCCGAGTGGTGATCGGTGGTTGATGCATGTCAGTTGGGTTAAGGCCCGCTGTGGATCAGGGCCGCCCAGAGATCAGGGCGATCGGGATATTCGGTGCGTAGCCCCCTGATGACCTGGTGCAAAGCCAGGGCAGCGTCCGCCGCGGAATGCCCTTGCTTGAGAGCATCGTAGAAGCGCTGCGAGGCATCGGCAGCGAAGTCGTCCTCCAGCGGCCAGAGGCTGGCCATGACATGACGGAAGCCGGCCAGGTGGAACGCAGAGGCAAGGTTGATGGACTCATCGGCGTGGACCAGGCTGCGATGGGCGGTCGAGCAGGCGGACAGGTATGCCAGCTCCGCGTCGGCCAGTTGGAGTCGGCTCACTTCCGGGATCGTCAGCATGCCGTCGTTGAGGCGCAGCCCGCCCTTGGACGGTGCGCCATAGTCGGCGGTGGCGTGGCAGGCGAAGTGCACCCAGGTAGCGGCGGGCAGGGCGGCGCGCACTTCGTCGACGGATGCCCGCCAGTTCAGCAGTGGCGGGATGGCGGGCCGGTCGCGCACCAGGTTGAGGGCCTCTGCGATGGTGCCACGAAGGTCGGGCAGTCCGGGCGTGTGGGCCAGCGCGACGGTGAGCTGGCGCCGGGCACCCGCTGGGGGTCGGTCGTGTGCGTACGCGAGCATCCGCAGCGTCGGGATGTAGGAGGAGACGAAGGCGTCCAGCGCGCCGGGCTTACCGGGATGTCCGGCGGCATGTAACGGGAACACCCCGAGTGGGCCGACGGGGAGCCACCATATCCGCTGTGGTCCGTTCGCAGGGGGTAAAGCCTTGCTCACCGGCAGCGCAATCGTCTTCCACAGCCATCCGAGAACCTCCTTGAGGTCTTCTCGCCACAGCAGCTGAGCCGGGCCGCTAGACGCGCGAATGGTGGAAAGGAGCACCCCGGCCATGGCGGAGATATCGGCCGGTGCCAAGTCCGGTAGGGGGACCGGTACGGGATCGCCGTCAGCGCCGATGAGGATGGCGTCAGCTTGCTCGCGGCCCGAATTGACCATGACGACAGTGCCACCGTGGGCAGCGTGCCGTAGTTTGAGCAGCTGCGGCGTGCACAGGAAGCGGCCGAAGCCGGGCCGTTCGCGGATCTGGCTGACCAGGTTCTCATAGCGGGTCCACAACTCTGCCCGGTTCCCGGCCTGGCCGGGCGAAGACACGTTGAGCATGTCCCGGACCCGGCGAAAGGAGTCTGCGAAATGGGGCAGTTGCCGGTCGAGTTCGGTGAGGTCGGTGCGAGAGTCCAGCTGTGCGGCAAGCAGGATTCCCCTACCCAACTCCGCGATCTCGGCCGCACCGGTCGGGTCGCCGATCGCGCAGTGCGCGGCGACGGCCTGGCTCACCAACCCGGCAAACTCACCGAAGCGGTGCTCTCGGTCCGCCCAGTCGGCTTCTCGCGCGGCGACGGCGGGAAGCAACGTCACCGCCGCGTCCAGCACCTCCACTGCGGTGGCGTGGTCACCTATCGCATTCGCGAGCGTGCCAAGGTTTCCTCCGGCTTGGACCCGGGCTCTAGGCGAGGCGTTCCGTGCGGTGGACAGCCGGCCGATGAGGGCGCGCACCGTAAGCTGATCGATGCCTTTCCTGCCTGGCTCAGCCCGCAGGTAACCGGCCGCGAGCTGGGAGAGCACGGAGGGCAGTTCCGGATCCCCGTCCGGGGTGGCCGCCGCCGCCCGTCGCAGCGCCGCAAGCCCCTCGGTCAAGTCAGTGTTCAGGCCGGTTCGATCGTAGCGGTTAAGGCGGCACCTGCCGAGGTTGCCCAGTCGGGCGTACAGGCGCCGGTCGCCATCTGGGGTGGCGGCCACGGCGCGTTCGCACAGCGCGATCGCCCGGCCCGGATCGCTGGCCTCGACGGCGGTGGCGAGGTTGGACAGCCGCACCGCCAGTCTCGGATGATCGTCCGGGGTAGCGGCCACCGCCTGCTCAAGCAGTTCGACGGAACGTTTGAGGTCGCTTGGTGTCCTGCTGAGCTCGAAGCGACGTGAGTAGATCATGCCGGCGTTGGCCAGAATGGCAGTCCGGTGGTCGGGGTCGGCCGGCAGGCTCGTCAGTGCCCGGTCCAGCAGGGCGACCGCCCGGTCCAGGTCACCGGCGGAGCCTCCGTGTCGGTAGCGCTCGCTGTAGGCGAGGCCGAGGCTGGACAGCGTGGCATGGTAGCCGGGCGCCCGCGGGGCTATCGCGATCGCCTGCTCGTGGCAGTCGATCGCGTGGTCCAGGTCGGCGGGCAGTCCGTGATTCGCGAACCGCTCACGGTAGGCCACGCCCAGCTCGGTCAGCCTTTCCGCGCTCTCGGACACCGGCACGGTCGTGGCCACAGCTAGCTCGAGATATGTGATCGCCTGGTCGATGTCGTCGGCATCGCCGTCGCGTGCGTAGCGTGATCTGTGATCACGGCCGAGCTGGGCCAGCTGGGCGCCCGGCAGGGACAGCTGCGACCGGTAGTCCTCTGGGGGTCGGTGAGCCCATGACCAGGTGCGTTGGCGGGGTGAGGTGAGTGCGGGCGGTTCGCCCGCGCAGCGCAGACAGTCGCTCATCGGCGAGGCAGGCGACGCGCCGCCGAGGGAAGTAGTCAGCGGTCCACCGCACTGGCGACAGAAATCCATTTTCATCTCGGCCAGAGTGCCCGGGGCCTGAGGGTTGCCCTCGTATGCGGCCCGCGCCAAGTGGGCTGCGGCTTGCTCGGAAAATCCGACCGATTGAAGGGCCATGCCTAGGCCGTTACGAGCATCGCGGTGGCCCGGCTCGAGATAAACACATCGTGCGAAAGGAATCAGCGCGCCTCCGATATTCCCGGAATTGAACCGGCTGACACCGAGGAGGAAATGGCTGTTCGGCGCGTTGGGTACAAGCTCGATCGCGGACTCGAACGCCGCGATCGCCTGTGGATATCTTTCCAGCTGATAAGCCGCCTTGCCCTTCTCGAAGAGCTTCTCGGCTCGACGCTCTGCAGATTTCATGATTCTTCGGCAACCGGGGTGCTCAATCCTGCTCGCTGTATCCTGGCGATCATCCGTTTGAGGCATATCTGACACAAGAGCCATTTGTCGCCTGGGCGAGGCGGAGACAGCGGTGCGCTGTCGATGATTCCGCTAGCGCGGAACTCCTCAAATCTCGCTCTTCCCACGGAGCCCGCGGTCTCCCGCCGGTAGATCTTCTTCGCGCACAGGTCGCAGGAGTCCACGACTTCGGGCTGCTCGGCGGACGCCGGCCAGCGACCGAAGACGTGCTCCCAGGCCTTAGCGGCCACCTGGACACATTCGCTCGGATCTACCGGGCCGCACTTGGGCGGGCTGACTTCGCTGACGGCGTGCGACCGTGCCTCGTCCCGTTTGATCAAAAAGAACTCGCTGCAGTCCTCGCAGATCAGCCATGGGGTCCTGGAGCTGGCTACGTGCTGCAGCATCCTGGCGAACATGAGCAACTGCATGTGTTCGTCCCATTCGGCGTCGTCTTCCATCATATGGGCGCGAATCTTCGTGGCGTACAGTCGCCAGTACGCCTCCGACACCACGACGTCAGCGGTCGCGAGGTAGTAGCCCTGAGCACGGTCCAACGGCGCGCTACAGGAGTCACAACGAGATGTGCTGCCAGTGGGACCGGCCAAGGTCTGCGGCGAGGACGGTCGGTGGCCAAAGATGTATTCCCATGCCGCGCCGGCGACCACGGCGCATTCGTTCGGATTCACCGGGCCGGACTTGCGCGGGCTGACTCCGCGAACGGCGTACGACCGCGCCTCGTCCCGCTCGAAATCGAAGAACGCGCTGCACTTCTCGCAGATCAGCCACGGAGCCTCGTTACCGGCCACACTAGTAAGTAGCGTATGAAACGCGGCTTGTTCATCCAGTCCGGCAGCGTTGCCCCTGGGCGTCCCGACCATGTCCGCCATGATCTTGAGGGGCTCGATATGGTTCCGCCAGAAGGGCTCTGACATGACGATATCGGTGGTCGCGACGTAATAGCCTTGCGTGCGGTCTAAGTTCACGCCGCAGCAGTCGCAAGAACCAACGGATGGGCTGCCGTCCGTATTGTTCAAATTATGGCCAGATTTCCTGCTTTTGAACCAGCCCATAACGCCCTTCCATCCCGGAACAACGCGTACTTTACGGAGCGCCATCGCCCGGCGCCGACATCCCAGTGAAGTTCGGCACCGCGGACGTCTTCGGCGGTCAGGTCGAGGTCAATGGCGGCCAACCTGGCCGCGTCGGTGAAGTCGGCTGGCAGCACCAGCGTCGTCCTCGTCGACTCCGGCAGGACAACGTCAAGGTCGGTGCGGGCGTGCCGGTGATTGCGCAACAGGCGAATGCGCCCGATCGCGCGAGCGGCCGATTCTCCCAGTGACTCGCCGAGCTTTGTCGCGAATGCCTCTGCGAACGGCCCGAGGAACTTGACCGTAACGAATCCGACGGCTAGCTCCACGAACAGGTCCGCCCGATACGACACATTGCTACGGAAACCTGACTTATAGTATTCGTCTGACCTAGCATCCTGAAACGAGGCGAACCATTGCGTCTCTTCAGAAGAATCAAGGAGAAAATCTCGCCAGGAACCGTCCTGGCTCGCCAGCTCATCCAATTCCTTCGGGTTCAAGCCAAGCACCGTCAGCACCTGGTCATCGCTGTCGCGGTCGCCAACCTCAACGGCGAGCTGCTCGGCCTGCCTGCAGATATAACGGCCCTCACCGACACGATGGGCGTTGAGCAGCGCCTGGCCGAGCGTGCTGAGCGCACGCGCCTCGCCGGCGCGGTCGTCCCGGTCCCGTGCGTCGGTGACGGCACACGCGGCCGCTTCGATCGCGGAATCATCCCTTGCCATGACCCAATTGTGACGCAACCACTGCCTGGCGGAGACGTCCACAGGGAATCCGCATTGGCCTTGTATTGCCCAACTGTGAGTTAAGGAGAGCCGAAATCGTCATTACAGTGGAGGGAAAGTCCTCCTGGCGCTTCCTTAAGTAGCGGCGCTTCCAGCTCCGATCACAATGCTGTGAACTGGGTACTTGTGTTCGAGTAAGCGGTCGTCAGGTCCACTGTGTCTGCCCGGGGGGCCAGTCGCCGTCGAGGGAGGTCAGCTCCGCGTAGACCTCGAAGAACCGTCGTGCCTCGGCCGGGGGCGAGGTGGACCACACGTGGGCGAGGTCGACCTCGGCCCACATGTAGGACACGGCCGGGTCGATCAGCGCGGGCCGGCCGCCCGGGGTGGCCATGAGGCTCTGTGCCCACAGATCGCCGTGCGTCAGGCATGGCGGACGGTCCGGCAGCAGGTCGGGCAGCCGGTGGCACAGCCGCTCCAGCGCCGCGCGGTCTCCGGCGTCGAGTGCCGCCTCGACGCGGGGCTGGCCGACCACCGAAGCAGCCGATGCCGGGTGAAGAACGCAAAGCCGTCGTCGTCCCAGGTGTTGACCTGTCGGCGGCGGCCCAGCCAGTTGTCGCGGTGCCATCCGAAGCGAGGGTGGGTCGTACTCGTGTGCAGGCGGGCGAGTGCGTGTGCGAACTGCTCCCAGAAGGGCTCACTGCGCGGCCTCGGCCGGAGTACGGACAGCACAAGCAGTTCCCGGTCCGCCAGGATGACCTCGGGTGTCGCCATCCCGCCGAGCTCACGCAGGGCGGCCAGCCCTTCGGCCTCGGTGACGAAGACGTCGTCTCCCGGTGCGTCGGCGAAGGCCTTGACGAACACCGGCGGTGCGTTCCGGCGGGTGGCTATGCCCGCGAGCGCCGCGACCCCACCGGTCGCCGGCTCCACCGCGACGACGTCGCGCATCCCGGCCTGGAGCAGGCACTCGAGCAGGTACGTCGCCGAGCGCACCACGTCGGGCCCCTCCTGTCCGGGGTGATCGTTTCGCCAGATCCTATGCGGACGACACCCGGCCCCTCCCGAGGATCGGCCTCCGGCCCAGGGCCAGGCGACACGGCATGCCACGGTCCGGTCGCTGCGCTCTCCCGCTGCTGGAGGCCGACGGCTATCCCGGGCGAGTGACCGCCCGGCTAGCCGGGCTCGTGTTCGGCCGCCTGGAGCCGCTGCCACTTGGCCATCGACTGCGGCCGTCCGGGCCACTGACTTACTCCGCTATCGGCTCGTACTCGTTTGCCGATGAGCGGATATCTACGCTGCATGGATTCGGCGGGAAACGTCCTGGGGTGTCGTGGTCAAGCTCGGCCGCGATCGTCAGGACCTTGCTCGGCTCGATGCGCCGGCTGGGGTGAGGATCTGGGCGAGTCGTGGATATCCGTCGTGGCCGTGGCCTGCTGTGATCGCGCGGTCGATGATGGCCTGCACGGCGTGCAGGGGGCCGGTGTCCATGCCACGCGCTTCGGAGGCCTCCGCAACGTGGGTGATCGCGGAGCCTGCCGATGCGATGCTCGACGTGTTGCCGGGAAAGCGGCCTTCGAGGAGTTGGCCGGCGAATCCGTCGATCATGTCCGGCAGCAGGTTTCCGATGCCTTTGGCGAAGCGGGCGAATGCTGTGGGTGTGATGCCTTCGGTGGTGGCCATCGCGAAGGAGTGCGCCAGGCCGCCGATCGTCATGGCGAAGAGGTCGAGCAGCGCCATCTCGTATGCCGCTGCGGTGCCGTAGTCGTCTCCGAGGTAGATGCCGCTAGGGCTGAACGTCTCCAGCGTGGTCCGGCTTCGGGTGAAGACGGGCTCGGGGCCGCAGTACAGGATCGACGCGGAAGGCGTGCCGATGGTGGGGGCGGGTGTCAGGATCGCGCCTTCCAGGTAGGGGATTTCGCGTTCGCCGGCCCACACGGCCATGGCGCGAGCCTCGTCTGAGTGGCCGCTGGTCAAGTTGACGAGTGTCGTCGCGGACCAGTCGGCGACGTCGCCGACGATCGCCTGGAGTACGTCGTAGTTCATCACGCAGCAGATCACCAGGGACGCTTGGCGTACCGCGTCGGCTGCTGTGGGCGCAAGCGTCGCGCCTTGGGCGACGAGCGTGTGTGCCTTGTCCGGCGTACGGTTCCAGATCACGGTGGATCGGCCGGCTGCGACCGCCGCGGCGGCGAATGCTCGGCCCATGGGGCCGAGCCCCAGGACGGTGAGGGTGGAGTCCGGTCGGCTCTCAATGGTGTTGTTGGGCATGGCTTGCACGGTAAACGTTCACGTTGACGTGAAGGTCAAGTTTTGATTCGCTTGGTGGGTGCGGATAAGCGAGCTGGCCCGGAGGACGGGCACGAGTCCCCGGGCGTTGCGTTACTACGAGGAAAAGAGCCTCTTGCGGCCCGATCGCAGCGCGAGCGGCTACCGTGATTACGACGAGCGCGCGGCGCAAGCCGTTCGTCACATTCAGCTGCTGCTGTCCGCCGGGTTGGGGACGTCGGTCATCGCAGAGATCCTGCCTTGCATTCCCGACGACACGACCGTGCTCGCCCCCACCTGCCCGGAACTGCTCGACGGTCTGGCAGAGGAGCGCGTCCGGATCACCAGGTCCATCGACAAGCTCGCGGCCGCCCGTGACATCCTGGATCAATTGCTCCAAACCAGGCCCGTACGGGATTGACTCGACCATCTGGACGACGCACTTAGCGAACGCGTTCTTCTGCCGCTGGCAGCGCGCTCGTGCCGATGAGCGTGCACTTCGTTCTGCCTGTCCGCCGAGAAAACCCGTTGCGAGTGGCCGGCATCGAGTATCTGATTGTCTGGCCATTGATCACGGGAGGGGACCTGACGCGCATGGCCCTGCCGACACCCACGTTGCACACCGCTCGCCTTCGGCTACGTCCTTTCGACGACGCGGACGCGAACGACCTCTTCGCGCTGCACAGCAACGCCTACGTGCTGCGCTACTGGGACGCGCCGCCATGGAGCGAACGCGTACGCGCCGAGCGTTTCATCACGGCTTGCCGGCAGATGGCGCAGGGAGGCACCGGGGCGCGGCTGGCCGTGGATCGTATCTCCGACGGGACGTTCATCGGCTGGTGCAGCCTGAACCGGTGGAATCCGGACTACCGCAGCGCATCGCTGGGCTACTGCTTCGGTGATGCAGCGTGGGGCCACGGTTACGCGACGGAGGCCGCACGCGTATTGCTGCGGTGGGCATTCGACTCGCTGGACCTCAATCGCGTCCAGGCTGAGACCGATACGCGCAACGTGGCATCTGCCCGCGTGCTGGAGAAGCTCGGCTTCATGCGTGAAGGGACATTGCGGGAAGACTGCGTCGTGAACGGCGAGGTCTCCGACTCGTGGGTCTACGGGCTGATCAGGCGCGAATGGCGGCCGTCGTCCGAGCCGGTCCCCGCCCGCTGAATCCTCGCTTCCTCGCGCGACGTCGCCCGGGTGCGTTGATCGGGATTTCGTCCGTGTCAAGTGTCAGATTTCTGACTTGCGGCTCGTCGGGTGTGAGAGTGGACTGAGGGAGCGGCAGCTTCAGTTGCCCGCGCCGGGTTCAGACAGAGAGGCAGTGGTCTGACATGACCTCGCCCGAGCAGGAGCAGGAGCAGGCTGACGGCGTCATCCAGCCGTTCACCGTGCAGATCCCCGAAGAGGCGCTCGACGATCTGCGCCGCCGCCTGGCGATGACGCGCTGGCCGAGCAGGGAGCTTGTCGACGACCGCTCTCAGGGTGTGCAGCTGGCCGCGATGCAGGCGCTGTGGCAGTACTGGACGACAGAGTACGAGGGACGGCGGGTCGAATCCCGGTTGAACGCGCTGCCTCAGTTCACCACTGAGATCGACGGTGTGGACATCCACTTCGTGCACGTCAAGTCCGAGCACCAGGAAGCACTGCCGCTGATCATGACCCACGGCTGGCCGGGCTCGGTCATCGAGATGCTCGACTCCGTCGGCCCGCTCACCGATCCCACCGCGCATGGCGGTTCCGCTACGGACGCGTTCCACCTCGTGCTGCCGTCGCTGCCCGGGTACGGCTTCTCGGGACAGCCGGTGGAGGTCGGGTGGGACCTCGACCGTACCGCGCGGGCATGGTCGGAGCTCATGCGCCGGCTCGGCTACGACCGCTATGTGGCCCAGGGCGGCGACGTCGGCGCCGGCGTTACCGACAGGTTGGGACGGCTGGGCGCCGAAGGGCTGGCCGGTATCCACACCAACCTGCTCGTGCCGGCGCTCGACGACCCGGCGTCGCTGCCGGACGACGGGGACGCCGAACGCGCGGCGCTCGCCGCGATCAAGACCTTCCAGACCAGCGGGATCGGCTACTTCACGCAGATGGCCACCCGGCCGCAGACGATCGGGTACGCGCTGCTGGACTCGCCGTCCGCTCTTGCCGCTTGGATGCTCGACCACGACACCGACGCCTACTACAAGATCGCCCGCGCGTTTCTCGATGGCCGGCCCTCGGGCAACCTCACCCGCGACCACATCCTCGACAACGTCACGGCCTACTGGCTGACCGGCACAGGAGCGTCCGCGGCCCGGTCGTATTGGGAGGCCTACGGGCCGGACGCGCCCGCCGCAGGCAGCCGGCCGCTCCCGCCACCGCGAATCCCGGTCGGCTTCAGCGCGTTCCCCGGCGAGATCTGGCGGACACCGCGCAGCTGGGCCGAGAAGTCCTACCCCACGCTCAACTACTTCGGCGAGCCCGAACGGGGCGGCCACTTCGCCGCCTGGGAGGAGCCGGAGTTGTTCGCGACTGAACTGCGGGCCGCGTTCCGTCCACTGCGGTAACCGCGCACGCGGCAACCAACGGCCGGCAAGGCAGACATCTGTTCATGCCGCGATGCCCGAACGATGCGCGCGCTCACAGGTGAGTCCTCCGCCGCAGGTTGTCGGTGGCGATCCGTAATGTCCTGAGCATTACGACGCCTCCGGCGTTCCCTCAGCTTGGCCCCGGACCACGGGATCATGGAGAACATCGGCGATCCGCTGACCTTCGAAGAGCCGCCATCATCGCGGTACGGTGCTCGGCCGGCAGATGGCGTGTGAGGTGGCGTGGCGTGAGCGGGGCGTTCCGAATAGAGGCGGCGCAGAGGGGTTTGCGTCGGTACTGGCTGGCCCGGGGTGAGCTGAACGGTGGGCGTTTCGAGGTCGCGGACGGCAACTTCAATGTCAGCTTTGCGCAGGCACGAATTGTGGATGTCGACTTTTCCGGGCTGAGGTTTTCCAGCTTTGGGGCGTACGACTCCGTCTTCGAGCGCTGCGACTTCTCTCGGACCGCGTTCGACAACGTCGGTTTCGGCGCCACTACCGCCGATGAGCAGTGGGACCGGCTGGCCTGGCCGGCGACGTTGTACCGGGAGTGCGTCTTCGCGCGTACTCGGATACCTCCGGAGGCCTTTTTTGGCAACGCCCGATTCGAGCGCTGCCTGTTCGAGGGCGCCCGCCTGCGCGATCTGATCCATACGCATGAGGCGCAGTTCGTCGAGTGCACATTCCGCGGCAAGATCCAAAACACGAACTTCTGGGGTAAGCCCACGGAACGAGCCCTGGTGCTCGGCCGCGACCGCAACGCCTTCACCGGTAACGACCTCACGGGCGCGGACCTGCTCGATGTCGCGTTCATACACATCGACCTGGACGCGCAGAGGCTTCCCGGCCTACCCGACTACAGCGTCTTGGACCGCGTTGATCAGCGCGTAGCGGTTGCGCTGGCCGCCATGGCTGATTGGCCGGACAACGAGATCCAGACTGAGGCGGCACGGTCCCTGAGGTTCCAGGCCGATTGTGCGATCGAGTACAACAACGGGCACGCCGTGGTGTCTCGGAACTGGGTCGGTCGGCGGCTGCCACCCGACGTCCGCGACCAGATCTTCGGGATGCTCGTCAACTACAGCGATGACCAGCAGTAGAGGTTCCGGCCGCTGGCCCCTGCCGACCTTGCCAGGTCCCGCAGCCGGACGTACCGAACGGCTTCATGTTCGTCCAGCAGCTCATCCTCGGCGTACTCCGCCAACCGCTCGTCGGACACGCCGGCCAACGCCAGGACGACCTCCGGCCGCACCCGCGTCAGCCACGGCCCGTCAGCATCGGCTGTCCTCGACAAGTAGCGCATCGAACCGCGGCCGCGGCGGTATCGGCGACAGGCTGGAAGCCGGACGCCGATACCGCAGGCAGGTGACGTGCCTACCCGGCGCGCCTACCGCTACGTCCTGTAGCGGAAGAGGATCCGGCCGCGGGTGAGGTCGTACGGGCTGAGCTCCACGAGCACCCGGTCGTACGGCAGGATCTTGATGTAGTTCCTCCGTATTTTCCCGCTGATGTGTGCGAGCACCTTGTGCCCGTTCTCGAGCTCGACTCTGAAGGTGGCGTTGCGCAGGCACTCGACGACGGTGCCTTCGACTTCGATGCCCCCTGATGTTCGTGCCATGGTCTTCACCTCTCCGATCGGTGACGAGTGACGAGTGACGTGGTGAGGCGT
This sequence comes from Actinoallomurus bryophytorum, assembly GCF_006716425.1. Classification (NCBI taxonomy): domain Bacteria; kingdom Bacillati; phylum Actinomycetota; class Actinomycetes; order Streptosporangiales; family Thermomonosporaceae; genus Actinoallomurus; species Actinoallomurus bryophytorum. The sequence goes on from NZ_VFOZ01000001.1 coordinate 4,240,864, forward strand.
CAGCGGAGGACCAACTCCAGGTTGCTGCTCGCGCGCCGGGCGCCGACGCCCTCGAACAGCGCCACGGCCGCCCCGTTGGATTCGTCCACTTCGGTCGATGCCGCTTCGACCCCGGAGCGGTGCGCCGAACCCAGCGCGTGGGCCAGCAGCGCCCGGGCGATGCCGCGGCGGCGATGGTCGGATGGGACCGCGAGCAGCCCGATGCGTGGCCGCACGGTCACCCGCCCCGTGACCCGGACCAGTCCCACGTAGCGATCGGCTTGCACCGCCACCGCGTACTTCGACGGGTCCAGCGGCGGAGTCCCGTTCGGCAGGGCCGGCACCTCGGCCGGCATCGTTGCCCAGCCGACGGTGGCGTCGACTTCGTCGTGGATCGTGGTGTAGACCTCGCGCAGCGGGTCCTCCTGCGCCGCACCGGCGGGCACTATCGTCACGCCCTCCGGCGGAAGCACGGAGCCGAGGCCCGTGGCCCGTGGGTCGGTGGGCACGAGGTACTCCCACTCGCGCCGCCGGGTCGTGAAGCCCGCTCGGTGCCAGCGGGACGTCAGGTCGAGGTCAGCCTCGTCGACCAACGTGTAGAGCGGCCTCGGCAGGTCCGCCAGCATGGCGTCGGCGAGTTGGTCGAAGACCGCGCCTTGCCACGAGTCGATGCTCAGGAGGATCCGGCCGGCCCTGCGCAGAGTGTCTCCGCGGCCGACCACCCGGTCGTCCTCCACCGCGTGCCACTGCCGCTCCGCCACCCTGGTGATCACTATTGGGTGCATAGGTTGTCGCCTTTCGGGAGTGCCTGGTTGTCGAGGCGCTCCCGGCGACCCCTAAGTCAGTCGTCCGGCCGTGACAACGAAGGGGAGCACCCACCTCGAAACAGCGTTCATGGGTCTCACCTCCTCGCGTGATGTCACGGCGTCGCAGATGCTAACAACCGAACCTCATCCCGCCCAACCTCTTTTTCGGTGCCGGACCGCGCGGCCGGCGAGGCGAGCGAGACCGCCGCCTGGGGAGGGGTGCGGAGTACGGGCCGTCGGTCCAGGTGCGGTCTTGGCCTCGGTTCCTTCCGGGTGAGGCAATAGACGGCCAGGTCACCGGCTCGGCATCGCTCCTGTCCTTGACATTGGTCACGGTGGCTCGACCCGTTTGATTCCGCCCGGAGCCGGCCGATCGGGCCCTAAGGAGCACTCATGAACCTCAAGCATCCGACGGCCGCCCGGATGCCGTCTCGCGCCGTCGTGGCCTGTGTCCTCGCGCTCACCGTGACCGGGGCGGCGCCCTCGGCTTCGACGCGAGCGGCGACCCAGGCCAGGGCGGCCTGCGTCACCACACCGGACGAGTACCAGACCGCATGGAACAACCGTGAGGTTCGATGCGTCTCGCCCTTGCTCTTCGCCACGACACACCCGCGCGGCAGCACGACGATCTATCCCAGCGGCTTCTGGTACGCCTGGGCGGTCTCCAACACCAATCTCGAGCGCTACCTGCTGCTGCGCAGGATCTACGGCGACAATCCTCCGAAGGTCGGCATCGGGATCCTGTCGTACGCGGGGTTTCCGGGCCTGGTGAGCTTCGATGACCCGATGGACCTCGCGGTCTACACCCTGCCCCTGGGTACCCAGGTCCAGGTGCCGAGCTTCGAGACGTGGTTCCGCCTCCTCGACCAGGAGTTCGGCGACACCGGGGCGTACCCGCTCGCGGCCCAGATCGACCTCGTCCTCGCGTACTCCCGGCTCCGCCCGAACGAAGACGTCGTCGGCGCTTTCCAGACGGTGACCGGCTGCCGGCGGGCCGCGCTGCTCAGAGGGCAGGACCTGTCGCCGAAGATCGGCTGTAACCGATCCTTCCTCGGCGCGATCGCGGCCGCGGGCCCCTCCCCGTACACCACCGGCGAGTCGACGTCGTGCTTCCAGAACTTCGCCTCGACCTACCAGGGGCCCAGGAACGCCGCGGCGATGCGCGGAGTGCTGTACCAGTGTCAGGACGTCGGATTCCTCAACACCGGCGTCGGGCTCGGCTACAACACTTACGCGAACCCGTTCGTCTGCAAGCCCGCAGCCAAACAGACGGTCCGGCAGAGGTACACGGGCAGGGAGTTCATCCTCCCGAACATGGCGTTCGACGACCTCCCAAGCCACGTGAACATCGAGCTGGACCTCGGTGAGCCGTTCGAGCGAGGCTTCCTGTTCGCCGGCTACTGCCGGATCGGCCGTGGCGGCGCGGGGTCCGCGTCCGGCTCCGCCTCTGGCCCAGGGAGAGCGGCATCCGTCCAGAACAATGCTCAGGACATGTCGATCGGCGTCGGGCAGCGTACGTCCGCGAGTGATCGGCACTCGCGGCGCACGGTACCCAGACGGCGCGGCAACGGTGGGAAGCGCCGGCCTTAAGCCGAGGTGCCGTCGCGCTGCTGAGCGTGACCCCAACGCCGCCGGCGAGTTCAGCCGATGGCGGCCGGGCGTACGGTCACCCGGGGGGCGACCACGGGCCGGCGGGAGGCCAGGCTCCGTCGTCCGGTGGCTGGGGGCGCCGTGCGCGGACGGCGACGGGCGGCACCATCGGCGGCCAGGAATCGGGGACATGACCCAGGGGCGGCCAGGAGCCGGGTACGACGGCGGCCGGCGCGACGGACGGCGGGAGAGCGACCGGGACTCCGGACGGGCCTTGCGGTGGCCACGCCGGTCCCCACCACATCGATGCGGCTTCGAAGGGTGTGCCGTCCGGGAGGAACTCGTGCTTCTTCAGAGCCAGGCGCCTGTTCCGTTTGTTCAGGGGCGGTATGGGGACCAGCAGGAACACCGCGAGAATGATGGCTATCCACCACCCATTGCCGTGGGGAAGCGGTGAACGGTACGGGATGCCGCGTTGGGCGCTGAAAACCGCGCGTTCGCCGACGAGCACACCGAGGGAGACGGGGTAGCTGAGCAAGGAGAATCCGAAGTTGCTGCGCGCGTAGAACCAGCGGCCGAGAATGTCGTCGCGGGCCCACCAGCGGTACGCATAGGGGAGGCGGGCGCCGGTTCCCCTGTAGAGCAGCCAGCGCCACACCGGTGGGTGGGCGCGCCAGCGGGTCATGAGCCCGCCGCGGATGACGTCCCAGGACTCGCGGATCGAGGGGGTCTCTCTGCCCGGTGTCGCCGCGTCGAGCAGGGTGCCGATTAATTCCTCTCCGCGGGCGGCGCGGTAGCGCGGAGGGTAGGCGCGCAGCAGCGTGAGGCAGCGCTGCTCGTACCGTGTCGTCATGCCGGACTCCCGGAGATCCTCGGGCCGGCCAGTCGCCGGCGGGCCCGCGCGGCCAGCGCGGTCAGTCTGCTGGTCTCGGCCTCAAGGGCCTCGCGGCCGGGACCGGTGAGCCAGTAGTAACGGCGGAACCGGCCCTGTACGACCTCTTCACGGTCGCGCGTGATGAGGCCGTCTTCGGCCAGGCGGTCCAGGGCGCCGTACAGGGTGCCGGGACCGAGCTTGACCCGCCCGTCCGACAGATCCTTCACGGCGGCGATGATGCCGTAGCCGTACAGGGGTTCGGGGGCGAGAGCGAGCAGGATCAGATAACTCTGCTCCCGCATCGGTTTGGCCTCCATGAGACCTAATATGACGTTACGCGATATATAACGCAAGCATCAGGGGCGGCATCGGGCCGCGACAAGGACGCAGGTGTCACTTGCGCGCGAGGACGAGCCCGTACCGCGGGCCGCCGTCCTCGCGTTGGCCGAGAGCCGGCAGGGGGACCGTCGTCACGGTGAACCCGGAGGCGGCCAGGTCGTCGCGGACCGCGTCCAGCCCGCAGGTGCGGTAGTACATGACGAACGGGGGACGCCATAGGGCGTTGCGGGCCCGCATGGCCAGGTCGAATCCGAGCAGCGCCCAGTACGAGCCCGAGGTGATGGGTAGTGGCGCACCGATCGGGAGGGCGAACAGTCCGCCGGGCCGCAGCGCGCGGAACACCCCGGCGAACAGGGCGGGCCGTTCGGCGGGCAGGAAGTGCCCGAGCGCCCCGAAACTGACCGCCAGGTCGAAGGCGTCGGCGAAGGGCAGCGCCCGTGCGTCGGCCCGTACCCACTCGGCGTCCGGGTGTGCGTCGCGCGCCCGCGCGAGCATGCCGGCGCTGAAGTCGACGCCCGTGATCCGTTCCTGGCACAGGGGCGCGAGGACCCGCGTGCCCGCACCGGTGCCGCAGCACACGTCCAGTCCCCGGCCGAACGGGCCGAGTGGCCGCAGCGCGTCGGCGGTCGCGTCGAGGATGCCATCGGGGGTGCGAAATGGCGTGTGGTCGAACTTCGGAGCGAGCAGGTCGTAGCCGTGCTCGACCGACGACAGCGCCTGCATTGCCAGTTCACGCAGAGACGGGCCTTGAGGCGAGAACACGGGCCAAGAGTACTTCCTGATGTCCTAGGTGTATTGACCGTTGGTGACACGCCGGTCTGGGTCTGACGATGCGGGTCAGCGGCGGTCCAGGAGGCGTTTGGGGTGCATACCGTCGACCATGCCGACGAAAGGCGGATAGATGCTGTAGCCGAGCATCCGGCGGAGATCCTCTGAGACCTCACGGACGGCATCCCGGCTGGTGGAGAGGGTGAACGCCTCCTGTGTCCGCAGCCAGGGCTGACAGTATTGGGCGGTGGCGGCCAGGCGTGGTGCGACGGTGCGGTTGGCGCCGCCACCGTGCCAGAGGGTGCCGACGAACAGCCCGCAGGAGCCGGCGGGCATGACGGCGGTCAGGTGGGGGTCTGCGTCGGTGGGGGTTCTGCCGTCCGGCCAGCGGTGACTCCCGGGGAAGAGGACGGTTGCGCCGTTATCGGCGGTGAACTCGTCGATCGCCCAGATGGTGGCCACCGACAGCTCCGGTCGGGGGCGAGGGACCGGATAGAAGCCATCGTCGGGGTGCGGCAGCTGGGGGTCTTCGCCAGGCCGGATGTTGATGATCTGCAACTGGGACAGCAGGTAGTTGGGCAGCAGCAATCGGTCGAGCAGGGCCAGGACGCGAGGGTGGTCAACGAGGCGGTCCACCGAACGGGTCTTGTTGAGCACGCTGTAGATCCGCTGGGTACGGTGGCCCTCGAAGGCGTTGCGCCCGGTCTGGCCAAGCAGCGGCGTGAGTTCGGCGCGAAGATCGTCGCATTCTTGGCGGCTGAGCAGGCCGGTCAGGATGAGGTAGCCGTCGCGTTCGAGTGCGGCCAGGTCGGCTTGGATCTGCCCAGGCTCGACGCCCCGGCCGCCGCCGCCGGTGGCCCGGTGCGTGCGAGCGAGATCTCCGGCCAGATCCTCCAGGCTGTGCACCTCGGGGTTCGCGCCCTGCTCGGTCATGATGTCTCTCCGGAAGTGTTCGCGGCTTCGGCAGCTCCGGCGACGAAGGCCCACAACTCGGCGGCAACTCGTGAGCGGTCGGGACGAGGGGTGCGGGTCAGGACGACCGCGACAGCCATGTGGACGCCGCCAAGGATCGCTGCCACGAGCAACTCGGGGTCTCGGTCGGGGAGTAGATCGCCGTCACGCTGTCCGCGTGCGATGTTGCGGGCGCCCAGCTCAATGGCCTTGTGCAGGCGCTGCGTCTCGATACTTGCCGTCTCGGCGTCGCCGCCCAGCCGACCGAGCACGACGGGGGCGAGCGGATCGTCGTACAGGTGGTCGACCCATGTGGTGACCCGTGCCCGCTCCCTGTCGTACCAGGTGTCGCCGTCGAAGTCCCGGTTGGTCACCGCCTCATCCAGCCGGTCGTAGAAATCGGAAATGACAGCGCTGACCAGGCCGCTGCGGGTGCCGAAGTAGCGGTAGGGCAGGCCGACGCTCACCCCGGCACGCCGCGCCACAGCGGCCACCTCGATGTCGCCGGCCGCGACCATCTCCTCGGCGGCCGCGTGGAGTATCCGCTGCCGAGCCGCCGAGCCCCGTGCGGACCATCGTTCTTCCATGGGCACTGACCCTAAGTTGAGCTCAACTCAATTACAAGGGCCACATCGTCAGGCGCATGCCCGTGGTTCTGGTGACCGCTGCGGCGCGGACGTTCCGGGCCGCTACGTCTCCAGGGGCGGCATGATCGCGAACTGAGCCAGCCGTTCGATGCCGGTTTCGGTGACCGTGAGGGCCCGATCGCGAGGTCGTCGGGCGATCCAGCCGTGCGTGAGCATGGCGGCCAGGAGGGTGGCACCGAGTCGACCGGCGAGGTGCGGTACTCGTTCGGTCCAGTCCAGGCAGCCGCGGGTGGCCGGTCCTGGTCCCGGGGGCAGATCGGTGATGCCTAGCGCGGCCAGGAGTGGATCGCTGAAGTGGTGGACCCTGCCGGTGACCCCCTGTGCGCACGGGTCGACGACACCTGCTGCGGCGAGGTGGCCGGAGACCGCCACGGCGACGCTACCGCCAAGGTGGGCGTAGCAGACGCGGGCTTGTTGCAGCCGCCTGCCGGTGCGGGCCTGACGCATGCTCTCGACCGGTTGTGGCGGGGCGATCGCGGCGAGTGCCTCGACGGCGACGTCGGACGAGGCGAGACGGTGCAGCTTGCGCCGTCCGGCCTGCACGACGGTTACCAGGTTCGCGGTGACGAGTTGATGCAGGTGGGCGGTCGCGGCCGAGTTGGAGATCCGGGCGGTCGCGGCGAGGGCGCTGGCGGTGTGTGCCTGTCCGTCCATGAGGCGTTGCAGCATGGCTGCGCGGGCGGGTTCGCCGATCGCACGCGCGACCGCGCTGAGGTCACAGTCGGAAGCGAACACCGTGGAAGCGTAGCGTCCTCATACTTCGGGTTGGGCTGAAGTGTTGCCGTGCAACGCTTGAGCCATGTCGACCAGGGCCGAGCCGGGCAGCGGTACGCGCACGCTCACCGCAGTGGACTTCTCCGTGGGGATCGACGAGCGCTGGTTCGAGGACTACGCCCCGGGATCGGTGTACGAATACGGCTACGTCAACGTGGTCCGGGAGGAGATGCTGGCTTTCGCGTCGCAGTTCGACCCCCAGCCGATCCACCTGGATGCCGCCTTTGCCGAGCTTGGTCCGTTCGGCGGTCTCATTGCCAGTGGCTGGTACACGGCATGCGTGTTCATGCGGTTGTTCGCCGATCATTACCTGTCGCGGGTAGCCAGTTTGGCGTCACCTGGCGTGGATGAGCTGCGATGGCCGGCACCCCTGCGCGCCGGGGATCAGGTGCGCCTGCGCACCACGATCCTGGCCGCTCGCCCGTCGCGCTCGAAGCCCGACCGTGGAGTGGTGCGGACCCGAGGAGAGCTGATCAACCAGGACGGGCGGATCGTGCTGAACTTGGTGGCGGTGAACCTCCTGCGCCGCCGCATCACCGATCCGTGACGACCGAGGTCCGACGTGCGCCAGCTCATGATCAATCGCAACGGGGGGATATCCGTGCACTACCTTGTCCTCGCCTATGACCAGCCCGGCGGTAAAGGACAACCTAGCGCCGGTGGGGATCGTCCTCGGGTAGCCAGGCGTCCGGGCCGTGGACTCCGAGGTCGCCGACGCCGGTGGTGAGCGCGTCAATGGTGGTCAGGACGGCGGGGCGGGACTCGCCGCGCCGCCAGACGAGGGACCACGTCCAGTAGACCTGGGGTGCGATCAGCGAGCGTTTGGTCAGGTCGGATGGCAGCGTGGCGGTCTGGCCCATGGGCGAGTCGACGATCGGGCGCGGGCTGTTGCGTACGTGGTCGAAGAAGGGCTCGCCGATGATGCCGCAGTCGGAGATGTGCAATGGGTGAGTGCCGGTGTCGCGGGCGAGGCGCTCGGCGTAGGCGTTCCACGACAGCCACGGCGTGTTGTCGTCGGCGATGAGCACGGCGGTGTCGTCCACGCGGACGTCGCCGGCATCGTTGCCGGTCGCGATCGCGAAGAGCCGGACGGCGCGGAGGAGCCGGGCGTTCAGCCCGTACCGCTCCATGTCGCCCGTGGACACCCGGCACACCGCGAGGTCCAGGCTGCCGGTGGAGACCCGCTCCGCCTGAGTGTGGGAAGGGCCGGTCCAAGGGTCGATGCGCAGCTGAACCGTCGGGGAGACGCGCGGGACCACGCCCGCGGGCAGCCAGCTCACGTACCCGATCCAGACCGGTTCGGAGCTGGACATCCGTTTTACCCGGCCCTGGAGGTCATCGGCCTGTTGGAGCAGGGCGCGGGTGTGCGGAAGCAGGGCCGCTCCGGCCGGAGTGAGGCTCACCGAGCGGCGGTCACGGTCGAACAGCCGCACGCCGAGGTCGCGTTCGAGCGCCTTGATCTGCTGCGAGAGGGACGGGCCGGCGATCAACAGCCGCTCGGCGGCACGGCCGAAGCTGAGCTCTTCGGCGACCGCCACGAAGTAGCGCAGCTGGCGAAGCTCCACCCCTCTCACGCTACGTCACTGGAAGGCTGTGCCTACCAGCAGGGAGGAATCATGTCCTGGCGTCACCGCTGGTCAGTCGTGCATTGTGGGTGGCACGGGAACGCCGGAGCATGCCCCCGCCGACTTCTTCCGCCGGTCCCCCCGAGGCGGAAAGACGATCGTGGCCGTGGCGCTCCGCGACACACCCCGCCGGTCGAGGCATGACGGACGACGCTGCCTGACCCACACGCCCCCCTGGAGGCTTCCCGCCGCCGCCCCCGGCGGCCGAGCTGGGAGCCATCCCCTAAAGGCTTCCCGCCGCAGCGACCCCAGCTGCGGCGGGAAGCCGACCAACGATCACGGCGGGACGCCGCTGCCATCGCCCGGACGGGCCGCGGCACCGGGCGCGCGGGCCCGGCCACACGAAGTCGTCCCCTCATGGAACGGCGTGGAACGCCCTCCTTCTGAGGCGCCCTCCACCAAGGCGCCACGACTGCGAGGAGGCAACATGACCACCTATCGATGCGCCGGAGCGCGGACATGATGAGGATGGTGCGGGTCGCCGTCGCGCTGACGACCGCGGTCATGGGGCTCTTCGTCGTCGGGTCCGCCGTGCCGGCATCGGCCGCGATCAACCCGCGGACGCTCACCACGGCGCAGGTAAGGGTCAACGGCGCCGCGCAGGATGGGCTGGCGAGCGGCAACGTGGCCTGCCCGGCGGGCAGCAAGGTCATCGCGGCCGGCCTGGGGCATGCCCGGATGACCGGTCTGATCCCGCGGCCGGACTTCAACGGGGTCATCGCCAGCGGTGCCCCGCAGGGCACCGGCGCGGACCAGTTCATGGTCATCCAGGTGACCTGCGCGCCGAACGACCAGTTGGCCGGTTTCACCCAGAAGCAGGTGATGTTCCCCTTCAGCGGGTCCGTCCTCCGCCGCGGGGTCGTCTCGTGCCCGGCGGGGACGTACGCGATCGGCGGCGGCGGGATGATGTTCAACTCGCGGGGCGGCATCAGCGCGTCCGTTCCGATGGTCGCCAACACGCCCACCGCCGACGGGAGCGGCTGGCAGGTCACAGTGCTGGACGCGATCCAGTCCGACACGCTCACCGTGAGCACGCAGTGTGCGCCGAAGGACACCTCGACCCTGCGTCAGGCCACCTTCGACGTCAACACCGCGTCGAGCAACGAGATCGACTGCGGGATCACCGGGCTGTCGTTCGGCGCCGGCCTGTTGGTGGTGGGTCCTGACGGCACCGAGGCACAGGACGGCTCCCTCACCCAGCTGACCCAGCTCGGCACACGCGGCTGGTTCACCGCGGGCACGTCCCCGACCGCCGGCAGCCGTCTCGTCGTCCGGATCCGGTGCGTGGAGCCGACCTGACGATTTCTACGCGAGCAGGAGCCTCGTCCCGGCCGGGACGAGGCTCCCTCGCCGTTCACGATGGTGTCGAAGCGAAGGGATTGAGTACGAGTGCGACCGCGGCCTCTGTGGTGTTGGTCTGAAAGGCCTCTCCGGTGGCCGCGCGTTGCATCACGACGCCGATGACGGTGGCCCAGAACGCGCGGGCTTCGATGTCCGGCGTGGTACGCAGCGTCCAGTCGTGCCTGCTGAGTGTGTCGCGGGCGGCGCGTTCACCCTCGCGATGCAGGACATCGAACGTCCGGGTGATGGGTTCGGAGAGCTCGGGGTGACGTCCGGCGAGCAGCATCGCTTCGGCGAAGGTGAGCAGGCTGGGCTGGGCGAGAGCCTCGGTGACGATGGCGCGTACGTATTCGGCCGGCGTACGTGCTCTTGCTCCGGCTCGTTCGACCTCGCGTGCGGCGTGGCGTACGTCGTGGCAGGCGGTCTCCACGAACAGGCGGTCTTTGGTGCCGAAGTAGTAGGCGATCTGGCTGGGAAAGACGTCGGCGGCACGGGCGATGTCACTGACGGAGGCTCCGGCGAGTCCGCGCTCGCGGAACAGGCCGGAGGCCGCGGAGAGGATGGCCGCGCGAGTGGAACGACCGGCCTCGCGGGTCGCGCGTTGTGCTGAGCGTGGGGTGCCGGCACCGCGCCGGGGCTCCGCCGCGGCCTGGTTCTCGGTGGCCATGTCCGCCATTGTGTCGTGTCGGCCGACGGTGTCGCCGAAGGGGATCCGCCGACGTGTCGTGCACGGACGGGCATGGGTTGACATTTGATTGGTCGCCATTCAAACTCTACTCATCCGAACTGGGGGAGAAGACAGATGGACGTCGCCATGCATCTGCCGTTGAGCATCGGACAGTTCCTCGCACGTGGTGCCACCGTCCACACCGCCCGGTCCGCCGTCATCGACGATCCGGCCATCCCCGGCGGCCCGTTACCGGACGCGACGTACGGAACGCTGGCCGCTCGCGTCGCCGGGCTCGCCGCCCTCCTGGACGGGCTCGGCGTCGAGCCGGGTCAACGGGTCGCCGTCGTGGCGCACAACTCCGCCCGAGCCCTGGAGCTCTATTACGCCGTGCCCGCCACCGGCCGGATTCTCGTGCCGATCAATTTCCGGCTGGCCCGCGATGAGATCGGCTTCATCGTCCGCCACAGCGGGGCCCGTGTTCTGTTCCACGACCCGGAAGTGGCGGACACGGTCGCCGGCCTCCCCGTCGACCACCTTGTCTCCCTCGGCCGAACGCCCACGCGGGGCGTGGCAACGACCACAGTGGGCCGGTCACCGGATGAGGATTCCGTCGCCACGATCAACTACACCAGCGGCACCACGGCGGCCCCGAAGGGCGTACGCCTGACGCATCGCAACCTGTGGCTGAACGCCGTGACCTTCGCGCTGCACTTTTCGATGACCGAACGCGACGTCTATCTGCATACGGTGCCGCTCTTCCACGCGAACGGGTGGGGCATCCCGTACGCCGCCGCGGCGCTCGGTATCCCTCAGGTCATGTTGCGCAAGGTCGACGGCGCCGAGATCCTGCGGCGCGTGGCCGACCACGGTGTCACGCTGATGGGCGGAGCGCCGGCGGTCCTCGCCGCCGTGCTGGCCGCTGCCGAGACGCATCGAGGTGCCGTGCCCGGCCGCGGCCGGGTGCGCGTCATGTGCGGTGGCGCTCCGCCGCCGCCTTCGGTGATCGCCCGTTTCGTCGAGGTCACCGGATGGGAGTTCGCCCAGGTCTACGGGCTCACCGAGACCGGCCCGTTGCTGACCGTGAACCGGATGCGACCAGAACACGAGGGGTTGCCGCCCGCCAGGCAGGCCGCGCTCCTCGCCGGCCGTACCGGAGCCCCGGTACTGGGGGCCGACCTGCGGATCGCGGCCGACGGCGAGGTTCTCGCACGTGGCCACGGAGTATGCGACGGCTACTGGGAGCAGCCCGAGACGACCGAGGCCGCCCTCGCGGACGGCTGGCTCCGTACCGGCGACGCCGGCCGGCTCGACGCTGACGGTTATCTCACCATCACCGACCGGAAGAAGGACGTCATCATCACCGGCGGCGAGAACGTCTCCGCCACCGAGGTGGAGAACCGGCTGCTGGGCCACCCGGCAGTGTCCGATGCCGCCGTCATCGCCGTCCCCGACCCACGCTGGGGGGAGACCGTGAAGGCGATCGTCATCCTCACCGGCGAGGCGGCTGCCACCGAGGCCGAACTGATCGCGCACTGTCGTGCCGGCCTCGCCCATTTCAAGTGCCCGACCTCGGTCGACTTCGCCGAAGCGCTCCCGCGTACGGTGACGGGCAAGATTCAGAAGTTCATACTGCGCGCTCCGTACTGGAGCGGGCAGCAGCGGAAGGTGAACTGAGGCCGTCCATCGGCACCGTGCGGCTACGGATCCTGGCGTGCGCGCACGGTGCGGTCCATGAAGGACTGGATGCGGCCGTCCGTCGCCCTCGTCTTCCACAGGTCCAGCGTGGTGGTCTCGCTGGCGTCCGCGAGAGCGTCGATGCGCCCGGTCACCTCGGCGTGCCACTGCTTCTTGGTGTGGCGGAAGGTGTCGGCCGGGATCGCCGTGGACAGCCGGTCGGCCACCGACCGGGCGCGGTCGAGCAGGTCGGCCGGGGCGGCGAGCTCGTCGACGAGACCGTGGGATAGCGCCTCGGCCGGTGGGTGGTTGGTCCCGTTCAGGATCGCCCGTCGTGCTCCGGCGGGTCCCAGGGCGAACCGCATGATCTCCAAGGCCGCGGCCGGAAACGGCACACCGACGTACAGCTCGGGGACACCGATGGTGCCGTTCCCGGTGGCCATGATCCGGTGGTCGCACGCCGCGGCCAGCACGCAGCCCCCGGCGATCGCGTGACCGTTGACCGCGGCCACCACCGGCTTGCCCAGGTCGAAGACGGCCCGGAAGGCACCGACCAGCGCAGGCAGGTATTCGGCCACGTAGCCGGTGCCGCCTGCGACGATGCGGTGGAGATCGACCCCGGCCGAGAATGCCCGCCCTGCGCCGGTGAGCACGACGGCCCGTACGTCCTCGATGTCGAGGCGTCGCATCGTCTCCTCGATCGCCTGGCACAGCTCCAGGTCGAGGGCGTTGACCTTGCCGTGGGCCAGCCGTACGTACCCGACCCCATTGACGACATCGACCTCGATCATGGCGTTCCTCCATCCGGCCCTCGACGTTTCGTGAAGTCGATTGGTCGTGAAACGGGCACGAATTCCATGTTCCCGCATATCGGCCGATACGGCCGGGCCAAGGGCCGGAAAACAGGCTCACGAAGACTCCGGCACAGGTCGCAGGCTATTTCCTGTTACCAAATACCCTTTCCGGTGCGTAACATCGGGTTCGATGTACGGGTCAAGGGAGATCGAGCCACGCCGGTCGCGGTTTGCCGCGAAAGCGTCGATATGGGTTGTTCCCTTGTCCGCCCTGGCAATCATCACGGCCGCCGACCTGGCGTTGCGCGGTGGCTCGGGCGTCTGCGTGATGTACGCCGTGGTGCCCGCCCTGGCGCTTCTGCAAGGCGCTGACCAGCGCCGGTTCCATCTGACCGGCGTGGCCGCCTTCTCCGTCTGTTTCCTGCTGGCAGTGATCCGAGGGCGCGAAGACGCGCTGGCCTCCGCCGCCGGTGTCGCCGCCGTGATGGTCGTCTGCGGGATCGGCTGCCTCGGCCGCCTACGTCGTCTGGCCGACACCCAGGCGGTGGCCGAGGTGGTGCAGCGTGCGCTCCTGCGGCCGCTGCCCTCGCGGCTAGGCCCGCTACGGCTGGAGACCCGGTATCTCGCCTCCGCCCCGCAGGCACAGGTCGGCGGCGATGTGTACGACGCGGCCTGGACGCCGTACGGCATCCGGCTCCTGATCGGTGACGTCATGGGCAACGGGCTGGGCACCGTGGAGACCGCCGGGCGGCTGCTCGGCGCCTTCCGTGAGGCGGCCTACGACGAGGAGGACCTGGCCTCACTGGCCTGGCGCCTGCACGTCGGCCTGTCGCGGGACCCCGGGGTGGGGGAGCGCGGGGTGTTCGCGACCGCGCTGCTGGTCAACGTCTCTCCCGCGGGCGATGTCGCCGAAGTGCTGTCCTGCGGTCACCCGCCGCCCCTGCTGCTGCGGAGCGACGGCGGAGTGGAGGAGGTCGAGATCGGGTCGCCGCTGCCGCCACTCGGGATGCTCGAGCTCTCCCAGGAGCACGTCCGGATCGAGGTCGGCCTCCGTCCGGGCGATGGACTGCTGCTCTACACCGACGGATTCACCGAGGCCCGCGACGCGGACGGAGAGTTCTTCCCGCTGGCCAGGCACGCCGCGTGTGGAGAGCCGGAGGATCTGGTTCAACGCCTGGTGGATGACCTGGCCGCGCACGTGGGGGACCGGCTCGGAGACGACGCCGCCCTGGTCATGCTGCGCCGCCACGAGGCCGACGGCATCAAGGTTGACGACCACGTACGGCACAGCGCCACGCCTTAGGAGGCGGGACGGCTCGTGCGGACGCGTCTACCGCTTGTGGGGGTCCCCTTCGGGCAGCCAGGCGTCCGGGCCGTGGATTCCGGCGTCACCGACGCCCTCGGTGAGCGCGTCGACGGTGGCCAGGACGGCGGGCCGGTCCTCCGTGCGCCGCCAGACGAGGGACCAGGTCCAGTAGACCTCGGGTGCGATCACCGGGCGTTCGACCAGGTCGGCCGGTGGCGGTGTGGTCTGACCCTTGGGCGAGTTGACGACCGGGCGTGGGCTGTGACGTACGTGGTCGAAGAAGGCGGCGCCGACGATGCCGGAGTCGGAGACGTGCACCGCCCGCGCGCCGGTGTCGGCGGCGAGACGTTCGGCGAAGGCGTTCCACGTCCAGTACGCGACATCGTCGGCGAGGAGGACGGCGGTGTCCCGGGCCTCGACGTCACCGGTACCGTCACCGGTCGCCAGCGCGTAGAGCCGGTCGGCGCCGAGGAGCCGGGCGTTCAGCCCGTGCCGCTGGAGGTCCTCCACCCCTACCCAGCACACGGCGAGGTCCAGGCTGCCGGCGGAGACCCGGGCCGTCTGCGTGTGTGAAGGAGCGACCCACGGGTTGATGCGCAGCTGAGCCACCTCGGCGGCCCGGGAGGCCAGGTCCGGGGGAAGCCAGTTGACGTACCCGAGGCGGATCGGCTCGGAACCGGACATCCGTGCCGCGCGACTCTGGAGGTCGTCGGCCCGTTCGAGTACGGCGCGGACGTGGGGAAGCAGGGCCGTTCCGGCCGTGGTGAGGCCGACGGAGCGGCGGTCGCGGTCGAACAGCCGCACGCCGAGGTCCCGTTCGAGCGCCTTGATCTGCTGGGAGAGCGAAGGGCCGGCGATCAGTAGCCCCTCGGCGGCGCGGCCGAAGTTGAGCTCTTCGGCGACCGCGACGAAATAGCGCAGCTGACGAAGCTCCACGCTCGCCACACTACGTCGCTGGGAGGCTGGGCCTAACAGCAGGGAGGAACTCTGTCCTGGCGTCATCCCTGGTCAACCGCGCACACCTCACGGTCCACCACCGCGAGCACGCGATCGAGCGAGGGAGGAAACGCGGCGGTCCGCCGGCCGCAGCGACCAGGAAAGGGCGGTAAGGAGGGCGAGCGGGATCAGGATGGCCAGTTCGCCGGACCCGTAACCGACGATGAGGTGGGAGGCGATGGCGCCGGTGTCGGTGAAGATGACGCCGGCGTAGGCCCACTCCTTGAGCAGCGGAAAGCGCGGAGCGAGCAGCGCGATCATGCCGAGCAGTTTCCAGGTGCCGAGGATGACGAGGAAGTACGGCGGGTAGCCGAGGTGGTCGACGAGGTCGCGAACCTGCGGCGTCCGCGACACGTCCCACGCTCCGCCGACGCCCAGCTCGGCGGCGACGAGCAGGGTGGCGACCCAGTACACGGCCTTGGCCCTGATGAGACCACTCATGATGTGCATCTCCCGGATTGGTCCGTCACCGACTTGACGGATCGCACCGCGACGATGTGACCGCGGCCTCGCCCGTGTTCCCGCGGCTTATTCGCGGCCCGCCGAGGTGAAGTTCATGTCGGCGTAGCGGTGGCCGGTCACCTGGGCGGCGATGGGGTCGAGCAGTGCCAGCTCGTCGGCGGTGAGGGTGATGCGCGCGCCGGTCGCGTTCTCGATCACCCGGGTACGCCTGCGGGTGCCGGGCATCGGCACCACGGGCAGGCCGAACACGTCCTGCTGGGCGCGCAGCCATGCCAGCGCGATCTGAGCGGTCGTCGCCTCGTGCGCCTCCGCGATCTCACGCAGCGGGGTGAGCAGGTCGTGGTTGGCGCGGTCATTCCCCTCGGCGAAGCGCGGCATGGCACGGCGGACGTCGCCGGCCTCCAGGCGCTGGACGGAGGGGACGGCACCGGCGAGGACGCCCCGGCCCAGCGGCGAGTACGGCACCAGCGCGGTCCCGAGCGCGGCGGCGGCCGGGACGACGTACGTCTCGATGTCCCGGCTGAACAGCGACCATTCGGACTCCACCGCCGTGATCGGGTGAACGGCGTGCGCCGCCCGCAGTTCGTCGGCCGTGACCTCGCTGAGGCCCAGATGCCCCACCTTGCCGGCCGCCACGAGTTCGGCCATGGCGCCGACGGTCTCCTCGATCGGCACGTTCACGTCGCGCCGGTGCATGTGGTAGAGGTCGATGTGATCCACGCCCAGACGCCGCAGGCTGTGGTCGGCGGCGCCGCGGATGTAGGCCGGATCGTTGAAGATCCCCGGCTTCTGGTGCACCAGCCCGGCCTCACCGGCGATCCCCGTTCTCATGACCGGGCCGCCGGTTCTTCCTCGACCCGAAGTCACGTACGTTCTTCCCGGACTGGGCGACCGACGCCGAGTCCGTCACCGCCGAACTGCGCGTACAGGCCGCACGGCACCCCGACGACGAGTGGCTCGCCGCGCTGATTCGCGAGCTGGACGCCACGAGCCCGGAGTTTCGCGCCCTGTGGGCGGATCACACGGTCAAGGAGAAGACGCGGGGCCTCGAACGCATCGACCATCCGATCGTCGGCGAGCTCGTGTTCACGTACGAGCGGCTCGCCCTGGCCGACGACGACGAGCAGGCCCTGATCGCGTACACGGCCGAGGCCGGTTCGCCCACCGCCGAGCGCCTGTCCGTGCTGGCCAGCTGGACCGCGGCCGGAGACGCGGGCGCGGCCCCCCGGGCGGCGAACGGCCGGCGGCTCGGCCGCGCACCGATCGGCGAGCGATTGGGGCCTGTCCCGAAGTCCTTCGTACGTGCGAGGGTGGCGGGCATGGCGACGGAGCGGTTCGAGGTCCAGCGCGAGATCGCGGCGAAACCCGGGGAGGTGTTCGCGCTGCTGTGCGATCCCGGCGGGCATGTGGCGATCGACAGCTCCGGGATGCTCCAGTCCGCGGACGGCGATCACGTACGGCAGGTGGGCGACGAGTTCGTCGTGCACATGGATCGGGAGGCGCTGGGCGACTACCCGATGGGCAGGTACGACGTCAGGGTGATCATCACCCGGTTCGAGCAGGATTCGCTCATCGAGTGGACGATCTCCGGGGCGATCCAGCCTCCGATCAGGCATCTTTACGGCTATCGGCTCGAGGCGACGGAGACGGGCACCAGGGTGACGTCGTACTACGACTGGAGCCAGGTCGACGACAAGTACCGCGACAAGGGCATCTTCCCCGTCATCCCCGAAGCCGCCCTGCGCGCGACCCTCGGCATCCTCGCCAGAAACGTCGAATAGATCCGCTATTCGGCGGGGCTCGGTTCGTCGGCCGGGAGTTCGCGAGGAGCGCGGCGGCGGAAGACGGCCGTCACGGCGACGGCGAGCACGAGGCAGCACACCGCCAGTGCGAAGACCAGCGCGCTCGCGGACTCGTTCCACAAGGACAACTCGTCGGGAGTGAGGCGGTACAGCACCGCTGCGAGCACCGGGCCGGCCGCGCCGGTGGCGATGGACACGGCCCACGCGCCCGTACGACGCGCGGTGACGCCGCTCAGGATGCCGGCCAGGACCAGCACCACCACCGCGACGGGAAGCATCGTCGGCAGGTGGTAACCGAGGTTGTGCGGCAGGTCCGCCGGCAGCGAGGATCCCAGCGAGTCCAGGAAATCCAGGCCCAATGGTTGCACGAGGCCGGCGTATACGACCGTGTTGGAAACGAGTGAGGTGAACACCAGCGCGGCGGCCCACAGCAACGCCACGTACGCCGCCAGTCCTCGTCCGATGGCCGGTGCCACCGCGACGGCCGACGCGCCGACGATGCCGAGCAGAATGCCGGCCAGCAGCGCGGAGACGACGTTGTGCCGCATGCCGTCACTGCTGAAATGGGCCGCCAGCGGATACACCGCAAGCGTCCCGGCGGCGGCGGCGAGTACGGCCACCCCGCGGGTCTTCAAGCCCAGATCACGCCGCGCGCCCGCGATCGCGACGGCCAGCGGCACCGCCATCGCGCAGTACCACGCGACAAGGGTCACCTGAGCGCCCTGGACACGGTCGTCGCCTCCGCCGAAATCCGCGCCGAGCGTCGTGATGTCCGTGAGTTCCGCCACCGTGACCTGTACGAGGCCGAGTACGGCACCCGCGGCCGCGGCGACGATGATGGCGGTGGTGTTCCGCACTGCGCTCATGAAATGTAGGACTTTAACAGAGCCCGTGCGTTTTCGGCCTGATTTACGGTGCAGTGATATTTAATGCCAGTAATGGTCGGGCCGATGTTTCCTGTATGGCGCAATATGCCACAGACCTCAGCCGATATCCCGGTGAGCCGATCCGGCCGGGGCGTCCTCCCCGAGAAGGGCGCGGAGTTTCGTGAGTGACCGCATGCTCTGGATCTTGACATTGCCCTCGGAAATACCGAGCAGGCCGGCGACGTCACGGACGCTCAGGTCCTCCCAGTAGCGAAGCACCACGACCGCCCGGTCGCGCGCCGGCAGCCGGCCCAGCGCCTCGAACAGGGTGAGCCGCAGATCGGGGCCGTCGTCGGCGGCGGGGATCTCCGGGAGTTCCTCGACCGCGAGCTCGTCAGAGCTGCGCCGCCGCTTGTGGTCGAGAAAGGCGCGGAGCAGGATCTTCTTGGCGTACGCGTGCGGATCGTCGATCCGGCGCCACTTGAGGTAGACCTTGGCGAGTGTGATCTGCGTCAGGTCCTGGGCGAGATGCCAGTCACGGCTGAGCAGGAATGCCGTCTGCCGCAGCCGGACCACGGCCGCCTCGGCGAAGTCGGAGAACTCGCCGTCGTCACGCATGGGGGATCCTCTCGCTCGGTGACGTGATACGGCGGGCCCGCGGAGATGGCGTGGCCCGCCGTACCGGCGGCGGTCAGTAGACGGTGGGCATGGAGGGGTGGTCGGTGGCGGCCTTCTTGACCAGCGCGGAGTCCATCTTGGCCCCCCAGCCGGGGAAGGCGGCGATCTTGAGCACCTGGCCCGGGGTCAGCGCGACCGTCCCGGCAGGGTTCTCCTTGCCGTTCCAGGCCAGCCAGGTCGCCGTGAACACGGTCACGACGATGCCGTTGCCGTGGTCGACCGTCGCCGATGCCGTTCCGTCCGCGTCCTTCTGGAAGAGGGCGCGGCCGCCGCCCGGCAGGTCCCTGCAGCCCGGCCGCTTCTGCGCCATGAGGGCCGCGTAACGCCGCCGGACCTGTTCCTGCACCTTCTTGTCAGTACTGGCCTTGAGCTCGGCCGCCTCCTTCGAGGCGAGGCCCTCGGTGTTGGGGGTGGTGCTGCACGCCTTGTCGCTGAGGCCGCCCTTGTAGACGAAGGCGCGGACCATGCCCGGTCCCTTACCGGAGTCCAGGTAGATCTGGCCGAACGCGTACCGGTTGGCCTCCTTGGACCCCTGGGCGAAACCACTGGTCCTGCCCGCCGGCAGCAGGCGAGCGAGCTGCTCGACCACCGCCGCGTCGGTGACCGGGGACTTCGGACCGGACGGCTGCTTGATCACTGTGGAGGTCGAGCTCGCGGCGAGGACGGGTACGGGCCCTTTCAACGGGGCCGCCTCCCGCTGCGGGCTCTTCCCCGGGACGACCAGGAAAGCGCCGACGGCCAGTGCCGCCACCGCGCCGGTGGAGCCCAGACCGATCCAGGCCCTGCGAGTACGCCGCGCGCGCCGGCCGTCACGTACCGCATCGTCGAGCAGGTCCCCCAGCGGTGGCTGCCGCTCGGCGGACATCTCTTCACGGAACATCATTCGAAGCCTCTCGTCCATCTCGTACCTCTCTTCGGACCGGGGCGCGCGCTCCTGTCCGTAAGGACGGGATGGGTGGCTGCTTTGGTTACGAGATCCATCATGACCGGCGCCGGTCCGCGATCGATGGCCGGGAAGGCAGCCGTGACCAGGCGGCCGGCGGCAAGGCGGCGGGACCGGTCGTCCGCTACCCCCGGGCGGTCACGCGTGGCGCAGGGCGCGGCGGACGGTGACGACGGGATCGTCGAGGTGATAGATCCGCTCGGACGGCTCGATCCCGTCCAGGAACTCCTGGTAGCGCACGGCGTAGGCCAGGTGCCCGAGGGGCTCGCCGATGGCCAGGGCACGGGCCGGGTGGCAACCGGGGCGGTGGGATCTCCAGGCGTCGGCCCAGGCCCGTACGGCGATGGGCCGCTTGCCCTCGGGAAGGAAGTCGCGGACCCGCAGGCCGTCCAGCACCGGGTTGCCGAGGTGCGCGTCGGCGAAGTCCATCACGACCGGCGGCCCGCCGTCGCCGCGCCAGTTGCCGGGATGGAAGTCCCCGTGCACGACCGTGTCCGGCAGGCCGCAGTCATCCAGCATCGGCCAGCGGCGTACCAGGTCGTGCGCCACCGCGCGTTCGCCGGCGGTCAGCTCACCGCCGACCGGGCCGTCGAGCAGCGCACGCACCCGATCGGCGATCACCGGCGAACGCCCGTCCGGCAGCCCCTCCGGAGGAGAGACGGCGGTCTGCGCGGCGACCCAGCGCTCGACGGCACTGATGATGACCGGGGCGGAGGCGTCCCAGCAGTCCTCGCCGGGCAGGTGTTCGAGCAGCATGCGCCGGTCGCCGGCCGCGATGACCTGCGGGACGAGGCCCGGGTCCAGCCGCGCGAACGCGGCGATGACGCCGGCCTCGTCCGTGGCGAAACGGGGTGTGGCCTTCAGCCAGACCGGCCCCTGCCGGGTCGGCAGCCGGAACAGCCCGGCCAGATTCCAGGTCCGGTGCTGCTCGACCGGCCCGGTCGGCGGGCGGCCGGCGGCGGCCAGGATGTCCGCGGCCCACCCGAGCAGCTCCCGCAGACCGTCGAGCCGTGCCCACGGCGAGCGCAGCTCGTGTGAGGCGCCCAGGCCCGCGTGGTCGATGGGACGTGCGGGGACGCGCGTCGGGGGGTGCAGCGCCTCGGCGTGGTACGTCACGTGGCCGTCCCGGCCGCCCTCACCATGCTCGACCTTCAGCAGTCGCAGCACGAGCACCGGAACCCCGAGCTCGCGGCGCAGGTGACCGGCGACCGACCCGACCTCGGACCACCACGCGGTCTCCACGGCGAACGGCCCGACGGCACCGAGGGGATCGCCCTCATGGGTCACCAGCGCGGTGACGGTCCGTCCCATGCCGCCAGTGTGAGCGCCCCTGCCACCATCGGCGAGCGATTAAGAGCCGTGGTGGCCCTCACCTGCGGTTTTGCGTCGGGCGGCGTTTCGCCGGGCCGGCGGACGGGCAGGGCCGCAAGAGATCACGGACGCGTCCGCACCCGGATCTCAGGGCGAACATGAGGGGCCATCGGCGACAAGCCAGAGAGGCGTCATGAACCGACCCGATGACCTGATCAGCATGCTCAAGGAAGATCACCGCGAGCTGAGACAGCTGTTCGTCGAGGTGGAGTTCCTGTCCGGCGGGGAGAGCCTGCGGCGCACGCTGACCGACCAGCTGATCGTCGAGATGGTGCGGCACGCGGTGGCCGAGGAGGCCTACCTCTACCCGGCGTCCCTCGAGTACCTGCCAGACGGGGCCTGGATCGTCGAGCAGGCGATCATCGAGCACGAGTGGCTGGAGGGGATACTGCGACAGCTGGAGGCGCCGGACCTACCGGACGACCACTTCTCCTACCTGCTGGCCAGGCTGACCCCCGACACTCGCCGCCACATGGACGATGAGGAGGAGCGGATCTTCCCGCTGCTGAGCGAGTACGTGAGCCGGGAGCAGCTGGTCGTTCTCGGCGAGCTGGCCAGGAAGGCCAAGGAGAGGGCGCCCAGCCGGCTCGACGCGGGATCGCAGAACCGGCTGACCACGCTGCTGGAGACGGGCGCGGGACTGGTCGGACGTGTCCGTGAGCACCTGTGCGGCCGCGGGAAGGCCTACCCGGAGCTCCCAATGCGTTGATCCTGGCCGGAAGGGGGAAGGGCCCTGGTTGATGACCGTCGCGATCGCTCTTTTCACCGCCGACCTGCGGACCCACGACAGCCCGGTGCTCCGTGGCGCGCTCGACTCGGCCGACCAGGTGGTGCCCCTGTTCGTGCTCGACGACGGGGTGCGCGCAGCCGGGTTCGTCACGCCCAACCGGGCGGCGTTCCTCACCGGCTGTCTCGCCGACCTCGACCGGGCGCTGCGGGAGTACGGCGGGCGGCTCGTGGTGCGTTCCGGCGACGTCGTACGTGAGGTCTGCCGGGTCGCCGAGGAGACCGGTGCCGGGCAGGTGCACGTCGCGGGCGACGTCAGCGGGTTCGCCCAGAACCGCGAGGAGCGGCTGCGTACGGCGCTGTCGGCCGCGCGGCGGGAGCTGCGGGTGCACGAGGCCGCGCTCACCGTGGTCCCGCCCGGCGCGGTGACCCCGGGCGGCAAGGAGCACTTCGCGGTGTTCACCCCGTACTTCCGCCGGTGGAGTGCCGTGGGCGTGCGCCGGCCTCTGGCGGCGCCGGCGAAGGTCTCCGTGCCCGACGTCGACTCCGAGCCACTGCCCGAGGCGTCCGGCTTCGCCCCCGGCCGTCCCTCACCCGAACTGCCGGCGGGCGGCGAGAGCGAGGCGCGCCGCCGCGCCGAGGCGTGGCTGGCCGGGCCGATCGACCGGTACGCCGACCTGCACGACGACCTGGCCGCCGACGCCACCTCACGGCTGTCGCCGTACCTGCACTTCGGCTGCGTCTCCGCTGCCGAGCTCGTGCACCGCGCGGTGGGGCGGGGCGGTACGGGCGCGGAGGCGTTCGTCCGGCAGGTCGCCTGGCGCGACTTTCACCGGCAGATGCTCGCGGACCGCCCCGTGATCGCGCGCGCCGACTACCGGCCGAGGGGAGACCGGTGGCGCGCCGACGACGCGGAGGCCGCGGCGTGGCGCGAGGGGCGTACCGGCTATCCGCTGGTCGACGCCGCGATGCGCCAGCTCGCGGAGCAGGGGTGGATGCACAATCGCGGCCGGCTCATCACCGCCAGCTTCCTCGCCAAGACCCTCTACGTGGACTGGCGGGTGGGAGCCCGCCACTTCCTGGACCTGCTGGTCGACGGTGACGTCGCGAACAACCAGCTCAACTGGCAGTGGGTGGCCGGCACCGGCGCCAGCACCCGTCCCGGCCAGATCCTCAACCCGCTGGTGCAGGCGAGACGCTTCGACCCCCATGGCGACTACGTACGCCGCTGGGTGCCCGAGCTGCGCGAGGTCGACGGGGCGCCCGTACACCGGCCGTGGCTGCTGCCCGACGCCGAACGCCGGCGACTCGACTATCCCGAGCCCATCGTCGACCTGGACGAGGGCGTGAAGAGATTCCGGAGAGCACGTGGCATCTGAGACCGAGAACGCCGACGGCCCGCTCTGCCTCGTCACGGGGGCGACGGGCTACATCGGCGGGCGTCTCGTACCCGAGCTGCTCGCCCACGGATACCGCGTACGCTGCGCGGCCAGGTCCCCGGAACGGCTGCGTGACCAGCCCTGGAGCTCCCGGGTGGACGTGGTGCGCGCGGACCTGACCGACGCCGAGTCCATGCGACGGGCGCTGGAGAACGTCGAGGTGGCGTACTACCTCATCCATGCCCTGGGCAGCGGCCGTGACTTCGGTGAGACCGACCGCCGCGCCGCGAGTGTCTTCGCCGCCGCGGCGAAGGAGGCCGGGGTGGGCCGCGTCGTCTACCTCGGCGGCCTCGCGCCGTCCGGCGACGGGGAGGTGTCGGAGCACCTGCGTTCGCGCGCCGAGGTCGGGGAGATCCTGCTGGCCTCGGGCGTGCCGACCGCGGCGCTGCGGGCCGCCGTGGTGATCGGTTCGGGCTCGGTGTCCTTCGAGATGATGCGCTATCTCACCGAGCGCCTGCCGGTGATGGTCACGCCACGCTGGGTCCGTTCGCGCATCCAGCCCATCGCCGTACGCGACGCGCTGCGCTACCTCGTCGGCTGCGCCGCCCTGCCGCCCGGCGTGAACCGCTCCTTCGACATCGGCGGGCCGGACGTCCTGACGTACGAGCAGATGATGCGCAGGTACGCGGCCATCGCCGGGCTGCGCCCCCGCCGGATCAGGCCCGTCGGGGTGCTCTCGCCCCGCCTGTCCAGCCTGTGGGTCGGCCTGGTCACGCCGGTACCGGGCGGCATCGCGCGGCCGCTCGTCGACTCGCTCCGCCACGAGGTCGTCTGCCACGAACACGACATCGCCGAGTACGTGCCCGACCCACCGGAGGGCCTGACCGGCTTCGACCGGGCCGTGCAACTGGCGCTCAAGCGCATCGGGAGCGGTGACGTCGCGACCCGCTGGTCCTCGGCGTCCGTGCCGGGCGCCGCCAGCGACCCGCTGCCGACCGACCCCGACTGGGCCGGCGGCAGCCTGTACGTCGACGTGCGCGAGTCCTCGGTCGCCGCGTCACGCGAGGCGCTGTGGCAGGTGATCGAGAGCATCGGCGGCGAGAACGGCTGGTACTCCTGGCCGCTGGCCTGGACCGCGCGTGGCCTGTTCGACCGCCTGGTGGGCGGTGTGGGGCTGCGGCGCGGACGCCGCGACCCGTACCGGCTGCGCATCGGCGACTCACTGGACTTCTGGCGCGTCGAGGAGCTCGACCCGGGGCATCTGCTGCGCCTGCGGGCCGAGATGCGGCTGCCCGGCCTCGCGTGGCTCGACCTGACCGCGATCGAGCGGGACGGCCGGACCTGGTTCCGGCAGCGGGCGCTCTTCCACCCGCGCGGGCTGCCCGGTCAGTTCTACTGGTGGGGCGTACGGCCGTTCCACGGGATCATCTTCGGCCGGATGCAGCGCAACATCCGGCGCGCGGCCGAGGCACGGGAAGGCTGTGCGCCGCGGTCCTCTGCTCCTACTCTTGGCGGGTGAAGAACTTCATCGCCGGGGTGCGCTACTTCACCCGTGGGCTCGGCTGGGCGGCGCGCCGCCCGGGGCAGTGGTTGTTCGGCCTGATCCCGGCGCTGATCGTGCTGGTGGTGTACATCGTCGGCCTGACCTTTCTCGGTGTGTACCTCACCGATCTGGTCAAGGCCGCGAGCCCGTTCGCCGACCACTGGTCCGCCGGGCCGCGCGACACGGTCCGCGTGCTGATGGCGATCCTCCTCTTCGGCGCCGCGATCATGATCTCGATCGTGACGTTCACCGGCGTCACGCTGCTCGTCGGCGAGCCCTTCTACGAGAGCATCTCCGGACGTGTCGAGGAGTCGGCGGGAGGGTTGCCCCCGGAGGCGGATCTGTCGCTGTGGCGGCAGCTGATGTACGGCCTGGGCGACGCCGTCATCGTCGGGCTGATCACCGGGCTGTTCGCGGTGGTCTTCTTCGCGCTGGGCTTCCTGCCGGTCGTCGGGCAGACCGTCGTGCCGGTCGTCGCGGCGTGCGTGTCCGGCTACTTCCTCACGCTCGAGCTCACCTCCATCCCCCTCGAACGCCGTGGCCTGCGCCGCCGGGACCGGTTCGCGCTGCTGCGCCGCAACCGGGCACTCGCGGTGGGGTTCGGTGCCTCGGTTTTTGTGGTGTTCCTCATTCCGCTGGGTGCGCTGATCGCGATGCCGGGCGCCGTGGCGGGCGGCACGCTCCTCGCCCGCGAACGCCTTGCGGACCAGGGTGTTTCCGCACGTCAGGGCCTGTCGTCGGCGGATGTCGGTTGAGGCGGCCGTAACCTCGATGCCACGCTGTGGATAACAAGCTGTGGCCGGAGCGTAATTAGTGACGTAAGCGAGAAATGTTGATCTTCACGTACCCTGTGCGGCATGTCGGATCAGGGGGACGCCGGGCAGTGGCGCCCGGCCACCAGCCAGAGCGACCAGTACTCCACGCCCGATGACACCACCGGGCCACTCCCAGCGGTTTCGGGAGATGAGGACGACACACCGGGCTTTCCGTCCGTGAGCGATCCGTCTGAGTCCTGGTCCGCCACCGATGACGACGAGTCACCGACCGGAGGGTTCCCGGCGGTTCCGCCGGAGGAGCCCGCCGCGCCGATGGGTCGGTCGCCGTTCGAGCCGGTCAACCGCACGACCTTCTCGGCCGAGGAACCGGTCTCGCCGCCGGAGCCGGAGGACCCGGGACCCAACGGGACGACGCCGCGCTTCGGCACCGGGGTACGGGATGCCGAGGAGGAGCCCTCCTTCGGGTCCGGCTCTTTCGGCGAGTCCTTCCGCGAGCCGGGTGGGTCATCGTCCGGCTCGGACGAGTCGTCCTTCGGTTCGTTCGGGTCCGGTTCGTTCGGGGAGAGCTCGTACGGGGACTCGGGCGGGTCGGCGCCCGGCAGAAGCTCCTTCGACTCGTTCGGCTCCGGTTCGTTCGGCTCCAGCTCGTTCGAGGACAAGCCGTTCGAGGACAAGCCGTATGGCGACAGGGCGTTCGGGGACCGGTCGTACGACGACCAGCCGTACGGCGCGCGCGAGTCCTCCTACGGGTCGGGCTCCTTCACCTCCGAGCGCGACGAGACGGGCGCGCCGGGCACCGGGGCGTTCGAGGTCCCGCCCCGTCCGCCCGCCCCGGAAAAGGGCGTGACGGCCGAGGACGAGGCGGCGGAGAACGACTTCTTCGCCTCCGATGACCACCCGCCGATGTGGGACAAGGTGGTCGCACCCTCCGGGCCGCCGCCCAAGCCGGGCAAGCCGAGCAGCGGCAACCTGCGGCTGCCCGACTGGATGCGGGACGAGAACGGCAACCCCACCGGGCCGCCTGACGGTGGTGGCGGCATGTCCCATGAGGAGGACGGCCACTCGCGGCGTCCGCTGTACCTCGGGCTCGGCGTCCTGGTGGCAGGTCTGATCGCGGTCGCCGGCGTCTATGTGCTCAAGGGCAACGGTGACAGCCAGGCGTCGAACGCCGCGGCGCCCACCCGTACGAAGGCGCCCGCGCAGACTCCCGCGCACGCGCCGACGAACAAGCCGTTGCCGCGCAAGCAGCTTCCGAGGTTCAAGGGCGTGCACACGAAGACGGTCGGGCGGGTCACCGATCCGCGCTCCGGCCTGTCCTACCCGCGGCTCGCCAAGCCGTGGGCGCCGGCGCCGAAGAAGAGCCCGATGAACGAGCTCGGCTTCAGCGTGAGCCAGTTCGCCGTGACGGAGAAGTCCGGCGTACGGCCGAACCACTGGGCCAGGCTGATGAGCGCCGAGCTGTCCGGAGCCGCCGCGGACACCTACAACGGACCCGGCAGCGAGCGCGACGCCACGGCCGAGGCCGCCCAGGTGTACGAGGCACGGATGTTCAACTTCCAGCACAAGAAGAGGCTGCTGGCCTCCGAGCCGCTGAACCTCGGCGGGCACAAGGGCTGGCTGGTCAGCGACTACGTCACCTACCACCGCCCGGGGACCAAGGCCACCGGTGACGTCGTGACGGTGGCGCTGGTCAACACGGGCAGGAAGACCCCCGGGGTCCTGTTCATGTCGGTGCCCAACACCAACAAGAAGCTCTGGCCCGACGTCAACTTCGTCGTGCGCTCTCTCCGGGTCGGCTGACCCACCCCGATCGGAGACGCCCCGGTGGTCGCAGGTGACCACTGGGGCGTCTGGGGTCTCAGAGAAGCTACTGAGCGGTACGTTTCACGCCGAATCCCATTCCAACAAGCGCCCGGCGGCCTCTAGGGTAGGCCGCAAGAGGACGTCGCGAATGGGGTGTTGAGATGGGCATCGGGCTGACCGAGGAGCACGAGGCACTGGCCGACGCGGTGCGCGGATGGGCGGAGCGCAACGCGCCCGTCAGCGTCGTACGCGCCACGCTCGATGCCGATGAGGAGAGCCGTCCCGCCTTCTGGACGGGCCTTGCCGAGCAGGGTCTGCTGGGTCTGCACGTACCCGAGGAGTTCGGCGGCCAGGGCGCGGGCCTGCTGGAGCTCGTGGTGGCCCTGGAGACCCTCGGACGCGCGGTCGTGCCCGGCCCTTACCTGCCGACCGTGCTGGCCAGCGCGGCGCTGCTGCGGGCCGACGAGTCGGTCGAGGCGCGCAAGGCGCTGCTGCCCGGTCTGGCCGACGGCAGCACGGTCGGCGCGCTGGGCCTGGCCACCGGTCTGACCGGCCGGCGTACCGACGCGGGCCTGACGATCAGCGGCACGGCCGAGCCGGTGCTCGGCGGGGCGCTGGCCGACGTGATCGTGCTGCCGGTCAGCACCGACGACGGCGAGGAGTGGGTGGCCGTCGACGCCGGCGCGCTCACCGTAACCCCGCTGAAGAGCCTGGACCGCACGCGACGGGTGGCACGGGTCGAGGCGGCGGACGTGACCGTTCCGGCCGACCGGATCCTGACCGGGCTGGAGGGCGAGGAGGTCCTCGATCTCGCCTCGCTGCTGCTCGGCGCCGAGGCGGCCGGCATCGCCGCGTGGTGCGTCGACACGGCGGCGAGCTACGCGAAGGTGCGTGAGCAGTTCGGCCGGCCGATCGGGCAGTTCCAGGGCGTCAAGCACAAGTGCGCGCGCATGCTCATCGAGCTGGAGAAGGCCCGCGCGGTCGTGTGGGACGCCGCACGCGCCTCCGACGACCCGGCCGAGGAGTCGGGCTTCGCGGCCGGCGTGGCGGCCGTGATCGCCCCGGACGCCGCGCTCCGGTGCGCGCGCGACTGCATCCAGGTGCTCGGCGGCATCGGCTTCACCTGGGAGCACGAGGCCGGCCTCTACCTGCGCCGCGCCTCGACGCTGCGCGTCCTGCTGGGCCCGGCCAAGGACTGGGCCGGCTCGGTCGCGACGCTGGCGCTCGACGGCGTACGCCGCGCGGTCGAGGTGGAGCTGGACGAGGACACCGAGCCGCTGCGTAACCGCATCCGCGCCGAGGTCGCCGAGCTGGCCGCGATCTCCGATGAGAAGGCGCGGTTCGCCAGGATGGGCGACGAGGGCTGGGTGTTCACGCACCTGCCCAAGCCGTGGGGCAAGGCGGCTCCGCCGATGGAGCAGGTGCTGATCCTGCAGGAGCTGCGCGCGGCCGGCGTGAAGGGCCCGCAGCTCGGGATCGGCGCGTGGGTGGTCCCCTCGCTGGTGGTGTACGGCACGCCGGAGCAGCAAGAACGCTTCCTCGCCCCGACGCTGCGCGGCGAGATGATCTGGTGCCAGCTGTTCAGCGAGCCGGGCGCGGGCTCGGACCTGGCGTCGTTGCAGATGAAGGCCGAGAAGGTCGAGGGCGGCTGGAAGCTCACCGGCCAGAAGATCTGGACCTCGGTCGCCAAGCAGGCCGAGTGGGCGATCTGCATCGCGCGCAGCTCCAGTGAGCCGAAGAAGCACGACGGCATCACCTACTTCATCGTCGACATGAAGTCCGAGGGCGTCGACGTCCGTCCGCTGCGCGAGCTCACCGGCGCGGCGATGTTCAACGAGGTCTTCCTGGACGGCGTCTTCGTGCCCGATGACCGCGTGGTGGGCGAGGTCGGCCAGGGCTGGAAGGTCGCCCGCAACACCCTCAGCAACGAGCGCGTCCAGCTGTCCAGCGGTTCCGGCTCACTGGGCGCCGGCACGAAGGAGCTCCTGGGCTTCTTCAAGCCCCAGGACCTGGACGCGGTCAAGCGCGCGGAGCTGGGGGAGTACCTCTGCGAGGGCCAGGCGATCGACCTGCTCGGCCTCCGCCTCACCCTCAAGCAGATCTCCGGCCACGAACCGGGCGCCGAGGCGAGCGTACGTAAGCTGCTGGGCGTGCAGTTCAACCAGCAGGCCGCCGACTTCATCTGGGAGTCGCAGGGCGCCATGGCGTCGGAGGAGGACATGACCGCCGCGACGGGCCTGTGGGCGCGCTACATGCTGTTCAGCCGCTCGATGACCATCTACGGCGGCACGACCGAGGTCCAGCTGAACGTCATCGCCGAACGCATGCTCGGCCTGCCCCGCGACCCGGAGCCGGGCAAGTAGCACTGCTGCGAGTCAGGAGCCGGCCCCTGAGACGGGGTCGGCTTCTTCGGCGAGCCGCAGCTCTTCAGACGTGCCGGTGTCCCTGCCGGGCGGGTTCCCACAGACCACGTGCGGTTGTCATGTTGTACGTGGTCAAGGCCACTCGATGCGGAGCAGGTACACCTCGTCCTGGTCCTCTAAGACCAGATAGGTGGCAAGGCCACGTTCGCCGAAGGCATGCGTGAGCATGTTGCCTCGGGGATTGGCCGGATTGAACGGGTGACCGCTCCACGGCGCGGTCTCCAAGAGGACGAACAGTTCTGCGAGCGGTCGCAGGGCATTTTCCGGGACCGCGCTGATCTGCTCCTCGGCGATCGGGTCCAGCGTCAGCCGGTACACCTACCGTCCGTTCTCGCGTTCGGAGAGAAGCTCGCGCCACGGCCTTCCCTGGGGGACCGTCTCACCGGCCGCGATGCGTCCAGCGCGGGCATGCATCTCTCGGCGTCCCTCGAGGTCGCGGGTGGAGTCGCAGGCCGAGATCCACCAGCGGTGCACGAAGTCATTCAGTGCACCGAGGTCGAGGCTCGTACGGACCTCATCGAGCACCGCCTTGAGGCCGGAATCGAAAGCTTCACGGTCCTGGGGCACGACCAGAGCGGCGCGGATGGCCCGTAGATTCTTGGCCGGTTCGGACGTGTCGCCAGAGACGAAATCATGCGGCTGTGCCGTCATCCCGGTTGCCTCCTTCCACCCATCCGAAGCTTACAGAAGCGGACCGACAGGCTCCGTGGAGCGGCGGAGATCGTCTACTCGGGCTGGTCCGCGGAGGACGATGTGGGGATCTCGTGCGCTCGAGCGACGTGGCGGCGCGGCCCTGGGGGACCGGCTTCATCGGCGAGCCGCAGCCCCTCAGACGCGGCGGTGTCCCTGCCGGGCGGCGGCCGCCGTGGCCAGGAGGAGGGCGAGCAGGATTCCGTAGTACGCGACGTTCATGGTGCTGTGCATCCGGGTGTGCGGGTCGTCGAAGTCACCGAACACGCCGGGGATGACGTAGACGGCGGCGCCGAGAGACCAGCGGAGGTCGCGTGCCGCCACGGTCGCGCACAGGCCCGCGAACAGCAGGCCGACCTCCGTGAACGCCTGGAGCTCGAGTGGCGAGACGAAAAGGAACAAGGCGTCGAGCAGCCCGGCGGCCGGGAGGGCGAGCCACCACCATGAACGCGGATGCGAGGGGCCGCGCGAGTCCCGTACGGCGAGGACGAGCAGGACGGCGGCCGTCAGCCAGAGCGACGCGCCGAACCGCCGGTCGGTGGCCTGGCTCATCCAGGCCAGACCCCCCAGGTCGTTCTGCAGGGCGAGGAGCACGGCGATCGGCAGCGCCGGACGGAACCGGCCACGCAGCACGGCCAACGCGAGCACCGCGTACACGATGGGCCGTACGGGAGCATCACGCAGCTCGGTGAGCACGCTGCCGAAGGCGGCGATGGTGAGACCCAAGGCCGCCAGATGCAGGCCGTCGACCCACCATCGGACCGGACGTGCGGACCTCTGACGCGCGTGGGCGCCGAACGCGCCGCGCACCAGGGCAAGACTCTCGCGTGCGGAGGCCGCCCGGCGTCCCTCGTGGGTCTCCATCAGCGTGCCGAGCAGCTCGTCACGGTGCCCTTCGGGGTGGGCGTGCAGCAGCCACCGGTACCAGTCTTCCGTGTTCACGCGCTCGCCGGCCTGAGCCGTACGATGCGGGCGGCGGCCGCCATTCGCTCGGCCTCCTTCGTGACGGCCGCGGTGCCGTCGTCGGTGATGCGGAAGTAGCGGCGGGGGCGCCCGTCGACGGTCTCCTCGCGGTCCACGGCGATCAGGCCGCTCGCGGTCATCCGGTCGAGGGCGCCGTACAGCGTGCCGACCGCCAGGCGCACCCGGCCGCCGGACTGTTCGCCCGCGCGCTTGATGATGCCGTAACCGTGCAGGGGACCCTCGATCAGCGCCGCCAGGATGAAGTACGTCGCCTCGCTCATCGCGCGCATGAGCGGACTATATATCGATTATCGAAGTATCGGCCAGGTCGGCACCGGCCGATGCGGCGCGGGCCCGGCGGGGGAGCCAGAACAGGGCGGCGGCGATCGCCGCGAGGCCGGTCAGGCGTAGTACCAGGTCGACGGCGTCCGCCGGCAGGCGTTCGCCGAACATCAGGGTGCCGGCCACGACCGTGTAGAGCGTGGAGACCACGGTGGAGACCGGCGCGACGATCGACGCGCGGCCGCGTTGCAACGCCGTCTGGAAGATCAGGAAGCCGGCGAGGGTGATCGGCGCGAGCAGGTAGAGGTACGGCGAGGCCAGGGCGGAAGCCGCGATCGTCTCCGGACCGTGGAAGTCGATCGACGCGGACAGGCCCTTGACGACCATGCCCGCGACGCCGTAGACGATGCCGGCCGCGAGCCCGTACGGCACGTCCCCGGCGGGCCGGCGGTGCCTCCCGCCGCGGCGGCCCGCCGCCACGAAGACGCCGATGCCCGCCAGCGTGGACGGCACCGCGATCAGCAGCACGCGGAGTACGTGGCCGCCCGTCCCCACGGTGTCCGTGCGCGAGTTCAGCGAGGCCACGACGCAGATCACCCCGGCCATGATCCCTGCCAGCCCGGTCCACTCGTGCGAGGTCAGGCGTTCGCCCAGGACCGTCATGGTGAGCAGCAGCAGGAACACGATCCCGGAGGAGAACAGCGGCTGGGCGACGGTCAGGGGGATGCGCGTGAGCACCACGAGCTGGCCGGCCAGCCCCACGGCGATCAGGCCGAACCCGGCCATCCAGCGAGGGTTGGTCACCAGCATCCGCATGAGGTTCAGCGGAAGCCGGATGTTCAGCGGGGGCAGCGAGGAGAGAGCGCCCTTCTCCAGGACGAACCCCGCGTTGTAGGCGAGCGTGGTCACGAGCGCTAACACCACGCCGAGGATCACGGCCGGTCCGTGGCCGTTCCGGTGTTCACGCGCGCCGGGCCTGGACGAGCAGGATGCTGGCGGCGGACGGCCACCGGCAGAGCAGCCGGTCCAGCGGCCTGAGCACGCCCGGCACGTCCTGGTACGGCGCGCCGTCCACGCGTTCGCAGACGAAGCCCCGCGCGGTCAGGAACTCCGTCAGCGCCCGCTTGGTGAACATGTGCAGGTGGCCGGCCACCTGACTGCCCGGACGCCCGTAGACGCCGCGCAGGCTCACCTCGGAGAAGATCGGCTGGATGCCGAGCGCGAGCAGGCCGCGGTTGTACCAGGCGGCGAGGTTCGGCGTGGAGACCAGGAGCCGGCCGCCGGGCCGCAGCACCCGGTGGAGCTCGTCGATGGCCGAGTCGGTGTCCACGAGGTGCTCGATCACCTCGCTGAGGATGACCAGGTCCACGGTGCCGTCCCCGAGCGGCAGGCCGGGCGCGTCCACCCCGCCGCGGATCAGCAGCAGGTCGTGGCGCCGGGCGTGCCGCAGCGCCATCATCGACCAGTCGACGCCCACCACGGTGTGCCCGAGGCGCCGCACCATACCGGTGGCGGCGCCGTCGCCGCAGCCGACGTCGACGATGACCTGTTGTCCGTCGGCCTCCGCGAGGACGGCCTTGAGCATCCGCAGCTGCCGGTGGGCACGGTCCGAGCCGGAGCTGACCGGGACGTGTGGATCCTCATAGAAGTGCCGGAGCCCGCCACGCCCGCCAGTAACGCCGGTCGTCACCCTGACCGCTCCCTTCCGCGACCCATCGTCGATCGCCGCGGCGAGACCGGCCGGACACCCGTCCGCGGCCGGTCGATCAGCATCTCGGACCGATTTGCGACATTCTGTGGGGGTTATTGATGGAATGTCAACGGCGCCTGAGCCCTGTTGTCGATCAGTCAAGAGTGCTCTAGCTTCGTCGGAACCACCCACGCTCCCGCACCAGGACACCGAATGGCCCTCCGTGCCTCGTCGACCCGGACACCCCCGCGCCGCCCCGCGGACCAGGGGCGCTTCCGCTCGTTGCGGCTGTTCCGCGGCTTTCTCAGCGAGCAGTCCGATCCCGAAGGCTTCTACACGATGCTGGCCGACGACGCCGTGAGCCAGGTCGAACGCCACGCCGACCTGGCCGGCCGTACGGTCGTGGACGTCGGCGGCGGCAGTGGGTACTTCACAGCCGCCTTCGGCGACCGCGGCGCGAACGGCCTCCTGGTGGAGCCGGACCCCGGCGAGCTGCGCAAGCGGGGCGAGCCCCGGCGCAACTCCGTGGTCGGCGACGGCTACCGGCTCCCCATCCAGGACGCGAGCGCGGACGTCAGCTTCTCCTCCAACGTCCTCGAACATGTCCCGGACCCGGGCGCGTTCATCGACGAGATGGTGAGGGTGACCCGGCCGGGCGGAATCGTCTACCTCTCGTACACGCTCTGGCTTTCGCCCTGGGGCGGCCACGAGACCTCTCCCTGGCACTTCCTCGGCGGCACGTTCGCGGCCCGCCGCTACGCCCGACGGCACGGGCGGCCGCCGAAGAACCGGTACGGCACGAGCCTGTTCGCCGTCGGCGCGGGCCGGGTCCTGCGGCTGGTCCGCTCCCGCGGCGACGTCACGGTCCTGGAGGCACGGCCGCGCTACTACCCGCGCTGGTGCGGCTTCGTCGTCCGGCTGCCGGTGCTGCGCGAACTGCTGACCTGGAACCTCCTGCTCATCCTCCGGCGCGAGTCATGAGCGCGGAGACGATCGCCGACCCGGCCGAGGAGCCGGCGCCGCTCGACGAGCGGCTTCTTCCGCTCCTGGCGTGCCCGGTCGACAAGGACGCGCTGCTGTACCTGCCCGGCGACGATCTGCTGTACAACCCGCGTCTGCGACGCGGATACCAGGTCGAGACGGGCATCCCGATCCTCCTCGCCGACGAGGCCGAGGAGATCTCCGACGAGCGGCACGTGGCACTGGTCGCCAGTGTCGAGCGGGGTGAGGCGACGGCCACGCTCGGGCGCGACCCCGTGGAGCTTCTCAAACGCGCTCAGTCGCGGTAGGCGGCCGTCGCGATCTGGACGACCGATTGGACCAGCGGGTTCGCGTCGCCCTCGTTCCACGCCACCACCACGCGGCTCGGCGCCATGTCGGCCAGCGGCACCACGGCCAGCTCCGCGGTCAGGTCGTGCCCGAGCGGGGCCATCCCGACCGTGCCGTTCCAGAGCACGGCCTGCAGGCACTCCTGGACGGCGCGCACCACCGGACCCTCGCGAGGCTCGCCGCCGTTCCAGTACGACTGCCAGATCGGATCGGTGCCGTACGGGAACTGGAACCAGCGCCGGTCGGCCAGGTCGGCCAGTTTCAGGCGGTCGCGGCGGCCCAGCGGATCGTCGGCGCGCAGCACCGCGCCCACCGGGTCGACGCGCAACTCGTGCACCCTCAGGCCGGTCTCGTCGAACGGCCCGCGGGTCAGAGCGACGTCGACCAGTCCGGCGCGCAGCCCGCAGGTCGGATCGGTCAGGTCGGTCTCACGGATGCGGACCTCGACGCCCGGGTGCCGCCGGCCGTACGCGGCGGCCAGCCGCGTCGCGCCCCGGTCGGTGCTGTCGCCCAGGATGCCGATGGTGATGGTCGCGGTGCCGGCCGCCGCGACCACGCGCACGCGTACCCGGTCGGCCTGGCCGAGCAGGGTGCGCGCCTCGTCCAGGAGCACCGCCCCAGCAGGGGTGAGCGTGACGCCTCTGGCGGAGCGATGCAACAGCGCGGCACCGAGGTCGGTCTCCAGCAGCTTGATCGCCCGGCTCAGCGGCGGCTGGCTCATGTGCAGCCGGGTGGCGGCCCGGCCGAAGTGGAGTTCCTCGGCGACGGCTACGAAATAGCGCAGTGTGCGTAGCTCCATGACCGGTGACGATATCCGTTCGGTATCGAGCCCATCTGATCGGTCTTGGACGGTCGTGGTGCCTGGGTGGTGGTATCGCCCGTAACCACCACGGGGGATCTCCATGCACGTCGCGTACTGGATCGTCGCCGCACTCCTCGCACTGTTCTACGTCTATGCGGGTGGCAAGAAACTCCTCCAGGACCGGGAGCGGCTGCGTCCCATGATGGGCTGGGTCGACAGCGTGCCCCTGCCACTCGTCAGGCTCATCGGGGCTTTGGAGGTCCTCGGCGCGCTCGGCCTCCTCCTGCCGCCGCTGACGGGGATCGCGGTCTGGCTCGCCGTCGCGGCCGCGGTCGGCCTGGCCCTCGTACAGGTCGGCGGCATGACGCTGCACTTGGCCCGGGGCGAAGTCCGGGAGATCGGGCTCAACATCGTTCTTCTGGTGCTCGCCGCGGTGGCCGTATGGCTGGGAACCGGCCGGCTCTGACCGAATAGCATCTAGGCACCAGCCCATGACGATGATGCCGGTTGCCGATGTTCCGAGCTCGTGACGCCGCGCGGGTCCTCGCGTGCGCGACGCTCGTCCTGGGCGCGTGTTCGCCCGCCAAGGACCCCGCCGCGGTCTCCGACGCGGCGATGAACTCCCGCTGGACCCGGGCCGGTGACGCCGCGGGCCCGGGGCAGTGGAGCGGTGCCGACGGCACCAGCTCGGTCCGCCTCCCTGACGGACGTGTCGCGTGGTTCTTCTCCGACACCTATCTCGGCCCGGTGAACCCGGACGGGTCGCGCAGCGGGGCCGGGTTCGTGCGCAACTCCCTGGTCGTGCAGGACGGGGACCGGCTGACCACGGTTCCCGCCGACACTCCCGTACGCCCGCCGCTCGGCACGCCGGGCTGGTACTGGGCCGGCGCCGGCCATGTCGAGGGCGGCAAGCTGGTGGAGTTCTACCACCGCCTCAACGGCTCGGGCGCGGACTTCGACTTCACCGAGCAGGGTGTGGCCCTGGCGACGTTCTCGCTGCCCGGCCTGCGGCTGGAGAGCGTGCGCGAGCTGCCGCAGGCCTGGCCCGCGCCGGCGCGCACTCCCGTCATGTGGGGCGCGGCGCTGTTCGACGAGGGATCGTGGACCTACGTCTACGGCTACCGGGGGCACCTGGACCGCCTGGACCGCCCCAAGTGGTTGTACGTCGCGCGCGCCCCGCGCGGCCACGTCACCGACGTTCCGTCCTGGCGGTACGACACGGGAACCGGCTGGTCGGCGGATCCGTCGCGCGCCGCGGAGCTGCCGACCCCCGTCGACAGCGGGTTCGGGATGGCGAGGGTCGGTGACGGCTACGCGCTGGTGACCCGGCGGCCGTCGGCGGACCTCGGGGACGGCGCCATGATCGCCTACCTGGCCGGATCCCCGGCCGGCCCGTTCCGCGAGGCGGACAGCGCCGTCATCTACCGGGCGCCGGAGGTCTCGTCGGGCTGGTTCGTCTACCAGGCGCGCGTCCACCCCGAGCTCGGCGGCCACGGCCGGATCGTGATGTCCTACAACGTCAACACGACGCTCGTGGACGGCCAGTGCGTGCCGCAGAACCTCCGCCAGGCCTCGGTCTACCGCCCGAGGTTCGTGTCGGTCCCGCTCGGCGTCTTCCGCCGCGGGTACGCGGCGCCGCCCGCACGCGGCGTGACCGTCGGCCCGGGCTGGTTCCGCACCTGCCCGAGGCTCTGATCGACGCGGCCTATACCGAATCCCGTTCGCTTTGATCTAAGGTGGCGGCGCGGACGAGCGAGAGGACCCTATGGGAATCGGGCTGACCGGGGAGCACCAGGCACTCGCCGCCTCGGTGCGCGCCTTCACGACGCGCCACGTCACGCGCGAGGTCGTACGCGCGGCGGTCGAGCGGGAACCCGAGGCTCGGCCCGCCTACTGGCAGGCGCTCGCCGGCCAGGGTCTGCTCGGCCCGCACATTCCGGAACGCAACGGCGGCCAGGGCTTCTCCCTGGTCGAGCTGGCCGTCGTCGTCGAGGAGATGGGACGCGCCGCGGCGCCGGGACCCTACGTCGCGAGCGTCCTGGCGAGCGCGGTCCTGGTCACGGCGGGCGCCGGTGAGGCGTTGCTGCCCGCCCTCGCCGACGGCGGCGCGATCGGCGCGGTGGCGCTGGCGGGCGGTCTGACCGGAAGGCGCGACGGCGGGTCACTCGTCGTGAGCGGTACCACCGAGCCGGTGCTGGGCGGACGGCACGCCGACATCTTCGTCGCCCCGGTCGCGACCGGGGCCGACGAGACGTGGGTGGCGCTGCGCCGGGACGAGCTGGACGCCGTCGCACCACTGGAGAGCCTGGATCTCCTGCGCGGCGTGGCGGCGGTCGCGCTGACGGACGTGGAGATCCCCGTGGACCGGATCTTGACCGGGCTCACGCGAGAACACGTGCTGGGCGTCGCGGCGGTGGTCCTCGGGGCCGAGGCGTGCGGCGTGGCCGGCTGGGCGGTCGACACGGCGGCGGCGTACGCGAGGACGCGTGAGCAGTTCGGCCGGCCGATCGGGCAGTTCCAGGGGATCAAGCACAAGTGCGCCCGCATGCTGATCGAGCTCGAACGCGCCCACGCCGCCGTCTGGGACGCGGCCCACGCGGTGGGCCAGGGCGGGAGCCAGGCCGCGTACGCGACCGGGGTGGCGGGTGCGCTGGTCCCTGACGTCGCGGTCGCCGTCACCCAGGACTGCATCCAGGTGCACGGCGGCATCGGATACACGTTCGAGCACGACGCCCACCTGTACTACCGCCGTGCGCTCACCCTCCGCGCGCTCCTCGGCCGGGGCGGGCACGCGCGGGTGGCCGGGCTCGCGCTGGCCGGGGTGGCCCGGAGCCACGAGCTCGACCTGCCCGGCGAGGCCGAGCCCCTCCGGCAGGAGATCCACGAACAGGTCACCGCCCTGGCCGCGCTGAACGACAAGGACCGGGTCGCCGCACTCGCCGACGGCGGCTGGGTCCAGCCGCACCTGCCCAGGCCCTGGGGCCGCGCCGCGTCGCCACTGGAACAGGTCGTCATCCACCAGGAGCTGCGCGCCGCGGGCGTACGGCCGCCCGCCCTCCTGATCGGTGCCTGGGTGGTTCCGTCACTGGCGGCGTACGGCACGCCGGAACAGCAGGAACGCTTCCTGCCCGCGACGCTGCGCGGGGAGATCGTGTGGTGCCAGCTGTTCAGCGAGCCGGGGGCGGGCTCGGACCTGGCGGGGCTGCGCACCAGGGCGGAACGCGTCGAAGGCGGCTGGAGGATCTCCGGGCAGAAGATCTGGACCTCGCTCGCCCAGCACGCCCAGTGGGGCATCTGCGTCGCGCGCACGGACCCGGCCGCGCCCAAGCACAAGGGCATCACCTACTTCCTGGTCGACATGACCACGCCCGGCATCGAGGTGCGCCCGCTCAAGGAGCTCACCGGGGACGAGATCTTCAACGAGGTCTTCCTCGACGAGGTGTTCGTGCCGGACGCGATGGTCGTCGGCGAGGTGAACGCCGGCTGGCAGGTGGCGCGCCGCACGCTCACCGCCGAACGCGTGAACCTGTCGACGGGCTGGCAGCTCGGCGCCGAGCTGCCCGGCCTCGTGAACCTGGTCCGCGACCTCGGCCTGGACGACGACCCGGTCGTGCGGGACGGTCTCGGCCGGCTCGCCGCCGGCGCGCACGTGTTCGCGCTGCTCGGCGTGCGGGCCACGCTGAAGCAACTGTCCGGCGTGGACGCCGGCGCGACCGCGAACGTCGGCAAGCTCGTCGGCATGGAGCACGGCCAGCGGGTGACCGAGTACGGCTTCGGGCTGCTCGGCGCCGAGGGCGCCCTGACCGGAGGCCACGCGGACGGGCCGCGACGGCACTGGACCCGCCTGCTGCTGGCCTCCCGCGCGATGACCATCGGCGGTGGCACCACCGAGGTCAACCTCAATGTGATCGCGGAGCGCCTGCTCGGCCTGCCGCGCGATCCGTGAGGTAGCGTTCCTGCTCCTATGCGAGGACGGCCCATGCGAGGACGGCACACGGCTGCCGCGGCCGGCACCGGGCTCGTGCTCGGCGCGCTGGCGGTCGGGCCCGGACTGGCCCCGGGGTTCGTGCTGTCCTACGACATGGTGTTCGTGCCGCACCCGGTCTTCTCCAGGGCGACGTTCGGGCTGACCGGGATGCTGCCACGGCACGTGCCCAGCGACGCCGTCGTGACCGCGCTGTCCCACCTCGCACCGGCCGACCTCGTGCAGAAGGCGATCCTGCTCGCGATCTTCGTGCTGGCCTGTGCCTCGGCGTCCACGCTCGTGCCCTCGGAGCGGCTGCTGCCCCGGCTCGCGGCCGGCGTCGTGTACGCCTGGAACCCCTTCGTGGCCGAACGCCTGCTGCTCGGCCAGTGGGCCCTGCTCCTCGGGTACGCCGGGCTTCCCCTCGTGGTCACCGCGGCGGCGCGGGGCGACCACCGGCGCCTGGCGCTCGCGCTCCTGCCGGCAGCGGTCGGCGGCTTCGCGGCGCTGGCCGTCTCCGGTCTCGTCGCGTTGACCGTCGGCTGGAGGGGCGCGCGGTCGCTGCTCGCCACGGCGGCGGTGCTGCTCCTGGTGGCGTTGCCGTGGCTGGTCCCGAGCCTGCTGCGCGTGTCGAGCGCACCGGCGGACGCGGCGGGCGTCGCGGCCTTCGCGGCCCGCGCGGACACACCCTTCGGCGCGCTGGGGAGCCTGCTGCTGCTCGGCGGCGCCTGGAACGCCGAGACGGTGCCGGGCGGTTACGGTGGTCTGCTCACCGCGCTGATCTGGCTGCTCGTGGTGGCCGTCGCCGTGGTCGCGTACGCCCGCGGCGACCGGATACGCGGACTCGTGGTCGCCGCGGCGGCGGGTCTCGTCCTGGCCTCGCTCGGCGTCGTCGCACCCGGCGTGCTGCGCGGCGCGATCGGGCTGTGGTCCGGCTTCGCGCTGCTGCGCGACGGCCAGCAGTTCGTCGCGCCGCTGGCCGTCCTGGTCGCGGCGGGAGCGGGCATGGCCGTCGGCCGTCTTCCCGGCTGGGTGGCTCCCGCCCTGCTGCTTCCGCTGCTCCTTCTCCCCGGCCTGGCCTGGGGAGCGGGCGGGCGGCTGCGTGCGGTCCACTACCCGGCGGACTGGGCGCGGGCACGTACGGTCGTGGCCGCCGACCCCGGTGACGTGCTCGTGCTGCCCTGGGAGGCCTACCGCGGCTACCCCTGGAACGGCGAACGACGGGTGCTGGACCCGCTGCCGCGCTTCCTGCCCGGCCGGGTCATCGTCAACGACGGAGTACGCGTCGCCGTGCCCGGCGGGCGCGCCATCGACCTGGCCGCGGAGGATCCGCGCGCACGCGAGCTGGACGCTCTCGTACGGTCCGGCGCCCCGCTGACCGCCGCGCTGGCCGCCCACGGCGTAAGGTACGTCGCCATCGACGCCGGGGCACCGGACAGTCGGCTCGCCGGCGCGGAGCGCGTGGTCTCCGGGCCGGACCTGGCGCTCTACCGCCTTCCAGGTGCCGTCCAGGCGCACGAGGCACACCCAGCGCAGTTGCCTGTCTACATTGCGTGGTTTATTACATTTGTGACATTTATCTGGTCTGTGAGAGTACCGACTAGTAACCTCGTTGAAACATCACCGCCCGAGGAGTCATGATGCGGATCGCCGCCGCGGTACTCGCTGGAGCCGTACTGGCCATGTTGACCTCGTTCGGCGTGGTTCGCGTCGTGACGACCTCTGAGAAAGACCCGGTCGCCAAGCCGCTGTACAACTACGGCACCCGGTGACCGGTGGGCCCGCGGGGCTCGCCCACTGAGGCGTTTCTGGACGTCGTCGTCCCAGCGAGGAACGAGGCCGGAAGGCTCGAACACGGCCTCGCCACCTTGTCCGGGAAGCTGGCACGCCTCCAGGTGGGCAGCAGGATCATCGTCGTCGACAACGCGAGTACGGACACGACCGCCGACATCGTCCGGCAGTGGTCCGGCCCAGTGCCCGTAGACCTCCTCCAGTGCGCCCGGCCCGGCAAGGGCGCGGCGGTACGGTTCGGGCTGCTCGCCACGACCGCGCCGTACGTCGGCTTCTGCGACGCGGACATGGCCACCGACGTGGAGATCCTGGACGACGTCCTCGCGATGCTCGGCTCCGGGACGCAGGTGATCGTCGGGTCCCGGCGTCACCCCGAGTCGGACGTGGAGATCTACAGCCGGCCCTTCCGCCGTCTCGGCGCACTCGCCTTCAACCGGCTGTGCCGCGAGATGACCGGCGGCATCATCGACACCCAGTGCGGCTTCAAGTTCTTCGCCGGCCCGCTGGCACGGGCCGCGGCGGCCAACCTGCGTACGGCCGGTTTCGCGTTCGACGTCGAGCTCCTGCTGAACTGCCGCCGGCTCGGCGCCACCGTCGTCGAGATCCCGGTGACCTGGCGCGACATGCCGGGGTCGACCTTCTCGATCAGCCGTCACGCGGGCGGCTGCCTGCGCGACCTCCTGTGGATACGGGCGACGGCGACGCGGCGGGCGGTGACCGCGGCGCCGATGGTCCCGGTCGCGGACGAGCTGCACGCCGGATGACATTGGCGAAGAACGAACGCGAGCGTGAGC
Source organism: Actinoallomurus bryophytorum (assembly GCF_006716425.1). Classification (NCBI taxonomy): domain Bacteria; kingdom Bacillati; phylum Actinomycetota; class Actinomycetes; order Streptosporangiales; family Thermomonosporaceae; genus Actinoallomurus; species Actinoallomurus bryophytorum. Next base: position 4,283,075 of record NZ_VFOZ01000001.1, read on the forward strand.
ACCGCAGGGCCGACAGGATCGCGGTCGTGAACTGGCGCGACCCCTGGCACCCGGCGGCGGGCGGCGCCGAGCGCTACGCGTGGGAGCTGGCCCGGCGGTTCGCCGCCGAAGGCCGGCGGGTCCACTACGTGACGAGCCGTGCGCCCGGCCAGGCGCGGCGCGAGACCGTCGAGGGCGTCATCGTCGTGCGGCTCGGCGGCCGGTTCACCGTGTACCCGCTGGTGCTCGCCTGGATGCTCACGCGCCGCCGCTCGTTCGACGCCGTGCTCGACTGCCAGAACGGCATTCCCTTCTTCACCCCCTGGGTGCTGCCGCGCGGCGTGCCCGTGCTCTGCGTCGTCCATCACGTGCACGACGAGCAGTTCGGGGTGCACTTCTCCTCCTGGCTCGCCCGCGTGGGCCGGCTCCTGGAGGGCCCGGTGGCCCGCCGCGCGTACCGGCGCCACGCCTGTGTCGCCGTATCCCCGTCGACGGTCACGGCCATGCGCGAGCGGCTGAGCTGGACCGGCCCGGTGTACGTCGTCCCGAACGGTGTGACCCCGCCGCCGGCGGTCCCCGCGGGGGAGGGCACCGGCCTCGTGTGCGTCAGCAGGCTCGTCCCGCACAAGCGGATCGGGAAGCTGTTCGACCTCGCCGAACGCCTGCGGGTGCCCCTGCGCATCGTGGGCCGGGGCCCGGAGGAGGACGCGCTGCGGGCCGAGGTGGCCACCCGGAATCTCGGCGATCTCGTCCTGCTCGCCGGATACCTGCCCGAGGACGACAAGACCGCCTTGGTCGCCCGCGCCCGCCTGCACCTGAGCACGTCGCGGGGCGAGGGCTGGGGGCTGAGCGTGACCGAGGCCGCGGCGCTCGGCGTGCCGACGGTCGCCTTCGACGTCGACGGGCTGCGCGACGCCGTACGCGACGGGGTGACCGGCTGGCTCGTCCCCACCTGGGAGTCCTTCGAGGACACCGTCGAGCTGGCGCTGAAGGAGCTTTCGGACCCGCACCGGCGCGAGGAGATGGCGGACGCCTGCCGTGACTGGGCGGCACAGTTCGACTGGGCGCGCAGCGCGGACCGGATGGCGGCCCTGGTCGACGCCGCCGTGCGGCGCGGCACGGCGTACTGCACCCGGCCCGAGGCGGTCGTGATCGGCGGGAAAGGCCCGGAGCGGGTCGTGGAGGGCCCGGTACGCGACGAGCTCCTCGAGACGCGCGGAATCGACTCGGTCCGGCCGGCCACGGACGTCGAGCGACTGCTCGGGTGGGCAGGTGGATGGCCGCGGTGACGCGAACGGCGGTCGCCGCGCGGCCGTCCGGTGGTGAGGCGGCGGCCGACGAGCTGGACCCCCGTCTCCGCGAACGCCTGCGCGTACTGCTCTGCTGCCTCTGCCTGAGCCTGCTCGCCTCGGCCACCCGGCCCGGCAAGATCGTCCCCGATACCAAGATCGACCTGCCGATCGACCCGGTCCGTTTCCTCGGCCGGGCGCTGCACCTGTGGGACATCGAGCAGTTCGGCCAGCTGCAGAACCAGGCGGCCGGCTACCTGTTCCCGATGGGGCCGTTCTACGTGGCCGGGCACCTCGCGGGCATCCCGGCCTGGATCATCCAGCGGTTCTGGTTCGCCCTGCTGCTGTGCGTGGCGTTCCTCGGCGTGCGGCGGCTCGCCGAGCGCCTCGACCTCGGCTCGCCCGGCGCCCGCCTGGTCGGGGCGATGGCGTACGCGCTGAGCCCGCACGCCCTTGCCTCCATGGGCATCAACTCCTCGGAGTACCTGCCCCTCGCGATGCTCCCGTGGATCGTGCTGCCGCTCGCGACGGTGACCCGCCGCGGCGAGAGCGAGGGCCGCGGCAGCGGGCGGATCAAGGCGGCGGCGCGGTCGGGGCTGGCGGTCGCGTGCTGTGGCGGCATCAACGCCACGGCGGTGCTCGCGGTACTGGTCGTGCCCGCCCTGTTCGTGCTCACCCGGCCGCGCGGCACCGCGCGGGTCCGGTTGCTCGCCTGGTGGGGCGTTGCCGTGGCGTTCGCCACCGCGTGGTGGTCCGTGCCGCTGCTCCTGCTCGGCAAGTACGCCTTCTCCTGGCTGACCTACACCGAGAAGGCCTCCACGACGACCTCGACCACCAGCCTGGTCAACGTCTTCCGTGGCACCGAACGCTGGGTGAACGTGCTCACGGTCGACGGGAGCCCGTGGCTGCCGCTCGGTCACGTGTTCCTGACCGAGACGCTGCCCATCCTGGCCACCGCCGCGGTGGCCGCGCTCGGCGTCGCGGGCCTGGCGCGGCGCGGGCTGCCGCAGCGGACGTTCCTCCTCGTCACGCTGGTCCTGGGCGTCACGATCATCGTCGCCGGGCACACCGGGCCGTTCGCCACCGAGTTCCGGCACCTCATCGACGGGCCGCTCTCACCGTTCCGCAACCTGTACAAGTTCGACGGCGTGGTCCGGCTGCCGCTCGCCCTGGGCCTCATCCATCTGCTGACGCCTCTGGGCGCCCGGCGGCGGCGGCGTACCTGGTCCGTGGCGGCCGCGCTCGTCGCGCTCGCCGGAGTGGCCGCGGCCACGCTCGGCACCGGCCTGTCCGTCACCGGCGACTTCTCGTCCGTGCCGCCGTACTGGCGCCAGGCCACCGCCTGGCTCAACGGCCACGCCGGCGACCAGGGCGTCATCACGGTCCCCGGCTCCCGCTTCGCCGAGTACCTGTGGGGACGGCCGCTGGACGAGATCACCGAGCCGCTGATGACGACCCGGTGGGCCGAGCGGCAGATCGTGCCGGCGGGTTCGGCCGGGCTCACCCGGCTGATGGACGCGGTCGACCAGCGCCTCACCAGCGGCCAGGGATCCAGCGGGCTCACCCAGGTGCTCGGCCGGATGGGCGTGCGGTACATCCTCGTGCGCAACGACCTGAAGCGCGACGACCTGCGCGGCGCGTGGCCCGCCCGTATCCACGAGGCGCTCTACTCCTCACCCGGCATCACCCGCGCCGCGGCGTTCGGCAACGTCGCGGTCGGCACGACCCTGCCCGACGACGCCGTGGGCACGATCGACCAGCCCTATCCGCCCGTGGAGGTCTTCGAGGTCGCGGGCGCCGACAGCGTCGTCAGCATGACCGGCGTCGACCAGGCCCTGCGGGTGTACGGCTCGCCGGAGGCCATGCTGACCATGGCCGACAACGGGCTGCTGGACGGGCGGCCCGTGCTTCTCGACGACGACGATCCCCAGGCGCCCGGACGTGCCGCGGTGAGCGACTCGCTGCGCCGCGTCCAGCGCAACTTCGGAGAGCTGCGCGGGCAGACCTCGCCCACGATGACCGCGGACCAGAGACCCGGCAGACCCGGCGACGAGCGCGACTTCATGGAGAACGCCTGGGACCGCTACTCGACGGTCGCCACCTACACCGGCATCAAGGACGTCACCGCGTCCTCGTCCGCCTCCGACATCGACTCGATCGCCCAGCTCGACGACCCGGGCACCCTCCCGTACGCCGCGATCGACGGCAACCAGTGGACCCAGTGGAAGACCGGCGGCTGGAACGGCCCCGTCGGCCAGTGGCTCAAGGTCGACTTCGGTCGGCCGGTGACGCCGCGGAACGTCACGGCGACGTTCACCCAGGACCCCTTGCTGGGGCCGCCGCCGAGCCGGATCGAGATCTCGACGCAGAACGGCAAGGTCGAGCAGAACCTGGCGCCGACGTCCACCGCCCAGCCGCTCGCCGTGGCGCCCGGGAAGACGACGTGGCTGCGCGTCCGCATCCTCGCGATCGCCGGCCGGCCCCTCGTCCCGGCCGGGGCGCGTGTCGGCCTGTCCGAGCTGCACATCGACGGCGTCCAGGCGCTCCGGCACTACCGGCTGCCCACGACGCCCGGCGGCGGCACGGCCGTCATGACCCGGGCCCCGGGCCGGCTGTCCGCCTGCATGCAGGGCTCCGTACGGTGGGTGTGCTCGCCTGAGCTGGCGCGTCAGGACGAGGAGGGGTTCGCCTTCGACCGGGTGTTCAACGCCGCGGTGGCGTCGAAGGCCAAGCTGACCGGCACCGCGGCGCTCATCGACACCAAGCTGATCCAGCGGTACATGAGCACCGACCCCCGCATCGACGTGACGGCCAGCTCGGTCGCGACGAACGAGCCCGCCGGCATGGCACGCTCGGCCTACGACGACGACCCCGCCACGACCTGGGTCCCGGCCGCCGCCGACACCGACCCGTCGCTGGCGCTGAAGTGGGGGCGCGCGGCCGTGGTGCGCCAGGTGACGGTCAAGCGTCCACCGGGTGCGAGCGGCCTGCTGAAGGTGCGCGTCGAGGGCGACCGTGGCCAGTGGCGCGAGGGCGTGATCGGCCCCGACGGCCTGCTGAAGATCGCGCCGATGCGGACGACCCGGCTGACGCTGCGGTTCCCCTTCGAGACTCCGCAGGTCACCGACGTCAAGATCCCGCACATCCCGACGCTGCGCCCCCTCCCCGGCCCGCGCCTGTCGCTGCCGTGCGGCCTGGGGCCGAAGGTCCAGATCGACGGGGTGACGGTTCAGACTCGTGCGAGCGGCACCTTCGCGGACGTGCTCGCCGGCCGCCCGATACGTTTCGCCGCCTGCCGTACGGTCGCCCTGCGGGCCGGCGCGAACGAGCTGGACCCGGTGGCCTTCGACTCCTATCGCATCGACTCGGCCGTGGTGGACCCGGCCGGCGGGCTCTACGCCGCACCGCACGTGCAGTCGTCGTACGTGCAGGTCACGCGCTGGACCTCGCAGGACCGGAGCGTCGACGTCGACACAGGCCAGGACTCGTACCTGTCCGTGAACGAGAACTTCAACGCGGGCTGGCGGGCGACGATCGGCGGCCGCACGTTGCACCCGGTGCGGCTCGACGGCTGGCGGCAGGCGTGGGTCGTCCCCGCGGGCACGATCGGGACCGTGCACCTGACCTACGGGCCCGACCGGGTCTACCGCGCGGCCCTGTTCTCCGGGCTCGGGCTGTTGCCGCTGCTGCTCGTCGCGGGGCTGTGGCCGGTCCGGTTGACGCCGCTGCGGTCCCGCGTACGTGCCGGGCCGGTCGCGGCACGGGCCCATGGCCGGGTGATCGCGGTCGTGGGCGAGGTCGCGGCGACCCTGGTCTCGGCCGGAGTGGGCTACTGGGCCGGCGGAGTCGCGGGCGCGAGTGTCGCGGCGGTCGCGGCGGTGGCGTTCGCGTGGGCGCCGCGGCGGGAGCGTGCCTGGCTGCTGTCTCCCTGGACGGCCGCCGGGGTGTTGTTCGCGGCGGCCGCCGTCACGGTGGCGGGCGACCACGTGCACGGCCCGCATGCCGCGCTGGTCACCGAGACCCTGCCCGACCTAGGGTGCCTGGTCGTCCTCGCCCGCCTGGTCGTGGCGCTCAGCGGGTCGCCCGACCGGCGCGGCCGGGCCGGATGCGGGCCGGGCGGCACGTCGTCGCCGCGAGGCGAGCCGGAGGAACGGCTGCTCGATGTAGTAGTACGAGATCGTCGCGACGCCGACGGACAGCAGGGCGATCACCGGGAACTCCGTGAGGAAGTGCCCGCTGAAGGGCGTGTGGCCGACGAGGTCGCTCCAGCCGAGCAGGACCGGCACCTGCCAGAGGAAGACGCCGTAGGAGATGCGGCCCAGGAACCGCATGACCCGGTTGCCGAGAACGGCGCGCATGACCGGATCGCCGGCGGGGGCCAGAGCCACCGGGGCGATGACGAAGAAGGCGACCACGCCGTAGGTGACGATCCGGAACTCCGAGGTCCAGATGGTGTCGATCGTGGTGAGGTCGGTCGGTCCCGAGAGGGGTGAGGCGGCGATGCAGTACGCCACCGCCGCGATCAGCCAGCACGTGCCCCACGACCGCGCCACGGTGCGGCCGAACCGCGCCGCGCGCGCCGACCCCGTACGTGCCCGTACCGACACGACCGCCAGCGCCATGCCGATCGCGAACCACGCGAAGTAGCGCGGCAGCCACTCGCCGAGCAGCGGCGCGTACGCCGGTTGGAAAAGGAAGATCGTGTAGACGAAGGACAGCGCGGCGTACCCGGCGATGCCCCGCAGCAGGCGCCGGGCCCGCCGGGCGGCGTCGGGTGTGCCCCGCTCGCCGAGCCGTGCGTACCGGCCGAGGAGGACGGCGGTCACCGGCAGGAGGACGTACCAGGCGACCTCGACGGTGAGGCTCCAGATCTGCCAGAGGCCCTCGGGTCCGAGGCCGTTGCCCCACCACGGATGGGGGTCGTAGGTGTAGCTGAACGTCAGCAGCCTCAGCCAGGTCCAGACGTCGCCGAGGTGGGAGCTCAGGATGACGATCATCACGTACGCGACGAGCACCCAGTACGCGGGCAGGATGCGGAACGCACGGCGCCAGAAGTACGTGCGGACGCGTACGGTGCGGTCGCCGGCGACGTCGAGCAGCTGCGCGACCCACGGACGGTAGAGCAGGAGCCCGGACAGCGTGAAGAAGACCGTCACCGCGATCGCGCCGCCGGAGAACAGCCACGCCACGGCGTTCTGCTTCAGGGTGGCGCCGGTGTCGGCCGACACGTGCAACACCAGGACCCCGAACGCGGCGATCGCGCGCACGCCGTCCAGCGCGTCGTAGTGCTCGTCCGATCTGGGCCGGACGGTCTCCGGGCGCGCGTTCGTCGCACTGGGTGTCTGGGCTGTCACGGGCAACCTCCGGGGCCGGGATCAGAAGCCTACGCGTAGGTAACATGATCGTCACAAAGGCCATCCCATCGGTTCACAAATGCCACATTCGCTTATGATTCAGGCAATTTCCCCTGGGAGGTCAACGGTGCGGCGCAATGTCGGTTTGGTGTTGATCGGCGTCGGAGCGTTTTTTATCGCACTCGCTCCGTTGGTGCGTTTCTACGTGGCACGGCAACTGATCGCCGCGCCCCTTAACGTCTATGAGAAGACCACGCTCCGTGCCGATGGGGCCACGTATCTGGACACCACTCAATGGAAGCTCCAGAAGGGCGCCACGGTCACCGCCACCAACACCACTCGTGGCGACGTCCACGCTGGTGACGGCAAGGTCGCGGTCTGGGACTCGTTCACCTCGATCGAGGACACGGCCGCCAACGCGAAGATCGAGACGCAGGCACAGCGCGCCGTCTTCGACCGTCGTACCGCGCAGTTGCGCGACGGTCGCGGAGCGTCGGTGAACAGTGACGGCGCGGTAAAGCAGACGGGAGTCGGCCTCTTCTGGCCCGTCGGCGTGAAGCGCAAGTCCTACCCCTATTTCGACACCAGCACGAAGCGCGCCTGGCCCATGAACTACGAGGGCGAGGAAAAGGTCCAGGGGATCAAGACCTACCGCTTCGTCCAGCAGATCCCGCCGACCGTAACGGACTCGATCAAGCCGGGTGTGCCCGCGTCGCTGCTGGGCCTGCCGGCGGCCCAGGTGTCCAAGCTCCCGGGCTATGACAAGAAGAACAACGCGGTGGCGGTGGACCGCGTCTACCAGTCGACGGTCACGGCGTGGGTCGACCCGCGTACCGGGGCCCCGGTCAACCAGGAGCAGAAGGTCACGCAGACGCTGCGCACCAGCGACGGCGTCGACCGGCTCGTCGTGGCGGACCTGGACCTGAAGATGACGCCCGAGAGCCAGAAAAGCCTCGTGCACACCTCGAACACCGAGGCCACGAAGATCGGCCTGGTCAAGAGCTGGCTGCCGTACGGCGGCGGCGGTCTCGGCCTGATCCTGCTCATCGCGGGACTCCTGCTCCTCGTCTCCGCACGGCGTAGGCCCGCGCACCGCGCCGTCGGTTCGGGCACGTCCGCTGGGAACGGGGCGAAGGCCGAGGACACCGAGAACGCTGACGGCCCCCGGGCCGCCGGCGATGAGCCGGCCGACCGGGAGCCGTCCTCTGAGTCCTGACCTCCTGGCCGGTGGTCAGCCGTCGATGCGGTGCTGGGTCCAGAACGACGTCAGGTCGGTCGTGGTCAGCGCCTGGGCCGCCGCCTTGAACTCGGCGGTAGTAGAGACGCCGTACCAGTGGGACGCCGCGTAGTCGTGCGTCAGCTTGGTCATGGCGGTGGTGCCGAGCACCCGGCTCAGGTCGTGCAGTGCGCAGCGGCCGTAGGTGTACACGACCGTCGAGTACCGGCTCGAGTGGGCGTCCCAGTACGCCATCGAGTTGGTGATCTTCTCGGCGGACGAGGCCCACGAGACGCTGTTCCAGCAACCGGAGCCGGTGTTGCCCTGGTAGAGGTCGGTGGCGTAGTCGGCGAACGACTCGTCCAGCCAGGGGCTGGTGTACTCATCGTCGCCGACGATGCCGTACCACCACTGGTGGGCGAGCTCGTGCGCCATCGCGGTGGAGCTGACCAGGTCCAGGATGAACCCGGGGTACTCCATGCCGCCGAACCAGAAGTTGTTGTCCAGGACGACGTCGGCCTCGCCGTACGGATAGGCGCCGAACCGCTGGCTGTGCGCGTCCAGCGCCGACTTCGAGGTGTTCAGCATCGAGGTCGCCGAGCCGGCCGAGATGTTGCTCACGCGGTAGACGTTGACCTTCACCCCTCCGGTGGAGGTGCCGGTGGTGAGGGTGAACGGCCCGGCCGCCCAGGCGAAGTCGCGCACCTTCGAGGCGGTCGCGGTCGTGATCGTACGGCCCGAGGCGCCGGCCTGGTCCACGGACGTCCCGGTCGCCGGGACCTTGAGCGAGGTCGGGTGGTCGAGCGTGACGGTGAAGTCGCTCGCCAGTGAGTAGAAGGACTCGCCGTTGTTGGTGTACGGGTTCAGGTGCCAGCCCGCGCCGTCGTGCACGGCCAGCACCGGCAGCGCGTTGCCGATGAAGTTGTAGGACCCGTCGTGACCGAAGCGGTCGGCGCCGCTCGGCACGACGATGCTCAGGTCGAAGCCGACGGTGCCACGTGCGCCCTGCGCCAGGGGAGCGGACAGGGTGATCTTCAACGCGGTGCAGCCGACCTCGAGCGCGCCGGCCGTGCCGCCGGTCACGTTCGTCACGGTGATCGGCGTGGACGGGCAGCTGCCGTGGTAGTTGTCCCACAGCCGCAGGTAGACCTCGTTCAGCGGGTCGGCCGCGGCGTTGGTGAAGCTCACCGACTCGTGCCCGGTCCAGGTGGTGCCGGACGTGTTGCTGGTCAGGCTGACCGTGTACGACGGAGAGGCCGGCGTACGGGTCGGGTCGGCGGCCAGGCGTGAGGCGGCGTGGGCGGGCGCCCGTACGGTCTCGGCCGCCTGCGCGGCGGTCAGCGGCGTCATCGCCGCGACCAGGGCGGCAAGGATCGCGATCTTTGTTCTCATCTTGGAACTCCCGAGGATGCGAGGGCCCCGGGTGCTCGCGCCCCCGGGGCCCTCTTGGATCACGGTCAGGACGCGTTGACCGCCACGTCGTCGAGGACGAAGCTGGTCTGCAAGGACGAGTCCTCGGTGCCGGTGAACGATAGCGTCACGGTCTGGCCTGCGAAGGAAGACACGTCAAAGGTCTTGTTCGCGTAGCCGGATGCGGCGTTGGCGTTGCTGTAGGTGGCGAGTGTGGTGCTACCGACCTTGACGGTGAGCTTGTCGTAGGCCGTGGAGCCGGTCTCGTCGGTGTCGATGTGCAGCCACAGGCTGAGCGAGGCGTGGCAGCCCGCCGGGATGGTGATCGACTGGGTGGCCGTGTCGGTGTGCGTGGTGGCGTAGCCGTTGAGCCAGGCGAAGTGCGTACCGGAGTGCGCGGTCTCACCGTTGCCGTTGGCCGAGACGACACCCGAGGTGGTCGTCCACGGCGTGGTCCCGCTCTCGAAGCCGCCGTTCGTCACCTTGTCGCCCGACGAGGAGCAGCCGCCGCCGACCGGGTTGACCGTCCACGTGAACGTGGCCGATCCGGTCGCGTTGGAGGTGTTCTTCGCCGTCACCGTGACCGAGGAGCTGCCGGCGGTGGTGGGGGTGCCGGAGATCAGGCCGCTGGTGGCGTTGATCGACAGCCCGGCGGGCAGGCCCGTCGCGCTGTAAGTCAGCGTCTGGCCGGCCGGGTCGGAGGCCTGGATCTGCAGGCTGGCGGCCGTACCGACCGTGCTGGACTGGCTACCGGGGTTGGTCACCGACGGTGCTCCGGGCTGGCCGGGGCAGGTGCCGGGGACCGGGTCGGAGCCGGTGACGCTGACGGCGGCCCAGGCGGCGTTCACCGCGTTGTACTCGGTGCAGTGGGTGCCGTACAGGTCCGCGGCGGCCTTGAGCGAGTCGGTACGCGCGTTGGCGTAGGTCTCGTTGCTGTTGGCGTACGACGCGAGCGCCCGGTACCAGATCTTGGCGGACTTGTCGTTGCCGATGCCGGTGAGCGTGGAGCTGTTGCAGGTCGGGCTGTTGCCGTACCCGTGGTTGCCGCTACCGACGGCCAGCAGGAAGAACCAGTGGATGAGCGGGCCGTTGGAGTAGTGCGGGTCGAGCCCGCCGTTGGCGCTGGTGTAGCAGTTCGGCGAGGCGCCGTCGAGCGAGGGCTGGTACATGTAGCGCAGCGGCGTGCCGTTGCCGTTGATGTTGATCAGCTCGCCCATGGTGTAGTCGGGCGTGTCCTTGGCGTTGTTGGCGTAGAACTCCACCATCGTCCCGAAGATGTCGCTGGTGCCCTCGTTCATGCCACCGGTCTCGCCGTTCTCCTCCCAGCCGGTGAGCGCGCCGCTGACACCGTGGCTCATCTCGTGCCCGGCCACGTCGATCTCGACCAGCGGCTTGGAGTTGCCCGAGCCGTCGCCGTACGTCATCTGGGAGCCGTCCCAGAAGGCGTTGACGTACGCGTTGCCGTAGTGCGTCCGCGAAGGCACACCGGCGCCGGTGCCGAAGATGCCGTTACGGCCGTGGGTGTTCTTGTAGTAGTCGAACGTCTCCGCGGCGCCGTAGTGCGCGTCGACGCCGGCCGAGGCCGCGTCGCTGTTGGTGCCGTTGCCGAACGTCCCGGTGGTGTTGCTGAAGGTCGTGCCGGTCCCGCTCGTGGCGTGGTTCAGGTTCGTGGTGAACCCGTTGCCGTGCGAGGGGTCCTTCATCGAGTACGTGCTGCCGGACTGGGTCAGGTCGATCGGCACGCTACCGCTGTAGATCGAGTTGCCCGTGCCGCCCACGAGGGGCGCGGCCGCGCTGCCGGCCGCACTGTTGGCCTCGGCGGCCTTCTGCTGGGCCGGGGAGAGCAGCGTGTCGATCTCGTCCCGCTGGGTGACGACCTTTCCCTTGGTGGCGTCCACCAGGACGTGCAGGACGCTCGGCGTACGGTCGGCCCGTACGCCCTTGACGACGGTCTCCCACACGAGCTGGGAGGACCGGCCGGTGGCCCAGACCGCCAGGTGCGGCTTGCCGACGGAGGCGACCGTCCCGTGCAGCTGCGCGCGGGACGTGCTTGCGGCGGCGGACGCGGCGACCTTGGGGGAGGTCGAGACCGCGGCGGCGGGTGTGGCCGTGTTCACCGCGCGGTAGGAACCGCCCGGCTTGAGGTGCACGACCAGGTCACCGCCGTAGACGGGCAGGCCGTGGAACGTACGGTCGAAGCGCACGTCGGCGGAGCCGTCCTTGGCGACGACGACCGAACGCTCGGTGAACGCGTTGCCCGACCGTACGTGGGCGGTGCTCTTGTGCGCGGACAGGGCCTTGCGCGCGTCGGCGACCACCCGCTTCCGGGTGGCGGCCGACGGATTGGTGGTGAAGTCGTCCTTCGTGAACGCCGAGTGGCCCGCGGGCTGGGTCCTGGCGGGTGCGGGCGGCTTGGCGGGGGAGGCGGGTGATGCACTGGCAGCGGGGGCTGCCAGCAGCGCGGCCGCGACGGCGAGTGTGGCGGTAGCCGACACCGTCGCGATGCGTGGTCTGAACATGGGCGGAGAATTCCTTTCGCCATTGAACGTTGCGCCCGCGGTAGCGGACAGGCGAGCGGACATGAGCTCGTGACCGTTCTGTGCGGAACGGCCTGCGGGCGGGGACCTGGCAGGGGGTCGCCTGCTCTGTAGGGCCTTGGCGGGGGTGGCCCACTGGAGCGGGCACTGCGACGGCGAGCCGGAACGCGATGCACGCTCCCGGTCGCGATCCGGGGTGCGTGGCGTGCGTTCTGGCGGCGAGACCTCCTTCCGGTTCGCGGTGAGATCGAGGTGTTCGCCGCCTCCTGGTCAGGAGTGTCCGCATGGAGGGCAGGCCGGTGAAGACACCGTGAGGAGCCGTAGGGATATCCCTACGCCCGCTTCCGGCCAGGCCGTGCGCCCGTGGCACGGCCGACCGGTCCTGGTCGTCTCTCGGTGTTAACCCGGCGTCACGGTGCGGTGCGGTGGCCGCGGAAGGCGGCCTCTTGTCGCCGGAGAGGTTGCCACTAAACTCTGCGGACGGCCGCTGGGCGAACAACACCGGGAGATCCTGTGTCCGCTGCATCCGACCTGCACGTCGTCCTCGGCGCCGGAGGCGCCATCGGTGGCTCCGTGGCCCGCGAGCTCGCCTCCCGTGGACGCCGCGTACGCGCGGTGAACCGCAGCGGCAAGGTGCCGTCGCTGGACGGCGTCGAGGCCCACCGGGGCGACATCACCTCGGCCGAGGGCGCCAAGGCGGCCTGCGAGGGCGCCGATGTCGTCTACCACTGCGCCGCCCCCGCCTACACCCGGTGGGTGCAGGAGTTCCCCCGCATGACCGACGCGGTGCGCGAGGGTGCGGCCGCCGCGGGCGCCAAACTGGTCTTCGCCGACAACCTGTACATGTACGGTCCCGTCGGCGCGCCGATGACCGAGGACATGCCGTCTGCGGCCCGCAATCCCAAGGGCCGCGTTCGCGCCGAGATGGCCGAGTCACTCCTGGCGGGTCACCGCTCCGGCGAGCTGCGCGTCGCCATCGGCAGGGCGTCCGACTACTACGGTCCCGGCGGGGTGAACACCACCGCCGGCACGACGGTCTTCGGCGCCGCGCTCCGTGGGAAGGTCGCCCGCTGGGTCGGATCGCTCGACCAGCCCCACTCGCTCGGCTACCTGCCCGACATCGCCAAGGGCCTCGTCGTGCTCGGCGGTGATGAACGGGCGGACGGTGAGGTCTGGCACCTGCCGGCGGCAGAGCCGCTGACGGGAGAGGAGTTCCTTGACCTGGTCTTCGCGGAGCTCGGTCAGCCCCGGAAGATCGCGGCCCTCGGGCGTGGCATGCAACGCGCCATCGGACTCGTGAACCCCACCGTCCGCGCCCTCGGCGAGACCTGGTACCAGCGCGATCGCCCTTTCGTCACCGATGCCTCGAAGTTCACAGGCACCTTCGGCCCGTTCGCCGTGACCCCGCACGCCGAGGCCATCGCCGCAACCCTCGACTGGTACCGCGCGCGTCCCACCCCGTGACCGGGCCCGCCGCGTGGGCCTCAGGTCACTTCCCGTCTCTGTAGGGATTCGGTATGCCTGGCCCGGCCTGCACGACGACCGTCCGCGCCACCTTGTCGTGCAGCGCCTGGCGACGTGGATCCCACAAGATCCAGGCGGGATCGAGATCGCTGAGGAGTCCGACGACGATGACGACGACGAGGTTGCCGAGCCCGATGATCAGGTTGAGCGGAGCGAATACCAGCTCGCGCAGGGTGGACTGTCCGTAGCCGATCGCACCGCCGTCGCCGGCCCGTACGACGCGAATATCCATCGCCCGTTTACCGAGCGTCTGGCCCCATCGCGCCTGAGGCAGCACGAAAATGAAGATCATGAGGATGAGGTAGATCAAGGTGTCGGCGACGCCGTAGGCAATGCCGTGCCTTTCCCTGTGAAGCCCGATATAGAGGGATACCGTCCCGAGGTGGGCGATGGTGTTGAGGGTGGAGCCGTCGATGAGCCCAGCGATCAGGCGACGCGACTTCCTGGAATATTCCCATCGCGGTGCGTACCACCCGGGCGGTGGCCCGTCCCTCGTGGGGACGGCCGTCCCGTGGCCGGGAGGCGCCTGTCCGTAGAACGGCCCGCTCGCAGGGACCTCAGGACCGCCGGGCCGATGCCACTGGGGTGGCTCCATTGACTACCTCCGATAGGAACACGAACTACTAGCAGGGTGACCGAGCTCCAAATGCTAGGCGGGGTGGTCGCCCGGCGGGCGGAACGCGGCAAGGCGGGCGATGTCGACGCGGGAGCGTACGCCTAGCTTGCGGTACGTGCGGGTGAGGGCGGCCTCCACCGTCTTGACGCTTACGAACAGGCGTGCCGCGATCTCCCGGTTCGTGGCCCCTTCCGCGACCAGGACCGCGACCCGGCGCTCGACCCCGGCGAGGGTCCGCAGGGGGTCCGCCTCGTCGGCGACCGCCGGGACGCCGACGTCGAGCAGGTCGAGCTCGGCCACCACCGTCGCCATCCACGGCGTCGCCTTCGCGCGCGAGAACACCCGGCGTGCGGCGCGCAGTGACTCTCGCGCTCCCGCCGTGTCGCCCCTCCGTACCCGTAGCCGGCCGAGTTCGAGCCGCGCCCGGCCCTCCTCCAGCGGGTACGGCGAGGCCGTGAGCGCGGCGACGGCGCGGTCCAGGCCCTCCGCCGCGCCGTCCAGATCACCGCGCGCCGCGGCCGTCAGCGCGGAGGCACGCTCCAGTACGGCCAGCACGCCGCGGCGGCCGAGGCGTACCGCGTCACGCCTGGTCGCCTCGATCAGCTCGGCCGCCTCGTCGACGGCGCCGATCCTCACGAGCGCTTCGGCGAGGTCACCGTGCCAGCGGCGCAACGCGGGTTCGGCCAGGCCCTGTTCGTCCTCCATCCGGCGTACGCGGCGCAGCGCCGCGGCGGCACCGGCCGCGTCGCCGCGCAGCAGCCGGATGTGGCCGGCGGCGTGCAGGGCGTGCGGCAGGAAGAGCAGGTCGCCGTCGTCCTCGCTCTGGGCGACGGCGCGTTCGGCGGCGGCCAGCGCACGGTCGAGCGAACCGCCGGCGGCCTCGGCGAAGGCCACCGCGCACCACGCGGGCCCGCGGCTCAGCTCGCTGTCCTCGGACAGCCGCAGGCACTGGTCGGCGAGGTCCAGGGCCCGGTCACAGCGGCCGCGGAAGATCTCGACCTGGGAGGAGCCGTACAGGCACATGAACAGGCTCTCCACCGCGCCGCGCTGGCGCACGACATAGGTGAGCGAGCGCAGCTCCGCGCGGGCCTCCTCCAGCCGGTCGTGCAGCAGATGATGCCGGTGGCGCAGGTAGACCGGGCCGTTGTGGTCGAACCGGATGGCCGGGTCCTGCGAGCCGGCCAGCGCGCGGGCCAGGGTCTGCTCCGCCTCGAGACGGCCGGTGCTGAACTCGACGAGCGCCTGTTTCGTCAGCGCCAGCACCTCGGTACGGCGGTCGCCGGCCTCGGCGGCGAGCCGGGCGGCCGTGGCCGCCTCGTCGCGCGCCTTGGCCGCCGAGCCTTTGACCAGCCAGGCCCGCCAGGCGAGCCGGTAGTGCAGCGGCGCGAGCAGCGCGGGGTCATCGCGTGCGTCGGCGAGCGCGCGGGGGAAGACGTCGTCCAGCTCCGCCAGCGCCTGGCCGACGGAGTCGAGCAATACGATCCAGGCGCGTACGCGTTCGGCCGGCGGGGACGCCTGTTCGAGCACCTGCTCGGCGATGCCGCGCGCCAGCGCGAACTCGCCCGAGGCCAGCGCGTCCTCGGCGGCGGTGAGCCGCAGCCCGGCCTCGTCCTCCTCCTCGGTGGTGCGGTCGGCGGCGAGCAGGCCGAGCCGGGCCGCGGCGGCGCGCGCTCCACGGCGCCGCGCCGCCGTGGCGGCCTCGCTCAGCGTGGCCGCGACCTCGGCGTCGCGTCCGGGCGCGACGAGGGCGAGATGGCGGGCACGCTCGACCGGGTCGGAGACCGCGTCGGCGAGTGCCGTGTGCACCGCGAGTCGCTCACGCTCGGTGGCCTCGGAGTACAGGACGGCCGACAGCAGGGGATGGGTGAACCGTACGACCTCGCCCGGCATGACGATGCCGGCCTCACGTGCCTCGGCGATGTCACCCGCCGCCTCGGACCGGCCCGCGCCGCGCAGCAGCGCGAGCGTCGGCCGGGCAACCGCGCACGCGGTGAGCAGGGTGCGCCGGGCCCTCGCCGACAGCGCCATCAGGCGGCCGAGCATGAGGGAGCGCAGGCTGTCCGGCACCGGCAGCGGCGCGGCCGGGTCCAGCGGCCCGTCGTGCTCGGCGAGCGCGCGGCCCAGTTCCATGGCGAAGAACGGGTTGCCGTCGCTGGCCCGGTGGACCTTGGCCAGTACGGGCCGCGGCAGGCCGAGATCGCCCAGCAGCCGGGTGACCTCGGCGGCGGTCATCGGCGGGACGTCGAACGAGCGCACGGGCGGGGGGCAGAGGCGAGGCTCCGGCCGCGGGTCCGCGGGCCCGGTGCGCAGGCCGACCAGAGCGTGGAGCCGCAGCCCTCGCGCGCGGCGTGCCATGAACGCCAGCAGCTCCGCACTCGGCGCGTCGAGCCACTGGGCGTCGTCGACCACCAGTAACACCGGTCCGGAGGCGCACAGCGCGCGGAAGGTGGCCAGGACGGCCATCCGCAGGCCGAGGACGTCACGCTCGCCCACCGGGTCGGTACGCCGGAGCAGCGCCGAGTCCAGGGCGGCGCGCTGGTGCTTGGGCAGGGTGTCCAGGACGTCGTCGCCGGTATCGGCCAGCAGGTCGATCAGGCCGAGGAACGGCAGATGGCGCTCGGTCTCCGACAGCGAGCAGTGCAGCACCTGGTGGTCGGCGAACTCCCCGGCCAGGGCGCTGAGCAGGGTCGACTTGCCGATTCCGGCCGGTCCGGTCAGGAGCACGCTGCCACCGCCTGCGAGGTGTTCGCGCGCTCCCGCGATCAGCGGTCCACGGTCCACCAGGGCATGGGCCGAAAGCCCGCCGACCGGTCCCGCCGCCGTCGGCGGACCGGCCTCACCACGGACCGCTCCGATCGCTTCGGTCATCCGCGTCGGCCCTCCGTACGCGGCTCTCAGCGTGAGCCCCGGCGCGAAAGTTAACAACGGGTCATATCGGCGTCAACACCCCAGATCGATTCGCGACCGAGTCGAGTTGTGCAGGCCGCGTCCGCGGACCACCAGGGCTCCCACCGTGGCGACGGCGGCGGGGAGGAGAAGGAAGAGACCGCACGAGAGCAACATCAGGCCGGTGAAGACCGTGGCCGCTCCGGCGAGCGCGCGGCCATGGCGGCGCCCGCCGCGTGAGAGGAGCCGTGTCGCGGCGGCCATGCCGACGAGCGTCACGGCCGCCAGGCACGCCGCGGTCGCGCGCATGAGCGTGTCCAGGCCGAGCCCCGACGGGACGGCGACCGCGGTCAGCAGGCCGGTGAGGCCCGCGAGCAGCAGCAGGCTGCGGTGCGGAACCTGCCCGGCCGCCGCGCCCCTGGCGAGCCCCGCGGGCAGCGCTCCGTCACGTGCCAGCGCCGCGCCGAGCCTCGCGCCCCCCGCGATGTAGGTGTTGACCGCGATGAAGGTCAGGATGACGGCCACCACGCCCGTGGTCTCCCGCGCCAGGTCACCGATCCCCTCTTGCAGGAGCAGTGACAGGGGTACCGGCGAGGCGGCGGCCCGGTCGCCGAGCACGCCGACCACCGCGATCGCCAGCCCGAGGTAGAGCGTGCCGACGATGAGCAGTGCCAGCCCGGTGGCCCGCGGCAGCAGACGCTCCGGATCGGCGAAGTCGGCCGACAGGTGAGTGACCGCCTCCCATCCGGCGAAGGCGAAGAACAGCAGGCCGGCCGCGTGTACGACGCCGCTGCCGCCGTGCGGGGCGAACGGGGTGAAGTTCCCTGTCCGCACGTCCGGTCCGGACGCGAGGATCGCGACGGCCAGCACCACGACCAGCACGCAAACGAGAACGAGTTGCACTCTGCCGGACGTGCGGAGCCCCCCGTGGTTGGTGACGAACGCCCCCGCGAGCAACGCCACCGCGACCACGAGGGGCCACGGGCGACCGACGCCCACGGCCGAGGCGACATAGTCGCCGCCGATCAGCGCGCCCGACAGGACGCCCAACGGCACGGCCGCGTAGAAACACCAGCCCACGACCGCGGCGGTGCGGGGCCCGAACGCCCGCGCGGCGAAGGTGGCCACCCCGCCGCCGTCGGGAAAGCGGGCGCCCAGCACCGCGAAGGTCAGCGCCACAGGTGCGCTGATGACCAGCAACGCGGCCCAGACCACGATCGAGGCGGGCCCGGCCGCCTCCGCCGCCAGGTGCGGCAGGGCCAGCACGCCCGGCCCGAGTACGGCACCGACGAGAAGCGCGGTCCCCTGCGCCGCGCCGAGCCGGTGCCCGTGTTCTCCTCCGGCCGAGCGCTCCGCCGGACCTGATCGCGTCGACAACGCCATGACGTTCCCCCAATGGTCAGTACGACGGGGGAACGGTAGTCAGTCAGACGGGCGAATCGACCTCGGCCCGAACGATCGCTCGAAATCCATGCCAATATCCGAACATGGACGAAATCGACACCAAGATTATGGACCTTCTCCAAACGGATGCTCGGCTGTCCAACCGTGAGCTCGCACGCCGGCTCGGCGTCGCGCCGTCGACCTCCCTGGAGCGGATCCGCGTACTCACTCGCCGCGGTGTGATCCGTGGCTACCACGCCGACATCAGCCTGACCGCGCTGAACCGGGGAGTGCAGGCCCTGGTCGCCGTCAAGCTGCGTACGCCCGCCCGTGCGGCCATCGACGGCTTCAAGGAGTTCGCGTCCCGGCTGCCCGAGGTGATCAGTGTTTTCGTGGTCGCGGGGGATGACGACTTCCTGGTGCACGTCGGCGTTCAGGACCTCGACCACCTGCACGCCTTCCTGGTCGACCGCCTCAGCAGCCGGCGTGACATCGCCGGGTTCCGTACGTCGGTGGTCTTCGAGGAGACGCGCAAGACCAAGCTCGGCCGGCTCGAGTCCTCCGCGGTCGGCGCCTGAACGTCCGCCGGTCGCCGTGATTCGCATGAGACATAAACTAGAACACGTTGCAGTTTCGGCCGCCGCGTGCGTACTGTACGGAGGTGCGGACACGGGTAACGGAGCTTTTCGGGATCGAGTATCCGATCTTTGCGTTCAGTCACTGCCGCGACGTGGTCGCGGCGGTGAGCCGCGCCGGCGGCATGGGCGTCCTCGGCGCCCTGTACTTCACCCCCGAGGAGCTCGAGACCGAGCTGGCCTGGATCGACGACCACGTCGGCGGCAAACCGTACGGCGTCGACGTCGTGATGCCCGCCAAGTACGAGGGCGCGGACCTCGGCGACGCAGGCGAGATGCTGAGCCGGCTGCAGGGCATGATCCCCGAGGGGCATCGCCGCTTCGTCAACGAGCTGCTCGAGAGCCACGGCATCGACCCGCTGACCGAGGAGGGGGCCGGCCACTACCTATTGGGCTGGACCGACGCCACCGCGCGTCCGCAGGTCGAGGTGGCGTTCAAGCACCCGATCGCGCTGCTCGCCAGCGCGCTCGGCCCGCCCCCGGCGGACGTGGTCGAAGAGGCGCACAAGCAGGGCGTGACGGTCGCCGGGCTGGCCAGCAGCGCCCGGCACGCGCGCAAGCAGAAGGAGGTGGGCGTCGACATCATCGTCGCCCAGGGCACCGAGGCGGGCGGCCACACCGGCGAGATCTCCACGATGGTGCTCATCCCCGAGGTCGTCGACGCCGTAGGCCCGGACACCATGGTGCTGGCCGCGGGCGGCATCGGCCGGGGCCGTCAGATGGCGGCCGGGCTCGCGCTCGGTGCCGAGGGCGTGTGGACCGGCTCGATCTGGCTGACCGTCGAGGAGGCCGACACCCCCGAGGCGTCGCGCGACCGGATGCTGGGTGCGACCTCACGCGACACCGTGCGGTCGCGGTCGTGGACCGGCAAGCCCGCGCGGATGCTCAAGACCGCGTGGACCGACGCGTGGGAGTCCGCCGAGTCGCCCGGCACGCTGCCGATGCCCATGCAGTTCATGCTCATCTCGGACGCCCTCAAGCGGATCAACCAGTCCGGCGCGGGCGAGCTGACGACCTTCCCGGTCGGCCAGATCGTCGGCACGATGAACCAGGTGAAGTCCACCTCACGGGTGATCTACGAGCTGGTCGAGGAGTACATCGAGACGATGGAGCGCCTGAGTTCGATCGTCGAGGACTGAGCGGCCGGGCTCCTCGTCATCTGCCGTGCTCGACCCAGTGCTCATAGGTGCTGGGGGCGCCCGAACTCACCGTCTGCGGCCCGTCCGGAAGCACGGTGGTGGCCTGGGCGGCGTTGTCGGCCACACGGTCGAGCGCCGCGCCGGCCTGCTCGATGATCTTTACCTGCGCGTCGATCGAGTCTTGCGTCCGCTGGTTCAGCTGCCGGAGCTGCTCCCTCAGCGCGTCGACCGTCGCGAAGTCCGCGTCGACGTCCTCCTCGTACGCGCCTTCGACACCGGGAAGGTAGAGATGGGCGCCGAAGACCTTCAGGTACTTGGGGCCGAACAGGTGGCCGCCGCGGGAGAGGTCGTTCCTGGCGGCCTCCAGCGCCTGGTAGGCCGCGCGTTTGTGACTGACGACGATCCCGGCGATGTTGTTCAGTGCCCCGGCCACCGGCGGCGCCTGCGCGGCGACGCTGTAGCAGTGCTTGCGTGGATAGTTCTCATAGAAGTCGACGAACGCGTCCAGAGGACGGTCGTGGCCCCGTACCCAGGAGCTTTGCGGATCCCAGACCGTTCCGGGCTGGCTCTTGGGCCAGTCCGCCTGATTCCTGAAGTACGTCGCGGCGCTCTCCCATTTCTTGCTGAGAGCGCTCAGATGGTCCTCGTCGAGGGTCAGCGGCTCGTAGTCGACGAGGTGTGCCGTCGCCCTGAGATCGTCCGGCATCTTGATCATCGGGATCGGTTCCCTCAGTCGGTGAGCTTCGGCGGCAGCGGGACGTCGAAGACGGCGCGTTCGTTCTCGTCCTCGGCGGCCGCGTAGTCGGCGGCCATCTTCTTCACCCCGGCGCTGGTTCCGCCCTGCTCCCCACAGATCCGCTGGTCGGCCCAGTAGAGGCTGTAGAGAAGCCGGCTGTACTTCTTTGAGAAGTGCTGGGTACGGAAATCGCCGTCGGACTCCCAGGTCGTGCCCCATCCCGGTTCGGTGGCCACACCCAGCCGGGTGCCCGGGTCCTCGATATCGTTCTTCGCCACGGACGCATTCGAGGGGTCGGCGGGTATTTGGGCGAGCGCCCAGGTCGTCTTGTCGAGCATGGCCTTGTCGGCCGTCATCGTTCGCTGGTCGACGCCCACGCTCAACCGTCCATTCGCTTGAGGATTTCGGTGCCGTTGTTGTCGTACAGCGCCGTCTTGCGGAGATACTCGGCGTTGATCTGCTCGAGTTCGCCCGACAGGCGCCGGGCCGCCTCGCGGTTCGCCTCACGGTCCCGTTCGGCGGCCGCAGGAGTTCCACCTGGGCGGCCGACACCGCCTCCACGATCGCGTCCGCCAGGTCATCGACGGCGAGTCGTTTGACCTTGGGAGCGAGCGTCACGGATTCGACGAGGCCGCCGGCATGAAAGGCGACACGCACCAAGCCGTCGGCCGCGGTGGCGGTCACCCGCGAATCGTCGGTGGCTTCGGTCACGTCTCACCCCATGGTCGATCAACGGTGGGGTGAACGTATCGACCTCGGGAGCGCGAATGGTAACGGTTGAATTTTTCCTGTATTGAGGCGATATTCGCCGGGGAAAGTGCCTATTCTGCTTCCGCGCTTTCGGTCACATGGGCCGCCTGGACGGCGTCGAGCTCGGCGAGGATCGCCTCCTTGCGATCCCCGTCGAGGAACGACGCGCGTACGGTGTTGCGTGCCAGGTCCGCCACTCCGGCCGCGCCGAGGCCCAGGTCGACCGCCGCGGTCCGATACTCCTTGGTCAGCGTCGTCCCGAACATCGGCGGGTCGTCGCTGTTCAGCGTGGCGTACAGACCCTCCTCGATCAGCCGGGGCAGCGGGTGGGCCTCGATGGAGGGCACCTGGCGCGTGCACACGTTGGACGTCGGGCACACCTCCAGGGGCAGCTGCGTCTCGCGGAGGTAGGCCATCAGGTCCGGGTCCTCGACGCAGCGGATCCCGTGCCCGATCCGCTCGGCGCCCAGACCGCGGATCGCCTCCCAGATCGTCTCCGGCCCGCTCATCTCGCCCGCGTGCGGCACGCTGTGCAGGCCCGCGGCGATGGCGGCGCGGAAGGCGTCGCGTATCGCCTCCTCGTGCCCGGCCCGGTCCTGCTCGATGCCGCCGATGCCGAAGCCGACGATGGCCTCCGGCGGCTGCGAGAGCGCGTGGTCGATCGTGAAGCGCGCCGCCTCGTCCCCGAACTCGCCCGGGATGTCGAAGACGTACGCGACCTCGATCCGGTCCGCGACCTGCCGCGCCGCGACGTCGAGCGCCTCGGTGACGGCCTTCATCGGCATGCCCATGGCGACGACGTGCGAGAACGGCGTGACGGTCAGCTCCACGTAGCGGACGTTCTGCGCCGCGAGGTCGCGGGCGGCCCCGACGACGAGGGCCGCGACGTCCTCCGGCTCGCGTACGAGGCCGTTGACCCCGAAGTAGACCTCGGCGAAGTGCGGGAAGTCGCGGAACTCATAGAACTTCCGCAGGGCCTCCTCGTCGGTCGGCACGTGATGGCCGGTGTGCCGGCGGGCGAGTTCGAGCACGGTCGGCAGGCTGGCCGAACCGACCAGGTGAACGTGAAGTTCGACTTTGGGCAGAGCGTCGATGAAGGTGTCCAGCGCGGTCATGGGGCCTGAAGCTAACAGCGGATCCGGAGCGCAGGCGAGCAGAAAGGGCGTTATCTAACACAAATACGGCAGAAACCGTGTCAGCGGCCCACGAGCCAGGAGAGGAGGCCGCCGCCGACGAGGTAGGCGGCGCCGGCGACGATCCAGTTCTCGGTCAGCCGTTCGCGGGCGTTCGGGTCGTGGAAGATGCCGTGGAACGGTGTCGCCAGCCAGGTGCCCGCCCGCATGACGGTGTGGACGACGTCGTTGCCGGGGTTGGCCTTCGCCCAGGTGAGCGCGATGCCGAAGACGAGGATCGCGGTGACGGCCAGGGCCGCGAGCCAGATCACCCGCCCGATCGCGTACCCGATGCCCGAACGGCGCCGGCGATCCGAAAGGTCCCAGCCGCCGAATCGCAGGGGCCCGATGTGACCGCTCATGGGAGATCTCCTCCTCAGGCTTCGTACCGGGGTTGTCCCTCGAGAGGGCGGCGTCAAACCCGCCAGGCGTCGAACCCGCTAGGTGTCAAGCCAGATGGGCCGCCAGTCGGCGAGCTCGTGGTAGCGGCGCAGGGAGGAGACCGCCGACAGCCAGCCCGTCCAGCCCGGGTACGGCGGCGAGCCGGGATCGAAGCCGCTCAGGCCGAGCCTCAGCAGCGTCCCGCCGTCGTGGTCCTCCAGCTCCCATGTCGAGATGCCGGAGTCCTCCGCCAGAGAGAGCAGGCGGCCGGGCTCCAGCGCGCGTACGGTGCCGATCGGGCCGCCGCGCCGGATGGTCCAGGACCCGCCGACGTACGGCTCGATCTCGACGGGCAGCCCGAACCACCGGCTGAACTCCTCAGAGGCGGTGAGCGAGCCGAACACGGCATCGCGTGGCGCACCGATGGCGACCTCCGTCCGCAGGTCACGCGCGGTGTAGTCGCATTTGGGTGTGGTCGGACGGTCCATGAGATGGTCGGTGAGGTTCCCGAGCGCCAGCGACCAGAACACCGTCAACGCGATGCCGACGGGGTATCCGGAGTACGCGCCCTCGAAGCAGGTCTGCGACAACGTCACCACGGTGGAGCCGGCGTCTTCCTCCAGGAGCACCTCGACGATCGTCTCCTCGCCGCTCAGCTCCCAGGAGAAGCGCAGTGTGCGGTCGTCGAGGTGCAGCGGCCGCTGGCGGGGCTTCTCGCCCTGCGGCGTGTGGCGGCCCCAGAACGCGTACCGGCCAGGCTCGGCCTCGACGTGGTCGGCCAGCCAGTGCCGCAGTGCCGTGGCGTCGGTCCATGCGTTCCGGACCGCCCCGATGGAGGCGGGCAGCCGGACACGCAGCCGGATCGGGTCGGCCATCGCGTCAGCCGGCCTGCAGCTTGGCGAGCAGCTCGCCCAGCCGCTCGTCGGAGTCGCGCACGCCGCGCTCAGCGCCGGAGGCGATCATCCCGTCACGGTCCTCGACCGACTGGAAGCTGGAGACCGTACGCACCAGCGTCCGGCCGTCGCGTTCGACCAGGGTGAGCGTGTCCATGGCGACGTGGCCCGGCATGCCCTCGAACTCGAAGGTCTGCACGGTGCCTTCCGGCGAGGGGTTGCCGTGGAAGACCCCGTGGAAGCCGAACTCGTTGCCGTCGGCGTCCGAGGAGATGTAGCGCCACTTGCCGCCGTCGCGCACGTCGTACTCCTCGATCTTCATGGTCAGCTCGCGTGGGCCCAGCCACTGCACGATCAGCTCGGGCTCGGTGAAGGCCTGGAACACCAGGTCCCGCGGTGCGTCGAACTCCCGCTCGACGATGATCTGCGGAATGCCGGGCTCGGCGGTGATCTGCGTCTTACCCATGGTCGTCTCCCTCTGTCCGTGCGACCGTGCCGCGGCCGCCCTTGCCTTGCAGGGCCGCGAGCAGCTCGTCCAGCCGCTCGTGGCTCTCGTCCCAGAATCGCTGGTAGCGGGTCAACCAGGTGGTCACCTCGCGGAGTGGCTCGGCCTCCAGATGACTGAGCCGGGCGGTCGCCCGCCGGGTGCGCGAGATGAGTCCGGCGTTCTCCAGCACCTTGAGGTGCCGGGAGATCGCCGGCTGTGACATCACGAACGGCGCCGCGAGCTCGGCCACGGTCGCGTCACCCTCGGTCAGTCGTACGAGGATCGCCCGGCGGGTGGGGTCCGCGAGCGCCCCGAACACGAGGCTGAGCCGGTCGGACGTCATCCATAACCACCTTGTTTCAGAACGAATGTGTTAAGAATGCGGACATGTGTGTCCGCTGTCAAGACCTGCCGGAGATCGGCGACGGACGCGTGGGTCAGCCGAGGTGCTTCACGCGCTCGATCACGCCGGGGGACGCCTCGTTCGTACGTGCCAGGTAGTCCAGGATCAGTTCGAGCTGCTCGTCGCTGTACGTCTCGAGGAGCTCGCCGTACATCTCGGCGACGGGCCGGAACCTGGCGCCGAGCTCGGCGACCGGGGCGTCCTTGGTGGCCTCCACGATGACGCGACGGCGATCCGCGTCGTCGCGGCGGCGGCGCACCATGCCGGCCTTCTCGAGGCGGTCGATGAGGGCGGTGATCGCGCCACCCGTGGTGAGGAACATCGCCTGCGCGAGCTGGCCCGGGGTCATCGGGCCGCGGAGCTGGAGCAGGTTGATGCACTGCATGTCGGTGACGTTGATGCCCGACCTGCTGGCGATGGCGTGGTGGAGCAGGACCGTCCATGCCGTACTCACGCGTGCCTGGTGGCCCAGCTCGGCGATGAGCTTGGCCCGGTCCGGCGCCGTCATGGAACCCACCTCACAGTCAGGCGTGGTCAGCGATCCACGAGAGAACACCTCTCGGAGATAGAGATGCTCTAGGGCGAGTTTACCCGTGCGGAGGGCGGATTCCGGTGAGGGCCGGAGCCCGCTTCACCGCCGCGCTCAAGGGCCGCTCCGAGCACACCGCAGGCCTGTTGACAACGGAATATCCGCAGGTCAGGAGCTGTTATGTTGATTAGGCTACCTAAGTTGAATCCGAGGTGGTTACATGCCTGACTCGATCACCCTCACCGACGATGTGACCTCCGCCACGTGGCTGCCGCTCGACGGCATCAAGCCCGGTAAGCGCGGAGCCGTGACCGTGACCGTCACCTTCAACGGCCCGGCCGACGCCGACATCGCGATGTACGCCCAGGGCGAGGCCACCGGCCCTCTCGCCCAGCGGCTCCGGCTCGCGATCTTCGAGAGCACCGCGAACCTCATGCCGTTCCCCGTCTTCAACGGCACCCTCGCCGACTTCACCGGCCATACGTCATACGACCGCGGCGTCGGCCGGTGGAAGGGACACGGCGACGGCCGGGACCACACCGTGATGTACGAGGTCGTGTGGAGCCTGCCGAAGGACGCCGACACCCCGGACGACGAGCCGAAACTCGGCCTCGTCTGGGAAGCCCGCGCCGCCTAGCGGAGCCGCGAATGAAAGAACCCCCGGTAGCCAGAAGGCCCGAGGGTTCTTTCCTGTTCGAGCTCAGTCGCGGTGCGCCTCGAGGACCGCTATCTCGACACAGTCGTCATTGTTGCCGCCCGTTCGGGTCGACTTACGCCAGGGGGTCGTCAGGGTGCCCATCGTTCCTCCGCCGTCCGCGCGATCAATTCCTTGGACATTCCCACCGGCAGCGCATCGGCCTTGATCGCTTCCCATGCGGCGTCCGCTCGCACGTGGTCGTCGAGGGAGGTGGCAATCAATCCGCGCACGGCCGTCTCCAAGTATATGGCTGTACTGCCGTTTTCCAGCGTAGCGAGGACGAACGGCCCCTGGGTGGCCAGGTGCCCGCCATTCGGCAGTATCTGAATCTGGACCTTTGGAGAGGAGATCTCGACCAGGTGTGCCAGTTGCCCTCGCATGGCCTCGGGCCCGCCGACATCCCGCCAGAGCACGGACTCATCGAGCACGACATGCAGCGTTGGGGGTTCGGGGCGTTCGAGTATCCGCTGACGTTCCAGCCGCCTGCTGATGGCCATGTCGTCACCGTTCAGTACGGCTCGGGTGTACGCCTCCGTCTGAAGCAGTCCATAGATCAAACGCGGCTGGAAGGTCTTGAGGGCTCTGGCGCCCTCCTCGTAGGGCATCCACTCGGCGCACCACGGCGGGATGTCGTCCTTGCGATAGTCCAGGAGCCGAACGAGGGCACCGTCGGATTCGAGCGTCTTGTTGCACGAGGCGGCGAACTCCGGTGTCGCCGGGACCTGGCCGGTCTCGATCTGCGACACGAGTGACGGCGAGTAATTGATCTTCGCGGCGAACTCGGTCTGGGTAAGTCCGGCCGCCTTCCGGTAGTGCCGCAACTCGCGGCCCCATATCGCCATTGGGGTGTACGTGGAGTCCGCCATATCCGCCTCATTTGCCCGATTTCAAGTTGCTTCAATGCGTGAGCCGATCCGAATAATTCAATGACTTGCGCGCTTCGCGCCTCCACAGAATAGGGCCGCTCTGCGATTCTGTAGACAGATTCGAAAAGGAGCGATCCCCATGGAGATAAACACGCCACCGGCGGCGGAAAGCGCCGATCAGCTCGTCTCGCGGCTCGCCACGATGTGCGGCCGGGCGGGGCTGGTCGCCGACATCATCGAGCCCTCGACCAAGATCCGCATCAACACCCCGAACGGCAACGAGCACCTGGCCGAGACGGTCACTCTCAAGCCGGACGCCGACGATGTGCTCACCTGGTGGTGGTCCTGGGACAGGCCGATCTGCCCCGCACGCGACGTCGACTGCGCGGTGACCGCCCTGATCCGCGTCGTCGCCGGGACCCGCGCATGACGCCCACGGACGCCCTCACTCACGCCCCACGCGAGAACGGCGTCTCGTGGATCCTCTGAGCGCCGCCGGGCGTCAGGCCTTCTCGGCGACCTTCCTGGCCCAGCGGTAGTCGGCCTTGCCCGCGGGCGAGCGCTGGAGCTCGGCCACGAACGCGTACGTGCGCGGGACCTTGTACCCCGACAGGCGGCTTCGGCAGTGGGCGTCGAGGTCGCCCTGGGACGCCTCGGCGTCCGCGTACAGCTGGACGACGGCGGCGACCCGCTGCCCGTACATCTCGTCCGTCACCCCGGTGACCACCACGTCGAAGACGGCCGGGTGCCCCTTGAGCACGGCCTCGATCTCCTCGGGGAAGACCTTCTCGCCCCCGGTGTTGATGCACTGTGAGCCGCGTCCGAGGACCGAGACCGTGCCGTCGGCCTCGAGCGTCGCGATGTCGCCGGTCAGCAGCCAGCGCTCCCCGTCGACCTCGACGAACGTCTTCGCCGTCTTGGCCTCGTCGTTCCAGTATCCGATGGGGAGGTGCCCGGTCTTGGCGATCTGCCCGATCGTCCCCGAGCCGGGCTCGACCGGTCGGAGGTCATCGCCCAGCACGCGCAGGGACGTGATGTTGGGCCGATATTTCAGCCCCGACTCGGGCGTCGAACCCTCCACCCCGGACGCGGTGTATCCCGACTCCGACGAGCCGAAGCTGTCGATGATCATCATGTTCGGCAGCAGCTCGCTCAGCCGTTCGCGTACGGAGCCGGACAGGATCGCGCCGGTCGAGCTGAGCGCGGCCAGGGAGCTCAGGTCGTACGAGCCCGCGGCGATCGCGTCGACCAGGGGGCGGGCCATCGCGTCGCCGGTGATGCCGAGCGTCAGGACCTTCTCGGTCTCGATCGTGCGCAGGATCTCGGCGGCGTCGAAGCGCCGGTTGTAGACCACCGACCCGCCCATCCACCAGGAGATGAACGTCGTCATCTGGGCCGCGCCGTGCATGAGCGGCGCGGCGGTCATCATCACCACGCCACCCGAGCTCCGCGCGGCCTCGATGACCTCGCCGGGCGTCTTACGGGGCTCGCCGTACGGGTTGCCGCCGCCGAAGGCCATGAACAGGTCCTCGCAGCGCCACACCACGCCCTTGGGCATGCCGGTCGTACCGCCCGTGTAGATGATGTAGCGGTCGTCGCCGGAGCGCTGCGCGAAACCGCGCGTCGCCGGCGAGCCGGCGAGAGCGTCCTTGTACGGGACCGCGTGCGGTGAGGTCCCCCCGCTCACGACGCGGTGCCGCAGCGTCGGCGTCCGCCCCGCCGCCGCGGTGACCCGCTCCTCGAAGTCCGACTCGTACACCAGCGCCACAAGCTGGGCGTCGTTGTAGAGGTATTCCAGCTCGGCCTCGACGTACCGGTAGTTGACGTTGACCGGCACCGCGCGGAGCTTCAGCGCGGCCAGCACGGTCGTGATGTACTCCAGCCCGTTGTACAGATGCACACCCACGTGCTGTCCGGGCCCGACACCGGCGTCCTCCAGGTGGTGGGCCAGCCGGTTGGCGTACACGTCCAGCTCGGCGTAGGTCAGCCGCTCGACGCCGTCCGGACCAGGTGCGACGAGGGCTCTGCGGTCCCCGATCGCGTCGGCCAGAGCTTCGAAAAGGTCGGCGTGGTTGAACTCCATCGCGCGCTCCTCAAGCGGGGGGTGCTCAGGGCCGTTCGGATCCGACGACCCACATCGCGTAGAACTGCGCACCGCCACCGTACGCGTGGCCGAGCGCCCGGCGGGCGCCTTCGACCTGATGATCGCCGGCCAGTCCGCGTACCTGCTGGGCCGCCTCGGCGAACCGGATGAGCCCGGAGGCGCCGATCGGGTTGGAGGAGAGCACGCCGCCGGAGGCATTCCACGGGATGTCGCCGTCGAGCGCGGTCGCGCCGGACTCCGTCAGCTTCCAGCCCTCGCCGTCGCCGCAGAAGCCGAGGTTCTCCAGCCACATCGGCTCGTACCAGGAGAACGGGACGTACACCTCGGCGCAGTCCAGCTCGCGGCGTGGGTCGGTGATGCCGGCCTGGGAGTAGACGTCGGCCGCGCAGTCCTTGCCGGCCTGCGGGCTCACCGTGTCGCGTCCGGCGAAGACGATCGGCTCGGAGCGCATCGCGGCGCCGTGCACCCAGGCGGCCGGGTTCGGCGCCTGACGCGCCGCCGACTCCGAGGCCAGCACCATCGCCGCCGCACCGTCGCTGGACGGGCACGTCTCCAGGTAGCGGATCGGGTCCCACAGCATCGGCGTCGACTCGACCATCTCGCGCGAGATGCCGGGGATCCGAAGGTGGGCGTACGGGTTCTTCAGCGCGTTCTGCCGGTCCTTGACCGCGACGAGCGTGCCGATGTGGTCGGGGGAGCCGGTACGCCGCATGTACGCGCGGATGTGCGGCGCGAAGTAGCCGCCCGCGCCCACGACGAGCGAGGGAGTGAGCGGCGGGTGGGTCGACAGCGCCCAGGTGGCGTTGGACTCGGACTGCTTCTCCCAGGCGACGACGAGCACCCGGTCGTGCACTCCGCCCTGGACCAGGCTCGCCGCGATCAGCGCGGTGGACCCGCCGACCGAGCCGGCGGTGTGCACGCGCGTCAGCGGCTTGCCGCGCGCGCCGAGCGCGTCCGCGAGGTACGCCTCGGGCATCATCACGCCCTCGAACAGGTCGGGCGCCTTGCCGACCACGACGGCGTCGATGTCCTTGAACGTCAGCCCCGCGTCCTCCAGGGCCCTTAGCGCCGCCTCGCGTACGAGCCCGGCGATGGAGACGTCGGTCCGCTTGGAGCGGTAGTGGGTCTGCCCGACACCGATCACCGCGCATGCCTCAGCCATGGTTCATGCCTCCAATACGCACACGAGGTTCGACTGCAGGCAGGGGCCGTACGACGCGTGGGCCAGGGTGCGTCTCGCCTCGCCGCGGTGGATCCAGCCCGCGGCCTCGCCGACGCGGATCAGGCCGGTCGCCATGACCGGGTTGGCGGCCAGCGGCCCGCCGGACGGGTTGACGCGTACGTCGTCGCCGAGGCCGAGCGCCTCGCGCAGGATGAGCTCCTCGTGGCTGAACTGCGCGTGCAGCTCCGCGACCTCGACGTCGCGTGCGCCCGCCTTCTGTCCGGCCAGCGTGGTCGACTCCGACCGCCCCAGGTCGCGGGCACCCAGCGAGTGCGCCTCGATGCGGTGGTCGGCGCCGCGGATCCAGGCGGGCCGTTCGCACAGCTCACGCGCCCGGTCGCCGGTCGCCAGCACGATCGCCGCCGCGCCGTCGGTGACGGGCGCGCAGTCGTAGGGCCGCAGCGGCGCGATCTCATAATCGTCATCGCCCGGGTCGGGCAGGTCGAGCGCGTACGGGTTGGCGCGCCCGTCCGCGCGGGAACGGGCGGCGACGGCGCGCAGGTCGTCCTCCTTGTGCCCGAGCTCGAGGTACGCGCGTGCCTGCAACGCGGCCATCGAGACCTGGTCCAGGCCGAGCGGCTCCAGGTAGTAGGGGTCGAGCTGGAGGCTCATCAGCTCGGGCAGCCCTGACTCGCCGTCGGGCCGTACGACCTGGGACGGCTTGCCGAAGCCGTACACGAGCGCGGTGTCGATGTCGCCGTGCAGCAGGCGGACGTACGCCTCGTACAGGGCCCAGGCGGCGTCCATCTCGACGTGGCTCTCGGAGATCGGCGGCCACGCCCCGACCGCGTCGAGCGCGGAGACGAACGAGAACGGTGCCCCGGCGAGATAGTCCAGCGACCCGGAGCACGTGAAGCCGAAGCGCTTGAGCCCGGTCCGTTCCTTGACCTCACCGATGATCGGAGCGAGGATCTCGACCTCCGAACGCCCGGAGTCCTCGCCCATGTGTTCCGTCTGCGCGAACGCCACGACTGCGATGTCCATCAGAGGTAGTCCTTGATGTCGTCGAACGGGACGTCGGGTTCGTCGAGCGGCTCGAACCACTTGATGTTCGTCATGGTCCGGCCCCACTCCTCGCGCGGCCGCCACACCGCGCGTACCCGCATCCCCATCCGTACGTCGCCGGCGGGGACGCCCGCCACCAGGGCGACCATCGCGATGTCGGAGCCGTCGAGCAGCACGTACGCCGACACGAACGGCACGTCGGGCGCGCGCGGGTCGGGGATGTTGTTCACCGCGAACGTCGTGACCGTGCCGGTGTCGGGCACCTCCACCTCTTCGGTGGTGGGAACGCCGTCGACGGGGCACAGGCCCTTCATCGGCACGTAGACCTTGCCGCAGACCCCGCACCGGTGACCGAGGATGCGTCCCTCGCCGATGCCGCCGAGGAAGCGGCTGAGCGCGTGACCGGCGCTCAGCCGGTAGCCCGCCTCGACCGGAGCGTTGATCATGGTGACGTCGGGCCGGAAGGACTCGATGTCCCCGATCGTGCCGGTACGTTCGCCGCGCCACTTGGGGCGTACGCGCAGCCCGGCGCGCAGCGTCTTCGGCGCCTTGGCGCCTTCTTCGAAGACACCCAGGTCCAGGACGTGCACCATCGCCGTGTCGGCGCCGTCGGGGGTCAGCAGCGCCCAGGCGAACGGCCTCTCCAGCGGATGGCCCGGCCGGGGCCGCGCCACCCAGGCGTACGCGCCGACGGTGCACTCCGGGCCGACCTCGACGAACTCCTCGGTCACCGTCTCGCCGTCGGCGTCGTACTCGACCGGCGGGAACAGCACCCGGCCCGAGGCCGCACGTACCCCGACGAGCCGCCCGTCGCGCAGCTCGGTGAGGAACCGTCCGATGACCGGCCCGACCGAACGCGTGTACCCGCCGGGAAAAGCCAGCGAGTGATCGGCTGCCAGCAGCTGCTCAGATGGCGGCATCACGGTCCTTCCAGTACGGGTCGCGCAGGCGGCGTTTGAGGAGCTTGCCGTTGGGTTCGCGCGGCATGTGCTCGATGAAGTCGAACGACTTCGGCCACTTCATCCGCGCCAGCCGGCCCTCCAGCGAGGCGAGGATCTCCTCGGCCAGCTCCGGTCCGGGCGGCACGCCCTCGGCCGGCTCGACCACGGCCTTGATCTGCTCGCCCCACTCGTCGTCGGGGACACCGAAGACCGCCACGTCGGCCACCTTCGGATGGATCACGATCTCGTTCTCGATCTCGGCCGGGTAGATGTTCGCCCCGCCGGAGATGATCAGATCGGCCTTGCGGTCGGACAGGAAGAGGAAGCCGTCCTCGGTGAGGTAGCCGATGTCGCCGACGGTGAAGTAGTCCTTGAGCCGGTTCGCCTGGGTCTTGGCCGCGTCGCCCTTGTACTCGAAGGCGACCCCGGCCATCTTCATGTAGATCGTGCCGTGCGTGCCGATGGGCACCTCGGCGCCGTCGTCGTCCACGATCAGCAGCTCGCTGATCGGCCAGGCACTGCCGACCGTCCCCGGATGCTCACGCCAGTCCTGCGGGCTCGCGATCGTGCCGCCGCCCTCGGTGGCCGCGTAGTACTCCCAGATGCAGTCGCCCCACCAGTCGAGCATCGCCTGCTTGATCGGCACCGGGCAGGGCGCGGCGGCGTGGATCGCCCAGCGCATCGAGGAGACGTCGTAGCGTTCTCTCACCTCGGCGGGCAGCGTGAGCAGCCGCTTGAAGTGCGTCGGCACCATGTGGGTGTTCGTGATCCCGTGCCGCTCGATGAGCCGCAGGGCCTCTTCGGCGTCCCACCGGTCCATGTAGACGAGCGAGTGCCCCATGTGCAGCGCCGAGCCGCCGAACTGTGTCACGGCCGTGTGGTAGCTCGGCGAGGTGACCAGGTGGGCGTTGGGCGGCCCCGCGGTGAAGCCGAAGAACGTCAGCAGGAACGTCATCAGCTCGGCGGAGTCGTCGGGGTCGAGGCCGTTCAGCGCCCGGCGTACGCCCTTGGGCCGCCCGGTGGTGCCGGAGGTGTAGTGCATGGTCGCGCCGGCGGTCCGCTGCTCCGGCAGGGTGTCCGGCCTGCCGTCGACCAGCTCGCCGTACGGGCGGAAGCCCGCGACCTCGCCGCTGCCGACGGCGAAGCACCGCTGCGGGTCGATCCCGGCGGCCTCGGCACCTGGTACGCCTTCGCCGGCGTACCGCTCGTGCACGAAGAACGCCTTGGCCTCGCTGTCGGCGACCACGTAGCCGATCTCGGGCCCGGTCAGGTGCCAGTTGACCGGCGTGTAGTACCAGCCGGCCTGAAGAGCGGCGAGATAGAGCACCAGCCCGTCGACGCCGTTGGGCACCAGGCCGCAGATCCCGTCGCCGGGCTCCAGCCCGAGGTCGCGCAGGCCGTGCACGAGCCGGTTGCAGCGCGAGAGGAGGTCCCCGGCCTTGTGCGGGGTACCGTCCGGGTCGACCGCCGCGACCCAGTAAGGGTCGGTGGCGGCCAAGCGCCAAAAGCCCAGTGATCCCATTGATCCTCCCGGTACGTCGGTCGTACGGAGGTGTCCCAGATCCGCAGTAGATCACGTTATCGTTTTGGGGAGCAAGACCTGTCGGATCGGGCGTGGCGATACTAGAATCCGTTCTTGTTTTGACCGGCTTCGGAGGAGTGCGCATGGCGGAGAGACTGCCGATCAGCACCGCCCACTGCATCGTCGAACGCGACGGCCATGTTGTCACGGTCACGATGAGCCGGCCCGAGGCGCGCAACGCGCTGAGCACCGACATGCTCGTGGGCATGGCCGACGCCTGGGCCTACATCTCCGATACCCCGGACGTACGGGTCGGCATCCTCACCGGGGCGGGCGGCCACTTCTGCGCCGGCGCCGACCTCAAGGCGATGGGCCGCCCGTCGGAGGACCCGCGCGTACGGCAGCGGGCCACGGAGATCACCGACTACCACTGGAAGGGCCTGCTCCGCGATTCCCGTCCGACCAAGCCGCTGGTCTGCGCGATCGAGGGCTACGCCGTGGCGGGCGGCACCGAACTCCTGACCGGTACGGACCTGCGGGTGGTCGCCTCGGGCGCGACGCTTGGCCTGTACGAGGCGAAACGCGGCCTGTTCCCGATGGGCGGTTCGGCGGTGCGGCTGACCCGCCAGATCCCGTACGCGCTAGCGATGGACATCCTGCTCACCGGCCGCTCGGTCACCCCGGCCGAGGCCCTGGCCATGGGCCTGGTCAACCGCGTGGTGCCGGACGGCGAGGCTTTGACCGCCGCCCGTGAGATGGCCGACCAGATCGCGGCCTGCGGGCCGCTGTCGGTCCAGGCGATCCTTCTTACTCACCGCCGCACCGAAGGGCTGGACGAGGAGGCCGCGCTGAAGATCTCCGATGAGATCGGCTGGCCGGTCTTCGCCTCCAAGGACGCCGAGGAGGGCACCTTGGCCTTCCGCGAGAAACGCCCCCCGAACTACACGGGCGAATAACGCGCGGTCGCGTCGGCGTCGACCACGGGTCGTGATGTCGGCGTGGCCTCTTATGGATCCCTTCGCCCACAGCAGGGTTTCGTCGATAATGATCCGATGATCAATGGTGTGCATGTGGTCATCTACAGCCGAGACGCGGAGGCGGATCGAGCCTTCCTGCGAGATGTGCTGGGATTTCCGCACGTCGACGCCGGACACGACTGGCTGATCTTCAAGCTGCCGCCCGCCGAGGCGGCCGTGCATCCGGGTGAGAACGACGGCACCGAGCTCTACCTGATGTGCGTCGACCTCGAGGCCACGCTCGCCGAGCTGACCGCCAAGGGTGTTGAGATCGCCCAACCGGTCAGCAGCGCCGGCTGGGGCTCGCGGGCAGCGATCAAGCTGCCGAGCGGGGCCGACCTCGCCCTCTACGAGCCGCGCCACCCCGTCGCCTACGACCTCTGACCCCGGGCTGCCTCGTCGCCCTCCCGTGGCAGTCGTCGTCCACGCAGGGCTCCCATTCTGGCTCTGCTCTTTTTGCCCTCCATGAGACGGTAGGGAGGTGCCGAACAAGCCTGAACTGGATAACGGATTCCCCGCTCTGCGTCCGGCGCTGGATGGCCTGTATGCGACCTTCGATACAAGTGTCGAATCGGAGAAGCAAAGGTCGAGCTGTGTTGACGTCAGGCTCCCGCGACCGCCGGGTGAAGTTGATTTCGACTCGATTATGGCGAAAGTGCGTGCGTTTCGAGAGGTTGGGCAGCATAAGTGTATACTTCCGCGAGTTCTTGAGCTTTTCGCTGAAGAAGTAGACCGCAGTGTTGATTATGCATGGAACACCATGAACGCGATCGGTGTGCGGTGGCGAGATTGGCCTCATGATGAGCAGGCCGCGATTCAGGTCTTCATGCGTGCCTGGTGGCGTTCGACGCTGTCGACGTTCCCGCGACGTCTGGACGTACTTGAGCTTTTGAGTATTGTCGGCGTTATGCGAATTGACGTCCGCCCTTACCTGTCGTATTGGGCGAGTCGCAGGGACGTACCCGCAGTGCGCCATCTCGCTTGGCTGGTCATGGACTTCACCGTCCATAGTGCGGCGAACGATAGGTGGTATGAAATGCTCGACAGCTGGATCGATGGCATAGAGCCCAGGCGAATGCTGGAAGATTCCTTGTCTGTTGGTCCGGATGCCGAGGTGGCCCTTGAATTTTCCGCTGCTAGGGACGTGCTGAGGTCGTGGGGGGAGTCTTCGTAATAGCGGCCATCCCGGCCGAGAGAATGAGATGCGGGTCCCCGAACCACATCGGCGAGTGAGGCCCTCGGCCTCCACTCGCCTCGGGACCGCGGGGTCTCACCGTACGAACACACCGGCGCGGGCGGCGGCTTCGGCGGCTTCGGCCGCGCGGTCGGCGGTGGCCGCGTCGAGAGGGTCGCCGCTGGCGAGCAGGCGGTAGTACAGCGGCGCTGACACGGCCCGGATGACCTCCTCGGCGTCGGTACCCGCAGGCAGTTCGCCGCGGTCGATCGCCTCGTCCACGCAGGGCGCCCACTCCTTGATCCGCGTCTCGTAGAAGCGGTGCAGGGCCTCGGCCGTCCGCGCGTCGCAGGTGGCGGCCGCTATCACCGCGGTGAACAGCGGTCCCTGCCGGGGGTCGGTCAGCGTCTTGCGTACGAGCCGCGCGTTGGCCTTCAGGTCGCCGAGCAGCGAGCCCGTGCGCGCACGCGGGAGCGACTGCTCGGCCATGTCCGTCAGCAGGTCGGCCACCAGGCCGGTCACGCTGCCCCAGCGGCGGTAGACGGTCGTCTTGCCGACGTCCGCGCGGCGTGCGACGTCCGCGAGGTCCAGGTGGTCGAAGCCCTGCTCGGCCAGCGCGTCGCCGGCCGCCCGCAGCACGGCCGTCCGCACCCGCGCCGTACGTCCCCCCGGCCGGATCGTGCCAGGCTCGTCGCCGTCCATAACGGGTCTCCAGTTTCGTTAAGAGTCGCGCCCATGTTAGCGTGCCGTACTAACGGAACCTCGGATCCATTAAGGAGAGGCCATGGAATACCGGCGACTGGGCGCGTCTGGGCTCATGGTCCCCGCGCTGAGCTTCGGCGCGGGGACGTTCGGCGGCAAGGGTGAGCTGTTCGGCGCCTGGGGCAGCACCGACGCACGTGAGGCACGGCGGCTCGTGGACATCTGCCTCGACGCCGGCGTCACGATGTTCGACAGCGCGGACGTCTACTCCGACGGCGCCTCCGAGGAGGTGCTGGGCGAAGCGATCAAGGGCCGCCGCGACCGCCTGCTCCTGTCCACCAAGACCGGACTCCCGACGGGGCCGGGACCGTACGAGGCGGGCACGTCACGCTCCCGCCTGATCAAGGCATGCGAGGACGCCCTGCGCCGGCTCGACACCGACCACATCGACCTGTTCCAGCTGCACGCCTTCGACGCCCGCACCCCGATCGAGGAGGCCCTGGCCACGCTCGACGAGCTCGTACGCGCGGGCAAGATCCGCTACCCCGGAGTCTCCAACTTCGCGGGCTGGCAGCTGATGAAGTCACTCGCGATCGCCGAACGGTACGGTCACCCGCGGTACGTCGCCCACCAGGTCTACTACTCACTGATCGGCCGCGACTACGAGTGGGACCTGATGCCGCTGGCCGTCGACCAGGGAGTCGGCGCGGTCGTGTGGAGCCCCCTCGGCTGGGGACGGCTGACCGGAAAGGTCCGCCGCGACCGCCCGCTCCCGGCCCAGAGCCGCCTGCACCGGACCGCCGACTTCGGCCCACCCGTGGACGAGGAGCGTCTGTACGACGTGGTCGACGCATTGGACGAGATCGCCGAGGAGACCGGCCGGACCATCCCGCAGCTCGCCATCAACTGGCTGCTCAGGCGGCCGACCGTGTCATCGGTCGTCATCGGCGCCCGCGACGAGACCCAGCTGAGGGACAACCTCGACGCCGTCGGCTGGGAGTTGACGCCGGACCAGGTGGCGCGCCTCGACAAGGCCAGCGCGGCGACCGCGCCGTACCCCTACTTCCCGTACGAACGCCAGGAGGGCTTCGCCCGCCTCAACCCGCCTCTTGACCTGCGCGCTGCGGCGTCGCGTCCGTAGCGCCGGTGGTCGAGCGCTTGCGCAGCGCGAGCCAGGTGGCGAACCCGAGCGCGACCAGCCCTGCGAGCGCCAGCCCGCCGAATCCGCCGATCCACAGGGGGGAGTACGGCGCTGCTCTGATGGTGGCCGGCCGGTTTCCGCCGAGCCGGGCGTTGTCCGGTACGGACGACTTCGCCGTCATGGCAGGGGCATCGCGCGTGGCGAGCTTGTGCGCTTCGTCGAGCGCGCCGGCCGCGTTGAGGTAGCCGAAGCCCAGTTCGGTGTCGTAGCGGCCTTTCCCCCGGGGGCGTCGTGCCGAGGCGGACAGGGCCTGGCCGACCTGCGCCGATGTGAGTCTCGGGTACTCGGACCTGATCATCGCGACTGCTGCGGTGGTGAAGGCGACGGCCACAGGTTCGCCTCCGAGCGTCCAGGTCCGGTTGTCCGGGCCGACGGCGGGAATCGAGAAGGCGGGGGCGGAGACGAGCGTGGCAGTGCTTCTCGACGTCACCGTGCCGTCACGCCGGCCTTTGGAGGTGAGGGTGCCGACCCCGATCACTCCGGGTGCTGAGGCCGGGTAGGCGGCATTTTCGGGCTTTTGAACGCCAGTGGGAGCGACGATGACAGCCCTTTTGGCCTGGGCGTAGGCGATCGCGGCACTGACCTGGGCGGTGCCGTCCCCGGTGACGTAGGCCTCGACCGCGATGACATCGGCGCCGTGGTCGACGGCGTAACGAATGCCCTTGGCCATGACGTCGCCCCACTGGGCGGTCTCTCGCCAGGTGCGGCCGCCCGGCTCATTGGTGTCGGCGAAGATCCGTACCGGAAGGATGGTCGTCGCGGGTGCGAGTCCGCCGATGGGGGCGCCGGGGGTACGACCGGTCATGATGGAGGCCAGGAGCGTCCCGGACACGCGTTTGGGGCGCGGCGTCCCCACCAGGTCCTTTCCCTTTTCGACCTTGCCTTTCAATCCCGTGACTCCGGAGGCGACGCCGTCAGCCAGTACGGCGATCTTTATTGATCTGCCCGGGTTGATGCGCTGGGCCGCGACGAAGTCGAAGGTGAACCGCAGCCTCCAGTCGAAGGTGGCGGCGTGGGACTCACCGGCCAGCGGTGGGGTGAGGCCGACGAGAAGGGCGGTGGCCAGCAGCCCGGCGGAACGGCGGATCAACATTTCACACCTCGTCGCTCGCACGGCTCGTTCGTTGTGGCGAGACGCAGAATCACCTTGTCCAACGCGACTCTGGCGAACGCGAACGTGTTGACCACCACCGTCTCAAGGCGAGTGGCACGGTCGGTGATCCAGCCGCTGGAGCGGAAGAACAGGTAGGGAGTGTGGCCGTTCTCGTAGGAGAAGTCCTGTCTCAGCGAATCGCCGAAACCCGCGGCGACGGTGCCCGGAAACGGCACCGCGCGTACTCCGTACCGTTCCTCTACCCCGTGCACGCCCAGCGAGGCGCTGAAATCCGTCTCAGCGCCGTCGGCCCGCTTGGCGTCGGGCATCACCGCGACGCCGAGTGTGGTCACCAGTGTTCCGCTGGGGTCGACGTATGTGGCGCGCAGCACGGTCCGGCAGCCGTGTCTGACGAGGACTTCGGCGAGTGGGTGGTCGAAGCCCTCGGCGCAGGACACTCTTGGTGCGATCCCGACGCGAAGCGCACTCAAGGTCGGTGTCATCGAATCGATGACCGAGCCTTCGGAAGATGTTTCATCCGCCCGAGCGGGAAAGATCTCGCCGGCCGTGAGTGCACGCCAGCGTGAGGCGATCTCCTTCTGACCGGCCGCCGCGATCTCGTCCGCGGTGGGCTTGCGCGTCAGATGCGCGCGGATCGCCACACCGCCGCCGACGGTACTCAGGACGCCCGCCAACGCCAGCGCGATGATCAGGACGAACGGACGACGAGGACGATCACCCTCCCGAGGATGCGGGGGTGAGATCAGAGTTTCGGACACGATGGTGGCTCCAGCCGGTTAACAAGTGCCTTGAGGTCGGTGAAGCCGCGTCAGTCGTGGGCTTGGAGCCAGGTGAGGATCTTGGTGTGGATGCCGCTGGTCTTGAGGATGGCGCTGGCGTGTCCGCTGCCGGGGACGACCTCAAGAGTGCAGGTGACGGTCTTGGCCTTGAGTGCGGTGCACAGGTCGGCCGAATGCGCGGAGGGGACGAAGTCGCCTTCGGAGTGGAGGAGGTACATGGGGGCGTCGCCGCTTGAAGCGTGGTTCTTGACGACGGCGTCGGTCCAGCGATTCCAGCAGGTGGTGTCCGAGCTGGTGGGGTAGCAGCGGCCGAGCAGGGTGGAGTTGTCGCGGAGTTTCTGCCTGGAGGCGCTGGCGCCCGCGGCCTGTCCGTCGTTGTAGGCGCGATAGGGGGAGGCGACGGGCGAGAGGGCGACGACGCCGCGTACGTAGGTGGTGCCGCTGCCGTAGGTGCCGACCGCGGT
Source organism: Actinoallomurus bryophytorum (assembly GCF_006716425.1). Taxonomy (NCBI): domain Bacteria; kingdom Bacillati; phylum Actinomycetota; class Actinomycetes; order Streptosporangiales; family Thermomonosporaceae; genus Actinoallomurus; species Actinoallomurus bryophytorum. Next base: position 4,323,201 of record NZ_VFOZ01000001.1, read on the forward strand.
GGCGATCTGTCCGCCGGCCGAGGAGCCGAGAAGCAGGACGCGTTTGGGGTCGATGGTGAAGTCGGTGGCGTGGGCCTTGATCCAGGCGATGGCGTTGATGGCGTCGGTGCGCTGCGCGGTCCAGCCGGATTGGGTGTCGAGGCGGTAGTTGATGGAGAAGACGGCGTAGCCGCGTTCGGCGTACCACTGGGCGGTGGCGGTCCAGCTCGATTTGTCGTCTTCGTACCAGTAGCCGCCGTGGATGATGACCAGAGCGGGCTGCTTGGTGGTGGTCGGCGTGTAGTACGCGTCGAGTTGCTGTTTCGGGTCGGTCCCGTAGGCGTACGTGCCGGTGGTGAGGGTGGCGTCGGTGAGGGCCTGCAGGCTCTCGGTCTTGGGCGGGGTCGGGACCGGGTCGTCGTTCTGGACGGGCGGGTTGGTGGTGGTCCCGGGTGTGGTGCGGGAGCCGGCCGCGTCGCCGGCGGTGGCGTCCAGCTGCGGCGCGCTGCGCAGGGCCGGTGTGGTCTGGTCGCCGGGGGCGGTTCGCGGGGGGACGGTGCCCTGGGCGCGGGCTTTGAGCCAGGTCAGGATCCTGGCCCTGACGTCGGCGGTCAGTAGTGGTCCACCGGAGCCACTGCCGGAGACGGTCTGGACGCTGACGTCGGCGGCGTTGGCGCCTTTGGCGAGTTCGGCGTCGCGCAGGTCGGTGGACTGGATGGCCGGGACGGCGTCGCCGGCGGAGTGGACCAGATACATAGGTGCGTCGTCGGGACCGGAGGCGTGGGCCTTGGCGACCGAGTCGGTCCAGCGGGCCCAGCAGTCGGTGTCGGTCTTGTCGGGGTAGCAGCGGTGCAGGACGACGGTCTCGTCACGGATCTTGCGTCGCGTCGCGGTGGCGCTGGTGGTGGGAGCTTCGGTCCAGGCGCGGTACGGGGAGTTGACCGGTGACAGCCCGACCGCGCCGTCGATGCGGGTACGCCCGGCGCCGTAGGTGGCCAGGGTGGTGGCGAGCTGCCCACCGGCCTGGGAGCCGAGAACGGCGAGGTGTGCGGCGTCGGCGTTGAACTCGGCGGCGTGCGCCTTGATCCAGTCGGCGGCGGCGAGGACGTCGTCGCGCGGGGCGGGCCAGGCGGCGTCGGTGTTGTAGCGGTAGTCGGCGGAGAAGACCGCGAAGCCGTGGTCGGCGAAGTAGCGCGCGGTGGCCGCCCAGTCGGTCTTGCTGCCGGAGTTGAAGTAGCCGCCGTGCAGGAGGAGCAGCGCGGGCCGGGGCTGGTCGGCGTCGTACCAGTAGGCGTCAATGCCTTGGCGCACTTGCGTGCCGTACGTGTAGGTGTCCTCGTGCCGGGTGGCCGCGTGGGACCCGGAGGTGACCGCGGCCACGGCAATGGCGAGCAGGAGTACGACCAGACCGGGACGGGTCAACCATCGGCGCACGAGACAATCCCCTTTGGGACGAAGTACGCACCCGGCGCACAGATCGGCGGAACCGGCAGATCGTGACAGACCAGACGGCCGCATGCAATGTGACTCAGATCACGTTCGTCTCGGGAACTGGTAACAATCTTCGCCACTCGACCTGCGAGACCTGGGCCCGGTTCCTGGTTGCGTGTGCGGCTCATCAAGGGCCAAATGATCTCCGCAGCTCACGGCATAGACCAGCTCCTCTTGACGGAGGGCATTAGGAGAAGACGCCTGGCCTATTTGTCGGGTTTACGCGGCCCGGTGACTTTTAGCGGCCAGACAAAAGCTGGCAGCAAGTGCCGAGATCTATACGGGTCCTGGTGCGATTAGTTACTGTCCGTCCGTTTGTTAACCCCGCGCTTACTCGCTGGAGGCGGACGTGACCCGCTGGCGTCGTCCTATCGTCTCGTCCCGCCTACGCAGGAGACGGGCCCTGTCGGGTCCGGTCGCGGTCGTGGTGGCCGCGGCGATGCTGTCGGGTACTGCAGGTGCGACCCCGGCCAGTGCCGCGTCCGGGTCCGCTACTCCGCCGGTGAAGGCGGGAGAGACCGCCGCCCTGAAGCAGGCGCGCAGTTCGGGCTCTCAGGTCGAGGTCGGCGCGCTGCGGGGCGAGTCCCGCGAGGTGTACGCGCAGCCCGACGGCACATTCGAGGCGGTGGAGCACCTACAGCCCGTGCGTACCCGCCAGAACGGCAAGTGGGTCGACATCGACACGGCACTGCGCAAGCGTTCCGACGGGTCGGTGTCGCCGGGCGCCTCGACGGTGGACCTGAGCTTCAACGGCGGCGGCACCGGGCCGATGGCGACGATGGTCCGGGCAGGCCGGAAGCTGTCGTTCTCCTGGCCGGGCACACTCCCGGCACCGGTGCTGTCGGGGGCGACCGCGACGTACAAGGACGTCATCAGCGGCGTGGACCTGCAGCTGAACGCGGACGCCGAGGGCTTCTCCGACGTACTGGTGGTCAAGACCCGCGAAGCGGCGCAGGACCCGAAGCTGGCGCAGCTGAAGTTCACCACGGCCGCCACCGGATTGATCCTGAAAGAGGACGAGGCCGGTGGCCTGCAGGCGACCGACACTGGCGGCGGTGGTGTGGTCTTCGAGGCGCCCCAACCGATGATGTGGGACTCGGCCACCGGCCCGGCCGCGCCGAAGGCGACCAGAGCCATGGCCGCGGCGACCGGCGACCCGGCGGACGGAGCAGAGGGATCGTCCCACCGTGCGCCGATCGACGTCCAGGTCGGTTCGGGTGCTGTGACTCTGACACCGGATCAGACGATGCTGACCGACCCGGCGACGGCATTCCCCGTCTACATCGACCCGGTGTACAAGACTGTGAGTTCTTCGGCCAATTTGATGGTCTCCAGCGGCGGCTGGAAGGACTACAACTTCAAGGGCGACGAGGGGATGGGGTACTGCCCGTACAGCTACACGAACGACTGCGGTTCCCCGCACAAGAAGCGGCTGTTCTACCGTATGCCGACCAGCGGTTTCGGCGGCAAGACGATCCTGTCGGCCGAATTCCAGGTCAAGGAGACCTTCGCGCCGAGTTGCACCAACCGCAACGTCGAGCTGTGGAAGACCAAGACGTTCGGTACGTCCTCCACGTGGGACTCCACGAGTGACAACTGGTTGGAGAACCTGGACCACCAGAGCACCGCCAAGGGCTACTCCGGCTGCCCGGCCGGCGACGTCATCCTGGACGCCACCAAGGCCATGAAGGAAGCCGCCGCCGGCGGCTGGTCCACCCTGACACTGGGGCTGAGGGCCAGCACCGAGGACGACCAACTCGCCTGGAAACGCTTCGACGACGACCCCTCCCTGCGGGTGCACTACAACACCCCGCCGCCCCAGCCGAAAATGAGCAACCTGACGTCTTCGCCGGGTGGCGCGTGCAAGGCCCCGGCCAGCCCGGCCAGAGTCAATGTGCCGCCCAAGGCGTACGCGGTGCTGACCGACCCGGACACCGAAGACCCCAACAAGGTACGTGGCCAGTTCCAGGCGGCCTGGGATGACGGAACGGGCTGGGCGCAGCGCTGGACTTCGGCGCTGACCAGCGCCAAGGCCAGCGGCTCGACGTTCACAGCCACCCTGCCCGCCGGCATCCCGGAGAACACGCCCGTCGAATGGCACGTCCGCGCCTACGACGGCACGAGCTACAGCCCGTGGAGCTACGCGGGCAACGCCACCGGCTGCTACTTCCTCTACGACCACACCGTTCCGGCCGCGCCGGCGATCAGCTCCAGCGCCACCGACGGGTATCCCGAATCCAATCCCGACGACGAGAACGACCCCTGGTACGACGGAGTGGGTCGGTACGGGAAGTTCACCCTGACGCCCTCCGACCCCGACGTGACGAAGTACCAGTGGGGCGTCAACGGCGACCCGACCTCGGCGCATCAGGCGACCGTGACCGCGGGCGCGCCGGCCACCATCGACGTGATGCCCGAGACCGCCGGCCCGAACTACCTGAGCGTCAAGGCGATCGACGCCACCGGGAACACCAGCGCGACGGCGACCTACTACTTCCGCGTCAAGGCAGGCGCGGACGCCAAGGCCACTTACGCCCTGGACGAGCCGGTCGACTCGCCCCAGATCAAGGACACCAACGGCGCCAACCCGGCGGACGTGCACGGCGGGGCCACACTCGGCGTCGACGGCATGGTCGGCAAGGGGATGGAGTTGAACGGCACCGACGGCTATGCCTCGACGAGCGCTCCCCTGCTCGACACGACGAAGAGCTTCGCGGTGTCGGCCTGGGCACGACTCACCGCGACCAAGCCCGACCACGCCGGGATCATCGCGACGCAGGCCGGCGCGCAGAAGAGCGGCTTCGAGCTGTACTACTCCTCCGCGCTCGACCGGTGGGCATTCAACCGGTACACGAGCGACACCACCGACCAGACCCTCGTACGGGCCGTGTCGGCCACCGCTCCACAGGGCGGGGCATGGACCCATCTGGTCGGGGTCTACGACGCGGTCGCCAAGACCCTGAGCCTGTACGTCAACGGCACACTCGCACAGACCGTCCCTTACACAACCCCGTGGAACGCCACCGGCGGCCTGCAGATCGGCGTCGGGTCCTATGGCGGCGTACCCGGGAGCTTCTTCTCCGGTGACCTGGACGACGTCCATGTCTTCGACCGGGTCGTGACCGACGAGGAGGCTCGGAACCTGTTCACCCAGCGGCCGGTGGTGGCGGCCCGCTACAAGTTGAACGACGCCACCTCGACCGTACGTACGGCGAAGGCGTACTGGAAGCTGGACGAAGCCGCGGGCGCCACCCAGGCCGTCGACGCTCAGGGGGCGTTCCCGGCCGGCGCGCACGGTGGGGTGACGTTCGGGGGCACGGGCAAGGTCGGCAAGGCGATGCAGCTGAACGGCTCCACCGGCTATGCCGCGACCTCGGGACCGGTCGTCGACACCACGAAGAGCTTCAGCGTCTCGGCATGGGTCAAACTCGCGGCCAAGTCGGCCACCCCGATCATCCTCAGCCAGGAGGGCAGCCGCGGCTCGGCGTTCGCGCTGTATTACTCGGCCACCTACGACCGGTGGATCTTCAACATGCAGACCCCAGACTCGGACACCCCCACCTACATCAGAGCCCAGTCGACCCAGCCGCCGGTACTCAACACCTGGACGCATCTGACGGGCGTGTACGACTCGGACGCCCAACAGATCCGCCTGTACGCCGACGGAAAACTGCAGCAGACCGTCGCCCAGCCCAACACCTGGGCCAGTACCGGTCCATTGAACCTAGGCCGGTTCAAGACCAAGGGCACCTACGTCAGCTACCTGAACGGCGCACTCGACGACGTCCGTGTCTTCGACCAGCCCCTGACCGACTCCGAGGCCGCCCAGCTCGCCGGCGGAGCCCCGAGCTCGGTCATCACCAGCGCCGACGACACGCTCGGCGGTCACCACGTCAGCCTGTTCGGTAACGCCTACGTCGACCAGGGCCTCGGCTGGGTGGGGAACCCACCCGGCGGCATGGTGCTGGACGGCGACGGCGACTACGCCGCGACCACGGGCCCTGTCGTCCACACCGACCAGAGCTTCACCGTCGCCGGCTGGGTCCAGACCCCGGGAAGGCCGACAAAGAACGCCGCCGTGTTCAGCCAGGAAGGCAACGTCAACAGCGCCTTCACCCTCCGCTACACCCCCGACCCGGACGATCAGGCGAATGCCGGCGGCTACCAGATCGACATGCCGGACAAGGACGCCACAGGCGAGACTCATCAGGTCGCCGCACATCCCGCATTTCAGTCCAATGGCGATTGGGACCATGTCGCAATCGTCTATGACGCGTTCGCCGACGAGATGAGCCTTTACGTAAATGGCGAGCTCGAACAGAGTGAAGACGGCCCGGTCTCCTATCGCAGTAACACACTTGCATTTGACGCGATCAAGGCGTTCCAGATCGGTCGTACCAAGACTGACGGAACCTACGGCGAGTACTGGCCAGGCGTGATCGACGACGTTTGGATCCTCAATGGTGTCGCCAGCGACGATCAGATAGTAAGGCTCGCCAATGGCACCGAGCTTGCCGTCGGCGCCCTATAAGTTCGTCGATCAAATTCAGACCTGTTGGTTCAGAAGCGACGTGCACAGGCGCGGCGGTTTTCCCCGGAGGACATGGTGCGAAAGCGAGCGATGATGTCGCAGAGCGAGCTTGGGCGCTTCCGGCGCTCCGTGGCATTGGCCGTGACCGTGTTGCTGGTAGCCGTGCTCGGGCCGGGTATCCCCGCTCAAGCGGATGACGGCTCGGGCCGGCCGGGCGTGCAGCACGCCGACAAGACCGTGAAGGGGCATCAGGTCAAGACCAGGCCCCGCACGCCCGACCCGGCCACGCGGAAACAGGCGGCGCCGAAAGCCGCCTGGCCCAAGTCGGGGCGTGCCGAAGTCGCTTTGCCGACGGGTCGGCCGAACGCCGGAGCCGTACGGGCGGGCGACTTGCCGGTCTGGGTTGGTGCCCCGGCGAAGGCCGCCAAGTCCGAGGTGGCGCAGAGCCCGCCGCAGCGAGTCAAGGTCAGTGTGCTGGACCGCAAGTCGTCACAGCGTGCCGGAGTGAAGGGGCCGTTGTTCACGATCGCGCGTTCGGACTCAGGGCCGTCCATTGGTCGGGTGGGCGTTCAGCTGAACTATTCGAGCTGGGTGAACGCTTTCGGCGGCTCGTATGGATCCCGACTGCGTCTGGTGCAACTACCGGGCTGCGCGCTCAGCACGCCGCAGCGTCCGGAGTGTGCGAAGGCGACGCCGCTGGCCACCCGTAATGACACTGCGGCGAAGGTCTTGACGGCTGATGTCGATGCCGCCCCCGCCGCGGCCGGTGCGACCCTGCTGGCCGCGACCGCCGGGGCATCCAGCGACAAGGGGGACTACACCGCGACCCCCCTGTCGGCTTCGGCGACCTGGCAGGTCGGTACCCAGACCGGGGACTTCACCTGGACCTATCCGATGCGCGTGCCACCGGTACCCGGGGACCTGACGCCGAAACTGTCGATCGACTACTCCTCCGGCTCAGTGGATGGCCGTACCTCCAACACCAATGGGCAGCCTTCCTGGATCGGTGAGGGCTTTGACCTGTGGTCGGGATATATCGAGCGACGGTACAAGTCATGTGGCGACGACGGTGCTCCGAAGGATGAGTTCGGTAATGAGCCCGGCGATGAATGCTGGGGATATGACAACGCCACGATCAGCCTGAACGGTAAGGCCGGTGAGCTCATCCCTGCCGGAGGCGACACATGGCGGATGAAGGACGACGACGGCACCCGCATCCAGAAACTCACCGGTGCCGACAACGGTGACAACGACGGTGAGTACTGGAAGGTCACCACCCCTGACGGTGTCCAGTACTTCTTCGGAAAGGACCGCCTTCCGGACTGGACCTCCGGCAAGCCGGAAACCGGATCGACGTGGACGGTTCCAGTGTTCGGCGACGATTCGGGCGAGCCATGTCACGCCGCGGCATTCGCAGACTCGTGGTGCCAGCAGGCATGGCGCTGGAACCTGGACTATGTCCTGGACCCGCACGGCAACGCGGTCACCTACTACTACACGCCGGAGACGAACCACTACGCCCGCGACCTGAAGGCCTCCGACGGCACGGTGTACACCCGGGGCGGTTACTTGGACCACATCGAGTACGGCCTGCGCTCTGATGATCTGTTCGCCAAGGCTCCGGCGCTGGTGAACTTTGGAGTCTCCGAACGCTGCATCCCGGACACGGACTTCGACTGCGCACCCTCCAAGATCGGTGACAACCCCGACCAATGGTGGGACGTGCCCTGGGACCAGAACTGCGACGCCGGCACCGACTGCAAGGACAGCGACCTCAACACCATCAAGGCATCGCCCACGTTCTGGTCGCGCAAGCGCCTGACCAGTGTGACCACCCAGGTTCTGAAGCCCGACGCGTCCGGCTACCGGGACGTGGACTCGTGGGCGCTGACACAGGCGTGGGGGCTGGCCGACGTCGACCGGGATCTACTGCTGGGCTCGATCACCCATACCGGTCTCGCGGGGAAGACACCGGTGACCTTGCCGCCGGTCACTTTCAACCATGTCCAGTTGGCGAACCGGGTGGACAAGCTCGGCGACGATGTCGGCCCCTACATCAAGTACCGGCTCGGCACCGTCTTCGACGAGTCCGGCGGGCAGATCGACGTCAACTATTCGACCCCCGAATGCACGACTGACGCACTCCCGACCCCGGAGACCAACACCAAGCGTTGTTTCCCGACGTACTGGGTGCCCCCGGACGGGTCAAAGGATCCGAAGATCGACTGGTTCCACAAATACGTGGTCGCCCAGATCGTTCAGAGCGACCGCACCGGTCACGCACCCGACATGGTCACCAACTATGACTACCAGGGTGGAGCCGCCTGGCATTTCGACGACGATGACGGGCTGACCAAGGAGAAGTACAAGACGTGGTCGCAGTGGCGCGGTTACGCCACCGTCAGCGTCCAGTCCGGCGGCGACAACGACATGCAGACCCAGACCGACCACCAGTACTTCCGCGGCATGGACGGCGACCGCCTCGACAAGGACGGCGGAAAGAAGGACGTCACCGTCTCCGACGGGGAGGGTGGTACGTACCCCGACGCGGATGCGCGCCAGGGCTTCGAGCTCAAGACCACCAACCATCTCAGTCCTGGCGGGGCCGTCACCTCCAAGGCCATCAACACCGTCTGGACGCACCAGACCGCTGAGCGCGTACGGTCCTGGGGTACCACCACCGCGAACCTCACTGGCACCGCCAGCACCCGTACGCTCACCGCCCTGGACGGCGGGAACTGGCGGGAAACACTGGTCAAGAACACTTTCGACGACACCACTGGCCTCAACACGCAGGTCGACGACCAGGGGGACACCTCCACCGCCGCCGACGATCAGTGCACCCAGACCGATTACGCGAGCAACACCACGGCGTGGTTGCTCAACACTCCCAGCCGGGTCGAGACCGTCGCCGTCAACTGCGGGGCCCAGGTCAGCCGGCCCGCACAGGTGATCTCTGATGTTCGTACCTACTACGACGGAGGCGCCTTTGACGCCGCCCCCTCAAAGGGGGACATCACCAAGGTCGAGAAGGTCGCCGACTACAACGGCGGGACGCCCGTCTACGTCACCGACGCCGCCAGCACCTACGACGCGTATGGCCGGACGGCGACCGTCACGGACGCGACCGGGCACATCAGCACGACCACCTATACGCCGGCCACGGGCCTGCCGACCTCGTCGAAGGTGACCGGTCCTCCGGTCAAACCCGGTGATTCCAGTACAGCGCTGTCCACCACCAACGACCTGGATCCCGCCTGGAACCTGCCAACCTCGAATACCGACGCGGGTAGCAAGCGCACCGACGTCGAATACGACGCGCTCGGCCGTCTGATCAACGTGTGGCTGCCGAACACCTCCAAGACGGCTGGCGATGTCCCCAACCTGGCGTACACGTATCTGATCAGCAGCGGCGCACCTGTCGCCGTACGGACCAAGACCCTGCGACCCGACGACAGCCAGATCACCAGCTACGTGTTGTACGACGGGCTGCTGCGTCCCCGGCAGTCCCAGGAACTTGGTCCTGACGGTGGCCGGCTGATCACCGACACCTTCTACAACTCCCAGGGCAAGACCGCCCGCAGTTACGCGTCGTACTACGCGGCCGGAGCCCCTGACAGTGCGTTGTTCGGAATTGACACGCCCGGGGACGTGGAATCCCAGACCGCTTACGACTACGACGGCCTCGGCCGCGTCACCACCGAACGCTTCCTCATCGGCGGGGGAGCCGGTCAGGAGAAATGGCGGACCACCACCACCTACTCCGGCGACCGGGTGACGGCCGATCCGCCGACCGGAGCCACCCCCACCACCACGATCAGCGACGCGCGTGGCAACGTTACCGAGGTCCGTCAGTACAAGGCCGGATCCCCGACCGGCGATTTCGACGCGACGAAGTACACCTACACGCCGGCGGGCAAGCCGGCCACGGTCACTGACGCGGCCGGTAACAAGTGGACGCATACCTATGACCTGCGGGGCCGGGAAATCCGGACTGATGACCCGGACAAGGGCACCACGACCACCAGTTACGACGACCTGGACCAGGCGACATCCACCCAGGACGCCCGTGGGAAGAAACTCTTCTTCACCTACGACTCGATCGGCCGTAAAACCGAAGAACGGCAGGATTCCGCGAGCGGCACGCTTTTGACCTCGTGGTTGTACGACACGATTCGCAAGGGACAGCTGACCAGCGTCACCCGCAATATCGGTGGTGCGAGTTACGTCGCGACGAATAATGCCTATGACAATCTGAACCAGCCGACCCGTACCACCTACACCGTTCCATCGGTGACCGGTGAGGAAAAGCTCGCAGGTAGCTATCAGTACAATACCCGCTACAACCTCGACAACACCGTCCAGTCAACCAGCTTTCCCCTGGTCTCCCAGGCATCTGGCATGCCGGCCGAAGTCGTCGCCTACTCCTACGACGAGCTCCGCCGGCCGACCACCACGACCGGCAACTCCACCTACGTCACCAAGTCGCTGTACTCCCTGACCGGCAAGCCCGAGCAGTATGAGTTGTCGACCGGTGCGAAGAAGACCTGGCTCACATACTCCTACGAGTACGGCACTCAACGGCTCGCAGAATCCCGCACCGAGCGCCAGGACATCGCCGGCGTCGACCGGGATGCGAAGTACACCTACGACGACGCGGGCAACGTCACCTCGGCAACTGATAGCTCGCGGGCCGGCACCGACAGTCAATGCTTCGCCTATGACTACCTCCAGCGCCTCACTGATGCCTGGACACCGACCGGTGCATGCGGCACCGCACCGGCCAAGAACCTCCTCGGCGGACCGGCACCGTATTGGACCAGTTACAGCTACGACCCGACCGGCAACCGCACCAGCGAGACCCAGCACGGCACCAACGCGGTCGCGGCCGACACCACCCGCACCTACACCTACCCCGCCCCCGGGCACGGCCAGCACCAGTTGCAATCGGTCACCCAGACCGGCGCGGCCGGTAGTCGCACCGACAGCTTCGGCTACGACGCGACCGGCAACATCACCACACGCGCCGTCGGCGGCCGCAATCAGACCCTGACCTGGGACAGTGAGGGGAATCTGGCCACCACCGCCGAAGCGGCAGGCACCACCGGCTATGCCTACGACGCCGACGGCAGCCGTCTGCTGCGCCGCGACCCGACCAGCACCACTCTGTACCTGCCGAACATGGAACTGCGGCTGGACAAGACCACCAACACGGTGTCGGGCACCCGTTACTACAGTCACGCCGGCGCACTGATCGCGACACGCACCGCAGCGGGTGTCCAGTTCCTGTCCTCCGATCCTCATGGCACCGCCGAACTTTCGGTCGACGCCGCCACGCAAGCTGAGGCCCAGCGTCGTTTCACGCCGTTCGGACAGTTCCGCGGTAGTCCCAGTGGCATATGGCCTACGGACAAGGGCTTCGTCGGCGGAACCATCGACCCGGACGGCCTGACCCATCTCGGCGCTCGCGAATACGATTCAGACACCGGCCGGTTCATCTCCGTTGACCCGCTCTTCGACCAGGACGACCCCCAGTCCTGGAACGGCTACGCCTACGCCGATGACAACCCGGTGACCGGCAGCGACGCCGACGGGACGCACCTGTGCGGTGGCAACTGGGTCCAGGCCGGGTGCGATGGGCCCTTGCCGGGTGCGGACAATTCCTCGTCGAAAGGGGAGATGCCCCCGTCGAGCGTCGGTGGTGGCGGACCTCCTCGGCTGCCGCTCGGGATCCGCACTGTCTACGCGCGCAACTGGCAGATAGTGATGCTGGCGCTGCAGAAAGTGCAGAACAAGCAGCAGTACAAGGACATCGCGGATCGCATCTGGTCGTGTTATGGGGACATTTCGACGTCGCACTGTGGCGGCTTGGTCGCGATGGAGTCGATCAAGTTCGCCAACGCGGTCTGCAAGCAGTCGGGTATCTCATGCGGGGGGCCGACAACGGGTGGCCTTGAGTACGCGATGCGCCACTCTGATGGTTTGCTGCTGGGTTTCCGCGAGGGGAACACCGGGCTTGACGCGGGCAAGCTACGGAGCGCCCAGGGCGAGCCGGTGTCGGAGGCTGGCGTCCGTAACCCGGACAAACCGGCGCCGAGCTGTTCGGTCAACAGTTTCGTCCCGGGGACGCAGGTTCTCCTAGCCGACGGGGTTACCAAGCCGATTGAGCAGGTCAAGGTCGGTGACAGGGTCCTCGCTACTGACCCTAAGACCGGCAAGAGTCGCGCTGAGCCGGTCATCGCATCGTTCGGCGGCACCAACTACAAGAACCTTGTGCGCATCACCGTCGACACCGACGGTGACCGAGGCCACCACACTGGCATCGTCACCGCCACCGAACACCACAAGTTCTGGAACCAGACCAAGCATGCCTGGACCCGCGCCGACCACCTCACCATCGGGACCACACTCCACATCGCCGACGGTACGCCGGTCCGCATCATCCGTGTCGCCGCGTATCCAGGCCACCCAGCCGTACGCGATCTCACCATCGCCAGTCTGCACACCTACTATGTAGAAGCAGGCACCGCACCCGTCCTCGTACACAACACGGATAGCTGTCGGACTGCCTCAAAGTATGAGGACGTCACGAATCCTGGCGCCCGCATGCCGAATAAACGTATTGATGTCGGCCCCACTGAATTCGGGCGGAACCTTGAGGGAAACGGTTGGAGCCGTGTGGAAAAAGATTGGGGCACCGTGTACGAGAAGGAGGGGGCAAGATATCAGCTTCGTGATCATGCGAAGACCCACGAAGGGTGGACGGCCGAGTTCTTCAAGTCCGGGTCCAAGAAGGCCGATCTCAAGATCAGGCTGGGGGAGGACTGATGTCGGAAACTAGTTCGATCGTCGATCGCAACGGATACATATCGGTTCGTTCGCATGCGGCCGCGGTCTTTCACCTTGATGCCAGGTTGCCTAATCAGGTCTTCAAGAAGGATGTGAGCGATTCTCTCTTCTGTGAGTATGATGCAATCCTCGCTCCGGATTTTTGGCCGACCTTTTGTGCGATGGCGCGCTGGCATGGCGACCAGCGGGTCGAACTGCTTGTTCTGGAACCCGATTGCGATACATACTATTATTCGAAATATCGGATCTATTCGGCAATTTCTCTTTCTGTCGAAGCCGGCGTGGACGACTACTGGGCGGCGATCGGTTATGAACCGCTCGGCGATACCTATGCGTCTATGGCAATCACAGCGAACGTCATCGCTGTTACTGGAGCTTCTGGAGGGTGGGGCTGCTGGGGGGAAAGGGAATCCGAAGTTGCGGTTTTTTGCGGCTTCCCAAATTCCTCTACCCGAAGCGAATGGCGTGCCCGGTTTGGTCCATTCCTGGAGGTGTCGGGTGCATTGAATTCGTATTTTCCATGGACTTTTAGAGGTCGCGCCGCGCCGGATGGCTACGCTGCTACGCTGACCGCCAACTACGGCCCCTCGACTAGTCCACCTTCATGAGATCACGAAGGCCGTCTACGTCACTCGGAAAGAACCCTTCCGGCGCTGACTCCTGCGCCGTGGGGGAGACCTAATAATGGGACTATGCGGGTTTCGGCTCTCTTGCTCTTTCGGTGGTAGCGGAGAGTGTCGATCTGGCGCGCTGTGACGAGCAGTAAGCCGGTGGGGTCATCAGAGAAAATAATCGTTGATAGGGCTTGAATGTCATGAGCGAGCCTGGCACGGACAACGGATTTCCCTCTCTGTATCCGACGCTGGATGACCTGTACGCGACCTTCGACCCAAGCGCCGGTTCAGAGAATCGGAGGTCGAGTCGTCGTGACGTCCGGCTCCCTCTACTGTCGGGTGAAGCTGACTTCGACTCGACGATGACGAATGCGCTGAAGGTGGCCTCGTGGGGAGCGGGTCGCGATTCAGGTGTTCATGCGCGCATGGTGGCGTGCGACGCTGTCGAGGTTCCCGCGACGTCTGGACGTGCTTGAATTTTTGAGTATTGCCGGGATCATGCGAATTGATGTCCACCCCTACCTGTCGTATTGGGCGAGTCGTGCGGATGAGCCCGCGGTGCGCCATCTCGCTTGGCTGGTCATGGGTTTCACTGTCCATAGTGCGTCGAACGACAAGTGGTATGAAATACTTGACAGTTGGATCGACGGCTAGAGCCAAGGCGAATGCTGGAGGACGCCTTGGCTGCCGGTCCGGATGCCGAGGTGCCCCGGGAATTCTCCACTGTCAGGGACGTACTAAGGTCGTGGAGGGAGTCTTCGCAATAGCGGCTGCCCTGGCCTGCGGGGTGGCCGTTCGCCGGTGGCTGTCGGTCCTGATCCAGATCGACAAACACGTCTCCGCGCATCTGCGGATCCACTCGGTCGTGGACAACTACGACATCCAAACGATGACCCCAAATACGACCGCGGAATGGCTTACGGGTCGCCCATCGCCGTGCCCGGCGTCGCGAGGGCGTCGAGCAGGGCCGACGTGGCGGGTGGTTCGGGTGGCGCGCCGTACGTCGCGGCGAGTACGTACCGCGTTGATCCGGGCAGGACCACGCTGTGCACTGAAGGGTTGCGGGCCGCCGCCAGCGCCAGGCCCGGCAGGGTCGTTACGCCCAGGCCGGCCGCCACCATGGCCTGGACGGCCACGAAATCGTCCGTCGTGAAGGAGATCTTCGGGTCGAAGCCTGCCCGCGAGCACATGTCCAGCAAATGCAATCGGCAGCGGTCGCAGCCCGCGATCCATTCAGCGTCAGAGAAAGCGGCCAGGTCGGGCGAGGTTTCCAAGGCTTCCGACGCAGTGACCAGGTAGCTCGGCTCGTCCAGCAACCGGCGCGTGGTGATGCCGTCGTCCTCGCCCTCCAGGTCGTACCGGAAGATCACTGCGACATCGACGTACCCGGCGCGCAGCATGCGGACGGCCTCCGGTGGTTCGGCCTCGGACAAGCTCACCTGAAGCCCCGGATGGCGGGCGGCCAGCAGCGCTGCCGCTCGCGGGACGAACGTTCCCAAAGCTGACGGGAACGCCGCCAGCCGAACCCGTCCCTGGCTCAGTCCGACATGCGCCGAGAGCTCGGCCTCGGCCGCATCAAGGCGACCGAGGATTTCGGCCCCGCGCTCGGCGAGCGTCCGGCCGGCCTCGGTCAGCCGGATGCCGCGCCCGGCACGCCGTACGAGCTGGGCGCCCGTCTCGGCCTCCAGTCGCGCGAGGTGGTGGCTCACCGACGGCTGCGAGTAGTGCAGCTCCTTCGCCGCGGCGGTCACCGACCCGGTACGAGCGATCGCTACCAGCACGCGAAGGCGGGAAACATCCAGCACAGGCCCAATCTATCAACGGGGTCTATGGAAAGACGCAGATGTTGGCATTGGACCGATGAGTGCCCCGCGCGGGACCCTGGAGACGTGAAAGACGCAACGCTGACGTGCGGAAACCTACGACCGGGCATGGCAGATCTCGTGGCGGGCGTACGCACCGCTGTGGGGCGCCACCTCGGCTGGCGTGAGACCTCCGTGCTCGTCGCCGGCGAGTTGCGGCGGCATCTGCCGACCCCCGACGTGCTCACCGCCGAGGAGCGCCAGGGTGACCCGGACTTCTACCAGACCCACACGCTGTACGTGGAGCCCGACGGTGCGTTCTCCATCGTCGCCGTGGTCTGGCGGCCCGGTCAGGTCACGCCGATCCACGACCACGTCACCTGGTGCGTCTTCGGCGTTCTCCAAGGGGTCGAGCACGAGGAGCTGTTCGTCCACGAGGGCGACCACCTGCTCAGTGTCGGCGTGAACGACAACCTCGTAGGGGAGGTCAGTGGCTTCGCGCCGCCCGGTGACATCCACCGGGTGCGCAACTCCGGCGACCAGACGGCGGTCTCGGTCCACGTCTACGGCACCGACATCTCCCGCATCGACTCCAGCGTGCGCAGGGTGTACGACCTCCCGGTACGCGGCTGAACCCTCAGGAATCCAGGCGCACCAACTGCGAGGACTCCGTCAGCTCGTCGAGGTAGTCCATGATCGGCGACACCCCGAGGCCAGGCCCGGACGGGACGGTCATCAGGCCGTCGACCAGGCAGAACGGCTCGGTGATGTCCCGGGTGTAATACCGCGAAGAGGCTGAGACGTCTCCAGGCAGTGTGCAGCCGGGCAGTGCCGCGAACGCCAGGTTGGCCGCGCGGCCGAGGCCCGTCTCCAGCATCCCGCCGCACCACACCGGCACGTCGTGCGCCATGGCCACATCATGGATCCGCCGCGCCTCCAGATAACCCCCGACCCGGCCCGCCTTGACGTTGATGATCGAACAGGCGCCCAGGGACAGGGCATCGGCGGCGGCGCGGGCCGACACGATCGACTCGTCCAGGCAGATCGGTGTCCGCGCGACCGCGGCCAGCTGAGCATGGCCGAGCAGGTCGTCCTCGGGCAGCGGCTGTTCGATCAGCAGCAGGTCGAAGGGGTCCAGACCGGCGAGGTGCCGGGCGTCGGCACGCGTGTACGCGGTGTTCGCGTCGACCTGGAGCAGGATGTCGCCGAACCGTTCGCGTACGGCGCGTACCGGCTCCAGGTCCCAGCCCGGCTGGATCTTCAGCTTGATGCGGGCGTACCCCTCGGCGAGGTAGCCGTCCACGTGGTCCAGCAGCTCCGGGATCGAGTCCATGATCCCGACCGAGACGCCGGCCGGCACCCGGTCGTGGATCCCGCCGAGATAGGCCGCGTACGACATGCCGGCCCCCCGCAGCTCCGCGTCCAGGACCGCCATCTCGACGGCGGCCTTGGCCATGGGGTGCCCCTTGACCGGAGCGAACGCCGGGCCGAGCGCGCGGGCCGTGACGTCCGAAGGCAACCGGGGGAGCAGGAAATCGGTGATCACTTGCGCGGCGCCGGAAACGTACTCGGAGGAGTACAGCGGCTCGTCGATGGCCACGCACTCTCCCCAGCCCTCGGCCGACGTGCCGAGCACGCGGACGAGCAGTACCGAACGCTCGGTCTCGGTCGCGAAGGAGGTACGGAACGGGGAGACGAGCGGAAGACGGATGCGCCGCAGCTCCACGGCCGACAGCTTCATGAGCGGACCTCCAGGAGGTAGTGGCCGGACCGGGTGAAGCCGGTGACGCGGTATCCGGCGGCCAGCGCCCCGCCGAGCGAGGCGCGCTGGGCCCGCCGCCAGGCGAGCGCGAGCGGCGGATCGGAGGCACGCAACGCGGCGATGTCGGCAGGCGTACCGACCGCCAGCCGTACGGCCCCGGCCGGATCGTGGGAGAGCGGACGCCCGTCAGCATCCGAGGTGAGCACCGTGAACGTGTCAACCTCGACCGGGGGAGAAGGGATGCCTTCGAGAGCCGCCGCCACCTCCGGACTGTCCAGGTCCCAGACGAGGAGCAGGCGGTCGCTCGGGTCGCCGGCGTTCAGCTCGTCCGGCATCTCGCCGTAGAAGTCGGGCAGGTACTCCGTCGCCCGCGCGGCCAGCTTGACCAGGTTGAAGTACGCGTTGCGCCTTACCAGCGGGTCGAAGGTCCAGCTGATCGTGGAGATGCCCCGCGCGAGCGCCCACGAGCGCTGGTGGCGCTTGATCGCAAAACCCGCGCCCTTGCCGCGAGCCGAGACACCGGTGATGTGAGAGTGCAGCCCGCCATCGGCGGTCGGGAACGCCGCGCAGGCGCCGACCATCGCGCCGCTCTCGTAGACGCCGGAGATGTAGCCGCCCAGGAACCGCAGGACGCGCATCATCTCGTACGGCATCGGGTCGGTCGGCCGCCAGATCCCGGCGAGCAGCTCCGAGGCCGCACGCAGGTCGTCCGTGGTGGTCAGCTCGCGTACGTCCATATCCCGATGGTGCCGTGTCCACGGACCGGACGGCCAACCGGGCGGCCTGCGAGCTACTTGATGATCGGCAGCGGGTTGCCGTTGGACGGGGGTGCCGGGGTCGAGGGGGCCAGCGGGTTCGACGGCGGGATCTTGGTCTGCTTGCCGGACCCGCCGGGGATGTTCACCGACGCGGGCAGCGGGACGATGTTCTGCAGGTAGACGTCGAACCATCGGCCGGTGCCCGTCACGTCGGCGAACTGGCTCGTGAACGGGGCCATCAGCTTGAAGGTCTTGTCGAGGTTCGTCTGGTTGCGGTTGAGGATGTCCACGACATTGTGGAGGTTCTTCAGCGCCGGGTTCAGCGTCGCCTGATTCTCCTCGATCGTCCCGGTGATCTGCTGGGACAGGGAGACCGTGCCGGTCAGCAGCTGGCTGATCACCTGGCGGCGGGCGTTGATCTCCTGCAGCAGCAGGCCGCCGTCGTTGACGAGGGTGGCGAGGTCGCCGCTGCGGTCGGCCAGCAGCTTCGTGACGTTGCTGGAGTGCTTGAGCAGCTCGTTCAGCTCGTCGTCGCGTGAGGCGACCGCGCGCGAGATCTTCTGCAGTCCGGCCAGGGTGCCGCGGACGTTGGCCGAGGACCCCTGCATGGTCTGCGACAGCGTGTCGAACGACTTGGCCAGCTGCTTGGTGTCGATCTTGCCGAGCTGGGCGCTGGCGTCCTGCAGCGCGGGCACCACGTCGTACGGCGCGGTGGTGCGCGACACCGGGATCTCCTGGTGCGCCGGCTGGCGGCCCGGACCCTTGGGCTCCAGCGCCAGGAAGTGCGACCCCAGCAGCGTCTTGATCTTGATCTGGATGCGCGTGCCGGTCCCGAAGGGCGTGCCGCTGGTGAACTTCACCTTCACGTGGTCGCCCTCGAGGCCCACGCCCTCGACCTTGCCGACCTTCACGCCCGCGATGCGCACCTCCTCGCCCGCCTTGAGCCCGGCCGCCTCGCTGAAGGCGGCGGAGTAGGTGGTGCCGCCCTCGAAGTGCTGGAGGTTGAAGGCGAGCAGCGCCATCAGACCGACGGTCGCCAGCCCGGCGATACCGATGGGCAAAGGGTTGCGTTCCCGGAATGGGCGCATCTGCGGGGGTACCTCGCGGTGGGATTTTGGTGCGTGCGACGCGTTGGGGGACGTGGCTCCCCATCGCGTCTGTGAACCCTACTGACGCGTATTTTCTCACGACAAGAACGTGAGCCCGGCAAAATGCGTAAGAAAGTCGCCACTCTGCGTCGCTGCAGGTCAGCAATGCCTTACTGACCTGGGCAGGTGACGCACATCACGCTTCCCGAACGCGGGAGGCCACCACGGAACGGATGCCCGCCGCCGCCAACAGGGCGACCGAGATCAGGATCAGGCCGTATGCGACGGTCGCCGGCCAGTGTCCGTGCTGGTAGGCGAGGCCGCCCGCCGATCCGCCGACACTGCTGCCGAGGTAGTAGGAGAACAGGTAGAGCCCGGAGGCCTGTGCCCTGCCGGTGGCCGCGCGCCGCCCGACCCAGCCGCTCGCGACGGTGTGCGCGGCGAAGAAGCCGGTCGTCATGACCATGAGCCCGGCGGCCACGGCGACCAGTGAGCCAGCCAGGGTCAGCAGGAGCCCGGCCGCGGCCACGGCGCAGGCTCCCAGGAGTACGGGGCGGCGTCCGACCCGGTCGGCGAGCGAGCCGGCGGCCGGCGAGCTGAACGTGCCCGCGAGGTACATCACGAACACCAGCGTGGCCACCGACTGCGGCACGCCGAACGGCGCCGCGATCAACCGGTACCCGAGGTAGTTGTAGACGGTGACGAACATCGACATCAGCGCGATGGCGACCAGGTAGAGCCGCCGCATGCCCGGGTCGGCCAGGTGCCGCAGCAGCGAGCCGCCGTGGGCGCGCGAGGGGGTGAAGAACCGCGAGCGTGGCAGCAGCGCCCAGAACGCCAGGCTCAGCAGCATCGTCACGAGCGCGGTCACGCCCAGCGCCCAGCGCCAGCCCGCCAGGTCGGTCACGAAACCGGGCAGGAGACGCCCGGCGAGCCCGCCCACGGTGTTGCCGGCGATGTAGCGCCCCATCGCGCCGCCGAGCGCCTCGGGGTGCACCTCGTCGGCCAGGTAGGCCATCGCCACCGCGGGGACCCCCGCCAGGGCGATCCCCTGGAGCGTGCGCACGGCGACCAGGGCCGGGAACGACGGGCACAGCGGCAACAGCAGGCCGAGTGGCGCCGCGACTGCCGAGGAGACCAGCATGACCCGCGTACGGCCGAAGCGCTCCGACAGCGAGCTGACCGGGATCACCGCGAGCGCGAGCGTCCCGGTGGCCGCGGAGACGAGCAGGCTGGAGGCCGTCGGAGAGACGCCGAAGGCATGGGAGAGCACCGGCAGCAGGGCCTGGGTGCAGTAGAGCGACATGAACGTCGTCAGCCCCGCGACGAACAGTGCCAGGTTGACCCGGCGCAGTTCGCGCGAGCCTCTGCGGTACCGCTCGGCCGGGGGCAGGGGGGCGGGAGCGAGCGACCGGAGCATGCACTCCACACTGCGCCGGTGGCGTTGATGCGTCCAATGAAACTTTTACGCGAAAACTATGCTTGGTGAGCATGGACCTGACTACGGTTCGCTGGTTCCTCACCGTCGCCGCGGTCGGCAACGTCACGCGAGCCGCCGCCGAGCTACGGATCTCCCAGCCCGGCCTCTCCCGCGCCATCGCCCGCCTCGAACGCGAGCTCCGCGCGCCGCTCTTCGACCGCGAGGGCCGTACGCTCCGGCTGAACCGCTACGGCGAGATCTTCCGCGAGCACGCCGAACGCCTGGTCTCCACCGAGGACGCGGCACGCCGGGCGCTCGCCCAGGCCGCCGACCCCGACCACGGCGAGGTCGGTCTCGCCTTCCTGCACACCCAGGGCACGGTGCTCGTCCCGGAGCTGCTCCGCAGCTACCGGACCGAGCACCCGCGGGTGACCTTCCGGCTGACCCAGGGCAGCTCCGAGCGCATCGAGGAGGCCGTCTCCGGCGGGCACGCGGACATGGCGATCACCTCCCCGCGCCCGGAGGGCCTGGCCTGGCATCCGCTCAGCACCGAACGGCTACGCCTCGCCGTGCCCGCCGACCACCGGATCGCCGGCCGCGCCGAGGTGGACCTCGCGGAGGTCGCCGCCGAGCCCTTCATCGTGATGCGCCACGGCTACGGCCTGCGGTCCATCACCGAGGAGCTGTTCCACGCCGCCGGCGTACGGCCGGAGATCGCCTTCGAGGGCGAGGAGGCCACCACGCTGCGCGGCCTGGTCGCCGCGGGTCTCGGCGTCGCGGTCGTGCCTCCCGGCGATCCCGTCGCCGGGGCAGAGGAGGTGGTCATCGCGGGCGCGCGGCGCACGATCGGCCTCGCCTGGGTGGCCGATCGCACCCGTACGCCCGCGGTGGAGGACTTCCGCCGTTTCGTCATCCGGCGCTCGGCGCCATGAGTCAGCCTTCGAAGGTCTGCTGGCCGAGCACGTCCAGGAACGCGAAGCCGTCCGCCGTGGCCGAACCCGGCTGCGGCCGGAAGATCACCAGGCGCTGGCCGGTGGTGGAGCTGAGCACGACGTCGCACTGGACGTCCAGCCGGCCGGCATGGGGGTGGACCAGCGTCTTACGGGTGGACCGCAGGGGGGCGACCTCCATGGCCTCCCAGTAGCCGCGGAACTCCTCGCTGGCCTCGGTGAGGTCGGCGATGAGCCGGTCGCAGGCGGCGTCGCGGCCTCGCTGCGCCGCGGTGGCGCGCAGGTCCGCCGCGTAGGAACGCCCGATCCTCTCGTGTTCCTCGGGGACGTTGCGGTCACGTGAGGCCGGATCGGTGAACCAGCGCCAGGTCGCGTTGCCCGCGCGGTCGTCGCCGACGGCCCAGGAGCCGAGGAGCGCGCGATTGAGCCGGTTCTGTGCGAGGACCGTGGTCAGGTCGTCGGTGACGTGCGCGGGCACCGTGGTCAGCGAGTCCAGCAGGAACATCATCGCCGGGTCGACGTAGCCGGCGGTCGCGCCCGGCCGGGGCGGCGGATAGCCGGCCAGGCGGTAGAGATGATCGCGCTCGTCCACCGACAGCCGCAGCGCCCGCGCCAGACTCGCCAGAAGCTGCTGGGAGGGGTGGGCGTTGCGTGACTGTTCCAGCCGCTCGTAGTAGTCCACGGACACGTCGGCGAGCAGCGCGACCTCGGCACGGCGCAGGCCGGGTGTGCGCCTGCGGCCGCCGGGCACGAGCCCGACGTCCGCCGGCCGCAGCGCCTCGCGCCTGGCGCGCAGGAAGCTCCCCACTTCGCTGTGCTTCACGGTGCGCTCATTCCTGGATGGTGCTCA
Organism: Actinoallomurus bryophytorum; assembly: GCF_006716425.1. Classification (NCBI taxonomy): domain Bacteria; kingdom Bacillati; phylum Actinomycetota; class Actinomycetes; order Streptosporangiales; family Thermomonosporaceae; genus Actinoallomurus; species Actinoallomurus bryophytorum. Next base: position 4,345,295 of record NZ_VFOZ01000001.1, read on the forward strand.
TCCCCATCGGAGAATAACGCTCGCCCGCGACGGCGCCGGTGGGCACGGCTTCGTCGAGCGCCGTGAGCGTCCCGGCGTCCAGCACCAGGCCGGCCGCGGCGACGTTCTCCTCCAGGTAGACCCGCCGCTTGGTGCCGGGGATCGCGGTCGTGCCCTGCGCCAGCACCCAGGCCAGCGCGAGCTGGCCGGAGGTGACGCCCAGCTTGTCGGCGATCGCCCGGATCCTGTCGACCAGGCCGAGGTTGTGCTCCAGGTTCTCCCCGGCGAAGCGCGGGGCCGAGCGGCGGAAGTCGCCGTCCGGCAGCCCCTCGACCGACCGCAGCTCACCGGTGAGGAACCCACGGCCCAGCGGCGAGTACGCCACGAACCCGATGCCCAGCTCCCGTACGGTCGCCAGCACACCGTTGGACTCCACGGTCCGGGTGAACAGGGAGTACTCCGTCTCGACCGCCGACAGCGGCGCGGCGCCGTGCGCCGCGCGGATGCTCTCCGGCGACGCCTCGCTGATCCCCAGGTAGCCCAACTTCCCCTCGGCGACCAGCTCTCCCAGAGCCCCGAAGGTCTCCTCGACCGGCACGTCCGGGTCCACCCGGTGCACGTAGTACAGGTCGATGCGGTCCGTGCCCAGGCGGCGGAGCGATGCCTCGACCGCCCCGCGGAGGTAGTCCGGACGGCCGTTCGGGCCGCCGACGATCCTCCCCTCCTCGTCGAGGGTCACCCCGCCGCCCTTGCTGGCCACCACGACCTGGTCACGGCGGCCCGACAGCGCACGCCCCAGCAGTTCCTCACCGGTCCACGGGCCGTAGAAGTCGGCGGTGTCGAACATCGACACCCCCAGCTCGACGGCCCGACGCACGGTGGCGATGGCCTCCGCGTCGTCCGGCGTGCCGTACATCGCGGTCATGCCCATCGTGCCCAGGCCCTCGACGGAGGTCACCAGGCCCTGACCACCGATCGGATGCGTCCTCATGCTCACCACTCCTCGTGCCGCGCCCCGGGTGGGGCGGTCACGAGAAGCATGCGGCGGGGGAGGAGACCTTCCAGCGTTCTCCTGAGCCCCGTTCTCGGAGGGCGACGCTAGCGGGTGAAGTAGCGGCGGGGGTTGTCGACCAGCATGGTGTCGATGTCCTTGTCGCTCACGCCTGCCTCGCGGAGGGCGGGGAGCACGTCGTCGTGGATGTGCTCGTAGTGCCAGTTGGGCAGGGCCGCGTCGCGTACGGCCGTGAAGTCGTCGCCGAACCAGTCGATCCAGCACATCGCGTCGTGGCTCAGCACCATGCGCTCGGCGTAGCCGCGCTCGCACAGCGAGACGATCGTGGCGACCCGGTCCGCGGTCGAACGGTAGGCGTCGATGCCGAAGCGGTCCATGCCGAGCAGCGCGCCCGCGTCGGCCAGCTCCACCAGGTAGTCGAGGTCACCCGAGTCGCCGCTGTGCCCGACCACGACCTTGGACAGGTCGGCCTGCTCCGACCGGAGCACGTCGACCACCCAGCGGCCGGTCTGCTGGTGTGCGTTGGTGTGGACGGTGATCGGAGCGCCGGTCTCCCGGTGGGCGTACGCGACGGCGCGGAGGACACGCTCGACGTCCGGTGTGGGGTCGGCGTGCTCCACGGCGCACTTGAGGAACGCCGCCTTCACGCCGGTGTCCGCGATGCCCTCGGTGATGTCGCGGACGAAGAGCCCGCCGAGCGGGTCCGGGCTCTCGTCCAGCAGCAGACCGGGCCCGCGGTTGAGGAACTGCAGCGGGACCGCGGTGTAGTGGTAGTAGCCGGAGGCCACGATGACGTTGAGCTCCGGGACCTGCTCGCACACCCGCTGAACGCGGGGGATGTAGCGGCCGAGCCCCCACACCGTCGGGTCGACGAGAGTGCGCACGCCCTTGGCCGCGACCGAGCGAAGCCGGGCGACCGCGTCCGCTACCTGCTTCTCCTCGTCCCACCAGCCGGCGCCGTAGTTCGCCAGGTATTCGACGCCGACCGCGAACAGATGCTCGTGCATGAGGGTCTGTCCGAGATCGGAGACGTCGACGGCTCCGCGTACGGTCTCGACGGTGGGCATGAAGGCCTCCCTTAGAACCAGAATGAAGTTCTAATTCTGGACCCCGGCCACCAGTCTGCGTAGCCCTGAGAGCCATCGATCTGGATCACTGGCCTTGCGGCGTACGTACTCGGCCACCTCGGGATGGGGCAGGATCAGGAACTTCTCCGCCTCCAGCCCGGCGACGACCACCTCGGCCACCTCTTCGGGCTCCAGGATCGTGCCCGCCGCGGCGACGGCCCGGCCGGCCAGGCCCTCCTCGATGCCACCGGTGAGCAGCGGCGTGCGCACCCCCTGGGGGCACAGCGCGCTCACCTTGATGCCCCGGTCGCCGTAGGTCAGCGCCAGCCACTCGGCGAACGCCACCGCGGCGTGCTTGGTCACGGCGTACGGTGCGTCGCCCGGCTGGGTCAGCAGCCCGGCCGCCGAGCAGGTGTTCAGGAGATACCCGGTGCCGCGTTCGAGCATTCCGGGGATCACGGCACGCGCCGCGTACACGTGGGCCTGGACGTTCACCGCCCAGATGGCGGCCCACTGCTCGGCCGTGGCCTCCAGGCCGGCGCCGGTGCCGATGCCGGCGTTGGAGCACATGAGGTCGATCGGGCCGAGTTCCGAGGCGGCCTCGACCATCGCCCGCACCTGGGCCTCGTCGCCCACGTCGGTGCGGCGCACGACCGTACGGCACTCCAGCCCGGCGGCGACCCGTGTCGCGGCGTCTTCGTCGAGGTCGGCGAGGCAGATTCCGGCGGCTCCGTCGGCGGCGAAGCGCCGGGCCAGCGCGGCCCCGATCCCGCTGGCCGCTCCAGTGATCACGATGTTCTTACCAGTCACCCGCATGGCAGGAACGTAACATCTGTCACTAGGGTGAACCCGATTCGGGTATCAGCGTGGTTCGGCATCACGTAATGAAGGGCGACAGCATGGGACTCGAGACCGGCCTGGCGGGCAGAACCGCGCTCATCACCGGCGCGTCACGTGGCATCGGCAAGGCGACCGCGGTGGCGCTGGCGGCGGAGGGCTGCAACGTCGTCCTCTCGTCGCGCAAGCAGGGGGCGCTGGACGAGGTGGCGGCCGAGATCCGCCAGGCACATCCGGGCGTCGGTGTGCTGCCCAAGGCGGCTCACGTGGGCGACGAGGAGGCCGCGCGCGCCTGCGTCGAGGCGGCCGTCGGCGAGTTCGGCCGCGTGGACATCCTGGTCAACAACGCCGGCACGAACCCCTACTTCGGCCCCATGGTCGACCTCGACGCCGCGCGTGCGTCCAAGATCGTCCAGGTCAACCAGTTCGCGATCGTGCTGTGGACCCAGCTCGTGTGGAAGGCGTCGATGGCCGAACACGGCGGGTCGATCGTCAACATCGCCTCGGTCGGCGGCATGGTCACCGAGCCCGGCATCGGGTACTACAACGCGTCAAAAGCCGCCGTCATCCACCTGACCCGGCAGTTCGCGATGGAACTGGCTCCCACCGTACGCGTCAACGGCGTCGCCCCCGGCATCGTGAGGACGCATCTGGCCAGGGCACTGTGGGAGGAGAACGAGGCGCAGCTCAACAAGTTCATGCCGCTCGGCCGGATCGGCGAGCCCGAGGACATCGCGAAGACCATCCTGTTCCTGGCCGGCGACGCGTCGAGCTGGATGACCGGCCAGACCATGGTCATCGACGGTGGCGCCATCGTCCGTCCGGGTATTGGCTGAGGAGGCCTGCATGTCTCGATGGGGACTGACGATTCCACTGACCGGAGTGCCGCTCGCCCGGCACCAGAAGATCGTGTCGGAGCTGGAGGACCTGGGGTACACCGACGCGTGGTCGGCGGAGACCAACGGCACCGACGCCTTCACCCCGCTCGCGCTCGCGTCGCAGTGGGCGCCCGGACTGCGGCTGGGGCCGGCCATCGTGCCGGTCTACACCCGCGGGCCCGCGCTGCTGGCGCAGCAGGCCGCGACGCTCGCCGGACTCGCGCCGGGCCGGTTCGTGCTCGGCATCGGCACGTCCTCGCCGGCGATCGTGGAGCGCTGGAACGCCATCCCGTTCACCGAGCCGTACCAGAAAGTCCGTGACACGCTGCGGTTCCTCCGGCGCGCGCTCGCCGGGGAGAAGGTCACCGACGAGGCCCTGGGCGTGAAGGGCTTCAAGCTGGACAACCCGCCGGAGACCCCGCCGCCGATCGTGCTCGCCGCGCTGCGCCCCGGCATGCTGCACCTCGCCGCGCGCGAGGCCGACGGGGCGATCACCAACTGGCTGGCCCCGGACGACGTGCGCCAGGTACGCGCCGAGCTCGGCGCCGAGAAGGAGCTCATCGCGCGGATCTTCGTCTGCCCGACCCCGGACGCCGAAGCGGCGCGGGCGCTGGGCCGCTGGATGATCGCCGCGTACCTCACCGTGCCCGTCTACGCGGCCTTCCACGAGTGGCTCGGCCGGGGCGAGAGGCTCGCCGCGATGAACGAGGCCTGGGCCGCTGGTGACCGAAAAGCCGCTCTGGAGGCGGTTCCGGACGAGGTCGTGGACGAGCTGGTCGTGCACGGCCCCCCGGAGGCGTGCCGCGAGCGGATACGTGAATATGTGGAGAACGGCCTGGACACACCGGTCCTCGCGGTGGTGCCGGCCGACGGCGTCAAGCTGCCCGAGGCGGTCCGCGCTCTCGCCCCGTGAAGTCGTCACTTCGTGAATGCGGACGTTTGCCGGTCGTGATGTGGGGCATGGCAGGCCCAAGCGCGGCCCAGGCCGTGCCCATCACGGAAACCGACAGAAGGAGCTGTTGACAGTGCTCACGCTGACCGACTCGGCGGTCCAGGTGATTCGTACCGTCACAAGCCAACCCGAGCTTTCACCACAGACCGGGCTGAGGATCGCCACGCAGTCCCAGCCCGAGGAAACGGGCACTCTCGCCCTCGCGGTCGCCGAAGGCCCTCAGGCCGGAGACGAGGTCGTGGAGGAGCAGGGCGCACGCGTTTACCTGGAACCGGATGCGGCCTCGATTCTGGACGAGATGACGCTCGACGCCAGCGTCGACGAGCAGGGGGATGTCACTTTCCGCCTCGCTGACAAGGCCGTCTGACCGAGAACACCGATCGCCCCGGGACACCACGTCCGGGGCGATCGGTGTGTCCGGACCCGTACGCACCGGCCCCGCGAGCCTCCCCTCTCTCGCTAGTTGCCGCCTATCGGGGCAAAATCCGCTTTACTCCTCCTAGTCACGGTTGGGACCTAGGGGGAGGGTGCCGGGATGCCGGAGAACGACACGCCGGCGTTGGAGCCGCTCAAGCCGCACGATCCGGATCGCGTGGGGCGCTTTCGCCTCGCGGGCCGGCTTGGTGCCGGCGGGATGGGCGTGGTCTACGCCGGATCGGGCGCCGATGGCCGCCGCGTCGCGATCAAGGTCGTCCGGCCCGAACTCGCGCACGACCCGGACTTCCGCGAGCGGTTCTCTCGTGAGGTGTCGCTGCTGGACCGGGTGCGAGGCCGATGCGTTGCCCGGGTGGTGGACGCCGACCCGGGCGGCGCGCTGCCGTGGTTCGCCACCGAGTTCCTCCCGGGGCCGACACTCGACCGGCGGATCGACCGGCACGGGCCGATGTCCGGCGACGAGCTGCACGGGCTGGCCGTCGGCCTGGCCGAGGCCCTCGTCGCCCTGCACTCGCGGGAGGTCGTGCACCGGGACCTGAAGCCGTCGAACCTGATCCTCGCCCCGGACGGGCCCAAGGTCGTGGACTTCGGGATCGCGCGTGCCCTCGACGAGACCACGATGACCCGGACCGGCGTGATCCTCGGCTCGTCGGGCTGGATCAGTCCCGAGCACTACCGCGGCGATGCGGTCGGTCCGCCGGCCGACGTGTACGCCTGGGGACTGATCCTCTACCTCGCCGCGACCGGCCGCCGGCCCTACGGCACGGGGCGGCCCGAGGTCCTCGCCGCGCGTGTCCTGAACACCACCGTCGACACGTCCGGTCTCCCGGACCGCTACCGCGAACTGGTCGAACGGGCCCTGGCGAAGGACCCACAGGCCCGCCCGTCATCGCCCGAGTTGCTCTCCGCCGTCGCCACACCGCTCGGCCACGAGGATCCGCTGATGGCCGCGACCGCGTTCCTCGACCGCACCTGGGTCATGCCGCCCGGACCCGACGACCCCGCCTGGGAGTCCGCGCGGCGCCGGCCGTCGCGACGGACGTACCTGCTGGGCGGCGGGGTCGCCGCCGCCGCGGTGACGGCCGCCGTCATCGCCGGGCTCGTGGTGCTCCTCCCCTCCGACTCGCAGGCCGGGAGCGGGCGGGCCTCGCCACGCGACAAGACGCCGGCGTCCTCCTCGGCCGCTTCGACGAATGAGCTGCGCGGCAGCCGAGTCCACAACGACTCCGGGCTGTCCTACATCGTGCCGACCGGCTGGACGTCGAACCGGGGGTCCGGCGAGTTCGCGGGCGACGACTGCCTGACGCCCAAGGAGTTCGACCGCTCCATCTGCGCGCACGGCGGCCTCGCGATCCAGGCGTGGGCCAAGGGCGAGCAGCCGGACTACGACGGGCCGAAAGGCTGGGCCAACTCCGGTGACCCCGGCGACCTGACCAGCTGCATTCCCGACGCCTCGGGCGACCTGACGAAGGCCATCACGGCGGACGGCGTCACGTTCCGCGGCACGCGTCCCGTGGGCGGCCAAACGGCGATCTACCGCGAGTACCGGCTCCAGTGCCGGGACGGCTTCAGCTCCACGCCACGCCTGTGGTGGCAGCCCGAGTCCGGGATCCTGCTGCAGACCGTCGAGCTGCCCGAGCGTTACCGGGCCACCGTCGACGCGATCACGCGGAGCATCGAGCTGACAGGGTACGAACGCCCGGACCCGACGGGATGATCTTCCCCCGTTAGGGATGCGTTAGCGATCGTCCCGGCGGTGTGAAGGGTTCGTACGTGACCAGGTGATCGGCGCTGCCCGTCCATAACGTCGTTCTTGTGAATGCGATCGCACCATCCGCCGTCCGTCCCGAGACCGGTCGCGCCGTCCGTCCCGAGACCGGCCGCGAGGCCGCCCTAGAGGCTCTGGTCCGCGTCCGGCTGGTCGGCGGCGCCGAACACGAGCAGTTCGAGAAGCACCTGCGCGCCGAGGCCACCGTCGTGGACGCGTGGCGGCTCGCCGGCGACTGCGACTACGAAGTGCGCCTGTCCTGCCGGACCCTCGCCGACCTCGACATCGCGGTGGGCGAGCTACGGAGCGCGGGCGGCCACACCTCCACCACCCTGGTCCTGCATCGCGTGAACCTGGACGAGCAATGAACATCTGGCCCCTGACCGCCGAGCCGCCCCTGTCCGTGGGCGGCGTGTCCTTCACCGAGATCGCCGAACGCTTCGGCACTCCCGCCTACGTGATCGACGAGGAGCACGTCCGGCACCGCTGCCGCGAGTACCGCAAGGCGCTGCACCCGCACCGTGTCGCCTACGCCGGCAAGGCGTTCCTTTGCCGCGCCATGGTCCGGTGGGTGGAGGAGGAGGGACTGTGGCTCGACGTCTGCTCCGAGGGCGAGCTCGCCCTTGCGCGGGCGGTCGGCTTCCCGCCCGAGCGGATCCTGCTGCACGGCAACGGCAAGACCCCCGCGTACCTGGCCGCGGCGCTCGACTACGGCGTGGCCCGCATCGTGGTCGACTCCGCAGGCGAGGTGGCACGGCTCGCCGCCCTCACCGGCGACCGCCACCATCCACAGAAGGTGCTGGTGCGGGTCACCCCCGCGGTGGACCCGCACGTGCACCAGGCGATGGCGACCGGCGTCGAGGACCAGAAGTTCGGCCTGTCGCTGGCCTCGGGCGCCGCCGCGGACGCCGTACGCCGCGTGCTGGGCCAGCCGTCGCTGACCCTCGCCGGGCTGCACTGTCACATCGGGTCCCAGATCGGCGTGCCCGACGGCTACGAGACGGCGGCACGCCGGCTGGTCGCGTTCATGGCCGAGCTGGGCGGTCTGCCGGAGCTGAACCTCGGCGGCGGCCACGCGGTGGCGTACCGGCCGGGCGATCGCGGGCTGGACGTGCAGACGTTCGCCGAGCGGGTACCGCGCGCCGTCGCCGAAGAGTGCGCGATCCGCGGGATCCCCGAACCGGACCTGACCGTCGAGCCGGGACGGGCGATCGTCGCCGCCGCCGGAGTGACGCTCTACCGGGTTCTCGCCGTCAAGCACGGAGTGCGCACGTTCGTCGTCGTGGACGGCGGCATGAGCGACAACCCACGGCCCGCCCTGTACGGCAGCCGGTACACGGTCGCGCGGGTGGGGCACCCCACCGGCGCGAGGGACGTACCGGTGACGGTCGTCGGCCGGCACTGCGAGGCCGGCGACGTGATCGCCTCGGACGTGCCGATGCCCGGCGACATCCGCCCGGGCGATCTGCTCGTGGTGCCCTGCACCGGCGCCTACCACCACTCCATGGCCTCGAACTACAACCTGGTCGCACGGCCACCGGTGATCGCGGTACTCGGCGGGCGTGCCTGGCCGCTGGTCCGCCGCGAGACCGTCGAGGATCTGCTCCGCCGCGACGTCTGCTGATCGGCTCACGCAGGTCAGAAGGGGCGCTCGGGGCCGGGCGGGCGGCGTGAAACGATCGTGGGAGTCGAAGAGAGGTGAGAGGAATGCAGCTGACCAAGCTGGGCCACGCCTGTGTGCGGGTGCGGAAGGACGATCGCACTCTCGTCATCGACCCCGGTGGGCTCACGCCGGAGGACGACGCGATCGCGGGCGCGGACGCGGTGCTAATCACGCACGAGCACTTCGACCACCTCGAGGCCGCACGTCTGCGCAAGGCCCTGGCCGAGGACCCGCGCCTCACGGTCCACACCTGCCGTGCCGTCGCCCGGATCCTCGGTGACGTCGGCGACCGCGTACGTACGGTCGGCGAAGGCGACGCGCTGGACATCGCCGGCTTCGAGGTCGCCGTCGTCGGCCAGAAGCACGAGATCGTCCACCCGGACGTGCCGGCCGTGGAGAACGTCGGCTTCTTCATCGACGGGGAGATCTTCCACCCCGGCGACGCGTTCACCGTGGTGGAGGCGCCGACCCTGCTCGTCCCAGGCCAGGCGCCGTGGATGAAGGCCCCCGAGATGATCGAGTACCTTCGGGCGGTCGCCCCGCGGCGCGCGTACGCGGTCCACGACGGCCTGCTGAACGAGTTCGGCCTCGGCCTGCTGGAGAGCCAGCTCACCGGCGAGGCCGAGGCACAGGACGCCGACTTCCGCCGCCTGAAGCCCGGAGAGTCGATAGAGCTCTGACGTCCTAGGCGGCCTCGCGCCCGGCTGCCGTGGGCGTGGTGGCGGTGACGACCACCCGGCGCAGCACGCCCGCGCGTGCCGCGGTCTCGCGGCGGTGCGGCGCACGCCAGGCCACCGCCGTGGTGATCGCGGCGGCCAGCGCGTACGCGACGACCCCGGAGATCCACCCGCCGGTCAGGACCAGCGCGGCGGCAGGCACGCAGGCGAGCGCCGCCAGCGGCGGGACGGTGAGAGCCGGGTCGGCGGCGGCCCGCCGCGTCCTCGGGTCGCTCGGCCCCCACGGGTCGGTCAGCAGGGTACGGACGAGCTCACTGAGCGGCGGGAGGGCCCGCCACAAGGCCATGACGGCGGGCAGGACGAGCAACGGCGCCATCGCGAGCGCACGTGGCACGGACACGAAGCCGGCGGCGACGGCCACGACCGTACCGGCGGCGACCCCGCAGAGCAGTGCCGTACGGGCCCGCAGCGCGCCCCGGCGCACCGCCACCCGGCTACGGCGAAGGGCGAGTGAGTAGGTTTGGGCGGCGGCCACGGTCCAGACCGCAGCGACGGCCCACACGGCTGTGATCAGCGAAGTCATCGGGCTCACACCTTGAGAATGCGCGCGCCAGGCGACGGGGAGAAGACGTTCGGCCTCATATCAGGGGAAGCTACGGGCTCCACCCCGAGAAATCGCTGGGGTCGTCCCCCGAGATGGGGTAGGGCTGGCTCCACTGTGTCCGCCCGGGGGGTGACCCCCGGAACCCCCAATGTGGGGGGCTCCGCCCCCCACGCCCCCCGCGGGCTGGGGTCGGTCCTACGGCCTGTCTCGAAGTCCTCGGCCGGAGTCCGCCCGCGTGGGGTCCGTCCGCGTGGGGTCCGTCCGCGTGGGGTCCGTCCGCGTGGGGTCCGTCCGCGTGGAGCCCACCCGCGTGGAGCCCACCCGCGTGGAGCCCACCCGCGTGGAGCCCACCCGCCCGGGGGTGCCATCCCACTCTCATTGTCCAGCGGGAACAGCGGCGGGCGGAAGTAGAGCGGGGTTCTGTGGATAACCCCGGGTGGCGCCGCCCAGACGGCGCCACGGCAACAGCATGACTTTGAGACAGGACCCAGCTAGGGGATGGCCAGCGCGGCGGTCAGGGTCGCCGCGAACTCGGCGGGCCGGGACCAGTAGCCCGTGTGGTCGCCGGGGAAGTCGGCCACGTGCGTGTCCCAGCGGGTCGCCAGCGTGGCGGCCGGGCGGTACGGGAAGTGCTGGCGCGACTCGTGGCCGCCGGCCATCACGATCCGGGCCCGCTCGGCGTCCAGGGCGTCGAGGTCGGGGCGGTACCCGGGTGCCTGGCGTACCTCGTGGGAGAGGAAGAAGTCGAGGTTGCCCGACAGCCGGCCGGTCAGTCCGGGGTCGATGACGGCCGGTCTCTCGACCTCGTCCAGCCCGATGCCGGTCATGAACAGGCGCATGGCCGGTCCGACACCCTCTTGCAGGTAGGTGGCATGGACCTTCGCGAAGAACGCGCGCCACTCCGCGGCGTCCGGCAGCACCTCCGCCAGCGGCGGCTCGTGGGCGACCAGCGTGGTCACCAGGCCGGGATGGCGGCTCACGAGGTCGAGCCCGATGACGGCACCCGCGCTGCTGCCGAAGACGTGCGCCGGCCCGGCGGCGACGGTCTCGATCAGGCGATGGGCGTCGCCGGTGTGGACGTCGCTCCAGTCACCCGTGACGGGCCCGTCGAGAGAGCTGCGGGAGAAACCGCGCCGGTCATAGGTGATGACCGTGTAGGCGTCGGCGAGCAGGTCCGCGACGCCGTCGTACAGGCCGGCGTCGCCGTTGCTGCCGGGGATCATGAGGAGCGTGGGCCCCGAGCCGCGTACCTCGTAGTGAAGCCGGCCACCAGGTATCTGAAGCGTGCGAACCCTGTTCAACGGATCTCCTCGGCAGACCGGTCAGGACCGGACGGGCAGGTGCCAGGCCACCGGCAGGCCCGTGTCCGCGTCAGAGTAGTCGTGCACGACGTCGAGGTAGCCGGCCATCCGTGCCTGCCAGGCCACGTTGACCGGCAGGTCCGCCAGAGCGGCCAGGAGGGCCGCGTAGTCGTCGCAGTCGATCACGTGGAACAGCTCCAGCCCGCTGCGCCAGATGGTCCACTCGTGTGCGCCGGCGGCCCTGATGGCCGCGACCAGCTCGGCCGGCACCTCACGGTGCGCCTGTTCGTAGGCTTCCTCGCGCCCGGGAGCCAGGCGGGTGTGCAGGGCGACGCGCATGTTCGGTCCTCTCAGATCCGGGGGCCGGCTCAGTCGCCCGGCCGGGCCCAGTCGTCGTCGGCCGCCTGGCGGCGTGCCCAGTCCTCGACCGCGCCGATGTGGACCGCGGCGGCGACGCGGGCGCCGTCCGGGTCGCGCTCGACCAGCGCGCGGTAGATCTGGTCGTGCTCGGAGAACGTGCGGGGGAAGACGCCCTCCTCGCGGTAGCCGCGCCAGACGCGTGCGCGGAACGTACGGCTGTTCAGCCCGCCCAGGATCGCTCCGAGGACGGGGTTGCCGGCGGCCTCGGTGATGATCCGGTGGAACTCCAGGTCATGGCCGACGATCTCCTCGGCGGTCGTCCCGCGTTCCATGGCGGTCATCTCGGCGCGCAGGTGGGTCAGGCCCTCCTCGTCGATGCGCGCCGCCGCGGCGGCCGCGGCGGCCGGTTCGAGGATCTTGCGGACCTGTACGAGGTGCATCAGGGTCTCGCCCCGCGAGATCTCGGCCACCACGCCGAACGTCTCCAGCAGGTCGCCGGGCTCCAGCTGGGTCACGTAGATGCCGGCGCCGTGCCGGGCCTCCAGCACGCCCATGACCGTCAGCGCGCGGATCGCCTCGCGCATCGAGCTGCGCGACAGGCCCAGCTCGGTGGCGAGGTCGCGTTCGGTCGGCAGCCGCTGTCCCGGCTCCAGCTCCCCGGTGGCGATCTTGGCCTTGATCTCCTCGACGGCTCGCTGGGTAACGGTCACTCTGGCGGCGGTCTCGTCCGGCACGCGGTCTTCCTCCCCGTCTCCCAGTGGCTGCCAGGTCATTGTGTATGAACCCGATTGGTCGTACCAATCGGAAGTTCGTAACAAGTCCGTAACAGGGTATTGCCAGGACATCGCCCAGTAATGGTCTCATTGTCCCCGTGAGTGGTCCGATGAATGACCGAGAGGTCGGACCAGCCTGAGACCCAGAGGGGGTACGGCTCCGTGAAGTTGCTGCGTGTCGGACCGGAAGGTGCCGAGCGGCCTGCCGTCCTGGCCGAGGACGGAACGCTCCTCGACCTGTCCGGAGTGACCCGCGACATCGATCCCGGCTTCCTCGCGACGGGCCTGGAGGACCTCAGGACGGCGTACGAGGGCGGCGAGCTGTCACCGATCCAGAACACCAAGCGGGTCGGCGCACCCGTCGCGCGGCCCGGCAAGGTCGTCTGCATCGGCCTGAACTACCGCGACCACGCCGCGGAGACCAAGGACGAGCTCCCGGCCGAGCCGATCATCTTCATGAAGGCCGTCAACACGGTCGTGGGCCCCACCGACGACGTGCTCATCCCGCGCGGCAGCCAGAAGACCGACTACGAGGTCGAACTCGCCGTCGTTCTCAAGGGGCGCGCCCGCTACCTGGACTCTCCGGGCGAGGCTCGCGACCTCATCGCCGGCTACGCGATCAGCAACGACGTCTCCGAGCGGGAGTACCAGCTCGAGCGCGGCGGCACCTGGGACAAGGGCAAGTCGTGTGAGACCTTCAACCCCCTCGGACCTCACCTCGTCACCGCCGACGAGATCGCCGACCCCCAGGACCTCGGCCTGCGCCTGTGGGTCAACGGCGAGCTCCGCCAGGACGGCAGCACCAAGGACATGATCTTCGGCGTTGACCATCTGATCTGGTACCTCAGCCAGTTCATGGTCCTGGAACCCGGCGACATCATCAACACCGGCACCCCCGCCGGAGTCGCCATGGGCCGCCCCGGCACGCCCTACCTTCGCAGGGGCGACGTCGTCGAGATCGAGATCGACGGTCTCGGCCGGCAGCACCAGAGGCTCGTATGAAGGTCATCGCGCTCGACGTGCACGACGTCAGGTTCCCGACGTCACGGCGGCTCGACGGCTCGGACGCGATGAACCCCGACCCCGACTACTCCGCCGCGTACGTGGTGATCCGCACCGACACCGGCGCGGAGGGGCACGGGTTCTGCTTCACCATCGGGCGCGGTAACGAGCTGTGCACCGCCGCGATCGAGGCGTACGCACCGCTGGTGGTCGGTCACGACCTCGACCTCGCCGACCTGGGCGAGTTCGGCCGTCGCCTGGGCCACGACTCGCAGCTGCGGTGGCTCGGGCCCGAGAAGGGCGTCGTGCACATGGCCGCGGCCGCGCTCATCAACGCGGCGTTCGACCTGGCCGGCCGCGTGGCGGGTGTCCCGGTCTGGCGGTTGCTGTCCGACATGACGCCCGAGGAGATCGTCGACCTCGCCGACTGGCGCTACCTGACCGACGCGCTGCGCCCGGCCGAGGCCGTCGACCTGCTCAAGGCCGCCAGGAGCGGCCGGGCCGAGCGGGAGGCGACGCTGCTGAGCACCGGGTATCCCGCCTACGCCACCACGCCCGGCTGGCTCGGCTACACCGACGACAAGCTCACGCGGCTGTCCCGCGAGGCGGTCGAGGACGGCTTCACCCAGATCAAGCTCAAGGTCGGCGGCGACCTCGACGACGACATACGCCGCATGCGGCTGGCCCGCGAGGCCGTGGGACCGGACATCCGGATCGCGGTCGACGCCAACCAGCGCTGGGACGTCGCGCAGGCGATCGACTGGGTCCGGGCGCTCACGCCGTACGACCCGTGGTGGATCGAGGAGCCGACCAGCCCCGACGACATCCTCGGGCACGCCGCCATCCGCGCGGGCGTACGCCCGGTGCGGGTGGCGACCGGCGAGCACGTGGCCAACCGCGTCGTCTTCAAGCAGATGCTGCAGGCCGAGGCCATCGACATCCTGCAGCTGGACGCCTGCCGCGTCGCCGGCGTCACCGAGAACGTCGCGATCCTGCTGCTCGCCGCCAAGTACGGCGTTCCGGTCTGCCCGCACGCGGGTGGTGTCGGGCTGTGCGAGGTCGTGCAGCACCTGTCGATGTTCGACTACCTCGCGGTCAGCGGCTCCACCGAGGACCGCGTCATCGAGTACGTCGACCATCTGCACGAGCACTTCACCGACCCGGTACGGGTACGCGAGGGCCACTACCTCGCGCCGTCCGCCCCGGGCATGTCGGCGGAGATCAAGGCCGAGAGCCTCGCCGAATATTCCTATCCCGACGGCCCTGCCTGGAGGTCATGACGTGGAGTTCACCGGTATCCGAGCACTCGTCACCGGCGGCGCGTCCGGCATCGGGCTGGCCACCGCCCGCCTGCTCACCGAACGCGGCGCCACCGTCGCCTGCCTCGACCTCGAGGGCCCGCCCGAGCCGCTGTACGGCGTCCGTGCCGACATCCGCGACGACGGGCAGGTACGGCCGGCCGTCGCGCAGGCCGTCGAGCACCTCGGCGGTCTGGACGTCCTCGTCAACAACGCCGGCATCGGCGCGCAGGGCACCGTCGAGGACAACGACGACGCCGAGTGGAGCAACGTCTTCGAAGTGAACGTGTTCGGCATGATGCGGATGGCCCGCGCGGCCCTCCCGCACCTGCGCCGATCCGAGCACGCCGCGATCGTCAACACCTGTTCGATCGCGGCCACCGTCGGTCTGCCGAGCCGAGCGCTCTACTCGGCGACCAAAGGCGCCGTGCTGTCGCTCACCCTCGCGATGGCCGCGGACCACATACGTGAGGGGATTCGCGTCACGTGCGTGAATCCCGGCACGGCTGACACCCCCTGGATCGGCCGGCTGCTGGACGCGGCGGCCGACCCGGAGGCGGAGCGGGCCGCACTTGAGGCCCGCCAGCCGAGCGGACGACTGGTCAGCGCATCGGAGGTCGCCGCCGCGATCGCCTACCTGGCCAGTCCGCTCGCCTCGGCTACGACAGGAACCGCGCTGGCGGTCGACGGGGGCATGGACGGCCTGCGAATTCGACCAGAAACACCTTGAGAGGAACGCGATGAAGCGTAAGACCCTCGCGGCCGGCGCCGCGCTCGCCACCGCCGCGTTGCTGGTGTCCGCCTGCAACAACGACAAGACCAGTAGTGGTGGCGGTGGGGGCGGGAAGGTCATCGGAGTCGACTACCCCCGCTCCGACACCGACTTCTGGAACTCCTACATCAAGTACGTCCCGCAGTACGGCAAGGAGCTGGGGCTGGACCTCAAGACGTCCAACTCCGAGAACGACATCGCCAAGCTGACCGCCAACGTGCAGGCGCTCGTCGGCCAGGGGGTCAAGGGCGTCGTGCTGGCCCCGCAGGACACCGCGGCGGTCACCCCCACGCTCGACCAGCTGAAGCAGAAGAAGATCCCCGTCGTCACCGTGGACACCCGCCCCGACAAGGGCGACGTCTACATGGTCGTACGCGCCGACAACAAGGCGTACGGCGAGAAGGCGTGCAGGTTCCTCGGCGACACGCTCAAGGGCAAGGGCAAGGTCGCCATGCTCGAGGGCGACCTGGCCTCGATCAACGGCCGTGACCGCACCGACGCGTTCAACGCGTGTATGGCGGCGAACTACAAGGGCATCAAGGTCATCGGCCTGCCCACCGAGTGGAAGGGCGACGTCGGGGCGAACAAGCTGCAGACGACGCTCGCGGCCAACCCCGATCTCAACGGGATCTACATGCAGGCCGGCGGCGCGTTCCTCGCCCCGACGCTCAACGTGCTCAAGCAGAAGGGCCGGCTGGTCCCGCCGGGCGACCCGAAGCACATCACGATCATCTCCAACGACGGGATCCCGGAGGAGATGAAGGCGATCGCCGCGGGCCAGATCGACGCGACCGTCTCCCAGCCGGCCGACCTGTACGCCAAGTACGCGCTCTACTACATCAAGGCCGCCGTCGCCGGACAGAAGTTCGCCCCCGGAAAGACCGACCACGACTCGACGATCGTCCAGCCGAGGCCGGGCCTGCTGGAGGACCAGCTGCCGGCGCCGCTGGTCACCAAGGACGGCGCGTACCCGAACTCCCTGAAGTCGACCGACACCTCGCTCTGGGGCAACCAGATCAAATGACCGTTCCGGAGAACGCCGCGGCCGACCGTACCCCCCTACGGCCGGTCGCGGCGGTACACGCGATCACCAAGCGGTTCGGGGTGACCGTCGCGCTGGACGAGGTGTCGCTGGAGGTGACCGGCGGGGAGGTCCACGCGCTCGTCGGCCGCAACGGCGCGGGCAAGTCGACGCTCGTCTCGGTGCTCACCGGCCTGACGCCGCCGGACTCGGGCACGGTCGAGTTCGGCGGTGAGCCCGCGCCGGCGATCGCCGACCGCGAGGCGTGGCGGAGCCGGGTCGCCTGCGTCTACCAGAAGTCCACGATCATCCCCTCGCTGTCCGTCGCGGAGAACCTGTTCTTGAACAGGCAGGGCCTGAACAGGCAGGGTTCGGGGCTGATCTCCTGGGACGGGCTCCGCCGCAAGGCACGGAACCTGCTCGACGCGTGGGAGGTCGACGTCGACGTACGTGTCCCGGCCGAACGCCTCACCGTCGAGCAGCGCCAGCTCGTGGAGATCGCTCGTGCGCTGTCGCACGGCTCGCGGTTCATCGTCTTGGACGAGCCGACCGCGCAGCTGGACGGCGGTGCGATCGAGCGGTTGTTCGCCCGGATGCGCTCCCTGCGGGAGTCCGGCGTGACGTTCCTGTTCATCAGCCACCATCTCGACGAGGTCTACGAGGTCTGCGACACCGTCACGGTGATGCGCGACGCACGGCACATCGTCACCTCACCGGTCGCCGAGCTGGACAAGACGGCGCTGGTCGCCGCGATGACCGGCGAGGCGACGGGACTGATCGAGCCGTCCTCGGACCGGTCCGCGCCGCCGGAAGGCAGCGCCCCGGCGCTCCAGGTGAGCGGGCTCGGCCTGCCGGGCGTCTTCACCGACGTGTCGCTGACGGTCGCCCCCGGCGAGGTGGTCGGCCTGGCCGGATCGGGCGGGTCGGGGAAGATGGCCGTCGGCGAGGTCATCGTCGGCCTTCGCCGCGCCGTCCAGGGCACGGTCGAGGTCGGCGGCGTACGTCCGCGGCCGGGCAGCGTGCCCGCCGCGCTCCGCGCCGGTGTGGGCTTCGTCCCCCAGGACCGGCACCGCGAGGGTCTCGTGCCGGACCTGTCGATCGCCGAGAACGCCACGCTCACGGTTCCCCACCGGCTCGGCCGCTTCGGGTTCGTCGGGTCGCGGCGCCGTGCCGCGCTGGGCGCCGAGGCGATCGAGACGCTGACCATCAAGGCGGCCGGCCCCGAACAGCCGGTCTCCGCGCTGTCCGGCGGCAACCAGCAGAAGGTCGTGATGGCCCGCGCCCTCGTCAGCGACCCGACGGCGCTGGTGCTGATGCAGCCGACCGCGGGCGTCGACGTACGGGCCAAGGAGACGCTGCTGGGCGCGGCCTCGGCCGCCGCCGACCGTGGCGCCGGCGTACTCGTCGTCTCCGACGACCTCGATGACCTGAGGCCCTGCGACCGGGTGATCGTCCTGTTCAAGGGCGAGATCGTCACCGAGGTGGCGCGGGGCTGGACCGACCATGAGCTGATCGCCGCAATGGAGGGCATCCGTGACTGAGACCCAGACGGCCGGTCCGGAGCAGACCGCACCGGCCCGTGGCCGGATCGCCGCACCCCGGCTGGCGCGCCTGCGCGACCTCGCGCTGGTGCCCGCGATCATCGTGATCGCGATCGTCGGCTACTTCGTCAGCCCGGTGTTCCTGCACTGGGACAACCTCGTCAACGTCCTGCAGCAGCAGTCGGAGATCTCGCTCCTGGTGCTGGCCGAGGCGCTGGTACTGATCTGCGGGCGAATGGACCTGTCGCTGGAGTCGACGTTCGGCCTGGCCCCGGGCGTGGCCGCGCTGTTCGTCCTCGAGCCCGGCATCGCGCACGGGCTGGGCTGGCTGTCCGGCGCCTGGTCGATCCCGCTGACGCTGGTCGCCGGTGCGGTCATCGGCTGGATCAACGGCCTGCTGATCGTGCGGTTCCGGCTCAACGGCTTCATCGTCACGCTCGGCATGCTGATCGTGCTGCGCGGCCTGCTGACCGGCATCACCGGCGGCAAGACGTTCTTCAACCTGCCGAGCTCGATGATCTACCTCGGCAACGCGGTGTGGTTCGGACTGCCGGCCTCGGTCTGGATCTGCCTGATCCTGTACGCCGTGGCGATCGCGGTGACCGGCTACACGAGGTTCGGGCGGTCGCTGTACGCCATCGGCGGCAACCCGGACGCCGCACGCGCGGCGGGCATCCGCGTCAGCCGCGTGCTGTGGGCCACGCTCATCATCGGCAGCATGCTCGCCGCCCTCGGTGGCCTGCTGCTGACCGGACGTCTCGCCTCGGTCGCCGCCAGCCAGGGCAACGGCGCGATCTTCACGGTGTTCGCGGCGGCGGTGATCGGTGGCGTGTCGCTGAACGGCGGGCGCGGCACGGTCTTCGGCGCCTTCACCGGCATCCTGCTGCTCTACATGATCCAGAACGTGCTGACCCTGGCCGGTGTCCCGGCGCAGTGGATCAACGCGCTGAATGGAGGGATCATCTTGATCGCCCTCATCATCAGCCGGATCACCTCGGGACAGGCACAGGAATAGCGATGGAACTGCGCAGGCTCGGCAGTACCACGGTCGAGGTCACCACGCTTGGGCTCGGCGGCGCCGGCATCGCGGGTCTGTACGACCCGGTGCCGGACGCCGAGGCCACGGCGGCCGTACGGCGGGCGTTCGACCGGGGGATCCGTTACTTCGACACGGCGCCGCACTATGGTGCGGGCCGTGGTGAGCGGCTCATGGGCGCGGCACTGCCCGGCGGCTGCGTGATCTCCACGAAGGTCGGGCGCCTGCTGGTCCCGCTGGCCGCGGGGGAGCCGCCCGAAGCGGGCGGGTTCGCCGACCCGCCGCCGTACCGCCGTGAGTGGGACTGGAGTGCCGAGGGCATCCTGCGCTCGCTCAACGAGTCGCTCGAACGCCTCGGCGCCGACCACGTGGACATCGTCTACATGCACGACCCCGACCGGCACGAAGAGCAGGTGTACGCCTCGGCGTACCCGGCACTGGCCGCGCTCCGCGACGAGGGTGTCGTCCGTGCGATCGGGGCGGGGATGAACCAGTCGGCCATGCTGACCCGGCTCGTCGAGCGCCTCGACCTCGACGTGGTGCTGTGCGCCGGCCGCTACACGTTGCTGGACCGGCCGGCGCTGGAGGACCTGCTGCCGGCCTGCGAACGCCGTGGCACCTCGGTGGTGGTGGGCGGCGCGTACAACTCGGGTCTGCTCGCGGGCGGCACGACGTTCGACTACCGGCCGGCACCGCCGGAGATGCTGGCGCGCGTGGCACGGCTGGAGGAGATCTGCGCGGGCCACGGGGTGCCGCTGCGCGCCGCGGCCCTGAGGTTCCCGCTCCGGCATCCGGCCGTGGCCTCCGTCGTGGTCGGCTGCCGGTCCGCAGCGGAGGTGGACGACAACGCCGACATGTTCGAACTGGACATCCCCGAGGCCCTGTGGGATGAGCTGTGATCTACGTTGACGCGCACCATCACCTGTGGGACACGGCCACGCGTGAGTACGCCTGGATGGACGGGCCGTGGGCGGACCCGATCCGCGGCCGCTTCGACATCGCACGCTACGCCGCGGCCACGGAGGCCTCGCAGAGCATCGTCGTGCAGGCGGTCATGGACGAGTCGGAGACGCTCGAACTGCTCGCGGGTGCCGCGAGGCCGGTCGCGGGTGTGGTCGGCTGGACCGACCTGACCGCGCCGGACGTGGGCGAGCGGCTGGCCGCGCTCCGGGAGGCCGGGCCGCTCGTCGGCATCCGCCACCAGGTGCAGGACGAGCCCGACCCCGAATGGCTGAACCGCCCGCCGGTGGTCCGCGGCATCGCGGCCGTCGGTGCCGCCGGGCTGGTCTACGACCTGCTGGTCAAGCCGCCGCAGGCGGCCGCCGCCCTCGACGTCGCGCGCCGGCTGCCCGAGGTGTCCTTCGTCCTCGACCACGCCGGCAAGCCGGACATCGCGGGCGGTATGTGGGAGCCGTGGGCGACCTGGATCACCGACCTGGCCGCGCTGCCGAACGTCTCGGTCAAGCTGTCCGGCCTGGTCACCGAGGCCGGCCCGGACTGGAAACCGGACGAGATCCTGCCGTACGCACGGCATGTGCTGGCCGCCTTCGGCCCGAGCCGGACGATGTACGGCTCGGACTGGCCGGTGTGCACGCTGGCGGCGACGCCCGGCCAGGTGACCGCCCTCGCCGAGGAGGCGCTGTCGCCCGGTGACCGGTTCGAGGTACACGGGGCGACCGCGAAGCGGATCTACGGACTAAGTTGAGGCCATGCGCGTCGCGCTTTTCATCACCTGCGTCAATGACACGCTCTTCCCCGGCACGGGGAAGGCGGTCGTTCGCCTGCTGGAGCGGCTCGGCTGCACCGTCGACTTCCCGGCGGAGCAGAGCTGCTGCGGCCAGATGCACTTCAACACCGGCTACCGCGACGACGCGAAGCCACTCGCGAGCCGTTTCGTCTCGACGTTCAGCGGCTACGAGGCCGTGGTCGTGCCGTCCGGCTCGTGCGCGGCGATGGTCCGCGAGTGGTATCCCTCACTCGGCATCTCACCGCCGGGCGGGGTCTTCGAGCTGACGGAGTTCCTCGTCGACGTGCTCGGCGTGACCGATGTCGGCGCGTACTTCCCGCACACGGTGACCTACCACCCGACCTGCCACTCCCTGCGCTCCCTCAAGGTGGGCTCGCGCCCGCTGGACCTGCTCTCGGAGGTACGCGGCCTGACGCTGGTGCCGCTCGGCGGCGCGGAGGAGTGCTGTGGTTTCGGCGGGACGTTCTCGCTCAAGAACCCCGCGGTGTCGGCCGCGATGTGCTCGGACAAGGTGCGCAGCGTGCTGGACACCGGCGCCGAGGTGCTCTGCGCCGCCGACAACTCCTGCCTGATGCACATCGGCGGCGCGCTGTCGCGGCAGCGTACGGGCGTGCGGGTCATGCACCTGGCAGAGATCCTCGCGGCCACGGAGGGGGACACGTGACCGAGCGGAGCGAGGGAACCGGAAGGCACAGCACCATGGTCGCCTCTCCGACGAAGGAGGCCCCGTGAGCGAGCGGAGCGAGGGCACAGTCAGGCACAGCACTAGGTTCGCGCGCCCGACGAAGGAGGCCTCATGAACGCCTTTGTCGGGATGCCGAGTTTTCCGAAGGCGTCGTCGAAGTCGGTCTCGGACGCGCAGCTGCGGCACAACCTGCGCAAGGCCACCCACACGATCCGCGCCAAGCGCGCCCTCGTCGTCGACGAGCAGCCGGACTGGGCCGCCCTGCGCTCGGCCGGCGCCGCGATCAAGGACCGTACGCTCCGGCACCTGGACGTCTACCTCGAACGGCTGGAAGAGGCCGTGACGGCGGCGGGCGGCACGGTGCACTGGGCCGCCGACGCGGCCGAGGCCAACCGGATCGTCACCGGCCTGGTGAAGGCCACCGGCGAGACCGAGGTCGTCAAGGTCAAGTCCATGGCCACCCAGGAGATCGACCTGAACTCCGCGCTAGAGGCCGAGGGCATCACGGCGTACGAGACCGACCTCGCGGAGCTGATCGTGCAGCTCGGCGACGACTGGCCCTCCCACATCCTGGTCCCGGCCATCCACCGGAACCGCGCGGAGATCCGCGAGATCTTCCTGTCGAAGATGGCGGCATGGGGCCGGCCCGCACCGGCGGACCTCAAGGACGACCCGCGCGCCCTGGCCGACGCCGCCCGGCTGCACCTGCGCGAACGCTTCCTGTCCGCGCGTGTGGGCATCTCGGGCGCCAACTTCGCCGTCGCCGAGACGGGCACCCTCGTCGTCCTGGAGTCCGAGGGCAACGGGCGGATGTGCCTCACGCTCCCCGAGACGCTGATCTCGGTGGTCGGCATCGAGAAGATCGTGCCGACCTGGCAGGACCTCGAGGTCTTCATGCAGCTGCTGCCGCGTTCGTCCACCGGTGAGCGGATGAACCCGTACACCTCGATGTGGACCGGCGCGACCGAGGGCCAGACGTTCCATCTCGTGCTCCTCGACAACGGCCGCACGTCGGTGCTCGCGGACGAGGTCGGCCGTCAGGCGCTGCGCTGTATCCGCTGCTCGGCCTGCCTGAACGTCTGCCCGGTGTACGAACGGGCGGGCGGCCACGCGTACGGCTCGGTGTACCCGGGTCCGATCGGCGCGATCCTGACCCCGCAGCTGAAGGGGATGGCCGGTCCGCTGGAGGAGTCGCTGCCGTACGCCTCGACGCTCTGCGGCGCCTGCTACGACGTGTGCCCGGTCGCCATCAACATCCCCGAGGTGCTGCTCGACCTGCGCTCGAAGGTCGTGACCCGCGGACACCACGGCCAGCGCCTCGCGATGGGCGCGGCCCGGCGGGTGCTGGACTCGCCCCGCTGGCTGGCGGTGGCGCAGAACTCGGCGGGCCGCCTGCGACACTGGACCCCGCGCCGCCTGCCCGGCCCGCTGTCGGCCTGGTCCGACACCCGAGACGTCCCCCGGCCCCCGAAGGAGTCCTTCCGCCAATGGTGGGCGACCCGATGACCTCCCGCGACCGCATATTGGCCCGCGTACGGTCGGCGCTCTCGGACGTGCCGCGTGGAGAGGGCCCGGAGGACTTCACGGTGCCCCGCGAGTACGAACGCACCCGTACGGGCCCGGACGTGGTCGAGCTGCTGGTGGACCGCCTGGTCGACTACAAGGCGCTGGTCCACCAGGTGGACGACATCGGCAACGCCGTGGACGAGGCCCTGGCCCGCCGAGGCGCCCGCCGCCTGGCGATCCCCGCCGGCGTGCCGTCCTCGTGGCTGGGCGAGTCGGAGGTGATCCGCGACGAGCCGCCACTGCCGAACGTCGAGCTGAGCGGCTTCGACGGCGTACTCACCGGCTGCGCGGTCGCGATCGCCGAGACCGGCACGATCATCCTGGACGCGGGCCCGGAGCAGGGCCGCCGCGCCCTGACCCTGGTCCCGGACTACCACCTGTGCGTCGTACGCCGCGACCAGATCGTCCGTACGGTCCCCGAAGCCCTGGAGCGCCTCGACCCGACCCGCCCCCTGACCTGGATCAGCGGCCCGTCGGCGACGAGCGACATCGAGCTGAACCGCGTCGAGGGCGTCCACGGCCCCCGCACGCTGGAGGTCCTCATCACCCCCTGAGGCTCCCGCCGGCCTCACCAGGCGTGCGGCCGGAACCTTCGGGCAGCCTCCCCGACGCCGCCGCTTCCTCGTCGCCGCCACCGCGCAGCCTGAACATCGCCAGCGCGTGCTCCGGCTTCACGGCGTCCGCGTCACCGACGATGACCATCGTCTTCGCGGAGATCGAACGCATCTGCGCGTCGCTGATGTCCTGGTCGTCGATGCTCAGGACCTTCATCTTCTCGAGGTAGGCGTCGAACGCCGCGACGTCCGGCGTGTGCTCCTTGAACGCTTGAGCAGCAACGGAGACGTTCTCGACCTGCCGAGCTCGCCGTACACCTCGTGATAGAGGCTCAGACCGTTGATCGGCAGGTGACCACTGCTCGAAGGCTCCGTTGCCATCACTTCGACCTCACGATCTCGCGGGCCTGGCGTCTTCGTCCGGGCCGTAGAGCCTGGCGACGTCGGGAGAGTCGAGCCAGTTGGAGTAGGTGGGAGACATCGGCCAGCCTTCGGGCGAATCCTGCCATTCCTCCTGGCGGCCCCACGGCAGGAGGTCGATCAACGCGAACGTGTGGCTGAGCTGTTCGGTACCGCGGCCGTCGGTGTGCCAGGTGCGGTAGACCTTGTCGCCGTCGCGGAGGAACACGTTCACCGCGAAGCCCCCGCCGGGCGCCGCGCCCACGTCGGCGCCGAAGTCACTTTCCGACGACGAGTACCAGTCCATTCTGTTGCCGACTTTGGCCTTGTAGGCCAAGGCCTCTTCGATGGGCCCGTTGGTGACGATGACGAAGCGGGCATCGTAGTTGTCGAGGAAGCCCAGCCGGACGTACTGCGACGTCAGCCCTGTACAGCCGCCGCACTGCCACTCCGCGCCATCGGACCACATGTGGTTGTAGACGATGAGCTGGGAGCGCTCGCCGAACACATCGGCCAGCCGGACGGGGCCGTCTGGGCCGATCAGCGTGTAGTCCGGAAGCTCGACCATCGGCAGTCGGCGGCGTTGTGCGGCGATGGCGTCGAGTTCACGGGTGGCGGCCTTCTCCCGCGTACGCAGCTCGTCGATCGCGGCCTGCCAGGCCTGCCGGTCGACGACGGGGGGTAGGGCGCCGGCGGTCTTCTCGGTCATGGTTCCTCCTGGGCTCGGATGGACTGCTCTGAGGTGTTGACCGGAGCCGGCCGCGGAAATCATCGCCCTCGGCTTAATTCAGGAGAACTTTTCGCCATCGCCGTCAGCAGGTTCTGAAGGCGTAGTGAGGGCTGCCGGGTGGGCTCACCTCGCGGTCGCGGAGGACGATGGACATCGTCGTGCCTGAGTGGTGGCAGGCCCTCGTGAAGTCGTTCGTCCGGTACTCGATGTCGAAGACGCGGTTCGCGTACGCCGACGCGTACCGCTCGCACTCCCCGTAGCGGCCGCACTCCTCGGTGACGGCGAAGTCGAAGCCGATGCTCGCGTGCCGGGGCAGCAGCTCGGCGGCGTTCTTCTGCCCGATCGCCAGACCCGCGGCATGGGCGCGGCGGGCCAGGAGACCCGCGAACGCCGCGTTGTCGGACCTGGTGAGGTGGCCGTCCGACCGCTCGTAGGAGTCGAGGTTGTCCGGTTCCACCGCTTGGAAGCCGCGCCGCGCGCAGCCGTCGATCCAGCCGCCCACGATGGTGGCCGCTTCGGTCCGCTTGGCGGGGGTCGAGAGGTCCAGCAACGCCTCGTTCCAGTCTTCGTCCACGACCGGGCCGCCCGGGCCGCGTAGCAGCAGGTCCGGGTGCGTGCCTTTCCACCAGCCCAGCTCCGACGGCTGGACCTGGAACGCGTTGACGTAGCAGATGGAGTACAGGCCGGCGGCCGGGCTGCTCGAACGGTCACGCGAGACCACGCGCACGCCGTGGGCCGGCGGGTACGCGGCACCGATCTGGTAGTCGAAACTCGCTCCCGGCGGGGGTGCGACGGGAGGAGAGGCCGACGCGGAAGGGACTGGTGGCGGTGAGGTGTCGTTCGCCCGCGGCAGCACCACGGCGGCCACCACCGCACCGGCCAGCACCACACCCAGGACGATCGCCGAGCGGAGCGGGGTCACGGCAGCGGGGGAGCCTTGCGGGCGATGCCCCGGTACGTGGCGACGTCGTAGCGGCGCTCGCCCTCGTCCAGTTTGGCGTGGGCGGCCTCGACGACGTCGATGCCCAGTGTGTCGGCCAGGCGGAAAAGGTAGATGGCGACGTCGGCCACCTCCGCGCGTACGCGGGCCCCGGCCGTCTCGTCCGCCATGACCTGGGCGGACTCCTCGGCGGTGAGCCACTGTAGCTCCGCCAGGAGCTCGCCCGCCTCGCCGGCCAGGGCCATGGCGAGGTTCTTCGGTGTGTGGAACCGTTCCCAGTCGCGGGCCGCGACGAACCCCCGCAGGCGGAGGGTGAGATCTTCGATCGGCGTTGTCACAGAGCCACCGTACGACTGGCGGAGGCGGACCCTGGGTACGGACGCGGCGTGGACTGGAGCCCGGGTGTCGCGGCGCCGGCCCGTGCATCGCGGCACACTGAGTCCCATGGCTGAGTTCGACGAGCTGCGCGGGGAAGAATGGCGGCGGCTGCTGGCCGCGGCTCGTCGCAGGCTGGACAGGACCGGTGGCGAGGTGACCGGCTCCATCGCGCTCGCCTACCCCTCCGGCGAGGAGCTCCGGGTCGTCGAGCGGATCACCGGCCGCGACGCCGCGTCCAACCGGCCCGCCGTCACGCTGGTCGCGCTGGACGGCATGCTGCGAGAGGCGTACGGCGTGGGCCTGTGCAAGGCGCTGGCCTGGCTCGACCGGCCGGGCCGGCCCTCCGACATGCGTGAGGCGCTGGAGGCCGCCATGCGCTGCCGGTACGCGGGGGAGGGCTGGTTCACGGGCTGGCTCGGCGAGTTGTCGCGGGACGGCACGGTCATGCGGCTGGTACGGAGCGGTGATGGCGACCTGCTCGGCTGGGCGGCGGCGGTGCTCGACCGGCTGCCCGCCAAGGACGTGCCGCTGCCGGTGCTCGCCGAGTGGGCGACCGGCGACGCGACCGCACTGTCCGGCAAACCGCTGGCAGGTCTGGTCATGCGGGCGCTCGTGCTCTGGCAGGGCGCGCCGCCGCCGGTGGGCCGCCAGGACGAGCGCCGGGTCTGGAGCGACGCGGGCGTGCTCGCCGACGACCTGTCCAGCCAGGTGCTGGTGCTCGCCCTGCGGGCACGCGAGGAGAACATCGTCGCCGGCTGGCTGGACGGCGCCGCGTCAGCGGGCATCCCGTTCCGGCTCACGCTGCAGCAGCTGGTGGCCGCGCCGGTCACACCGCGGGCGGATGAGATCTTCGTCTGCGAGAGTCCGGCGGTGCTGCGTGCGGCGGCGGCCGAGCTCGGGGCAGGCAGCGCCCCGCTCGTCTGTACGGAGGGCCACCTGTCCGCGGCGTGCGACCGGCTGCTCGGCGCGGCGACCGGGGCCCGGATCCGGTGGCGCAACGACTTCGACTGGCCCGGCCTGCGGACGACTGCGGCGGCGACCGAGCGCTACGGCGCGGTCCCGTGGCGAATGAGCACCGAGGACTACCTCGAGGCTCTGGAGACCGGGACCGATGACCCCCTGGAGGGCACTCGTACGGCCGCTCCCTGGGATGCCCGCCTTACGACGACGATGGCCCGCGAACACCGGGCGGCACGGGAGGAGTGGCTGCTCCCGACGCTCCTCGCCGACCTTCACCGGGGAGCCACGGACGCCGCGGACGCCGCGGAACGCTAGTGCGGTGACCGCCGGCGCTCCGAACGTGGCGATGTCCTCCGTCCGCGCAGCCGCAATGCCGCGTACGCGAGGAGGAGGACGGTGAAGACCGAGCCGGAGACGAGGTTCGTGGTCCTGCCACCGTGCCACGGTGAGATCCGCAGTTGCCGTCCCACCGCGGCGGTGGCCGGGTGCCGGGGGTCGTAGACCACCGTCACGTCTCGCGCGGCCAGGTTGGTGTAGGTGACCCCGCCGATCGATCGGTCGGAGGTGGTGACGTACCGGCCGTCACGGGTCGTGAACGTCAGCTCGACGTGGTGGGTGATGGAGGTGCCGTGGCCTCCGGTCGAGACCGCCGGTCTGTCCTCCACCGTGCCGGAGGTGCTCACGCCGTGCCGGTTCAGCCGGTCGATCAGGTGTTCGTCGCGGACACCGCTCACGATCGTCACGGTGAGCACGATGGGCCCGAAGATCGCCAGAACCGGCACGGCGAGACCCGCGAACCCGGGCGGGCGCCTCCGGGAACGGCCGAGGCTCGGTGGTGCGGGCGGCGTGTCGGGCACGTCGTGCCCGAGGCGCCGGGCGACCCACCGTGCCAGCCACTTCACCGCCGTGTCCGCGGCCTTCAGCAGATACACGGAGGCGGTCAGGCCGGCGGCCGTTCCGGCGAGCAGCGCCACGATGTCGATGAGGACGCGCACCGCTCCGAACGAGCGCGGCACCGTCTGTGTCGCGAGGAGCAGGGCGATCGCCCCGCCGAACACGAGACATCCCAACAGGGCGACGGTGGCGAAAACGCTGACCAGCCATGACCCGCGCGGCGCCGTTCGCAGCCGCCGACAGCCCTTGGCCCGGCGCAGGCGGCGGCGGCCGCCCGGCCGGTACCCGGGAGACGGCAGCCCGGCCTTACGGGCGAAGTCCCCCAGCGCGTCGGCCGGCCAGTCGCCGCGAGCCTTCAGCAACACCCGGTCCTCGGCATCGAGGACGACGAGTCCTCGGCGGGGAGCCCCGCGAGTCCGCGGGGAGAAGTAGGTGCCCAGCGCTTTGACCGACGACAGGGGGATCACCACTCGCTGGTGCCCGAACCCGTGGCCGAGGAACAGGTCGCCTTCGACCTGCAGCCGTACCGGTGCCCGGCCGAGCAGGTCACGCTCGGGGTCGATGGGACGCAGTAGGGCCGACCCGCCATCGTGCGGCTCGGCACCGGCAGGCGAGCGGTGCCGCTTCTTTCCCTTACGTCGCCCCGTCACCGTCGCATGCTATTTGTCCGATCAGTCGCAGGGAGCATGCCGAACGGCTTCCCGGCGTCGCGAACCGGCCCACACCGGCCTGGAGACGCTCCCCGCGTCCGAGCCGGCCCGCACACGGGACGCGGACGGCCTCATCGACCGCACCCGCGACCCCAGCACCAGCGGCGACACGTGCGGCCCGGCCGCCGCCACCGTCAGGGTGCTCCTGGAGCGCCTCCTGGCCCCGCTGAGAGGCGGGAACGACCCGCGGGGCCGAGGAGCTCGACGGTGCCCTGACGACCCTCCTGGGCGCCCCACTCGCCCCGCCGGCCCGGGCGACCGAGGGAACCATCCTGCCCCCATCTGGGCGCGGCGGTCCCGGGCACGCCACGGAGGGCCGGCCGGAAGAGATCACTGCGGCGGTGCCGGCCTGGGTGGACCGGCACGGCCTCTGGGGGGCCATGGCGTCTGCCATGACCCCGCTACGGGCGTCCGGCGGCTACCCCTCGTCCAGAGAGCCGTCCCAGGCCCAGGCGAGGGCGCGGGGCAGGCCCCAGTGGCCGAGCGGGGTCAGCCGGCGGTGCTCGTCCAGGGCGCCGACGGCCTCCCAGACCGGGACCATCAGGCCGAAGGCGAACTCGATCGGCTCACGGTCGTCGGCCTCGTAGGAGCCCTCGATCTCCGGGCACTTGTCGGCGAGCTGGAAGAGGTCCTCCGCCCACGCGCGAGTGCCGACGCCCGCACGTGCGAGGCCGATCACCGCGCCCGCCCAGTCGCCGTGCTGCAGGGTCATCAGGGAGGTCTCCTCGTGACTCCCCAGCCCCGACTCGCCGTTCATCGACACGAGCGCGCCGGCCGCCTGGATCCACAGCGTCTCGTCGTCGGCCGGAGGCTGCTTGCCCCAGTCGGCCGCCGAGGCGAGGTGGCGGTGCGGCCACTCGGTCAGTTGGGTGCGGATGCGCTGAACCGCCTCGGCGAGCTGCTCCTCGGGGACCCGTGCCGCGACGACGTCGGGAAGCGCCTCGCGGAGCAGGTCGACCGCCGCGCGGTCGGCCTCCTGCCACTCGTTCAGGAACCCTTCGGCATCGAAGTCCATCAGGTCGTCGTAGCCTTCGACGTCGGGCTGCCGTGTGACGTTCTGATTGGTGTCACTCACGCCTAACGACTGTAGTGGCGTTCGGGGCATGCTGCGTGCGGCCTGAACCGGCCGTTTTCAGGACCCGGGGCGAAGTAGCGGGAACGGGATGGTGTCGCGGATGTTGCGGCCGGTAAGGGTCATGATGAGCCGGTCGACGCCCATGCCCATGCCGCCGGCGGGCGGCATGCCGTACTCCAGGGCACGCAGGAAGTCCTGGTCAAGGTCCATCGCCTCGGGGTCGCCGCCGGCCGCGAGCAGAGACTGCGCGGTCAGGTTGCGGCGCTGGACGATCGGGTCGATCAGCTCGGAGTACGCCGTGCCGAGTTCGAGGCCGAACACGATCAGGTCCCACTTTTCGGCCAGGCACGGCGAGTCGCGGTGCGGCCGGGTCAGCGGCGAGGTGGCCGCCGGATAGTCGCGGACGAACGTCGGGGAGCGCAGCGAGGACTCCACCAGCGTCTCGAAGAGCTCCTGGGTGAGCTTTCCCTGCTCCCATTCGGGATTGTGGTTGAGCCCCACCCGGTCGGCGTGTTTCTGCAGAGTGCGCAGCGAGGTCGCAGGGGTGACCTGTTCGCCCAGAGCCTCCGAGACCGAGTCGTACACCGTGATCTCCCGCCACGGCTCCGCGAGGTCGTACTCCACGCCGTCCCGCACCACGACCGTCCCGCCCGTCCCGGCACGCGCGGACGCGAGGACGAGGTCACGGGTGAGCGTGGCCATCGTGTTGTAGTCGCCGTACGGTTCGTAGGCCTCCAGCATCGTGAACTCGGGATTGTGCCGCGGCGACACGCCCTCGTTGCGGAAGTTGCGGTTGATCTCGAAGACCTTGCCGACGCCGCCGACGAGCAGCCGCTTGAGGTAGAGCTCGGGCGCGATCCGCAGGTAGAGGTCCAGGTTGTAGGCGTTCATCCGGGTCGTGAACGGCCGGGCGGCGGCACCGCCGTGCACCGGCTGCAGCATCGGCGTCTCGACCTCGAGGTAGCCGTGCTCCCGCAGATGGTCGCGCAGAGCCGTCACGACGTCGCCGCGCAGCCGCAGCATCCGCCGCGCGTCGTCGTTGACGATGAGATCGACGTGCCGCTGGCGGACCCGTGACTCGTCGGTCAGCGAGCCCGGGAGGTAGGCCGGGAGCGGGTGCAGGCACTTGGCGGTGAGCTCCCATGAGGCCACGAGCACCGAGAGTTCACCGGTACGGGAGGTGATGACCTCGCCGCGCACGCCGACCTGGTCGCCCAGGTCGACCAGCTGTTTCCAGCGCCGCAGCGCGTCCGGCCCGACGGAGTCGGCCGCCAGCATGAGCTGGATGTCGCCGGACTCGTCGCGGAGCCGTACGAAGACCAGCTTGCCGTGCTCGCGCGCCAGCACGACCCGGCCCGCGACCGCCACGGTCTCGCCCGTGTGCGCGTCCGGCGCCAGCGCCCCGAACCGCTCGCGCACCTCGGACGCGACCGCCGTACGGTCGAAGCCGAGAGGGTACGGGTCGATGCCGGCCTCGCGCAGGCGCTCCAGCTTG
This sequence comes from Actinoallomurus bryophytorum, assembly GCF_006716425.1. Taxonomy (NCBI): domain Bacteria; kingdom Bacillati; phylum Actinomycetota; class Actinomycetes; order Streptosporangiales; family Thermomonosporaceae; genus Actinoallomurus; species Actinoallomurus bryophytorum. Next base: position 4,376,404 of record NZ_VFOZ01000001.1, read on the forward strand.
TCGTGGCGGACGCGTTCCTGCTCGGTCAGGCGCCGTGCGGGCAGCCGGGCCGCCTCCGCGGACTCCTCGATCTCCTTGATCTTGGCGACGAGCGTGGGCGACGGCGACGGCGTGTCCAGCCGCGGCTTGAACAGGGTCGGGAGGAAACCCTCGGCCCGCGCGGCGGCGAGCCCGATGCGTACGAGGTCGCGGCTCTGCGGGAAGCACATGAAGCGCGGCGTCCACACCGGGTTGTACTTGGCGTTGGCCAGGAACAGCGACTCCAGCTGCCAGAACTTCGAGGCGACCGACAGCAGCCGGTACGCCAGCCGGGAGATCGGGCCGGCGCCGATCGCCGAGCCGCGTTCGAACACCGACCGGAGCATGGCGAAGTTCAGCGAAACCCGGGTGACCCCGACGGTGGCGGCGTTCTCGGCGAGCTTGGCCACCATGAACTCGTTGAGGCCGTTCTCGGCGTCACGGTCGCGGCGCATCAGGTCGAGGGAGAGGCCCGGCCGGCCCCAGGGCACGAAGCTCAGCAGCCCCCGTCGCTCTCCCGCGCCGTCGAACGCCTCGACCATCACGCAGCGCTCGTCGGTCGGGTCGCCGAGGCGCCCCAGGGCCATCGAGAAGCCGCGCTCGGTGTGGCCGTCGCGCCAGCGGTCGGCGTCCGCGATCAGCTCGGACATCTCCTCGCGGCTGATCGCGCCGTGCCGCCGGATGCGTACGCTGTAGCCCGCGCGCTCGACCCGGCGTACGGCCTGGCGCACCTGCCGCATGTCACGGCCGTCGAGGTTGAAGTCGCGCAGGTCCAGGATCGCCTCGTCGCCGAGCTCGAGGGCGTCGAGCCCGCAGCGGCCGAACGCCGCGGCGGCGCGCTCACTGGCGCCCAGGACGCCGGGGATCCACGCGTGTGCCCGGCACTCGGCGAGCCAGGCGCTGATGGCGGCGTCCCAGGCCTCGGGGTCGCCGAGCGGGTCGCCGCTGGCCAGGCTGACCGAGCCCTCGACCCGGTACGCGATGCCGCCCCGCCCGTTCGGGGAGAGGATGACGTCCTTGTCGCGGCGGAGCGCGAAGTAGCCGAGGGAGTCGCGGTCGCCCCATTCGGCCAGGAAGGCGCGCGCGGGCAGCTCCTCGTCGGGGGTGAGCACGGCGAGCCGCTGCCCCGGGCGGAAGAGCGCCCACACGGTGGTCACGAGCAGTCCGCTGCCGAGGATGCCGAGGATGCCGTCGACCCAGATCGGCACGTTGACCTGGAGGTCCCAGCCGTTGTCGCCCGCGCCCAGGAGGGTCTGCAGCCCGGCGTAGACCAGATGGGTCCAGGCGGGACCGCGAGGGTCGCGGTCGGTCAGGAAGACGAGGGTGGTGCCGATGACACCGCCGACGACCACGAGCACGGAGGCGACCACGAGCGCGAGCCGCCGGTTGGCGCGGTCCGGCAGCGCATAGAACTCCTTGCGCGCGGCGACCAGCAGCGCGACGACGAGACCGAAGGCACCCGCCGTGATCAGCTCGCCCCAGCCACCCCAGTCCGACAGCCCGGCCAGGGCCCAGACCGCGAAGAACAGCAGGAACAGGACGACGCTGATCCGCCACGCGGCACGCTTGCGGCGGCGGACGCCGACCGAGACCAGGATCAGGAGCAGGCCGTACGGCAGGCTCGGGTACCAGCCGAAGTAGTTGATGGAGCGCAGCACCCAGACGTTGAACATCCACTCGATCAGGCCGTAGGAGAGCCAGGCCAGGACGGAGAGGACACCGGAGATCCGGAGGTACCAGAAGAGGACGGCCGGCACGGCTTCGATCGCCCGCCGGGTCACCGACCCGCCCGCATCCGTCACCTTCGTCGCCATGTCGCTCCTGAGATCGTGCGCCATATTCTTTCTTTGTACCGGTGATTGGGTGTGCGTCAGGCCAACGAAAGGCCTCGCGGTGGGTATCGTGGGCGAACTATGCCGGAAAACCCCCTTCTTGCGCAGCGCTATCGCCTGCTCACCGAGGTAGGCCGCGGCGGTATGGGCACCGTCTGGCATGCCCGTGACGAGGTCCTCGGCCGTGACGTCGCGGTCAAGGAAGTGATCTTGCCGCACGGCTTCTCCGACGAGGAGCGCGAGATCCAGCACAAGCGGACCTTTCGTGAGGCGAGGACCGCCGCGCGGCTGAGCCACCCAGGCGTCGTCACCGTCTATGACGTCGTCGAGGAGGACGGCCGCCCCTGGATCGTCATGGAGCTCATCCGCGCCAAGTCGCTGCATGAGCAGATCAAGAAGGACGGCGTGCTCGATCCGCGAACGGTCGCCGACATCGGGCGGCAGATGGCGGGCGCCCTGCGTGTCGCGCACGAGGCGGGCATCCTGCACCGTGACGTCAAGCCGAGCAACGTCCTGGTCAGCGGCTCACGCGCCGTGCTCACCGACTTCGGCATCGCACGTGCGCAGAGCGACGCGACCCTCACCCAGACGGGCATGCTCATCGGCTCGCCGGCCTACATCGCACCCGAACGGGCGCGCGGACGGGTCGCCGTACCCGCCTCCGACATGTGGTCGCTGGGCGTGACGATGTACGCCGCGGTGGAGGGCAAGTCGCCGTTCGAGCGTCCGGACGCGATGGCGAGCCTGGTCGCCGTGCTCACCGACGAACCCGCGTCCGCGCCCAACGCCGGGCCGCTGCGGCCGGTCATCGAGGGCCTGCTGCGCAAGGATCCCGCCGAGCGCCTGACCGTCGACGAGGTCGCCTCGATGCTGGACCGCATCCTGGCGGGCGGCGCGGACGAGCCGGTCGACGACGCACTGGACGGGGCGACGAGGCGGCTGCCCTCCAGTGTCGTCACCGCGGTGGACGATCCCGGTCAGGGGCATGTCGCGGAGCCCCTCGCCGACGCGCTGACTCAGGTGACCACACCGGACGACACGGACGGGGCGGAGTCGGCGGGTTATCCGATCCGCTCGATCGTTATCGTCGCCGTAGTGCTGCTCGTCCTTTTCGCTGTGTTCGTTTTCGCGACATTTAGCTGAATTACTCGGCTAACACCACCGATCCGTCACCGGCGGTCGGTATGGTCCTCAGCTATGCCGTTCGGGGAGGGATCGGTGCTCGGACGTCGCTACCGCCTGCTGAGTCAGGTGGGTCGCGGCGGCATGGGCAGGGTCTGGCAAGCACACGATGATCTGCTGCACCGCGATGTCGCGGTGAAGGAGGTCATCTTTCCGCCGGGGTTGACCGACTCCGATCGCGAGGTGCTCTACGAGCGCACCCTGCGTGAGGCCCGGTCGGCCGCACGGCTGTCCCATCCGGGCATCGTGACCGTCCACGACGTCGTCGAGGAGGACGGACGGCCCTGGATCGTCATGGAGTACGTCCGCGCGCGGTCGCTGCAGGAGATCCTCGACAGCGACGGCAGGCTGCCGGCCGCTCGGGTCGCCGACATCGGCGTCCAGATGCTCGCGGCACTGCGGGTGGCGCACGCGGCCGGTGTCCTGCACCGCGACGTCAAGCCCGCCAACGTCCTGCTGGACATGCGCGGGCGCGAGGGCGGGGACGCGCGGGTCGTGATCACCGACTTCGGCATCGCGCGGATGGACGGCGACGCCACCCTCACCCAGACCGGGGTGGTGCTGGGCTCACCCGCGTTCATCGCCCCGGAGCGGGCACGCGGCGAGCTGGCGAGTCCCGCCTCCGACCTGTGGGCGCTCGGCGCGACGCTGTACGCGGCGTGTGAGGGGCGCAGCCCGCACGACCGCGTCGAGGCCATGGCCGCGCTCACCGCGGTCCTGCACGAGGAGCCCGCCCCGCCGCGCAACGCCGGGCCGATCGCCTCGGTGCTGATGGGCCTGCTGGTCAAGGACCCGGCCCAGCGCATGACGGCCGACGAGGCGAACAGAGATCTCGCCCGCGCCGCACGCGGAGAGCTCACCGAGACCAACGGCATCGCCGAGACCTGGCGCGACATACCGGACACCCCACGGGCCGCAGGCCCGTGGACGGCCGAGTTCGGAGGCCGCGGACCCGCTACCGACGAGACCGTGCAGGAGCTCAACGGGTCCGTCCCGGGACCGGACCCGGCCCCGGCACGGCAGGACGCCACGACGAGCCGGAGGCCGAGGGTGATCCTGCTGATCGTCCTGGTCTTCCTGCTCGTGGTCGCCGCGTGTGCGGTGGTGCTCCTGACGCGCCATTCCGCCGACGGCGCTTCGGGCTCCACGTCGCCCACGCCCACGCCCACCACGCCCCTCACTCCCCGGTCGACGCCCAGCGCCCGCGTCCCGGCCGGCTACCAGCGCTCCCCGGGTCCGGGCGGGGCGTCGTTGCTCGTACCCACCGGCTGGACCCGGCAGGTTCGGAAGAACTCCGTGCTGTGGACGCAGCCCTCGACGGGGGCACAGATCCAGCTGGACACGACTCCCTGGGACTACGCCGACCCCGTGGCGCACTGGAGGGAGTTCGAGCGCCAGGTCAGGGCCAGGAACCTCCCGCCCGGCTTCCGCGAGGTGCGCCTGAGCGACCGCTTCACCGCGCCCGGTGGCTGGCCGGCGTCCGACCTGGCGTTCACCTACCTGACCAAGGACCACGGCATCATGACGGCCACCGACCGCGGCCTCACCGCGAACGGCCGCCAGTACGCGATCTTCGTCGCCTACCCGGGGGGCAAGAACCGCTACCCCCCCGATCTCGCGGACCGGGTCATCGGTTCGTTCCAGCCGCCGGCCTAGGCCACCCGAGTTCGCACGGAAAGTAATCATGTGGCGGCTCTCTCGGGGCCCGGCCGATACGTTTTCCTCGCAATGTGTAATCGCGCGACTGCTCTCTGTCACGATGGGGCGGAAGAGGTCGAGCGAGCGGCACAACTCGCGAAGGGAGCTCCCGTGCATCCGATCGTGCGGGCGGCCTACCCGGCGGACCGGACCGCGGTCGCGCAGGCTCGCCGGTTCGTCCGGGAGACGCTCATCGGGTGGGGCGCCGACGCCGCGATAGACGACGCGGTCCTGCTGACGAGTGAGCTGGCGACCAACGCCGTCATCCACGCGCGCACCCCGTTCGAGGTCATCTGCCGCACCGCCGGCACGTCGGTGCAGGTCGAGGTGGTCGACGGCGACTCCACCCGGGTGCTCCCGGCCCCCGGCGACGGCGACGACCCCGACCGCATCAGCGGCCGGGGGCTGCTCATGCCCGTGATGCTCGCCGCCGAGTGGGGCGTGTCGTACGCCGCGGCCTCCAAGACGGTCTGGTTCCGGCTGTGCACCGACGCCGCGCCGGTGCCCGCCCCGCCGCAGCCGTACGCGACACCGGACATCCCCGGCGTCGAGTACGGCCTCGTGCACCGGCCCGCCGGCGAGGCGTACGACGGGGACCTCTACGACGTCTTCGAGGCGGCACCGGGCCGCTGGCGCTTCGCGATCGGCGACGTGAGCGGCACCGGCCCCGAGGCGGCCACGGTCGCCGGCCTGGCCCGGCACGGCCTGCGCCTCCTGGCCGCGGAGGGACATGGCGTGGCCGACGTCATCACCCGGCTCAACCGGGCGGTCGTCCGCGAGGGCGCGCACGGGCGGCTGATGACGCTGCTCCACGGCGAGCTCGTCCACCGGCCGGGAGCGGGCATACGCCTCGCCCTGGTGTCGGCGGGCCACCCGCCGCCGCTGCGGCTGACCCTGTCGGGCGAGGTCACCTCCGTGTCCGGGACCCAGTCCTCGCTCGGCGCGGTGCGCGACACAAGGTTCGAGGAGGAGACCGTCGACCTAGACCCGGGCGACGTGCTCCTGTGCGTCACCGGCCGGGCGGTCGACGGGATCGCTCCGGGCGCCATCGGCCGGCCGTCGGCCCGCCACGCCGGCGCGGGCGCGGACGGCCTGGCCCGGCTGCTCGCCGACTGGACCGACCTCACCGCCAAGGCGGTGGCCGACCACCTGCGCCGGTCGGCCGTCGAGGCCGGCGAGGTGGCCGTCCTCATGCTGCGCGTGGGCGCGGGTTAGCCCGTGGCCGTGGCCGCGGCGAAGTCCGTCAGCGCGGCGTTCACCTCCGCGGGGCGTTCCTGCTGGAGCCAGTGCCCGGCGCCCGGAATGAGCTCGAACCCGCGAAGATCACGGATGTGCGCCCGCATCGACCCCCTGAGCCGCCTGAGGTCGAACGCGGCGATCACCGGGTCCAGGTCGCCGGCGAGCAGCAGGGCGGGCATGGTGATCGGCGCGCCGTCCCACGCGGCGGTCAGGGCCCAGTTCCGGTCGAGGTTGCGATACCAGTTGAGCGGGCCCGTGAAGCCCCCTGCGGAGTACTCACGCACGTAGGTGGCGATGTCATCCTCTGTCAGCCAGGCGGGCAACCGCCCGGGCCGGGGCCACGACTCCACCAGGCGCCCGCCCTCCGGGACGAGCATCGGCCAGACCCGCGGGCTGTCTCCGGACAGGCCGTACAGGGCGCGCCGGAACGTCTCGTCGAGGTCGGCCCCGAGCTCGGCCTCGGCGACCCCCGGCCGCTGGAAGTAGACCTGGTAGTGGGCATCGCCGTAGGCGGCGCGCAGCGCGGCCATCGGCGGCCTCGACCCCCGCGGCATGTAGGGCACGCTCAGCGCCGCGACGCCGCGCACCCGTTCCGGTCGCAACAACGCGGTCTGCCAGGCGACGATGGCGCCCCAGTCGTGTCCGACGACGGTGGCCGTTCGTTCGCCTAGAGCATCGATCAGCGCCACCACGTCACCGACCAGATGCAGGATCGTGTAGTCCTCGGTCGCGGCGGGCCGGTCCGTACCGGCGTAGCCGCGCTGGTCCGGCGCCACGGCGTGGAAGCCGGCCTCGGCGAGCGCGGTCAGCTGCGAACGCCAGGAGTAGGCGGATTCGGGAAAGCCGTGCAGCAGGAGCACCAGCGGGCCCGTACCGGCCTCGGCGAGGTGCATCCGCAGCCCGTTGACCTCAAGGTGACGTCGTGTGATCCCGGTCATGCTGGGCCCCGTTCTCCAGGCGTCCCCGAGGACGTGGTCGGCCATGCCCAGGCAGTATCTCCCTAGTCGAGCCAGCCGGGCTTGACGAGACCGGTCTCATAGGCGATGACGACGAGCTGGGCGCGATCGCGGGCGTGCAGTTTGACCATGGCGCGGCTCACGTGCGTCTTGGCCGTCGCCGGGCTGACCACCAGGCGGGCGGCGATCTCGTCGTTCGACAGGCCCTCGGCCGCCAGGGCCATGACCTCGCGTTCGCGATCGGTGAGGGCGGTCAGCTCGACGCCGGCCCTCGGCTTCTTCGCCTTGGCGGCGAACTCCGCGATCAACCGGCGGGTCACGCTCGGGGACAGCAGGGCGTCGCCGCTGGCGACCTCGCGGACCCCGCGTACGAGGTCGGCGGGCTCCGTGTCCTTGACGAGGAAGCCGCTGGCGCCGCCGCGCAGCGCCTCGAAGACGTATTCGTCCAGCTCGAACGTGGTCAGAATGATGATCTTCGTGCCGGTGAGCCGGTCATCGCCGACGATCTGCCGGGCCGCGGCCAGGCCGTCCATCACCGGCATGCGGATGTCCATCAGGACGATGTCGGGGCGATGCCGCCGGGCGAGCATCACGGCCTGCTGTCCGTCGGCGGCCTCGCCGACCACATCGATGTCCGGCTGGGCGTCCAGCAGCGCACGAAAGCCGGCACGTACGAGTGCCTGGTCGTCGGCGAGGAGTACACGGATCTTCATGGGGTGTTCGTCTCGTCCGTCTCGTGCGGGGTCTCCGGGCCGGGCGGCGGGACCTGCTCGACCGTGGGCGGCGAGCGCACCGGGAGCCGGGCACGGACGCGAAAGCCGTCGACGCCGTTTCGGGGGCCGGCGGAGATCTCACCGCCCAGCGAGGCGACACGTTCGCGCATCCCGGGGATGCCGTTGCCGCCGCCGCCCGGCGGCTCTCCGGGGAGACCGTGTCCGTCGTCCTGGACCTCGACGAGCACGTGGTCCTCCCTGTACTCGAGCCTGATGTTCGCCGTCACGTCCGGTCCGGCGTGACGGGTGACGTTCGTCAGCGCCTCCTGGATGATCCGGAACGCGGCGAGGTCGACACCCGCCGGAAGCGGACGCGGCTTACCGATCGTTCGCATGCGCACGGTGAGACCGGCCACCTCGGCGCGGGCGAGCAGGTCGTCCAGGCGCGCCAGCCCGGCGGCGGGCGAACGCGGCGCGCCCTCGTTGACCTGACGGAGGACGCCGAGGACCGAACGCACCTCGCTCAGCGCCTCCTTGCTCGCGTCCTTGATCGCGCTGAGCGCCGTTCGTACCTGCTCGGGACGCTCGTCCATGAGGTGCAGCGCGACGCCCGCCTGAACGTTGATCATCGAGATGTTGTGCGCGAGGACGTCGTGCAGCTCGCGGGCGATGCGAAGCCGCTCCTCGCTGGCCTGGCGCCGCTCCTCCTCGACGCGCGCGCGGCGCACCTCGGCGGCACGCTCGTGCCGGATCCGTACCACCTCGGCCCCGGCGAGCACGAGCAGCAGCCAGGTGAACATGGCCACCGCGTGGCCGAGTGTCCAGTAGCCCAGCCGGAACGGCCCGAACGGGGTGAGCAGGCCCAGCGTGCTGAGGACGACGAGTGCGATGCCCGTCACGGTGCACGCGGCGGCACGCCGGCCGGCGGTCACGGCCGCGATGATCGCGACGAGCGGGCTGAGGAAGACCGGGCCGAAGACGTATCCGCGCAGAACGAACACCACGGTGATCGCCATGATCACGGCCAGGACCGCAGACGGGTGGCGACGGCGGAAAAGGAGCGCGACCGGGCCCGCGACGAGTAGTGAGTACGCCAGAATGTCGAGATGCAGGGACTGGTAGCGCACGTGGGCGTCGGCGCCGGATGAGGCCGTGAGCTGGATGAAGGCGACGACGAGAGGCACGACGAAGGACGGCAGGTCACTCGGCCGCCATCGCGAGGTCGTGCGTTCGCCGGTCACATCTGAACCCTAGGAGATCCGGTGTGCGTACTACATCGTGCGCCGGTGGACACCGTGACTACGTCAGCGGGAGTAGTCACCCGCTGACCTGGCATTTACCGAGCGTTTGCCGATCATCCACAACACTGTGGCGGCAACGCGTGTGGCCCAAAGGGGAGGTGCGTGCACTTTTTACGCGACTCGGGCGTCATAAGTGGGCGGGGGCAGTCGGTTTGACAGATACCGTAAACCGGCCGGGGCGTGTCATCGACCGCCCCACACCCTTCCTGAACCCTGGTGCGTTCCCGTACGGGACGGGCCGGATCTTGAGAGGACATCGGTGGGACTGACGAGCGGGGGGCTCCTCGCCTTTGTGGTCTTGGTGGCCATCGGCCTGGGCGTGGCCACGATCTGGTGGTGGCCGAGATTCGCCGGGGCCGGAGCCCGCATGCTGCTCTCCCGGATCGGGCTGTTCGCAGGCGCCCAGTTCACGCTGATGATGGTGCTGCTGCTGGCGGTGAACAACTACTTCCTGTTCTATGCCTCCTGGGCGGACCTGCTGGGGACCAACCACCAGCCGGTGCACATCCAGGCCAACAACAGCCTGGTCATCACCAAGCCCAAGGGCACGGGGCAGCCGCTGGCCCGCCAGACGACCGCCTTTGACAACAAGAAAAAGCCCGACCCGACTCACGACGGTCAGATCGAGCAGGTACAGATCCAGGGAGCGCGCACCGGCCTCACCACCCAGGCGTACGTCTTCCTGCCCCCGCAGTACTTCCAGAAGCAGTTCGCCAAGCGCCATTTCCCGGTGATGTATGACTTCACCGGCTTTCCCGGCCTGCCCGAACAACTCGTCACGCGGCTCAAGGTGCCGTCCACCGCGGCCACGGAGATGAACGCCGGCCAGATCCAGCCGATGATCATCGTGATGATGCGGCCGTCACCGACCTCGGTGATGCCCAAGGACACCGAGTGCACGGACGTGCCGGGCGGCCCGCAGGTGCTGTCCTTCTACACGCAGGACGTCGCCGAGGCCCTCATGTCCACGTACCGCGTGGCGAGCAACCCGCACGCATGGGGCGCGATGGGCGACTCGACCGGCGGCTACTGCGCGGTGAAGCTGGCGATGAAGGCGTCCGACCGGTTCACCGCAGCGGTGTCGATGGCGGGGTACTTCTACCCCCGGCAGGACTGGCAGACCGGCGATCTGTACGCGGGCAGCAAGCAGGTCAAGAACGACAACAGTCTGATCTGGCGGCTCCAGCACCTCCCGCCGCCCCCGATCTCAGTGCTGATCACCACCAGCCCGGACGGCGAGCGGGACTTCGGTGAGGCCAGGAAGTTCCTCCAGACGGCACGGGCGCCGCTGACGACCGACAAGATCCTCGTACCGGGCGGAGGGCACAACCCCCGTACCTGGCGGCGCGTGCTGCCCAGCGCCCTGCTCTGGATGAGCCAGCACCTGCAGCACGAGGACGCCTGAGCTCCTCACCGGCGTAGCGGCGCCCCCGGCGGCGCGGGGACGAGCGCGTCGAGGAGCCGCTGGAGCACCCGGGCGAAGGTCTCGATCTCCTCGGGCTCGGACGTGCTCAGGGCCTCGGCGAGGATCGACTCGAGGGCGGTGCGCATGGTCTGGACGGCCTGCCGGCCCTCGGGTGTCAGTGAGAGGCGGGTCGCCCGCGCGTCGTCGGCGTCGGCGGCCCTCGTCACCAGCCCGGCCTGTTCGAGCCGCGTGGCGTACCGCGTGGCCACCGTGCGGTCGAGGCCGATGAGGTCCGCGAGCCGGCTCGCCGTCGCGGGCCCGGCGCGGGCCAGTCCGGACAGCACCGGGTACGTGGTGCTGTCGACGCCGACGACCCCTTCGGTGAGCCGGTCGTACAGGTGAGCGCGGTTGCCGCGCAGCAGCAGGGCTCCGAGGTCGGCGGCGATCTGTTCGGCGGGCACGGTCACGGCCCTCATGATACGTGCAAAAAGCACGCATCTCGGCTAGGGTAAGAAGCGTGCAGATTGCACGCTCTTTAGGAGGGGTCATGGTCGACGACATCGTGAGTCCCGAGGACGTCCTGCCCGACGGTGTGGACGGCACCGTGCTGAACGGCGTCCAGGTTCGCAAGGGCTCGGTGGCGGCCTTCGTGGCCAACGCCAAGAACCTCCAGCGCCTCGCTCCCGGTACCGAGGAACACGGCCGCGTGTCCGACCAGTTGCGCGCGCTGGCCCCGGCCGTGGCGGCGGTGGGGCTGTTCGACGTCTTCGAGGCGCGCTCACCCGAACTCCGGAAGATCATCGCTGCGGGTTGACCCTCAGCGATGATCCGGCACCTCCAGGCCAAAGGCCGCTAGGGCCCCGGGGCCTGTTGCCGTAGCTGTGCCCGCGGTGACCTCAGCGGCCGCTCGTCACCATCCAGACGTGTCCGTCGGGGTCGGCGAAGGCACCGGCGTAGCCCCACGGTTGCGGTCCGGGCTTGGTCACGAGCTCCGCACCCGCCTCGTGCGCGCGCCGCATCAGCTCGTCGACACCCTCGTCGCTGCCGGCGTCGAAGTTGACGACGCATTCGCTGTGCCCACGCGGTGCGACCTCGCGGTCCCCGATGACCCAGCCGAAGCCGCCCGTCGGAACCAGCATGATCCCCATGCCCTCGTTCAGGGCGAACCGCAGGGGTTCGGGGACCCCGTCCTCGGCGGGCTCTCCCTCGGCCATCCAGCCCAGTCCGTCTTGGTAGAAGCGGTACGACACCTGCCGGTCGGCGATCGGCAGGGCGACGATGACGGGCCTCATTGGATGCTCCTCCGGTGGGGGGTCTTCCTCGCCTCAGACCGTACGGGAGGGCGGAACTCATCGGCCGGCCGCTGCCACCCACGACCTCGGCGGTCTCACTACGGCCCCGGGTTCCAGCGGATCGGCAGGCGTTTGATGCCGTTCTGGAAGTTGGAGCGGAGCCGGATCGGCTCGCCGGCGAGTTCGATGTGGTGGAGCCGGTCGAGCACCGCGCCGAACATCGCGCGCATCTGCAGCCGGGCCAGGTGCGCGCCCAGGCAGAAGTGCGGGCCGTGCCCGAAGGTCAGGTGGTCGTTCTCGGTCCGCCCGACGTCGAATCGCGTCGGGCGGTCGAAGACCTCCTCGTCCCGGTTGGCCGAGGAGAACCACACGACGACCTTCTCGCCCTTGCGTACCGGGACGTTGCCGACGACGGTGTCGGCCGTCGCCGTACGCCGGAAGTTCATCACCGGGGTCCACCAGCGCAGCATCTCCTCCACGGCGCCGTCGAGGAGAGAGCGGTCGGCGCGCAGCCTGGCGAGCTGGTCGGGGTTCTTGAGCAGCGCGAACATCCCACCGGGCAGGCCGTTGCGCACCGTTTCGTTGCCGGCCACCGCGAACAGCCAGAAGAGGTTCTCGAACTCCTCGATCGCGATGGTGCCGTCCTCGTCGTTGCGCATGAGCGCGGTCATGACGTCGTCGCCGGGATGGCGCCGTTTGTACTCACCCAGCTCGTGCGCGTAGGCGTACAGGTCGGGCATGCCTGCGCGTGAGCGGGGGTTCACCGGGCCCGTGGGGCGCAGCGCGATCGCCCGCTTGGCCATGTCCGTGGCCCGCGACGCCTCGAACGACGCGCTGGCGGAGTACTCCGCGTCCTGGTAGCCGATGACCCGGTTGGACCAGTCGAACAGCAGCCACCGGTCGGACTCGGGGATGCCGAACACGTCGGCCAGGGTCAGCAGCGGCAGGTCGGCGGAGATCTCCTTGGCGAAGTCCGCCTCGCCCTTCTCGACGACCTCGTCGACCAGGGCGCGTGCCCGTCGTTCGATGCGCGCCGCCAGCCGGGCCACCGCGCGTGGCGTGAACGCCTTGGTCAGCAGCCCGCGGAGACGTGAGTGGTCCGGGGGATCCATGTTGAGCATCATGCGGCGCACGTAGTCCAGGTCCTCGGCGTCCCTGATCTGCGTGGCACCCAGGTGCGAGGAGAACAACCGCGGGTTGCGCAGCACGTGGCGTACGTCGGCGTGCCGCAGCACCGCCCAGAACCCCGGGCCGGCCGGCCAGTCGTCGACGGGTCGCTCCTCGACCCAGGCGACCGGTGTCGACTGACGCAGCCGGGTCAGCGCGTCGTGCGGCACGGAGCGTACGTAGGTGTCCGGGCTGTAGATCAGCTCCGTGTCCGAGACCGGACCACTGACTCGTCGTTGAGTCATTTTGCCTCCCGCGTATGGACCGTAACTCTGTCCCGCGGTCGAGGGAAGGCCGGTATCGGCCGCTCCGGGCGTACCGCGTGCGTTGTATGGAATGCGGCGCGGGCCGATGGGGTTGCCGCTGCCATGAGCCTGACCATGCCTGGAGCACCCCTGTCCGGACGGCCCGCGGGAGTGTTCAACGGAGACGTACGGGCCCCTGAGCACCTTCTCTACTCCGAGCCGGTGCACAAGCGGATCCGCGTGGAGTTCGGCGGCGAGACGATCGCCGACACGACGGGCGCGCGCCTGCTGTTCGAGACCGCGCACCTGCCCATCTACTACATCCCCGAGTCCGACGTCCGGATGGACCTGCTGGAGCGCACTGACCACTCGACGCACTGCCCGGTGAAGGGCGACGCCGCGTACTGGACGGTGTCGGCCGGCGGGCGTACGGCGGAGAACGCCGTCTGGGGCTACCCGGAACCCATCGCGCCCTGGCTCGAGGGCTACGTCTCCTTCTACTGGAACGCCATGGACGCCTGGTACGAGGAGGACGAGCAGGTCTTCGGGCATCCGCACGACCCGTACCACCGCGTCGACGCGCTGAGGAGCTCGCGGCACGTCAAGGTGAGCGTGGACGGCACGGTGCTCGCGGAGTCGTCGCGACCGGTGATCCTGTTCGAGACCGGCCTGCCGGTCCGCTACTACCTCCCGCGCGAGGACGTGCGCCTGGACGCGCTGAAGCCGTCCGAGACCACGAGCTACTGCGCGTACAAGGGCGAGGCGGGTTACTGGAGCCACGGCCCCGAGGACATCGCCTGGACGTACGAAACGCCGCTGCACGAGGCCGAGCCGGTACGCGACCTCGTGTGCTTCTTCAACGAGAGGACCGACATCGAGGTCGACGGCGAGCCACAGGAACGCCCCTGAGCCGAGGCCTGGACCCTGGGGCCTGCCGCATAGTCACGCTGTTGCCGTGTGGCGCCACACGGGGTTATCCACAGAACCCCGCTCCACTTCCGCCCGCAGTTGTTGCCGCTGGACAATGAGAGTGGGATGGCACCCCCGGATGCTCTTATGTGGTGTCAAGTGGCGGCTGGTAGCTGTTTGTTGGTGGTGTTTGTGCTGGTGAGGGCTTTGAAGAGTTCGCGTGCGAGGTAGCGTTTGAGGCAGCGGATGATCTCGGGTTTGGGTTTGCCTTGGCTGGTGCGGCGTTGGACGTAGGTTCGGGTTCGGGCGCAGTGGCTCATGCGGGTGATGGTGATCAGGTAGAGGGCGCGGTTGGCTTGGCGGTCTCCGCCGCGTGAGAGCCGGTGCCGGGTGGTCTTGCCACTGGAAGCAGGGATCGGGGCCACCCCGCACAGAGCGGCGAAGGCGGCTGGGGTGGTGAGGCGGTCGGGGTTGTCGCCGCAGGTGATCAGCAGCTGTGCGGCGGTCTCGACCCCGACGCCGTAAATGGCGAGCAGGTCGGGGCGGGTCTGGGTGATCAAGGCTTTCAGGTGCAGGTTGAGACCATCGATTTCGGTGGTCAGGTGCTGGTGGCGGTGGGCCAGCGCGCGGAGGGCGTGTTTGGTGGCGTGGAGCGGGTCGGTCAGGTCGGTGCCTGGGCGCAGCCGTGCGCATGCGCTGATCAGTGCCGGGGTGGGTTTGCCGGTGAGGTGTTCGCGAAGTTGTGCCGGTGCGGTGACCAGCACGGCTCGTAGTTCGTTGATGGCTGCGGTGCGGGCCTTGATGGCTCCGGTCCGGGTCAGGTGCAGCACCCGGATCGATTCGGCGATCCCGTCGTTGCCTTTGGGCAGTGCGCGGGCGCGGCCGGCCAGCACCGCATCAGCGGCGGCATAAGCATCCAACGGATCGGACTTACCGACACTGCGGCGCTGACGGCGGTCGGGCCGGTTCACCTCCACCACGGTGACACCTTGACCGCGCAGGTACCGGGTCAGGCCCGCTCCGTAGGAGCCGGTGCCCTCCACCCCGACCGCGTGGATCCGGCCGAAGCCTTCCATCCAGGCCAGCAACCGCGCATAGCCCTCAACCGTGGCGGGAAACTGCGCGTCCGCGATCCGGCCGCCGTTCATCAACTCCACCGCGGCGTGATGGGTGTCGTGGTGGGTGTCGACCCCACCCACGACCCGCCGCTTGTCCGGTCGCCTGCTCCTGCGTGCCATCCTGAACCTGCCAATCCTCGTGAGGGAAACGAGACGTGGCACGCGCTGGGCCGGTGCATCGGACAGACCAGTGATGAGGCTCCTAGGCCGAGCTCTTATCAAGTCACGGCACCGGCCCAGCGCACACCCCGCAGACACACCAGCACGGCCGACAGATCCGGGGAAAGACACTCACTCACGAGGTCGGGCGGGCAAAGAGCCAAACCACACCAGCATCGCCTGCCCCACCATTCTCACTGGCGGGTGGGCTCCAGGGGGGTGGGCTCCAGGGGGTGGGCTCCAGGGGGGTGGGCTCCACGACGGGGCGGGCTCCACGACGGGGCGGGCTCCACGACGGGGCGGGCTCCACGACGGGGCGGGCTCCACGACGGGGCAGGACCCACGACGGGGCGCGGCTCAGGTAGGGCGCGGCCCGGACCGAGGACTTCGAGACGGACCCTAGGCGCGGACGACCTTGATGCCGGCCTCCTCGTACGCGCGGACGTCCGCGTCCGTGTCGGTGACCAGGAGGTCGACCTCGCCGATGCCGCAGATCCGGGCGAACGCACGCTGGCCGAGCTTGGAGCCGTCCGCGACGACGACGACGCGCTCGGCGCGTACCGCCATCTGCCGGTTGATGCTCGCCTCGTCCTCGTTGGCGCAGGTCGCCCCGCGCTCGATGTCGAGGCCGCTGACGCCGAGGAAGGCCATGTCCAGTGTCACCTGGTCGAACACGCCGTTCGCCAGTGGGCCGACCAGCTCGTAGGACTGCGGGAGCGCCACGCCTCCGCTCAGGACGATCTTGATGTGCGGGCGTACGACCAGCTCGCCCGCGATGTTGAGGGCGTTCGTCACGACGGTCACCGCGGGTGAGGCGCCCTCCGTGTGCAGGTCGGCGCGGGTGGCCAGCGCGCGTGCGACCTCGGTCGTGGTCGTGCCGCCGTTGACGCCGACGACCGCCCCGGAGGGTACGAGGTCGGCGGCGACCGCCGCGATGCGCTGCTTCTCCGAGGCGCGCCGCGCGCTCTTGTAGCGCAGGGGCAGGTCGTAGGTGACGGTATGGGCGACGGCGCCGCCGCGCGTACGGGTCAGCATCTGCTGCTGGGCGAGCTGGTCGAAGTCGCGGCGAATGGTCGCCGCGGACACCGTCAGCTCGGCGGCGGCCTCCTCGACACTGAGCCGGCCACGGCTCGCGAGCAGGGAGAGCAGGCCGTTCCACCGCTCATATCGGCTCATCCGGCGTTCAACCACGTCTTTCGTCGCCCATTTGCACGCTCGCGGAGGCAGGGTGCAGGTCAGCGGTTAGACCAGCTGCCGCCCGTGAGTTTTACTGATCGTACATCGCTCGCACCGCGCACGAATGTGCACGCGCGGGAAGTCATTGGTTTCAATGCCGAGAGAAACGATTTATCGGCGCATTGGTGGCTAAGTGAGGAGCCATTCGCCGGTATTCACGCTGACGAGGCCATGACGGGCCGCGGCGATCACCGCCTCGCGCTGCGAGTGCACGCCCAGCTTGGTCAGCACGCTCTGGACGTGGCTGCGGGCGGTGCTCCGGGTGATCTTCATGGAGCGCGCGAGAGTGGCGGTGTTCTCGCCGCGGACCAGCCGGGTCAGCACCTCGCGTTCGCGCGGCGTGAGGTAGTGCGCGAGCCGCTGCGCCTCGCTGCGCGGGCGCGGCGGCATGGGGGAGCCGGTGGTCGGGTCGATCACCACGTCGCCCGCGTGCACGCGGGCCAGCATGGCGACGATCTCGCCGGCCTGCTGGCCCTTGTGGGCGAAGCCCCGCACGCCGGCGGCGAGGGCGGCCTCGAGCAGCTCGGCGTCGATCGAGCCCGACAGCACGACGAACCGCGTCGACGGCGCGGCACGTACAAGTCCGGGCAGGCTCTCCAGCACCGAACCGGTGGGGAACTGCAGATCGAGCAGGCACACGTCGGCCGCGGCCGACCGGAGCAGGCGCAAAGCCGCCTCGGGGGAGTAGACGACGCCGACCACGTCGTGTCCCGACTCGCGCAGCACCATCGCCAGCGAGTCCGCGAACACCGCGTGGTCGTCGCAGATCAGCACTTTCACGGACAGACCGCCGAGGGCAGCAGGATGCGCACCCGTGCGCCGCCCAGCTCACACCTGCGCACCTCGAGTCCGCCCCCGTAGCCGGAGACGAGGTCGTGCACGATGCCCAGCCCGAGCGAGGCGAGGCCGGCCGCCCCGCCGCCGAACCCCGGCCCGTCATCGTCGACCTGCACGACCGTCCATCCGTCCTCGCAGGCCACGCTCACGTCGACGCGCTCGACGGCGACCCGGCACGCGTTGTCGAGGATGTTGCGCACGGCACGCCACAGCGCCAGCGGGTCGATGTGCGCCCACGCCGGGCCCGAGTCGTAGCCGACCCGGCGGATCGAGGCGAGCCGCAGCCCGGCGACGATCTCACCGACGAGCTCGTCCACGCGGACGCGCTCGGGACTCGGAGGGCCCTCCTCGGGCCGGTCGTCGTCCTCGTCGAGGCGCCGGAGCAGGTGGTCCAGCCAGCGCGTCTCGCCGAGCAGCGCGTCGACGCGCTTGCGGCTGGCCGGGCCGACGTCGTCGGCGACCGACATCGCGGAGGCCAGCATGATGATGGTGCCGAGCTCGTGACGGATGTCGTGCCGGATCCTGCGCCGCCACAGGTCCGGGTCGCCGGCCGGACGTGCCGGCAGGACCACCGCGTCGGTGGTCGCGGCCCCCGCGCCGCGATCCAGTAGCGGTGCTGTAGCGGAGGGTGATGAGCGTGATTGCCCTTCGACCATGACAGACCCCCGTCTTCGGAAAACATGAACCAACGTTGTCGACCGTCACTCTCTACGACGCCGGTGTCCAGGTAGGCGGCGGTAAAGACAGGGTTGCTGGCCGGAGGTGGTCATGTGGTCACTGAGGGTAAACTAATCTTGAATTCGGAGCGTCTACGTGCAATCAAGGTGCGACGATGCACGTTGGTAAACCTCGTCCAAAGTCACCGATAGTGACCTCGGACTGCAACGGTCCGCCACCCGCTTCAGCGCCGCGCGGCCCATTCTGCGCGCTTCGGCCGGATTATCCAGAAGATATGTGATCGCGTCGGCGAGCTGTGCCGGATCGCCCGGCGCGGTGAGAAGACCCGTCTCACCGGCGCGGATGATGTCCGGGCCGCTCGGCGCGACGGTCCCCACCAGCGGCACGCCGGCCGCGGCGGCCTGGACGGCGGCGTACGGCACTCCCTCGTGCCGGCCGGTCATCGCGAGCACGTCGAAGCCGGGCAGCAGGTCGGCCACGTCGTCGCGCCGCCCCAGCCAGATCAGCCGCTCGCCGCCGACGCGCTCGGTGAACCTCTGGCCGAGCCGTCCCGGCAGCCGCGCCGCGGGGCCGCCGTCGCCGTCCGCCCAGACGCCGTAGACGCTCGAGGGCAGCCGGGCGATGGCCCGCGCGAACACGTCCGGCCGCCGCGCACCGCGCGCCGGACCGATCCCCCCGACCACCTGTGCGCCCAGGGGAAGCCCGAGCAGCCGCCGGGCGCGGGTACGCGTGCCCGCCAGGTTCGGCAGGTCCACGGCCGGCCAGATCGCCCGCAGCCGCCCCGGTGACGCCAGGCCGAGCCGGAGGGCGCGCGAGGCGGTACGTGCGCCCACGGCGAGGAACACGTCGGTGTGCCGTGCGGCCCGGCGCTCGGCGAGGGTGGGGCCGGGTGGGGCGTACCAGGTGTGGACGATCCGCGGGACGCCGGCACGTACGGCGGCGAACCGCCCGGCCGTCCCCACGTGGGTGTGGGCGATGTCGTACCCGCCGCCCATGGCCTCGGCCAGCGCGCGCGGCCCGTGCGCGTGGATCACCGCGATCCCGGACTCCCGTGCCCACGCGTCGAGGGCGCCCGGCTCACCGGCGACCACGGTGTGCGCGTACGCCTCCGGGTCGAGCGCGAGCGCCGCGGTCAGCGCGGCGCGCGCCGGTCCTCCCTCGAACCGGTCGAGCACCAGCGCGACGCGCACGGGAGTCACGTGACCTCCTCTTCCACCGGCGGTGCGAGCAGGCGCTCGCCGCTTCGCTCGGTCATGCGGCCAGTGGCGATCGGGGGACTGTGCCTTCTGGTTCCCTCGCTCCGCTCGGTCACGGGCCCTCCTGCGTCGGGGGAGTGACCGGGGGACTGTGCCTTCTGGTTCCCTCGCTTCGCTCGGTCACGGGCCCTCCCGCGTCGGGGGAGTGACCGGGGGACTGTGCCTTCTGGTTCCCTCGCTTCGCTCGGTCACGGGCGTTCCTCCTGCGGCCGGTACTCCGGCAGGATGCGGCGCATCAGCGCGCGTACTTCGTCGTCGGCGTCACGCGCGGCCGCGTCGAGCAGCGCGGTGAGGGGTTCGTTCCGCCAGTGCGAGGGCATGGTGCCGCGCGTCGCGTAGATGAGGGGGTGCGCCGTACGTGTCATCGCCTCCGAGTCGGCGAAGGACCGGGCGCGCAGCCGCTCGCCCGGTCCCAGGCCGGTGAACCGGATCGTCACGTCGGGCAGGCGCAGCCCGTCGACGAGCGCGCCCACCACGCCGAGCACCGAGGACGGCGGCCCGGTGTCGAGCGCGAACGTCTCCGCGTCCTCGGCCATCGCGGTGGCCTCCAGGACGAGTTCGGCCGCCTCCCGCGCGCTCATGAGATGCCGCGCGGCGTCGGGGTGGGTGACGGTGACCGGCTGTCCGGCCGCGAGCTGGCCGGCGACCGCGCCGAGGGGCGACGTGCCCGACCCCAGCACGCTGCCGACCCGTACCGCCGCGAAGCAGGTCTGCCCGCCCGCCTCCGCCTGCAGCACCAGCTCCGAGAGCCGGCGGGTGGCGCCGAGCACGGAGACGGGCTCGGCGGCCTGGTCGGTGGAGACCAGCACGAACCGCTCCACGTCCTGGCGTACGGCCGCGCGTACGAGGTTGCGCGTGCCGAGCACGTTGGCACGCACCGCCGCGCACGGCTGCCGTTCCAGCCACCGGGGATCGTGGTTGAACCCGGCCGCGTGCAGCACCAGCTCGGGGCGTACCTCCTCGAACAGCGCGTCGACCCGGGAGGCGTCCCTGATGTCGACGACCGCCGGCCGGCCGGTCTCGCTCTCGGCGGTCAGCCGGGCCAGGGCCTTCTCGTCGTTGTCGAGCTGGATGAGCGCCGCCGGGCGCAGGGTGCGCAGCCGGCGGCACAGCCGGGCGCCGACCGTGCCGCACGCCCCGGTGACCAGGACGCGGCGCCCGGACACGAACCGCCGCGCCCGGATGCTCGCCACCGCCAGCTCGTCGCGGCCGAGCAGCCGCAGCGGATCGGTGCCGGCGGCGGCCCCCGGCGGCACGTAGCGTACGTCCAGGCCGGCCTCGGCGACCCGGCCGACCAGGCTCGCGACGCGTACGGGCGGCAGCGACGGGATCGCGACGACGACGACCTGGGTGCGGGCGGGCCAGGTCGCGGCCGTGATGTCGACGGTGCCGCCGAGCACGGGCAGGCCGGACACCGTCTCACCGGTGAGGGCGTCGTCGAGGAACCCGACCGGAGTCAGGTCGCCCTCGGCCTCCAGCAGCGCGCGCGCCAGAGCGCGGCCGGCGTCGCCGGCCCCGATGATCACGGCGCGGACGCCGGAGCAGCGGCCCTCGCCGCCGTGGCATCTCCGCCTTCGCAAGGTCAGCCTCGCCCGATTTCCACGACTGCCCCTCTCGCCTGGGCCGAGAGTACGGGCGTCGTCACAGCGCCTGAACGCGCATCGGGACGATGACGACCTACGCCATATGGGGGACTCCGTTCACATCGGGGGATCATCACCGGGATTCGACGGACGCATTCCCGCACGCATCGCCACCGTGATCGCCTCCAGCGCGGAGTGCGCGTCGAGCTTGGCGAGGAGGTTCTGGGTGTGGGTGCGCACGGTGTTGGCCGACAGGCCGAGCCGGTCGGCGATCTCCGGGCGGCTCTGGCCGTCGACCATGCACCGCAGGACCTCGCGTTCGCGCGGTGTCAGCTCGGCCAGATCGTCGACGTCCGGTCCGCCGTCGGCCAGCAGGCGGCGCAACACCTCACCGAGGACCGCCGGCGGGATCCAGCCGCCGCGCCCGGCCGCCCCGCGGATCACCTGGGAGACGAGGTCGGCGCTCTCGGTCTTGGGCAGCCAGCCCACCGCGCCCCGGCGCAGCGCGGTGACCATCGGGTCGATGTCGGTGATGCCGCTCAGGACCACCACGCGGACGTCGGGGTACCGCCGGCGCATGATGTCGAGGGCGTCCAGCCCGCTCTCCTCTCCGAGCACGAGATCGAGCACGACGACCTGCGGTGCCTCGGTCGCGATGAGCGCGGTGGCACGCCGGATGTCGTGGGCGACGGGGAGCACCTCAAGGTCGGGTTCGGCGCTGAGCCGGGCGGCGAGCGCCTCGGCGAACAGTGCCTGGTCATCGACGATGAGGACGCGGATGGGCCTCATGGGCACAGGATGACGCACACCCCGCGGTACGGGATCGTGCATTTGGCGGAGAGCGGCGAAGAATGGCCGGGTCAGGCCGGGCCGCAGGTGGGGTTCAGGCGACTGCTCCCCGTTCGCGCAGGTCCGCGATCTCCGCCGCGGAAAGGCCGATCTCGGCCAGCGCCGCCTCGGTGTGCTCACCCGGGCGTACGGGCGGGGCGGGCGTCTCGGCGGCGGTGCGGCTGAAGCGCGGCGCGGGCGCGGGCTGGGTGAGGCCGCCGACGTCGACGAACCCGGTCCGCGCGGTGGCGTGCGGATGGGCCGGCGCCTCACCGAGACCGAGCACGGGGGCGACGCAGGCGTCGGTGCCGTCGAAGATCCGCGTCCACTCGTCCCGCGTCTTGGCCTTGAACACCTCGGTGAACCGCGCGCGCATCTCCGGCCAGCGGGCCTGGTCGTTCTGGGCGGGCAGGTCCTCGCCCTCGAGCCCGAGGCCGCGCAGCAGCGCGGCGTAGAACTGCGGCTCGAGCGCGCCGACGCTCATGTGGAGCCCGTCGGCCGTCTCGTAGGTGTCATAGAACGGCGCACCGCCGTCGAGCAGGTTGGTGCCACGTGCGTCCTGCCAGAGGCCCTGGCCGCGCATGCCGTGGATGAAGGAGGTCAGGAGCGCGGCCCCGTCGACCATGGCCGCGTCCACGACCTGCCCCCGGCCGGAGCGCGAGCGTTCGAACAGCGCCGCGAGCACGCCGACCGCCAGCAGCATGCCGCCGCCCCCGAAGTCGCCCACGAGGTTGAGCGGGGGCAGGGGACGCTCGCCGGCGCGGCCGATCGGGTCCAGTGCGCCGGCGATGGCGATGTAGTTGATGTCGTGCCCGGCCATCTGGGCCATCGGGCCTTCCTGCCCCCAGCCGGTCATCCGGCCGTAGACGAGGCCGCGATTGCGCTCCAGGCAGATGTCCGGGCCGAAGCCCAGCCGTTCGGTGACTCCGGGACGGAAGCCCTCGATCAGGACGTCGGCGGTGTCCAGGAGGCGCAGCAGCACCTCGACCCCCGCCGGGTCCTTGAGGTTGAGGCCGATGGACCGACGGCCGCGGCCCAGCGGGTCGATCGCGGCCTCGCGGCCCACACTGGTCGGGCGGTCGACGCGGAGCACGTCGGCGCCCAGGTCGGACAGCACCATGCAGGCGAAGGGCGCGGGCGCGAGGCTCGCGATCTCGACGACGCGTACACCGTGCAGCGGTCCCATGCCCACCCCTTTGATCGGTCGCTGCGGCACACTCTAGAACGTCGTTCTACGGTGCCGTGCACCGCCTCCGGGGAAGGGGAGCACGAGAAACCGGGCCGACCATGGGAGTTCCATGGCTGATCACAGCGGAATGGTCCGCCGGAATGCGTTCGAAGCGGCGCGGCGGGGAGCCGCGCCGAGGGTCACAATGCGTTCACGAACCTCGACAGTGAGTCGCCCGCCGATGTCAGGGTTCCAAGGGCGTTGTGCACCACGTGAGCCGCGCCTGCCGGAGACTTCAGCAGGTAGAAAACAACAAAGGCCCCGAGTGCCCAGGTAAGGTACTTCTTCATTGGCGCTCCCGCCTCCAAACGAACGCCGATTTGCCGCCAACCTGTGGCGAGGACGGCATCCTTCCGGTTTCAGTTGTTCTGGTGCGAGCCGCCCGGCGGGCGGCCGTCATCGCGACCGTGTGTCTCCCATGTTGAGTATCACCGCTTCGCTGCATTCTGTCGCGTGTCAACTTTGACACACATCGGTGCGAAGGCACGACCGAGAGCCGAGACCCCGTGCCAGGTTTCGCATATGCGATCAAATGTACTGGTCACGGCGGTGTCGTAGTGGTTCACGCGTTCCGTCGTGGCCGCGGGGAGAATGCGAACGAGACGACGTGAGACGGCGATATATACCGACGGTTTCGTCGCTGAGTGTGGCCATCGGTCACTCGCGGTCGGCCGTCCGCTTCCGTCGCCGCACCGGGCCTGCGGAAACGCATTCGTCAGGGCGCGGCCCACTTCGCAAGACGCGATGGGACTTGCGCCGTCCGCATCCGGACACATCCGCGCGGAGCGGCGTGCCGGATCCTGTCGGAAAGATCCGAGAACAAGGCTGTGGCCTGCGCAAATGCGTAGAGGGAGCGTTCGCCGGGTAATTCTTTCGTTGCCGTGCGCGACCGTCAGGAGGCGGCGTTCGCGGAGGAAAATCGTGCGGCTTCCCAATGAGCAACTGATCAGAGTGCGCGTCACGGTCATCGCGATGGTCGTGACGGGCTTCATCGCCATGCTCGGGTACGGCGCGCTGCTCGCCTTCATCCGCTTTCAGGCGGGCACCCAGCTCACCAACCAGCTGACGTTCACCGCGCGCCAGGTCGCCACGATCGCACGCGCCGGCCACCTCACGAGCCCGATCGTCAGCGGCAACCCCGGCCTGATCCAGGTGCAGAACGAGCGCCGCCAGGTCGTGGCCGCCAGCCGTTCGCTGGTCGGCCTGTCGGCACTGCGGGCACCGAGGCCGACCAGCGAGAGCCCGCTCTTCCAGCACATCTGCCCCGGCAGCCGGTGCTTCACCGCCGTCGTCACACGTGTGGACGCACCGTCCGGGCCGCTCACGGTGTACGTCCTCGCCCCGGAGCTGGGGCTGTTCCCCCGGCCCGGCCTGGCGGTGCTCCTCGCACTGGGCATCCCGGTCAGCATCGGGGCGGCCGGGGTCTGGCGGTGGTGGCTCGCGGGGCGGCGCCTGCGGCCGCTGGAGCTCATCCGCGCCGAGCTCGACGAGATCAACGCCGCCGACCTGCATCGCCGGGTGTCGGTCCCGCCCAAGCGCGACGAGTTCCACTGGCTGGTGATGGCCGTCAACGCCACCCTGGACCGGCTCGAGGCCGCGGTGGACCAGCAGCGGCAGCTCGTCTCGGACGTCTCCCACGACCTGCGCAGCCCGATCGCCGGGCTGCGGGCCGAACTGGAGGCCGCCCTGATCGACCCGGAGGGCACCGATCTGCGGGCCGCGCTCGGCAAGACCCTCAAGAACACCGAGCGGCTGCAGAACATCGTCACCGAGCTCCTCGTGCTCGCACGCCGGGAGGCCGGCCTGCCCGGCCGGGCCGAGCGCGTCGACCTGGGCGACCTGGCCGAACGGGAGGTCGCCCGCCGGCCCCGCCGCGTCGCGGCGAAGGTGGACGCCGAACCCGGTGTGGTCGCCCGGGTGAACAACGTCGACATCGGCCGGGTGCTCACCAACCTGCTCGACAACGCCGCCCGGCACGCCGACTCCGAGGTGATCGTGACCGTGCGCCGCGAGGACGACGAGGCGGTCGTGGAGGTCTTCAACGACGGCGAGGCCATCGCGCCGGAGGACCGCGGGCGGATCTTCGAGCGGTTCATCCGGCTGCCCGCGTCCAGGAAACGCGACTCCGGCGGCAGCGGGCTCGGCCTGGCCATCTCACGTGACATCGCGGACTCGTACGGTGGCTCGCTGACGCTTGCCGACGACGATCTCGGCACCCGCTTCGTCCTCACGCTTCCGCTGCTCGACGATCCGTCGTGAGGCCCTTCGCGGCGGTTACTGGGGGTTCCGCCACATAGGCCACACGCGCGGACCGCCGCCGGGTACGCGGATCTCGCCGGTCACCCGGAAGCCGAAGCGCTCGTAGTAGGAGACGTTGCTCTCCTTGGAGGACTCCAGGTACGCCGGGAACCGCCGGTCGTCACAGCGGGACAGCCGCGACCGCAGCAGGGCCGAGCCGAGCCCCCGGCCCTGGGCGGACGGATCGGTGCCCAGGACGGCCAGGTACCAGTGCGGCTCGATCGGGTGCTCGCGTTCGATCTCGCCGAGCCCGTACATGACGGTGAAGGTCCTGGTGCCCAGCACCCGCAGCAGGCCGGGGAGCTGACGGAGCTGGGTGGCGAGCGAGATCCTCCACCGGCCCGGCGGATCCCAGAGCGCGCCGGCCAGGATCCGTCCGTCCTGTTCGGCCAGCTCGCTGACGCCGTTCGGCAGCCGGGCGTGGTGGAGCAGCAGCCCGAACATGGCGGCCATCCGCTCCGGGTGCCGGGGGAACATCCACAGCCAGACCGGGTCGTCGGCGAAGGCACGGCCGAGCACCGCCGCCAGGGAGTCGGCATCGGGGGCGGTGACGTCGCGGACCTTCACGAGTCCTCCTTCGCCGGAGGGGGTGGCCGAGCGCGCTGGGTCTCCGGTTCGCTCGCTCGGCTCACTCATGCGCAGAGTGTTTCGTGCAACGATCGGTATGTGAAGATCCTGATTCGGGTAGTTACGACCGCAATTGCACTTTGGGTGGCGACGCTGATCGTCAGCGGCATCGACCTGACGGCCGCCTCCATGCCCCGCAAGGTGGGCACCCTGATCGTCGTCGCAGTCGTCTTCGGACTGATCAACGCCTTCCTCAAGCCGATCATCAAGACGCTCGGCTGTGTTTTCTACATCCTCACGCTGGGGCTTTTCGCCTTCGTGGTGAACGGCTTGCTGCTGTGGCTGGCGAGCTGGGCCGCGGACAAGATGAACCTGCCCTTCCACGTGTCCGGATTCTGGGCGGCGTTCTGGGGCGCCATCGTCGTCGGCCTGGTGAGCTGGCTGCTCAACCTGTTCGTCCACGACGACCGGAGTGAGGAGTAGGGGCTCAGGCCGGCAGGCCGGCGCCGTCCTCGAGGTGGTCGGTGCTGTTGAAGGTGACGAGACGCATCTCGCCCTCCCGGCGTGACCAGATCGCGAGCGAGGCGTTCGGTACGAGCGTGCGCTCGATCTCGAGCAGCTGCTGCTCGGTGAGCTGCTCCACGATGTAGCGGAAGAGCATCACGACCGCGTCGTGGGCCACGATGAGCACCCGGCCGCCCGGATGGTCGCGTTCGATATCGGACATCGCGCTGCGGAGCCGCAGGGCGACGTCCGCCCAGGACTCGCCGCCGGGCGGCCGGTAGTAGAACTTTCCGGTCAGCCGCTTGCGCGCCGCCTCCTCGGGGAACCGGGCCGCGATGCCACGCCCGGTCAGCGCGTAGAGGATGCCGGTCTCCCGGTCGCGCAACCGCTCGTCGTAGCGGATCGGGGGACCGGCGATCTCGGCCAGCGCGATGCGCGCGGTCTCCGCGGCGCGGAGGTACGGCGAGGAGATCACCGCCGTGGGGCGTTCGGCGGCCGGCAGCGAGGCCAGTCTGCGGCCCAGTGCCACCGCCTGTCGTCTGCCGGTCTCCGAGAGGGGGACGTCCGGGTCGCGCAGGCCGACGTCGATTTCTTCAAGCTCGTTCGTCTCGGCAGTGCGCCAGGCGACATTGCCGATGCTTTCCCCATGCCGGGCGATCGCCAGCCACTCGAGTGAACTCACAGCACCCCGACCTTACCGGGCGCTCATGACATGGGACACGCCTGCCCACAGGTCAGGCGTATGAGCATCTCCAGGAACACCTCCTGGATCTGTCGGGGGTCGAGGGTGACGAAGGCCTGCCCGCCGGTCGCCTTGGCGATCTGCTGCAGGGGTTCGGGATCGATGTCGGGGCCGAACGCGATCGGCACGACCGCGACCGGCTTGAGCGGGTCGGCGGACCGTCCGAGCTGCTTCAGCAGGTCCTGCAGGATGATCGTGTGCCCGGGGTCGTAGTTCATGCCGTCGGTGAGCACGACCAGCACGTTGTTGCGGTCCGGCTGGTAGGTCCGCACCGCCTCGCGGTAGGCGGCGAGGACGGAGTCATAAAGGGCCGTCCGCGTGCCCAGGGCGGGCTGCGCGGCGTTGAACGCGCCGATCAGGGTGTCGCGCTGGGTCTGCGCGCCGACCTTCTGCGTCAGCGGCCGGTACGGCACGAGCTGCCGGTAGTCGTGGTCGCGGTCCAGCCGGGTGGCGAACTCCCAGAGCGCGACCTGGGAGTTGTCGCTGAGAATCCGGGTGCCGCCGATGGCCGCACGCGTCGTCGCCCGGATGCGCGTGTCCTTCGTCCGCGGCACCGGGTCGCCCATCGAGGGCGAGACGTCGAGCAGGATCAGCATGCGCGCGCCGAGCACGGTCCGCTGCCACATCTGCAGGATCCGGCCGACCGTCGCGGGGTCCTGCGGATGCGCCGGGATCGGCGCCTCGGAGGCGACGCCGTACTTCGCGCCGAACCCGGTGCCGGCGACGCCGTCGGGCGTCCGCAGGCCCAGCGACTGCAACGTCTCGCGGGACTGTGACTGGGAGAGCGCGGCGCGGAAGTCCTCCACCGTCCTGCCACGCTCGCGATCGTTCGTCACCGAGACGTACGGGAAGTCCAGGGCAAGCGCGCCGTCACTCGGGTAGCGGGCGGTGACCGGCCGCTTCGCGTCGGTGTGGTTGTGCTGCCAGACCGACTGCTCCGACAGCACGACCGCGGTCGGCGGGTCCCCTCCGTGGAACATCGCCGAGAACGCGGCCTTGTCGTCCGGCAGCGCGGAGCCGAGGTCGGAGTAGAGCGTGATCGCGAACGTGCCGAGCCCGGTCTTGCCCGGTCCTGAGGCCTGGTGGGCGAGCATCAGCGCGCCGAGGCCGGCCGCCTGCGTCGTGGGATCGAGGAACCGCACGCGTACCGGCGGCTGCGCGGCCCCGGTGCCGGGCAGGCGCGAGGCCAGGAGCAGCCTCCAGCTCACGTCGCCCGGAGAACGCCCCTGGGCCGCGGCGAGCACCAGCGGAGACGAGGCGATCGACGTGCCGGACGGCCGTACGGCGGCGCTCCCCAGCCGGGTGCGCCGGGCGACCGGGAGCCAGAGTGAGGAGTCCGGGATCCAGGCGTCCGGGCGGGCCGCTCCGGGTGAGGAACCCTGTCCCGACAGTACGCCCGCGACGTCCGCGGGCTCCTCGCGGACCACGGTGACACGGACGCAGGTGGTACGGGCGTTGTAGCGGCGTGCCGTCTGCTCCACGGCGGGTGCGATCGAGGGGGCCGCCGCCACCGTGATCGCCTCGGCGCGGCAGCCGTCCGCGTGGGATCCGATCGAGCAGGCGGCCGTCGCCGGTGCGATGGCCAGCAGCAGGACCATCGCTCTCGCCCCGACGACGCTGTGGCAGATGCGACGGTATGAGATCGGCACTTCCGCCCCCCGATCATCGACGGCACCCCGTCATTTGCCCGGAGATTAGCCGGTTAAGCGGCTGGCAATGTCCCTTTTCCTGACATTTCAGTTGAGATGTGGCCACGTGGTGAGATAACACTCGTCACATTCGTCACAGAGATTTCTCTGGTGCGTTCTGTCAACAGCAGGAGCCGATTTTTGTCTCGCTGATCCCCCCTTGACAGATTGAAATACCTGACGTCGCATACGGCACTGACTAAGCTCACGGGTGTGGGGCGTCATGTGTCCTCCGAGCGCAGACGTTCGCTACGGGGCAGGTTCTTCCTCGCGCTTCTCGCGATGATCGTGTTGCTGTGCGCCGCGGCCTACGCGGCGTACCAGATCTGGGATCACGGCCGCGAGCACGCGCCGGCTCGGCATGGGCCTCCGGCGGCCTCGGCCTCCGCGACGCCCGTCGCCTCCGTCACCCTCACGGTGACCGTGACGGGCGCGAAGTGCCAGGTGTTCGTGCGCGTGCCCGGTGGCGACATCCTGGTCAACCGGAGCCTGGTACGGGGCCAGTCCGTGCGCTTCGACGAGCAGAGCCTGAGCGTGGTGCTCGGCGACGGGAGCGCGGCGCAGGTCTATGTCAACGGCAGGCTGCGGCCGCCCGGCCGGGCCGGCAAGCGCGTCGAGTTCGTCGCCACCAAGGGCTGAACGGCCGGTCCCGCGACCCCTACGGCCGCGGGACCGTCAGCGTGCCGTCAGGAGCGCCGCCGGACGAGCGCGAGGCCGCCGCCCGCCAGCGCCACGACGAGGATCGCGAGCCCGATCCACCACCAGCCCGCGCTGGAGCCCTGCTTCGTGGACCCGGCGGACGGCTGGGACGCCGGCGCGGCCGGCGCCGAGGAGGAGGCCGGCGCCGAGGAGGCGGTCCCTCCGCCGCCCTTCACGGTGAACCCGAACTCGCCCGTGACCGGGTGTCCGTCCGGGGCGACCACGCGCCAGCCGACGGTGTAGGCGCCCGCGGCGAGCGGCCCTGCCACCGCCTCGGTCACGTGGTTGTCCACGGCTTGGGACTTTCCGGATTCGTGGTGGCCGCCCCGGGCGTCAGTCACGACGACGCCGGTGAAGCGCACGGGGTCGGCGAAGGTGAGCCGGATCTGCGCGGGCGAGGTCACCGTCGCGCCCTTGGCGGGGTCGGACGAGGTGAGCGTGGTGTGGGCCTCCGCGGGCACGGCGGTGACCAGGACACCCGTCAGCGCCGCCGCGACGGCGGCCGCCGCGGCGAGCCTCATGACGCCCGCTTCCGGGTCAGTCCGTACAGGCCGAACAGGATGCCGACGACCCCGGCGGCGAGTCCCAGCCCGCCGAGAAGCCGCGCCGTGCCGTCGTCGTCGGAGGACGCCGCGGCCCTGCCCGGGACGGCGACCTTCGCCGAGGCGTCCTTCGCGGCGGCGACGAGGTGGAGCGTGGGAGCGGGATGCTCGGGCTCCTGCCCGCCGTTGCCCGGGTCCTGGTCCCACTTGACGACGTCGCCGTTGGAGTACGTCTGCTCGGCCTTGAACATCAGCCGGTCCGTGTTGGTCGGCAGCGGGCCCATCGAGACGTCGAACTCCTGGAACTGGCCGGGCACGATCTTCCCGCCGCTCCAGGTGATGGTCGAGACGGCCTTGGTGGTCTCGGCGTCGTCCGACTTGATCGGCGTGGCCAGCTTGGCCTCCGTGACCTTGACCGTCCATCCGGGCACCGGGCGTACCGACACCGAGGCGATCGGGTGGTCGGCGGGCAGTTCGATCTTCAGCTTGGTGGTGTCGGTGCCCTGCTCCTCATTCGGCACCCGGAATGACACTTTGCTGTAGGAGCCCGGCTCGGCCGTACTCGGGTTGGCCGTGACGTGAGCCGAGGCGGCGGTGGCCGCGAATGTGACGGCGAGTGCCGCCAGGCCGGATATGGCCGCGGCGCGTTGTGACATGCGCATGTGAGGACTTCTCCATTCGAACGCTTTTCGGGGGGATGCCGAAGACCGGATTCACGTGATCCGGAACGTTGCGCTCAGCCGAGCGCTGTCGAAGGAGAAGGCGGCCCACGCCGTACGACGACGTGGCGGAGGACGGTGCCACGGATGCCGTGCACGGCGGCCGGGACCCCAGGGAACGGCGCCGCGGACATCGGGAGCGACGGCGCCCGCAGGGCGCGGGCCGGCCGCAGGAGTACGGCGGCGATCCGCCTGGCCAGAGCCCAGACCGCGCGCTCGCCGCGGCGCAACCACCACGACGACACCACCGCGGCGGCGACGTGCACGAACGTCATCGCGGCGGCACCGGAGGAGGAGCCCATCGCGTGGCCGTGCTCCAGATGCTGGCCCTGCTGCGCCGCCGTGAACACGGCGTGCAGCATGAACTGCCCGCCGAGCAACCCGGTGAGGATCGTCGCCAGCGAACGCTCGGTGCCGGTGAGCGCGATACCGATGACGGTGAGCGCGACCAGGCCGCCGACCGCCGCCGGAACGGGCACCGCGGCGTGGGACACCATCATGTGTCCGGTGATGGCCAGCCCGACGCACACGGTGGCGAAGACCACCGAGCGCGCGGCGCGATACACCGGATGGGTTGGCATGACGCACCAATTATCAGCCCATGCTCCCGGCGGCCGTGGCCGCCCCGGTCCGAAGCTTTGGGCGGAGGGGTATTGACGTCCTGATCGTTAGTACTTAACTTCCATACGACCACGTCATGACGTTGGATATTTTCGAGCACCGGGAGTTCCGATGTCCTCGTCCCCCTCGCATCCCTCCCGTCACCGCCGTCACGGCATCGCCGCCGTACCCGCCGTCATCGCGCTCCTCGGCACCCTCG
This sequence comes from Actinoallomurus bryophytorum, assembly GCF_006716425.1. Taxonomy (NCBI): domain Bacteria; kingdom Bacillati; phylum Actinomycetota; class Actinomycetes; order Streptosporangiales; family Thermomonosporaceae; genus Actinoallomurus; species Actinoallomurus bryophytorum. The sequence goes on from NZ_VFOZ01000001.1 coordinate 4,407,863, forward strand.
CCACCGGCCCCGCCGCCCACGCCGCCGATCACGGGCGGGGCGTACGGTTGCGGGTGATGGCCTACAACATCCAGGCCGGTGCGGGCGCTGACCACGTCTTCGACCTGGAACGACAGGCTCGCGCCATCGAATCCGAGCACCCGGACCTCGTCGGGCTCGAAGAGGTCGACGTCGACTGGGCGGCACGGAGCGACTACACCGACGAGGCCACCTGGCTGGCCAAGCGGCTGCACATGCATGTCTTCTTCGCACCGATCTACGACCTGCCGCCGGACCGCGCGGGCGCGCCGGACCGCCGGTTCGGCGTCGCCCTGCTGTCGCGGTTCCCGATCCTGCGCGCGCGGAACCTGGAGATCACCCGGCTGTCCACGCAGGTGCCCGACCCGGTGCCCGCGCCCGGACCGGGTTTCCCCGAGGTCCTCGTCGACGCGCACGGCATGCCCCTGTGGGTCTACGTCACCCACCTGGACTACAGGGCCGACCCGGGCGTACGCGAGTCCCAGGTGGCCGACATGGACGCGATCATGGACCGACGGCACGGTCCGAAGCTGCTGCTCGGCGACCTCAACGCCCAGCCCGACGACGCCGAACTGGCGCCGCTGTGGACGCGGCTGACCGACGCGCTGACCGTCGAGGGTCAGCGCACCACGCCGACCTGGCCCGCCGACGCGCCGACCGAGCGCATCGACTACGTGACCTTCTCGCCCGGCATCCGCGTCACCGGCGCGCACATCCCGGACACGCTCGCCTCCGACCACCGGCCCGTCGTGGCCGACCTCAGAGGCCTCCGACACTGAGGGGATTCAATGACGACGACACGACGAGGAGTACTCCGCGGGATCGCGGCCACCGGAGCCGCGGCACCGTTCGCCGCACTGGCGGGGTCCGGGTCCGCCTCCGCCTCCGCCGGTAGGGCCGGCGGCGTGCAGACGGGTTTCGACGTGCTGCACGCCGGTGGGTACCGGCAGCTGAAGGGCCAGAAGGTCGGCCTGGTGGCCAACCCGACCGCCGTGGTCCGCGACCTCACCCACGAGGTCGACGTGATGCATGACTCGGGCGGCGTCGACCTGGTCGCGGTGTTCGGCCCCGAGCACGGGTTCCGCGGGTCGGCGCAGGCCGGCGGCTCGGAGGGCTCCTACAAGGACCCGCGTACGCAGATCCCCGTCTACGACGCCTACGCCAAGTCCGTGACGCAGATCGCGTCCGACTTCACCAAGGCCGGCCTCGACACCGTGGTCTTCGACATCCAGGACGCGGGGGCGCGCTTCTACACCTACATCTGGACCATGTACGACTGCATGCAGGCCGCCTCCCAGGCGGGCAAGCACTTCGTCGTGCTCGACCGGCCGAACCCGCTCGGCGGCGTCGCGGCGACCGGACCGGTCATGCATCCCGAATACACCTCCGGCGTCGGCAAGAACGCGATCTCCGAGCAGCACGGCATGACCGTCGGAGAGCTGGCCCTGCTGTTCGACAAGGAGTTCCTCGGCGGCAAGGTCAAGCCGCAGGTGATCAAGATGCGCGGCTGGCGGCGCGGCACCTTCTTCGACGAGACCGGCCTGCCGTGGGTGATGCCCTCGCCCAACATGCCCACCCTCGACACGGCCGTCGTCTATCCGGGCCTGGGCCTGTTCGAGGCCCTGACCATCACGGAGGGACGCGGCACGACCCGCCCGTTCGAGATCGTCGGCGCGCCGTTCCTCGACTGGCACTACGTCGACGCGCTGAACGCCCTCGACCTGCCCGGCGTGCGGTTCCGCGAGGCGTACTTCGTGCCGACCTTCTCCAAGTGGGTGAACCAGAACTGCGCCGGCGTGCAGGTGACCGTCACGGACCGCCGCAGGTTCGACTCCATCCGCACCGCGATCGCCATGATCGTCACCGCCCGGCAGCTGTACCCCAAGGACTTCGCCTGGCGCGAGAGCGCCGCTCCGTACTGGATCGACAAGCTGACCGGCTCCGACCTCGTGCGAAAGGGGGTCGACGGAGGCTCGACGACGGACCAGATCGTCGCCTCCTGGCAGGGCGAGCTGGCACGGTTCCGCGCCCAGCGGTCCCGTTATCTGCTGTACCGCTGAGGAGGAAAATTGCGTCGCCCCCCACGTCGCACTCTCATGATGATTCTGACCGCCGCGTGCCTGTGCGCGCCTGCCGTCGCGCAGGCCGCGCCCACGGCGAGCGGCCCACCGACCGTGACCGCCGACGACCTGACCTTCACGCCCGGCCGTACGCTGCACTACGGCTCCGCCGCGTCGGCCGGGCTGCTGCCCGACCAGGTCGCGGCGATCGCCAAGGACGCCGCGGCGTACGAGACCGCCCTGCCGGGCGCGGCGCACCCCCTGTATCCGGGTGCGGTCGTGCTCGCCGCGCACAACGGGACGATCGTGCAGCACAGCGCGTCCGGGTACGCCCTGCGCTACGCCGATGACACGCCGACCGAGCTGCCGCAGGATCAGTGGATCCCCATGCGGAACGACACGATCTTCGACCTGGCGTCGATGTCGAAGCTGTTCACGACCATCGTGGCCCTGCAGGAGATCGAGCGCGGCAAGATCAGTCTGGACGCGACCGTCGCGTCGTACCTGCCCGACTTCGCCCAGAACGGCAAGGGCACGATCACCCTGCGGCAGCTGCTCACGCACGTCAGCGGCCTGCGGCCGGACCTGCCGTTCTACAACTACACGGGCCGCGCGGCCCAGGAGCAGGCGCTGTACGCCGAGAAGCTGCAGAACCCGGTCGGCACCGCGTACGTCTACTCCGACCTCAACCTGATCACGATGCAGTTCGTGCTGGAGAAGGTGACCGGCAAGACCCTCGACGTGCTCGTACGCGACGGGATCACCAAGCCGCTCGGGCTGAAGGACACCGGCTACAACCCGCCCGCGTCCAAGAAGCAGCGGATCGCCGCGACGGAGTACGAGCACACGCCCTACGCGGCGCTCAACCGCGGCCTCGTCTGGGGCCAGGTGCACGACGAGAACTCCTACGCCCTCGGCGGCGTCGCCGGCCATGCCGGAGTCTTCTCCACCGCGCACGACATCGCGATCCTCGCCCAGATGATCCTGGACGGCGGACGGTACGGTCACACCCGCGTCCTGCGGGAGGGCTCGGTGCGGCAGATCTTCACCAACTACAACCAGAACTTCCCGAGCAACTCGCACGGCATCGGCTTCGAGCTCAACCAGCGCTTCTACATGGGCGCACTGTCCTCGCCGGTCACCGCCGGCCACACCGGCTACACGGGCACCGACATAGTGATCGACCCGCTGTCCCGGTCGTTCAGCATTCTGCTGACCAACCGGGTGCACCCGAGCCGCAACTGGGGCAGCATCACCCCGGCGCGCGGCGCGGTCGTCGGGGACCTGGCCCGTGCCATCCCGGTACGGCCCGCGGCGGGTCGCACCGCGTGGTTCTCCCAGACGAAGGACAAGACCACCGCGACGCTCGCCGCCCCGGTGACCGGCGCGACCAAGCTCTCCTTCGACCTCTGGTACGACACCGAGGAGTCCGACCTGGGCGTGCTCGAGACCACCTCTGACGGCACGACCTGGACACCGGCGCCGTTCTCGCTGCGTTCGGGCCACAACGAGTGGACGGTGAACGGCACGTTCTCCGGCTTCTCCGACCGGCGCTGGGCCAAGGCCACGGCCACGCTGCCGGCCGGCACCACCTCGGTGCGCTGGCGCTACACGACCGACCCGGTGTACGAGGGCCGCGGCGTGTACGTCGACGGCGTGCGGGCCACGAACGGCTCGGGGCACACCGTCTTCGACGGCGAGCGCCCGTCCGACGCGGCACGCTTCGTCGCCGACGGCTGGGTGGCCAGCCCGAACTAGACCGACGTCACCACCGGCCCGCCGTACGGCCCGATCCGTACGGCGGACCGGTGTTTCGGGCACTGATCGAGGCCTGATTCCGGATGTCCGGAGCGGGGGCCGGTGACCAGCGGCTATCGTGGGCGGTGAGGGGAGTACTTCCCAGCGCCGGCCCGGTCAGCACGGACGTCCCTTGCGGTGTCCCCGGGCGGTGGCCCGCGCAGGCGCGGGTGAAGGAGACCTCGAACGATGAGCCGTTCGAGGAGCCCGTATGCCCGCAGCCGGAAACGTCACCCAGTCCGTAGCCTCACCGTTGCTCTGGACGGTGACTCTCGCGGGGGTGCTGTTCTTCTTCGCGGTGGACTTCGTGTTGACCCGTCGCCCGCACACCGTCAAGTTCCGCGAGGCGCTGGGCTGGACCGCCTTCTACCTGGCATTGCCGATCATCTTCGGGATCTTCGCCTGGCAGCGGTTCGGATCACGGACCGCGGTCGACTACTTCACCGGTTATCTGGTTGAAAAGTCATTGTCGGTCGACAACCTTTTCGTGTTCATGCTGCTCATCGCCGCCTTCGCGGTGCCGGCCGTGCTCACCCAGCGGGTCCTGCTGTACGGCATCGCCGGCGCGCTCGTACTGCGCGGGGTGTTCATCGCGATCGGCGCCGCCGCGGTCCAGGCGGTCTCCTGGACGTTCCTGATCTTCGGCGGGATCCTTCTCGTCACCGCCATCAAGATCCTGCGGGACACGGTGAGCGGCGCGGACCACAAGGTCGACGTGTCCTCGTTGCGGTCGGTACGTCTCGTGCGCCGCTTCATGCCGGTGACCGACGACTACCAGGGCCCGAACCTCACCGCCCGGCAGGGGAACCGGCGGGCGCTGACCCCTCTGGCGCTCGTCGTGGTCGCGGTCTTCGGCACCGACCTGGTCTTCGCGGTCGACTCGATCCCGGCCGTCTACGGCGTCACCCAGGATCCGTACCTCGTCTTCACCGCGAACGCCTTCTCGCTGTTCGGCCTGCGGGCGCTGTACTTCGTCCTGCAGAGCACGCTGAGCAAGCTCGTCCACCTCGGCTACGGCCTCGCCGTCATCCTCGCCTTCATCGGCGTGAAGCTGATCCTGCACTGGGCGCACGGCTCGTGGTCCTGGCTCCCGGAGATCCCGACCCCGATCTCCCTCGCCGTCATCGTCGCGACGCTGGCGACCGTCACCCTCACGAGCCTGCACGCCGGCCGCCGCGCCGCCGCGCCCAAGGTGCCCGGCGGGGCCGGCGTCAGCCGACCGTGACGTTGGCGAACGACACGCCTGGCCCTTCGTGGCCGGCGGACGCGTGGCGGCCCAGGAACACATAGCGGCCGCGGTACTTCGTGTCCTTGACCGTGATCTTCTTGTCCGGCCCGTCGGTCCGGGTGACCGTCACGCTGGAGCCGCTGACGGAGATGGTGAGGCCGGCCACATGACCCTTCTTGAGGGCGGTGGTGGAGAGCGTCTTGAGCGTCACGGTCTTTCCGGCGTCCTTGCGGTACAGGCCGAGCGTGCCGTTGGTGCGCAGGATGGCCGAGTAGCCGCCGTTGAGCGAGGAGTCCGCGTCGCTGTACGCCGAGTCGTTCTTCGCCGAGAAGTAGACCCCGCCCCAGCGCTTACGGTCCTTGCCGAGCGAGTCGTACCGCATCTGCAGCTTCAGCTTGTACGTCTTCGGCAGGGGAGAGGCCCAGCCCTGCAGCACGAACAGCGGATACTCGCCCAGGTTGACGTGCCACCAGTTCGGCGCGATGAACCGGCCGCGCTTGGAGGCGGTCAGCGCGTCCGCCGTCTGCGCCTGGCCGATCTGCCCGTACCACCACGTCTGTGTGGAGAACGGGTCACGGCCGCGCCCGTAGCGCGCCGTGTCCCCGCTGACGTAGGTCGGGTCGTTGCTGTCGATGCCGCGTACACCGAGCGCGTACAAGTGGTCGCGGCGGTACTGCCGGTCGACGTTCCAGACGGACACGAGCAGGCCCGCGTTCACGTAATCGCGGATCACGCCGTCCGAGAGCTCGTCCTGGATGGAGACCCGCTTGATCCCGTCGGCCTTCACCGCGGCCGGGGTGTCGACCTGGGCCTGGGCGGCGTCCTGGATGAGAAGCTGACCGTTCAGCCCGGCGGCGATCGCGAGCTTCAGGTCGCTGCGCGAGAGGGTCTGGACCTGCACCGCGTCGGTCAGGCCGCGCCTGGTGACCTCGTCGATCACCAGTTTCATGGCCGCCGTGTCCTTGGGGTGGGCCAGCAGCAGCCGCTTCCCGCCGAACTCACTGAGCACCTGGTCGAGCAGGATCGGGTGCGTGTTCGCGACGCCGCCGCCGAACCAGGAGCTGGAGTCGATCACCAGCTTGGAGAACGCCGTGCTGCTCAGGGCGTCCACCGATCCGGTCGAGGTGCTCACCCGGTCCACGGTCGGGTCGTGCCAGACCCCGCCGACTCCGTCGGTGAGCACGCGGACGTCGAACTCCAGCAGGTCCGCGTCGGGCTCGTCGTTCCCGTGGTCGAGCGCCTGCGCGGTGTCCTCCGGTGCGACGTACGCGCCCGCGCCGCGGTGGGCGATGAAGTAGCGCGTCGGCAGATCGGCGAGCCGCACCTTGAACTGAGTACGAGGCGAGGGCGAGGGGGTCGGATCGAGTGCCGCGGCGGAGGTCGTGGCCACAAGGCCGGTCGCGATCAGAGCTGTGAGGGAAGCACGCACGCCGGGACGTTAATCCGGAAACGAGGCCCGTGTCTGCTCTTACGGCCACATTCAGCCACCCGCCGGAACTGGCCCTTATGCCCCGGTGTGTAGGCCATCACGCGGTCGTGACCAGCACGTCGAGCGTGATCGCGATCTTGACCGGACCGCCGCGCGCGGGGCGGTCCGCCCGGCGAGCAGACCGGCGGTGGCCGCGGCCCGCGGGGCGGTGGCCCTCGCGAGGGTACTGAGCGGAGGCCGGCGAGCGCGTCAGAGGCGCTCGCCGGCGATCACGCTTCCGTGTCAGGAGCCGGGCAGGCCCTTGTCCAGGCCGGCTCGCCGGAGTGCGTCGGCGAGGGCGCCTCCGGCGGGCTCGGCCCGGTCCTGGCGCGGCCGCTGAGGGCGTTTGCCGCCGTCGCGGCGCCCGCCGCCGCCCTGTCCGCCACCGCTCTGCCCGCCGCCCTGCCGGCCGCCGCCCTGGCGGCGTTCGCCGTCGCGTCCGGCGCCGTCGCGGCGTCCGTCGGCCGCCTTGCGCCGGTCCGCCTCGTCCTCGAGCCGCAGCGTCAGCGAGATGCGCGCCCGCGGGATGTCCACGTCGAGCACCTTCACCCGGACGATGTCGCCCGGCTTGACGATGTCGCGGGGGTCCTTGACGAAGGTCTTGGACATCGCCGAGACGTGCACGAGGCCGTCCTGGTGCACGCCGATGTCCACGAAGGCGCCGAACGCCGCGACGTTCGTGACCACGCCTTCGAGGATCATGCCGGGCTCGAGGTCGCCGAGCTTCTCCACACCCTCCTTGAACGTCGCGGTCTTGAACGCGGGACGCGGGTCACGGCCCGGTTTGTCCAGCTCCGTGAGGATGTCGGTGATGGTGGGCAGCCCGAACGTGCCGTCCACGAAGTCCTGCGGCTTGACGGCCCGCAGCGCCGAGGTGTTCCCGATCAGCGCCGAGACGTCGCCGCCGGTCGCCTTCAGCCCGGTCGACTCGAAGATCTTGTGGACCACGGAGTACGCCTCCGGGTGCACGCTGGAGACGTCGAGCGGGTCGTCGCCGTCCCGGATGCGCAGGAAGCCCGCGGCCTGCTCGTAGGCCTTCGGGCCCAGCCGCGGCACCTCCTTCAGCGCCGTACGGGACCGGAACGGGCCGTTGGCGTCGCGGTGCAGGACGATGTTCTCGGCCAGGCCCGAGCCGATGCCGGAGACGCGGGTCAGCAGGGGAGCCGAGGCCGTGTTGACGTCGACGCCGACCGCGTTCACGCAGTCCTCGACGACCGCGTCGAGCGACCGCGAGAGCTTGGTCTCGGAGATGTCGTGCTGGTACTGCCCGACGCCGATCGACTTGGGGTCGATCTTGACCAGCTCGGCGAGCGGGTCCTGGAGCCGGCGCGCGATCGACACGGCGCCGCGCAGCGAGACGTCCATCCCCGGCAACTCCTGCGAGGCGAAGGCCGAGGCGGAGTAGACCGAGGCCCCGGCCTCCGACACCATGATCTTGGTGAGCCCCGGGACCAGCTTGATCAGGTCGGCCGCGAGCTGGTCGGTCTCACGCGAGGCCGTGCCGTTGCCGATCGAGATCAGGTCCACGTTGTGCTGCTTGGCGAGCCGCCCGAGCGTGGCGAGCGCCTCGTCCCAGCGGCCCTGCGGCTTGTGCGGGTAGATCGTCTCGGTGGCCACGACCTTGCCGGTCGCGTCCACGATGGCCACCTTCACGCCGGTGCGGAACCCCGGGTCCAGGCCCATGGTCGTACGGGTGCCGGCCGGAGCGGCGAGCAGCAGGTCGCGCAGGTTGGCGGCGAACACGCGTACCGCCTCGTCCTCGGCCTCCTGGCGCAGCCGTAGCCGCAGGTCCAGGTCGAGCCGGACCAGGACCCGCGTACGCCAGGCCCAGCGCACGGTGTCGGCCAGCCACCGGCTGCTCAGCGGTATCTCGAAGCGATGCGCGATGGCCCGCTCGTACGCGGTCACCTCCCCGTCCTCCTCCTCCGGCGTGAGGGTGAGCTCGAGGATCTCCTCCTTCTCACCGCGGTACAGGGCGAGGATGCGGTGTGAGGGCAGCCGCGTCAGGGGCTCGGCGAAGTCGAAGTAGTCGGAGAACTTCGCGCCTGCCTCCTCCTTGCCGTCGCGTACGCGCGCGATCATGCGGCCCTTGGACCAGAGGCGTTCGCGCAGGTCGCCGATGAGGTCGGGATCCTCGGCGAACCGCTCGACCAGGATCGCGCGTGCGCCCTCCAGCGCCGCCGCCGCGTCGAGGTCCTCCTTGACGAACGGCGCGGCCGCCTGCTGCGGGTCCAGCGACGGGTCGCCGAGGAGCCGGTCGGCGAGCGGCTCGAGCCCCGCCTCACGGGCGATCTGCGCCTTCGTACGGCGCTTGGGCTTGAAGGGCAGGTAGATGTCCTCGAGCCGGGCCTTGGTCTCGGCGCCCATGATCTGGGCCCGCAGGGCGTCGTCGAGCTTGCCCTGGGACTCGACCGACTCCAGGATCGCCGCTCGCCGCTCCTCCATCTCGCGCAGGTAGCGCAGGCGTTCCTCGAGCGTACGCAGCTGGGCGTCGTCGAGCGTGCCCGTCGCCTCCTTGCGGTAGCGGGCGATGAACGGCACGGTCGCTCCACCGTCGAGCAACTCGACCGCGACCTGCACCTGCCGTTCGCGCACGCCGAGCTCTTCGGCGATCTTCTGGTGAACAGACGTCGACACTATCCCTGCCCTCTCGCTGAGCTTCGGGATGCATTGTGCAGGGATCCGCCGCCGTTGTCGCGCCGTACCGCGTGCAAGATGCACGTTGTCGCCCCAAGGTTTTTCCACAGGCTGTGGAGAACGCGGTCACCCGGGGAAGCGCGCCGCCGTCGTCGAGGGATCCGCCGGTCGGTCCCTCCGCACCGAGCGTGGCCAGGCGTACAGCGGTCGCCGCGCCGTGGGCCGCCGTACGCGGGCGTTCGTACGGGTCGCGGCGTATGTGGTGGCCGGCGCGATGTGACCGCCGCGTCAGGACCGCGCGCGGGCGCCGCGTACCTCGAGATGGGCCAGCAGTTCGGCGGTCGCCTGCGTCACCGCGTCGACCGCGCGGTCGAACACCGCCTCGTTGTGGGCGGCGGGCTTGCGGAACCCCGACACCTTGCGCACGTACTGCAGGGCCGCCGCGTGGACGTCCTCGTCGGTGATGGCCTCGGCCGCCTCGTCCGTGGCGAGCGGCCGCAGTGTCTTGATGCTTCTGCACATGGGGCCAATCTTGCGCCTTCGGCCGCGCCGTGGCGACCTCGGCCGGTCGCGGTCCGGCGCGGACCGGGTGCCCTCCGCCCCTCGACCCGATCGCGCGCCAGTCGATGGTGCCCGCGCCGCCGATCTGATCTGCTGGTTCGGCATCGCGGCGAGCGGTCTTTACGCCCTGGCTCTCATCCCCATCCGGCCGCTGCTCATCGGCCACCATCCAGTGCTGCTCGCGATGACGTGCCCGGAGTGAGATGCCGCGGTTCGGGGTAATCGGGTAAATCGGGCACCATGGGGGTGTGACTCGGACCGTGGACGAGAGCCCGGGCGGCACGCTCGGTGCGTTGTCCGGGCCGGATGCCGGCCCGGACCTTGAGATGTTGGCCGACCTCGTCGCGGACGGCGACGTGGTGATCCTCAGCGGCGCGGGTTTGTCGACGGAGTCCGGCATCCCGGACTATCGCGGCGAGACCGGACGGAAGCGGCGGGCCGAGCCGATGACCTACCAGGCGTTCGCCGGCAGCGCCGCCGCCCGCCAGAGGTACTGGGCGCGCAGCCACCTCGGCTGGCGCCACATCGCCCGCGCCGCCCCCAACGACGGCCATCGCGCCGTGGCGGGGCTCCAGGAGCGTGGACTCGTCGCGGGGATCATCACCCAGAACGTCGACGGGCTACAGCAGGCCGCCGGTGCGCACGACGTGATCGAACTGCACGGCAGCCTGGACCGGGTCATGTGCCTCGGCTGCGGACGCCGTACCCCGCGTCAGGCCCTCGACCGGCGGCTACGCGCGGCCAACCCCGGCTGGAGCGCCGAGGTCGGCGCGATCAACCCCGACGGCGACGCCGTGCTGGCGGACGACCAGATCGACTCCTTCCAGGTCGTGGACTGCACCGACTGCGGCGGCCTGCTCAAGCCCGACGTCATCTTCTTCGGCGAGAACGTGCCCCGCCCGAGGGTCGAGGAGTGCTTCACCCTGACCGAACGCGCCGGTACTTTGCTGGTGCTCGGGTCGTCGTTGACGGTGCTGTCGGGCTACCGCTTCGTACGCCACGCGGCCAAGCTGGGCGTGGCCGTCGCGATCGTCAACCAGGGTGTGACCCGCGGCCACGACCACGCTCTCGTGGCGCTCGACGCTCCCCTCGGCCCGACCCTGACCGCCCTCCTGGCGAGCCTGGACGGTGCGTCAACGCCCCGTTAAGGATCGGCGCCGACCTGTGAAGGCTCCGTTCGCGGCCGTCGCCGCTGTCTGATTCGTCCCTAAAGTCCCTTGCCATGAGCGAATTGGGATTAATGGTCGTTCCGGTACGGGCCGGATCGGGGATGGTCTCGCTACGGTGCGGCCGGCTACCCACGGGCGAGCGTGTCGGCATCGCCTTCACGACGGAGGAGCGCCTGACCGAGACGATGGGTCCGGGCCAGGAGTGGATCCATTTGCACGAGCGCGCCCTGCGGGCGATGCTCCGCCCTCTGGGCGTGACCCGGATTCAGCTGGACCCCAACGTCCTGGCCACGACGACCGCCGGCTCGGCGGTCCCGGTGGCGGTGGGAGCGGATGGCGCGCTGGGGGCGATGCCCTGGCGGGCCGTGACGGCCGCCGGGGTGGTGGCGGTGCGCGTCTCGAGGGCTGGGCGGCCGTCCTCTTGTGGCCCCTCACCCATGTTGAGCTGCGGGTTCGGGTTGAACCCGCTGGACGTACAGGTTTCGTTAAGCGCTCTTGTGGACGAGACGCCGCGAACGGTTGGCTGTTCGCATGAGGAGTTGTGACGGGAACCTACACCGCGCGCGGCTCGCGCTGCGGGCGCCCCGCACGGTCACGTGGTGTGCCGGCTCGCGGCGTCCCGGCTTCCCGGCCCCGATCGCCCTGCGCTGCCCTCACCTACGCGAGAGCCGTCCCGTTCACCGGCGCCGGCACCTCTAGGCCCGTTCCCCGGCCCGCCGTCGTTTCCGTGCGATATCCAGAGCGACGCGCCTCTCCGCGTGGTCCTCGTCGCTCACGGGCGGGTCCGGCCGCCGACACCAGCACATTCTTAGGCGGGGTCGGATCGTGCTGCCAGCACTGCCGGTGACTGCCGCCGCGCCGCTTGAGTAAGCGGCGATGCCGCCGGCACCTGTTCGTCAGACGGCGCCGTCGCTACGCGAGCGCGCCGTTTGACCAGCAGGGCCCCGTTCGACCAACTGGGGCCGTCGGACCCACCGGCCCAGTCGGTCGAGGGCCTACGTGCCGGTCGGTCCTGCGGACTTGCCGGTCCCGCCGGGGCCCCGTCGGCCCGCGGGCGGTGCGATCAACCGGGCCGTCGGACCTATTGGGTCAGTCGGACCCACCAGGCCGTCCGATCGAGCGAGCCGCTCCACTACCGGGCCGCCCGACACTGGGTCCGTCATGCCCGTTGGGCTGGCCACCTCGTCCGGTGGTAGCACCCCATCGACACCGCTCCCTGCGGACGCGGATCATGAAAACCCTGGCGGCCGGTACCGACGAGGCTCACAAACGGGCCTCGGTCTACCGGTCCGCCCCTTTGCCGCCGCCATGGGCGTGTGTACCCTTGCCGCAGGCGTGATCCCGCGCCTCACCCTCGTTTCCGGTGCTCGCGCCATCGGCTCTGTGAGGGCAAAGGGGACCTGTGTTCTCGGGATGCCGGCGACATGCCCCATCCGGCGGGGTCCTGCGGGAGCGTGAGTCCCGGGGGCCGCGCCGTTTGCAGGGAGCATGATGACCAGGCAGAAGTCCCTCAAAACCCGCATACGCACCCGCATGGACAAGACGGGCGAAAGCTACACGACCGCCCGGCGGCGAGTGCTCGCCTCCGCGTCGGAGTCCACTGGACCCGGATCCGCCGGATCCGAGCCCACCGCGTCGGAGCTCACCGCGTCCGAACCCACAAGGCCAGAGCCCACCGGACCCGAACTCGCCGGGGCCGAAGCTTCGGCACTCGATCCCGCGCCCCAGTCCTCCACGCCCGCGCAGAGCGATACTTCCGGCACTTCCGCCTCCGGCATCTCTGGCGGCGTCAAGGCGCAGGGGCTGGCCGACGCTTCCGTGCGTGAGCGGACCGGCCGGGGCTGGGACGAGTGGTTCGTGCTGCTCGACGCCTGGGGTGCCACGGACCGTACGCACACCGAGATCGCCCGTCGGCTCATGCACGAACACCAGGTCGACGGCTGGTGGGCGCAGAGCGTCACGGTCGCCTACGAGCAGGCCCGCGGCATGCGTGCGCCCGGTCAGCGCAGCGACGGGTCCTTCTCCGCGACCGCGAGCAAGACCATCTCCGTACCCGTCGAACGCCTGTTCGCCGCCTTCGACGACGCCGAGCTCCGCGAACGCTGGCTGCCCGGTGCCGGGCTCACCGTACGCACGGCCACCGCGCCCAAGTCGTTCCGGGCGGGCCGGGCGGACGGGAGCCGCATCGCTGTCGGCTTTGTCGCGAAGGGGGATGCGAAGGCGCAGGTCGCGGTCCTGCACGAGAAGCTCGCCGACGCCGAGGCCGCCGCCCGGATGAAGGAGTACTGGCGTGAGCGGCTCACCGAGTTGAAGCGACTTGCCGAAAACTGAGTCACAGGCGGCGACAGGGCGCCTACCTGGCGTGACAATGCCATGAGTTCGTGGATCGGCCCACCCGTATTTACACCTTTGAGGGGCTCGCAGGCGCATACTAATGAAGATGAAGACACCCCGCGCCGCGACCCGGCGACACCTGCCCACCAGCCCTTTCAAGCCTCCGGCCGCCGCTCCGCCGGTCGAACGGTTCGCCGTGGACGACCGGGTGAACCATGATCAGTACGGCCTCGGCGTCGTTATCGGCGTCGAGGACGAGGTCGCTGTACTCGTCGATTTCCGCCCCCGGCAAGAGCGGATTCCGGCGCCGTACAACAAGATGACCAAGCTCTGACCCTCCACCGGGTCGCGGGCGCCGTGGAAGCCCGGCCGTTGCCGACCGTCCGGCAGCGGCCGGTGAACCAGCGGGTCCGGGTATGACCACCGGACCACAGCCCGCGATCGACCTGCTGGTCGCCGGCAACGCCCGGGAGATCGAACATCCGGGTGGCACCCTCCTCGCGCACCTGCGGCGTGTGCACGGCCTGCTGTCCGAGTGGCAGGCGCGGCCGGCTGTACGGCTCGCCGGTCTCTGTCACGCCTTCTACGGCACTGACGGCTTCCCCACGGCACTGGGTGACGTGAACCGTCGGGACGAGCTCGCGGCGGTCATCGGCGACGAGGCGGAACACCTCGTCTACCTCTACGCCGCGTGCGACCGTGACTTCTCCTACTCACGACTCGCGGTGGACGGCGCCCCGTACAAGGATCGTTTCACCGGCATCGAGTCCCATGAGACGCCACAGACCCGCCGGGACATCGCGGAGATCACCGCGGCGAACGAGCTGGACCTCGCGCAGGTCAATGAGGACTTCCGCGAGGCGTACGGCCCGGCCCTGCTCGGACTCCTCACCTCCTGGCGCGTGCTGCTGAGCGACCCCGCCTGGCGCTCCGTATGCACCACCCTGTCCTGAACTGACCCCTGACGCCGCCTGGACCTGCACGGATCCATGATTTTGGGCCGTCGCCACCGGGTAGGCCCGACCCATGACCCAACGCCCGGAGACCATGCCGGAGACCGGCGCCGTCGGACTGCTGATGCGCCAGCACGAGGAGATCCGCCGCCTCTGCCGGAAGGTCGAGGCGAACATGGGCGCACGACGAGCCGAGGCCTTCGAACGGCTCCGGCGCCTGCTCGCGGTGCACGAGACGGCCGAAGAGCAGATCGTCCATCCCCTCGTACGACGCGCGGTCCCCTTCGGTGACGAGATCGTCGACGCCCGGCTGGAGGAGGAGCGGCGCGGTAAGAAGATGCTGCGCGAGCTGGAGCGGATGGGCACCGACGACCCGAGCTTCACCCCGATGTTCGCCCGGTTCCGCGCCGCCGTGCTCGAGCACGCCGAACGCGAGGAGATCGAGGAGTTCCCGGCCCTGCGCCGGCGTGGCCAGGCCGAGCTCCGCGGCATGGCGGCGGCGATCAAGGCGGCCGAGGCCATGGCGCCCACCCACCCTCACCCCGGCGTGGAGTCGGCGGTGAGCAACATGCTCTTCGGGGGAATCGTCTCGGTCACGGACCGGCTCCGTGACCTGCTTCGCATCCGGCGCCGCTGAGCGGGATCGCCACGCGAGCGGGACCGCGGGCCGTCGAGGGCGGATAACGCAGGTACGGCCGCGCTTGCCGCGTGGTGACGGACGCCGTGATCATGGCGGGCATGTTGCTGCGTCAGCTCGAGTACCTGGTCGCGCTTGCCCGCGAGCGGCATTTCGCCCGAGCCGCGGACGCCTGTCATGTGTCGCAGCCCTCGTTGTCCGCGGCGATCCGCAAGCTGGAGCGTGAGCTGGACGTGCCGATCGTGCGGCGTGGGCGGCGTTTCGAGGGGCTGACCCCCGAGGGGGAGCGCGTGTTGCTCTGGGCGCACCGCATCCTGGCCGAACGCGACGCCCTCGGGCACGAGCTGGAGGCGATGCGCGGCGGCCTGACGGGCACGCTGCGTCTCGGGGCCATCCCGACCGCGATGACCGCGGCCTCACTGCTGACGACGCCATTTTGCGAACGGCACCCGAAGGCGCGGGTCCGGATGGAGTCATTGTCCTCACGGGAAATCAACCATCGCCTGGCGGAATTCGAGCTCGACGTCGCGGTGACCTATCTGGACGATGACAGTTTGCTGCACGTGCGCAAGACGCCGCTGTACGAGGAACGCTATTTGCTGCTGACGCCGGCGGACGGGGAATTGGCCGCGTACGGGAAGGCGCGCTGGAGGGACATCGCCGCGCTGCCGTTGTGCCTGCTCTCACCGGACATGCGCAACCGGCGGATCCTGGACGAGTTCTTCGCCGAGGACGGCGTCACCGCGCTGCCCGCCATCGAGACCGACACCGTCGCGGGCCTTTACGTGCATCTCATGAGCCGGCGCTGGTCCAGCGTCATCTCCCACGCCTGGCTGCACATGTTCGGCGTCCCCGACGGAATGCGGGTCGTGCCCATCGCGAATCCGGTGCACGGCCCGCGGGTCGGGCTCGTCGTCGCCGACCGCAGTCCCGTGCCCATGCAGGCCAGGGCGCTGCTGCGGATCGCCGGAGAGACCGACGTACGCGACGCTCTGGACGCACTGCTGGAAAGTCATCTCGGGCCGCCCGCGTAAATTTCGGCGCCGGACTGATAGGCGCGCTCTATCCCGTCATAGCGAATTTCGTTTTGACGCTCCTGGTGATTGCATACAAAGTCAGTGGCACCTGCCGGAGAACGGAAAAGGAGCCAGATCATGGCCAAGGTGCTGTGCGTTCTGTACGACGACCCTGTCGATGGCTACCCGACTTCCTACGCTCGCGATGACCTACCGCGAATCGATCACTATCCCGGCGGCCAGACCACTCCGACCCCGCGCGGCCTCGACTTCACGCCGGGCCATCTTCTCGGCAGCGTCTCCGGCGAACTCGGACTGCGCCGGTTCCTCGAGAGCGCCGGTCACACCTTCGTGGTCACCTCGGACAAGGAAGGCGACGACTCGGAGTTCGACCGCGAACTTCCCGACGCGGACGTCGTGATCTCCCAGCCGTTCTGGCCCGCGTACCTGACCGCCGACCGCATCGCCAAGGCACGGAACCTGAAACTCGCGATCACCGCCGGCATCGGCTCGGACCACGTCGACCTCGACGCCGCCGTCGCCCGCGACGTCACCGTCGCCGAGGTCACGTTCTCCAACAGCATCAGCGTCGCCGAGCACGTCGTGATGATGATGCTGTCCATGGTCCGTGACTACCTGCCGGCGCACCAGTGGGTCCTCGACGGCGGCTGGAACATCGCCGACTGCGTGAGCCGGTCCTATGACATCGAGGGCATGCACGTCGGCACGGTCGCCGCCGGTCGCATCGGGCTCGCCGTGCTCCGCCGGCTCAAGCCCTTCGACGTCCAGCTGCACTACACCGACCGGCACCGGCTGCCGGAGCCCGTGGAACGAGAGCTCGGCCTGACCTTCCACGAGAGCACGGCCGACATGGTCCCCCACTGTGACGTCGTCACGATCAACGCGCCTCTTCACCCCGAGACCGAGGGGCTCTTCGACGACAAGCTGATCGCCACGATGAAGAACGGCGCCTACCTGATCAATACGGCCCGCGCGAAGATCTGTGACCGCGACGCGATCGCCCGCGCGCTGCGCAGCGGCCGCCTCGCCGGGTACGCCGGTGACGTCTGGTACCCCCAGCCCGCCGGGCCCGACCACCCCTGGCGAGCCATGCCGCACCACGGCATGACCCCGCACATCTCCGGCTCCTCGCTGTCCGCCCAGGCCCGCTACGCCGCCGGGACCCGCGAGATCCTGGAGTCCTGGCTCGCCGGAACCCCCATCCGTGAGGAGTACCTCATCGTCGACAAGGGCCACCTGGCCGGCACCGGCGCGCACTCGTACTCCACGCGCTGACCCCGGCCCCGCTAGCCGCGGTCGTAAGCGAGGGGAGCGACGTACAGCCAGGCACCGTCCTGGACCACGAAGCGGCTGTTCTCCTCCTGGTATCCGGGACGTCCGCGCTCGACGTAGTGGGCGCGGAAGCGGACGGTCCCGTCGTCGTCGAGGAAGCCTCCGCCAGAGGTCTGGAGCACCTCCAGGCGCTCCCACCGCAGGGCCTTGTCGAAGTCGATGTGCGGGGGCCGCGTCGACGGATGCCAGGTACGCAGGAGGTACGCCTCGTCACCGACGCAGAAGGCGCTGAACCGCGAGCGCATGAGCCGCTCCGCGGTCGGCGCCTTCGCGTCCCCGCGGTGAAGACGCCCGCAACAGTCCTCGTACGGTGCGGGCAGCCCGCAAAAGCAGGGCGTGACGGAGGCGGGCGGGCCGTGCTGGGTCATGCCCCTCATTGTGCCGCCGGCTCGGGGCGGACGGCCTGCCGCCGGTCGTCCCGGCACCGCCGTGGAGGGCGGTCGACGCGGACCAGGTGTGCGATCGCGCGGCACGGCCGCCTCCGGCCCAACAGGGGAGTACGGTGCCCGCTGTGACCGAAGCCTCCTACCTGAGCACGACGCGGACGGCCTACGACGCCGCCGCCGTGCGCTACGCCGAGCAGGTCGGCGACCACCTTGTGGACCTGCCGCTGGACCGTGCGCTGATCGCCGCGTTCGCCGAACTCGTACGCGCCACGGACGCCGGCCCGGTCGCGGACCTCGGCTGCGGCCCCGGCCGCGTGACGGCGCATCTCCACTCTCTCGGCCTGCCCGCGTTCGGCGTCGACCTGTCCCCGACCATGATCGATCTGGCCCGTCAGGCACACCCGGACCTGAGGTTCGAGGTGGGGTCGATGACCGACCTGGATATCGGTGACGGGACTCTGGCCGGCGTTCTCGCCTGGTACTCCATCATCCACACCCCACCGGAGGAGCTCCCGGCCGTCCTCACCGAGCTCCACCGCGTACTGGCGCCGGGCGGCCACCTGCTCGTCGCCTTCTTCCAGGCCGACGACGAGTCCGGCGTGCTGGCGGAGCCGTTCGACCACAGGGTGACGCCCGGTTATCGCTGGTCCGTCGACGGCTTCGCCGAGCTCCTGCACAAGGCCGGCTTCACCGAGTCCGCCCGGCTGCGCCGCGAGCCGAACGAGACCGAGAGGTTCCCGCGCGGCCATCTCCTCGTGCGCAAACCGGCCGGCTGACATCCGGGGGAGAGGGCGATGGGTCTGTATCGCACACATCAGGACTACCAGGAGATCCGCGAGTGGGAGAACCGCCTGAGGGCGCTGGTCGAGTCCCTCTCCGACCGGCTGGAGGCCGCCCAGCGTGAGGATGCCCTGGAGTTCCTCGCGCACGGAGAGTCCGGGCTGTTGATCGAGTTCCTGTCCTACTGCGTCGGCGAGTACGGCCACCCGCTCGCCGACGCCGAACGCACCGAACTCCTCGCCGTCGCCACCGCGTCGGGCGAGCAGGTACGCGCCCGGGTCGCCCGCGACCTGGGCGAGGCGAGCTGACGCACCCGGCGTCCCCTGGCTACCCGAGCGCCGCGCGCGGCCGGGCGCCGGCCGGTCCGGACGGCGGGCGCGGCAGGCCGCCGCTCACGACCGCCCGAGACGGGTCGCCGTACGGCGCGACGCCCGTTTCGCGATCGACATCCGGTGGACCTCCGAGGCGCCGTCATAGATGCGGAACGCCCGGATCTCGGCGTAGATGCGGCCGATCACCAGGTCGTCGCTCGTGCCCAGGCCACCGGCCAGCTGGACCGCACGGTCCACGATCCGGCTTGTCGCCTCGCTGATGAACACCTTCGCGCGTGATGACTCCTCCGTGCCCCGGCCGCCCTCGGCGACCTGCCAGCAGGTCTGCCACAGCAGCGCACGCGCGGCGGCCAGGTCGATCTCGTTGTCGGCGATCATGGCCTGGGCCATGCCCTGGTCGGCCAGGCGGCCGCCGAACACCTCACGCCCGACCGCGCGTTCGAGCGCGATCTCGTGGGCACGCCGGGCGGCGCCGAGCCACCGCATGCAGTGGGTCAGCCGCGCCGGGGCGAGCCGGACCTGCGCGTACCGGAAGCCCTCGCCCGGCTCGCCGAGCACCGCGTCGTCCGGCACGAAGGCGTCCTCGAAGACGACCTGGCGATGGCCGCCGATCATCGTCGAGTCCAGCGTGCGCGCGTGGTCACCGACCCGCATTCCGGGGTTGTCGCCGTCCACGAGCAGCATGCTGGCCGATCCGGTGTCCGCGTCACGGACCATGGCGATCACGAACGCCGCGCCGGCGGCACCGGTGATCAGGTGCTTCTCCCCGTTGATCAGCCATCCGCCGGACGTACGGGTGGCGACGGTGCGCAGCGCACTCGGGTCCGAGCCCGCGCCCGGTGGCGGCTCGGTCATCGCGAAGCAACTCCGGATGGCCCCGGCGACCAGCGGCTCCAGGTACTTGCTCCGCTGGTCCCCGGTCGCCACGACGTCCAGCAGGTGCATGTTGCCCTCGTCCGGCGCGGCGCAGTTCAGCGCCAGCGGCCCGAGCAGGCTGGTGCCCGCCTCCTCCAGCAGGATCGCGACCTCGTCGAAGCGGAAACCGCCGCCGCCGAGCGCGGCACCGGCCTGCGGCGCCCAGACCCCGGCGGCGCGTGCGGCCTCCTGCAGCTCGTCCCGCAACTCCCCGTCCACCCCGTCGGCGAAGGCCCGCTGCTCCAGCGGGATCACCGTCTCCGCGACGAAGGCCGCGATGCGCGTACGCCACTCGGCGACGCGCTCGGGTACCGAGAAGTCAAACGCCATCAGAACCTCCGCCCACCGGACCCAGCCGCTCGTGCCCGGCCCATGCCGCCGAGCGCAGCTCGAACTTACGGATCTTGCCCGACCCTGTCTTGGGCAGCGGGCCGAACTCGATCCGGCCGGGCACCTTGAACCCCGCGAGCCGGCCACGTACGTGCTCGCGCAGCTCATCCGCGCTGACGTCACCGTCGTCCTTGAGCGTGACCCAGGCGGCCGGGCGCTCGCCCCATTTCTCGTCGGGCACCGCGACCACCGCCGCCTCCAGCACGGCCGGATGGCTCACCAGCGCCGCCTCCACCTCGACCGAGGAGATGTTCTCTCCGCCGGAGATGATGACGTCCTTGGCCCGGTCGCGGATCTGCAGGTAGCCGTCCGGATGCAGCACGCCGAGATCCCCGGTACGGAACCAGCCGTCGGGAACGGCGGTCGCGGTGGCCTCCTCGTCGCGGTAGTACCCGAGCATCACGTTGTTGCCGCGCAGCGCGACCTCGCCGATGGTCTCGCCGTCCGCCGGGACGTCCTCGCCCTCCGGGTCGACCACGCGCACGGCGCAGGAGATGACGTTCCCCACGCCCTGCCGGGCCCGTACGACCGCCTGCTCGGCGACCGGGAGGCGGTCCCACTCCGGCCGCCAGTCGCAGATGACGACCGGGCCGAAGGTCTCGGTCAGGCCGTACAGGTGGGTGACACGGAGCCCGAGCTCGCCGCAGCGCTCCAGCAGCGTCGGGGACGGCGGAGCCCCGCCGACGGCGACCACGACGTCACCGCCGGGCCGGGCCGCCGCGTGGTCGGCCAGCATGACCAGGACGGTCGGCGCCGCGCAGAAGTGCGTGATCCCCCCGCCGGCCAGCAGCTCCCAGACCCGCTCGACGTCGAGCCGCGGCAGGCAGACATGCGTACCCCCGGCCAGCGTCACCGCCCAGGTGAAGCACCAGCCGCTGCAGTGGAACATCGGCAGCGTCCACAGGTAGGTCGACTCGCTGTCCAGCTTGAAGTGCATCGCCATGGCCATGGCCTGCAGGTACGCGCCCCGGTGGTGGTACATGACGCCCTTGGGGCGCCCGGTCGTGCCACTGGTGTAGTTCAGCGCCATCAGCGCGCGCTCGTCGCTCACCGGGACCCGCAGCCGGCCGGCCTCGCCCAGCAGCCGCTCGTACTCCTCGCCCCCGCCGACGAGGCGGACCTCCAGGCCGGCGGTGATCTCGGCCGCCTCGGAGCCCAGCCCCGGATCGTGCAGCATCACCCGCGCGCCGGAGTGCTCGACGATGTAGGCGAGCTCGGCGGCCGAGAGCCGGGTGTTGAGCGCCACCAGCACCGCACCGGCGTACAGCACGCCGTAGTGCGCCTCCAGCATCAGGTGCGTGTTGGGCGCCAGCACCGCGACCCGGTCACCCGGCCGTACGCCCAGGTCGTGCAGCAGACCGGCCTGGCGCAGACACCGGTCGTGGAACTCCGCGTACGTGAGGCGCAGGGACCCGTCGACCACGGCCGTACGGTCGGCGAAGACCGCCGCCGACCGGTCCAGGTACGCCGTCGGCGTCAACGCCTCGAAGTTCACCACGGTGTCCACCACAGATCACACTCCTCCGCCGGGCAGGAGGCCGCCGAGTGTCTGGCCGGTCATTGGGGACGAACGCGACCTCGCAAGGAAAAGTACCGCCTGCGCGACGTCCGGTTGCTCCCCTGGGAAAGCCAGGTCCTCGGCCTGCCCGCCACCGCCGTCGGCTGGGGGATCTACTGCTTCATTGCCCCGCCGTGCGGCACGGGTGGCTCAGCGCATTCCGGCCCGGTGGAGGCGGTCGTGGGCTTCGTCTTGGGTCAGGCAGGTCACCGGCTGTCCGGCGGCGTGTTCGTTCTTGGCGTCGTAGGCCCTCGTCCAGACGCCTGCGGCCCAGCAGCGCTGTAGCTCACCGGGGCTGAAGGGCCGTCCGCGGGCGGTGGCGTAGGCGTCGAGGAACTCGCGGGTCTCGGTCACGGTGGCCGGTGCCGGGTAGGGGTAGATGGCCGCGGCGAGTCCGGCGATGATCGCTTCACTGTCGGCGATCAGGCTGTCCCAGTCGTAGGCCACCAGCAGCCGGTCGCCGTGCCAGCGCAGGTTGTCCGTTATCCAGTCGCCGTGCCCGATCACGGTCTGGCCGGGATCTTCCTGGAGCTTCTGCCGGGCGGCCTGGCCGGCCGCGTCGATCCAGTCCGGCCCGTCCACCTGGTTCAGGTCCATGTCCAGGTCCTCGGGCCATGGCCACAGCCCGCCCTGGCCGTGGTTCCACGCCGCCCACGGCGGTGCGGGCGCCAGCGAGGGCATCTGCTCGGGTCGGGGAGCCAGGTGCACCAGTCGCGCGAGCGCCGCGGCAAAGGGCTGAGCGGTGCGGCCGGAGTCGGGCAGCATGGCCCCGCCCGTGATGTGGCTCTCGGCGGTGGCTTCGTACTCACCGAGCGGTGCCGGGCCGGCCAGCGGCCGCGGGCAGGGATACCCGGAATCGAACAGACGGCGCTGCACCTCGGTACACGCGGCGAGCCGCGGCGCGGCCGGGCGGACCCGCACCACGACCTCACGCCCGTCGGCCAGCCGTGTTCCGATCACGCAGGTGAGGTGGCCGGTCCGGAACAGCTCGCTCTCCGCCGGACTGCCTAAATGCAGCTCGCACCACGTGGCCAGGCTCGCCGCGTCCACTACAGACAGTTCGAACGCCATCTGGCCATTCTCATCGAACCGTCCCACCACGGGGACCCGAGGTGACCACCAGCACGCTGATGGCACGGCCGGACCGCTGGGCGATCATGGTTTGCGGGACGAGGCGCCTCGTCGGCGTGCGGACGCCACGACGCCGTGACCACCTCCACCGCTGCGCCCTGCCCCGCTCCGTCCCCGAGTCAGAGGCCCCCGCCGAGGCGCTTGCGGGGCGGATATTCGGATGCCGGACGCTCCTCCAGGTCTGCATCATGAGCCGCATGCCGTCGCGTAACCGTCATCTGCCCCGAGGGCAGTCATGGCCGCTCACCCTCACCGACCTGATCGATGGGCTGGGTGACGCGTACTCCCTCGTGAAACGGCCCAGTTTCCACACGGGCATGGTCCCCGACGTGGTGTTGACGGTGCGTTGGACTCCCGCCCAGTCGTTCGACTACGGCATGGGAGGCATCCATCCGGACGCGGTCGGGATCGATGTCGTTGTCCGACCGGTGCGATCTTCGGACCGGCTTGCCGCGCGTTCGCTCCTGCGATCGCGCGGTCTGCCCCGGCTTCGCGAATGGGTGGAACGGACACAGACCGCGGCCGAGACATGGACCTCACGCGGCCGTTACGCCTACTGGTCGTACGCCGAGGACGAGTTGCACTTCGCCGGCGACCGGCCAGAGTGACCGCTTTTCACGGCAGCGTGGTCTGCCGGCGATGCCGCGGATGCGCTGAGGGGACAACAGCCCGTCCGTGGGCCCGGCCGCCTGATCGGCACGCGGCCGCAGATGCACGAAACCCCGGCGATCAACGTTTCCGCTGGTCAGCCGGGGCTTTTGCTTGATCCTCCGAGGCGCCCCCTGCAGGATTCGAACCTGCGCACCCGGCTCCGGAGGCCGGTGCTCTATCCCCTGAGCTAAGGGGGCTCGGGACGGGTAGAGGCTACCAGCATCGGGGTACCGGTCGCTCCGCGCAGGGCACCGGAGAACGGGCGGGGACCGCTGAACGCCGGGTGCCTCTATGGCTACGCGCTGGTTTCGGTCGGTCGTCTGCCCGATAACGATGGTGCTGCACGTTGCGGTTATCCGCGTGTTCACACCGGTCGACCCGCTAGCTTTGCGGCCGTGACCCTTGGACGCGTGCTGGTCGTCGATGACGACGAGGTGATCCGCCAGCTCATCGCCGTGAACCTCCAACTGGAGGGGTTCGAGGTGGCGACGGCTGTCGACGGGCAGGACTGTCTGGAAAAGGTGCGCGAGGTCGATCCGGATGTGATCACGCTCGACATCATGATGCCCAGGCTCGACGGCTGGGTCACGGCGGTGAAGCTGCGTGAGAATCCCGAGACCCAGGGCATCCGGGTCGTGATGATCACGGCGCGGGCGCAGGAGCACGACATCAGGCGAGGGCACGAGATCGGTGTGGACGCCTACGTGACCAAGCCGTTCGACCCCTCGGAGCTGATCCGTACGGTCCGCGAGCTGGCCGGCGCCGGCGCCGGCCCCAGGGAAGACCCCGACGACAGCGCGTGATCTCACATGCTGGTCGGATAGTCTCGTACCCGTGACCCCGGGTAGCCTCGCGCACGTGACCCCGGGCGAGCTGAGCAGTGCCGTCATCGCCGCCGTGCGTGATGCGGTGGCCGATGGTGAGTTCGCCGTTCCCGTACCCGACCGGGTGCCGATCGAGGCCACCGCGGCCGGCGACTACGCCACACCGCTTCCGCTGCGGCTGGCCGGCGTCGCGGGGCGGCCCGCCTCCGATGTGGCGGCCACGCTCGCCAGGCGGGTGATGAAACGGCCCGGAGTCCGCACCGCGCGTGTGACCGGGCCGGGGTTCCTGACCATCACGACGGACGCGCCGCTCATCGCCCGGATCGACGAGACGTACGGCCTGACGGCCGTCCCGTACGACGGGAAGCCGGCCTGGCCCACGCGTCCCCTGACCTTCGACAACCCCGGTTTCCGCGTGCGGTTCGCCTACGCGCGTGCCAGTGGCGTACGGCGGCACGCCGCCGACCTCGGGATCGACGAGGCCGGAGAGAAAACGGTCGGCAGGCTGGAGGATCCACGCGAACGCCTGCTCCTGCGGCGACTCGCGGACTTCCCCGGCCGGGCGGAGCAGGCGGCACGGCAGCGGACCCTCCGTCCCTTCATCCGGCACCTCGAGCAGATCGCCGACGCCTACCACGACGTCCACGAGCAGTGCCCGGCGCTGCCCAGGGGCGACGAGTGCGCCGGCGAACTCCACACGGCCCGGCTCGGCCTGGCCAGGGCCGTCCGTATCGTCTTGGGAAACGGCCTGCGGATGCTCGGCGAGATGCCGGACGACCGCCTGTGAGCGCAGTGAACGCACGACCCGCAATGGAGAGAGCATGAGCCGAGTTCACCCGGCCGGGCAACGGCACGCCGACGTGCTGCCGGAGGACCACCCGCTGCCGCCGGCGAACGACCTCAACCTGCTGGCGGCCGATGTCTGGCCGCGCAGCGCCCGCCGCGACGACGGTGCCCTGACGATCGGCGGTGTTGACGTACGCGACCTCGCGGGGGAGTACGGCACGCCGCTCTACGTCTACGACGAGGACGACTTCCGGTCCCGCTGCCGCGACTTCAAGACCGCCTTCTCCGACGGCGACGTCTACTACGCGGGCAAGGCGTTCCTGTGCACCGAGGTCGCCCGGTGGGTGGCCGAGGAGGGCCTGGGCCTGGATGTCTGCAGCGGCGGCGAGCTCGCCGTGGCACTGCACGCCGGCTTTCCGGCCGACCGGATCACCTTCCACGGCAACAACAAGTCGGTCGGCGAGCTGACCCGCGCCCTCGACGTCGGCGTCGGGCACATCGTGCTCGACTCCTTCGAGGAGATCGCGCGGCTCGGCTACCTCGCCAAGGAGAAGAACGCCCGGCCCAAGGTGATGATCCGTGTCACCACCGGCGTCGAGGCGCACACGCACGAGTTCATCGCCACCGCGCACGACGACCAGAAGTTCGGGTTCGCCCGCGAGACGGCGCTGGAGGCCGCACGGCGCGTCCTCGCCCTCGACGAGCTGGAGCTCGCCGGCCTGCACTCCCACATCGGCTCGCAGATCTTCGACACCGACGGCTTCGAACTGGCCGCCCGCCGTGTCGTCGACCTCCTGGTGGCCATCCACGACGAACACGGCGTCGAGCTGCCCACGCTCGACCTCGGTGGCGGCTACGGCATCGCCTACCTCGACGGCGAGGACCCCCTCGACCCCAAGCACATCGCCGACAACCTGAGCGGCATCATCACCCGCGCCTGCCGGGCACGAGATCTCGCGGTGCCGCGGCTGACGGTGGAGCCCGGCCGCACCATCGCGGGGCCGGGCGGGATCACGGTCTACGAGGTCGGCACGGTCAAGCCGCTCGACGGCCTCCGCACGTACGTCTCCGTCGACGGCGGCATGAGCGACAACATCCGGACCGCGCTGTACGGCGCGGAGTACACGAGCGTGCTCGCCTCACGCCGTTCGGAGGCCGCGCCGATGCTCAGCCGGCTCGTCGGCAAGCACTGCGAGAGCGGCGACATGGTCGTACGCGACCTGTGGCTGCCCGAGGACCTCGCGCCCGGTGACCTCGTCGCGGTGGCGGCCACCGGCGCGTACTGCCGCTCGCTCGCCAACAACTACAACCACCTGCTCAAGCCGGCGGCCGTGGCGGTACGCGGCGGGCGTTCCCGTCTGATCCTCCGCAGGGAGACGGAGGACGACCTGTTGCGCCTGGAGGTGTCGCCATGACCCGGCCGGCGCTGAAGGTCGCGCTGCTCGGCTGCGGTGTCGTCGGCACCGAGGTCGTACGCCTCCTGCGAAGCCAGGCCGACGATCTCGCCGCGCGCGTCGGTGTTCCGCTCGAGCTCGCCGGCATCGCCGTGCGCCGGCTCGACAAGCGGCGCGAGGGCGTTCCGCCCGAGCTGCTCACGACGGACGCCGTGGGCCTGGTGACCCGCGACGACGTGGACATCGTGGTGGAGGTCATCGGCGGTCTCGAACCCGCGCGCGGCCTGCTGCTCGCCGCGATGAAGTCCGGAAAGTCCGTCGTCACGGCCAACAAGGCGCTGCTGGCCGAGGACGGCGCGACGTTGTTCGGCGCGGCGAGGGAGTACGGCGCCGACATCTACTACGAGGCGTCCGTCGCGGGCGCCATCCCGCTGCTGCGCCCGCTGCGGGAGTCGCTGGTCGGCGACCACGTCCAGCGGGTCATGGGCATCGTCAACGGCACGACCAACTACATCCTCGACCAGATGGACTCCTCCGGCGCCGGCTTCGCCGAGGCCCTGGGCGAGGCCCAGGCCCTGGGCTACGCCGAGGCGGACCCGACGGCCGACGTCGAGGGTTTCGACGCGGCGGCCAAGGCGGCCATCCTCGCCCAGCTCGCGTTCCACACGCGGGTCACCGCCGCCGGGGTGCACCGCGAGGGGATCGCGGACGTGACCTCGGCCGACATCGCCAGCGCCAAGGCCATGGGCTGTGTGGTGAAGCTCCTGGCGATCTGTGAGCGGGTGCCGTCGCAGGAGCACCGGGCGGGCCGCGGCGTCTCGGTACGCGTCCACCCGGTGATGATTCCGCGCTCGCACCCGCTCGCGAGCGTCCGCGAGGCGTACAACGCCGTGTTCGTGGAGGCCGAGTCGGCGGGGTCGCTGATGTTCTACGGCGCGGGCGCCGGCGGAGCCCCGACCGCGAGCGCGGTGCTCGGCGACATCGTCGCGGTGGCACGCAACCGCGTGAGCGGCACGCGCGGGCCGGCCGAGTCGACCTATGCCGACCTGCCCGTACTCCCGATGGCCGAGACGATCACGCGCTACCACGTGGCGCTCGACGTGGCCGACCGCTCCGGCGTGCTCGCACGGGTCGCCGACGCGTTCGCCGAGAACGACGTGTCGATCCAGGCCGTACGCCAGGAGGGCCACGGCCGGGAGGCACAGCTGGTCATCGTCACTCACCGGGCCCCGGACGGCGCGCTGTCGGCCACCATCGAGGGCCTGCACGACCTGGAGATCGTCCGCGAGGTCGCCAGCGTCATGCGCGTCGAGGGCGACGAGTAGCCGGCACAGGGGGCTCGCCGAACCCCGGTGCGCGCAGGGGCTCTCGCACTACCATTCCCGGCGATGGCTGACAACGCGCCCACCGCGCCGCGGACCGGATCGCTCCTCGTGGCGATGCTGCCGGTCTCGGCGCTGCGGCTCGCCGCGCGGTTCTTCGTCCCGCTGGCCCTCTGGTACTCCGCCGGAGCGGTGGTGCGCTATCTGCTGATCCAGCGGATCTCCCGGCTCGGCCACGGCGGCCACCCCGGCATCCGTGCCGTGGTCGCGCTGCTCCCGCTCAGCGTCACCGTCCTGGCCTCGCTGGTCGTCACGATCGGGATGATGTTCACGCTGGGGCGCGGACTGTCGGTGATCAAGGATCCGGCCGAGGCGTACGTCGCGGCGATCGGCCGCACGCTGTTCCCCTTCGTCCTGGTCTATCTCGGCTGGAACCTCTACACCGATGATCTGCGCGAGGTGCTGCGGGCCGATGCCCAGCGGCTCGCCGACGCGGGTGACGGCATGAACGCCGGCAACATCCTCGATCTGCCGATCGCCATGGCACTCGTGGTCGCCGTCGTGGCATGGGTGCTGCGGGCGCTGTGCGAACGCCGGCACGAGACCAGGCCCGGCCGCGTACTCGAGCTCCTCATCGCCTTCCTCGAGGTCAACTTCACGCTGTACGCGCTGTACTCGATCGTCGCGCTCATCAGGATCGGTCAGCACTGGATCGCCGACCGCGTGTTCTGGCAGGCGATCACCGGCGCGCTGCACCTGCCGGGTCCGGGGCCGGTCGAGGACGCCCTCATCCTCCCGCTGGTGTGGCTGGCCATCGCCGCCATCGTCTACGGCCTGGAGATGCACGACCGCGCGGCGATCGAGGGCACGCCGCTGCAGGGGCTGCCCGACCGACTCGCCGGGCGCCCGCGCCGGCTGGCCGAGCTGACCAGCCGCGGTATGCGGGAAAAGTACGTGCCGGTCGTGCACGCGGTACGGCTGGTGTTCCGCGCGGGAGCGCCGGCGTTCGCGTGGTTCTGCCTCTGTTACGTGGCGATCGGCGCGCTGATGGACCGGGCCCAGCGCGGTGTCGTCATGCTCATCGGCACCGACCACACCGTGCGGTTCTGGAACCTCGCCCTGACGCCGATCGAGTTCGGCCACCGCCTGCTGGCCGAGATCCTGCGCCTGGCCCTGCTGGCCGCGATGTTCGAACTCGTGGTGCGCCGTGTCAGCGGCGGAAGACCAGCTGCGGACCGCCCAGAGCCGGTGACAGGTCCT
This sequence comes from Actinoallomurus bryophytorum, assembly GCF_006716425.1. Taxonomy (NCBI): domain Bacteria; kingdom Bacillati; phylum Actinomycetota; class Actinomycetes; order Streptosporangiales; family Thermomonosporaceae; genus Actinoallomurus; species Actinoallomurus bryophytorum. Next base: position 4,436,823 of record NZ_VFOZ01000001.1, read on the forward strand.
GGTGCTGGTGGCGCATGACCAGCTCGAACGTGTCGGCCGCCCAGCTCGGCACGAGCCCCATCACCTGCGCGGGGTCCCTGCTGCCCGGGTAGATCGTGGTGTGCCAGGGGAAGGCGCTCCAGCTGTGCCCGGCGCGGTCGTGCAGCGAGTAGTCGATCTGGAAGTCACGGGGGCTCTTGGTGAGCGGCTCGGCCCGCAGCGTGGCGAGCACGAGCGTCTCGCCGGGCCGTGCCGGTGAGCCGATGCCCTCCGCCGGCAGGTCGCCGGGTCTCAGCACGGCACGGCCGTAGCCGACGAGCGTCCAGCGGATCTGCTGGAAGACGGCGGGCCGCCCGAACGCCACCGTACGGGTGTGGCCGCCGGGCACGTCCTGGCGGTAGTACTTCCACTGCGGGCGGAACGGCAGGTAGATCGCGGTGCCCGCCAGCACCAGCAGCGCCAGGATCCGCAGGAGGCGTTTCACGACGGCCCCGGCAGGCCGTAGCCCTGGGCCGCCGTGTGGTCCAGGCGTACGGCGTCCGCCGCCGAGATGCCGAGGTCGACGTGGGCCTCGTCGCTGAACCGGACCGGGTCGTTGCGGTAGAACCCGAACTCCGCGTCCTCGGTGTCACGGTCGGAGACGTAGAGGCGCGCGCCCGCCAGCGCCCGTGCCGGCACGTCGAACAGGTAGACGCCTCGCCGTGGCATTCCGGGCTGGAAGCGCAGGTAGCTCAGGGGCGTGACCAGGGGCTGGGACAGGATGCCGCCGCCGAGCTTGTCGGTCGGGTAGTAGTCGCCGTACGCGGTGTGCAACGTGGCCGACGCGACGTACACCGGCGAGCGCCGCGCCGCCACGGTGGCGATGACGACGGCGAAGACGCCGCCCGCCGGGATGATCTGTGGCTTGGCGCCGTAGGGCCCCTCCGGCACCCGGATCGAGCGCGCGGTCTGGACCTGCTCGACCCGGATCGTGAAGCGCGGCTCGGTGAGCGTACGGCCGATGCGCCCGTTCTCGACGAACGGGCCGTACGCGCGCTCGTAGCTCCAATGGGCACCCTGCAGGGCCACCGCCGCGCAGGCCAGCGCCACCGCGACGACGATCGATGCCAGTCGCCTCATCGCTTCACCGGCAGGGTCACGTTGGCGGCGAGTACCGGGATGATCTCCGTGACACGGCCCGACTTGTGGGTCAGCGGGTTGGTCTCGACCTTCTTCTCAAAGCGCCGGGCCTGCCATTCCCAGTAGCCGCGCGGGTCGAGGATCCCCGCCTCGGCGTGCTCGTAGCTCGCCAGCGCCACGGTGACCTGGTCCGGCACGACGGTCCGCGGGGTGAGCTCGTACTGCACCGCGACGTAAGTGGGCAGCTGGGGCTGGAGTGAACGGAAAAGGGTGTTCCCGGCGATGGCCTGGGCGTCGACGAGTTTCGGGAGCGGGCCGTTCCGGGAGTTCCAGTGGAGGAACATGCCGTGGGAGAACACTCCGTGGTCGCTGTCGGCGCCGCTCGTGCCGAGGGTCTCGCGGGTCGGGTTCGTCACCCAGGCGTTGATCACCAACAGCCGGCGCTCGGCGGTGAACTTCGTCTTCTTGACGACGGCGACGTGCGCTCCGACGAGCCGGGTGCGGAACAGGTGCTGGTCGACCTCCCGGCCGGGCGGCACGGACCGCGGGGTGTCGGCGGCGCGCAGGCCGCCGGACAGCCAGAGAACGCCCACACCGACGAGGACGGTCAGTGTGGCGGAGGCGGCGACACGTGCTCGGGGGCGCACGAGGCACAATGATAGGTGGGTCCCCCCGGCCGACATGGGCGAATACGGACCGGCCACTTCCGGCGCGTCCAACATGTGAAACGACGTGAGACGCGAGCGCCACGGCCCGTAGACTCGGCCCACGATCATCGCAGGTCAGGAGGAGCACGTGACCAAGGCATGGCGGGGGGTCATCGAGGAATACCGTGACCGGCTTCCGGTCACGGCCGACACGCCGGTCATCACCCTGCTCGAGGGCGGCACACCACTGCTCCCGGCTCCACGGCTCTCCCAGCTCACGGGCTGCGACGTCCACCTCAAGGTCGAGGGCTCCAACCCGACCGGTTCGTTCAAGGACCGCGGCATGACGCTCGCGATCAGCCGGGCCGCCGAAGAAGGCGCCAAGGCGGTCATCTGCGCCTCCACCGGCAACACCGCCGCAGCGGCCGCCGCCTACGCCGTACGCGCCGGCATGGTCTGCGCGGTTCTCGTGCCCCAGGGCAAGATCGCGATGGGCAAGCTGGCGCAGGCACTCGTGCACGGCGCCCGGCTCCTGCAGGTCGACGGCAACTTCGACGACTGCCTCGAGCTCGCGCGCAAGCTCTCCGCCGACTACCCGGTCGCCCTGGTCAACTCGGTGAACCGCTACCGGCTGGAGGGGCAGAAGACCGCCGCGTTCGAGATCGTCGACACGTTCGGCGCCGCACCGGACGTCCACTGCCTGCCCGTCGGCAACGCCGGCAACATCTCCGCCTACTGGATGGGTTACCAGGAATACGACACGCGCCCGCGCATGCTCGGCTTCCAGGCCGCCGGCGCCGCGCCGATCGTCCGTGGCGAGCCGGTCCTCGCACCGCAGACCATCGCCACCGCGATCCGCATCGGGTACCCCGCCTCCTGGGATCTCGCGATCCGTGCGCGCGACGAGTCCGGCGGCGCGATCGAGGCCGTCACCGACCGGCAGATCCTCGCCGCCTACCGTCTCCTGGCCCGTGAGGAGGGCGTCTTCGTCGAGCCCGCGTCGGCGGCGAGCGTCGCCGGCCTGCTGCAGGCCCGCGACGAGGACCTCGTACGGCCGGGGGAGCGCGTCGTCTGCACCGTGACCGGACACGGCCTGAAGGACCCCGACTGGGCGATCTCCGGCGCGCCCGCGCCGCTGACGGTGCCGGTGGACGCCCACGCGGCGGCGTCGGCCCTGGAGCTCACTTGACCCGAGCGGTACGCGTACGCGTCCCCGCCACCAGCGCCAACCTCGGACCCGGCTTCGACGCGCTCGGCCTGGCCCTGGGCCTGTACGACGACGTCGAGATCGAGATGGCCGGTTCCGGCCTGTCGATCGAGGTCAGCGGGGAGGGCGAGGACACGGCGGGCCGCGGCGAGGGGCACCTGGTCGCGCAGACGTTCCGTGCGGCGTACGCGGGCATCGGCGGCGCCGCGGAGGGCCTACGGATCCGCTGCGTCAACCGCATCCCGCACGCTCGCGGGCTCGGATCCTCCTCGGCGGCGACGATCGCCGGCATCCTGGCCGCGCGTGCCCTGCACCCCGATGGCGCGGAGTTCACCGACGAGGACGTCCTGGCACTGGCCACCCGTATCGAGGGGCATCCCGACAACGTCGCGCCCTGTCTCGCCGGCGGCCTCACGATCGCCTGGCAGACCTCCGGCGGGCCACGCCTGACCAGACTCGGCGTCTCCCCGCGCGTACGGCCGGTGGCGCTCGTACCGGACTCGCACCTGTCCACCGTGCGCGCCCGCGGGCTGCTGCCGGAGATGGTGCCCCACGCCGACGCCGCCGCGAACTCCGGACGCGCCGCGCTGCTCATCGCGGCGCTGACCGCGTCTCCCGAACTCCTCCTCGACGCCACCGAGGACCGGCTGCACCAGTCCTACCGCGCTCCGGCGATGCCCGAGTCGCTGGACCTGGTCGAGCGGCTGCGCGGAAAGGGCGTCGCCGCCGTGGTCTCCGGTGCGGGACCGACGGTTCTCGCACTCGCCTTCCGCGATGGCGAAGTTGATTCAATTGGCGCGGAAGTGGGTAGTTCGTGGCACATACAGCCGCTGGATGTGGCCCCCCATGGCGCATGCGTTCAGCCAATTGATCAGTGACACGCGACATCGACCTCTGGGGAATAGCAGTGTGCCCAGGTGATGTTAGGCTAAGTGCCGCACCAGATGCCCCGCTCGGGGGCGTGGGCTCGTCGGCCACTCCGGCTTATGCCGGCCGCGTGATGCGGATGTGGTTCCCCGGCACCGAAACCGCTCGTCGTTCATTGTTCAGGCAAAGCTTCGGACGTAACGGGATCGGGGATCAGATCCGGCGACCTGCCTCCACCATCTGGCTGTGGGCAGAACTCTTCGCCGATCAACACCAGATCAGCAGAGCTCGACTGATCCGGCGCCCCCGCCGGCTCGCACTACCGGGTTGCCTGGCCGACGGCGGCCACACCCGCTCCCTGGGAAGGACCCTTAGTGAGCGAATCCACCGAACTCCTCACGGACGCAGCTACAACGGCGCCTGACGCCACCCTTGCCGAAGAAGCGGCTCCTGCTGCTCCGCGGCGTCGTCGCACGGGCACCGGCCTGTCGGCGATGGTGCTCCCTGAGCTGAAGGCTCTTGCCTCCAGCCTCGGCATCAGCGGTACGGGCGGCATGCGCAAGAGCCAGCTCATCGCTGCCATCCAGGAGAAGCAGGCGCAGAACGCCGGCGGCGGTGAACAGGCGACATCGTCGCCTAAGACTGACAGTGAGCCCACGACGGCGCCGGTCGCCGCCGACACGGAGAGCGGCGAGTCCCAGCAGCCACGGCGCGAGCGCGCGCCCAGGCGCGACGACGCCGCCCAGCAGGGCCAGCAAGAAGTCCGGAGCGACTCGGCCGAGTCCGAGGGCGGTGCCCGTGAGGGCGGCGCTCGCGAGAACGGCCGCGAAAACGGCCGCGAAAACGGCCGCGAGGGCGGCGGTCGTGACGGCGGGGGCCAGCAGCGTCAGCGCCAGCGCAGCAACCGCAACCGCGACGGCCAGCGCGACGACAACCGTGGCCAGCGCGATGACAACCGCGGGCAGCGCGATGACAACCGCGGGCAGCGCGATGACAACCGTGGCCAGCGTGACGACAACCGCGGGCAGCGCGACGACAACCGCGGACCGCGCGATGACAACCGTGGCCAGCGCGATGACAATCGTGGTGGCGGCCAGGGTCAGCGCGGCGGCCAGGGTCAGCGCCAGAACGACCGGCAGAACGACCGCCAAAACGATGACGACGACGAGAGCGGTGGCCGCGGCCGCAGGCGCGGACGGTTCCGCGAGCGCAACCGTGGCCGTGGAACCGGCCGGGAGCGTTACGGCGAGGCCGACCCGGTGATCGCCGAGGACGACGTCCTGATCCCGGTCTCCGGCATCCTGGACATCCGCGACAACTACGCGTTCGTCCGTACGACGGGCTACCTGCCGGGCCCGCAGGACGTCTACGTCTCGCTGGCCCAGGTCCGCAAGTACGGCCTGCGCAAGGGCGATGTCATCACCGGCGCCGTGCGGCAGCCGCGCGACGGTGAGCGGCGCGAGAAGTTCAACGCGCTCGTCCGCCTCGACACGGTCAACGGCATGGAGCCGGAGCAGGCCAAGGGCCGCGTCGACTTCTCCAAGCTGACCCCGCTCTACCCGCAGGAGCGGCTGCGCCTCGAGCAGGACCCGACGCAGCTCACCACGCGGATCATCGACTTCGTCGCCCCGATCGGCAAGGGCCAGCGCGGCCTGATCGTCTCGCCGCCCAAGGCCGGCAAGACGATGGTGCTGCAGGCGATCGCCAACGCGATCACCAAGAACAACCCCGAGTGCCACCTGATGGTCGTTCTGGTCGACGAACGCCCTGAAGAGGTCACCGACATGCAGCGGACGGTGAAGGGCGAGGTCATCCACTCGACCTTCGACCGCCCGGCGGACGACCACACCATGGTCGCCGAGCTGGCCATCGAGCGTGCCAAGCGGCTCGTCGAGCTGGGCCACGACGTCGTCGTGCTGCTCGACTCGATCACCCGCCTCGGCCGGGCGTACAACCTGGCGGCCCCGGCCAGCGGCCGGATCCTGTCCGGTGGTGTGGACTCCACGGCGCTGTACCCGCCGAAGCGGTTCTTCGGCGCCGCCCGCAACATCGAGAACGGCGGCTCGCTGACGATCCTCGCGACCGCGCTGATCGAGACCGGCTCCCGTATGGACGAGGTCATCTTCGAGGAGTTCAAGGGCACCGGCAACATGGAGCTGCGGCTGCGCCGCGAACTCGCCGACAAGCGCGTGTTCCCGGCCATCGACGTCGACGCCTCCAGCACTCGTAAGGAAGAGATCCTGATGGCTCCGGAGGAGCTGCGGGTCGTCTGGCAGCTGCGACGGGTGCTTCACGCGCTCGATGCCCAGCAGGCCCTGGAGCTCCTCATCGAGAAGATGAAGGAGACCGGGTCCAACGCCGAGTTCCTGCTCCAGGTGCAGAAGACCACGCTGAACAACGACTGACGCGACGCGTGAACGCGTGAAGAGGACGCCCCGGGTCATTCGCCCGGGGCGTCCTCGCGTTCCGGACACCGGGACCCGTGGTCAAGACCCGTGGTCGGGGCCTGTGGTCGGGGCCTGTGGTCGGGGCCCGTGGTGGGGATAGCCCCACCACGACGACGCTGGGACGCTCCATGGTGCGCGGGGCTGCCGTTAGCGAGGCTGTAGCCGTACGGTTGATGGCGGCGCGAAAGGGACAGCGGTGAACAGCACGCTCGAAATGACACCCTCCCAGCGGAGGTTCGGGCCGCTGAGGTTGGCGAGGGAATCGCTGACCTGGCGGTCGGCGGCTTACCTGCTGTTGCACTTTCCTCTGGGACTGGTCTACTTCGTCGGCCTGGTCGTGCTCCTGTCGGTCTCCGCGGGCACGCTGGTCATCTGGGTCGGTGTGCTCGGCTTCGCCCTGGCCATGGTTCTCTGGCGCGCCGCCGCGATCCTCGAACGCCGGCTCGTGAAGGCGGCCTTCGGCGTCGAGATCCCCAGGCCGTACCGCGCGATGCCCGAGGGCGCGAAGCCGGTCAGGAAGCTGAGGACGATGGCCGGCGACCCGGCCACCTGGAAGGACCTGGTCTACCTCTTCCTGGTCTTCCCGCTGGGCATCTTTGAGTTCGTGCTGTCGGTCGGCCTCTGGTCCGCCTCCGCCGGGCTCATCGCGACACCGCTCACGATCAACTGGCAGCAGGCGGGCTTCCTGTACCTCACGATCGGCGGCCGGCAGATCTGGTTCGACAACACGATCGCGACCCTGCCGGCGATCCCACTCGGGATAGCGCTCGCCGGGGCGACCCTGTACGTCGTCCGTGGTGTCGGCTACGCCCACGGCGCGCTCGCCCGCTATCTCCTCGGCCCGAACGAGACCCAGCGACTGCGCGTGCGTACGGCACAGCTCCAGGCGAGCCGGGCACGCGGGGTGGACGCCGCCGAGGCCGAGCGCCGCCGCATCGAGCGTGACCTTCACGACGGCGCCCAGCAGCAGCTGCTCGCGGTGGCGATGGACCTCGGCCGGGCGCGGGCCAAGCTGGAGAGCGACCCCGTGGCCGCGCAGGAGCTGATCCAGCAGGCCCACGCCGGCGCCAAGGACGCCATCGTGGAGCTGCGCAACCTCGCGCGCGGCATCTACCCCGCGATCCTCACCGACCGCGGCCTGGACGCGGCGATCTCCGCGGTGGCCGCGCGCGGCGAGGTGCCGGTCACCGTTGACGTCGACCTGCCCACCCGGCCGCCCGCGGCGGTGGAGAGCATCGCGTACTTCATCGTCTCCGAGGCCCTCACCAACATCAATAAGTACGCCCGCGCCACCCACGCCTCCGTGCGCGTCAGCCGCGACCAGAACTGGATCGTGGTGGAGGTCTCCGACAACGGCGTCGGTGGCGCGAGCGCCTCTCCCGGCGGCGGTCTGGCCGGTCTGGCCGACCGTGCGGCCGGGATCGACGGGATCCTCACCGTCAACAGCCCGCTCGGCGGCCCCACGGTGATCAGGGCGGATCTTCCCTCCGTCTGGTGAGCGAACCGTGACGAAAAGCCCGGCGCACCGCCGGGCTTCTCTCACGAACGGCGGGACGTGTCCGTCTTCCGGCGCATTCCTCTAGGCTGTGGGCCGTGCGGGTCGTGATCGCGGAAGACGCAGTGATGTTGCGGGAAGGCCTGATCCGGCTCCTCGCCGACGAGGGCATCGAGACGGTGGCCACGTCGGACGACGGCCCAGGCCTTGTCGCGAACGTCGAGGAGCACCGTCCTGACCTCGCCATCGTGGACGTACGCATGCCCCCGTCCTTCACCGACGAGGGGCTGCGCGCCGCGCTGGAGGCGCGGCAGCGGGTGCCGGGCACCCCGATCCTCGTCTTCTCCCAGTACGTCGAGGAGCGCTACGCCACCGACCTCATCGGCGGCGGCGCCGACGGCGTCGGCTATCTGCTCAAGGAGCGTGTGGCCGACGTGGCGGAGTTCCTCGGCGCGGTCCGCAGGGTGGCCGAGGGCGGCACGGTGATCGACCCGGAGGTGATCGCCCAGCTCCTGGGCCGCCGGCGCCGTGGCGACCGGCTGGAGGCACTGACCCCCCGCGAACGCGAGGTGCTCGGCCTGATGGCCGAGGGCCTGTCCAACGCGGCGGTGGCCCGCCGGCTCGTCGTCACGGACGGCGCGGTGGAAAAGCACATCTCCAACATCTTCCTCAAACTCGGCCTCCAGCACACGAACAGCACGCACCGCCGCGTCATGGCGGTCCTCGCCTACCTCGGCCAGAGCTGACTCAGGAGCCGTTCAGATAGGCGAGGACGGCGAGAACGCGGCGGTTGTCGTCGTCCGAGGGCGGCAGGTCCAGCTTGAGAAAGATGTTCGACGTGTGCTTGGCGATGGCCCGCTCGGTGACGACGAGGCGCTGCGCGATCGCGACGTTGGAACGCCCCTCCGCCATCAGGCCGAGCACCTCGCGCTCGCGCGGGGTCAGGTCGCCGAGCGGCTCGTCCCGTGACTTGCGGGCCAGCAGCTGGGAGATCACCTGCGGGTCCATCGCCGTGCCGCCCGCGGCCACCCGGCGTACGGCGTCGACGAACTGGTCGGCGTCGAACACCCGGTCCTTGAGCAGGTAGCCCACGCCGCCGCTGCCATCGGCCAGCAGCTCGCGGGCGTACAGCTGCTCGACGTGCTGCGAGAGCACGAGCACCGGCAGCCCCGGCACCTCACGACGGGCGTGCAGGGCCGCCTGGAGGCCCTCGTCGGTGAAGGTCGGCGGCAGGCGTACGTCGACCACGGCCACGTCCGGCTTGACCGTGAGCAGAGCCCTGGTGAGTTCCGGCCCGTTGTCGACCGCGGCCGCGATCTCGAAGTCGTACGCCTCAAGGAGCCGGATGAGGCCGTCTCTCAGCAGGAACAGATCCTCGGCGAGGACGACACGCATCACGGCTCCTGAGTCACTAAGGCTGTGGCGAGGACAGCTCGCATGGCAGCTCCATGGTCACCATCGTCGGACCCCCCACGGGACTGTTGAGGGCGAGGACTCCGTCGAATGTACCGATTCGCCGCTCGATGCCGCTGATTCCCGTGCCATGGGACATGGCGGCGCCGCCCTGCCCGTCATCGGTGATCACGATGCGGAGCATGCCGTTCTCGTGCCGCAGGTCCAGCCAGACACGCCGCGCGCCGGAGTGCTTGGCCGCGTTGGTGAGGATCTCCGAGACCGCGAAGTAGGCGGCCGACTCGACCGGCGCCTCGATGCGGCCGGGGATCTCGGCCGACACCTCGGTCTGGAGCGGGCTGGCCATCGCGAGGGCGCGTACGGCGTCTCCCAGCCCGCGTTCGGCCAGGACCGGAGGGTGGATGCCACGGACCAGGTCGCGCAGCTCGGTGAGGGCCTTGGAGGAGGACTCACGCGCCTCGGACAACAGGACCTTCGCCTTCTTCGGGTCGCGTTCGAGCAGGTGCTCGATGGCGCCGAGGCTCATGCCCATGGCCACGAGCCGGGCCTGCGCTCCGTCGTGCAGGTCGCGCTCGATCCGGCGCAGCTCGGCGGCCTGGGAGTCGAGGGCGTCGGAGCGGGTCTCGGTGAGGCGCGCCACGCGCAGCTCCAGCTCACGCTCGTGCGTCGGAGCGAGCAGGGCGGCGGTCAGCCGTGAGTGCAGGTGCATGGTCTTCGGGGTCAGCCAGAGGCCCAGCCCCGCGTACACGAAACCGACGAGTCCCGCGATCGTCGCGGTCGCCTGGTCGCTGATGGGCACGAAGGTGTACCACTCGTTACCGCCCGAGTGCACGATCGGGCGCCACACGCCGAGTGCGAGGACCCAGCCGTACGGGCCGTAGAAGGGGAGCGAGAAGGCGAAGATCGCCAGGGTGAAGCCGGCCGTCGCGTCACAGATCATCCACAGCAGGTCACGCCAGGTCGCCCGGTCCATCATGACCCAGCGGTACCGCTCCAGCGCCCCGATCAGGCCGCCCTGGAAGTGCGGCTTCGGCCGGTACGGCTCCTTGATCTCCACGCCGAACCACCGGTACGCCAGCCGACGGCGCAGGTTGGCGTGCGAACGGGCGAGACGCGCGACCAGAGGTACGAGGACGACGCCGATGACCACCGGAGTCAGCGAGATCGAGACGACCATCAGGATGAACAACACCAGCGATCCGACCATGGCAAGCAGGGCCAGGCCCAGGCCGCGTACGGCCGCCAGTGCCGTGGTTCGAATGTTCATCATTCCTCCCGATCCCGGTCTTATTTTGCCTTCTCGAGTCTCGCGAGTGGGCCGTCGCCGGTCACTGGGGTCAGCGACCCGGCGATGGTGGTGCCGGCACCACCATCGCCGGGGTTCACATCCACCGTGGAGCGGGGGCTGACCGGCTGGGGTGGGCCGCGGCGGATTTCTAGCGTCTCGGGCAACCCCAAAGAGTCGGGAGACCCTCATGAGACGCCACATCGGCAGGCACACGCCACACTCTTCCTTCGCCGCGAGGATCGGCGGCTGGAGCGTGCGGCACCGGAAGACCGCGATCATCGGCTGGCTGCTGTTCGTGATCGCCGCCAGCATGATCGGCGCGATGGCCGGTCAGGTCACGATGAAACCAGAGCAGAACGGCGCCGGCGACTCCCTCCGCGCCGAGAAGATCCTCGCCGACGCGGGGATCCAGCACCCGGCCGGCGAGATGGTGATCGTGCACAGCCGTACGCCGGACGGCTGGCGCGACGCGGCGGGGGCCGTCGCGGCGGCCGTACGCGCGACCGGCCGTGTCGACCACCTCCAGCCCGCCCTGGCCGCCAAGGACGGACGGGACGGACTGGTCCGCTTCCAGATGACGGGTGACCCTGCGACCGCGCCGGACCGGGTACAGCCCGTCCTCGACGCCGTCGACCGGGTCAAGGCCGACCATCCGGAGGTCACGATCGGCCAGTTCGGCGACGCGAGCTCGGGCAAATGGCTGAACGACATCCTGAGCAAGGACTTCGCCCAGGCCGAGTGGACCGCGGTGCCGCTCGCGCTCGGCATCCTGCTGATCGCGTTCGGGGCGCTGCTGGCGGCCGTGCTGCCGGTCGGCCTCGCGCTGACCGCCTTCGTCGCGGCGAACGGGCTGCTCGCCGTGGCCAGCCACAGCCTGCACGTCTTCGACACGACGAGCTCGGTGATGCTGCTCATGGGCCTGGCGGTCGGCGTGGACTACTGCCTGTTCTACATCCGCCGCGAGCGCGACGAGCGGGCCGCGGGCCATGACAAGGAGACCGCGCTGCGCATCGCCGCCGCGACCTCCGGCCGGTCCGTGCTGGTCTCCGGGCTCACGGTCATGCTCGCCATGGCGGGCATGTTCCTGTCCGGCCTGCTGCTGTTCAAGGGCTTCGCGCTGGCCACCATGCTGGTCGTGCCGATCGCGATGCTCGGCTCGGTGACCGTCCTGCCGGCGCTGCTGTCCCTGATCGGGGACAAGGTGGAGTTCGGCCGCGTCCCGTTCCTGGGCCGCCGCCGGGGCCGTCGCACCGAGAGCGGCCGCCTTTCGGCCGCCATCCTCCGCCCGGTGCTGGCCCGTCCCGGGATCTTCGCGGTGCTGGCCGCCGGGGTGCTGGTCGTGCTGGCCGCGCCGGCGGTGGGCATGCACACCGAGAGCCTCGGCCTCGACCAGCAGATGTCCAAGGACACCCCGATGGTCGACGCGTACCAGCGGATCACCCGCGCGTTCCCGGGCGGGCCGGCGCCCGCGCAGGTGGTCGTCAAGGCCACCGACATCCGGTCGCCGCAGGTCACCCAGGCCATCGCCGGCCTGAAGAGCGAGGCCGGCCGCAGCCGGGAGTTCGGCGCCCCGGTCACCGTGACCGTGCACGCGGAGCAGAACATCGCCCAGATCGACGTGCCGCTCGCCGGCGACGGCACGGACGCGGTCTCCGAGCACGCCCTCGCGACGCTGCGGGACCGGCTGGTGCCGGCGACCGTCGGCGGCGTGGCGACGGCGTACGTCACCGGTCAGCTCGCCGGGTCGCTCGACTTCACCGCTCAGCTGCGCCACGACATCGTGCCGGTGTTCGCCTTCGTGATGATCGTGACGTTCCTGCTGATGCTGGTCTCGTTCCGGTCCGTGGCCATCGCGGTGACCGCGATCCTGCTCAACCTGCTGTCGGTGGCGGCGGCGTACGGCGTCATGGTCGCGGTCTTCCAGCACGGCTGGGGCGCGGGCCTGGTCGGCGCCGAGCCGGTCGGCGCGATCGAGTCCTGGATGCCGCTGTTCGTCTTCGTGGTGCTGTTCGGGCTGTCGATGGACTACCACGTGTTCGTCGTGTCCCGGATCCGCGAGGCCCGCGACCGCGGCCTGCGTACCCGCGACGCCGTGTCGCACGGGGTCCGCTCCAGCGCCGGAGTCGTCACCAGCGCGGCCGTGATCATGGTCGCCATCTTCGCGGTGTTCGGGACGCTGTCGATGCAGGACATGAAGCAGATGGGAGTGGGGCTGGCGGTGGCCGTGCTGCTGGACGCGACCGTCGTACGCGCGGTGCTGTTGCCGTCGGCGATGGCCCTGCTCGGCGAGGCCAACTGGTACCTGCCCCGCTGGCTCGGCTGGCTGCCGAAGGTCTCCCACGGCGAGGAGGAGGTCCCTCCGAGCCCTCTGGAACACCCGGTCACGGTCGGGCGTTGACCGCAACCCGCACGGGAGCCTACGGGCCCCGTACGGGCCGGGGAATGCGCGGTGGCCTCGGCATGTTGTGCAATCTGGCACACTGGTACGCGCTGCGGTACCGGTTCACATCCCCGGATCCCCGGAGATGACCCGGCGACCGCCTGAAGCGAGGAGAAGTAGTGAAGCCTGAAATCCACCCGGACTACGTCGTCACCACTGTGACGTGTACCTGCGGAAACACCTTCGAGACCCGCAGCACCGCACAGAATGGCTCCATTCACGCCGACGTGTGCTCCAACTGCCACCCGTTCTACACGGGCAAGCAGAAGATCCTCGACACCGGTGGCCGTGTGGCCCGGTTCGAGCGGCGCTTCGGCAAGAAGGCCACGGGCGACAAGAAGGCCACGGGCGACGAGAAGTAACCATTGCGTGTTACGCCGGCCGGAGAGGCGATCTCCGGTCGGCGTCGGCCTGCCTGCCCAGTGCCAACCCAGGACCTGACGTGAACCTCGACGATCTGACCAGCGAATTCGCCGACATCGAAAAGCGGCTCGCCGACCCGGCGGTACACACCGACCAGGCCGAGGCGCGGCGTCTCGGCAAGCGCTACGCCGAGCTCCGCCCGATCGTCGAGGTCGGGCGCGAGCTGCGCGCCGCCCGCGACGACGCCGCTGCCGCACGTGAGCTGGCGGCCGAGGATCCGGCGTTCGGCGACGAGGCCGCCGACCTGGACAAGCGCATCGGAGAGCTCGAGGAGACGCTGCGGCGGCTGCTCGTGCCGCGCGATCCGAGCGACGGCAAGGACGTCATTCTCGAGGTCAAGGCCGGCGAGGGCGGTGAGGAGTCGGCGCTGTTCGCCGGCGACCTGCTGCGGATGTACCTCCGCTACGCCGAGCGCGCCGGCTGGAAGACCGAGGTCATCGACGCCCAGCACTCCGACCTCGGTGGCTACAAAGACGTCACCGTCGCGGTGAAATCACGCCCATCCGCCGAGGGTGTGTGGGCGCGACTGAAGTATGAAGGCGGTGTGCACCGCGTCCAGCGGGTCCCCGCGACCGAGTCCCAGGGCCGTATCCACACCAGTGCGGCGGGCGTGTTCGTCGTGCCCGAGGCCGAGGACGTCGAGGTCCAGATCGACCAGAACGACCTGCGCGTCGACGTGTTCCGCTCCAGCGGGCCGGGCGGCCAGAGCGTCAACACCACCGACTCGGCGGTCCGGATCACGCACCTGCCCACCAACATCGTCGTCTCCTGCCAGAACGAGAAGAGCCAGCTCCAGAACAAGGAGCAGGCCATGCGCATCCTGCGGGCCCGGCTGCTGGCCGCCGCGCGGGAGCAGGCCGACGCCGCGGCGGCGGCCGAACGCAAGAACCAGGTGCGCACGGTGGACCGCTCCGAGCGGGTCCGCACCTACAACTATCCGGAGAATCGCATCTCCGACCACCGCGTGGGCTACAAGGCCTACAACCTCGACCAGGTGCTCGACGGTGATCTGGACAACGTCATCCAGGCGCTCGTCGACGCCGACATGGAGCACAAGCTCGCACAAGCAACCTGACCAGTGACATAACCGATGAACCATCTGCTCTCCGACGAGATCGCCCGCGCGACGGCACGGCTGGCCGCCGCGGGGATTCCGTCGCCCCGGGCCGACGCCGAGGAGCTCGCGGCGTTCGTGCACGGCGTCAGGCGTGCCGAGCTGCACGGGGTGCCCGACGCCGCCTTCGACGCGCGCTTCTGGGAGGGCATCGCACGGCGTGAGGCGGGTGAGCCGCTGCAGCACATCACGGGCCGTGCGTTCTTCCGCTACCTGGAGCTGCGGGTGGGGCCGGGGGTGTTCGTGCCGCGTCCGGAGACCGAGGTGGTCGCGGGCTGGGCGATCGACACGCTTCGCACCATGGACGTCGGCGACCCGCTCGTCGTGGACCTCGGCACCGGCTCGGGCGCCATCGCGCTGTCCATCGCCCAGGAGGTCCCCCGCGCGCGCGTGCACGCGGTGGAAAAGGACCCGAAGGCCTACGTCCACGCCACCCGCAACGTCGAGGATCTGGACGAACGCGGCCGGGTCCGGTTGCACCTCGGAGACTTCGCCGACGCTCTGCGTGATCTCGACGGTACCGTCGACCTGGTCGTCAGCAACCCGCCGTACATCCCCATGTCCGAGTGGGAGTACGTCCCGGGGGATGTGCGCGACTTCGACCCGCCGCCGGCCCTGTGGGGCGGCGGCGACGACGGCCTGGACGCGATGCGCGTGGTCGAGCGCGCGGCGCGGCGGCTGCTGCGCCCCGGCGGCTGGGCGGCGGTCGAGCACAGCGACCTGCAGGGCAACCCGGTCTACTGGATCTTCGCCGAAGAGCACGGGTGGCGCGACATGCGCAACCACAAGGATCTGACCGGCCGCGACCGCTTCGTCACCGCACGCCTGGGCCTCGACTGAGCCCGTGCTCGAAGCCCGTGCGTGAAGGACTGCCGGGCGGTGGAAGAATGGCGGCCGTGAGCCGACGCTATGACTGCTCAGACCCGATGGAGCGCACGCGAGGGATCGCGGAGGCGGTCTCGGCCGTACGCCGCGGCGAGCTGGTGGTGCTGCCGACCGACACGGTGTACGGCATCGGTGCCGACGCCTTCACCCCCGCGGCGGTGAACGCGCTGCTGGAGGCCAAGGGCCGCGGTCGCGACATGCCCTCGCCGGTGCTGGTCGGCTCGGTACGCGCGGCCCAGGCGCTGGTCGAGGACTTCGGCACGTACGGACAGGACCTCGTGGACGAGTTCTGGCCGGGGGCGCTGACCCTGGTGTGCCGGGCCAACAGCACCCTCGCCTGGGATCTCGGCGACAGCAAGGGCACCGTCGCGATCCGCATGCCGCTGCACCAGCTCACGCTGGAGCTGCTCAAGGAGACGGGGCCGCTCGCGGTGAGCAGCGCCAACCGCTCCGGCGCCGCGCCGGCCCGCACCGCCAAGGACGCCGAGACACAGCTCGGCGAGTCCGTCGAGGTCTACCTCGACGACGGCACGAGCGGCGAGGCGGATCCCTCCTCGATCGTGGACCTCACCGGCGCCGTCCCTCGCCTCCTGCGCGCGGGTGCCATCTCCGAAGACCGCATCCGCGAGGTGTGCGGAGTGCTGCTCAGCGACGAGGACGAGCCCACCGAACACGCGGAAGAGCCGGCCGAGCCCGCCGAGGCGGCCAAGTCCGAGGAGCCTGCCGAGGCGGCCAAGTCCGAGGAGCCCGCCGACACGGCCGAGCCCGTGGAGATCGCGCAGGCGGAGGCGGCCGAGCCCGCGGCACCTGCTGAGCCCGCAGGGCCCGTGGAGACCACCGAGGCGACGAGCGGCACGGACGCGCCCGCAACCTCCGCCGAGGAGCGGCCCCGTCAGTAGCGCCGGCGCCAGCCTGCGCACTTCTTGGTCCGGAACACCTTCCGGTGCCACGTCCCGACACATTCCTGGACGTACAGGTGTCCGGTGTTCGCCGAGCTCACGGTCTGCCACGCGCGGTGTGCCCCGGGCCGGAGCGCCGCGACCCGTACGGAGTTGCCATGGTGCCGCTCGGTGAAGGTGAACCGGACGGCGGCGACGGCCCGGTCCTTCTTGACGTCCTTGAGTAAGAAGGAGAGCGTCGCCCTGGCCGCATGCGTGCGGTAGACGCCGAAGGCGTCCACTCCGCGCAGCCCGGCCGACCGCCAGAAGCCGGCCTCGGCGCCCGCCGGGACCGCGGTCAGCGAGAGCGCGGTGATGATGGCACCGGCCGCCAGAGTCACCATCGCGACTCCCCGCATTGATCCCCCTGATGATCGTTTCGCCGGAACGAAACGGCGATGGTAGCAGCCCGAACGCTTCGGTCCTTGCCCGGAAAAAGGGATGCGCAAGAGGGGGAGTCTCGCGTACGTGATGTATTCGTGACCGCGGTGGCCAAACCAATGCCCTCATTCGGGTGTCTAACGGATCAGGTCGGCACGTATCCACACGCTCCGAGAGATCGCCACCAAGCGGCGAGCCCCCGGGACCTGGGAGAACGCAGCGTCACCGGCGCCGCCCTCGGCCGTACGCGCGCCCGTCAGGCGCCCGGAAGGCAGACGGTGGAGGCGTCGATGCGCATGGAGGAGTGATGTCCGCCGTGGAGTTGGACGACCATTCGCACGATGGAACCTTCGCGCGCCATCGTGAAAGTACGGAATTTGCGCGTGATTGCCGGCGGGCGTTCGAGCCGATAACCCCGCGCCCGCGCCAATCCGATCGTGACATCGGTCGCATTGTCCAGATCGACGCGTGGATCGGGCCCGTGACGCAGGGGGACGGTGCCGCGCAGGAGCCGGCGGGACCTGCCGCCCCCGCACGGATGACGGTCGTTGAAGACGATCCGGGGGCGCGCGCCGGGCGCGCCGAGCCGTCGCGCACCCTCGGCCAGGACGCCGCGGGAGTCGGACTCGAGCCGATCGGCCGCCTCGGGCAGCGTCATGCCGTGCGCGCAGCCGGAGCCGAGTGCGAGAACAAGTGCGCAGATCCGGGTGACCTTCACGGGCGCACACTAGCGAGCACCGGTGCTGAGCTGCGGAGGCTCACGCAGGGTGACTGAAATGTGATGTGCCGGTCGCGGGACGTGAGTACCCGTGGACGCGCGTCCTGGTCGGCCGGGAGCAATAGAGTTGGTGCCTGGTTCGTAGCGGGCGCCGGCGCCCGGTCAAGGGAGGTGGAGCGGTGAGGGAGTACATCCTCACGTTCCTGACGGGCGCGATCGTCACCTACCTCCTTGTGCCGCTGGTGCTCAAGTTCGCCATCTGGTTCAAGGCGATGACCCCGGTGCGCGACCGCGACGTCCACGCGATCCCGACGCCACGCCTGGGCGGGCTCGCGATGTTCTTCGGGATGCTGGCGGCGCTCCTCATGGCCTCGCGCCTGCCCCACCTGCACAAGGTCTTCACCGAGAGCCCGACCTGGATCGGCCTGCTGTCGGCCGGTGGCCTGCTCGTCGTGGTCGGCATCGCCGACGACCGGTGGGAGATCGACGCGCTGACCAAGATGGCCGGTCAGGTCGCGGCCGCGGGCCTGCTCATCATGAACGGCGTGCAGCTCCTGTGGATCCCGCTGCCGGGCGGCACCCTCGTGCTGCCCCCGTCGTACGGCGTGCCGCTGACGATCGTCCTCGTGGTCGCGACGATCAACGCGGTCAACTTCATCGACGGCCTCGACGGTCTGGCCGCCGGCATCGTCGGCGTCTCGGCGCTCGCCTTCTTCCTCTACGCCTTCCTGGTCACGGTCGTCGTGCACCTCGACCACCAGTCGGCGCCCGCGCTCATCGCGGCGGTCCTCGCCGGCATGTGCGTGGGGTTCCTGCCGCACAACTTCAGCCCCGCGCGGATCTTCATGGGCGACACCGGGTCGATGCTGATCGGGCTGCTCCTGGCCACGTCCATGATCACGGTGTCGGGGTTCGACCCGGTCGCGCTGCGCGGCTCGATCAACCGGTTCCCGACGATCCTGCCGCTGATCCCGCTCGCGATCCTCGTCGTCCCGTACGCCGACATGCTGATGGCGGTGATCCGCCGCTCCTACGACCTCCGGTCGCCGTTCGCGCCGGACAAAAAGCACCTGCACCACCGGCTGCTCGACATGGGCCACTCCCACCGGGGCGCCGCCCTGGTGATGTACCTGTGGACGGGGCTGTTCTCGTTCGGCGTGGTCGCGCTGTCGGCGGTCAAGTCGCCGCTCGTGGTGCTGTCGGTCGCGAGCCTGGTCGCGATCGCGGCACTCGTCGTGATGGCCTTCCCGCAACTGCGGCCCCACGGGCGACGGCACCGTACGGCGGAGCGATCAGCTGATGAGCGACCACGGCAACCCGCCTGAACTGCGCACTTTGCCATTACTTGACGGGTAATCCTGGAGTCTGAGAAGCTTGTGATATCTTTCACGAGCGGGCAGCAACCACCCACTGTGAACACCCCGGAGCACACATGCACTCCACCGACGCCCGGATCCTCCGCGGCGCCGTGATCCCCACAAGTCTCGCCGGACTGGGCGCCATCATCGCCGGTCTCCTGCTCGCAGGAGGCAAGGGCGCGCTCGGCTCGGCCATTGGGGCTGTCCTCGTTCTCGTATTCTTCACCCTCGGGATGCTCGTCGTCAGCTATGTCTCGAGATTGTCGCAACAACTTGTGATGGCCGCGGGTCTGTTCGGCTACCTCGTCAAGCTGGTGGCGGTGATCGCGCTGATCGCGGCGCTCAACCACGTGACCGCCTGGAACGCCCACGCGTTCGGCTGGACCGTGCTCGCCCTCACCATCGTGTGGCTCGCCGCCGAGGTGAACGCCACGATCAACGCCAAGACCCCCTATGTCGACCCCGGCCGGGGGTCGCGTGACCTTGGCAAACCGGGCGCATGATGACATTGGACTACTCCAATATGACTATGCGGCAGGTGGCCTGCTATCGTCCGGAGCGCGATGACTGGAAATGGGCGTCTGCCCACCGAGTCGGAAGACCGCGAGTTCGCCAACGCCGTGTCGGCTGCCCCCGCCACCATTCTGGCTGGGATGCTGGTCTTCGGCGGTGCGGGCTGGCTCCTCGCTCGTTGGCTGGATATCCAAGCACTGCTACCCATCTTCCTGGTGCTGGGCCTGGTCTTCGCTGGATACCTGGTCTACGTCCGCTACGGCCGCTGAACGCGCCGAGCGGGGCCGTGGCCCACCGAGACGACAGCAAGGTTGCCGCCACGATGAGCTACGACAGCGAAAGGAACACCGGGTGAGCGCCCCGCACATCCTCGCCAAAGACTTCGAAGCCCCGGGACTCGGCCTGTTCGAGTGGAAGCCCCTCTTTCACATAGGCTCCTTCGCGGTCGCCAAGCCGATCGTCCTGGTCCTGCTGGTCATGATCATTGTTGTCGGCTTCTTCTGGGCCGCGTTCTCCAAGCCGCAGCTGGTACCCCGCGGCTGGCAGAACGTCGGCGAGGTCGCCTACGTGTTCGTGCGCGACGAGATCGGCCGGCCCTTCCTGGGCAAGGACGCCGAGCCCTGGATGCGCCTGCTGATCCCGGTGTTCTTCTTCGTGTGGATCGGCAACCTCATGTCGGTCGTGCCGGTCGCGCAGTTCCCGGTGAACTCCCGTATCGCGTTCCCCCTCGTGCTGGCCGTCCTGATCTACCTGACCTTCTGGGTCGTGGGGGTCAAGAACCAGGGCTTCTTCGGTCTGCTGAAGAACGCGACGATGCCGCCCGACCTGCCGAAGCCGCTGTACATCATCGTCATCCCGATCGAGTTCGTCTCGACGTTCTTCATCCGGCCGTTCACGCACGCCGTACGACTCTTCGCGAACATGTTCGCCGGTCATATCCTGATCGCACTCTTCGCGACCGTCGCCTTTCACTTCCTCTGGGAGAAGGTCACCCCGCTCGGCTTCGGCGTGGGCATCCTCGGAGTGGTCCTGACCATCGTCATGACCGCCTTCGAGCTGTTCATCCAGGCGGTGCAGGCCTACGTCTTCACACTGTTGGCCGCCTTCTACATAAGCGCCGGCCTCTACTCCGACCACTGAGACCCGACCGCAGATCGTCAACACCTGACCGGCGGAGACGACCCGCCGGCCGACTGTAAAGGAATTACGAATGTCCTTCCTCGCCGCCGCTACGACGACCGTCGCCGAGACGAACATCAACCCCGGCCTGAAGTCGATCGGATACGGCCTTTCCGCGATCGGCCCGGGCATCGGCGTCGGCATCGTCTTCGGCCAGGGCGTCAACGCGATCGCCCGTCAGCCGGAGCTGACCAGCACCATCCGCACGAACATGCTGCTGGGCTTCGCCTTCAGTGAGGCGCTCGCCCTGATCGGTCTGGTCGCGCCGTTCATCTACACCTCCTGACCCAGGTCCTCTGACGGAAGGCTGTGCACGCCATGATGTTGGCCGAACACGCCGCCGGGTTCCTTGCCGCGGAGACGAAGAACCCGAACCCCCTGCTCCCCGACGCGGCGGAGCTGGTCTTCGGTATCTTCGCGTTTCTCGTCGTGCTCTTCGTTCTCGGCAAGATGCTGATCCCGCGGATCCAGCAGACCCTCGCCGAGCGCACCGACGCGATCGAGGGCGGTATAAAGCGGGCCGAAGAGGCCCAGGACGAGGCTCAGCGGCTCCTCGAGCAGTACAAGGAGCAGCTCGCCGAGGCGCGGCACGAGGCCGCTCGTCTTCGCGAGGAGGCTCGCGAGCAGGGCGCGCAGATCATCGCCGAGATGCGCGAGCAGGCTCAGACCGAGGCCCAGCGCGTCATCGACCAGGCGCACACCCAGATCGAGGCCGACCGCCAGCAGGCGTTCACCCGGCTGCGCACGGAGATCGGTGAGCTGGCGGTCGACCTGGCCGGTCGCATCGTGGGCGAGTCCCTGGAGGACGAGGCCCGCCGCCGCGGCACCGTCGACCGATTCCTCGACCAGCTCGAGGACCGGGCGCGGGCGGAGGCCTAGATATGAGGGGCGCTAGCAGGGCATCACTCGCCGATGCGGAGGAGCGGCTCGATTCCGCGCTGTCCGCGGGCGAGGCCGCGACGCTCGGCGACGAGCTGTTCGCGGTGCTGCGGCTGCTCGATCGCGAGCACGTGCTGCGGCGGGCGCTGTCCGACCCGGCCCGGCCCCCGGAGCAGCGGGGCGAGTTCGCCGCCGCCGTACTCGAGGGCAAGGTCGCCGCGGGCACCGCCGAGTTCGTCGCGGACGTCGTACGGCTGCGGTGGACGCGGTCGATCGACCTCACCGACGCGCTCGAGCGGCTCGCCGTGATCGCCACGGTGGCGAGCGCGGAGGCCTCGGGCGACCTGGACGACCTCGAGGACGAGCTGTTCCGGTTCGGCCGCATCGTCGAGGGGCAGCCGGAGCTGCGCGGTGTGCTGGCCGACCGGCGCGTGTCGGTCGACCGCAAGGCCGAGCTGCTGACCGACCTGCTCGAGGGCAAGACGACCACGTCGGCATTGCGGTTGATCATCGAGGCGGTGACGCATCCGCGAGGACGTAGTCTTGAGCGTGTGCTGGCCGAGTTCGGCCGCATCGCCGCCGAGCGCCGTAACCGCCTTGTCGCGGTGGTCCGCACCGCCGTGGAGCTGAGCGAGCAGCAGAGGACACGCCTCGCCGCCGCGCTCTCGGCACAGTACGACCACGACGTTCACTTGAACATTGAGGTCGATCCCTCCGTATTGGGTGGAATGTCCATCCGAGTGGGGGATGAGGAAATCGACGGCACCATCGTTCGCCGCCTGGCAGACATCCGCCGGCGCATCGAACGGGCGAGCTGAACCCACGCATTGGACTCACGGAGAGAGACGAAGAAGACATGGCGGAGCTGACGATCCGGCCGGAGGAGATCCGGGGCGCGCTCGAGCGCTTCGTGCAGGCATACGAGCCGGAAGCCGCCGCGCGCGAGGAGGTCGGGACCGTCGTCGAGTGCTTCGACGGCATCGCCTTCGTCGAGGGCCTGCCCTCGGCCATGGCGAACGAACTCCTTGAGTTCGAGGACGGCACGCGCGGCATCGCGCTGAACCTTGACGTTCGGCAGATCGGTGTCGTCATCCTGGGCGACTTCTCCAAGATCGAAGAGGGCCAGCAGGTCCGCCGTACCGGCGAGGTCCTGTCCGTCCCGATCGGCGACGGCTACCTGGGCCGCGTCGTGGACTCACTCGGCAACCCGATCGACGGCAAGGGCGAGGTCGAGACGAGCGGTCGTCGCGAGCTCGAGCTGCAGGCGCCCGGCGTCATGCAGCGCCAGCCCGTCGGCGAGCCCCTGCAGACCGGCATCAAGGCGATCGACGCCCTGACGCCGATCGGCCGCGGCCAGCGCCAGCTCATCATCGGCGACCGGCAGACCGGCAAGACCACGGTCGCGATCGACACGATCCTGAACCAGAAGCAGGCGTGGGAGACCGGCGACCCCGACAAGCAGGTCCGCTGCATCTACGTCGCGATCGGCCAGAAGGGCTCGACGATCGCGCAGGTGCAGGCGACGCTGCGCGACGCCGGCGCGCTGGAGTACACCACCATCGTGGCGGCCCCGGCCTCCGAGCCCGCGGGCTACAAGTACATCGCCCCCTACACCGGCTCGGCCATCGGCCAGCACTGGATGTACGAGGGCAAGCACGTCCTGATCGTGTTCGACGACCTGTCCAAGCAGGCCGAGTCCTACCGCGCGATCTCACTGCTGCTGCGCCGCCCGCCGGGCCGCGAGGCGTACCCCGGTGACGTCTTCTACCTGCACTCGCGTCTCCTGGAGCGCTGCGCGAAGCTCTCGGACGAGCTCGGCGCCGGGTCGATGACGGGCCTGCCGATCATCGAGACCAAGGGCAACGACGTCTCGGCCTACATCCCGACCAACGTCATCTCGATCACCGACGGGCAGGTCTTCCTGGAGACCGACCTGTTCAACCAGGGTGTCCGCCCGGCCATCAACGTCGGTATCTCGGTGTCCCGCGTCGGCGGCGCCGCGATGACCAAGGCGATGAAGAAGGCCACGAGCAACCTGAAGCTGTTCCTGTCCCAGTTCCGTGACCTCGAGGCGTTCGCGGCCTTCGCGTCCGACCTCGACGCCGCGTCGCGCGCCCAGCTGGACCGCGGGTCACGCCTGGTCGAGCTGCTCAAGCAGCCGCAGAACGACCCGTTCCCGATGGAGGAGCAGGTCATCTCGATCTGGGCTGGCACCAACGGCGAGCTGGACGAGGTGCCGATGGAGGACATCCGCCGGTTCGAGAGCGAGCTGCTCGACCACATCAAGCGCAACGAGTCCGGCCTGCTGGAGACGATCCGGGAGACCGGCAAGTTCGACGACGACGCCGCCACGAAGCTCAAGGACCTGATCAAGGACTTCAAGCAGGGCTTCGAGACCACGAGCCACGGCCTCCTCGTCGAGGAGGAGACGGTCGAGGCGATCGACGAGGGTGACGTGGAGCAGGAAAAGATCACCCGCGTGAGGAAGAAGTAGCGGATGGGCGCCCAGCTTCGCGTCGTAAGGCGGCGCATCGCCTCGACGAAGTCGATGGCGAAGATCACGCGTGCGCAGGAGCTCATCGCCTCGTCCCGCATCGTCAAGGCACAGCAGCGGGTCAAGGAGTCGGGTCCGTACGCCCGGCAGATCACGCGCGCGATCTCCGCGCTGGTCAGCCACAACGTCGGCATCAGCCACCCGCTCCTGGCGGAGAAGCCCGATTCCAAGCGGGCCGCGGTGCTCCTGATCACGAGCGACCGCGGCTTCGCCGGCGGCTACAACGCCAACGTCCTCCGCGAGGCCGAGGGTCTCATGACGTTGCTGCGCGAACAGGGCAAGGAGCCCGTTCCGTACATCGTCGGCCGCAAGGGTGTCGGCTGGTACCGCTTCCGTGAGCGGGACTTCGCCGCCGAGTGGACCGGTTTCAGCGACAACCCGCGCTTCGAGAACGCCGAGACGATCGGCCGTGCCCTCGTCGAGGAGTTCAACAAGGAGACCGAGGAGGGCGGTGTGGGCGAGATCCACATCGTCTTCACCGAGTTCGTCTCGATGCTGACGCAGACCGCCCAGGTACGCCGTCTCCTCCCGTTGGAGATCGAGGAGGCCGAAGAGCTTCCCGACGAGGATGCCCAGGGACGACTGCCGGCGTACGACTTCGAGCCCTCGGCCGTAGCCGTCCTCGACGCCCTTCTGCCGAACTACATCGAGAGCCGGATCTGGCACATGCTGCTCCAGGCCGCGGCCTCCGAGCACGCACAGCGCCGGCGGGCGATGAAGTCGGCGACCGACAACGCCAAGGATGTGATCGAGAACCTGACCCGGGTGGCCAACCAGGCCCGTCAGGCCGAGATCACGCAGGAAATCAGCGAGATCGTCGGTGGCGCGAACGCGCTCGCCGAGACGTCCGCGGGGAGTGAGTGAGAGCCACCATGACTGCTTCGGTAGAAGAGACAGCCACGGCGACGGGCCGGGTAGCCCGTGTCACCGGCGCCGTGATCGACGTCGAGTTCTCCGTCGACACGATGCCCGAGATCTACAACGCCCTGAAGATCGACGTCACGCTCGGCGAGCGGGAGCGGACGCTGACCCTCGAGGTCGCCCAGCACATCGGCGACAACATGGTCCGCGCCATCTCGCTGCAGCCGACCGACGGTGTCGTCCGCGGCGCCCCGGTGGTCGACACCGGCGAGTCGATCTCGGTGCCGGTCGGCGACGGCGTCAAGGGCCACGTGTTCAACACGATCGGCGAGTCCCTGGACGTGCCGACCTCCTCGCTCGAGGTCACCGAGCGCTGGCCGATCCACCGGCACGCGCCGGCGTTCGACCAGCTGGAGAGCAAGACCGAGATCCTCGAGACCGGCATCAAGGTCATCGACCTGCTCACCCCGTACGTCAAGGGTGGCAAGATCGGCCTGTTCGGTGGCGCGGGCGTCGGCAAGACGGTGCTCATCCAGGAGATGATCACCCGTGTCGCGCGTAACCACCGTGGCACCTCGGTGTTCGCGGGCGTCGGTGAGCGTACCCGTGAGGGCACCGACCTTCTGCTGGAGATGAAGGAGGCGGACGTCCTCAAGGACACCGCCCTCGTCTTCGGCCAGATGGACGAGCCGCCGGGCACCCGTCTGCGGGTTGCGCTGTCCGCACTGACCATGGCGGAGTACTTCCGTGACGTCCAGAACCAGGACGTCCTGCTGTTCATCGACAACATCTTCCGGTTCACCCAGGCGGGTTCGGAGGTCTCCACGCTGCTCGGCCGCATGCCGTCCGCCGTGGGTTACCAGCCGACCCTGGCGGATGAGATGGGCGAGCTGCAGGAGCGGATCACCTCGACCCGTGGTCACTCGATCACCTCGATGCAGGCGATCTACGTGCCCGCGGACGACATCACCGACCCCGCGCCGCACACGACCTTCGCCCACCTCGACGCCACCACGGTGCTCTCGCGTGCGATCACGGAGAAGGGCATCTACCCCGCGGTGGACCCGCTCGACTCGACGTCGCGGATCATGGACCCGGTCATCCTCGGCAAGGAGCACTACGACGTCGCCCAGGAAGTGAAGCGGATCCTCCAGCGCTACAAGGAGCTGCAGGACATCATCTCCCTGCTCGGCATCGACGAGCTCGCCGAAGAGGACAAGGTCACGGTGGAGCGGGCGCGGCGTATCGAGCGCTTCCTGTCCCACCCGATGTACATGGCCGAGGCGTTCACCGGCCAGGTGGGCGAGAACGTCCCGCTCAGCGAGACGATCTCCTCCTTCAAGGCGATCACCGAGGGCAAGTACGACCACCTTCCGGAACAGGCGTTCTTCATGGTCGGCGGCATCGAGCAGGCCGAGAAGAAGGCCTCGGAACTGCAGAAGTAGCCCGGCCGGAAACTAAGAGGAGAGCCAAGTGGCGAAGCTGCACGTCGAGCTGGTCTCACCCGAGCGTGAGATCTGGGCCGGCGAAGCCGATATGGTCGTCGCCAAGACCATTGACGGTGAGTTGGGCATCCTGCCCGGCCATGCGCCGGTCCTCGGCGTGATGGTGGACGGTAGTGTCGTGCGCATCAAGCCGGCCGATGGCGGCGACGTCGTCGCGGCCATGGTCTCCGGCGGATTCTTCTCGGTCGCCTCCAACGAGGTGTCGGTGCTCGCCGAGTACGCCGAGCTGGGCGGTGAGATCGATGTTCGCGCCGCCCGCGAGGAGTACGAACGCGTCTCGGCGTCCGAAGGCGACGAGGCCGCCGCGGCCCAGCGCCGCGCGCGGGCACGACTGAGAGCCGCCGGCGAAGAAGTCTGATCTTCACCGATCTCCGGGGGGAGCAGGGGGGAGTGGGCGGGTACCTGGCACTGAACGTAGGCGGGGTCCTTGCCGCTGTCCTGCTGGCGGTCGTCGCCGTGTTCGCCATGCTGTCGCTCCGGCGCTGGCTGCTCGAACGCCGTGGCGGCACGGTCGAGTGCAGCCTGCGTGAGCCGGACGGCCGTGGCGTATGGCGCCTCGGCATCGGCCGCTACAACGGTGACGAGCTGCTCTGGTTCGCGATCTTCGGTTTTCGTTTCAGGCCCCGGCGGGTCGTCCACCGCCGGGGCCTTGTCGTTGCCGGCCGTCGCCAGCCGGAGGCCGCCGAGGAGGCGGCCCTGCACCCGGACACCGGCATCGTCGAGGTCCAGGACGACGGGCACACCGTCGAGCTGGCGATGAGCGGCGCGGCGCTGACGGGGTTCCTCGCCTGGCTGGAGTCCTCCCCGCCGGGGTCCTCGCTCAACTGAGACGTTCTCAGGTGCTGGTCCCGGGCAGGCCGCTGACAGGGGCGGGATCGCGTTCCACCCACGCGGCGGTCTCGGGATGGGCGAGGGCCGGGTACCGGTGGCCTCCTCGATGGCCTGGACGTTCTTCGCGATCCTGGTCCAAGAGGCGGGGCACCCCCTCGCGGGCGCCGTACTCGTAGAAGCTGTTCTGCCCGCGGCCGGCGAAGCCCGGCAGGGTCGGCTCGCTGATCGGTCCGGGCGCGCCGCTGATCGGCTGCCCCCCGCCTCGAACTGCAGGGTGATCGAGAAGGCCGGCCGCGCCCGCCCGGCCAGAAGGCGTTCGCTGTGGTCATGGTGCCGCTGGGCCGACCTCGCGAAGGTGGGTTCGCGGACCTGCACGGGACCGCCGTCAGGTGAGCAGTTCGTGGTGGAGGGTCCGGGCGAGCCAGTCGCGGAAGTCCTCGTACGTCCAGTCGCGATCACCGACGAGGTGACGGTGCAGGCCGGGGTCGTTGTAGACGGTGATCACGTCGGCGGCCCGCTCCGGGGTGAGCCGGGGGGTGAGGGCGCCGGCGGCGACTAGGAGGGCGACGACCCGCCGCGCGCCCTCGCGCCGTTGGCGTCCGATGTCGGCCCACAGGGCGGCGACGTCGGTGTCGGTGTCGGCGGCGGTGCGGACCACCTCGTACAGGGCCGACACCCCTGCCACGATGCGGGCGAGGATGTCGGCGTAGGCGGCGATGATGTCGGCGCCGTCGTCCAGGGCCTGCATGTCCCGCGACTCGGGCCGGTCGGCGAGGGGGACGCGGCGGTCGTCGCCGATCAGGGCCTGGTCGTAGGCGGTCTTGAGCAGCCAGGGCTTCGCTCCGGCCGCGGTGAAGACGGTCGACCGGCTGACCCCCGCGGCCTCGGCGATGGCGTCGATCGACGTGCCGGCGTATCCGCGTGCGGCGAAGAGATCGGATGCCGCGGTGAGGACGGCGCGCCGGGTCGCCTCGGCCTGCTGGGCCCGGATGCCCGAGCGGTAGGTCCCTTTGGCCGGCGGCCTCGCACTCATGTCCTCGCTCCTGGTCCGCTCCGTGGTCGCCGCCGACCACGTGGTGTGCGCGCTCGTCGCGCGCCGAGCCTACCGGCCGTCTCGCCGCGCCTCTCCGGACCGGGGCTGGTGAGCCACCGTGCCGGGGCGCGGCGGTGAGACCATCTAATTTGGTCGGACTCTCAGTATGATAATTTAGCCTTCAACAAAGTGGCCGCTCTGTTGGGAGCTCCGCTCGTCCGCGGAACTCCGGTGCACCGGCGCTTCCACCTCGACCGAGCACCCTCGGAGGAGCATCTTCATGTCCGTCGCACAGGCATTCGTCCCGACAACCCCGGTTCCAGGCGAGTTCGCGGGGCGGCGCGCCCTGGTCACCGGAGGGTCGCGCGGGATCGGCGCGGCCGTGGCCCGGCACCTCATCGACGGCGGGGCGACCGTCGTCACCAGCGCCCGCAACCGCACCGAGGACACCCCGAAGGACTCCACCTTCATCAGTGCCGACATCCGCGGCGCCGACGGGGCCCGCCGTCTCGTGGACGGAGCGCTCGACGCCCTCGGCGGCCTTGACCTCCTGGTGAACAACGCGGGCGCGGCCCGCGCGCACCTCGCGGGCATTCCGGACGAGGAGTGGGAGGACTCCCTCGCGATCAACTTCCTGTCGGCCGTACGGGTGACCTCAGCCGCCCTGCCGGCCCTGCGGAAGAGCGAACGGGCGGCCATCGTCAACGTCTCGTCGGGTGTCAGCACCGATCCGCCCGCGCCCGTCCTGCACTACGGCGCGGCCAAGGCGGCGCTGGAGAGCTGGTCCAAGGGCCTTGCAACCCAGCTGACGCCGTCCGGCATCCGGGTCAACACCGTCGTCCTCGGCATGGTCCTCACGCCCGGGGGCAGCGAGGTGCTGGCGCCGATGGCGGGGGCCATGGGCGGAACGGCGGAGCAGGCGTACGCCGCGGTTCCGATCGGCCGTGGCGGCGACGCCCGTGACGCCGCCGAGGCGATCGCGTTCCTGCTGTCCGACCGTGCCCAGTGGATCGCCGGCAGTTCGCTTCACGTCAACGGAGGGGCCTGACCGCGACGGGCGAAGCACGGAGAGCCGGCGCGTCACCGGCCCCGAGCCTCAGCGTTCGCCGCCCGGCTTCCACAGCACGTCGCCGTGGTCGGCGTTGGCCACCCGGCCGAGGATGAACAGCAGGTCGGACAGGCGGTTGAGGTAGCGCGCGGTGAGCGGGTTGATGTCATCATGCGCGTCGAGGGCCGCCCAGGTCCCGCGCTCGGCCCGGCGTACGACCGTACGGGCCACGTGGAGCAGCGCCGCGCCCGCGGTACCGCCGGGAAGGATGAAGCTGCGCAGCGTCGGCAGCCCGGCGTTGTGCGTGTCGCAGGCCGCCTCCAGCCTGTCGACGTACTCCTCGGTGACCCGCAGCGGAGGGAACTCCGGCGCCTCGACGACGGGCGTGCACAGGTCCGCGCCCACGTCGAACAGCTCGTTCTGCACGCGCTGGAGGAGCGTGGCGACCTCCTCCGGCAGGCCGCCCAGCGTGATCGCCACGCCGATGGCGCTGTTGGCCTCGTCGACGTCCGCGTACGCCACGAGCCTCGGGTCGTTCTTGGAGGTACGGCTCATGTCGCCGAGGTTGGTCGTGCCGTCGTCGCCGGTACGGGTGTAGATCTTCGAGAGCACGACCGGCTGGTCATCGCGGTTCTTGGGCATGACACCAACCCTAGCCACGAGGGCCCGGCGGGCTCACGCGTCCATGGCATGGATTCGCCGGCACAGGCAACGCTGGACGCCGTCTGCGGCGTCTTCCCAGGTGACAGCCGTTCCGCTTGCGCGGGACGGCCTCACAAGCGGTGCCCGGCGGACCTCGGGGGCGTGCCGGGAACCGCGATATCGCGACGGGCCCCCGGCCGCCCCGTACGGGCGCGGCCGGGGACCCGTCCCGCACTCAGCGGACGTCGACGCCCGCGGGGGCGCGGAGCACGGTGTGCGTGACCGCCTTGCGCGCGGCGATCCGGTCACCGTTGACCGGCAGGGTGCTCTTGGCGAACACCTGGACGGCGTGCGCGGCACCGTCGGACAGCTGGTCGAGAATGGTGGAGTTGTTGTTGTCGTAGGTGTCGCAGGCCTGGTGGTAGCAGCCGTCGTACGCCTTGCCGGCCTCGCCGCCGTAGATCGCGGCCTCCTCGGGCGTCTTCAGGCCCTCGGCGCCGGAGTCCAGGCCGCCGGCCGGGATGCCGTTGTCGATGAACGGTCCGTAGTCCGAGCGCCCGTCGAACGTGCTCGGGGAGGTCTGCAGCGAACGTCCGCCGTAGTAGTCCAGGAAGACCTTCTCGATCGCGCCGGAGCCCGCGGGCGGGTTGGTGCCCGCGCCCTCGGAGTCGTCGCCGTCGTAGACGCCACGGCGGCCGTTGGGCGAGCCCAGCATGTCGAAGTTGAGGTTCAGCGCGATGGTGGCCTTCTGGTCGGCGCTCAGGTGGGTGACGTAGTAGGTCGAGCCGAGCAGGCCCTCCTCCTCGGCGCCCCAGAAGGCGAACCGGACCTTGTTCTTGATGTCCCCGCCGAGCTTGGCGATCTGCTCGGCGACGGTGAGGGCCGTGGCCGTGCCGCTGCCGTTGTCGTTGATGCCCGGGCCCTTGACCACGCTGTCGAGGTGGGCGCCCATGACGACCACGTTGTCGGCGCGGCCGCGCGCGGTGTCGGCGATCACGTTGTGCGCGGTGCGCCTCTCGTTGATCGTGTCGGTCTTGATGTGCAGCTTCAGCGTGCCCGACGCGGCGGCCTTGGCCAGGTCGGTGCCGAGCTGGAAGGTCGGGCCGATGATCGGGATCTGGAAGGGCTGGCTGGCCGTGCCCGCGACCGGACCCATCCGGTCGGGTGCCGCCCCGTCGTTGTAGATCGCGATGGCGGTGGCGCCTGCGGTCACCGCGTTCGTGACCTTGACGGAGAAGTTGCAGCCACCCCGCTTGACCAGCGCGATGTCGCCCTTGGTGAACCCGGTGAAGTCCTCGGCCTCGCAGCCGCTGCCCACTCCGGCACCGGCCGTGTCGATCGCCTCGGCCGTCGCGGTGACGTCGCCCGAGCCGGAGAAGTCGAGCGTGTCGTAGTCGGTGCCGTACGTGTAGACGGGGCCACCGGGCTGGTCGAAGACCGCGGGCGTCTTCTCCTTGAAGTAGTCGAAGGGGAAGTCCTGCACCGTCGGCTTGTAGCCGGCCTTGGTCAGCTCCTTGACGACGTACTTGGTCGAGATCTCGAAGCCGGGCTCACCCGCGGCGCGGGTGCCGCCGTTGTAGGTGGCGATCGTCTGGAGGTCCTGCTGGTGTCTACGGATGTCTTTGAGCTTGACCAGCTTGTCGAGCCGCGGATGCGCGGCCGCGTCCGCCGGAACCGCCGTCGTGATCGAGGCGGCGGCCAGGCCCATGAGGGTAGCGATGGCGAGTTTGCGCACGAGCGCCCTTTCTCAACAGGTAAAGCGGAGGTAATGCCCAGAGATTGACATCTCTGGCATCCCGCCGCCAGCCGTTGTAACCGACTAGTTGTCGAGTTCGGCAGTGTTGGCTAGAACACGGTTCGGTGGACTGCCCCAGAACGCCCGTAATCGATAGTGTTTCGCCGAGGTTCCCCAAGCTCCGGAGGCGGCCGTGTACGACTACGTCATCGTGGGTGCCGGTAGTGCGGGCTGTGTGCTCGCCGCGCGGCTCAGCGCCGACTCCGGTGCCCGCGTACTCCTGCTGGAGGCGGGCCCGGCCGACGACGCGCCCGAGATCCGTATCCCGGCAGGCCTGCAGACGCTCTTCAAGGGCCCCTACGACTGGGACTACACGACGACGCCCCAGGAGAACGCGCAGGGGCGCGGCGTCTACTGGCCGCGCGGCCGCACGCTCGGTGGGAGCTCGTCCACCAACGCGATGATCTACATCCGTGGTCATCGGCACGACTATGACACCTGGCGGGACGACTACGGCTGCAAAGGCTGGGGCTATGCCGACCTGTTGCCCTACTTCCGGCGTGCGGAGGACCAGCAACGGGGCGAGTCGGAGTTCCACGGCGTCGGCGGGCCGCTGCGTGTGGAGGACCTGCGCTACAAGCACCCGCTGACCCGCTCGTGGGTCGAGTCGGCGAAGGCCTTCGGCCTGCCCGCCAACAACGACTTCAACGGCGCCGAGCAGGACGGCGTCGGCTACTACCAGGTCACCCAGCGGCGCGGACGGCGCTGGTCGACGGCGGACGCCTACCTCCGGCCGGTCCTGGACCGCCCCAACCTCACCGTGCAGACCGACGCGCTCACCACGAAGGTCCTGGTGGAGAACGGCCGGGCGACCGGCGTCCGCTACGTGACCGGTGGCCGCGAGGAGGAGGCGCTCGCCCAGCGCGAGGTCATCCTGTGCGGCGGGGCGGTCAACTCACCGCAGCTGCTCATGCTGTCCGGGCTCGGCCCCGCGGACCACCTGCGCTCGCTGGGCATCGACGTCGTCGCGGACCTGCCCTCGGTCGGCACCGGGCTCCAGGACCACCCGATCGTGCCGGTCCGGTGGCACACGCCCGGGACCAAGTCGGTCTGGGAGGTCGCCAACCTGCGCAACCTCATGCTCTGGCAGACGCTGGGCCGCGGACCGTACGCCTCCAACGTGGCCGAGGCCGGGGGGTTCGTCCGGACCACACCGGGGCTGCCGGCACCCGACCTGCAGTACCACGTGCTCGGCACCCCGTACGTCGGCCAGGGCCTGGTCGACGTCGCCGAGCGGATGATCTCCGTCTTCGCCACGGTGGTCTCGGTGGCGAGCCGCGGCAGCATCACCCTGCGGTCGGCCGACCCGCGCTGGAAGCCGCTGATCGACCCGGCGTACCTCAGTGAGCGGGCCGACCTGGAGGTGCTCCTCGCGGGCGTCGGCCAGGCCAGGGAGATCGCGGCGAACCGCCCGTTCGCGCGGATCAGCGGCGGCGAGGCGGCTCCCGGCGAGGGCATCGACGTGACCGACTGGATCCGTCACGAGGTCGTGACGCTGTACCACCCGACGAGCACGTGTGCGATGGGCGGCGGCGACGAGTCGGTGTGCGACCCGGAGTTGCGCGTACGCGGCGTGGACGGGTTGCGTGTCGTGGACGCCTCGGTCATGCCGGCCGTGCCCCGCGGCAACACCAACGCCCCGACCATCGCGATCGCCGAACGCGCCGCCGACCTGATCGCGGGCGGCCCGCTGCTGCCTTCCGCGGACCCGGCTTCCACCGACGGCCTGCTCCCTGCCGCCGACCAGCCGTAGATCTGGATGAACGCCCTCCGCCTCGCCAGTGATGTCCGACAGCCGCCGCGAAACGCACGGGCGACACCGCCGGCCGGGCACAGACGAAGAATCCCGCCCGGCCGGGGGGTTCCGGCGTGGGCGGGATTCGGCTGAGCGGGCCGACGCGGGTTCACCGCGCGCGGCTCTTCCGCGTCCGGCGCCCGGCCTCGACGTCGGCGTTCAGCTCGCGTACGTGCTCGTTCATGATGGCCCTGATGATGTCGGGATGCATGTCCGGCTCCTCCTGCTGCGAACCGGTCGATCCGGCCTCGCAATACCAAGATTCGCGCTAAGCCGGGTGCCCCCACATTGGGACGATGCACTATCTCTTCGGCCGATGCCGCCTCAGGCCTCCTTAGGGCGCCTTAGTCCGTCCCAGACGGCCTTAGGGGCCCGGCGGCCGCCTCGCTCCCCGCTCGGCTCGGCCGGGTACGGAGCCCTTCGGACACCACCGTGACGAGCCGGCTCAGCGCGGTGCCGTGCGGGTCGTCGGCCTCGCGCGCCAGACAGCCCGCCATCAGGGCCTTCACGTCCGGGTACGTGATGTCGGCCCGTATCGCTCCCGCTTCCTGTGCACGGACGAGCATGGTGCGCAGCCGGCCCGAGACGTCGCAGCCGGCGCGAACGGCGGCGGTCTCCACGTCGTAGCCGGCGCCGGCCAGGGCCTCGGCGAGTCCCCGGTGGGCCGCACCCTCGTGGACCAGTGTGGCGAAGAAGGTGAAGAACGCGGTCGCGGCGTCATGGGTGCCGGCGACCTCGTCCGCCTGTTCGGTGAGCTGCCTCATGCGGTCGAGCAGGACCGCCGCGAACAGCTCCTCCTTCGTGGGGAAGTGCCGGCTGACGGTACCGGTGCCCACGCCGGCGCGGCGCGCGATCTCGTGCACCGGCACGGACAGCCCTTCGGCCGCGAAGACCTCGGCCGCCACCTGGAGCACCTGGGCGCGGTTGCGCCGGGCGTCGGCGCGTAGTGCCCTGCCGGGTTTGCGGCCGTCGGCATCGCTCGCGGCGGGATCGTCCATCGCGGGGCCGCGTCTCCTCTCGGGGTCGACAAGCGGGACGGCCGTCCCGTATATTTCCCAGAACCGGGACGGCTGTCCCGATTCTACCCCGTGCACCGGAGATGTCAGATGGTACTGAGCACGAGGCGGCGCTGGACGGCTGCCGACATTCCTGACCAGCGAGGACGCACGGCCGTGATCACGGGCGCGAACACGGGGCTCGGCTTCGAGACGGCCAGGCTGCTCGCCGAACGCGGCGCCACCGTGATCCTGGCCTGCCGCGACACGGTCAAGGCGGCGGACGCCGCGGCCCGCATCACCGCACTGGCGCCGGACTCGACGGTGCGCACACTGCGGCTCGACCTGTCGTCACTGGCTTCGGTCCGGCGTGCCGCCGAACGGCTCCGCGCCGACCACCCACGGATCGACCTGCTCGTCAACAACGCCGGCGGAGTCAGGCGGCGGTACGCGGTCACCGAGGACGGCTTCGAGCTGACCTTCGCCACCAACCACCTCGGCCCGTTCGCGTTCACCGGCCTGGTCCTGGACCGGCTCCTGGCCGTACCAGGGGCGCGGGTCGTCACGGTCGCCAGCATCGGGCACCGGCGGGGCACCGTCGCCTTCGACGACCTGCACTTCACCCGCGGATACCGGTACGCGCACGCGTACTTCCAGTCCAAGCTCGCGAACCTCATGTTCACCTACGAACTCCACCGGCGGCTGGCCGCGGCCGGCGTGCCGGCCATCGCGGTGGCCGCCCATCCCGGCAACGCGCGCACGGAGTTCGGCCGGGAGATGCCGCTCCCGGTCCGGGTCATGATGCGTCCGCAATTCCGGATGCTCACCTGGTGGCTGATGCAGAGTCCGCAGAAAGCGGCCCTGGCCACGGTGCGCGCCGCGGTCGACCCGGAGGCGCGCGGCGGCGACTACTACGGCCCGCCGGGCCGTGCCCAGTTCACCGGGTATCCCACCCGCGTCCGGTCCACCGCACGCTCCCACGACATGGCGGCAGGGCGCCGTCTGTGGCAGGAGTCCGAACGGCAGACCGGCGTCACCTACCCACTCGCGGAACCGGCACGCGTCACACCGTCCTGAAGTGGTCCCGGCCCCCGATCCGCGGTGGTGGGGAGGACCTGCCGAGGCCGAACCTCGCGGCCAGGCCAGGATCGCCGAACACCGTGATGCGGGCGATCCCGGCGTAGGTCGTGGTGAGCACGGCGAGCCCGAACGCCCGGTGGGTCCCGTCCTCGCCACGAAGGAAGGCCGCCGCCGCGGGCTGGCCGTTCGCGACGACCGGGACCATCCGCCAGTCCCCGGGAGTGCCGAGGAACCGGGTGACGTAACGCATGCAGTCGCGGCGGCCGTCGAACCATGTACGAGACGGCACCATCTCCAGGGTCGCGTCCTCGCGCAGCACCCGCTCCAGAGCCGCCACGTCGGCGTTCTCGAAGGCGGCGATGTAGGCCTCGAGCAGAGCGCGGGCCCGCGGATCGCCGGGTTCGCCGGCCTGCTCGACGCCGGCCGCGCCCACCTCGTCGAGCCGGGCGCGCGCCCGCTGCAGCGTGCTCTTGACCGCGGCCGTCGTGGTGTCCAGCATCGTTGCGACCTCGGCCGCACGGAATGCCAGCACCTCCCGCAGGATGAGCACGGCCCGCTGCCGCGCGGGCAGGTACTGCAGGCTGGCGACGAGGGCGAGCCGGAGGCTTTCCCGCAGGGCGACGATCGCCGCGGGATCCGCGGAGTCCGGCGTCACGAGCGCGTCCGGGATCGGCTGGAGCCAGGTGACCCCGGGGCCCGCCGCGACCGGCGCCCCGTCCGGGTCCTCACCCGGGCCGCCGAGCCCGGACGGCAGCGGCCGCCTGCCGCGGTGTTCCATCGCGGTCAGGCAGACGTTGGTCGCGATCCGGTAGAGCCAGACCCGCAGCGACGACCGTCCCTCGAACCCGCCGTACGAACGCCACGCCCGCAGGTAGGTCTCCTGGACGAGGTCCTCGGCCTCGTCCAGCGAGCCGAGCATGCGGTAGCAGTGCGCCAGCAGTTCACGCCGGAACGGTTCGGCGAGCCGGGCGAACTCCGCGCTCTCCGGTCCGGCCCCTGGGCTCGGTGGCATCGTCACTCCTTCTCGCGTCCGGGCGGGCCGGTCAGAGACCGAGTCTCGGGCGCACCCACGCCGCCAGTGAGCGGATCGCCTCGTCCGCCTCGGGCGCGCGCCCGGCGGTCATCTGGAAGCTGTGCTGCTGGCCGGGGAAGACGTCGAGCCGCACTTCCATGCCCGCCTTACGCGCGTGCTCCTCCAGCAGGTGGGCGTCATCCACCAGTGTCTCGTCGCCGCCCGCCTGGATGTAGACCGGCGGTAGCCCGGTGAGGTCGGCGTGGAGCGGGTTGGCCAGGGGATCCCGCGGATCGCCGTCCGTCCCGAGGAACAGGTCCGCCAGCGCCTGCACGACCTCCCGGTAGAAGAAGGCGTCCTTGTCACGGTTCGACTCGTACGACCCGCCGAGGACCTCCATGTCCACCCAGGGGGAGAGCGGCATCGACGCGGCCGGCAGCGGCAGGCCCCGCTCGCGGGCGCGCAGCATCGTGGTGATGGCCAGACCGCCACCGGCGGAGTCCCCGGCGAACGCGATGTGACGAGCGCCGACGCCCTGGCCCAGAAGCCAGGCGTACGCGTCCGTGGCGTCGTCGACCTGGGCGGGATGGAGGTGCCCGGGTGCGAGGCGGTACTCCAGGATCAGCGCACGTACGCCGGCCGCCTTGGCGAGGTGGGCGTAGAGCTTGCGATGCGTGTACATCGATCCGCTCATGAACCCCCCGCCGTGCAGGCAGAGCAGCACACGGTCCTCGGCGCATCCTTTGGGCACCGCCCACATCGCGGGAACGCCGCCCGCGTCGGTCTCCAGATAGTCGACTCCACGCGGTTCGGCGGTCAGGTCACCCCAGCCATCGATGTCGGGCTCCCGCGACTCGATCATGGCTCGCGTCCAGCCCCGGTAGAGCTCTTTCACCGTTTGTGACTGCTTGCTTGGCATGTGTCCTCTTTCGGCCGTGTCCGTCGCCTATGAAGACCGTCGTCGCCGGAAAAGGAATCGCTCTGCTCTAGTAGCGTTGCTCCGCTATGTCGCAAGATGCGGAGTCCGTGCCGGTGAGAAGCCCGGCCACACTGCCGCTGTGGGCCGTCGCGCTGTGCTGTCTCGTCATCACGACGGCAGGGTTCGGCGCCTTGCTGAGGCTGGCCGCGCCCGAGGTGAGTACGGCCGCGGATCTGTCCGGCGGTCTCGTGGTCGGGCTGGTCGCGGCCGCCCTGGTCGCCGCGGGCCTCGCGGACCGGCGGTTCCGCCACGGATGGAGCCGGACGGAGCGGATCGCCATGGCGCGGGCCTACCGCTCCGGCGAGGCCCCCGCCGACCCCGTACTGGACCAGGCCGTCCTCGCGATGATCACGCGGAAGCGCCGCGTCCTGCGGTGGCAGGCGAGGTACGGCCCATGGTCGATCGCCCTGCTCGGCGTCGCCGACCTGACCAGCGTGATCAGTGACCGTGTCGGGACCGGGCTCCCCGGCTTCGTCTTCTTCGCCGCCGCCATCGCCCACACGCGCATCGCCCCGCCGCGGTCGCTGCGGCGGCTCGACCGGCTCGAGATCGCCATCGGCGAACGCCGGTCCCACCCCGCCGTGGTCCCGTTCGTGAGCGGTGGCTGAGGCGGGCCGCCGGGCGTACGGGCCCGGCGGCCGTGCTCACTCCGTGCTCACTTGTAGCGCTTGGCGTGCAGGAGGTTGACGAGCTGCAGGGCCCTGGCCATGTCCTTGTCCGTCCGCTTGAAGGACGAGAGGTTCACCGACGAGAACCGCTGGCGCGTGATGGCCTTCGCACGGGCGAACTCCCGCAGGCCGTCGGCGCCGTGGATGCGCCCGAAGCCGGAGTCGCCGACCCCGCCGAAGGGCAGCGCCGGCACGGCCGCGAAGGCAACCACCGCGTTGATCGAGGTCATGCCGCCGCGCAGCCGGCGCGCGGCGCTCATCGCCGCCGACTTGCTGTTCGAGAACACCGTCCCGGCCAGGCCGTACTCCGTCGCGTTGGCGCGGGCGATCGCCTCGTCCACGCTCTTCACCCGGTGCACGGTGATGGTCGGGCCGAACGTCTCCTCGCGTACGGCGGAGGAGTCGTCCGGCACGTCGAGCAGGATGACCGGCTCGACGTAGGGCTCCTTCACCGACGCGGAGCCGCCCACGATCGCCTTGCCGCCCTGGGCCACGGCCTCGTCGATGTGGCGTTTGATCACGCCGAGCTGGCTGGGCATGGTGATCGGGCCGTACGAGGCGCCGCGGTCCTCGCCGGGCCGCAGCGCGCTCGCCTGCTCGGCGAGCCGGTCGACGAACGTCTCATAGACACTGTCGACGACGTAGACGCGCTCGACGCCGATACAGGTCTGGCCCGCGTTGGACATGGCGCCCCAGAGAGCGGCCTCGGCGGCACTGTCCACGTCGGCGTCCGCGTCCACGATGAAGGCGTCCTTGCCGCCGCACTCGGCCACGATCGGGGTGAGACGCTCGGCGCAGGCGGCCATGACCTTGCGCGCCGTCGGGGTCGACCCGGTGAAGGCGATCTTGTCGACGGCTCCGCGGGTGAGCGCGGCGCCGGTCTCGCCCAGGCCGGTGACGACCTGCAGCACCGGCTGCTCGGGCACGACTCCGGCGACGATCTCGGCGAGCAGCAGGGCCACGCCCGGGGTGTACTCCGAGGGCTTGAACACCACCGCGTTGCCCGCCGCCAGCGCGTACGCGATCGACCCCACCGGCGTGAAGAGCGGGTAGTTCCACGGGCCGATGACACCGACGACGCCGAGCGGCTGATACTCCAGCACGCACTTCTGGTTGATCGCGAGCATGCCGGGGAAGACGCCGCGCGGGCCGAGGACCTTTTCGGCCTTACGCGCGGCCCAGTCGAGGTGCGTGACGGCCAGGATGACTTCGAGCTGGGCGTCCTCGATGGGTTTGCCGGTCTCCTGGTGGATCAGGCTGGCGACCCGGTTGAGCGAGCGCGTGAGGGCGCCCTTGATGTTGAGCAGCCGGATCCGCCGCTCTTTCCACCCCAGGCCGGCCCACCACACGGACGCGGCACGTGCGCGTTCGATCGCGGCGTTCACCGCCTCCTCACCGTGGACCGGATGCTCGCCGACGAGCTCGCCGGTCGCCGGGTTGAGAGACCGGAAACTCTCCGTGGTCTCGGCATCCATGGTCGCCGTCATCGCCACCACCCACTAGAAGGACATTCTGGTACTTCGTAAATTACCGCAACCGGACCTGTCCCGGCCTGGACGTTCCTGTTCGTTCCGGTGCGATCCGGCGCAGTGGGGTTGGTCCAGGCCAGTCGGTGTTTCGAGGTCCGTGCGGGTGAGGCGGGTCCTGGGTCATCGGGGGAGTTCGCGCTCCAGCTCAACGGCGCGGCGGGTTGCCTCGTGCAGCAGCTCGGCGCCGGCCGGCGTGGCGGTGATGATCATCCGGCGGCGATCGCGTCACCAACACCACCGGCCCGGCCGTGCTGGCAGTCGCCGCCGCGCTGGCGCTGGTCCGGCTCGGCCGGGCACCCAGAATCGCTGATCGCTGAGCGACTGCCCGACCGGCGGGGCAGCGGGTACTTCACCCGGTCCGCTGGGCCGCGCGGTCGAGGACGGTTCGGCGCAGCGCCCGGGGGTCTGTGCATCCGGCCGTCTACCGGCCCGGGGCGGGCAGGATGCCTCGCTCCAGAGCCGCCGTCACCGCGGCCGTACGGTCCGAAACGTCCAGCTTGCCGAACGTCCGCAGCAGATGCGTCTTGACCGTCGCCTCACTGATCAGCAGCTCCCGCCCGATCTCGGCGTTGGTATGACCGCGGGCGACCAGGCGGAGCACCTCGATCTCGCGCCGTGACAGCTCCACCGGCGAGCGCATCCGCGACACCAGCTTGGCCGCGACCGAAGGGGCCAGCACCGTCTCACCGCGCGCCGCGGCGCGGATCGCCTGGGCGAGCTCGGCGCGCGACGCGTCCTTGAGCAGGTAGCCCGCGGCGCCCGCCTCCACGGCGCGCAGGATGTCGGCGTCGGTCTCGTACGTCGTCAGCACCACCACCCGGGCCGCCGGGCGCTGGGCCAGCACGCGCGCGGTCGCCTCGACGCCGTCGCCGCCCGGCATGCGCAGGTCCATGAGGACGACGTCGGGCTCGTGGGCGCGTACGGCGGCCACCGCCTCGGCGGCGCCGCCGGCCTCGGCCACGACCGTGAGGTCCTCCTCGGCCGCGAGCATGCCGCGCAGCCCTTCGCGTACGACCGGATGGTCGTCCACCAGCAGTACCTTGATCAACTCGCCGGCACCTCCACCGTGATCGAGGTCCCCACGCCGGGCACGCTGCGCACGTCGAGCGTGCCGTCGACCTGGGCGGCGCGCTCACGCATGCCGCGTAGGCCGAAGCCGCTGGCGGTCTCGGGGTCGAAGCCGGTGCCGTCGTCGCGCACCTCCAGGCGTACCGCGGCGGCGCCGTAGTCGAGCGTGATGGCGACAGCGTCGGCCTTTGCGTGCTTGCGGACGTTCGCCAGCCCTTCCTGGGCCGCCCGTAGCAGGACCACCTCGGACCGGGCGTCCAGTCGTCGCGGCTCACCGGAGACGACGCATTCGGTGTCGACGTCCAGTTCTTCCCCCAGCCGGTCCGCGAGCCGCCGTACGGCCTCGTCCAGGGACGCCTCGCCCAGCGCGGCGGGCGGTACGGCGCTGACGAGGGCACGGGCCTCGGCGAGGTTCTCGCGTGCGGTACGGACGGCCAGGCCGATCTGCCGCCGCGCCCCGCCGGGATCGTCGGCCAGGCGCGGCTCGGCCGCCTGCAGCAGCATGAGGATGCTGGTGAAGCCCTGCGCGAGGGTGTCATGGATCTCGGCGGCCATGCGTTCGCGCTCGGCCATCACCCCGGCCTCCCGGCTGACCGTGGCCAGCTCGGCACGCGTCGCCTCGAGCTGCCGGATGAGCTCACGCCGCTCGATGCTCTGGTTGATGATGCGTTCGACCCAGAGCCCGAAGAACGCCGAGAACGTGATGACCACGACGGTCCAGAGCGCGAACGACACGATGGCGCCGGCGCCGGTCGAGCCGACCAGGAAACGCGCGGCCGGCACGATGTTGAGCAGGACCACCGCGACGATCGCCGTCCGCCAGTTGAGCATCATGTAGCACTGCGGGCAGAGCGCGAACAGCACGAGTGCGCTCTCCGGCGTCGCTGCCGCCGCGCCGGCGGACAGGGCGACCAGCCCGGCGACGTAGACCAGGGCGGTGGCACCCTGGCGGTCCGCGCCGATGGCGCGCCGGCCGAACGCGGCGTACCACGGCACCATGGCGGCCAGTAGGACGGCCGCGACCGCCCCCTTGGGCCACGAGCCGTCCCCGGCCAGTACATAGATGACCGTGCAGATCAGGACCAGACCGAAGTAGATCTCCCACCGGCCGACGCCCAGCTCCCACGCGTCTTCGCCGTTCATCCGTCGCCGCGCCGTTTCCAGCGGAATGTGGTCAGGCACAGGACGAAGCCTGCTATACCCCAGGCCGCCAGCACCAGGGCGATCCGGCCGTGCTCCCAAGAGTGGGCGGGCTCGGCGGGGAGCAGGGTGTCCGGCAGCAGCGCCGATCGCAGGCCCTGGCAGATCCACTTGAGCGGGAACACCGCGCCGACCTGCTGGATGCCCGATGGCAGGCCGCTGAAGGTGAAGTACACCCCGGAGATGAACTGCAGCACGAGGTAGGGCAGGTTGAGCACGGCGGCGGCGCCCCGTCCCGAGCGGGGCACACTGCTGACCGCGATGCCGAGCAGGGTGCAGACGGTCACGCCCGCGGCGAAGACCCAGATCAGGGTGGACCAGCGCTCGAGCGTGCTCGGGGGCCGCAGGCCGAACATCACGCCGCCGAGCACGAACAGGATCACCGTCTCCGTCACCGACAGCACCAGCGCCGAGATCGTCTTGCCGATGAAGTACGCCGCCGGCGGCATCGGGGTGCCGTAGAGCCGCTTGAGCGTTCCGTCGTCGCGCTCCTGCGCGATGCCGACGCCGAGGCTGATGAACGTGGTCGACGCGATGCCGCTCGCGATGATGCCGGCGGCGAAGTACTGCCGGAAGTCCACGTTCGTGCCGTCGACCCGGCCCTTGAAGATCGTGCCGAAGACCACCATGAGCAGGACCGGCATCGCGAACGTGAAGACCATCGCCTCCTTCTCACGGACGAAGCCCTTCAGCTCCAGCGCGCCGCGTGAGAGCCCGACCCTCAGCGTGGAGGGCATCGCGAGAGCGGTCATCGGCCTGCTCCGATCATCGAAAGGTAGGTGTCCTCGAGCGTGGGCCGCGTGACGGTCAGGCCGGGCACCTCGCCGTCGAACCGGTGGCCCAGCTCGGCCACGACCTGGGTGGGGGAGTCCGTCTCGAGCGACTGCGGGCCTTCGGGGCCCGTCCAGCGCACCCGCGCCTTGGCGGTGGCACGGCCACCGAGGTCGCCGGGCGGGGCGACCTCGACGAGCCGTCCGCCGGCGATGACACCGACCCGGTCCGCGAGGGCCTCGGCCTCGTCCAGGTAGTGGGTGGTCAGCAGGATCGTCGTGCCGCCGCCGGCCAGGCCCTTGATCAGCTGCCAGAACCGCCGGCGCGCGTCCGGGTCGAAGCCGGTCGTCGGCTCGTCCAGGAAGAGCAGCTCGGGATCGCCCACGATGCCCAGCGCGACGTCCACCCGGCGACGCTGGCCCCCGGACAGTACCGACAGCCGCGCATCGGCCTTGCCGGTCAGCCCGACCGCCTCGATCACCTCGTCGGGGTCGCGCGGCGCGGGGTAGTAGCCGGCGAAGTGGCGCACCATCTCCCGTACGCTCAGCTGAGGCTGTTCGTTCGAGGTCTGCGGCACGATGCCGATGCGGGCCCGCCAGCCACGGGTGGGCCGGCCGGGGTCCAGGTCGAGGACCGACACCTCACCGCCCGTACGCCGCCGGTGCCCCTCGAGGATCTCTACCGTCGTGCTCTTGCCGGCGCCGTTCGGCCCGAGTAGGGCGAACACCTCACCGCGCGGGATGTCCAGGTCGACGCCGTTCACCGCGTCGAGATCGCCGTATCGCTTGCGCAGACCGCGTACGCGCACTGCCGTTTCGTCCATACCGCCAGCGTCGTGGCGGCGGGCGCCTCACGCGATCGGCGGTCCGGTCCTTTCCGTGTCCACCGAACGGTGGACACGGCGCCGTACCTCAGCCGAGGTTCACGCTCTGCCAGAACTGGAACAGGGCGTGCCCGACCGTGGTGAGGTCGGAGTTGATCCCGAACAGGTCGGTCAGGTGGTAGATGATCGAGAAGAACTGGCGGTTGACCGGCGGGATCCACAGCAGCGCGAGCAGCGCCATGAAGGCGTAACCACCGACCCTGTTGGCCTGCGCGACCCAGTGGCGCGGCAGGTACGGCTCGACGATGCCGAAGCCGTCCAGGCCCGGCACCGGCAGGAGGTTGAGCACCGCCGCGGTCACCTGGAGGAAGGCCAGGAACGCCATGCCGCTCCAGAACAGCGCGTGGTCCAGGCTCGTGGCGAGGTTCGAGAGGATGACGCCGAGCACGATCGCGAAGACGAGGTTGGCCAGGGGACCGGCCGCCGAGATCAGGCTGTGGCGGAGCCGGCCGCGGATCGCGCCGCGGTCGATGTAGACCGCGCCGCCGGGCAGTCCGATGCCACCGAGCAGCAGGAACAGCACGGGCAGCAGGAAGCTCAGCGCCACGTCCGTGTACTTCAGCGGGTTGAGGGTCAGGTATCCCTTGGCGGCCATGCTGCGGTCGCCGGAGCGGTAGGCGAAGAACGCGTGCCCGAACTCATGCAGGCACAGCGACACGATCCAGCCGGTGACCACGAAGACGAACAGCAGGAACCGGGCGCCGTGCCCGACATCCGTGCCGTACCGCCAGACGGCCAGTCCGGACAGGGCGAAGATACCGAGGACGAACAGGAAGATCGGGCTGGGCCGCACGGAGGACCGCAGGGCGGTGACGTTGCTCATCAGTTGCTCTCTGCCAGGGCGGGGACGACGTAGGTGCGGAGGAACTCGCGGGGTTCGTCCTCGCGAGGCATGACGATCATCGAGGAGATGATCCGGAAAAGGAACTCGACGGCGCCCTCGACGGTGATGTCCGGCCGAAGGGCCCCGT
The DNA here is from genome assembly GCF_006716425.1 of Actinoallomurus bryophytorum. Taxonomy (NCBI): domain Bacteria; kingdom Bacillati; phylum Actinomycetota; class Actinomycetes; order Streptosporangiales; family Thermomonosporaceae; genus Actinoallomurus; species Actinoallomurus bryophytorum. The sequence continues at coordinate 4,481,333 of NZ_VFOZ01000001.1, forward strand.
CACGCTGGGCGGCGCCGAAGTGAGGGCGTACGTAGTCGGCGCACAGGTCCAGCAGGCTCCTGGCGCCGCCGACGACGGCGGCCTGGGTGTGCCCGGCGGCGTCGGGCGTGAGCAGCGCGGCGACCTGGGGCTCTCCTCGTACGAAGGCGACCGCGTCGACCACGCCCTCGACGATGGCGTCGGGGACGGAACGTTCGCGTCTCAGCCGTCCGGCCAGGCGGTCGAGGAAGCGCCGTAGGTCGCGCTGGACGACGGCAAGGATCACCTCGTCCCGCCCGCCGGCGAAGCTGCGGTAGACGGTGGCGCGGGACAGCCCCGCCGCCGCCGCGATGTCCTCGACCGTGGTCTTGCCGACGCCGTACCGGGCGAAGCACCCCTCGGCGGCGTTCACGATCCGTTCCCGGATCTCGGAGACCTGCGGCATGCCTCGCAGGTTATCGGTACGACGAGGGGGCGGCACATGAGACAGATGTTGCCTTCTGTTGCACGGTGCGTGAACGCGAGACGCCGGATCAGAGGGTACGTCCCCGTTCCACCCGGACGACTCGGCGTTCTGGTGCCGTGCGAAGCATGTTCGGGCGGCGCTCGACGTGACACGATGCCGCCATGAAGATCGCCCAGATGACCGCTCTGGTCACCGGTGCGACGGGCGGGCTCGGCCAGGCGATCGCACGGGAGCTGGCCGGCCGGGGCGCGTCAGTGGTGCTGACCGGCAGGCGCGCGGACGTGCTCGGACCCCTCACCGCCGAGCTGGGCGGCCGGGCGATCATCGCCGACCTGACCGACCGCGACGCCGCGGCCGCGCTGATGGACGAGGCCGGCCCGGTGGACATCCTCGTGGCCGGCGCGGGGCTGCCCGCCAGCGGCCCGCTCACCGAGTACACCCTGGAGGCGGTCGACCGGGCTTTGGACGTGAACCTCCGCGCCCCGGTCGTGCTGGCCCGGCTGGCGGCGGAGGAGATGGTCTCCCGCCGCCGCGGGCACCTGGTGTTCGTGTCGTCGGTTGGCGGCAAGATGGCGGCCGGTGGGACGTCGCTGTACAACGCGACGAAGTTCGGGCTGCGCGGGTTCTCCCTGGCGCTCCGCGAGGACCTGCGGCCCCATGGCGTCGGCGTCTCCACGATCTATCCGGGCTTCATCCGCGACGCGGGCATGTTCGCCGAGACGGACATCACCCTCCCGCGCGGCCTCGGCACCCACACCCCCGGCGACGTCGCACACGCCGTGAGCCGCGCGATCGAGCGCGACCTGGCCGAGGTCGACGTCGCACCCCTGACCTTCCGCCTGGGCGCCAGGTTCGCCGGCGTGGCCCCGGTACTGGCGGCCCGCATGGCACGGCTGGGCGGCGGCGACCGCCTGACCCAGGCCCTCTCCGAAGCCCAGCGCGGCAAACGCTGAGACCCGCCACCCGCGTGAGAGACCGGGAGACGACGACCCCGCAGGTGGCGACCTTCACCCTGGTGGAGATACCTGTCAGTTCTTGACGGGTTATCTCCGGCTCAGAAGAGGGTGCCGTCGCGCTCGATGCCGCGCAGGGCGTCGTAGTCCAGCGTCACGCAGCCGATGCCGCGGTCCGCGGCCAGCACCCGCGCCTGCGGCTTGATCTCCTGCGCCGCGAAGATGCCCTTCACCGGGGCGAGGAGCGGGTCACGGTTGAGCAGCTCCAGGTATCGGGTCAGCTGCTCGACGCCGTCGATCTCGCCGCGGCGCTTGATCTCGATGGCGACCGTCGTGCTCGCGTCGTCGCGGCAGAGGATGTCGACCGGGCCGATCGCGGTGGGGTACTCACGGCGGATCAGCTTCCAGCCCGCGCCGAGGGTCGTGATGTGCTCGGCGAGCAGCTCCTGCAGGTGCGCCTCGACGCCGTCCTTCTGCAGGCCGGGATCGATGCCGAGCTCGTGGCTGGAGTCGTGCAGGATCTCCTCGATCGTGAGGATCAGCTGCTCACCGGACTTCGCGTGGGTGACCGTCCACTTGCCCTCTTCCTCTTTGAGAGTGCAGGGCGGGTTCATCCAGTTGAGTGGCTTGAACGCCCGGTCGTCGGCATGGATCGAGACCGACTTGTCGGCCTTGATGAGAACGAGCCGCGGGGCCATGGGGAGATGGGCGGTGAGCTTGCCGACATAGTCGACGCTGCAGCGGGCGATGACGAGACGCACGGTCGCCCACCCTAGTCGTATGGAGGCGGCGGCGTGGCGGGCTCGCCTGAGCCTCCACCACTCATCCGGAACGGCCTCATCTACCCTGATCGGCATGAGTCCGCGTAAGAATCGCCGCACACGCGACACCGCACGGGAAACCGGGAGTGGCGCGTTCGGCGGTCCGCAGCGGACCGAGGAAGGGCCCGACGGAGACTGGATCGTACGTCCGGCGGCCGGGGCCGCGAAGTCCTACCGCTGCCCCGGCTGTGACCAGGAGATCCCACCGGGTGTCGGGCATCTCGTGGCATGGCCGGCCGAGGGTGGTGGCCCGCAGGACCGGCGCCACTGGCACCGGCCGTGCTGGGATCACCGGCTCAACCGCCTGCCCAACATCCAGCGGTCCCGTCGCGGCCCGCGCTACTGAGAGGACGAGGATGGCGGAGATCCGGGCGAGCACGGTACTGCCCGCGCGCCGTACCGAAATCGAGCTGCAGACGGCCGACGGGCTCACCCTGGTCGGTGAGCTGGCACTCCCGGAGGACCGGCCGCCCGTCGCGACCCTCGTGTGCCTGCATCCGCTGCCGACGGCCGAGGGCATGATGGACAGCCACGTGCTGCGCAAGGCGTCGTACCGGCTGCCGGCCCTCGCCGGCGTGGCCGTGCTCCGGTTCAACACCCGGGGCACGAGCAGCGATCGCGGTACGAGCGAGGGAGAGTTCGGCGACGGCGACTCCGAGCGGTACGACGTGGCGGCCGCGCTGGAGTGGGCCGAATACCACGATCTGCCCAGGACCTGGCTGCTCGGCTGGTCGTTCGGCACCGAACTGGCACTTCGCTGGGGGCGCGACCCGCTCGTCGAAGGGGCGATTCTGCTGTCGCCGCCGCTCCACCGGGCGACCGACGGCGATCTCGACGCCTGGGCGGAGTTCGGCCGCCCGCTGGTCGCGCTGGTACCCGAGCGCGACGACTACCTGCGGCCGCCGGAGGCACGTGAGCGCTTCAAGCGGGTACCCCAGGCCGAGGTGATCGGCGTCGACGGTGCCAAGCATCTGTGGGTAGGTGAGCCCTATGTCCGGATCGTTCTCAACGAGATCGTGAAGCATGTGGCGCCTGAGGCGTACCCGTTGTCGACCGAGGTCCCGTAGGCTCCGCGTCTACAGGGGCCGATATGGGGAGTACTCCTCCCAGAAACCCGCTTCGCCTAAACGTCTGAGACCGATCGCGGCCACGGTGTCGGCAGGGCGGCAATCACGGGTAACGATGAGCGGGGTCCGGTAAGTACCGGACTGGGGAGGTTTGCGTAGCAAACGGGGAGGGGCACGCCGTGCAGTTGTACACCCGCGACGTCGGGAGCGGGACGCCGTTAGTGCTCTTGCATGCGTTCCCGCTGTCGTCGGCCATGTGGCTGGCCCAGCGAGAGGGCCTGGTGTCGCGCTTTCGGGTGCTAACGCCTGATATGCGGGGATTCGGCGGGTCTCCGCTCGGAGCCGAGGAGCCATCCGTCGACGCCATGGCGGACGACGTCGCGGCCCTGCTCGACACCAAGGGCATCGACCGGGCGATCATCGGCGGACTGTCGATGGGCGGGTACGTCACGCTGGCGTTCTGCCGGCGGCACGCGGATCGCGTCCTGGGCGCCGTCCTCGCCGACACCAAGGCGACCGAGGACGCCGCCGCGGCACGGGAGGCGCGGATCAGTATCGCCGAGCGGCTCGAGGCCGACGGCAACGTCAGCGTGCTCCTGGACGACCTGCTGCCGAGACTGGTGGGACCGACCACGATGCAGCAGCGTGCGCTGGTGTACGGGCGGGTCCGCGGGCTGGTGCAGTCCACGCCCCCGCTCGCCGCGGCCTGGGCCCAGCGCGCGATGGCCGCGCGACCCGACTCGACCGGTGCGCTCGCGGAGTTCCGTGCGCCCACGCTCGTCCTGCACGGCGCGGAGGACGCCATCATCACCGAGGACGAGGCGCGGAGCATGGCCGAGGCCCTGCCCAACGCGGAGCTCATCATGATCCCCGGCTCGGGTCACCTCACCGCCGTCGAACAGCCGCAGCTGTTCAACGACGCGGTGACGGAGTTCGGCGCGGCCCTGACCCGTACGCTCCGCTGAGCGGGCGCGTACGGTCAGGGCCGCGAGGTCAGACCTCCTCCTGGCGAGGCATCACGACCTCACGCAGGATCAGAGCCAGCGCCGCTGCGGCCGGGATCGCGAGCAGGGCGCCGATCACGCCCAGCAGCGTGCCGCCGATCAGCGCCGCGATGATCGTCACGGCCGGCTGCACGTCGACCGACCGCTTCATGACCCTCGGCTGGACGATGTAGTTCTCGACCTGCTGGTAGATGATGAAGAAGATCGCTGTGGCGACCCCCACCCACAAGCCGGAGAAGAACGACAGGGCCGTGACGAACACCGCCCCGATCGAGGCACCGACCAGGGGGATCAGGTCGGTGATGGCCACGAGAAGGGCGAGCGCGAGGGCGAACGGCACCCCGGCGATCAACAGGAAGATGTACGACGTCACCCCGGCGATGAGCGAGATGAGCAGGTTGCCGGCGACGTAGCCGCCGATCCGGGTGAGGATCTCGTCGCCGAGCAGGGCCACCCGCGCCCGTCGTGAGCGCGGCGCCAGCCGGTACATGAAGCCGGTGATGCTGGGCAGCGAGTTCAGGAAGTAGAGCGTGAGGATGAGTACGGTCAGCGCGCTGAAGAGCCCGCTCAGCACGACCTGGCCGAAGCCGACCACCCCGTTGGCCGCCCGCGTGCCCAGGTCCTTGCTCTGCAGAGCGCTTCTGGCCTTCTGGATGATGTGGTAGCGGTGATCCAGATCCTGCACCCGAGGGTTGTTCTGTAGCTGTTCGAGGTAGCCGTTCCCGCTGGTGAGGTTGTGGATGATCGCGGTGGTCTGCTGGGAGAGCGGCGGGACGATGGCGAACCCGAACCCGACGAAGAACCCCACCAGCGCGAGGAACACCAGAAGCACCGCCCACCGGCGCGAGATGCCGAGCCGTTCCAGCGCCTCGACTCCGGGGTTGAGGCCGACCGCGAGGAACAGCGCGACGATGATCAGGATGATCACCTGGAGGGCGTTCTGCAGCGCCTGGACCAGCATGTACGCGACCAGAACGCCGAGTGCCCCGTAGAAGCCGAAGACGAACGGGTGGCTCCTGGTCAGCGGGCGGCCAGGGCGGCCGAAGGGGAACCGCTCGTCCACGCCGGCCTCGCGTTCGCGGGCCTTCATATCGGTGATCGGGTCGGCGGCCCTCTCCTGTGGGGACAGGGTTTCGGCCGGGATGGGCTCGCCGGGTTCGGCGGGTTCCAGCTCCGTGTCCGCGCCCGTTTCCGGGCCGCCGGTGTCCGATTCGGTGGTATCGATGCCGGCCGTATCCACGTCGGCCGTATCTGACGCAGCACCTTCATCGGCTGAATCCGGTTCAGCCGTGTCCGACTCGGCCCGTTGTCGCTCGGCCGAGTCGTCGTCCCGGCGCCGGTCCCGGGCAAGTAGGCCCCGGTCAGCGCGCCGGCTGTTTTTCGGGAGCTCGTCAGGCACTCCCCACCTCCTTTGAAGTGCCCCAAATTATGGCAAAAAGCCTAGAGGCAAGGTTTGCCTCTAGGCTTTCCGCCGTCTCGCGTTTTATAGCGGGATTGCCCGCGTTATTCGGGGAGTGGGCTGATGGTTACTCCTGCCACCAGTCGTCGTCCTCGTCCTTCTTGCGCGGCTGGCCCTGCTGCTGCGCCTTCTGCTGCTGCTGTTGTGCCGGCTTGGGCTCGGCGGCCGCGAGGGCGGGCTTCTCCGGCGGTGCGGCGAGAGCCTCCTCGGCGGCGGCGCCACCCAGCGGGGACTGCATGCCACCGATCAGCTGACGCAGCTGGTTGAGGTGGCTGGTGATGCTGTCGCGCTGGCGCGTGAGCTCGTCCACCTGGCGCTGCGCGGTCGTGCGCATCCGCTCGGCCTCGGACTTGGTGTCCGACAGGAGCTGCTCGGCCTGGGACTTCGCCTCGGCGATGACCGAGTCGGAGTTCTTTCGGGCGTTGGCCACCAGCTGCTTGGCGTGGCTGTCGGCCTCGCGACGGGTCTGCTCGGCCTGCTGCGTCGCCTTGGTGGCGCGCTGCTCGGCGGACGCGGCCCGCTGCTCGGCTTCGGCGACGAGCTTCTGGGTGGCGGTCTGCGCGGCGCTGTGACGCTCCGCATCCTGCCGCTCGGCCTCTTCGCGCCGTGCGGCCAGCTGGATCTCGAACTCGCCCTCGGCCTGTGCCCGCTGAGCTTCGCTCTCCTCGAGGATGCGCTGGGCCTGGGCCCGCATCTCGTCGGCCTGGCGCTTGGCCGTGGTGAGGATCTCGTCGCGTTCCCGCTTGGTGGACGCCCGGAGCTGGGCGACCTCCCGCTCGGTGGTGGTGCGGAGCTTGGCGATCTCCCGCTCGGCGCCGGCACGCTTTTCGGCGACCTCGTGGTCGGCGGTGGCGCGGAGCTTGGCCACCTCGCGCTCGGTCGTCGAGGTCAGCTCGTCGGCCTCACGGCGGGCTCCGGTGCGCACCTCTTCGGCCTCGCGCTCGGCCATGTTGCGCATGTCCTCGCCCTCGCGCTGGGCGGTGGCGCGGAGCTCGGCCGCTTCGTTCTCGGCCGTGGCGCGGTGCTCGGCCGCGTCGACCTTGGCCGCGGCCTTGATCTCGTTGGCCTCCGACCGGGCGGCCTGGACGAGCTCGGTGGCCTGCTCTTCGGCCAGCCGGAGCAGCTGCTCGATGCGCGCTCCGAGACCGGAGTAGGTGGGGCGTTCCTGCTCCTGCAACTGACGGTGCGCGTCGGAAAGCTCACGCTGCATCGCCGAGGTCTGCTCGCGGCTCTGGCGGACCTCGTTGTCAAGCTGCTTGATGTGTTCTTCGACCTGGTGCCGGTCGTAGCCGCGGAGCACCACGTCGAACTCGCGTGGGGGCGTGTCTTCGAAGAAGTTACTGAGCTGGGCGTCGATGTCGGACTGCATGAGGCTCAATCCTGCTGTGACGAGACGGCTACAAGTGGTAGAGATGCCGGATCATGGCTACGCGAACACTGCGTGTTACGGGGTAGTGCACGCGCGGGACCACTTCCGGCGACAGCAGCGTACTCCGGACACTGCCGTGTTGGGGGCTCAACTGGACGCCCTGGGTGCATTGTCTTCTTTGTAGTTGATTTTCGGGCGTTTACTCGCCTTCGTGCTGACCCTCTGATGCCTGCACCAGCTCGGTCAGCACTCCACCCACGTCCTTGGGGTGCAAGAACGCGATGGACGCTCCCATCGACCCATGACGGGGGCGCCTGTCCAGCAGACGCACGTCCTTGGCGCCGATCGCCTCGAGCGCGGCCGCGACATCATCCACACCGTAGCCGACATGGTGTACTCCCTCGCCACGCTTGGCGAGGAACTTTCCGACCGGCGTGTCCGGGCCCAGCGGCTCCAGCAACTGGATGTACGAGGAGCCTGACGGGCCGTCCGCGACGTGCATCATGGCCTCCTTCACGCCCTGCGCCTCGTTGACCTCACGGGACGCCAGGACGAGGCCGAAAGTGGTCTCGTAGAAGGCGATCTTCTCCTCAAGGTCGTGACAGGCGATACCGACATGGTCGATGCGTGTGAGCATGCGTTGCCCTCCAGGAAGTCCACCGTCCCCGTGTGGGTATGTTGGCAAACGTCGCGCAGCCCCGGGTAGTGGAGGTCTCTTTATGGCCGGATCCGTCATCGTCGCCGGGGCTCGGACGCCCATCGGCCGCCTTCTGGGCTCACTGAAGGGCTTCGCGGCGGTGGACCTCGGCGCGGTCGCCATCAGGGCGGCGCTGGAGCGCGCCGGTGTCACGGGCGACCAGGTCGACTACGTGATCATGGGGCACGTGCTCCAGGCGGGCGCCGGTCAGATCCCCTCGCGCCAGGCCGCGGTCAAGGCAGGCATCCCGATGGACGTCCCGTCGTTGACGATCAACAAGGTGTGCCTGTCCGGCCTCGACGCGATCGCGCTCGCCGACCAGCTCATCCGTGCGGGCGAGTTCGAGATCGTCGTCGCGGGCGGCATGGAGTCGATGACCAACGCGCCGCACCTGCTGCCCAAGTCGCGGCAGGGCTACAAGTACGGCTCCATCGAGATGCTCGACGCGACCGCGCACGACGGGCTCACCGACCCCTTCGACGGCGTGTCCATGGGGGAGTCGACCGAGGGCTACAACGCCAAGCTCGGCATCTCGCGCGAGGAGCAGGACGAGTTCTCCGCCCGCTCACACCGGCGTGCCGCCGAGGCCGCCAAGAACGGCCTGTTCGACGACGAGATCGTCCCGGTCGAGATCCCCCAGCGCAAGGGTGAGCCGGTCGTCTTCAGGGCCGATGAGGGCGTGCGTGCCGACACCACCGCCGAGTCGCTCGGCCGGCTGCGGCCCGCGTTCAGCAAGGACGGCACGATCACCGCCGGCTCCTCCTCCCAGATCTCCGACGGCGCGTGCGCCGTCGTCGTGATGTCCAAGGCCAAGGCCGAGGAGCTCGGGCTCACCTGGCTCGCCGAGATCGGCGCGCACGGCAACGTCGCGGGCCCGGACAACTCACTGCAGTCCCAGCCGGCCAACGCCATCAAGCACGCGCTCGGCAAGCAGGGGCTGGACGTCGGCGACGTGGACCTCATCGAGATCAACGAGGCGTTCGCCTCCGTCGGCGTCCAGTCGATGCGCGACCTCGGTGTGGACGAGACCAAGGTCAACGTCAACGGCGGCGCGATCGCGCTGGGCCATCCCATCGGCATGTCCGGGGCCCGCCTCGTCCTGCACCTTGCCTGCGAACTGCGCCGGCGTGGTGGCGGAGTGGGCGCGGCCGGGCTGTGCGGCGGCGGCGGCCAGGGCGACGCCCTGATCCTGAAGGTCTGAGGGGCCCCAGGGTGGCAACGCTGGCGCGGAAGGCCGACGTCGACGACCTGGTCGCGCGGGCGCGCAAGGGCGAGCCGCGCGCGGTCGCGCGGCTCATCACCCTGATCGAGAACGCCTCGCCGCAGCTCCGCCAGGTCATGGCGGCGCTGAACCCCCTCGCGGGCAAGGCGCGGATCATCGGCCTGACCGGGGCGCCGGGCGTCGGGAAGTCGACGTCCACCAGTGCGCTGGTCCGCGCCTTCCGCGCCCAGGAGCTACGGGTCGGCGTCCTGGCCGTCGACCCGTCCTCGCCGTTCACCGGCGGGGCGCTGCTCGGTGACCGGGTGCGGATGCAGGACCATGCCTCCGACCCGGGCGTCTTCATCCGGTCGATGGCCAGCCGCGGTCACCTCGGCGGGCTGTCCTGGGCGGCTCCGCAGGCCATCCGCGTGCTCGACGCGGCCGGCTGTGACGTGGTGCTGGTCGAGACGGTCGGGGTCGGCCAGGCCGAGGTGGAGATCGCCTCGCTCGCCGACTCCACCATCGTGCTGGTCGCGCCCGGCATGGGCGACTCCATCCAGGCGGCCAAGGCCGGCATCCTGGAGATCGCGGACGTGTTCGTGGTGAACAAGGCCGACCGCGACGGCGCCCAGCAGACCGTACGCGACCTGCGCAACATGATCGCGCTGGCCGCGCCCGAAGGGTGGAGGCCGCCGATCGTGCCGACCGTGGCCGTCAAGGACGAGGGAGTCGCGGACGTCATCGGACGACTCGACGAGCACCTGTCCTGGATGGAGGACTCGGGCGAGCTCGGCCGCCGCCGGCGTACCCGTGCTCGTGACGAGATCGAGGCGATCGCCGTCACGGCGCTGCGCGAGCGCATGGGCGACCTGCACGGGCATCAGCGTCTCGACGTGCTCGCCGAGAAGGTGCTGGACGGCTCGTGCGATCCGTACGCCGCCGCCGACGAGCTCGTAGCGGGACTCACCGAGTAGGCGGGGTCGCCCCGCATCCAGCCCTAACGCCTAATCCGGTCGTCTTTATAGTTATCGCGGGCTAGGCCGAAATCAGGGTCGGCCTCCTGCCGGACCGAGGGACGCGAGCCGGGCGCCGGCGGGTCCGCATGGTGAGGACGAACGGGGTCGACGGCATGACGAAGCAGTGCGCGGGAGAATCGGCCGGGTACGGACCGGGAACGCATGGAGGGGATGTTCGCGGCCCGTACCGTGGTCAGGGGATGGGCCCGCGCCGCCCAGGCACTGGCACTTCTGGAGGCCGTGCACGAGGCCGGCTGGCTCGGCTTTCTGGCCGAACCCCGCGGACTCGCGGTGTTGCGGGACTTCACCGGGCTGACGGCCGGGAGGCTGGAGGACGTGCTCGGGGCGCTGGCGGCATACGACATCGTGGAGCGCGACGCCGACGTGGTGCGGTTGGCCCCGGCCTTCGCGCTGCTGTCCGCCGGCGACGCGCCGGTCGACCTCACGGACATGCTCGCCCACCTCGCGATGCTGCCCCGGCTGGTGCGGGACGCGGTCGCGGACGGCCCCGGTGCCCCGCTGGACGAGGGCGACGCGCTCGTCCTCGCCAAGGCGACGGCCGGACGCGTCACGCCCGTCTCCCAGGAAGTGTTCCGGATACTCGTCGACGCTCTCCCCGAGTACCAGGTGCTGGGCGAGGGCGGCCGGCTGCTGGACGTCGGATGCGGAGTCGGCTGGGCGATGCTCGATCTCGCCACGCTCTTTCCCCAGGGGCGGCAGGTGGGACTCGAGCTGGTCCCGGAGGTCGCCGCGGAGACGAGAAGGCGGGCGGAGGCGCTCGGTGTCCAGGACCGGGTGGAGGTACGGTGCCAGGACGCTCGGACCTTCGACGAGGAAAACGCCTTCGACCTGTCGTTCTGGGCTCACCCCTTCTTCGCCGAGTCCGCCCGTGGCGGCGTCCTGAAAATGATCTTTCATGCGCTGAAGCCGGGTGGTTCGCTCCTGATGCAGGAGCTCTTCGTGCCCCCGGAGCCGGGCGATGAGGCGGGGGCGCGCGGCTTCGCCCTCGATCGGCTGCTGTACCGCCACTGGGGCGCCGAATTCGCCCCTTCGGCGGAGCGGCTCTGCGAAGAGGCCGCCTCGGCCGGATTCGAGCGGAGCCGGATCGCCGAGACAGGTCTGGGACGCGTCGTCGTCATGCGCCGGCCCGAGGTCACATCCGCCTGAACGCGGGCCGGGCACGGCGCCGCGTCCTGGCACCGTGCCCGGCCTCCGTGCGGTCGCGCCGGTTACCAGCCCGGATAGATCGGCAGCGTCGCGTAGGACTCCTCGGGCACCGGCTCGGCCTGACGGCGGGCCTCCGAGCCCGGGTGCCAGTGCCCGAACTCCAGCATCAGCAGTGCCAGCGCGATCGGCAGGATGCTCGCCCACGAAGGGAACATCACGCGGCGCGGCACGTAACGCGGCTTGAACTTGCGGTTGAACAGGTACAGCGACTCGACCTTGATGAACCGGTCGAGCAGATGGATCAGGTGGTAGCTCCCCTGCTCCAGCGCTCCGCGGTCCTCGGTCTCGAACAGCTCGCGGAAGGCCGCGAAGTTGAGCGACACCTCGTCGATCCGGTGCGCGGCGGCGTACTCCATGACATCGGCGATCATGCGTTCGTTGAGGCCGTTGGCCGATCCCGGCGCGCGGCGCATCGCGTCGAGTGACAGGCGCCGTCCGGAGGCGCTGGGCAGGTAGCGCTGGAAGCCCGCCGCGGTACCGTCCGCGTCGCGCGCGACCACGACGACCGGGAACGTGTGGCGTCCGGTCAGCAGCCCGTCCATGTTCATCGAGAAGCCGCGCTCCTCGGTGCCGCCCATCGCGTCGGTGGCCAGCGTCCGCAGTTCGGCGCGGTCCGGCTCGTTCAGCGCACCCTCCTGGACGACCTCGGTCGTCACGCCGGCGTTGTGCGTGCGGCGTACCGCCTGGCGCACGTTGCGCATGCTGCGGCCGCCGAGGCCGAACTCACCGGTGGCCAGCAGCACCTCGTCGCCGATCCCGACCGAGTGCATCCCGTACGGGGCCCACAGGTCCATGAGGTCGGCGCGTGCGGCGAGCACGGCCATCCGCCAGCCGGACCGGCGGGCAAGCGCCGCGAACTCGGCCACGGCGTCGGGGTAGGAGCGCGGGTCGCCCGCCGGGTCGCCGCCCGCGGCCGCGACGCCGAACAGGACGCGGTAGCCGATCACGGCGCGGCGATCGGGGCTGAAGACGTAGGACTTGTCACCGCGCAGCAGGAACGGAGCCAGTGTGTCCGACTCGTCGGCGTCGACCAGACGCGCGACCTCGGCGCGTTCTTCGTCGCTGCCGACCGGGGGCGCGGGCGCCGGTGAGAGCAGCGCCATGAGCATCGCGAGCAGACCGCCGCCACCCAGGATGCCGAGGCTGGCCTCGAACCAGCGGTCGGGCGAGCCGTCGAAGTGCAGTGGTCCGGTCCCCGATGCGCTGAGCCCGGACAGGATCTCCCGGCCGGCATCACCCGCGGTGACGCCCGGCGTGATGTGGTTGCGCTCGGCGATCATGACCGCGAGGCCGTACCCGATCGCCACTCCGTAGGTGATCAGACCGGTGCGTACGGCGGCGCGGACCCGGCTCGGGACCGTGGAGAACTCACGGCGGTATCGCACGAGGGCGACCGTGGCCGGGACCAGGATCAGCGCCCGGCCGAGGTCGCGCGTGCCCACCGCGTCGAGCATCGACAGCACGGTGAGGGAGAGGACGACGTAGTAGGCCACGCGGCGGCGGAGCAGGAGGCCGCGCGCGGCGGCCAGCAGTATCAGTGCCAGCAACAGCTCCTGCCCGCCGGGGAACAGGTCGCCGACGAGCAGGTGAGCCGGCCGGTCACCCAGGCCGGGGGCGAGTGCGGGGATGGCGACGGCCACCGCCGCGAGCCCGACCGGTAGCGCGAACGGCCAGGTCGGCCGCGCCACCGGGTCGCGCGAAAGCGTAAACGTCTCTGCTGCGATCGACACAGCCATCACCCCGACTCGTCCCCAACCACACCTCTTAGTGAGGTATTCCCCCGGTGATCCTTCGCCTAAGGTTCAGGGAGATGTGGCAAAGGTCACGGTAACTGTTTTGAAGCCCAATGCCTTCAACATGTTCGTGAGCATCAGCTTCGTGTTCGCGTCGGCACGCTGAGTGAGACCGCTGGAGTTCGCCGCGTCCTGGATTTTCTGCGACGCGAGGACGTAGAGCTGCTGTTGCTGGTTGGGGTTCGAGCTGAAGAAGTCACCGAAGCGGTCGAACAGCCCGCGCTGGCGCGCGAACACGTAGCTGTGCTTCGGGTCGAGGTTGGTCTTCTCCAGCTGCGCGTGGGGCATGCGCACCGTCACCGTGTTGTGCGCCTTGTCGACCGTGAGGGCGCCGTTGCCGATGTGGGAGAAGTCGACGTAGGCGTCGACGTTGCCGTTGCCGACGAACAGGGTTCGCTCGCCGCGTAGCTGGCCGGGCAGGAACTTCGCGTCCTTCTCGAGGTCGACCACGACCTGGTAGTTGCCGGTCGCCGCCTCGTACCGCGAGAGATTCTGGATGGAGTTCAGCACGACGGGCGCGCTGCGGTCCTTGGTCGTCTCGCCGAACGGGTTGAGCCAGTGCGGCAGCCTGTGCGCCGCCTCCAGCCCCGCGTAGACCAGAGCGATCATGACGACGACGACGGCGATCGCGCGCAGGATGGGCCGGCGCGGCCGCTCGGATATGCGTGAATCCTCGGATGCTTCCGAGTGCGACATTCTCATCACCTCTGGGGGGATTGTTCACCCCCCGGTGTTCCCCAGAAACCTAAGAAGTCACCCAGCGGACTCGGTGTGCGGAGAGACGGCGGCGCGTTCGACTTCGATCAGCGACTCACCACGCCGGTGGGCCTCGTACGCCTCCTTCCCGCCGCGGATCCCGAACAGCCGCTTGGACACCAGGAGGTACACCACGAGGCCGAGGTTGATCACCAGGGCTCCTATGCGGAAGGCGGTGATCCTCTCGGTCAGCTCGTAGATCTCCAGCGGCAGGCCGAAGGAGGTGGCGACCACGGCGAAGTACTCGCCCCACCGCTTTTGCAGCCACAGTCCGACGGCCTCGATCAGCTCGATGAGGGCGTACGCGAGCAGCCCGATCGCGAACCAGGTCAGGGTGGTGGACTTGACGCTGAAGACGTGCCGGATGCTCTCCACGATGTGGGAGTTGTCGAGATCCCAGCCGACCTGGCGGGCCAGCGGCTTCAGCAGCGGGATGTCCTTTTCGAAGATTTTTTCGATGGAGCCCCGGTGGGCGGAGAACCGCCACACGCCGTACGCGGCCGCCGCGATCACCAGGCCGCGGATCACGCGTTCGAGCGCGAAGAACCGGATGATGAACGCGTCGCGCAGCTCACGCCCGCGCGGGACGAGCGGCGCCTGCTCGGCCGGTCCGTGCCCGTGCGGCTCACCGTGGACATAGGTGCCGCAGCGCAGGCAGCGCCAGGCCTCACCGGCCGGCGTCTCGACGTGCAGCCGGTCGCGCAGGGCGGCCTCGTCCGGCGCGTAGGTGATGTGCCCCTTACGGGCGCATGTCAGCATGCTCCAGTCCACGGCCTGACCCTAGTCAACATCGGAGACGAGCGTCATGCTCCTGGGATGATGGGGCACCGGCACGAGGCCGTCGAGGGTCTTTACGCGGCGTTCGGGCACGTACGGCGCCCGGCACGCGTGCCGGGCTGCCCGCACTGTGTCGCGCCGCAGGAGGACCGTCCCCTCCTCGACGGGCCGGTCCGCTCGCTGCCCGCGGACGCCCTCGCGCGTTACGCCGCCAAGGCGATCAGCACCTGGGGCGGTGCCGAGGAGTTCCGCTACTTCCTGCCCAGGCTGCTGGAGTGCGCGGCCGCCGACGCGTTCGGCTACCCCGACCCGGCGATCGTCTTCGGCAAGGTGGCCGCCGCGGGCTGGCACGCCTGGCCGGCCGGTGAGCGCGCGGCGATCGAGGCGTTCCTGACCGCGTGGTGGGCGGACACGCTGGAGCGGCATCCGGCCGACCCCGACGCCGGGACGGTCCTGTGCTGCCTGGGCGCCGCCCGTGCCGACCTGACGCCGTTCCTGGACCACTGGGGCGGCCTGCCGGACGCCGGCGCCGTCCGGCACCTGCGTGAATTCGTCCTGTACGGCGTGGAGTGGACGCGCGGCCCACGGCTCGCCGACGCCTTCTGGGACCGCGGGAGCGTCGCGCACCGCCAGGTCCTGACCTGGCTGACCGATGGCGGTGCCGCCACCGCCGTCGAGGCGGCGTTCGACGCGGAGACGCGGGAGGACGTGCTCGGGCTGCTGGAGGAGCTCCATGCCGTACTGGCGGCCTACTCCTGACCACGGGCCGCTGAGCCCGGCTCACACCACGCGGAAGTCGCGGCCGCGCAGAGTGCAGGAGTGGTAGCGCAGGTAGTGCGTGCGCAGCCAGTGGCGCCGCCGCACCTCGGCCCACGCGGCGAAGTCGCGCGCGGCGGTGACGTCGCTCAGCCGCGGCGGTGCCTCGTCGAGGAGCCACGCGGAGACCAGCGCGGTGTAGCGCACACCCGTGGCGTGCGTGGGGTTCCCGCAGGTGCGTGCGTCGAGCAGGCTGATCTGGATCTCCTGCTCGGCGCGGTGTTCGTACCCCGGCGAAAGATCGCTGAGGTGGATGTAGACCACGCCGCGCGCCGGACGCGGGAAGTCGTTGTCGGGCCGGTGCTCGACCCGCGTGAACCGGCCCGGCGTGCCGCTCAGGCGCGTGGCGAGAGGGGTCAGAGCGGCCTCCAGTGACGGCAGCGCCGTACGCAGTGCCGGGTGGACGCACACGGTCAGCGGCCACTGGCGGCAGGAGTACTCGAAGGCGCGCGGGGCCAGCGGCGCGCGCTGCTGGGCGTGGATCCACAGGGTGGTGATGACGATGACGGCGGCGGCCGCGACGATCGGGAACGCGAGCCGCGCCCGCCGGGTCAGCGCCAGCAGGTAGCACGTCACGAGCAGCGCGCCCAGGCCGAGCGACCACAGCGCCTGTGCGGCGAGGAGCTCGGTGCGGAGGCCCGCGAACGGGTGGATGTGCTCGACGCCCGGCGGGGGCAGGAGGTACGTCCAGGTGCCCGGGCGTGCGACCCCCCACAGGTAGGTGACGGCGGCGGCCGCCGCGACCGTCGGCAGGTGGGGCACCGCACGGCCCGCGAGGTAACCGATCACCGTGTAGACGAGCAGTGTGAGCGCTCCGGCCAGCAGGCCGGCCACCTGGGGGTGTCCCGCCTCGACGTGGAGCAGGGTCTTGATGACGACGACGGTGGCCACCGCGGCGTACGCGGTCAGCGTGACGACGCCGAGCAGCATGAGGTCGAGCAGCGGCCCGAGTGCGGGCGAGCGCGCGCTCAGGCCGCGGAGGTAGCCGAGGCGGTGCTCGCGGAGCGCCACCCAGGCGGCGAGCGCCGCCGACGCGGGGCCCAGGACGCGTACCGAGGCGAACAGCGCGGCGACGGCGTCGTCCCAGTAGGCGACGCCGGGCAGCAGCGCACGCCAGGCCGCCACGGCACCGAGCAGCGCCAGAGCCGGGACGGCCAGGAACGGGGCGGTGCGGCGGGCATCGATCCGCAGCACCCGCCCCAGGTCAGACACCGGCCGGCACCTGGGACCACGATCGAGAGACCTCCAGTGACTCGATGAGGCGCGCACGGACGATGGTGAACACGCGGTCGCACCATCCCGTCAGCTCCGCGGCGTCCGGCGCCGTCACGACCACGGTCGGGGCGAGCCCGCGCAACAGGCCGATGAGTTCGTCGCGTTCGGAGTCGGGGATGGAGTGCAGTGGTTCGTCCAGGAAAACCAGATCCGGCTGATGGACACAAGTGGCCGCCAGCCCCGTGCGCAGCCGCAGATCCGCGGGGAGCATATCCATCTCCAATTCCGCGGCATCGGACAATTCAAATCGTTCCAAAATCGCATCGACCGCGTGGTTCGGCGTGGCTTTGAAATAGGCGGCGTAGGCGACGAACTCGCGGGCCGTCACTCCGGCGGCCCAGCCGAACCGATCAGGCAGAAACCCCAGCCGGGCGCGTACGGCGCGCTGGCCGGCCGCGCCGGTCACGTCGTGCCCGAGCAGTTCGAGCTCGCCCACGCTGGGCCGGCGCAGGGTCGCAAGGGTCTCCAGCAGGGCAGACCTGCCCGAACAGGGCGGACCGGCCAGGCCGACGACCCCTGAGGTGATGCCGAACGTGGTGGGACGCAGGATCCACCGCCCCCTGTGGCGGATACCCATGTTCCGTGCCACGATCGTGGAAAAATCCGCGATCATTTAAACCCCCCGAAATCGCGGTGTGTGCTCGAGGACGGAACGGATCAGCCCGATGAACGGCTGCGTCGACGCCCCCCTTTGCCGTCGCCGCACACACCGACAACGGAACTATAACTTGCCTTGGTGATGACTGTCAGCGTTGTTAGGGCCGCCGGTGTCGCCGACAATGATTCGGGGAGTATTCAGGAAACAATTGTGGATATAGTTCGGCAAATGTCGGATGCCTGCTCAGTTGCTTGCCGGGTAGGCGCTAACGTGTCCAGGTGGCCAAGCCGCTCAACCTCGCCTTCGATCCGATCGCCCGCGCCGGGGACCTCTGGGAACGCCGCTGGGGGCACTCACCCGCGATGCTCGCGGTGACATCGATCATGCGAGCCCAGGCGATCCTCATCGCCGAGCTCGACGCCCTGCTGAGACCGTACGAACTCACCTTCGCCCGCTACGAGGCGCTCGTGCTGCTGACGTTCAGCAGCTCCGGCGCGCTGCCGCTGTCCAAGATCGGCGAGCGGCTGATGGTGCACCCGACCAGCGTGACCAACACGATCGACCGGCTGGAGCGGCAGGGCTACGTCTCCCGGCGCCCCAACCCGCGCGACGGCCGCGGCGTGCTGGCGGAGATCACCGACAGCGGCCGGGACACCGTGGAGCGTGCCACACGCGACCTCATGGCCGCGGACTTCGGCCTCGGCACGTACGGCGCCGGTGACCAGGGAAAGATCTTCGATGTCCTGCGCTCGCTCCGCGTCGACGCGGGCGACTTCCAGGACTGAGACCTCGTTCAGACCGCCCTCGGCTGCCTCTTCCCAAAATACTAGGACGTCCTAGTATCCTGGAGGAGACACCGGAGGAGCGTGCCCATGGACATGCAGGACATCGAGGAGGGTCGCCGTCGCTGGCAGGAGCGCTTCGACGCTTCGCGCAAGCGGGAGGCCGACTTCACGACGCTGTCGGGCACGGAGGTCGAGCCGGTGTACGGACCGCCGGCCGCCGACCCCAGGTTCGAGCGCATCGGCTGGCCGGGGGAGTTCCCCTACACCCGTGGCCTGTACGCGACCGGCTACCGCGGGCGGTCCTGGACCATCCGCCAGTTCGCCGGGTTCGGCAACGCGCGGCAGACCAACGAGCGCTACAAGATGATCCTCGCCGCCGGCGGCGGCGGGCTGTCGGTCGCCTTCGACATGCCGACGCTGATGGGCCGCGACTCCGACGAGCCGAAGTCACTGGGCGAGGTCGGACACTGCGGCGTCGCGATCGACTCGGCCGCCGACATGGACGTGCTGTTCGACGGCATTCCGCTCGGCGACACCACGACGTCGATGACGATCTCGGGCCCGGCCGTGCCGATCTTCTGCATGTACCTCGTCGCGGCCGAGCGGCAGGGCACCGACATCCGCGGTCTGGACGGCACGCTGCAGACCGACATCTTCAAGGAGTACATCGCGCAGAAGGAGTGGCTGTTCGGGCCCGAGCCGCATCTGCGCCTCATCGGCGACCTGATGGAGTACTGCGCGGCCGAGATCCCGGCGTACAAGCCGCTCAGCGTGTCCGGCTACCACATCCGTGAGGCGGGCTCGACGGCCGCGCAGGAGCTCGCCTTCACGCTGGCCGACGGGTTCGGCTACGTCGAGCTCGGCCTGTCACGGGGACTCGACGTCAACGAGTTCGCGCCGGGCCTGTCGTTCTTCTTCGACTCCCACCTCGACTTCTTCGAGGAGATCGCCAAGTTCCGTGCCGCCCGCCGGATCTGGGCCCGCTGGCTGCGCGACGTCTACGGCGCGACGTCGGACAGGGCCCAGTGGCTGCGCTTCCACACGCAGACCGCCGGGGTGTCGCTGACCGCGCAGCAGCCCGACAACAACGTCGTGCGCACCGCCGTGGAGGCGCTCGCCGCGGTCCTCGGCGGCACCAACTCCCTGCACACCAACGCACTGGACGAGGTGCTGGCGCTGCCGAGCCAGAAGGCCGCCGAGATCGCCCTGCGCACCCAGCAGGTGATCATGGAGGAGACCGGCGTGGTGAACGTCGTCGACCCCCTGGGCGGTTCCTGGTACGTCGAGGAGCTCACCGACCGCATCGAGGCCGAGGCCGAGAAGATCTTCGCGCGGATCAAGGACATGAGCCCGGACGGCACGATGACCGGCGGCATCCTGCGCGGCATCGAGGACGGCTGGTTCATGGCCGAGATCGCCGACGCCGCCTTCACGTACCAGAAGCAGCTCGAGAAGGGCGAGAAGAAGATCGTCGGGGTCAACGTCCACACGCAGAGCATCGAGGAGCCGCTGGAGATCCTGCGGGTCAGCCACGAGGTCGAGCGCGAGCAGAACCGCGTGCTCGCGGGCCGCCGTGCCGAGCGCGACCAGGCCACCGTCGACGCGGCGCTGGCCCGCATGACGGAGGTGGCCCGCACCGACGGCAACCTCATCCCCGCCATGCTCGACGCCGCACGCGCCGAGGCGACGCTGGGCGAGATCTGCGGCGCGCTCCGCGAGGAGTGGGGAAGCTACTCCGAGCCCGCCCGCTTCTGATCCGATCCCGCCCGCTTCTGACGCGAGCGGTCGTCTCGCCGGCAGGACGCCGTAGAACGACCGCCGTACGCCGAGACGCCCCCGCGAAGACCGCGCGGGGCGTCTCCGCGTTCGCGAGGTCGATCGCAGGGACCTCCAGGCGCCCGCCCGGCCGCCGCCGGGCTCCGTGTACGCCGGTACCCGCACGGCGCACCTCACCTGTCCCCACGACCCGGACCCGAGGCTCCCGGCGCGCGGGACAGGCGCGGCGCGGGTGGTTACCGGGTGGCCGCTCGTGCGCATTCGGCGGTGTATGCGGCAGGATGGATGCATGACGTCACCGGACTTCTCGTTGCACGGCGCCATCGATCTGGGCGCCCGGCAGGCCGCGGCGAAGCGGGCGCAGGAGCGTCCCGCAGCCACGGGCGGTTCTTCTTCCGTCATCGACGTGACGGACGCCACGTTCAACGCCGAGGTCATCGACCGGTCGCGCGACGTCCCGGTGCTCGTCGACTTCTGGGCCGACTGGTGCCAGCCGTGCAAGCAACTCGGCCCGATCCTGGAGAAGCTCGCGAACGAGGCGGCCGGCCGCTGGCTGCTCGCCAAGGTCGACATCGACGCGAACCCCGGTCTGGGCCAGCAGCTCAGCCGCATGGGCGTGCAGGGCATCCCGTTCGTCGCCGCCGTCGTGGCCGGCCAGATGCTGCCCGTGCTCAACGGCGCCGCGCCGGAGCCGCAGGTACGCCAGGTGCTGGACCAGCTCTTCGACGCCCTGCGCGAGCAGGGCCTGATGCCCGAGGGCGCCGACGCGGCCGAGACGGGTGACGGCGAGGCGCCGCAGCCGGCCGGCGACCCCGTACAGGACGAGGCGGAGGCCGCCCTGCAGCGGGGCGATCTCGACGCGGCCGCGGCCGCGTTCGGGAAGATCCTCGAGACGAAGCCGAACGACGGGTTCGCCAAGAGCGGTCTGGCCCTCGTCGAGCTGCAGCGCAGGGTCGAGGCGTACGACCCGCAGCAGGCACGCAAGGACGCCGCCGACCGGCCCGCCGACGCGGCCGCGCAGATCAGCGTCGCCGATCTCGACCTCGTCGAGGGACGGGTGGACGAGGCGTTCGACCGGCTCATCGGCGCGGTGCGGCGCACCTCCGGGGACGAGCGCGAGTCGGTGCGCAAGCACCTCCTGGCGCTGTTCGAGGTGCTTCCGCCGGACGACCCCCGCGTGGGAAAGGCGCGCCGCAGACTCGCGTCCGCGCTGTTCTGACCGGCACAGAGCGGGAATCATCCTGTTATGGCCGGAGTCGTGACGGTCTCCGCGACGTTCGGCGCGGGGGGCAGTGTCATCGGCCCCGCCGTCGCCGAGCGTCTCGGCACGCCCTTCGTCGACCGTGCGATCCCCTACACGGTCGCGGCCGACATCGGGTGCACGCTGGAGGAGGCGCTCGCCCATGACGACCGGACCGAGCACGGCCTCGGCCGCATCCTGTCCAACGCCGCGCGGCTCCCGAACATCACCCTCGGCGGCGTGGACTCCTATCTGGCCCCACGGCATTTCGTGCCGGACGAGGAGTTCCTCGTCCGCACGGAGAAGGTGATCAAGGAGATCGCCGAGCACGGCGGCGGCGTCATCCTCGGCCGGGCCTCACAGCTGGTCCTCGCGGGCCATCCGGCCGCCCTGCACGTACGCCTCGACGGCCCGAGGAAGCGGCGTCTGGCGAACGCGGCCGAGTCCATGGATCTGTCCGCCGAGGACGCCGAGCGGCTCCTCGAGGACAACGATCGGGCCCGCACGGCCTACGTGAAGCACTTTTATCGCGCCGACCCAGCCGACCCGGCGCTCTATGATCTGGTCATCGACAGTACGCGGCTGGCGGCGGCGGCCTGTGCCGACATCATCGTGACGGCCGCGCTCGCCATCCCCTAGAAGACCAGCCCTGCGGGCCGGATGCTCCCTGGTGAGTGACACCATTACGGGCGGAGCCCCCCGGACCTGGCAAAGGAGCAGCTGACGTGGCGACCGTGCCCAGCGTGTCCTACTCGATCACCGTACGCCTCGAGGTCGCGGCGGGCGGCCGTGCGGTGAGCCAGCTCACCGGGGAGGTGGAGCAGGCCGGTGGCATCGTCACGGCTCTGGACCTCACGCCCGCCGCGCATGACAGGCTCCGCATCGACGTCACCTGCGCCACACGCGACACCGAGCACGCCCAGGAGATCGTCGACGCGCTGGAGCGGGTCGACGGGGTGACGATCCACAAGGTCAGCGACCGGACGTTCCTGATGCACCTCGGCGGCAAGATCGAGATGCAGTCGAAGGTGCCGCTGCGCAACCGCGACGAGCTGTCCATGGCCTACACCCCCGGTGTCGCGCGCGTCTCACTGGCGATCGCCCGCAACCCCGAAGACGTACGCCGCCTGACCGTCAAGCGCAACAGCGTCGCCGTGGTCACCGACGGCTCGGCCGTGCTCGGCCTGGGCAACATCGGGCCGGAGGCGGCGCTGCCGGTGATGGAGGGCAAGGCCGCGCTGTTCAAGCGGTTCGCCGGCATCGACGCCTGGCCGATCTGCCTGGACACCCAGGACACCGACGAGCTGGTCCGTACGGTGCAGATCATCGCGCCGGCGTTCGGCGGCATCAACCTCGAGGACATCTCCGCGCCGCGCTGCTTCGAGGTCGAGCGGCGGCTGCGGGACCTGCTGGACATCCCGGTCTTCCACGACGACCAGCACGGCACCGCGATCGTCGTGCTGTCCGCGCTCACGAACGCCCTGCGCGTGGTCGGCAAAGACCTCGCCGACGTCCGCATCGCGATGGCCGGTGCCGGCGCCGCGGGCACCGCCGTGCTGAAGCTCCTGCTGCACGCCGGCGCCAAGCACGTCGTCGTCTGCGACTACCACGGCGCGGTCCACGGTGGCCGCGACGACCTCGACGAGTCGCTGCGCTGGATCGCCGACAACACCAACGCCGACGGCTACACCGGCGACCTGCACGGCGCGGTACGCGGGGCGGACGTCTTCATCGGCGTCTCGGCCCCCGGCATCCTCACCGGTGAGGACGTCGCCACGATGAACGAGGGCGCCGTGGTGTTCGCGCTGGCCAACCCCGACCCGGAGGTCGACCCGGCGGTGGCGCGTGAGCACGCCGCGGTGGTCGCCACGGGCCGCAGCGACTACCCCAACCAGATCAACAACGTGCTGGCCTTCCCGGGCGTCTTCCGCGGCCTGCTCGACGCGCAGAGCCGTACGGTCAGCCAGGACATGCTGCTCGCCGCCGCACGCGCCCTGGCGGCGGTCGTGACGGACGAGGAGCTCGGCCCGAACTACATCGTGCCGAGCGTCTTCCACCCGGACGTCTCCCACGCCGTCGCGGCGGCCGTGCAGAAGGCGGCGACCGCGTCGCGCTGACGCCCTGGAGCCGCGCGGGCTCTTCGGAACCCGCGCGGCGGGCTCTTACTTCGCGTCGTCGAACATCTTGTCGCGGCGGCCCGGCCAGATGCGGCCGTACCAGAAGATGATCAGGCCGGTGAGCATGGCGGCGACGCCCGTCGCGATCCTGGCGATGATCATCCCGCTGTCCGGGCCGGTGTGCGGCAGCGCGTGGCCCGGGGCGTTGCGGACGCAGTGTGCCGTACGGTCCAGGCTCTTGACCGGGATGTTGTGCCACGTGACCGCGATGGTCGTCGCGTGGTCCTCCTTGACGGTCAGCGTGGACCTGCGCGTGGTGCCCGGCGCGATGCGGTCGGCCACGGAGATCGAGCCGTCCGTGGTGATCGCGTAGTCCTCCGTCCCGTCGCCGTGGTTGGTGACCGACACGAGCACGCTGCGGCCGGGGCACCGGACGGTGCCGATGGAGACCCGCAGCGGGGCGGCCGGCGTCACCGACGGCGCCGTCACAGGCTTCTTGGTCGACCGGGTGGGGCTCGGCTTGTGCGTGGGCGTGCGGGACGGCTTGGCGGACCTGGAGGGGGAGACCGACGGGGACACCGTGGTCTGGGGCGAAGGTGTGGCGCTCGTGAGCTGTGAGGGCGACGAGCTGTCCATCAGCATGGGGATCAGGATGAGCGCCCCGACGACCAAGAAAATGGCCGCGATGGCGACCCTGGAAAGCTGCATCGGGGTCCTCCGGTGGTGGGGGGCACACCTGGGTGATCTAGTTTTTGATCTAGGCCCGTATTCTGCCGATTACCCAGGCGCCAAGGGCACGTAACCGACGTACTCGGCCGCGTACTGTTCGCATGCGAGCTTCGGGACAGGATGATTGGGGCATGGACGACGGGATAATCGCGGGCAGGCTGCTCGTCGCGACGCCCCAGCTGGCCGATCCGAACTTCCGGCGCAGCGTCGTCCTTCTCGTGGAGCACGAGGAGGACGGCGGCACGCTCGGCGTGGTGCTCAACCGGCCGACCGAAGTACCCGTCGACCAGATACTCCCGCCCTGGTCAGAGTTGGTGACGGGCCCCTCCGTGGTGTTCCAGGGCGGCCCCGTCGCACTCGACAGCGCGCTGGCCCTGGCCCACGTCCCGGGCACCGACGAGCCCCTCGGGTGGCGGGCGCTCGGCGGCAGCCCGGCGGTCGCGCGGGTCGGGCTGGTCGACCTGGACGCGCCTCCGGAGCTGCTCGCCACCGAGCTCACGAAGCTGCGGGTTTTCGCCGGTTATGCCGGATGGGGGATTGGCCAGCTCCGGTCAGAGGTCGACGAGGGTGCCTGGTACGTCCTGCCGGCCGAGCCAGGGGATGCGTTCATGGACGATCCGGAGCGCCTTTGGCACGACGTTCTGCGACGTCAGGGCGGCGATCTGGCATTCGTCGCGACCTTTCCCGAGGATCCGTCACTAAACTGAGCCCGTGAGTACGAAGATCCTTCCTGAGAGTGACACCCGCCCTGATCTCTCCCACGGCGACGGTGGTCATGAGCGCTTCGCGCACTACGTGCAGAAGGACAAGATCATGGAGAGTGCCGTCAGCGGCACGCCCGTGATCGCGCTCTGCGGCAAAGTGTGGGTGCCCAACCGTGACCCCAAGAAGTACCCCGTCTGCCCGGAGTGCAAGGAGATCTACGAATCCATGTCCGGCGACGACAGCGACGAGTGACCGTCAAATCGGTGTGATGGACCCGCGCGTCGGGCGATCCTCGCGAGCCTGAGGGCTAGCCTCTCCGTCTCGGGGGGATCCAATGAGGCGGAGAGTCCTGTCCGGGCTGTTCGGAGTCGTTCTGGCGTCGTGTGCGACGGTGCCCTCGAGCACTTGCGCACGCCCTGCGGGCGGCACGGCGTGCCTGCGTCACGCGTCGGCCGCAGTGGCCGGCCGGCCACGTGATCCGGACGCGCTGTCCTCGCCACAGGTCGGGGCGATGCTGCGCGACTTCACCTCGACGCTGCGCCGCAGATACGGCGTCGCCGGTGAGCGGCAGCTGGAGGCGAGCCGCCGCCTCGCGGGGCGACTCGTCGTGCCCGTGCGGTTCCACGTCGTCACCGACGGGCGTACCGGCCTGCTGAGCCGCGCCGTCATCGACCAGCAGCTGAACAACCTCAACGCCGCGTACGGGGGGACCACCGGAGGCGCCGACACGGGCGTGTCGTTCCGGCTCGTCGCCGCCGACGTCGTGACGAACCCGCGGTGGTTCGAGCGGCCGCACGACTACCAGTCCCAGCTGCTCGGCGCGCTCTCCCGCGGCGGTCCAGGCACCCTGAACCTCTACACCGCGTCGGTCGGCACGGACGTGCTCGGCTTCTCATCGTTCCCGCAGTGGTACCGCTCGCGGCCCACGACGGACGGCGTGGTGGTCGACTACCGGAGCGTGCCGGGAGGGCAGCTCGAGCACTTCAACCGCGGCTACACGGCCGTGCACGAGATCGGCCACTGGCTGGGCCTGTTCCACCCGTTCGAGAACGGCTGCCGGCCCCCCGGCGACGGCGTGGACGACACACCGTACGAGTCGCTGCCCACCCAGAACTGCCCGGCGGCCAAGGACACCTGCCCGCAGCCGGGCACCGATCCGGTGCACAACTTCATGGACTATGCGTGGGACACCTGCATGACGTCCTTCACGCCGGGCCAGGGCCTGCGCATCCGGGCGATGTGGGCCGCCTACCGTGCAGTTCAGGCCGGTCGCGCGGCGCGCCGGGCCCGTTAGGAGGCCGCGCGGGCAGGACCGCGCTACTGCGCGGTGTCCAGGCGGCGCCTGGCCGCGTCGTCGTCGGTCGACGGCCGAACCAGGCCGACCTCCTCCGCCTTGTCAGGCACCACCTGGACACCGCTCGCTACGCGCGCGCCGCCCGCGACGGCCTCTAACACGAGCACCGCGGGTTCCTGTGGATCACGTCACGCTCGGCATGTCCTGTCAGTGCCTCCGGGTAGCCTCTTTTCACCGTGAGCACGTTTGCCGCATCCGACATCCCTCCCGCCCTTCCGGGCCGGGCGTCCTGGGGTACCGCCCCCGCTCTACGCGCCTGGCAGCAAGGCGCTCTGGAGGAATACTTCCGGACCGAACCCCGCGACTTCCTCGCCGTCGCGACGCCCGGCGCGGGTAAGACGACCTTCGCGCTGCGGCTCGCGGCCGAGCTCATGGGCCGCCGGATCATCGACCGCATCACCGTCGTGTGCCCGACCGAGCACCTGAAGCGCCAGTGGGCCGAGTCCGCCGGCCGGGTGGGCATCAAGATCGACCCGGAGTTCAAAAACGCCCACGGCCGCACGGCCAAGGACTTCGTCGGCGTCGCGGTCACCTACGCCCAGGTCGCCGCGCACCCGGCGCTGCACCGCGGCCGTACGGAAAACCGCCGGACCCTCGTGATCCTTGACGAGGTGCACCACGCGGGCGACGGCCGCTCGTGGGGTGACGCCATCCGCGAGGCGTTCGAGCCGGCCGCGCGGCGCCTGGCGCTCAGCGGCACGCCGTTCCGCACGGACATCAACCCGATCCCCTTCGTCCTGTACGAAGAGGGCCCGGGTGGCGTACGCCGCAGCCGCGCCGACTACACCTACGGCTACGGCCCCGCGCTCGCCGACGGAGTCGTCCGCCCGGTGATCTTCCTGGCGTACGCGGGCGAGATGCGCTGGCGCACCCGCGCCGGCGACGAGATCACCGCGTCGCTCGGCGAGCCGCTGACCCAGGACCAGATGTCACAGGCCTGGCGGGCCGCGCTCGACCCCAAGGGCGAGTGGATGCAGCAGGTGATCGCCGCCGCCGACCGCCGCCTGACCGAGGTACGCCGCGGCGTCCCGGACGCGGGCGGCCTGGTCATCGCCACCGACCACGAGACCGCACGCGCGTACTCCAAGATGATCCGCAACGTGACCGGCGCGGGCGCGACCGTGGTGCTGTCCGACGACCCCTCGGCGAGCCGCAAGATCAAGCAGTTCGGCGAGTCGGAGGACCGCTGGATGGTCGCTGTCCGCATGGTCTCCGAGGGCGTCGACATCCCCCGGCTGTCGGTCGGCGTGTACGCCACGTCGACCTCGACCCCGCTGTTCTTCGCCCAGGCGATCGGCCGCTTCGTCCGTGCGCGGCGGCGCGGCGAGACCGCCTCGGTTTTCCTGCCGTCCGTACCCACCCTCATGGGCCACGCGTCGGAGATGGAGACCGAACGCGACCACGTCCTCGAGCGCAAGGTCCGCGAGGACGGCCTGGACGACGATCTGCTAGCCGAGGCCAACCGCAAGCGCGACAACCCGGACGTGGGCGAAGAACTCCCCTTCGAGACCGTCGAGGCGTCGGCCCACTTCGACCGCGTCGTGTTCGACGGCGGCGAGTTCGGCATGGGAGCCGCGCCCGGCTCGGCCGAAGAAGAGGACTACCTCGGCATCCCGGGCCTGCTGGAGCCCGACCAGGTCACCAGCCTGCTCAAGCAGCGCCAGGCGGAGCAGTTGGCCGCCCAGCGCAAGGGCGGCAAACGGGGGACGGCCAGCAAGGACGACCGCACGGCGTCGGAGGACCTCCACGCACTGCGCAAGGAGCTCAACGGCCTGGTCGGCGCCTGGCACCACCGCACAGGCCAGCCCCACGGCGTGATCCACGCCGAACTCCGCCGCATGTGCGGCGGCCCCCCGTCGGCTCAGGCCAGCGCCGAGGACGTACGCAAACGCATCGCCAAGGTCCGCGAATGGGCCGCCCGTCCCCAGCCCCGCACCCGCGACTAGCCCCGCTGCCCGTGCCAGGCCCCAACACCGCGGCATCCGCGCTTTGATGATCCGCCGCCCGGCCCGGTCAGGGCAGGCCGGCGGGTTGATGTGGACGGGTGGAATCGTGCTGTTCGTGTCGAACTGGCGGTAGGGCCTGCGCTTGTCGGAGGTGAGGGCGTTTGGTGGCCTGCCGCGATGCGGGCCGTCGTCGACAGCGCGATGCTTAGCGGCGGGCTGGTGGCGTCGTGCTGGTCGTGCCGAACTGGCGGTGGGCCTGTCTGCCGTCGGGTGGTGGCGCCCGGGAAATGGGGGCGTTCGGTGGGCCTGCCGCGCAGCGGGCCGTCGTCAACGGCATGATGCCTGGCGGCGGGTTGGTGGGGGTCGTGCCGACCTGGCGGTAAGGGCCTGCCCGCTGTCGGGTGGTGGTGGCCGGGGCGTGGACGCGTTCGGTGGCCTGTCGCGGGCCGGCCGCCGTCAGCGGCACGATGCGTAGCGGCGGGCTGGGTGTGTGGATGGCTGGTCGGCTGGGAGCGCGTACGCGGTGTCGTGGACGTCACGGGCTCCGTCCCGCATGCGGACTCAGTGGTGGCCGGTGTCGATGACGCAGAAGCGGTTGCCCTCGGTGTCGGCGAGCACGACGAAGTCGGCGTCGTCCGGATACAGGTCCCAGTCGACTCGTTCGGCGCCGAGGGAGATCAGCCGCGCCACTTCGGCGGCCTGGTCCGCCGCATCGCCCGCATAAAGATCAAGGTGGACCCGTGGGTGCTCCTGCACCGGCGTAGTGCTGAGACCGAGCGCCAGTCTCGGACCGGGGCCGTCGGCGGGTATGAGCACGGTCCAGTCGTCCTCCACGCCATCCCGGGGGACGTAGTCCAGGGCCCGGATCCAGAAGTCCGCCGCACGCCGTACGTCCGCGGCGCCCATCACGATCGTTCCGACGCTCAACATTCACCGATGTTGGCAGATGACCCCGACAGTTCCGGTGCGTGTGGCAGGGGCTGGTGGGTGAGTGGGGTGCCAGGGGCCGGGGGTGAGTGGGTCATCCGGGTAGCGAGGGGTGGGTGAGTGAGCGCGTCGTCAAGTTGCCAGGCCGGTGGGTGAGTGGGTCAGCCGGGTGGCCAGGGGGCGGTGAGTGAGTGGGTCAGCCGGGTGGCCAGGTCGGCGCCGAGCGGAGCGTGGCCGATCAGGAGGCGGTACCACAGCACGCCGTAGACCTGGTCCACCATGAGATCGAGGTCGGCACCGGCGGACAGCTCCCCCCGGTCCTGGCCCCTGGCGAGGCATACGGGCACCGCTCACCTGATGCCCGACGACGACCCGAGGCAGAGGCTCAACTGGCTCCCGAGGGCCAGCGGGATGCTCGTCCGGCTCCTCGGGACGGAGCTGCTCACGATCCGGGTGGACCTGGTCAGGTCTTCAGACCGGCCAGATCGATGATCTCCTGAACGACCTGCTCCGGCGCCGCGTCGATGGAGACGACCAGCGGGTCCTCCGAGGGGCCCGGCGCCTCCAGGTCGGCGAACTGGCTGTCCAGCAGCTGCTTCGGAAAGAAATGCCCATGCCGCGCGGCGAGACGGTTGCCGATCAGCTCGTGGCTGCCCTCCAGATACACCAGCCGCAGGTCCGGCCGCCCCGAGCGGAGCAGGTCGCGGTACTTGCGCTTGAGCGCCGAGGACGTCACCACGGCCGGGGCGGTCTGGTCCTTCATCCACGCCGCGGTGGCCTCGAGCCACGGCCGGCGGTCCTCGTCGGTCAGGGGGATGCCCGCGTGCATCTTCTCCACGTTGGCCGGCGGGTGGAAGTCGTCGGCCTCGGCGTACGTCCAGCCGAGCCGTCCGGCCAGCATCGCGCCGATCGTGGTCTTCCCGCTGCCGGAGACACCCATCAGCAGATATATCGGGTTACGCATGAGACGCAACGTACCGGGAGAAGCCGCGCTCAGGGAGCGACGAGCGGCTCGCCGCTGAGCTGTACCCCCGCGTCGCCCAGCTCGGCGAGGGCGCGCTCGGTGGTCGGGAGCGCCACACCGGCCGTCATCCCGAGGAGCACCCGCGTGGCCAGGCCGGCGCCGCGGGCGTCCAGTGCGGTCGCCCGTACGCAGTGGTCGGTGGCGATGCCGACCACGTCGACCACGGTCACCTCGTGTTTGCGCAGCCACTCACCCAGCGGAGTGCCGTCGTCGGACGTCCCCTCGAAGCCGCTGTACGCCGCTCCGTGCTCGCCCTTGCTGAACACCGCCTCGATCGGCGCCAGGTCGAGATTGGGATGGAAGTCCGCCCCGGGCGTGCCGATCACACCATGCGGCGGCCAGGAGTCGGCATAGTCCGGATGATCCGAGAAGTGGTCGCCGGGGTCGAGATGAAAGTCGCGGGTGGCGACGACGTGCGCGTACTCCCCGCGATGCGCGGCGACGTAGGAGGAGATCGCGGCCGCGACCTCGGCTCCGCCCGACACCGCGAGCGAGCCTCCTTCGCAGAAGTCGTTCTGCACGTCCACGATGATCAATGCTCTGCTGCTCATGGCACCCCTCCCCGGGAGTGATCCCCCCACACGAGGGAAGCTACCCCGGCGGACCGGGGAAACATCATCGGGGCCGACCTGGAGATCGCGTTGTGATCACCACACTTCGCTGCGATCGTTTTCAGCGACAAGGAAAACGCAGCCAGATCGCACCGAAGGTGTTCACCCCCACCGGACGGAGTCGTCATGCTCGAAGGAAACGTCGGACACATCCAGGAACGACTGCTCGAAGAGCTCACCGAACTCTCCGCCGAGGCGGCCCCGCGCCGCTTCGCGATCTGCCTGCTCGACGTCGACCACGACGACGGTGTCGTCCTCGGCTGGGGCCTGGCCCTCGACGACCAAGCCGTCGCCTACGTGCCCGCGGACGGCTGCGGGCCGCCGAGCCTGCTCTGCGCCGGCTCATTAGCCCGGCTGCCGAAGCTGGTCCGCCGCGACGGTGACGTACGCCTCATCTGGATCGACCCCGGCGACACCGAACCGGACGGCTGAAGGACGGCCTCAGCGGAAGTCGGTCGGCACGGCCGGGTCGCCACGGGACAGCTGGAAGGCGCGCGGCGGCAGCTCGGCCATGGCGCGCTCGTGCCGGGCGCGCGCCGCGGCCACCGGCTCCCGACCGATGATCTCGCCGTCGCGTACGAGCGGTGTCAGCAGCGACCGGTCGTGTGGGCCCGGGTCCGGCTCGCTCGTGGAGACCACTTCCGCGATGGCCTTCCCGTCCTCGCCGAGGTGCCGTACCCCCCATTTGCGCCCGCCACGGCTCGGCTTGCCGACCGAGCGCTTGGCCACCGGGCGTAGCGGGCCGTCCTCCGACTCCGCCCGCGCCACCAGCTTGTAGACCAGGGCCGCCGTCGGCGCACCCGACCCGGTGACCAGCGACGTGCCGACGCCGTACCCGTCGACCGGCGCCGACGCCAGGCCCGCGATCGCGTACTCATCCAGGTCCCCGGTCACGATGATCCGGGTCTTCTCGGCGCCCAGGCCGTCGAGCTGGGCGCGTACCTCGTGCGCCGTCTCCGCCAGGTCACCGCTGTCGAGCCGTACGGCGCCGAGCCCGGGGCCGGCCAGCTCGACCGCCACCGCGACCGCGCGCGCCACGTCGTACGTGTCGACCAGCAGCGTCGTCTCCTTGCCCAGCGCGTCGAGCTGGGCGCGGAACGCGTTCCGCTCGCCGTCGTGCAGCAGCGTGAACGCGTGCGCGCTGGTGCCCGCCGTCGGCACGCCGTACGTCCGGCCCGCCTCCAGGTTCGAGGTCGAGGTGAAGCCCGCCAGGTACGCCGCGCGTGCCGCGGCCACCCCGGCCATCTCGTGGGTACGGCGGGAGCCCATCTCGATGATCGGGCGGCCCGCGGCCGCGTGCACCATGCGGGACGCGGCCGAGGCGATGGCGGTGTCGTGGTTGAGGGTCGACAGTGCGAGCGTCTCCAGGATCACCGCGTCGGCGAACCCCGCCTCCACCACGAGGATCGGCGAGCCGGGAAAGTAGAGGTCACCCTCGCCGTATCCCCAGATATCGCCCGAGAACCGGTACGACGACAGCCACGAGGCCGTCGGCTCGTCCACGATGCCGTGGGAGATCAGGAACTCCAGCGCCGGGTCGTCGAACCGATACGCTTCCAGCGCGTCGAGGAAGCGACCGATCCCGGCCACGACGCCGTACCGCCGCCCCGCGGGAAGGTGGCGGGCGAACACCTCGAAGACCGCGCGGCGTGCCGCGGTGCCGCTGGCGAGGGCGCCGCGCACCATGGTCAGTTCGTAGCGGTCGGTCAGCAGGGCCGTCGTCGAATGATCCACGAGTGGCAGATTACGGTGAATGTGTGCACGATGATTGAGGGGAGCTCCCGTTAAGGAGGCACCAACGTGACCACGGCTCCCGTCGAGCTCGATCGACCGGACGCCGCCGAGGACGTACGGCCAGACCGTCCGTGGGTGGCGATCGTGTGGAACGATCCCATCAATCTCATGTCATACGTGACGTACGTGTTCCAGGCCGTGTTCGGCTACTCCAAGAAGAAGGCCGAGAAGCTGATGATGGACGTGCACCACAAAGGTCGTGCGGTCGTCTCCAGCGGCACCCGCGAGGAGATGGAGCGCGACTGCGAGATCCTGCACTCCTACGGCCTTTGGGCGACCGTCAAGCAGGACGTGTGATGAACGGCGGCTTCACCAGCGCTTCGGGTGGCCGGGTCTGCCTGCGTATGGGTTCGGAGGAGGCTGCGGTCGTACGGCTGCTCGTCGGCCAGCTCCTCGACCTGATCGGCGAGGTCGCCGAGTCCGAGAAGTTCGAGGGGATGCCGGACCTCAAGCTGTCCGACAACACCTCGGTGCCGGAGGACCCGGTTCTGGCCCGGCTGTTCCCCGACGCCTACAGCGAGGACCACGGTGCGTCCGCGGAGTTCCGCCGCTACACCGAGGCGGGCCTGCGTGACGGCAAGCGTGCCGCGGCGGAGACCGTGCTGGAGACGCTCGGCGAGGGCGGCAAGGTCTACCTGGACGCCGAGCAGGCCCAGGCCTGGCTGCGGGCGCTCAATGATCTGCGGCTGGCGCTCGGCACCCGCCTGGACATCACCGAGGAGACGCTGGAGCAGATGCGGACGTTCGACTGGGACGATCCGCGCAATGCCGGGTACGCGGCCTACGACTGGCTGACCTACCTGCAGGAGAGCCTCGTACGCGCCCTCTGGTGACGGCACGCCCGCCGGGGCGTGGATACCCTTTTGCGCATGCTGACGATCGAGCGGGCCATCGTTGACCAGATCGTCGCGCACGCGCGCGCCGACCACCCGGACGAGGCGTGCGGTGTCGTCGCGGGCGCCATCGGCTCGGACCGGCCGACGCGGTTCATCGCGATGGAGAACGCCGAGCGCTCGCCCACTTTCTACCGGTTCGACTCGATGGAGCAGTTCAAGGTGTGGCGGGAGATGGACGACCGCGACGAGGAGGCGGTCGTGATCTACCACTCCCACACGGCGACCGAGGCGTACCCCTCGCGTACCGACATCTCCTACGCCTCCGAGCCGAACGCGCACTACGTGCTCGTCTCCACGCGCGAGGCCGGCTCGACCGACTTCCGGTCCTACCTGATCGTCGACGGCGAGGTGACCGAGGAGGAGGTCACCATCGTGGAGGCCCAGGGTTCCGACTCGGTAAACTGATTGACGTGACGACGATGATGGCCGGACGCCGCGGACGCGGCCATGTCGTCGCCCCTGTGCAGAACTTCCTGTTCGGCCATAGCCGCGCCGAGATCGTCTACGACTGTCACTAGGGCGTGTCTGACAAATCCTGTTCGTAGCGGGCGGCGTCCAGGTGGTGCGTCGCAAGGCGGAGGAGGGAGTCAGCCTGGTGTTGGCTGGCGACCGACGACAACGCGGCGAGGCGCCGCCTGGACGTCGCGCAGCCGGACGAGGGTTTGTCAGACACGCCCTAAGGCTCGTCCCTCAGCCTGGAATCCCCGAACGGCCCGCCGCGTTGGCCTGGGCGGTAGCCGGGGTCCGTACGACGAAGGAGACACATCGCCATGGCGATCGAGGTTCGCATCCCGACCATTCTGCGTAACTACACCGACGGCGCGAAGGCGGTCGAAGCCGGCGGGGCCACCCTCGACGAGCTCATCGCCGACCTGGAGGCCCGCCACCCGGGTCTGCGCGAGCGGCTGGTCGACGACAAGGGTCTGCGCCGGTTCGTGAACGTCTACCTCAACGACGAGGACGTGCGTTTCCTGGGCGGGCTGGACACTCAGGTGTCCGACGGTGACACCGTCACGGTGCTGCCCGCCGTCGCGGGCGGCTGACGTGCGGTTCGACTCGCTGCTCGACTCGCTCGGCCGCACACCGCTGGTCGGCCTGCCGCGGCTGTCCCCGGCGGCCGACGTACGCCTGTGGGCCAAGCTGGAGGACCGCAACCCCACCGGTTCGGTCAAGGACCGGCCGGCGTTCTGGATGATCAACAAGGCGGAGAAGGAAGGCCTGCTGACGCCGGGCTGCACGATCCTGGAGCCCACGTCCGGCAACACCGGCATCTCACTCGCCATGGTCGCCCGGCTGCGCGGCTACAAGATGATCTGCGTGATGCCGGAGAACACCTCGGCCGAACGCACCCAGCTGCTGAAGATGTGGGGCGCCGAGATCATCCCGTCGCCGGCGGCGGGGGGCTCCAACGAGGCCGTACGCGTCGCCAAGGGGCTGGCCGCCGAGCACCCCGACTGGGTGATGCTCTACCAGTACGGCAACGAGGCCAACGCGCGCTCCCATTATGAGTCGACCGGCCCCGAGCTGCTGGAGGACCTCCCCTCGATCACGCATTTCGTCGCCGGGCTGGGCACCACCGGCACGCTCATGGGCGTCGGGCGGTTCCTGCGCGAGCGGGTGCCGGACGTCGCGATCGTGGCGGCCGAGCCGCGCTATGGCGAGCTGGTGTACGGCCTGCGCAACATCGACGAGGGCTTCATCCCGGAGCTGTACGACGAGTCGGTGCTGACGACGAGGTTCTCGGTGACGTCCGAGGACGCCCTGCGGCGCACCCGCGAGCTGCTCGCGGAGGAGGGCATCTTCGCCGGCGTCTCGACGGGCTGCGCACTGCACGCGGCGCTCGGCATGGCGGCCAAGGCGGTCAAGGCGGGCGAGCGCGCCGACATCGCCTTCATCGTGGCGGACGGCGGCTGGAAGTACCTCTCGACGGGCGCGTACGACGGGACGCTCGGCGAGGCGGAGAAGCGTCTCGAGGGACAGCTCTGGGCCTAGGCAACTTGGGGTTGCCTTATACGAGAGGGCAACTTAAAGTTGCCTACATGGGTGATTCCACACTGACTCTGGACGTGTTGATCGAGCAGGTGCGTACGGGCCTGGAGACGGCGCCCGTTCTCGACCGGCTCACCCGGGCCGTCGACCTGGCGACCCGGGTCAACGAGCTCGGGGAGAACCTCGTCGGCTTCTACGTCGACGAGGCCCGCCGTGAGGGCGTCTCCTGGGCCGACATCGGAACGCGGCTGGGGGTGACCCGGCAGGCGGTGCAGAAGAGGTTCATCCCCAGCGAGGGGGGCGCCGACCGGCCCGGCTTCTGGGATCGGGCGACCGACGGTCTGCGCGAGACGGTCGGCGAGGCCCGCGAGGAGGCGCGCCGCCGCCGCAAGACCTACCTGGGCACCGAACACCTTCTCCTCGCCCTCGCCGCGCGCGAAGAGGACCCGGCGACCCGCGCGCTGGCCGCCTGCGGCGCCGGCCCCGCGACCCTGCGTGCCGCCATCGACGGGCGTGTGGGCATCCCGGCCGGCGACCCGCTCCCCGACGAGACCCCCTTCACCCGCCTGGCCCTGACCGCACTGCGCCACTCGCTGCGCGAGGCGCTGCGTGCGGGCACCGAAAGTGTGGGCACCGGGCATCTCGCCCTGGGCCTGTTCACCCTCGGAGAGGGCATGGCCCACGACGTCATGGTCAACCTCGGAGTGGGCTATGACGCCCTGCGTGAGGCGGTGGCCGCGCAGGCGGAGGCCTGATGCCGGCCCGACGGCCGGGACGGTAAGGTTCGTACCGAATTGGGTTCTAATATTCTGGGGTGGGTGCGAACGTGGGCAGCTTCGACCAGGCCACAGCGGTCCAGCGCATCGGCGAGGGCCGTTACTCCGCCGAGCTCGACGCCGAGTACGGGTTCGAGCAGGCACTCAACGGTGGCTACCTGATGGCCGTGCTGACGCGTGCCGCGCTGGACGCGGCCGGCCGCCCGCACCCGATCTCCACCAGCACGAACTTCCTGCGGGTGGCGCGCCCGGGGCCCGCCGGGATCCACGTCGAGACGCGCAAGTCCGGGCGTACGGCCGATGTGGCGCGTGTCACGCTCATCCAGGATGACCAGCCTCTCGTCGAGGCCCTCATCACCAGCGGCACTCTCGACGGCGGCGCCGAGCCGCTCTACTCGGCGACCGTCGACGATCTCCCGCCGCTCGACGAGTGCGTCACGTACACCCATCAGGGCCTGTCCGGCTTCGCGGCACAGGTCGACATGCGTTATGACGGGGCCACGATGGGCTGGCTCGACGGGCAGCCCAGTGGACGGCCGGAGATGCGCTCCTACTTCCGCCTGCGCCGGCCGTACGAGCCGGACGGGATACTGCTCGCCCTCGCCGTTGACGCGCTGCCGCCCGTCGTGCTCAACCTCGGGCCGTCCGGCTGGTCGCCCACCGTCGAGCTGACCTGGCAGATGCGGGCCGTCCCCGCGCCCGGATGGCTGGCCCTGCACGCGTCCGGCCGCCTCGTCAGCGACGGATGGTTCGACGAGGAGGTCGAGGTCTGGGACTCCGCGGGGAAGCTCGTCGCCCAGAGCCGCCAGATCGCCCGTTCAGGACGTAATCGCCGCTAAGGGCGCACGCGGGACCTCCGGCCCGTGGAAATACCCGTGTGACATGCAGCGCATTGGGGCGGCGTTCCCTCATGTGTTCTCTAGCCTGTGTGGTCATGTCTGACGCTTCGATCGGGATTTTCGACAGCGGGGTCGGCGGGCTCACGGTCGCCCGCGCGATCCTCGACCAGCTGCCCAACGAGCCGTTGCTGTACGTCGCCGACACGGCACGGTTCCCGTACGGGCCCAAGCCGATCGCCGAAGTACGCGCGAACGCCCTCGAGGTGCTGGACCATCTCGTCGAAGAAGGCGTGAAGATGCTCGTGATCGCCTGCAACAGCGCGAGCTCGGCGGTGCTGCGCGACGCGCGTGAGCGATACCGGGTCCCGGTCGTCGAAGTCATCCAGCCCGCCGTGCGCGCGGCGGTGAGCGCGACGACCACGGGAAAGGTGGGATTGGTCGCGACTCGTGCGACGGTGACGAGCCGCGCATATGACGATGCTTTCGCTGCTGCGCCTCATGTGACACTGACAAGCGTCGCATGTCCGCGTTTTGTGGAGTTTGTGGAGCGGGGCATCACTATGGGCGACGAACTTCTCGACGTCACACGGGAGTATTTGGAGCCGATTCTCGACGCGGACTGTGACGCGCTCATCCTCGGATGCACGCATTACCCCTTGCTTACCGGCGTCATCTCCTATGTCGCCGGAGACGGGGTAACGCTGGTATCGAGTGCCGATGAGACCGCCAAGGATGTGTATCGAGTGCTGCAGGACCGCCGCCTGGCCCGCGCCGAGGGCTCCCCGGAACCGCGTCATCGGTTTCTCGCGACAGGGGATCCCGCGCCGTTCGGCGCACTCGGCCGCCGCTTCCTCGGCCCGGAGATCGGGCTTGTCGAATCAGCCCCCGTGGAAATTTCGTTCTCGGCATGAGAACTCCTCCGCGGGACACTGGAGAGGGGAGCGTCGGTCCAGGTGGATGACGCACAAAGACAAGGGTGTGCCCACGCTGTCGGCCATCGGCGACGGCCGATGAATGCCGTGCCGCATGTCCATTCGGCATGGTTCGGCCTGTCCCGCCCTTGGATGACGTGAGGAGGCCGGCCCGTGCGGATAACGGTGATCGGCTGTTCGGGGAGTTTTCCTGGACCGGACAGCCCGGCGTCCTGCTATCTCGTCCAGTCGGGCGGCTTCTCGCTGCTGCTCGACCTCGGTAGCGGGGCCCTTGGTGCACTGCAACGCCATATCGGCCTCTATGACATCGATGCGATCCTTTTTACTCATTTGCATGCGGATCACTGCCTAGATCTCTGTGGTTATTGGGTCGCACGCCGATACGCCCCAGATGGGCTGAAACCGCGCATTCCGGTATACGGGCCGACCGGTGTCGCCGCGCGGATGGCACGCGCGTACGACCTCGATCCCGAGCCCGGCATGTCGGAAGCGTTCGATTTCCGTACCCTCGCCCCGGGCACCTTCGAACTCGGGCCGTTCACCGTGACGGCCGCGTCCATGGACCATCCCGTCGAGGCGTACGGCTTCCGCGTCGAACAGGGCGGAGTGGCGTTCGCCTACTCCGGGGACACCGGTGCGTGTGACGCTCTGGTCGATCTCGCGGACGGCGTCGACCTGCTACTGGCCGAGGCGTCGTTGCTGGAGCGTCCGGGCCTGCCGGGCGGCCTGCACCTCACCGCACGGCAGGCGGGCGAGCATGCCGCGCGGGCGGACGCGAAACGGCTCGTACTCACCCATCTCGTGCCTTGGAACGACAACGGCCACAGTCTCGCGGAGGCGAAGGCCAGTGGTTACCGGGGCCAGATCGAGCTGGCCTGTCAGGGGGCCGTGTACGACCTGTAGTGACCGTGAGACGGGCCGCCGCGAGCGGCGGTCCGGTCTCGATAGGGTTGGCGGCATGGCACGACCCGATGATCGCCTCGCTGACCAACTTCGCCCCGTCACCATCCGTCGCGGATGGCTCACCCACGCGGAGGGCTCGGTCCTCGTGGAGTTCGGGGGCACGCGCGTCCTGTGCGCCGCCACGGTGCAGAGCTCGGTGCCGCGATGGCGCCGCGACTCCGGCCTCGGCTGGGTCACCGCCGAGTACGCCATGCTGCCGCGGGCGACGACCACCCGGAACGACCGTGAGTCGGTCCGAGGCAAGATCGGTGGCCGTACGCACGA
Source organism: Actinoallomurus bryophytorum (assembly GCF_006716425.1). Classification (NCBI taxonomy): domain Bacteria; kingdom Bacillati; phylum Actinomycetota; class Actinomycetes; order Streptosporangiales; family Thermomonosporaceae; genus Actinoallomurus; species Actinoallomurus bryophytorum. Next base: position 4,520,274 of record NZ_VFOZ01000001.1, read on the forward strand.
GATCTCGCGGCTCGTCGGCCGGTCCCTGCGGGCCTGCGTCGACTACAAGGCCCTGGGCGAGAACACCATCCTGCTCGACTGCGACGTCCTGGAGGCCGACGGCGGCACGCGTACCGCCGCGATCACCGGCGCGTACGTCGCCCTGGCCGACGCGATCTCCTGGATGCGCGACCGCAAGATGATCAAGACCAGCCCGCTGGTCGGCTCGGTCGCCGCCGTGAGCGTGGGCATCGTGGACGGGGAGCCCCGGCTCGACCTGTGCTACGAGGAGGACGTCGCGGCCGAGACCGACATGAACGTCGTGTGCACCGGCGACGGCCGTTTCGTCGAGGTGCAGGGCACCGCCGAGGGCCAGCCGTTCGACCGTGCCGAGCTCGACGCGCTGCTCGACCTGGCGGCCGGCGGCTGCGCCGACCTCACACGGATCCAGCAGGAGGCCCTGGGCTCGTGAAGATCGTCCTTGCCACCCGTAACCAGGGCAAGATCGTCGAACTCCGCCGGATCCTGGACGATATCGACGTGGTCGGCCTGGAGGAGTTCCCCGACGCTCCGGACGTCCCGGAGACCGAGCTGACCTTCGAGGGCAACGCGCTGCTCAAGGCCCGCGCGATCGCCGCGCACACCGGCCTGCCCGCGGTCGCCGACGACTCCGGCCTGTGCGTCGACGCGCTGGGGGGAATGCCCGGGATCTTCTCGGCCCGCTGGTCGGGCCGGCACGGCGACGACGAGGCCAACCTCGACCTGCTGCTCGGCCAGCTGTCCGACGTCGCGCCGGAGCACCGGGGCGCCCGCTTCGTGTGCGTGGCCGCCATCGCGTGGCCGTCGGGGGAGGAAGACGCGGTCGAGGGCCACCTGACGGGCCACGTCATCGGCGAACGCCGGGGCACCAACGGCTTCGGCTACGACCCGATCTTCGTCCCGGACGACGAGACCCGTACGACGGCGGAGCTGTCGCCGGACGAAAAGGACGCCATCAGCCACCGAGGCAAGGCCTTCCGCGCCCTCGCCGCCCGCCTGCACGCGTGAACCCACCCGCGCGGGTGTGGGCCGGTGTTGGCTCACGTTCGCGCGGAGCCTCGGTGAGTGCGGTACGGGTGCGCCGGAGGTGCCCGGCGGCGCGCTCTGATCACGTCGGCCTTTGGCGGCGGGGTGTACGCGAGGTCGGCGACCGACGCGCGTCAGGCACCGTCGAGGCGCGCCTGGCGCTTGGCCCCAGAGCGCGCCGTCGCCTCATCCTGACCGGCACCCCTGCGCCCACGGTGCGAAGGACTTGGAGAACCTCTTCAGCCTTGTCTGGCCAGGTCAAGGCCGCCGGACACTAATCCGCGCCGTCGCGGGTGGCGATCTCCGACGCCCTGCGCAACGACCGGCTCATCCTCGAGGCGGCGGCACGAGGCCTGGCCGAGGACCCCAAGGCCACGATGCAGCGCATCGCCGACGAGGCGGGCGTGGCGAGGCTCACCGTCTACCGCCGCTACCACGACCGCGAGGCACTACGCCGTGCGATCTTCGAGGCCGCCGCGGCCGAGGCCCAGCAGGTCATCCCCGATCCGCTGGGAGACGACCTGGATCCCGTGGGGCGCACTGCGCACTCTCATCATCGAAAGGGCCGCCATCGCCCAGCGCTATCCGCTGCTGTCCGTCGGAACCGACCTGCAACCCCTGCCGTCGGACGTCCGGCGCCCTTCCACTCCGCCCCAGGCCAGAGCCATGCAACAGGCGGTCCTCGCGGCTCGTACGGCGAGGACGGCGGCAGGGCCGCCTGCGATCCGACCTGCCGCCGGAACTGCTGCCCCAGGCCATCGCCGGCACCCTCCGGATCGCACTGAGGTTCGCCCGGAGCCTCGGCACCGCTCCGGAGCTCATCGGGGCCTAGGTGGCCGACCTCCTCCTGCACGGCTTCGCCCTGGATCCTCCGGACGACCACACGCCTTAGTGGTCTGAGTCGTAAGTCCTTCGGGGGTGGATTCCCCGGTGTCGCGCGCCGATGCGGGTGCCGTGGTGGCCGCTGGTCCAGAATGACGCGTGGAACTTCTCGGAGGAGAGGAACGCTGATGTGACGGACATGTCTGTTGGGGATGCGCCGCGCACCGCTGAGGACTGGCGTGCCTATCTGGTCGAGTACGGCGGGGTGTATGTGCGGACCGCGAACGAGTACGTACGCCCACGCCTGACCGCCGAGCAGATCGAGAGCCACTGGCTGGGTGCCGCGCCCGTGGACGTGCGAACCATCGCGGCCACCGAGCAGCGCCTGGGCATCCGGTTCCCGCCCAGCCTGCGGGCCTTCCTGACCGTCACCGACGGCTGGCAGGGGGTCGGCGGGTGGGTCGATGAGGTCAGTCCTTGCGCCGAGATTGACTGGCTGCGCAACACCGGCATGGGTGAGGACCTGATCGGCGTCTACGCCGAGGTGGAGCAGGAGGACAGCGAGCCCAATGAGCTGCTCGCGCTGTTCCGGCGTGCCTTGGTGATCACCAGCGGTGAGGATTTGTGGCTGCTCGATCCCACCACGATTCACCCGGACGGCGAGTGGAGCGCCTACGAGTTCGCGCCCAAATACGGGGAGGCCGAGGAGTACCCGAGCTTTGCCGAACTGTTCCACGCGAGCAAGGATCGGATGATCAGGCTCGCCGAAAACGAGAACTAAGTGGTCTGAGTAGTTAGTCCTCGTTTTCAGGCCATGGTTGGCAGAGCAGGCTGATCCTCGTGTTCGGGGCCGGGTTCTGTTTGTTCGTGTCGCTCGATCCGGGCTAGACGAGTCTTTCCGAATGTGGTCAGTGATCGTAGGCGGTCAGTGAGCGGGTGATCGCTTGGCCGGTCTGGAAGTTGTGCCAGATCGCGGCGGCCGGTGCCGGCACGCGTTGCGCGACAAGTACGGCGACGCCCTCGACGGTGCGTGCACCGTGTTGTTCCAGGTCGAGCTGGCCTTTGAGGGTGTCGTTCACCGATTCGATGAGCTGGCGGACCTTTTTGAGTATCGGTTCGCCGGCTCGCCTGATCTCGTCCTTGCGGGAGGGCCGCAGGAGCGTGATGCCCGGTGTGGACAGTGACCGTTCGAAGGACTTGGATGTGAGCCCTTGTCGCTGATCAGCAACAGGCCTGGCCGCTCGCGCACCAGGTCGGCATCGACGGTGAGCATCGCGTCCAGCACCTCCCGTTCACCGAGCTTGGGATCGGCCAGTGCCCACAGGATCGGCATCCCGGCCGGGATGCACACCAGATAGAGGCGTAGTCCCCAAAAAGAACGACACGCCCTAACGGGGTGGGACGCGCAGGCGGATGTCGGTGCCGGTCGGGCCGGTGCGGAGTTGGACCAGCGGGCACAGCATGCGGACGCCCCACAGGCCGAAGCCCGCGCGTACCAGGGGGTCCGGAGGCAGGAAGCCCGGCAGGCCCTCCGGCCGCCAGTGGCCGCCGTCCGTCACGTCGACCACCAGGTCGCCGCCGTCGGCCCAGGTGCGGCAGGTGACCGGGGGGAGGCCGTGCCGGATCGCGTTGGTGGCGACCTCGGTGGTGGCGACGAGCAGATCGTGCAGGCGGGCCGACGTGATGCCGTGGTCCTCGGCGTGGCCGCCGACGAAGGCCCGTAGTGCGCACAGGTCGATGCTGTCGACCGGCATCGCGCGTGCGTCCGGCGGGACCGGGGGCAGCGGAGGGCGGTCGACCTCGGCGTAGACCGCGTGAGGATCGCGGTAGGCGTCGTTGACGTGCGGGCCGGCGCCGCCGACCAGCTCGGGGTGGGTGTGCAGCACGCCGTCGAGGACGTCCGGCGCGATCAGGCGCCGGTCGTACATGCACAGCACGGCCGCGTCCACGTCGGCGAACGCCTGGTTGACGATCGACTCGTACCGGGTCCATTCGGCGATCTCGGCGGGCGTGCGGGCCTTCCAGCCGGGCTCGGCCAGCGCGCGGATGCGCGTCGCGGGATGGTCGTCGATGAAGGAGCTGTAGGCGGCGATGGTGCGCGTCGGATGGGAGTACCAGTGGGCGGCGTCGCGGAACTCCAGGGCGTCGGCGCGAGCGCCCAGCGCGTGGCGGAGCCTGACCTCGGTGGCGGCCGGGATGACGGCGAGTACGGCCTCGCCGGCCTCGAGCCCCTCGACCAGGAACGGTATCGCCGCCGCGAGATAGGACTCGTCGCCGGAGTGGAGCATGGCCCGGTGGACGAGCCTGGTGTGGGGGGAGTCGCTGTGGGGGGACATCGTCACGACGCCTCACCGTTGCCGATCTTCAGCCAGGGGAGCATCGGCCCTCCGACGAGCTGTACGACCTCGGTGAGGTCGGGTGAGGGATCGTCGAGTATCAGGCTGCCGTGCGCGGCCATGCGCATCGCCGCGCCGGCCATCATGCTCAGCGCGCCCAGGTCGATGAACCTCAGGTCACGGACATTGAGGTGAATGTCGCCGCCCAGCGCCGTCACGGCATGCAGGGCCTCGGCGAACACGGTGTGCCGCGCGCCGTCCAGCTCGCCCTTGAGATGCAGGCCGCGTGGCGAGAACGTGCGGGTTATGGTCAGGACTCCATCGTCGAAGTCTGGATCGGCGCCCACGAGAACCTCGTGTGTCTCCTTGAGTGCGGTGAGCTCGTCGCGTGTGCAGGAGCGCCGGTCGATCTGGCATATCGCCATCGCCGTGGTGCTGGGTGCGATGGCCGCGTCTAACCCGGCCTCGCAGTCCAGCACTCGGTCTCGGCCGCTCCGCTGCCGGATCGCCCAGGTCATGTCCGCCGTCACACGGACTCCGCGGAACCGGTCCCGTTCGGCACGGGCCAGCACGTCTTCCAGAGAGGCGACCATCCGCGCGGGATCGAAGACCCCGGCGGTCAGGCATGCCTCCGCGCGCGGAAGGATCGCGAGCTGCCCCGTGCGCAGGTAGGTCTCGGGATTGAGCTCGCGGGTGGTCCGCAGGCCCGGCAGATCCCGCGGATCGGCATCGGTGATGTAGATGACCTTGTCCGCGGTCATCAGCCCGTCGCGGAGGAAGGTGCCCACGACGTGCTCCTGCTCCTCACGACTGGAGTAGGAGAACCACGCATGGTCTCCGGGCAGCATCTTGCCGACGGATCGTTCGGCGAACCAGCTCTCCATAGGCTCCACCCCGCGCGGCGATCGGCAGGCACATACAGCATAAGGCCATGAACTCAGCGTGACGATGCCTTCACCCATACCGATTTCGTCAGGCTCAGTCGGGATGCGGGTCGAACCCGCCGTACCGGCCCTGATGGTATAGGAGCGGCCCACCGGACGTACCCAGCTCAGTACCAATCACGATTCCGACCACGAGCCAATGATCACCCAACGCGATGGTGTCGTAGGGCTCGCACAGCAGGTGAACGGTGATTCCGCCGAGGATCGGCACCCCGTACGGGCCCGTTCGCCAACGGGTGGGCGACCCGAAACGATCGATGCCGCGCACGGCGAAACGCGACGCGGTCGCCGCCTGGTCGCCGGCGAGCACGTTGACGCCGAAGACCGGCGCCTGCCGCAGGTCCGGCCAGGTCGTGGACGCGCGGTCGACGCAGAACGACACGAGCGGGGGGTCCAGGCTGACCGAGGTCAGCGACGTCGCGGTCAGTCCCACCGGGCCCGGCCCGGTGATCACGGCCACGCCGGAGGCGTGCCGGCCCAGTGCGAGCCGGAACCGGTTCGCGTCCACGATCGGCTTCTGCGTCACTCGGGTGTTCATCGACCGCCTGCCGTTTCCGGTAGTCGTACGGCCGCCGCCCACTCGGCCAGGATCTCCTCGATCCGCCCCAGCTCGGACTCGACCACGGCGAGCCCCGGCGTGGGCACGGTCGCGCCGAGCTCGACGAGGAGCGGGCGCAGGTGCACCTCGACCGCGAGCGCGTGCCGGGGCGAGCCCATCACGAGCAGCGGCAGCGCAGTGACGCCGCCGAGCGAGGGCACCCGGTCGAGGAACGCCTTCAGCAGACCCGTGTAGGTGCCCTTGTACGTCGGGCTCGCGACCACCAGGAGGTCGGCCGACGTGACGCGTTCGACGGCGTCCTCCAGCGCCACCGAGGCGTGCGGGCCGAGCAGTACGGGAGCCAGCGCGGTCAGGTCGATGATCTCGGGCGTGATGCCGGGCGCGAGCGCCTGTGCGGCCTGGGCGGCGACCGCGTGCGTACGTGAGGCCGGGCGCGGGTTGCCCACGAGGACGACGACGCGCGTGCCGTGGCGGGTGGTGGTGCCGGCCTTCGACGGGGCGCTCACGCGGCGTCCTCGCGCAGGCCGAGGCGGTTCAGCTCGGGCAGCACGCCCTCGCCGAACCAGTACGCCTCCTCCAGGTGCGGGTACCCCGACAGGACGAACTCCTCGATGCCGAGCGAGGCGTACTCCGCGATGCGCTCGGCAACCTGGCCATGGCTGCCGACGAGCGCGGTACCCGCGCCTCCGCGTACGAGGCCCACTCCGGCCCAGAGATTGGGGTAGATCTCTAGGTCATGGGCGGACCCGCCGGTGCGGAAGTCCTCGTGCAGGGCCCGCATCCGCTTCTGGCCCACCGACTCGCTGCGGGCCAGGCCCTCCTGGGCGGCGGCGATCTCGGCCGGGTCCAGGTCGTCGAGCAGGCGGTCCGCCGCGACCCAGGCCTCCTTGGCCGTGTCGCGGGTCACGACGTGCAGCCGGATGCCGAACCGCAGCCGCCGTCCCTGCTCCTCGGCCAGCCCGCGGATCCACTCGATCTTCTGCTTGACCTGCTGGGGCGGCTCGCCCCAGGTCAGGTAGACGTTCACGTGCCTGGCCGCCACCGGGCCCGCCGCGGGAGAGGAGCCGCCGAAGTACAGCTCGGGGATCGGGTCCGGCGCCGCCGAGACGGTCGCGCCCTCGACCTGGTAGTGGTCACCCTTGAAGTCGTACGGCTCCCCACTCCAGGCGCCGCGCACGATGGACAGGAACTCATCGGTACGCGCGTAGCGCTCGTCGTGGGACAGATGGTCCCCGAAGCGCGCCTGCTCGGTGCGCTCGCCGCCGGTGACGATGTTGAGCAGCAGCCGGCCGCGCGAGAGCCGCTGGTACGTCGCGGCCATCTGCGCGGCCAGCGTCGGGGACAGCGCGCCGGGACGGAAGGCGACGAGGAACTTCAGGCGCTCGGTCTCGCGGGTCAGCGCGGCCGTGGTCAGCCAGGCGTCCTCGCACTGTGTGCCGGTGGGGGTGAGGACGCCCTCGAAGCCGAGTTGTTCGGCCGACCGCGCGATCTGCGCCAGGTACTCGATGTCCGGCGGGCGCTGCACCCCGCGCCGGGCGGCCCCGTGACCGCCGCCGACGAGGTTGCGGCCGTCACCGCTCGTGGGCAGGAACCAGTGGAACTTCGTCATGACGAGCCTCCGGGAACGGTGTCGTTGAAGCGCCGGTCGACGAAGTCGCCGATCTTCAGGCGGCCGGGGATGAGCTTGGCGTCGGAGAACGCGTCGGCGAGCTGCTGCTCACCGGTGATGACGGTGTCGTCGAGCTGGACCGGCTTGGTGACGCGCCGGTGCGCGGCGACCTGGGCGACGGGAAGCGGCAGCCCGATCTGCGCGGACCACGTCTTGGCCCACTGGTCCTGGTGGGTCGCGGCCCAGACCGTGGCGCGGTCCAGCCGGGTCAGGTAGTCGCGGATCGCCGCGACCTTCGCCTTGTCCTTCAACGCCTTGGCCGCGGCGACGTTGAACTGGTAGTTGGTGCCGAAGCCGTTGCCGTAGACCAGGGTGCGGGCGCCGGTCTGCGCCTGGGCCTGCGCGGTGTAGGGATCCCAGATGGACCAGGCGTCCACCCGGCCGGAGCTGAAGGCCGACAGCGCGTCCGCGGGCTGGAGGTACTGCGGCTGGATGTCGCCGAAGGTGAGCCCGGCCTTCTTCAGCACGCCCAACAGGAGCGCGTGCGCCGAGCTCCCCTTCGCCAGCGCGATCTTCTTGCCCTTGAGGTCCTGGATCGAATGGATCGCGGAGGTCTTGGGGACGAGGATGGCCTGCGCCGCGAGGTTCTGGTCGCCCGCCGCGACGATCTTGATCTTCGATCCGGCGGCGGCGGCGAAGATCGGCGGGGTGTTGCCGACCGCGCCGATGTCGATCGCGCCCGCGTTGGCCGCCTCGAGCAGCGGCGGCCCGGAGGTGAACTGCGACCAGGTGACCTTGTACTTCACGCCGCTGAGCTCGCCGGCGGCCTGGAGCAGGGCCTGTGACCCGGCCTTCTGGTCGCCGACGTGCAGCGTCACCTTCGTCAGGTCGACCGAGCCGTCCTTGCGGATCGCCGCGGCGTCACCGCTGCCCGACCCGCCGCACCCCGCGAGGGCGACAAGGGCTCCGAGCACGGGGAGGAGCAGCCTTTTCATGAGTTTCCTTCCTCGACGCCGAGCTGCCGTAGCAGCTCGCCGCGCAGGGCGATCAGATCGGCCGGCCGCCGTGGCCGTTCGGCCTCGACGCGCGACTCGTACGCGATGCGGCCCTCGCCGAGGACGAGGACACGGTCGGCCAGGAGCAGGGCCTCGTCCACGTCGTGGGTGACCAGGAGCACGCTGAGCCGCCCGCCGTCGTCGGCGTGGCGGGTCCACAGGTCGAGGACGAGCCGGTGCATGGTGATCCGGGTCAGCGCGTCCAAGGCGCTGAACGGCTCGTCGAGCAAAAGCAGCCCCGGCTCGCGTACGAGGGCGCGTGCCAGGGAGGCGCGCTGGGCCTCGCCGCCGGACAGCGTGAGCGGCCAGGCTCCGGCGAGCGGGGTGAGGCCGACCTCCTCCAGTGCGGCGCGCGCCTTGTCCTTCGAGGCCCTGCCGTCCAGCCCCAGGGCGATGTTGTCGATCACGCGTTTCCAGGGCAGCAGGCGCGGCTCCTGGAAGGCCACCGAGACCGTGCCGCGTACGGTCAGGTCCCCGGTGGTGCCCCGGTCGAGGCCGGCGAGCGCGCGCAGCAGAGTGGACTTGCCCGAGCCGCTGCGGCCGAGCAGCGCCACGAACTCTCCCCGCTCGATGTCGAGGTCGAGACCGTCGAGGATGCTCCGGCCGTCGAAGGCGCGGCTCAGGCCACGCGTGCTCGCGACCGTGGTGGCGACACCGGCCACCGGCGCGGTCACGCGGGTTGGAAGGCTCGTCGCCATGCCAGTGCCCTTCTCTCGATGAGACGTACGAGGGCGTCGGTGAGCAGCCCGAGCGCGCTGTAGACGATCAGGCCGACCACGATCACGTCGGTGCGCATGAACTCACGGGCGTCGTTGATCATCCAGCCGAGTCCGGAGTCGGCGTTGACCTGCTCGGCGACGATGAGCGCGAGCCAGGCGACCCCGAGGCTCTGCCGCAGCCCGACCAGTGTCTGGGGGAGCGCGCCCGGCAGGATCACGTGCCGGATGAGCGCGGTAGGGCCGAGCCGCAGCGTCCGGCCGGCCTCGACGAGCCTGCCGTCCACGCCCCGGATACCGGCGAACGTGTTGAGGTAGAGCGGGAACGCGACCCCGAGGGCGACCAGGGCCACCTTGGGCGTCTCGCCGATCCCGAACCAGAGGATGAACAGCGGGATCAGCCCGTAGAACGGGAGCGCGCGCAGCATCTGCATGGGCGGGTCGATGGCGTTCTCACCGAGTCGGCTGAGCCCGGCGGCGAGCGCGAGGACGATCGCCGCCACGGCACCGATCGCGAAACCCTCGACGACGCGCTGCAGTGAGACGGCGATCGCGTCCGGGAGCGTCCCGGCTCTGGTCAGGTCTACCGCCGTACGAGCGATCTTCACCGGCGCGGCGATGAGCCGTTCGGGCAGCAGTCCGGTGGAGCTGGCGGCCTGCCAGAGGAGGAGAAGGACGAGCGGGCTGATGAGCCGGAGCAAGCCGGCCGTTCGGGGAACGCGGATCCGGCTCGGGCGAGCGGTCCGCCGGGCCGGCCCCAGATCGAGGGCAGGTGAGGACATGGAGAAAGGACCCTTTGAGCGTGAGTTTCGATGTGCGAGGTGGCCGGTCGCTCCGGAGGAGCCGATGGCTTTGGCTGCGGGGGACTCAGGCGGTCGGCGCACAGAGTGCGCTGGCCTGCCGTCGGAGGTCGACGTGCAGGCGCATCACGAGGAACTGACCTGTACTCACGCGCTCATGTTCCGCAACAAATCCAACAAAGTCAACCGGTTAAATAGGGAATATCGCTTTCTCGGTACGATCGAGGGCGTGACAGTCGTGGCGGTCGTTACCGGAGCGGCGAGCGGGATCGGGCGGGCGACCGCGCTGGCCCTGGGCGCGCGCGGCCTGACCGTGATCTGCGCCGACCTCGACGCGGAGCGGGCCGGCGAGGCGGGCATACCGTACGCCGTCGACGTGGGCGACGCCGCCGCGATGGAACACTTCGCGGCCTGGGTGCGCGACGAGCACGGAGCGCCGGCCATCCTGGTCAACAACGCCGGCATCGCCGTCGGCGGATCGTTCTTCGACCACTCGATCGCGGACTGGCGGCAGATCGTCGACGTCAACCTCATGGGCGTCGTGCACGGATGCCTGTTCTTCGGCCCGCAGATGGCCGGCCGCGGACGCGGGCACATCGTCAACGTCGCCTCGGCCGCGGCGTACACGCCCAGCCGGATGCTGCCGGCGTACGGGGCCACCAAGGCCGGCGTGCTCATGCTCAGCGAGAGCCTGCGCGCGGAGCTCTCCGGTACGGGCGTCGGCGTGAGCGTCGTCTGCCCGGGCTTCATCGCCACCGGCATCTACCGCGCGACGCGTTACGCGGGAGCGGACGCGGCGGAGGAGACGAAACGCCGTGAGCTGACCGAACGCCTCGCGGCCCGCCTGGCCCCCGGCCCGGAGGCCGCGGCGAAGGCCATCATCCACGCCATCGAACGCGACCGCCCGCTGGTGCCGGTGACCGCCGGGGCCTGGGGCGCGTACGCGATGTCGCGGATCTCCCCGGCTGTCATGCGTCGGCTGGCCCGCCTGGGCGGCGAGGACCCGTTCCTCCTCGCCGAGCGCCTCACCGGCCTGTTCACCCGCGGCTCCCGCTGACCACCGCCGCCCGCCCGCTGTGTTCGGGGGGCTCTGTTACCGGTTCCGGCCAGATGGTTGACCGCCTGGCTGTATGAGTTAGTTTCGCGTTGCGTGTGTTGTCAGGGTGATTTATGGCGATGTGACCGTGCCGCGACGACGCGTGTTCGCCGCGTTCGGGATAAAGATCCAGTTCGCCCCAGGAGGCCGGATTGAACCCCCGCCAAAGATCCGCGATCGTCCTTGCCGCTCTCCTCACAATGGTCTTCTCCCTGGCGTCCGCCCCCTCCGCCGGCGCCGCGGTCGGTGCGGCACCGCTCAGCGTCGGGTTCGGGTGCGCCTCGGCGACGAGCGCGGGGCGGTTGCACTGCTTCGGCCGGATCCGCGCGCACCGCGCGAGCAACGGAAAGATCGCCCCGCTCACCGTCACCAGCCCCACCGGCCTGCTGCCGGCCGACCTCCAGTCGGCGTACAAGCTGTCCGGCCTGCACGGCGACGGCCGTACGGTCGCGATCGTCGACGCGCAGGACAACCCCAGGGCAGAGTCCGACCTGGCCGTCTACCGCTCCCAGTTCGGGTTGCCGCCGTGTACGACCGCGAACGGCTGTTTCAAGAAGGTCAACCAGAACGGCCAGGCGTCGCCGCTTCCCGCGCCGGACTACGGCTGGGCCGAGGAGATCAGTCTCGACCTGGACATGGTCTCGGCGATCTGCCCTGACTGCCACATCCTGCTCGTCGAGGCGAACACCCCCGACACCGAGCCGCTCGGCACGGCCGTGGACACCGCCGCCGCCACGAGCGGCGTCGTGGCGATCTCGAACAGCTACGGAGGCGCGGAGGACTCGACCATCCTCGCCGCGGACGCTCACTTCGACCACGCCGGTGTCGAGGTGACGGCCAGCTCCGGCGACTCCGGCTACGGCGTCAGCTGGCCGGCCTCCTCCCAGTACGTCACGGCGGTGGGCGGTACGACGCTGAAGAAGGCGTCCAACACCCGCGGCTGGACCGAGACCGCCTGGTCAGGGGCGGGCTCGGGCTGCTCGGCGTACGAGCCGAAGCCGTCGTGGCAGCACGACACCGGCTGCGCCAAGCGGACGGTCGCGGACGTCTCGGCGGTCGCCGATCCGGCCACCGGTGTCGCCGTGTACGACACCTACAACAACTGCGGGACCAGCTCGTTCTGTGACCTGCTGATCTCACTCGGCCTCGTCCAGGGCCTGGACGGCTGGGCCGCCGTCGGCGGCACGAGCGCGTCCTCGCCGATCGTCGCGAGCGTGTACGCGCTGGCGGGCAACACCGGCAGCACGACGTACGGCTCCTACCCGTACGCCCACACGTCCTCGCTCTTCGACGTCACGTCCGGCTCGAACGGCAGCTGCGGCGGCACGTACCTGTGCACGGCCGGGACCGGTTACGACGGCCCCACCGGACTGGGCACACCCAACGGGACCGGCGGCTTCTGAGGGAACGGTCAGACGAGGAAGACAAGGTCGAGGTCAGTCCTCGCGCAGCGGCAGGCCGGTCTCGAGCTGGGCGAGCGAGCGGTCGAGTTCGGCCGGGATGTCCATGTCCGGCTCCTGGGCCCAGCGGAACATCACCTCCACCATGACGCCGAACACCGCGCCGCTGAACGTGCGGACCGCGATGTCGTCCCTGGGGCGGCCCTGACGCGTGGCCACCAGCTCGGTCAGCATCCGCAGCGTCTCGATGAGGTTGGCCAGGTTGGCGCCCCAGAGTGCGGGCACGGACAGGGTGAGCAGGATGCGTTCGCGCTGCAGGGCGAGCTCGGCGGCGGACATACCGGCGAAGATCTCGCGCAGGGCGCCCCGCAGCACCGGGACCGGCCCCAGCCCGGATGGCTGCGCGCGGAAGGCGGCGATCAGCATCGGGTCGTACTCATCGGAGGTGACCAGGTCCTCCTTGGTCGGGAAGTAGCGGAAGACCGTGCTGGGGGAGACCTCGGCCGCCTCGGCGATCTGCTCGACCGTGGTGTCGTCATAGCCCTGGGCACGGAACAGGCGCACCGCGTGCTCCTGGATGGAGGCCCTGGTCCTGGCCTTCTTCCGCTCCCGGAGTCCGGGCCGGTCGTCCTCAGACAGCTGCCTCATGCTCTGATTCTGGCCGCTCGGACCCAATGGTCCCAACCTCGGGCCGAGCCGGCAGGAGGAGGGCGAGCAGTGCGCCGAGCACCCCGAGCCCGGCGCACACGACGAGCAGCGCGTCCATGCCGTGTACGTACGCGGCGCGCACGGAGCCGGCCAGCGCCGCCGATCCCGCGTCATGCGCGACGGCGAGTCCGCCGTAGACGCCCTCGCGTACGGCGTGCGCCGCGGCGGGCGGCAGTCCGCCGAGGTCGACGTGCCCGCGGTAGCCGGCGTTGAGGACCGAACCGAGGATCGCCGCCCCGAAGCTGCCGCCGACCATGCGCACGGCCTGGATGAGCGCGGACCCGACACCACTGGACTCCTCGCCCAGCGTGCCGATGGCCGCGTCCATCGCGACCGGCATCACGAATCCCAGCCCGAGTCCCGCGACCGTGATCCACGCGGCGGCGAGCCCGTATCCGCTGCCCGCCGAGGTCGTGGCGCCGGCGAACATGCCGGCCGCCATGAGCGCGAACCCGAGACAGGCCGCGCCACGCGCGCCCGCACGTACCGCGACCCGGTCGGCGACCACGGCGCCGGCCAGCATTCCGCCGATCATCGGAAGCAGCCGCACGCCGCCGCCCATCGCGTCGGCGCCGAGGATCGCCTGGAAGTACTGCGGCACCGCGAAGAGCACGCCGAACATCGCGAAGCTCACCGCCGTGCTCAGCAGCGTGCCCACGGTGAACGGCGCCGAGCGGAACAGCGTGGGGTCGACCAGCGGCTCACGGGCGTGACGCTCCCAGACCCCGAAGCAGGCGACCGCCGCCGCGCCGCCCAGGAGCGGGCCTGCGGCGGTCGGGTCTCCCCAGCCGTACTGGCCTGCCTGGATCACGCCGTAGGTGAGGGCGGCGAGGCCGGCGCTGGAGGTCGCGATGCCGGGTACGTCGATCCGGCGCGGGTGCGCGTCGCGCGACTCCGGCAGCCACGCGACGGTCGCGGCCAGGGCGAGGACCACCACGGGCACGTTGATGAGGAAGACCGAACCCCACCAGAAGTGGCCGAGCAGCCAACCGCCGAGGATGGGCCCGACCGGGTACCCGAGCATCGTGGCGGCCATCACGGTCGCGATGGCCCGCCGCCGCTCCTCCGCCGCGAACAGCGTGGGAACCACCCCGAGCACCATCGGCAGGATCACGGCACCGCCGAGCCCGAGCACCGCACGCGCGGCGACGAACGCACCCGCCGACGGAGCGTACGCGGCGGCGAGGGAACTGGCGCCGAAGACGACCAGGGCGATGAGCAGCATTTTCTTGCGGCCGAACCGGTCGCCGAGCATGCCGCCCGGGATCATCGCGGCGGCGAACACCAGCGTGTAGGCGGCGACGAACCACTGGAGCTCGGAGGTGGAGGCGTGCAGGCCGGTGGCCAGGGCCGGCAGCGCGAGGCTGAGGATCGTCACGTCGAAGCCGACGGCCAGCACCGCGAGCACCAGCGCGCCGACCGCCCACCATCGGCGGGCACCGAGGAGCGGCATGAACTCAACTTCCGTTTAGAAGTTAACTCGTAAATAGGAGTCTACTCCCAAAATTTCCGGACGAGGAGGCCCGATGCGCGAAGACGAGGCGTTCGCTACGGAGCCGGTCGGGTGAGCGGAAGCCGCTCACGGGTCGGCTCATCCTGCGGCGTGTAGATCCGGAAGCGCAGCCCGGCAGCGACCGGGCTGGTCAGCTCGGTCGCGGTGAAGGTCAGCTCCCCGGCGACGGGATGCCGGAACCGGAGCGTACGGTCCGTCGGCTCCGCCACCTCGTGCCGGGCCCAGAGCTCGGCGAACTCCGGGCTGAGCTCGAGCAGGCGGCGGATGTCCTCCTCCCACGACGGATCGCCCACATGCCGGCCGTACCCCGAGCGGAGCCGCGCGACGAGATGGGAGACCTCCTGGTCGTAGTTGAGAAAACGCTCGCGCGCACGCGGCTCGGTGACGCAGCACCACAGGAGGTTTTTGTGCACGCAGGGCAGGCTGTGCCACTCGGCGAACAGGGCCAGGTGCCCCTCGTTGGACTCGATGACGTCGAAGCGGCTGTTGACCAGCGCGACGGGCAGCGGGTCCAGACCGTGCAGGATGTCACGCAGCACCTCGGGCACGGCGGTGGAGTCGGCCCAGGTGCGGACCGGAGTCGCCTCGGCGAGCCGGTAGAGGTGCTCGCGCTCGGCGCGGTCGAGCCGCAGCGTACGGGCGACGGCGTCGAGCACCTGGCCGCTCGCGTTGATCGGGCGTCCCTGCTCGAGCCAGGTGTACCAGGTGATCCCGACGCCGGCCAGCAGCGCCACCTCCTCGCGGCGCAGCCCGGGAGTGCGGCGGCGCGGCCCCGGAGGAAGGCCGACGTCCTCGGGCGACAGCCGCCCCCGGCGGGCCTTCAGAAAGCCGCCGAGCGCGGCACGGCGCGACCTGGTGTCCGTGTCGGTCGTGGTCACGGGCCGGTCCCCTCGCCGATTGGTCAAGATGGCGACCATGCTCCCCGGCGCGGCCACGCACCGACTGCAACACTAGGCGCCGGGTCGGACATTTCCATCGGAACGATCGGCGAGGTCACCGGCACGGCCCTCGAGGTAACGCTTCTCGGGGGTGCTCGTCGCGTACCGCGCGGCGGTGCGGTAGCTCTCACGTGCGTCGTCCGGCCGGTCGGCCATCTCGAGCAGGTGGGCGCGTACGGCGTGGAGCCGGTGGTGGCGTGCCATGCGTTCGTCGGTCTCGAGCGGGTCGAGGGCCTCGAGCCCGGCCTTCGGGCCGTGCACCATGGCGAGCGCGACGACCCGGTTGAGCGTGACCATCGGGCCCGGCGCGAGGGTCTCCAGAACCCGGTAGAGCGCGAGGATCTGCGGCCAGTCGGTGTCCTCGGCGCTCGCGGCCTCATCGTGGATCGCGGCGATCGCCGCCTGGATCTGGTACGGGCCGAGAGTGCCGCCTTCCGGCAGCGTTTCGGTGACGATGGCGACGCCCTCGGCGATGAGTTCCTGCTTCCAGCGGCCGCGGTCCTGTTCCGCCAGCGGGACCAGGGAGCCGTCCGGGCGGGTACGCGCGTCGCGGCGCGCCTCCGTGAGCAGGATGAGCGCCAGCAGCCCGGCCACCTCGCCGTCCTCGGGCAGGAGCCGCCGCAGCAGGCGGGTCAGCCGCAAAGCGTCACGGGTCAGGTCGTGGCGCTGGAGCCAGGGCCCGGCGGTGGTGGTGTGCCCCTCGTTGAGCATGAGGTACAGCGCGTGCAGCACCGCGCGCAGGCGCTCCGCGCGCTCGCCGGGCGGCGGCATCGTGAACGTCGCGCCGGCCTTGCGGATGCTCTGTTTGGCGCGGCTGATGCGCTGCGCCATGGTCGCCTCGGGTACGAGGAACCCACGGGCGATCTCGGCCGTGGTCAGCCCGCCCACCGCCCGCAGGGTCAGCGCGATCTGTGAGGGTGGCGAGAGCGCCGGATGGCAGCACAGGAACAGCAGCGTGAGGGAGTCATCGCCGCTGCCCGGCTGGTCGGCCGGGGGCGCGACTCGCAGGGACGGCGGCGTGGCCAGCAGGTCGGTGTCCTCGCGGCGGCGCCGGGCGCTGTCGCTGCGGATCCAGTCGACCAGCCTCCGGGTGGCGACGGTGACGAGCCAGCCGTGCGGATTGTCCGGGACGCCCTCTTCGGGCCACTGGGTGGCGGCGGCGAGCAGCGCCTCCTGCACGGCGTCCTCACAGGCGTCGAGGGCACCGTACCGGCGCATGAGCGCGCCGAGCACCTGTGGCGTCAGGCGGCGCAGCAGGTCTTCCAGGGGCTCGGCGCTCACAGCGCGACCTCGCGCCGTCTGTTGCGGATGTGACTCACGGCCGGGCCTCCTTCCCCTGACGCGCGTGAGACTACCCCGAGGTCACCGCCGGGGCGGACGGTAACGTGGGGCCGGGGCGGGGGCCCCAGGCCGCACTCGCCGCGTGCGGCGCCTCGGGGGGAGGGTCTTCGGTGACGGCGTGGCGACCGGCGCTCCCATGGAACGTACGGTCGGCGATCGGGGTGACCTGCGTGGCGTTCGCCTTCTGCGTCGTCATGCTCGGCACCACCCTGCCCACGCCGCTGTACCCGCTCTACCAGCAGCGTCTGGGCTTCGGCGACATGCTGACGACGGTCATCTTCGCGGTGTACGCGGCCGGCGTGATCGCCGCGCTCCTGCTCTTCGGCCGCGCCTCGGACCTGCTGGGCCGCCGCCCGATGCTGCTGGCCGGCCTGACGCTCTCGGGGCTCAGCGCGGCGGGCTTCCTGTTCGTGGGGGGCCTTCCCGTACTCCTGGCCGCCCGGTTGCTGTCGGGGCTCTCCGCCGGACTGGTCGCGGCGACCGCGACGGTGACCCTGGTCGAACTCCTTCCGCCGCGGCGCTGCGCCGGCGCGGCGTTGCTGGCGGCGGCGGTCAACATGTTCGGGCTGAGCTGCGGGCCGCTGCTGGCCGGACTGCTCGCCCAGTACGCGTCCCGGCCGCTGGAGCTGCCCTTCGTCGTGGACCTGGTGCTCGTGGCGGTGGCGATGTTCGCCGTGATGCTCGCACCGGAGACGGTGTCCAGCCGGCGTACCGCCTTGCCGCGCCCTCAGCGGCCCGGGGTCGCTGTGTCCGCGCGTGCCGCGTTCGTACCCGCGGCCATCGCGGTCTTCGCCTCGTTCGCCGTCTTCGGCCTGGTGGCGGCGATTGAGCCGGGCATCCTGGCGACCGTCCTTCACCTCCCGGGCCGTGCACTGGCCGGCATGGTCGTCTTCGCCATGTTCGCCTCATCGGCCTTCGCCCAGATCGGCCTGGCCCGGGTGCCGGTACGCCTCGCGCTGCCGATCGGCTGCGTGATCCTGATCGCCGGTCTGGCCGCCATCGCCGCCGCGCTCCTGGAGGGCTCGCTGGCCCTTCTCGTCCTCGGCACGGTCACCGTCGGGGTCGGCCAGAGCCTCAGCTTCCGCGCGAGCGTCGCGGCGATCACCGCGGCGAGCCCCGCCTCCGAACGCACTCAGACGGTCGCCAGCCTCTTCGTCGTGGCGTACGTGGGAGTCTCGCTGCCCGTCATCCTGGTCGGCCTCGCCGTCACACCGCTGGGGTTGCGCAACGCCGCCGTCGCCTTCACGTGCGTGGTCGCGGCCCTGTCGGCGGCCGCCCTGGTGATCGTGCTGCGGCTCGGGCACCCGCGGAGCCGCCCGTCCGGCGCCGGCTGAGCCGGGCGTACTCTCAGACGATGGCGCGACCATCGATCTTCGCGTTCGCGGGCGGAACGCCCGCGTTCCTCGCCCTCGCGACCGCCCACCACGAACGCTGCTTGCGGGATCCGGTGCTGAGCCATCCGTTCTCCCACCCGGGTCATCCCCAGCATGTGCAGAGGCTGGCGAGCTACTGGGCCGAGGTGTTCGGTGGTCCTGACCTGTACTCCCGTTCGTGCGGCGGCCATTCGGCGATGCTCGGGATCCACGCCGCCCAAGGGGCGGAGACCGACCTGGGGCAACGCTTCGTCACCTGCTTCGTCCAGGCGATCGATGACGCGGGCATGCCGGGCGACGCCGACCTCAGGGCCGCCCTGCGGGCGTACATGGAATGGGCCGTGGACGAGGTGATGTCCTACTCACCTCGCGGATCCCGCGTCGCGAGTGGCCTGCCCGTCCCTCACTGGTCCTGGGATGGCCTCCAGACCCCGGAGCCCGGGACGTAGCCGGGCGGGAGTGCCCCGCGTCGCGGACTCACCCACCGGTTGCCCGGGTGCGGTACCAGGTGGACAGCGAGGTGAGGACGGCCTGCAATGTGCCCTGCTCCAGCGCCTGGCCGATCGTCCCGTCGCAGAAACGCTCGCCGCGTACCGTCGCGGTGGCGATGCGGAT
Organism: Actinoallomurus bryophytorum; assembly: GCF_006716425.1. Lineage (NCBI taxonomy): Bacteria > Bacillati > Actinomycetota > Actinomycetes > Streptosporangiales > Thermomonosporaceae > Actinoallomurus > Actinoallomurus bryophytorum. The sequence goes on from NZ_VFOZ01000001.1 coordinate 4,539,143, forward strand.
GGCATCGGCCGGAGGCAGCACGCCATCGTCGGGCACGGTTAGGGGATATTGATCCATCCAGGGGTAGGCCGGGGTGACCGCGCCCACGTCGACGAGCGCGCGGCGGGCGCGCTGGACCCGTTCGCCGTAGACCGGATAGCCGACGGTGATGACGCCGTCCGGCCGTTCTGTCGTCGGCGTCCAGTGAAAGTCGCCATCGGCCTGCGGCAGGGCGGCGAACTCGCCGGCGACGGCCACCAGCCGGCCCCAGGCATCGGCCCCCTCGGCCGTGGTGTCCAGCTGTGCCAGCAGCGTGGAGTCGGCGGCACGTGACGTGGATCGAGCGAGCTCGGCCGCCAGCAGGTCACGGGTCGTCTCGTCAAAGGCGATGAGCCTGACCTGCCGTACGGAGGTCGATGCGGACGCGATGGCCGAAACCGCGACCCGAGCCGCCTCCTCGGCCGGGAACCCATGCACGCCGGTCGCGATGGCGGGAAACGCGATGCTGCGCACGCCCAGCTCGTCGGCGAGCCGGAGGCAGCGGCGATAGCAGGAGGCCAGGACATCGGCCTCGCCGTGTGCGCCGCCCTCCCAGCGGGGGCCGACGGTGTGGATCACATGCCGGACCGGGGGACCGAGGTCGAACGCCGGTGTCGCCCGAGCGTCACCCGGAGGGCAGGGGCCGATCGCCGCTCCCGCTTCGGCCAGCCGCGGACCGGCCGCGCGATGGATCGCGCCGTCCACCCCGCCACCACCCATCAGCGACTCGTTCGCCGCGGTGACGACGGCATCGGTCTGTTCGCGGGTGATGTCGCCGAGGACCACCTCTATCGCTGCCATACCGTCGATGATGCCTGCACCAGAGGGCCTGATGCCCCGCCGGCGAAGGCGACATCACGCGAGCGCGCCACATCCGGTTCACCAACGGACCGGCCGGGGCCAGGAGGTGGTGGCCGTACCGGCCGTCCGGAGTTGCCGGTCGCAGGCTCGCACAAGCAGGTGGCCGGGGCCGTACGCGTGAACCGCGTCATCGCGAAGGGCTTCGAACTCGGCGGACGCGTTCTCGAGCATGCCCGCCACCGCGGACCACATGGCCGTCTCGAACCGGCTGTTGAGCGCGATCTCATGCGTGTTCGGGAGGTGATCGGCACAGGCCGCCGACACCTGCTGGGTGAGGAGGAGTGCCTCGCCGACCTGTCCGCTCCGTCCCAACGCGTGGGCAAGAGCGGTGCGGGCGGCGAGGGTGCGATGGTCGCCGGCTCCGAGCAGCTGTTCGTGATCGGAGACGACAGACTCGAGGTACGGGAGGCCGGCGGCCGAATCGTCCGCGAGGAAGAGCCAATAGGCGAGATTGCGGCGCGCATCCATCACCAGTTCCCGCTCGGAGGGAAAAGGGCGGTGGCGTCCGCGTCGAACTGCCGAAAGAGCCGGACCGCGCATGACGCACCTTCCTCGGTGCCTGGCCGGATGCGTCCGTCCCCCGACCTCGGGGGGCGGGCTCCCGCGTCGGGGGACTCCGGGGGTCGCCCCCCGGGCAGGCACAGTGGGGCCGGTGGGATTCGAACCCACACTGGCGCGATCCTAAGTCGCGTGTCTCCTGCCTGATTGGACTACGGCCCCTCGTACGGGCGAATCAGATGCCGAGCTCCCGCAGGACGCGTTCGACGTGGCCCGTCGCCTTCACGTTGTAGAAGGCCTTTTCGACCTTACCGTCGGCGTCCACGATGAACGTCGAACGGATCACACCCACGATGGTCTTGCCGTACAGCTTCTTCTCGCCGTACGCGCCGTAGGCATGAAGGACCTTCGTGTCGGCGTCGGAGAGCAGGGGGAAGGCCAGGCTGTCGCGCTCGCGGAACTTCGCCAGCTTCGAGGGCTCGTCGGGGGAGATGCCCAGCACGGCGACGTCGGCCGCGTCGAGAGCCTTGAGCTGGTCCTGGAAGCCGACCGCCTCTTTGGTGCAGCCCGGAGTCATCGCGGCGGGATAGAAGTACACGACCACGCGCCGTCCGCGGTAGGACGACAACGAGACGGGCTTGCCGTCCGCGTCGGGGAGGGTGAACTCCGGGGCCGCATCCCCGGGTTCGAGCCGCTGTTCCGTCACGGGACCACCTTTCCGTCGAGGCTAGGCCAACCCTACTCGTCAGGATCCCTCCGCAATGGGATCGGGTACAGAGTGGTCAGGAAGCGGTGTCGCGGGATTGTTCCTGACACACTGATCGAATGCGTTCGCCCGTGAGCCGCAGGAGGTTCGACACGTGATGGCCGACAAGACCCGCGACCCCGCGGCGATAGAGCGCGAGATCGAGCGCACGCGCGAAGAACTCGCGCGCAGCATCGACCTGCTTGCCGAGCGCTTGAGCCCCAAGCGCGTCGCGCAGCGTGGGACGGCCAAGGCCAGGGAAGAGGCCGGCCACGTCGCCTCGGACATCCGGGCGATGGTCCGCCGCGAATCCGCGGAGCGGATGAGCCCGCTCACCGGCCCGGTGCTGATCAGCGCCGGCCTGCTCGTCACCGGTGTCGCCGTACGGCTCCTTCTGCGCAGACGCCGCACGTGACATCGATGCCACGGGTTCCTGCCGTGGCGTCGGCAAGGACAGGTCGGGTTTCGTAGGTCACAAGGTGAGGGACGCCGTGCCGGTCGAGACGGTGATGTCACCGAGCCGGACCGAAGGCGGCGAAGAAGGCCGTGGACGTTATCCGAGCACGGCCTCGATCAGATGTGGCCCCGGTGTGGCCAAGGCCGCGGCGAGGTGCGTGCTGAGTTCCTCCGCGGTCGTGGCCTTGGTGGCGGGAACGCCCATTCCCGTGGCGAGGGCGACGAAGTCCAGGTTCGGGTTCGACAGGTCGAGCATGCGTGCGGACGCGCCGCCGGTCGTCGCGGCACCGACCCGTTCGAGTTCCGCGCGCAGGATCGCGTATGACCGGTTGTTGAGGATGATCGTGGTGATATCGAGGTGCTCGCGGGCCTGGGTCCACAGTGCCGGCAGCGTGTACATGGCGCTGCCGTCGGCCTCCAGACAGATCACTGGCCGCTCCGGGCGCGCGATGGCGGCGCCGACTGCGAGCGGCAGGCCCTGGCCGATCGCCAGCCCGGTGAGGCCGAGCAGGTCGTGGGCGGGCGCGCCGGCGGTCGCGGCGGGCAGCGTGCCCATGCCTGCGGTGATCGACTCGTCGCACACGATCGCGTTCTCCGGTAGCAGCGCGCCGACCACCTCGGCCCAGGTCCGGTTCGTCAGCGGGCCGGTGGGCATCGCCGGCCGGGCGAGCGTCGCGGGCACCGGCGCGATGTCCGGGGCGACGATCGCGGCCAGCCTGGTCAGCGTCGCGATGATGTCGGCGCCCATCCGGTGCACGCGGGCGCCGGGTGGGGTCAACGCCCCGGACCGGCCTGGATAGCCGAACGACGTCACCGGGGGGCGGGCCCCGGCCAAGATCAGATGCCGCACGTCGCGTAGTTGACCAACGACGTCCTCGCCGCGGTAGGCGAATGGCTCGACCGCCGGGATGCCGGCTCCCCGGCGCCAGCGGGCGGGCCAGGTCGGGCAGAACAGGCGCGTCCCGGTGGCGCGGGCGATGCGGTCGGCGGCACGCAGGCCGGCCTCGCTCAGCGCCGCGCCGTCCAGGACGAGCGCCGCGGGCTCGCCCGAGCGCAACACCGCGGCCACGGTTCGGAAGGCGTCGGCCCCGATGGCCGCGGGTACGGGGGCCGGCACCGGGTCCGCCGGCCGGGCTCCCGGCGACCAGGAGGCGTCCGCGGGCACGATCAGCGTCGCTACCGAGCCGGAGGTTCCCGTGCGGTCCGGGGCGTCCAGGTCCCCGGCATCCAGGTCCGGGGCATCGCGGGAGACGCCCATCGTCGCCGCGACGGCCGCGGCGGCGTCAGGGCCGAGGTCGTCGGCCGAGCCGGAACGGCGTACCCAGGAGGAGACCGACCGGGCGAGCGCGTCGATGTCGGACTGCAGAGGAGAGTCGAGCTGCTGGTGATCGGTGGCATGATCACCGACGATGGCGAGGACCGGGGAGTGCGCGCGTCGGGCGTTGTGCAGGTTGGCGATGCCGTTCGCCAGGCCTGGGCCGAGGTGCAGGAGGGCTGCGGCCGGGCGGCCGGCCATCCGTCCGTACCCGTCGGCGGCGCCGGTGGCGACCCCCTCGTGCAGGCAGAGAACGCCGCGCATCGCCGGGAGCGTGTCGAGGGCCGCGACGAAGTGCATCTCGGACGTACCCGGGTTGCCGAAGCAGACCTCGACGCCGCTGGCCACCAGGGTTCGTACCAGGGCGTGCGCCCCGTTAAGGTCGCTCACAAGACTCCATCTGTTTATTATTTCGTCTGAATGTTCAGTTTACCGAACAATCAGTGGGCCGGCCGACTCGCAAGAGGGGGGATTCGCGCATGACGTCACCGGTGGAAGCCATCGCCCACGCGGTACGACGTGAGCGGATGCGCATCGGCGTTTCGCTGAGCGAGCTCGCACGCCAGGCCGGCCTGAGCAAGGCGACACTGTCCCAGCTAGAGGCCGGTTCGGGAAACCCTGGCGTCGAAACCGTGTGGGCGCTCAGCGTCGCGCTCGGCGTGCCGTTCAGCCATCTGGTCGCCCCGCCGACCCCGACCGTCCGCATCGTGCGCGCCGGAGAGGGCTTCACCACCCGCGCCGAGGACGCCGACTACACGGCGACACTGCTCGCGGCATGCGCCCCCCGCACCCGCGCCGACATTTACCGCATCACCGCCCGCCCTGGCCGCGCGCGCCTCTCCGAACCCCACTTGCCCGGCACCCTCGAACACGTGATCGTCACGGACGGCCGCGCGGAGGCCGGGCCACCTGACGGCCCGATCGCCCTGGGGCCGGGCGACTACGTCAGCTACCCCGGGGACCTTCCACACGTGTTCCGTGCCCTGACACCGGACACGCGCGCCATCTTCGTCCTCGAACAGTCCTGAACCAACCCGGGCCTATCGACACCGGTGCCCCAGCCCTCAGCCGAGACCGGCGGCGATGCTCGTGGTGCCGCCCTTCCCGGCGGCGAACGCCACGGCCAGAGTGCCGCTCGTACCGGGGACGGTGACGGTGTGCGTCCCGGCGCCGAGGTCGACGGTCCGCCGGCCGAGGATCTCCCCGTCCCAGACATAGGCGTACGCGACCCCGGGGCCGGTGGCACGGAGCCGGAAGGTCACCGACCCGTCCTTGACCGTCGGCCGGCCGGCGATCCGTACGGTGTCGGACGCGGGCGCCGCCGGTCCGGCGGCGAGCGGGACGTGTGTCGCCGCGGCCTGGATGATCGACTGCGGGGAGTTCACCGACAGCGCGGCGGTCTTCGGCATCACCGGTGGAGGCGCGGTGGTGGGCCGGCCGGGCGGCGGGGTGTAGCCGGGCAGGGTGGCCAGGCCCCAGCGGTACGGGTCGCCCTGTACGCCGCCCCAGGTCGACCAGCCGATGCGGGTCTGGCCGGTCCTGTCGGTGGTGTCGGAGTCGTAGACGAAGATGTCCATCGCGAGCCGTGACGGGTCCACGGCGGCGGGCAGGTCGGCGAGCGGGATCTTCGTCTCGACCGTGTAGCCCGCGTACGGCGACGGCACCGACGAGGCGACCTCCATGCCCGGCGCCGTCTCCGCACCCGGGCCCTGGTGGTTGTCGGCGTCGCGTTCGAAGCACGGGCCGCCGCCCGCGGTGAACGGGAGGATGCCGGTCTTGAACGTCGTCGAGGTGTTCTCGGCGTCACCGCGCGGGTCGAGCCCGATCTCCACCGAGTCCGTGCGCCAGTGCCGCTTGCAGTCGGCCGGGTCCAGCGCGCTTCCCTGCTTGCCGTCCGTGACCTGGACGAGCACGTAGAGGGCGTCGTCGTACCAGGTCACCTTGCCGGTGGCCGAACAGTCGGCGGCCGACGCGCACGGCGTGCCCTCCCACAGCCGCGACAGGTCCAGCGGCGGTCCGGGGTACTCACCGGAGGAGTCGAGGCCGTCCACGGCCGGGGCCCTGACGGCCTGCGGGATCGCGGTCCGCGGTACGAGCTCCAGCGCGGCGTTCGAGACGTCCGTGGCCGCACCCTGCGTCGTCGTGCTGATCGTGTAGTCGTAGTCGCCGGCGGTGCCGCCCTGGTTGGAGGTCGGCAGCGACGTGTCGGTGTCGCGCACGGTGAAGGTCACCGAGCCGGTCTGCCCGGCGGCCAGGTCGTACGGCTTGCTCGCGGCGTCGGCGGTGAACCCCTTCGGCAGGTTCAGCGACACGGTGCCCTGGTGGGCCTGGTCCGTGGTGTCGGTGAGATCCACCCGCACCGTACGTGAGCCGCCGGACGCGAGGGTGAGCACCCGCTTGACCCGGCCGGAGAGCTGCTGGACCCCCTCCGAACGGGCCCACGCGTCGAAGTCGGACACCCGCGGCAGTGGCTGCTGCACGCCGGTGACGGGGTTCTCCACCTCGACGGCGCGGCCGGTCGTCCCGCTGCCGTGCCGGGTGGTCACGGTCGCGCCGATGCGTGCCCGGCCGGCGGTCGCGGCCGGGGTGACCGTGAACTTCGCGGTGCCGTGCCGTACGTCGCCGGAACCGGTGGCCTTCCAGCCGGAGGGCAGGCTCAGCCCGACGTGGCCCGCGGGAGCGTGCGCCGTGACGGTGAAGGGCTCGGCGGCGGCCATGTCGAAGCCGCTCGTGGTCAGGTAGAACTCGGTGCCGAGCGGCAGGCCACCGGCGGCCGGGTAGACCGCGCCCTCGAGCGCCGCGGCCGGGTCGTGGTTCCCGCGCGTGAACGGCACGCGGCTGTCCACCTGGGTGAGGTAGTCACAGCCGATCTTGTTCGGGTCGCCGGGAGCGTCCGGGTTGTTCGCCCAGCCCTGGCTGGCGTAGAAGCGGCTCGCCTCGGCCTCGATCTGCGCCCAGGTCTTCCCCTGGCGCGAGGCACGTCCGGCCCAGACGCCGTACACGTCGGCACTGGCGTCCGTGGGGGTGAACGTCGACTCGCACGCCGGTCCGGTGCCGCTCTTCACGAGGTGTTCCTGGTGGAGCAGGCGGGCGGCGCGCCAGGTGCGCAGGTGCTCCTTGCCGAGCTGCTCGGGGAAGGCCTTCGGGTCGGCGGCCAGGTAGTACGCCTCGACCGCGAGGCGGCCCGCCTCCTGGTGGTTGCCGTGCTGGCTCGGAATCGGGGACGGCGTCATGGTCGTGATGACCTTCGGCCGTGTCTCCCGTACGAGACGGACCACCTTGGCGAGCGTGGAGTCGTGGTCCCACACGTCGCGGGTGAGCTGGTCGCTGACGGTGTAATAGAAGTCCGCCTTGTCGAGATAGTCGATGTCGGTGATGCCAGCGGCGGCGACGGCCTTACGCTCCTCGGCCTCCCGGAGCAGGCCCAGAGCTGGCCCCTCCTCCGTGCCGACCGCGTTGCCGCCGCCCTCGCCGCGGGTGATGGTCAGCACGCCGGTCCGGATGTGACGCTGCTCGTTCCACTGGCCGAACGTGGACAGGTCGCTCGACTCGTCGTCGGGATGGGCGCCGACGAACAGGACGTCCAGGCCCGTCGGCCGGGGACCGCGGGCGTCCGGCGCGTGCGTGCGCCGCGCGGCCGCGTCCGCGGTGGCCGTCTCTGGGAGAGAGCCCGGCCGGCCGTGCGCCGGCTGGTCGTACGCGCTCTTGATCGGCGCGATCCTGCCCGGCCCGGCCTGCGGCGACTGCGGGTGCCGGGCCGAGGACGGCGGCGCTGCGGCGGGAAGGAGAGAGAGGACCATGCCGGCGGCGAGCACCATCGGCGATACGAGTCCGCCGCGCATCGACCTCAACTCCTCCAGGCGATCAAGGCTCGACCGATTGAGCGTACGTTTTCCCCTTATTCCTTGATAGCCCCCGAAAGCATCCCGGCGATGAAGTGCCTCTGGAGGAACACATAGACCAGGACGACCGGTGTGGCGACGATCAGCGCGCCGGCCATCAGCAACGGATACTCGGTCTGGTGCTGGCCTTGGAAGACGGACAGGCCGAGCGGTGCCGTACGGCGGTCCTCGTTCGCGTTGATGATCACGAGGGCGAGCAGGAACTCGTTCCAGGTCCACATGGCGATCAGCACGATCATGGTGAGGATCGCGGGACGGCCGACCGGCACCAGCACCCGGCGCAGCGTGGTCCAGCTCGACGCCCCGTCGATGCGCGAGGCCTCGACCAGCGAACGTGGCGCCGACCGGAAGTAGGCGCGCATCCAGAAGACGCCGAACGAGACCGACTGGGCGATCTGCGGCAGCATCAGGCCCGGCAGGGTGTTGTCCAGGCCGACCGAGCGCAGGTCGAAGTAGAGCGGGATCACGATCGCCTCGGTGGGCACCATGAGCCCCGCGAGGAACACGTAGAACAGCGTGGTCGCGCCGCGGAACTCCATGGTGCCCAGGGCGTACCCGGCCAGGATCGACAGCACCGACGCGACCACCACGACGACGGTGACGACGATGAGGCTGTTGGTCAGATACCTGGCGAAGTGACCGCGCCGCCATGCCTCGGTGAACGCTCCGAAGGTCGGGTGCGACAGGCCGATCGCCTGCTCGGCGACGGCGAGCAGGGGGAAGACGGCGATCACCGCGAACAGGCCCAGCACGGCGTACGTCGTGAGGCGCTCGGTACGGGAGGTCATGGGCGGCCCTCGACGACGCGGTTGATGACGGCCGTGACCACGAAGACGATGATCGCGATCGTGATGCCGATCGCGCAGGCCAGCCCCACCTCTCCGGTGTTGAAGGTGCGGTTGTAGACCTCGTACGCGGGCACCTTGGTCGCGTTGCCCGGCCCGCCGCCCGTCGTCAGGTAGATCAGGTCGAAGTTGCGCAGCGCGGCGACCGTGGTCAGCGTCAGCGCGATGGCGAGTTCGCGCCGCAGTCCCGGCAGTGTCACGGCGAAGAACTCACGCACGGCCCCGGCGCCGTCGACGCGCGCGGCCTCGTACAGCTCCCGTGGGATCTTCTGCACGCCGGCCAGGAACAGCACCATGGCCAGCCCGATCTCCACCCACGTGCCGATGAGCCCGACGGACGGCAGCGCCCACGTGAAGTCGCCGAGCCAGCCGCGCGTGAGGCCTCCCAGGCCGGCGAACCGCAGCGTGCCGTTGATCGGGCCGTGGTCGGAGTAGATCCACTGCCAGGCCACCGCGACCGCCACCATCGCCACGACCTGCGGCAGGAACAGGACCGTACGGAAGAACGTCATGCCGCGCGGCCGTGAGCGCGACATCGCCGACACCAGTACGAACGCGATGCAGCAGGGCAGGATCGCGTAGAAGAACAGCAGCACCACGGCGTGCCAGAAGGACCCGCGCAGCTGCGGGTCGCTGATCGCCTGCCGGTAGTTCCCGAGACCCGCCCAGGTGCCGACCGTGAGGCCGTCCCAGCGGAACAGGGACAGGTACGCGCCGTGCAGCAGCGGCCAGAGCAGGAACGCCGCGTAGACCACGAACGCCGGCAGGACGTACAGGTAGCCGATGCGCCGTGGTTCGCCCGGGTGACGCACGCTCACTTCTTGGCCAGGAAGGCGGCGTAGTCGCGCTGGGCGTCCCGCATGCCCTCCTGCGGCGTCTTGCGGCCGGCGATGATCTCCTGCAGCGCGGCGCCGAGGGTGTCGAGGAAGGTCGTCGTGGAGTAGTCCAGGTACGGGACGAGGATGTCGTCGTCGCTGGCGACCCGGTACGCGCCGAACACGTCGCGCCCCACCGGGGTGGCGGGCTCGGCGCTCGCCGGCTTGGCCGCGGCCAGCCCGCCCGTCTGGGTGACGACGTCCATGGCCTGCGGCGTGGTCATGAAGTCGAGGTACGCCGCGGCGACGTCCGGATGCCGGGACTTGGACGTGATCGCGAGCGGCAGCCCCGGCCCGCCGAGCGTGGAGGGCTGCCCCTGGCCCACGTTCGCCGGCGGCGGCAGCATGAAGCGGACCTTGGCCCCCATCTTCTTCTCCAGGTCCGCGGCGAACCACGGGCCGCCGATGAGGAACACTCCGTCGCCCTTGGCGAAGGCGGCCGGTGAGTCGTTGTACCTGCCGGCGTTGGCGGTCTTGGGGAAGTAGCCGTTCTTGGCCCAGCCGGCGAGTTCGCTCGCGGCCGCCACCACGGGCGCGTCGGTCCAGGCGCCGCCCCGGCCGAACACCAGGTTCCGCAGCGCGCCCTTGTCGGCCGTCTGGCCGAGGAGCACGCCGAACTCATGGATCGCCGGGAACTTCTCCAGGTTGGCGAAGTAGATCGGGGTCTCGCCCTTGCTCTTGGCCAGCGCCAGGTCCTGCTCGAACCGCACCCACGACGCCGGTGCCGGTACGCCGAGCTTGGCCAGCTTGTCGGTGTTGTAGTAGATGCCGACGGCCTCACCGGTCATCGAGACGCCGTACAGGCTGCCGGAGCCGATCGTCTTGCCGTCCGGTGTGACGCTGTTGAGCTGGGAGACCCCGGCGGGGAAGCGTTTGCGGAAGCCGTACACCTTGTCGTAGCCGTCGAGGGAGGCGAGCGCACCGGCCTTGACCAGCGCGGCCATGATGCCGTAACCCTGGTTGGCCTCGACCACGTCGGGCGGGTTGTCGCCGGACAGGGCGAGCCGCAGCGTCTTCTCCAGGTCGCTGAACGACCGCGAGACGCGCTTGATCGTGACGTTCGGGTACTCGGCGTGGAAGGCCGCGTTGAGCTTTTGCATCTGCTCGTTCTGGCCGCCGAGGACCTCCTGGTCCCAGACGGTCAGTGTCACCGGTCCGGCCTTCGCGATGTCGGTGCTGACCGCGCTCGGGGGTTTTTGCGTCGGTCTGGCGTTGCCCGAACCGGGGGCACAGGCGGACACGGCGACCAGCGCCGCGGCGAGGACCATGATCGGTTTCCGCATAACGGGCTCCTTTGCCATGGGGGCGCGCGCTATTCAAGATCCTCATGGCAGTGTCCGCGTTCGTTACGGAGCGGTCCAGTGGTGCGGGCGGGTTTTACCAGGCTCCGCGTACGGTCGGCTCGGCGCGGGCGACCGACTCCGGCGCGGCCTCGGGGATGTAGGGGACGATGAAGGCGTACTCGCGGAGGATCTCTTCGGGCAGCTCACCGGCCTCGCCGAAGGCGGCGATGTCACCCCAGCAGGGCGAGCCGAGGGACCCGCTGTGGTGGCGGACGGACAGGCCGGCGCACAGGTTGGCGAAGCGGAGCCGCTCCAGCAAGGGCCAGTCGGCGAGGGTGCCGTAGACGAAGGCGGCGCCGAAGACGTCTCCGGCGCCGGTGGGATCGAGTGCCTCGATCGGCAGCGCTGGGGCCGCGGCGCGCTCGCCGGTGATCGCGTCGACCGCGATGGCACCCTGGGCGCCGCGCTTGACCACGACGACGGGTACGCGCTCGGCCAGCGCGTCCAGGGCGAGCTCCGGCGTGGACGTACGGGTGTACGCCATGGCCTCGATGGAGTTGGGGAGGAAGACGTCGACCAGGCCGAGCCGGTCGAGGACGTCGGTGGACCAGGTCTCGGTGGGGTCCCAGCCGACGTCGGCCACCACGGTCGAGCCGTCACGGCGCATCGACTCCGCCCAGGTCGGGATGGGCCGGTCGAGGTCGAGGAAGCAGGTGCGCGCCGCGGGCGGCCTGCCGATGAACTCCTCCGGGAGCGCCGGCATGGGCCGGTGGTAGGTCACCATGCTGCGGTCGGAGTCATAGGCGAGCGACACCGTGACGGGCGTGGGCCAGCCGGGCAGCCTGCGTGAGTGGTCCAGGCCCACGCCCTCTTGCTCGGACAGGGTGCGCCAGAGGTAGGACCCGAACATGTCGTCCCCGAAGGCGGCGGCCAGGCCGACGTTGAGCCCGAGCCGGCTCATGGCGACCGCGATGTTGGCGATCCCGCCGGGCGCCGACCCGAGACCATCGGTGACCAGCTCGGTTCCGGGCGGTGGCAGGCCGGGCAGCCCGGTGAAGATCATGTCCATGAAGACGGTGCCGGCGAGGAAGACGTCGAGGCCGCCGTTGCCGGGATGCAGCAGATGACCGGCCGCACCGCGTTCGGCGCAGGGGTCACGCAGCAGTGGCTCGGGTGCGCGGCCGGGCGGAGCGACCCCATTTTCGGCATGACCCATGGTGTCTCCCCACCGGGCCGGATTCCGGACTGAGCTATGACCATACGCGCCATGGCAAGCCGCCCAGCGGCCGTCGGCTCGGAGCCCCGCGGGCATTGACCGATCGGGCGGGGTTCCCGGCCTCTTCGGTACAGGCCGCCGGTCAGAGGAAGGTCTTGGCCTCGCCGCGGTAGGTGGGGACGGTGCCGGCGACGCGGTCGCCCTCGATCAGGTGGAGGTGGGCGAAGCGCTCGCAGAGTTCGCCGGCCTTGGCGTGCCGGAAGTAGACGCGGTCGCCGATCTCGAGCTTGTCGGCGGCGCTGCCGATCAGCGGCGTCTGTACCTCGCCCGCGCCCTCTTTGGGGTCGAACCGCAGGCCGGGCGGCAGGAACGGCTGCGGCATGCGGCTGCGGTCGCCGATCCCGGAGGCGAGGTAGCCCCCGCCCAGCACGGTGACCACGCCCGGGGCCGGCCGGCGTACGACGGGGAGGGCGAACAGGGCGGCCGGGCGGCCGGAGAAGTTGGTGTAGTGGTCGAACAGGACGGACTGGTACAGGCCCGATCCCGCCGCCACCTCCGTCACCGCGACCTCGGCCGCGGTCTTCTCCACGCTGCCGGTGCCTCCGCCGTTGACGAACTCCAGGTCGGCCTCGGCACGGACCGCCTTGACGATCGCGGCGCGGCGGCGGGCCAGCTCGACGCGCGACTGGGCCTGGACGAAACGGACGGCGCGCGAGAACAGCGGCTTGCCCGGCGGGTTGTCGCCGACTCCGGCGATCTGCGACTCGTACGCCATCAGCCCGACCAGCCGCAGTCCGGGCCGCCGGCCGATCTCGTGGGCGAGCGCGGCGGCCTCGTCGGCGGTACGCACGGGGGAGCGGAGCACGCCGATGCGTACCCGGCCGCCGGCGGTACGCCACGCGGCGTCGATGTCGATGCAGACACGTACGGGCCGGTCGAGGTCCGAGCCCTTGGCGCAGCTCTCGATGAGGTCGAGGTGGGCGATGGAGTCGACCATGACCGTGACCGTCGCGACGGCCCGCTCGTCGCGGGCGAGCTCGCCCAGCGCGGTGCGGTCGACGGTGGGGTAGCCGACCAGGATGTCGTCGCTGAGCCCCTCGGAGGCGAGCCAGAGCGCCTCGGGCAGCGTGAACGCCATGACGCCGCCGAAGCCCTCCATCGCGAGGACCTCTTCGAGCAGCGCACGGCATCGAACCGACTTGCTGGCGACCCGGATCGGCTTTCCTCGCGCCCGGCGCACCAGGTCGGCGGCATTGGCGCGGAACGCCTCCAGGTCGACGATGGCGAACGGCGGCTCCAGCTGAGCCGTCGCCAGGTCGTATCGCTCCCGCAACGTCATCCCCGCAGCGTGCCACAAATCCATCGAATATGAAAAGTGTTCACGTAACAGGAGGCCCCGGCTCCTGACCTCGGATGAGGGACTCAGCCTTCGGCGGGGCGCATCGGCAGGGCGGGGGCCGGACGGGCGGTGGACTCCAGGGCGCCGGCGCCCTGCGGCTCGGGCTCGTCGGCGGCCTGCAGGGCGAAGATCGCGGCGGCCAGAGCCAGCGGCACCGCCACGGCCAGCGCCAGTGCCGGGACCGCGACGCCGGAGTCGTTCACCGCCCCGCCGACCAGCGCCGTGACGAACGCCCCGGAGAGCCCGGCGCGCAGCATCGGCGCGCGTTCGTACGCGAGGACCAGCCCGGCGGCGCCCGCGCGGCCGGGCCGGTGCAACACCAGGAGGACGAACAGGAACCCGGCCACCACCACCGGCATGAGCGTCAGGTTGCCGAACGTGTGCATCATCGCGGTGAACTTGCGTTCCAGCCACGGCAGGGAGTCGCCCTCCACGAGCTGGTCGAAGAACCGGCCCATGTGGGTCTGCTCGGCCGGCGGGCGCAGGTGGTCGATGTACGCGACGCCGAGGACGATCGCCATCCCGGTCGCGCGCAGCAGTTGCAGGCGGAGGAACGACACGCGGCGGCCGGCGACCAGCAGGGCGGTCGTCGCGAGACCCGGTACGAAGGCGATCAGGCCGCCGAAGTCGCTTCCCCACGCCGTCCAGCTGTCCAGCAGCGCCGCGGTGATGGTCATGACGAGCACCGCCGCCACCGCCGGCCGGCGACCCCAGCGGGGCGAGATCCACTGCGCCACTCCCGCCGCGGCCAGCAGCGTCGAGGTGGCCAGGACCGCGAACGCGATGTTCCCCATCCCGTAGTAGCGCCCGCCGACGAGCGGCGAGTAGCCCATGAGGCTGTTCAGCTGAAGGTCGCTGCCGGTCAGCAGGTCGATGCCCAGCACGGCGGCGGTCACCGACGCGATGGCCGTGCCCGGCCCCAGGATGGTGCGCCGCCACGGCCCGCTCACCGCGAGGGCGACCACCAGCAGGTCGCACGCCGTGATGCCCGCCACCAGCCACGGGAGCGGGTGCGACCGGTGCCACCACGGCATGACGTTGACCAGGTACGTCGAGACCGGGGCCGCGGCGGCGACCAGGGCGGTGACGCGGGTGGCGGCCAGGATCCGGCGGCGACGGCGCGGGGACCACCGCAGCCGCAGCGCCAGCGCGGCGGCCGCGTACAGGAGGATCTGGCTGATCACGAACCCGGCGAAGAACCGCGGCAGCAGCCGCCGCTGGGTCTGCGCCGCGACGTCCTGGGAGGACAGGTCCGCGACGGAGGCGAGCAGCGCCGGCCGTACGGCGTCCGGCAGCAGCGGCGTGCCGATCAGCTGCGCGGGCGCCGGTATCCCCGCCGAGGTCAGCAGGGTCGCGGTCAGATCCGGGAGGATCACCATGTTCGCGCGCCGCGTGGAGTCCGAGCCCAGATACCGCCCGGCGGTCCCCGGCCCGGTCGCCAGGACGAGCCGCAGGTGCGGGGTGCGGCCGTGGTCGGAGACGCCCGCCACCACGACGTCGCTCCCGGCCGGGACACGGGCGAGCACCGACCCGACCACCGCGTCCGCCCGGCGCGCGGCCTCCCTACGCGCGGAGCGGCCCACCTGGCCGGCGTCGACGACCGTGACCGGGCATCGCGCCCAGCCGGAGAAGGCGGCGGCCGAGGGTGCGTACAGGTCGACACGTCCGGAGGTGTCGGCGGCGGCCAGGGCCGCCCCGGCGCCCACGGCGGACGTGCAGCCGCCCGAGCGGTGCACGGCGTCGCCCAGCAGGCCCACCGGCCCGAACCCCTTGTTCATCCGGCGGATCTCGGCGACCTCACCGACCACGGCGCCCTCGCCGTCCGGCGTCACGCTGACCGGCCTGTCGCAGTACGGACCGGCGGCCGACCGCGCGCCCGCCGAGATCGTCACCCAGCCGTCCGCCGGGCAGGTCAGGCGGCCGACCGCGCGTACCGACAGCAGCCCGGCCGCGGCGCCCTGCGCGAGGCGCCACAGGTTCGGCGTGGCCGACGGGCTCACGTCGCTCCACTCGAGCCCGGGTACCCCGATGAGCACGGCGTGTCCAGGCGGAGGCGACGCCGAGGCCGGAGGACAGGAGGCGCAGCTCAGGCCCGCGCCGATGAGTGCCAGTACGGCGGCGATGCGTTTCAGCAACGATCGTCTCCCAGCCGTGAGTACGCGACATGGCGCGGGCGATGATGCCCGCCGGCCGAGTCGCCCCCGCGCCGGGCGAGTTAAATGCTCTCGTCGGCCCGGTGAAGTATGGACGGTGCCCGGGGGACGCACCGCCCGCCCGAGCCGCCTGTCGCCAGTCCTTTGCCCGTTGCTGGCACGCGGCGGAGGGAACTCCCGTGGCCTGCGGAGCAGTACCGAACGTCATGGGATGGTCACAGGTCCGGTAAGTCCCCCGTAGGCTCGTGTCATGACGGAGTACGTACTGACGCTGTCGTGCCCCGACCGTCCGGGCATCGTGGCGGCGGTCTCCGGGGTGCTGGCCGAGCGTGACTGCAACATCGTGGAGAGCCAGCAGTTCGGCGACCGCGGCACCGGGCGGTTCTTCATGCGGACGCAGTTCGACGCGCCGGAGGGCCTGGGCGACGCCCTGACCGAGGCGTTCACCGTCCTCGGACCGGAGTTCGCGCTGGACTGGCACCTTCACGATCTCGCCGTACGCTCCCGCGTGCTGATCCTGGTCTCCAAGTACGGCCACTGCCTGAACGACCTGCTCTACCGCCAGCGCTCGGGCCTGCTCGGCATCGAGGTCGTGGCGGTCGCCTCGAACCACCCCGACATGCGGCCGCTGACCCAGTCGTACGGCATCGACTACCACCACCTGCCGGTCAGCGGGCAGAGCCGTCCGGCGCAGGAGGCCGAGATCCTCGCGCTGGTCGAGCACTACCAGGCGGATCTCGTCGTGCTCGCCCGCTACATGCAGATCCTCTCGGACGACCTGTGCGGCAAGCTCCCGGGCCGGATCATCAACATCCACCACTCGTTCCTGCCGAGCTTCAAGGGCGCCAAGCCGTACCACCAGGCACACGAACGCGGCGTCAAGCTCATCGGCGCCACCGCGCACTACGTGACCCCGCACCTGGACGAGGGACCGATCATCGAGCAGGAGGTCGCGCGCGTCGACCACACGCACGGGCCGGCCGAGCTGATGGCGGTGGGCCGCGACATGGAGTGCCTCGCGCTGGCCCGCGCGGTCCGCTGGCACGCCGAGCACCGCGTACTGATCAACGCCGACCGGACCGTGGTGCTCCGCTGACCTGCCGACGGCGGCCTCACCCGGCCGGACATGGTCTAATACCACGGTGCGTGATCGACTCGTTGCGACAGGTGAGGTCCAGGACCGCTCCGACGGCTGCCGTGCGGCAGTGCGTGCCTTCCGGCCACGCCGGGTGCTGCCGGCGAGCCTGGCCGCCTCGCTGCTGACGGTCGCCGGCGCGATCGTCGCCGCGCAGGTCATCTCGGCCCGGCTCGGCCATCCGGTCCTCCATCCCGAGATCACCGTGCGGTTCCTGCACACGCTCACCTGGAGCGATCCGGAGCTGATGGCCGCCGGCGGCGGGCTGCTGCTCGCCGGCCTGTCGCTCGTCCTGGCCGCGGTGCTGCCCGGGCGTACCGGAACGGCGCCGCTGGCCGGCGACGACCCGAGGTTCATCACGGGGCTCGGCCGGTCGTCACTGCGGGCGGACCTGCACTGCACCGCCCTGGCGGTGGCGGGCGTCCACACCGCGACCGTGCGGCTCCGTGGACGGCTGCGGCCGCGGGTGGAGATCCGCGCCGTCACCGATTTCCACAACGCGGGAAACCTCGGAGAGCTGGTCGCCGACGCCGTACGCGACCGGCTGGAGGACCTGGATCCCGTACGGGTTCCCCAGGTCGCCGTGCGCGTCGCCTGCCGTAAGAGCTGAAGGGAAGAACGATGTGGAACCGCGTCTGGCTGGCCCTGACCGGCCTGGTGCTACTGGTGGCCGGGGGTACGACGCTGGCCGGCGGCCTCGGTGCGTTCGGGCCCGACCGTCCCGTGGTCACCGGGGCGATGTCACAGAAGATGGCTGAAAACCCGTGGTTCTGGCCGGCGGTGGCGGCCTGCGCCCTCACCGTCGCGGTGCTGGGCACCGGCTGGCTGGCAGCGCAGTGGCGGTCCCGTACGCTGCGGCGGCTCGCCATGGGCGACGCGCGCGCCGGGGCGACCCGGATGGCCGCCCGCGTCGCGACCCGTGCGATCTCGGCGGACGTCACGTCTTATCCGGGAGTGCGCCGGGTACGGACCCGGCTCTCCGGTAGCGCCCGCCGCCCCTCGGTACGCGTACGGGTGATGTGCGACGCCGAGGTCGACCTCGGCGAGCTCGCGTGGCGGATCCGCGACGACGCGATGGTCCGGCTGCGGACCACGCTGAACCGCGAGGACCTCGGCGGCGTCGTGGACTTCCGGATGAAGCGTGAGATCCCCGCATGGGAGCGCCGCGTAGTGTGACGTGGCATGTCCACTTTGCGTGCTGCTGCCGGCGACCTCCAGGACGACCTCGTACGGCTCCGCCGTGACCTGCACCGCGAACCCGAGCTGGGACTCGAACTCCCGCGTACCCAGGAGAAGGTGCTCGCCGCATTAGACGGGCTGCCACTGGAGATCGGCACCGGCACGGCGCTGTCCTCCGTGACCGCGGTGCTGCGCGGGTCGTCCCCGGGCCCGGTCGTCCTGCTGCGCGGCGACATGGACGCACTGCCGCTCACCGAGAAGTCCGGCCTTCCGTACGCGTCGGAGATCGAGGGCCGGATGCACGCGTGCGGCCACGACCTGCACACCGCGATGCTCGCGGGCGCGGCGCGACTGCTGTGCGGGGCGGACTTCGCGGGCAGCGTCATCTTCATGTTCCAGCCGGGCGAAGAGGGATTCGCCGGCGCGCGGCTCATGATCGAAGAGGGCGTGCTCGACGCCGCCGGCGAGCGGCCCGTCGCCGCGTACGCACTGCACGTGGCCTCGGGGCTCATGCCGGGCGGCACCTTCCTGTCCCGGCGCGGCACCATCATGGGCGGCGCCGACCAGCTGAAGGTGACGGTGCGCGGCGCGGGCGGTCACGGATCCCAGCCGTACCTCGCCAAGGACCCGATCCCGGCCGCCGCCGAGATGGTGACCGCGCTGCAGACCTTCGTGACGCGTGCCTTCGACGTCTTCGACCCGGTCGTGCTCACGGTGGGCAGCTTCAACGCCGGCACGGTGTCCAACATCATCCCGGACGAGGCGCTGCTCGGCGTCACGATTCGGTCCTTCTCGGCCGAGGCCCGCACACGGGTCAACGAGGGACTGCGGGAGCTGGTGAACGGCATCGCGGCGGGGCACGGCCTCACCGCGGCCGTCGAACACGAGGTCGGCTATCCGGCGACAGTGAACACCGCGGCGGAGGCGGAGTTCACCGCCGGCACCGTCGGCGACCTCTACGGCACCGAACGCTTCGCCTGGATACCGAACCCGATGACCACGGCGGAGGACTTCTCCTTCCTCCTGAACGAGGTGCCGGGGGCGTACGCCTTCCTGGGCGCGTGCCCGCCCGGCGGCGACCCGCGCAGCGCGCCGTTCAACCACGCGGCGAACGCGGTCTTCGACGACGCGGTGCTGGCCGACGGCGCCGCCCTGCTGGCCGAGCTAGCCGTACGCCGCCTGGCCGCGACGGGCTGACAGAGCGCCCCGGGGATCGGCCGAACCCGGGCAGGCCGGGCGTGGCCATATCGCTGTCCCCGGCCACCCGTCACCCCTATCCTGATCACTCGATTCTGAGTCGATGGGGGACCGCGACGTGCGGAGGCTGGTTCTCGCCGCCGGATTGATGGCGCTGCTCACCGGTTGCGGAACGGCCGCCCAGACGGCCAAGAACCCGGAACCCACCAGCACCCCGCTCCGTGTCCACCAGGCGAACGTCGGTACCGCGATCATCCTCACCGGCGTGGACGACGCGAACGGGGCGGGCACCCTCAAGCTCGCCGTCAAGGTCAAGGACGTCGTCTCCACCGCCGTCGGCCAGGGCGCGTTCGAGAACCCTCGCAAGGGGGAGCGGTTCGCGGCAGTGCGGTTCGTGTTCAAGAACGTCGGGATCACGCCGTACCACGACAGCCCCACCTTCGGCGCGAAGGTCATCGACACCGCCGGTCACGCCTATGACCCGACCGTGGCGACGGTGTCGGCGGGCCCGGGCTTCTCCCGCGTCGTGAGCCTGCTGCGCGGCCAGGTCAAGTCCGGCTACATCGTCTTCGCCGTGCCCAGAACCGCCAAGATCGTCGGCGTGCAGTACGCCCTGAACGCCGGCTACGCCACCGAACTCGGCGAATGGCACGTGCCGCCCCGCCCGCAGCAGACGCTGCTGGGGACGCCCACCCACCTGAACAGACCCGGCCGGCACCGGCGGTCACCGCACTGGCGGCCGACCATGAGCCACCGGCCCTGGACGCCGTCGCCGACGTGTCACCAGTGGTGCTCCCACGGCTGAGCACGGCGTTTCGCATCGGGCACGGCACCGTCGACCCGGACCGCGCTACTTCGCACTCTGTGAGGGCAGCTCGGTCTCGCCGCGAAGCCAGCGGCGGAGCAGCTCCGGTCGGCCGTCCGGCCGACGAGCCTGATCCCGCCGCGCCCGTCGGGAACGGCCAGGTCTCCGGTGTCGTACCAGCCGTCGTCGTGATCGGCCAGTACGTGGGGGTCTCCGCCGTCACGACCCGTCGTGGCCAGGCACACGCTCCCGCCGCGCACGAACAGTCGCGCCGGGTGTCCGGCCGAGATCTCCGCGCGGCCGTCACCGCGCAGGTCGATCTCCAGCGCTTCGTGCGGACGCCCCACGCTGTGCAGGGCCCGCCTTCCGATCCGTTCCTCCGAAGGCCCCGTATTCCTCGCCCGCAGACCAGCACACCATGCCGGAACAGTAACGGCACATCACTCGGTTCGGCCCTGGGTGGGGACAACCGAACCCCCGCTCGCGTGGTGACCCCATTGGGCGGACGCGCGCGGCTCAGCAGCATGAGAGACACCCGATCCGGAGGTCTCCATCCCATGCGAAAGTCCCGCGTCACACGACTGCTCATCGGCGGCCTGATCACGGGCGCCCTGGTCACGGCGGGTCCCGCCGTCTCATCGGCCGTGACCCCGAAGACCGGCGCCCCCGGGCTCACAAGGCTCGTACTGCCGGCACCGTCCGGCCCGTACGCGGTCGGCACGGTGGCGCTGCGCCTGGTCGACCACTCGCGGCCCGATCCCTGGGTGCCCGCGCAGCCGTACCGGGAGCTGATGGTCAGTGCCTTCTACCCGGCGAGCGACGCCGGCGCGTACCCGGTCGCGCCGCAGATGTCGCCGGCCGCGGCGAAGCACTTCGACGAGTCCCTCGGCACACCCGTGCACGAGGGCTGGGGCATCCCCCCGGGAAAGGTGCCCTGGGGCGCCACCCTGACGCACTCCCACGCGAACGCTCCCGTCCAGGCCGGCCGCCATCCGGTCGTGCTGTACTCGCCCGGCCTCGGCGACCCACGGACGCTGGGCACGACGCTCGCCGAGGACCTCGCCTCCCGCGGCTACGTCGTCGTGACGATCGACCACACCTATGACGCGTCCGAGGTGGAGTTCCCCGGCGGCCGGGTCGAGCCTTTCAAAGTGCCGGTGGACGGGGACATCCTGTCCACGCTGAAGAAGCTGGTGAGCGTACGGGTGGCCGACACCCGCTTCGTGCTCGACCGGCTTCCCACGCTCCCGAACGGACTCGGTGCCGCGCTCGATCCCGGCAAGATCGGCATGTTCGGCCAGTCGGCGGGCGGCTTCACCGCGCTGCAGACCATGCACGACGATCCGCGGGTCGCGGCCGCCGCGGACCTGGACGGCACGCTCGGCTTCGACCAGGACGACGGCGGTCCCGGCCTGTCACCGCTCGCCGAGGACGGGCTGAGGCGGCCGTTCCTGCTCATGGGCAGCCAGGCGAGCGACCACCACACCGTACGGTCGTGGGAGGCGCTCTGGTCGAACAGCGACGGCCCGAAGCTGGACCTTCACCTGCGCGGCTCGAAGCACCACAGCTACACCGACATGGAGTCCCTCGTGCCGCAGCTGAGCAAGATCGGCCTGCCGTCGGAGGCGGCGTACGAGGACATCGGCTGGATCGACCCGGCGCGCGCCGTTGCGACCGAGCGCGCGTACCTGGCCGCCTTCTTCGACCGCCACCTGCGCGGTCGCGACGACGGCCTGCTCGACGGGCCGTCGCCCCGGTACCCGGAGGTGTCCTTCGTACGCTGACGGAGCCGATGATCACGATCCGCGGCGGACCGAGCCGGTCCGCCGCGGATCGCGTGCGCCAACGCGCCACTATCGCGGCGACGGCGGGCGCTGCTAGCCTGGCCAGAGCCGTTGATCCCACGCGGGAGAGCGCCCGGGCCGCCAGCCCGGGCCGCCGAAGGAGCAAATCCTCCCCGGAACCTCTCAGGCGAAGAGAACCGCGTGGACCAGGCGACCTCTGGAAAGCGGAGCGACGCTCCCGCCGAAGGTGCAAGCCCTCACGGGTGAAGCTCTCAGGCACCGATGACAGAGGGGGAGGCGCCGAAACCGCATGCCGCGTGCCAGTGGGACGATGAGACCCGCCAGTACGTGAGCGCCTGCGCGATAAGGAGCCTGCCGCGATGTCCGCTCCGGACACCAAGAAGACACCACTCGCCGAGGTCCACGAGGACCTGGGCGCCACCGTCACCGAGTTCGCCGGCTATCTGATGCCGCTGCGCTACGGCAGCGAGACCGCCGAACACCAGGCCGTACGCACGAGCGCCGGGCTGTTCGACCTCTCCCACATGGGGGAGATCTTCGTCACCGGGACCCAGGCCGGGGCCGCCCTCGACCACGCGCTCATCGGGCATCTGTCGGCGCTCGCGGTCGGCCGGGCGCGGTACACGATGATCTGCGACCCGCAGGGCGGCGTGCTGGACGACCTGATCGTCTACCGGCTGGCCGCCGAGACCTTCCTGGTCGTCGCCAACGCCTCGAACGCCGCCCTCGTCCACTCCGAGCTGGTCAAACGCTCCGATGGCTTCGAGGGCGCCACCGTCGACGACCGCTCCGACGCGTACGCGCTGGTCGCCGTCCAGGGGCCGAAGGCCCAGGCGATCCTGAGCAAGCTCACCGACGCGCCGGTGGCCGACCTGAAGTACTACGCGGGCCTGCCCGGTGCCGTGGCGGGGATCGACGCCCTGATCGCCCGTACCGGATACACCGGCGAGGACGGCTTCGAGCTGTTCGTCCCCGCGAGCGACGCCGTGACCGTGTGGGAGGCGCTCACCGAGGCGGGCGGCGACGAGCTGCGGCCGTGCGGGCTGTCCGCGCGTGACACGCTGCGCCTCGAGGCCGGGATGCCGCTGTACGGCAACGAGCTCACGACCGCGACGACCCCGTACGACGCCGGTCTGGGCAGGACCATCAAGTTCGACAAGGGCGACTTCGTGGGCCGTGCGGCACTAGCCGCGCTGGCCGACGAGACGCCTGAGCGCACACTCATCGGACTCGTGGCCAAGGGGCGCCGGGTGCCCCGGCACGGGTACGAAATCGTGGGATCAGACGGCACGCCGTGCGGAGTCGTGACCAGCGGCGCGCCATCCCCGACACTGGGCAAGCCCATCGCCATGGGCTATATCGACGCGGGTCACACCGAAGACACCGATCTTTACGTGGACATCCGCGGCAAAAACGAGCCGGTCGACAAGGTCGCCCTGCCCTTCTATAGGAGGACCCCGTGAGCACCGTTCCCGAGACGCTTTCCTACACGGAGGAGCACGAGTGGATTACCGAGCCCGCCGAAGGCGTTGTCACCATCGGGATCACCGCCTATGCCGCCGACGCCCTCGGTGACATCGTCTACGTCTCGCTGCCCCAGGAGGGCGCGTCGGTCGAGGCCGGGGAGCCCTGTGGTGAGGCGGAGTCCACCAAGTCGGTGAGTGACATCTACTCACCGGTGACGGGAGAGGTCGTGGCGGTGAACGGTTCGGTCGAGGAGGACCCGGCCGTGATCAATGCCGACCCGTACGGCGAGGGCTGGCTGTTCAAGATCCGTACGGATGGCGACGCCCCCGACCTGCTCGACGCCCCCGCGTACTCCAAGCTGATCGAGGAGGCGTGATGAGCCTGACCAACGCCTCTCTTGCCGACGCCGACCCGGAGGTCGCCGCGGCGATCGCGGACGAGCTGCACCGCCAGCAGTCCACCCTGGAGATGATCGCCTCGGAGAACTTCGCGCCGGTGAGCGTGCTCGAGGCCCAGGGCTCGGTGATGACCAACAAGTACGCCGAGGGTTACCCGGGTCGGCGCTACTACGGCGGCTGTGAGTACGTCGACGTGACCGAGCAACTGGCGATCGACCGCGCCAAGGAGCTGTTCGGCGCGGACCACGCCAACGTGCAGCCGCACTCGGGCGCGCAGGCCAACATCGCGGTCTACTTCGCGCTGTTGCAGCCCGGCGACACCATCCTGGGCCTGGACCTGGCGCACGGCGGCCACCTGACCCACGGCATGAAGATCAACTACTCCGGCAAGATGTTCAACGTCGCCGCGTACCACGTGGGCGACGACGGCCTGGTGGACATGGACGAGGTCGCCCGGCTGGCCCACGAGCACCGGCCGAAGATGATCGTCGCCGGCTGGTCGGCGTACCCGCGCCGGCTCGACTTCGCCGCGTTCCGCCGCGTCGCGGACGAGACCGGTGCGCTGTTGATGGTTGACATGGCGCACTTCGCCGGGCTCGTCGCCGCGGGCCTGCACCCCTCGCCGGTGCCGCACGCCGACATCGTCACGACCACGACGCACAAGACGCTGTGCGGGCCTCGTGGCGGCCTCATCCTCTGCCGAGAGGAGTTCGCCAAGAAGATCAACTCCGCGGTGTTCCCGGGCACGCAGGGTGGCCCGCTCGAACACGTCATCGCCGCCAAGGCGGTCGCCCTGAAGATCGCCGCGTCGGAGGAGTTCGCCGAGCGCCAGCGCCGTACGGTCGAGGGTGCGCGCACCCTCGCCTCGCGGCTCCTGCGCGAGGACTCCGCCAAGGCGGGCGTCAAGGTCCTGACCGGCGGCACCGACGTGCACCTGGTGCTGGTCGACCTGGTCGAGTCCGAGCTGACCGGGCGCGACGCCGAGGACCGCCTCCACGACATCGGCATCACCGTCAACCGCAACGCCGTACCCAACGACCCGCGCCCCCCGATGGTGACGTCGGGTCTGCGGATCGGCACGCCGGCACTGGCCACGCGTGGCTTCCAGGAGGCGGACTTCGCCGAGGTCGCCGACGTGATCGCGCTGGCTCTCCAGCCGTCATTCGACTCAGCCGCGCTGTCGGCCCGGGTACGCGACCTGGCCGAGCGGCACCCGCTATATCCCAGTTTGTGAGAGATGTGAACTGATGACCATCGCCCCGGAGGGCCGCAAGCTGCTGAGGGTCGAGGCGCGTAACGCCGAGACCCCGATCGAGCGCAAGCCGCCCTGGATCAAGACCCGGATGAAGATGGGCCCGCAGTATCGCGAGCTGACCGACCTGGTGCGCAGCGAGGGTCTGCACACGGTGTGTCAGGAGGCCGGCTGTCCCAACATCTTCGAATGCTGGGAGGACCGCGAGGCCACCTTCCTCATCGGCGGCGACCAGTGCACCCGCCGCTGTGACTTCTGCCAGATCGACACCGGCAAGCCCGCCGCGTACGACCCCGACGAGCCCCGGCGCGTCGCCGACTCCGTCGAGCAGATGGGCCTGCGGTACGCCACGATCACCGGCGTCGCCCGCGACGACCTGGCCGACGGCGGCGCCTGGCTGTACGCCGAGACCGTCCGCCAGATCCACTCCCGGCTGCCCGGCTGCGGCGTCGAGCTGCTCATCCCCGACTTCAACGCCGTACCCTCCCAGCTCGCCGAGGTCTTCTCCGCGCGCCCCGAGGTCCTCGCGCACAACGTGGAGACGGTCCCGCGGATCTTCAAGCGGATCCGCCCGGCCTTCCGGTACGAACGGTCGCTCTCGGTCATCACACAGGCGCGTTCGGCGGGCCTGGTCACCAAGTCCAACCTCATCCTCGGCATGGGCGAGACCCGCGAGGAGATCTCCCAGGCGATGCGCGACCTGTACGACGCGGGTTGCGAGCTGCTCACCATCACCCAGTACCTCCGTCCCTCGCCCCGGCACCACCCGGTCGAGCGCTGGGTCAAGCCGGAGGAGTTCGTCGAGCTGAAGGCGGAGGCCGAGGAGATCGGCCTGGTCGGCGTCATGTCCGGCCCGCTCGTACGCTCCAGCTACCGCGCCGGGCGCCTCTACCAGCAGGCCATGGAGGCCCGCAGCGCCGTGGCGAAGTAATGGCGATCAGCGTCTTCGACCTGTTCAAGATCGGTATCGGCCCGTCCAGCTCGCACACGGGCGGGCCGATGGCGGCGGCCCACCGCTTCGCGCTCGGCCTTTCCGACGACGGCCTCCTGGAGAAGACCGCGTCGGTACGTGTGGTGCTGTACGGCTCGCTCGGCCTGACCGGCAAGGGGCACGGCAGCGACAAGGCCGTGATGCTGGGCCTGGAGGGCGACAAACCGGAGCTGGTCGATGTCTCGGGCGTGGACGCCCGCGTGGCCGCCGCGCGTTCGAGCGGTGTCATCCGCCTGTTCGGCGACCACGAGGTGCCCTTCGTCGTCGGCGACCACCTCGTCTTCGAACGAAAGAAGTCACTGCCCCACCACCCGAACGGCATGCGCTTCACCGCGCATGATGCCTCGGACACCCCGCTGCGCGAGAAGGTGTACTACTCGGTCGGCGGCGGCTTCGTCGTCGACGAGGACGCCACCGGTGCCGACCGCATCAAGCCGGACGACACCGAGGTGCCGTACCCGTTCGCGACCGGCGCCTCGCTTCTTGACCTGACCCGCGAGACCGGCCTGTCGATCCCGGCGCTGGTGATGGAGAACGAGAAGGCGTTCGGGCGTGACGAGGCGGAGATCCGCGCTCGCCTGCTCGAGCTGTGGCGCGTCATGCAAGAGAGCGTCGAACGCGGCTGCACGCGCGAGGGCCTGCTCCCGGGTGGCCTGAAGGTACGCCGCCGCGCCCAGCAACTGCACACGAAACTGGTCACCGAGACCGGCACCGACCCCCTGCAGGCGATGGACTGGGTGACGCTGTTCGCCCTGGCGGTCAACGAGGAGAACGCCGCCGGCGGCCGCATCGTCACCGCCCCGACCAACGGCGCCGCCGGCATCGTCCCGGCCGTGCTGCACTACTACGACAAGTACGTCCCGGGCGCCTCGGACGAGGGCGTCATACGCTTCCTGCTCACCGCCGGAGCCATGGGCGTCATCATCAAGGAGAACGCCTCCATCTCGGGCGCGGAGGTGGGCTGCCAGGGAGAGGTCGG
Organism: Actinoallomurus bryophytorum; assembly: GCF_006716425.1. Taxonomy (NCBI): domain Bacteria; kingdom Bacillati; phylum Actinomycetota; class Actinomycetes; order Streptosporangiales; family Thermomonosporaceae; genus Actinoallomurus; species Actinoallomurus bryophytorum. The sequence goes on from NZ_VFOZ01000001.1 coordinate 4,565,917, forward strand.
CTCGGCCTGCGCGATGGCGGCCGCAGGCCTGACGGAGATCCTCGGCGGCACACCGGAGCAGGTGGAGAACGCCGCCGAGATCGGCATCGAACACAACCTGGGCCTGACCTGCGACCCGGTCGGCGGCCTGGTCCAGGTGCCCTGCATCGAGCGCAACGCGGTCGCCTCCATCAAGGCCATCAGCGCCTCACGCCTGGCCCTGAGGGGCGACGGCCGCCACTTCGTGTCGCTGGACAAGGCCATCAAGACGATGCGCGACACAGGCCGCGACATGCTCGACAAGTACAAGGAGACCTCACGCGGCGGCCTCGCCGTGAACGTCATCGAATGCTGACCGGGGCGCTCATCGCGCGCCGGTGCCGGGATCCCAGGTGACGGTCTCCAGATCGCCCAGGTCATCCACGGCCACGTCGTCCTCTCTGGCCAGAGCCTGGATCATGGTCACGGCCTCGTCGCGCGTGACGTACCGGCCCCGGGAACGGTGGTGGGCGGGCTCGGGTGTCTCCAGCCAGAGCCTCGGCTCGCCGGGCCCCTGCCACCTCATCTGGACGATGCCTTCCGACCTTCCGGTGAAGATCAGGTAGTTGCCGTCCGTGGGCGCGAGCGCGTCCAGCCACAGCAGGCACTCCTCCAGGGAAGCGGGGTGGCCGTCCTGGTCGTGGCGCCGGCGCTCGCCGTCATTCACGTGCATCATCAGCATGTGTTCGGACGGCTGCCGCGTCTCCAATGCGGCGGGCTCGAAGTCGGCGCCGCCGAACAGCGGGCCGAAGACGGCCCAGGCCGAAAGCCGGGAGATGTCCACATCGACGGCCTCGGCCTTACCGGGGATCTGGAGCGTGCCGCGCAGCCGGTCCCAATCGCGGCGCAGCCGCAGATCATGACCGCGTGTGTCCATGACCGACAACTGGACATCGTCCAGCAGGGCGGGCAGATTCCGCTCCAACACCACCCTTGCCTGCACCAGTGCGGGCTTCGAACTCCTGCGGCTGCGACGGTTGCGTCGATACAGGCCGCCCACGCCATCGTCAAGGCGCCGCACGTCCGCCCTCGGCGACGGCTCACGGGTCCAGTCGTAGTGCCGGATGGCCAGGTTCTTGCCGATGATGCCCGGCCGGCAGGCCTCGTACTCCTCACCATCGACGACCTCGGAACGATGCACCGGGATGACCTGCGTCCCGATGTCCGCCAACGGACCGTCCCTGAAGAAGTCGGTGTGTCCGGGACCGAGCAGGACGGCCCGATCCAGCGCGAACCCCGGAACCTCGATCGGGCGCGGCCGAACGATCGAACCGAGGTCGTCGGCGTCCGCGAGATCGTCCACGGCGTCCAGCAGCGCACCCACGACATCGTCTCGGTAGCCCTTGTTGGCATGGACCACCAGGACCCGATCGCCGCGGACCCGGTACACGAAAGTCCCCACCCAGCCGCTCTCCACCAGGACGTCGTGGCGGCCGATCCGCGCGGGCACCGCAGGAGCAGTGCGGCCTTCCTGGATCAGGTCGGTGAGAGGAGCGCCATCGATCATGCGGGACAACCTAGTTCTTCCAATAAGTGCGGCCGAACCCTCCAGGTCGATCGTCTTCAGAGCGGCGCTTGAGTGGCTCGTCGCTCTGGGCGCGGCTCCAGGGCGGCCTCGTAGGCGAGCAGAGCGGTGATGACCGTGGCGCGTTCGGCGGGTTCGAGGTCGCCCATGACGCGTTCCCACGCGGAGGCACTGCCAGAAAGCCATTGGCCGATCGTCGCGGTGTGGGCGGGGGCGATGGCGATGATGTGGCGGCGACGGTCGGCGGGATCCACCGTGCGTCGCAGGACGCCCGGCCGTGACAGCTCGCTGACCATGAGGCTGACGGTCGTCGGGGCCACCTCCAGCCGGGCGGCGAGCTCGTTGACGCTGGCGGGACCGTCGTACTCCAGGTGGGCAAGCAGCGCGAGATGGCGCGGTGCCAGGTCAAGGGCCTGAAGCGCCCGGGGGATGGGCAGGCGCTTGGCGCGGCCGACGAGCCGTGGCATGAGCAGCAGCAGCGTGCGGACGGCCTCATCAACGGCAGGACCATCCGTTTCCGTGGACATCGGCGCGAATCTCCCATATACCTTTGATGCTAAAGCCTTTATGGTCAAAGAGAACGAGGTCCACTGTGCCGCATCTGACCGTCCACCTTCCAGAGAACAGGCTGACCGGTAACGAGCCCGAACTCGTCACCGCCCTGACCGAGGCGATCGTCGACGTCTACGGCGAATGGGCCCGCGACCTGGTGACCATCCGCCTGGCCGGAGTCTCCGCAGGCCGCTTCGCCCAGGGCGGCAAGGCCGTGGACACGAACGCCTCGGTGACTTTGGGCGTCCGCGCCGGCGTCTTCGAACGCCCCGACGCCGCCGAGATCACCACGCGCCTCGGCACCGCCCTGACCGAGGCGATCACACACGTCCTTGGCGAGGGACTCCGCGCCGGCACCATGGTGGAACTCGTGGCGTCTCCGCCAGAACGCACCTTCGTAGGCGGGGCCCTGGCGGTGTGACCACACGCCGAGCCCCGGGGCGGCTCCCCTCGCGCGGTGGCGACCGCGAGGAAGGGGCCTATGCCGGAGACGTCACGCGGCGGCCTCGCCGTCAGCGTCATCGCGTGTTAGGGCCTGGCGGGCGCCGGCCGCGATCGGTGAGGCGCGGCTCGCGGTTGCCGGGGGATGGGATCAGGGTGGTTGCGGAAACGACCGGGGGCGACACCGTACTCGCGGCGGAACGCGCCGGCGAAGGCGAACTCCGTCGAGTAGCCGACCCGGCGGGCGATCGCCGCCAGTGGATCCTCGGTCTGGCGGAGCAGGCGGGCGCCGTAGGCCAGGCGCCAGTGGGTCAGGTACGTGATCGGTGGCTTGCCGACCAGGGCGGTGAAGCGGCTGCTGAACGGGGTCCGTGACATCCCGGCGACCTTCGCGAGCCGCTGCACCGTCCACGGGTGCTGTGGCCGGCCGTGGATCGCACGCAGCGCGGCGGCGATGGCCGGGTCGGTGACCGCAGCCCAGTCCGCCGTCCCCTGCCACTGCCGCAGGACGTGCACCAGCATGAGATCGACCAGCGCGGACCGGGTCACCCCGTTGCCGGGGCGCGCCTCCGCCACGTCGTCATCGAGAAGGCCGACCAGCGATCGCAGCTCCGGATGGCCCTCGTAGTCGGGCGACACCACGATGATGTTCGGCATCGCGTCAAGGAACGGGTGGATCTGACCCCGGTCAAGGCGGTACGCGCCGCAGAGGAACGCGAAATCGGCCGGCCGAGGATCCCACGGCTCGGCGGTCGTCGTCACGGCGGGCAGGTCCTTGAGCCGGGCGGGGGCATGGCAGAGGCCGTGTTCGGCACCGTTCGGGGCCACGACGACGTCGCCCGGACGCAGCGCCACCGGCTCGATCCCCTCGGCGACGAGCCAGCCCCGGCCGTGCAGCACGACATGGAAACCGATCCCCGCGAAGCCGGGAAAACGTATACCCCACGCTCCCGACTCATTGATCCGGCGACCGTTGGCACGTCCGGCACGGACGCTTCCGATGGCTTCGCTGATCACGTCCACGCCCGGATGGTACTCGTGCGGACTCAGGACACCCGCGTATGCGGCCGGGCCGATCGTGCATGGTGGCGTACGCGCCTGGGCTGGTTCAGTCGATGGAACGCCAGAGACGGGAGAAGGTCCGATGACAGGTATGACGGTGGTACTCAACGAACTGCTGAACGAGCGGGACACTCCGGTGGAGGAGGTGATGGCCAGGCATTTCGTCCCTGCCTACCGGCAACGCACCGACGGCACATGGGCCGACTGGGCCGAGGTGGCGCGGAATCTCACCCGCATCCGTACCGCGATTCGCTCGGTGAGGATCGAGATGCTGGACGAGCTGACCGACGGACGCGCCTACGCGGATCGGCATGTACTCACCGTCGAGATGGCCGATGGCACCTCGCAGGTGCGCGAGTCGTACGTGTTCGGCAGCCGCGCGGAGGACGGCAGATTCGAGCGGCTGGAGGAGGTCACGCTCGTGACCTCGACCGACGGCTCCCGTTAGCGGAAGCCGGCCGCCGCCGGAGGAGTCAGGGTGACCGCCAGGCCGGCCGGTCCGAGTAGGGTCGCCGGATGCCGGAGACGTACGTGAAGAAACTGGAAGTCCGCTGGGACGATGTCGATGTGAACGGGCATCTGCGGAACACCCGGTATCTGGAGTATGCCAATCACGCCCGCATCGCCTATTTCCAGCAGTCAGGCTGGGACGCACGCCGATTTCTCGGCGCCGAGGTCGGCCCCGTCCTGCTCTCCGACGAGATCCGTTACCGGCGCGAGGTCTTCCTGGCCGAAGAGGTCGAGGTGACATGCCAGGTGACCGGCCTGTCCGCCGACGGCGCACGATGGGAGATGCGCCACGAAGTACGACGGGCCGACGGGAGCACGGCGGCGACCGTCCTGTCCCGCGGTGGGTGGATGGGCAAGCGCACCCGCAGACTGACGGCGCCGCCCGCCGAGCTCATCGCGGTCGTCGACGCCATCCGGTCCGAAGACTGCGAGCTCATCGAGGCCTCCACGGCCGAGGCGGGGGCGAGCTGAGAAAGGGTCCTCGGTCCGTACGGCGCATTTATCACGGGCGACCTCAGGCGACCGGTTGGCCGTTCTCCAGCGAGATCGCCGTTTGTGTCGCCATCGCGTCCAGGCAGGCGGCTATGCGGCGGCCGAGCAGTGCGCCGGCCCGTTCGGAGACCCGTTCCGGCTCGACGAAAGCGTACGAGGCGAGTTCGTCGGCGGGGAGCCGGATGGCCCTGATGTCGTCGGGTGTCAGGACTCCGCCGTCGTAGACGAGCATCAGTCCTTCGGTCCGTTCGGGCCGTGGCGGCACCCAGTCGATCGCCAGCACCCGTCCGACCGGCCGGTCCAGGCCGAGTTCCTCGAACACCTCGCGGCGGCACGCGGCCGTCGGTGACTCGTTCTCCTCGACGATGCCGCCCGGGATCTCCCATGTCGGCTTGTACGTCGGCTCGACCAGCAGCACGTGGCCGGCCGCGTCCCGGAACAGCGCACCCGCGGCCATGCGCTTACGTGCCAGTGACGCCAGGTACTGATCAGTCGACGAGACCGCTGGACTGCCAGAACTCATCTCGCGAGGCTACGGGAAGATCCCGGAGCGTTCCGAACCGAATTACTTCGAGACAGGCCCCAGGTCCCTGTCCCGGCCGAAGAGGTGGACCGGAAGCGCGACGTGGCCGTTGCCGAGGATGCTGGACACCGGTTCGAGCTCGGCCGCGGGCACGGCGAGGCGTACGGAAGGGAACCGCGCGAAGAGGCCGCCGACTGCGGTGGCACCCTCGGCCCGTGCCAGCGGGGCTCCGAGGCAGAAGTGCACTCCGTGCCCGAACGCGAGGTGTGACTTGTCCGCCCGTGTCACGTCGAACCGGCCGGCGGACTCGCCCTGGTGTTTCGGATGATTGCTCGCGGCGCCGAACGCGGGCAGGATCGCCTCGCCCTCGCGGATCGTCCCGCCCGGCACGGCAATGTCCTCGACCGCGTAGCGCATGGGCATGTGGCTGACGGGTGCGGCGAAGCGCAGCGTCTCCTCGACGACGTCATCCCAGGTGGCCCGGCCCTCCCGTACGTGGGCGAGCTGTGCCGGGTCGGCCAGCAGCGCGGTGATGGCCGAGTCGATGAGGTTCACGGTCGTCTCGTAGCCGGCGGCGGTCACCAGGAGGAGGGTGTCGATCAGCTCCCGTTCCGTCAGCGCGGTCCCGCCGCTCTCGTCGTCCCGCGTGGCGATCAGGGTGCTGGTCATGTCGTCGGCGGGCTGGGCGCGCTTGATCCGGACGAGTTCGTCCAGCATCGCATAGACGTCCCCGGTGGCGGCGATCGCCTCTTCGAGCGTCGCGGTGGTGTTCCAGATCCGGTCGATGGTCTCCTTGAACCGGGCGCGCATCTCATGCGGAATGCCGAGAAGGTCGCTGATCACGCGGACCGGCAACTGGACCGCGTACGCCGCTCGCAGGTCGACCGTCCCCTCGGCATCGGCGAGGCCGTCGAGGAGGTCGGCGGTGTTCCGTTCGACCGAGGGGATCAGCGCTTCGAGCCTGCGCGCGATGAACGCCGAAGAGACCAGGCGACGCAGCCGCCGATGGGCCTTACCGTACGCCGTGAACATGTTGTCGACGGATACTTGCAGGTAGAGCGGCCATTTCCCGACGATCTCGCCCTCGATGAAGCGCGGCCAGTGCTGTCGTGGATCCTTCGACACGCGACGGTCCGCCAGCAGGCGTGAGAGCAGGTCGGGGTCGGCCACCGCCCACGCACGCTCGCCGAGAATGTCGACGAGGACCGGTCCCTCGGCCGCGTGCAGGATCTTCTCCTCCGCGGCTCGTCGCCGCGCGGTCGGGTCGAGGACCAGCGGTTCGTGACCGGTTGCTTCGGTTTCCACAGCACATCCCCGTGGCGCGGTAGGCGAGGCCGCCGGCTGCGCGGCCGTCCGCCACCCTGCCCCGGACGAAGAGGACCGTCCAGTCCAATCCGGCTGGTTTCCGGTTACGTAGTACTTACGTCCTGTTGCGCACCGGCCGAATGCGGCGTGGACCATGATCGATCGGTCCCTCGACGCGTTCCACCGGCACGGCGGGTCACTACCGTGGGGACATGGACGCATCTCCCGACACCCCTGCGGACGTCACCGCGCGCCGGGCGTCGTCGTTCGGCGGGCAGGCCGCCGCCTACGCCGCCGAGCGGCCCGACTATCCCGATGCCGCGATCCGGTGGGCGCTCGAACCCGTCGAGGCCCGTACGCCCCTGCGCGTCCTCGACCTGGCCGCCGGCACCGGCAAGCTGACCGAGGGCCTGCTGCGTACGCGCGCGGAGGTCGTGGCCGTCGAGCCGGACCAGGCGATGCTCGCCGAGCTCCACCGGTTCCTTCCCGGCGTACGGGCGCTGGCGGGCACCGCCGAGCGGATTCCCCTCGGCGACGCGTCGGTGGACGCGGTCGTCGTCGGCCAGGCGATCCACTGGTTCGATCCGGAGCGCGCGTTCCCGGAGATCGCACGCGTGCTGACTCCCGGCGGTGTGCTGGCCGGGCTGTGGAACCACGAGGACGACCGGGTCCCCTGGGTGAGCGGGCTGCAGGAGGTGTCCCAGAGCGGGGTCGTCTTCAGCCGCTGGCAGGACCGGCCGAGGCTCGAGCCGAGCCCCGAGTTCCCGGCTCTGGAACACGAGGACTTCCCGAACATCCAGCGGCGCACGGCCGAGTCGATGGCCGGCACCGTCGGGACCCACTCCCACGTACTGGTCCTGTCCGGCGAGGAGCGCGCCGAGCTGCTCGACCGCGTTCGCCGCTATCTGCGGGAGACCCCGGAGACCGCGAACGGGGAGTTCGACCTGCCCCTGGTCACCCAGGCGGTCCGCGGGGTACGGGTCTGACGGCACGGCGGGCGGCCGGTGCGAGGGCCGCCCGCCGCGACGCGAGCGCCGGGGAGGGTCAGTCCGAGGTGCACACGGACCGCAGCGCGACCGTCAGCGCCTTGCGGTGCAGTGCGTCCAGCCGGGACCGGAGCTCCGCGGACGGCTTCGCGTCGAGGAGCAGCGACCGGCACCTGGCGGTGTCCCCACGGACGTCCTGCGTCGCCTTCAGCCGCTGAATGATCTCGGTGGTGATCTGGTCCAGCTCCGGCCTGACCTCGGTGGCGAGGTCCGGCCGCTCGCTGGGGCGGAGTTCGGGGTGCTTGGTCCACAGGGCGTACAGACCACGCTGCACGACCTTGTTCGCCTCGATCTGTGCCTGGAAGAAGCGCACGCTCGCGTCGGGATCGATTCCCTCGCTCGACGCCATGGCGGCCACGGCGTCGAGTTCCTGCTGTTCACGGGCGGGGTCGTCGATCGGCTGGTCGGTGCCGAACTTCGCCTCGGCGACCTTGTCGCCCAGCAGGATCCGCTGGACGGCGATATCGGCCAGCGGCCCCAGCGCGCCGGCCGAGCCGGGCCGTACGGCGATATCGGCCAGCGGCCCCAGCGCGCCGGCCGAGCCGGGCCGTACGGCGGACGGTGCGGAGTGTGGATCGAGGTTCGGAATCGCTGCCTCCGCGGACGAAGGCGCCAAGGCGACGAGCGTCGCGGCCGCGGCCGTGCCCATCGCGAGCCGGCGCCACCGGAAATCTGAGAAAGCCTCTGTCTGCCTCACGTAATCCAAGTATCGATGCTCACGGACGGGCCTCGCGGGCTCACATGGCGGGCAGCGGAGCGGCGGCGGCCGCGACCAGGGCGGTGAACACCCCGACCTCCTCGTCGGCCTCCGGGTGCCACTGCACGCCGACCGTGAAGGGGTGGCCCTCCAGCTCCACCGCCTCGATCAGCCCGTCGTCCGACCACGCGCACGGGGTCAGGCCCGTGCCCAGCCGGTCGATCGCCTGGTGGTGGAGGCTCGAGACCTCCAGCGTCGTACGGGTCAGGGCGCGGGACAGGACGCAGCGCGGGTTCAGGTGCACGTCGTGACGCGTGAAGACCCCGTCGCCGCCCGAATGCCTCTCATGGCCCACCACGTCCGGTACGTGCTGGTGGAGCGTGCCACCGAGGGCCACGTTGAGGAGCTGTAGCCCGCGGCAGATGCCCAGGATCGGCAGGCGCTGCTGGAGCGCCTCCTCGATGAGGGCCATCTCGGCATCGTCGCGCACGAGGTTGACCCGGTTGTTCTTCGGATGGGGGATCGCCCCGTACCGCATCGGATCCAGGTCACCGCCGCCGACGAGCAGCAGCCCGTCGAGCCGGGCCAGGACGCCCGCGATGTCCGGGACGGCCGGCAGGATCACCGGCGTGGCCCCCGCACCGAGGACCTTGTCGAGATAACGCTGGGGCACGACGCTGGCGGGCATGTCCCATGCCGCCCAGCGGGCCCGTTCGGCGTACGAGGTCACGCCGATCACCGGTCTGCTCACGGAAACCGATAAAAGCGTGACACGCCGTCACACCGGGACCAGATGATTTTTGTGTGACCGTAACTTGACCCTTCAGTGACCCCGGGCCGCGTCGACCAGCGCCGAGAGGAGCGACACGTCCGCGTCGGCCTCCGGGTGCCACTGCACGCCCAGCGCGAACGGACGGTCCTCGACCTCGACGGCCTCGACCAGGCCGTCGTCCGACCACGACGTCGCGGTCAGCCCGGTGCCCAGCCGGTCGACGGCCTGGTGGTGGTAGTGCGCGACCGTGACCGTCTCCGCGCCCAGCGCCTTGGCGAGCCGGGAGGACGGCGCGACCGTGACCGGAAACCGGTGATAGCGCCCCGGCGTCGGGCAGTGCCGGTCGTGGCCGACCACGTCCGGCACGTGCTGGTGGAGCGTTCCGCCCAGAGCCACGTTGAGCACCTGCGCGCCCCGGCAGATGCCGAGGAACGGCAGGTCACGCGCGAGCGCGGCACGCACCAGCGCGAGCTCCGCGGAGTCGCGGAAGTCCCGGACATGGCCGGTACGCGGACGCGGCGCGGCCCCGTACGTCGTGGGGTCCATGTCGCCGCCGCCGGCCACGATCAGCGCGTCAAGCCGGGGGAGCACCGAGGACGGGTCCCCGGCCGGCGGCAGCACCACGGGTTGCCCGCCGGCCTGGACGATCTGTGAGACGTACGCGTGCGGCAGCAGCGTGGCCGGCATGTCCCAGACGGTGAACCGGGCCTGCTCGACGTACGCCGTGATGCCGATGACGGGCGCGCTCACCCGACCGGGGTCACGTACGCGCCGGAGATCCCGCCGTCCACCAGGAACTCCGAAGCCGTGATGAACGACGCGTCGTCACTGGCCAGGAACGCCACCGCGGCGGCGATCTCGGTCGCCTCGGCGAACCGCCCCACCGGGATGTGCACCAGCCGCCGCGCCGCGCGCTCGGGGTCCTTGGCGAACAGCTCCTGCAGCAGCGGGGTGTTCACCGGCCCCGGGCACAGGGCGTTCACCCGGATGCCCTCGCGGGCGAACTGCACGCCCAACTCGCGCGACATCGCGAGCACGCCGCCCTTGGAGGCGGTGTAGGAGATCTGGGAGGTCGCCGCGCCCATCACCGCCACGAAGGAGGCGGTGTTGATGATCGAGCCACGCCCCTGCGATCGCATGTACGGGATGACGTACTTGCAGCACAGGTACACGCTGGTCAGGTTGACCTCCTGCACGCGACGCCAGGCGTCGAGACCGGTCGTGAGGATCGAGTCGTCCTCGGGAGGGGAGATCCCGGCGTTGTTGAAGGCGATGTCGACCGAGCCGTACGCCTGATGGGCGAAGGAGTACATCTCCCGCACATCGTCCTCGCTGGTGACGTCGGCACGGACGAACAGCCCGCCGACCTCCTCCGCGACGCCCGTACCGGTCGTCTCGTCGAGGTCGGCGATGACGACCCTCGCGCCCTCCTGGGCGAAACGCCGCGCGGTCGCCAGCCCGATGCCGCTGGCACCCCCGGTGACGACCGCGACGCGGTCCTGCAGGCGCTGCATTGACCCTCCGATTCGATGAGTGACGAAAGACGAAAGACGTCAGTCGCTCGCGATGAAGACGTTCTTGGTCTCGGTGAAGGCACCGAGCGCGTCCGGGCCCAGCTCACGCCCGAACCCGGACTGCTTGAACCCGCCGAACGGGGTCCAGTAGCGGACCGACGCATGGGAGTTGACGGACAGGTTGCCCGCCTCGACGCCCCGCGCCACCCGCAGCGCCCGGCCCACGTCGCGGGTCCAGATCGAGCCCGCGAGCCCGTACGCGGTGTCGTTGGCGATCCGCAGGGCGTCGGCCTCGTCCTCGAACGGCAGCACGCTCACCACCGGCCCGAAGATCTCCTCGTCCCAGCCGTGCCCGTTGCCGGTCAGCACCGTCGGCGGGAACCAGAAGCCCGGCCCCTCGGGACAGCTTCCCTGGAAGGCCACGCCGTCGCCGGCGAAGCCCCGGACCTTCTCCCGGTGAGCGGCGCTGATCAGCGGCCCGACCTCGGTGTCCGCGGAGCGCGGGTCGCCCACGCGTACGCCGCGCACGGCGGGTTCCAGCATTTCCATGAACCGGTCGTACGCGCTCCGTTCCACGAGCACGCGCGAGCGGGCACAGCAGTCCTGTCCCGCGTTGTCGAAGACCGCGTACGGCGCCGTGGCGGCGGCCTTGGCCAGGTCGGCGTCGGCGAAGACGATGTTGGCGCTCTTGCCGCCGAGCTCCAGCGTGAGCCGCTTCACATGGGGCGCGCACGCCGCCATGATCTGCTTGCCCACCCGTGTCGACCCGGTGAAGACGATCTTCCGTACGCCGGGATGCTCGACGAGCCGCTGTCCAGCGACGGGACCCTCGCCCGGCACGACCTGGAGCACGCCCTCGGGCAGCCCCGCCTCCAGGGCCAGCTCGCCGATGCGGCGCGCGGTCAGCGGCGTCGCCTCCGCGGGCTTGACGATCACCGTGTTGCCGGCGGCGAGGGCCGGGGCCATGCCCCAGCCCATGATCGGCATCGGGAAGTTCCACGGCACGATCACGCCGACCACGCCCAGCGGCTCCTGGAACGTCACGTCGAGCCCGCCCGCCACCGGGATCTGCCGCCCGAAGAGCCGCTCCGGCGCCGCCGAGTAGTACAGGAGCAGGTCGTGGACGTTCCCGGCCTCCCAGCGGGCCTGGCCGATCGGATGCCCGGCCGAGACGACCTCGATCTCGGCGAGCTCGTCGAGGTGGGCGTCGACCGTGTCCGCGAAGGCGCGCAGCAGCCGGGCACGGTCGCCGGGCGCCACGTGCCGCCAGGTCTCGTACGCCGTGGCGGCGCGCGCGACGGCGGCGTCGACCTCTTCCGCGCCCGCCATCGGCACCGACTCGACGACCTCCTCGGTCGCCGGATTGATCACCTGGAAGTTCACGGATCCCCGATCAGGTGCGCTCGAAGTTGCGGAACAGCTCCCAGTCGGTCACCGCGCGGTCGTAGGCGGCGAGCTCGACCTGCGCGTTGTTCGCGTAGTGGTCCACGACCTCGTCGCCGAACGCCGCACGGGCGAGCCCACTGCCGGTCCAGTCCTCAGCGGCCTCGCGCAGAGTGGGACGCACCTGGTCGGCGCCGGAGGTGTAGGCGTTCCCGCCGTACGCCTCCTCCAGCGTCAGCTCGTTGTCGATGCCGTGGAGGCCGGCGGCGATCAGCGCGGACACGGCCAGGTAGGGGTTCACGTCGCCGCCGGGCACGCGGTTCTCGATGCGCAGCGACATGCCCGAGTGGCCGACGAGCCGCAGCGCGCAGGTCCGGTTGTCCATGCCCCACTTGATCGCGGTCGGCGCGAACGATCCCGGCGCGTACCGCTTGTAGGAGTTGACGTTCGGCGCGTACAGGAGGGTGAAGTCGCGCATGCAGGCGAGCTGCCCGGCGATGAACCGCTCGCCGATCGGCGAGAGCCCGTGCTGCCCGTCCCCGAACATCACCGGCGTGCCGTCGTCGGCCCGCAGCGAGATGTGGACGTGGCAGGAGTTGCCCTCACGTTCGTTCGGCTTGGCCATGAACGTGATCGACATGCCCTCCTGGGCCGCGATCTCCTTCGCGCCGGTCTTGTAGAGCACGTGGTTGTCGCAGGTGCTGAGCGCGTCGGCGTACCGGAAGGCGATCTCGTGCTGGCCGAGGTTGCACTCGCCCTTGGCCGACTCGACGTACATCCCGGCGCCGTCCATGGCGTTGCGGATCCGGCGCAGCAGCGGCTCGACGCGGGACGTGCCCATGATCGAGTAGTCGACGTTGTACTGGTTGGCCGGCGTCAGGCCCTGGTAGCGGCGGTTCCAGGCGTCCTCGTAGGAGTCCTGGAAGACCAGGAACTCCAGCTCGGTGCCGACGTACGCGCCCCAGCCGCGTTCGGCGAGCCGGTCGAGCTGGCGCCGCAGGATCTGCCGCGGCGACGCCACGACGTCTTTCCCGTCCTCCCAGGTCAAGTCGGCGAAGACTAGGGCCGACCCTTCGTGCCAGGGCATCCAGCGCAGCGTGGCCATGTCCGGGCGCATGACGAAGTCGCCGTACCCGCGCTCCCACGAGGACATGGCGTACCCGTCCACGGTGTTCATGTCGACGTCGACCGCGAGCAGGTAGTTGCACCCCTCCGAACCGTGCGCCGCCACCTCCTCCAGGAAGAATCTGGCCGACAGGCGCTTGCCCTGCAGCCGTCCTTGCATGTCGGTGACGACGATGAGGACCGTGTCGATCCGCTCCGCCTCCACCTCGACCCACAGTTGCTCCAGAGTGAGCAGACCTCGGTTCGGCACGATGCGCTCTTTCGGGGTGACGGGCCGCCCGGAGCGGCGGGCAATGGTTCGGTTTGGGACCATTGAGGCGTCTGAGCTGTGCCGTGTCAAGAGTCCGTACGTGATCAGTCGTCGATCGCCGCGTACACCGTGGTCCAGAAGTCCTGGAAGACGCGTGGCGGTCGCGGTGAGCTCATCGCGCGCTGGGTCAGCAGGACACCGACCAGCCCCTCCGCCGGGTCGGTGTACGCGCTGGTGCCCAGGCCGCCGGTCCAGCCGAACCGGCCGGGCCGGGTGGCCAGGTCGTCGCGCCGTGAGTCGACCGCGAGGCCGAAGCCCCAGCCGCCCGAGCCCAGGAAGATCTCGTTGCCCGCCTTCTGTGCCGGCGTGAGGTGGTCGGTGGTCATCAGCTCGACCGCGGGACGGGACAGGATGCGGCCCCCGTCGTACCGGCCCCTGTTCAGCAGCATGCGGCAGAAGGACAGGTAGTCGTCGGCGGTCGTGATCAGCCCGGGGCCGCCACCGCCGGAGAGGAAGACCGGCGGGCGGTCCCACGCGCCATCGCGCGGGTCGTCACGGCGCACGATCGCACCGGTCTCCAGGTCGGTCTGATAGCTCACCGCCATCCGGTCGAGCTTGTCCGCCGCCAGGTGGAAGCCGGTGTCCGTCATCCCGAGCGGCTCGAAGATCCGCTCACGCAGAAACGCGTCCAGCGGCCGGCCGGCGGCACGCGCGATCAGCACCCCGAGCACGTCCGCCGACGTGTGGTACATCCAGGCCGCTCCCGGCTGGTGCACCAGGGGCAGCGCGCCGAGCCGCTCGATCCACTCATCGGCGGCGTACGGGGGTCCGTCCGGGCCGCGGTCGATCCCGGTCTCGGCCAGGGCCCGCTGGATGGGGTACGTCCCGGGCGGCGCGAAGATCGCCCCCAGCCCGAGCCGGAAGGTCAGCAGGTCGCGCACGGTCACGGGCCGCTCGGCGGGCACCGTGTCGTCCAGCGGCCCGTCGATGCTCCGCAGCACGCGCCGGTCGGCCAGCTCGGGCAGCAGGTCGTCCACCGGGTCGTCGAGCCGCAGCCGGCACTCCTCGACGAGGATCATCGCCGCGGTGGCCGTGATCGGCTTGGTGAGCGACGCGATCCGGAAGATCGTGTCGCGGCCCACGGGCACGTCGCCGTCGACCGCAGTCGTGCCGGTCGCGACCGCGTGCGTCTCGCCGCGCCGGTACACCAGCGCGACCAGGCCGGGCACCTCTCCGCGCTCGACGGCCCCGGCCATCACGGCGCGCATCCGGTCGAGTCCCTTCGGGGACAGTCCTCCGCCGGTCAATTCGATCACCTGCCGTCTTCGTCGGGTTTTTCCCAGGTCAGCGAGTAGCGCCAGAGGAGATGCCGCCGGAACCGGCAGCCGGGCAGCAGGCGGCGCGCCTCCCGCCGGACCTCGCCCCAGCTCATGGCCGGCATCTTGATCGGCATACCGGCCGGGGTGGTCTCGCCGCCGTTCCGTCGCGCGAGCCACCGGGCCGCGGGGACCCCCGGGACCCCCAGCGCCCAGTCGAGCGGAGACGCGTTGCGCGCCAGCCCGACGATGACCGTACGGCCGCCGGGAGCGAGCAGACGCTCGATCGTCCGGATCGCCGGGGCGAAAGGAACGTGATGGATGGACGCGACCGCGCTGACGAAGTCGTACTCACCCGATCCGAACGGGCCCCGCTCCTCACCGAGGAGATCCGCCTCGACGAAGGTCACGTTGCCCAGCCTCGCGCTCCGCTCACGGGCCAGCCGGATCATCTCTCCCGAGACGTCCACGCCGGTCACCGCGTCGGCACGCGCGGCCAGCCTGCGGGCCAGCAGCCCGTCGCCGCATCCGATGTCGAGTGCCCTGCGGCACGGCTCGGGAACCGCGCCGAGCAGGAGCGGATGGTAGTGAACGTTGTGGTTCCAGTAGTCCTCCGCCATCACGGCACCCTAAACGCCCCCCCTGCGGCGGGTCTGGAGGGGAGCCGATGTCCGTTTCGCAGCAGGAACGGAACCACGTTTCGCGCGGCACGACCCGCTCCGCCTCGCCCTGCATATCTGTTTCGCGTTGCAGAACACCTCGCGCGCCTTCAACGCGGTCTACCGCGACGTCTTGCGCGAAACCGGGCTGACCTACCCCCAGTACCTGGTCATGCTCCCACTCTGGGAGCGTGGCGACCTGACCGTGAAGGAGATCGGGGCGCTGCTGCGACTCGACTCCGGCACACTCTCACCACTTCTCAAACGCCTCGAAGCCGCGGGCCTCATCACCCGTGAACGCAGCACGAGCGACGAGCGCTCTGTGGTCATCCGCCTCACCGCCGCCGGCGAAGAGCTCCGCGAGCCCGCCCGGGAGGTTACGGAAAAGATCGCGACCGCGGCCAGTCTGAAGGCCGACGAGGTGCGGACGCTCAGCGACATCCTCCAGCGCCTCACACGATCGCTGGACGCCGCCGTGAGCTGACCAGGCCTACGCGCGTACGCGACCGCCGGATGGGTCGTACAGCGGCTCGCGTGCGACCACGGCGGGGACCCACGTACCGAAGACGCCCACCTCGACCTTGGTGCCCACCTCGCCGGCCGCGACGGGCAGGTACGCGTAGGCGATCGAGCGCCCGACGGTGTAGCCGTACCCGCCCGAGGTGACCCGGCCGACGACCTCGCCGCCCACGCGTACCGGCTCGTTGCCCAGGCACACCGCCCGTGGGTCGTCGAGCGTCAGGCAGCGCAGCCGCCGGGTCAGCCCGCGTTCGCGGGCCTCCGCGAGTGCGGCGGCGCCGAGGAAACCGCCGGGCTTGCCGAGCCGTACGCAGAAGCCGAGCCCCGCCTCGTACGGCGTCACGTCCGGCGACAGGTCCGCACCCCATACCCGGTAGCCCTTCTCCAGGCGCAGGCTGTCGATCGCGCGGTAGCCGCCGGGCACGGCGCCGGTCGCCGCCAGCGTCCGCCACAGCGCCGCGCCGTACTCGCTGGAGCAGTACAGCTCCCAGCCCAGCTCGCCGGCGAACGTCACGCGGAGCGCCCGCACCGGGACATCCCCGACGGTGATCTCCCGCGACGACAGGTACGGGAAGTCGGCGTTGCCGAGACCCGCCGGGGTCAGGCCGCCGAGCAGCTCACGGGACCGCGGCCCCCACAGCGCGAAGCAGGCGTACGCGCCGGTCACGTCCGCCACCCGCACCGAGCCGTCGTGCGGCGCGTGCGTACGGATCCAGGCCAGGTCACGAGTGCCGAACGCGGTGCCGGTGACGACCAGGAACGCCTCCGGTCCGGTACGCGTGACGGTGAAGTCGCACTCGATGCCGCCACGGGCGTTCAGACACTGCGTGTACGTCACGGCGCCGACCGCGCGGGCCACCTCGTTGTCGCAGAGCCACTCCATCAGCTCGGCGGCGCCCGGCCCGGTCACCTCGATCTTGGCGAACGACGACTCGTCGAACAGCGCCGCGGACTCGCGCGCCGCCGCGTGCTCGGCGCCGATCGCCGGGGACCAGCCGCGCCCGGCCCAGCCGCGTGGCCGCGGCGAGCCGCCGTCGCCGGCGTTCGACGCGTAGTACTCGACGCGCTCCCATCCGGCCTTCTCACCGAAGACCGCGCCCAGCTCCGCATGCAGGCCGTACGCGGGGGAGACCCGCAGCGGGCGCCCGGCCGACCGCTCGCGGTCCGGATAAGGGATGTCGTAGTAGGTCTCGTAGTTCTCGACCGTGCGCTTGCGGGTGTACGACGGCGACCGGTAGTGCGCGCCGAACCGCCGGATGTCCATGTGCCAGACGTCCATCGAGGGCTCGCCCGCCACGATCCACTCGGCCATGACGCGGCCGATGCCGCCCGCGCCCGCGATGCCGTGCGCGCAGAACCCCGCCGCCACGAAGAACCCCGCGACCTCCGTCTCGCCGAGGCAGAACTCGTTGTCCGGCGTGAACGCCTCCGGTCCGTTGATGAGCTTGCGGATGCCCGCGTCGGCCATCGCGGGGACGCGCCGCTGCGAGTTGGCGGTGATCTCCTCGAGCCGGTCCCAGTCCTCGGGCAGCAGCCGCCCGTTGAAGTCGCCCGGGATGGCGTCCTGGTCGGCGCGGTCCAGCGCCCAGGGCGCGGAGCGGCGCTCGTACCCGCCCATGAGCAGGCCGTCCACCTCCTCACGGAAGTAGAGCAGGTTGTCGGGATCGCGCAGAGTGGGCAGCCGCGTACCGTCGCGCTCGCGCAGGGGCTCGGTGACGAGGTACTGGTGCGACATGGGCACGACCGGCACGCGTACGCCCGCCATCCGCCCGATCTCGGCGGCGAACATCCCGCCGCAGTCGACGACGATCTCGGCCTCGACGTCGCCCCGGTCGGTGCGCACCCCGGTGACCCGGCCGTCCTCGACGCCGACGCCGAGCACGCGGGTGCCGGTGAAGATCCGTACGCCGCCCGCGCGTGCGCCCGCGGCCAGGGCGTACGTCAGCTGCGAGGGGTCCAGGTAGCCGTCCGTGGCCAGGTACGCCCCGCCGAGCACGCCCTCGGTGCTCATCAGCGGGAACAGCCGCTTCGCCTCCCCGGCGGAGATCTCCTCCAGCGGCAGCCCGTACGCCGCCGCCCAGCCGACCTGGCGCCGGATCTCCTCCATCCGTTCGGGAGTCCCGGCGAGGCGGATGCCGCCGCACTCGACCCAGCCCGGAGGGTTCTCTCCCCGCTGGAGCCGCCGGTACAGCTCCACGGAGTACATGTTCATGCGGGTCAGCGTGGGGTCGGACCGCAGCTGCCCGACCAGGCCGGCCGAGTGGAACGTCGAGCCGCTGGTCAGGTCGGCGCGGTCGACCAGGACGACGTCGCGTTCGCCCAGCTCGGCGAGGTGGTAGGCGATGCTCGTCCCGCCGGCGCCACCGCCGACGATCACTATGCGGGCCCGTGCGGGCAGGCTGCTGGCGGTCACGGTCGGTCCTCCGGGGGGTTGGTCCAGACGACGACGCGGGTACGGTCGCCGCGGAACAGGTCGGTCGCGTGCTCGATGGGCTCACCGGCCCGGTTGTAGGCGACGCGCTCGACGGCCAGCAGCGGGGTGCCCGCCGGTACGTCGAGCAGGGCGGCGGCCTCGTCCTCGGCGGCCACCGGCTCGATCCGCTCGACCGCGCGCTCCGGCGCCTCGCCGTACCTCTCGTGCAGCAGGTCATAGAGCGAGCCGCCCAGTGCCTGCTCGGCCAGCCCGGGGAAGCGCCCGGCCGGGAAGCGTGAGCGTTCGAGCGCGATCGGCTCGCCGTCGGCGAGGCGTACCCGGGTGATCGCGACGACCGGCTCGGCGGCTCCGAGCCGCAGGGCCTCGGCCACGGACGGCTCGGCCGCGGCCAGCGCCACCGCGATCACCCGCGCGCCCGCGACCAGACCCTGCCTGCGGATGTACTCGCCCAGCCCGGCGAAGCTGCCGAGGTCGCGCTCGACCTTGGGCGCGGCGACGAACGTGCCGCCGCCCCGGCCGGGCCGCCGCAGGATGATCCCGGCACGCTCGAGATCGTGCAGGGCCAGGCGGAGCGTCGAGCGGCTCACGTCGAGCCGGTCGGCCAGCTCGCGCTCGGGCGGCAGCCGGCCGCCGGGACCGTACCCGCCCTGCCGGATCGCGTCGGCGACGCCCTCCCACGCCCTACGCCGGAGAGTGTCATCCGTTTCCTCGGTCATGTGGCCTCCTCCGTCGGGGAAGTGACCAGGGTGCTGTGTTTGCTGGTTCACTCGCTTCGCTCGCTCACGGACCTCGCTTCTAGCACTTTTTTGGACATACCAAAAGGGATAAAGGTCGACCGAATAAACTTTTCGCGCCCTCTTGACGCCGACCGGCGCTGATCGCAGACTTCCGGAACAACATCAGCTGGCTGGGCTGCTCGAATGTTTCGAATGGGTTAAGGGCAGTCCATGCGACCGCGACCGTTGGACGGACGATGGCGCTTGGCGTGGCGGAGATCATGGCGCAAGCGGGGCTCGGCTCCGGCGGCGCGATCGCCTGCACCACGCTGAAGGGCGGCCTCAGCCATCACGTGCTGCGGGTCGAGGCCGGCGGCGTGCCGTACGTCATGCGGGTGCTCGATCCCGCGGTGAGCGCGGCCGGACTCGGCGTCCCAGCACGGCTGGAGATCCAGAACACCATCCGCGCGGCCCGTTCCGGCGTGGGCCCGGCCGTCCTGTACGTCATCGGCGACACGATGGTGCTGGAGTACATCGACGGCGCGACGCTGTCCCGTGACGACGTGCGGCGCCCGGAGATGATTCCCCGGCTCGCGGCGGCCTGCCGCCGTCTGCACGACGGGCCGATGGGGTTCGCGGGACACTTCAGCATCTTCCGCAAGGCCGAGGAGCTCTTCGGCCGGTGCCGCGAACACGGCCTGCCGGTCCCCGACGGCTACGCCGACCACCTGCCGGTGCTCGCCGTGATCGAACGCGCCATGGAACGCGTGCCGCTGCCCGCCGTCCCGTGCCACAACGACCTGCTGCCGGAGAACTTCATCGACGACGGGCGCGACGTGCGCATCATCGACTACCAGCTGTCCGGCATGAACGACCCCGCCTTCGAGCTCGGCGACATCGCCGCCGAGGGTGACTTCGAGCCCTCCCGGGTGGAGGTGCTGGCGTCGGCGTACTTCGGCGACGCGATGTCGGACGCGCTGCTGGCCCGCGTACGGCTCTACCTCCTGGTCTCCAACTTCACGTGGACGCTGTGGTTCGCGATCCACCATGGCCTGCTGTCGCACCGGGCGGCGGACGCCGCGTTCGACTACGACGCCGAGGCGGCGGACAAGTGGGGTCAGGCGCTGCGCGACCTCACCGACCCGGACCTCGGCAGGCTGATCGACCTGACGGCTCATCGGGGGAGAGCCGTCACGTGAGCCGGTGTCTCGGCTCACCCGAAGACGTCGGCGGCGGGACCAGCTCCCGGCGCCGGCACGGGACCGGAGCTCCTCGCCGGTCCCCGACCCCCATCCCTCGCCACGATTCGAGGAGGCTTTGATGGCCACTCACCTCGACGAAGACGCAAAGAGACTCGCCGAGCTCGGCTATTCGCAGGAGCTTGAACGGTCCTGGAGCGGTTTCTCCAACTTCGCCATCTCCTTTTCCATCATTTCCATCCTGGCCGGCTGCTTCACGACATTCGGGCAGGCGTGGAACAACGGCGGCCCCATCGCCATCACCTGGGGCTGGCCGCTCATCGCCGGCTTCATCCTGATCATCGGCTTCTGCATGTCCGAGCTGGTCTCGGCCTATCCGACCGCAGGTGGCATCTACTGGTGGGCGGCCACCATGGGCCGGCCCGTGCACGGCTGGTTCACCGGCTGGCTCAACCTGGTGGGCCTCGTCGCGGTGACGGCGTCGGTCGACTACGGCTGCGCGACCTTCCTCAACGTGCTGCTCGGCATGCTGCACAAGGGATGGGACGGCGGCCTGAGCTTCGTCTTCCTGCTGTTCCTGATCATCTTGGTGCTGCACGCGCTGATCAACATCTATGGTCACCACCTGGTCGCGCTGCTGCAGAACATCTCGGTCTGGTGGCACGTCTTCGGCGTGGCGCTGATCGTGCTGATCCTGATCTTCGGCCCCGACTCGCACCAGAGCCTGAAGTTCGTCTTCACCGAGCGGATCAACAACTCCGGCTTCTCGGGCGGGACGTACTGGTTCTACGTGCTGCCCCTGGGCTTCCTGCTGACCCAGTACACGATCACCGGGTTCGACGCGTGTGCGCACGTCTCCGAGGAGACCAAGGACGCGGCGACGTCGGCGGCCAAGGGCCTGTGGCGGTCCATCGCCTACTCGGCCATCGGCGGCTGGATCCTCCTGCTGTCCTTCCTGTTCGCCGCGACCGACACCAAGGGCGTCAACGCCGCGGCGGGTTCCGTCACGGCGATCTTCACCAGCGCGCTCAGCCCGACACTGGCGAAGATCGTGATCGCGGTCTCGGTGGTCGGCCAGTTCTACTGCGGCATGAGCTGCGTGACGAGCATGTCCCGCATGACGTACGCCTTCTCGCGTGACCGCGGCATCCCCGGCTGGCGGCTGTGGTCGAAGGTCAACCGCAACCGCACGCCGGTGAACGCGATCATCATGGGCACCATCGCGGCGCTCGTGCTCACCCTGCCGGCGCTGTACAAGAGCCCGACCGGCACGCCGGTCGCGTTCTACGCCGTCGTGTCGATCGCGGTGATCGGCCTGTACCTCGCCTTCCTCATCCCGATCTACCTGCGGCTGAGGATGGGCGACCGGTTCCGGCCGGGCCCGTGGACGCTGGGGTCGAAGTACAAGGTGCTCGGCTGGATCGCGGTGATCGAGATCATCGTGATCTCGATCTACTTCATCATGCCGCTCGCCCCCGCCGGCGTACCCGGCAACAAGGCGTGGAGCTGGAGTGCGGTGAACTACGCGCCGATCGCGCTCGGCGCCCTCCTCATCCTCGTGGGCGGCTGGTGGCTGCTGTCGGCGCGCAGCTGGTTCACCGGCCCCCGTCGTACGGTCGAGGAGGCAGGCACCGCGGACACCGTCGTGGAGTCCGGCGACCTGGACCCGGGGCCCGCACCGGCGTGACCTGTGGCGGCCGGGCGCGACCCGCCCGGCCGTCCGCTCACAGGGGCCTGGCTCGAAGTCCCGCTGTCCTACGGACGGAGACTTCGAGGCAGGCCCTACTCTGATCGGCATGGATGAAGGCGGCCCGCGTTGAGCGATCGGCCGGTCGACCTCACGGCCTCGGCGGTCTTCCGCCCGGTGCGCGAGGGCAACGCCTTCGAGGAGACGGTCGAGCGGCTGCTGCAGGCGATCAAGCTCGGCGTCGTCGGCCTCGGCGAGCGGCTGCCGCCCGAGCGCGAGCTCGCCCCACGCCTGGGCATCAGCCGGGTGACCCTCCGCGAGGCGATCCGCGCCCTCCAGCACGAGGGGTACGTCGAGTCGCGGCGTGGCCGCTTCGGTGGGACGTTCGTCACGTACCGGCCTCCGCAGCCCCGCCACGGCGACTTCGAACGCGTCGCCGCCGGCATGGGGGCCCAGCTCAGCGACGCCCTGGTGTTCCGGATGGCGGTCGAGACCGGCGCGGCACAGGCACTGGCCGTCCGCCGGCTCACCGAGGAGGAGGTCGAGCGGCTGCGGCACTGCCTGCGGGCGGCCGACCAGGCCGAGCCCGGCGACTACCGGCGCCTCGACACCCGTTTCCACCTGACCATCGGCGAGCTCACCGGATCGCCGCTGCTGGCCGCGGCCGGCGCCGACGCGCGGATGCGCCTCAACGACCTGCTGGGCGCGATCCCCGTCCTGCAGCGCAACATCGAGCACGCGGCGGTGCAGCACGCCGCGATCGTCGACGCCATCCTGGCGGGCGACCCGGACGCCGCGCGACGCGCCGTGGCCGAACATCTCGAGGGCACCGGAGCACTGCTGCGGGGCTTCCTGACATGAGTTTGGTTTTACGGCATACGCTTATGCGACTGGGGATCCCGGGGCCGTCCGCTGCTCCGGCGCGCCTCCGGCACGACGGATGTGGAGCGTGAACGCATGAGCTGGCTGTTCGTGGTGGGCATCGTCGTCTTCTTCTTCGGGTTGCTCGCTTCGATCGCCCTGCATGAGCTGGGCCATCTGTCGTTCGCGAAGCTGTTCGGGGTACGGGTGCCGCAGTACATGGTCGGCTTCGGCCCGACCATGTGGTCGCGGCACACGGGCGAGACCGAGTACGGCGTCAAGTGGATCCCGCTGGGCGGCTACATCCGCATGATCGGCATGCTGCCGCCGCGCCGAGGTGACGCGGAGGGCACGCTGCGGGGCTCCTCGACCGGTCCCTTCCAGTCCCTGATCGAGTCCGCGCGCGGCGCTTCCCTCGAGGAGGTCGGCCCTGGTGACGAGGACCGCGTCTTCTACCGCAAGAAGTGGTGGCAGAAGGTCATCATCATGTTCGCCGGGCCGCTCATGAACCTCGTGCTCGCGTTCGTGTTCATCAGCATCGTGGTGATGGGGATCGGCGTCTCGGCCTACCAGCCGGTCATCAGCGCGGTGTCCAAGTGCGCGATCCCGGCCGCGCAGGCCGGCCGCGACTGCACCGCGAGCGACCCGGTGACCCCGGCGGTCCAGGCGGGCCTGCGGCCCGGCGACCGGATCGAGTCCTACGACGGTCACAAGGTCAAGTCCTACACGAGCCTGCAGGAGCTGATCCGCGCCTCCGGTGGCCGTACGGTGCCGGTGGTCGTCCGCCGGAGTGGCCAGGACCTGGCCCTGAGTGTGCAGGTCACGACCAACGAGATGCAGTCGCTCACCGATCCGGACAAGACGGAGAAGGTCGGCTTCCTCGGCATCACGCCGACCAGCGCCCGCGAACGCCAGGGCCCGGGCACGGTCGTGAGTGCCATGACGGACCTGACGACGCGCACGGTCGGCTCGCTGATCAACATGCCGAAGAAGATGGTCGGCGTCTGGAACGCCGCCTTCAGCGACAAGAAGCGCGACCCGAACGGGCCGATCGGCGTGGTCGGCGCGAGCCGCATCGGCGGTGAGATCGCCGCCTCCGACGAGCCGGGCCTGGACAAGTTCGCCTTCTTCCTGATGATGCTCGGCACGGTCAACTTCGCCATCGGCATGTTCAACCTCGTGCCCTTGCTGCCGTTGGACGGCGGCCACATCCTGGGCGCGCTGTGGGAGGGCCTGAAGCGTGGCATCGCCCGGCTGGCCCACCGGCCCGACCCGGGACACGTGGACGTCGCCAAGGCGCTCCCGTTGACCTATGCCATGGCCGCCGTGATCATCACGATGGGTGCCCTACTGATCTACGCGGACCTGGTCAACCCGGTGCGCCTCAACGGCTGAGTACCTTTAGACTTCGCTGACCTGGTATTTCCCCCAGTGTCAATCGTCACCGACGGCCGGAATGGGTCATGATGAGGGTGTACGAACTCGGGGGCGAAACGTGGGGGAGTTCTTCGCGCAACGGATAATTGATACCGGCCGACTGCCGCTGTTCTGCTTCTTTGTGGCGTTCATCGTCTCTTTTGTGGCGGTACGCATCAACGTGCGGCTGATCAGGGCAAAAGTCCGCTGGTGGTTCAAAAATGTGCAGGTCGGCGACCTGCACATTCACCATGTCGTCTTCGGCGTGGTGCTGATGCTCGTCGGCGGGGTGTCGGCTTTGTCGATCCCGGACGCTTACACGATCTGGTACGCCGCCGCGGCGAGCGTCTTCGGCGTGGGCGCGGCCCTGGTGCTGGACGAGTTCGCGCTGATCCTGCACCTGCGTGACGTCTACTGGATGGAGGAGGGCCGCGCGTCGATCGACGCGGTCTTCATCGCCCTGGCCGTGACGGGCCTGATCCTGGTCGGCGTACGCCCGATCGGCTTCAGCGACGTCCACGACCTGGGCCCGGACCATACGGTCCCGACCGGCGTGTTCCTGCTCGTCCTCGCCAACCTGCTCATCAACCTGGCGCTGGCCATCGTCACGCTGTTCAAGGGCAAGATCTGGACGGGCCTGCTCGGTCTGTTCCTGCCGGTGGTGCTGGTGGTGAGCGCCATCCGGCTGGCCCGGCCGGGCTCGCCCTGGGCCCGCTGGAGATACGGGACGGAGACCCGCAAACTGCGCCGGGCCCTACGCCGGGAAGAACGCCTCCGGCGGCCGCTGATCCGCGTCAAGATCTGGGTACAGGAGTTCATCGCCGGGCGCCACGACCTGATCTTCCAGGACCACCGCTGGCGGCGTCGCTGATCCTCCCGCCCATGTTCGGGCAGGGGCCGTTCTTCTTCGCCCACCGCAGCCCCTACCGCAGGCCCGCGCCCGTACAACGCGGGGAGTGGCCCTTGCGACCCGGGTGCGGAACGGGGCGTGCAGAGCCCGCCTCCGCAGATCGCGTCGGGTGTAGTGGCGGCGTCGCTGATCCTCCAGCCCACGTTCGGGCAGGGCCCGTTCTCTTCGCCCACCGCGACCCCTAACGCAGGCCCGCGCCCACACGACGCGGGGAGTGGCCCTTACGACCCGCGTGCGGAACGGGGCTCGCGGAGCCCGGCTCCGCAGATCGCGCCGGGTGTAGTGGCGGCGTTTCGACGGTCGATGCGGGTGACCGGGCGGCACCGGACTCCTGGCTTGCCGCCTGGCCGGCGGCATCGTGCCGAGTCCGTGTGGTGGCGAGTCCGTGTGGTGGCGAGTCCGTGCGGTGGCGGCCCGGAGGTGGCGGCCCGGCCGCCGGGGATGCCCTGGGGCCATGCGGCGACGGCGGGCCCGTGGCCACCACGGTCCGGGAACGTCCCTGCGGTGTTCAGGGATGGGACCGGTGTTCAGGGACGGAAGCGGTCGGTGGCATCGATCAGGTGGTGACGGGTCCCGGGTTCGGAGCCGCCGTGGCCCGCGTCCTCGACGATGTGGAACTCGGCCTCGGGCCAGGCCTGATGCAGAGCCCATGCCTGGTCGGGCGGTGTCTTCATGTCGTAACGGCCGTTGACGACCACGGCGGGAATGTGTCGTATGCGGTCGATGCCCGCCAGAAGTCCCTCCTCGGGGAGGAACCCGCCGTTGCTGATGTAGTGGTGGGTGATGCGAGCGAACGTGAGGATGGTGGCGTCGTCGAGCTCCGGCGGGTCGACGGGGAGCAGGGTGTTGGCCGAGAACTCCCAGCCCATCCACGCGCGGGCCGCGGGAAGGTGGACGGCGGGATCCGGGTCGCCGATGCGACGGCCGTAGGCGGCGACCAGGTCGTGCCGCTCGCCGACGGGGATCGCGTCGCGGAACGCGGTCCACTCGGCCGGGAAGAGGCGGGCGGCGCCGGTCGGGGTGAACGACCAGCTCTCGTCGGACGGGCGGACGAGGTAGATGCCGCGCAGCACCATTTCGGTGACACGGCCGGGGTGTGCCTGCGCGTACGCGAGGGCGAGGGTGCTGCCCCAGCTTCCGCCGAAGACCATCCAGCGGTCGATGGCCAACTGCTCGCGGAGCCGCTCCATGTCGGCGACCAGGTGCGGGGTGGTGTTGTGCTCGAGCACGACCCGCGGGTCCCCGGCACTCGGCCGGCTGCGCCCGCAGTTGCGCTGGTCGAACAGCACGACCCGGTACGCGGCCGGATCGAAGAACCGGCGGAAACCGGGCAGGAGACCACCCCCCGGCCCACCATGCAGGAAGACCACGGGCTTGCCGACGGGATTCCCGCAGACCTCCCAGTAGACCTCATTGCCGTCACCGACATCGAGGAGCCCGGAGTCATGCGGCTCGATCGGCGGATACAACTCCTTAAGGCCCATACGACCAAGTAATACCCGACCAACGATCATGACCCGACGCGCCCCCGCGGCCTCGGGATAGCATCCCCAGCCCCGCCACCCAGCCCCGCCACCCAGCCCCGCCACCCAGCCCCGCCACCCAGCCCCGCCACCCAGCCCCGCCACCCAGCCCCGCCACCCAGCCCCGCCACCCAGCCCCGCCACCCAGCCCCGCCACCCAGCCCCGCCACCCAGCCCCGCCACCCAGCCCCGCCACCCAGCCCCCACCCAGCCCCGCCACCCAGCCCCGCCACCCAGCCCCGCCACCCAGCCCCGCCACCCAGCCCCGCCACCCAGCCCCGCCACCCAGCCCCGCCCACCCAGCCCCGCCACCCAGCCCCGCCACCCAGCCCGCCACCCAGCCCCGCCACCCAGCCCCGCCACCCAGCCCGCCACCTCGGTGGACCGGCGCCCCCAGCTCGGGTACCGCCAAGGCGAGCGCACCATCCCAGCCGCCGCACAGGACCGCGCTCACCCGACACCCCCGTCGAGAACGACCTAGCTGTGGGCCGTCCTCGACTGGACCACACCGGGGGCCTGCGCGGCTCCGGCGCGTAAGGCCCGGCGCGTCCCGGGCGTCCGGTCCGTACGTTGACCGCTACGGCCGCTGCCCACCGGGGCGCTCCCCACCCGAGCACCCCCACTCGAGCCACCCCCGCGCACAGCGCGGCCGCCGTACCCCGGAAGCAGACCACCGGCGCCGCGACCCCATCCCACCTGGCCGGATACCGCACGAAATCCCGGACCGCCCCCACCCCTGACGTCGGTAAAGTCATCCCCGTGCACAGCCGCCCTTTCGAGCCCGAACCGGTAGAGATCGTGGCCCTCTTCGTCTCCCCGGTACACGCGTTCGAGGGACGCCCCGGCGACGGACCACGGCCCGATCCCGTTCCGGTGGCCCGTGATCACGTAGAGGTGCGCGCCGGTCTGGGCCTGGTCGGCGACCGCTACTTCAACCACGCCGCTCATCGCCAGGCGGCGGTGACCGTGTTCGACGCTGGAGCGCTGGACGACCTCGGCGAAGAACTCGGCCTCGCCTCGGCACCCGACCCTCTGCTCGTGCGCCGCAACATCGTGCTGCGCGGCTTTCCGGTCGACGAACTGGCCTCCGGCCGCGACGAGCACGGCGCGCGTTTCGAGGGCGCGGTCTTCGCGCTCGACTCCGGCGACGGCCAGGTCCGCTTCCAGGCCCACCGCCCCGCGAAACCGTGCGCGTGGATGGACGTCGTGCTCGCGCCCGGGGCGTTCCGCGGGCTGCGCGGTCACGGCGGAGTGCGATGCGTGCCGCTCGACGACGGCGTGCTGCGGCGCGGTCCGGCGACGCTGACCGTCCTCGCCCTCCACCGTGCCGGTCGTGCCCGTTGAGTCCGGCTCAGAACGCCGCGGTGGCGCGGACGCTCTCGATCGTGTCGGCCTCCGCCGCGGACTTGTCGGGGCGGTGGCGCAGCACCCGGGCGAACCTCAGGGCCAGGCCGCCCGGATAGCGGCTGCTCCGCTGCACGCCGTCGAAGGCGATCTCCACGACGAGCTCCGGCCGTACGTGCACGGTCCAGTCGTCGCGCCTGTCCTCCAGGGCGAGCAGGCGCTCGGTCTGCCAGTCGAGCATCTCGTCGGTCAGGCCCTTGAACGTCTTGCCCAGCATCACGAACCCGCCGGACTCCGGGTCGCGGGCGCCCAGATGCAGGTTGGACAGCTTGCCCTGCCGCCGGCCGTGGCCCCATTCGACCGCGAGCACCACCAGGTCGAGCGTGTGCCTCGGTTTCACCTTGATCCAGCCGGCACCGCGGCGGCCCGCCGTGTACGGGGTGTCCAGCGACTTCACGAGCACGCCCTCGTGGCCGTGGGCCAGCGCGTCCTGGAAGAACGCCGTCGCGTCCTCGGCCGACTCGGTGACGAGGCGCGGCATCCGCAGCGGCTCGGGCACGGCCCCGGTCAGAGCCCCGTTGCGTTCCGAGCCGGGACGGTCGATCAGGTCGGTGCCGTCGAGGTGGAGCACGTCGAACAGGAACACCGACAGCGGCACGGCGGGCACCCCTGATCCCTGGCTCGCCACTCGTGCCGAGGTCACCTGGAACGGATGCGGCCGGCCGTCGTCGCGCAGCGCGATCAGCTCGCCGTCGAAGACCGCGCTGCGTACGGGCAGGGCGCCGAGCGCGGCGACCGCCTCGGGCGACCGTGCCGTGATGTCGTCCAGCGTGCGGGTGAACAGACGGACCTCCCCGTCGAGAACGTGCGCCTGCACCCGGATGCCGTCGAGCTTCCACTCGACGGCCGCCGGCGTGACCTTCTCCATCGCGGCCTCGACGGAGGGGGCGCTCGCGGCGAGCATGGGCTTCACCGGGCGGCCCACCTCCAAGCCGAACCCCCGCAGGCCCTCGCTGCCCGACGTGAGCGCCGAGGCGGCGACCGCGCCGAGTGACCCGCGGAACATCACCGCCCGGCGTACCTCCGCCGCGGGGACCTTCGCCGCGGCGGCGATGGCCTCGGCCATGACCCCGTCGAGCGCGCCCTGCCTCAGCTCGCCGGAGAGCAGCCGGAGGAGGAAACCGTGCTCCTCGGCCGTCGTACGGGCGAACAGATCGCTCAAAAGGGCTTTCCGGGTAGCCACGGAACCCTTACCCGAGACCTGCCCGATCTGGGTGAGAGCGGCATCGATCTCGGCCACCGAAAGGGCCGGCTCCGCCGCCGGAGAGGGGCGGTCTCGCAGGGCCGCCCAGCCGACACCGATCTGGCGTTGGGGCAGCTCACCGGACAGGTAGGCGACCGCGATCGCCACCTCGCCGGGTGAGGCGCGGCGCAGGCAGTCGGCGAGTAGTTCGCGCTTGGCAAGGCGGCCCGAGGTGGCCGCCACAGCTCGGGAGGTTTCGGCGATCTCCGTAAGCAGCACATTCGAATTGTGTCTCTTGGGACCGACAATCGACAGGACCCCCGCCCCCGGGGCGTCACCGGCACCGGTACGTGAAGCCGGCGCCGCAGGCGCCCCCCGGAGGAACCAAGGAGCGGCATGGCCACCCGTCACAGGCCGGCGGCAGCACCGCCATCGACCGAGAGGGAGTCTGGATTCGCGGCACGGCCTCCGGTTACCTTCTCTACGAGCGAGCGTCCCGAGCCTGCCGGGGAGGGAGAGGGATTGGGTCTGCCGCGGCTACCGGAGCCCTTCCACCGGGTGTACTCCCCGCCGGAGGCGCCCAAGGTCAAGACACGCCGGTCGGGTGTGGCCGGCGCGGTCGTCGCGGTGTTCACGGCGATCGCCCTGGCCGCGATCGGCATCTTCACGTTCGGCCGCGGCGACGTACGGCCCAAGGTCCAGTCCACGCTGACCCACCCGCCGACGCAGCCCAAGGCGTCTCCGAGCGCGCCCGCCCAGCAGGCACAGCCGCCGGTGTTCGCGACGATCCCCACGGCCTGTGACGTCCTGCCCGCCGCCACCGTACGAAGGTTCGTGCCGACCGCCAGTCCGAAGGTGGACAGGATGGGAGCCGAGACCGCCAGCGTCTGCAAGTTCTCACTCTCGAAGGGACACCGCTTCCGCGCCGTCCAGGTCGACGCACGTGCCTTCCTGCCCAAGTACATGCACGGCGAGGCGACCGGCATGACGATCTGGTCCTACGAGGCGCAGTGGAAGCAGGCCGTCAAGGACCTGACCCCCGACACCCGGTCGCTGCGCCGTGTCACCGGCCTGGGCGACGCGGCGTTCGAGCGGTACTGGATCGACCGCGACGTGCACGTCGCCGTCGGCGAGGCCACCGTCCGCTACCGCAACGTCGTCCTGCGGATGCAGTACACCGAAGAACAGCCCTCGGCCGGGGACCGCGCGGCCAGCGAGAAGCGGTGCCTCTCCGCGGCGATCGACGCGGCACGCGCCGGCCTCCCGGCCTTCCACTAGCCGGAAGACGCTGGGGCGCGCCGATGAATGTCCCATAAGGTGCAAAACATGCGCGATGTTGTGGTCTGCTCTCCTGTCCGTACGCCCGTGGGCCGATTCGGCGGCGTCTTCCGCGACGTGAGCGCCGCGGAGCTGGCCGCCACCGTGATCCGCGGGTTGGTCGACCGTACGGGCGTCGACCCCGCCGAGGTGAGCGACGTCATCCTCGGGCACTGCTACCCGAACGGCGAGGCGCCCGCCATCGGCCGGGTCGCCGCACTCGACGCGGGGCTGCCGGTGGAGGTCGGCGGGATCCAGATCGACCGGCGCTGCGGTTCGGGCCTCCAGTCGGTGGTCAACGCGGTCATGCAGGTGGCCACGGGTGCGAGCGACGTCGTCATCGCGGGCGGCGCCGAGAGCATGAGCGGCGTGGAGTACTCCGCCGACGGCCTGCGCTGGGGGCGGCCGGGCCCGGAGATCAAGCTGGTCGACCGGCTGGCGCGCGCCCGGGTCACCGCCGGTGGCCGCGACCATCCGGTGCCCGGCGGCATGCTGGAGACCGCGGAGAACGTCCGCGCGCAGTACGGCATCGGCCGGGAGGAGCAGGACGAACTGGCGCTTCGCTCGCACCGGCTGGCCGTCGCCGCCCAGGAGGAGGACCGGTTCGCCGACGAGATCGTGCCGGTCGAGGTGAGCGACCGCAAGGGCACGCAGGTCATCGACCGCGACGAACACCCACGAGCCGACACGACCCTCGAACGCCTCGCCGGCCTGCGGCCGGTAATGCGCGTCGACGGCGCGACCGTCACGGCGGGCAACTCCAGCGGCCAGAACGACGGCGCCGCCGTCTGCCTCGTCACCACGCGCGAGCGGGCGGACGCACTCGGGCTCACCCCGCAGGCGAGGCTCGTCTCGTGGGCGGTGGCCGGCGTGCCGCCGCACCTCATGGGCCTGGGCCCCGTACCCGCCACGGCCGAGGCACTGCGCCGGGCGGGTCTCAGCCTGGACGACATGGACCTGATCGAACTCAACGAGGCGTTCGCCGCCCAGGTCCTCGGCGTACTCCGCGAGTGGAAGCTCCCCAGCCTCGACCAGCTCAACGTCAACGGCTCGGGCATCTCGCTCGGCCACCCGGTCGGCGCGACCGGCACGCGCATCCTCGCCACTCTGCTGTACGAACTGCGCCGCCGCGAGGCGCGCTACGGCCTGGAGACGATGTGCATCGGCGGTGGCCAGGGTCTGGCGGCGGTGTTCGAGCGCGTCGCCTGAGCGCCAGGGGAATACCGGCGGAGCTGAGGGCGATGGACTCTGGGTGGCCCGTTCGGGCCTCGTCCCCCGTAAGTCCAAGACCCCTTTGTGATGCCTATGACGCCTCAGCCTGTCTCCAGAGTCACCGAACCCCTCAAACTCGTACGCCGGCGCGCCCAGCCGACGGCCGCGCTCGTCGGCCGGCTGACCGCGACCGCCACCGCGTCCTACCTCATCGCCCTGCTGGTGCCGGGCACCAGCGAACGGCCGACGCTCGCGCCGCTGACCGCACTCCTGGTGCTGCAGGTCAGCCTGTACCGCACGGTACGCAGCGCGGCACAGCGGATCGGCAGCGTGGTCGGCGGCGTCCTGCTGGCCGTGGTGCTCGCCTTCGGGCTCGGCTTCACCTGGTGGAGCCTCGGCCTGGCCATCGGCGCCGCGCTCGTCCTGGGCCACCTGCTTCGCCTCGGTGAGCATGTCCTGGAGGTGCCGATCAGCGCGATGTTGATCCTGTCCCTGCCAACGGGCGTGAACGCCACCGACCGGGTGGTCGAGACTCTCATCGGGGCCGCCACCGGTCTGGTCGCCGGTCTGGTCCTGTCCCCGCTGCGTGTCCAGCCCGCCGAGGAGGCACTGGAGGAGCTCGGACGCGGCATGGGCGGCCTGCTCGACGAGATGGCCTCCGGCCTGCGCCGTACGCCGTCCCACGAGGAGACCGTCGGCTGGCTGAGCCGGGCGCGGACCCTAGGAAAGGAACTCGGCCGCGTCGACCGCGCGCTGGGCGACGCCGAGGACAGCCTCCGCCTGAACCCAAGGGCGACGGGCCTCCCGCACGCGTCTGTGGCGCTCCGTACGGGCCTCGAGGCGCTGGAGCACAACTGGGTCACCATCCGGGGCCTCGCGCGCTCCATCGCGGACAGCACGCGCGGGCCGGAGGACCCGGCGTTCGGGCGGACGGCACAGGAACACCTCGCGGGCATGCTCGAGGACCTCGCCGCGGCGATGCGCGCGTACGGGCGCATGATCCGTTCGGAGGTCGCGCGGGACACGGGGGAGGCGGAGGACGAGCTGAGGAAGTACCTCGACTGCGCCCACCGCCACCGCGACCGCCTCGCCGAGACCCTGCTGCGGATGTCGGCGGAGGACCCGACCGAGTGGTCGCTCCGCGGCGAACTGCTCGTCCACCTGGACCGCCTGCTGGACCACCTGCGTGTCGAGCACCGCACGAACGTCCGCGAGGGCTGGCCGGAAAGCCGTCCGGCCCAGCGAGGCACCGGCCGTGGCCGGCCGGGGAGGCCCGGCCGAGACACGAGGCGCAGCCCCCGCCGCGCGCGAGCGGCCGTACGAGCCGGCAGACGGGGACGGGCGGCGGTGGGGGCCGGCAGACGCGGACGGGCGGCCGTACGGGCCGGGAGGCGCGAAGGCCGGCACGACGACGGACGCGGAGCCGACCGCGACACCCCACGCGCCCTCCGCGGATCCGAACGGAGCCACCTGCGCCACCACCGCAGCGCGCCCTGACGGCGGCCGGCATGTGACCTGGCCGCGCGTTCGCGTGCGGCCTCGGCCGGTCGGGGTGCGGCTTCCGTCGCGATCGCAGGGTGTGTTGGGGGTGGGTGGCAGGTGGCCAGGTCGCGTGTTCGCATGTGGCCCCGGCCGGTTCGGGGGCCGCGCGCGTCACCATCGCTGCGTGTCCTGGAGTAAGCGGCACCGGGCGTGGTCTCGGTGTGGCCTTCGGCGATCCGAGCGGAGCCACCTACGCCATCACGCGGCGCGCCTGACGGTGGACGCCACCTGACCGGGTCGCGCGCTCACCCGTGGTCGTGCGTGGCCTCGGCGGTCTGGGGCGCGCCTCTGCGTCGCCATCGCCACGACCGGGCGACGACGCGGCCGCGCGGCCACGCGACCGGGCGACGACGTGACCACGCGACCACGCGGCCACGTGACCGGGCGACGACGCGGCCACGCGACGACCCGACCACGTGACCGGGCGACCAGGCGCGTCCGGCGCCCACCGCCATTCCACCGGGTGGTTATCGGGGCCGATACGGCATTCGAGTAGTCCCGCACCGCTTTATGCGGTGATTGGCCTCTGAAAAACTCACTCCCCGCACGCCACGAGCCGAGCGATTTCAAGGCGAAAAGCGGCACCTGTCCACTATGGGGTACGGCGCCTCGCATCGACGGCCGAGGACCAAGAGCCGGCCCCCGTCACACCGCCAAGCCCCCGGCCGGCAATTGCCGCCAAATGTCGCTCCCTGTCGCACTGGCGAAGCGCCGAAAGCGGCGGCCAGCATCTCGTCTCATCGTCTACCAGGCCACAACGGCCTTTTACGTGACGACCGGCTGACCCCCGAACAAGACGGACAAGAAACGCTAATCCACTTCTCGCGGTGGACGAAATCGGCCGTTTTCCTAAGGCGCATGATCTGCACCGTAATCATTAGCTCAAGAGGATAGTGATCTTGGTCGTACTGCCCGCATTGCGGGAATGAGGGGGGCGGTGGCGATGCCGGCAGCCGGGAGGAGTCCGGGCTGCCGCTGACATCAAGGGGGGACCCATGAGGGTCAAGACTATGACCCTGACAACCGCTTCAGCGGCCGCACTGACCATCGGCTTGGCCTCACCTGCGCTCGCCCTGGCGACCACGGCAGGCGGACTCGGGGCAGTGCACCAGACGGGGTTCGGAGCGCACCAGAGTGTGCTCCACACCGGGACGCACCACATCATGGCGCTTCCCAAGGGTGACGACGACGACGGCGATGACGACGGCGACGGCGACGAGGGCGGCGACGCCGAAATCGGCGGCATTCACCGCTCGCACCACGGCCGGGGTGGCCTGTGTGGCGTTGGTGGCCACATCGGCGGCCTGGCCAACGGCTGTGGAGAGGAGAACGGCGACGACGACGACGATGACGACGGCCACGGCGGCGGCGACTACGCCTCCGAGCACAACAGCGCCTGCTGTGAGCACGGTGGCCACGTGAGGGTGGAGCACGCGCCTCCGCCTCCGCGTCGTCACTACGTCCCGATGGGCGCGGTGCGGAGCGGTTTCGGTGGCACTCAGGGGATGAACGCTCCTCTGGGTCTGGCCGGGCTGTCCCTGCTGGTCGGCGGTGCGGGCCTTCTTCCGCTCGCCCGCCGGCGTCTCCAGGCCAGTGCCCGTTCCTGATTCACCGGCACGACCGCGTGGCGGCCGCCTCCTCACCGGGGCGGCCGCCGCCCTGATCGCGGCGGGCTCGGCGGTCCTGGGGTTCGACGCATGTCAGAACTCCGGGCCGCCGCAGCCTGCTCCGGGTGCGGCACGGCCGGGGGCCGCGAGCCC
The DNA here is from genome assembly GCF_006716425.1 of Actinoallomurus bryophytorum. Lineage (NCBI taxonomy): Bacteria > Bacillati > Actinomycetota > Actinomycetes > Streptosporangiales > Thermomonosporaceae > Actinoallomurus > Actinoallomurus bryophytorum. The sequence continues at coordinate 4,600,790 of NZ_VFOZ01000001.1, forward strand.
GCCGCCGGGGCCCGCGCTCGCGGCGTCGAAGCCGACGCGGGTCGACATCCCGCGGCTCGGGATCCACTCGCGGCTGCTGTCTCTCGGGCTCGCACACGACGGCACGCTCGAAGTGCCTTCGCTGAAGGAGGCGCAGCTGGCCGGCTGGTACGACAAGGGGCCGACGCCGGGCGAGCGCGGGCCGGCCGTGATCGTCGGGCACGTCGACACCAAGAAGGGCCCCGCCGTCTTCTACAAGCTGGGCCGGCTCAAGCCCGGGGACAAGGTCGACGTCACCCGCAAGGACGGCGCGGTGGCGGCGTTCACCGTGGACTCTGTCGAGCGCGTGTCAAAGGCTCACTTCCCGACGAAGCGTGTGTACGGCGAGGTCGGCTTCGCCGGTCTACGCCTGATCACCTGCGGCGGAGACTTCGTCGGCCACCACTACACCGGCAACACCATCGTGTACGGGCACCTCACCACTCACCACTGACCCCGACTTTGTGATCTTGTCTTGACTTGTGCCCTTTGCCGCGGGAGCGGGGATGGTTAACGTAGTGATGCCGGTCACTGCGAGTCGGGAGAGAGCACCATGCGTATCTCAGAGATCCTCCGCAGCAAGGGCGGAGAAGTCGCGACCATCGAACCGGACGCGAAGGTCCGTCAGTTGCTCGCGCTGCTTGCCGAGCACAACATCGGCGCCGTCGTCGTCTCCTCGAACGGGACGACCATCGAGGGCATCGCCTCCGAACGCGACGTCGTACGCCGCCTCAACGATCGAGGCGCCGGCCTGCTGGACGCGCCGGTCTCCTCGATCATGACGGCGACCGTACGTACGTGCGCGCCGGGCGACAAGGTCGAGGACCTGCGTGCCATCATGACCGAGCACCGCATCCGTCACGTGCCGGTCGTACGCGACGACGAGCTCATCGGCATCGTCAGCATCGGCGACGTGGTCAAGTCCGCGATCTCCGAGCTGGAGACCGAGCGCGAGCAGCTGGTCGACTACATCAGCCGGTGAGCGAGCACACGGCGCTCGTCGGCGCGGGGTCGGGGACGGCACCATGGAGGATGTGAATGTCGAACCCCTGACCCTGTACTCCATGGACGGCGTACGCATCGACGCCGGTTACCTGGCCGGCGACGACGGACTGTGCGTCGTTCTCGCCCATGGCTTCACCGGCACCTGGCGCCAGCCCGCGACCCGCCGGATCGCCGCCGAGCTGGCCCGCGTCGGCGGCGTGATCGCCATCGATCTTCGCGGGCATGGCCGTTCCGGCGGCCTGTCGACCGTCGGTGACCGTGAGGTGCTCGACGTGGACGCGGCCGTACGCCACGCGCGCCATCTCGGGTACGAACGTGTGGCCCTGGTCGGTTTCTCGATGGGCGGCATGATCGTCATCCGCCACGCGGCCCTGCTCGGCGGCGTGGACGTCGTGGTCTCGGTGAGTGCGCCCGCGCGCTGGTACTACCGCGACACCAAGCCGATGCGCCGCGCGCACTGGGCGATCGAGCGGCGGGCCGGCCGGCTCGCCGTACGCCTGGCGCGGCGTACGCGCATCACCTCGCGCAGATGGGTGCGTGAGCCCGAGGCGCCCTACCTCGTCGCCGGGCAGATCTCCCCGGTGCCGTTCCTGGTGGTGCACGGCGACGCCGACCCGTTCCTGCCGGTCGAGCACGCCGAGCAGCTGTACGCCGCGGCGGCCGAGCCGCGTGAGCTGTGGATCGAGCCCGGTTTCGGTCACGCCGAGGGTGCCGCCACCCGTCGGCTGATCACGCGGGTCGGCGACTGGATCGCCGCCCACGCCCCTGACGGCAGGGCTCGCGAGGACGAGGCCGCCGAGGAGGCGGGCCGCCCCGGACCGCGGAGTCGCTGACCGGGCCGATTACAAAAAGTGCCCCACAGAGTCACGGAGAGCGCTGCCCTGGAATGCTCCAATCCGCTACCGTACGCACCAAACGGGTGGTGGATAACGTGGGTTCCGGCGCGTGCGCGCAAGCATGGCTCCGGGGGCCGCCGATGACGACATCCGGCCATCGTTCGGGAGGCCCGGTGAAGAGGCTGCTGGTGGTAGCGCTGGTCGTGCTCGCCGGATGCGGCAATGGCGGCGCTGCGCGTACCTCCTCGGCACCCTCGATCTCCATTCAGCCCTCCGCCACGGCGTTGCCGGCCTTCCTGCGGGTCACCGGCCGCCCCAACGGATCATTAGTGGCCGTCGTCTGGCGCAACGGCGTGACGACGATCACCAGCCGGCTCGGTGGCGCGAAGGTCACGATCGCGGGCAAGGCGGGCCGATACACCAAGCGCGGCCGGCTGGTGGCCATGGCGAAGACCTATCACGACGGCGTCAAGCTGAAGAACGCGCGTGGTCATACGCTCTGGCGGGCCAAGGTCGCGAAAAAGGTGGTCCAGATCCGCCAGGGCGAGACGGCCGTCCGCTACGAGTTCCGGCACTACGCCGACGACCGGATCGTCGTCCGGCAGGGCCTGGTCCTGATCGGCACGGTCCGCCCCATCGAGCAGGGCGCCGAGTTGGTGGACGCACGCGGGGTGAAGGTCGGCCTGTCCTCCTCGCCGCCCGGCAACGACATGGCCGTGCTCCTGTGCGCCGAGATGCCCCCCGATCTACGCGCGGTCCTGACCACCGCCATGCTCCGCCACCGCTGACCTGCCGGCGAGCACGTCGAAACGGCGCCCAAGCGCCGAAGACCAGGCACGGCACGCCGGCAGACGGCGCTTCCCCCGGCCGGCCTGGCCTGTGGAGGTGCCGGGCCCAGCGACAAGCCGATCACCCCCACCCTCGCGCCTCTGACCTCGCATCCTTCATAATGTAGAACGACGTCCCGTACAGCGGAACGGAAGGGGCCAGGATGGACCACGACGAGATCGAGCAGGCGATCGCGGCGGCGCGCCTGCTGCCCGTGCTGCGGACCTCCGACGCCGCGAGCGCCGTACGGGCGGCCGAGACGCTTCTCGGCGCCGGACTCGGCGTCGTCGAGCTCACCGCCACCACCCCGGGCTGGGCGGAGGCACTCGCCGGTCTGCGCCGTGCGCATCCCGACGCGGTGCTCGGTGCCGGCACCGTGACGACCGGCGAGGACGCGCGCCGCGCGGTCGAGGCGGGGGCCGACTTCCTGGTCAGCCCGTACCCGGCCCAGGCGGTCCGCGCCTTCGCGGACGAGACGGGCACGGTGTTCCTCGAGGGCGGCTTCACCCCGGCAGAGGTCGCCGCGGCGTCCGGGCGCGGCATCGCGAAGCTGTTCCCCGCCCACGTCGGCGGCCCCGCCTACCTGCGCTCGGTCCTGGCCGTGCTGCCGGGGGCGCGGATCGTCCCGACCGGCGGGATCGGCCTGGGCGAGGTCCGCGACTACCTCGCGGCCGGCGCGTACGCGGTGGGCGTCGGCTCCGACCTGGTCAAGGCGCCGGATCCGGCGAAGGCCGTACGCGAGCTGCTCGAAGGGGAGCCCTCATGAGGGAGCGGCCCGAGGTCGTCGTCATCGGCGAACCCCTGGTCGAGTTCTCCGCCTCGGAGGCCCTGACCAGCGCGGACACGTTCCGGCTGTCCTTCTCCGGCGACGCGCTCAACGCCGCCGTGGCGGCCGCCGCCACCGGCGCGCACGTGGCCCTGGTCACGCGCACCGGGGAGGACGAGTTCGGTGAGCGACTGATCGCCTTCGCGGCCTCCCACGGCATCGACACGCGCTGGATGTGGCGCGGACCAGGACATTCCGGCGCGTACGCCGTGGGCGCGGACCCGCACGGTGAGCGGGCCTTCGCCTACATGCGCTTCGGCAGCGCGGCCTCGCGCCTGTCGCCCGCCGACGTGACGGCCGCCCCGGTGGCGGGGGCCGGCGCGGTGCTGCTGAGCGGGATCACCGCCGCCCTGTCGGACTCCTGTGCCGCCGCCGTCGTGGCCGCCGCCGAGGAGGCCCGCGGCAAGGTCGTCTACGACCCGAACTTCCGCGGCCGCCTGACGACCGCCACCGCCGCGCGGGAGATCCTGGAGAAGGTCGCGCCGCATGCCGCCCTGGTCACGCCCTCCTGCCCGGCCGACAGCGTCGCACTGCTCGACACCGCGGACGCCGAGCGCGCGGCCGCCCTCTGCCTGGGGCTGGGCGCCGCTGCCGCCGCCGTGACGCGGGGTCCCGAAGGTGTCCACATCGCCACGGCGGAGGACAGGTACGACGTCCCGGCCGTCGCGGCGCCGGTCGTCGTCGACGCGACCGGTGCGGGTGACGCGTTCGCGGGGGTCCTCACCGCCCGCCTGGCACGCGGGGCGTCCCTCGTGGACGCCGTACGCGGGGGCGCCGCCGCGGCCTCAGTGTCCCTGGCGGGCCAGGGCGGTACGGGCCGGGTCGCCACCGCCGCGGAGATCGAGGCCCTGCTGTCCGGCGACTGAAGACGCCGGCCCGACGGTGAAACCGGCGAGGTGCCGACGGCCCTCTAATCCGGCATGGCCCCGCAGAACAGGTTCCGCGTCCGCATGATCTGCGCACTGATCTCGGCCACGTGCGCCGTGACCGCCACGGCGATCAGGGTTCACCATCACGAGCGTGACCCGGCACCGTCCTGGTACCGGTCCGAGGACCCGTGCGACTACCGGATCGGCGACCGGTACGGCCATCTCTCCGTCTGCGACCTCGGCTCGCCGGCTCCGTGAGCCTTAGGACGGCGCGCCGAGGGCGAGGGAGACCTCACGGGCGGCCGTGACGACGTGTAGTCCCAGCGTCTCGTCGTCCGGGGCGACCTCGAAGGCCAGGCCCGAGACGGAGATTCCGCCCATGACGGTGCCGGTGTGGTCGAAGACCGGAGCGCCGACGCAGCGGATGCCGGCCTCGTTCTCCTCGTCGTCGACCGAGTAGCCGCGGCGCCGCACCTCGGCGAGATGGCCCAGCAGCGCGTCCAGGCCGGTGATCGTGTGCTGGGTGCGGCGTGCGAGACCGGTACGCGACGTGATCGCGGTGACCTCGTCGTCGCGCAGCTGGGCGAGGACCGCCTTCCCGATCGCGGTGGAGTGCAGGAGCATGCTCATGCCGACCCGGGAGGCCATCTGGTACGGGCGAAGGCCCTCGAGTTTGCGCACGTAGACCGCCTCGTCGCCGCCGCGGACGGCGAAGTGCACGGTGAACCCGGTCCGGTCGCGCAGGCGCTGGAGCGCCGAGTCGGCGTGCTGGGCGGGATCGAAGCGGCTCATCACCTTGCCGGCGAGCGTGAGGATGCGGGGGCCGGGCAGGTATCCGCCGCTGCCGTCGGCGCGGGCGAACCCCCGGTCGACGAGCGACTGCAGAATGCGGTGCACGGTCGACTTCGGCAGTCCGGTGCCGGCCGCGATGTCGGTCACCCGGTGATGCTCCGCGAGCGCTTCGAGCACCGTGAGCGCCTTGTCGATGGAGCCACCGCCGGTCCGTGTTACCACAGGCAGAGCCTATCCTCAGCGCTCCCGCCGGCCTCTGAACGGCCCGCTGCTCAGCGGGCCATCCAGCCGCCGTCGACCGCCAGGATGTGGCCGGTCACGTAGTCGGCGGCGGGGGAGGACAGGAAGACGGCCGCGCCCGCCAGATCCTCCGGGTGGCCCCAGCGGCCGGCGGGGATGCGAGCGCGGATCTCCGCCTCGCGTTCGTCGTCGGAGCGGAGCGCGTCCGTGTTGTTCGTGACGATGTAGCCGGGGGCGATGGCGTTGACCTGGACGCCGTGCGGGGCCCATTCGTTGGCCAGGGCGCGGGTCAGGCCCGCCACGGCGTGCTTGCTCGCGGTGTAGCCGGCGACGTTGAGACCGCCCTGGAAGGACAGCAGCGACGCGACCATGATGACCTTGCCCGAGCCGCGTTCCACCATGCCGGCGCCCACGGCGCGGGTCAGGAAGTAGACCGAGTCGAGGTTGACCGCCAGCACGTCGGTCCAGTCGGCCGCCGACTGTGACAGCGCCGGGCCCCGCCGGATGATGCCGGCGTTGTTGACCAGGATGTCGATCGGCGGCAGGCCGGCCGCCGCCTCGGCGACCCGTGCCGGGTCGGAAAGGTCGAGCACCCAGCGGCGGGCGTGCCGGCCGGCACGTACGACCTCCTCCTCGACCTCGTCGAGGTCGTCGCGGTGACCGTGCAGCACGAGGTCGGCCCCGGCCCGCGCCAGCCCCGCCGCGATGCCACGTCCGATGCCCGTACGCGCCCCGGTGACCAGGGCGGTCCGCCCGCTGAGGTCGAACATGCCGGAATTCTACATGACAGAAGAGAATTCCATCAGACGGAACGCCGTGGTGGCAGACGCCGTGGTGGCAAGGGGAGGAAGCCGCTCGTCCGCGCCGCGTACTCCGCGTACCCGGGGCGTGTCTTGCGCATCCCCTTCTCGAGCAGCGGCTTGCCGGTGCCCTTGACGAGGAAGAACGTCATCACCACCGGCGAGAGCACCGTCAGCAGCCCGGCCCAGTGGTCGCAGGCGATCAGGAACAGCCCCCACCACACGCACGCGTCGCCGAAGTAGTTCGGGTGCCGGGTGTACCGCCACAGTCCCCGGTCCATCACCTGACCCTGGCTCGACGGATCGGCGCGGAACCGGGCCAGTTGCCGGTCCCCGACCGTCTCGAAGAAGAAACCCACGAGCCAGAGCGCGGCACCGATCCACGCCGCGACGCCGATCGGACCCTTCTCCAGCATCGCCACCTGCACCGGCAGCGAGACGAACCACATGATCGGCCCCTGCGTGAGGTAGATCTTGCGCAGCGCGTACGCGTCGCGGCTCCCCGGCGCGCGGTCGAGGAGCGCGGCATAGCGCGGATCCTCCTCGCCCCCGCGCGAACGCCAGGCGATGTGCGCGCCCAGCCGTACGCCCCAGATCGCGGTCAGCGCGACGGCCAGCAGCCGGCGGCCGTGGTCGCCGTCCGAGGTCGCGTACCCCACCACCGCCACGGCGGCGAAGCCCAGGCCCCAGGCGACGTCCATCACGTTGTGCCGGCCCAGTGAGCGGGCGACCACGAACGTCACGGCCAGCACGACCACGACGGTCGCGAGAGTCCAACCGAAGATCATGAAGTCTCCTCTGCCGGTTGCCGGATCGCGAGGATCTGGTCCACGCCCATCCGCTCCTGCTCGAACGCCAGCGCGCCGCCCGCGAGGTAGAGCCGCCACACGCGGGCGCCCTCCTCACCGACCAGGCGGACCGCGTCCTCCCAGCGGGCCTCCAGGTTCCGCGACCACGCCTCGGCGGTGCGCACGTAATCCTGGCGCAGCCCGTGCAGCCCCTCGATCTCCAGCCCGGCATCCTCCAGCAGCCCGACCGTGTCCTCGACCGGCCGCATGTGCATGTCGGGCGCGATGTAGGTCTCGATGAACGGGCCGCCGCCGGGCGCCGCGCCGGCGTGCCGCGACATCTGCTGGATCAGCACCCGCCCGCCCGGCCGCACCAGGTCGTGGAGCCGCGCGGCGAAGATCGGATAGTTCTCGGCGCCGACGTGCTCGCCCATCTCGATGGCGGCGACCGCGTCGTACGGGCCGTCGTCGGTCTCGCGGTAGTCCTGGACCCGGATCTCGACCGGGAGCCCGTCGGCGCGGGAACGCGCGTACGCCGCCTGCTCCTCGGACAGCGTGATACCCGTGACGTGCACGCCGTACTCGGCGGCCGCGTGGATCGACAGCGAACCCCAGCCGCAGCCGACGTCGAGCAGCCGCATGCCCGGCCGCAGGCCGAGCTTGCGGCAGATCATGCCGAGCTTGGCGCGTTGTGCCTTCGCCAGGTCGTCATCGTCGAAGTACGCGCAGGAGTAGGCCATCGACTCGTCCAGCAGCAGCTCGTAGAACGCGGCCGGGACGTCGTAGTGGTGCGCGATCACGGCCCGGTCGCGCAGGAGAGTGTGCGGGCGGCCGGAGACCCGTGCCTCCGACTCGGGCGCCAGCGGCCGCGGACCGACCACGCCGAGCCGTACGGCCAGCGCGAGCGCACGTACCCACGGCACCTTCGGCGCGGCCGGGCGTCCCGCCCAGACGGCCCGCAGGCCCTCGGCGAGGTCGCCCTCCACGTCGAGGTCGCCGGTGACGTACGCACGTGCCAGGCCGAGCTCGCCCGGACTCCACAGGATCCGGCGCAGGGCACGCCGCGACCGCAGCACGAGGACGGGGCCGGAGTCCGGACCGGTCTCGCTGCCGTCCCAGGCGCGTACGCGCACCGGTGGCTCGCCGCCGAACAGCGTCTCCAGAAGTGGTTCCAGCTTGGCCGCGACGGTCATGGGGATCTCTCCAGGAGCAGTTGCCGGACGTCGATGTATCCGGAGCGGAACCCGGCCTCGGAATAGGCCAGGTAGAACGTCCACATGCGGCGGAAGATCGCGTCGAACCCCAGGTCCTCGACGTCGGCCGCCTCGAACCGCTCGCGCCAGAGCCGCAGCGTACGCGCGTAGTCCTGGCCGAACCGGGTCTGCCCGGCCAGCCGGAGCGAGGTCGCGGACATCGCCCGTTCGAGCGCCTCGACCGAGGGCAGCAGGCCGCCGGGGAAGATGTACTTCTGCACCCAGGTGTAGGTGTCACGGGTGGCGAGCATCCGGTCGTGCGGCATCGTGATCGCCTGCAGCGCGACCCGTCCGCCGGGGGCCAGCAGGCGGTCGAGGGTCGCGAAGAAGACCGGCCAGTACCGCTCGCCGACCGCCTCGACCATCTCCACGCTGACGATCGCGTCGTAGGACCCCTCGGCCTCGCGGTAGTCGCGCAGCTCGACGGCGACACTGTCGGCGTACCCGGCGTCGGCGACCCGCTCGATGGCCAGCTTGCGCTGCTGCTCGGAGATCGTGATCGACTCGACGCGCGCGCCGCGGGCGGCGGCACGGATGGCCAGTTCGCCCCAGCCGGTGCCGATCTCCAGCACGCGGCTCCCCGGGCCGACCTCCGCCAGGTCGAGCAGCCGGTCGATCTTGCGCCGCTGCGCGTCCTCCAGGGTGTCGCCGTCGGCGAACAGCGCGCTGGAGTACGTCATGGTCTTGTCCAGGAACGCGGCGAACAGGTCGTTGGACAGGTCGTAGTGGTGGTGGATGTTCTGCCTGGCCGCGGCGATGGAGCCGTCATCGGGGATGCGCCTGGCATACCAGCGGCGTATCCACTGCAGGCGTGGCGGCACCAGTGTGCTCATGCGCGCGGCGAGCTCGGTGAGCAGCGCGGGCAGGTCCGGCGCGTCCCAGTCGCCCGCCATGTAGGACTCGCCGACGCCGATCAGCCCGTCCACGCCGAGCCGGTGGAAGAACGCGCCGGGCCGCCTCAAGACGATGCGCGGTCCGGTGCCGGGGCGGACGCCGTCCGGCAGCTCGACCTCCAGTGACAGGCGTGCGGCGACGCGGGCGAACAGCCGCCGTGCCACGGCGGCGCGGACGGCCGAGTGCGGCACTCGCTCGATGTCCGGCCAGTTCAACTGGGTCTCTCCTTCCGTGGGAGTCCACGCAGGTACAGGCCGATGCCCTGGCGCCGGATGCGCAGGGGTACGGCCAGCGTCGCGAGCGCCCGGCGTACGACACGTCCGCGGGTGCGCTCGCCGCGTACGGTCGCGACGAAGGGCCGGTCGCCGGCCCGGTGCAGGGTCACGGTGACGGCGAGGTTCTCGCCGGGTTCGGGGAGGCTCATCCGGTACCTCCCGTCGACCGGATAGAACGGTGAGACATAGAACTCCTTGTCGAGCCGGGTCTGTCCGGGCCGCAGGAGGTAGCCGTGACGCTCGCCGTACGTGTTGTGGACCTCGGCGACCACGTGCGTCCCGCCAGGGGCCTCGCACCAGTACAGGCTGAGCGGGTTGAAGACGTGGCCGAGCACTCTGGGCTGGGCGAGCATCCGGATCCGTCCGACCGGCCCGACACCGCGCCCCGCGAGGAAGTCCGTCAGCCCCTGCCGGAGCGTGCGGCCGCCGAAGTGGTCGCCGGGCAGGAAGCCGCGCGGCGGATGGTCGACGTCGAAGAGCCACAGGTACACCGGGTACGTGAACGCGTTGCGCAGCGGTGCCGCGCGTACGTGCGTGACCTGGCAGGCGTACAGCGAGGCCGTCACCAGACACCACCGAGCGCGCGGGCCGCCTCGACGCCCGAGCGGCAGCCGTCCTCGTGGAACCCCCAGCCGTGGTACGCGCCCGCGAACACGATCCTGCGGTCGTCCAACCCCGGCAGCCGTGCCTGCGCGGCGACGGACTCGGGGGTGTAGACGGGGTGCTCGTAGACCATGCGCGCGAGGACGTGCCGCTCCGCGATCTCCTCGCCGAGCGTGACGACATGCGGTTGCGAGGTCTCGAGCCGTTGCAGGCGGTTCAGGTCGTAGCTGACCTTCACCCGGTCGGCGCTCGCCACGCAGGAGGGCATCGTGTAGTTCCACGAGGCGCGGGCGCGCTCCGGCAGCACCGAACCGTCCGTGTGCAGCACGGCCTCGTTGCGGGAGTACCGGAAGGCACCCAGCGTGTCCCGTTCGGCCGGCGTGGGTTCGGCGAGAACGCGCAGGGCCTGGTCGGGGTGGGTCGCCACGACGGCGGCGTCGAAGTCCTCGGTGTCCCCCGCGGCCCGCAACGTGACGCCGCCGGGGGTACGCCGCAGTTCGCGGACCTGTTCGCCGGTGCGGACGGAGGTGAGCTCCTTGGCGATCCGGTCGACGTACGAGCGGCTGCCCTCGGTGACGGTCCGCCACTGCGGCGCACCGGTCACCGAGAGCATCCCGTGGTTGGCCAGGAACGAGAACAGGTACCGCGCCGGGTAGCGCATGGCGTCGGCGGGCGAGCACGACCACACCGCGGCGACCAGAGGCGTGGCGAAGTGCGCGACGAAGTAGGGGGAGTAGCCGTCGAGGAACTCGCCGAGGGGCGGACTCTCGTGTGCGCCGTCATCGAGCACGGCACGGGCGGCGCGGTGGAAGCGCGGCACCTCGGCGAGCATCCGCAGGTAGCGAAGGCCCGGCCGGCGGACGAGGAGCCCCCCCGGCCCTCGTCCGCCGGCGTACTCCAGACCGCAGCCATGACAACGGATCGACATGCTCATCTCGGATGGCTGCGTCTGGACGCCGAGCTCGCGGAAGAGCCTTGTGAGCAGGGGATACGTCGTGTCGTTGTGCACGATGAACCCGGAGTCGACGGCAAGCCCACCGACGTCATGGGTGTGCGCGTGCCCGCCGAGACGCTCGTCGGCCTCGTAGAGGGTCACGTCAGAGTTCCGGGCCAGCACGTACGCCGCGGTGAGCCCCGCCACGCCACTACCGATGACCGCTATCCGCATCTGCTCCCCATCGCTTCGCTCGGCTCACAGGTATTTCGGAGTGAGGCGAACGGCGGATTGGTGCGAATGCTGCGGTATGTCCCCGATCAGGATGATCTCTGCGCCTAGAGCACCAGTGAACGCCTCCCGCGCCGGCCGCACGGTTGGCCGGGCAGGCGGTCAGGTGGGGGTTGGGCAGGTAGTCGTGGGGCAGGTGATCGGGTAGCTCGCCGGGTCTTGTCGTGCACCAGCGGCGTCGTCACCCCGCCATCCGTTCGGGTCGGGGTTCGGCCGCGTCATGTTCCGCTCCCAACCCGTTCTCACCCACTCCGCCGGCACTTCATTCGAAGCCAGGTGGGCTCAGCTCCGGTCAGGCTCGGCTCAGATCCCGCTCGGCTCAGATCCCGCTCGGCTCGGGGCGCCGGTCGGCTTGGCTTTCGTCTGCTTTGGGTTCGGGTCGGGCCGGGCTTCGGTCAGGTCGCGTTCCGCTCCTGCTCCGCGCTCATTTACGACCTCCGTTTCCGGCTCTGCTTCGGACCTGCTTGGGCGGGTCCGGGCTCGGGCTGGGATCGGGGCCGGTCGGGTTGGATGGGCTGGGTCCGGTCGGGCTTCGGTTGGTCGCGTTCCGCCCCCGCTCATCTTCGGTCCGCTTCGCTCAGATCAGGTTGTGCTTGGCTCGGGTCGCGTTCCGCGCCGACCTACGCCCTCGCCCGCCGTTCATCGCCACTGTCACTTTCAACCCCAACCACCTCTGACTCCCAACCACCTCTACCTCTAACCCCAGCACCTCTGAGTTCCCACACCCACCTCCGACCCACCTTCGCCTTTAAAGCCCACAGTCCCTGTTAGACCAGCCGACCCCGCCCCGGACCCGCGCCGTAGCCGTCACTCCGGGACGTGGGTCGCCGAGGGGTCTTCGGGGGTGGGGAACAGGCTGAGGCTGAGAAGTGACTTCATCAGGCCGTCGAGGGTGCGTGGGGTCCAGCCGGTGAGCTGGTGCCAGCGGTCGAGGCGGTAGGTGACCGTGTTGGGGTGGATGTGCAGTGCACGGGCGGCGGCCGTCACCGAGAATCCGTGATCGGCGTAGGCGCGGACCGCCGCGCCGAGATGCTCCGGCAGGCCGGTGACGCTCTGGTCGGTCTGGAACAGGGGTGCCAGTTCGCGGCGGTGGGTGAGCAGGGTGGCGAACAGCCATTCGTTCTGGAAGTCGACGACTCCGCCGGTCTGTGCGGCGAGGGCGGACGTACGCTCCGCGTCCACGATGCTCGCGGCGGCACCGGTCAGGCTCAGCCTGCGTAGGCCCACGCCGACGGGCAGGTCGGGGTGGCTCTCGTGGATGGTGTCGGTGATGGCATCACTCGCCACGTTCTGGCACACGATGATCGTCGCGGTGCCCTGGTTCGCGGACTGGACCGTGCCCCTGTGGCGGGCGAGCCGCTGCTGGAGGTGGACGAGATCCTGCTCCGGCAGCGACGCGGAAGGAACACAGAACGCCTGGAAGGTCCCGTCCGGGTCGAAGGACAGGATGCGCGCGAGGTGCGTGGCCTCCTCGGAGTGGGTGTCGCCGCCGCGCAGGATTCGCAGGAAACGGTGGGTCAGGTTGATCTGCATGGCCTGCTGGGAGCTGAGCGTCTCCTGGTGGGCGTCGGCCGCCGCACCGCTGCTCAGCCGCAGCCAGCTCCACATCAGGGTGACGAGCCTGACGAGTCCCGGGGGCAGCTCCTCCTCGTCCGCGCCGGCCTTGACCAGCAGCGCGTTCCATACCTCCTGGTAACCGATGTGGTACGAGGAGAGCAGGACCTCGACGGGCAGACCCTGCCGGGCCCGGCGGCTGCCGAGCTCTCTGGCGGCGGCCTGTTCCCGTGTGGGCAGGCGGTGCTCGGCCAGGCCCGCGAGGAGTTCCTCCGCCTGTTCGTAGATGAACCTCACGTGCTCTTCCCAGGGGAGAGTCGCGTAGACGGGGTTCTCGGCCCGGATGCGGTCCGTGATGATCGCGGCGAGACCGGGCAGGTCCTCCACGACGGCAAGGCATATCTCGTGGAGCTGCCGCCAGTCGGCGTCGTCCAACGCCGAGGAGTCATCCGATGGCCGTCGTTCTCCCAAGGGGGCCTCCCGTGATTTCCACGACGCGGAGGAGAAGTAATTCGTGAATCCGTATCTAGCCGAGGCCGCGGCCGGCGGCGACACTTGAGGCAGATGAACGGGGGGCCGGATCATCTCCGGGGAACCGGAGGGCGGCATTCGCTGGATCGCTCTGACGATACTCGATGCCCGCGCGGAGTGAGCTGGGGGGTTCACGCCGCCGGTCCAACGCCGACGAGCCAGTGACGAGAGGGGGGTTTGGGGCCGGTGATGATGGCCGCTGTGTTTCACAGCGTAAAGCCGGCTGGTGACCCGTCGCCGAATCGCTGGGGAGGGCGTTAGTGCGGTGATCGCTCTCCCGCGCCCTGTCGGGGGACGGGCGCGAACGGGAGCGGTACGGACGCATCGCGGGTTACCCGCGGAGCGTGTTGCCCAGGCGTGGACCGCCGGGGCCGATGAACAGGGAGTTCCTTCCCGCACCGTGGGGGCGGATCGGGAAGGAACTCCCTGTCAGCGCGTGAGAAAACGGCAGGACCCTCCGCGACAAAGGCGGGCTGCCGCGATCAGGGGCGTCATGGCTTGCGTCCTACGCCTGCCAGCACCCAGCCGGTCGGTGCGCGGTAGGGGCGGTCGGGACGCCAGTCGGGGGCCGGCACGATGCCCGGCGCGAGCAGGTCGAAGCCGTCGAACAGCGCCGTGAACGCGGCACGCCCGCGCAGCGTCACCGGCTCCCTCAGCTCCGCGCACACCGCGTAGAGCGCCTCCACCTCGGCCGCCGAGACCTCCTCGCCGGTGACATGGGTGAGAACCAGGTGACTGCCGGCGGCCAGCGGCGCGCTGAGCTCCCGCAGGATCCGGGCCGGGTCCTTGTCGTCGGCGATGAGGTGGAGCATGTACGTCATGAGTACGGCCACCGGTCTGCCGAAGTCGATCAGCTGCTGGACCACGGGGTTGGACAGGATCTGGCCGGGCTTCGTGGCGTCGGCGTGGATCGCGCCCGCCGAGTCGTTTCCGCAGAGGACGGCCCGGTAGTGGCTGACGGCGACGGGGTCGTAGTCGACATAGACGACGGTCGAGTCCGGGCCGGCGACCTCGTGCACGTTGCCCCGGCGCGGCAGGCCGCAGCCGAGCTCCAGGTACTGGCGGACTCCGATGTCGCGCAGGTGCCGGATCACGCGCCGGGTGAACTTGGCGTTCTCGACGGGCGGCCGGCTGAGCTCGGGCGCCAATGCGAGCAGCTTGTGGGCGTAAGCACGGTCAACGGCGTAGTTGTCCTTACCGCCCAGCGCGTAGTCGTGAACCCTCGCGTCCGTAGGACGGTGTGCGTCGACGCCCTGCGGTAACCATGCCTGCTCGGTCACCTGCTGCCTCCAGGTCCCCGGGGAGATATGCGCCAATCTACGCGGGAAACTCCCGATCGCTTCGTGCACTCTCGCCGGAAAACGTGGCGTTATTTCCGGATTGTCAAACTATCAGGCCGCCTCGTCCGATCGTCGTCATGCGCCCAAGCCTGTCCGGTCAGCTCCAGATGGCCGTCATGCGCCAGCGACCGTGGTCGCACTCGAGCTCGTACGTCCGTTCCGGGGTGCAGGACGACCGGGCACGTACCTGCCAGAGCTGGGTGTCCACGTCGTCCTGCGGGCGGCGCAGGGCGAGCATCTTGAGGAAGGTGATGACCTCGTAGTCGCAGTCGTCCTGACGGAAACACGCCGGAATGTCGCCGCGGATCTCGACCTGGACCGGGTGATCGCACGTTCGACGCCTCATGTCCATACTCTATCGAACATGAGTTCGAATGTCTCGTGGACTTCAACCTCACGCCGAACAAAGCGATCTTCCCGTCACGCAGAGTCTCAATCGGCCTTTACTTTGACTTTGCCAAGACTTGAATGAGTTGGGTCTCAGATTGACCAAATAGGCCTTGGCCAGGACTTTCATCCGTTGCGCGGGGGTCCGGATGGGCTTAGTCTCCCCCCAGTATTCGCGCTCTGCGGTCCGTAACCGGCCGCCGGTCACCCCCCTGCCCGGTAGCGCCGTAGGCGGTACGCGCGCGTGTCGCGCCCCGGATGAACCCCTGCTTATGGAGGCAGTATGGCGACCACCACGACAGGCGCAGTCGGCTCAGAGCGACATCTGCGCCGAGATGTCGGATTCTGGGGACTCATGTTCGTGTCCCTGGGTTCGATCATCGGGTCGGGCTGGCTGCTGGGGGCACTGACGGCGGCGAAGCTCGCCGGCCCCGCGTCGTTGCTATCCTGGGTCCTGGCCGCGATCATGCTGGCCCTGCTCGCCCTCGTACACGCCGAGCTCGGCGCCGCCTACCCGATCGCGGGCGGCACGGCGCGCTTCCCCGCCTTCGTCTTCGGGCCGATGGCCGGCTTCAGCGCGGGGTGGATGGCCTGGTTGCAGGCGGTGTCGATCGCCCCGATCGAGGTCGAGGCGACGCTGTCCTACTCCGACCACATCAGCTGGGTGCACAACAACGTCACCATGCTGCATGAGGACGGCACGCTGACCGGCACCGGGCTGCTCATCGCCTCCGTCTTCATGCTCCTGTTCATCGTGATCAACATCGTCGGGGTCAAGCTCCTGTCGGAGTCCAACTCGATCACCGTGGTGTGGAAGACGGCCATCCCGCTGATCACGATCGTCGTCCTGCTGCTGCTGACGTTCCACTCGGGCAACTTCACGGCCGGCGGCGGGTTCATGCCCTTCGGTGCCCACGGCATCTTCGCGGCGCTACCGGCGGGTGTGGTCTTCGCCCTCCAGGGCTTCGAACAGGCGATCCAGCTGGCCGGTGAGGCGAAGAAGCCACAGCAGGACGTCTCCCGCGCGGTCATCACCGCCACCGTGATCGGCACCATCGTCTACATCCTGCTGGAGATCGCGTTCATCGGCGCGCTCGACCCGAGCCACCTCGCGCACGGCTGGGCCAATCCGATCGGCAAGGGTGACTTCGGCCCGTACGCGACGCTCGCGACCGGCGCCGGCGCCGCCTGGCTGACGTGGCTGCTGTACGCCGACGCCGTGATCTCACCGGCGGGCACCGGCCTGGTGTACACCGCGACGTCCTCCCGCCTGTCCTACGCCCTCGGACGCCAGAGGGCGCTCCCCAAGCCGGTGGCGCAGGTCAGCAAGAAGGGCGTGCCGCTCGTTTCGATCATCATCGCGTTCATCGTCGGTGAGATCGCCTTCCTGCCCTTCCCGAGCTGGCAGTCGCTGGTCGGCCTGGTCACCTCGGCCACCGCGATCATGTACGCCTTCGCGCCGATCTCGCTGCGCGCTCTGCGGCTCCGCGACCCCGAAAGAGTGCGGCCGTACCGCCTGCCCGCTCATCAGTTGCTCGCACCGATCGCGTTCGTCTCGGCCAACCTCATCATCTACTGGTCGAGCTTCCAGGCTGAGTGGAAGCTCGGGCTGGCGTCCGTCCTGGGTTTGATCATCTTTGCGATCACCAGGGCGACGACGCCCGCGGCAGAGCGGGACTCGCTGAACTGGAAGGCCTCCGCCTGGATCTGGCCGTGGTTCGTCGGCCTGCTCGTGATCGGCGCCCTGGGCCGGTACGGCGGCAACAGCAAGATCCCCGACTGGTGGGACATCATCCTGGTCGCGGTCTGGGCCCTGATCACCTACTTCGTCGCGGTGCGGCTCGCCGTTACCAGCGCCGAGGTCGACGCGGCCGTCGCCGCTGAGGAGGCAGAGCTCAACGCGGCTCCCGAGCTCAACCTCCCCGACTGACCCCACTCGAGCAACGGCGCGCCCGCCGGTCCCGTACGGGGACCGGCGGGCGCGCCGTCTCGCGTACAGGCTCAGGACAGAAGGCGGAGCCGGACGGTCGTCGGCAGCTCACGGAGCTGGCCGATCACATCCGGGGTGTACTGGCTGCCGATGTCGGTGATCACATAGCCGAGGTCGCCGCGCGTGCCGAGCAGCTGGCCCTCGATGTTGACGTCGTGGTCGGCGAGGACGCTGTTGATCGTCGCGAGCACGCCGGGGGTGTTGCGGTGCAGGTGCGTCAGCCGGTGGACGCCGGACTGCGAGGCCAGGGACACGGCCGGCAGGTTCACGCTGAGCGCGGTGTTGCCGGTGGAGACGAAGTCGTGCAGCTTGCCGCCGACGAACCGGCCGATGTCCTGCTGCGCCTCCTCGGTCGACCCGCCGATGTGCGGCGTGATGATGACGTTGGGCAGCCCGCGCAGCTCGGAGACGAACTCGTCGCCGCGCGCCTTGGGCTCGTCGGGGAACACGTCGATGGCCGCGCCCGACAGGTGCCCGGACTCGATGTGGCGGCGCAGCGCCTGGTGGTCGACCACGAAGCCGCGCGAGAGGTTCAGGAAGAGGCTGCCGGGCCGCATCCGCGCGAACTCCGCCTCGCCGAACAGATCGCTGTTGCCCGGCCTGCCGTCCACGTGGAGCGTCACGACGTCGACGGTGGCCAGCAGCTCGTCCATGCTGGAGCAGCGGCGCGCGTTGCCCAGCGCGAGCTTGTCGGCGGTGTCGTAGAAGAACACCGACATGCCGAGGTTCTCGGCGAGGACCGACAGCTGGCTGCCGATGTTGCCGTACCCGACGATGCCCAGCCGCCGTCCGCGTACCTCGTGGCTTCCCTCGGCGGACTTGTCCCAGATGCCGGCGTGCATGCCCGCGTTCTTGTCGAACAGCCGCCGGGTCAGGGCGATGATCTCGGAGACGACCAGCTCGACGACGCTGCGGGTGTTGGAGAACGGCGCGTTGAAGACCGCGACGCCCCGCTCGGACGCGGACGCCACATCGATCTGGTTCGTGCCGATGCAGAACGCCCCGACCGCGAGCAGGTCCGGCGCGGCGGACAGCACCGCCTCGGTGACGCTGGTCTTGGAGCGGATGCCGAGCAGCTCGACGCCGCCGATCCGGGCGATCAGCTCGTCCTCGTCGAGGGCTCGCGCGACGGTCTCGACGGCGTAGCCGTTCTTTTCCAGACCGGCGACCGCGTCGGGGTGAATGCCTTCCAACAGCAGTGCGCGGCTGGGTGCGCTAGCGGGGCTCACCTGGAAAGTCCTCCTGCCGATTAGATCGATTTTCATGCTATGTGAGGCCGCCGCGCACGATGGTCACCGCTGCGGTCAGCAGTCCCGAGCGTACTGGGCGGGGGAGGTTCCGATCGCACGGGAGAAGTCGCGCGTGAAGTGGGCCTGGTCGGCGTAGCCGAGCTCGATGGAAAGCGCCGCCCAGTCGACGCCGGCGCCCTTTCCGGCGCGCTCCGCCGCCTCCTGCATCCGATAGCGGCGGATCACCCACTTCGGGCCCACGCCGACGTACTCGGCGAAGATCCGTTGCAGCCGCCGCGTCCCGATGCCCAGGCCCCCGGCCAGTTCGTCCACCCGCAGCAGGGCGGGCTCGGCGGCGATGCGCTCCACGATCGCGATCACCTCGGCGGCCATCGGGTCCGGCGTCTCCGGCAGGCGTGACCGCAGGAAGTCCTCCAGCAGCGCCACGGCCCGGTCCGTCACGGGCTCGGCGATGATCGCGTCCGCGACGGTGCGCGCCTCCGGGCCGAAGATCCGCTCGACCGGCGTGAACCGGTCGGTGATCGCGGACACGGGCCCGTCCAGGAACGGCCGGAACCCGCCCGGCCGGAAGCACACGCCGACGACGCGGCCCTGGCCCTCGATCGTCTCGGTGAACACGTCGCGGACGACTCCGACGACGCGCGCACGCCCGCCGGTCGTGAACGTCATGTTCACCACCGGGTGGGTCAGGACCCGCTGCCGGTGCGGCTCACGGCCGCGAAGATCCCAGGTAAGAATCCACAGGTAGTCGGCGACTCCGACGAGGTCATCGGCGGGCGTCCGGCGGTCCACCTGGAAGCGCTCCCATGCCGTACGGCGGTTCAGGATGCCCCGCCCGCCGCGGTGAGCCTGGCCGCCTGCCGTCATGCCGTCAGTGTCGCATTTGTTCAAGACCGCCTGGCCGGTACGTCACTACGTTGGGCCGTCTGTCACCTGGAGGGAGAGACTCATGGAACTGCGGACGCTGATGGTTCGTGCGGCCGACGCTTCGAACGAGGTCGTCCGGGGCCTCGGGCCCGAAACGCTCGACCGGTCCACGCCGTGCCCCGAGTACGACGTACGCGCCCTGCTCGGCCACCTGTCGGGCTGGATGACGGGGCGTGCGCGGGCCGCCGCCCTCAAGCAGCCGGGTACGGGCGCACCCGACGAGACCCGCGACATCACCGCCGAGCCCGGCTGGGCGGACCGGTACGCGGAGGGCGCGGGCGCCGCGGCAGCGGCCTGGTCCGAGCCGGCCGCCTGGGAGGGCACCAGCAGCCTTTCCGGGCAGATGCAGATGCCCGCCGAGATGCTCGGCGGCCTCGTGTTCGGCGAGTTCCTGCTGCACGCCTGGGACCTGGCCGTGGCGAGCGGCCAGAAGCTCACCCTCGACGACGATCTGGCCCTGGCCCTGTTCGACCAGGTCTCGTCGATGGCCGGCATGGCACGTGAGTACGGGGCGTTCGGGCCGGAGGTGGCGGTCTCCCCGTCGGCCTCGGTCATCGACCGCGCTCTCGGCCTGGCGGGCCGCGACCCCGGCTGGACCTCCTGAGCCACCCCCGCGCCGCCTGCGGGCCGGCCCGTGAGGCCGCCGCGGGGCGGCTCCGAGCGGCCGGCCGGGGTCGGATTCCGCGGGCGAGGGGCCCGAGGGGAGACTCGTCTCATGGACCGGGTCCGGCTCGCCGGCTTCCTGCGGACGCGGCGAGAGGCACTGCAACCCGAGGACGTGGGGCTGCCACGCGGGCAGCGCCGCCGTACCGGCGGGCTGCGCCGTGAGGAGGTCGCGGCGCTGTGCGGCATGTCCGCCGACTACTACAGCCGGATCGAGCAGCAGCGCGGGCCCAACCCGTCCGAGCAGATGCTCGCCGCGATCGCCCGCGGTCTGCGCCTCTCCCCCGACGAGCGCGACCAGCTGTTCCGCCTCGCCGGCCATGCCGTCCCGCGGCGAGTCCTACGCGACGATCACATCAACCCCGGGGTGATGCGCATCCTCGACCGGCTGGAGGACACCCCCGCGCAGGTGATGAGCCATCTCGGCGAGACGCTCAGGCAGACCCGGCTCGCGGTCGCGCTGCTGGGCGACGAGAGCGGCTACACGGGGATGGCACGCAGCCTGCACTTCCGCTGGTTCACCGACCCGGTCTCGCGGTTCGTCTATCCCGAGGAGGACCACCCGATGCACGGCCGCCTCATCGCGGCCGGCCTGTACGCCGCGTACGCCCGCGACGGCAACGGTTCGCGCGCGGCCGCGATGGTCGAGGTCCTGCTGGCTGCCAGCCCGGAGTTCGCCGCGATCTGGCGTGAACATCCCGTCATGGGCCCGTACTGCGAGCCGACCCGTATCCAGCATCCACAGTTCGGCGTGCTCGAGCTCAACCGCCAGACCCTGGTCGACCCCGACCGGTCACAGGCACTGCTGGTGTTCACCGCCGTGCCGGGCAGCGAGAGCCATGAAAAGCTTCAGCTGCTCTCGGCGGCCGGCGATCGGCGGGGCCGACCTCCCGGCGGCCGTGATCCTTCGCCGGGATCCGCCGATCCGGCCGGTCGAGGCCCACGGCGGTGACCGCGGGGCGTCCGCCGGTGCGGCCGCGGGGCGCGTGCGGCGGACGGACCCTCGTTGACGATCGATCGGTGCGGAAAGTGCGTGGGGCAGGTTCGGATCAGGCCCGCGACCGGGCCGCGGCCTTACGGGCACGGCGCTTGAACGCCTTTGCCTTGGCGTGCTCGCCGGCCTTCCGGCCGATCGACTGACGCTTGCCCGCCGCGTACGCGAGGGCGGCGGTCATGGCCCAGATGGCGAGGGGCATTATCGGGCGGCGCGAGCGCAAGAATCCCATCGTGATGCTCCTAGGTACGGGACCGCTCCTCCGAGCGGGCGATCCTTGGTGTGATGAACCCGGTATGCCCGGACATCAGTCATGATCAGTTCTCGCTCGCGTCAATTTCTCGACCATCAGGCCCGCCGGACGTTGACGTGAGTGCCCGTGACCGCTGCAGGTACGGGCCGCTCAGGCCCGCGCGAGGGACGGCTCGGGAGTACGGCCGGCCCGCAGTCCGGCGGCGCGGGCGAACCCGGCGAATCGGATCGCATCGCGTACGGCGGCGCCGCCGGGGTCGTTGTTGAAGTAGGCGTACACGTCGTCGAGATCGCCGACGCGCCGTACCCAGCTGCGCAGCGCCTGGTCGCCGTACTCGGGCCAGGGGCTCGCGGCACCCTCGTGGAACCGCACGTACCCCCACCCGGTGGTCCGCCACAGCGGTGTCACCGGCCGGCCGAGCCGGTCGGCCCAGCACAGCGCCGCGCCGCGCTCGGTCAGCAGGCCGCGTACCTCGTCGGTCCACCAGGAGACATGACGGGGCTCGACGGCGACCCGTACGCCCGGAGGGAAGGCGCGCAGGCAGCGGTCGAGCCGCTCCGGCTCGGCCCGCAGCGTGGGCGGGAGCTGAACCAGGATCGGCCCGAGCCGGTCGCCGAGGCCGCGCACCGAGTTCATCAGCCGTTCGACCGGCTCCTCCGGCTCCACGAGGCGTTTGATGTGGGTCAGGTAGCGGCTCGCCTTGACGGCCATCACGAAGTCCGGAGGCGTCAGGTCGCGCCAGCGTTCGAACAGCTCGGGGGCCGGCAGCCGGTAGAAGGCGTTGTTGTTCTCCACGGTCCCGAAACCACTCGCGTACGTCGCCAGCCACCGGTTCTGCGCCAGCCCCGGCGGATACAGCAGTCCCCGCCAGTCTTTGTACTGCCATCCGGACGTGCCAACGAGAATCGGCATGCCGCCTACATACCCGGCCGATGCGGCGACGTGCGTACGCTCTCGTGGCTTACCGTCGGTTAAGGTCTGGAAACCGGACCTTTTCCCTCCTATGCTGCGGTGAGCATTATCCGCACCCCACAGGAGGGTCTGCCGGTGACCGAGGGACACGTTGATTTTCGCGGCTACCGGACGTGGTACCGCGTGACCGGATCGCTGGACGCGGACAAGGCCCCTCTCGTCGTGGTGCACGGTGGTCCCGGCTGCACGCACGACTACCTCGACTCCCTCACCGGCCTGGCCGACACGGGCCGGGCGGTCATCCACTACGACCAGCTCGGCAACGGCGGGTCCACGCACCTGCCCGACAAGGGCGCGGACTTCTGGACCGTCGACCTGTTCACGGCGGAGCTGGACAACCTCGTCGCCGAGCTGGGTATCGCCGGCCGGTACCACGTCATGGGCCAGTCCTGGGGCGGCATGCTCGCCGCCGAGCACGCCGTGACCCGGCCCGTGGGCCTGCGGTCCGTCGTGATCGCCGACTCGCCGGCCTCGATGGAGCTGTGGCTGGCCGCCGCCAACGGGCTGCGGGAACAGCTCCCCGCCGACGTACAGGCGACACTGCTGCGGCACGAGGAGGCCGGCACGACCGACTCGGAGGAGTACGCGGCGGCGACGCGTGTCTTCTACGACCGTCACGTCTGCCGGATCCCCTGGCCGGAGGAGGTGGCGCGGACGTTCGCGGCGATGGACGAGGACCCGACCGTCTACCACACGATGAACGGACCCAGCGAGTTCCACGTGGTCGGGACGCTGAAGGACTGGACCATCATCGACCGGCTCGACCGCGTCACGGCGCCCGCGCTCCTGATCTCCGGAAGGTACGACGAGGCGACGCCCGAGGTGGTCCAGCCGTACGCCGACCGCATCCCCGACGTGCGGTGGCAGATCTTCGAGAACTCCAGCCACATGCCCCATGTGGAGGAGAAGGACGCCTGCCTGGAGGCCGTCGCCGCCTTCATCGCCGAGCACGACTGAACGAACAAGAGGACTGAATGCACGTCAAGCGCACCGAGACGCACGCCACCTGGGACCGGGACATCGCCCCGATCGCCACGATCACCCCCGGCGACGAGATCACCGTCGAGACGGCCGACGCCGGCGACGGCCAGCTGCACGCCGGCTCGACCGCCGCCGACGTGCCCGGCCTCGACTTCGGCCGGGTCAACCCGGTCACCGGCCCGTTCGCGATCGAGGGCGCGCGGCCGGGCGACGCGCTGGTCATCGACATCCTGGAGATCTCGGTCGGGTCGTGGGGCTGGACCGCCAGCATCCCCGGCTTCGGCCTGCTCGCCGAGGACTTCCCCGACCCGTACCTGCGCATCTCCACGATCGCCGACGGTCGCGCCGAGCTGCTGCCGGGCGTGTCCGTACCGGTCGTGCCGATGATCGGCACCATCGGCGTCGCACCGCCCGAGCCCGGCCCGCACCCGATGGTCCCGCCGAGCCGCTGGGGCGGGAACCTCGACGTCCGCCACATCGGCCCCGGAGCGCGGCTCGTGCTCCCGGTCGGCGTCGACGGCGCGCTGCTCTCCCTGGGAGACGCGCACGCCGCGATGGGCGACGGCGAGGTCGCCGGCACCGGCGTGGAGACCGAGGCGGTCGTGCGGCTGCGCGTCGAGGTGCTCCCCGGCGAGGCGCCGGGCACGCCGATCATCGAGACGCACCCGCGTACCCACCGCACCGGCGCCGCACTGGCGACGACCGGCGTCGGCCCGGACCTGATGGAGGCGGCGAAGGAGGCCACCCGTGCCCTCGTACGTGAGGTCGTACGGCGCACGGGCCTGTCCGCCGCCGACGCGTACCTGCTGGCCAGCGTCGCCGCCGACCTGAAGATTTCCGAAGTGGTCGACATGCCCAACTGGGTGGTGTCCGCGCACCTGGAGCTCGACTACCTGGGCTAGGCGGCTTTCCAGAAATCCAGTCGGTTTCTTTCCACGGGTGTCGATACGGGCCTCGTCCCGCTCGTCGCACTAGTAGGAGAGCCCAACAGGGTTCCTCACGATGGGATGGTCGACATGGCGAAGTATCTGCTCCTCATCCACGGCGACGAGCGGGAGTGGGCCGCGATGTCCGCTCAGGAGCGGCAGGAGCTCGACGAGGGTCATCGCGCCTTCGTCGCGGCGGCCGGGGCGGCGGTCCTCGACGCCCGGGAGCTGGAGCCGGCGAGCGTGGCGACCACGCTGCGCGCGGACCCCGCGGGCCGGCCCACCGCGACGGACGGACCGTTCCTCGAGACCAAGGAGGCGGTGGGCGGCTATTACCTGGTCGAAGCCGGCGACCTCGACGAGGTGATGGGGCTGGCCGCACGGCTGTACGAGGCCTCTGCCGGCCACAGCGGAGTGGAGATCCGCCCGGTCGTGGATCACGGATGAGTGATGAGGTCGTCGCGGCGGTCGCGGATGCGCACCGCCGCGAATGGGCCCGGGTGTTCGCCACCACCGCTCACCTGACCAGGGACCTCGACCTGGCCGAGGAGTGCGTACAGGAGGCGTACGCGCAGGCGTTGCGGAGCTGGGCGTCCTCGGGCGTGCCCGATCGCCCCGGTGCCTGGCTGACGACCGCCGCGCGCAACCAGGCCCGTGATGTGCTGCGCCGCCAGGCGGTGCTCCAGCGGGCACTGCCGCGGCTCGTCGCGGACGAGTCGGTGCCCGGCCCCGAAGACGCCCTCGATGACGACCGCCTGCGGCTCGTCTTCACCTGCTGTCACCCCGCTCTGTCCCGCGACGCCCAGATCGCCGTGACGCTGCGACTGGTGTGCGGGCTGTCGACGGCCGAGGTGGCCCGCGCGTTCCTGGTGCCGGAGTCCACCATGGCCGCGCGGGTCACCCGGGCCAAGAAGAAGATCACCGTGGCCCGGATCCCGTACCGCGTGCCGTCGCCGGACCAGCTCGCCGAACGCGTCGGCGCCGTCCTCGAGGTCGTACACCTGATCTTCACCACCGGCCACACCGCGCCGGTCGGCGCGCGTCTTGTCCGCCGGGACCTGGTGGACTGCGCACTGGGCCTGGCGCGCATGCTGCACCTGCTCATGCCGAATGACGCCGAGATCAGCGCGCTACTCGCACTCATGCTGCTCATCGACGCTCGCACGGGTACTCGACTGTCCGCCACCGGACGGCTCCTGCTGCTCTCGGAGCAGGACCGCACGCGCTGGGACTCCCGGCTGATCGACGAGGGGATCGGCCTGCTGACCGACGCGCTGCGCCGCCGACCGCCGACGAGGTACGCCGTCGAGGCCGCGATCGCCGCGGTGCATGCCGAGGCACCGACGTGGCGGCACACCGACTGGACAGAGATCGTCGGGCTCTACGACGTCCTGCTCCAGCTGTGGCCCTCACCGGTGGTCGAGCTCAACCGCGCCGTGGCCGTAGGCCTGCGGGACGGCCCGCAGGCCGGCCTCGACGCGCTGACGCCGCTGTCCGCCGATCCGGCGCTGGCCGGCTACGGCTACCTCAGCGCCGCCCGCGCCGACTTCCTGCGGCAGCTGCACCAGTGGACACAGGCGGCCGAGGCGTACGAGGAAGCCTTGATCCTCAGCGACAACGACGTCGAACGCGACTTCCTCACCGGGCGGCTCGGCGAGGTCCGGCTCCACCTATGACGGTGAGCACGGCGCTGCCCTTGGTTCCTCGCCGCTTACCGACCGGACTTCTGGTCAGCGGGCCGTGTCCAGAGTGGCACGCTGTTCCGGCGTCAGCTCCAGGTCCACCGCCGCCAGGCTCTCCTCCAGTTGCGCCACGGAGGAGGCGCCGACCAGCGGGAGTACCGGCACCTCGCCGCCCATCAGCCAGGCCAGCACGACCTGGTTGGCGGTGGCGCCGGTCTGTTCGGCCACCGTCTTCAGCGCGGCGCGACGCGAGGGCGTACCGGGATGGTCGAACTCCGGGCCCAGCGGCCGGTCCTCGCGTACGTAGGACCCGGTGAGCAGCGGGGAGTAGGCGACCATGGTGAGCCCGGGGTCGTCGCGCAGGTAGGCGAGCAGGTCCCCGGAGGTCACACCGAGGTCGCCGTCCGGTGACCGCAGGGTCGGCAGGTCGGTCCGCTGGCGCAGGTACGTGTGGTGGTACTGCAAAACCTCATAGCCCGCCAGGCCGGCAGCCTCGGCGAGGTGCCGGGCCCGCTCGACCCGCCAGGACCAGTGGTTGCTCGCGCCGAGCAGGCCGACCGCGCCCTCGGCCACCAGCTCGCCGAACGCCTCGACGGTCTCCTGCAGCGGCACCGAGGGGTCCTCGACGTGCGCGTACAGCAGGTCGAGCCGGTCCATCCCCAGACGTTCGCGACTGCGCTCGGAGGACTCCCTGATGACCTTCGCCGAGAGTCCCTCGATGTCGCGGCTGAGGGAACCGGCTGGGGCGGCCGGCCGCCCGCCGAGCTTGGTGGCGATGACGACCTCGTCGCCGATCCCGCGGTCGCGGCGCCAGCGGCCGAGCAGCGCCTCGCTCTCTCCGCCCTGCGTGCCGTTCACCCAGTACGCGTAGTTGTTGGCGGTGTCGACGAACGTGCCGCCGGCCTCGACGTACCGGTCCAGGATCGCGAACGAGGTCGCCTCGTCGGTGGTCGTGCCGAAGCGCATGGCGCCCAGGCTCAGCACGCTGACCTCGCGACGCGTCGCCGGGCTCAGGCCGATCGTGCGGTAGCGCATGTGTTTCCTCCCGTACGGCCCGTGACTCACGGGCGATGGGAGGGAGTCTGGATCCTAGAGTCGTCTCTAGGTCAAGCCGGCGGCGAGATCGCGGAGGCGGTAGCGCTGGAGCTTGCCGCTGGCCGTCTTCGGCAGCGACGCGGCGAACTCGATCCGGCGCGGGTACTTGTACGGCGCGATGACCGCCTTCACGTGGGACTGCAGCTCGGCGACCTTGGCCGCGTCGCCGGTCACTCCGTCGCGCAGGACGACGAACGCCTGGACGACCGAGCCGCGATCGAGGTCCGGCGCCGCGACCACGGCCGTCTCCATGACATCGGGGTGGCCGAGCAGCGCCTGCTCCACCTCCGGGCCGGCGATGTTGTACCCGGCCGAGATGATCATGTCGTCGCTGCGGGCCTGGAACCAGTAGTAGCCGTCGGCGTCGCGGATGTAGGTGTCACCGGTGATGTTCCAGCCGCCCTGGGAGTACGCCTGCTGGCGGTCGCCGGACAGGTAGCGGCAGCCGGTCGGCCCGGTGACGGCCAGCCGGCCGGGCACGCCGTCGGGCACCGGCGAGCCCTCCTCGTCGAGCACGGCGGCCCGGTAGCCCGGCACCACCCGGCCGGTCGAGCCCGGCCGGATGTCGTCGTCGGCGGCGGAGATGAACACGTGCAGCATCTCGGTGCCGCCGATCCCGTCGATGATCCGGATCCCGGTGGCGCGGTGGAACTCGTCCCATACGGCAGGCGGAAGGTGCTCGCCGGCCGACACACAGCGCCGCAGCCCGGTGAGTGCGGGTGCCTTCCCCGCCGCCAGCATCGCCCGGTACGCGGTCGGCGCGGTGAACAGCGCGGTCACCCCGTGTGCGGCGATCGCGTCGGCGAGCTCGGAGGCGCTCGCCCGCTCCAGGAGCAGCGAGGACGCGCCGGCCCGCAGCGGGAAGACCACGAGCCCGCCGAGGCCGAAGGTGAAGCCGATGGGCGGCGTGCCGGTGAAGACGTCGTCCGGTCGCGGCGCGACCACCCGGGCGGAGAACGTGTCGGCGATGGCGATCACGTCGCGGTGGAAGTGCATGGTGGCCTTGGGCCGCCCGGTGGTGCCGGAGGTGGGGGCCAGGAGGGCGACGTCGTCGGCGGCGGTCGGGACCGCGGGGAACGGCGCGGGTTTCGCGGCGCACCGCGCCTCCAGCTCCCCGCCGTACACCAGGAGGGGAAGCGCGGGCGCCGCGGTCGCCAGGTCCTCGGTGAACCGGTGGTCGCAGATGGCGAGGTCCGGCTCGGTGATCTCGACCAGCGCGGCGATCTCCACCGGCCGCAGCAGCGGCATCGTGGTCACCACGACCCCGCCGGCCTTGAGCACGGCCAGCCACGCCGCGACCAGCCACGGGTTGTTCGGGCCGCGGAGCAGCACGCGGTTCCCCGGCACCAGGCCGTGGTCCTCGACCAGCACCCACGCGAGCTGGTCCACCCGCCGCAGCAGGTCACCGTACGTCCAGGTCTCCGACGGCGTACGCAGGCACGGGCGGTCGGCGCCGAAGCGGCGCACCGACGCGTCCAGCAGCTCCTCGGCGCAGTTCAGCCGCTCGGGATAGGTCAGCTCGGGCAGGTCGAAGTGCAGCTCCGGCCACTGATCGACGGGGGGAAGGCGATCACGGCAGAAGGTGTCGACGTGTGCCGAGGGGGAGAGCGGCATCGCGAGCACCTCTTCCCGGAATGTCCGACTATGCGTACCAGTATTCACTTTCTCTGACGACAGTCAATAGTCCGCGATATGCCGTGATAATCTGCGTCGATATACGTGGCCCGGCGGCTTGGAGGCGGTAGCCATCGCGAGCGAGGCGAACGATCCAGTAGACGCGGCTCCGACGATGGAGGCCTCATGAGTCCGTACCGCGGATCCGTTCCGCTGACCGAGGACTGGCGGCACTTCCGGCTCGAGCGGGCGGACGGCGTCGCGACCGTGACCCTCGACCGCCCGGACAAGCTCAACGCGCTGACCTTCGAGGCGTACGCCGACCTGCGCGACCTGCTCGCCGAGCTGCCGCAGCGCGGTGACACGCGCGTCCTGGTGCTGCGCGGCGAGGGGCGGGCGTTCTGTTCGGGCGGCGACGTCAACGAGATCATCGGCGAGACGCTGAAGATGGGCTCGCGTGAACTGCTGGAGTTCACCCGGATGACCGGCGAGGTCATCCGCGCGATGCGGGAGTGCCCGATCCCCATCATCGTCGCCCTGCACGGCATGGCCGCGGGCGCCGGTTCGGTCATCGCGCTGGCCGCCGACTTCCGCGTCGCGACCCCTGCCGCGCGCTTCGCGTTCCTGTTCACCAAGGTCGGGCTCTCCGGCGCGGACATGGGCGCCGCCTACCTCCTGCCCCGGCTGGTCGGACTAGGCCACGCGACCCGGCTGCTGATGCTCGGTGACACCATCGGCGCCGAGGAGGCCGAGCGCATCGGCCTGATCAGCAGCCTGGTCGAGGACCTGGACGGCGCCGTCGGCGAGCTGGCGGCACGCCTGGCGAGCGGCCCCGCCCAGGCGTACGCGCAGACCAAGTCACTGCTCACCCGCGAACAGGACATGAGCCTGTCCGGCGCACTGGAGCTCGACGCGATGACCCAGGCACTGCTGATGAACGGCCAGGACTACGCGGAGTTCCACGCTGCGTTCAACGCAGGACGCCAGCCCCGCTGGCAGGGCCGCTAGACCCCGCCCGTTCACGCCCCGCCGGTCCGCGCCGCGCCGGTCCGCGCGTCGCTCGTCCGCGCGGTCATCACGCCGCCCCCCGCCCGTCCGCGCCCGCCCCGTCCGTTCAGGCCCTGCCCGCCCGTCCGCGCCCGGTCCGTTCAGGCCCTGCTCGTCCACGCCCCGCCCGTCCGCGCCCGGTCCGTTCAGGCCCTGCTCGTCCGCGCCCCGCCCGTCCGCGCCCGGTCCGTTCAGGCCCTGCTCGTCCGCGCCCCGCCCGTCCGCGCCCGGTCCGTTCAGGCCCTGCTCGTCCGCGCCCCGCCCGTCCGCGCCCGGTCCGTTCAGGCCCTCCTCGTCCGCGCCCCGCCCGTCCGCGCCCGGTCCGTTCAGGCCCTGCTCGTCCGCGCCCCGCCGGTCCGCGCCCCGCCCGTTCACGCCCCGCCCGCCCTGGGGGCGCCGACCCCACTTCTATTGTCCAGGGCTCGGCAAAGGTGCTGGTAGACCCTCAGGACGGGTGTGGATAACTCGGTCGCCAGCGCGCGTGTGCCGTCTTCCGGGTGCCTTCGCGGATCAGCTGGAGTCGCGGTCGCGGGCCCTCGGCGCGGCCGCCCTGCGGTGGGCGGCTGCCCGCGGCGTACGGGTCCGGCCACCGGGCGCCGGGTCCCGCGTAACCCTGCTCGGCCGCCGCGTGCAGGGTCCACTGCGGGTCGTGCAGGTGCGTACGGCCGAGTGCGCACAGGTCGGCGCGGCCGGCCATGATGATGGAGTTCACGTCGTCGTAGGAGGAGATCGCGCCGACCGCGATCACCGCGGTGCCGTACTTGCGGCCGATCTCGTTCCGGATCCGGTCGGCGTACGGGGTCTGGTAGCTGCGCCCGAACGCCGGCGTCTCCTCGCTGACGACCTGCCCGGTCGAGACGTCGATGCCCGCGGCGCCGTGCTCGGCGAACGCCCGCGCGATCTCCACGGAGTCCTCCGCGTCGATCCCGCCGTCGTACCAGTCGGTCGCCGAGATCCGTACGGTGATCGGTCCAGGGAAGACCTCGCGTACGGCGTCGAAGACCTCCAGCGGGTAGCGGAGCCGGGCGGCGAAAGAGCCGCCATAGGCGTCCGTACGCCGGTTCGTCAGCGGCGACAGGAACGACGACAGCAGGTAGCCGTGCGCGCAGTGCAGCTCCAGCAGGTCGAAGCCCGCACGCGCCCCGGCCCGCGCCGAGGCGACGAACTGCTCGCGGATGACGGCGAGCTCGTCCACGCTCAGCGAACGCGGCGTCTGGTTCACCGCCGAGTAGGGGATCGCCGAGGGGCCGCAGACCTCCCAGTTGCCCTCCGGCAGCGGCTGGTCGATGCCCTCCCACATCAGCCGCGTCGAGCCCTTACGCCCGGAGTGCCCTAGTTGCAGGCCGATCTTCGCCGACGTCGAGGCGTGCACGAAGTCCACCACGCGACGCCAGCCGTCCTCGTGCGACGGCGCGTACATGCCCGTACAGCCCGGCGTGATCCGGCCTTCCGGCGACACGCACACCATCTCGGTCATCACCAGCCCGGCCCCGCCGAGCGCCTTGCCGCCCAGGTGCACGAGGTGGAAGTCGCCCGGCACGCCGTCACGGGCGGAGTACATGTCCATCGGGGAGACGATCACGCGGTTGGCCAGCTCCAGCCCGCCCAGCCGGAACGGCTGGAACATCGGCGGCCGTACGTCCGGCAGGCCCGTCGCGAACCAGCGGTCCAGGTCCGCGACGAACTCCGGGTCGCGCATCCGCAGATTGTCATAGGTCACGCGGCGGCTGCGCGTGACGATGTTGAACGCGAACTGCCGCGGATCCTGCTCGGTGTACTGGCCGATGTTCTCGAACCACTCCAGGCTCGCCTGGGCGGCACGCTGGGTCGAGGCGACCACGGGCCGGCGCTCGCTCTCGTACGCGGTCAGGGCCTCCCGTACGCCGGGCTGCTCGTGCAGGCAGGCGGCCAGGGCCAGGGCGTCCTCCATGGCGAGCTTCGTGCCGGACCCGATGGAGAAGTGCGCGGTGTGCGCGGCGTCACCGAGCAGTACGACGTTGCCGTGGTGCCAGGTCTCGCAGCGTACGGCCGTGAAGCTCGTCCACCGGGAGTTGTTGGCGAAGACCTGGTGACCCTCCAGCACCTCGGCGCACAGCGAGCGGATCAACTCGATGGACCGCTCGTCGCTCTGGCCCGGGGCCAGTCCCGAGGCGGTGCTGAAGCCCGCACGCCGCCAGACGTCGTCGTGGACCTCCAGGATGAAGGTGCTCGCGTCGCGGCCGTACGGGTAGCCGTGGATCTGCATGACCCCGGCCGGGGTGTCGAGGATGTGGAACTTGAAGGCGTCGAAGACCAGGTCGGTGCCCAGCCAGATGTACTTGCAGCGCCGCGTCTCCAAGCGAGGCTCGAACGTCGAGGCGTACCGGGCGCGCGCCGTGGAGTTCACCCCGTCGGCCGCGACCACCAGGTCGTGCTCCTCCGACAGCAGCGCCACGTCGGGGGCCTCGGTGCGGTAGTGGACGGTGATCCCGAGACTCGCGCACCGGGCCTGGAGGATGCCGAGCAGCCGCTTGCGGCTCATCGCCGCGAACCCGTGGCCGCCGGAGGTGAACACCGTGTCCCGGTAGTGCACGTCGATGTCGTCCCACCGGGCGAACTCCTGCCGCATGGCCTCGAAGATCTCGGTGTCGGCGTGCTCGATGCCGCCGAGCGTCTCGTCGGAGAAGACCACGCCGAAGCCGAACGTGTCGTCCGGGGCGTTGCGCTCCCAGACGGTGATCTCGTGCCGGGAGTCGAGCTGCTTGGCCAGGGCCGCGAAGTACAGGCCGCCGGGGCCGCCGCCGAGCACCGCGATGCGCACGCCGCCCATCTCCTCCCACATCAAGGTACGCATCGAGGGTATGTCGGAATTCGTACGACCGTCAATCAGACAATATATTGCGTTCTGTTGACGACCGTAACGATGGTTGCCACGCTGTGATCATGACAGCCAGAACGTGCTTGGTCACCGGAGCCGGTCGCGGCATCGGCGGCGTCATCGCGGCCCGGCTCTCCGCCGACGGGCACCGGGTCGCGCTCAACGCCCGTGGCCGCGAGGGGCTCGAGGCCGTCGCCGGGACGCTGCCGGGCCCGTCGCTGGCCGTGCCCGGCGACGTCACCGACCCGGCCGCCGTGGACGAGGTGTTCGGGGCCGTCGAACGCGAGTGGGGGCCGGTCGAGGTGCTCGTGCTGAACGCGGGCACCGGTGTCTCGGCGCCGCTCGCCCGTACGACCGACGAGGACTGGCAGCACATGCTCGACCTCAACCTCACCGCGCCGTTCCGGTTCCTGCGCCGCGCGGTGCCCGCGATGACCGAGCGAGGCTGGGGCCGCGTCGTGGTGATCGCGTCGGTCGCCGCCAAGCGTGGCGCGCCGTACATCAGCGCGTACGCCGCCGCCAAGCACGGCGTGCTGGGCCTCGTGCGTTCCGCCGCAGCGGAGCTGGCCGGCACCGGCGTCACCGTGAACGCGATCTGCCCCGGTTACGTGGACACGCCGATGACCGGGCACACGGTGGCCGGCATCGCCGCCAAGACGGGCCGTACGGAGGAGCAGGCGCGTGCGGCGCTGGTGAGGCAGCAGCCGATCGGCCGGCTGATCACGACCGGCGAGGTCGCGGACGCGGTCGACCTGTGCGTACGCAGCGCCGCCATCACGGGTCAGGGCATCAACGTCGACGGAGGTGCGGTGCAGTCATGATCGAGAGGATCAATCCGCCGGAGCTGGGACGTCCCTCCGGCTTCTCGCACGCGGTCGTCACAGACGCGCACCGGATGGTGTTCCTGGCCGGGCAGACCGCGCTGGACGCGGACGGCCGGATCGTCGGCGACGGCGTCGTCGGGCAGTTCGAGCAGGCCCTGAGCAACGTGCTCACCGCGCTCGCCGCGGCGGGAGGGAGCCCACCCGACCTGGTCGGCATGACCGTCTACATCGTCGACATGGACGACTACCGCGCGCACGCCAGGGAGATCGGCGCCGTGTGGCGCAGGCTCGCCGGCACGGACTACCCGGCGATGGCCGGTATCGGCGTGAGCCGTCTGTGGGATGCCGAGGCGCTGGTCGAGGTGCAGGGCGTCGCCGCGCTCACCCGGTGATCATGCCGGCGACGTACCCGCGCGCGGACTCCTCTAGCCGCGACCTGAGGCTGAAGAACAGATCCGCCGCGCGAATCCCGATCCAGTCCTCGGGGAGGAGCTCGGCGGGCAGGCCGGGGTCGAGATAGGGCAGGCGCCGCCAGTCGGTGAGCACCCGCACGTAGTCGGCGAACGCCTCGCGCGCCTGCGGCGTGCCGCGCCGCCGCCGGGCGGGCGTGTGCGCGTCGAGGAACTCCCGGTAGTGGAGTTCGAGCTCGTCCAGGTCCCACCAGGCGCGTACCTTGGCGGCGAGGTCGCCGAACGCGAGGTGGTCGCCGCGGAACAGGTCGGCGTAGGAGTCGAGCTCGAACCGCCGCAGCATGTCGGTGGTCGCGTCGTGCAGATGCGCCGGCGCGATCCACACGCCCGGCGCGGCGGTGCCGAACCCCAGCCTGGTCAGCTGCGAGCGCAGGATGTGCCGCTTGTGGCGTTCGGTCTCGGGCACCGAGAACACGGCCAGCATCCAGCCGTCGGCCAGCGTCGCCCGCTCGCGCCGGAAGATGCGGTCGTCACCCTCACGCAGGATGGCCAGGGCGTCGTCGGACAGCTCGTAGCCGGCCGCGCCGCCGTGCCGCCGCGCGACGAGGATGCCACGCCGCTTGAGGCGTGAGATCGATGAGCGCACCGCCGGCTCGTCGACGCGGAGGGCGGCGAGCAGCTCGATCAGCGACGCGACCGAGAGCCAGCCACCATCGGCGCGGGCGTACAGGCCATAGACCGTCACGATGAGATGCCGGGGCTGGGCCGTACGCGGAGCCGCGCCGGCCTCATCCGTCCGCGAGACCGTCGTCACGAGATCACAATATCCACTGGACGGGCGCCGCCGTCAGCCGAGCAGCAGGGTCACCGGGGCGCCGGCTTCCTCCCGGTACGCCTGGACGCTGTAGCCGGTGTCGCGCAGCAGCGTGGTGTACCGGGCGCGGCCGTCCCCGCCCGGCAGCTCGACCATCGCACGGGCCGCCGGCGTGTGGCGCCGGCGGATCGTCGCCCCGTCGTAGTGGTAGAGCCCCCACCGGGCCCACGGGACGTCGGGGGCCGGATCCTCGTGCTGCATCCAGGCCATCCACACGTCGCCGTGGACGTACCAGCAGTGGATCGCGCCCTTGCGCCACGCGCCCTTGTGGCGGATCCAGACCCAGGGGTTCTGAGCCTCGACCCGATGGGAGCCGGACGGGTAGTGATCAAGCTGACGGGCATCGCGCATGGTCAGGCATTCTCGAACACAGGTTCGAATGATCACAAGTTTACACTGGTCAAGACATGATCTGTGCCGCCTGACGGAACACGATCAACTCAGCGGATGCCGTTGGTCACGGGGCGTCCTCGGCGGCGACGCAGGTCTTCCCCGCGCACTTGCGCAACGCGCGTACGCGGGCCGAGAACTTCGCGATCAGTGCCTGGATCGGTGGTGAACGGTCCGCCGCGAGATTGTGCATCTCGTTCGGATCGGTCGCCAGGTCGTACAGCTCGCGTTCCTTGGTGGAGTACTCGACGTAGAAGTACCGGCCGGTGTCCAGCCCCTCGTACGGCGCGAGGTAGAAACTCTCGCGCGTCGACGGGGACAGGAGTTCGGGTGGCTCGAGCACCCCGTTCTTGGGCGGCTTGAGCGGTGGCTGCGTGCCCGGCCCGTGCCCGTGCTCCAGCAGGAACACCTGCCGCCACGTCTTCGGCGTGCCCGGCCGCATCAAGGGCGCCAGCGACCGGCCGTCGACGAATCCCGGGCTCTTCACCCCGGCCAGGTCGGCGATCGTCGGGGCCACGTCGACGTTGCCGGCGAGCTTGTCGACGGTGCGCCCGGCGGGCACCCCCGGGCCGCGCACGACGAACGGGACGCGGGTGTCCTCCACGTACGCGGTGTTCTTCCCCGGCGGCATCCGATGCTGGCCGATGTGGAAGCCGTTGTCGGAGGTGAAGACGAAGTAGGTGTTGTCCAGCCGCCCCGACTGCTTCAGCGTGTTGACCAGGTCGCCGATCATGTCGTCGACGGACTGCAGCGACCGCAGCCGGTTGCGGTAGAGCGAGTCCCAGGTCTTCGCCTCGGCCTTGGACACCGGCGGCAGGCGGCGTACCTCGGTGGGCTTGCCGGTGAGGTCCTTCTCGTTGTACGAGGGCGTGCGCGGCGCCTTGACGCCCTTGAACAGCTTGGCATGCCGCGGCGCCGGGGTGGCCGGGGCGTGCGGGTTGTAGACGCCCAGGTAGGCGAAGAACGGCTTCGGTGAGGGCGCGCTGATGAACTTGCGCGCCTTCAGGTTGAGCACGTCGGTCAGGTAGTCGCTCGCCTTGTGCCCGTGCGACTCCAGCTTGCCGTTGTCGTTGAGCGTGTAGTTGAACTGGCGGTACGGCGAGCCCGAGGCCGGGACGTCCCAGGTGGTCCAGCCGGGCGGGATGTACTTCTTGCCGACCGGGGCCTGCTCCGGATAGCCGTTGAGGTACTTGCCGAAGAGCCCGGTGCGGTACCCCGCGCCCTTCAGCCACGTGGCGATGGTGGAGTCCTCGAGACCCTTGCCGTAGAAACGGCCGAAGCCGCCGTTGGGCGCGGTGTTGCTCCACACCGTCGTGTTGTGCGCGTACTGCCCGCGCAGCGTGGTCGACCGCGACGGGCAGCACCACGACACGCTCACGTTGTAGTCGGACAGCGTGGTGCCCTGGTCGGTGATCAGCGACTTGAGGTTCGGCATCACCGAGGTCTCGGCGGAGTCCAGGTCGTCGGTGAGCAGGAACACGAAGTTGGGCCGTGCGGTGGGTCCCGCGGGCGTGGAGGCCGTCGCGTGTGCGGTACGGGCGGACGGGGGCCGGGTGTGGGCGTTGGAAGTGGCGGCGCAGCCGGTGATGGCGAGCAGGGCCAGGGCGGCCGCGAGCAGACGACGACTCACCTACGAGCCCATCGCCTTCCCGTTGCCCACCGCGAGGAGGGCCGCCGCGCCTGCGGCACCGACCTCCTCGACCGTCGGCGGGTCGACGTCCTCCCGCTCCGGCTCGGAGCGCAGGTCCGCGACGTCCCCGACGACGGTCACGCCGCTGTCCAGCAGGTCGGCGACGTCCTCGGAGCTCCATTCCGCGACGCACGAGCGCCAGCGCACCGGGATGGTGATCCGGGGCCCGCGCTCGGCGCGCGGCTGGAAACCGTCGGTCAGGATCGCGTCGCGCAGCCGCCGCGCCTGGTCCGAGGGCCAGCCGGCCGTGGCCAGGGCCGAGTTGAGGGAGGTGAGGACGACGGCCTCGGGGGCGGTCAGCCCGGTGTGCACCGGACGGGCCGCGTCGTTGGTGTCGGAGGAACGGAAGGTGAGGCCGGGCACGCCGATGGCCGCAGCGAAGCGCGTCCACAACAGCTCCGGCGGCCGTCCCGGGCTCGTCACCACGCGTACGCGGGAGCCACCGACCTCACGCGCCCACCGGCGTGAGAGACGGCCTATCGCGAACGCCCGCCACAGGTGCAGGTCGACGTCCTCCTCGATCCGCGCCTTCGGCAGGCGCCTCTGCTGTCCCAGCATGTCGATGTAGCGCTCGAATCCCAAGCGCCGGCCGTTACGAACATGCTGCTGCCACAGGGACGGCAGCGATCTGCTCAGGCTTCGCGCGGTCACCACCACCTCGACGTCACCCACACCGAGCCGGTCGAGCAGGGTGCGGATGCCGGGCGCGCGGATCACCGAAAGCGCTTCGGCTGAGAGCAACACCGTTCCCTTCGTGCGTGCGACCTGGCGTTCGAGGGCCTTCCAGGCCCCTTTCTCCGCCGTCGCGCGCTGTTCGGACACCCAGGGGTACTCCGGTCCGAGCAGCCCGTAGGAGGCCCATTCGTGGTTCTCGGTACGACGGCGCCGCTTGCCGGCCGGTGACACCGGATAGACGATGCCCGCCTCGGCCAGTTCCTCGGCGCCGCTCGCGATGAGCTCCTGGAGGTACGTCGTGCCGGATTTCTGCAGGCCTATATGCAAGATCAGCCGGGATGCCATCCGCCACCGTTCTCCGCAAAAGTGTGGTCAAGGGATGGCAAATGACCCTAGACGGCCCGCATGTCACAGGTCGTAGCTGCGCCGGAAGCACGGAATGAACAGATCGTGACGAACAACGGGCCTGGGGATGGCCGATGGCTTGACATCGTCTGATGGCCTTCCCCGCATTGCTGGGAAAGGCCATCAGACGATCGCGTCAATCGGTCAGGACTGCGCCACGAGCTTGAAGGACTGGGACGCGGCCCCGGAGCACTTCGCCTGCTGTAGCTGAACACTGTCGGCCGTCGATGATCCCGGCACGGTCAGGCACTCCATATGTCCTTGTCCGGCAGCGCTGTTGCGGTTGACGATGTGGTAGGCGCCGCTGCTTTCCGGCACCAGTTGCCACTGCTGGTTCTTGCCACCGCTGTAGGTCCACAACTGGATCGGCGCGTTGTCGGCCGTGGACTTGTTGGTCACGTCGAGGGATTCGACGGGGTTGTTGCGGTTGTTGATCCGCAGATATGGACCGTCGACGTACTGGAACTGGAAGTTCTGCGCCGTACTGCTGTTGCACGTGTACTGCTGGATCACAGTGCCGCTCGTGGTCCCCGCTCCACGGGCGTCCACGCATTTACCGTTCGTGGCGTTGACCACGGTGAACCAGCTGCTCTGGGAGACCTGGTCGGTCGACTGGTCGCTCTGCGCGCCGCCGCCGAGCCACAGCAGCCCGTCGATGATGAACGCGTCCTGGCTCGGGCTCGCGAAAGTCGACGACGTCGGGATGTTGGCCGTGTAGTTCATGTCGTTGTGGCCGAAGTTCGCGTACAGCATCTTGTAGTTCTTGTTGGTCCACAGGATCGGGTAGTAGCCGCCCGTCCAGGACTGGCTGGAGTCGGTGCCCAGGGGGAAGCTCGCCGGATCGACCGAGGCGAGAATGTCGATGTTGGAATTCTGCCGCAGGTCGTGCTGCCAGCTGTACCACTCGCTGGACCCGGAGGTGAATTTCGCCGGCACCCGGCGCATCGCGGGCTGGCTAGGGTCGTCGTTGTCGAGGATGGCCGTCGCCGGGCCCCAGGTGTTCGTCTCGAAGTTGCCGGTGCCGAGGAACTGGTTGTAGAACCAGTCCCATTCCGATCCGTTGGTCGTGAACGCGGAGACGTGGAATCCGAAGAACGCACCGCCGTTCTGCATGTACTTCTGGAAGCCGGTCCGCTGCGCGGCGCTGTGCGGCGCGTCGTCGAGGAACATCACCACTTGGTACTGCGATGCGGTGAGGGTGTTCAGCATGTCCCAGTTGGTCGTCGCCGTGAATGTGAAGTTGTTCTGGCTGCCGGCCTTCGGGAACCACGTTCTGGCTTCGGTCTCGAAACTCACGTGCGCCGCGTCGCCTTCGGCGGGGCCGGTGTAGAAGGCGAGAACCTTGAATGGAGCGGCCGCGGCGGCCTTGGACTGCCGCACGGCCTGGGCGGATGCCGGTGCGGCGATCAGAAGAAGCAGTGAGACGACGAGCGCGAATATCTTTGCCGGTCTGTACCCAGCATTCATCCGTACCTGTCCTTTCCTCGGTGTTCTTTCCACTGGCGGGTGGAGGAATGTGATGGCCGACGAGATTGCCTCAGATCGGCTGACAGGGCTTTGGTAAGGTTTCTTTACTATGCGGCACGGCTCCAACCAAGCACAGCGGAGGAGCCGATTCAAGACCCGGGATCGGAGGACTTTACAAGAGACCTTTCAACCCCAGGTGGCGACGTGTTGATCGCGGTGGCCTCGTCGCCCGGCCCGCCGTACGGGGTGATCGGCCTGATCGTGAACGCGTGCGTGTCGTACGCTCGGCCCGACGTTCGGGTCGTTGCCACCGCGGGGGAGACGTCGTGATCTTCGAGTCCATGCCGGTGCTGTTCCACGCCGCCCACATCGTGTCGCAGCAGGGCGGCCCGGAGCCCGAGGCGTTCGCCGTCGACGCGGGCCGGATCCGCGCGGTCGGGGACCTGGCCTCACTCCGCGACCGTTTTCCGCGCGCCGAGGAGGTGGACCTCGGTGCGTCGACGGTCATCCCGGGCCTGCACGACGCGCACATCCACCTCGCCAACGCGGCCGAGGACCTGCTCCATCTCGACCTGTCGGCCGCGACGGTGAACGACGTGGGAGACCTGCTGGCCCGCGTCGGCGCGGAGGCGGCCGCCGCCGGGCCTGGCGCCTGGATCCGCGGTAGCCGCTACGACGACGCCAAGACCGGCCGGCTCACCCGAGCGGACCTGGACCGGGTCGCCCCGGACAACCCCGCGATCGTCGTGCAGGTCGCGGGGCACTGGGGCGTCGTGAACTCCCGCGCCCTGCGCGAGCTGGGCATCGACGAGTCCTCGTCGCCCCCGCCCGGCGGCGAGTACGGCCGGGACGAGGACGGCCGCCTGAACGGCCGGCTGGTCGAACGCGCCCTGATGAACGTCCTGTACCCGGCGACGGCGCGCGGCGAGTCGCCGCTGCCGGTGAGCGCGCCGGATGACCTGCTCCGCGGCCTGACCCGCGCCGTCGGCCGGTGGCACGCGGCAGGTCTGACGTCGATCTGCGACGCGCTGATCGCCCCGAGCGACGTGGCGCTGCTGCGGCGCGCCCGCGACGAGGGCCTGCTGACGATGCGGGTGGGCATGCTGCTGTCGATCGACCACTACGCGAAGGCGCGCGCCCTGGGAGTCGGCAGCGGCTTCGGCGACGACCTGCTGCGGTTCGTCGGCGTCAAGGCGTTCGTCGACGGCGCCATCGGCGGCCGTACGTGCCTGCTGTCCGAGCCGTACGCCGACACGGGTGGCCACGGGCTGCAGACGACGCCCACGGACGAGCTGTTCGAGGCCGTACGCACCGTGCACGGAGACGGCAACCGCATCGGCGTGCACGCGAACGGCGACGCGGCCATCCGCCTGGTCCTGGACGCGTTCGAGACCGCGCAGCGTGAGCAGCCGAGGCCGGGGTTGCGGCATCGCATCGAGCACTGCTCGGTGATCGACCCGGACATCCTGTCCCGGATGAAGGCACTGGGCGCGATCGCCGTACCGTTCGCCGGATATGTGGCCTACCACGGGGGCGCGCTGAACACCTGGTACGGCGCCTCGCGTACGGAGTGGATGTTCGCCCACCGGTCCTTCCTGGACGCGGGCATCACCGTCGCCGGATCCTCGGACTACCCCTGCGGCCCGTACGAGCCGCTGCTGGGCATCCAGTCGATGGTCACCCGCACGGGGTCGGACGACGGCGAGCAGGTCGGCCCGTCGCAGCGGGTCAGCGCGGAGGAGGCCCTGCGAATCTTCACGCTGGGCTCGGCCGCGGCGGAGGGAGCCGAGGAGTCCAGGGGACGCCTGGCCCCGGGCTACCTTGCCGACTTCACCATCCTGGGCGAGAACCCCCTGACCATCGACCCGCACGGCATCGCATCAATCCCGGTGAAGGCGACCTACGTCGCCGGCGAACCCGTGTACGCCGCCTGACCCGAGGTCGCGTGCCAGACGGTGATGCTCTCCTCGTAGGACGGCTCGATCATTTGCGGCCAGCGGATGATGCAACGAACTCCGTACCAGCCTTGCCTATCCATGGTCTCCCCCGCCCGCCCCGTTCCGCTGGCATGACCGTAGCCGTGGGTTTCGTCGGCGGGGGCCGTGGTGTTCCACGGGGATGTGACGGTGGCGGCCGGCGGAGGTGATGAGGCGCTGATTTCCGGCGCGGTGCCGCAGCAAGATGTGTCATCCCACCCAGAGGATGTCGACGATCCGCAGCGTCTCGGTCTGGTCGTGGACGACAAAGGTCAGCATCCCCTGGTCGTCCTCACCGAAGAAGGCATGCCGCACCATCGACTGGCCCGGACGTTCCGGCACCGCGTCCCAGGGACTTTCAAGAAGCTGGAGGAGACGCTCGACCAGAGGGCCGTTCCTCACGTGTTCGGGCAACCCGTTCAGCTCGTAGAGAGCACGCCCGTGGAAGCCGTCGAACTTGTAGGTCACACCCGGCCGTCCCAGTCCGGTGGGCTGTACCGGACGAAGGCATCCATGCGCCCCTGAAGAGCGTCCTGGGCGGCTTCCTCGTATCCCGGCCGGTTATAGGCCATCGCGCGCAACCGCCACTGCCTGAGCAGGCTCCGTACCTGTGTGAACCGGGCGAGATCATGCGCGGCGTCGAGCGCCTGGTCGTACTCGGCGCGAAACTGCGGACGATGTGACTCCGGAAGCAGCTCGAAGATCGCGGCCGGGTCGTCCCCCGGGTCTCGCGGTCCGACAGGCTCCAAGAACTCGGCGGTCATACGCTCAATCTACAGCGATCCCTGTCGGAGACAGTGCCCTTCGGTATCAAGCCTGACCAGCCGAAAGAGCTCACCCGCCGGCCCGAGTGACGCCCGCCGGGCAGTCCCCGGGCACTGTCGGCACCCGCAGGAGCAGTCCGGGGCGCGGAGGATCCCTCTATCTTGACCGCGCTCAGACCGTCATGATTCCGAACAAATCATGGCGAGGTGAGAGGGGAACACGGTGGCGAACGACGGCAGGGCGTTAGCACGAGGGATCGCGAACGGGGTCACGGAAGCACTACCCACCTACCTGCGAAAAAGGCTCGAGCGCGGGCTTGGCGCGGATCTGTCGCTGATGCGCGTGCACACCGGGCCGGTCGCGGATCGGCTGGCGCGGACGCTGGGGGCCGAGGCGTTCACGTACGGCTCCGACGTCTTCTTCCGCGACGGTGCCTACGCGCCCGACACCCCGCAGGGGTTATGGCTGCTCGCACACGAGGCCGCGCACGTCGCCCAGCAGGCCGGCGCCAGGAGCCTCGACGACAACACGCACGATGATCCCTGGGAACGCGACGCCGACCGATGCGCCGACCGGATCCTCGCCGGTCGCCGCGCGCCGAGCACCGCGTACGGCCCGCCACGTGTTCCCGTGATCCAGCGCCACGTCTCCTTCGAGCACCGCCTCCTCGGCGACGCGCCGACCGCCGACCTGGTCGCCGTCTCCACGAACGGACCCACGCGAGGGCAGTTCCTCGGCAACCAGATCGAGCTGCTCACCCTGTGGCAGGACGACCCGGAACAGGTCACCGAGAGCGACATCAACGCCAAGTGCCCCTGGATCAGGACGCTGCGCCTCGGACCGGGCAACCTGCTGGTGACGTACGGAGAGCTGAACGCCCTGCCCGACTACCTCGCCGACGCGGGTGCGCTGGACACCGTCGACCCCACGATCGTGCTGCCGATCCTCCAGGTCATCCGGCAGGAGGGCTTCAACCAGCTCACCTCGCTGCTCACCGGCGGCAACCCGAACGTCACCTTCGCGCAGGCCGCCTGCGAGCCGTGGAGCCTGAGCCTGGTCAACAACATCGTCGAGACCACCGCGCTCGACACGCTGACCATCGGTCTCGGCTCCGTGGGACAGAACCACTACCAGGGACTCCTCGCACGCAACGCGTGCCACTTCGCCCCGTTCTCCTGGTACCGCTGGCAGGCGTCCCACCTGATCGCCCGCGACCTGGCCGCGCAGGCGCACGCCACCGGCGACCCCGAGATGGCGCGCCGTGCCTGGGTCCACCACGGGTACGCCGACCATTTCCTGGAGGACTCGTTCGCCGCCGGTCACCTGGTCAACAAGACGCTCATCATGCAGTGGTTCATCGAGTGGGCCGCCCAGCAGACGCTGCTGCCGGTGGCCGACTGGGACGCGATCAAGAACATCACCGAGGCCCGGCAGCCGTCCCTGGCCGGCCGGTGGCTGTACGACCCGTCCTTCGCCGGACCCTCCAACGACCCGCAGACCGACCAGGAGGCCGCGAGCCTCGTCGACCGCGTCGTCGGCAGCGGCATCCTTGCGGACGGTCCCGTCGACCAGCTCGCCGCGTACAAGAACTACCTGACGTTCCTGGCCAGCGCCGTCGCCCAGCTCGGCTCGGCCACGCTGCACGACTACTACAACGACAACTCCGTGTGGGCGAGCTCGGCGGCGAGCACGACGCCGTACGAGCTGTGGGGTGACAGCACCCTGCTGAGCGGCGCCAACGGCGGTGCCGGGGTCCAGGCCACGAGCGAGACGGCGCAGCTGTCGCAGGAAGCGCTGCTGGAGATCCTCGGGACGGGCACCACGTCGATCACGACCGCGCAGATCCGCGCCCACTTCCCCACTAAGGCCGGCCCGGACCGGGACCACCTGCACAGCCTGGAGACCTGGGCCACGACGCAGAAATCCTTCTGCATGGACCGGTTCGGCGAGTTCGGGCCCACGATCAAGACGGCGCTGCTCGGGCTCGCCTCCCCGCGCCTGGGGCTCGTGTCGCAGGACCAGGACTTCACCAGCGTGTGGTCCGCGAGCCTGCCCGGCTCGGGGTTCTACCCGGTGAACTCCCTGTTCCACGGCGACCGGCTCTTCTCCGCCTCCGACGGCTACGTCTACGAGCTCGACCCCCACAGCGGCGCGGTCCTGCACACGCTACGGCTGACGACGGACGGCGACACCACGTCACTGGCCACGAACGGCACGACCCTGTACGCGGGGGTCAGCGGCCACGCGTACGCCATCGCCCTGGACGACTGGAGCGGGTACGCCTGGAAGACGACGCGGAATCTCGGCGGCACCCTGGACGAGCAGGTCAACCTCCTCGTCTCGGGTACGCGGCTGTTCGCCGGCTCGGACGGTTCCGTGTACGAACTGGCCCCCACGACGGGAGCGGTCCTGCACTCGACCGAACTGACCTCCAGCCTGGGCGGCGGCGTCACCCGCGTGTCCACGGACGGGACGTACCTGTTCGCAGGCGTGCACGGCTACGCGTACGGCGTGCGGCTGAGCGACTGGACCACCACCTGGGAGACACCGGACAACCTCGGCGGCACGTTCGCGTACGAGGAGGTCAACGTCTTCGTTTCGGGTACGCGGCTGTTCGCCGGTTCGGACGGCTACGTGTACGAGCTGGCCCCCGCGACCGGCCAGATCCTGCGATCCCTCCAGCTGACCACGGACGTCGGCGGCGACGTGACCCGCATGGCGACGGACGGGACGTACCTGTTCGCGGGCGTGCACGGCTACGCGTAC
This sequence comes from Actinoallomurus bryophytorum, assembly GCF_006716425.1. Classification (NCBI taxonomy): domain Bacteria; kingdom Bacillati; phylum Actinomycetota; class Actinomycetes; order Streptosporangiales; family Thermomonosporaceae; genus Actinoallomurus; species Actinoallomurus bryophytorum. The sequence continues at coordinate 4,645,347 of NZ_VFOZ01000001.1, forward strand.
GGCGTGCGGCTGAACGACTGGGGCGATTATGCCTGGAGCCGCTCGGTCGGCGGCACCCTGGCCTACGAGGAGGTGAGCGTCCTCAGCCTCGACGGACGGCTGTTCGCCGGCTCGAACGGTCATGTATACCGGCTGACTCCGGAGACGGGCACGGTCCAGTACGGCCAGCTACTGACGTCCACGGTCGGCGCGGGCGACTACGACACCTCGATCCTCACCGACGGAACCTTCCTGTACGCGGGCGTGCATGGCTACGCGTACAAGGTCCTGGTCACCACCCCGTCGAACGCGACCTGACGAGCATCGCCCGCCGTGCCCGAGCCGCCGTCCTCGGGCACGGTGCCCTTCCGCGGCTTCCCGAAGTCACCCGCGCGTTCATTGAAAGTTCTAGACCACTCGGTCGGGCCGAGCGCGGTCTTCGTGCTCAGCGATAACCGGTCGTGGTGTTCAGTAGTTCTGAGCGGAGGCGCCGGCCGTAGCCGGTGGTGACGTTGAGGCGGCGGGCGAGTTCGGTGCCTGGGATGTCCGGCTCGTTGGCGAGCAGTGCCGCGGCGCGCTGCCGGGCGCTTCCTCCGGAGGCGGTCTTGGGCTCCGGAGCCGTCTCGGCGAACCCTGTCATCTCCGGGTCCACGCGCGGCAGGTCCGGCCTGGTGATGTCCGACGGCTCGGCCACCGGCGGCGGGACGGCCCGCACAGGCGCAGGCACCGCAGGCACCGCAGGCACCGTGGCGAGGCTCGCCGTCAGCGACGGCAGCAGCTCGGCCGGGGCCACCGCCGAGAGCTTCAGGGCCAAGCGGTCCGGGGCCGGGGCGTGGCGGCGCCACCTCCGGCCGTGGGCCATCTCCAGGCGGGCGATCTCGGTGCGGCGTTCGGCCTCCAGTTCCAGGGCCCGCCGGTACGAGGTGATCTCCCACAGGATCATCCGGCGGCGGAGCCGGGCCGTGGACACCGGGGCCAGCAGCCAGCGTGAGCGGCGGACCTTTTCCATCCGGGCGCCGTTGACCAGGCCCACGCGCGCCGCCAGGACATGTCTCGCGTACTCACAGAACAGCACCCACAGTGCCGGCATCGCGGCGTGCGCGATGCGGATCGGTACCGGGCCGCCGGCCTGCCAGTTGAGCCAGATGGTCGCCGCCGTGAAGCCCCAGGGGATCAGCCGCATCGACGGCTTGGCCATGCGCCAGTACGACAGGAGCAGGTCGGCCGCCGAGAAGACCAGGATCGCGACGTCGATGGAGATCGGCACCGCCCACGCCGTGTCGCGGAACCACGGATGCACGTACGCGTACACCGTCTGGAACGACACGTACATGCCGATCAGTGCCAGGGCGAGCATCGCGAGGCCGATCAGGGACACCGCGGCGCGCTCGCCGGTGCTGTCGCCGAGCGCGCGGACCGGCTGTCCGCGGCGTTCCGCGTCCTGGTCGCGGTAGGTCACGACGGGATCCACCTCTCGTTCACGAAGCCTGCGTCGATTCGGACCGAAGGAACGATACGCACATATCCCCCTCTTGATCGCCTGGTTTCCCTGCCGCCCCGACAACGACCTGGTGAACGGACGAGTGACTATTGCGGCGGACCGGGCTTTTCGGATAGTCAGGCCACGTGGCCACTACGTTCGTCGTCAACGGGCTCGCGTCGCCCGTCGAGATCCTCATCGACCGCTGGGGCGTGCCGCACGTGTACGCCGGTTCCCAGGACGATCTCTTCGTCGCGCAGGGCTTCAACGCCGCACGTGACCGGCTGTTCCAGATCGACCTGTGGCGCCGTCGCGGGCTGGGGCTGCTGTCGGAGGTCTTCGGCGCGGCGTACCTCGAACGCGACCGCGCCGCACGCCTCTTCCTCTACCGGGGCGACATGCACGCCGAGTGGCTGGCGTACGGCTCGGACACCAAGCGTGTGACCAGCGCGTTCGTCAAGGGCATCAACGCGTTCGTGGAGCTCTGCCGCAAGGACCAGACCCATCTGCCGGCCGAGTTCAAGGCCCTGGACTACCTGCCCTCCCACTGGGAGCCGTCCGACGTCGCGCGGATCCGCGGTCACGGGCTCTTCTACAACCTGGAGGAGGAGGTCGCGCGGGCGCTGACCCTGCGGGACTACGGCCCCGAGGTGGAGGACCTGCGGCGGGTACGCGAACCGGAGCACGCCCTGCGCGTACCGCCAGGACTCGACCTCTCCGCCATCCCGGACGACGTGCTGCGGGTGTACCGGCTGGCGACCGCGCCGTTCCCGGGCCCCGGCGAGGCGCCGCGCCCCGGCCTCGACGGCAGCAACAACTGGGTGATCGGCTCCTCACGTACGGCCTCCGGGCGCCCGCTGCTCGCCAACGACCCGCACCGCGCCGTCTCGCTGCCGGGGCTGCGCTACATCGCGCACCTGTCCGCCCCCGGCATCGACGTCATCGGCGCCGGCGAACCCACGCTTCCCGGCATCTCCATCGGGCACAACGGGCGGATCGCCTTCGGACTCACGATCTTCCCCATCGACCAGGAGGACCTGTACGTCTACCGGACCAACCCCGCCGACCGCCGCGAGTACGCCTACCGGGGACGCTGGGAGGCGATGGAGCTCGTACGCGAGACGGTGCCGGTACGCGGCGGCGAACCCGTCGAGGTCGACCTGTGGTTCACCCGGCACGGCCCGGTGATCCACTCACGCGCCGACCGGAACGCCGCCTTCGCCGTACGGGCGGCCTGGCTGCAGCCCGGCATGGCGCCCTACCTCGGCAGCATGGACTACATGCGTGCGAGCGGCCCGGATGACTTCGTCGCCGCGATGAACCGCTGGGGCGCGCCCGGAGAGAACCAGGTGTACGCCGCGCCGGACGGCACCATCGGCTGGCGACCGGCCGGTCTCGTACCCAAACGCCCGAACTGGGACGGCACCCTGCCCGTGCCCGGCGACGGCCGGTACGAGTGGGACGGCTTCTACGACGTGGACGAGCTGCCCTCCGTACGGGACCCGGAGCAGGGCTGGTTCGCGACCGCCAACCAGCTGAACCTCCCCGAGGGCTACCCCCACACGGTGTCCTACGACTGGTACGCCCCGTTCCGGCACGAGCGCATCGCCGAGGAGCTGGGCTCGCGTACCGGCTGGACGGTCGAGGACTGCCTCCGGCTGCAGACCGACTACGTCAGCATCCCCGCGCGCCGGATCCAGTCGCTGCTCACGCACCTGACCAGCGATGACGAACGCGTCGTGACCGCCCTCGCCCTGCTGCGCGACTGGGACGCGACGCTGTCCGCCGACTCGGCCGCGGCGGCGCTGTTCGAGGTCTGGTACCGCCGCCACCTGCGCCCCGCCGTACTCGGCGCGGAACTCCGCCGGCTCCTCCCACCGGAGAAGCGCACCGGAGCCCTGACCCGCGTCCTGCCGGCCGAGGACCTGGCCGGCGACGCGCGCGTGGACCTGGGCCTGCTGTTCTCCGGTGACGTGAGCGGGATCGTGGTCTCCACGCTCGCGGACGCGATGGCCGAGGTCGAGGGGCTGCTCGGCCCGGACCCGTCGTCGTGGGCGTGGGGCAGGCTGCACCGGGCGGAGCCCCGGCATCCGCTCACCCAGCGGCTGGGCGAACGGGACTGGACCTCGGCCGGCCCGGCGCCACGGGGCGGCAGCGGCGACACCGTCGGCGCCACCTCGTACGCCCCGGACTTCGTCCAGACGGCCGGCGCGACGTTCCGCCTGGTCATCGACGTCGGATCCTGGGACGACTCGGTGGCGATGAACTCCCCGGGCCAGTCCGGTGTCCCGGGCACCCCCCACTACGACGACCTGTTCGAGAGCTGGGCCGCCGACGAGGCGTTCCCGCTCCTCTACAGCCGGGAGTCGGTCGAGGCCGACCTCGGCGAGCGCCTCGTCCTGCGACCGGCCCAGGAAGACGTGACAACGGGGGGTTGACAATGACAACCGGGGGTTGTCATTCTGGCTCCATGAGTAAACACATCGAGTCGCCGCAGCACGCAGAACTCATCGCCAAGGTGAAGGAGGTACGGGCCGCGGCCATCGAACATACGCGTCTCGCGCAGGAGCTGGCGCGCGAGCGACGGCGGCTCATCGACACTCTGCTGGCCGAGGGTTTCTCCCAGGCCGACCTCGCCCGTGAGCTGGGAGTGACCCGTCAGGCGATACAGAAGATGATCGCGGCCGGCGAGGACCGGCAGCGGCGATGAGGCACAAGCTCTACGACGTGGGCCGGGTGCTGGGGGCCGGCCCCGCGCAAGGTCGCCGAGCGCGGGGCCGTCGTCGCAGCGGGGCTCAGCCGTTCCAGCCGGGCGTGAGCTCCACGCGTGCGGCGAACCCGGTCGGGCGGCCCGCGTAGACGTACATCACGCCGGTGTTGCTCTGCACGCCGATCAGGTCGGACACGCCGTCGCCGGTGACGTCGCCGGTGTAGGTGAGCGAGCGGATGCCGTTCCAGGAGGGGCCGAGCTGCGTGCGGGCGCCGACGGCCTTGTCGGCGCCGGGGTAGACCCACATCGTGCCGTCCGACTTGCCGACCGCGATCAGGTCGGGCCTGCCGTCCCCGGTGATGTCACCGACACCGGTCAGCTTGTTCATGCCGTTCCAGCCGCTGGTGCCGATCTTGATGCGGGTGCCGAGCGCCTTCGTGCCGCCGGGGTAGAGCCACAGCGTCCCGTCCGACTTCTGTGCGGCGATGAGGTCGGGCTTGCCGTCCCCGGTGAGATCGCCGATGCCGGTGAGCTCGGCCATGCCGTTCCAGCCACTCGTGCCGATCTCGATGCGGGTGCCCAGGGTGTTCGTGTCGCCGGGGTAGAGCCACAGCGTCCCGTCGGCCGTCTTGGTGGCGACCAGGTCGGGCTTGCCGTCCCCGGTCAGGTCACCGATGCCGGTGAGGTCGGCCATGCCGTTCCAGCCGCCCGTGCCGATGAGGCGCCGGTCCGCGGCGGCGAACGTCGGGCCGGGGTAGAGCCACAGCTGCCCGCTCGCCCGGTCGGCCGCGACCAGGTCGGCGGTGCCGTCACCGGTCTGGTCGCCGAGACTCGCCAGATCGGCGTCGGTGTGGCCGGTGACCGTGTACATGCCGCTCGCCTGCATGTCCGCGGCGAGGCTGGTGGCCGCGATGGTGTGCGCGCCGCCCGTGGCCTTCCACGGATCCCAGACGGTGATCGTCCCGGCGGCGCTGTCGTAGCCGTACGCGATGATCGCGTGGCCGACCTTGCTGCCGCTCATGCCCGCGTTCCAGGGCAGCTTCTCCATCCACACGCCGAGGATGGGAGCCCGCTTCAGCACGCCGACGTCATAGGAGACCTGCGACATCATGCTCGACGCCGTCGAGGCGTCGGAGAAGCCGTAGCTGTAACCGAGCGGGTCCACGTAGCCGTTGACGACGGGGAGCGCCTGGTTGCCGTACGTCCCGTTCGCCGCGGTGGTGCCCATCGCCGTCGCGAGCGTGTCCTGGCTGACGGAGACCCCGAAGGTGGACAGACTCATCGCCGCCGACGTGGGGACGCAGTTGTAGTTGGTGTCCTGGTACTGGCCGGTCAGCGACAGCTTCCCCGAGGCCGGAGCCGCGGCCGTCGCCGACCTCGCGAGCTTGGGCGCCATGGTGGAAGGGGTCGGGTGGACGACGGCGTCGCCGGGGGTGGTATCGACGCGTCGGCCGCCCGTGCCGTTCCCGTCACTCCAACGGCCGCCAGGGCGAGTGCGACCGCCGGGGCCACCAACGGCAGGCGCCGGCCGAACGACTTCATGGATATCTCCTCGCACGGGGGGACGCGGCCACTGATCCGGCTTTCCAGGAATGGCGGCCACGCGATCGGATATCAGCGGTCCCGGGTCATCCCCGAGCCGCCGGACGGGTTTTCGACGATGCCGTCGGGAAAGCGGTTCCAGGGAATTCTTTCGCGGCGAGACGTGTCGAGGTACGGCCGAAGAACAGATGCCGGTCGGTTTGATGAGAAAGGCATCGCTCATTCGCTCCCGAACCGGCGAAAGGGATGCTACTGGAAGATGATCATGAGCTGTCCGGCGGGGGTATTGCACCGGAGGCCGCCAGGGTCTTCTACGGGCGGCTGTTCGGCTGGACGTTCGGCGAACGGACGACGCCGGGAGAGGCATGGGCGGTCAGGAACGACGGGTTCGTCGCCGCGATCGCCGGCGGCCCGGCCCCGGCGACCTGGACCACCTTCCTTAACGTCCCGGACATCGACGCGGCGGCCGCCAGGATCGAGCCGAACGGCGGCAGGCTGCGGACACCGTTGAAGGAGGTCACCGGCGAATGCCGGATGACGTACGCCGTGGACCCGACGGGCGCGACCTTCGGACTCTGGCAGGCGGGCGGCCACATCGGCGCCACGGTGGTCCAGGAGGAGGGCGCGTTCATCTGGAGTGAGCTGATGACCGACGACCATGACGCCGCGCTGCCCTTCTACGAACGCGCCGCCGGCCTCACCACGACGATCGTGGACCTGGACGGGTCCCCGTTCACCGGCCTGGTCGCGGGAGAGCAGATGATCGGCGGGATCATCCCGCGGCAGCGAGAGGGCGCCGCGAACCGCTGGATCGCCTACTTCTCGGTGGCGAGTGCCGTCGAGAGCGCGGAGTACGCCAAGACGCTCGGCGCCACCATCGTGCACGGCCCCATCGCCACGCCGGTCGGGCCGATCGCGGCGCTCCTCGATCCGCAGGGCGGGGCGTTCAGCGTCTGGGAGTTCAGCGGACCCACGACGTAGAGCGTTCGATCAGCACCTCGGACAGCACGTCCCGGATCTCCGCGTCCGGCGGCAGCGGGCGTTCGGCCGCCATGCGGCGCAGCGAGGTCATCGTCACGTCGTGCAGCCCGCAGACGGTGAAGGTGTCGAAGGCGGTCATGTCGGGATCGACGTTCAGGGCGAAGCCGTGGCTGGTGATCCCGTGCCGGATCCGCATGCCGATGGAGGCGACCTTGTGGTGCTCCGGAGTCCAGACGCCGACCAGGCTGGCGGCCCCCGGCAGGGTGTCACGCCGGAGCGCCGGAAACCCGAGCCGGCCCAGCGCGTCGACGATGCCGTTCTCCATCCACCGCACGATGTCCACCGGCCCGCCCCTTCCGATGTCCGCGACCAGGTAGCCGACCAGCTGCCCCGGCCCGTGGTACGTCGCGTAGCCGCCCCGGTCCACCTCGACGGTGCGGATCCCCAGGTCGGCGGGCAGATCGGCGGCGGCCGTACGCGACCCGTAGGTGATCACCGGAGGATGGCTCAGCAGGAACAGGCGGTCGCCGGCGAGGCCCTCGCGGCGCTCCTTGACCCACCCCGCCATCAGCGTGCTCGCCTCGTCGTAGGGGATCTCGCCGAGGTCGACGCGCTCGAGCATGGGTCAGCCTCCGACGAGCTGGACGAGCTTGATGAACACCAGCTCAGTATGGACCTCGAGGTCGACGACCTCCTCAAGGGACTCCACCTGACGGTCGCCGGCCAACACGATGAAGCCGTTGTGGGCGAACGCGCGCTCGGCGATGTCGGCCTGGCGCTCCCAGTCGAGGCGGCGGGCCTCGCGCAGCCGGTAGCCGTTCGCCTCGGCCTCCGCGTCGTCCGGCCGGACCAGGCCGGTGAAGTGGCGCGACGGCGCCGCGTTGTGCCGGGCCACCTCCTCGCGTACCCGCAGCCGGACCAGCTCGCGTACGGTCATCCGGTCCGGCAGACCGGTCAGCGTGGACTCGGCCAGCCGCCCCCCGGTCGCGGTCTCGTCGAGCAGCGCCAGAGTCGCCATCAGGATCCTCGCTTGATCTGCCGCAGGATGGTCTGGTCGTCGATCGCGGCGTCGTCGGCGAGCAGGAACGCCTTGCTGATGATCAGCGCCAGCCGTTCGTCCTCGAACGGCAGGAAGACCCGGTCGGTGCCGGACGGCGACCGCACGATGCACAGGTACGCGTCGTCCGGCTCCATGAGGATGTTGGCCGACCCGAGATGGATCTTGTAGGTGCGCAGCGAGCCGTGGACGCGCAGGAACCGGTCGGTCAGTTCCGTACGGTCGGCGAGCCTGGTGCGCGGCAGCAGCCGGGCCAGCGCGTCGCGGCGTACGTCCGCCGTCGCGCTGAGCTCGCCGAAGCTCTCGCGCTGCCAGTAGGCCTGGTAGCGGTCCGCCCCCCGGTCGGACCACTCGGGGTCGGCGGCGATCGAGGTGACCCCCACGAACAGGTCGACGTCGCGCATGGCCTCGCTGAACACGGCCGGCGGCACCTCGGCCAGCGGCACCTCGCCCCAGGTGCCGCCGGTGCGGCACTCGAACCGCACCTGGTCCGTCGAGGCCAGGTCCAGCCCCTGCTCGGCGTAGGAGTGGAAGAACCGGGCGCGCCACCGCCGCCCGGCCAGCTCACGGGTCGCGCCGGCCTCGTCGCCGCCGTCCCAGGGCCCGAGCATCGTCGTCGTCCAGCCGCGGGCCTTGAACAGCGCGTACAGGCGCTGGTAACGGAGAAGGTGCGCGGCGAACCGGTTGGAGTAGTCGCGCGTCTCCAGCTCGGCCGGGGTGAGCAGGTAGATCTCCCGGAACGCCTGCTTGAACGGCTGGCGGATCCCGCGCTCGGTCAGCAGGTCCCGCCAGGCGCGGATCTCCTCGATCGACGCGCGCACGGGATGCCAGAGCCGTACCTCACCCACGGCATCGAGTGGCCGCCCGGCGGAGTCGATCCGCTCGCCGCCGATGGGCAGCATGGCCCGCCATTCGCCGGGAGCGACCTCCACCTCCCAGATGAGACGCTCGGCGAGCGGCCGCCCGAGCGGATGCCCGGCGAACGCACACCACTGCTCGTAGGGCTGCGGAGCCGAGGCGACGAGCCCGCCCTCCAGTGCCCGGGTGGCCGTGGCGACGTGGGCACGGGCCTTCTTGACCAGGTCGCGCAGCACCTCGAGCTCGTCCGGATGCTCGCGCCTGACCGCCGCTGGAACACCGCGCAGCTCCGCGCCGCCGGACCGCCGCCACGTGAGGCTCACCTCGCCGGCGACGGTGACCGTCCCCTCGTACGCGCCCGCCGTCACCCGGAACGCCCCGTCGGCTCCGAAACCGAGGTCGGGCAGCCGGAACGCGGCCTCCGGCCGGTCCGCGAGCGCGGCGTCGATCCTCTTCAGGTTGCGATCGAGCTGGACGGGCACACCGCGGTGCCGGACGATCTTGCGGACCTCGCGCAGCGCGGACGCCGCCTCGGGCGTCGGGAACTCCTGTGCCGAACGGGCCACCTCGAACAGCAGCGCCTGCGACGGAAGGGTCTTCGCCGCGGTGGGCGCGACCGCGATCGTGGGCAGCAGCCGTCCGAGCAGCTCGGGCAGCCAGGGCTCGTCGCGCAGCAGCGCCACGCGCACCGCGCGGCCGAGCACGCCGACCTCGTCCCCGGTGAACGCCTTGTCCGCCGCGTACGGCAGCTCGCCCGACTGGACCGCGGCGCCCCGCGCGGCGGCCGCGTCGAGCGCCTGTCGCGCGAACACGGCGTACTCCGAGGCCGCCAGCGTCTCCCAGTCGTCCGGTCCGGGCCTGGCGTAGTAGTCGTTCGCGGCGATCACCGTCAGTGCCCTGCGAGCGGCGGGCCCTAATGTCACGGAGTCATCGGTGATGGGCATGCGAGGCATGGTGGCAAACGGCGCCGACAGAATCGGCCGGTGGCCGCCATGACGTCAGCGGGCGTACGCGGCGGCGAGCGCGTGGAAGACCTCTTTCGGCTTCTGGCTCACGCCGTCCTCGCCGACCTTCACGACGCCGTACGAGCCGAGATCGAGGTCGTGTTCCGGGTCCGCCCGGTGCGGCAGACCGTACCCCGCGAAGGTGAACCAGAAGGCGCCGTCCACTCCCTCCTGTTCGAAGATCTCCAGGAGTTCCCGCAGGTACGTGACCTGTTCGGACTCGTCGCGTACGTAGGCGCCGTCGATACGGAGCGGCTCGGCGTCGCGGTCGACGATCATCCAGCCCGTACCCCCGCGGCCGGCCGCGCCACGGTAGGTACAGCATCCGAACTCCGTCACCACGACCGGCTTGCCCGACGTGACCCGGCGGCGCAGCTCGCCGGCGAAACCTCCGGCGTTCGACTCGTCGCGGTAGGCGTCGACGGCGACGATGTCGAACGGCGTCCAGTCGACGTCCTCCCAGGTCCCCGACGCGTAGGTGACCTGCCCGCCGAACCGCCCTCGTACGGCGGCCGCCGCCTCGGCCAGGAACTCGTTGACCTTCGCGGTCAGCGTGCCGAACGCGGCGCGGACCGCCGGGTCGCCCGACATGACGCCCTCCAGGCGGCCGAAGATGTCCTCACCCGGCAGGAACCCGGCCGCGAACAGGCTGAGTTCGCAGCCGGTCACGAACACGACCTCCGCGCCCCCGCGGCGGATCTCCTCCGCGTGGTCCGCGCAGTCCTCGAAGAAGGGCAGCATCTCCCCGGGCGTCAGGTCGGAGGGGAACGGGGCGAACCAGACCTCCAGCCCGGCCTCGGCCGCACACCGCCCGGCGACCGCCAGCCGCTCCGCGTCGCCTCCGGTGATCCGTACGGCCGTGCAGTGCAACTCGTCGGCGATGACGGCCATCTCGCGACCCGCGGTCTCGCGGTCGAACCGCTCGCGCGAGAGCCTGCCGCCGGGGAAGAACCCGGTGTCGTAGTTGATGCCCCTGCGACGCATGATGCCTTCTTTCTGTCCGGTCAACGCCTGTGACCAGCATGGACGCCATCAAGGCCTGGCCGGCAGAGCGATCTGTCCATGATCAGGCGGTACAACTGTCCTAATTCGCAAAAATTTGGGTATCAAGGCGGCGTCGAAGACCAACAACCGTTGATCATTGGTTAAATCCGGCGCGCGCCACACCCGGCGTCGGTGGCCGCGGACCAGCGGACATAGTCCTTGGAGGTAGCAATGAAGATCACCACTGCCGTGATCCTCTTGTGGCTCATCATCGGCGCCATCGCCGCGGGTCAGCGTCATTACTACAGTCACGGCCCGAACAACTGCTCGCAGGCGGGCACGCTCATCGTGACCATCATCGCCGGACCCCTCAACTACACCGGCGTGAACCCGAAGATCTCCTGCAAGGCGCCTGAGCCGAGCAAGTAAGGGGATGTTCGGACTCGCACGTGACGGGTATACGAACGCTCCGACTCCGGCGAGGGCGGCAACCACGCTCGGTCGCCCTCGCCCGGTCGGGCCCCGGGTGCGTCAGCGGGTCAGATCCCACAGCCGGACGGAGCGGTCTTCGGCACCTGTGGCCAGCGTCTTTCCGTCCGGGCTGAACTCCACCGAGTCGACCTGGCCCGTGTGGCCCTCCAGGACGGCGATCCTCGTGTTGGTGACGACGCTGTAGACCATGACCTTGTGGTCCTTGCCGCCACTCGCGACCGTACGGCCGTCCGGGCTGATGGCGACCGAGTCGACCAGTCCCTTGTGGCCGGTGAACACCCCCGAGCCGAGCCGGGTCTCGACGTTCCACAGCAGGACCCGCCCGTCCTCCCCGGTGCTGGCCAGTGTCCTGCCGTCCCGGCTGAACGCGACGGAGTGCACCGCCTGGGCGTGGCCGGTCAGCACCGCGTGCTGTGTCCAGGACCGGGTGTTCCACAGCCGTACGGTCTTGTCCCACGACCCGCTCGCCAGCGATGACCCGTCCGGGCTGAACCGCACGCTCGTCACGGCGTCGCGATGGTCGCGCAGCACATGGATCGTCCGGCGCGAACGTACGTCCCAGATGCGTATGGTGTGGTCCTTCGAGCCGCTCGCGAGCAGCGACCCGTCCGGGCTGAAGTCGGCCGTCCAGACCTCCGACCGGTGCCCGGTCAGCGACGCGACCTGGGTGTTCGTGGCGAGGTTCCACAGGCGCACGGTGTCGTCGTCGCCCGCGGTGGCCAGCAGCCTGCCGTCGGGGCTGAACCGGACCTCCTCGATGGGCGCCTGGTGGCCGGGTAACTGCGCGAGCTGGACCCGCCGCCGTACGTCCCACAGCTCGATCGTGCCGTCCGAGCCCGCGCACGCGAGTGTCTTTCCGTCCGGGCTGAACTCCACCGAGAAGATGTTGGTGGCCGACTTCAGGCGTACCGACGGAAAGTGGATCCCGATGTGCACGACCGGGGCGCTGGAGGAGACCGTACGGGGACGCGCCGCGGGGTCGGAGCGCCGGGGGAGCCAGACCGCCGCCGCGCCGGTCAGCATGATCGCGACGGCGAGCACGGCCGTGAGGGCACGCACACGGCGGCGCGGCCGTGGGGGGAGGGGCGCAGGGGGACTGGGCGGCTCGATCTGTACGATCTCGCGGTCGCCGCTCGCGATGCGTGCGAGGTGGCCGGCGAGGTCGTCGGCGGACAGCCGCATGCCCGGCTCCTTGGCCAGCAGACCGGCGATCACCGGGATGAGCGGCCCCGCACGCCGGGGCGCGGGCGGGTCGGCGGTGAGCATGGAGACCAGAATCGTGGCGACCGTCTCCCCGTCGAACGGAGGCTGGCCCTCCACCGCGGCGTACATCGTCGCGCCGAGCGACCACAGGTCCGAGGCCGGCGTCGCGTAGTGGCCACGCGCCTGCTCCGGCGCCATGAACGACGGCGTCCCCAGCATCGCGCCCGTCTGGGTGAGCACGGTGCCGCCGTCGAGTGCCGCGATGCCAAAATCCGTCAGCACCGCACGCTCGCCGTCGAGCATCACGTTGGCCGGCTTCACATCCCGGTGGACGACGCCGGCCGCGTGGGCGACGCGTAACCCGGCGAGGAGCTGACCGCCGATCCGCGCCACCTGCCGCGGCGGCAGCGGGCCGTCCGCCTTGACGATCTTGGCGAGAGTGCGGCCGCGTACGAGCTCCATCACGATCCACGGCCGCTCGTCCTGGTGGACGACCTCGTGCACGGTGACGATCGCGGGATGGCTCAGCCGGGCGGCGGCGCGTGCCTCCCGCAGGGTACGGGCGGTGAGGGAGGCGACCTGCTCGTCGTCGAGGCCGGCCGGGAACCGGATCTCCTTGATCGCCACGTCACGGCCGAGCGACTCGTCGTGGGCCCGCCAGACGACTCCGATGGCTCCCTCGCCGAGAACCTCGATCAGGACGTACTTTCCGCCGAGGAACTCACCCTTCCCCATCGTCACGGTACGAGCCTAACCGTAAGCGGAGCGTGCATCACGGAATCGTCCGACATGCACCCCGCCTCGCCGGGGGTCTACAGCTCGTGGCGCCAGTCGTTGCAGCGCATGAAGCTGCCCTTGGGGAATTCGAAGTCATGCTCCCCGGCGAACGTGAAGCCCGCCTTGTGGCAGATCGCGTTGGACGCGGGATTGTCGACCGAGGGGTACGCGTGCAGCCACCGGTGTCTCCCCGCGGCGGAGGCGCGGTCGATGATCGCCTTGGCGGCCGCGGTCGCCACGCCCTTGCCCTGGAACTCCGGCAGGACGTTCCACCCGGTCTCGTACACCGTCTCGTCCTGCCACTCGCGCTCCCAGTAGCCGACGCTGCCGGCCGTCGCGCCGTCCAGGACGACGGTGAACATGCCCCCGGCGCCCGTCTCCATCTCGAGGTAGCGCGCGTGCCGTTTGAGCACCTGCTCCTCGGTCTCCGGACCGCCCAGGTGGGCCCAGATCTCGGGTGTGTTGAGCCGCTGGAGCAGGACAAGGTCCTTGTCGGCCCACGGCTCGAGCTGTATCGGTGACATGGCTCCCCTTCGAGTCCGTGCCAGTCTGCCCGGGCTCACCGACAGAAATCAGAGGTCACGGCGCATGCACACGCGAGGCCAGCGGTGCAGGCCGTGCGCCGCCTCGCGGTCGCGAAGCTCCCGCAGCCCCGGAGTCAGCTCGGCCTCGTCGAGGCACCGGAACCCGCACCGCTCGTAGTACGGGGCGTTCCACGGCACCTCGGTGAACGTCGTGAGGGTCAGGGCGGCGATGCCGTCGGCCGTGGCCAGCCCCGCGAGATGGTCGAGCAGCGACCTGCCCACGCCGCGTCTCGCGCTGTCCGGGTGCACCGAGACCTGCTCGACGTGGAGGTTGCCGTCGACCAGGTCCGCGACCAGGTACGCGACGGGCCGGTCGGAGTCGCTCACCGCCACCCAGGCACGCCCGGCCCGCCGGTAGCCCGCGAGAACGTCCAGCGGGAACGGCTCGTCATCGGCGATCTCGGGCATGCCGATGGCACGGAAGGACTCTCCGGCGGCCCACTCGATGTCCCGCAGGATCGGCAGCTCGTCATCGCGGACCGCTCTGATGCGCATGGCGCCATTGTCGCGCCACGGACCCGTCAGCGCAGCGAGGAACCAGCGCGCGGCCGGAACCGGATCGGGCCTGCCCTCCTCGCCGTTGACCAGGGCCAGCAGCCGCCAGTACCGGGAGACATCCGGGTCGGCACCGACGCGGATCCGTCCGGTAAGCCACGCGCGGAACTCCGCGTCGTCCTCGCGCCGGTGCGCCGCCGCGAAGACGGCGGCCAGCTCCTCGGCGACCGGCCGGGCCTCGGCGGAGACCGGCGAGAGACCCCGGTCTCGCGCCGCTCCGGCCAGCTTCAGGACGGCGTTCTCGGCCCGCCGCCAGCTCTCCGGGTCGCCCCGGTCGGCGCCGGAGGCACGGTCGGCGGCGTGCCGCTCGAACGCTCGCCGCACTCCGGCGCGGAAGCCGGCGTCGCCGACGAGATGAGCCAGCTCGATCCACGCCTCGATCTGTTCCGGCGCGGCCTCGGCGGGCAGGCCGGGCAGCAGCCGTACGCGGGCGGCGAAGCCGGGCTCCAGGTCCAGCCCGCCTGCCGCCTCGTCGATGAGGTCGGAGACGAGGACGCGGCGTTGCTCGTCGGAGAGCCGGGCGAGCCGGTTGACCCGCGCGAGCCCGGCGGCGTCCGTGCCACGCGCGGCGACGTACGCCAGGACGGCCTGGCGCACGCGCAGGGTCTGGATCTGGGTCTCCAGCGCCTCGGCCTGGCGGCGGGCGACCTCGGCGAGGGTACGCGCGCCGGTGAGCACACGGGTGATCGTGGCGAGGTCGACACCGAGGTCACGGAGCGTACGGATGAGTTCGAGACGGCTCAGCGCCTCCTCGTCGTACAGCCGGTATCCGCCCGGCGTACGGTCGACCGGCGGCACCAGGCCCGCGTCGGAGTAGAACCGCACGGTCGGCACCGGAAGGCCGCTGAGCCGTGCGACCTGGCCGATGGTGCGCAGGCTCATGTCAGGCGGTCCAGGATGAGGCGGGCGACGTCATCGGGGGCCTCCAGGTGTACGTCGTGGTCGGTGGCGAGGTCCACGAGGGTCAGCAGGGGCGTGGTGGCGGCGACGGCGGTCAGCGCGCGGGCGAACCCCCGCCGGTACGCCGCGAACGCCTCGGCGACCTCGGGCGGCAGGAGCCGCTCCACGCCGGTCCCGGTCGTCGACACCACGACCAGCTCGCACCGGGTGGCCGCGTACGTGCCGAGCAGGTCCAGGGCGTCGAACTCCTCGATCAGCCGGGTCAGCGCGGGGTCGCCGGCGGTTTCCAGCGACGCGTCGAGGAACGCGCGCATCGTACGGCGCGCGGCGTCTTCGTCGATCCCCTCGAACGGGCCGGTGGGGTTGGTGTGGCCGTCCAGGTTGACGGCCAGCGGGCACTCCGGGTGCCGGGTCGCCCAGACGGCCGCGACCATCCCGCCCAGCGAGTGCCCCGCGACGGCCGGGCTCTCCAGTCCCGTCTGGGCGGTCACGGCGGTGAGGTCGTCGATCGCGGCCGCCCACGACCACGGCCCCGGACCCGAACGCCCGTGCCCGCGCAGATCGGCGGTGACGACGCGCAGCCCGGCTTCGCTCAGCCCCGGCACCACCGCCCGCCAGTCGTCCATGGTCCGGCCGCCGCCGTGCAGCAGGACGACCGCCCGGCCATTTCCGCCGTGGTCGCGGACGGCGATGTCTACGCCGTGGGAAGAGACGGTGGACTCGGAAATGGGCGGGGTCATGGTGGCTCCTTATAAGGGGATGTCCGCGCCACTATGAAGTCTCAAGTCACTTGAGACTCAAGCCCGGTGGGTCCCGCAGTTCTTCTGGCCCTGCCGGCGGCGGCCCTGTCGGCGGTCAGCACGTCGCGCACCGCCGCGCGGCTGTAGCGGCGGTGGCCGCCGGGCGTACGCAATGGTGTCAGCCTGCCCTCGCGGGCCCATCGGGCGATCGTGGGGGTACGGACGCCGAAGATGGCGGCGACCTCGCGTGGTCTCAGCAGGTCTTCTTGCATGGGGGAGCTTCCTGCTTCGGGCCCCGGCCCTGAGCCGCTCCGCTTCCCCGTGGCCGGCGCCGGATTCGGGGGGTTTCCGGCGGTGGCCACAGCGCACTCAGGGCCGGGACGATCATGGGTTAGGCGGGTCACATCCGCAGGTCGGAGCAGGGTCCGGGGTCGGTTCCGTCGTCACCCGCGATGGCCCAGACGGTCTTGCCGCCGTGGTCTTCCAACCGCCAGCCCCAGTCCTTGGAACACGCCTCGACCAGCAGCAGGCCGCGGCCGTCCACGCGCTCGACGGACCGCCGCCGGCGGTCGGGGCACGCCTCGCTGCCGTCCCAGACCTCGATGAGCACGGTGCGGCCCTGCCGGGAGAGGGTGAGGTGGAAGACGTCGCCAATCTTCACCGCATTTGCGACGAGCTCGGCGGTAATGATGAGAGCGTTGTCGATAATGTCGAGAATATTCCAGTCGGCGAGGGCGAGACGCATCAATATACGTGCCTGTTCGGCCGCGATCGGATGCGGGGGGAGAGGCAATCGGTACGTCCGGTTCTCCGTGATATCAGGCCGCAGTACCGTCTCTTCGGTGGCGGCCTGTACTTCAGACGTCGGGCGCAATCCTCTGCCCTCCTTGGATCTCGATTTTTCCGTCGTGAACTGCGCACAAGAATGCAAGGGGCGCGTTAATCTGTCGCCGTTCCTCTTCAGCCCCGGAAGACCCAGGACAACTCAGAGGTGGGCCGTGCTCCCGAAGCCATCACCGGACCCGAAGTCGTCGATGTGGGCGTGGCTCGCCCACGACCTGCGCCTCTACCGCACCCAGCGCGGCCTGTCCGGCGACGCGGTCGCGAAACTGATCAACTGCGCACGCTCCAGCATTTCCCGCTTGGAGAACGGCGAGGCCAAACTGGACGAAGGCCAGGCAGCGGCCCTGGACGAACGCTGGCGCACCGGCGGCCACTTCGGCACGATGCTCTGGTACGCCCGCTTAGGCCATGATCCAAATTGGTTCAAGCAGCACGTCGGCCTTGAGTCTGAAGCCTCGGTAATCAAGGTCTACGAGGCGTCGGTCATCCCGGGTCTGCTCCAGCTTCCGGAGTACGCGCACGAGTTGCTCACAGCGGGTGGAGAACCGAACGTCGAGGAGCTTGTCGCGGAACGGATGGCCCGGCAGGCGATCCTTGAGCGGGACCCCCCACCCCTCATACTCGTGTTGCTGTCCGAGAATGTCCTGCATTGGAACATCGGCGGATCGGAGCTGATGCGGAAGCAGCTCGCCCACATCCTTGAGATGTCGCAAAGGACGAACATCGGACTACGCATCATCCCCAGGTCGGCCGGAGCCCATCCTGGGCTGGACGGTAGCTTCAAGATCATGACGGGTGCGGGAGGCGACGTGGCGTTCACGGAGTCCCCAGGCGGAGGAAGGCTGGTGCCCTCCACAACAGAGGTGCGATCATACGTAACGCGGTATGACCGCATTGGGCAGAAAGCATTGCCCGAGGATCAATCCCGAGAGTTGATCATTCAGATCGTGGAGGCGATGGGATGAGTTCTCCTGTCTGGCGCAAGAGCAGCCGCAGCGGGACCCAGCAGGGTGACTGTGTCGAGGTGGCCGTCACCGAAAGTGAGTGACTAGCCTGGTCGGATGAGTTCGTCGCCCGCGCAGAGTCTGCGTGTTCTGCCCTCGCGGTTCATTCTCGAACACCTTCCGGAGGCGCGGATGCCCTCCGATGACTCGTGGGTGGCGTTGGTCCGGGCACCGGAAGGGCTCACGGTCGTACGCGCGACCGACGCGTCGGATCCGCCTGGGCTCTGGGCCGGACTCTACGGGGGCGAGACCGCGCACGGCCTCGACATACCCGGGATGCTCGCCGCGCTCATCGGCCCGCTCGCCGGGGCGGACGTCCCCGTCTTCGTCGCCTCGACCTTCCACGCCGACCTCGTCCTCGTACCGCTCGACCGGCGTGCCGACGCCGTGGCGGCCCTGCGGGACGCGGGCCACACCGTCACAGAGTGATGGCCGTCGTGGCGGTCGCGGGGAGGCGGGCCGGTGGTTGAGCACGTCCACTGGGAGGACCTTCCCCGCGGCACGAGGGAAGCGATCGAGCGGCGCACGGGGACGGTCTCCTCGGCGAAGACAGTGTCGGAAGGGCTCAACTCCGCGCTGGCGGCGGTGCTCACGACCGAGACCGGACCAGTGTTCGTCAAGGGGATGCGCCGCGACCATCGGCGTCGCGGGACGCAGGACATGGAAGCGCTGGTCAACCCGTACGTCACCCGTCTGTCGCCTCGGCTGCTGTGGCGGGTCGAAGGTGAGTGGGACGTGCTGGGGTTCGAGGCGGTGGACGGCCGGCACGCCGACTACCGTCCCGGTTCCCCGGACCTGGCGAAGATCGCGGCGACCCTGGTGGAGCTGGGGGCGCTGCGGTGTCCCGACCTGCCCGTGAAGCCCGCCGAAGATCGCTGGCGGGCGTACGTGGACGGGCCCGCGGAGCTGGAGTGGCTCGAAGGCGACCGGCTTCTCCACACCGACTACAGCCCGCTCAACGTGCTCGTCACCCGCGACCGTGCGTTGCTCGTCGACTGGGCGTGGCCGACACGGGGACCCGGCTGGATCGCCCCGGCATGCATGGTCCTGCGGCTGATCGCGAACGGGCATGGCGCGGAGGCGGCGGAGCGGGTGTTCGCGGACGTGCCCGCCTGGCATGACGCGCCGGCGGACGCGCTCATGGTGTTCGCGCGGGCGAGCGCGCGACGGTGGGCGGAGATACCGGACGCCGGCGCTCCCCAGTGGACCCAGGACATGAAGAAAGCGTCACGCGCGTGGGTGGAGCACAGAGCGGCCGGCTGAGCCGTCACCGCTTGCGCGCGACGCCGCCGTAGTTGCTGACCTCGACGGCGCTCGGGCGGGGGCCGGAGGACTCGGGCCGCCAGTCGGACACGATCTCCACGCCCGGGTCGATGAGCTCGAGTCCGTCGAAGACGAGCTGGACGAAGTCCTCCATCGGGCGCGCCTGGGCGGGTACGCCGGCGGTGCAGTACGACTCCTCCAGCCCGTGTACGGCCTCCGGGTCGTGTTCGGGCGTGACGTGGGAGGAGACCACGTAGCTGCCGGACGGCAGGGCGTCCACCAGCGTACGGACGACGGTTCGCGGGTCGTCACGGTCCGGGATGAAGTGCAGGACCGCCACCAGCAGCAACGCCAGCGGCTGGTCGAAGTCGAGCACATCTTTGGTGGTCGGGTGGGTGAGGATCTTCTCCGGCTCGCGCAGGTCCGCCTCGATGAACGCGGTGCGTCCCTCGGGGGTGCCGGTGAGCAGGGCCTTGGCGTGGCTGAGCACGATCGGGTCGTTGTCCACGTAGACGACGCGGGAGTCCGGTGCGGCCTTCTGGGCCACCTCGTGGACGTTGTTCGCGCTGGGCAGGCCGGTGCCGATGTCGAGGAACTGGCGGATGCCCGCCTCCTCGGCCAGATAGCGCACGGCGCGGCCGAGGAAGGCGCGGTTCTCGCGGACGCCCGTACGGACCGCGCTCCAACTCTGCAGCGCCTTCTCCGCGGTCACCCGATCGGCCTCGAAATGGTCCTTGCCGCCCAGGTAGTAGTCGTACATGCGGGCCGCGTGCGGGTGGTTGACGTCGATCCCCGATGTCGTCTGGTCCGACGAATCCGCCCCGTCCGGAACCGGCTCATACCTAGACATGATCACCAGACTATCCAACCGAACATAATGGCCCCGAGTCGGCGACGCACGCCGATGTTCGCCGGCCGGCGCGTGCCTGGTCGAGGCGTTGCCGGAGATGGGAAATCTGCCGGAGCTCACGCCGCTCGATATTGACGGTGTGTAATCGCGCCGACGCCGAGGGTGATGTCATTAGCAACGCGAACAATCGCGTGTGTCCTAAACGGGCGCTGGTGACGTTCGGTGAGGCGGCGTACGGGAGGGCTGGGATGTATGCGGGGCTATGGCGCACCATTTATCCGGCTCTGCCGCATCTGTGGCGTCACGTAGAGTGACGTATAAAGTGTGCCTGAAGAAGCGGTCGTCGATTAACTTTCCGAAGCCGGGCAATGGCGCCTGGATTTCCTTGGTCGTTTTCGAGGCAGGAATCCAGGTGAGAGTGAGTCGAGCCGAACAACTGAAAACCGAAGGCCGTACCCCCGTCGTCGCCCCGCCGTTGCGCTTGTCGTCGTCGGTGACGCGGGAACCCGTCGGCCAGTTCTCTTACCTGACCTAACTTGTCCCGATTCGCTCTCGCAGACTAGGCCCTATGCAGGAGTTGTGATGAAATGGCAATGATGACCATTTCGCTGCGATTTATGAATCGTCGTGGCGACTCCAAGGTGCTATCAGGCCGTGCCGCACGTCCTTCCTCGTCGGCCGTGGCGCGGTGCGCGTCCGGTGCCTGCGGCGGACCGGACCCTGCAGCCGGTGGCGGTCGTGGGTGACCAGGCGCAGAGGTCCCGGCACTCCGGGCCGCCGGAGCGGGACCGGGTGCGCCGTCGCGGCGCGCGGCGTTGCCGGCTCATCCTCTATGTCGCCGGGGGACTGCTGGGTCCGGGTTACTGGCTGTGCGGCGCGGTGTCGGACGGGCATGTGTTCGGTAAGTCGGCGACCGAGGTCCACTTCACGGAGTTCGTCCTGGCATCGGTCATTGTGGTCGTGGCGTCGTGGGGACTACTGCTCATCCTCGGTGAAGCGATGCTCTTCGCGCTGGCGGTGTTCAAGGCCGACGACCGGGAGCGGTACGACATCTACCGCAACCTCATGATTTTGTGGGGGTACGTGCTCACGCTGGGGATCCCACGGCACTTCCGCAGGCTGCCGGCACAGTTCGGCGCCTTTTCCGACGACGCGTGGGGCGATGGCGAGGACCGCCAGGGGGGTCATCGGCCGGGCGACTGCCGCCACGAGGACACGCGTGACGGCGCCGGCCGCCCTGCCGCGCGGGAGCGTACGGGGTCGCGGGAACGTACGGGGTCGCATGAGGACGCAAGCGATCGAACGGCGGCGGCCTGGGATGGGGCGGACCCTGCCCGGCCGCCCCGGCGGCGTACGGAGGATGGACGGGACCGCAGGGGTTCCCGAGAGGTGCCGGAAAGCCGGGAGAGGACCTGCGGCCCCGGGGGAGGACCCGAGGACCCGCGAGCGTCCCGTGACCGGGAGGCGGCCCACGATCGCCCTGTGGAGGGCGCACATCGCGACTCGGCCACGCGCCGCCGCGAGCCGAGCGAGGCCGAGGCCCGCGACCGCACGGGCGTGCGGCGGGGTGCGGCGCCGCGTCAGGGCGCGTCAGAAGACCCGGCGCGCGGTCAAGGCGAGGAAGGCGGACGACGGGTCGCCGCGTCGCGGAGGGGTGGGACGAGCGGTGGAGCGGGCAGGGAAGAGGCTCGCGACCGCAGGGAAGAGCACGAGGACGTAGGCCACGACGCGGCGCCAGGCGGACGTTCGCCGTACGGGCCCGGCCGGGAGGGGCCTCGCCGGGAGGCCACGGGCGAA
The DNA here is from genome assembly GCF_006716425.1 of Actinoallomurus bryophytorum. Taxonomy (NCBI): domain Bacteria; kingdom Bacillati; phylum Actinomycetota; class Actinomycetes; order Streptosporangiales; family Thermomonosporaceae; genus Actinoallomurus; species Actinoallomurus bryophytorum. Next base: position 4,666,950 of record NZ_VFOZ01000001.1, read on the forward strand.
CGCACCGGAAGGCGCCAGGACGGCCGCGGCCGAGCCCTGTCGTCCTTGAGCGAGGACACGGGAGACGGCGCCCGCCGCCGCGAAGGCCCACGCGACCGCACCACCGAACGCCGGCAGACCCGCGGCGCCGCGACACCGATCGGACGCGAGGACGCGGACCGCCACGAGAAGCCCGGTCCCGGCGATCCCCGGCGCGGACGGGCGGTGCCCCGTGAGGGCGAGGGCGTGGGGGACGAGGCAGGCCGGGCCGGGACTACGCGCGGCCGTGCGGTGCCGGCTGAGCCCGGGGCGGGGCGGGAGATGCCCGGTGGCCGCAGCACGCGGCGTGGGCGGGTGGTCTCTCCGAAGGGTGAGCGTGCGGCGGACGGCGCGCGACGCGGGGAGAGCGCGCGCGACCGTGTGGAGGAGCAGCAGAAGGCGGCCCGCATGGTGCCACCGCCCGGCCACAGGGAAGGGCAGGACGGCGCAAGGCGCCGGAACGTGCCCGGCGGCCGCAAGACGGACCGCGATGACGCGCGAGACCCGTCGGTGCCCCGGCCGCACGCGGATCCTCCGGACGAGGTGGGGTTCCGTGGTGTGGAGCCGAAGGGTGGGGTGGAGCGGGGGGTTTCCGGTGAGGGTGGGGGTGTGCGGGGTGTCCCGGGTGGGCGGGGGGCGGCTCGCGATGGGGTGGGGTTCCGTGGTGTGGAGCCGAAGAGCGAGGTCGAGCGGGCGGTTTCCGGCGAGGGCGAGGGCGTGCGGGGTGAGCCCGGCCGGCGGAGGGCGGCTCGGGAACGTGCCGTCTCCCGGCGCCGGGAGACGGCCGCGCGGGATCAGGCGCAGGGGGCCGAGGACCCCGCGCGGGAGAGTCCGAGGCAGCTGGGGCCGATCTTCCCGCCCCGGCCGGCGGCCGGGGTCGAGGTGGATCCCGTCACGGGTCCGCCGGCCGGGTCGGCTTCGGCGGCGTTCAACCCGGGGGCCATCGCGTCATCGTTCGCCGACACCCTGCCGGCCGAGCAGGCCGAGTTGCGGCACGCGCTCGACCTGCTCCTCAGGTACGCCGCGCGTATCGAAGGAGACGAGACCCCGGCCCCGCCTCCGGTCACGGAACCCACACTCTGCGACGGGAAACCGTTCGGCATCGCCGCGGAGCCGAGCCGAGACCCATGACGCGACCCCCGAATGCCGCAACACCACCGGCCCGGAGAGACCTGCTACCGCTTGCCACGAACTGACCGCACCTGACGAACCCGAGCCCCAGCGCGTCGAACGCCGTCCCCCTGGCCACGTCCCAACGCGGTCGGGCGGCAGTGGGCGAGAACCTTCTGCCCGTACTGGACACCGTGGCCGCCCCCAGGACCCCCGTGTCAACCGCGGCTGAGGCATCACCCTCGGTTGGCGGTGGCAGCTTCACTAGTCGGGATCCCTCGGGCGTGTCGCGCGAGGTCCGTCGCAATCGTGCGGCCTCGGGTGAGTACCCGCCGGTTGACCGCGGACTGCCGTGCCGAGCGACGTCAGCCGCGTCCCGCGCCCCGCAAGGTCGCCATCGGCGAGGTCCTCCAGGCACGAGTGGGCCGGTCGTTCGCGTCCCGCCGAACTCAGGTCAGGCCGGCAGGCGGGACGGGGAGTCGAGCTCGGCCACACGCACCCGCAGGTCGTTCAAGGCCGCTGCGGCATGGACCGGGAACGGTTCGTCGTCGCCCGACGACATCCAGCGCTCGACGGCGACCGAGAACGCGAGCATCCCGACTTCCGCCCCCAGCCGGGCTGTCAGCTCGTCCGCACCTCGTTCGCGCAGGGCGGCGCTGATCGACCTGGCGATCCGGGCGTGCTTGAGCAGCCCCCGCTCCTGCACTTCGCTGTTCGCCGCGACCACCAGCACGCGCTGGGCGGCCTTGGCCCGCTGCTGCGGGGTCATCGCGACCTCGGCGGCCGCGAACGCCGCCTGCAGGCACTCGGTGAGCGTGGCATCCGGTGAGGCGGCACGGATGCCGTCGGCGAACAGCCCGGCCAGCACGTCTTCACCGCCGAACAGGACCTCCCGCTTGTCGGCGAAGTGCCGGAAGAACGTGGCGCGGTTCAAGCCGGCGCGATCAGCGATCTGCGCGACGGTCGTTTCCTCGTAGCCGTTCTCCACGAACAGGCCCAGCGCGGCGGTCTCCAGGCGCTCACGCGCGTCCGGCGCCCATCTGCTCACCCGGACAGTATAAGCGAGGCGACTGGATCGCATCAGCGGGCGAGCAGTGATGCGACGGTGTCGCATGGCGGTGTTAGAGTTGATGCGACCGGATCGCATCGGCACTCCGGCCGCGGCCTCCACGGCCGCGCATCTTCATCCACCTGAGGCACGACCAAGGAGAATCCCCATGCGCGTCTTCGTCACCGGCGCTTCCGGCTGGATCGGCTCGGCCGTCGTCCCCGAACTCATCAGTGCCGGCCACCAGGTCCTCGGACTGGCCCGCTCGGACGCCTCCGCCAAAGCGGTCGCCGACAGGGGCGCCGAGGTGCTGCGCGGCGACCTGAACGACACCGACGTGCTGCGCGCCGGTGCCCTCGACAGTGACGGCGTCATCCATCTGGCCTTCGTCGTGCCCAGCGTGACCGAGGCCGCGACGCGGACCGATGCCATGGCCATCGAGACGTTCGCCGCCGGCCTCGCCGGCTCCGGTAAGCCCCTGCTCATCTCCGGCGCGACGCTCGTCACACCCGGCCGGACCGCGACCGAACGCGACGAACTCATCGCCGCCGGGCCCATCGCGGCACGCATCACCAACATGCGGGCAGCGCTCGCGGCCACGGACAGGGGCGTGCGCACCTCTCTGGTCATGCTGCCCCGCTCGGTGCACGGCCAGGGAGAACGCCACGGCTTCATCCCCCAGCTGATCACCGCGGCCCGTGCCAGAGGCGTCTCCGGTTACGTCGACGACGGGGCCTCCCGCTGGCCCGCCGTCCACGTGAAGGATGCCGCGCGTCTTTACCGGCTGGCCGTCGAGAAGGCTCCCGCCGGCGCGGTGCTCAACGCCGTCGGCGACGAAGGCGTACGCATCCGTGAGATCGCCGAGGCCATCGGCCGGCATCTGAACCTGCCCGCCCGGTCGCTGCCCGCCGAGGAGTTCGGAGGAATGCTCGTGCGCCTCCTCGGCACCGACATGCCCGCCTCCAGCACCATCACCCAGGATCTCCTGGGCTGGAAGCCCACCCACCCGGGCCTCATCGAGGACATCGAACAGGGCCACTACTTCAGCTGACCCCCGGGGACGGCAGGCGAGCGGTCAGAGGGCGACGAACGTGAGGCCGCGTTTCTGCAACGTCGGGATGACGTTCCGCAGGGCTTCGATCGTCTCGGAGCGGTCGCCGCCGCCGTCGTGGCACAGCAGGATGTCGCCCGGCTTGGAGGCGAGGAGGGCGCTGGAGATCCGGCTGGTACCCGGGCGTGCCCAGTCGCGGGGGTCGACGGCCCAGTCGATGCAGATCATGCCGCGTTCGGCGGCCGTGTCGAGGACCTGGGTGGACCAGGCGCCGCCGGGGGAGCGGAAGAACTTCGGCGCCACGCCGGTCAGCTGCGCGACCCGGTCGTGCGCGTCGCCGATCTCGACCTTCATCTTGGCCGCGGACAGCTGCGGCAGGTTCAGTGGATGGGTCATCGTGTGGTCGGACACCTGGTGGCCGTCGGCCACGATGCGCCTGACCAGCTGCGGGTACTCGGCGACCTGCTCCCCGATCAGCGAGAACGTCCCCTTCACACGGAACTCCGCCAACAGGTCCAGCATCTTCGGCGTCCAGGTCGGGTGCGGCCCGTCGTCGATGGTCAGGGCCACTGCCGTGGGCGGGGCGGGCGGCGACATGTCCTTCAGGCCGTGAGCCGGGCGCTGCAGCGCCTGCATTGGGCCGTGCGCGTATCCAGGGTCCGGCGGAGGGCCGTGTGCGGCCGTGCGGCGCGCCCTCAGTGTCCTGGGGGCCGGATCGGGCTGCAGTCCGCGTACGACCACGGGCCCGCCACCGGCCAGGAGCCCGACAGCACCGGCAGCGACGGTGAGCAACGCCTGGCGCCTGTCGAGTCCGCTCATACCGCCCCCTGAATACCGGTCCCTGATTCGTCCCTGCCCGGTGATGGGACGCGGATGCTGACCCGCGGGTTCATCAATCGGCAAGGGAAGGGTATTGCCCTGCCCTGTCGCGTACGCGGCGTTTGGGCCACGTGGCGCCGAGAGCCCCATTGCGAGGGCGCCGTACCAGGATCTCCGTCGCGGAGACATAATCGTGTGGTGTTCGGTAACGGACCGCGTTACCCGGTGATCGAGTCCAAGTGCGGCTGGTCGGCGGCTCCCGTGGTGAGCGATGACCTGATTCTGCTGACGGGCGGCGCCGGCGGTCAGGAGATGGGCGAGGCGCCCATCCTGCAGGCGATCGACGGCGACGGTGAGCGCTTCCGGCTGAGCCGCAAGGCCAGCGGCCGGGAGATAGAGCCGGGGGAGATCAGTACGGCCCCCGGCGGTGACATCGTCTTCCCCGTCTACGAGCACGACACGTCCTTGCAGGTCATGAGAGTCAGAAGGGACGGCAGCGTACGCGCGGTCGACGAGCTGCCCGACGATGATCCCTACGACATCGTCGCGTACGACATCGGCAGCAAGCTCCGCGTCGCGGTCCGTGCCCTGGACGACGACGGCTACCTGTGCTCGTGGCTGTACCGCCAGGGCCGGCGCCAGGGCATCACGTACCGGCTCTGGGGCGAGGAGCACTACCGCTGGAGCAGCGAAGAATGGCTGCTCCACGCGAGCGGCGACACCGTCGTCGGCGCGACCTCACCCGACTACGGCCGGCCGGGCCCGGCGCAGACGTGGGTGGGCCGGAACGCCGCCACCGGGGCGGCCCGATGGTCCGCCGACACCGGCGGGTACGTCCTGGCGGGCCGGGCCGGCGACGCGCTCATCGCGGTCGACCTGGCCTCCTTCGACCGTACCGACCGCGGCGAGCACGACTATGAGTACGCCTCCGCCGCCCGCGACACCGGGGTCCACGCGATCGACCTGGTCACCGGCGACCGGAGATGGAGCAGCCTCGTACCCGGCCGCGCGCACAGCGCGGCGGTCGGCCCGACCGGCGTCTCGGTGTGCGCCGAGTCCGCCGACGACGGCACCTGGCGGGTGCACCACCTCGGCCTCGACGGAGCGTACGAGGGGGTGACACCGCTCGGCGGGCACGCGTGCGTGGTCGCGCGTACGGCGGAGTTCACGCTCGCGCTCGTCGAGGGGCAGTGGCTCATGGCGCTCGACAACCCCGGCGCCCAGGTCCCCGGTCCCATCGAGCCCTGGACGATCCCGATACCGCTGGGCGGCCTCGCGCCGAGCTACGCCGCGCGGGTGGCCGACATGCGTCTCGACACGGTCCCGATCACGCTCGCCGGGTCGCGTTGCCACCTCCGGGGCATCGGCAGCCTCCAGGTCATCGAAGTCTGACCGTCCAGTTCAGGCGCTGTTCGGGTCGCGCGCAGAAAAAATATTGAATCCGCACCAAACCGCGGCGCGCTCGCCCCCGAATAACCGATGTGAAAGCGAAATGGATCGGTCATCCGGTAGGCGGTGTCGCCGGCGTTCTCGCCGGAGGCGTCGCGCTGGGAATCGCCGAGCTGTTCGCGGCCTTCGCCGGAGGTGCGCAGGCATCACCCGTGATCGCGGTGGGTGCGGTCGGCATCACTTTGACCCCGGAGTGGCTCAAAGAGTTTGCGATCCGGCATTTTGGTACTAATGACAAACTTGCTCTTCTGATCGGTCTGGGCGCCGGCATCGCGGTTCTCGCGATTGTGATCGGAATCGTGGCGAGAAAGCGTCTGGTGCCGGGCCTGATCGGTTTTATGGCCTTTGGTGCGCTCGGCGCGGTTTCGGCCGTGACCCGGCCCGCGAACGACTGGATCACCGCCGTCCCGTCGATCGCCGGCGGCCTGGCCGGCATGGCCGCCCTCACCCTCCTCGTCCGTGCGATGGCACGCGCCGGCCTCGCGACGGCCCCGGCGAGGCGGACGAAAGCGAGCCCGGAGACCGACCCGCGAGTGCCGGACGAGACTCCCGCGCCCGACGTGGCCAAGGTGCCCAGCGGAGCCGGCGAGGTCAAAGTGCCCAGTCGGGCTGTGGTCTCCAGCGGCGGCGGAGAGCCTTCCGACGAGATCGCGAACCGGGACGAACCCAAGGGCCCGTCCGGCACCGGCCGGCGGAGTCTTCTCCTCACCGGTGCCGGAGCGGTCGCCGTCGCCGGCGCGAGCGGCCTGGGCGGCCGGCTCCTGCTGGCGCGCGACAACGTGGGCGCCGCGCGCAAGAACGTACGGCTCCCCAGGCCCGTCTCCACGGCCAAGGCCGTCCCGAACGGTGCGCAGATCCGCGTCCCCGGCATGACGCCGTTCGTCACGCCCAACCCCGACTTCTACCGCGTCGACACGGCCCTGACCCTCCCGCAGGTCTCCCCGCACGACTGGATGCTGCGGATCCACGGCATGGTCGACCACCCGGTCGAGCTGTCCTTCGACGACCTGCTCAGGCAACCGATGCTCGAACGCGACATCACGCTGAGCTGCGTCTCGAACCAGGTCGGTGGCAGGTACGCGGGCAACGCCCGCTGGTTGGGCGCCTCGCTGCCCGCTCTGCTCAGAAGCGCCGGCGTACGGTCCGGCGCGGACCAGGTCCTCAGCCGCTCCACCGACGGGTTCACGATCAGCACGCCGATCCAGACGATCATGGACGGCCGCGACTCACTGCTGGCCGTCGGCATGAACGGTGAAGCGCTCCCGGTCGCGCACGGATTCCCGGCCCGCATGATCGTGCCCGGCCTGTACGGCTACGTCTCGGCGACCAAGTGGGTGGTCGATCTCAAGGTCACCCGGTTCTCCACGGACAGGGCGTACTGGACCAAGCGCGGCTATTCGGAGCAGGCGCCCATCAAGACGCTCTCCCGTATCGACGTGCCGCGATCGTTCGCGCAGGTCAAGGCGGGTCGGGTGCCGATCGCGGGCACCGCGTGGGCGCAGCACCGCGGGATCGACGTGGTCGAGGTCCGCGTGGACAACGGGCCGTGGCGACGGGCCGAGCTCGCGCCGGTCCCCGGTATCGACACCTGGCGCCAGTGGGTCCTCGAGTGGGACGCCGCGCCCGGCTCACATCGGCTGGAGGTCCGCGCCACCGACGGCACGGGCACCGTCCAGCCCCAGAAACGCGTGCCAATCATCCCCAACGGGGCGACTGGCTGGCATTCGGTCGTGGTCACGGTCACCTGACGACCTGGCCTGTTCGGTTCATGAAATCAATCAGAAGGAGAAGTCACGTGAAGACCCGTGTTCTGGCCGTAAGTATGGTCGCCGGCGGTCTGCTGCTCAGCGGCGCGGCCTGCGGTGGCAGCAAGAGCGACGACAGCGCCTCGTCCTCCTCGTCCACCGCGTCCGCTCCGGCCGCTGGCGCGACGTCCAGCGCCGCGATGTCCGACAAGCCCTTCGGTGCTGGCTGCTCGGCCGTGCCGAGCAGCGGCAAGGGTAGCTTCTCCGGCATGTCGGCGGACCCGGTGGCCACCGCGGCCTCCAACAACCCGGCCCTGTCCACGCTGGTCACCGCGGTCAAGAAGGCCGGCCTGGTGGACACCCTCAACTCCGCGCAGAACATCACGGTGTTCGCGCCGGACAACGACGCGTTCGCGAAGATCCCGAAGAAGACCCTGGCCAAGGTGCTCGCCGACAAGAAGACGCTCTCGAGCATCCTCACCTACCATGTCGTCGGCCAGAAGGTCGCCCCCGACGCCCTGGGCAGCGGCAGCTTCAAGACCCTCCAGGGCGGCATGGTCACCACCAGCGGCTCGGGTGAGTCCTACAAGGTCAACGACTCCAACGTGGTCTGCGGCAACGTCCAGACCGCCAACGCCACCGTGTACATCATCGACACGCTGATGATGCCCAAGAAGTAAGCAACCCCCGTACGACGAGAGCCGGCCCCGACCCGTAAGGTCGGGGCCGCTCCCAATTCCGCTCACGCGGGTACGGCCGCCACCTCGCGTTCGTAGTGGCGATGGGTCGCCACCGCGTCGGCGAACTCCTTGATGAAGACCCCGTCCGACCGTTCACCGATCACGACGCCCTCGTGGTGGCCGTGCCGGTCCTCGCACGGCACGCGGGCGGTCAGGAGGAGCTCGACGCCGTCGCCCAGCGCGCCGATGGCCTTGTAGTGCTTGAACGCCTCGGTGACGAAGTACACCGCCTTCCCGTCCTGGGACAGCGTGCGGATGGAGTCCATTCCGCCCGGTATCAGCAGCGCGTCGTACAGCACGGAGTCGACCGTCGGCAGGGCACGGGTGACCTTCACCAGTGCTCCGTCGGCGGCACGTACGGTGCCGTCCCTCGCGGCCAGGATCTCCGGGTTCGCCGCCAGGTCGCACAGGCCGGCCCACGCCATCTCCACGTCGTCGGCGTCGACGCCGTCCGCGACCAGAATCGCGATCTTCCGGGTGGCGGGGCTGTGCGTGGTGTTCGCCTGGCTCAGGGCGGGTGACCTGAGGCCCTGGTTCTCACTCACCGCCCGGTCCGGCGGCTCGACGCCGACGCCCTCGGCGACCATGACGGCGAGGTCGTGGTCGACGCGGTTCAGGTTGGCCACCACGCCCTCACGTACGTGCCGGTGCTCGACCTTGCCCAGTTCGAACCGGAACGCCGCGACGATGTGCTCCTTCTCCCAGGCGCTCATGCTGTTCCAGAACAGCGTGGCCTGGGAGTAGTGGTCGGCGAAGCTCCCGGCGCGCTTGCGGATCTTGTCGCCGGCGACGTGTTCCGGGTAGTGGACGTACGCGCCCGCCTCGGCGAGGGCGGGGCAGCCGCCGCCCAGGGAGTTCGGGTGGTACGTCGTACGGGACTTGGTGATCTCGGTCTGGTGGTAGCCGTCGACCTGGTGGTTGTGCACCGGCGCGATCGGCCGGTTCACCGGCAGCTGCGGGAAGTTGGGCCCGCCGAGCCGGATGAGCTGTGTGTCCAGATAGGAGAACAGCCGTGCCTGCAGCAGCGGATCGTCGGTGAAGTCGATGCCGGGCACGCTGTTGCCCAGGTGGAACGCCACCTGTTCGACCTCGGCGAAGAAGTTGTCCGGGTTGCGGTCCAGGATCATGCGGCCGACCGGCAGCACCGGGACCTGCTCCTCCGGGATGATCTTGGTGGCGTCGAGCAGGTCGAAGTCGAACCGGTCCTGGTCGGCCTCGGGCACGAGCTGCAGGCCCAGCTCCCACTCCGGATACTGGCCGGCCTCGATCGCCTCCCACAGGTCACGGCGGTTGAAGTCCGGGTCCTTCCCGGCCACCTTCTGCGTCTCGTCCCACACCAGCGAGTGCGTGCCGAGCCGCGGCTTCCAGTGGAACTTCACGAACGTGCCCACCCCGGCGTCATTGACGAGCCGGAACGTGTGCACCCCGAATCCCTGCATCATCCGGAAGCTGCGCGGCAGCGCGCGGTCCGACATCATCCACATCATCATGTGCGTGGTCTCGGGCTGGAGCTGCACGAAGTCCCACAGCGTGTCGTGGGCCGAGGACGCCTGCGGGATCTCGTTGTGCGGTTCCGGCTTCACCGCGTGGACGAAGTCCGGGAACTTGATCCCGTCCTGGATGAAGAAGACCGGCATGTTGTTGCCCACGAGGTCGAAGTTGCCCTGGTTCGTATAGAACCTGGTGGCGAAGCCGCGCACGTCCCGTACGGTGTCCGCCGATCCGCGGGACCCCGCGACCGTCGAGAAGCGCACGAACACCGGCGTGCTCGCCGACGCGTCCCGCAGGAACTCCGCGCTCGTGTAGTCCGCCAGCGACTGGTAGACCTGGAAGTGCCCGTACGCCCCGGCGCCCCGTGCGTGGACGACACGCTCCGGGATGCGCTCGTGGTCGAAGTGAGTGATCTTTTCGCGGAAGTGGAAGTCCTCCATCAGCGTCGGCCCACGCTCGCCCATCCGGAGAGAGTTGTCGGTGTCGTCGACAGGGATCCCCTGGTCCGTGGTGAGCACGCCCGCACAGGGATCGACCCGATGGACGTCCAGCTGCCGCTGCTTCTCATCCGGCGAAGTCATGTGTCTTCCCCCCGATCAGGTCCGCGTAGGTCCCGGGGCCGGGGCAGTGACGCGAACGCGGCGATTGGCCCCTCACTCCCAGAGTAGGCCGCGGGTCACGGCCGTATTCCGGGGGTGAGGGGCGATACGCGCGTCAGGCGTCCAGCGCCGCGTGGACCATCGCGAGCACGTTGGCGGCGATCAGCACGCCCAGTGCGGCCATCCCCAGCCGGGAGTCGTCCCGGCGGAACATCCAGGCGAGCAGCGCGACACCGCAGCCGGAGATGATCAAAATGATGGTGAACAGAACGGTCATGGAGTCATCTCCACGGAAGATCGCCGGGTGGCGTGGCCACCCGGAGTAGTGAGGGTCTCCTCCGGAGACCGGGACACCGGGACGCCGCCATCGACGGGCGGCCCTCCCGGGGCCGTCCGCCTATGCCGGCGCGGACACGGGTGGCGCGCGGCTGCCGCAGGCAGGGCGTCCGGAGGCCGGGAGTACGTCACGTCCTGGGGACAGGAGCCGGCGGCGACCGGCCAGGAGGACGACGACCAGGGCGGACAGGAGTCCCGCCCCGGTGCCGGTCTGGCGGTGTTCGCCCGGCCGGGGCTGAGCGTGGAGATCGAGGATGGCCTGGGGGCCCTGTCCGCCCGTCGCGGTGGCCACCACCGGATGACCATGATCGGCGGCGGCGCCGGCCTGGGCGGCGCCGCTCAGGCCGAACGCGACGACCAGGGCGATCAGCAGGCACGCCAACGGCGACCGACGCGTCCGGTCAGCCGCTGACATCGAACCTCCTGGTCAAAGTCCTCCCTGAAACTACTCCATACCCTTCTTGCCGGGAGTCCAGAACGGCTTGGTGACGACCGAGCGGCGTGGCCAGCCGCGGTCGCCGACGAGATGGGCACGTACGGCTTGGACGGTGCGGGCCTCGCCGGCGAGATAGGCGGTGCCCGGCTCGTCCGGGAGGTCCAGTTCGCGGACGGCCTGGACGAGCGTGGCCGACGAGGCGGCGGACGCGCCTTCGCGGAAACGCCAGGTGAGGTCGATCGGGAGCCGGTCCGCCGGGGTGTCCACCTCGATCACGCCGTACGCGGAGGCGTCCGCGCCGAGCGCGCGCAGCATCGGCCCGAAGGCCACCGCGGCGGTCTCGTCGCCGGCGAACAGGTGGTACGCGGACGGGCGGGTCACCAGGGCGCCCTCCGGCTTGGTGAAGACGACCTCCTGGTCCGGCCGTACGGACCGGGCCCAGCGGGCGCCGGGCCCGTCGCCGTGGTCGAGCACGTACAGCTCCAGCGCGGAGCCGTCGTAGTCCCACACGGAGTAGGTACGGCGCGTGACCAGGCCCTCGGCGACGAGACGGATGTGCTGGCCCGGGGTCCAGCCCAGGCCGGGCGCGGCGATCGCGATCCGGCGCATCCGCGGCGTGACCAGGTCCGTCGCGGTGACCGTGCCGTGGACGAACAGCCGGTCGAGCAGGGCCTTGCCCGCGCTCCGTACGCTCACCATCCTGACCTCCAAGTCGAGATATGTCGTGACTATAGATGAGTCGGCCTCGGGACGGAACCAGATCACTGCCCCAGTTGGCCACGGCGGCGTTTCAGGTAGGCGGTCTCGGCGGTGTTGCCCGCCAGCTCGATGGCCTTGTCGTAGGCCGCGCGCGACTCATGACCGCGGCCCAGCCGGCGCAGCAGGTCGGCGCGGGTCGCGTGGTAGGCGTGATAGCCGGCCAGCTCGTCCTCGAGCCGGTCGACGGCCGCCAACGCCACCTGCGGGCCGTCGAGCTCGGCGACGGCGACGGCACGGTTGAGGGCGATGATCGGCGAAGGGTCGAGGCGGATGAGCTGGTCGTAGAGGGCGAGGACCTGCGACCAGTCGGTGTCGCGTATGTCGCGGGCGGAGGTGTGCACGGCGTTGATCGCCGCGAGGATCTGGTAGCGACACGGAGCCACCCCGGCGGCGGCAGCGGCGAGGCGCTCGCGCACCAGCCGATGACCCTCGGCGATCAGCGCCGCGTCCCAGGCCCCGCGGTCCTGCTCGTCGAGGGCGACCAGCTCGCCGCCGGCCGAGACCCGTGCGGTGCGGCGGGCCTCCGTGAGGAGCATCAGCGCCAGCAGCCCGGCCACCTCACCGTCGTCCGGCATCAGGGCACGGATCAGGCGGGTGAGCCGGATCGCCTCGGCGGTCAGGTCGTGGCGTACGGGATCGGTGCCGGGGCCGGTCGCCAGGTAGCCCTCGTTGAAGACGAGGTACAGGACGGCGAGTACGCCGGAGACGCGGCCCGGCAGATCCTCCGCGGCCGGCACCCGATAGGGGATGCGGGCCGCCTTGATCTTGGCCTTCGCGCGGGTGATCCGCTGCCCCATGGCGGTCTCGGCCACCAGGAAGGCGCGGGCGATCTCGGGCACGGTCAGACCGCCGACCATGCGCAGAGTCAGCGCCAGGCGGGACTCCATCGCCAGCGCCGGATGACAGCACGTGAAGATCAGCCGGAGCCGGTCGTCGGCGATGGCGCCGGCACGCTCGGGCGGGTCGTCGTCGTACACCAGCAGAGCCTCCTTGTGCTTGTCGTCGCGTTTGTTCTCGCGCCGGATCCGGTCGATGGCCTTGCGGCCCGCGGTGGTGGTCAGCCAGGCACCGGGGTTGGGGGGTACGCCGTCGGCGGGCCACCGCTGGACTGCGGTCGCGAACGCCTCGGCCGCCGCCTCCTCGGCGATGTCGAGGTCACCGAAGCGCCTGGTCAGGGTCGCGACCACGCGCGCCCACTCCTCGTGGTGGGCCCGGGTGATCGCCTCTCGGGCGTCGATCGCGCTCACAGGAACGGCCGCACCTCGACAAAGATCACGGAAACCGGGTACCGCATCTCGGATCATCTCCTGTGACTCGGGGCGCTCCTCATGGGCACCGTTCATACGGACAACGAACACCTCTGCCCGGATCCGACACCCCATCGTCGCGTTCTCCGCATTCCGCTGCCGAGATGCCGGATCTCGTCAACGGACGGTCTCGGGACGGAACCAGATCCCGACGAGGAACGCGGCGAGCAGCACGACGAGCGCCACCACCCGGTAGCCGGCCGCGACGGCGTCGGCGAACGCGGCCACGGCAGAGGCGCTGTGGCCGGACCGTGCGAGCGCCTCGCCCGGCGAGTGCGCCCCGGCGCCTCCGGGCAGCCGGGCGGTGAACCGTACGGTGAGGATCGTGCCGAGCACGGCCACCCCGAGCGCGCTGCCGATCTCCCGCGCCGCGCCGTTCAGGCCGGACCCCAGCCCCGCCCGGCCGTGCGGTAGCGCGCCGATGACGCCCGTGGACAGCGTCGGCACGCACAGGCCCATGCCCAGCGACATGACCAGGAGGAACAGCGCGTACAGGAGGTACGGCGTCCGCGGCCCGGCGAACGACATCAGTGCGAGGCCGCCCGCGATGATCACCATGCCCGACGTGACGATCCGGCGCCCGCCGAACCGGCCGGCCAGGCCGACGCTCCGGGGCGAGATGAACATCATGCCCAGCGCCAGCGGGCCGATGGCGACGCCCGTGAGCACCGGCGAGTAGCCCTTCACGTACTGCAGGAACTGGGCGTTGACGAAGAACAGCGCGAACAGCCCGAAGAACCCGATCCCGACGCCGATGACCCCCGCCCGCAGCCGGGCGGCGCGGAAGATCCGGGGATCGATCAGCGGGTGCTCCACGCACAGCGCACGTACCGTGAAGGCCGCGAACACACCGGCGGCGACCGCGAAGGCGCCGAGCACGGTGCCGCCCGACCAGCCCTGCTCGGGCCCCTCGATGATCCCGTAGAGCAGCGCGGCGAAGGCGAGGATGAGCAGCGCCGAGCCGGTCAGGTCCAGGTCGGCGTGGTACCGGTCCGAGCGCGGCGCGAGCCGTGCCGTGAGCACCAGCAGGACGGCCATGATCGGCACCATCGCCCAGAACAGCCCCGCCAGGGCAGGTACTGAAGGATCAGGCCGCCGCCGATGTTGCCGAAGATGCCCGCGAGACCCGTCGCGGCGGTCCAGGTGGCAATCGCGTACGGCCGCCGCGCGGGCGGGAACGCACCGATGGACAGTGAGAGCGTCGCGGGCATGACCAGGGCCGCGCCGACGCCGGTGACCACCCGCCCGGCGAGCAGCACGCCGACGCCGGGCGCCAGCGCGCACACCAGGCAGCCGACGGCGAACAGGCCGAGGCCGCCGAGCAGCGCGCCCTTGCGGCCGTGCCGGTCGCCGAAGGCCCCTGCCGGGATGAGCAGGCAGGCGAACACGAGGACGTACGCGTCGATGATCCACAACAGCTCGGCCGAGGAGGGCCGCAGCGTGCTCGCGGACAACTTCGGGATGGCCAGGTTGATCGCGGCGACCAGGGCGATGGTCATCGTCGCGCAGGCCGACATCAACCCCAGGATCGCGGTGCGCCGCGGGTGTCCCGCCTCCGGCGGGCTCAGCTCGGCTTGCAGTGTCACGGGAACCTCCGAGGGCGAGACGCTGAACGCGTCACAACGTAAGCTGCCAGGTGATCTGCTTTCAAATGCATCTTTCGCAGGTGAGAAATGCACGGCACGCATTCCAAGCTCGATCTGAACCTTCTCGTGTCCCTCGACGTCCTGCTCCAGGAGCAGAGCGTCGGCGCCGCCGCCGCGCGCCTCCACCTGTCCGAGCCCGCCATGAGCCGTACGCTCGCGCGCATCCGCAAGGCGCTCGGCGACCCGGTGCTGGTGCGCTCGGGCCGGGCGATGGTGCCCACACCGCGGGCGCTGGCCATCCACGCGGAGGTGCACGAGCTCGTCGAACGCGCCAGCACCGTGTTCACCGAGCGGGCCCTCGACCTCGCGACGCTGGACCGGACGTTCACGTTCCAGGCGGACGACTCGGTCACCGCGGTCGCGGCGGCGGCCCTGCTCGCCCGGATGCGCGGGGAGGCGCCGGGCGTCTCCATCCGCTCGCTGCCCGAGGGCGCCGCCGACTCGGGCGCGCTGCGCGAGGGCCGGATCGACCTGGAGATCGGAGTGATCGCCGACCGATCGCCCGACGTCGTGGTCGAACCCCTCCTGCACGACCCGGGCGTCGGGGTCGTACGCGCCGGGCATCCGCTGCTCACCGGGGAGATCACGCTTGCGCGGTTCGCCGCCGCCGAGCACCTGACGACCTCACGGCGTGGCCGGCTCGAGGGGCCGATCGATGCGGCTCTGGCCGCGCACGGGCTGCGGCGCCGGGTGGTCGCCTCGGCGCCGTCGTTCTCCTCGGCCCTGCTCATCCTGCTGACGACCGACCTGGTCGGGCGGGCCGGCCGGAGGCTGCACGCGCCGCTCATCGATCGGCTGGGGCTCGTCGCCTTCGACTTCCCGATAGACGTGCCGTCCGTGCCGCTCGCGATGGCCTGGCACCGCCGCTACGACACCGACGCCGCCCATGTCTGGCTCCGGCGGTGCGTCCGAGATGTCTTCGCCGGCCTGTGAGTCCCTGAGTCCTCAGACGAACGTGCGCTGGCGTACGTGGACGGCCTCGAGCAGGCCCAGGGCGACCATGTTGGCGAGGGTCGCCGACCCGCCGTACGACAGGTAGGGCAGGGGCACACCGGTGATCGGCATCAGGCCGAGGCACATGCCGATGTTCTCGAACGCCTGGAAGCCCAGCCAGCAGACCACGCCCGCGGCGAGCAGGACGCCGAAGCTGTTCTCGCAGTTGATCGCGATCCGCAGCCCCCGCCACAGCACCACCCCGAGCAGCGCGACGATCAGCGCCGAGCCGACGAAGCCGAGTTCCTCCCCGGCCACGGTGAAGATGAAGTCGGTGTGCTGTTCGGGCACGAAGTGGCCGGCGGTCTGCGGCCCGTGGAACAGGCCGCGGCCGAACGCGCCGCCCGAACCCACCGCGATCCGTGCCTGCGCGGCGTTGTAGCCGACGCCCTTCGGGTCGGCGGCCGGGTAGGCGAAGGCGATGAACCGGTCGACCTGGTACGGCTTGAGCACCCGCAGCTGCCAGCCCGCGACCGCAGCCGCCACCCCCGCGCCGACCAGCGAGAACAGCCAGCGCTTCGACACCCCCGACACCGCCACCATGGCCAGGATCAGCACCGCGAGCACCATAGTGGTGCCCAGGTCGGGCTGCATGACGACCAGGACCACGATGAGCCCGGCCAGCGTCAGCGCGGCTAGCAGGTCGCCGGTGCTCGGCTCGGTGTGGCCCTCACGCGGCTCACCGAGCAGCACCGCGAGCACCATCACCAGCCCGACCTTGCCGAACTCCGCCGGTTGCAGCTGGAAGCCGCCGCCCACCTCGATCCAGGAATGATGCCCCTTGATCGTCGAGCCGAGCGGCGTGAGCACCGCCACCAGCCCGACGCAGGACGCCGCGTACACCATGGGCGCGTACGCGCGGACCAGCCGGTAGTCCAGCATCGACACCGCGAGCGCGAGAGTCAGGCCGACCGCGACGGTCAGCAGATGCTTCTTCAGGTAGCTCTCCGGGTCGCGCCCGGCCTGGAGCAGTCCGGGCCGGGTCGCCGACCAGACGAGCAGCGTGCCCAGCCAGGTCAACCCGAGGACGGCGCTGAACAGCACCCAGTCGAGGCGGCGGAACATGGACCCGCGAGCCATCGCGCGCCGCACCGGAGAGCGCCTCAGCGTGGGCAGGCCCCCGCCGTAGCCAGCGGACATGGCAGTGCCCTACCCTGCGCGCCGAAGCCGCAGCTCCCTTTTTGCGTAATCGTTTGACAAGGCCCTGAACTGCGGTTTCACTGAAATTACCGCCTCATTCCGAGGCGTTCC
Source organism: Actinoallomurus bryophytorum (assembly GCF_006716425.1). Classification (NCBI taxonomy): domain Bacteria; kingdom Bacillati; phylum Actinomycetota; class Actinomycetes; order Streptosporangiales; family Thermomonosporaceae; genus Actinoallomurus; species Actinoallomurus bryophytorum. The sequence continues at coordinate 4,683,748 of NZ_VFOZ01000001.1, forward strand.
GCATGTCGCGAGGAGGTGAGACGGGTTGAGTCCCGACAGCAGCCGTCCCCGCCGGTCGCCAGACCGGCATCGACTCGTCGCACCCGGCATGCGCACCTCTGACGCGTGACGGGTACGGCGCCAGGGAGGTCGTCATGACGATCATCATTGGCATTCCGCCGCTGACCGCGCCCGGTGACCTGGCCGAGGCGATACGCCTACTCCTCACCGTCGCCGAACCGATCGCGATGGCCGTCGCCGCCGCCTGCGGAGCGGGCCTGCTGCTCCAGCTCGGCCTGGGCCTCGGCATCAAACTCACCCAGCGCGCACTCCGCCAGGTCTAGGGCTCGGTAGTCCTAGATCGTCACGGTCTCCGGGGCGCGCTTGCGAGTGACGTAAAGGCGCGCCGCGGCGGCCATGAGGATGGCGATGGGGAGCCAGACGGCCGCCACCATCCAGAGGTTCTCGCCGTTCTTGCCCAGCAGGACCGGCGAGATGAGCCCGCCGGCGAACAGTGCGAAGGCGAGTCCCAGTGCGGCGACCATGCCCGGCGTCGGGTCCGGGACGGCGCGGCGGCGGAGCAGCCGCCAGGCGCACGCGGCCGTCATGAGGAGGCCGCAGGGGACGGTGAGCAGCGCACCGATCAAGCCACGCGCGCGCATGTCGGCGGGGGCGTCTTGGGTCTTCTGGGAGTCGCCCTCCGCCGCGATCTCGGTGACGAAGCCGCGCCAGATGGTGCCGGTGACCCGGTCGCCCTCGTCGAGGGCGTCCAGGACGGGGCCACGGGAGTCGTAGAACGTCTCCCGTCTGACCCCGTCCGCGCCCGTCAGGAACGCACGGTCCGACTCGCTCCTGCTGCGGGTCAGCCGGACGCCGGACACGGTGAACTCCTGTGTCCAGCGGCATTCGGCGGGCGCGGCCGGAGCGGCCGGACAACGCGGCGCCGCCTCGTAGGCGTGCAGGTCACGTGCTCCGCCCGGCGCGATCCACGTGACGAGGATGACGCCGATCAGCACCAGGGTGGCGCCGAACAGCAGGGTGAGCACGGTCCCGACCGCGCTGCGCAGAATCCGGGTGGGGGGAGGTACGGCCACGTCCAGATCGTCCCACTTAGTGGATCTTGGTGAGCGACCGGCCGACCACCAAGATCCCTCAACCGCCCTCGCGCGGCGCGCCCCCCACCCGCAGACGACCAGGACACGCCCAGGGTCCGTCTCGAAGTCATGCTGTCGCCGTGTGGCCGCCGTGTGGCCGCCGTGTGGCCGCCGTCTGGGCGGCGCCTGGGCGGCGTTATCCACAGAACCCCGCTCTACTTCCGCCCGCCGCTGTTCCCGCTGGACAATGAGAGTGGGATGGCACCCCCGGGCGGGTGGGCTCCAGGTGGGTGGGCTCCAGGTGGGTGGGCTCCAGACGGGTGGGGCCCAGGCCTGACGGGGCCCAGGCCTGACGGGGCCCAGGCCTAACGGGCCCAAGACCGGACGCGGCCCAAGACCGGGTGGGGCCCAAGACCGGGTGGGGCCCAAGACCGGGTGGGGCCCAGACCGAGGACTTCGAGGCAGGCCCTATGAGTCCGGCGGGCGGCGTCTGCCGTACGCGGCCGTGCGCAGGGCGGCGGTGATGCGGTCCAGGTCGGCGTCCGGCCACTTCTGGTGCAGCGACCGGACCAGCGCGATGAGCATTCCCCTCCCGCCGATGCCGGGGCTGGTCTTGCCGGAGTTCCTGGCCCACAGGTCGTTCACGACGTCCATGTAGGCCTCCGACGGCGGAACGCGGCTCACCTCGCGCAGCAGGTCGACGGTCGTCGCGATGGGGAGCGTGCGTGCGTCGTCGCGCAGCCGCAGCAGGACCTGCTTTTCCAGGCCGGGGAACTCCTCCAGCACCTCGAGGCACGGAGCGTAGCGTTGGGCGCGCTCCCACGCGGGCGTGTCCCCGCTGTAGTCCAGCAGAGAGAGGAGGTAGGCGGGCAGGACCGCGCCGTCCTCGCCCTGACGCCAGCGGACCTGGTCGCCCATCGCACGGAAGTACGGGACGGCCTGGAGCAGCAGCATCCCCATGCGCCAGTTGGGCAGGAACGCCATCTTGCGGATCACGAACCCGAGCTCGGTGCCGGCCGGGGTGCTCAGGTCGAACGACTCCGCCGGGTCGTGGGAGAGGAGCACGTCATAGTCGGTGAGCTCCAGCCGCGCGGTGTGCGGGGAGATGACGAAGGCGTCCAGCAGGCGTGCCGGCGAGCCGTCCTCGCGTGTCAACGTGACGTCGACGGTCGCTTCGTCCCGGCTCGCCCGTACGCGCAGGGTGTTGACCAGGCCGTTCCACTCCGAGGCCGTCAGCTGTGACTTCCATAGGTGGCTGTGCTCGATCCAGCGCTCGACGGCGGCGCCCGTGCCGCGGAACATCGTGCGGACGTCGAGCCCGCCCTTGCCGGACAGCAGGACGAGCAGCACCGTGAGGTTGGCGGAGTAGGCGGCCAGGCGCCGGGTGAGCGTGTGCCGCGCCGGTTCGTACGCCGGGTAGGACCGGCTCGGATGGGGGTACAGCGCGCCGTCGAGGATCTCCAGCAGGAGCTCGCGGTAGCTCTCGCGCGCCGTGTCGGGCAGCCCGCCGAAGATCGCCGCGAGGAAGTCGACGACGGGCACGCGTTCGGCGACGCAGGCGAACGACAGGATCGAGTGCAGGAACCCGTCGTCGAGCCGCCCGCCGGCGGTGGACCGGCTGCGGACCAGGTCGTGCACGGCCACCAGGTCGGCCAGCGCGCGGTTGGTCAGCCACGCGACCAGGAACTCCCCGAAGGTCGTGTGCAGGAACTCGTACGTGCGGGTCCGATGGCCACGCGCGTGCGCCTCGGAGCGGTGGATGAAGAAGAACCGGCCGATGGCCCGCTGCGCGAGGCTGAGGGCGGCCTCGTCGGCGTCCGGCTCGGCACCGTTCGGCTCGGGTCGCAGGAGCGCCAGGTCGCGGTCCAGCTCGCTGTCGCTGACGCTCTGGCGGCCACGGGCGAACATCGCCAGCGCCACCGCCGCCAGCCGGTCCAGCTCGGTCTCGGCGAGCTTGCGCTGCGCGCTCAGCGACAGGGACTGGTTGCCGGGGTACTTCCGGATCTCCCGTAGCGCGAAGTCCATCAGCAGCGCCTCGTACAGCTCGGCCTGTCCGAGGCTGGCATCCCCGTTGAGCAGGGCGTTCTCGGTGGCATCGAAGACGGCGAGCATGAGGAGGAGCAGGGGCTGGCGTGCCAGCTCCCGGTGGGACAGCGCGGCCTCGGCGGTCAGCGGGAGCAGCCCTCGGCTCTTGAGGATGTCGGCGTTGTGGCGCCTCCAGACGTCGAGCCACTGACGCACCTGGTCGTCGCTGAAGGGCTGGAGCTGAAGCGCGATGCTTCCCGCCGGGTAACGCACCCGGTCGGCCACGACCGTGCGGCTCGTCACGATGACGACGACGGGACGGCCGAGGGCGAGCTGGCGGCGCTGGAAGTCGCGTACCTGCTCGAGGTAGTCATAGCGGTTGACGCCGGCGGCCTGCAGCAGCTCGTCGAACCCGTCCAGCATCACCACCGGCAGCGCGCCGGGAGCCGCGTCGAGCAGGTCGTGGAAGGCCGCACGCTCGCCGGCCTGGCGGAAGATCGCCTGTTCGATCTGCTCCTGGATCAGCGACTCGGCCTCGACGTCGCGCAGCTCGACCCGGATCGGCAGGAAGTCCTGCTCCGGGAGGCGCGCGGCGAGGACCTCGGTCAGCTTGGACTTGCCCGACCCCGGCTCGCCGAGCACGACGAGCGGTGCCTGCACGGCACGCGGCAGCGTGAGGAACCCGGCCAGGAACGTCTCGACGTACGGGATCGGCTCCTGGGCGGCCCACCACTCCTGTCCGGACGGAGCGTCACCCGGACGTACCTCGGCCGCCTTGCAGCGCGGGCTGACGTACGCCTCGCCGAGCGTGGGCAGCGCGACCCACTCCGGCGCGTGCCCGGTGGCGACGACCGGGTCGGCGAGCGCGGCGCGATATGTGCGGATCAGATGGCTGCGCGGCCGGTCGCCCGGACGCTCACCGGCCATCTCGCTCAGCAGCCGCCCCACCTCCGACAGCCCGGCGCTCAGCCCGGCCGCCTCGGTGAAGCTCGCCCAGACCTCGAACTCGCGGTTGTCGGTGGCGAGCCGGCGGAACGCGTCGTCGTACGTGGTGAGCGCCTGCGGCGGCATCTTGCGGACCGTGTCCAGCGCGCGGGTGCGCTCGCGCCCCGCGAGGGACTCCCACGCCGGGGCGGCGCGGATCAGCGTCGCGAGGCGGCGTGACATGAGCTCGTAGACCGCCTCGATCGCCTCGCGCGTACGTGCGTAGGGCACGTGCGGCTCGGGCATCGGCAGCCGGTCGGTCAGCAGACCGTCGATCAGGTCGACGTACCCCTTCGGCGGGCTGCCGCCGTGTGTGAGGCGCTCGCCCGCCGTCGCGGCGAGGCGTTCGGGGGTGAGCGGCAGGCTCGTACGGTCCAGGGTCTCGAAGTAGGAGGACACGACGAGCACCGCGTGCGCCGCGGCGAGCCGCTGCGTGCGGTCGTACCGCGACAGGCCGTTGCGGCGCTCGGAGACCCGGCGCACCGACTCGTGGCCGAACCTGACCACCTCGTCCTTGAGGTCGAAGAGGTTCATGGGGGCCGACGGGTCGGCCCCCATGGTCCAGGCCGTCGCGGCCCACGTCGCCAGCCCCGCCGACATCACGCCGTCGAGGAGGCCGATGAGCCGGCTCTGGCGATCGCCAAGAATTTTCAGTGCGTCGACGTAGGTCAACGACTCGGACACGTCGGCTCCGCGGGCGTTCGGGGGAAGTCGGGGCGTGTTCATCATCGCCCATTTATGTGCCCGCGGGACAGCGGACCGTACGGGGGCCTCCGTACGGTCCGGGCGTCACCGCGATGTGCGCCTTATCCGCGTACGGCGGCGCGGGCGAGCATGGACAGGCGGGCGGGGCGCAGGCCGTCCGTGCGTTCCCACAGGACCGGGGGGACCGCGTCGAGCTGGCTCAGCTGTTCGACCACGTCGAAGCCGTGCTCCCCGAGCAGCGTGGCCATCTCCGGCGGGCTGAAGTAGCTCAGCCACGGCTCGCCGCGCTCGGCCGCGACCGGTGCGACGAGGGCGACGTACTCGTCGCCCGCGGCGTCTCGCAGGCCCGCGGGGAGCATGTAGTCGAGCACGAGCTCGGTGCCGGGCGCGAACCCGCCGACCACCGTGAGCGTCTCGCCGACGGCCTCGGGGGTGAGGTACATGACCACGCCGAGCCAGCTCACGAGCGCGGGCCGCGTGCGGTCGAAGCCGTTCTCGGCCAGGCCGTCCGCCGGCGACTCGTGTTCGAGGTCGACCGGGACGTACGTGACGGTGTCCGGGACCGTCGTGCCCGAGTCGGCGAGCAGTTTCCGTTTCCACTGCTGGGTCGCGGGGTGGTCGACCTCGAAGACGCGTACCCCGCCGCCCGACCGGTACGCGAAGGTGTCGAGTCCCGCGCCGAGGATCACGTACTGGGTCACACCGTCCGCGAGCAGGTCCTCGGTGTAGCGGCTGCGGGTGGCGGCCGCGGCCCGCGCGCCGGAGAGTACGGGATGGGTGCCGTGGAGGCGGTGGTAGGACACGAACTCCTCGGCACGGTCGCCCAGGAGCGTGTACGCGAGGGTGTCGGCGAAGATGGGCGGCGCCTCGTCGACGATCAGATGGGCCGCGCGTGCGGCGGCGGCGAGCATGGCGGTCTCGCTGGGGTTTCCGTCATTCATCACGACAGAAAAATCTACCTTGCCTTTTCCCTATCATATCACAATTAAGAATTTTATATAAGGGGAATGCAATAACAATTGCGGGTCACTCGACAACGGCGGGACGGTCCGGGTGGTCTACGCGTATGACGAGGTCGGCGACCCGATCCTCTTCGTACCGCGCGTACGCGGGAAGTGTCCAGCGGTCCTCGGCAGGGGTGTTACGCGCGAGCGCTCCCGGCGACAGCCACAAGTGCGCCGAAAGGTCGAATGGCAGCCCGCGGCCGAGCAGAAGGGCGCCGTCCAGGAGGAGCACCCCGCCGGGCGGCAGCGTGACGTACGAAGCCCGTACGGCACGGTCGGTCACGCTGTCCCGGAGAGCGGGCAGCACCCGGCCCGAGCCGCCCGGCCCGAGCGGGCCGAGGACCTCACGTACCAGCGCCGCGGAGTCCAGCCATTCGTCGTAGAACACGTCCGGGTCCGTGCGGCCGCGCTCGAAGCGCAGCGACGCGGGCCGCAGGAAGTCCACGGCCGACACGCGTACGACCTCGCGGCCGCGAAGCCGCAGCGGACCGGTCAGGGCGTCGGCCAGGTCTCCGGGCCGGGCCGGCGGCGCGCCGTCGATGACCACCCGCAGCCGTTCCGCCCCGGCGGCCGACGCGATGCGGTCGGCCAGCTCCTCGACGAGCAGGGAGGGGGAGATCGGCCGTATGCGCACCCCGACATCCTGCCCGTGGACGGGAGCGGGGGGCACGCCTGGGTACAACCTGGGAGGAGACAGCACCGTGCCAGGGGGGAGCACCGATGTCGATCCAGCTGAACCACACCATCGTCGCGGCACGTGACAAGGTGGCCGCCGCGGAGTTCGTGGCCGGCATCCTGGGGCTGAAGGTCAGCCCTCCGTTCGGCCCGTTCCTGCCGGTCGAGACCGCGAACGGCGTCACGCTGGACTTCATGGACGCCGGCGCGAACCGGGTCGTACCCCAGCACTACGCGTTCCTGGTGTCGGAAGAGGAGTTCGACGAGATCTTCGCGCGCATCCAGGAGGCCGGCATCCCCTACTACGCCGACCCCGCCCACCATGAGGCCGGAGAGATCAACCACCTCGACGGCGGCCGCGGCGCGTACTTCGACGACCCGGACGGCCACAAACTGGAGATCATCACCCGGCCCTACGGCGGCTAGCGCTTCGGCGGAGGCACCTGCCGTGGCGGCTGCGGCTGGGGCACCTGAGGCGATCGCTGCGGCTGGGCACGCTTGCGCGACATCTCCTGGCCGATCGCGAACAGCAGCCAGCCGAACGCCCCCGCGTCGTCGACCACGCCCACCGGCAGCAGGAAGTCGGGGATGAAGTCGATCGGCGACACGATGTAGACCACCGCGATGATCATCGCGATGATCTTGCCTTTGCTGGTGCGGTAGACGCGGTCCTGGGCGTTCGCCACCAGCCGCCCCGACCGGCCGCGACCGCGCCCACGGCCGCGTCTCATGCGGAGCAGGCCCGCGATGAGGATGACGGAGCCGAGGGCCATGGTGATGACGCCGATCGTGTTGACGCCGACGTCCCCGACGTGGCCGTGGACGGCGAACGTCAGGATCGCGCCGGCGAACAACGCCAGAACGCCGGGCAAGACCATCTGATCCTCCGTGGTGCTCGGGGCTCCACCGTGCTCGAAGCTCCACGCGAGTATGACCCGAACCGCCGATTTCATTCGCATCGGAGGACCCGGCTTTCCTTCGGCGGCGGGTACGAGAGAGGCTGACCGTACGGGTGCTTTCTCATGCTTTGGGCGAGAACGGAGTGGACATGGCTTTGGACCTGGTATCGATTCGCGCGGCCTACCCTGCGCTACGCGACGGCTACGCCTATCTGGACGGTGCGGCGGGTACGCAGGTTCCGGAGTCGGTGATCGAGGCGATCTCGGCCGTCTACCGCGGCGGTATCGGCAACGAGGGGGGAGCGTTCCCGGCCAGTGACCGGTCCGCCGCGATCGTCGCGGCCGGCCGCCAGGCCTTCGCCGACCTGGTCGGCGGCGACCCTCGCGGCGTCGTCGTCGGACCCAACATGACCACGCTGACCTACCGCTTCGCCTACACGCTGTCCCGTACCTGGCGGCCCGGCGACGAGATCGTGCTGTCCCGCCTGGACCACGACGCGAACGTACGGCCGTGGGTACAGGCGGCCGAACGGGCCGGTGCCACCGTCCGGTGGGCCGAGGTCGACCTGCCCGCGGGTGAGCTGCCGGCCGAACAGTACGACGCGCTGCTGAGCGACCGGACGCGCCTGGTCGCGGTGACCGCCGCGAGCAACGTGCTCGGCACGATGCCCGACGTCGCGGCGATCACGAAGCGGGCACACGAGGCCGGCGCGCTCGCCTACGTCGACGGCGTGCACGCCACTCCGCACACCCCGATCGACATCGCCTCGCTCGGCGCCGACTTCTACGCCACGAGCGCGTACAAGTGGTCCGGCCCGCACCTCGGTACGGTCGTGGCCGCGCCGGAGCTGCTCGAGACGCTCCAGCCCGACAAGCTGGCGTCCGCGCCGTCGGACGTGCCGGTGCGTTTCGAGACGGGTACCGCGGCCTTCGCCGACCTCGCGGGAGTGGCCGCCGCCGTCGACCACCTCGCCGGGCTCGACCCGGACGCCCAGGGCGATCGCCGGCAGCGCCTCCTGGCCTCGATGAGCGCGGTCGAGGCGCACGAGCAGGCCGAGCTGGCCCATCTGCTCGAGGGCCTGGCCGCGCTCCCCGGCGTACGGCTGATCGGGGCGCCCCGGCGCCGTACCGCGACGGCGTACTTCACCGTCGACGGGTACACGCCGCGCGCCGTGGCGGAGCACCTCGCCTCCCGGAAGGTGAACGTCTGGAGCGGGCACAACTACGCCTGGGAGCTCACCGCCGCTCTGGGCATCCGCGACCACGGCGGCGCCGTACGCGCGGGGCTCGTGCACTACAACGACCGGTCCGACGTCGAGCGGCTGCTGACCGCCGTATCAGAATTGGTCTAGGGCGTACCCGCCGGACAGCCCTGGCCCCAGCCGTTTCCGTCAGTGAGGACAGCACACCGATGACGTACACCGCCGACCCCGAAGCTCTGGACCGCGCCCGCGCGCTGCTCGCCGGCCACCCCGTGGTGGACGGGCACAACGATCTCCCGTGGGCGCTGCGGATGGAGGCCGGGTACGACCTCGACCGGTTCGACATCGCGACCGACCAGACCGGACGCCTGCACACCGACCTGGCACGCCTGCGCGCCGGTGGCGTCGGCGCGCAGTTCTGGTCGGTGTACGTGCCGTCCTCGCTGCAGGGCGACAGCGCGGTCAGCGCGACGCTGGAGCAGATCGACTGCGTACACGCGCTGGCGGCGCGCTACTCGGGCGACCTGCGTCTCGCGCTGACCGCCGACGACATGGAGGCGTCGTGGGCCGACGGCCGGATCGCGTCCCTGATCGGTGCCGAGGGCGGCCACTCCATCGCGAGCTCGCTGGCGACGCTGCGCGGCCTGTACGCGCTGGGCGTCCGCTACATGACGCTCACCCACAACGACAACGTGCCGTGGGCGGACTCCGCCACCGACGAGCCGGCCGCGAACGGCCTCACCCGCTTCGGCGAGGAGGTCGTACGCGAGATGAACCGGCTGGGCATGCTGGTCGACCTGTCACACGTCGCCGCCGACACCATGCGGGACGCGCTGCGCGTCACCCGCGCGCCGGTGATCTTCTCGCACTCGTCCTCACGCGCCGTCTGTGACCATCCGCGCAACATCCCGGATGACGTGCTGTCCCTGCTGCCGGCCAACGGCGGCCTGGCGATGGCGACGTTCGTGCCGAAGTTCGTCCTGCCCGAGGCCATCGAGTGGAGCCGGGCGGCCGACGCCAACATGCGAGCCAACGGCCTGGACCACCTGGACACCTCGCCGGAGGCGATGAAGGTGCACCAGGCGTTCGAGGCCGACAACCCCCGGCCGGTGGCGACCCCCGCGACGGTCGCGGACCACCTCGACCACATGCGCGAGGTGGCCGGCATCGACCACATCGGCATCGGCGGCGACTTCGACGGCACCGCGTTCACACCGGACGGTCTCGACGACGTCTCCACCTACCCGAACCTCATCGCGGAGCTGTTCGGCCGCGGCTGGACCGAGGCCGAGCTGGCCAAGCTCACGTGGGGCAACGCGGTACGCGTGCTGCGGTCCGCCGAGGACGCGGCACGCGAGCTGAGCCGCACCGAGAAGCCGTCCATCGCGACGCTCGAGCAACTGGACGGATAGGAGCGGCTTCTCCGATACACGGTGCCGTGTCGCAGAGCGTGTTCGAGATCTGGTTCGCGACCGGATGACGGTCGTGGCTTGAGCGGGCGCCCCTCGAAGACGAGTGTCGCCGGGGACACCCAGAAGCTGAAGCGCTTCTCTGGTGGGAGCGGATGGACCCAGCGGACGATGTAGTCGAGGTCGAGCAGCAGGCGTGGCAGAACGGCATCGGTGTGCTGCACGTACAGGCCGTGTGGGCCGCCATCACCACCATGTCTCGATGCCCTTGGCCCGCGGTCATCCGGTAACCCGCCCCGGACCTCGAACCCTGGAACACATCCACTGAGACCAGTTCAATACGCTCTCAGTCTTCGCCGTGACAGAGGCGCAGCTCGCGGCGTGCCTGCCGGCGCCCGCAGCGGCGCTCTTCGCGCCGGAAGTCCTGCCACTCACGGCCCCCACTGACCCTACCGCGGACGAACAGGTAGTAGTCGACGCTACGCGAGCCGCAGGTGACGGGGAACCCGTTCGGCCGCCGGCGCATCCCATTCGTGTACGCCGGTTAAATACGTTGCTCTCGGCGGGATGGGCCATAGAATGGAAGCAAGAGATCGGGCAAGGAGGGGATCGCACGTGAATACCGCACTATGGCATCTGTCGCAGCGCATGCGATATGAGCTGCGTGCTGTCCTCGCGGAGACCTCCGGGTAAGGCATACCGCCTGATCGGAGGCCGCCTGAGGACAACGTCCCAGGCGGCTTTTCTTATGGGTGAGCCAGCGGATAGGCGACCGGTTTCCAAGTCCGGCGGAATGCGGGTTCGACTCCTGCCGCCCATGCATTGCCTTCTCGTTTCGGCGATGGCACGTGAATTGACAACTCAACAGCGCGCTGATTACGCGCGGCCTTCGTGTGCCGCGCCCTGCCTCTGTAGCTCAGTGGAGAGAGCGCCCGCTTGCGGAGCGGGAGGCCCCAGGTTCGAGTCCTGGCGGAGGTGCTGCGTTCCCGGGTCGTCCAGTCGGAAGGACACGTGATTCTGGATCACGAGAGCGAGGTTCGAATCCTTGCCTGGGAGCTCCGCCGCCGCACACGGCTTGTGACCCCGCCCTCGTAAGGCGGGCGGCCCGGGTCGGCACCGGGTGGCGGCTTTGAACGCTCGTAGCCCAATCGGCAGAGGCACCGGCCCGAGGAGCCGGAGGTGCGGGTTCGAGTCCCGCCGAGCGTACGGATTTCTTGCCGCCATAGCCCAACTGGTAGAGGTGTCGCGCTCAGAACGCGAAGGTCAAGGTTCGAATCCTTGTGGCGGTACTACGTGCAGGTCATGGCCCCTTCGACTACGGGTTAGGTTCCGGGGTTCTCAACTCCGGGGAGCGGGTTCGAGTCCCGCAGGGGCTACGCGAAGCGCAGTGGGGGAGCTCGGCCGTCCCCGTCGGTTTCATACGCCGAAGATCGTGGGTTCGAATCCCACCTGCGCCACTGGTCCGGTGTCATCCAACGGCAGGATGCGCGGTTGTTACCCGCGTAATGCTGGTTCGAGTCCAGCCGCCGGAGCGTGTTCTCCCGCCCTCGTAGCTCAGTGGACAGAGCGCCCGCCTCCGAAGCGGGAGGCCGCCGGTTCGACTCCGGCTGAGGGTACAGCGGCCCCCCGACGGGACGCCGTGGTGTTCATGGTGCAACGGCAGCACACCGGGTTGTGGTCCCGGAGATGGTGGGTTCGATTCCCCCTGATCACCCTGAGCATGGGCCTGGTCACCGGTGAGACCAAGCGGCTGTAAACCGCCCGCTTCGCGCTGTGCAGGTTCGACTCCTGCCCCATGCACGTACCGCGGCTCACCGGACCGAGCACCCGGCTGCGAACCGGGGGACTCCCACGGGAAAGGTTCTCCGCTGTGCGTGCTGGAGTGAACCGTCAGACGTTCGGCTCCGTATGCCGAAAGGGGGCAGGTGTGCAGCACCCCACGGCGAAGGGAGCCAGGCGTTGATATCGGACAGGTCGCCGAGCGCGCGTGCCCAGTGGCAGGCCTGCCGGGCGAAGACCCGCTGTGCGCGTGGTGCCCGGTTTGTGACTGGGGCGGACATCGTCCGGATCTCTCGTGCGCTTGCCTTGGAACCATGGCATTTCACGCAGACCGCGCCCGCCGTGGCCGGCGACCCCACGGGAATCGTCCTCGACAAGGGTCGGCGCCGGGTCTTCCTCAAGCTTGCCAACGCCACTCACGGGTGCGTCTTTTCGGTCCGTACTCCCAGCGGCGTCAGCTGCTGCGGCCTTGGAGACATCGCACCGATCTCTTGCCGGATCTTCCCGGCCGACACGAAGGACGGCGCCCCGGTGATACGTCCCGAGCCCGGAGATGACGGCCGGGAGTGGAAGCTGGAGGATCTGGACCAGGAGGCGCTGACCGAAGCCCTGCGCACCTGGTCGGCCGACCGCGACCAGTGGTTCGAGATCGTGGCGCGGTGGAACGCGCTGGCGGCCGAGTCCGGCTCGGAGTCCGACATCGAGGACTTCCAGCGCTATCTGCTCGAGGCGGTGACGGCCCGCACGGCCGGCGCCGCGTGGCCAGAGGAGGCGACGGCGTGAACGGCAGTGGTGCCAATGTCGCCGGCTGTGCCGACTGCGGTGGCAAATGCTGCCGCTCGTACGTCGTCGGGGTGACCGCCAGGGATGTCCGGGTGCTCGCAGACGGAGCCGCCATGGATCCGGGCGACTTCGTCAGGCTGATCGACACCGACAAGGAGGGCTTCCGCCTTCGGGCGGGCGGGCCCGCGAAGAAACTCTGCCTGCAGCGCATACCGGAGACCGGCGCCTGCGTGCTCCTCATGGAGATCGCTTCCGGCAAGGCCCGGTGCGGTGTTTACGCCCACCGTCCGCTGGTGTGCAGCAACTTCCCCACGAGCCTTGAGAACGGCGGGGTGACGATCCGGAAGAACATGGCCTGCGGCCCCGACTCCTGGAACCTCGCCACGATGGACCTTCCCGCCTACCGTCGCGACCTCATCCGTGACGAAGAGGCACGGGCCGAACACCGAAAGATCATGCGGGCGTGGAACAAGCGCGTCGATGCCTCCAGCCGCGAAGCGACGCCCGAGGATCTTTACGAATATCTGATGAACCCCCCGCTCGAAGCGGAGCAAGGTCACAAAGACTGAACCGCGGCGCCGTACGAGGAGTCAAAGGTGCGGCGGCAGTCCGAACAGGGAGAACAGGCCTCCGGTCTCGATGAAGTAGTGGAGTCCCGTGATCCGGTCGCCGGTCAGCTCGAGGACGTGCACCGAGAAGGGCTCGAACCGGCCGCCCGGGCCGCTGGGGCGGTATTGCCCGAACGCGGGGGAGGAGTTCGCCGCGATCGGGACCAGGCGTGAGCCCTCGCACTCGATGCCGGGTCCGCTCCACCACGCGCGCATGCGTTCGGGGCCGCGCATCCACAGGTCGTACGGCGGCATCGACTGGGTCGCCTCCTCGTGCAGCAGCGACACCAGGGAGTCCAGGTCGTACCGCTCGAACGCGTCGACGTAGCGCGTGACCAGCTCGCGTTGCGTGTCGTCCATCGGCCGGACCGGGTCGGAGTCGCTGACGCCGCGCTCGCCGAGCGTGGAACGGGCTCGCTGGAGCGCGCTGTTGACCGACGCGGAGGTGGTGCCGAGCAGCTCGGCGACCTCTTTGGCCGTCCAGCGCAGCACCTCCCTCAGGATCAGCACCGCCCGCTGCCGGGGCGGCAGGTGCTGCAGCGCGGCGACGAACGCGAGGCGGACCGTCTCACGGGACACGGCCTGCTCGGCCGGGTCACCGCCGGCCGCCGCCAGGACACTGGAGTCGGGGACCGGCCCGACCCACGTGGTCTCGGCGAGCGGCGGGCCGAGCGGGGAGTCGGGGGCCCAGGCGGGACCCAGGTCGATCGGGCGCGCACGGCGCTGCCGCCCCTTGAGCAGGTCGAAGCACACGTTGGTGGCGATGTGGTAGAGCCAGGACCGCAGCGCGGCGCGCCCTTCGAAGCGATGGAGGCCGCGCCACGCGCGTACGAGCGTCTCCTGTACGGCGTCCTCGGCCTCGAAGGCCGACCCGAGCATCCGGTAGCAGTAGCCGGTCAGCTCGACCCGGTGCTGCTCCAGCTCCTCGAACCGGTGTGATGTGCCGCTCACGGTCTCGCTCATCTGGGCACCATCTCCGTCGATTCGGCGAGCCTGGCCGGGGACCGACCATGCTAGGCGCCGACGCTGACAGAACGCCGACACCGCCGTTGACATGGAACGCCGCGATCCGGAGGATCCAAAATATGGCTTCCGTCCCGAGTAATCCCGAATCAGTCTTCACGTACGGCGCGCCGCTGCTGAAGTTCGGCACCGGGTCCTCCGCGGAGATCGGCTACGACCTCGGCCAGTACGGGGCGCGCCGCGTCCTGGTCGTCACCGACCCGGGTGTCGCCGCCACGGGCGCTCCCCAGCGGATCGCCGAGCAGATGAAGGCGTACGGGATCGAGGCGGAGGTGTTCGACGGCGTACGCATCGAGCCGACCGACGCCGGGATGCGCGAGGCGATCGGGTACGCGCGGGACTCGGGGCCCTGGGACGCCTTCGTCGCGGTCGGCGGGGGATCCAGCATCGACACCGCCAAGGCCATCAACCTCCTGACCACCAACGACGGCGACCTCGCCGACTACCTCAACCCGCCGATCGGCGCGGGACGTGCCCCCGCGCGGCCGTTGAACCCGCTGGTGGCGGTGCCGACCACGACCGGAACCGGCGCGGAGAGCACGACCGTCTGCGTGCTCGACGTCCTGGATCTTCGGGTGAAGACCGGCATCAGCCATCCGCGCCTGCGGCCCACCCTCGCGGTGGTCGACCCCGACCTCACCCGTACCCAGCCGTCGGGCGTGACGGCCTCGGCCGGCATGGACATCGTCTGTCACGCGCTGGAGAGCTACACGGCCCGGCCCTACACCTCCTTCGAGCGCAAGCGGCCCGAGGAGCGGGTGCCGTACTGCGGCGCCAACCCGGTCGCCGACATGTGGTCCGAGCGCGCCCTGGCGCTGGTCGCACGCTCGTTCCGCACCGCCGTACGCGACGGGGACGACACGGAGGCCCGCGGCGAGATGGCGCTCGCCGCGACCTTCGCCGGCCTGGGCTTCGGCAACGCCGGCGTGCACATCCCGCACGCCAACGCGTACCCGATCGCCGGCCAGGTCAGGGACTTCCATCCGGCCGGCTACCCGCGGGAGGAGCCGATGGTGCCGCACGGCATGGCGGTCTCCCTCACCGCACCGGAGGCGTTCCGGTTCACCTTCGAGGCGGAACCGGACCGGCATGTACGCGCGGCGGAGCTGCTCGAACCCCGGCTCGACCGGAGCGGCGACCCGGCGGAGTACCTGCCCTCGGTGCTGATCCGCCTGATGCGTGACATCGGGATCCCGAACGGGATCGCGGACGTCGGCTACACGGACGCCGACGTCACCGACCTCGTCGCGGGCACGCTGAAGCAGCAGCGGCTCCTCGCCACCTCGCCGCGGGAGACGACCGAGGACGACCTCGCCGGGATCCTCACCCGGTCGATGTCCCTCTGGTAGGCGGCCTCCGGTCAGGTCTTGCGGGCCACGCCCGCGTACCCCCAGGAGTGTTCGGGGTGCTCGAACGGCACGTCGGTCTCGGCGGGACGCCACAGCGGGAGGTACACCAGGCCGGGGTCGAGCAGCTCCAGGCCGTCGAAGAACGTCTCGACGCTCGCGTGGTCGCGCGGCCTGCCGGGCGCCGAGGCGCGCGAGTAGAGCTTCTCCACCGCCTCGACGACCTGGTTGGAACGTCCGTCGAGTGTGC
Organism: Actinoallomurus bryophytorum; assembly: GCF_006716425.1. NCBI lineage: Bacteria > Bacillati > Actinomycetota > Actinomycetes > Streptosporangiales > Thermomonosporaceae > Actinoallomurus > Actinoallomurus bryophytorum. Next base: position 4,699,513 of record NZ_VFOZ01000001.1, read on the forward strand.
CGTGGGAGAGGGCGAGGTAGCTTCCGGGCACCGTGGCGGCCGTGAGGCGCTTCACCAGGTCGCCCGGCTGCTCCTCGTCGGTGATGAAGTGCAGGACGGCGACGAGCAGGAGGCCCAGCGGCTGGTCGAAGTCGATGAGCCTGGTCACGTCCGGGTGGGCGAGGATCAGCTCGGGTTCGCGTAGGTCCGCGTGCACGATCGTGGCCCGGTCGTTGCCGGCCAGGATCGACCGGCTGTGCGCGATGGCGACCGGGTCGGTGTCGACGTAGACCACCCGGGACTCCGGAGCCGCGGATTGGGCGATCTCGTGGACATTTCCCGAGGTCGGTACGCCGGATCCGATATCGAGAAACTGCCGGATCCCCGCGTCGACCAGGAACTTCACCGCCCGGCCCAGAAACGCGCGGTTCGCTCGTGCGGCGTCACGCGCGGTCGGCTCGATCGCGGTGAGCGCGCTCGCCACGTCGCGGTCGGCGGCGAAATTGTGTGAACCGCCCAGTAGGGCGTCGTATACCCGGGCGACATTGGCGCGTTCCACATCGACTTCGGGGGGTGCCCAGCTTTCGTGCTCCACCTGTCCGCCATTCGTGTCAGGGGTCACTGACTGGCCGTGACCACACTGGAAAGCCCGGTCGTGATCAAGCCTAGATGGTTGGGGCGTACGGGTCGATGTGCGCGCGGCATATCCGTATATAGTTCCCGAATTCGCCAGCGTGTGGCGTTGCTCCCTCATGCCCGCTCATAGGAGGATCTGGTGCCACGGCTACATGGAGCGGACAGGGAGGCCCGCGCGACCATGGAGCAAGGTGTCGACGCGAGCGTCCGCACCGCCCCGGCGGCGCTCGGACTGACCACGCTCGCCACGTTAGCCGTGGCGGCGACGGGCCGGGTGCTGCGCTGGAGCCCGGCGGCCGCCGAACTCTTCGGCAGGACGACTGCCGAGGTCCGCGGCCGCGACATGTGCGACGTGATGCTGAACGGCGAGCACCGCGAGGCGGTCACGACGGCGATCGCGGGCGCGGCGACCGGCACGGCCTCGACGGCCCTGCTGCCGTTACGACTGGGCGACGGGCACGTCGTCCCGGTGGAGTTCCGCTGGGAGCCGATGACCGACATCCAGGGCCGGGTGACGGTGGGGGTCAGCGCGCTGCCCCGGCATGACGCTCCCGCCACGGACCAGGTGGTCCTGGGCATCGGCGCGACCCTGGACCTGCGGCAGACCGCCCGCGAGCTGGCGGACGCCCTCACCTCACGCCTCTGTTACGGCGCCGGCGTGTACGTGCTCGAACGCCTGCTGGTCGATGACCAGGTGCCCTCCTACGAGGAGACCGAGTCACGCGTCGTCGTACGCCGGATGGCACTGCGCGTCGCCGACGGGCGCCCACACGACTGGGCGTCGGCGTTCCCCCCGGACGAGGTGATCGCCTACTCGGTCGACACGAGCATCGTGCGCAGCATGAGCACCGGCCGCCCGATCGCCTTCACCTCCCTGGACACCCAGACCATGGGCCGGCTCAGAGACCGCCTGTCGGTGCGGCCCTCGCTCAACGAGATCCTCGGCCTCCACAGCTTCCTGACCGTCCCGCTCATCGCGCGCGGGACCGTCATGGGCTTCACGGTGCTCGCCCGCCGGCCGGGTGCCGCGCCCTTCACCGCCGAGGAGGCGGACCTCGCCCACCGGCTCGCCGACCACGCCGCCGTGTGCATGGACAACGGCCGCCTGTACGACCGGGAACGGCGCACCTCTAAGATCCTCCAGCGCAGCCTGCTGCCGGTGGCACTGAAGACACCGCCCGGAATGCAGATCGCCCACCGCTACCTGCCCGCCGGCCAGACCAGCCGGATCGGCGGCGACTGGTACGACGCCATTCCGCTCCCCGGCGGAAAGGTCGCACTGGTCGTCGGCGACGCGATGGGCCACGGCACCACCGCGGCACTGGTCATGGGCCAGCTGCGCACCGCCGTACGCATCCTGGCCAGGCTGGGCCTGCCGCCCGCGGACCTGCTGCGAAACCTGGACGAGATCGCCCAGGAACTCACGACGGCGCAGTTCGCCACGTGCATCTATGCACTCTGCGACCCGGCCGGCGGACGCGTCACCATCGCCCGTGCGGGCCACGTCCCGCCGATCCTCGCAACCGCAGAGGGCTCGTCGGAACTGATCGACCTGCCGCCCGGCCTTCCCCTCGGGGTGGGTGAGGCCAGCTACGAGGCGATGGAGATCCAGGTACCGGAGAACAGCACGCTCATCCTGTGCACGGACGGACTGGTCGAACACCGCACCCGCGACATGGACACGGGCCTGGCCGAGATCCGTGCCCTCCTGTCCGAGGCGCCGCACGACCTGGAGACCGCCTGCGACCAAATCGTGAAACACCTGCACACGGGCGTGAGCACGGACGACGCGACCCTGCTCCTGGCCCGCCTCCAGCCACCTGCACACTGATCGCCCACCCGCGAGAGTTATCCACATCCGCCCCGGTCGTCTTCCCCCGCCTTGGGGGTCGCTGGACAATGGGAATAGGGCGGCCCCCCAGGGCGGGCGGGGCTTACAGGGCGGCCCCCCAGGGCGGGCGGGGCTTACAGGGCGGGGCTTACAGGGCGGGGCTTACAGGGCGGGGCTTACAGGGCGGGGCTTACAGGGCGGGGCTTAGGGGGCGGCCCCAGGATGGCCCCCAAGAGCGGGCGGGCTTACAGGGCGGGCGGCATCTGCGGCGGGGCGGAGCCGTGTGCATACGGTGGTCAGCGTCTGGGTGGACATGCCCGCTGTCCGTTCGCGCGGTTCGGTGGGTTTGGTGACCGTAGGCTTCGTGGTTCGTTGATGCAGGTGGTGCGGGGCCTTCGTGGCGTCGGCCCGGGTCAGGTGCACGGCCTAAGTCGATTCCGCGATGCCGTCGCTGTCTTGGGTGACGCACGGGCGCGACCGGCGGGCGCCGCGTCTGCGGTGGCGTAGGCGTGGGCGTCCAGTGGGTCGGACTTGCCCAGGTTGCGGCGCTGGGGGCGGTCGGGCCGGTTCACCTCGATGACGTCGGCGCCCTGGTTGGGCAGGTAGCGGACTAAGCCTGCCTCGTAGGTACCGGTGTCCTCGATCCCGGCGCTGTGTGGCCGCCCGAACGAGCGCGTCCACTCCCGTAGTTGTTCATAGTCCTCGCCGTGGCCTGGAAGGGTGCACCGGCGATCCTGGTGCCGTTCATCAGCTCCATCGCTGCGTGATGGGCGTCGGCGTGGGTGTCGAGGCCGCCCACGATCCGCCGCTTTTTGGGCCTTCCATCCGCACGTGCCTTGACCTGCCACCTCCGTAGCGAACGTGAGGTGGTACGCGCCGGGCCGGTGAGCGGACAGACAGTGACGGGACCTGTTGCCAGGTCCTAGTCAAGTCACGAGCACCCCCCAGAGCGACCCCCGGGCGGCCTCCCAGAACGGGCCTACAAGGCGGTCAGCGCGTGGGTTGGGGTTGGGAGCCGAAGGCGGTCAGGAAGCGGTCGCGGAAGGCGTTCATCGGCCAGACCGGGGCGTGCGGGCCGGGTTTGAGGCCGTCCTGCCAGCCCCACGTCGAGATCCGGTCCAGTACGGCCGGGTCCCGGGCGACGATGGTGATCGGCACGTCCCGGTCGGCGTTCTGGCCGGTGATGAGCGGGGCCGGCTGGTGGTCGCCGAGGAAGATGAGCACCAGGTTGTCATCGCCGTAGGTCTGCACGTAGGAGATGAGGGCGTTCAGCGAGTACTCGATCGACTGCCGGTACGCCGTGCGGATTCGCGACGGGCTGCGCCACACGTCCTCCGGCTTGTCGCCGGCGGCGGCCATCGGGCCGAAGACCGTGCCGTCGCCCACGGTTTTCCAGTCGACCAGGCCGGACGGGGTCGGGGCCCAGGGCGCGTGGCTCGTGACGAGGGGGATCTCGGCCATCACCGGCGGGTGTTTCGGCTTCGCCCGCTCGGTGCGCTGGAAGACCGACAGGGTGTACTGGTCCGGCGGGGTGCCCCAGTTGAAACGGGGGCCGCGGTACCCGATGGTCCAGCGGTCGTAGACGTGTTCGTACCCGTAGAACTTCGCCTCCGGCCAGGCGGTGGTGGTGCCCGGCATCACGGCGGCCGTCTGCCAGCCCGCGCCCTCGAACGCCTTGGAGAGAGTCAGGCGGTCGCTCGACACCAGGCTGTTGTAGCGCTGCTGGTTGTTGATCCACAGTCCGGACAGCAGCGTGGAGTGGGCCAGCCAGCTGCCGCCGCCCGCCGTCGGTGAGGTGAGGAACGCGCTGCGGGAGGCGAACCCGGCCGCGCGCAGCCGGCTGCTTCCGGCGTCGAGGACGGCGCCCACCTCGGAGGCGTACCTCGGGTCCTCGATCGCGTCGCGTCCGTAGCTCTCGACGAAGGAGAGGAGGACGTCCTTGCCGCGCAGGCCGGTCAGAAGCCGGTCGGACGGGACGCCGCCGAAGGCGTCCACGGAGGCCTCCTTGGCGAACTCCTTGCGGTCCTCCAGGCTCCTGCGCACCTGGAGCAGGCGGCCCGCGGCGACGCCGGCGACCGGCACGCCCGGGACGAGCTGTGCGCCCAGGGCGGCGCAGGTCACCCACGCGACGCCCAGGAGAGTCGCGGCGCCGGTCGCGCTGGTGTTGTGCTGGACTACGAGGCGGGTCAGGCGCAGCACCGCCAGCGTCATGAGGACGAGTACGCCGACGGCGAGGACCGCGGCCAGGATCCCGGCGCCGATCGCGCCCGCCCTGCCGACCGATGCCGAGAGGAACTGGTTGGCCGAGCCGAACAGGGACCAGTCGAACACCAGGTTGAACGGCCGGGCCAGAACCGTGGAGAAGCCGATATCGACGATCTTCACGATGGCGAGCAGCCCGAGGATCACTCCGATGATCACCGCCGCCACCCGCTTCGCCCTCCCCGGCAGGATCAGGACCAGGGCGACGCCGAGCAGTCCCTCCAGCGGGATGCGTACGAACGCCTCAGGGGTGAAGCGGGTGATCTGGTTCGGCGCGATCAGGGCGAACAGCACGAGCACGCAGGCCAGCGCCGTCGTCACCCATCCCGCGACGGTGCGCCCTCTCGACCGGTGACCGCCGCCCTCGACGGCGTCCGGCGATGGCTCCGTACCCTGGGCCGGTCGACGGCGCAAACGCGTGAAGAACGGCAATCCAGGGGCCTTTCAGTACGGTGCCGGATGATCCGGTCACTGCTGCGAGCACCGGCCCGCCCTCCGGCGACGGATCGGTGGTGCTGTTTATTACCTACACGGAAGACCACAGGAGGCGGTTCAACCGTTATGGGCGGAATCCGGGGTGGCCGTGGCCGGTGGGAGCCCGGCGGTCGCGCGGGCGAAACGGGCGCCCCACTCACGGATCCGCTCGACCAGCTCGGGCGAGCCGACCACCTCGAACTCGGCGCCGACGGTGCCCAGTGCCAGTATCGGCCAGTCCAAGGAGTCCGCGGTCATCAGCATGCGGCAGCGTCCGGAGTCGAGGTCCTCGACCGTCGCCCACTGGCCGACCTGCGCGCGCACCTGGTCTCCGGGAGCGTGCACGACCGCCTCGACGGTGTACGGAGCGGGGATGTTGCCGATCCCGGCGCGTACGAACGCCGCCGGGTCCTCGGCCGGCAGCTCGCGCGGGCGGAAACGTACGCTCGTGCCGGCCGGATCGGCGAGCCGGTCGAGGCGGAAGCTGCGCCAGTCGTGCCGGGTGAGGTCGTACGCGACGAGGTACCAGCGGCGGCCGAGCGAGACCAGCCGGTGCGGCTCGACGTGCCGCTCGGTGCGCTCGCCGCGATGCGCGGTGTAGGAGAACCGCAGGCGCTCCTCGTCACGGCAGGCCTGCGCGACGGTCGTGAGCACGCCCGAGTCGACGGTCGGCCCGGTGCTCCACACCGCGGGCACCGTGGCCACCCGCAAGGCGTCCACCCGGCGGCGCAGACGTGCGGGCATGACCTGCACCACCTTGGTGAGGGCGCGGATCGAGGACTCCTCGATGCCGGCCACCGCGCCCTGGGCGGCCGCCCGCAGCCCGATGGCGAGCGCCACCGCCTCCTCGTCGTCGACCACGAGCGGCGGCAACGCGGCGCCGGGGGCGAGCTGGTAACCACCGGCCACACCGCGATGGGCCTCGACCGGATAGCCGAGCTCCCTTAGCCGGTCGACGTCACGCCGCAGGGTGCGTACGGACACCCCGAGCCGGCCGGCGAGCTCGGTACCCGGCCAGTAGCGGTGGGTCTGCAGCAGCGAGAGCAGCCGCAGGGTCCGAGAGCTCGTGTTGGCCATGCCCTCATCATGCACGCGACACAGGTCAGAAAGTGGCCGGAATCAGCTCGTCGGGACGGGCACGTCGACGAGCAGCGACGTGCCGCCCCCGGTGGGGCTGATCACCCGGATCGTCCCGCCGAGCGACTCGATGCGGTCCTTGAGCCCGAACAGTCCGGATCCGCGGGTGGGATCGGCTCCGCCGATGCCGTTGTCGTTGACCCGCAGCTTGAGGGTGGCGTGTTCGAGGGTCAGGTCGATGTTGACGACGGTGGCGTGGGAGTACTTCGCCACGTTGGTGAGCGCCTCGGAGACGGTGTAGTAGATGGCGACCTGGATGTGGTCGGGCAGGTTCCGGTCGATGTGCACACCGAGCTTGGCCGGCACCTCCGACCGCTGGGTCAGCGCCTCGAGGGCACGGCGGAGGCCGCTTCGCGAGAGCGTCGCCGGGTGCAGGCCGCGGGAGATCTCGCGCAGGTCGTCCAGCACGCTGTCCAGGCCTCGCGCGGTCCCGGCCAGCTGCTCCTTCAGGTGAAAGAGCTCGGGGTCGATGATCCCGTCCGTCTCCAGCAGCTCCTTCCCGAGAGCCGTGAGGCGCCGCTGCGGCCCGGTGCTGAGGTTGCGCTCGATACGTCGCCGCGCCTCGTCGGAGGCCGCGACGATCCGTGCGGAAGAGGCGAGCAGCTCGTTGCGGTTCTCGGCGTTGGCGATCGCGGTGGCCAGGAGTTCCACGAATTCCACCAGGCGCTCCTCGGTGTCTTTGGGAGGCGGCTCGGGGTCGAGCGAGAACACCGCGATCATGCCCCAGAGGTGCCCGCCGACCGTGATCGGGCAGCCCACGACATAGCGGATCCCGTGCACCCGCGACCAGACCCCGATCGTGCTCGTGGCCTCGTCGGTGTTGACGCGCGCCGGCCGGCGGGTCTGGACGATCTCGGCCGCCGCGCTCTGCTCCTCGACCGGCCAGCGGCCGTTGACCGGGGGCATGATGTCCGGGGCGCCGGGCGAGGTCCAGTGGCCGACCGCGGTCGCGACCAGAGAGGGGTCGAAGCGGTTGACGACCGCGTACTCCATCCCCTGAATCCGGCCCAGCTCGCTGGCGACCGCGGTGAAGATCTCGCTCGGGGAGACGCCGCGGGCGATGAGCGTCGCGATCCGGCGGAGGGCCCCCTGCTCCTCCACGACCCGCCGGAGCTGCTGGCGGTCCGCCTGCAGCGAGCCGGCCATCACGTTGAAGGTGCGTTCGAGTACGCCGACGTCGTTGCGTGAGACCTCGGGGATCCGTACCGACAGGTCGCCGCCGGCCAGGTTGCTGGCCATGGCGGAGGTACGCCGGACCGGGCGGAGAATGGCACGTGTCAGGTAGCCGGAGAAGAGCAGCAGGAGCAGCAACGCCCCGCCCGCGCCGACCGCCGCGATGATCGTGGCGTGGGCCGCGTCCGCCGTGGAGCGCCCCTCGTGGGACTGGATCAGATCGTTCTCCGCGGCCATGAAGGCGTCGAACTGCGTGCGCAGCGGTGCGAGCCGCTGCTCTCCCTCGGCGATCGTCGCCAGCGACCGCGCGGACACGGGCTCCTGCTGGATCGCCGACGCGAGCGGGATCGAGTACTCGCGGACGTACGTCTCGGTGTTCTGCACGATCTCCTGCGCCCGCGAGCTCTGGGCGGGGTCGTTCTCCGCGGTGAGGCGCTCCAGCGTCCGGCCTTCGGTGATGGCGTCGGACTGGGCGTCCTTCAGGGGCGCCAGAAGCCTCCTGTCCCCGGTGATGACGAAGCCGCGCACGTCGGTCTCGAGGTCGGTCACCAGCCTCTGCAGGCGGTTCGCCGAGGCCATGATCGCCTTGGCGTGGTTCGCGACGCCCGCCGACTTTCTCAGGTCGAGGATGACCGAGAACAGCAGGGAGTACGCGCCGATGGCGAGCAGCACGACGATCCCGCTCGCGAAGACGATGCGGCGGGTCAGTCCACCTCGCGGATCGGTCCCCGATCGCTTCGGGCGTGTCGCCCGCTCGCTCACTGATCATCCCCCCGGAGCGGCGATTACAGACGGTAAGGCGGTTCGGCCGTGCCTGTCACTCTACGGTGGCCAGGAGTGCCTTGACGACCTGCGCGAATCCCCGTCGTCAGGGGGATGACCAGGCGTTTCTCTGGTCACTGACGTTGCGGCCGTACGGCCCGCAACGCTTACAGTCCGACACCGGCGGCGTATCCGAGGGCCGCCGCGAGCACGCCGAGGACCAGGCTCCCGAGCGCGTTCAGCCCGGCCTCGAGGAGCGAGCCCTCCTCGAGGAGGCGCGTGGTCTCGAAGCCGAACGTGCTGAAGGTCGTGAGGGCGCCGCAGAAGCCGGTGCCGGCGAAGACGACCAGATCCTTGGGCAGCGACTGCGAGGCGCCGGTGAGCACGCCCAGCACCAGGCAGCCGATCAGGTTGACGGTCAGCGTCCCCCACGGGAAGACGCTCTCGTGGCGCCGCTGGACGGCCCGGTCGAGGAGGTAGCGGGCGGGGGCGCCGATGGTCCCGCCGAGGAAGACCAGGATGACGGTCACGACGAGCCGCCCTTCGCCCGGCCCGCGTAGCGATGGACCTCGACGTCGTCGATGATCACGAGTCCCTCGTCGATGAGGCCGTCGAGCGCGGGCAGGAAGCCGTCGATCTTGTCCTCGGTGTCGACGATCACGATGGCGACGGGCAGGTCGTCGCTGAGGGACAGGATCCGGCTGGTGTGGATGTGGGAGGACGCGCCGTAGCCCTCGATGCCGTGAAAGACACTGGCGCCCGCGAGCCCGTACTCGTGCGCCCGGTGCACGATCTCGGTGTACAGCGGCCGGTGGTGGTGCTGGTCGGTCTCGCCGATGAAGATCGTCAACCGGCGTGCGCGGCCCTGCGATCTCATGTGCTCCGTCCTTTCTCTCCCCGTCTGACGGGCCGTCCGGCGATGAGCCGGACCAGCGCGATGCCGCACCACACGGCCGCCACACCGCCGACGAGGCTGCTCAGGGCGTACGCGCCGGTGAGCGCCCACGCGCCGTTTCCGGCGAGACCGCGGAGTTCGACGGCGAAGGTGGAGAAGGTCGTGTAGCCGCCCAGGATCCCGATCCCCACGAACGGACGTACGTAGCGACGGGGCGGCCAGACGTCCAGGACGAACACCATCAGGATGCCGAGCGCGAAGCTCCCGCTCAGGTTGATCAGGAAGGTCGCCCAGGGAAAGTGGCCCGCGTGCACCGGCATGGCGGTGGCGATGAGATAGCGCGCCACGCTGCCCAGCCCGCCGCCGAGGGCGATCGCGGCCAGGACGTCGAGCCGGCGATCGCGCCGGGAGGGGCGCCCTGCGCGAAAGACGTCCGGCTGCTCGCCGTCGAGGCCCACGCCGGAACCGGCGGGCGGGGAGTCGGGGTCGATCGGGCCGTGCGACATCACGACATTGTCCCGTAGGGAGGGATCGCGGGGCCGGGCTGCGGGCGGTGTACGGGCATGGTGCCTCCCTGACCTTGGCCAGGGACCGTCAGCGGAGATCCGCGGTTGGAGGTGAGCCCCATCACCTGCTGCGGGATCCATTGTGCCGTATCGCCGTCCTCAGGGACGAACGGGCGGCCCGCTGGAGCTCACGGGCCGCCCGTACGCCCCCGGCCCGGTCAGAGCCCGAACCGGTCGAGGAGGGCGGTCGCCTGCGGGCGCCGGTACCGCGCGATGATCACGAACAGGACGGCGAACCCGGCCGGCATCAGTGCCCACACCGGGGCCAGGACGAGCAGCTGGGTGAGAACCGCACCGATCATGACGCCGACCAGGCCGATCGCGGCCGGGGTGGCGAGCCGGGGGATCAGCAGGCCGATCGCGCCGGCCGCCTCGCACGTACCGGTGAGGTAGCGGAACCACTGGCCCCAGCCGATCTTGGTGAAGGTCTCCACCGCGTCCCGCTGGCCCGCGAACTTGGGCGCGGCCGAGGCGAACAGCAGGAAGGCCGCCAGCAGGATCTGGACCGTCCACAGCGTGATGTCGGTGGCGCGTCGCCGGTTCGTCGTGGGCGCTGAGCGGGTCGCTGTGCTCATGTCGTGGGTCCTTCCGGATGCCGGCCGGGTCGCGTCTCAACCCGTCCTCGTGTTCACGCGTCGAACGAGGGGCGCCAGGATCGACATGCCGGGCGATTTCTTCGGCGGGGAAACAAATCTCGGCCGACGTGTCGATCCGCACGCGTCCCGTTCGACGCGTAGGCAAAGGCCGGGCCGGACCCGCCTTAGGACCACTGCACAAGGAGACACGGCGATGCGATTCCTGCTGATGACGACGGGCGACCCACAGGCCACGGCGGCCCCGCTCGACGAGAACCTCATGATCGAGATGGGCAAGTTCATCGAGGAGATGACCCAGGCCGGGGTGCTGCTCGCCACCGGCGGGCTCGACCCGAACGGCATCCACATCAAGAACTCCGGCGGCGAGATCACCGTGACCGACGGCCCGTTCGCCGAGGCGAAGGAGGCCGTCGTCGGCTTCGCCCTGATCGACGTCAGGTCGAAGGAGGAGGCGGTCGAGCTCTCGAAGCGCTTCTGGAAGATCGTCGGAGACGGCGAGGGCGAGATCCGGCAGGTCTTCGGCCCGTGATCTCGCGGTCCCGCATGGCCGTCGTCATGCGGGACGGGCCAGGTCACGCGATGCCCCTACGGCTTGCGCCGGAGCGGGCACCGGTGCTCTGATCGGTCGCGTGACCGCTTCGGATACCCACCGCGCGATCGACGCGGTGTGGCGGCTCGAGTCGGCCCGGATCATCGCCGGCCTGACCCGGATGATGCGCGACGTCGGCGTCGCCGAGGAGCTCGCGCAGGACGCGCTGGTCGTCGCGCTGGAAAAATGGCCCGAGTCTGGCGTCCCGGATAATCCGGGCGCCTGGCTCATGGCCACCGCGAAGCACCGGGCGATCGATCTCCTGCGCCGGAACAAGCGCCTGGAGACGAAACAGGAGCAACTCGGGCACGAGCTGGAGACCGGCCCGGACACGGCCGAGGCGGAGATCGACGCCGCGCTCGACGACGACCTGGGCGACGACGTCCTGCGCCTCATGTTCATCTCCTGTCACCCGGTCCTGTCCACCGAGTCGCGCGTCGCGCTGACCCTTCGCCTGCTGGGCGGCCTGACCACCGACGAGATCGCCCGAGCGTTCCTCGTGCCGGAGCCGACCGTCGCCCAGCGGATCGTCCGTGCCAAGCGCACGCTTTCGGCGAAGCGGATCCCCTTCGAGGTGCCGCCCGAGGCCGAGCGCGCCGCCCGGCTCTCGTCGGTGCTCGAGGTGCTGTACCTGGTGTACAACGAGGGATACTCGGCCACCGCCGGAGACGACTGGATGCGGCCCGCGCTCTGCGCGGAGGCGCTGCGGCTAGGCCGCGTCCTGGCCGAGCTCGCCCCGAAGGAGCCCGAGGTCCACGGCCTCGTCGCGCTCATGGAGATCCAGGCGTCGCGCTCGTCCGCGCGCACCGGGCCCTCCGGCGAGCCGATCCCGCTGCTGGAGCAGAACCGCGGGCGCTGGGACCAGCTCCTCATCCGCCGTGGTTTCGCCGCGCTGCTACGGGCGGAGCGGGCCGGCGCGCCCCTCGGCCCGTACGTCCTGCAGGGCGCGATCGCCGCCTGCCACGCCCAGGCGCGGACCCCGGAGGAGACCGACTGGGCCCGCATCGCGACGCTCTACCAGGCGCTCGCACGCCTCACGCCCTCGCCCGTCGTCGAGCTGAACCGCGCGGTCGCGCTCGGCATGGCCTTCGGTCCGGCCGAGGGCCTGGAGCTCGCCGACCGGCTGACCGGGGAGCCCGCGCTGAAGAGCTACCACCTCCTGCCGAGTGTGCGCGCCGACTTCCTGGCCAGGCTCGGCCGCTCCGACGAGGCGCGTTCGGAGTACGAGCGAGCGGCCGCACTCACCCGCAACGAACGCGAACGCCGGGTGCTCCTCGAACGCGCCGCCGCGTGCGCGCCCGGAAAGACGGGCCCTTAGGACGCGTAACACGGCACCGCAGGATCCGTCTATCGCGCTGTCGCCTGATCGTGGATGTGGGCGATCACGGTGTCGATGGCGGCTTCCAGGGCGTCGGTGGTGTGCTGGGCCTGGGCGAGCAGAAGCCCGCCCTGGACGGCGGCCAGGAGCGCGAGGGCGAGCTGGTCGGCGTCGGTCTGCGGGCGCAGGGAGCCATTGGCGAGCATGCCGAGCAGGCCTTCGCGGATTACCGTGGCCCACGCGGTGAAGCTCGCGGCCAGGGCGTCTCGTGCCTGTGGGTCGTGGTCGGACAGTTCGCTGGACAGGCTGCCGAGCGGGCAGCCCCCGGTGCCGCCGTACTGCCGGGCAGCGTCGACGACGACATCGCGCCATGCCTTCAGGGCGTCGAGGCTGTCGAGCCGGGCCAGCAAGGGGGCCTGGTTCGCGAGGATCGCCTCGGTTTGGTAGGCGATGACCGCCCGGGTGAGATCGTCCTTGTCGGCGAAGTAGTGGTAGATCTGCGATGAGCTGACTCCGGCGACGTCGCGTAGCGCCGGGGTGCTCGTGCCGGCCGCTCCGTGCCGGTACATCAGATCCGCTGCGGCCGCGATGATCCGGTCGCGGGTCGCGCGGCCCTTCTTGGTGCTCGGCGCGTCCTGCCGCGCTGTCCGCGTTGACATCCGCTCACCCCTGAAACTGGATTTGACGATCCAATCTTAGCCATCCTAGATTGGATAGCCCAATCCAATTTGGCGGAGCGTGGCCATGGCTTCCGAACCGACAACCGCGTTGATCACCGGTGGAACCTCGGGCATCGGCCGCGCCGTCGTGCGGCTTTCCAGCCGCCAGGGCGGGCAGGCCCGGCCGATCACCGGCACCGTCCCGGCCGTCGACGCCGGACGCGCCTCCGCACTCTGACCTTTTGCGACCCGCCTACGAGGGAGAACATCAATGATTCTGGTAACCGGCGCGTCCGGAAAGGTGGGCTCCGAAGCCGTCCGGCTGCTCGGCGCGCAGCACCAGTCCACGAGAGCGCTGGTACGCGATGCGTCCCGCGCGCCCCGAGCCGACGTCGAGATCGTCACCGGCGACTTCGACCGCCCGGACACGCTCGACGCGGCCATGCGCGGCATCGAGACCGTCATCCTGGTCAGCCCGGCCGTGCCCGCCCAGGAGATCGCGGTCATCGCCGGCGCCGTGCGCCAGGGCGTACAGCACATCGTCAAGATCACGAGCAAGGCGTCGGCCGATTCCCCGGTCGAGCGCCGTCGCGGTCAGGCGCGGATCGAGGCTTATCTGCTGACCGCCGGACTTTCCTACACGCTGCTGCGGGCGAACGCCTACATGCAGAACCTCCTCACCCTGGCTCCGATGATCAAACAGTCAGGCGGGTTCCTGATGTCCGCCGGCGACGGCCAGGTCGGCATGGTCGATGCCCGTGACGTCGCCGCGACCGCCGTGAAGGTGGCCGCCTCGCCGGGGACACACGCCGGCCGGACGTACTGGCTGACCGGGCCGGACCTGATCACCTACAACGACGTCGCCAAGGAGTTGTCCGAGGCGCTCGGACACACGGTCGATTACCGCCGGACCACTCCCGCCGAGCACCGGGTGGCGATGGTCCAGGCGGGCGTGCCCGAGACGGTCGCGACCTCCAACGCCCAGGCCTTCGGGCTGGTCGCCGAGGGTGACGCGGCATGGCTGTCGGACGAGGTCGCATCGGTCACCGGCGCGGCGCCGCGCCCGCTGCGCACCTTCATCGCCGACCACATCGCGGCATTCACCTGAACGTCGACACCAGCACGTCGATATCGGCCGTCTTCGAACCCGGGCTCATGCGAGGACCTAGCCGGGCTGGGTGGCCGGCTCCGGCATGAGCAGTCGCACACTCCTGATCAGTAGCGCGGCGAAGGCGAGCTGGAACGCGAGCTGCCCCTGGATGAGGAATCCATGCTCGGGCAGCACGAAGATCGCGGAGAAGACGCCGCTCGCGAACTGCGCCAGGAGGAGGCACGTGGCCCACGAGTCGCCGCCGGTCCAGCCCAGCAACCGCGCGCCGAGCGCGAGCTGGAGGACGAAGACCGCGGCGCCGAGCAGCGTGTGCACCCAGTCGAACATCAGGTTCACGCTGTACGGCGTCAGGACGACGCCCGCCGACATCGCGGCGAGACCGCTCGCCATCCCGCGTATGTAGGGCGGCGCGGGCCAGGCCGGTGCCGCCCAGCAGAGGGCACGCCAGGTGAACAGGCCGGAGCCGATCAGGGCGATGGCGTACGGTACGACCGTCCGCCGGAAGGTGCCGTAGTAGCTGATGCCGTCGTTGGCGATCAGGCCGTGCGGTTTGAGCACGACGCACATCAGCAGCCCGCCGAACAGACAGGCCTGGGCCAGCATGAGGTTGCTGATCACCTTGCGACTCATGGACGAGCGATCCTCTCCCGGGGGACTTCGCGCCGCGGACTCCGGTCGACCCGGTGGACCACCGCAGAGCACGAGGGTAACCGACGAGGACCGCCGCTACCGCCTCTGACCTGCGCTCCTATGGTCTGCGGCGCGCTCGCGGCCGGCATCGAGATCGCCAGGAACCGCCGCCCCGGCCCGGCGGTCCGGCGTCGAGCCGGGGCTCTTCAGCTCCGCCTGTCAATGACGGGGGCTCAGTCCCGCAGGGAGGCGATCAGCAGGTTGGGGTCGCCGCCGCCGAAGTACGCGCCGTCGGTGACGTAGACGTCCTTGCCGCGCACCGCCACGGCCGTGGGGTTGTCCAGACCGTCCGCCGAGGTCAGAACGTCTTCGGCCCGGCCGCTTCGATCGATCATCACGACCTTGTTCTCCTGGTTGACGGCCGCGAGCACGGTACGGCCGCCGCCGGTGAAGGCGAAGTCGTCGACCGGCCCGAGGTCTTTCGCGACCACGCTCGGGGCGCCGGAGGTTCCGGTCCGTCCGATCGGGATGCGGATCAGGGTCCCGGCGCCGATGTTCGACACCCATACCGCTCCGCCGTGCACCTTGACGCCGTTGGCGCCGAACCCTCCGGCGGGCGTCAGGACGTCGCCGGTGGCCCACTCCGCGGGAGCGCCACCGCCGGCGGGCATACTCCAGATCACCGGGTGGGCGGAGTCGGCGACGTACAGCCTCCCCGTCCGCCAGTCGGCGGCCATGCCGTTGAGGAAGCCGTCGGCCGGCAGCGCGGCGATCCGTACGGGGGCCGTACCAGGCCGGACGCGGTAGACGCCGGTGCCGCCCGCAGTGCCCGTGGACACCGTGACGTAGAGCGCGCCGTCCGGGGCACGGACGATGCCGCCGAGAAAGATCTTGTGGTGGTCGCCCGGGACGTCGCCGTCGCCGGGGACGGGGATCCGTCCGACGATCCGGACCCGGCCGGTCAGGTCGACCCGTGCGATCTCGCCGGTGTAGGCGAACGTGAGGTCGGCGGACCCGTCCGGCTCCAGGGCGATGTTCTCCGGCTGCTGACCCGTGGCCTGGTCCAGGTGGACCAGGACCCGCGGGTCGCCGACCGGAGGCGCCGAGGCGAGCGCGGGCGTGCCGGCGAGGATCGCGGCCAGGGCGGCCGCGATCGCGGCGTTGCTGAGAAAGGACATGGTGAAATCTCCGATTGACCGTGGTGAGGTAAGCGGTGACCAGTCTTGGCGACGGCACAGAGGGAGCACAAAGACCGGTTGAGTCCCGCGCGCATACCTCTCGGGTATCGCCTCAATTCTCGAAGTGGGTGTTGAACGGCGCCGGGCATATTTGCTAACGTAAAGAACGTGATTGCCGGATCGGCCATGGGCCACGAGCGAGAGAGTTCTCCGGCAATGCCTTGATCGCCGGGCGGGCCCGCGGCCCGCCGGATCTCCGCGCTTCGCGAAACGACGTGTGCGGAGAGGAGGTGATCACATGAGTCAGCCGCATACCCCGGTTTCGCTGGAGACCTGGCAGGACTTCCTGGCCGCCCACGCCGTCGGCGGGGTCGTCGACGGGCACGTGAGCAGCGTCGTTCCCTTCGGTGCGTTCGTCGAGGTGGGAGACGGCATCCACGGTCTGCTGCACCGGGACACCTGGTCCGCCCCGCCGGAGGTCGGCGCCGGCATTCGGGTCAGAATCCTCGCCGTCGACCTCGAAGGCCGCCGGATGAGCCTTTCTGAGGCCTGACAAAGGGCACGCATGGCGGCCGGGTCCGAGACCGGCCGCCATGCAATGCTGCCATTTTCAAGAATGGCTGTCTCAGGACCCCGAAAGGCGGTCGCGAGGCGGGTGAGGGCCGCCCGTATGCCATTGCCGTAATCGTCGTCCCCGAGCGCGCCGGCCCGGTGTCCGGCCTCGGCGAGATGGTGCCGCGCCCTGTCCGGCTCGCCGAACCGCCGGTAGTCCTCGGCCAGGTTGAGATGCAGCGAGGGGTAGAAGCCGCGTACCCGACCCGCTCCATCACCTCGTCCTGAGGGCTCATCGACGATCGCCTTCCGCATCTCGCCACGCCTTTGCCGAGCCTAGGCATGGGCACCGACACGCCTGGTGGGCAAGGGGCATACCGTGTTGGCGTGGTGGTCGATTTGCGTCTTATGAGGTATGTCGTCGCGGTTGCGGATGAGGGCGGGTTCCAGCGGGCGGCCGAGCGCCTGCACATGGCTCAGCCGCCGCTGAGCCGGCAGATCCGCGACCTCGAACGCGAGCTGGGCGTCCGGTTGTTCGAGCGGCGGCCGACCCGGCTGACCGAGCCCGGCCGGGTGTTCGTCGAGTCGGCGCGACGGGTCCTGGCCGCCGCCACCGGTCTGGTCGAGGACACCCGGCGTGCCGGCCGCGGGGAGACCGGCCTGGTGCGCGTGGGCTACATCCCCAGCGCGGCGCACGAGACACTGCCGCACCTGCTCGCGGTGATGGCGGACGAACGCCCCGGGGTCCAGGTCGACGTACGCGAGGCATGGTCGGCGGAGCTGGACCACGCACTGCGCGAGGAGCGCGTCGACGTCGTCCTCGCCCGCGGCATCCCGGACCGTGACATGTACGCGCGGGAGACGCTGCGAAGCGAGCCGCTCGCCGTGGTCCTCGGCGAGCGGCATCCGCTGGCGTCGCGCGAGGCGGTCCATCTGCGGGACCTGCGGGGACAGGCGTTCTGTTTCTTCCCTCGCCACGTCGCGCCGGACTCCTACGACGCGGTGCTCGCGGCGCTCACGCACACCGGTGAGCGGTTCGACGCCTGGGAGAGCCCGATACCGCAGGCCCGCCACGACCGGCTACGTACGGGGGAGGGCTTCACCGTCGTGCCGCGCTCGCTCCGCGACGACCCGCCCACCGGGACGGTGAGCCTCGACATCCTCGACGACCTGCCCTCGGTGGACCTCGAGCTCGTCTGGCGCCAGGACTCGCTCTCCCCATCCGCGGGCGCCCTGATCGAGGTGGCGCGGCGCCTCGCGGTCGGCGACTCCTGGACGCCGGCTCACTGAGTCACGTCGGCGTGGCCGACGAGCTTCAGGCTGCGGTTCCACAGCTCGGTACGTGCCGCGGCGTCGTACGCCTGCGCGCCGGCCTCGGCCTCGCGGGTCCGGTCGAAGAACCTGCCCGTGGTGGCCGCCAGGCTCTCGTCGCTGACGAGCCGGTCGGTGGCCGCGACGCCGTCCTCGAGGGTGTCGATGCTGCGGCCGCGCTCCGCCAGGACCATCTTGGTCGGCATGTACGTCGAGGGATGCAGGCTGTTGACCGTGACCTCGGCGGCCGGGATCCGCGCGGCCAGCTCGAAACCCGACATGATCTGGGCGAGCTTGCTCTGGCCGTACGCGCGGCCGCCGCTGTAGCCCTTCTCGATCATGAGGTCGTCGAAGTCGATCGGGTACTGGCCGAGGGAGGCGACGTTGACGATCCGCGCCGGCGCCGACCGGCGCAGCAGCGGGAGGAGTTCGAGCGTGAGGAGGAACCCCGCCAGGTAGTTCACGGCGAAGCGCAGCTCGTACCCGTCGCGGCTCGTGCCGCGCTCGCGCCCCTCGGGCAGGCCACCGCCGATGCCCGCGTTGCTCACGAGCACGTCCAGCCGGTCGGTCGCGCCGCGTACCTCATCGGCCAATCGGCGCACCTGGTCGAGTTCGGCCAGGTCCGCGCGCAGCGTGATCGGCCGCCGTACGCCCCGGATGCCGTCGGCGACGGCGTCGAGCCGGCCCTGGTCCCGGCCGTGCAGGATGAGAGTGGCACCTGGATCGGTCGAGGCCAGGTGGCCGGCGAGGGCGCGGCCGAGGCCGTCCGTCGCTCCGGTGATGAGGATCGTTCGCTGGTCGGTCATCTGTCTCTCCTGGTCAGCAGGGCGATCAGTTCCTCGATGAGCTGCTGGTCGACGTCCCTGCGGGTGGCGAGTATCCGGTACCAGAGGGTGCCGAACACGATGTCGATGGCGGTCTCGGGCGGCGGGCTCGCGGGGAGGTCACCGCGGACGCGTGCCTGGTCGAGGACCGTCCCCAGGGCGTCCCGGCGGTGCCTGAGGAACATCTCGCGGAACCGCTCGCCGAACTCCGAGTCGATCTGCGCCTCGGCCATCAGCGCGCGGAGCAGGTCGACCACCTGCGGCCGGCTGCCGAGCGCGAAGGTGGAGCCGAGGAACGCGCGCAGATCGGCTTCGTACGTCCCCTCGTCCGGCACCGGGATGTGCAGCTCCGCCTTGGCGACCAGCGCGTCCAGGAGCACGTCGGCCTTTGACGGCCACCAGCGGTAGATCGTCTGCTTCCCCGCGCCGGAGCGGGCCGCGATCCCCTCGATCGTGAGTCCGGCGTAACCGACCTCGAGGGTGAGCTCCACCGCCGCCGCGATGATGGCGAGCCGGCTCTCCTCGCTGCGCTTGCGACCTGGGCGTCCCGGTTGATCGTTCACGGAGCCATGCTAGCTTGATTCGAGACGAGACGTAACGGTTCGAAATTGGGAGCGATCATGAGTGTCAGCACCGCGCTGGTCGTCGGAGGAACCTCCGGCATCGGGCTCGCCACCGCACGCCGCCTCCGCGAGGCGGGAGCGGCCGTCCACGTCGCCGCACGCGGCGAGAAAGGGCTCGCCGATCTCGCGGCCACCGATCCCACGATCACCGGCCACCGCGCCGACGGCGGGGACCGCTCCGCGATCGGGGCGGTCGCCGCGGAGATCGGGGCGGTCGACTGGCTCGTCGTCGCGTTGAGCGGGAGGGAGGGGCCGGGCCCCATCGCGGATCTGGATCTCGGCATGCTGCGCCGGGCCTTCGACGCCAAGTTCTGGGGTCACCTCACCACCGTCCAGGCGGTGCTGCCCTACCTTGCGCCCACGGGCTCGATCACGCTGCTCAGTGCCATCACGGCCCGTACCGGCATGCCCGGCACCGCCGGTGTCGCCGCGATCAACGGTGCCGTCGAGGCCCTCGTACGCCCGCTCGCCGCCGAGCTCGCGCCCGTACGGGTCAACGGGGTCTCGCCGGGCTTCGTCGACACGCCCTGGTGGAGCGCTCTGCCCGAGGACGCGCGGCGGGAGTACTTCGCCCAGGCCGCCCAGGCGCTCCCGGTACGGCGCATCGCGACCGCGGAGGACGTGGCGGAGGCGGTGGTCCTGGCGGCCACGAACCCCAACCTCACCGGCACGGTGATCGAAACGGACGGCGGCGCCCGCCTCGTGTCGATGGCGTGAGCGCCCCGGCGGGACGGTGAGGGGTCCAGGCCCCTCACCGTCCTCGGTGGGTCAGCGCGGCAAGGGCCCGTTCACCCAGACGGCGCCGTCGGAGGTGTTCCGGTCGGCGGGGAACACCTCGCCTACCGCCCAGGTGGAGCCGCTGTGCGGCACGGTGGTCACGTCGTTCACCCGGAGCACCTTTCCGTCCGGGCGCTGAGGCCGTACCTCGGTCCACTGCCCGTCCGCGTAGTGCAGCAGCTCCGGAGCGTCGTACGGCTCGTCCACCGAGGGCGTGACCCAGACCCCGCCGTGGCCGTCGGAGGTCACGTCGCCCAGGATGCCCTGGCCGGTGGAGGGCGGATCGAGCCGCTGCCAGGAGTGCCCGTCGAAGTGCAGCGCGAGGGGCGTGTAGCTCCAGTCGTCACCGCTCGTCCGGTATTCGTCACCGACGATCCACACGTCCTGTGGCGACGTCGCGTGGATCGCGTGGAACTCCGCGAAGTGGGTCTCTTCCTGTGGCAGACCTGGAACGTCCACCCGCGTCCACGTCCGGCCGTCCCATCGGGAGAGTACGTTGTCGCGGCCGACGTCATCGGTGCCGATGGCCCAGATGTCGTCGGGCGCCACGGCACTCGCCCGTGCCAACTGCCCGTCCGGCGTCTCGACCTGCTTCCAGGAGCGGCCGTCGTAGTGCCAGGTGCCGATTCCTGGGCCGATGTGGGAAGAGCCGAAGACCCACACGTCACGCGCGCTCAGCACCGCCGCGTCGGACAGGATGTCGCTGCCGGGCCATCGCTGGGCGACGCTCCACCGCTGACCGTTCCAGCGGAGCGCGTACGCGTCGCCTGCCTCGTCGCCCCCCGCGAACGCCCAGACGTTACCCGGCCCGGTGGCGTCGGCGGCCGTGATCCCGCGTTGGAGGCCGGCCGGCAGGGTGGCTCCGGTCCACGACCGTCCGTTCCAGCGGCGCGCCACCGGGGACCACTGGCCGTCGGTCGTCAGCGACCCGCCGAACGCCCAGGCGTCCGCCGGTCCGGTCGCGACCGTCGCTCTCAGTGCCTCATAACCGGTCGGCCGGTTGCCCGCGTAGGCGATGCGCCAGGTCCCGGTGTCGGCCGCGACCGCTGGAACCACTCCGGTGGTGAGGCCGAGAGCGGCGATCGTTCCCACGACCGCCGCTCGCAAGCTGTTTCCGCCAAGCATGACTGTCCCCGTCCTTGTTCCCCTGCCCGGAAGAGTGGAGCGGGGGAGGCGGTCGCCCGGGTTAACGAAACCGCCATATATGTGACGCGCACGGGGCCCCGGCGGATGACCGCCGGGCGAGATTAGAGGTCGGCGAGCCAGCTGCCGTGGAAGCCGTAGGGGACGCGGCCGGGAAGATGGACCGTGGCGACCGGCGGGGCGCTCAGGTCCGCGGAGTCGAGGATGACCAGGTCGCTGCGGTCGGTGGCGGCGTCGTAGACGTACGTCACCAGCCAGCCGGCGCCGCCCGGTGAGTCGTCGGCGGGGGCGAAGGCCGCCTCGGCGGGGAACCTGCCGGGGCCGAAGTCGTGCTCGACCACCGCGCCCGTGCGCAGGTCGTAGCGGAGCAGCGCGCCCGACTCACGGTCGTCGCCCGTACCGACGGCCGTGGCGTGCCCGTAATGGGCGTCCAGGCCCACGAGACGGTCGTCGACACGCGGGAACTCGGCGGCGCGGTCGTCGACCTGCTCCTCCGACACCGTCCCGGTGGTCAGGTCGATGGTCCAGCGCCACAGCGTCGGGCGCTGGTTGACGGCGTTCTGGTCACGTCGCCACAGCTCCGGATAGCGCATGACGTACACCACGATCCGGTCGCCGTCGTCGTGCGCGTTGAGCGGGTGGAACACATAGCACGGGTCGATGTCGAACCACCGGACCGTCCCGTACGGGTCGTCGCGCCGCAGGACGCCGAGGCGGGCGCCGTACCCGTCGTCCCAGCGGTACGGCATGGTGCCGGCGAAGGCCAGCTCCATGTCGAAGACGACCGGCAGGTCCATGAAGACGACATGCCCGGCGGTGAGGTTGAAGTCGTGCAGCATCGTCGGGCCGGGCACCTCGACGGGCCGGCTGACGACCAGGTCACCGTTCGCGTCGGCCCGGTGGTAGGTCAGGTAAGGCGCCTCGATGCCGTACCCGAAGAAGTGCATCTCCCCGGTGAGCGGACAGGTCTTCGGGTGCGCCGTCATCGCGGTCGTCAGCTTGCCGCCGAAGTCGTACGGGCCGGCCGTGTCCAGGTCGCAGGCTCCGGAAGGAAGGGGACCGGACCCGGACAGGTGCATCTCGTGCGGGAAGGAGGATTCGACCAGGGCGAGCGTACGGCCCGCGTGCCGTACGACGTGGGTGTTGGCGACACCCGCGGCCAGGTCGAGGTTGCCCTTGTCGTCGCGCAGGGGGACATCGTCGGTGAAGGTCTTGGTGCGGACCCACCGGTTCCGGTACGACGTGGCGCGGCCCCCGTCGAGACGTACGCCGTGGATCATGCCGTCGCCGAAGAACCAGTGGCCGGAGGCGGCGTCGTGCGGGTTGGGGCCGTTGCGCAGGTACCAGCCGTTCAGGGTGTCCGGGACACGGCCGGTGACGGGCAGGTCGTACGCGGTGAGTTCCTCGGTGACGGGGGCGTAGTTCCCGGCCAGGTGTGCGGGTGGCATCGAATGCTCCTTGTGACTCGATCGACTGCGGGCAGGTCAGCTGAACAGGGCCTTGACCTTGGCCTCGACGTGGGCGACGTACAGCTTGGTGAAAACGATCGGGATGGCGAGACCGGCGACCTGGACGGTCACGATCGCGGCCACGTTCCCGCCCGCGTGGGCGATGAGCGTCGCGGCGACGGCGGACACGACGAACGACGCGGTCCAGACGGACGTGATGATCATGTTGATCTTGAGGAACTCGGGCAGGTCCCAGAACTCACGCGGCGTCGTCTGCTTGGCGATGCCGAGGGTGAACGGCCTGCGGATCGCCAGGGAGATCCCGGCGATGAGGGCCAGCGTCCCGTTGGCGAGCGCGGCGGAGTAGGGGTGCAGGCCCGAGTCCGGGTCGGCGAAGGCGATGACCGTGAGCGCCGCGAAGAAGACCGAGGAACCGATCTCGATGGTGATCGCGTCGGCGCCCCGGCCGGCCCGGGTCTGCACGACGATCGAGGCGATCGCGACGACGAGGGCGGCGAGCGCTCCCCACTGCCAGCTGCCCGACGGCACGACGGCGTAGACGATCCAGGGAAGGAAGCTGCGGACGTACATCATCGGAGGGCTCCTTGTGACATTCCTATTCTGACATGTCGAGAGTAGAAGCTCCACTTTCGACATGTCAACACTGGAAGGTAGAATCGCTCTCATGAGTCTTCGCCATGCCCTGCTCGGACTGCTGGTCGATCGGTCGGCCAGCGGCTATGACCTGCTCAAACTCTTCAACACCTCACTGGCCAACGTGTGGCCCGCCACACAGAGCCAGCTCTACACCGAGCTCAACAAGCTCGCCGAGGCCGGTCTGATCGCCGTCGCGGCAGAGGGTCCGCGAGGCCGCAAGCAGTACGCGCTCACCGACGAGGGGCTCGCCGAACTGCGCCACTGGCTGACCGAGACCGAGCCGCAGCACCAAGGCCGCAGCGAGGTGCTGCTCCGGGTGTTCTTCCTCGGAGTGGTGAGCCACGAACGGGCGCGCGAGTACCTCGCCGACCTGAGCACCCTGTTCGCCGAGGAGAGCGCCGACCTGCGAGAGCTGGAGCGGTCGATCGACTGGGAGGACGGCGACCTGGCGGTGTACGGCCGGATCGCGCTGGAGTACGGGCTGCGCTTCAACGCCATGCGACAGGAGTGGGCCGATTGGGCGATCCAACAGATCAAGTGATGCGTTATGTACGTCGATCTCCGGCAATGTCCGTACGGTGGCACCCCGTACGCAGCCCGGCCGACGGAGGAGATGCATGGCGACGCACGTCTGCTCACTGAAGTTCGACGCGGCCAAGGACGGCGGCCCACTGTCCGTCACCCCCGGTGAGGATTACCACCTCGTGCCGTTCCCGTACGCGGCGGCGGAGTCCTACGACGCCGACGACATGCACGCCGAGACCTGGGACGGCACGGCGCACCCCTTCCCGGCCGATCCGGCAAGTGCCCTGATCCGGCCCGCGCACGAGTCGTGGGGCCGGCTGTACGCGATGATCCAGTGGGAGGTCGCCTCGGGCGACGAGGCGACCGAGCTGCGCGACCAGTTCGCCCGCGACCCGCTGGGCACGCTCGACACGACCTGCACCGAACACCGCCGCGCGTCCCCGGGCATGCAGTGCTTCGCGAAGGCTTGGGCGATCTTCGTCTCCCCGGACGTCCCGCTCGGGCTCCGGGTCGCCCACAACGCCTCCGGCTCGCTGAACGTCGTCCTGGCCGAGTTCAAACTGGAGTACGACGCCTAGGAGAGTGAGCCAGTGCGTGCCTGTGTCGTCCATGGAGCCGGTGACCTGCGCGTGGACGAGGTCGCCTCGTCCGTACCCGGTCCCGGGCAGGTCGCGGTCGACGTCGCCTTCGGCGGGATCTGCGGGACCGACCTGCACTACTACCACGACGGCAGGGTGGGCGACTTCCGCGTGGTCGAGCCCATGATCCTCGGCCACGAGGTGGCCGGCCGCGTCGCGATGGACGGCGACGGCACGCACGCGCCGCCGCCGGGCACCCCGGTGGCGATCCATCCGGCCACCCCCTGTGACGAGTGCCGCGAGTGCCGGGCCGGGCGGCGCAACGTCTGCGCCGCCACGCGTTATCTCGGCAGCGCCGCCCGTGTCCCGCACGTCCAGGGCGGCTTCGCCCAGCGGATCGTGGTCCCCGCCGGGCAGGTACGCCCCCTGCCACCGGGACTCCCGCTACGCCTCGCCGCACTCACCGAGCCGCTTTCGGTGGCTCTGCACGCCGTACACCGGGCCGGGGAGGTGCGCGGCCGCCGGGTCCTGGTGACCGGGGCCGGTCCCATCGGCTGCCTGGTCGTCGCGGCGCTGCGGCACGCCGGTGCCGCCGAGGTCATCGCGGTCGACCTCGTCGACGAGGCGCTCGCGCTGGCGGCACGCGTCGGCGCCACGTCGACCGTACGCGCCGGCGACCGGGCCGCCTGGCCCGATGAGGTGGACGTCGCGATCGAGGCGTCCGGCGCGCCGTCGGCGTTCGCCGACTGCGTGGGCACCGTACGCCGCGCGGGCACCGTGGTCATGCTCGGCATGCTTCCGCCGGGGGAGGTCGGGCTCGTGGCGAGCACCGTGATCACCCGCGAGCTCCACCTCGCGGGCGCGTTCCGCTTCGACACCGAGTTCGACGCGGCGCTCGGCCTGCTCGGCGCCGGCCTGGACGTCGAACCGGTGATCACCCACACCGTCCCCCTGACCGAGGCGCGGGCCGCGTTCGACCTCGCCGGTGACCGTACGGCCGCCTCCAAAGTCCTCCTCGACCTTGGCGTTTGACCACGGACGTATGCCATTTTTACGGCTGATACGAGAAATGTCGGACCCGTTCGTTACGGTGTCGGCAACACGATCGGCTGGACGTCTGTGGAGGCACGGTGCGGCGCTGGGAATTCGTCGGTGGCAAATCGGAGA
Organism: Actinoallomurus bryophytorum; assembly: GCF_006716425.1. Classification (NCBI taxonomy): domain Bacteria; kingdom Bacillati; phylum Actinomycetota; class Actinomycetes; order Streptosporangiales; family Thermomonosporaceae; genus Actinoallomurus; species Actinoallomurus bryophytorum. Next base: position 4,724,914 of record NZ_VFOZ01000001.1, read on the forward strand.
AGTTCTGGGAAGCCGGACTGGGCGGCACCGCGGTCACCAGTAGATACGGGCGAATAGGAACGAACGGCCAGACGACGGTCAAAGAGTTTGATTCCGCCGCCAAGGCCGAGTCCTATCTGCGGCGTGTCATCGCCGAGAAGGAGAAGAAAGGCTACTCCGAGGTCGCCGGAACTCCCGAGAACGCCATTACGGAAACGGTCGTCGCGGAGAAAGCGGAAGAGGTACCGAAGCCGTACCAGGCCAGGGACGAGGAGACCTTTGAGCTCCCGGACTCCTGGCGCCGTGTCCTTCACCCCCGACGCGGCGGGATCCCCCGCCCGACGGCCGAGGCCGACAAGGACGCGGCACGTGAGGTGGCGGGCGCGATCCGCGAGTTCGCCGAGCTCCTCCGCCGGATACTCGACGACCCCCACAGCGACGCACGTCTCGTCGAGGAGGCCCAGGCGCAACTCGACGGCGACGAGACCCCGCGCGGCGCCGCCCTCATCGGCGCGATGGTCATGGTGAAGCGCACCATCGAGGTGTCGCGGTTCGCCGACGCGTGGGTCGAGACGCACGGCCTGGTGTTCGCGGCACGGGCCGTCGCGGAGGTGGCCGAGTTCACGATCGGATGGAGCCCCGGCCGGAACCACCCGGACACTCTCTACCTCCGGTCCCGGCCGGCGGGGGAGTACCTTGGCTGGCGCTGGCCTTGGCAGCCGGCCGCCGCGCGGCTGCGCGCCCTGCTGGCCTGCGCCGGGGAACGCGACTACCAGGAGGTCGTCGGCGCACTTGCCGGTCACCGCCGCGGTACGGCGCAGCGGCTCGTCGTGTCCTATCTCCTGCCGACCGAGAAGGACTGGGTGGACGAGTGCTGCGCCACCCCGCCGGTCGGCCGCGACAGTGCCACCGACCGCACTCTTCTCTTCTGCGCGCTCGGCTCCGCCGATCAGGTCGCCGCGCTGGGGTCGCAGGCCAGGCTCGGATGGGACCAGTGGGCGCTGGACGTCCTCGCCACGACGGCCGAGGGCGTCGGCACGAGCATCGCTCCCATGCTGGTCGGCGCGTTGGACGAAGACTCCGCCCACATCCGCAAGCTGGCGTTGGGCGTGCTGAGCCAGGTGCCGAGCGACGAGGCCTTCCAGTCCATGCTGGACCGGGTCGACCAGAAGTACGTCCAGCCCGCGCTGCTGGAGGCGATGCGGCGCTATCCGGTACGCGCGCTCCGCCTGCTCGCCCAGGCCGGCGACGGATCGTCCAAGCACACCGCCTCGGCCCGGCGGCTGCTGACCGGCCACCTGCTCGCCGAGCCCGAAGTTACCGCCGCCGCGCTTCCCGGCCTCGCCGCGGAGGTACGGGAGACCGTGGAGAGGATGACCGCCGAGCTGGTGCGGATCGAGGCGGCCTCGCCCGGGTCCCTGCCCCGCCCGCTCGCCGACCCGCCGTGGGCGCGTCAGGCCAGGACCGCCAAGCCGGTGGTCATCACGGGCATGGAGCCGCCGGCCGAGTCCCGCGTCTCGTGGGCGCCAGGGGAGAAGGAGCAGTGGGCCGTCGCGCCGGCCCACTACTCGCACTGGCGGAGTGAGCACTGGGACGAGGCCGTCCGGCGCTACCACGACCCCCAAGCCGAGATGCTCCGTGGCCACGAGGAGGTCGGCCTCTTCCTGCACGGTCCGGAAGACCTCGTACGCCCGCTCCTGCCCGGCTGGAGGCCGCGCTACGACTGGGACGTGGAGAGCTGGATGAAGCCGATCGTCGCGAGATACGAGCTCGCGGTGCTGGACGCCGTGCTCGACGCCGCCGTCACGAATCGCACGCATCCGGGGACGTTGCTGCTTCCCTACGTCGACGTCCGCGTGGCCCGGCTCATGGCCGACTGGCTGGTCCGGCTCAAGTCGGGTCGCAGGACCGCGCTCGCGTGGTTCGGGCGGCACGGCGGCGAGGCGGCGAGGCTGCTGGTCCCGGACGCGGTCGGCGTGACCGGCCGGGCACGCGCGGACGCCGAGGCAGCGCTGCGGGCCATCGCCTCCGCACACGACGACGCCACGGTCCTGCGGGCCGCGCGAAGCCACGGTGCGGAGGCGGAGGCGGTGGTCGGGACACTCCTGGCCGCCGACCCGCTGGACACCGTCCCGGCCCGCATGCCCAAGATCGGCGCGTGGGCGGACCCCGCCCTGCTGCCGCAGGTCCTGCTCCGCGACCGCACCCTCGCGCTGCCGCCGGAGGCCGTCGGTCATCTCCTCACCATGCTGAGCATCTCCCGGCCCGGCGAGGTGTACGCGGGGCTCGCGGTCGTCCGTGAGACCTGCGACCCCGCGTCGCTCGCGGAGTTCGGCTGGGCGGTGTTCGAGGGCTGGCGGATGGCCGGCATGGCCGCCAAGGACGGCTGGGCGCTCACCGGGCTCGGCTGGATCGGTGACGACGAGACCGTGCGACGGCTCACGCCGGTCATCCGCGCCTGGCCGGGCGAGGGCGGTCATACGAAGGCGGTCGCGGGTCTCGACGTGCTCGCCGCGATCGGCACCGAGATCGCGCTGGTGCACCTGAACGGGATCGCCCAGCGGATCAAGTTCAAAGCGCTCCAGGAGCGTGCGCGGGAGCGGATCGAGAAGGTCGCCGAGGGACTCGGGCTGACCCGTGAGCAGCTCGCGGACCGGCTCGTTCCGGACTTCGGGCTGGACGAGGACGGCAGCGTGGTCCTGGACTACGGGCCGCGCCGCTTCACCGTGGGGTTCGACGAGCGGCTCAAGCCGTACGTCGAGGACGAGAGCGGTAAGCGCCGCAAGGACCTGCCGGCACCCGGCGCGCGCGATGACGCGGAGGCGGCGACGGCGGCGCGCAAGCGGTTCGCCGACCTGAAGAAGGACGTACGTACGGTCGCCGGTGACGTGATCCGGCGGCTGGAGACGGCGATGGTGGAGCGGCGTGACTGGTCGGTCGCCGAGTTCACCGACCTGTTCGTGCGTCATCCTCTGACCTGGCACGTCGCCCGGCGTCTGGTCTGGCTGAGCGACGGCACGGCGTTCCGCGTCGCCGAGGACCGTACTCTCGCGGGCGTCGAGGACGACGCCCTGAAACCACTCGACGGCGCCCGGGTACGCCTGGCCCACCCGCTGGACCTCGCCGGCTCGCTCGACGCCTGGTCGGAGGTGTTCGCCGACTACGAGATCCTTCAGCCGTTCCCGCAGCTCGGCCGGGCCGTGTACGTACTGACCGACGAAGAGCGGGCCGATTCGTGCCTCACGCGGTTCGAGGACCTCACCGTGACGACGGGCAAGGTGCTCGGGCTGGAGCGGCACGGCTGGGCGCGCGAATCCCCCCAGGACGCCGGCATACAGGGGTCGATCTCACGTGCGGCCGGTGAGGGACGCTTCGTCGTGGTCGGCCTGGACCCGGGCATCGCGATGGGAGCCCTGGACGTGTTCCCCGAGCAGCGACTCGGCTCGATCTGGATCGCGGGCCATCCGGACAGCTGGGGGCGGCGCGACGAGGACCCGGTGCGGTTCGGGGACCTCGACCCGGTGACGGCCTCCGAGGTCATCGCCGACCTGACCGAGCTGACCAGCTGAGCATCGACCCCCTACGAGCCAGGAGCCGGGTTCCCAGCATGAACAGCGCTGATATCGAACTTCCCGATGAGCACACCTTCGAGATGCCGTCGTCCTGGCGGCGGGTCCTGCGCCGCCGGCGCGGAGGCCTCCCCGGGACTCCGGTCAAGATCAACGACCGGGCGGCCGAGAAGGTACAAGAGTGGACCGAGCGTGCCGCGGCGCGTACGGCGCAGGCGGTGGACGACCCGGAGAGCGACCGGCTACTGGCCGAAGACGTACGGGCCCACCTCGCCGGCCGTGCGACTCCGCGCGGCGCCGCCGCGCTCGCGCTGATCCTGAGCGAGCCCGACGGCGATGAGCACACCGACGTCGACAGCCCTGCGGTCTTCGCCGACGCGTGGGTGTCCGCGCACGGCCTGGCCTTCGCCGTCCAGGCCATGGCCGAGCTCGGCGACGTCGCGGTCCAGCCGTGGTACCCAGGAGGCAACCGGCGGCTGCGCACGTGCCGGCTCCGGGCCGGCCTCGCAGGCCAGCGGGCCTTCTGGCGGTGGGCCTGGCAGCCGGTCGCGGACCGGCTGCGCGACATTCTGGCCGACGCGGGCGAGGCGGACTACCGTGCGGCGGTCGAGGCGCTCGCCGGCCACCGGCGGACCCAGGCCCAGCGGGTGATCGTGTCCTACCTGGTCCCGACTGAGAAGGACTGGGTGGACGAGTGCTGCGCCGCAGGGCGGCAGGACGACGCCCTGCGGACCATGCTGTTCTGCTCCGTGGGTTCGGCCGAGCAGCTCGCCGCGCTCACCGCGCACGTGGGGGTCGGCTTCGGCCAGTACTCACGTGGCGTCATCGCCACGCTGATCGAGGTCGTCGGCATGGACGTCGTGAAGCTGCTGACCAGCGCCTTCGACAACGCCTTCAACTGGGCGGACGAGCGCAAGGTGGCGGTCAGCGTGCTGAGCCGGCTGCCCACGGACGAGGCGTTCCAGCTGATGGTGGACCATCTCGACCAAAAGCACGTCCAGCCCGCCGTGCTCGAGGCGATGAAGCGCTACCCCGTACGCGCACTGCGGCTGCTGGCCCAGGCCGGCGCCGGCACGTCGCCGAACGCCTCGGCCGTACGGGACCTGCTGACCGGCCACGTGGCGGCCAACCCGGACCTGACCGCGGCCGCGCTCCCCGGCCTCCCGCCGGAAGTGCGGGAGGCGATCGAGCGCCTGCACGAGGACCGGACCGCCGGAAAGCCGGACCGGGTGGAGGACGCGCCCGCCGCCGTACTGCCCCCGCTCCTCGCCACCCCGCCGTGGACGCGGCGTCCCAAGGCGGTGAAACCGGTCGTCATCACCGGCCTGGAACCACCGTCCGAGGCCGCCGTCACCTGGGTGGAGGGCAGCCGGGAGGAGTGGTCCAACGGCGCCTCGGACTACTTCCACCTGCGCGAGAATGACTGGCCGGCCGTGATCCGCCGATACCAGGACCGCGAGTTGAACTACATGTGGGAGGTCGCCCTCTTCGTCAACGGCCCGCAGGACCTGCTCCGCCCGCTCGTCCCCGGCTGGAGGCCATCACCCCTCTACGGCTCCGAGGTGTGGATGAAGACGGTCATCGCCAGGTTCGAGCTCGACGCTCTGCCGACGGTGCTCGACATCGCCGCCCAGGACAACCCGGCGGTCTGCGGCGTGCTGTTGCTGCCCTTCTTCGACGCCCGTGTGGCCCGGTTGATGGCCGACTGGCTCGCCCGGCTGAAGTCCGTGCGCAGGACCGCGACCACCTGGTTCGCCTGGCACGGCGTCGCCGCGGTCCGGCTGCTGGTGCCCGACGCGGTAGGGACGGTAGGCCCGCCACGGACGGGCGCGGAGGCGGCGCTGCGACACGTCGCCTCGGTGCACGGCGACCAGGCCGTCATCGAGGTGGCGCGCGAGTACGGCGACGAGGCCGCGACGGTCGTCGCCGCGCTGCTCGCCGCCGACCCGCTCGAGAACCTCCCGGCCCGGCTGCCCAAGCCGGGTTCATGGCTGGAACCGTCGCGGTTGCCCCAGGTGCTGCTCGGCGACCGCACCCGGGCGCTGCCGCCGGAGGCCGCCGGCCACATCCTCACGATGCTGAGCATCTCCCGTCCCGGCATGGAGTACGCGGGTCTGGAGACCGTCCGTGAGACCTGCGACCGCGCCTCGCTCGCGGAGTTCGGCTGGGCGGTGTTCCTGCAGTGGCAGGCCGGGGGCATGCCGGCCAAGGACGGCTGGGCGCTCACCGGGCTCGGGTGGATCGGTGACGACGAGACCGTGCGACGGCTCACGCCGGTCATCCACGCCTGGCCAGGGGAGGGCGGTCACTCGAAGGCGGTCGCGGGCCTTGACGTGCTCGCCGCGATCGGCACCGAGATCGCGCTGATGCACCTGAACGGGATCGCCCAGCGGATCAAGTTCAAGGGCCTCAAGGAGCAGGCGCGGTCGAAGATCCAGGAGGTCGCCGACGGCCTCGGGCTGACCCCTGAGCAGCTCGCGGACCGGCTCGTTCCGGACTTCGGGCTGGACGAGGACGGCAGCATGGTCCTGGACTACGGGCCGCGCCGCTTCGTGGTCGGCTTCGACGAGCAGCTCAAGCCCTACGTTCTGGATGAGGGCGGCAAGCGCCGCAAGGCCCTCCCCGCTCCCGGCGCCCGTGACGACGCGGGGCCGGCGACTGCGGCGCGCAAACGGTTCGCCGACCTGAAGAAGGACGTACGCACGGTCGCCGGTGACCTCATCCGGCGGCTGGAGACGGCCCTGGTGGAGCGGCGCGACTGGTCGGTCGCCGAGTTCACCGACCTGTTCGTGCGTCATCCTCTGACCTGGCACGTCGCCCGGCGTCTGGTCTGGCTGAGTGACGGCACGGCGTTCCGCGTCGCCGAGGACCGTACTCTCGCCGACGTCGAGGACAGGGCGCTGGCGCCACCCGACGGCGCCCGGGTACGCCTGGCCCACCCGCTCGACCTCGCCGGCTCGCTCGACGCCTGGTCGGAGGTGTTCGCCGACTACGAGATCCTTCAGCCGTTCCCGCAGCTCGGCCGGGCCGTGTACGTACTGACCGACGAAGAGCGGGCCGGTTCACGCCTCACGCGGTTCGAAGGCGTCACCGTGACGACGGGCAAGGTGCTCGGGCTGGAGCGGCACGGCTGGGCGCGCGAATCCCCCCAGGACGCCGGCATACAGGGGTCGATCTCACGTGCGGCCGGTGAGGGACGCTTCGTCGTGATCGGCCTGGACCCGGGCATCGCGGTGGGGTCCCCGGAGATCTTCCCCGAGCACGAACTCCATTCGATCCAGATCTCGGATCATCCGGACGGCTGGGGGCGCCGCGACGCGAACCCGGTCCGCTTCGGGGACCTCGACCCCGTGGCGGCCTCCGAGGTCATCGCCGACCTGACCGAGCTGACCAGCTGAACCATGTCCAGGAGCATCTGAATGACAGAAGAGAACCTCCAGCGGCCACCCGCCGAGATCCGGTACGCCGACGAGCTGGCCAGGCTGCGGGAGACGGACAAGGGCAACCGCCCGCCCGGCTGGTGGCTCAGCCTGGAGGCGGCCCGCCGGTTCATCGTCGGCGACGAACGACAGGGGATCCGGCGCAAGTTCGTCGGGGACCCGTCGCTGATCGACCGTGCGCTCGTGAGCCTGGCCACGAGCCGTGGCCTGCTGCTGGTCGGCGAGCCGGGTACCGCCAAGTCGCTGCTGTCCGAGCTCATCGCCGCCGCGGTCAGCGGCACCTCGACGCTCACCATCCAGGGCGGCGCGGCCACCACCGAGGACCAGATCAAGTACTCCTGGAACTACGCGCTGCTCGTCTCCGAGGGGCCGTCACCACGGTCGCTGGTGCCCGCCCCGATGCTGCGCGGGATGGAAGAAGGCAAGATCGTCCGCTTCGAGGAGATCACCCGCTGCCCGCTGGAGGTGCAGGACTCGCTGCTGTCGCTGCTGTCCGAGCGGGTGGTCGCGATCCCCGAGCTCGGCGACGCGAACGGCATGGTCTTCGCCCGCCAGGGCTTCAACGTGATCGCCACCGCCAACACCCGCGACCGCGGAGTGAACGAGATGAGCGCGGCGCTGAAGCGCAGGTTCAACTTCGAGACGGTCTTCCCCATCGCGGACTTCGCCACCGAGCTGGACCTCGTCGAGGCCGAGGCGCGCGGGCTGCTGGAGAGCTCGGGCGTCACCGTGCCGCCACGGCGTGACGTCCTGGAGGTGCTGGTCGCGACCTTCCGTGAGCTGCGGGCGGGAATGACCGCGGACGGCGGGTCCATGGACCGGCTGTCGGCCGTGATGAGCACCGCCGAGACCGTGTCGGTCGCGCACGCGGTCGGGCTGCGCGGCTGGTTCCTGCGCGGCGAGGCGGGCACGGCGGCCGACATCGTCGCCTGCCTGGCGGGCACGGCGGCCAAGGACGACGCCGAGGACCTTGCCCGGCTGCGCCGCTACCTCGAACAGCAGGCGCCGCGAAGGCGCGGCGAGCAGTGGAAGGCCCTGCACGACGCCCGGCACCTGCTCCCCGGCTGATGCCCGCTCATCTCATCGGGGTCCGCCACCACAGCCCCGCGTGCGCCCGGCTCGTCGGCCGGACCATAGAGTCGCTGCGCCCGGCGTACGTGCTGGTCGAGGGGCCGGCCGACATCAACGACCGGCTGGACGAGCTGCTGCTCGGCCACGAGCTGCCGATCGCGGTCTTCAGCCACTACCGGGACGAGGACCGCTCGCACCTGTCGTGGGCCCCGTTCTGTGAGTACTCACCCGAATGGGTCGCGATCACGGCGGGCCGCTCCTGCGGCGCCGAGGTACGCCTCATCGACCTGCCGGCCTGGCATCCGGCCCTCGCCGGCCGCCGTAACCGGTACGCCGACGCGGAGCAGCGCTATGCCGACGCGGCCGAGCGGCTGTGCCGGGCGTTCGCCGTGGACAACGTGGACGCCCTGTGGGACCGCCTGGTCGAGGTCGAGCCGGACGACGGGCTGGAGGAGCGGCTGGCCACCTACTTCGACCTCGTACGCGGCGACTCCGCGGCGGGCGAGGAGGACACCGCACGCGAGGAGTACATGGCCGGATGGGTGCGCGCGGCGGTCGCGGACGCCGGGGACCGGCCGGTCGTGGTCGTGACCGGCGGCTTCCACCGGCCCGCCATCCTCGCGCTGACGGAGCGACCGGCCGTGGGGGACTCGCCGGAGCCCTCCTGGCCGGAGGTCCCGCGGCCGCTGGAGGGTTCGGTGGCCGGGAGCTATCTGGTGCCCTACTCGTTCCGGCGGCTGGACGCCTTCTCGGGCTACCGGTCGGGCATGCCCTCGCCGGAGTACTACCAGCGGCTGTGGGCGCAGGGTGCCAAGGCCGCCGCCGACGGGCTGGTCGAGGCGGTCGCCACCCGGCTCCGCGGACGCGGGCAGAGCGTGTCGACCGCGGATCTGATCGCGGCGCGCACACTCTCGGAGGGGCTGGCCCGGTTGCGCGGTCACCCGCATCCGGCCCGTACCGACATCCTCGACGGGCTGGTCAGCGCGCTCGTCTCGGACGACCTGGACCAGCCGCTGCCGTGGACCCGCCGCGCCTCGCTCGCTCCCGGTGCGCATCCCGTCGTCGTGGAGATGGTGGCCGCGCTGAGCGGCGACCGGGTGGGCCGTCTGCATCCGGGCACACCCGCTCCGCCGCTCGTCCACGACGTGGACGCGGAGCTGCTACGCCTGGGTCTCGACCGCGAGGGTGAGGTCGACCTGGACCTCACCCTCGCCGGTGACCTGGACCGCAGCCATGCCCTGCACCGGCTCGTCGCGCTGGGCGTGCCCGGGTTCGAGCGTCGGTCGGGGCCGTCGTCCGGGGCGGACCCGGTGCTCGACGAGCAGTGGGTGCTCACCGCCCACGACGCGAGGGTGGCCGCCCTGATCGAGGCGGGAGCCTACGGCGGCACCCTCCGCGACGCCGCGGCCGCCGTGCTCGCCGAACGCATCGCCGAGGCAGGGACCGAGCCCGGACGGCTCGCCGGGGTGCTGTTCGCGGCCGCCCTGTGCGGGATCACGGATCTGCCCGAGCGGATCGCCGAACTGATCGCGGCCGGCATCGCCGGCGCGCGCGAGCCGGGCCCGCTGGGTGAGGCGCTGGCCATGGTGCTCGGACTCTGGCGGCACGACCGGGTCCTGGGGACCGCGAACAGCCCGATGTACGCCACGGTCATCGACGGCGCGGTCACCCGTCTGCTGTGGCTCGCCGAAGGCATCCACGGCGGCCCCGCTCCGGCCGACCGGGCCAGGCTCCATGCGCTCACCGCGACCAGGGACGCGTTGCTGCACGCGCCCGAGGTGCTCACGACCGGGCGGGACGTCGCGCTGGACGTGATGGCGCGCATCGGCGCCGACCGTACGGCGCCGCCGGACCTGCGCGGTGCGGCCTTCGGGTTCGGGTGGTCGCTCGGCGCGTCCGGCGATCCGGTACGCGCCCTGCGCGGCGTGGCCGGCGCGGACACGCTCGGCGACTGGCTCTCCGGGCTGTTCGCGCTGGCCAGAGACGAGGTGCTGGCAGGCACCTCCGGCGTGCTGGAGGTGCTCGACGACCTCATCACCTCGATGCCGGAGTTCCTGCCCGGGCTGCCCGCGCTCCGCCAGGCCTTCGGGTACTTCCCGCCGCGCGAACGGCAGCTGATCGCCCAGCGGTTGCTGGAGCGCCGTGACCTGACCGGATCGGCCCGCGCCCTGCTCCGTACGACGGCGGACCCGCTGTTGATCGCCGAGGCACAGCTGCTGGAAGAGAAGGTGAGCCGGCTGCTCACCAGGGAGGGGCTTCGCCCATGACGGATCCGGGGCTCGAACGCTGGCGGCTCGTCCTCGGCGCGCCCGCCGAGCAGTGCACGGGCGGGCTGGGCGCCGAGGCCGCCGCGCGTGACGCGGCGCTGGACTGGCTCTACGGCCGCGACCCCGACCTGGGCCGCCGTGGCGTACGGCGCGGGGGCACCCGGAGCGCCGGCTCGGACCCGTCGGTGCTGACCACGGTCGACTGGCTCGATGACATCCACCGGCTGTTCCCCAAGGAGACCATCGAGCGGCTGGAGCGGGACGCCGTCGAACGCTACGAGATCCACGAGGTGGTCACCGACCCGGAGGTCCTGGCCCGCATCGAGCCGAACGCCACGCTGCTGCGCGCCGTGCTGCGCACCAAGCACCTGATGAACCCCGAGGTCCTGCGCCTCGCCCGCCGCATCGTCGAGACCGTCGTCCGCGACCTGATGAAGAAGCTCGCCCCGGAGGTGCGGCAGGCGTTCTCCGGCACCCGGTCGCGGCGGCCGAGCCGGTTCCGTCAGGCGCGCGACTTCGACTTCCACGCCACGGTCCGTGCCAACCTGGCGCATTACCAGCCCGAGGAGCGGCGGCTCCTGATCGAGCGGCCGAGGTTCGTCTCCCGCGTCCGGCGCCACCTCGACCAGTGGCAGCTCGTGCTGATCGTCGACCAGTCGGGGTCGATGGCCGGGTCGGTCATCCACTCGGCCGTCACGGCCGCGTGCCTGTGGAGCCTGCCCGGCCTGAAGACCCACCTCGTCGCCTTCGACACCAACGTGGTGGACCTGACCGCCGACGTCGCCGACCCTGTCGAGCTCCTGCTCAAGGTGCAGCTCGGCGGCGGCACCGACATCGCGAGGGCAGTGGACTACGGAGCGAGCCTGATCGAGAATCCGCGCCGGTCGATCCTCGTCGTCATCACCGACTTCTACGAAGGGGGCGATGAGTATCGGCTCGTACGGACCGTCGCCCGCCTCGCCGATCAGGGCACACAGGTCCTCGGGCTCGCCGCCCTCGACGAGGAGGCGAACCCGTCCTACGACCGGGCACTGGCGCAACGCCTCGCCGACGCCGGCGCCCATGTCGGGGCCATGACACCGGGCGAGCTGGCCGCCTTCGTCGCGGAACGGCTCAGCCGGTGATCCGCACCGACCTGCTCGCCCTCGACACCGACGTCCTCGTGGCGCTGGCCAACCGGGGACTGGTCAAGCGCGCGGCCAAGGAGCTGGACGCGGGTGTCGTACCGCTCGTGTCGGCCGACGAGGACGGCACCGTACGCGCCCGGTTCGCCGACGACGTCGAGGCGGCGTTCCCGGTGGGCGCCGGGCTGGACACGGCCACCTGCACCTGCCCGGCGACGGGCGTCTGCCGTCACCGGATCGGCCTGGTCCTGGCGTACCAGCGTCAGACGCAGGGGGAGGCTCGGCCCGAGGAGACGACGGAGGAGTGGTCGCCCGGGAGCATCGGCGATGACGAGCTGCGGCAGGTGCTGGGCGCGCGTACGGTCACCGCGGCGCGCCGGCGGTTCGCCGCCGGGTATCCGGCGCACCTCGATCGGGGCTCTCCGCCGCGCGTGGACCTGCCGGCCTGCACGGTCCGCTTCCTGGTGCCGGGAGAGCTCGGCTACGCCCACACCGACGCCACCGGCCCGGACCGGGGAGAGGCGATCGCGCTGGCCGTGTGGGCGTTCCGCGCGGCCGACGAGCGAGGACTGACCGACCGGGAGCTCCGCCTCGACGTGGGCGGGCCGTCCCCCGGTTCGGCGGAGCGGACCGGCATCGAGCCCGCCGTGGAGCTCGCCACCGAGCTGCTGTTCGCCGGCGCGATGCACGCCGGGCCGGTGCTCGGCGCCGCACTGCGCCGGATGAGTGAGAACGTCGCCGGCCAGGGCCTGCACTGGGCCGCCGGGGCGCTGGACGACCTCGCCGGCCAGCTGTCGGCGTACGCGGACCGTGGCGCCCGGTACGAGGCGACGCGCTACGCGACGCTGCTGACCGAGCTGCACGCGAGGCAGCGGGCGGTGGCCGGTGGTGGGTCACGTTCCCAGGTCCTGGGCGCCGATGTGCCGGGGCGGACGCCCTTGAGCCGGATCCGGCTCGTCGGGCTCGGCTGCCGGATCGGCGGCACCCTGGACGACCGCGTCGCGGACGTGTTCTTCACGCATGCCGGAGACGGCACCGTCCTCGTACTCCGGCGGCGCTGGGACGCGGAGCGGGACCGGGGGGCGACCGGCCACGAGCTGGCCGGACGCCGGGTGGCGAGGACGACGCTGGGGGCGCTGGCCACCGGCAACCTGGTCTCCGAGTCCGCCTCCCGCAGCGCCAGCCGTGTCGTGCACATCGCCGCGGGCCGGATCGCCAAGACGACGGTCACCCCGGTGGGAACGTCCTGGCAGAGCCTGCCCGCCTCGGTCGTGGTCGAGGACCTCGCCGCCGCCGGACGCGCGCTGGCGGACCTGCCGCCCCGGCTGATCCGGGCGCGGGTCGAAGCCGAGTTCGTCCGGGTCGTACGGATCTCGGAGGTACGCGCCCTTGGCTACGATCCGGGCGACCAGCGCCTGGAGGCTCTCGTCGTCGATCCGGCCGGCGGCACCGCGACCGTGTCGGCGGAGTACCGGAGCGAGTGCCCTGGCGCCCTGGACGCGCTGGCCGCCGCGCTGGGCGGCGACCGCGGCGAGCCGCGCTTCGTCAGCGGCGCCCTGCGCCGCGACCGGGGAACCCTCGTGATCGACCCGGTCGCGGTCCTCACCACGGACGGCGTCACCGTTCCCGACCTGGCACCGGGAGACGGGGGTACGGACCTGTACGCCTACGCCGGCCGCCGTCCGGACCGGCTCGGCGCGGCCCTGGACACCGCCCTGACGACACTCGCCGAGATCGCCCATCGCGGCCTGCGCCACGCCACCCCGGGGGTGCACGCGAGGGTCGAGGAGGCCGCCGCCGGGCTGCGCGGAGTGGGACTGGCCACCTCGGCGGCGCTGCTCACCGCCTTCCTGGCCGCCTGCCGGACCGGTGACCCCGAGTCGATGGCCGGAGCCTGGGTGGACGCCCAGCTTCGCCTCGTCACCGCCGCCGAGCTGCGCTGACCGCCCGTGGCCAGGAGAGCAGCCGGTCCACGTGACGGCGGGTGAGCCCGGCGCCGGGGTCCACCGGAACGAGCAGGATCCCCCGGTAGGGCCACGCCTGACGCCTGATCCGCGAGGGGATGACATCGTCGATCCAGGCGAACGGGCGGCCGTCGGCGTGGCGGAGGATCGGCGCCCACTTGCGCGTCTCGAAGAGCTGCATGATCGGGAACCGCGGATCGCCACGTCGCCGGCGGTAGGCGGAGAACTCCACGACCGGCAGGTCCGGCAGGCCGAGCAGCGGACCGAGATGCTCGTTGGCGAGACGCTCCCAGGTCGTGGCCCAGACGAGGTCGTAGTGCTCCGCCAGCTCCTTCAGCCAGTCGCCGTGGGCGGAGGAGACCCTGAAGGTGAGCACGTCGGCGCGGTGCTCGACGAAGCCGCCGGGGGCCGTTGGCGCGAGAGGATTCAGCACGCCGTCGATGTCGAGGTACAGCAGCGGTCGTGCGGCGGGCCGGCTGCCGGGTTGCGGAACGTCGCCGATGCCCCATGCCATGCGCCACGTATACCACCGATCGTCCGGCCCGACCCGGGCCCGGCCGGGTGAGGGTCCTCGCCGTGGCTCAGACGGCGCGCGCGTACTGGTCCGGCCAGGTCGGCTCGGCGCCGAGCTCACGCGCGGCGCGGTTCGGCCAGTACGGGTCGCGCAGCAGCTCGCGGGCCAGCAACACCGCGTCGGCCTGCCCGGAGGTGATGATCTCCTCGGCCTGCCGGGGCTCGGTGATCTCCCCGACCGCCGCGACGTGCAGGTCGGTCTCGGCCTTGGCCAGTGCCGCGAACGGCACCTGGTAGCCGGGTCCGGTGGTGATGACCGCTCCGGGCGCGATTCCCCCGCTGGAGGTGTCGAGCAGGTCGACGCCGTGGGCCAGCAGCTCCTTGGCCAGGCGCACGGTGTCGGCCGTGGTCCAGCCTTCGCGGTCGTCGCCCGGGTTCTCGCTCAGCCAGTCCGTCGCGGACGCGCGGTAGAACACCGGAAGCCCGGCCGGCCAGACCGCACGTACGGCGTCGACCACCTCGAGCGCGAACCTGATCCGGTTCTCGAACGAGCCGCCGTACTCATCGGTGCGGTGGTTGGTGTGCGGGGAGACGAACTCATGGATCAGGTAGCCGTGCGCGCCGTGGATCTCGACCACCTGGAAGCCCGCGTCCAGGGCCCGCCGGGCGGCCGCGGCGAAGTCGGCGGCGATGCCGTGGATCTGGTCGCGGCTCAGCTCGGCCGGTACCGGGTCGCCGTCGCGGAACGCGACCGGGCTCGGCGCGACCGGCCGCCAGCCGTACGGGTCGTCCGGATGGATGGACCGCCCGCCGCGCCAGGGGCGTTCGGTGGACGCCTTGCGTCCCGCGTGGGCGAGCTGGATGCCGGGCACCGCGCCGTGGCCGCGCAGGAACGCGGCGATGCGGGCGAGCCCCTGCTGCTGACGGTCGTTCCAGAGGCCGAGGTCGGCGGGGCTGATCCGGCCCTCGGCGTTGACCGCGGTGGCCTCGGTGATGATCAGACCGGCACCGCCCACCGCGCGGGCGGCCTGGTGCGCGAGGTGCCAGTCGCCGGCGACCCCCGTGTCCGGTCCCTCGTCGGCGGCGGAGTACTGGCACATCGGTGACATCCAGACCCGGTTGGGAAGGGTCAGGTTTCGCAGCTTCAGGGGCTCGAACAACGCACTCACGGCCGTACTCCGTTCGTCTCGGCGTCTTAGTACGAAACACGTCGTAGTACGTAATGTATCAAACTACGAAGACCGTCGTACAATGGCGGAACCAGCTCCGAAGGGATCCGCCCGTGCCGACCGCGACCGCCCGGACTCTCGACCACCCCGTACGCGCGGAGATCCGGCTCGAGGCCGTGCTCCACGCGCTCTCCGATCCCGTACGCCTTCAGGTCGTGCGTTTCCTCGCGGGCCTGGCGGACGGCGAGGAGGCGGCGTGCTCGGCCCTTGACCTCGCTGTCACCAAGTCGACCTCGACCCACCACTACCGCGTGCTCCGCGAGGCCGGCCTGATCCGGCAGGTCTACCGGGGGACGGCCAAGATGAGCGTCGTGCGCCGCGAGGACCTCGACGCGCTCTTTCCCGGCCTGCTCGACACCGTGCTGACGGCCGACGCCGCCCAGCGGCGCCGCCTCAGCTGACCGGGATCGCGGGCCGGATGACCCGGCTCGCGTCGCCGCCCAGGAGGATGTTCCGCTGCGCGGCGACGACGTCGTGCGGCATGCCGAGCGGCACGGCGCTGACCTCGTCGAGCCGGGTGAACTGCGCGTCGGTGAGCTCGACGTCGAGGGCGCCGAGGTAGTCGTCGAGCTGCCGGGTGTCACGCGGACCGATGATCGTCACGAGGGTCGTCGCGGCGCGGGCCGCGCGCTCGCGCAGCCAGGCGACCGCGACCTGGGCCGGTGCCGCACCGATCTCGGCGGCGATCTCCAGTACGGCGTCGACGGTCGCGGTCTTCTGCGCGCTGGTCTCGGTGTGAACCAGGCGGCCCCACTCGGACAGCCGTCCCGCGTCGCTCTTCCGGTACTTGCCGGTCAGCAGCCCGCCGCCGAGCGGCGACCAGAGGGCGGCGCCGAGACCGAGCGACTCGGCCATCGGGAACAGCTCCCGGTCCGCGGTCCGCTCGACCAGGCTGTACTCGAGCTGGATGCCGGCGGTCGGTGACCAGCCCCTGAGGTCGGCCAGCGTCGCGGCGCGCGACACCCGCCAGGCGGGGAAGTTCGACAGGCCCCAGTGGAGGATCTTGCCGGAGCGTACGAGGTCGTCGAAGGCGCCCGCGATCTCCTCGGTCGGCGTGATCTCATCCGGGAAGTGCGCCCAGTAGAGATCGATGTAGTCGGTGTTCAGGCGCCGCAGGCTCGCCTCGACCGAGGCGATCATGGCCTTGCGGCTGTTTCCGAGCCGGGAGATGTCCGGCTTCCCGTCGTGCGTCCAGGTGCCGTTGGAGTACTTGGTGGCCAGCACGAAGTGGTCGCGGTCGGCGGCGAGGAACCCACTCAGCATCTCCTCGGACTGGCCGACCTGGTAGCCGTCGGAGGTGTCGATGAAGGTCCCGCCCGCCTCGGCGAACCGGTCGAAGACCTTCTGGGCCTCCGGGCGCTCGGTCCCGGTGCCCCAGCCGGTGCCGAAGTTGCCGGCACCCAGCGCGTACTCCGAGACGCGCAGTCCGGTCCGGCGGCCGAAAGTCGTGTAACGCATGCTTCCTCCACGGAAGGTAAACCGATCGTTGTACCTCGAAGCTAACAGGAGTTCGCGGCGAAGTAAAACGATCGGTACCATAGTGGGTGTGACCACACCTTCAGCGCCGGTCCGGCAGAGCCGCGGGGGCCGCGGGGCTCGGGGCCGAATCCTCGAGACGGCGACGCGGCTGTTCTACGAACAGGGCATCAACGCCACCGGCATCGGGGAACTGACCGAGGTCGCGCACGTCTCCAAGCGCACTCTCTACCAGCACTTCGAAGGCAAGGACGAGCTGGTCGCGGCGTACCTGCGGCGATTCGAGGAGGAGCGGCTCCTGCCGCGAGAAGAGGTGCTGACGCGTACGGACCTGGCCCCGCGCGACCGGCTGCTGGGCCTGTTCGACGACCTGGGGGAGGCAGGCCAGGGCCCGTTCCGCGGCTGCCCGTACGCCAACGCCGCCGCCGAGATCGCCGACCCCGGCCACCCGGCGAGACGGCTGGCCGCCGAGCACAAACGCGCCTTCCGCGAGCTGATACGGGAGACCGCCCGCGAGGCCGGCGTCAGCGATCCCGGCACTCTGGCGGACCGGCTCGCGATCCTCTTCGACGGCGCGCTGGCGCAGAGCACCCTGCTGAACGACCGCGCACCCCTCCGCCACGCCCGATCGGCCGCCGATGCCCTGCTGACCACGGCAGGCTCGCCCCCGCCGCGCTGACCCACGGCGCGGTGCGCGGTCATTTCTACCGGGCATTGAGAAAGGCGAGGACCGCGAGGACGCGACGATGGTCCGCGGTCGTCTCCGGGAGGCACAGCTTGGTCAGGATGCTGTGGACGTGTTTCTCCACCGTCGGCTCCGTGATCCACAGCTTGTGGACGATGCCGGCGTTGGACCGGCCCTCCGCCATCAGCGCGAGGACCTCGCGTTCGCGGGCGCTCAGCTTGGCCAGGGGGTCACCGCGCCGGTGGGCCGCGAAGAGCCGCTGCACCAAGAACGGGTCGATGACCGAACCGCCCTTGGAGATCCGGTCGAGGGCGTCGATGAGCTCGGCCACGTCGGTGACCCGCGTCTTGAGCAGGTAGCCGATGCGGTTGCCGCTGGACAGCAGCTCCAGGGCGTGCTCGACCTCGACGTAGGCGGACAGCACCAGGATGGCGATCGAGGGGAACTCCTTGCGGATCTCCGACGCCGTCTGCAGCCCTTCGGTCGTGCCGGTCGGGGGCATGCGCACGTCCACGATGGCCAGGTCGGGAACGTGCTCGCGGACGAGTTCGAGCAGCCGGGTGCCGTCACCGGCCTGTCCCACCACGTCGAAGCCCTCGCGGGTCAGGAGACTCGCCACGCCCTCGCGGAGCAATACGTCATCGTCGGCCACGATCACGCGCCCCCGAGGGGAAACCGGACCGTTACTCTCGCGCCCGACCTCGGGCAGCCTGTGTCCTGCCATCGCCAGGTCAATGATACTCGACACCCGCGACCACCAGCGGAAACGCCGCTGCTGCGGCCCGGGGTCCTCGTGTGTGACACGCACACGAAAAGACCCGAAAAGAAGGCATATTTAGATGTCTGACGATTAATCAGGCTAGTAATCACGCATTGTATAGATGATCAGCAAAAACCAGGCAAAGTGTAACGATGTACTCGCCATATATTGGCTTGTCCTCTAATCTCGTCCCTGTGCGGCGACGGGGGGAATCGTCGTCGAAAGCGACGTAGCCGGCCTCAGGGCACGGCTCACCACGGCTTCATCTCCCGGGCCCAGCGCCCTGGACACGTCCTTCTGTCGAAGGGCACGGATAGAGCGGTTCGTCCAACTCCGCCCGCCGGACGGCGGTCGCGGGCCACCGCCGATGCCCTCGCTCCTCTACCACCTTTCCCGTCCGGCGTTCCGGCTCGCGATCCGGCGTGAACCGCGTGAGCGCGTCCCATTTCTGGAGACGGCGCGCGGTACGTAAGCCCGAGGTCGTCAGGGCGACACCCGACCGACGTAGTGGCGAACGGGCTACGTCTGCTCGCCATTAGGGGGACTTCTGCGTGGGCGTGACGACTGTCAAGGATGTGACGCATCCACCCGGTGAGGGGTGGGTCCACGTCAGCGAACTGCGGCCGCTGCTCGCGGCGATGCCGGCCCTTCGCGACGGCGACTTCCGGGTACGGCTGCCCGCCGGGAACGAGGGCATCGCGGCCGATCTCGCCCGCGCGTTCAACCAGATCGCGGACGGTAACGAACACTTCGCGAGCGAACTGAGCCGGGTGGCCCACGAGGTCGCCCGGCACGGACGGATGGACGAGCGGTTGTCGACGGGCCCCGGCCATGGATGCTGGACCGCGGGCGTGGAGTCGGCGAACACCCTGATCGAGGCGCTGGTGGTACCCGCGGCGAACGCCAAGCGGGTCCTTGACGCGGTCGCCGACGGTGACCTCACCCAGCGCATGGACCTCAATGACGGCAACCACCCGATGCGCGGTGACCTGCGGCGGCTGGCACAGCGGATCAACCAGATGGTCGACCAGCTGTCGATGTTCACCGGCGAGGTGACCCGGCTCGCCCGCGAGGTCGGCACCGAGGGACGCCTGGGCGGGCGCGCCAGGGTGCGCGGCCTGACGGGCACCTGGTGCGACGTGACCGAGGCGGTCAACACCATGGCCGACCGCCTCACCGCCCAGGTGCGCGACATCGCCGTGGTGACCAAGGCGGTGGCCAGCGGCGACCTGACCCGGTCGGTGACCGTCGAGGCGACCGGTGAGCTGCTTGAGCTCAAGCTGACCGTCAACACGATGGTGGACCAGTTGTCGGCGTTCGCCGGTGAGGTCACGCGCGTGGCCGGAGAGGTGGGTACGGAGGGACGGCTCGGCGGCCGGGCCCAGGTGCGGGGCGTGTCGGGGGTCTGGAAGGACCTGACCGACAACGTGAACTTCATGGCCTCGAACCTGACGTCGCAGGTGCGCAACATCGCGCAGGTCACCACCTCGGTGGCGAACGGTGATCTGTCCAAGAAGATCACCGTTGACGCCCAGGGGGAGATCCTGCAGCTCAAGACCACGGTCAACACGATGGTCGACCAGCTCTCGGCGTTCGCCGGTGAGGTGACACGTGTCGCCCGCGAGGTCGGCACGGAGGGCGATCTCGGCGGCCGGGCCCAGGTGCGCGGGGTGTCGGGGGTCTGGAAGGACCTGACGGACAACGTGAACTTCATGGCGGACAACCTGACCTCGCAGGTCCGTAACATCGCCCAGGTCGCGACCGCGGTGGCGCAGGGCGATCTGGGCAAGAAGATCGACGTCGACGCCCGCGGCGAGATCCTCGAACTCAAGACCACGATCAACACGATGGTCGACCAGCTCTCGGCGTTCGCCGGTGAGGTCACGCGCGTCGCCCGCGAGGTCGGCACCGAGGGCAACCTCGGCGGCCAGGCGCAGGTGCGCGGGGTCTCGGGGGTCTGGAAGGACCTGACCGACAACGTGAACTTCATGGCCTCGAACCTGACGTCGCAGGTGCGCAACATCGCGCAGGTCACCACCTCGGTGGCGAACGGTGATCTGTCCAAGAAGATCACCGTTGACGCGCAGGGAGAGATCCTGCAGCTCAAGACCACGGTCAACACGATGGTCGACCAGCTGTCGGGCTTCGCGGACGAGGTCACGCGCGTGGCGCGGGAGGTCGGTACGGAGGGCGATCTCGGCGGCCGGGCCCAGGTGCGCGGGGTGTCGGGGGTCTGGAAGGACCTGACGGACAACGTGAACTTCATGGCGGACAACCTGACCTCGCAGGTCCGTAACATCGCCCAGGTCGCGACGGCCGTCGCGCAGGGCGATCTGGGCAAGAAGATCGACGTCGACGCCCGCGGCGAGATCCTCGAACTCAAGACGACCATCAACACGATGGTCGACACGCTCTCGTCGTTCTCCTCGGAGGTCACGCGCGTCGCCCGCGAGGTCGGCAGCGAGGGCCGGCTGGGCGGTCAGGCCCGGGTCGAGGGCGTGCACGGCACGTGGAAGCGGCTGACCACCAACGTCAACGAGCTGGCCCGCAACCTCACCACGCAGGTCCGCGCGATCGCCGAGGTGACCTCGGCGGTGGCACAGGGCGACATGTCCCGCCACATCACGGTCGAGACGCACGGTGAGGTCTCGGAGCTGAAGGACAACATCAACCTCATGGTCTCCAACCTCCGCGAGACCACCCGCGCGAAGGACTGGCTCGAATCCAACCTGACCCGTCTCGCCGGTCTGATGCAGGGCCACCGTGACCTGGTCGAGGTCGCCGACCTGATCCTGCGCGAGCTCACGCCGCTGGTGAACGCGCAGTACGGCGCGTTCTTCCTCGCCGACACCGAGGCCGACGGCGACTGGACCGGACGGCCGGTCGGCCATGCGCGGGGGCTCGCGCTCATCGCCGGGTACGGCCTGCAGGGCGCGACCACCGAGAGCACCGGAGTGCTGGCCCAGGGCCTCGTCTGGCAGGTCGCCCTGGAGAAGAGGCGGCTGCTCCTGGAGGACATCCCGGCGGACTACGTCAGGATCGGCTCCGGACTGGGAGACGCCGCTCCGGCCAGCATCGTCATCATCCCGATCCTGTACGAGGACAAGCTGCTCGGCATCATCGAGCTGGCCTCGTTCTCCCGCTTCTCCGACGTGCACCTGGCCTTCTTCGACCAGTTCGTCAACACCATCGGGGTCGCGCTCAACACCATCATCGCCAACGCGCGTACCGAGGTGCTGCTGGGCGAGTCCCAGGGCCTCGCGACCCAGCTACAGGAAAGGTCGGACGAGCTGCAGAGACAGCAGGCCGAGCTCCAGCGCTCCAACGAGGAGCTCGCGGAGAAGGCGGCCCTGCTGGCCTCCTCCTCCCAGTACAAGTCCGAGTTCCTCGCGAACATGTCGCACGAGCTGCGCACACCGCTCAGCTCGATGCTGATCTACGCGCGGCTGCTGGCCGACAACGCCCAGGAGAACCTCTCCGAAGAGGAGGTGACCTTCGCGACCAGCATTCACCGGTCCGGGTCCGACCTGCTCCAACTGATCAACGACATCCTCGACCTGTCGAAGGTGGAGGCGGGCCGTCTCGACATCCGGCCGAAGAAGCTGGCCCTGGTGACGCTGCTCGACTACGTGAACGCCACGTCCCGTCCGATGGCCGTCGACCGCGGCCTCGACTTCGAGGTCCAGGTGGCCGAGGACGCGCCGGGCGAGCTGTTCTCCGACGAGCAGCGGCTCCAGCAGATCCTGCGCAACCTGCTGTCCAACGCGATCAAGTTCACCCCGGAGGGCCGGGTCACGCTGCGCGTCGAGCGCCCCGCCGACCTCCACTGCATGCCGTACGAGCTGGGCGACATCATCGCGTTCACGGTCGAGGACACCGGGATCGGCATCCCGGGCGAGAAGCTCGGCACGATCTTCGAGGCCTTCGAACAGGCACACGGAGCCGGCAGCCACAAGTACGGCGGCACGGGGCTGGGCCTGTCGGTCAGCCGGGAGCTCGCCACCCTGCTCGGCGGCCGTATCGCCGTGCGGAGCGAACCGGGTGCGGGCAGTGCCTTCACCCTGTACGTCCCGGTCGTCCACCCGGGTCACGGTCCGGCGGCGGAGCCGGACCTGCTCGCCCCGGCGGGAGAGCCCGAGCGGGCCGCCCTCGCGGCACCCGAGGACGCGATGCGCTGGAACCACGACCAGGGGCAGGACGACTCGCCGGCGATCACGACGCACCTGCGCGAGTGGAACGCCGAACGCGCCGCCCGGATGCTGTCGGGCAGGATCCTCATCGTCGACGACGACATCCGTATCGTCATCGCGCTGACCCGGCTCCTGGGCCGGGTCGGCCTGCCGGTCATCTACGCGCTGAACGGTCAGGAGGGGATCGAGATCCTGCAGCGCACCCCCGATGTCTCCCTGGTCCTGATGGACATCATGATGCCGGTGATGGACGGCTACGAGGCCATCAGGACCATCCGCGGTATCCGCCGGTACGCCGACCTGCCGATCGTCGTCCTCAGCGCCAAGGCCATCCCCGGAGAGCGGGAGAAGGCCCTTGCCGGCGGGGCGAATGAGTACCTGCAGAAGCCCGTCGTGGACGTGGACCGGCTGCTGAAGATCGCCTGCGACCTTCTCGAGGAGGCCGCCGCCCGTGACGCGTCACGGCCCGCGAACGGTGCCGAGCGCCCGGAACCCGGCGATCCGGGGCCGTGAGCGTCACCACGGACCCGGCCGGCGACGGCGAGGGAACCGGCGCCGTACGTGAGCGGGCCGGGGCGCCATTCGCCCGAAACCGCCCCCGGTCCGGCGACCCGGCCCGCGCCAGGCCTGGCCGGTGAACGGCGGGACGGACGCGAGCAGGTAGACGCCCGCGAACACGACGAGCGTGACGGACAGCCCCGACAGCTCGGTGCCGGCGCCGGCGAGCAGACCGCCGAACGGCATCCCGGCGGGGAACGCCGAAGCGGATCAGGGCCGCCGACACCAGGAAGGTCGATCCGTCGATGAGCAGGAGGTTGCTGGGGCCCAGCCAGACGATGAGCACTCCCGCGAGGGCGCCCCGACCATCTTGGCGCCCCGGTAGGCGCCGTCGTACGCGGCGGTGGCCCCGCTCCATGGTGAAGCGCGCGCGCCCGGCGAGGTCGGGGATCAGGGCCTCGCGTGCCGTCTCGCCGGGCGTGGCCAGCAGCCACCGGACGAACAACAGCGCCAGGAGTAACTCGTACGAGAGCCCCGTGGTGAGGTGCAGGACCGGGATCACGAGCACGATCAGCCCGCTGCCCAGGTCGGACAGCACGCTCTAACGCCGCAGGCCCAGCCGGTCGATCAGCGTGCCGGCGAAGGTCGCGGAGATGACGACCGGCAGAGTCGAGGCGAAGGCCGCCAGTCCCGCGCGCGCCGGGCTGCCCGTCGTCATCAGGACGAACCACGGCACGGCCGGCGTCGAGAGCACGTTGCCGGTGAGGGAGATGACGTTCGCGGCCAGCAGGACGATGAGCGGCCGCCTCGCCAGCGCCTCCCGTGACAGCCCATGGACCGCCCTGAGCCCGTCGGCGGGGTGGCCGGGCGCCCAGCCCGCGTCGCGCCCTCCACGCTAGCCCCCGGCGGCGGCGTACGACACGGGGGAGAACGCCCGGAGCTTTCCCCTGCGGCGCCGTATCCGACAACTAAGAAGGTCTTGACAAAAAAGTTTGTCGGTGTGAAGGTTGGGGCACGTCGACCTCGAGGGCACGGACCGGGAGATCACCCGGTACGTAAGCCGATGGGGCCGGCCGACTGGCAGGACGGGCCTGCCCCCTGGCTGAGGAGCACCGATGAAGCTGACCGTGACGACCTTCCTGTCCCTCGACGGAGTCATGCAGGGCCCCGGCGGTCCGGAAGAGGACCCGAGCGACGGTTTCGACCTGGGCGGCTGGCTCGTGCCGTTCGCCGACGAGGACATGAACCGCTACGTCACGGCCTGGTTCGACACGGTGGACGCGTTCCTGCTGGGGCGGAGGACCTACCAGATCTTCGAGGCGTACTGGCCCCACGTGACCGGCGAGGACGACCCGGTCGCCTCGAAGCTCAACAGCCTGCCCAAGTACGTCGCGACCACGACCCTGGACAGCGCGGACTGGGCCGGCACGACGCTGCTCAAGGGCGACATCGTCAAGGAGATCACCGAGCTGAAGAGCAGGCCGGGCCGCGACCTGCAGGTCCACGGGAGCGCCGGCCTCATCCAGACGTTGATCGAGAACGACCTCGTGGACGAATACCGGATCTTCGTCTATCCCGTGCTGCTGGGCCGCGGCAAGCGTCTCTTCGGATCCGGGACCGTACCGGCCGCCCTGCGCCACGTCGACACGAGGACGACCGGAGCCGGCGTCACCGTCCACACCTACGAGCGGTCCGGAGGCCTGGAGTTCGGCTCCTTCGCGCTCGACGCCGAGTAGGGCCCCCGGGCTTGGGCGGATCCGCGAAGGCGACGAGGGAGGCCGGGCCGATGGCCCGGCCTCCGGCCGCTGCCACGAGATCGAAGGGGCGTCTATCCCCGGCCGGGGAGCAGGCCCTTACGGGTGGCGACCGCGATCGCCTCGCGGCGGGTGTGCGCTCTGAGCTTGGCCATGACCCGCTTGATGTGGCTGTGCGCCGTGTGCGGGCTCACGCCGAGGCGCTCGGCGATCGCCTGCGCGCCCAGACTCTCGTTCATCAGCGCGAGGACCTCCTTCTCCCGGCCGGTCAGGCAGGTCCAGTCCTGCCGGTCGCCGGCCTGACCGGAGCTGCCACCACGGACCTCGGCCACCAGGGCCGCGAACGTGTCGGCCGCCATCATGACCCGTCCCCCCGGTGACGTACGGATCGCCGCGAGGACGTCGGGGAACGGCCCGCCCTTCGACAGGAAGCCCGCCGCACCGGCCGCGACGGCGTCGGCGAAGAGTTCCGGGGTGGCATCGGCGGTCAGGATGAAGACGCGGGCTTCGGGGCGGACCGCCTTGATCCGCCGGGTTCCGGCGATCCCGTCGGCCCCCGGCAGGTGGATGTCCATCACCACGACGTCCGGGCGCCGCGCGCCCGCGATGACAAGTGCCTCCTCGGCCGACTCCGCCGCGCCCACGCACTCCATGTCTGGCTGGGCGTCGATGGCGATCACGAGAGCCTCGGCCAGCGTCCGCTGATCCTCCACCAGCAGTACGCGTGTTGGGGCATGCCGGTCCCCGACCTGTGCTTGGCCCATGGCTGAGCAGCCTCCAAGTGCGCCCCTGTGGCCGCTGGTCAGGACGAGTGTCCGAACCTGATGGTGTGGGTAGGGCGAGAAACAGGACATCTCCGAACGTACCCAGACAACTGCCTTGATATGGGGGCGGCCGGTCGTTACGAGGGAGAAACGTCGAAAGCGGACCCCACTTATGACGGATTTCGCGTTCAGGCTTTACGTTGCCGGGCGGACCGCCAGATCCGAGGCGGCCGTCGCCAACCTGCGCTTCCTTTGCGAGTCCCGTCTTCCGAACCGGCACGCGATCGAGGTCATCGACGCCCTCGAGCGGCCGGACCTGACGGAGCAGGCGCGGATCCTGGCCACCCCCACCGTCGTACGGCTCGAACCCCTGCCCCAGCTGAGGGTGATCGGCGATCTGTCCGACCATGGCCGGGCCGCGGCCGTACTCGGCCTGCCCGACCGCGAGGACGTGCTGTCGGAAAGGAGGCCGTGATGTCCCGCGGCGGGCCCGTGCAGCGGCTGCCCACCGGCATCAGCGGCTTCGACGACATCGCCCTGGGCGGGCTCCCCGCGGGCCGTCCGACGCTCGTGACCGGCACGACGGGCAGCGGCAAGACACTCTTCGCGATCGAGTTCCTCGCCCGCGGCATCCTGGGCTTCGGCCAGGCCGGCGTCTTCGTGACCGCGGAGGAGACCGCCGGCGCGATCCGCCGGAACGCGATCTCCCTCGGCTTCGACATCGAGAAGTGGGAGGCGGACGGCCTGTGGGTCTTCGTCGACGCCTCGGCCGACATCGGCGTGGACGTGCATACCGTCGGCGCGTACGACTTCGGCGCGCTGATGGCCCGCATCGAGCACGCGGTGCGCCGGAGCGAGGCGCGCCGGGTCAGTTTCGACTCCTTCGGCTCGATCTTCAGCCGCTTTCACGACCCGGGTCTCATCCGGCACGAGCTGGTACGCATCGTCGCCGCTCTCAAGTCGCTCGACGTCACGCTGCTGCTCACCTCCGAACGGCTCGAGGAGTACGACGGGCTCTCGCGGTACTCCGTCGAGGAGTTCGTGCTGGACAACGTCATCGTGCTCCGCAACGTGCTGCGCGACGAGCGGCGCCGCCGGACCGTCGAGATCGTCAAGTTCCGCGGCATCCCGCACCGCACCGGCGAGTGGCTGTTCACGATCGACACACGGGAGGGCTTCGTCGTCATCCCTCTCGGCATCACCGGCGGGCTGGAACGCGCCTCGCACACCCGGGTCTCCACCGGCAATCCCGAGCTGGACCGCATGGTCGGCGGCGGCCTGTTCCGTGACGCGATCGCGCTGCTCACCGGCCCCACCGGGGTGGGCAAGACGCTGGCCGCGCTGCAGTTCGCGAACGCCGCGATGGCCGACGGCGGCCGGTGCCTGTTCCGCACCTTCGACGAAACCCGTGGTCAGCTCGTCCGCGACGCCGGCAGCCTGGGCCTCGACCTCGACGCGATGGAGGCGGCGGGACGGCTGCGAGTGATCGCCGACTATCCGGAGGCGGCCTCGGTCGAGGACCACTTCCTGCGGCTCAGGCAGGCCGTCACGGACTTCGCGCCGACCCGTGTCGTGATCGACACACTCTCCTCGCTGGAACGCGTCGTCTCGGCACGGTCGTTGATCGATTTTGTCATCGCGCTGACGGCGGTGTTCCGCGAGCGCGAGATCACCACGCTCATCACGACGTCGCCGCTCGGTTCGGCCGCGCCGGGCGGGTCGCAGGCGAGCCCGGTCGAGATGGCCAGGGTCACGGACGTGATGATCATGCTCCGCTACGTCGAGCGCACCGGTGACATCCAGCGCGCGATCGCCGTGCTCCAGGTACGGGGAAGCAGTCAGGACCATGCCATCAGGCAGGTCACCGTCGACGGTGCTGGAATGCACATCGGCGATCCGCTGCCCAGGGTCGCCCACGTGCTGTCCGGGAGCGCCGCGCTCACCGAACATCCGCCCTGGCCCGCCGAGCCGGAAAGCGCCGCTTCCGACAGTGGCATCGGGACATAGGGATCGATCAATGGAGACCACACGGACAGGCCGCGAAGAGGCGGGGACCATGCTTTCGCTGCGGGCCGACGCGGAGCAGGCGATCATCTCGGCCTCCGCCGACGGAATCGTCGCGGTCGACGCCGAGGGCCGGATCCAGGTCTGCAACCCCGCCGCGGAGGAGTTGTTCGGCCGTCACGCGGAGGTGCTCCTCGGCACCCAGTTCGGCTACCCGATCGTCGCCGGCGGCGCGACCGAGGTGGAGCTGATGCTGCCCGATGGCGGCAAGCGGATCGTCGAGATGCGCGTGACCAGCACGATTCTGGAGGGCCAGCGTCTCCACGTGGCGGCGCTCCGCGACGTCACGCGGCGCAGGCGCGCCGAACAGGACCTCCAGCAGGCGCTGGAACGCCAGCACACGACCGCCGCGGTGGTGGCCCACGAGCTGCGCAACCCGCTGGCGACGATCAGCGCGCTCACCGAGGCACTGCGCGACCCCGGAGGCACGCTGACGGCGGAAGAGCGGACCGACGTCATCGACCGGATCGCCGACCGTACGACCTGCCTGCAGGCCATGGTGTCCAAGCTTCTCACCGCCTCCAGGATCGACGTCGACCTCGCACGGGCGCCCCTGCAGCGTGTACCCGTCCTCGAGCTCACCCTCGAACGGCTGGCGGAGTTCGGCGACAGGTCCGGTGAGGTGTGCGTCTCGTGCGCCCCCGCCCTGAGCGCGCACGTGAACCGCGACGAGCTGTCCGAGATGCTCGTCAACTGCCTGGAGAACGCCTTCGCGTACGGCCGTCCGCCGATCGAGGTACGCGTGGCCGAGGAGGAGGGCTGGATCGAGGTCCGGGTGCAGGACAGCGGGACCGGCGTCCCGGAGGACTTCGTCCCGCACCTGTTCGACCGCTTCACCCGCGAGACCGGCGTCAAGCGGCAGACCGAGGGGTCGGGGCTCGGGCTCTGGATCGTCCGGAGCCTGGCCCGCGCCAACGGCGGCGAGGCCCACTACGAGCCCGGCGACCGCGGAGGAGCCTGCTTCTGCCTCAGCCTCCAGCTCGCACCGTCGTCCTGACCGGGCGCGGCACCTTCGGGGTGGCAGCCTGTACGGGTACCCCCCGACACGAGGAGCCCGATGAGAACGAAGGTGCGAGTCGCCCTGGTCGGCCTGGGCCGGATGGGCCGGATCCACGCCGGAAACCTCGCGGCGCGCTGCCGGTCGGCCGAGCTCGCGGTCGTGGCCGACGCCGACCCCCGTCAGGCCGCCGCGGTGGGCGCCGAGCTGGAGGTGCCGTGGACGACCGACCTCGACGAGGTGTTCGGCGATGACACCGTTCAGGCGGTCGCCGTCGCCACCCCCACCGCCACTCACAGCGACCTGGTGATCGGCGCGGCACGGGCCGGCAAGCACGTCTTCTGCGAGAAGCCGATCGCCCTCGACCGGCCGGCGACCGTACGGACGGTCGAGACCGTCAGGACGACCGGCGTGAAGTTCCAGGTCGGCTTCCATCGGCGGTACGACCCCGACTGGGTGGCGGCGACCGGGCGTATCCACGCGGGCGAGATGGGCGAGCCGTACCTGTTCCGTACGTCGCTGCGCGACATGAAGCCGCCGCCGGTGGAGTTCCTGGCCGGCTCCGGCGGGTTCTTCGTGGACGTCACCATCCACGACCTCGACACCGCACGCTGGATGGTCGGCGAGATCGTCGAGGTCAGCTCGTACGGGTCGGCACTCGCGGACCCGGCGATCCGCGCGATCGGCGACATCGACACCGCCCTCGTCGTGCTGCGGTTCGAGAGCGGGGCGCTGGGCGTGATCGACAACAGCCGGGCGGCCGGCTACGGCTACGAATGCTCGACCGAGGTAATGGGGGAGCTGGCCACGACGCGGATCGACCGGCCGCAGCGCCGGCACTACGAGTGGCTGACACCGGGCGCGTCCACCTATGGCCTCAACCGTGACTTCGAGGATCGCTACCCACTGGCGTACGCCGAGGAGATGGAGGCCTTCGCCCGCTGCGTCCGCGACGACACCGCTCCGGCGGTCACCGGCCTGGACGCGCTCGCCGCCTTCGACCTGGCCACCGCCGCCGACCTGTCCTGGCGCACCGGCCGAGCGGTCCCGGTGGTGCCCGAGCGCAGGGACGGCGGCGTGGTCTACACCTTCGAAGGACAGGACACGGCCGGTCAGGGGCCGTAAGCGCCGCTCTGGTGGATATGGCAGAAGTGCGTCCTCCTGCACAGCGCGTTGCGGCTGGAGCTCCGGCCGCCGGCATTGGCGTTCGAGATGGCCTGGACGCCGCCGTTGCGGGTCGGGCTGCGGATGGAGAACGCGTTGTGGTTGTACGTGCCGTTCCCGTTGTGGTTGGTGTCGGCGTACGCCCGCGGCGACGCGACGAGGCAGGTGCCCAGGGTGAGGACCAGGAGGAGCCCGCCGTTCCCGATCCCTGCCATTAGTGGTTCCTTTCGGCGCGAGAACGGCGGGCGCCCCGGCGGTGGCCCGTGCGGATCAGCCCGCGCGGATTGGTCGGTGTGGATCGGTCCGCGCGGATATCGAGTGCGTTCCTCTACTTACCCGGTGACCGTACGCGCATCGCCGATTTCATCTCTTCGGGCCGTTTGTTGCCCCGTCTTTTCTCTTCCCCGATCAGCCGAAGAAGCCCAGCGGGATATGGAACCCGCCGCCCGCCGATGACCCGAAAGTGGCGGGTGCGGTCGAGCCGGGTGCCATCAGGACGAATCCATCCGCGCCCATGTACATGAAAGGCCCGCGCACGTGACGCTCGGCCGGACGCGGGATGGTCTGGATCTCGGGCTCGGCCATCCGCTGCGGCACGACCGGCTCCAGCAGGGCCTGGACGGGCGTGGCGGGAGCCGACGCGGGCGGCGTCGGCTGGATGATGTTGACCTTCTGGGTGATCGTGCAGACGGTGACATGGCGGCAGAGCGCGTTCTGCACGGGGTTCGTCCCGCCGGCGTTGCTGTTGTTCGTGTGCTGGTAGCCGCGGTTGTGGGTGGGACTACGCACCGAGATGATGTTCCGGTTGTGATGGCCGTTGCCGTCGTGGTGATGGCTCCCGTCGCGAGCCATCGCCGCCGGCCTTCGTGCCGCCTTCGGGTACTTCGTGGCGTTCGTCGTGTGCGCGGAGAACAGCGCATTGCCCGTCAGCGCGGAAGCGGCGACAAGATGATGGATCATTCCTCATGGCCTTT
This sequence comes from Actinoallomurus bryophytorum, assembly GCF_006716425.1. Lineage (NCBI taxonomy): Bacteria > Bacillati > Actinomycetota > Actinomycetes > Streptosporangiales > Thermomonosporaceae > Actinoallomurus > Actinoallomurus bryophytorum. The sequence continues at coordinate 4,755,396 of NZ_VFOZ01000001.1, forward strand.
GTGCGTCGGGGATTGCCCAGTCCGTTGGAGGGGCTACCCCGCGCAGAGACCTTGATCGTGACCGCGCCGATCCGGGAGGAGATTATTACCGCGCCGTTGTCATGACGCGCGGCCAAAGCGGCCGATCTGGCCAAAGGCCGGGCCTCAGGGCCCGAAGACGTTGAGACGCTGGCTGATCCGGCAATGCCGGAACTTCTTCTTGCAGAAGGATGCCTGGGTGTTGGTGATCCCGCTGGCGTTGGTGTTCGTGATGTGCTGGATGCCGTGGTTGTACTCCGGGCTGTTGACGGTGATCGAGTTCCTGTTGTTCCGGCCGTTTCCGTTCCCGCTGCCATCGGTGACCAGCGTCGCGCCGGCCCGTAGTGGCACACCGCCCACGATGACCACGACGACCAGCAGGATCAGCGTGACGCGACCGGCACCGCCGACCGTACGCTCGGGCGGTCCGTCGCTACCGTGATGGGACATTCAACTGCGCTCCTGGCCGTCGGGCCGCCCGGCGGCGGACACTTCCTGGGGCTGGGCACCGGGAGGCATACCCGTGGCCCCAGGGTGATCGCGTCGGCCGGGAAATACGGGCGCAGATGATTACTCGCTCTTTAATGCCACAACGGCCACGGGCGCCGATATCGCCCCGAGGGCGGTCGGCGCCGCGTGGCCGTCGTGCGAAGGGCCCGCCGCGGGGGCGGCGGGCCCTTCACCGGGGGTGTCCGTCAGCGGCCGCGTCCGCGGTGGCCGTCATCGCCGCCGTGGTGGTCCTCGGCCTCGCCGTGCCGTCCGTGGTCGTCGCCCGGCTCGGCCTCGCCGTGCCGGTGCTCGGCCTCACGGGCGTGGTCGTCGCGGGGTTCGGCCTCGCCGTGCCGGTGTTCCGCCTCGCGCGCCCGGTCGTGACGGCGCTCGGGCGCGGCGGGCCGGGCGTGGTCGTCCCGGTCGCTGATGACCTTGCCGGTGTAGGCGTTGATGTCCAGGTCGTGCCGTACGCCGCCCTTGGTGACGTGCACCGACCAGACCGGAGCCCCGTGCTCGCTCTCGAGCTCGGCGGAGGTGACCCGGCCCCCGGGGACCGCCGTGAGCGCGATCTGCTCCGCCTCCGAACGGCTGATCTTCGTCACCGTGGGGCTGCTGGTCGGCCGTACCTGAGAGACGGCGCTGGTGCCGGCCGTGGTTCCTGCGGCCGAGGCCGTGCCGCCCCCGTTCAACGCGAGCGCCAGTCCACCGCTGAGAACGGCGGCTGCCACGCCCGTGGTGATGGCTGCCTTCTTGCGCATTCGAAACCCTCCTCGCATTCGGCCCCCGTCCCGTGGGGACCGCATGAGGAGAGACTCGCCCGAAGGACGATAGTGCCGCGCTGCGAGATCCCTAAGGCCCGGCTAAGAAACCCGGCCGGCGTCACGCTCGCCGAGCCACCGTGCGCCGTCGCCCTCCGCCTGGTCGTGGTCGGTGGAGATGCTCAGGTGCTCCCACCTTTCGTCCTCCTCCAGGCGCCGGGACCAGGCCGCGCGTCCATAGGCGTAGGCGTCAGTGCCCAGCAGCAGGCGCAGCGGGCGTTCGTCGAGGCCGGCGACGGTGAGGACGACCTGGGCGACCTTGGCGGGGTCGCCGTTGGCCTCTTGGGCGAAGTCGCGCATGGCTTCCGCGGCGGCCCCGACGGTGGCCTGGTACGGGCCGCTGACGGGCGGGGTGTGCATGGACGATCCGGCCCAGTCGGTGCGCATGCCGCCGGGTTCCAGGACGGTGACCTTGATGCCGAGGGGTGCGACCTCGGTGGCGAGGACCTCGGAGAAGCCGCCGACGGCCCATTTGGCGGATTGGTACGCGGTCATGCCGGGCTGGCGATCCGGCCGCCGACGGAGGAGATCTGGATGATGTGGCCTCCGCCCTGCCGGCGCAGGACGGGCAGGGCGGCCCGGCTGAGGTGGACGGTGCCGTAGAAGTTGGTGTCGATCTGGCGGCGGAACGCCTCCAGGGTGGTGTCCTCCAGGGAGGCGCGGTCGCCCTGGCCCGCGTTGTTGACCACGACGTCCAGGCGCCCGAACGCGTCGACGGTCTCACGGACGACCTGCTCGGCGGCACCGGGGTCGGTCACGTCGAGCCGGGCGGCGCGGATCCGGTCGCCGTGGGTGGCGACCAGATCGTCCAGGGCTCGCGGGTCGCGGGCGGTGGCCATCACCCGGTGTCCGGCGGCCAGGGCCGCAGTGACGATCTCGCGGCCCAGGCCACGGGAGGAACCGGTGACCAGGAATACCTTCGGCATGGGGACGGGCTCCGTTCATCGTCGGCCGCGCCCCCGGTACGGCCGCGAGCGCTCAACGCAATCGAATTGCGTTATCTCTACGTTAACGTGTCCGGCCGCTTAACGCATCCTGCTAGCGTTAAGGTGGGAAGATGCACAGCCGGGCCCGCTCACAGGAGGCCAAACTCCGCCGCGCCGAAGACCTCCTCGACGCCGCTCGTGCCCTGGCCGCCGACCGCGGCGGGGTCCGCCACATCACTCTCTCGGCCGTCACCGAGGCCGCCGGCCTGCACCCCTCCGCCGTCCGCCGCTACTTCGACAGCAAGGAAGAACTCCTGCTCGAACTGGCCGAACGCGGCTGGAACCAGTGGCGTGACCTCCTCACCGCCCACCTCGCCGACGTCCGCGACCTCGCCCCGGGTCAGATCGCCGCCGCCGTCGCCACCACCCTCGCCGCGCAGCCGCTGTTCTGCGACCTGCTCACCCATGTACCGCTCAGCCTCGAAGGCGAGGTCGGCATCGAGCGCGCCCGGCGCTTCAAGACCAGTTCCTTCGCCGCTTACGACACCATCGTCGACGCCCTGACCGCCGCCGGCACGATGACCACCGCCCAGGTGCAGGGACTCCTCACCGTCGCGCTGGGGCTGACGGCGAATCTCTGGCAGCTTTCCCACCCCACGCCCACCCTCGCCGAGCTCTACGCCCAGAATCCCCGCTGGGGGCACGTCGCACTCGACTTCGAACCACGCCTGACCCGCCTGCTCCAGGCCACCGCCGTCGGCCTCGCCCTCTAGGAGTGGTCCGGGTCCGCAGGCTCTCGACCGGCGGGCGATCGGCGGCGTACGGTCGAACGATCAGCCTCTTACTTCCTGGGGAGTCCGCCCGGTTCGGTACGGACGTGCTGGCCGGCACGGACGAGGTCGTGGCCATCGGCGAGTCGGTGCGGCGGCTGGTCGGCCTCGATGTGGCCTCCGGTGGCGACCGGACGTCGGTTCTCGCGACGCGGGCTCTCCAGACGCCGAGGCCATGCTGATGCCGGGCGCCCACGACCGGAGAGCCGGCCGCGACCTGCGAGCGGCAGTGGCCGAGCTGGCCGAACTCACCGGCTGGCTGCTGTGCGACGCGAATCGCCATTCCGCGTCCCTGGCCCGCAACCGTGAGGCCCTCGAGTTAGCGCGGCTTGCCGGGGACCGGTCGATGGAACTCTTCGTCATCCACAACCTGAGCCTGCAGGCCACCTACCTGCGGCGTCCCCAGCGCTCACTGGAGCTCGTACGGCCGGTCCTGGATCGGGGTGGCCTCACGCCCCGGCTCGGCGCGATGTTCCGGCTCAGGATGGCACGGGCCTACGCCCAGATGGGCCTGCGGTCCATGGCGCTCAAGGCGATGGACACGGCGGTCGGCCTGTTCCACGAGGGGACCGGCGCCCGCGACCCGGCGTGGTCATGGTGGATCTCCGAGCGCGGGTTCGACCACGCCACCGGGGCGATGCTCGGCGGTCTCGGCGACTGGAGGGCGGCGATCGATCCCGTGCAGCGCGCCCTCGCGGCCGCACCGGACCACGCGGCCCGGGATCGCTTCCTCTACCTGTGCGTTCTCCTCCACGCACAGCTGAAGGCCGGCGCGTGGCACGACGCGGAAGCGACCGCGGAACTCCTCGGTCCCCTGATCGGGCAGGTCGGATCCGCCCGCCCTCTCGCGCGTCTCGTGGCGACCGTCGACGGCCTGCCGGCCGCCGCGCGATCCGCCGTCCCGGGCGGCGTGGTCGCCGCGGTCGAGCACGCCCTCGCGGCCCGAGGTGCCCGGCCTCGTCAGCCGGCCTGAGCCCCCGCGAGATCGAGCGTGACGAGGGCGCCGCCGGACGCCGAGCCGCCCACGGACAACGAGCCGCCTGAGGACTCCGCGGTGCGGCGGACGATGTCCAGGCCGAGCCCGCTGGAGCCCGCCCCGCTCACGCCGCGTTCCAGCGGGTCGGAGGTGGCGAACCCCGGGCCGTCGTCGGAGACGGTCAGCCGGGCACCGCCGCCGGGACGTGGTTCGAGGCCCACCGCGAACCCGGTGCCCTCGGGCGTGTGCGCGAAGACGTTCCCGAGCAGGGCGTCGACGCAGGTCGCGAGGTCGTCGGAGGAGAGGGAGACCGGCAGCGGCGGCCCGCCGGCGGCCGGCGCGGTGAGCTGGCGGTCCTGGTCCTCGGCCAGTACGGCCCAGAACCTCACCCGGTCCGCGACCACCTCCGCGGCGTCGCACCGCCCCGCCTCGGTACGCGCGGGGCGGCGCGTGTCGGCGATGATCTGGCTGACCGCGCGTTCGAGGCTCTCCACCGACGCCTCCGCGCGCGCGGCCTCCTCGGGGTCGTGCAGCGACTCGAGTTCGAGGCGGAGCGCGGTCAGCGGGGTACGCAGCCGGTGGGAGAGGTCGGCCGCGGTCTCGCGTTCCTGGGCGAGCAGCTCCTCGATGCGGCCGGCGAGGTGGTTGAGCGCGGCCCCGACCTCGCCCAGCTCCGGCGTGCCGCCCGGCCCGGCCCGCGCGTCGAGCCGTCCCGCGGCGAGCTGGTGGGACACCGCAGCCAGGTCGCGCGTCGAGCGGACCAGAGAGCGGGCGAGCCGGTCGGCGACCAGCAGGCCGAGCCCGAGCAGCACGACCCCGAGGAGCCCGAGGATCAGCCAGGCACGCCTGACGCCGCGCCCGAGCTCGCTGTCCGGCACGTACGTCCGTACGACCGCGGTGCCTCCCGGCGTGCCCTGGACGGCGACGAGGATCTCCCGTCCACCGGGGACGCGCGCCGTGACGCTGTTGCCCTGCGCGGCCAGGTCGACCGCGGCCGACCGGCGTGCGGACGCGCCCACCGTGCTGCCGTCCGGGAAGAAGACCGTGATCGGCGGACCGCCGTTCGCGCCGGCAGATTCGAGCGTCAGGGCGAGGGAGCTCCGGTCCGCCGTCGTCACCAGGGACGAGAGCGACTCGACCTCCAGCGTGGCCACGCCGACCGCCCGGTCGACGGCGACCATCCGCACCAGCAGGGCCAAGGGCACCAGGAAGGCGACGACGACCAGGGAGGTCGTCGCCGCGACGAGCAGGGTGAGCCGGCGTCTCATCGCGGTCTCACGGGCCGGGGACGACGAGCTTGACGCCCACGCCACGTACGGTGTGCAGGTAGCGCGGCTGCTGCGCCGTCTCGCCCAGCTTGCGGCGCAGCCAGGACAGGTGGACGTCGACCGTCTTGTCCGCTCCGCCGTACGGCACGCGCCACACCTCGGTGAGCAGGTCCCGTTTGGTGACCACCTCGCCGTGCCGTGCGGCGAGATGGTGCAGCAGGTCGAACTCCTTCGGGCTGAGGTCCAGCGTGACGCCGTCGAGGACCGCCTCGCGCGCCCGCGGCGAGACGGTCAGCCCGCCGATCGTGATCGAGGGACTGGTCTCCTGCTCGGTGGCGCGCCGCAGCACCGCACGGATGCGGGCCTCCAGCTGGGCCGCGCCGAACGGCTTGATGAGGTAGTCGTCGGCGCCGGCGTCGAGCACGCGGACGATCTCCTCCTCGTCGTCGCGCGCGGTCGCCACGATCACGGGTACGCGGCTGACCGCTCGCAGCATGCGCAGGACCTCGCGTCCGTCCAGGTCGGGCAGTCCGAGGTCCAGCACCACGACATGCGGGCGGTCCTCGACGGCCTGCCGCAGCCCGCTCATCGCGGTGTGCGCGGACGAGACCGCATGGCCCTGTTCGCTGAGCGCCCGCACCAGTGAGGTGCGGATCTGGTTGTCGTCCTCGACGATGAGCACCTGGGGCACATGTGCACGGTAACCGGTACCGGTACGACCCCGCTTGTGGCCGGACGCGCCTTATTAGCGCCTTAACCCCGTCTTAGAGGTCGAGAGGTCATGATGGCGGAATGAACCGGCGCGTCATTCTCGGCATCGTCAGCTGGCTCGTGGTCGGAGGCGCCGCCACCACCGCGGGGATCGCCGCGATCGACGTCCTCGAGGACGGGATCACCGGCAAGAACGTGCGCCCGCTGGACGACGACGCGGTGCACCGCGCCCTGAGCCGGGCCGGTGTCACGCGTACCCCCTCGGCCCCCGTTCCCTCGCCGGCCGCGTCCACGGCCGCGGGCGTGACCCGCAACCTGGCCGCCCGCGGCGGCGGCACGGTGACGGCCCGCTGCGAAGGCGGGAAAGTGACGATCCTCGCGGCCACCCCGGCCCAGGGGTTCCACACGGACGGCTTCGATCGCGGCCCGGCGACCTCCTCCTCGCTCACCTTCGAGTCCGCGGAGGAGGAGTTCGCCGTGACGGTCGACTGCCAGGGCGGCTCCCCGGCCGTCCACGTGGCGCAGGACGACGGGCACCGAGGCCGCCACGGAGGCCGCGGCCGTGGCTGAGCCGCTTGGTAATCTCTGCGGCGACGTATCGGGGTGAGGAGTCTTGTGATGAAGCCGGCCGGTCGAGTTCACATGGTCATCAGCGATCGGCACGGTGGCGTCAGCGACGCACCGTACGACAGCCGCAACCTCGGCGGGGCGGTGGGCGACGACCCCGCGGCGGTACGCGAGAACCGCGACAAGACGGCGCTGGAGTTCGGCGTGGCCCCCGGGCGCGTCGTCTACATGCGGCAGGTGCACAGCGCCGACGTCGCGTACGTGACCGAGCCCTTCGGCGAGACGCCGCCGGAGCTGGACGCGGTGTTCACCGACATTCCCGATCTGGCTCTCTGCGTGCTGGTCGCGGACTGTGCCCCGGTGCTGGTCGCCGACGCGGAGGCCGGTCTGGTCGGCGCCGCGCACTCCGGGCGGGTCGGCACCACCCTTGGCGTGGTGCCCGCGCTCGTACGCGCGATGGCCGGGCACGGCGCGGACCCCGCGCGGATGACGGCCCTGGTCGGGCCGAACGCCTGCGGGCTCTGTTACGAGGTCTCCGCGGAGCTGCGCGACGAGGTCTCGGCGGTGCTGCCGGAGTCGCGGTCCACGACCCGGCAGGGCACACCCGCCCTGGACGTACGCGCCGGCATCGCCGCGCAACTCGCCGCCGAGGGCGTCGAGGACGTCCGCCACGACGGGCGCTGCACGATGGAGACGCCCGAGCTGTACTCCTACCGGCGCGAGGGGACGACCGGCCGGTTCGCCGGCTACATCCGCCTCGGCTGACATGGTGCCGGATGCGTGGGCCCGGTCAGGGTGTGCCATTTTGGAGAGATGATTCGTCGCTGGAGTCCGGACGGTCTGGCCGCACCGATCGGGCAGTACAGCCACCTGGCCGCGGCGCCGCCCGACCATGAGCTGATCTTCATCGCCGGTCAGGTCGGTGTACTCGAGGACGGCACACTGGCCGGTACGGACGGGGAGTCGCAGACGCGTCAGGCGTTCGCCAACATCGGTGTGCTCCTCAACTCGCTCGGCGCCGGTCCGGAGAACCTCGTGAAGCTGGTGACCATGGTCTCGGCGCGCGAGCACCTCGCGGGCTGCCGCGCCGCGCGCGAGGAGGTCTTCGCGGCCTGGTACCCCGGCGGCGACTGGCCCGCCCACTCGCTCATGGTGGTCGACTCGCTCGCCACGCCCGAGCTGACCGTCGAGATCGAGGGCTTCGCCGCGGTACCGAGGTGACGGCACGGCCGCCGGGCGGTTCCGGCTGTACCACGAGCGGTATCTAGAGCGATTCCGGCGTCGGGCCCCGGAGTGCTCGGCGGAAGATCGCCTCCACCCCCTCATGCGCGGGCGGGGGGTCGGCCAGCAGGGCCTGCATCAGCAGGCCGCAGAAGGTCGCCGCGAGCAGCTGCCCGGTGACGTCGTCCGTGCGGGAGGCGAACAGCTCCACCAAGGCGTCGTCCCACCCCACGCTCGCTCGCCGCAGGGACGGCCGGTGCAGCGCCGCGACGTACAGCTCGTACTCCACGACGGTCTGGGCACGCTCCTCGGTGAGCCCGCGCACCACCAGGTCGGCCAGGGCGACGGCGAGGTCGGCGTCCGGGCGCAGGCCGCGTTCCCACTCGCGCAGCCGGGCGATGTTGTGGTCGGCGGCCGTGTGCAGTGCGACGACCAGCAGGTCGTCGAGTGTGGCGAAGTGGTAGGTGGTGGAACCCAGGGGCACGCCGGCCGCCGCGGCCACCGCGCGGTGGGTGACGCCCTCGATCCCGCGTTCGGCCACGACCGCGATCGCGGCGTTCGCGATCCGCTCCCGCCGGTCGGGGTCGGTCGGGCCGCGGCCCCGCCTGCCGAAATGCCCGCGCGTCGACATGAACCAGAGTCTCCCTCAGCTACTTCTCGCTCTCATAACGTCGCAGGTCGCGCATTGACACTGGTCACGCGACTTGTGTACAAACGTACGCAAGGGGAGCGACGGGGTAAACGGAGAGGAAACTGGCATCAAGGACCTCTACATCGATGGGATGTGGACGGCTTCCTCGTCTTACACGACGTCGCCGACCCTCAATCCCTTCGACGCGAGCGTGCTGGACACCGTCGCCGAAGCCACCGCCGATGACGTCGACCGCGCCGTGGCCGCCGCCCGCTCCGCCTTCGTGTCCGGCCCCTGGCCGCAGACGCCCGCCGTCGAGCGTGGCCGTACGCTCTCGCGCATCGCGGACCTGCTGCAACGGGACCGGGAGACGATCGCTCGGGCCGAGAGCCTCGACACCGGTAAGACCCTCAAGGAGGGCCAGGCCGACGTCGACGACGTCACCGCGGTCTTCCGCTACTACGCCGGGCTCGCGGGCACCCACGCCGGCCGCGTCGTGGACGCCGGCCTGCCGAACGTCATCAGCAGGATCGTGCACGAACCCGTGGGCGTCTGCGCGCTGATCGCGCCGTGGAACTATCCGCTGCTGCAGATGTCGTGGAAGCTCGCCCCCGCGCTGGTGGCCGGCAACACGACGCTGATCAAGCCCAGCGAGCTCACCCCGCTCACCACGGTGGCACTCGTCGAGCTGGTCGAGGAGGCCGGGGTCCCACCGGGCGTCGTCAACCTCCTGCTCGGCCGCGGCGACGTCGTGGGGCGGGCCATGGTGGCCCATCCGGGCGTCGACCTGATCTCGTTCACCGGCGGCCTCGCCACCGGCCAGGAGATCATGGCGGCCGCCGCCAAGGGCGTACGGCGGGTGGCGCTCGAGCTGGGCGGCAAGAACCCCAACGTGGTGTTCGCCGACACCGACTTCGATACCGCGGTCGACTACGCGCTCACCGGCGCGTTCCTGCACTCAGGGCAGGTCTGCTCGGCCGGCTCACGGCTGATCGTGCAGGAGGAGCTCCACGACCGGTTCGTCGCCGAACTGGCCGCGCGTGCGGACCGGATCCGGCTCGGCAGCGGACTGGACCCGGATTCTGAGTGCGGGCCCCTGGTCTCGGCCGAGCACCGCGCCAAGGTCGAGGCCCACATCGAGCGGGCCATCGCCGACGGAGCGACGCTGCTCGCGGGCGGCATGCGCCCGCCGGAGCCGGCGCTCGCCGACGGGTTCTTCCTGCGCCCGACCGTGCTCGCGGACTGCACCCGCGACATGGCGGTCGTACGCGAGGAGGTGTTCGGGCCGGTCGTGACCGTGGAGCGGTTCGGCACCGAGGAAGAGGCGGTACGTATCGCCAACGACACCGACTACGGCCTGGCCGGCGCGGTCTGGACGGCGGACGCGGGCCGGGCGGAGCGGGTCGCGGCGGCGCTGCGGCACGGCACCGTGTGGATCAACGACTTTCACCCCTATCTCCCGCAGGCCGAATGGGGCGGCTTCGGCAAATCGGGAGTCGGCCGTGAGCTGGGGCCCTCCGGGCTCGACGAATACCAGGAAAAGAAGCACATCTACCACAACGCCGCTCCCCAGCCGATGCGCTGGTTCTCCGGCTGAGCGGCGTTGACCGAACAAAGGAGCTGCCATGGCAGTCCATGGCGAATCACTCCCCGTGAATCCCCAACCACAGATCGACGGCAGTGCCGATATCGCCGACCTCGCCGAGTTCGGCTACAAACAGCAGTTGGAACGCTCCCTCGGGTCGTTCTCCAGCTTCGCCTCCGGGTTCAGCTACATCTCGATCATGACCGGGGTCTTCCAGCTGTTCTTCTTCGGCTTCGGCTCCGGCGGACCCGCGTTCATCTGGACCTGGCCGCTGGTGTTCGTCGGGCAGCTCGCGGTGGCGCTCTGCTTCGCCGAGATGGCCGGCCAGTATCCGCTCGCAGGGTCGGTCTACCAGTGGTCCAAGCAGATCGCGCGGCCGGTGACCTCGTGGTTCGCCGGCTGGATCATGATCATCGGTGCGGTCGTGACCGCCGCCGCGGTCGCCGTGGCGTACCAGATCATCCTTCCGCAGGTCTGGTCGGGCTTCCAGATCGTCGGGGGTAAGGACGACATCGGCGCGACGTCGACGCCCGGCGGCGCCGAGAACGCGATCATCCTGGGTCTCGGGCTCGTCGTCTTCACCACGATCATCAACATGGTCGGCGTCAAGGTGATGGCGAAGATCAACAACTTCGGTGTCGCGGTCGAGCTCGGCGGAATCATCCTCCTGATCATCGCCCTGGCGATCCACATCCGCCGCGGCCCGCAGGTGGTGTTCCAGACTGCCGGCACGGGTTCTGGCCACTCTCTCGGCTACCTCGGCGCGTTCCTGGTCGCCTCGCTGATGAGCGCCTATGTCTTCTACGGTTTCGACACCGCGGGCTCGCTCGCGGAGGAGACGCGTGAGCCCCGCAAGCACGCCCCTCGCGCGATCATCCGCGCGATCACCGCGGCCTTCGTGGTCGGCGGCCTGCTGATGCTGGTCGGCATGATGGCGGTGGGGAACATCCACGCCAAGGAGCTCAGCGTCTCCGGCATGCCGTACCTGCTCAAGTCCACGCTCGGCAACACGCTCGGCGACATCTTCCTCATCTGCTCGGCGATCGCGATCACCGTCTGCTGCCTCGCCGTCCAGACCGCCGCGATCCGGATGATCTTCGCGATGGCCCGCGACGGCCGGCTGCCCTTCGGCGAGGCCATCGCCAGGGTCTCGCCGCGCTCGAAGACCCCCGTCGTGCCCGCCCTGATCACGGGCCTGCTCACCGTCGTGGTGCTGCTGATCAACATCGGCAACCAGCGGGCGTTCTTCGTCCTCACCTCGACCGCGATCATCCTGTTCTACATCCCGTACCTGCTGGTCACCGCCCCGATGCTGCTGCGGCGCCTGCGCGGGCAGTGGCCCGGAACGGGCCACGGACCCTTCTTCAAGATGGGCCGCTTCGGCGTCGTCGTGAACGCGTTCGCGGTGCTCTACGGCATCGGCATGATCATCAACCTCTTCTGGCCGCGCGGCGCCGTCTACGGCACCGACCACTGGTACTACCAGTGGGGCGCCCTGCTGACGAGCGCACTGATCGTCGTCATCGGCGGGATCATGCTGCTGGTCCGCCGCTCGTGGACGCTTCCGCACACCCAGCGGGAGGCCGCGGTCCCTGTCGGGGAGACGCTGTGAGCCGGGAGGAGTACGACTTCGTCATCGTCGGCGGAGGCTCGGCGGGCAGCGCGCTGGCCAACCGGCTGTCGGCGGACGCCGCGCACCGGGTCCTGGTGCTGGAGGCGGGCCGGCCGGACTACCGGTGGGACGTCTTCATCCACATGCCGGCCGCGCTGACCTTCCCCATCGGCAGCAGGTTCTATGACTGGAAGTACGAGTCCGAGCCCGAGCCGCACATGGGCGACCGGCGGATCTACCACGCGCGCGGCAAGGTTCTCGGCGGCTCCAGCAGCATCAACGGGATGATCTTCCAGCACGGTAACCCGCTGGACTACGAGCGCTGGGCCGGCGACGACGGCATGAAGGACTGGGACTTCGCGCACTGTCTGCCCTACTTCAAGCGCCTGGAGAACTGCCTGGCCGGCGACGACGAGTGGCACGGGCACGACGGCCCCCTGGTGCTGGAGCGCGGGCCGGCCACCAACCCCCTGTTCGAGGCGTTCTTCGACGCCGCCGAGCAGGCCGGCTACCCGCGTACGGAGGACGTCAACGGCTACCGGCAGGAGGGCTTCGCCGCCTTCGACCGCAACGTGCACCGGGGCCGCCGCCTCTCGGCGGCGCGCGCCTACCTGCACCCGGTGATGGGCCGCCCGAACCTCACCGTACGGACGCGCGCGTACGCCACCCAGGTCCTGTTCGAGGGCGAGCGCGCCGTGGGCGTGCGCTACCGCAAGGGCCGCGGGACACGCGAGGTGTACGGCAAGGAGATCATCCTGTGCGGCGGCGCCATCAACACCCCGCAGCTGCTCCAGCTCTCCGGCGTCGGCAACGCCGGCGAGCTGGGTGAGCTGGGCATCGACGTGGTGGCCGACCTGCCGGGCGTGGGGGAGAACCTCCAGGACCACCTCGAGGTCTACGTCCAGTACGCGTGCAAGCAGCCGGTCTCGATGCAGCCGGCGCTGGCGAAGTGGAAGCGGCCCTTCATCGGGGCGCAGTGGCTGTTCCTGCGGTCCGGGCCCGCCGCGACCAACCACTTCGAGGGCGGCGGCTTCGTCCGCAGCAACGCCGAGGTCGCCTACCCGAACCTCATGTTCCACTTCCTGCCGATCGCGATCCGCTACGACGGCTCGGCGCCCGGTGGCCGCCACGGCTACCAGGTCCACGTCGGGCCGATGTACGCCGACACCCGCGGCACCGTCAAGATCCGTTCTACCGACCCCGACGAGCACCCGGCGCTGCGCTTCAACTACCTGTCCACCGAGCAGGACCGGCGCGAGTGGGTGGAGGCGGTCCACGTCGCCCGCGACATCCTCAACCGGCCGGCGATGGAGGAGTTCAACGACGGGGAGCTGTCGCCCGGACCCGGCGTCCAGACCGACGAGGAGATCCTCGACTGGGTCGCGCGGGACGCCGAGACCGCGCTGCACCCGTCCTGCACCGCCAGGATGGGCACGGATCCGCTGTCGGTCGTGGACCCGTCGAGCATGCGCGTGCACGGTCTGGAAGGGCTGCGGGTCGTCGACGCGTCCGTGATGCCCTACATCACCAACGGCAACATCTACGCGCCGGTGATGATGGTGGCCGAGAAGGCCGCGGACCTGATCCTCGGCAACACACCGCTCGAACCGGACCACGCCGCGTTCTACCGAGCCTCCGCCGATTGATCGCCTGACGGGGCGTGCCGGGCCTGGTTCACTGGCCGGGTGGCGCGGATTCTGATCGTCGGTGGCGGTGTCGGAGGGCTCGCGGTCGCGCTGGCCCTGCACAAGGCCGGCGCCGAGCCGGTCGTGTACGAGGCGCATCCGTCCAGCGGGCAGGACCTCGGCGCGTTCCTCACCCTCGCGAGCAACGGGATGGTCGCGCTCGCCCAGGTCGACGCGGCCCCGGTGGTCGCCGAGGCAGGGTTCCCGCTCACCACGATGCGCGTCGTCGCCGCGACCGGGGCCGAGGTCGCCACCGTCCCGCTGGGACTGCACGAGGACCCGCTGACCCGCTATCGCTGCCTGCGCCGTGCCGAGCTGTGCGCGGCGTTGCGGGCCGAGGTGCTCCGGCGCGGCATCGTCGTACGGCACGGAAAGCGGCTCGTCTCCGCGACCGAGGCTTCCGGAGCGGTGACGGCCGTCTTCGGTGACGGATCCACGGCCACCGGCGAGCTGCTCATCGGCGCGGACGGCCTGAACTCCGTCACGCGCTCGCTCATCGACCCGGGCTGCGCGCCACCGCGGTACGCGGGGCAGCGTGTCTTCTACGGCTACACCACCGTCGCGTACGGCCAGGCGGAGCGGATCGAGATGATCCGCGGCAGCGGGGCCGCGTTCGGGCACGCGGTCTCGCCCGCGGGGGAGACGTACTGGTTCGCGCGCGTGCCCGGCGAGGAGCTGCCGGCCGAGCGGATCGCCGCCACCGCGCCCGAGCTGTGGCGTGAATGGCTCGTGGCGCTGCTACGGCCCGACGCCACGCCGGCCGCGGACATCGTCGCCGCCACCGGCGACCGGCTGATGGTGACCAACGCCTGCGACCTGCCCGCGGTCGAGCGCTGGCGCACCGGGCGCATGCTGCTGATCGGCGACGCGGCGCACGCGGCCTCACCGGCGACCGGCCAGGGCGCATCGATGGCGCTGGAGGACGCGATCGTGCTGGCCAAGGCGTTGCGCGACGCGCCGTCCATGGACGCGGCCCTGGAGACGTACGAGCTGCTGCGCCGCCCGCGGGTCGAGCACAACATCGCCAACAGCGCCCGGCTCACCGCCGGCCGTGCCCCGAGCCCGGCACGCCCGCGTCCCGCGGGGCCGGCCGGCGTCCCGGAAGAGGAGCTGGTCCGGCAGCTCGACTGGGCGGCTCCGATCTCGGGCTAGGGGTTTTGTCCGAGGTGTCATCTACGATGCGGTGCGCCGGTATTCGTGCTGACTTATAGGACGACCTGATGACCAACCAGCGCTTCGCGCAGGCGTTGGAGTCGATGCGGAGCCAGGACGCACGGCTCAGCACCCGCGGCTTCGACTTCCTGCGCGAGCACGCGGACGCGTACGTGGACGAACTCATCGCCGAATTCCCGCGGGAGGAGAACGACGAGCTGCGCTGCTGGCTTCTCGAACTCATCTCCGAGGCCCGGTCACCGGACGCGCTGCGCGTCCTCGCCGGCCAGTTGGAGAGCGACGACGAGTCGCTGCAGTTCTGGGCGATCAGAGGCCTGGAGATGCTGGACACCCGAGAGGCGCGGCACGAGCTCAACGTGGCACGGAAGAACGGCTGGATCACCTGATCTCCGGCCGGAGCGCGGATGCCGGGAGTCCGTGAAGGGACTCCCGGCATCCGCGTCGCGGGGCTCAGGGCGTGGGTCAGCCGTGGGACAGGCAGGTGGACTTGGTGGCGTGCGCGGGGTCGAGGGCGTTCTCGGTCTCGTGCAGGACGATGGGGTCGAAGGCCATCGCGGCGTGCTCGGAGAGGTCGACCGCGCACAGGTTCTGCAGCGTCACGTTGTGCGTGCCGCCTCCGCTGAGGAACTGGGACGAGTACGGCGTCACGACCTCGTCGTACCGGGTGGAGATCACCGTGTACGCGACGCCGGGCACGGTGTCACCGCCGGAGTTCAGCCGGGCGAGCAGGCTGGACCCGATGGTCTGGTCGCCGCAGGCGGGACAGGCCGAGTTGAGGACGTCGATCGCGCCGGGGAACGCCTGGGCCAGGATCGCGAGCCCGTTCAGCGTCGTGCCGTGGTTCGACGGGGCCAGGCCGACGAGGGTGTGCACCTTGCCCGCGCCGCCGAGGAACTTCAGGTAATAGCGCGGCATCATTCCACCTTGGGAATGCCCGACGATGTCGACCTGAGACGTCCCCGTCGCGGCGAGGACGCCATCGACGAACGTGGCCAGTTGCGCGGCGGAATCGGCCACCGGCGCGATGGCGCGTAGCACCGGAACGCCGGCCTTGGCGCCGTAGGTGAGCGCGAAGACGCAGTAGCCGCGCGACGCGAGAATGGGAGCGTCAGAAAGCCAGTTGACGGTGCCATTGGCGAATGTGCCGTGGACGAGGACGACCGGGCGCGGGTGCGCGGCGCTGGGCTTGCAGGACCAGTTGTTCGCGCCGGGCAGGTCGGGGGCGGCCAGTGCCTTGGCGGCGTCGACCGGGCCGGCGGCGCCTGCGCTGAGGGGGTTCGCGAGGACGAGGCCGCCGCTCAGGAAAGCGGTGGCGATGACGAGTAGCGAGCGTAGGGGCCGAGGGTGGGGCAGCACGGTTCCTCCCGGGGGCGTGGAGGCAGGGGACGGCGCGCCACAAGTGTGAAGCAGATCACACAAGAGGTTACTGACCGGTAAGCTAACTCGCGTGCCGAAGTTTTACCAGCCGGTAATGCATAACGTTTCGGTAACACGGCGGCGTTTGCGGCCGTGCGGAGGGCCATTGGCCCATCGAATGCGGTCGCATTCTCCGGCAATGGTGAAAGTGCTTCCCCGGGTCATTCCGTGCCCTCTGGCCTGGGAATTCCCGCCGCGACCGTGGCCCGCCCGGCCCGCCGGGCGCGTGATGATGCATCATGGGCACGGCGTCGGGAGGAGAGACTCGTGGAGGACGTGCGCACGACGCTCGCGGAGATCGACCAGGCGAGCGAGCGGCTGATGGAGACCGCGGAGAAGCTGACCGACCAGGATCTGAGTGCCCCGTCGAGGCTGCCGGGCTGGAGCCGCGGGCACGTGCTCGCGCACCTCGTACGCAACACCGACTCGTGCTGGAACCTGCTCGAATGGGCGCGTACCGGCGCGGAACACCCGCAGTATCCGAGCAACGAGTCCCGTGACGCCGGCATCGAGGCGAACTCCGGCCGCCCCGGCGACGAGTTGCGCGCCGAGCTGCGGATCGCGGTCGAGCGTTTCGCGCTGCAGGCCGCCACGATGCCCGAGGTCGCCTGGCAGTCCATGATCAAAGCTCGCGCCGGTTGGGCCCATCCGGCCTGGTTCGTCCTCAACCGGCGGTGGCGTGAGATCCAGGCGCACCACATCGACCTGGACTTCGGCTACGTCTACACGGACTGGCCGCTCGCGTACGTCCGCTGGGAGCTGGCCGAGACGCTGGACGCGATCAGGCTCGACGGCGGCCTGGCCGCCGGCCGCGTCCGCGCCACCGACCTCGACGTGGACGTACGGCTGGGCGACGGCCCCGAGGTCAGCGCCCCGGCGCACGAGCTCCTGGGCTGGCTGACCGCACGCGGCGGCCCGTCGTCCGCCGGGTGGCCCACCCCGCCGCCCTGGCCGCCACCCAGCGCCGGGTGGCGTCCGGCCTGACCGCGAACAAGGCATTGCGGGTCGTTCACGACAAAGCCGATACTGCGCTGGTGAGTGACACGTCTCCGCAGGTACTGCGGTCCCTGTTCCTGCACGCGCCGATTCGCCGCGGGCCACGCGTCGTGCTCGAGCGGATGCTCGAGCTCGTGGACGCCGACACACCGCCCGACGGACCGGACGGGCCGATGGCGGTGCTGGAGCGGCGGATCGCGGGCCTGCTGGGCAAGGAGGCCGCGCTGTTCTTCCCCAGCGGGACGATGGCGCAGCAGGCCGCGCTGCGCGTGCACGCCGAGCGCAGCGGGCGCCGAGGGTTCGCCGCGCATCCGCACTGTCACCTCGACCGGTGGGAGATGCAGGGCTACAACGCGGTGCACGGCCTGTGGTTCCACCGGGCCGGGGACCCCAACGAGCTGATGACCGCCGTCGACCTGAGGGCGGTCGGCGAGCCGCTGGCCGCGGTGCTGTGGGAACTGCCCCAGCGCGACCTCGGCGGCCTGCTTCCCGAGTGGGACGCGTTGGAGGAGCAGGTCGCCGTCGCACGGGCGGGCGGCGCCGCACCGCACCTGGACGGAGCACGGCTGTGGGAGGCGCAGACCTACTACCGCCGGCCTCTCGACCAGATCGCCGGGATCTTCGACACGGTCTACGTCTCCCTTTACAAGGGCCTGCAGGGCACTCGCGGCGCCGTTCTGGCCGGTGACGCGGCAACGGTGGCCGCGGCCGGTGTGTGGCGTGCGCGGCTAGGCGGCGCGATCCCCGACGCGTGGCCGCTGGCCCTGACCGCGCTGGCCGGTCTCGACACGATCCCGCCCCGCATGCCGGCCTTCCGCGACCACGCACTCGCGATCGCCGCGGCGATCAACGCCGACGGCGCGGCACGTACGTGTCCCGAGCCGCCGCAGACGCCGCTTTTCCATGTCCATCTACCGGCGCCCGCGCGTGCGGTCGAGCGTGCCGGCGCGGCGATACTCGCGGAGAGCGGCGTCCAGCTGTTCCCGCGGATACGCACCCTGCCGGACCCGCGCCAGTGCGCCTTCGAGATCACCGTCGGCGAGAACGCCATGGACTTCACCCCGGACGAGGTCGTCGCGCTGGTCCGCGAACTCCTCGATCGAGCGGCCGCCTAGAGCCCTACGGCCTGTCTGGAAGTCCTCGGTCGGGCCCGCCCGTCGTGGGGGCCTACCCGTCTGGGGCCCGCCCCGGTCTGGGGCCCGCCCGTCCTGGGGCCCCGCCCCGCACCCCGTCCTGGGCCCGCCTGTCGTGGGGCCCGCCTGTCGTGGGGCCCGCCTGTCGTGGGGCCCGCCTGTCGTGGGGCCCGCCTGTCGTGGGGCCCGCCTGTCGTGGGGCCCGCCTGTCGTGGGGCCCGCCTGTCGTGGGGCCCGCCTGTCGTGGGGCCCGCCTGTCGTGGGGCCCGCCTGTCGTGGGGCCCGCCTGTCGTGGGGCCCGCCTGTCGTGGGGCCCGCCTGTCGTGGGGCCCGCCTGTCGTGGGGCCCGCCTGTCGTGGGGCCCGCCTGTCGTGGGGCCCGCCTGTCGTGGGGCCCGCCCGTCTGGGGCCCGCCCGCCTGGGGCCCACCCGCCTGGGGCCCACCCGCCTGGAGCCCACCCGCCTGGAGCCCGCCCGCCAGTGAGAATGGTGGGGCAGGCGATGCTGGTGTGGTTTGGCTCTTTGCCCGCCCGACCTCGTGAGTGAGTGTCTTTCCCCGGATCTGTCGGCCGTGCTGGTGTGTCTGCGGGGTGTGCGCTGGGCCGGTGCCGTGACTTGATAAGAGCTCGGCCTAGGAGCCTCATCACTGGTCTGTCCGATGCACCGGCCCAGCGCGTGCCACGTCTCGTTTCCCTCACGAGGATTGGCAGGTTCAGGATGGCACGCAGGAGCAGGCGACCGGACAAGCGGCGGGTCGTGGGTGGGGTCGACACCCACCACGACACCCATCACGCCGCGGTGGAGTTGATGAACGGCGGCCGGATCGCGGACGCGCAGTTTCCCGCCACGGTTGAGGGCTATGCGCGGTTGCTGGCCTGGATGGAAGGCTTCGGCCGGATCCACGCGGTCGGGGTGGAGGGCACCGGCTCCTACGGAGCGGGCCTGACCCGGTACCTGCGCGGTGAAGGTGTCACCGTGGTGGAGGTGAACCGGCCCGACCGCCGTCAGCGCCGCAGTGTCGGTAAGTCCGATCCGTTGGATGCTTATGCCGCCGCTGATGCGGTGCTGGCCGGCCGCGCCCGCGCACTGCCCAAAGGCAACGACGGGATCGCCGAATCGATCCGGGTGCTGCACCTGACCCGGACCGGAGCCATCAAGGCCCGCACCGCAGCCATCAACGAACTACGAGCCGTGCTGGTCACCGCACCGGCACAACTTCGCGAACACCTCACCGGCAAACCCACCCCGGCACTGATCAGCGCATGCGCACGGCTGCGCCCAGGCACCGACCTGACCGACCCGCTCCACGCCACCAAACACGCCCTCCGCGCGCTGGCCCACCGCCACCAGCACCTGACCACCGAAATCGATGGTCTCAACCTGCACCTGAAAGCCTTGATCACCCAGACCCGCCCCGACCTGCTCGCCATTTACGGCGTCGGGGTCGAGACCGCCGCACAGCTGCTGATCACCTGCGGCGACAACCCCGACCGCCTCACCACCCCAGCCGCCTTCGCCGCTCTGTGCGGGGTGGCCCCGATCCCTGCTTCCAGTGGCAAGACCACCCGGCACCGGCTCTCACGCGGCGGAGACCGCCAAGCCAACCGCGCCCTCTACCTGATCACCATCACCCGCATGAGCCACTGCGCCCGAACCCGAACCTACGTCCAACGCCGCACCAGCCAAGGCAAACCCAAACCCGAGATCATCCGCTGCCTCAAACGCTACCTCGCACGCGAACTCTTCAAAGCCCTCACCAGCACAAACACCACCAACAAACAGCTACCAGCCGCCACTTGACACCACATAAGAGCATCCGGGGGTGCCATCCCACTCTCATTGTCCAGCGGGAACAGCGGCGGGCGGAAGTAGAGCGGGGTTCTGTGGATAACGTCGTGTGGTTCCAGGCGGCGCCGCACGGCAACAGCACGACTAATACACAGACCCTAGAGGGCCCCGGGCCCTGTCCGTTCTGCGGCTTCCCGTTCGTCGTACGGGTAGGACGGTACGAGGAGGACTCAGTGAGGGACACCGAGGCCACCCCCGGTCACGGCGGCGGCGACATGACCGACGCGGTCGCGCAGGCGTTTCGCGACGAGTGGGGGCAGGTCGTCGCGACTCTGATCCGGGTCACCGGCGACTGGGACCTGGCCGAGGAGTGCGCGCAGGACGCCTTCGCGCTGGCCCTGCGACGCTGGCCGCGCGACGGGATCCCGCGCCGGCCCGGCGCCTGGCTGACGACCACCGCGCGCAACCGCGCGGTCGACCGGCTGCGTCGTCAGGCGGTCGGCGCCGCCAAGCTACGGGAGGTCGCGATCTTGTCCCCCGAACCCGAACCCGAACCCGAACCCGAACCCGAACCCGAACGCGAGCTCGACGACACCGGCGTCCCCGATGACCGCCTGCGCCTGATGTTCACCTGCTGCCATCCCGCGCTCGCGCCGGAGGCCCAGGTCGCGCTCACCCTGCGCACGCTGGCCGGGTTGACCACCGCCGAGATCGCGCGTGCCTTCCTGGTCGGCGAGCAGACGATGTCCAAGCGGCTGACCCGGGCCAAGCAGAAGATCCGCCATGCCGGGATCCCGTACCGGGTGCCGCCGGCGCACCTGCTGCCCGAACGCACCCCCGCGCTGCTGGCCGTGCTGTACCTGCTGTTCAACGAGGGCTACTCGGCGACGGCCGGAGCCGACCTGGTCCGGCAGAACCTCAGCGCCGAGGCCATCAGGCTCGCCCGCGTCCTCACCTCGCTCATGCCCGACGAACCCGAGGCCTTGGGCCTGCTCGCGCTCATGCTGCTGCAGGACGCCCGGCGCGCCGCCCGGCTCGACGCCGCCGGTGACCTGGTGACCCTGGAGGACCAGGACCGTGGCCGGTGGGACACCGCCGAGATCGAGGAGGGCGTCGCCCTGCTCGAGGGCGCGCTGCGACGGGGCGCACCGGGCCGCTACCAGGTGCAGGCGGCCATCGCCGCCTGCCACGCCACCGCCGCCGGCGCGGCCGGCACCGACTGGCCCCAGATCGCCGCGCTGTACGGGCGGCTCGTACGGCTCGTGCCCTCGCCGGTGGTGGAGCTGAACCGCGCGGTCGCGGTCGGCATGGCCGACGGCCCGGTGGCCGGCCTGGCGCTGGTGGACACGCTGGCCGCCTCGGGGGCGCTGGAGGGCTACCACCTGCTGCCCGCCACACGCGCCGATCTGCTCCGCCGCCTCGGCCGTACGGGCGAGGCCGCGGACGCGTACCGCGAGGCGCTCGGCCTGGTGACCACCGACGCCGAACGCCGCTACCTGCGCCGCAGGATCGCCGAGGTCACCGCGTGAGGCCGGCCCGGCTTCAGGCGCGGTAGCGGAGGCCGTCCATCAGGAGGTCGAGCAGGCGGCCGGCCTGGTCGCGCTGGGACGGCTCGCCGGCGGTGAGCGAGATCCCGCCCAGGCCCGCGAGCACGTCGGCCGGTTCGATGTCCGCGCGCAGGGTTCCGGTGGCGACACCGGCCTTCAGGAGGGTCGCGATCGCGTCGGTCAGGCGGTCCCGGCTTTCTGAGAACGGGTTTCCGCCGGAGGCGATGACCGCGCGCAGCGCGTCGGCCATGCCGCGTTTGGTGGTCATGTAGTCGACGAAATGGTCCATCCACGTACGCGCGGCCTGGTCCGGCGGCAGCTTCTCCAGGAGATCCGCCGCGGCCTCGCACAGCCGGGCGAGCTCGTTGCGGTACGCGGCCTCGACGAGCGCCTCGCGCGTCGGGAAGTGGCGGTACAGCGTGCCGATGCCCACGCCCGCGTCCTTCGCGATCGCGTCGAGGGTGACGTCGGGTCCCAGCTGGGAGAACGCGCGGACGGCGGCGTCGAGGAGGCGGTCACGGTTGCGCCGTGCGTCGGCACGCAGCGGGCGGGGGCCGGTGGCCGGCATGGCTCCTCCTTCGAAGACGTCACTTGCTAATCGGAGGAAGCTCCGCTTAGAGTGGAGGCCTTAACGGAGGTTCCTCCGTTTCACATACTAGCCGCTGGATCTGCCGTACGCACGACCTGGCGGGACGGGGAAGACCATGACCGACTCCAGACGCATCACCACGCCCTTCTCCTTCGCCTCGACCGCCGCCGAGGTCCTCGACGGCGTCGACCTCGCCGGCCGGCGCGCCATCGTGACCGGCGGGGCCTCCGGCATCGGCATCGAGACCGCGCGAGCGCTGGCGGGCGCCGGCGCCGAGGTGACCCTGGCGGTACGGAACCGCGAGGCCGGGGAGCGCACCGCCGAGGACGTCATCGCGACCACCGGCAACAAGCAGGTCCTCGTCGCCGATCTCGACCTCGCCGACCGGGCATCGGTGCAGGCCCTCACCGAAGCGTGGGACGGCCCGCTGCACATCCTGGTAGGCAACGCCGGCGTGATGGCCTCCCCCGAGGCTCACACGCCGGAGGGCTGGGAGCTCCAGTTCGCCACGAACCACCTCGGCCACTTCGCCCTCGCCACGGGCCTGCACGGCGCGCTCGCGGCGGCCGGCGGCGCGCGTGTCGTGTCGGTCAGCTCCAGCGCCCACCTGCGTTCGCCGATCGTGTTCGAGGACATCCACTTCCGCGAGCGCCCGTACGAGGCGTGGTCGGCGTACGGGCAGTCCAAGACCGCGAACGTCCTGTTCGCCGTCGAGGCGACCCGGCGCTGGGCCGGCGACGGCATCACCGTCAACGCGCTGATGCCCGGCGCGATCCGTACCAACCTGCAGCGTTACGTCAGCGACGAGGAGATCGAGCGGGCGCGCGCACGCGCCGGCGGCGGTGGCGCGCGGTGGAAGACCCCCGAGCAAGGCGCGGCCACGTCCGTTCTGGTCGCGGCGTCGCCGCTGCTCGACGGTGTCGGCGGGCGCTACTTCGAGGACTGCGCCGAGGCCGAGCCCAACCGGCCGGGCACGCGCACCGGCGTCGCGCCGTACGCCCTCGACCCCGAGGCGGCGGAGCGCCTGTGGCAGGTGACCGCCGAGATGCTCGCCGCCTGACCAGTCGCGGGTGAAGATGGAGTGTGACCTCATGGGTGCTGCACGTCGACCTCGACCAGTTCCTGGCCGCGGTCGAGGTGCTGCGCGATCCCGAGCTGCGCGGCCGCCCGGTCGTCGTGGGCGGCGACGGTGACCCCGCCAAGCGCGGCGTGGTGAGCACGGCCTCCTACGAGGCCCGCGAGTACGGCGTGCACTCCGGCCTTCCCCTTCGTACGGCGGCGCGGCGGTGCCCCGAAGCCGTGTTCCTCCCGGTCGACCGGCCGGCCTACGAGGCGGCATCCGCCGAGGTGATGGCGACCCTGCGCGCCTCCACCGCGGTCGTGGAGGTGCTCGGCTGGGACGAGGCGTTCCTGGCCGTCGACACCGACGACCCCGAGGCCGAGGCGGCGGAGATCCGGCGGCGGGTACGCGAGGCGACCGGCCTCGAGTGCAGCGTCGGCATCGGGCAGAACAAGCTGCAGGCGAAGCTGGCCACCGGCTTCGGCAAGCCGGGCGGCGTCTTCCGGCTGACCGGCGAGACGTGGTTCGCGGTACTCGGCGACCGGCCGACCGACGCGCTGCAGGGGATCGGGCGCAAGACCGCCGGGCGCCTCCGCGAGCTGGGCATCGACACCGTACGGCGGCTCGCCGAGACCGATCCGGGCGAGCTCGCCGGGCACCTCGGCCCCGCGACCGGGCCCTGGCTCGTCCGGATCGCCCGGGGCGAGGACTCCTCGCCGGTGACCGGCACGCCGTACGTCGCGCGCTCCCGCGGCCGGGAGGTCACCTACCAGCGTGACCTCGAGGACTGGGATGAGGTGCGCGCGGAGGTCGAGCGCCTCGCGCGCCTGGTCGCGGACGAGTGCGCGGCCGAGGATCGCCCGGTCGCCCGTGTGGTGGTCAAGGTGCGTTTCGTGCCGTTCACGACCCGGACGCACGGCCAGGCCGTCGCCGCGGCGACCGGGAGCGCGGTGGAACAGGCCGCCCTCGCCGCTCTCGCCCGGTTCACCACACGCCGGCCGGTACGCCTCCTGGGAGTACGGGCCGAGTTCGACCGCCGGTGATGAGCTCCGGCGTGCGGCACGCTCCGGAGACTCCCCGCCGAAGGATGCGAGGTGACGGCCGGACCCGGCAGCCCGGGCCCTGTTCCCGGCGATTCGGGCCGAACCTCAGGTCACCTGAACCATGTTCCGTCACTTCGCGCACCATCCGCCGGGCGTCGCTCCCCGTACCCGGGACGGCCGTACCCCGACGCCGCGCGGGGTTGTGGTCGCGTCGAGCTCTAGAGTGAAATGATCGCTAGAAGAAGGGACACCCGCTTTCCTCCCTGATGTCTGAAATTCATAGGATTGGGTGCCTCGACCCGTGATCTCGGAGGGGTAATGAGCATTCTGGGCACCCGCGTCGTACGCACCGAGGACCCGCGCCTGCTGACCGCCGGTGCGATCTACCTCGAGGATCTGCGGCTGCCCGAGCTCCAGGGTGCGGCGTACGCGACCTTCGTGCGCAGCCCGATGGCCCACGCCCGGATCACCGAGATCGACGTCTCCGCGGCTCTGGCGGAGCCGGGTGTGGTGGCCGTGCTGACCGCGCGCGACCTCGACGACATCCCGGACCAGTCCGGTGCCGCGGGCGCGGAGCCGCTGCTCGCCGTGGACGTGGTGCGTTTCGCCGGAGAGCCGGTCGCGATCGTTTTGACCGAGGAGTCCTACCAGGGCGAGGACGCGGCCGAGCTGGTCAGCGTGGACTACGAGGAGCTGCCCGCCGTCATCGGCGTCCAGCAGGGGCTGAGCGACGAGACACTGCTCTTTCCCGGCTCGGACTCGAACGTGGTCGGCAAGGGGGGCGCGGAGTCGTTCGACGACGCGGCGTTCGCCGGCTGCGAGGTGGTCGTGGAACGCACCATCGTCAACCAGCGCGTGGCCGCCGCGCCTCTGGAGGTACGCGCCGCCGCCGCCAGGTGGGCCGAGGACCGGCTGACGCTCTGGGTGAGCACGCAGAACGTCCACGGGGTCCGCGACCAGACGGCCGGACGACTCGGGCTGGACCCCGGGGCGGTTCGCGTCGTCGCGCCGGACGTCGGCGGCGGGTTCGGTGCCAAGATCGGGGCCGACCGGGAGACGATCGTGGTCGGCTGGGCCGCACGCCGTCTCGGCCGCCCGGTCCGCTGGGTCGAGACGCGCAACGAGAACCTCATGGGCATGTCCCACGGCCGGGCGCAGCGGCACACCGTCACCATCGGCGGCAGCCGGGACGGCCGGGTCGCCGCCTACCGGCTGGACATCGTCCAGGACTGCGGCGCCTACATCCGCCTGGGCACGATGCTCCCCAACCTGACGATGCTGATGGCCGGCGGTGTCTACGACCTGCCGCGGATCGAGACGGCCTACCGCGCCGTCCTCACCAACACGACGCCCATCGGGGCGTACCGCGGCGCGGGCCGCCCGGAGGCCACCGCCGCGATCGAGCGGGCGATGGACCTGTTCGCCGCCGAGATCGGCATGGACCCGACGGAGGTGCGCCGGGTCAACTTCGTCGCCCCCGACAAGTTCCCGTTCACCACCAAGACCGGCGCGACGTACGACACCGGCGAGTACGCCAAGGCGCTCGATACCGTGCTCGAGGCCGCCGGCTACGAGGAACTGCGGGCCGAACAGCGACGGCGCCGCGAACGCGGCGACCCGCTCCAGCTCGGGATCGGCGTCTCCACGTACGTGGAGATCACCGGAGGAGGCCCGGAGGCCGGCGAGACGGCACGGCTCTCGGTGCACGATGACGGCACCGTGACGGTGTGGACCGGGAGTTCCCCGCACGGGCAGGGCCACGCGACCGCATGGGCGATGCTCGTCCAGGACGAACTCGGCATCCCGATGGACCGCGTCACGGTGCGGCACGGCGACACCGACGTGCTGAAGGAAGGCGTCGGCACCTTCGGCTCCCGGTCCCTCCAGCTCGGCGGCACCGCGGTGCACAACGCCGCGGTGGAGGTCAAGGAGCGGGCCCGCGAGCTCGCGGCGGACGAGATGGAGGCCGACCCCGCCGACCTCGTCCTCGACGTCGAGAGCGGCACCTGGACCGTACGCGGCGTACCCGGCCAGGGCGTGAGCTGGGCGCGGCTCGCCGAGCGCGCCGGCCCGGACGGGCTGTCCGCGGACACGAAGTTCGCCACGAACCAGGCGACCTTCCCGTTCGGCGCGCACGTGGCGGTCGTCGAGGTGGACCTCGAGACCGGCAGACCGCGTCTCGTACGGCACGTGACCGTCGACGACGCCGGACCGGTGCTGAACCCGATCCTCGCCGAGGGCCAGCGGCACGGAGGCATCGCCCAGGGAGCCGCGCAGGCGCTCTACGAGGAGGTGGCCTACGACGAGTACGGCAACCCGGTCACCGCCACGCTGATGGACTACACGTTCATCACCGCCGCCGAGCTGCCGAGCTTCGAGCTGGTGGCGATGGAGACGCCCACGTCGGCGAATCCTCTCGGCGTCAAGGGCATCGGCGAGGCCGGCACGATCGGCTCCACCCCGGCCGTACAGAGCGCGGTGGTGGACGCGCTCGCCCACCTCGGCATCCGCCACATCGACATGCCCGCGACCCCCGAGCGCGTCTGGACCGCGATCAACGAAGCGAGGACCGCCCAGTGAACGTGACGATCACTGTCAACGGCGAGAAGACGAGCCACGAGGTGGAGGACCGCACTCTCCTGGTCCACCACCTGAGGGACGTGGTCGGCCTCACCGCGACCAACATCGGCTGTGACACGAGCACCTGTGGCTCGTGCACCGTGCTCGTCAACGGCGAGTCGGTCAAGTCGTGCACCGTGCTCGCGGCGCAGGTCGACGGCGATGAGGTCGAGACCCTGGAGGGGCTGGCCGGCGACGGCGGTGAGATGGACGCGGTCCAGAACGCCTTCCAGCAGAAGCACGCGCTGCAGTGCGGGTTCTGCACCCCCGGCATGGTGATGGCGGCGACGTCACTGCTGCGCGAGAACCCCGATCCCACCGAGGAGCAGGTCCGCATGGCTCTGAAGGGCAACCTCTGCCGGTGCACCGGCTACCACAACATCGTCCAGGCGATCCTGTCCGCGGCGGAGGGCATCCGATGATCCCCGCACGGTTCGTGTACCGGCGCGCCGGTACGGCGGAGGAGGCCCTGAGCCTGCTCGCCGAGCACGGCGACGACGCGAAGGTCATCGCGGGCGGGCACTCACTGCTCCCGCTGATGAAGCTGCGCCTCTCCGTGCCGGAGTTCCTCGTCGACATCGGCCGCGTGCCCGACCTGTCCTACATCCGCGGTGAGGACGACCACATCGCGATCGGCGCGCTCACCCGCTACCACGACCTCGAGCACTCCGACCTGCTCGCCGAGGAGCTGCCGCTGCTCGCCAACGCCTCGGGCAAGGTCGGAGACCCCCAGGTGCGCCACCGCGGCACTATCGGCGGTTCGATCGCCCACGGCGACTCCGCCTCGGACGTGCCGGCCGTCGTCCTGGCCCTGGACGGGGTCCTGGTCGTCTCCGGGCCGTCGGGCGTACGTGAGATTCCGTCGGGGGAGTTCTTCCGCGGCCCGTTCGAGACGGCGCTGGAACCCGACGAGCTGCTCACCGAGATCCGCCTGCCACGACCGGCCTCGCCGGCCTGGTCGTTCCAGAAGCTCACCAGCCGCGCGATCGACTGGGCCATCGTGGCCGTCGTCGTCCAGGGCGAGTCGGTGGCGCTGGTGAACATGGGGTCGACGCCGCTGCGGGCGACGGCCGTCGAGCGCGCGCTGGCCGACGGCGCCGCGATCCCGGACGCCGCGGCCCAGGCGGCCGAGGGCACCTCGCCCTTCGCCGACCGCAACGCCGGCCCGGACTACCGCCGCCACCTCGCACGCGTCCTGACCCGCCGCGCCCTGGAGGAGGCGGCCACCCGCGCGGGCTGATCAGAGCCAGCCGCGGCGTTTGAACATCCGGTACAGCACGAGTGAGCCCAGCGCCATCAGGGCGAGCGCGAACGGGTAGCCGTCGACCCAGTGCCGTTCGGGCATGTGGTCGAAGTCCATGCCGTAGACCGTGCCGACGAGGGTGGGAGCGAAGAAGACCGCCGCCCACGCGGAGATCTTCTTGAGCTCCTCGTTCTGGGCGTAGCTGGCCTCGGTCAGCCGCTTGGCCTCCTCCGTCTGCGCCTGGCCGATCAGCGTGGCCTTGATGGTGAGGACGGTCTGGTAGAACTCGATCACGCCCTGGAGGTACTCGCGCTCGCCGTCGGCGACGCCGCGGATCCGGTCGAGCTGGTCGGCCATGTCGGTCACCAGCGGGCGCCCGGCCGCCGAGATGCGGGTGAGGCTCTTCATCCGCTCATAGCTCCCCGCGCCCAGCGCGCCCATGGTGCGGACCGCGAGCAGGCTGTGGCGGGCACGGAACAGCTCGTTGAGGAACTCCTCCGGGTCGTCGACGTTCCCGCCGGTGACCTGCTGTTCGAGCCGCCAGATGTCGCTGGTCACCGTCTCGACGTACGCCTCCTGGCTGCGGGTCACGGCGGAGACGATCGCGTGCGAGAGCTCCCACGGAGTGGCCGGGCGCAGCCGCCCGGCCTGGATCCGACGCAGGACGGCGGCGGTCTCGCGCAGCGCCGCCTCCGGAGGGACCACCGGGTTGAGGGGACCGTGCACGGTCACCAGGTAGTTCCGTCCGACGAACTGGTCCAGCTCGAGGTAGTGCACGTGACCGCGCTCGCCCCGCTCCGGTGTGTGCAGGACGACGAACACGTGATCCGGGTACGCGTGCATCTTGGCCACGCGGTTGCGCTCGACGCATTCGTGGATCGCCATCGGGTGAAAGCCGAACACCTCGGTCAGCACCTGCGTGCCCCGGGCGTCGCAGCTCGGAATGTCGACCCAGACCAGGCCGTCCCCGGCGGCGAGCAGCTCCGCCAGCTCGTCGGCGGAACGCTCCTCGACGCCATCCGCGGTGATCAGTCGAACGTCCATCCGGCCCACGCTCCTTCGACCACTGACCCGATCATGCCAAAGGGTCGTGGTGCCCTGCCCGCAGGGGGCAGGCGAACGCCCCGGCACCCGAAGGTGCCGGGGCGCGCCGCCTCCCTCTACTGGACGTTGATCGTGAAGGTGGACGTCGTGTTCCTGATGTCCACCGCGTTGTCGCTCAGCTTGAGGTTGTTGAAGGTGGCCGAGCCGACCGCGGGACCCTGGCCGGGTTCGGGCAGCTCATTGGCCCAGATCCCGAACCCGGACTTGGCGTCGTACGCGTCTCCGCTCTTGTGCGCGCCGCTGATCGTGATGTTGGTCAGCACCGTGTCGGTGACCGGGTTCTGTGGCTGGCCTCCGCTGTAGTTGGTCTGGAACATGATTCCGGAGTAGGTCGGATCGATGATGTCCACGTCACTCACCCGGATGCCGCGGAACACCTTCGAGGCCGAGAACAGCCAGATCCCGGGGAAGGTCTGCGAGCCCCAGAAGTGGCCGCCGGCCCGCACGATCGAGATGTTGCTGAAGTTCGTCGGGTCCGGTCCGAAGCCGTTCATCGGGTAGCCGAAGTCGAGCGAGCTGATGGTGATCCCGGAGTACACCAGGGTGTCGGCGATGTAGATGTTCTTGAAGGTGTTGTCGTAGCCGCCGTACGCGGCGAGGCCCGCCGCGCGCCACGGCAGGATCGCGGTCAGGTTCTGGAAGACGTTGTTCTTCTCGTCGGCGCCGCCCGAGTCGATGGCCGAGAACAGCGCGAAGCTGTCATCGCCGGTGGACCGGGCCTCGTCGTTGCTGACCAGGTTGTCCGTGCTGCCGTTGGTCATGTTGATGCCGTCGGCGAACGTGTCCCTGATCCGCGAGTTGGTGATGGTCATGTTGTCGGTGTTGGCGCCCCAGTACATGCAGACCATGTGCTCGACCCACACGTTGTCGATCGTGTCGTTGGCGACGTTGGAGAAGTCGAACACCTTCCCGGGGCCGTCGATCCTCGAGGTGTAGTTGCCGAAGTAGGCGAAGCCGGAGAACGTCGAGCCGTTCGCCGTCGAGTCGGCACGGATCCCGACGTCGGTGTTCTCCTGCCCGGTGGGTGCCTGGAACTGCGTGTACCAGGGCCCGGCGCCGACGACCTTGAGCGCCTTGCCGTACACCTGCAGCTTGCTCGACGTCTGGTACGTGCCCGCGGGCAGGTAGACGCCGGTCAGGGTCGGGTCCTGCCGGGCCTTGTCCAGGGCGTTCTGCACGTCCTGCTGGGCGAACCCGGTGGGCACCGTGTACTTGGACGGGTCGGGGTTGGCGATCGGGGAGACCTGCTCGGTGTTGATGAAGTCGATCGAGTAGTAGGCCGCCGAGTTGGCCGCGTCCTTCTGCAGCCGGATCTTGTGGCCGGCCGCCACGGTCGTGCCGAGCATGACGTGGGCCTCGTCGTAGATGTGGCGCGGAGTCGAGTCCGGTGAGTTGCCCGGCCCCGTCTCGTTGCCGTACAGCCACGCGTAGTGCGAGGTCAGGTCGATCGCCTTGAGGAACGTGCCGTCGACGTAGATGTTCAGCGTCGAGTCGATCCCGCCGCCGCCCGACGCGTCCGGCATGGCGAACCGGGTGACCAGCGTGTTGGTGCTGGCCTTGGTGGTGAACTCCACGCTGCTGCCCGTGCTCGCCAGCTTGACCGCCCGGCGTCCGGAGGCCTCACCGGCCAGGTCGCCGACCGTACGGTTCGGGCCGACGACGGTGGCACCGCCGGCGAGGACGCCGTCCTCGGCCTCGTAGCTGTCGTAGGGCATGTTCGCGCCGCGGCCGACGAAGAACGGCGTGGTGCTCGTGTTGTTCGCCTGCTTGACCGGCAGCTCGTTGGTGTCGTTGGCCAGCACGACCTTGACGGTGTACTTGCCGTTGACGGCGGTCCACGAGCCCAGGGTCACCGTGCCGGCGGTGGCGCCGGCGGCGATGGTCCCGCTGACCGAGCCGGTGAACGTCTTCACGGTCGCGTTGTTCGCGTCGAGCAGCGTGAGCGTGATGCCGTGCGAGCCCGAGCCCGAGGCGACGGTGCCCTGGTTCTTCACCGCCACGCTGAACGACACGTTGTTGCCGCTCGCCGGGTTGCCGGGTGTCCAGCTCACCGACGAGGCGACCAGGTCGGAGCTGGCGACGGGCGCGACCACCAGCGACGACGGGTTGGTGTAGGAGTTGTTGCTCTCGTTCAACTCCAGGACGGTGTCGGCCTCGTCGACCTTGCCGGTGAGCTGGTACGTGCCCGCATTACGGGTCCCGATGGACGCCGTCACCGCACTGGACGCGCCCGCCGCGAGTGCGCCGACCGACGCGGTGCCGACCTTCTGGCCGGCCAGGTAGAAGTTGACGTTGGTCGCGTCGGACGCCGCGGTGCCGGTGTTCTTCACCGTCGCCCGCAGCGAGATCGAGTCCGTCTCCACCGGTGACGCCGGGGTCCATGACATGTCGCTGATCGTGAGATCGGGAGCCGGTGCCGGCGAGCCCATGACCTGGAACTCCGCGACCTGGCCGCCGGGCGCGCCCGAGTTGGTGGTGAACTTCAGCTGGACGTCGGCTGCCGTGGCGGAGACGGGGATCGTCACGGTGTTGGCGCCGGAGGACGGGTTGAAGGTGTAGGACTGCGCGCCGACGAGACTCGTGTAGTTGCCCGAGTGCGCCGCCCGGCCGAGCACCTCGATGGTCTGGGTACGCGTGCCCCAGATCTGATCGGGGTTCAGCTTGACGACGACGGAGCTGATGGTGGCCTTCGCGCCCAGGTTGACGCTCAGCGTGGCCGGGTAGGCGCCGCCGGCGCTCTCCCAGTAGGTGCCGACATTGTTGTCGTTGGCGTTCGTCTCGACGAAGTCGTAGACGTGGGAGGAGGCCGTGATCGGTTTGCCGGCGGCCAGGTTCGTGTCGGCGGCCGCTGCGGGCTTGGCCGACGCCATCGCGGGTGACGCCAGTCCCAGCGCCGCGAACAGGCTCACCGCGGCGGTTGCTGCGACCAAGCGCAGGCGTACGTACTTCGGTCTCATTGCGCCTCTCGTCGTGAACAGCGCCGTCCGCCGGGCAGGCGGCGACGCTTGGAGGGGGCACGTGCCTGGGGGAGGCATGTGGGACGCATCACAGAGGTTAGATTTCTTGACAACTCAACGCAAGAGCCAAACATTTGGATGCAAAAATCGATCACATGTCCGTGAGGGCGTGGCAGGGCCGTGACCTCGGCGGCTATCGTTCCTGCGGGGCGATCTACCGGTTCGTCCGCTTTTTCGGAGACCCTTGACTCCGGGGGCCGATCGGAAGGAGGCCGGCCGGATGGCGAAGCAGGTGGCGTTGGTGACGGGTGCGTCGCGCGGGATCGGGGCCGCGACCGCCCGCCGCCTCGCGCGCGACGGGATGGCCGTGGCGATCAACAGCCGGCCGGAGGAGCGGATGGTCGCCCTGGCCGAGCAGGTCGCGGCGGAGATACGGGACGAGGGCGGGACGGCCGCCGTCTATGCGGCCGACGTCAGCGAGGCCGGCGCGGTGGACGCGATGGTCGGGCGCTGCGAGGCCGAGCTCGGCAGGGTCGGCGTCCTCGTGAACAACGCCATGGTGACCAGGCGCGCACCCTGGAACGAGATCACCGTGGACGACTGGGACCGGATCATGGGCGTCAACCTCCGTGGCGCGTTCCTCTGCTCGCGGCGCGCCTTCGCCGATCCGATCGAGGGCGGCGCCATCGTGACGGTCAGCAGCGTCCTCGCCCGGGTCGGCAAGGCCGACTCGGTGCCGTACGCCACGACCAAGGCGGGGCTCCTCGGATTCACGCGTTCGATGGCGCGTGCCCTGGGCCCGGCCGGAGTACGCGTCAACGCCGTGATGCCGGGCGCGATACGGACCGAAGAGGAGATCGAGACCACGCCGGACCCGGAGGAGGCCGAGCGCAACGCGTTCGCGGTCCAGTCGCTCCGGCGGCGCGGCGTGGCCGAGGACATCGCCGGCGTCGTCAGCTTCCTCGCCGGTCCCGACAGCTCCTTCATGTCCGGCCAGACCGTGTGCGTCGACGGTGGCTGGGTGCTGTCCTAGGTCCGAACGCCCACCACCGCCACCACGTGCGGCGGACCCTGGCACAGCGAGCGTGGGGGCGCGAGCGCCGTTGCGGGGGCGACCAGGGCAGGGTGGTGGCGGTGGTGGGCGAGCTTGCGACGAGCGGTGGAAGAACCCGCCGCGTAGACGGCGAACGAGCCGCTGGCCGGGTACGGACGCCGGCGTGCACGGCACCGTGGCCGGAGGGCCGACCTGTGGTCGGTCGCCGGCCCGGCGCCAGGCCTCGGGGACACCCTTGCGTCCGGTGAGACGGCGCGGCGCTTGGGGAGTGCGTTCGCGGTCACAGTTCCGGTATACGCGGCCTGGCCCCAGAACCCGACAAAGTTCACGAAAGGTTAATCCGAGTGCGGAAAGGGGTGTCGGGTCACATACGTTGAATCTGTGGAACTACGGCAGCTTGCGTCGTTCCTGGCGGTCGTCGAGGAAGGGCAGTTCGCCCGCGCGGCCACCCGGCTGTTCCTGTCGCCGCCAGCGGTGACGGGACATATCCAGCGGCTCGAACGCGAACTGGGAGTCCAGCTCCTCGAACGCTCACCGATCGCGCTGACGCCGGCGGGCGAACGTCTCGTACCCCATGCCCGGACCATGCTCGCCGCCGCGAACGCCGCCTCCGACGCGGTCACCGACCTGCACACCGACAGCCCCTTGCCCCTGCGCGTCGGTGTGATGGCGCCCGGCTCGGCCGAGCTGACGCCCGCCATCCTGCGAGCGTTCCGCAAGGCACAGCCCCAGACACCGATCAGCGTCGAGAGCCTGAGCTTCGCCGAGCACACCACCGCCCTGACCGAGCACAGGGTGGACGTCGCCTTCGTACGCCCGCCGCCCGACGACGAACGCCTCCGCGTGGACGTGCTCACCACCGAGCCCCGCGTGCTCATCGTGCCGTCGGCGAACCCGGTCGGCGACGCGGAGTCCGTACGACTGACGGACGTCCTCGACCTGCCGTTCGTCGGCCTTCCGAAGGGCGCTCCACGGGTCTTCACCGACTACCTGTACTTCGCCTGCGCCCGCAACGGGATGCCGCCCCGCTGCGGCGTGGACCAGGCCCAGACCATCCAGGACGTGCTCACCAGCGTCTCCGCCGGCCGGGGTACGGGCGCCGCGCTGTACTCCTTCTCGCGCCTCTACCACTGGCCGGGCATCCGTTTCGTGCCGGTCCTGGACGCGCCGTGGGAGCAGAGCGCGCTGGCCACGCGCAGGAACGACCCGCGCCCGGAGGTACGTGCCTTCCGTACGCTGGCCGCGACGCTCGCCCGCGACCTCGGCCCCAAGCTCGCCGCCGCCTCGGAGCTGGCCCAGCCGCCCGCGGTCCTGGAGCTCTAGAACGCGTCAGTCCACCTCCACCACGGCCTGGGCGAACTGGGCCGCGTAGAGGCGCGCGTACGCGCCCTCGGCCTTGAGGAGCTCGTCGTGCGTGCCCTGCTCGACGATGCTGCCCGACTCCATCACGAGGATGAGGTCGGCGTCGCGGATGGTGGACAGCCGGTGGGCGATGACGAAGCTGGTACGTCCCTCACGCAGGGAGTTCATGGCGTGCTGGATCAGGACCTCGGTGCGGGTGTCGACCGAGCTGGTCGCCTCGTCCAGGATGAGGATCGCGGGCTTGGCGAGGAACGCACGGGCGATGGTGATCAGCTGCTTCTCACCCGTGCTGACGTTCCCGCCCTCCTCGTCGATGACCGTGTCGTAGCCGTCCGGCAGGGTGCGGACGAACCGGTCGACGTACGTGGCACGCGCCGCCGCCACGATCTCCTCCTGGCTCGCGCCCTCCGCCCCGTACGCGATGTTCTCGGCGATGGTGCCGCCGAACAGCCAGGCGTCCTGCAGCACCATCCCGGTGCGTGCGCGCAGGTCCTCACGCGTCATCTCG
The DNA here is from genome assembly GCF_006716425.1 of Actinoallomurus bryophytorum. Lineage (NCBI taxonomy): Bacteria > Bacillati > Actinomycetota > Actinomycetes > Streptosporangiales > Thermomonosporaceae > Actinoallomurus > Actinoallomurus bryophytorum. The sequence goes on from NZ_VFOZ01000001.1 coordinate 4,790,327, forward strand.
GCGACGTCGACGCCGTCGAGCGTGATCCGGCCGCCGGTGACCTCGTAGAAGCGCATCAGGAGGTTCACCAGCGTGGTCTTGCCGGCGCCGGTCGGGCCGACGATGGCGACCGTCTGGCCCGGTTCGACCGCCAGGGACAGGTCCTCGATCAGCGGGATGTCCGGCTTGTAGCGGAACGAGACGTGCTCGAACGCCACCCGACCGCGTACGTCCTCGTGCCGGACCGGATTCACCGGGTCGGGCTCCTGCTCCTCGGCGTCCAGCAGGGCGAAGACGCGTTCGGCCGAGGCGACGCCGGACTGCAGCAGGTTGGCCATGCTCGCCACCTGCGTGATGGGCTGGGTGAACTGCCGGGAGTACTGGACGAACGCCTGCACCTCGCCCAGCGACAGCGAGCCCGAGGCCACCCGAAGACCGCCGACGACCGCGACGAGCACGTAGTTCAGGTTGCCGATGAACATCATCGCCGGCTGGATCATGCCGGAGATGAACTGGGCGCGGAAGCTGGAGGCGTACAGGGTGTCGTTGTGCTTGGCGAAGACCTCGCTCGACTCCTTCTGTCGGCCGAAGACCTTGACCAGCGAGTGCCCGGTGTACATCTCCTCGATGTGCCCGTTGAGGCGGCCCGTGGTGGCCCACTGCTTGACGAACTGCGGCTGGGCCTTCTTGCCGATCCTGGCCGCGACCAGCACCGACACCGGCACTGTCACCAACGCGATGATCGCCAGCAGCGGGGAGATGACGATCATCATGGTCAGCACGCCGACGATCGTGAGCAGCGAGGTCAGGATCTGGCTCAGCGTCTGCTGGAGCGTCTGGGCCAGGTTGTCGATGTCGTTGGTGACCCGGCTGAGCATCTCGCCGTGCGGCTGCCGGTCGAAGTAGCCGAGGGGGAGCCGCGCCAGCTTGGTCTCGGCCTGCTCGCGCAGCCGGTACATCGAGCGCTGGACGATGGTGGTGGTCAGCAGTCCCTGCAGCAGGCCGAGGACGGCCGCGACGAGGAAGAGCGCCAGCACGGTCAGCAGCACCATGCCGACCTTGCCGAAGTCGATGCCGTGCCCGGGCACGAAGTTCACCGAGTTGAGCAGGTCCGCGAGGGTGCCCTGGCCGTTGTTCCGCAGGCGGGCGACCACCTCGGCCTTGGTGGCACCGGCCGGGGCCTGGCGGCCGATCACACCGGCGAAGATCAGGTCGGTGGCCTGGCCGAGGATCCGCGGGCCCAGCACGGTCGTGGTGACGCTCGCGACGGCCAGCACCAGCGTGACGGCGATGAGCGGCCGCTCGGGCCGCAGCATGCGCAGCAGTCGCCGGCTCGATCCGCCGAAGTCCAGCGACTTCTCGGTCGACCGGCCGGCCATGAACGCCGCCGGTCCGCGGGCCGTACCCGGTGCCGGCCCCGGCCCGCGGCCGGGTACCGGCCGTTCGCCGGAACCGGACCCCGAACCGGAAGAGGCGGGGGAGCTCATGCGGCCTCCTGCTCGGTGAGCTGGGAGAGGACGATCTCCCGGTAGGTTTCGTTGGTGTCCATCAGCTCGCTGTGGGTGCCGGTGCCGACGACCCGGCCCTCGTCGAGCACGACGATGCGGTCGGCGTGCCGGATGGTGGAGACGCGCTGGGCGACGATGACGACGGTCGCCTCGGCGGTCTCGGCGGCCAGTGCCGCCCGCAGGGCGGCGTCGGTCGCGTAGTCCAGGGCCGAGAACGAGTCATCGAACAGGTAGACCTCGGGCCGCCGCACGAGGGCGCGCGCGATGGCCAGGCGCTGCCGCTGCCCGCCGGAGACGTTCGTGCCCCCCTGGTCGATCTTGGCGTCCAGCCCGCCGTCCATGCTCTCCACGAAGGCGCGGCCCTGCGCGATCTCCAGGGCCTTCCAGAGCTCCTCGTCGGTGGCGCCGGGCTTGCCGTAGCGCAGGTTGGAGGCGACCGTCCCGGAGAACAGGTACGGCTTCTGCGGTACGAACGCCACGGCGTCCGACAGCACCTCCGGGTCCAACCGGCGAACGTCGACGCCGTCGACGAGCACGGCACCGCCGGTGACGTCCATGAGACGCGGGATGAGGTTGAGCAGCGTGGTCTTGCCGCTGCCGGTGGACCCGATGATCGCGGTGATCTCGCCCGGCTGCGCGACGAGCCCGACGCCGCAGAGCACGGGCTCCTCGGCACCCGGGTACCGGAACTCGGCGTCCCGCAGCTCCAGCCGCCCGTGTACCTCGGTCGTGCGCACGGGCTCGGCCGGCGGCACGACGCTGGACTCGGTGTCCAGGACCTCCTGGATGCGCTCGGCGCACACCTCGGCGCGCGGGACCATCATGAACATGAAGGTCGCCATCATCACGGACATCATGATCTGCATGAGATAGCTCAGGAACGCGGTCAGCGCGCCGACCTGCATCGACCCGCCGTCGATCAAGTGCCCGCCGAACCAGAGGACGGCGACGCTGGAGACGTTGACGCACAGCATCACCGTGGGGAACATCAGCGCCATCAGGCGTCCGGTCCCGAGCGAGACCTGCAGCAGCTCGGTGTTGGAGGTGGCGAACCGCTCCTGCTCCGGGCGGTCACGCACGAACGCCCGGATGACCCGTACGCCGGTGATCTGCTCGCGGAGCACCCGGTTGATCGTGTCGATGCGGTCCTGCATCAGGCGGAACAGCGACCGCATCCGCGTGATGATCAGGATGATGACCGCGCCGAGCACGGGCACGACGACCAGCAGCAGCGCGGACAGCTTCACGTTCTGGTTGAGCGCCAGGATGATGCCGCCGACGCCCATGATCGGTGCCGACACCATCATGGTGAACGTCATCAGCGCCAGCATCTGGACCTGCTGCACGTCGTTGGTGGTCCGCGTGATCAGCGACGGCGTACCGAAGCGCCCCACCTCGCGCGCCGAGAACTCCTGGACCCGGTTGAAGATGGCCGACCGTACGTCGCGGCCGAGGGCCATCGCGGTACGGGCACCGAAGTAGACGGCACAGACGGCACAGACGATCTGCACGAGGGCCACGGTGAGCATGATGACGCCGGTGTGCATGATGTAGCCCGTATCGCCCTTCACCACCCCGTTGTCGATGATGTCGGCGTTCAGGGTCGGCAGGTAGAGCGTCGCCAGAGTCTGCACCAGCTGAAGCGCGACCACCAGGGCCAGCGGTTTCCGGTACGGGCGCAGGTGGGCGCGCAGGAGGCGGATCAGCACACGCAAACTCTCTCTGTCGAGAAGGACCGGGGCGAGCGGCTGCCTCTCCTGGGGGAGAGGGCTTGGGGGGTAGATACGAAAAATACCTCTAAGTGCCCCCGCTTCGCGCGCCATATTCCCCCGATGTGCCCGGTCTGGAGGCTGATGTCCGCAGGTCAAAGCGGGTTATGCCTGTCCGGGGGTGGCCCCGTATCACCCATCCGGGCAGGGCGCCGGCCCCGGCCGCCCGGTGGAGGTGGCCGTGTGGCGGCGGGTTCCACGGATACCCGGCCGGCCCGTACCGGACCCTCGGGCCGTCCCCGCGGACGGCCGTTCCGGCACCTGCCGGCGTGACCCACGCACCCTCCGGTCAACCCCGGTCAGCCGTACAACCTGCCCATATGGCCGATACGGGGCCGTGGATGCGTCGAGGAGTATGAACGGCATCGCCCCCTGAGTTCGTTGGTGAATGTCCGAGTAAGGAAGCGACCATCGACCCCGCCCCGACGAGAACAGAAGGATCCCTGCCCGGCCGGTCATCTCCGGCCCGGCGTCGCGCTCCTCCACGTCGCCGTCGGCGAGGCGAGCACGCCGCAATCGGAGATGAAGATCAGTCCTGTCCTGGTCGGGGGGTGAGCCCGTGAGACCGCGCATGCCGAGCGGATGGTGGAAGGTCGCCCAACGGCGAGGGCTGACCTACCGGATGGTCCTCGTGGGCGGCGTCATGGCCGTCCTCATGGTCGGTGCGTTCGCGCTCCTGTTCATGGCGATCACCGGCCTGCGTGACGCCGGGACGGTCGCGCGCCACGCGAAGACCGCCCTCGTCTCCGCCGACCGGCTGGAGAAGCTGATGTTCGGCCTCGACGCCGAGTCACGCGGCCTCATCGTCACCAAGGCCCCCGGCTTCGACCGGTACTTCGCCGCCGACCGTGCCGCTCTGCCCGCACGCGAGGCGGACCTGGAGCGGGCGTCGGCCACGGTGGACGCGGCCCAGGCGAGATGGGCCCATCAGATCGTGCAGGCCGACAGCGCGTACATGCGCGACTACCTCATCCCGTTGACGAACGCGGCCAAGAGCGATCCCGCGGCCGCGCGGTCGATGCTGGAGAAGGGCGAGGGGCTGCAGCGTCTGGCGGCGCTGCGGAACCAGTGCGAGAGCTTCGAGAACGCCCAGCGCAAGATCGCCGCCGTCTCGGAACAGGAGGCGATCGACGCCGCCCGCAGCGCCACCGTCACCGCGGCGATCTCGGCGGCGGGCGCCCTGCTGCTGATCGGCTTCTTCATCACCTACCTGACCAAAGTCATCATCCGCCCGGTCCGGCACGCCGCCCTCGTGGCCGGCGGGCTCGCCAAGGGCGACCTCACCGTACGGATGCCCGAGACGTCACCCGGGGAGATCGGCCTGCTCGAGTCCAAGTTCAACACCATGGTCGGCTCGCTGGAGGTCAGCCGTGACCAGCTTCGCCGGGTCGCGGACGAGCAGGGAGCGCTCCGGCGCGTCGCGACCCTCGTCGCGACCGGTGTCTCGCCGACCCAGGTGTTCGACGCCGTCGCCGCCGAGGTGGGCCACGTCCTGGAAGCGGATCACTCAGAGATCATCCGGTTCGAGTCCGACGACACGGCGAGGGTGGTCGGCTACTGGAACGATCCTCGCGTTCCCAAGGTCATGCCACCGCTCAACGGGCACTGGCCGATCGAGAGCGGCACCGTCACGGCGACCGTGCTGACGACCGAACGGCCGGCACGGATGAAGAACTACGAACGCGCCACGAGCGCGATCGGGATCTGGAGCCACGCGGTAGGGATCCGCTGTGTGGTCGGCTGCCCGGTGAAGGTCGAAGGACGGGTCTGGGGTGCGATGCTCATCCACTCACTGGAGAACGAGCCGATGCCCGGGGTCACCGAGGACCGGATGCAGGAGTTCGTCGAGCTCGTCGGCACCGCGATCGCGAACGCGCAGAGCCGCAGTGACCTCCTCGCCTCCCGCGCCCGTGTGGTCGCGGCGGCGGACGAGAGCCGCCGGCGCATCGAGCGCGACCTGCACGATGGCGCGCAGCAGCAGCTCGTCACCCTCGCCCTCAAGCTGCGCACTCTGGAGACCACCGCCGTCGCGCCCGGTCAGAGACGCCTCCGAGAGCACATCTCCGGCCTCGTCCACGACCTGGCCAACGTGCTGGACGATCTGCAGGAGGTCTCGCGTGGCATCATCCCCCCGATCCTCACGCGGAGCGGCCTGCGCCCCGCGCTCCGGTCGCTCGCCCGGCACTCACCCGTCCCGGTCGAGCTGAGCACGGACGTCATCGGGCGCCTCGCCGAACGCGTCGAGGTCGCCGTCTACTACACCGTCTCCGAGGCGCTGACGAACGTCGTCAAGCACGCGCACGCGTCCGAGGTGAGGGTCGACCTCGTGATGGAGCACCGGACCGTACGGCTCTCGATCCACGACGACGGCCGCGGCGGAGCGAACCTGTCCGGTGGCTCCGGACTGGTCGGTCTCAAGGACCGCGTCGAGGCCCTCGGCGGCAGCATCGAGGTCGTCAGCCCGGCCGGCGGCGGTACGTCGGTGCTCGTCGAGATCCCGCTCGAGCCCGCCGAGAGCCCGCTGGCCAAGGGCGCGTCGGCGCCGCCGTTGGTGAGCCGGCCCTTCATCGGCCTGTAGGCGAGGAACAGCGGCCCGCCTCCGGCCGGATTCTCATCGCGGGAGGGAGATTCCAGGACCTGCCCTGGGCGGAATTTTGGTCTCCGGAGGTTTTCCCCACGCGTCACGCGTGCCACCAGAAGTCCGGCTCATCCCATACGTGAAGACCTTGCAAAGAAACCCCGCGAAGGGGCGCTGACCTGCTCTAACCCGAATTGCGAGGGTAGAGTCGATACAAAACACACCGCGACCCGCGGTCGGCCGCGTCATTACGACACGGTCCGCGCCCGCTCCCTGGCGGTCATCGATCATCGTGCGCCGGGACGGGCCCGATGGGGCACGGGGCGGCCGTTGATCTCATCCGCGGCCCGGCGGCCTCGGCCAGGAAGACCGTTTCCCGCCACTGCCGCCAGGTTCTGCTGATCCTGGGTCGCGTACGGGGGGAGATCGCATGAAGTGCGGAAGTCAGATAGCCGTCGCGGTCGTCGGTGGCTACGTCCTGGGGCGGAGCCACAAGACCCGGATGGCGATCCTCCTGGCGCTCACGGCTGCGGCGGGAGGCAAGCTCCCGATTGGGCCCGAGGACCTCCTGAAGAAGACGCCTCTGGGCGGGTCGCTGGACAAACTCACCGGAGACCTACGCGGCCAGCTCGTCGACGCCGGTATGAACGTGGCCAAGAAGGCGGCGAGCAACCGCATCGACTCCCTCAGCGACCGGTTGCAGGAGCGCGCGGACACGCTGCGCGGAACGGGCACGAAGGGTCGCGAGGCGCCAGAGGAGGCCGAGGAGGAGCAGGAGCGCGCCCGGCCACGGCGCGAACCCTCCCGGCGCAAGCGTGAGGAGCCCGGCCGCGGCGAACGAGACCGGGGAGAGCCGTCCCGCCGTACGCGTGAGCCGGAGTACGACGAGGACGAGTACGAAGAGGACGAGTACGACGACGACCGCGATGAAGACGAGGACGACGGGGACGAGTACGAGGACGACTACGACCGTGAGGACGACGAGCCGGAAGAGGAGGACAGCGAGCCGGAGCCGGAGCGGCGTCGTCGTCCCCCGGCGCGGTCCTCGCGGCCGGAGCCGCGCCGGCGAGCCCCGCGGCGTGAAGAGGAACGCCCGAGAAGGGGACGGTCGCCGCGGTAACTGAACATCAACGCCGCCAGGACCGGGGTGTATCCGAGGGGGTTCTCGTTGCGCCCCCCGGGCTCACGTGTGCGTGACCCGTGACCTTGAGCGAAATGCCCAAGGGAGGGAGGCAGAGATGACGAGCGAGAACCTCGGTAAGGAAAGCGCGGAACTGACGGAGGAACTGCCCACACAGAGGCTCGCCCAGGAGGCCAAGAGTCTGCTGGAGGCGTTCGCGGAGAAGATCCTGGCCTCGGTGGGGGACAAGGTCAGCGCCAAGGTCAACGAGTTCAGCAGCGGGCTGCTCGAGAAGGTCGGGGGCGAGGGCGGCGGCGGACCCGGGGTCAAGGCCGCAGTGTCGGGCCTGACGGCGCTGACCGAGGGCAAGGGGCCACTACGCGCCGCGCTCGGCGCGGGTATGACCGGGGTGAAGGAAAAGGTCAAGAAGCTGTTCGGCGGTGGCAAGGGCAAGAAGGGCAAGATCACCAGCATCGTCGAGACGATCGACGTCGGCGTGCCACTCCGCCTCGCGTACAACCAGTGGACCCAGTACGAGGACTTCTCGTCCTTCATGAAGAAGGTCGAGAACGTCGAACGGCCCTCGGAGGAGAAGTCCAACTGGAAGGCGCAGGTCTTCTGGTCCCACCGCAGCTGGGAAGCGACGACTCAGGAGCAGGTGGCCGACGATCACATCGTCTGGCGCTCCAAGGGTGCCAAGGGGTACGTCGACGGAGCCGTGAGCTTCTCGGAGCTGGCGCCGAACCTGACCCGGATCACCCTCGTGATGGAGTACCACCCCCAGGGACTGTTCGAGCACACGGGGAACCTCTGGCGGGCCCCGGGACGGCGCGCCCGGCTGGAGTTCAAGCACTTCCGCCGCCACTTGATGGTCCACGCGGTCCTCAAGGCCGACGAGATCGAGGGCTGGCGGGGTGAGATCCGCGAGGGCGAGGTCGTCAAGACCCACGACGAGGCGATGGAGGAGGAGGAGAAGCGCGCTCGCGAGAAGGAGTCCGAGGCGCGCGATGAGGAAGAGGAGCCCCGCGAGGAGGAAGAGGGCCGCGGCGAGGAGGAAGACGCCGGGGGCGAGGACGAAGAGGCCGGCGGCGAGGAAGAAGAGACCGGCGACGAAGAGCCGGAAGAGGGGGCCGAGGAGGGCGAGGAGGGCGAGGAGCCTGAGGAGCCCGAGGAGGAACCCGGCGAGGCGGCCGAGGCCGAAGAACCCGAGGGCGAGTCCGAAGAGGGGCCCGAGGAACGGCCGAGGCGGCGGCGCCGTGCGACCGCCGAAGGTGAGCGGTCCCGCGCACGGCCGTCGCGGCGGCGTACGGGCGACGAGGACGAACGGCCGCGGCGGCCGTCTCGACGGCGACGGCCGGCCGATGAGGGCGGCGACGATGAGCCGGCCCCGGCACGGAGACCGCGGCGGCGCCGCGATCGCGAAGAAGAGCCTGAATGAACCTGTAGGCGCGGAGCCGAACGAAGGTGAGGCCTCATGACTGTCTCTCCGTACGAAGGATCCTCCGGAGGGGTCCAGCGCTCGTCGGGAAGTGCGCTGGTGGACGTGATCGACACGATCCTGGACAAGGGCCTCGTCATCGACGCCTTCGTTCGTGTGTCGCTCGTGGGAATCGAGCTGATCACCATCGACGCGCGCATCGTGGTGGCGAGCGTCGACACCTATCTCCGCTTCGCCGAGGCGACCAACCGTCTCGACCTCTACGAGAAGGGCGGCAAGGACCTGCCCGGCCTGGTGGGGGAGCTGACCGAGAAGGGCACACACGGGGGAGCCAAGGGCAAGACGAAGGGCGTTCTCGACGCGGCGAAGGAGACCGTCGAAGAGGTCCTGCACGATCGGTCCGAGGACCGGGAGGAACGCCGGGAGCCGCGTCGACGGCCCCCGCGGAGGGAGCGTGAGCGGTGAAGACACGGCCGAAGAGCGAGACCACCCAGCGCTCCGTCGGGGAAGCCCCGGCCTGTTACGTGTACGGGATCGTCCGCGACGACGCCCGGCTGCCGGGGGACATGGACGGCGTCGCCGGCGAAGAGGTGTCGCTGGTACGCCACGGCGGCCTGGCGGGTTTGGTCAGCGAGATCTCTCCCGGGCAGGCGCTCGGCACCCGCGAGGACCTGCTCGCGCACGAGGGTGTCGTCGAGGCGGTCGCGGCGGACACGACGGTGCTGCCGTTGAGGTTCGGCTCGGTGGTCACCACCGCGGACGCGCTGGTCGAGGAGATGCTGATCCCGTACCACGACTGGTTCGAGACCGTGCTCGACGACCTCGAAGGCACGCATGAGTTCGCCGTCGTCGGGGTCTACGTCGAGGACGCCGTGCTCCGCGAGGTGATCGGAGAGGACCCGGAGGCGGCACAGCTGCGGAACAGGATCCGTGAGCTGCCGGAGGACGCGGCGTACTACGACCGGATCCGGCTGGGTGAGCTCATCGTCAAGGCGCTCGACGAGAAGCGCCAGGTCGACAGCGAGGCTCTGGTGCGCGCGCTCGAGCCGCTCTCCGAGGCCGTGTCGCTGCGCACGCCGACCAGCGAGGACACCGCGGCCGACGCGGCGTTCCTGGTCACCGACCGTGACCTGCCGGCGTTCGAGGACGCCGTGGACGAGCTCGGCGAACGCTGGGCCGGCCGTGTGCGGCTGCGCATGATCGGGCCGCTCGCGCCGTACGACTTCGTCCCGGCTCCTCCCGAGGAAGGGACCTGACCGATGGGACTGCTGACCGGCCTGCTGACCCTGCCGCTCGCACCTGTGCGCAGCGTCGCCTGGCTGGCGGAACGCATTCTCGAACAGGCGGAACAGCAGATGTATGACCCCGCCTCGATCCGCCGGCAGCTTTTCGAGGTCGGCGAGGCCCGTGATGCGGGGCTGCTGTCGGATGAGGAGGCGACGGAGCTGGAGAACGAGCTGCTGAGCCGCATGATGGCGCGGCGGTCGGGGGCGCCGGAGGGCGGCAGTGGATTCCCGCCGCCCCGATGACCGGGAGCTGAGGGATCCCCGGATCCGGGAGCCGGACAGGCGCGTGCGCGAGATGCGTGCGCGCGAGAGGCCCGAGCCCCGGAGCCGTGAGCCTGAGAGGCGCGAGCCCGAGAGGCGCGAGCCCGAGAGGCGCGAGCCTGAGAGGCGCGAGCCCGAGAGCCGCGAGCGTACGGAGACCGGCGCGAGGGGGCCGAGCGGGGAGAAGGCCGCCGAGCTCGCGGCCGACCATGTGGCCACGATGACCGGCAAGGAGCCCGAGGGGATCGTCTCGCTCGAACGGGCCGACCGCGGCGGCTGGGTGATCGGTGTGGAGGTCGTGGAGACCCGGCGGATTCCCGACTCGACCGACATCCTGGCCGTGTACGAGGCCGAACTGGACGCCGAGGGCGAGCTGGTCGCCTACCGGCGCGTCAAGCGCTACACACGCTGCCAGGTAGGGGAGAGATGACCGGCGAACGCGGCATCCTGGTCTCCCCTCCGGCGAAGGAGGTCCCATGACCGAACCGAGGACGGGCCAGGGGCTGAGCGGGTTCGGACGGTCGTCCTCGCCGGCACGGCGGCCGGAGTCCGCGAACCTGGCCGACATCCTCGAGCGGGTGCTCGACAAGGGGATCGTCATCGCCGGCGACATCCAGGTGAACCTCCTCGACATCGAGCTGCTGACCATCAAGCTGCGGCTGGTGATCGCGTCCGTCGACCGTGCCAAGGAGATGGGGATCGACTGGTGGGAGCACGATCCGACGCTCTCCTCCGGTTCCTACGGGCACAACGAGATGGTCGAGGAGAACCGCCGGCTGCGTGACCGGATCGCCGCCCTGGAGGCCGGCGACGAGTACGACGAGAACTACGACGAAGACGAAGAGACGCGGCCCCCGGTCGACCGCCGCGATCGGCCGGCCGTCGAACGCCGCGAGCGACGGGCCGTCTACCGCGACGAGGACTGGCGTGGACCGAGGCGCCGCCCGCTGGAGGAGGACGAGCGTGGCTGAGACCGGGATCTACGTCTACGGCGTGAGCCGCGGCCTGTCCGGCGCGACGATGGCGCGGGTCACCGGCGTGAGCGGGGCGTCCGTACAGGTCATCGAGGACGAGGGACTGGCCGCGGTGACGAGTTCGGTGAGCCTGGCGGAGTTCGGCGAGGAGGCCCTGCGGCACAACCTGGAGGACCTCGGCTGGCTGGAGTCGACGGCCCGCGCCCACCATGCCGTCGTCGACGCCGCCGCCGAGCACGCGGTCACGGTCCCGCTCGGCCTGGCCACGGTCTACCGGACCGAGGAGCGGGCGCGTTCGGCACTGCGCGAGAGACGTGCGGAGTTCACCCAGGCGCTGGAGCGGATCACCGGGCGTACGGAGTGGGGCGTGAAGGCGTACGCGGACCTCGGCCTGGCCGCGTCCGCCGCCGAGGCCGAAGAGGAGGAGGTCGCCGGCGCCGGACCCGGCGCCTCGTACCTGCGGCGGCGCAGCGCGCAGCGGCACACGGAGGAGGAGGCGCGCCAGGAGATCCTCCTGCTGGCGGAGCGGATCGACGACGAGCTCTGCGCGCTCGCCGCCGACCGGCGCCTGCACCGGCCCCAGGACCCGCAGCTGAGCGGTGAGCGGGGATGGATGGTCCTCAACGCCGCCTATCTCGTCGACAACGAGCGCGCGGAGGCCTTCCGCGCGGCCGTGACGAGCCTGGCCGGGGAGCGACCCGAGATCCGGTTGCAGCTCACGGGTCCGTGGGCGCCCTACTCATTCGCGACTGAGGAGGAAGCGTGGACAGAGTCCTGAGCGACCTTCCGGCGCCACGCGGGCCCGTGCCCGCCAGAGGCCAGCGAATCGCCCTGGTGGACCTGCTGGACCGGCTGCTCGCCGGTGGCGTCGTGATCACCGGTGACGTCACCATCTCGATCGCGGACGTCGACCTCGTACGGATCTCCCTGCGCGCGGTCATCGCCTCGATCCGCCCGGAGATGAGCCGCATGGTCGAGGGCGAGCTGATCCGGGGCGAGACCGTGGAGGACGAGCCTCTTCAGGGCGTGGTGACCTGGGAGGACCCGAGGCCGTGAGCGGCCGGGGCCCGCGACGTGGTGCCACTGAGGCGTACGGCGGGGAGGAACGGCGAGCTCACCGGCTTCCGCACCGGCTGGAGACCGATGCCGAAGAGGTACAGCGCGACCTCGTGCGCCTCGTGCTCACCGTGGTCGAGCTGGTGCGTCAGCTGATGGAGCGGCAGGCGTTGCGCCGGGTCGACTCCGGAGACCTGCCCGAGGCCAAGGTCGAGGAGCTGGGGCTCGCGCTCATGCGCCTGGAGGAGGCGATGAAGGAGCTGCAGGACCGGTTCGACATCGACGCACGCGACCTGAACCTCGATCTCGGACCACTCGGTCCCCTCCTGCCACCGGAGTAGACCCAACTCGCGAAAAGTTCACTTTTGAGGCTGTATGCGCGGGTAGGTCGATAAGTGCCGACTCTTGATGGAGGAGAGACTGTGGCACGCCACATCGAGCTGGAACGCAAGTACGACGCCGAAGCCGATCTCGCCCTACCCGACATGCGGCAGGTCGCCGGATGCGCGGAGGTGGGCCCGCCGCGGACGCACACACTCCGGGCCTCCTACTTCGACACCGAGGACCTGCGGCTGGCCGCACGCGGAATTACGCTGCGCCGCCGCCAGGGCGGCACGGATGAGGGATGGCACCTCAAGCTGCCGATCGCCAAGAACACCCGGCAGGAGATCCGGGCGCCGCTCGACGCGGGCGTCCGTGACGTCCCTGCCGAGCTGACCGACCTCGTCGCCGCCCACGTACGTGGCCGCCCGCTGGTACGGGTCGCGGAGCTGGAGACGCGCCGTACCGAGCGCGGGCTGCTGGCCGAGGACGGGACGGTCCTCGCGGAGCTGGCGGACGACACCGTGAGCGCGCGGCGGCTCAGCCAGGACGGCCATGAGGTCGGCCTGCTGGGCTGGCGGGAGATCGAGGTCGAGGCCGTCCACGGCTCCGGGGAGCTGCTGGAGAGCATCGGCGACCACCTGCGCGACTCCGGTGCGCGTGAGTCGAAGGTCGCGTCGAAGCTGGCGCGGGCGCTGGACGACGACGTCGTTCCGCTCGTACGGTCCACCGCGACCCGCACGGCGGGCGACGTCCTCGTGACGTACCTGGGCGAGCAGGTCGAGCAGTTGCTCACGTACGACCCGGGGGTCCGGCTGGCCGAGAGCGACGACGACTCGGTGCACAAGATGCGGGTCTCCATACGCCGGATCCGCAGCATCCTGCGCACGCACCGGCGCCTGGTCGAGCAGGCGCGGATCCCGACTCTGGACGCCGAGCTCAAGTGGCTCGCCGATGAGCTCGGCGAGGTCCGTGACCTCGAGGTGCAGGGCGCGCGGTTCGACCGCCGGCTCGCGGACCTGCCCGGCGCGCACCAGAGCCCGGCCTGGCTCCTCGCCATGGCGGACGAGGAGCACCGCGCACGCGACCGGGTCAGGCAGACCCTGCTGTCGCAGCGGTACTACGACCTGCTCGACGCCCTGGACGCCTTCCTCGCGGCACCGCCGCTGAACGCCCGCGCCGGCCGCTCGGCGAAGAAGGAGACGCCGAAGCTCGTGGCGAGGACGTGGCGCAAGATGATGAAGCGCTACAAGCGAGCCGAGGGCCTGTCCGCCGGCCAGGAACGCGACGTCGCGCTGCACGGCACGCGCAAGGCGGCCAAACGCGCCCGGTACATCGCCGAGGCGGCCTCTTCGCTGGGCTCGCCGGCCGCGAAGCTGGCGCGGCGGGCCGAACGCCTCCAGGACGTCCTCGGCGCACACCACGACAGCGTCGTCGCCGCCGAACGGCTGGCCGCCACCACCGACCGCCCGGACACCCCCGCGGCGGACACCTTCATCGCCGGCCGCCTCACCGAGGTGGAACACCGCGAGGGAGCACGCGTACTGGAGCGGCTGCCCGCCGCGGCGAAGAAGGCCGGCCGGCGCAAGCCGCTGCGCAAGCTCGGATCGTAGGCGAGGTGACGGACACCGAGGGCCGGCGCGACGAGACCGGCCTGGAGCGCTGGGACCGTAACTTCATCGAACTGCTCCAGGAGCTGCGCGTCGCCCAGACCGGCGTGCAGATCCTGTTCGCCTTCCTGCTGACCCTGCCGTTCACCAACCGCTTCGGGGAGGTCGGTGACCTGGACAAGGTCGTCTACGTGATCACGCTCGTGGCCGCCGCGACGGCGACCGCCCTGCTGATCGCGCCGGTGAGCGACCATCGGCAGGTGTTCCGGCAGGGACGCAAACCCCAGCTGGTACGCACCGCCTCCACGCTCGCCCAAGCCGGGCTGGGAGCGCTGCTGGTCGCCATCATCGGCGCGATGTTCCTGGTCCTGGACGTCGTGGCGGGCCTGGGGTGGGCGGCGGGCATCGCCGTCGTGATCACGTTGCTGTACCTGATGCTGTGGTACATGCTGCCGAAACTGATCAGAGCCAGAAGCACACCGGAGAACTGAGTGCCCTCAGCCCCGCCGGGCTCCGCGTCCCGCCTCGGCCGCTTACGACCTCCAGCACTTCGCCCGCCGACCTCTGGCCGTCCCCGCAGGTCCGGCGGGCATCGCGGCTCGGGTCGCCCTAGATCACCTATTCGGGCATGAACCCCCGTATAGCGGGGCATATGCGGACAGGAGGTGACTGACAAATGGTTCCATTGCTGCTCGTCCTGCTCCTGGTGCTGATCCTGTTCGGCGCGGGCTTCGCCCTCAAGCTGCTCTGGTGGATCGCCATCATCATCCTCATCCTGTGGCTCCTGGGCTTCGTCTTCCGAGGCGCGGGCGCAGGTGGCCGACGCGGTCGCTGGTATCGCTGGTGACCTGACCATCTCCCCGGTGACCCGCCGCGCGTACACGGCGGGTCCACCGGGCGCCAGGCACACCGGCGGCACCGCCAGGACGGTCAGGTCCGCGGACTTCGAGCAGGTCGAGGATGCCCGCCGATCACTGCGCGCCGCGTACGTCCCAGTGGTTCGGGCCGACGGTCGCGCCGCCGTCGCCGGCGACGATCATTTCGAGTTCGGCGAGACGGTCGACCGCGGCCCGTACGATCCGCTCATCGAGGCCGGTGGTGGCGATCAGGTCCTCGGTCCGCATGGGGCGCCGCATGGTCGCGATCGCCTCGTACACGATCAGCTCTTCGCTGCCCAGGACCTGGGGTTCCCGCCTCACCGAGGCGGGGTCGCCGTCCGGGCGGTTCGGTGTCCGGTCGCTCATGGGGAGCCTCCTCTCGTCATGCCGGTCGGCTTGACGAGCTTGCGAAATGCCCGGTCGTCCCGGCGGTCAAACCTGGGGCCGTACGGTCACGGCCGCAGCGCCTCCCAGTCGGCGCGGCGCAGCTCGCACACGCGTACCGGCTCGCCGGCCGTGCCGACGGTGTCGCCGTACGCGCGCATGCCGATCTTGACCATGATGCGGCCGGAGGCCTCGTTGCCGGGCTGGTACCGGGCGGCGAGCCGCTGTGCGCCGAGCTCGCCGAAGGCGTCGTCGCGCAGCGCGAGGGCGGTCTCGGTCGCCAGGCCGCGGCCCCATGCCTCCGGCGCGACCCACCAGCCGATCTCGATCGCGTCCTCCTCGATGCCGGGCACCTTGGTGCCGAGCCGGTTGAGGGCCGCGACGCCGGCGAAGTCTCCGCGGTCGAAGATCCCGCGCCAGCCGAAGCCGTACTGCTCCCAGTGCCGCAGGCACGCTTGATGCCGTTCGGCGGTGCGCTCACGGCTCCAGGGCCGCCCGTCCCCGATGAACCGCATCATCCGTTCGTCGGAGGAGAGCCGGAACAGGTCGTCCTCGAAGCCTTCTTCCCAGGACCTCAGCTCGAGCCGTGCCGTCGACAAGGTGCGCATCGGTCCAGGGTAGAAGCCCCTGGCCGTACCCATGCCGCACCGCCCGGCCGGCGGCAGGCCTGCCGGAGGTGCCGGCGCGGGCCGGTCCGCTCCCGCCGCACCGCCCTGCCCGGGGGTTCCGTCCACGGCCGGGCGGTGCAGGTGCGCATGCTCGGACGCAGGCGGGTAGGACTGAATTGAGGGAAATCCCAGGACACGTGCGGTATGCGCTGGGCCGCCGAGGCCGGCCCTGAAGATCGGAAGAGGAGTGTCGAAGCTTGTCCGACGGAACACTCACGAGGCCGGGGGGCGGGACCGAGCGGCGCTGGCCGGCGTTGGCGGTCTGCCTAGTCGCGGCGTTCATGACCCTGCTGGACGTCAGCATCGTCAACGTCGCGCTGCCGTCCATCAAGTCCGGTCTCGGAGCGTCGTCGGACGGCCTGCAGTGGATCCTCAGCGGGTACGCGGTGGCGTTCGGGCTCGCGCTGGTGCCCGCCGGGCGCCTCGGTGACGCGCGCAGCCGGCGGGCCGTGTTCATGTTCGGGCTGGCGCTGTTCACCCTGTCCAGCGCCGCCGCGGGGATCGCGCAGGGCATCCTCTGGCTGGTCGTCGCGCGGCTCGTGCAGGGGGTGGCAGGCGGCATCCTCAACCCGCAGATCGCCGGGCTGATCCAGATCCTTTTCCGCGGCCGGGAGCGTGGCCGCGCGTTCGGTGTCCTCGGGGCCACGATCGGAATCGCGACCGCGGCGGGGCCGCTCGCCGGCGGGGCACTGATCTCGCTCGCCGGTACGCAGGAAGGCTGGCGCTGGGTGTTCTACGTCAACGTGCCGGTCGGCCTGCTCGCACTGCCGCTGGCCTGGCGCCTGCTGCCCACGCCTGGGCCGGGCCGCCGCCACGAGAGCCTGGACCCGATCGGGATCCTCCTGCTCGGCGTCGGCGTGGTCGGCCTGCTGCTCCCGTTCGTGCAGGACCAGCAGTGGCGCGGAAACGGGAAGTGGCTGCTCGTCCCCGCCTCCCTCGTCGTGCTCGCGGGGTTCTTCGGCTGGGAGCGCCGGCACCACCAGCCGCTGCTGGACCTCACGCTGTTCCGGCACCGGTCGTACGCGCTCGGCGTGACGATCGCGCTGCTCTACTTCGCCGGATTCACCTCGATCTTCTTCATCTTCACCCTCTACCTGCAGAACGGCCTGCACTACAGCGCGCTGCTCGCGGGGCTGGCGATCACACCGTTCGCACTCGGGTCGGCGGCCGGGTCGACGGTGGGCGGCCGGATGGTCTCCAGGTTCGGCCGGTCGCTGGTCGCGAGCGGTCTCATCCTCGTGGCCGTCGGCCTGGTCGCGACGTTCCTCACCGTACGAGCGGTGCCCGGGGGGCATGCGGCACTGGCCACGGCGATTCCCCTGCTGGTGGGCGGGATCGGCAGCGGCCTGGTGATCTCCCCGAACCAGGCGCTCACTCTGTCCGAGGTGCCGCCGGAGGGTGGAGGCAGCGCCGCCGGCGTCCTGCAGACCGGGCAGCGCATCGGCACCGCGGTGGGCATCGCCGCCGTCGGCGCGGTGTTCTTCGCGGCCGTGACCGCCTCGCACGGCGACTGGGCGGTGGCGTTCCGCCACGCGCTGCTCGTCGTCACGGCGTTCGTGCTGATCGCGCTCTGCGCGGCCGCGGCGGACCTGTTCGCCGGCCACCGCCTGGTGAATCGGGTGCCGCCAAGTGCTCATCGCCGGGGCGGGCGGGGCGGAGCCGTCAGGTGAAGTCGGCGGCGTGGTCGGTGACCCATTGGCGCAGTGATCGTGCCGGGGCTCCGGTGATGTCGTGGATGGTGGTGGTGAGGACCAGCGGTGGCCCGGCGAGCATGTCGGCATAGCCGTCGAGGAGCACGTCGACGAAAGAGTCGGGGAAGGTCTCGTCTGCCAGCAGACGCCGGCGAGCCTGTTCGCGGGTGAGCTCTTCCCAGTGCAGCGGCCGGCCCAGTACGTCGCCGATGACGCGGACCTGTTCGACCTGGGTGAGTGCCTCGGGGCCGGTCAGGGCATACGTGACACCGTGGTGTCCGGGCTCGGTGAGGGCGCGGACCGCGACAGCGGCGATGTCGGCCTCGTGGATCAGGGACATCCGAAGCGCACCATAGGCTCCTCGGACGACGTCGCCGGCCCGGATCTGGTCGGCCCACCACAGCGTGTTCACCGCGAAGGTACTCGGCCTGATCACGGTGGACTCGGTTCCGCGGCCGTGGACGAGTTTCTCCTGCTCCGCGAAGCTGAGGTCGGGAACGCCGCCCGTGCCCAGGAACACCAGTCGGCGGGCCCGCCGGGCGATGACGTCCACCACGGCCGCCAGGCGCTTTCCGGTGTGGAGCGGCCAGAGCAGGAAGACCGCGTCGACGCCGTCGAGGCAGGCCGCGATGGTGGAGGGTGCGGACAGATCGCCGCCGGTCACTTCGACGTCGGACGGGAAATCAGCCGTGCGTGGATTACGGGTGACGGCCCGGACGGCATAGCCGGCCTCCCGCAGCTGGGTGACGATCTGGCGACCGACGTTTCCGGTCGAGGCGATGACAAGGATGGGTCTGTTGTCTGTCACACGACCAGCGTCACTCCCGGCAGCGACCGAGGCCCAGCCAGGCAGGTAGTATCGCCGGAAACCGTCGCTGAATGGTGATTCCAGGATGGATACCGTCGATCGAGGCGTGATTCACGCGCTGCAGATCGACGGCCGTGCCTCCTTCAGGGCGATCGCCGACGTGCTCGAGGTCTCGGAGAACACCGTGGCCCGCCGCTATCGGCGGTTGCGCGGCCAGGGCGTGCTGCGGGTGGTAGGCGCGGTCGACGGCCGTCGGCTGGGCCACGTCCAGTGGACCATCCGGCTGCGCTGCACCCCGGATGCGGCCGGAGCGGTCGCCAGGGCTCTGGCTGCCCGCGACGACACCTCCTTCGTGTATCTGCTGTCGGGCGGCACCGAGGTGTCCTGCACTGTGCAGACCCGCAGCACCCAGGACCAGGACGCCCTGCTGCTGGACAAACTGCCCCGCACGAGCCGGGTGGTGTCGGTCGCAGCCCACCTTCTGCTGCGGGGTTTCGTGTTGCCGGGCGGCTGGCAGGGCCTGGCATGGCTGTCCCCCGAACAGGCCGGCCGACTGCGGCCCCCGCCGATCCTGACCGACGATGGCCCGGTTGAGCTTGATGACGGCGACAAGGCGCTGCTGCGGGTGCTCAGTCTGGACGGTCGCGCGCCCTATGCCGAACTCGCCTCGGCGACCGGCTGGTCAGAGACGACGGTGAAACGCCGCATGCATGCGCTGCGCCGCAGCGGAATCGTGAACTACCAGCTCGACATGGCGCCCGCGGCAGTCGGATTCGGTACCCAGGCGCGCCTGTGGATCGCCGCGCGGCCGGCCTGTGTGGTCGGGGTCGGCGAGGCGCTGACGAGGCATCCCGAGATCGCCTTCGCCGCACTCACCACCGGGCCCACCAATCTGGTGGCGGCACTGAACTGCCGCGACCCACTCGGCCTGAGCAACTACCTCACCGAACGACTCGCCCCACTCAAGGCCATCACCGCCATGGAGACCGCCCCGATCATTCGCACCGTCAAAGGCGCCGGGCCACTGCTGCTGTGAACGGCGCCGGTCAGTCGAAGCGAAGCAGAACTAACCGAACAGCTTGACGTACCGCTCGGCCTCCGCGCGGCTGAAGTTTCCGGAGAGCGTGAGCTTGCCGCCGGTGATCGGCTCCGTCACCTCGGGAGCCGAGATCACGCGGCCGTTCGAGACCGTGGCCAGCGCGTTACGGGGTGGCTGTTCGCGGGCGAGCTGAGTGGTCAGGGCGCTCAGGCGTCCGGTGTCCTCCGGCCGCAGGTCGAACTCGACGCTCCAGCCGTTCCCGCTCTCCACCCGCATGTCGACGGACTTCACCCTGGTGATCGTCATGCCCTCGCCGAGGGTGTAGCAGGCGTCGTTCTTCTCCGAGGCCACTGTGTCCGGCGAGGTGTTCCCCGTGCACGCCCCGTCGGTCCTGGTGAGGACCTTGCGGAGCTGGAGGGTCCCCTTCACCTTGGGATCGGAGGGCGGTCGCGACGCGATCAGCAGGATGACGGCCCCGGCCGCGATGAGGAGGGCGAACGCTCCGGCGGCGACCCAGACGACGAGGGGAACCCGTCGTCCGGAAGGCGGCGCGGGCTGGGGCGGGGGTGGATACGGTGGCTGCACGACTCTCCGCTCAGGCGACCCCGGCGATCACCGGGTCGACCCTAGCCTGGATCCCCGTCCGGTGACCGATCCGGGACGGGGCCCGACGAGCGCCGGCGGCGAACCCCACCCTGCCGGTCGGCGTTGCGGGCGTAGGCGGTGTAATCACGTCCGAGATGGGCAGGTTGTGAAGATCATGAGAGCAGTAGGCGTTACACGATTCGGCGGGCCCGAGGCACTGGAGGTCGTCGAACTCGACGACCCCCATCCCGCGGCCGGCGAGATACGCATCCGGGTGCACGCGGCGACCGTGAACCCGACCGACACCCTGTTCCGCGCCGGCGTGACGAGTGCGGCGCTGCGCGACCGGCAGCCACCGTACGTCCCCGGCATGGACGTGGCCGGGGTCGTGGACGAGGTCGGCGAGGGCGCCCGCCAGTCCGTCGGCGACGACGTCATGGCCATCACCCTGCCCCGCAGCAGCCTCGGCGGCGGGTACGCCGAGCGCGTCATCGTGCCGACCGACTCGGCCACCGCGATGCCGGTCGGCGCGAGCTACGCCGAGGCGTCCACGCTGCCGATGAACGGCCTGACCGCACAGCTGACGCTGGACCTGCTCGCGCTCGAGCCCGGTCGTACGCTGGCGGTCACCGGTGCCGCCGGAGCGTACGGCGGCTACGTGGTCCAGCTCGCCAAGGCCCGCGGCCTGCGCGTCGTCGCGGACTCCTCGCCCGAGGACGAGCCACTCGTACGCCGCCTGGGCGCCGACATGATCGTCGCCCGGGGCGACGGGGTCGCCCTGCGCATCCGGCAGGTGGCGCCCGACGGTGTGGACGCCGTCGCCGACGGTGCGGTCATCGGCACACCCGTCCTGCCGGCGATCCGTGACGGGGGCGCGATCGCGGTGGTACGCGGTTTCGAGGGCGAGACCGAGCGCGGGATCACCGTCCACCCGGTCTGGGTCAGCGAGTACGCACGTGAGTGGGACAAGCTCGATGAGCTGCGACGTCTCGCCGGAACCGGCGACGTCACCCTCCGCGTCGCACACACCTACCCGCCGGAGAACGCCCCCGACGCCCACCGCGCCCTGGAGGCAGGCGGAATCCGAGGCCGCCTGGTGATCATGTTCGACTAGGGACGACCGAACGCGCCTCCCGTTCACGGTGGACGCCTGGCAGCAGGAGTGCGGGGACGACGGCGAGCGCGGTGAAGGCCAGTGACCACCAGAACGCCCGGTCGAACGCCGCGGCGCCGGTGGCGTGGCCGGCCAGCTGTCGTGTCAGCACGACGGCGAGTACCGCGGCGCCGAACGACCCGCCGACCTGCTGCATGATCCGGGTTGCGCTGCTGGCGTGCGGGATGTCGGCCGGGGCCAGGCCCTGGTACGCGGCGGCCATCACGGCGATCGTCGCGCCGCTCAGGCCGGCGCCGCGTACGACGAGTGAGGCGGCCAGCAGGAGCTCGCTGGTGTGCGGGCCCGCCTGGGTGTACGCGAGCGTTCCCAGCGCGGTGAGCACGGTGCCGGCGAGGACCACCGGCCGCGGCCCGACGCGGTCGATGAGCGTCCCCAGCGGTCCGCGGGTGAGCAGGCTGCCCAGGCCCTGAGGGGCCAGCAGCAGGCCGGCGGCGACCACGCCCTGGCCGCGGACCTGCTGGTAGTACAGCGGCAGCAGCAGCATCGCGCCGAACATCGACAGCCCGGACAGGAACAGCAGGGTCGAGGAGGCCGCGAACGACCGTACGCGGAACAGCCGGAGGTCCACGACGGGCTCGTCCGAGCGCAGCGCGTGTGTGACGAAGGCCGCCAGCAGTGCCACGCCGAGGGCGAGCGGGGCGATGACCGCGGGGTGGGCGAAACTGCCGCGGACGCCCACCTGCGAAAGCCCGTAGATGACCGAGGCCAGGGCGGGGGACAGCAGCACGAGGCCGAGCAGGTCGAGGCGGTGACCCCGGTCGCGGGAGCCGTCGGGCGGCAGGCCGCGCCAGGCCAGCACCAGCGCCAAGGCGCAGACCGGGACGTTGACGTAGAAGATCCACCGCCAGCTCGCGCCGCCCACGATGAGCCCGCCGATGACCGGGCCGAGGATCGGCCCCACCAGCGCCGGGATGGTGATCGTGCCCATCAGGCGTCCCAGCCGGCGTCCGCCCGCCGCCCGCAGGAGCAGCGTCTGCATGATCGGCAGCATCAGCCCGCCACCGGCTCCCTGGAGCACCCGGAAGGCGATCAGGGACCCGGTGTTCCACGCCGCCCCGCACAGCATCGAACCGGCCAGGAACACCACCAGCGAGATCATCCACATCCGTTTGGCGCCGAACCGCTCCACCAGCCATCCCGTCGCCGGTATCGCCATCGCGAGTGCCAGCAGGTAGCCGGTGATCACCCACTGGACGGCCGCCAGGGAGGTGTGCAGGTCGCGGCCCAGCGCGTTGATGGCGACGTTGACGATCGTGCTGTCCAGCAGTGGTGCCATCGCCCCGACGACGAGGATCAGCGCGAGCTTCAGCAGCGCCGGGTCCAGCCGGTCGGCTCGTTCCGTGGTGGTCAAGGCGTGTACCTCCCCGAGGAATAAGAGACGCAACGTCTCTAGTGGCGGAAGTGTAGGCTTGTCTCGATAGGAGACGCAAGGTCTCTTAAGGGGGATTCGCTTGAGCTCCGAGGGAGACGGCGCCAGGGCGACGCGCCGGCGCGGCACCGAGCTCGAGGCCGCGATCCTGCGTGCCACCTGGGACGAGCTGACAGCCGTCGGCTACGCGCGCCTCAGCATGGAGGGCGTCGCCGAGCGGGCACAGACCGGCAAGCAGGTCCTGTACCGCCGATGGCGCAACCGGGCCGAGCTCGTGCTGGCCGCCGCGCGCCACCGCTTCACGGCCATCGCCGACGACATCCCCGACACCGGGGACCTGCGCGAAGACGTCCTCGCCCTGCTACGGCGCATGGTCCGGCGTTTCTCCGACTTCGGCCCGGACCTCGTTCACGGCCTGATGGCCGAGGCCGGCGACCTCGGCCCGGAGGTCCGGGAGATCATGACCGGCGTGATGGGCACCATCCTCGAACGCGCGGCCCGCCGCGGCGAGATCCGGATCGAGGCCGTCAACCGGCGGATCACCACCCTCCCGGCCGATCTCCTCCGCCACGAGATGCTGCTCACCAAGGACCCGATCCCGGAGGCCGCGATCATCGAGATCGTCGACGAGGTCTTCCTCCCGCTGATCCGCGCGCGCGGCGAGCGACCCCCCGTATAGCGGCATCTCACAGGCGTTACCGTACGAGGCGTGCTGCCACCGAACGACCACGAGATCGAGACCCTGGAGGAGTTCGACCGCGTCGCCGCGGCCGGCTCCCTGCGCGGACACCGCGTCCAGTCCGTCGACCTGACGACCCGTACCCCGGTCCTGCTGTCGGCCGACACCGCCGAGGCGGTCTTCCTCGGCTGCCCGATGGAGCCGGCGGCCGCCGCCCATGTCCGCTCGAACGGCGCGCTCGTCTTCCCGCCCGTCCCGGACGTGCCCCTCGACCCCTACCGCGGCCGTCTCTACAGCCCCGAGTCGCTCTACGAGGGACTCGCCGACGGCTACCCGGCGACGCCCGACGCCCGCGCGTACGACTGGTTCCTGCGCACCCGCGGCAGGGGCGACATCTTCGCCTCGATGCTTCGTGGCATCCACGACGACGCCGTCTCCGACGCCTTCGACGAACTCCTCGACGGCGAGCGCGTCGTCGGGGTCATGGGCGGTCACGCGATGGAACGCGGCACAGACGCGTACGCGGGCGCCGCCCGGCTGGGCCGTGCCCTGGCACGTACGGGACTCATGGTGGCCACCGGCGGCGGCCCCGGCGCGATGGAGGCGGCCAACCTGGGCGCCTACGCGGCTCCCTTCGACGAGCCGATGCTGACGGACGCGCTGGACGCCCTGGCCAAGGTCGCCTCCTTCCGGCCCTCCGTCACCGACTGGGCCCTGGCCGGCTTCGACGTACGCGACCGCTGGCCCGGCGGAGGCACCTCCGTGGGCGTGCCGACGTGGTTCTACGGCCATGAGCCGTCGAACGTCTTCGCGCCCCACATCGCGAAGTACTTCGCCAACGCCACACGGGAGGACGGCCTGCTGGCGCGCTGTGACGCGGGCGTCGTCTTCCTGCCGGGCGCGGCGGGCACCGTGCAGGAGATCTTCGACACCACCACGCCGAACTACTACGAGTCGGGCGGCGCACCACGTCCCATGGTCCTGGTCGACCACGCCCACTGGACCCGCACCCTGCCCGCGTGGCCGCTCCTGCGGGCCCTGGCGCGGGGCCGCACCATGGCCTCGCGCATCGCCCTGGTCGACTCGATCGACGAGGCCCCGGAGGCACTGGCACGCCTTTCCGGCGCCTAGCGGGTTTCCGACGCCCCGGCGAAAACGAGACGGCGGTTCTGGAGTGATCGCGGTCACATATCGCCCGTCGCGGGGCTAAGGTCGGCGTCGTGACCGATGACCCGTACCGGGGGGTCCTGTACGTCGTCGTCTGCGCGGCTCCGGCCGCCTCGGACGCCGAGACGCTCGTCAGGCTCGCGCGGGATGCCGGGTGGAGGGTCTGCGTGGTCACCTCGCCGATGGGCCGGCGTTTCGTCGATACGGAGCGGCTCTCCGCGCTGACCGGTACGCCCGTGCGGAGTGACTTCCGGATGCCGGACGAGCCGAACGAATTACCCGTGGCCGACGCCGTGATCGTGGCCCCGGCCACGTTCAACACGATCAACAAATGGGCGAACGGCATCGCCGACACGTTCGTGGTCGGGCTGCTGTGCGAGCTGACCGGCTTCGGGCTGCCGATCGTGGCGGCGCCGCTGCTGAAGGACGCCCTGGCGCGCCATGCCGCCTTTGCCCCCAATCTGGAGGCGCTCCGCGCGATGGGAGTGCGGGTGCTGTTCGATCCGGCGGCCTCACCCGGCGCCCGTATGCCACCCTGGGAGGAGATCCTCACCGAGCTTCACACACTGCTGGACGGTTGACATGGGCTTCGGCGAGAGGCATGCCGTTGGACGCGCGTAAAGAGATCGGCCGCCGCATCGCGCGCCAAAGGCGCCGGCGCGGCCTGAGCCAGGCCGTCCTGGCCCAGCTCGTCGGCCGCTCGGAGAGCTGGTTGAGCCAGGTGGAGCGCGGGCACCGCTCGGTCGACAGGCATTCGGTGCTCGTCCGGCTCGCCGAGATCCTCGGAGTCGAGGTGA
This sequence comes from Actinoallomurus bryophytorum, assembly GCF_006716425.1. Classification (NCBI taxonomy): domain Bacteria; kingdom Bacillati; phylum Actinomycetota; class Actinomycetes; order Streptosporangiales; family Thermomonosporaceae; genus Actinoallomurus; species Actinoallomurus bryophytorum. The sequence continues at coordinate 4,815,466 of NZ_VFOZ01000001.1, forward strand.
GCCGGCTCATCCCCGGCGAGACGGCGGCGGAGGTGGTGAGGTACGAGCCGGTCGCGGCCATCCGCGAGGCGATGACGCACTACGGAGCCCTTCCCCGCGTCGTCCACGGGCGTGTCTCCACGGGCCGCCGGCCGCCGCTGCGATGGCTGAGCCACGAGATGCGGCGGGCCAACGGTCTCTACCAGGCGGCACGGTACGACGAGGCCGGGCGGCTGTTACCCGGTCTGATCGACGCCGTCGAGGAGGCCCGCTCGTCATGTGCCCCCGCGGACCGCCGGGCGGCCGACACCGTACGCGCGCTCGTCTACCACTCGGCGACGATGACGCTCAGCCGTGTCGGGGAGGCCGAGCTCGCCTGGACGGCGGCCGACCGGGCGGTGGCCGCCGCCGAGGCCGCCGAGCGTCCCCTCCTCGCCGCCGTGAGCGCCTACCGGCTCGGTTACGTCCTCATCCGTCTCAGGCGGGCGGAACAGGCGGAAGACCTTCTGCTGCGTACGGCCGACGCCCTCGCGGCGTCGTCACGTCGCGCCAGGCCACCCGCGCTGTCCGTGCACGGCGGGCTCTACCTGGCCGCCGCGGCCGCGGCGGCGGCACGCTTCGACGGTGCGGGCACCGCGCGGCACCTGGAGGCGGCGCAGGAGCTCGCCGGGCGGCTCGGCGGCGACCGTAACGACTTCTGGTCCGCCTTCGGCCCGACCAATGTCGCCATCCACGAGGTCTCGGCCGCGGTCGCCTTCGGAGACGCGGACTCGGCACTGAGACGCGGCGAGTCCCTGGACGTCGATCGCCTCGGGCCCGGCCTGCTCGGCCGCCGTGCCCAGGTGCTCCTTGACCTCGCGCGCGCGTACGGTCTGCGGCGTAAGGACGCGGCGGCGGTCAACACGCTCCTGAGAGCCGAGCAGGTATCGCCCGAGCTCGTCCGCTACGACTCGCGCACCAACGAGCTGCTCACCGAGCTCGTGCGGCGCGAACACCGGGTCAGCACCCCGGAGCTCCGCGGCCTCGCCCACCGGGCGGGAGTCCTCTGACCCGCACTCGAGTGCGGACTCTTTACCCTCACCGCGTTGCGGGTCGTTCCCGGGTGCTCGCCCTTAGCGTCGCCTGGTCACACCGGAAGCGACCAGGTCGGTACAGTCCGTGACGGGAAGGGTGGCCGATGGACGCGCGTGCCGAGATGGTGATCGGCAAGGCGGCACCGAGGAGCAGGCGAGAACAGATCTCAGAAAGCGTCGCGGAGGACCACGCACGGCTGCTGGAGATGGTCGGCCAGTCTCTCGCCGAGATCGGTATCAGGGCGGCGTTGACGACGTTTCACCATCTGGTGGCGTACGGGGGGACCTTCGTGCTGCCTTCGCGGTACGAGCCGGAACTCCAGGTGTTCTGGCCGGGGGACCACCGGGGCATCGCGCTTCGGGTCAAGCTCACCTCGCGGGACGGCGGCGACGTCTATGCCTGGGGCGCGAGCCGGGCCCAGGCGCACCCTGCGAGCGACCCGGCGGGCGCGGTACGGCTCATCACGGACGCCGTGGTGGCCGTCTGACCGGGCCCCTGGCGGCTTCGGGGTACGGGGCCGGGCGGGCGTTCAGGCGTCGTCGTCCGCGGTGAGGGGGTGGCCGGTCTCGCGGAGCTGCCAGCGGCCGCCGTGGTGGGTCAGCCAGGTCTGGGTCAGGGGCGCTGAGTCGAGGCGCCAGAAGCGGCTCAGCGGGGCGCCGAGCGTCTGAAGTACGGCGGCGCGCGCGACCGCGGGATGGGTGATGGCGGCGATCCGTGCCCGCTCGGCAGACAGCCCGCCCAGCCAGCCCGCCACCCGGTCCATCAGCGAGGACAGCGACTCGCCTCCGTGCGGCGCCGCGTCCGGGTCGGTCAGCCACGTGCCGAGCTCCATCGCCTGGGACGCCTCCAGCTCAGAAAGCGTACGGCCGCGCCACGCTCCCAGGTCCAGATCGGCCAGTGAAGGATCCACGAGCGCGTCCAGGCCAAGCCCCGCGGCCGTCTCGCCGCAACGTCGTTCCGGGCCCCGCAGCACCCGGTCGAAGCGGCGCAACGCCCCCCGGGCACCCGCCGCGCTCTCCGCGCCGCGTGCGTCGAGGGGGTCGTCGGAGGGGAAGCGGGACTCCCGCGTCGCCGCGGTGGGCGCGTGGGTGATCATGACCAGGCGAATCGTCATGGGTCCCAGCATCGCGTGCATTGACGGCCGTCGAGTACGCCCGTACGATCCGGACGAACGTGATGGTTAGGAGGAAGCCGGTGAAAAACCGGCACGGTCGCGCCACTGTGTTCCATCCCGGTAGCGGGGTGGTGAGTCAGACCCTCCACTGTCTGAAGCCCGTACGAGGGACGCAGGATCCCTGAGGAGGCACCACATGACGATGTCCACTCTGCCCACCACCCGCTCCACGCCGGTCGTCGTACCCAAGGCGCGGGCGGCGCTCTGGCTCTTCGGCACCGTCGCCTTCTGCCTCGGGGTGTACTACTTCATCGGCGTCGACCAGGGTGCGACCTCGGTCTTCGGCAACAACATGTACATCCACGAGTTCGTCCACGACGCCCGGCACTTCCTCGGCTTCCCCTGCCACTAGGGGCGGCCGTACGAGCACTACGCCGTCGTGTCGGCCGGCTCCGCGCGGCCCATGACCCGGTCCTCCAGGTCACGGTCCCGCAGCCGCCGCAGGCCGAAGGCCGCCTTCAAGACGATGAGCAGCACGGTCCCGAGGATCATCGGCTGAACGAAGATCAGCCGCATCACCATCGGCATCGCCTGCAGCGTCGGCTCGGGGATGAACAGGCCGCCGATCGCGGTGATGAACGGGACGCCGCCGAGCATGAGGTTCTCGCGCGTCCACCGCACGCCGCCCAGGACGTCGATCGCGCTCGCGAACAGCACTCCGAACAGGACCGTCCCCACGGCCGCGAGGACCGGCAGCGGCACCGCCTCCAGCAACCGGTCGAAGGGTTCGAGGCCGCCGAGGGCGAGCAGGATGATCCCGGTCGTCAGCGTGACGTACCGCGAGCCCACCCGGGTCGCGCGGAGCAGGCCGATGTTGTCCGGGTACGCCAGCGTCGACATCCCGCCGAAGATCGCGCCGATCGTGCTGCCCAGGACCTCGCCGAAGACCCCCTGCGACACGCGGTACCCGGACAGGTCCTGCCCGCCCCAGCCGGCCACGATGTCGTACGTCGCGATGCTCTCGACGATCGCCGGGAACAGCGTGATGAAGAAGATCAGCACCAGGTCACCGTGGACGGCGAAGCCGAACGGGAAGAACTTGGGCACGACCACGCCCACGTTCCGCCCGACCTCGCCGAACGAGGTGGGCTCGAAGATCGCGTACACGATGGTCCCGGCCACGACCGCGACCAGGACCGCGAGCCGGCGCAGGAGCCGCCCCCGCGGCAGCACCGTCAGGGCGATGACCAGCACCGCGCCGACGCCACCCGCGACCAGGTTGACGCTGGGAAAGCCCGGGCTCTGCGGCGTTCCGAGCCAGTTCGGCAGGGCGGTACTCGTCAGCTGGGTGGCCAGGATCAAGACGATGACGGCCGAGATGATCGGATCGCGGACGAACCGGCTCAGCTGCGTGATCAGCCCGAACCGCCTGAGCGGCAGGGCGAGCACACACCAGATCATGCCCGCCACCACCATCGAGCCGAACGCCGAGCCGAGGCTTCCGCCCTTGGCGTGGCCGACCGCCAGCAGCGCGGCGAGCGAGCCCGCGTACGGCCCCTGGACGATCGGCAGCCGCAGCAGGAACACCGACTGCAGGATCACCACCAGGCCGGAGGTCATGAAGGTGACCCCGTACAGGTAGGCGACGTCGGCGGGGGACAGCTTGAACGCCGTGCCGATCAGCGCCGGAAAGATCAGGAGTCCGGCCATGCCCAGGATGTTCTGCACGCCCAGGCCGATCGCACCGGGAACCGGCACACGCTCGTCGATGCCGACGTCGAACACCGGCGCCGTACGGGGCCGGTCGTGGGGGGCCGTGCTTTCGGTGCTGGGGGTCATGAAGGCTCCTCGCATGCCGGGGGCGAGGTCGGGCGACACCGGCGGGGGCGACAGGATCCCTCGACGTTAGAGTCCGCGCAGGTCGCTGACCAGCATGCTTTGCTGTCGGCGCCGGTTAGCGCTCCTAACACCGGCCCCGCCGGCCGCCCACCGCACGCCTGAGGCCCACCCTGCCGCCCGCAGGACGGCGCGCGAGACGCGGCGATGCCGGGCTGGGCCCACTGGGCTCGCCGACCGGCTCCAGGCCGGAGGCCGTCCTCTCCGCAGGCTTCGGCCGGAGATCCAGCGCCGGCGCGACCCGTCAGGCGGCCACCACCGACGGCGAGCGCGGGCGGTCGTCAGGTCCGCTGGGCCAGGATCCCCCGCTTGGTGGCGCTGGGCGGCAGGGCGTCGGCGACGGTGAAGCCGGCCGGGAGCAGGGACGCCGGCTCATCCGGCCCCAGGCACCATGCGGCGGGAAGGTGCGGCCGTTCCCGCCGCGCCTCCAGGGTGAGTGCCTCCCAGACCAGCGCGCCACCGGGCCGCACCGCCTCCGCGGCCGAGGCGAACAGCTCCCGGTCCCAGTACCCGGTGCACAGCACGAGCGAACAGCCGGACGGCCGTGGCCGCCACGACCGCAGGTCGGCATGGACGAGCGTGACCAGGTCGCCCAGCCCCCGGCGGGCCGCCTCCTCGCCGAGCAGGCCGAGCGCCACCTCCGACAGGTCCACCGCGACCACGCGGTGTCCGCGTGCGGCGGCCAGCAGCGCGCTGCCCGACGTCCCGCACGCCAGGTCGAGGACCGGTCCCTCCGGCAGCGGCAGGGACAGCGCGCGTACCGCGAGCCGGTGGGCGGCGAAAGAGGGACGGGTGCGCTCTGCGTACTTCGCGTTCCACCTGTCCCTGTCCCGGTGACCGGCCGGTCCCGGCACGACGTCCTTCATTGGCACCCTTCCGCACGGAGACGTGCCGCGCCCGCCCTAGCGGTAACGGAAGCCGTCGAGAAAGCGGCGGAACAGCCCGCCCTCGCGGGGCAGCGGCTTGGCCGGCGGGGGAGCGACCGGCCGCTGCCGTGCCTCCGGCTGCTCGTAGTCGGTCCGCGCGATGGCGTCCACGACCTGCGCCTCGTCGAACTCCGCCGATCCCTCGATCCTGGGCACGAAACCGACCAGCATCCCGTCGCGCATCACCTGGGCCTCCAGGCCGGCCGTGCCGTCGGTGTCCCACTCGGCCTCGCGGCCGCCGGGCAGCGACACGCGTACGCCGAACTGGCCGACGCCGGCCCTCAGCAGGTGCGCGTTGATGCCCCGGTCGCGCAGTGCGTCCACGACCCGTCGGGCTCGGTTCTCATCCATTCGCCCAAAAGTAGCCGCTACCGCGGCCGGTGAGGAACAGACCGGCCCGGCGGAGTGGTTCCGCCGGGCCGTGACGCGAACAGGGGTCAGGCGGCGCGCTCACCGTTGCGGCGGTGGGCGCGGATGAGGTCTCCGTACCGCCGGCCGCTGCCCTTGATGATCCGCTGCTGCGTCTCGTAGTCGACGTAGACGAGCCCGAAGCGCTTGTCGTACCCGTACGCCCACTCGAAGTTGTCCAGCAGGGACCAGGCGAAGTACCCGGCCAGCGGTGCGCCCCGGCGTACCGCGCGTGCGCAGGCGGCCAGGTGCTCCTCCAGGTAGCGGACCCGCTCGGGGTCGTCCACCTCCCCGTCGGGGCCGACGACGTCCGGCCAGGCCGAACCGTTCTCGGTCACGTGGATCCGCTGCGCGCCGTAGTCCTCGGTGAGCCGCATCAGCAGGGTTTCGAGGCCCTCGTCGCGGATCTCCCAGTCCATCGCGGTGCGGCGTACGCCGGGGTGCTGCACCTCGCGGATGAAGGGCGGCGGCCCGGCCGGGTCGTCGGCGATGGTGGTGGGGAAGTAGTAGTTGAGCCCCAGCCAGTCGAGCGGCGCGGCGATCGTCTCCAGGTCCCCGGGACGCTCGGGCAGGTCGACGCCGTAGACCTCGACCATGTCGGCCGGGAAGCCGCGGCCGTGGACCGGGTCGAGCCACCAGCGGATCGTGTGGCCGTCGGCGCGCCGTGCGGCGGCGACGTCGGCCTCCGAGTCCGACGCCGGCTCCGCGTAGCCCAGGTTGTTGACGATGCCGACCCGCGCGTGCGGGGCGTTGGCGCGGATGGCCTGCGTGGCGAGGCCGTGGCCGAGCAGCAGGTGGTATGACGCGGGCACCGCGACCGCGATGTCGGTCAGGCCCGGCGCCATCTTCCCTTCGAGGTGGCCGATCCACGCCGAGCACAGCGGCTCGTTGAGGGTGGCCCACTCGGTGACCCGGTCGCCCAGCGCCGCGGCGACATGGGAGGCGTACGCCGCGAAGTGCTCGGCCGTCTCACGCGAAGCCCAGCCGCCGCGGTCCTGGAGCACCTGCGGCAGGTCCCAGTGGTACAGCGTCGGGTAGGGCGTGATGCCGGCCTCGAGGAGGCCGTCGACGAGCCGGTCGTAGAAGGCGAGGCCGTCCGGGTTGACCGGGCCGTCACCGCCGGGGACGACCCGCGGCCAGGCGATGGAGAAGCGGTACGAGTCGACGCCGAGCTCTTTCATGAGCGCGATGTCCTCGGGCCATCGGTGGTAGTGATCGCAGGCGACGTCGCCGGTGTCGTCCCCGTCGATCTTTCCGGGGGTGTGCGAGAACGTGTCCCAGATGGACGGCGATCGGCCGTCCTCCTTTACGGCGCCTTCGATCTGGTATGCGGCGGTGGCCACACCCCAGGCGAAGTCCGCTGGGAGAGAGGTGAGGTCGTACACGAGCTGCCCTTCCGGTTCGGTGACCGCTGCCCTCACTTGACCGCGCCGGCGGTGAGGCCGGTGACGAGGTAGCGCTGCAGGAGCAGGAACCCGGCGACCACCGGCACGCTGACGACCAGCGATGCGGCCATGACCTGGTTCCAATAGACGTCGTACTGGGTGGAGTAGCCGCGGAGGCCCACGGCGAGTGTTCGGGTGGTCTCGTTGGTCATGACCGAGGCGAACAGGACTTCGCTCCACGCCGTCATGAAGGCGTAGACGGCGACGGCGACGATGCCGGGGACCGCGGCCGGGATCACGACGCGGAACAGCGCGCCGAGCGGCCCGCAACCGTCGACCATCGCGGCCTCGTCCAGGCCCTTGGGGATCGACTCCATGTAGCCGGCCAGCATCCAGATGGAGAACGGCAGGGAGAAGGTGAGGTAGGTGATGATGAGCCCGGCACGCGAGCCGTACAGGGCGATCCCGGTGGCGTTGCCGATGTTGACGAAGATCAGGAACAGCGGCAGCAGGAACAGGATGCCGGGGAACATCTGGGTGGACAGGACGGTGATCGTGAAGATCCGCTTGCCCTTGAACTTGTAGCGGCTCACGGCGTACGCGGCGAAGACCGCGATGAGCACCGACAGGCCCGTCGCCGCGGCCGAGACGATCGTGGAGTTCACGAAGTAGCGGGCCAGTGGCACGGTGTGCCAGATGTCCACGTACGGGCGCAGCGTCAGGTGGCCCGGGATCCACTGGAACTTCCCGGTGACGTCCTGGAGCGGCTTCAGCGACGTACTGATCATCACGTACACCGGCAGGGCCGCGAAGATCGCGATCAGGGTGAGCACGATCCGCCGGGTCCAGATGAACGACATCGGCTTGGCGGTCGGCGACCGGTATCCGCTAGGCATTGCTGGTCCTCCGGCCCCTCAGTGAGGTGAACGCCAGGTACACCGTGGTCACCACGAGGAGGAACAGCAGCAGCAGCACGGACATGGCCGAGCCGGAGCCGAAGTTCCAGGTGAGGAACGACGCCTGGTAGATGTGGATGGAGATCAGGTCGCCCGCGGGGGGTGCCGACTGGCCGAACAGCACGTACGGCACGTTGAAGTCGTTGAACGTCCACAGGAACAGCACCAGGACGAGCACCTGGTTGATCGGGCGCAGGGACGGCATGGTGATCCGGCGGATCTGCTGCCAGATGCCGGCGCCGTCGATGGCCGAGGCCTCGTACAGCTCATCGGGGATGTTCTGCATGCCGGCCATGATCACGAGCAGCGCGAACGGCCAGTTGCGCCAGACCGAGACGACGACCAACGACACGAAGCTGTTGTTGCCGATCAGCCAGAAGGCCGGTTTGTCGCTCAGGTGCAGCTGGTCGTGCAGCACGTGGTTCACCAGGCCGTTGTCGTGCTGCAGCATGAACGCCCAGATGATGACCGAGGCGTAGATCGGCAGCGCGTACGGCGTCATGAACAGCGCGCGCAGGAAGCCGCGGCCACGGAAGGCGTCCTGCATGAGGATCGCCGCGGTGGTGCCGAGCAGCCAGGAGAACCCCACCGCGAGCACGGTGAACGCGCAGGTGATGAGGAACGAGTGCAGTAGCGCGTGGCCGATCGCGCCGTTGAAGTCGACGGCCACGCGGTAGTTGCCCAGCCCCTTCCAGGGGGCTGCTCCCCAGTTGCGGATGTAGAACTGGGTCAGCTCCTTGAAGCTCATCACGACGCCGACGACCATCGGCACCAGGTGGATCAGCAGCTCCATGAGCAGGGCGGGCAGGACGAGAAGGTACGGGACGGCGCTCCGGCCTACCGAGTAGCTGCGCCGGGGCTTCTTGCGCGCCCGCGCCGAGCCGGGGACGGAGTCCTCCCCCTGGCTCGGCGCGGTCGTGCCGGTGGTTGCGGCCATTAAGGTGTCAGCCCGTCATCTGCTGCTGGGCCTTCTCGAGGCGCTTCTGGACGGATTCGGTGGTGACCGGCTTGCCGGCGGCGGCGTCGGCGAACAGGTCCTTCAGCGCGGTGCCCACCAGGTCCTCGAACTGCGACTCCTTCGGCACCTGGGGAAGGGCCACGGCGCTCTTGGCCAGGCCCTGGCGCAGGACGGCCTGCTCCGGGTTGGAGAACTGCGGGTCCGACTGGGCCGAGGTCACTGCCGGGATCGAGCCGTACTTGCCGTTGAGGATCTTCTGCTCCTCGTCGCTCGTCATGAACTTGACGAACTTCAGCGCGCCGTCCTGGTTCTGGGTGTTCTTGAAGACGGCCAGGTTGATGCCGGCGACCATCGTGTCGACGTTGGCGCCCTGTCCGGGAGTGCCGGACTGCACGGGCACCGGGGCGACGCCCCAGTCCTCGGGCTTCATGCCGCGCTGCGCGAGCTGCACGCCCGCCGCCTGCCAGAGCAGCATCCCGGCCTTGCCGGTGGCGAAGTCCTGCAGCGACTGGTTCTGCGCGTACTCCGCGTTACCCGGAGCGGTGATCTTGTCACTGGCGATGAAGTCGATGTACTGCTTGACGCCCGCGACCGCGCCGGGGGAGGTGAAGGTCGGGTTCCCGGCGGCGTCGAAGAAGTCACCGTTGTGCTGCTTGGCGAAGATGTACGCGTGGTGGATGTTCTCGGCGTTGTTCGCGCCCTCGATGGCCAGGCCGTGCTTGCCGCCGGTGGACAGCTTCTTGCCGTCGGCGACCAGGTCGGCCCAGGTGGCCGGCGGGCCCGCGATGCCGGCGTCCTTGAACAGCTTCTTGTTGTAGTACAGGCCGTAGGCCAGCGAGTAGAGCGGCACGGCCGCCGGAGGCTTGCCCGCGGCGCCGGTGGAGCCCAGGGCGGAGGCCACGAAGCGGTCCTTGCCGCCGATCGCGGTGAACGCCTTGTCGTCGAAGGGCATCAGGGCGCCGGTGGCCTGCAGGGAGGCGGACCAGGTGTTGCCGATGTTGAGCACGTCGGGGCCCTGGCCGGAGGAGGCGGCGGTCAGGACGCGGTTCAGCAGGTCCGGCCAGCCGACGACCTCGAGCTTGACGTGGATCCCGGTCTGCTTCTCGAACTTCTGCAGCTCGGGCGTGAGCTTCTGCTTGTCGTCGTCGAGGCTCTTGCCCTGGTTGCTCGCCCAGTAGGTGAGCGTTTTGGGAGCCTTGTTACCGCCGTTACCGGTGGCGGTGCCACCGCCACACCCGGCGAGGGTGGTGATGGCGGTGATGGCTGCGATCGCAGCGGTGATCCGTCTCATGGTCAGGGGCCCTCCGGGGCGCATAAGCCAGGAAGCTTAATTTAGGTTATGAGTTAAGACGTGACGGAAGATTCGCGTCAAGAGCGGGGCCGGTAGGTTGCGTGATTGTGATCGGGGAGGATGTTCCGGGATGAGTGATCGCGAGAAGCGCACCGTACGCGACCTTCGGCGTACCAACCGCTCGGCCGTGCTGCGCAAGCTCTACTTCGACGGCCCGCTGAGCCGGCAGGAGCTCGCGCCGGCGACCGGCCTCAGCTCGGGCTCGATCAGCAACGTGGTCGCCGAGCTGACCGCGGACGGGCTGCTGGAGGAGGCCGGCTCCGTCGACTCCGACGGAGGGCGCCCGCGCACGCTGCTGCGCGTCGCCCGTCGCAGCGCGTACCTGATCGGCGTCGACGTGGGGGAGACCCGCGTGCGCGTCGAGCTGTTCGACCTCGCGCTGACCGAGCTCGCCCGCGCCGAGCGGCCGCTCGCGCGGTACGGCTACGACGTCGACCGGATCGTGGGCTACATCCGCGGCGCGCTGGCCGACGTGCTGCACGACGCGAACGTCGCGCCGAGCCGGCTCCTCGGGGTCGGCGTGGGTGTGCCCGGCATCGTCGACCGCAGCTCGCCCGGCGGCGCCGTCGTGCACGGCCAGACCGTCGGGTGGGACGCCGTGCCGCTCGAGTCCCTGCTGCGGGCCTCCGGCGGGCTGCCCGAGGAGGTGCCGCTGTTCATCGACAACGGGGCCAAGACCCTCGGCCAGGCCGAGGTGTGGTTCGGGGCCGGACGCGGTGCCCGTCACGCCGTCATCGCCCTGATCGGCTCCGGCGTCGGCGCGTGCATCATCACCGACGGGGGCCTGTACGGTGGCGCGCACAGCAGCGCGGGCGAGTGGGGCCACACCGTGTTGCAGGTCGGCGGCCGGCGCTGCCGCTGCGGGGCGGTGGGCTGCCTCGAGGCGTACGTCAGCGCCGAGGCGGTCCTGGAGCGCTGGGCGGAGATCGGCGGCGACGTGGGCGACGCGGACGAGGAGACGGCGCTCGCCACGCTCCTGGCCCATGCCGACGCCGCCGACGAGAAGGCGGTCGCACTGCTCGATGAGACCGCCGAGTATCTCGGTGCGGGAATCGCGGATCTGGTCAACCTCTTCAACCCCGAGCGGATCATCCTCAGCGGCTGGGCCGGGCTGCTCCTCGGCCGGCACTTCCTTCCGGCGGTACGCCGGTCCGCCGCCGCGTACGCCCTCCGCCATCCCGTCGAACGTACCACCATTGAGCTGGGCCTTCTCGGGCCGGACGCGGTCACGGTGGGGGCCGCGACACTGCCGCTGGCCGACTTTCTCGCCCGCGGCGGACGCGGTCGCGAGTCGGCCACGGCCGCCCGCTGACGCTCCTGGGGCCTGTCTCGAAGTCCCCCGCAGAGGGGATCTCGAGACAGGCTCCGCCGTGGGAAGATCGCCCGCATGACGACCGATGACGATCCTTTTCTGGCCGTCCGTGACGGTGCCCGTCATCGGGCGCTCGCCGAGCTGGCCGCCCGCGGCCCGGTGCACCACCTGACGCTGGCAACGGGCGCGGACGCGTGGGTGGTGACCGGCTACGCGGAGGCGAAAGCCGTCCTGACCGACCCGCGCGTGATCAGGGAGGGCGCGTCGAACTCGCCGTACGGCGAGGAGATGCCCGCGGCGCTCTACTCCGCGCTGAACTCCCACATGCTGACGACCGACCCGCCCGCGCACACGCGGTTGCGCCGCCTCGTCTCGGCCGCGTTCACCCGGCGCAGGGTCGAGGGGCTCGCGCCGCGGATCGAGCGGATCTGCGCGGACCTGCTCGACGGGATGGCGAAGACGCTGGAGGCGGACGGCGAGGCCGACCTGATCGACGCGTTCGCGGGGCCCCTGCCCATCACGGTGATCTGCGAGCTGCTGGGCGTCCCGAGCGAGTCGCACGCGGCCGTCCGCGGCTGGGCCGGGCCCCTGCTGGCCGGGCGTTTCGTCGGGTACGAGGCGTACTCCCGCGCCGCCGGGGAGTTCGTGGACTTCCTGCACCTCCTGCTGGCGGACAAGCGCCGTCAGCCGGTCGACGACCTGCTGTCGGCGCTGGTCGAGGTCCGCGACGGGGAGGACCGCCTCAGCGAGGACGAGCTGACCTCGATGGTGCAGCTGCTGCTGCTCGCCGGGCACGAGACGACCGTCAACCTGATCGCCAACGGAGTGAAGGCACTGCTGGCCGATCCCGGCCAGCTGGCCCTGCTCCGGGCGGAGCCGGACCGGCTGCCCGCCGCCGTCGAGGAACTCCTGCGTTTCGACTCACCGGCCCAGGCGCCGGTCCCGGCCATCACCGCCGAGCCGATCGAGGTGGCCGGGCAGCGGATCCCGGCCGGGGAGAACATCGTGATCGCGCTGCTGGCGGTCAACCGCGACCCCGCGCGCTTCGCCGACCCCGACGTGCTCGACCTGACCCGTGACGACGGTGGCCACCTGGCGTTCGGGCACGGCGTCCACCACTGCCTGGGCGCCCCGCTGGCCCGGCTGGAGGCCCGGATCGCACTCGGTGCCCTGCTGGAGCGTTTCGGCGATCTCGCGCTGGCCGTCCCCGCGGACTCGCTGGAGCGGTTGCCCTCGCTGATCATCAACCGTCTCGTCGTGCTCCCCGTACGGCGGGCCGGGTGACCGGTCCGCGCCCTGCCATGGCGGGCGCGGACCGGCGTAGGTGGGGCCGGCCGGCGATGCTCATCCATGCTTACACGCCGGCCGGCGGGTCGGTCAGGGGTAGCTGACGACATTCACCGGAACCGTGTCGGTGCCCTGCGCGGCGCCTCCGGTGCTGTTGATGACGTGGTTGATGATGCCCTTGCCGCCGAGGGACACCGTGAGCAGGTCGTGGAACTTCACTCCGGAGTTGTTCGGGACCTCGAAGCTGTGCTCGTCGACGATCGAGGGATCGACGTCGAAGTTGCAGTAGCTGCCCAGGCCCCAGGCCTCGTGGCTGGTGACGCTGTCGGCCACCTTGTAGGCCGCGTAGCCGCGGGTGCCCCCGTTCATGTACGCGGCCTGGTTGGGCGGGTCGTACGGCAGCTCGTTCTGGAAGAAGATCGTCTTGCCTCCCTGGCCGTTCCAGACGACGTTGTACTTCTGGTAGTGCTCGACGAACAGGCCGTACGCCGTGACGTTGTTGCCGTTGACGGTCAGGCCGTTGTCGGCGGTGTTGACGGTCCACCCGGTCCCGGTGCCGTGGTCGGCGCGCCAGGCCCAGATGTGGTCGATGATCGTGTTGCTGCTGTTCACGACCAGGCTGTTGGTCGCCTTGCCCGCGCCGGCGCCGCCGATGCGGAAGAAGACGTCCTGGATCGAGGTCGGGTTGCCCGCGTGGCTCGTGCCCGCCGAGCCGCTCGGGCCGACCTGCAGGAGCACCGGGGAGTTCGTCGTTCCCGCGTCGAAGAGCAGCCCGGCGAGCTTGACGCCGTCGACGTCGGCGACCGTCATGGGGGTCACGCCGCCGTCCGGAATGATCGTCGCGTAGCCGAGGCCGAGCACGACGGTGTTGGCGCGCGTCACGTTGATCGACTGGCTGACGTGGTAGATGCCCGGAGTGAACAGCAGGTTCAGGCCGGAGCTGAGCGCGGCGTTGATGGTGGCGGCGCTGTCACCCGGGTGGGCGACGTAGAACTGGCTGAGCGGGATCGACGTACCCGGGGTCGAGCCGCCTGACCACGTGGTGCCACGGGAGTTCGTCCGCTGGTTCGGGACGAGGACGTTGTAGTTGTTGGACGAGTCGACGTACAGGTAGGGCTTCTCCCTGGTCACCGGGCTGTTGTTCAGCACGGTGTACGGGGGGTTGGGGAAGCTCTGCGCGGGTGCGCCGTCCACTCCGGAGAAGACCATGTTCCAGACGCCGTTGCCCCAGCCGCCGATCTGGCTGTCACGGGTGAGCCACTGCTGCTGGGAGTACGGCAGGACCGAACCATCGATCTTGGAGTCGGCGATGTAGCCGCCGCTGGCCCAGCCGTACCCGCTCGGCTCGAGGCGAAGGTCGCCGCGGATGTGCATGCGGCGGAACGGTGCCGCCTGGGCGACGGCCCAGCGGTCCTGGCCTCCCGACGGGGTGACCGACATGTTCTCGGCCGACCGCCAGAAGTTCTGCGTCGCGTTGCCGCCGAACCAGCCGGCGTCGACGTTGACCGCGCCGTTGATGTTGACGTCGTCGACGTTGCGTCCCAGACCGGCGATCGAGGTGTAGAAGCCGATGTTGGCGTTGACGTTGTAGCTGCCCGGCTTGAACAGGAGTTCGTACCGCTGGGAGCCGAACTGGTTGCTCTCCTGCTGGCTGAAGACCGAGTCGAGCTGGCTCTGGATGGTGCCACTCGACATCGACGGGTCGAAGACCTTGACGTTCGGCCCGAGGTCACCGCCGCCGCCCGGAGGCGGTGTGGTGGAGCCGCCGGAGCCGTACACCTGGAACTCCCACAGCGAGTAGCCATAGGCGGTGTGCCGGGCCGTGCCGTTCATCCGGACGTAGCGGCCGGTGCCGCTGACGTTGAGCGTCTCGGTGCCGCCGGCGCCCGTGGTCGTGGAGTAGACGGTGGTCCAGGTGCTGCCGTTCGCCGACACCTGGATCTGGTAGGCGCTCGCGTACGCGGCCTCCCAGTTGAGCACCACCTTGCTGATCGTGGCGGAGGAGCCCAGGTCGACCTGGAGCCACTGCGGGTCGCTGAAGGTGCTGGACCAGCGCGTGCCGGTGTCGCCGTCCACCGCGTTGGAGGCCGCGGTGCCGGCGTTCTCGCTGGATGAGGCGGTGGCGGCCTTGCCCTGGGAGATCAGGCCGTCCGCGGCGTGCGCCGGCCGCGGTGGCGCGACCAGCATGACCGTGAGCGCCAGGACCAGGGCCCAGAGGGCCGTGGCGGCGCGGGGGTGGGGCAGGGATCTCATGGATCGTCTCCTGAGGGGGAGTGGAGACCGGTCGGCTCTGGCGGGGCCGGGGTTGGTCTCCACGCGGTCTGGGGCTTAATTCATGGCGTGATTTAACCCGGGGAAAATCAACCCGTCAAGAGGGCCACTGCCCTGGTAAAAGGCTTCTTAATGGCCTTGATAAAAGTTATGAAGTGAGGATGGCCGCTCCGTCCCAAGTCAGTGGCTTGATCACCTGGCCCGAGAGCCGTCCTACTGCTGGAAGTGGCCGGGGCCGAGGACCTGCCAGTCCGGCTTCGCCGGGTCCTCGATCGACCGGTAGGGGACGTCGAAGCTCAGCGCCTGCTTGGTCGAGCGTTTGATCGCCCAGAGGGTGGGCCGGTCTCCCGAGCGGTCCCAGGCGATGCCCTGGCCCTCGACGTTCGGCAACGTCACCGTGGCGGCCCATTCGAGGTCCGGACCCGCGGCCGGGACGTTCATGACGTACGCCTCGCCGAGGTCGTGCCCGGTGAGCCAGAGCCGCCCGTCGGGCCCCCACGAACCACCGGAGTTGCTCATCGGCTTGAACCGGTCGAGGATCTTCTTGGGAATGGTCCAGGACCCGACGACCTGGAAGTCGTCGTCCATTTTGACGATCTGGGTGTTGTAGGTCTGACCGTACGGCTGGGTCTGCCCGTCCGGCACCACGTCGTAGTTCGCGAAGCCGGCCCACCAGGCGCCGTCGTGCCGGTCGATCCAGGTCAGCGATCCGCGGTAGATGCCGAAGCCGTACGTGCGGATGTGCCGCATCGTCTTGGTGTCGTAGACCTCGATCGAGCTCTCCATCGGGGAGTCGTCGTAGTTGGAGTGCGCGGTGTACAGCTTCCCGTCGACGACGGCGGCGCTGTCCATGTGGATGATCGGCCCGTCGTCCGGGGAGACGAACTGGAGCAGCGGCCTGCCGGTCGCCCGGTCGTGCTTGGTGATGCTGCGGTTGTCAACGACGTAGAAGTACCTCTTGTCGACGGCGACGGCCTGGTTGGCGTCGAAGGTGTCGTAGGAGCGGGCGAGGGTGGCGGTGAGCACCGGCGGGTCGGCGACCGCCGCCCGCACGGCCTGGGGCGCGGTGCGTGCGGGCGGCGATGCGACGGCGGGCACGAGTCCCGTTCCCAGGGCGAGGGCCCCAGTGGCGAGTCCGGCGGCGATCGTGGTTCGGGCGAGCATCGAGTCCTCCATGAGGCTCGGAGAAAGCGTCGGGTTGCGTTACCGGGCCGATGACCGGCGCGGATGGCGCGAGGCGGCTGCCACGCGCAGCCTGTCGGCCGCGGCGTTCGGCCGCGCGAACGCGGCCCGACACCACGATGAACCGCCCGCGACGGGAGGCCATGCCCTCATCGATGAAGACGGGTATGACGATCTGTGCCGGGGGGATCCGGCGCCGAACCCGAACCTGGAGAGATGATGACGTTGCGGACTGAGCCGATACGGAGCAGTGTCCACGAGGTGAACCGCCTGGAAGTCGCGGTCGGCTCGGAGTTCGGCGACTTCCGTGGCCGCTACGAACGCGCGGTGCCCGAGCTCGACGCCGGACGGCTGGGCGAGCTCGTACGGTCCGGCGCCGAGTGGGACGCCGTCCTGCGGATGACCGACGAGAACGCTCCGTACGACTTCATCCGCTACTGGGACTTCGACGCCACCGCGCTCATGCGGCTCGCCGGGGACCGCTGGAGATGCGTCGAGTACCTGATGGGCAACCACACGATCGCGCAGCGGATGTACACCCGCAATCCGGCGGTCATGCTCTGTGCGCCGCTGCGTACGGCGATCTACGAGGACGGCGATGAGACGGTGTGGTTCGCCGTGGACCAGCCGAGCACGCATTTCCGCAGCTTCGGCGACCCCGGGATCACCGAGGTCGGGATCGAGCTGGACCGCAAGCTGGCGAGCCTGCTCGGGTACCTCGGCGTCCCGGTGCCGGACGTCCTGCGCGGCTAACGCGAGTAGTACTCCACGACGAGCTGCTCGTCGCAGGTGACCGGGATCTCCTCGCGCTCGGGGCGGCGCACGAGCTGCGCGACCAGTGTCGTGTGGTCGGCCCGCAGGTAGCCGGGGATGCGTTCCGGTGCGTGGGCGCCCGCGGCGGCCTCCACGAACGGCGGGCGGGTGCGGCTGCGCGCCGTGACGGTGATCACTGAGCCCGGCCGTACCCGGTAGGAGGGGATGTCGACGCGGGCACCGTCGACCAGGATGTGCCGATGTGAGACGAACTGCCGCGCCTGGTAGATCGTGCGGGCGAAGCCGGCGCGCAGGACGAGTGCGTCCAGGCGCGTCTCCAGGTCGGCGATCAGCGCCTCGCCGGTCTTGCCGGTGCCACGCGCCGAGCGGTCGAACGCGCGGCGCAGCTGCCTCTCGCTGACGTCGTACTGCGCGCGCAGCCGCTGCTTCTCCAGCAGGCGCGTCTTGTAGTCCGACAGCTGCTTGCGCCCGCGTCCGTGCACGCCCGGTGGGTACGGGCGGCGTTCGAAGTACTTCACGCACTTCGGCGTGAGGGGGATCCCCAGGGCGCGGGAGCGTTTGGCTTTCGGGCGGGACCGGTTCACGAATGTCCTTCCAGAGACTAAGGTTAGGCTTACCTTACTTAAGGAGGCCGGATGTCCGCCATCGATCCGCACCCCGAGGTTCCCGCCGATCTCCCGGCCGAGCCGACCGCCGCCGAGGTGGTCCGCTCCGTGCTCGCGGCGGCCAAGTCGCTGACCCTGACGACCGAGGGACACCGGGTCGAGCTGGTCGGACTGCACTCCGTCGAGGCACCGGACCGCCTGCTGGTTCGTGCCCCGGCCGGAAGTCACCTCGGCCACGAGGTCGCGCATGCGCCCGGTGGCGACGTGGCCGCCACGGTGGAGTTCACCGACGTGGCACCGGTCGCGGTCCCGGACCGGATCCGGGCCAAGGTCGTCCTGGGCGGCTGGCTCGCCGCGGCCGGCGAATCGGCCGGCGAACATTTCGGTACGGAGCCCGTGGCGCTGTGCTTCGAGGTCGCGCTCGTCGAGCTGGAACAGGGCGGCCGGATGGTCGACATCGACCTGGACGACCTGACCCGCGCCGAGCCGGACCCGCTCGCCGAGACCGAGGCGGAGATGCTCACCCACCTCGCCGGCGCCCACGGTGACGCGGTCGAGCTGCTGTCGCAGCTGGTCGACGTGCGGCTGCTGCAGGGCGTCACGCGCGTGGACCCGCTGCGGCTCGACCGCTACGGCGTCGTGCTCCGGCTCCAGCGGGCCGGCGGCAGCCGCGACGTACGCCTGCCCTTCCCCGCCCGCCTGCGAAATCCGGCCCACGCCGTGGTCCAGATCCAGACCCTCCTGGCCCGCGCGCGTACCTGCCCTCGCCGCCACCATCCCCGCACCCGCATGTGAATCCTCAGGCCTGGGCGGTCCCGAGGATGTGGGCGGCGGGGCCGAACCGCACCGGCCGGTGGTCGAACCGCTCGATCTGCGTGATCCGGAAGCCGGCGGTGCGGATCGCCGTGGCCAGGTCACGGTTGAGGTGACAGCCGCCCGCGGCGCGTGACCACAGGGGAGAGACGAGATCCTCGAGGCGGGCGAGGACCGGACGCTCCGAACGCACGTGCTCGAAGAAGAACAATCGCCCGCCGGGCCGGAGCACGCGACGGGCCTCCGCCAGGGCGTCGGCCGGGTCCGGGACCGAGCAGAGCACCAGGGAGAAGACGGCGGCGTCGAACGTCCGGTCCCCGGCCGGCAGGGCGCCGGCGTGCCCGGCCACGACGGTGACCGGCACCCGCGCGCTCTCCGCCGTACGCCGTGCCATGGCGCGGAGCCGGTCCTCGGGCTCGACGGCCAGTACCTCGGTCACGGCCGGGGGATAGTGGCGCAGGTTCAGGCCGTTGCCCGCGCCGATCTCGATGACGCGACCCTTCGCCGCGCCGAGCAGCCGGGCGCGGTGTCCGGCGGTACCCCGCGCGTCGGAGACACCGCTGATCCGTTCGTACGCTCGCGCGAACCGCGGGTGCTGGAAACGCTCGAGATCGGTCATCGCGCCTCCGAAGGCCGCATCCGGCCTCGACGGCCTGTAAGGCCCCAAACGGGGGAGAGTCATACACTACGCCCGTCCACCCGGGCTTCCGGGCAGCGACGAGAGGCGGCCAGATGAGAATCGACGGCGAGACCGGCCACGTACTCGGCGCCGCACAGGCATGGGAGCGGCTGCTCGGCGTACGGACCGAGCGGGACGCCGGGCAGGCCGGGCTCGTCCGCGGCAAGGACGGCACGTGGCGGTGGGAGCACGACGCCTCGCCCGAGGCCGAACACCTCGCCGAACTCTACGTTCCCCTGTGCCTGGGCGGTCCTCGTCACGTGTTCGCCCAGCTCGGCCAGAGCATGGACGGCTTCATCGCGACCCGTACCGGCGACGCGGTCTACGTCACGGGCGAGGAGGACCGTCTTCACCTGCACCGGCTCCGCGCACTCGCCGACGCGGTCGTCGTCGGCGCCGGGACCGCCATCGCCGACGACCCGCGGCTGACCGTACGCGCCTGCTCGGGCTCCAACCCGGTGCGTGTGCTGCTGGACCATCGCGGCCGCGTCCTGCGGCGGAGGCGGCTCTTCACCGACGGCTCCGCACCGACCTTGTGGATCCTGGCCGAGGGCCGGCGTACCGCCGAGCACGCCATCGACGGCGTCGAGGTCATCGAGGTCCCCGGCGGCGAGAACGGCTTCGAGCCGGGGCGCCTGCTGGACGTGCTCGCCGAGCGTGGCCTCGGCCGGGTCCTCATCGAGGGCGGCGGCGTCACCGTCTCGCGTTTCCTCCACGCCAAGGTCCTGCAGCGGCTGTACGTCACCATCGCGCCGGTGCTCGTGGGTGACGGCGTGCCCGGCCTGCGCTTTCCCGGCCCTGCCAGGATGAGCGAGGCGCTACGCGCACCGTCGCGGCGCTTCGTACTCGGTGAGGACCTTCTCTTCGAGCTGGACCTCCGGGCGGGCGAGGTTCCCGAAGATGAGTACTCCGGCACCGGGCAGGCCCGTGACGAAGGCGAGCACGCCGTACACCACGGCGACGGTGACCCCCTCGGCCGCTCCTAGCCCGGCTGCGGCGAACGCCCAGGCCGAGACGCCCTCCCGCGGTCCCCATCCGCCGATGTTGACCGGCAGCCCCATCGCGAAGAGCGCGAGCACGATCAGCGGCAGCAACTGCGAGACCGGCGCCGAGGAGCCCGCGACGCGCGCGGCGATCAGGAAGAGCGTGACGTGCCCGAGCAGCCCCGCCACCGACAGGGCCATGACGCCCGGCCACGTGTCGCGGGCGAGCAGGCCGCGGCGTACGTCGGTCAGGACAGGGGCGGCCACACGGCGCCAGACCGCGGTGTGCCGCCCCCAGCGGATCACCGCGACGACCGCCAGGACGAGCGCGCAAGCGACCGCGACCGGCACGGGCGCGACGAGATGCCGGCCCGCGGCCGCGACGATGGACGGCCGGGCCCACAGCACCGCGACCCCGGCCGCCGTGAGGACGACCTGCCCGCCGCTGCGTTCGATCGCCACCGCGCGTACGCCGCGCGCGACGTCACCGGAGCTCTGGCCGTGCCGGACCGCGCGGTGGACGTCGCCGAGCACGCCACCCGGCAGCACCGTGTTGAGGAACACCGCGCGGTAGCAGTCGGCGACGGCCGTTCGCAACGGCAGTCCCACGCCCAGGCGGCGCAGCACGAGACACCAGCGCGCGGCGCCGGCCACCGTGGTCACCAGGCCGATCACGAGCGCCGCGAGGACCGCCGGGGCGTCGATCACGCGCAGGCCGTTCAGGAACGCATCGGTGCCCAGCCGCCAGAGGAGCACCGCGAGGATGCCCGCGCCGATGAGAAGCCGCAGCCATGGCCAGACGGCCCGCGTCAGGGAGCGCACGTGGCTCACGCTGCCGGCAGCGCGAGGAGGTCGCGGTGCTGGACGACGACGCGCAGCTCACCCCCGGCACACGCCTCAAGGCGCCGGCGCCGGTAGTCCTCCGCCGGGACGGCCAGGTCCGGTCGCTCGGCGCACGCGGCGTCGACCCAGCCGGAGAGCCATTCTCGCGTCAGCGCGGACCGGTCCGCGCCGAGGCGCCACGGGCTGGCCTGTTCGCGAACCACCGCGCCATGACGTTCGAACGCCTCGGCCGCGACGGCGGGGGCGTCCGGGCCGAGCAGGCGGCGTCCGCCGGTGACGCGACGCTGGTGCGCGTTGAAGGCGGCGTGGATCTCGGCGTCGAGCGGGTCGGCCGGAGTGAGCTCGACCTCCCCGGCGACGGACAGGGTCAGCAGGGCGGGGATCCCGGCACACGCCGCGGCGAGCCGGTCCACCTCGACGGCCGTGAGCAGGTCCAGCAGCGCCGAGGCCGTCACGAGTGAGGTGCCGGCGAGGTCGTCCCCGCGGAGCCCGGTGATGTCGCGCCGCTCGGTCGCCACTGTGACGGCACGGCCGTCCACCACGCTCGCGGCGGCATGGGCGAGCAGCACCGGATCGCGGTCGTGCATGATCCAGTGCTGCGGGCCGGGCAGGAGGGGAGCCAGCCAGCGCGCCATCGACCCGGTGCCGCAGCCCAGATCACGGATGACCGCCCGCCCGACGTCACCCAGGTACGCGCGCAGCGGGGCGACCAGCGCGGTCGCACGGGCCGCGGCGTCGGCGCCCTCGCGCAGCGCCAGCCACTCCGGCGGGCAGTACGGCGCGGCGGCCATGCTCATGCGCCCGGCTCCCGCCGCAGACGTTCCAGCACGCCGCTCAGCGCCCGCGATGTCGTCTCCCACCCGTCCAGCTCCTCCCGCCGGCGACGTGCCGCGGCCCTGAACCGGTCGCGCGTCCCGGGCTCGCCGAGCCAGCGGCGCAGGGCCTCCGCGAGGGCCGATGGGTCTCCGGGAGGCAGCAGGACACCGGGCAGGTCACCGCCCGCGTCGCCCACGGTCTCCGGCACACCGCCCACGGCGGTCGCCATCACCGGTATCCCGCGTGCCAGCGCCTCCGTCACGACCATGCCGTACGTCTCGGCACGTGAGGCCAGCACCACGAGGTCGGCCCCGGCGTACGCCGACGCCAGCCGTTCGCCGGTCTGCGGCCCGATCAGCCGTACCCGTTCGTCGAGGCCGAGCCGGGCGATCCGCCGCCGCAACCGCGCGACGTAGGCCGGGGCACGGCTCAGCGCTCCGGCGCAGACGCAGTTCCAGGCCAGGTCGGTGATGGTCGCGAGGGCCTCCACCAGGACGTCCTGGGACTTGAGGGGGGTCACCGAGGCGACGCAGAGCAGCTGCGACGCGCCGTCGGTGCCGGGTGCCGTCGGCGCCGGGTCGGTACCCGGCGCGGCGACGTGGACCCGGCCTGCGTCGAGCCCGTGATGGGCGACGAGCCGGCGCGCGGACCACCGGCTGGTCGTCACGACCGCGCCGACGGCCGTCAGCGTCCGCCGTTCGCGCGCGTCCAGGTCGCCACCCGGCTCGGCCTCGTCGGCCAGGGGCATGTGCACCAGGACGGCCAGGCGCAGCCGGCGTGCCTGCGGGACGACGACCTCGGGGACGCCGCAGGCGACCAGCCCGTCCGCGATGACGAGCGAGCCGTCGGGCAGCGCGGCGAGCGACCGGGCGAGTTCTTCGCGTTCGGCGTCCCGGGGGCGCGGCCAGGCGCCCCGTACCGCGATCTCGTGCACGGGCCGGTCCACGGCCAGGCCCTGGCACACCCGGCGGTCATAGGTGTTGCCCCCGCTCGGCACGGCCGGGTCGTCGACGTCACCGGGCATGACGACGTGGACGGGGGCGCCGCTCACAAGGGGCGCTCGAAACCCGCGGACGCGACGTGCGACTCGTGCAGGGTGACCGCGATCTCGGCCACTCCGCGCGCTCCCTCGCCCAGGGCACCGGCGTGGATGCGCTCGGCGAGCCGGTCGGCGACGACCTTGGCCAGGAACTCCGTCGAGGTGTTGACGCCCTTGAAGTCGGGCTCGTCGTCGAGGTTGCGGTAGTTGAGCTCCCCGAGCAGGGCGCCGAGCTCCTCGGAGGCGCGTCCGATGTCGACGACGATGTTGTCGGCGTCGAGCTCGGCGCGGCGGAAGGTCGCGTCCACGACGAACGTCGCGCCGTGCAGGCGCTGCGCCGGGCCGAAGACCTCGCCGCGGAAGCTGTGGGCGACCATCACGTGGTCGCGAACGGTGACGCTGAACAACGGTTCACTCTCCTGGGTCGGCTTCTGCCGCGTCATACATGACACGGTGACAAAGCGCCGGAAGTTCACCGGCGGCGATACGTGGCATCACATCGGGCAGTTCCTCGAACGCGGACTCGCCCGTGATGAGTGCGTCGAAGGCGGGGTCGGCGAGCAGGTCGAGGGCCAGCGCGAGGCGGTCGGCGAAGTCACGCCGCGCACGCCGGGCCGGGTGGATCGCGCCGACCTGGCTGCCGCGCACGACGAGACGGCGCGAGTGGAAGAACTCGCCGAGCGGCAGGCTGACCCGCCGGTCGCCGTACCAGCTCAGCTCGATGACCGTGCCGTCCGGGGTGAGCAGCTCCAGCGACCGGGTCAGGCCCTCTTCCGTGGCGCTGGCGTGGAAGACCAGGTCGCGGCCCTCCGTGGCCTGCTCGGGCAGCGCGAAACCGACGCCGAGCGCGTCCGCGACGGCCGCTCGTGCGGGATTCGCGTCGACCAGCTGGACACGTACGCCGGGCATCCCGGCGAGGATCCTTGCCACGCAGCAGCCGACCATCCCGGCGCCGACGACGGAGACCCGGTCACCGATCAGCGGTGCCGCGTCCCACAGGGCGTTCACCGCCGTCTCGACGGTCCCCGCCAGCACCGCACGCTCCGGGGCGACTCCGTCCGGGAGAGGCGTCACCGCGGTGGCCGGCACCACGTAGCGGGTCTGGTGGGGGTACAGGCAGAAGACGGTGCGGCCCAGCAGCGCGGACGGCCCCTGTTCGACCACGCCCACGTTGAGGTAGCCGTACTTGACCGGCCCGGGAAAGTCGCCCTCCTGGAACGGCGCGCGCATCAGGTCGTACTGGCTCTCGGGCACGCCACCGCGGAAGACGAGGGTCTCGGTGCCCCGGCTCACCCCGGAGTACAGGCTGCGTACCAGCACCTCGTCCGGGCCGGGACCCGGCAGGGCCGTCGGCCGGATCTCGCCCTGGCCGGGAGCACGCAGCCAGAAGGCGCGCGCGGCGTACTCCATCGTGTTCTCCCCCGATAGTCGACTTCCAGGATCTTTAGGGCGTCCGGGCTGCCCAGGTACGATACGCGGCACTGGTTAACTCCATCTTTCTGCTCCGGGAGACCTGGTGGTCACACAAGATCTGCGGGTCCCGTTCGGCCGCGCACCGGCCGCAGGACTGGGCGCTCAGCTCACCCTGCTGATGCTTCTGTGGGCGGCGGGCGTCTGCCTCGGCTTCGCGGGATGGCTGGCGGGCACCGTGTACGCCGTGGTCATGTGGGCGGTCCTCCGGTCGGCGCTGCGCAGGTCGCGGACCCGGTCGTTCGGCCCGGCCAACGGTGTGACCCTGGCACGGGCGACACTCGTCGGCTGCGTGACGGCCATCGTGGCGCAGACGCTCATGGAGCGGGAGTCGGTCACCACGCTGATCGTCATCGCCGCGGCCGCCCTGGCCCTGGACGCGGTCGACGGTCACGTCGCGCGCCGCACGCGCACCGCGTCGCCGCTGGGAGCGCGCTTCGACATGGAGGTCGACGCGTTCCTGATCCTGGTGCTGAGCGTCTTCGTCGCGAACTCCTTCGGCGCGTGGGTGCTGTCGATCGGGGCTATGAGGTACGCGTTCGTGGCGGCGGGCTGGGCCGTGCCGTGGCTGCGCGCCTCGCTACCGGGCACCAGGGCGGGCAAGACCGTGGCCGCGATGCAGGGGATCGTGCTGGTCTTCGCCGCGGCGGACGTCGCGCCACGCCCGGTCGCCTACGTCGCCGTCGCGTCGGCGCTGGCCCTCCTGTGCTGGTCCTTCGGCCGTGACGTCGTGTGGCTCTGGCGGAACCGCCACGCCGAGGTCGTGCCGCCTCGCTGATCTCCGGCCGTGATGGCGGGGGACTGTCGTGTGACCCCAGATCGTGGAATGCTGTTCTAGAATTCCACGATCCGGCTGGGCGGAGGCGGCGATGGGTGAGCTGAAGGTCACGTGCGACCCGGCGGAGGTCGGCTTCGACGCCGGCCGGTTGCGCCGGATCGAGGCTCATTTCGCGCCCTACGTCGACGACGGACGGCTGCCGGGCTGGCTGGCGCTGGTCAGCCGCCGCGGCGAGATCGCGCACCTGTCCACGTACGGCTCGCGTGACCTCGCCTCCGGGGCCCCGGTCGAGACCGACACCCTGTTCCGGATCTACTCGATGTCCAAGCCGGTCACCTCGGTCGCGGCGATGATGCTGTACGAGGAGGGCGCGTTCGAGCTCACCGACCCGGTCAGCCGGTTCATCCCCTCCTTCGCCGACATGCGCGTCTACGAGCAGGGGATCGCGGCGAGTCCCATCACCCGCCCGGCGGCCGAGCCGGTGCGCGTCTGGCACCTCCTGACCCACACGGCCGGCCTGGTCTACGGCTTCCAGCACGTCAGCGTCGTCGACGAGATCTACCGGAACGCCGGCTTCGATCGCGGTACGCCGCGCGGCCTCGACCTCGCCGGGGTCGTCGACCGGCTGGCCGGGCTGCCGCTGCTCTTCGAGCCCGGCTCGCAGTGGAACTACTCCGTCGCCACCGACGTGCTGGGTCGGCTGGTCGAGGTCGTCTCCGGGCAGCCGCTGGACCGGTTCCTAGACGATCGGATCTTCGGCCCGCTGGGGATGACCGACACCGGCTTCTTCATCGACGAGGACCGCGCGGACCGGATGGCCTCGCTCTACACGCCGGGCCCGGACGGCCGTGCCGTGCCGGTCGACATGCGCGGCGCCGAGTTCCGCAAGCCCCGCGTCCTGCTCGGCGGGGCCGGGCTGATCTCCAGCGCGGCCGACTACCACCGGTTCACCCAGATGCTGCTGCGCGGCGGCGAGCTCGACGGCGTACGCCTGCTGAGCCCGCGCACCGTCGCGTACATGACCCGCAACCACCTGCCCGGCGACGCCGACCTGGAGGACTTCGGCCGGCCCGTGTTCGCCGAGGTCTCCTACGGTGGCGTCGGCTTCGGGCTCGGCTTCGCGGTCGTACAGGACCCGGCGAAGACCAAGACACTGAGTTCCGCGGGCGAGTTCAACTGGGGCGGCGCGGCGAGCACGGTCTTCTGGGTGGACCCGGCCGAGCAGGTGACCGCCGTCTTCCTCACCCAGCTTCTCCCGTCCAGCACGCATCCGATCCGTACGCGGCTGAGGCAGCTCGTCAACCAGGCGCTCATCGACTGACGCGCGGCTGCTCGCACCACCCGGGCGCGTGCGGGCAGAGGAAGTAGCCGGTGCCGGCGCGGAGCGGCGTACGTGAGGCGAACCGATAGGTGATGCCGGTCCCGCCACGCGCGAGCGTGACCAGGTACGGCGTGGAGTAGGCCCAGCCGCCGTCGTAACCGGTGAAGACGTCGTTCGCCCCGGCCTTGTAGCCGTCGTCGAACGCCGCCTTGGCGCCGTCGCGTACGCCCGGTGCCAGCGCGCCGACCTCCTGGGATTCGCGGCCCTCCCGCATTCCCTGGGCACGGCCCGCGTCGAGCCCGCGCGCGTACTCGGCCTTCGGGTCCGGGTGCCGCCCGGCGCTCGCGCGTCCCAGGGTGTAGAGGCCCGCGGCCACGCCGAGGCCGAGCAGGCAGGCCAGCACCCGCACCGTTGTTCTTCTCATCGCACCGCTCCGAGCCTCGGACATATCGCGTATGTCAGGCTCTCACGCGGGCGGCGCGGGATACCTCAGTCGTCCTCGCCGTCGTCCGGTTCGCTCTGGCGGTGGACGAGGTAGCCGTGGTTGAGGGCGGCCTTCACCGCACCGGCGATGGCGCCCTGCAACGTAGCGGCGATCATCACCTCGGCCCATCCCCGGTCCAGGTCGCCGGCGTCGGGCGTGTCCTCCTGCCCGGCGACCAGCTTCCAGGTGCGTTTGAAGATCATTCCGGCGATCAGGCCACCGGCCATGCCCAGTGCCGCCGACACCGGCCTGGAGATCGAGTCGGACTTGCTCGAGCTCTTGCTCACGGTCGTCTCCCGCCCATCCGCCACATCCACAGCCCGGCCGCGACGCACGCTCCGGCCGCGGCGTACAGGACGGCGGGCCGCTCGGTCACGGTGCGGCGGGCCGGCTCGGGAATGACCCGCCCCGCCTTGCTCACCTGGTCGCGCACGCCCGGCGCCCGGTCGCGCGCCGTACGGGTCAGCGTGCTGAACTTCCCGCCGATCTGCCCGCGCACCTGGGCGGTCTTGCCGCGGACGCGCGAGGCCACGTCGGCCTTTGCCGCCAGCGCCTCCACCGTCTCCGCGAGGTCGTGGCGAGTCTGCTCGATCCCCGCGATGAGCTGCTCCCGGTCATCCTTCGCGTCGGATGCCGTCACCTGGCGATCCCCGCCGGGCGTGTCCTGCGCCATCATCGATGCCTCTCACTGAGATGGTCCCTGATCTCGTGAACGTCGGTCTTCACCGAGGCGGCGGCCTGCTCGGGCATGGGCGGCACCGCGCGGCGCAACTGCTTGCGTCCGGTCAGGGCCAGTATCCCGGCGATGACCAGCAGCGCCACGCCGATGACGAGCGCCGCGAGCCAGACCGGCCACACGAGCGAAAGGGCCGCGACCGCGGCGGCGAGGAGTACCGCTCCGCCGTAGACGGCGAAGACTCCGGCGCCGCCGAACAGCCCGGTGCCGAGTCCGAAGTGCTTGCCCTTGTCGACGAGCTCGGTCTTGGCGAGGTTGAGTTCCTGACGGACGAGATCACTGATCTGGCGGCTCGCCTGCGCGACGAGCTCACCGGTCGAGGCGCCGTCCGTGGATGATCCATCGTGGGCCACCGCCTGGTACGGACGGGTGTTCGCGGGCTCGCTCACCGCGCCTCCTTCCCCTGCGTTCGTGGTCGGGCCGTTGTTGCCGCCGGTACCCGGCAAGAACGCCCCTAACCCAGCACGTACCCCTTCTGGCCGGGCAGGAGCCCTCCACCGGTCCCGACTTGCCCCAGACGATCACGCGGCGCCTGGCCGCCCGCGCGGTAGACACTGTCTACGTGCGGGTGGTAGACAGTGTCTATGGAAGCTGAGGGATCTCTCCACGACCGGCTCGTCGACGTCGGAGTGGACCTGGTGATGACCGAGGGATCCGCCGCGCTCGGCCTGCGTGAGATCGCCAGGCGGGCCGGCGTGTCGCACGGGGCGCCGCGCCGGTACTTTCCGACCCACCACGCCCTGCTCTCCGCGATCGCCCGCCGTGGCTTCGCGGATCTCGGGGCACGGTTCGCGGCGGCGACCCGCGACGTCTCCTCGCCGCGCGCCCAGCTGGAGGCCCTCGGACGGACCTACGTCGCGTACGCGCTGGAGTGCCGCGGCATGTTCGAGCTGATGTTCCGGCACGATCTGCTCGACAGCGAGAAGCACGCCTCGGACCGGCCGCGGCTGCGGGACTCGAGCCTGCCGCTTTTCGAGCTCCTCGTCGGGCTCGTCGCCCGATGCCGGCCGGAGCGGGCCGGCGCGGTCCCGCCGCCGGCCGTGACGGCCGCCGCGCTCTGGTCGAACCTGCACGGCATCGCCCAGCTGTGGGGATGGGGGAGCCTGCGACTCGCCCTGGGCGCGCCACCGGACGGTGACCGGCTCGACCTGCTGGTGGGGGCGGCCCTGGACGCTCACCTCGGCCCCACGGGCTCGTGACAGGGGCCGAGACCGTACGGCGACGCGTGGTGCTCCTGGTCAGCGTTGCCGGCGCCATGATCGTCGCGCTGGACGGCACGGTTCTGATCGTCGCGCAGCCCGGCATGCGCCGTGACCTCGGCGCTAGCGTGGCGCAGGTCCAGTGGACCAGCACCGGCTATCTGCTCGCCGTGGCCGCGCTCCTCGTCATCGCGGGACGGCTCGGCGACCGGTACGGGCACACGCGGCTGCTGCTCACCGGCGTGCTCGGGTTCGGCGCCGCCTCGGCCGGCATCGCTCTCGCGCCCGGCGTCGGCTGGGTGATCGGGCTGCGCGTCGTCCAGGGCGTGTTCGGCGCACTCCTCCAGCCGGCGACGCTCGCGCTCCTGAGGCTCGCCTACCCTGCGGGCCGGCTGGGTACGGCGGTCGCCATCCGGACCGGCGCGATCGGCGTGGCCGCGGCGGCCGGCCCGGTACTCGGGGGCGCGCTCGTCGCGCACCTGGGTTGGCGAGCCGTGTTCGTGGTCAACGTCCCGGTGGCGCTCGCGATCGCCGCGCTCACGTTCGCGGTGCGGTCTCCGGCGCCCCCACGTACCGAACCTCGGCGGATCGGCCTCACCGGCGCCGCACTGCTCGCGGCCGCGCTCGCGGTCCTGGTCCACACGGTCGTCGGCGTACCGTCGCGCGGGTGGACCGCCGCTCCGACACTGCTCGGGTCCGGGGCCGTCATCGGCCTCGCGGCAGCGCTCGTCCTGCGCGAACGCCGTACCGCGCATCCGATCGTGCCGCCGGTCGTGGCGCGCTCCGTACCGGTGATGGCGTCGATGGCGATCCTGCTGGTCACCACCTGCGGCATGTTCGGCGCGCTGTTCGTGGCCACGTTCTTCCTCCAGGACGTACTCCGGCTCGGCCCGTTCGCCGCCGGCCTGCGGGTGCTCCCGCTGACCGCGCTCATGGTCCTCGGCGCGCCCGTGGCCGGCGCCGCGCTACGCCGGTACGGCCCGCGCCGCACCGTGGTCGCGGGCATCCTCCTCGTCGTCCTCGGGATCGTGGGAATGTCCCGGCTCGGCCCGGCGTGGGCCGTCACCGGCGCGACCTTCGCCGTGCTCGGCGCCGGGTTCGCGACCGTGATGGTCACCACGACCGGGACCGTCGTCGGCGACGCGCCGCCCGGGTACGCCGGCGTCGTGGGCGGGCTGAAGCAGACCGCGATGAACATCGGCCCGGCCTTCGGCATCGCGGTCGCGGCCACCATGATGCCGCTGGGTATGGCCCCGGGGAGAGGGCCTGCCTTGGCGGTCCTGGCCGGACTCACCGCCCTGGGCCTGCTGCCGGCCGCACTCCTGCCGACCCGGCCGTCACCGGGCGCCCGCCGGAACACCGGTCGTCTTCGCGTCCCGTAGCCGTCAGGCGGCGGAGGAGGCGCGGGTCAGGGAGGACAGGTCCACGAATGCGCCCGGGGACCATCGGTTCATCTCGTCGGGCACGGCACTGGGATCGCCCAGGCACCGCTCCACGTCGAACGCGCGCATTCCCTCGCGGTCGAGGAGGCCGCAGCCGAACACCTCCCCGTTCCGGGCGATGACCAGGGGACCCAGCAGCGCGAAGGCGGACTCGGCCTGGGCCAGGCTGAGCAGGATCGAAAAGAACGGGTCGCGTGGGGTCGGCTTGCCGGACTCCTGGGCGGCGGACGTCACGGAATCCTGGAAGGTCCGGATCGCCGCGGCACAGTCCTGTTCGAAGG
The DNA here is from genome assembly GCF_006716425.1 of Actinoallomurus bryophytorum. Taxonomy (NCBI): domain Bacteria; kingdom Bacillati; phylum Actinomycetota; class Actinomycetes; order Streptosporangiales; family Thermomonosporaceae; genus Actinoallomurus; species Actinoallomurus bryophytorum. The sequence continues at coordinate 4,845,828 of NZ_VFOZ01000001.1, forward strand.
CACCGAGATCGCGCATCCCAACGTAGTAGCGCAGCGTATCCGCGGCGCCCCACTTGAGCCGTACCGTCGCTCCGCCGGCCTGCACGTACTCCTCGAACAGCAGCACGAGGACGTTCCGCAGTGTCGCGGACTCCACGCGGAGGGCGGCGCGGACCGTCACCTCGCCGGCCGTCGCCACACGTTCCTCCCGCATCTCCTTCACGCAGGTGAAGGCAGCACCGGCGATCCGCTCGACCGACTCCAGTGCCTGGGCCAGGGAACCGTCCTCGCGTGCGGTGCGTTCGAGATCGTCGAACCGCTGGCCCAGCCGGTCGCAGGAGCGCTCCACGACGCGGAGCCTGTTCTCCAGTGCGTCCAGGTTCAGCTGCTGTTTCGTCAGGCCGGCTGCCAGGGCGCCCTCGATCGACCTGCGCAGGACGTCGAGCCTGGACTCGTCGAACGGGGCGGGTATGGCCTTCCAGAGATCACCTAGCCTGGCCTCCCACCCGTCGATGTGGGCCGCGAGCCTGTCGGCCCGGTCGCGTGACCGCGTGTGTTCGTTCTCGAGATCTCTCAGCTGCTCCGGTACGGCCTCGACCGCCGACCGTAACGACGAGACGTCCTGCATGACCTCGTCGTGCCGCTGGTCCGCGACCATCTCGGCCGCGGCGAACTGGTCGTCGACCTCGCTCTTGGGAGCGAGCTCCCAGAGTCGCCGCTCGTGGTCCTGCAGCTCGCCCTCACGCTGTTCGAGCCGGTCCAGGAGCTCCGCGTTCCGCTCCGCCAGATCCCGGATGCGCCTCACGGCGAACAGCTCCAGGCCGCCCACGAGAACGCAGGCCAGAAATACGATGAGGATCAGTGCGGTCACGATGCTCACCTTGCGTCGTCCGGCTCGCCCCACTCGGCGCTCGTCGCCGCCATTGTCCGTCGCCACCCGCGAACGAACAAGGCCGTGCGCACCGCGCGGAAGCACCCGCGTTACGTGCCGGGTAATCGACCGGGCGACCCGGTCGCGGCGAATCCTGCCGCATGACGACCACGACCCCTCGAACGCCCGGTGAGGACGGAAAGTGACCTGAATTCGTCCTACCGTGCGGTCATGGGGATCGAATCCGTTCCGCGTCTCTCGTGGAGTGAGGTGTGCGCCCGGCGGCTGGCGCGTCATGGGCTGTCCGCGGCGCATGCCGGGCCCGCCGCCGCGGTGGCCGCCATGGCCGGCACTCACGCGCAGGTGCTGTCGGCCGCCGAGCTCGCGATCGGACTGCGCACCGCCGATGCCACGCGTGCCGACGTCCGTACGGCGCTCTGGGACGAGCACACCCTGGTCAAGACGTTCGGGCCGCGCGGCACCGTGCATGTCCTTCCCACCCGGGACCTGCCGATCTGGGTCGCCGCACTGTCGGCGGTGCCGGCCTCGCCGAGTCCGTTCCCCGAACACGTACGAATGACGGGGGAGCGGACCGCGCAGGTCATCGAGGCGATCGGTACGGCGCTGAGCGACGCCGAGCTGACCGTCGACGAGCTGGGCGAGGCCGTGGTCGAGGCCACCGGCCCCTGGGCGGGAGACCTGGTCATGCCCGCCTTCCAGACGATGTGGCCGCGCTGGCGCCAGGTCATGCACCTGGCCGGGACACGGGGCGTGCTGTGCTTCGGCCCCAACCGCGGCCGCAAGGTCACCTACACGAGCCCGCGCCGGTGGCTGCCCGGCTTCGAGCCGGCTCCCGAACGGCCCGCCCTGGCGCGGACGGTGCGGAGCTACCTGCACGCGTACGGCCCGGCCACGCCGCGCAGGTTCGCGCACTGGCTAGGCGCCCCGGCCCGCTGGGCGGACGATCTCTTCGACTCCCTCGCCGGCGAGCTCCAGCGGGTCGAGGTCGAGGGCCACTCCGCCTGGGTGGCCGCCGGCGACCTGGACGTGCCGCCCGAGCCGCCCCGGTGCGTACGGTTGCTGCCCTACTTCGACGGCTACGCGTACCGGGTCGGCAACCAGCCGCCCGAGCTGCTCTATCCCGGTCCCGCCGCCGATCGCGCCCTGCGCGGGAACTTCCAGGTCCTCGTGGTCGACGGCGCCGTCGCCGGGCTGTGGCACCAGCGGCGCTCGGGCCGCCACGTCGACATCACCGTCGAGCCCCTTGTACGCCTCACCGCGGCGCAGCACGACGAGCTCGGCCACCAGGCAGAACGCGTCGGCGAGATCCTCGAGGCCAGGGCGCGGCCGGCCATCGGCACGGTGACCGTGGGCGGTCACGCCTGACCCCGGCGATGTCACGGCCGGATGGTGAGGACCGAGATCCGTCCGTCCGCGGTGAACTCGAAGTGGAACGTCAGGCACACCGGGCTGCCCGGGAAGTCACCCGCGATGTCGACGCGCGCCGTCTCCCCGGCTCCGTCCGGCACGACGTCCTTGATGGCGTACTCCACCGGGGGCACCTCACCGCGCCACGCTCGGATGGCGTCGATGCCCCGGCGCTCCCGGCCCTCGTCCTCGACCAGCGCGTCCTCGGCGAACTGCGCGAAGTAGGGCGAAAGGTCGGAGGCGACCGCGAGGTCGAAGTAGCGCTGGATGAGCTCGTTCATGACATCTCCTTCAGATGGTGGGTACGGTGCCGCCGTCGATGACGTGCTCGGCACCGGTGATGGATTTCGCCCGGTCCGAGACCAGGAACGCGACCAGCTCCGCCACCTCGGCGGGCTCCGCCGGCCGGCCGATGGGGATGCCGCCGAGCGAGTCCATGACCCGCTGCAACGCCGCGTCCCGGCCGATGCCCTCGCCCCGCGCGATGCGGTCCACGAGGCCCTCCGCGCCCTCGGTCCGGATGAAGCCGGGAGCCACGGTGTTGACCCGCACGCCCTTCGGCCCGACCTCGTTCGCGAGTCCCTTGCTGTACGCCGTCAGTGCCGCCTTGGCCGCGGCATAGCCGAGCGTCGCCTCGAACAGGGGCATGCGGCGCTGGATCGAGGACACGTGCACGACCGCGCCCGACCCGGCCTCGATCATCCCGGGCAGCAGTCCGCGGTCCAGGCGTACGGCCGACAGCAGGTTGAGGTCGAGCTCCTCCTGCCACTGCTCGTCGCTCAGCCGGGCGAAGCCCCCGGCGCTCGCGTGGGAGCCGCCGACCGTGTTGACCAGGATGTCGAGCGTGCCGAACCGCTCACCCACCCGGTCGATCACGGCACGCGTGCCGTCGGCGGTGCTGACGTCGGCCGCCACGAACAGGTCCGGATCCGTAGGGCCGCCGGGCACCGTACGGGCCGTGGTCATGACGGTCGCCCCGGCCTCGGCCAGGCGCGCCGCGATGGCGGCGCCGGAGCCCTTGCTCCCCCCGGTCACGAGCGCGCGCCGCCCGGCGAGCGAGTCGCTGATGGTCATTTCGGTCCCTTTCGGCAGATGAGGCACCACCGTCAGGGCTCCCCCGGGGGGAGGGTCAACCGGCTTGACCCTCCCCCCGGGGGAGGGGCCAGAGTGTGAGGTATGCGCAAGGGCCTCACGATCGGTGACTTCTCCCAGATCACGCACCTCAGCGTGAAGACACTGCGTCGCTACCACGAGGCCGGGCTGCTCGAACCGGACGAGGTCGACCCGCACACCGGCTACCGCTACTACTCGACGGCGCAGGTGCCCGAGGCGCAGGTGATCCGCCGGTTCCGTGACCTCGGGATGCCCGTACGCGAGATCGGCGCGGTGCTCGCGACCGGCGACCCGGACGCCAGAAGCGCGCTCATAGCCGGTCATCTCGCGCGGCTGGAGGAGCAGCTCGACCAGACGAGGTCCGCGGTGACGTCGCTGCGCCGGCTGCTACGGCCGGCGCGGCCGCCGATCGAGGTCGAGCTGCGGGCGGCGCCGCCGATGACGGTCGCCGCGATCCGCTCGACCGTCGACCTCGGCGAGGTGCTCGGCTGGTACGACGGCGCGATGACCGAGCTCGAGCAGGTCCTGCGAGGGCTCCACCTGGAGCCCTCCGGGCCCGGTGGCGGACTGTACGACAACGCGCTGTTCACCGATGAGCGCGGTGAGGCGGTGGTGTTCGTCCCGGTGGCCGAGCCACCGGCGGCCGGCCGCGTCCACCCGTTCGTCGTCCCGGCGGCGGAGCTGGCCGTGACCGTGCACCGCGGGCCGCACGACGACATCGACATTTCTTACGGCGCCCTCGGCACGTACGTCGCCGAGCACGCGCTCGCGGTCGCCGGGCCCGTACGTGAGTACTACCTGGTCGGCCCCAGAGACACCGGCGACGCCGCCGCGTGGCGGACCGAGATCGGCTGGCCGGTCTTCCGCACCTCGGCCGGCTGAGACCGGGAGCGGGGACTACCCGGCGGTGGGTACGGGCCGGGAAGCCGTTACCCACCGCCGGAGTCTCCTACTTGCTGATCGTGTACGCGTCGCCGTAGACGTGCCAGCTCAGCGGTGGGGTGAAGTCGAGGTTTCCGTTGTTGAGGAATACCCGCTGCTCGGTGTCGACACGGCTGGTGTCGCTGTGCGCCTCTTCGCGTTTCATGGCGGCCTTCCGAGCGTCGAGGAACGCGTTCAGATAGGTCGTCTCATTGCCGCCCTGCGCCGGGGGCTTGGCCTTCGCGATGGCGGCCTTGCGGATTCCGCCGAAGCTGGAGGCGTCGTTTCCGGGGCCGTGCATGACAATGGCGTCGTAGTAGATGAATTGACCGAGCGCGCGCAGGCCGTCGCTCTTCGCCTGCTGGACCGCGGGGTTGAAGTACACCGAGTCGCGCTCGTTGTCCTGGGCCTGCTGGAACACCGTGTCCGTGGCGGCCTTGCGCCAGTCGGCGGGGAAGTTCGGGTCGAGCCCGGAGTGGGAGTCGGTGCCGTTCACCTTGCGCAGCGCGGGCAGGTACTTGGCGAGGACGTTGCCGGGCTCCGCGTCCGTGTACGCCTGGACGACCTCGAGCATGTCACCCGTACCGGAGCAGAACCCGATGATGCCGGCCGTGTAGCCGCGGCCGTCACCGATGTCCTCGATGTACTTGTACTGCGCCTTCCAGTCGAGCGAGGAGTTCTCGGCGCTGGACACCACCTGCATGGCGATGTCCTTCTCGTGGGGGTCGGTGAGGTCGACGGCCGCGGCCTTGGTGTTCGCGAGGAGCGACACGGAGGTGCCGGAGGTGTGCTGGTGGGAGCCGAACGCGATGGGGGCCGCTCCCACGGCGAGGGCGAGAACAGCGGGGATCGTCCACCGAACGGATTTCCGGGGCATTGAGAGTCACCGTTCCTGTCGGTCTGTGCAGGCGTGAACCGCGTGCGTACAACGCACGCGGTTACCGCAGACGGAATGAGTGGCGGCGGGGGGTGCGGAGGGTGTCGCCATTCGTTAGGTAAGTTTCCTAACGAGCTGGATGAAAACATGTCCTTGTCGAGCTGTCAACACTCGCGTGAAGGCAGACAGAATAGCGCCAGGCCGCTGACCTGGCGCTATTTCGATTCACTTGGAGATGTGTTCTGGTCGGCGACCTTAAGAGAGCCTTATGCCAGACCTAAGAAAGGTTGTTGGGTGCCGTCCTATTACCCGGCGCGCGTCGCCGGGGGAGCCTCAAGCGCCGGCGCGCCCGAGGATGACGCCACGGACGAACGCCGCCTGCCCGACGTGCTGGGTGTCGTCGTCGATGACGCTCACGAGCCGGACGCCCAGCGTCACCGGGGGGTTCCACGCGTGGTCCACGACGCGGTCGAGGTCGGCTTCGGTGAGGCCGCGGACGTAGTCGATGGTCCGCTCGTGCACCTCGTCGTAGTACCCGGTGAGCAGGTCCGCAGAGTCGACGCGTACCGCGGCGACGTGCTCGGAGTCGTGCCCGTACCCCGTGGAGGTGACGGGCAGCGGCAGCCCGAACCGGTCGCTCCACCCGCGCGCGGTCCAGATCTGCTCGGCCCCGGCGACCTCGGAGATGTGGTCGTCCTGCACGCGGGTGAGGTGCCAGATGAGCCACACGATGGAGTTCGCGTCGTCGACGCGGGCGCCGAGCTGCTCCGGGGTCAGCCCCTCGACGACGTCGTGCACGTTCTCGCGCACGCGGCCGAAGGCGTCGGTCAGCAGGTCCACCGTGTTCATCTCAGTCCCTTCCTCGCCCGGTGGCCGCGTCCTTGATCCGGTCGGCGGCCGCCGACATCGGTCCACTGGCCGCCAGGATGCCAGGCTCGGGCGTGCGGCGGAGGCGTGGGCCGCGCGCGTGTCTCCTCGTGCTTGGACTGGAGGCGCCGCGCTATGCCGGACGGCCTGCGGCGCATGACACCGGGGACCGCGGGTAGGCGCTCTCGTGTGACGAACGGCAATGATCAAGGGGAGTCCATGGGCACGGAGCGAGTCGTGGTGGTCACCGGCGCGAGTGGAGGCATCGGCCGGGCGACGGCCCGGCTGTTCGGTGCCCAGGGGGCGAAGGTCGCCCTGCTGGCGCGCGGGGAGGCCGGGCTGAACGCCGCCGCCGACGAGGTACGCGCGGCCGGCGGCGAGGCGCTGTCGATCCCCACCGACATGGCCGACTACGAGCAGGTACGCGCCGCCGCCGAGCGTACGGAGGCCGTGCTGGGCCCGATCGACGTGTGGGTCAACGTCGCGTTCAGCTCGGTGTTCTCCGAGTTCGTGGACATCGAGCCCGCGGAGTTCAAGCGGACCACCGAGGTGACCTACCTCGGCTTCGTCTACGGCACCAGGGTGGCGCTGGACCGCATGCTGCCGCGCGACCACGGCACCATCGTGCAGACCGGGTCGGCCCTGGCCAAGCGCGGCATCCCGCTGCAGTCGGCGTACTGCGGCGCGAAGCACGCCGTACAGGGCTTCCACGAGTCGCTGCGCACCGAACTGCTGCACCGGCACAGCAACGTACGGACGACGATCGTGCACATGCCCGCGGTCAACACCCCGCAGTTCGACTGGGTGGAGTCCCGCCTGCCCAACCACGCGCAGCCCGTACCCCCGATCTACCAGCCGGAGGTGGCCGCGCGCGCCCTGGTCTACGCCGCCGATCATCCGGGGCGCCGTGAGTACTGGGTCGGCGGCAGCACGGTCGCGACTCTTCTGGCCAACCGCGTCATCCCCGGCCTGCTGGACCGCTACCTCGCCCGCACCGGGTTCAAGTCGCAGCAGACCGACAGCCCGCGCGACCCGGACCAGCCGGCGAACCTCTGGGAGCCCGCGGACGGCAAGAACGGCCACGACTTCGGCGCCCACGGGAGGTTCGACGACCGCTCCCACTCGCGCAGCTACCAGCTGTGGGCCGCGGAGCACCGGGGCAGCCTGACCATGGCCGCCGGGGCGGCGCTGGGCCTGACCGGCCTGGGTCTCCTGCGCGGCCGTCTCCGGTGAACCTCATGCCGATGGCCCGCCTGGCCTGGGGCGGCGTGCTCACCGTGATGCCCGGCCGGGTGGTGGGGACTCTCACGGGCCGCCCGGCGACGCGGTCACAGGTAGGGGTGCTGCGCGTGCTCGGCACCCGCCATCTGCTCCAGGGCGGCCTCGAGCTGGCCCGCCCGACGCGCGGCGCCCTGCGAGCGGGTGCGGTCGTCGACCTGCTGCACGCGTCGACCTGTGCCGGTGCGGTCGCCCTCCTGCCCGGCTGGCGGCGTGTCGCGCTCGTCGACGGGACGGGCGCGGTGGCCTTCGCCACGGGCGGCCTGGCCCGCGCCCGCGGACGCCGTACGGATGGGGCCTGACGGGGCACGCCGCGACCTGCGGCACGGGACGCCGTCAGGCCGCGCCGCCGTTCCGGGAGGCGCGGCCCGAGGGGGAGCTCGTCAGTGGTGGCGCAGGGCCTTGACCAGCTGGGCCTTGGTCATCGTGGACCTGCCTCTGATCCCGATCTCGCGCGCCCGCTTGACCAGGTCCTCCTTGCTCCACTCGGAGTAGGGCGAGCTCTCGCCGCCCTTCCTGCCGACGGCGGAGCGTGAGCCGCCCGCCGCCGCGTTGGCGATCCGCGCGGACTTCTCCTTGCTTTCGCCCTGCTCGCGGAGCTTCTGGTAGGTCTTCTCGTCCTTGATCTGTGACCTGGGCACGATGTCTCCTTCGTCGCCGGAAGTCGATGAAGACGCACTACCCGACCGGGACGTCTCACACTCGGCGCCCGATACTCAGAGTAATTGCGACCGTACGCAGGGTGATATTGACTGCCGTTTGGCAACTGTTGCATGCTGACAATGCTTTACCCGCCCGAAGGATGTGCCCGTGCAACATGACCTTGACGACGGCCGAGCCGAGGAGCTGCTCAACGAGCTGTCCCGGCTGGAGCCGCAGGACCGGAGACGTGAGGAGATCCGCTCCGAGCTCGTCGTGATGCATGTCCCGCTCGCCCGCTACATCGCCGGCCGCTACGCGCGCCGCGGTGAGCCGCAGGAGGACATCGAGCAGGCCGCCATGCTGGGCCTGGTCAAGGCCATCAACCGCTTCGACCCCGAGGTCGGCCAGCGCTTCGTGGCGTACGCCGCCCCCACGATGACCGGCGAGGTGAAGCGGCACTTCCGTGACCGTACCTGGACCATGCGGATGCCGCGCCAGCTGCAGGAGCTCCGGCTCGCGCTGCGGGGCGCCCGCCAGGAGTTCCTGCGGGAGCACGGCCGGGCCCCGACGGTGGCGGAGGTGGCCCAGCTCCTCGGTGTCTCCGAGGAGGAGGCCATCGAGGTGATCGGCGCCTCCGACGCGTACCGTCCGGTGTCACTCGACTCCCCGGTGAGCGACGAGGACGGTGGCGAGACGCTCGGCGACCTGATCGGCGACGAGGACCCGGAGATCGAGCTGGTCGTCGATCGCAACGCCCTGCGCCCGATGATCGAGAAGCTGCCCGACCGGGAGCGCACGATCCTGCTGTACCGGTACTTCGGCAACAAGACGCAGACCGAGATCGCCGAGCTGATGGACATCTCCCAGATGCACGTCTCCCGCCTGATCAGCCGCAGCCTCGCCGACCTCAAGACGATGCTCCTCGAAGAGGAGTGAGTGACGCTACCGGGAAGAACCGGGGAACATCGCGGTCAGCAGGTCGCCGTGGCGGTGCGCGCCGAACGACCTCTGGACGAGTCCGCTGAGGTCGTCGGCCACCGGAGCCGGCATCGCGCGCATCCGGCGGGCCGCGATGCCCTCGCGCAGCGCCCAGGGGCACACCTCCACGGTCTCGAGGCGAAGGGTCGTCATGAGGGCCTCGGCGACGATCGCGCCGGCCAGGATCTGGTGGGCACGTGACCTCGAGACGCCCTTCAGCCTCGCCCGGTGCCGGTCGTCGGCCTTGGCGAGCACCGGGATCTGGGCGCGCAGCAGGTCGCGGCGCAGTGTGCGGGCCACGTATGGACCGGCATTGGTCCGCGGTGCGCCGGTCAGCCGGGCGAGCTGCTTGAAGGTCTTCGAGGTGGCGGCCACCCGGCGCGGGGCCGGCAGGGCGCGGACCTCGCCGCAGACGGTGGCCAGGCGTTCGTAGACGTGACGGCGTAACCGGCGCACGTCCTTGCCGCGCGGAGGGTCCCCGGGAAGGTGGTCGCGGGTCAGCCGCCCGGCGCCCAGCGGCAGCGAAAGGGCCAGCGCGGGTTCTTCGCCGTCGCCGTAGGCGATCTCCATCGAGCCGCCGCCGATGTCCAGCAGCAGCATCGGCCCCGCGGACCAGCCGTACCAGTCGCGCGCGGCCAGGAACGTCAGCCGCGCCTCGTCACGTCCCGACAGGTATCCAAGCCGTACGCCCGTCTCGACCGCCACGCGAGCGAGGATCGGCTCGCGGTTCGCGGCGTCGCGGACCGTCGAGGTGGCGAACGCGATCAGCTCGTCGACCTGCTCGCCGTCGGCCGACCCGGCGGCCGCGGCGACGGCCGAGACCAGCCGGTCGACCGCCGGCGGACGGATCCGTCCGTCGGGATTGATGGCCTCGGCCAGCAGCGTCGGGTGCTTCACCGATGCGACGGGACGCGGAGGCTCGCCGGGTCGCAGGTCCACGATCTCCAGATGGGCGGAGTTCGAGCCGACGTCGAGTACACCGATTCGCATGGGGAGGCCGTACCCCCCGGGTGAGGCTTTGACGCGCAGGTCACCCGGTCACACGCGGCCGGTCACGGCCGCAGCGCGTCCCATTCGTCCGGTTGGCCGCGCTTGGGTATCGCACCTGGCTGCTGGAGGCGCCCCACGATCCGGCCGCCCCGCCGACCCTCTCGTACCGTCCGTCCCGGGTCGGAAAATCAGTGATCGACAAATGTGCATACAAGGCTTTACCGGGGGTACACGCGGGCCGGGAGGTTGAAAAATGATTCCTTTGGTACTCGTTCTGCTACTCGTGCTCATCCTGTTCGGTGCGGGGTTCGCCCTGAAGGCTCTGTGGTGGATCGCCATCATCCTGCTCGTGCTCTGGCTGCTCGGCTTCGTGTTCCGCGGCGCCGGCGCGTCCGGGAGCCGTGGCCGCTGGTATCGCTGGTGAGCTGAAACACCTTTGTCCCCGCCCAACGTGGGCCCGTCCCGTAAGGGGCGGGCCCATGCTCAGTTCCCGAGCGTGGTGAGCAGGTGGCCGAAGCCGTACGGCGCCCGGTAGTGGGTGCGCGCCGAGGTGATCACGCTGACGCGCGGGGTGCGCAGCACGCGATGCCCGGTGCGCTCCATCGCGGTGACGAGCGCGCGGTCCTCTCCGGTGGAGACCGACGGGAAGCCGCCGGCCGCCACGTACGCGCGCGCGGTGAAGCCGAGGTTGGCGCCGTGCACGGGGGAGCGGTCGTTCGCGTAGTGGTGGGTGTACGCGGCGGGCCGCCGGGGCGGATGCCCCTTCCAGTCGGTGACCGTGACCGTGCCCGCCACGGCGTCCCATCCCCGCGCCGCGTACCGCAGGTGGGAGTCCAGCCAGCCGGGCGGGACCAACGTGTCGGCGTCGGTGGTGGCCACCCACGACGCTCCGCGCCGCAGCAGCTCGCGCACCCCCGCCGCACGCGCCGCCCCGACACTGCGGGCGGAGATCTCGAGGACGGTGGCGCCGTGGCGCCGGGCGACCTCGGCCGTACGGTCGGTGCAGGCGTCGGCGACGACGACGACCACGGCTCCGCCGAGGGTGGCCAGGCAGGCGGGCAGCAGTTCCTGTTCGTTGTGCGCGGGCACGACCACGCCTGCGATCACGTGAGGCCCTCGGCGGTGGCCACCGAGACCGGGGCACCGTTCACGTAGACCTCGGCGATGAAGTCGGCCTCCCGGTGTTCGGCGAGCCGGGACAGGCCGGTGCCCGCGAGGGCGGCGTGCACCTCGTCACCGGTCAGCGGGTAGTCCGCGACGGGATGCCGCCAGTGCACCGCAAGCAGGGTGCCGTCCGGCGCCAGCGACCCGGCGGCCAGCCGGAGCACACGGCTGAGGTCTTCTGGGCCCAGGTAGTACAGCACCTCGGAGAAGACGATCAGGTCGAAGGAACCCGGCGGCCAGTCGCCCGGGATCGCCGCCCGCTCCACCCGGGCGCCGGGGACACGTTCCCGCGCCTGCCGTACGGCCTCGGGAGAGACGTCCCAGGACAGCAGCCGGTCACAGCGGGGGGCCAGCAGCGCGGTCAGGACACCGATCGAGCAGCCCGGCTCGAACGCCTCCGTATAGCGGCGCCGTGGCAGCATCGCCAGGCTCAGCGCGTACTTGCGTTCCTCGTACCAGCGGCTCGTGAAGCCCCACGGGTCCTCGGACGAGGCGTAGACCTTCTCGAAGTACTCAGGGCCGAGCGTCAACGGAAGAGCACCTCCTGATCGCGTGCGAAGTGTGCGAGGACCCCGGGCGGCAGAATCGGTTCCGGTTCCTCGAACTGGCTGGTGAAACAGCCGATCGCCGCCTGCTTGCGTTCGGCGACGGCCGGCGGCAGCGGCACGCGTACGGCCCGGTCCCACGGCAGCCGCGGATCGCCGGGCCATGCCCAGTGCCAGGTCCAGATGGGGAACTGCCACACCGGGACACCGCATGCCGAGGCGGCACGCCCGACGGCCTCGTGGTCGGGGTGCACGTCCTTCTCCCACGGCGCCAGGCACGCGTCGAAGCCCTCGACGAGTCCGGGCAGCCGTCGCATGAGCTCGTCGTCACGTACGCCGCTGTCGGGCAGTCCGAGCCGTACGGTCTCGCAGGCACCGACGTGCGCCAGCGCGGCGGCCGACTCGGCGATCCGCCGCGCCGCGATCTCCTGTCCCGGATGGGACGCCTCGCCGTCGGTGACGGCGACCAGCCGCAGCCGTACGCCGCGGTCGGCGAGCAGGGCCATCAGACCGCCGACGCCGAGCACCTCGTCGTCGGGGTGGGCGGCGAGCACCACCACGCTGCGCCATCCCGACGGATCGAGCACCGGCAGCTCGCGCAACCCGTCCCAGGCCCGCCACTCGTCCTCGGCGGTGCCGGGCGCGTCGATCGGGTTCACCACGTCTCCCCGGTGACCAGTCCGCCCAGGGCCGCCAGATCGCGTTCGGCGTGGTGCTGGCGGATGTAGACCGTCAGGTCCGCGACCCTGCGGGAGTGCGCCTCGTCACGGGAGAGCGGCCCCGCGCCCAGCGCACGGCCCGTACGGTCCAGCACCTCGGCCGCGACCTCGGCGACCAGGGATCGTACCCGCAGCGCCCGCGCGGCCGCCCGCTGCTTGCGGTCGAGCGGGTCCTCGTCGATCTCGGCGGCCGCGCGCTCCAGCGCCTCGCGCGCGGACGTCAGCGCGATCTCCACCGCCCCCAGGTGTGCGAGCGCGTGGGGTTCGCCGGTGCCGAGCAGGGCCTGGGCGACCGCACGCGCGCCGCCGTACCAGACCGCCGCGACACCGATCCCGCCGTGGTGGAAGCCGGGGCGGCCCGTGTATCCCCCCGGCGGCCCGACCTCCTGGGCGTTCGCGTCGTCGAAGCGGACGTCGAGGCTGTCGCTGGCGGCCATCCCCGTCGCCGGCCACGTCCCCTCGACGGGCTCGCCGGGATCGACGGCGAACAACCGGTCGCCCGCCGTGACGAGTGCGCGCGTGCAGACACGAGCTCCCGAGCAGTACGGCTTCACTCCGCGGATCCGGTCGCCCGCGACCTCCAGGCCGGCCGGCTTGGCGGCCCACACGGCCCAGAGCTCACCGGCGGCGGGCTCGGGACCGTGCAGCTCGTCGAGGATCGCGAGCGCGTCGAAGTGACCCTCGCTCAGCCGCGCCAGGGACAGATCCTCCCCGGCCAGCCGGGCGAACACCGACCATCTCTCACGCGTCGAACCGCCGCCCGGCAGCGGCACGCTCAGCCCGCTGACCTCGGCGAATCGACGCTCAACCTGCTGTCGCCATGAACACATGGCGCCCTACTACCCCCGCTGCCGGGGTTCTAGCACCGCTGCTTCGCGTCCTGCGGCCGGTCAGTCGTGCGCGAAGACCAGGTCGAGCCGGTCGAGGCGTTCGGGGTCGGCGAGGATGTTGAGCTCGGTGATCCTGCCGTCGATGATCGTGAAGCCCATGACCGCGGCCGGCCGGCCACGAGGGGCCGTGACGAGACCGAACTCCCCGTTGACCATCGCGAGCCGGGCGAAGCGCGCGAGGCGCTCGAAGGAAAGTGCCTGCCGGGCCACGTTGCGGGCGCCGCGGATGATCGTCGTGACCGGCGAGGCACCGGCGTCGGAGCGCAGCATGATCTCGGGGTCGAGCAGCGCGACCAGTGCCTCGAAGTCTCCGCCGCGCGAGGCGGCGAGGAACGCCTCGACCACCTCGCGCTGGCGGACCAGGTCGGTCTCGGGGGCGGGCGCCGTACCCTTGACCCGGCGGCGTGCGCGGCTGGCGAGCTGCCGCGCCGCGGCCGGAGAACGCTCGACGATGGGAGCGATGTCCTCGAACGGCACGGCGAACATGTCGTGCAGCACGAACGCCAGCCGCTCGGCCGGCGTCAGCGTCTGCAACACCACCAGCAGTGCGAGGCCGACGGAGTCGGCCAGCAGTGCCTCGTGCTCGGGATCGGGCTCGCCGACGCTCACGACGGGGTCCGGTACGTGCACGTCAAGAGAGTCCTCACGCCGCGAGCCGCGTGAGCGCAGCATGTTCAGGCACACCCGGGCGACGATGGTCGTGAGCCATCCGCCGAGGTTCTCCACGCCGTCGGTGCCCGAGCGGCTGAGCCGCAGCCACGCCTCCTGTACGGCGTCGTCGGCCTCGCTCAGGGAGCCCAGCATGCGGTACGCCACGGCCCGCAGATGTGTTCTGTTCTCCTCGAACCGCTCGGCCAGCAGCAGGTCCTCGTCCATCACATTCCTCCGTCGTCGTCCGTCACAGTGATGACCGATGCGAGACGGCCGATGTGACGGCGCCGCCGGCCTCCCTCACGGCACCACGGTCACCGGCCATCGGCCGGAGCGGACGAGGCGGGAGGCGACCGAGCCGATGAGCCGGTGCCCGGCCTGCTCGGAGGCGCCCACCACGACCATGTCCGCGTGGATCTCGGTCGCCGCGTCGCGCAGCTCCACGAACGCGTCACCCCGGCGGACCGCGAAGGTGACGGGTACCTGGATCTCCGCGGCGCGTTCCTGGATCTGGGTGCGCAGGTCGGTGATCAGCTCGTCGAACAGCTGCTCCTGCGCGGCCGCGGCGGGACCGGGCGACATCCCCGCCCACAGCGACGGCGCGGCCACGTAGACGAGCACGAGCCGGGAGTGCTGGCGGCGGGCGAGCCCCGCGGCGTACGCACCGGCTCGCATGGCCGTCGGAGAGCCGTCCACCCCGGCAAGGATCACCAGCGGACCGTCGGTGCCCCGTTCGAAGACACCCGGTGACCACGCTGGACCGTACTCCTCGACCAACTGGAACGAACCGGTCTCGTCGGCGCTCACGAGGCCAGTATCGGCGATCACCTGCCGCGCGGGGAACGCAAGGGAAGGATCTTCACCGCTGAACGGTTGTAACGAGAAGATCCCAGACCAGTAGAGGTGATGACATGTTGTACGGTCGCGAGCACGTCGAGCGCTATCGGGAGACCGATGGTGCTGAGGGGCACGAGTGGCAGGGCACGGTGACGCTGCTTCTCACGACGACCGGCAGGAAGAGCGGTCAGCAGCACACGACCCCGCTGATCTACCAGCAGCACGGTGACGACTACCTGATCGTCGCCTCCAAGGGCGGAGCCGACGAGCCGCCCCAGTGGTTCCACAACATCGAGGCCGACCCCAACGTCGAGGTCCAGGTGCTGGGTGACCGGTTCAAGGCCCACGCTCGCAAGGCCTCGCCGGAGGAGAAGCCGGAGATGTGGAAGACCATGACGAAGACCTGGCCTCAGTACGACGAGTACCAGAAGAAGACCGACCGCGAGATTCCGGTCGTCGTGCTCGAACGCGTATAGCCGTTTCCCCGGCGCCGCTCGCCGGCGCCGGGCACGGACGCGTGGCGGGAGCTAATTCGGTTGCCTCGCAGGTGGGGTGCCTGTTGTAATTCCGGCGACGAGCGTCGAACCAGGGAGAAGCAAATGCGCGGAACGTTCATGTCCACACAGAAAGGGATATTCGCCTACGCGGAGGACATGACACGCAGTGCGCACGTTGAACCTGGGGATTTTGGCGCATGTAGACGCCGGTAAGACCAGCCTGACCGAGCGGCTGCTGTTCGCCGCCGGTGTCATCGACGAGATCGGCAGCGTCGATGACGGGAGTACCCAGACCGATTCTCTGGCGCTCGAACGGCAACGCGGCATCACGATCAAGTCCGCCGTCGTGTCGTTCGTGGTCGGCGACGTCACGGTCAACCTCATCGACACGCCCGGTCACCCGGACTTCATCGCCGAGGTCGAACGCGCGCTCGGCGTGCTCGACGGTGCCGTGCTGGTGATCTCCGCGGTCGAGGGCGTGCAGGCGCAGACCCGTGTCCTGATGCGTACGCTGCGGCGGCTGCGCATCCCCACGCTGATCTTCGTGAACAAGATCGACCGCGGTGGCGCCCGCTGTGACGCTGTACTCCGCGGCATCGCCGGGAGGCTGACGCCCGCGATCATCGCGATGGGTTCGGTGCGCGGCCTCGGCACCCACGGCGCGGCGTCCACGCCGTACGGCCCGGCCGACGCGGCGTTCACGACCGGGCTCGCCGACCTGCTCGCCGACCACGACGACGATCTCCTGGCCGCCTATGTGGACGACGGGACGGTCTCCTCCTCACGCCTGAGACGAGCGCTCGCGGCGCAGGTCGGGCGGGGTCTGGTGCATCCGGTGTATTTCGGATCGGCGATCACGGGCGCGGGCGTGGACGCGCTGACCGCCGGCATCGCGGAGCTGCTGCCCGCCGCCGAGGGCGACGCGTGCGCTCCCGTCTCGGGCACCGTCTTCAAGGTCGATCGCGGGCCGGCCGGGGAGAAGGTGGCTTATGTCCGCATGGTCACCGGGACCGTACGCGTACGGGAGCGATTGTGCTTCGGCACGGACGACGAGGCCAAGGTCACCGCGATCGACGTCTTCGACCGCGGCTCGGTCGTCCGGCGCCCGTCCGTCGAGGCGGGACGGATCGGGATGCTCTGGGGACTCGCCGACGTACGGATCGGCGACACGATCGGGGCGTCGCCCGCCGCCGAGGCGGACCACCATTTCGCGCCGCCCACTCTGGAGACGGTCGTCGTCCCCCGCGACATGGCCGACAAGGGCAGGCTGCACGCCGCACTGGCCCGGCTCGCCGAGCAGGATCCGCTGATCGACCTGCGGCAGGACGACATCCGCCAGGAGATCTCCGTCTCGCTCTACGGTGAGGTGCAGAAGGAGGTCATCCAGGCGACGCTGGCGAACGATTTCGGCGTCGATGCCGGATTCCGCGAGACGACGACCATCTGCGTCGAACGGCCGAACGGCTCCGGTGCGGCCTTCGAGGTGATCGACAAGGATCCCAACCCGTTTCTCGCCACGGTCGGGCTGCGCGTCGACCGGGCCGCCATCGGATCCGGTGTGCGGTTCCGGCTGGAAGCGGAGCTCGGGTCGCTGCCGTACTCCTTCGTCAAGGCGGTCGAGGAGACCGTCCACGAGACGCTCCGGCAGGGAGTCCACGGCTGGCAGGTCACCGACTGCACCGTCACCATGACGCACTCGGGATACTGGCCGCGGCAGAGCCACTCCCATGGCACCTTCGACGGCAGCATGTCGAGCACCGCCGGTGACTTCCGCAACCTGACGCCCCTGGTCCTGATGGACGCGCTGCGGCGGGCGGGCACCACGGTGTACGAGCCGCTGCAGCGGTTCCGTCTGGAGATCCCCGGCGACACGTACGGCGCGTTGGTGCCGGTGCTGCTCGGGCTGCGCGCCGTGCCGCGCACCACGGAGGTCGGCGGGTCGGTGTGCGTGGTGGAGGGGGAGATCCCGGCCGCGCGCGTCCACGACCTGGAGCGGAGGCTGCCGGCACTGACCCGCGGCGAGGGCCTGCTGGAGTGCGATTTCGACCGGTACGAGCCGGTGCGCGGCGTGGTTCCGTGCCGGCCGCGCACCGACCACAATCCGCTCGATCGCAAGGAGTACCTGCTGCGCGTCGAGCGGCGCGTCACCGGCGCCTGAGCCGGTACGGTCAGCGGTCCGCGAGGTGCGGACCGGCCATGGAGGCCAGCTCGGTCCGGTTGGTGACGCCGAGCTTGGCGTAGACGTGGGAGAGATGCGTCTTGACCGTGCTGCGGCTCATGAACAGCCGCGCCCCGATGTCCGGATTGCTGAGTCCTTCGGCGGCCAGGCGCACGACATTCTGCTCGGTCGGGGTGAGGCTCGCCCACCCGCTCGACGGCCGGGCCCGCCTGCCACGGGCACGGCGCGCGTAGTCGACCGCCTCGCGCAGGCCGAGCGTACGGCCCTCTGCCCACGCGTCGTCGTACGCCGTGGTTCCCGCCCTCTCGCGCGATGAGGCGTCCGCGCCGGCCCGCGGACGGCCCATCTCCTCGCGGGCCCGGTCGCAGGCGCCGAGCAGCCGTGCCGCCTCGGTGTACGCATCGGACCGTGCGGCGAGTGCCGCCAGGGCCTCCAGCCCGTCGACGCAGGAGAACCACAGGCCGTGGCCGGCACGCAGGGCCAGTGCCTCATGGTGCAGGCCCTCGGCGCGTACGGGATCCGCCGATGCCACGAGGAGGGCACTCTGCTCGAGCGCGTCCGCCACCACCCGTGGCATCCCGATCCTCCGGGCCGCGGCCAGCGCCCGCTCGCACGCGGCGGTCGCCCGCTCCGGCTCGCCGGTGGCCCGCAGCGCCGCGGCGAGCCCGGTCAGCGTCTGGGGCGCCAGGTACGTCATGACGTCACCGTCGAGCCAGTTCGTCTCGCGTTCGAACCAGGTGACCGCCTCGCCGGGCCGGCCCGACCGTACGAGCAGCTCGCCCATGGCACGCCCCAGCCCGGGGACGAACGGCGGCGATTCGGCGCCCTCCACCAGCCGGATCATCGGGCCCAGGGCCGCACGCGCGTCATCGAGCCGGCCCGCGGCCAGCTCCACGGTGGCCAGCACGCTTCCGGCCGACCCGACGCGGTGGTGGTCGGCGAGCGGCCTGGCCGTACGCACGGCGTCGAGGGCGAGTTCGCGGGCGCCGGCGACGTCGCCGGTGTACAGCGCGCTGCACGCCATGAACCCGATCGCCGTCGAGGCGACACCGCGGTCGGCCCGCCGCACGAGCCCCTCGACGGCGGCCCCCAGGAGGGCGGCGGCGTCCCCGTGCTCGTCGCGCATGTGCAGGATGATCCCCATCAGCGCGGTGGCACCGTCGGCCACGAAGCCGTCGCCGATCTCCCGCGCCTGCTCGCGCGCCGCCTCGGCCAGCGACCAGGCGGTCTCGAAGTCCAGGTAGAACACCCCGACCGCGCTGAGGAGACGGGCGAGGCACGCGCTGGACACGTCGCCGACCTCGGTGGCGATCTCGAGCGCGGCCTGCGACGCGTCGTACTCCAGCCCGACGGGATGGGTGGTGTCGGCGATGAGCGCCAGCCCGGTCAGCAACCGGGCCTGCAGCTCCGTACGGTCGTCCGCCCCACGGGCGATGGCACGGTGGAACAGGGCGAGCCCCTCGTGGCCGCGCCCGTTCAGGTGCCACAGCCAGGGCAGGCCCGCCGCGAGCCGGCGGCCGTACTCGGGGTCCTCGGCCGCCAGGCCCCACTCGACGGCGGCACGGAGGTTCTCGCGCTCGGCGCCGATCCCGGCGCGCCAGGCGTCCTTGTCCCGCGTCAGCAGCGGCGCGGCCTCCTCGGTGAGGGCGAGGTACGTCGCGAGGTGCCGGTCGCGGACCTGGTCCGGCTCGCCGGAGGCGTCGAGCCGGGCCACGGCGTACGCCCGGATCGTCTCCAGCATCCGGTAACGCGCCGTGCTGCCCTGGGTGTCCGCGACGACGAGTGACTTGTCGACCAGACGGCGCAGCCCGGCCGGTACCGCGGCCCGGTCGAGGCCGCCGAACGCGCACACGCCGCGTACCGCCTCCAGGGTCGCTCCGTCATGGAAGACCCCCAGCCGGCGGAACAGGACGCGGTCGGCCTCCTCCAGCAGGTCATGGCTCCAGGCCATCGACGCGGCGAGGGTCTGGTGGCGCGCCGCCACCCCGCGCGGGCCCTGGACGAGCAGCGAGAACCGGTCGTCCAGTCCCTGCAGGATCTCCTGGGCGGACAGCGTGCCGGACCACGCGGCGGCGAGCTCGATCGCCAGCGGGATGCCGTCCAGCCGGGCGCATGCCGTACGGACGGCGGCGCGTGCCTGGTCGGACGCGGGGGAGTGCTCCGCCCGTTCGTGGAAGAGGGCGATCGCGTCCTGGCCGCTGAGCGGCGGCACGCGCCACACGACCTCGCCCGCGACACCCAGAGGTTCACGGCTCGTCGCCAGCACCGTCACTCCCGGACAGGTGCGTACGAGCTCGACCACCAGCTCCGCCGCCGCGGCGACGACATGCTCGCAGTTGTCCAGGCACAGGAGCATCCGGCGGTCCCCGAGCTGGCGTGCGAGCGAGGAGGCCGCGCCCTGGTCCGTGGCCAGGAGGACGCCGGCCGCGCTCGCCAGCAGCTCGGGTACGACCAGCGGGTCGGCGGTGCCGGTCAGGTCGGCCCACCAGACCCCGTCGGGCCGGTGCGCGGCCGCCCGCCTGGCGGCCTCGGCCGCCAGCCGGGTCTTGCCGCAGCCACCCGGGCCGACGACGGTGACCAGCCGCGCGTCGCGCAGCGCGCCGGCGATCGCGTCGAGCTCCGCCTCGCGGCCGATGAAGCTGGTCAGCGGCGCCGGGAGATTGTGGTGAGCCTGATCGGAGGACATCGCGGCTCAGTCTGCCAGCAAGGGGTCGGCCAGGGGCGAAGCCGACATCGGCCGGCTGGCCGATGTTCCGCGGCGCCGCAGGCCCGAGTCTGGGGGCAACGACGAAAAAGGAGATCGAAATGAACAAGGTCATCGCCAACATGTCGATGTCGCTGGACGGATTCATCGCCGACACCGCCGACGGGATCGACCAGCTGTTCGGCTGGATGGGCAGCGGGGACGTCGAGGTCCCCACCGCGGTGGACTGGGCGACGTTCCGGGTGTCGCCGGCCAGCGCGGACTACATGAGTGAGGCCATGGCCGGAGTGGGCGCGCTGATCGCCGGCCGTCACCTGTTCGACATCACGCAGGGCTGGGGCGGCACGCACCCGCTGGGCGTCCCGATCATCGTGGTCACCCACGAGCCGCCCGCCGACTGGCCGCACACCGAGACCTTCACCTTCGCCGACTCGGTGGAGACCGCGGTGGAACTCGCCAGGAAGGCCGCCGGTGACAAGAACGTCGTGGTCGCCAGCTCGAAGATCGCCCAGCAGTGCCTGGACGCCGGTCTGCTCGACGCCATCAACGTCGACCTCGTACCGGTCCTGCTCGGCACCGGGATCCGCTGGTTCGAGAACCTCGCGAAGGCGCCGGTCCGGCTGGAGGGCCCGGCCGTCGTCGAGGGCAACGGGGTGACCCACCTGGCGTACACGGT
Organism: Actinoallomurus bryophytorum; assembly: GCF_006716425.1. Taxonomy (NCBI): domain Bacteria; kingdom Bacillati; phylum Actinomycetota; class Actinomycetes; order Streptosporangiales; family Thermomonosporaceae; genus Actinoallomurus; species Actinoallomurus bryophytorum. The sequence goes on from NZ_VFOZ01000001.1 coordinate 4,866,634, forward strand.
CCACAAGGCCTGAGGCCGTCCCCCGTACCGGCTGCCGCCGCCGGTGCCCGGAAGGCCTGGCCGCGTCCCGCGTCCGGGCCTTCCGATCAGCCCTCGATGATCTGGTTCTTCTCGATCACCCGGACGCCGGTCGGGGTGATCGTGAAGCGTTCCCGGTCCTGCTCGAGGTCGACGCCGATCCGGGCGCCGTCGGGGACCACGACGTTCTTGTCGATGATCGCGTGTCGGACGACGGCGCCGTGCCCGATGCGTACGCCGTCCATGAGGACCGAGTCGCAGACCGCGGCGCCGGAGTCCAGGTGGACGCCGGGGGACAGGATGGAGCGCTCGGCGGTGCCCCCGGACAGGATCGCGCCGGGGGAGACCATCGAGTCGGTCGCGTACCCGCGCCGCCCTTCCTCGTTGAAGACGAACTTGGCCGGCGGCAGCGGGTCGTGCCCCGTGTAGATCGGCCACTGCCGGTTGTAGAGGTTGAAGATCGGGTGCACGGAGATGAGGTCCATGTGCGCCTCGTAGAAGGCGTCCAGCGTGCCGACGTCGCGCCAGTAGCCGCGGTCGCGGTCGGTGGAGCCGGGCACCAGGTTGTCGGCGAAGTCGTAGACGTTCGCCTTTCCGGCGCTGACCAGCTTGGGGATGATGTCCCCGCCGACGTCGTGCCGGCTCGACGTGTCGGCCGCGTCCTGTCTCACGATGTCGACGAGCACGCGGCGGTCGAAGACGTAGTTGCCCATCGACGCGTAGATCTGGTCGGGCGCGTCCGGCAGCCCCGCCGCGTCTTTCGGCTTCTCGCGGAACGCCGAGACGCTGATGCCGTCCGGGCCTGTCTCGATGACACCGAACTGGTCGGCGAGGGCCAGGGGCTGGCGGATCGCCGCGATGGTGACGCCGGCGCCGGACTGCACGTGCTGGTCGACCATCTGCCGCGGGTCCATGCGGTAGATGTGGTCCGCGCCGAAGACCACGACGTGGTCGGGGCCCTCGTCCTCGATCAGATTGAGGTTCTGCAGGATGGCGTCGGCCGAGCCGGCGAACCAGTGCGGGCCCAGGCGCTGCTGGGCCGGAACGGGCGTGACGTAGTTGCCGAGCAGCGTCGACATGCGCCACGTACGGGAGACGTGGCGGTCGAGGCTGTGGCTCTTGTACTGCGTCAGCACCACGATCTTGAGGTAGCCGGCGTTGGCGAGATTGGAGAGCACGAAGTCGATGAGCCGGTACATGCCACCGAAGGGCACGGCCGGTTTGGCGCGGTCGGCCGTGAGCGGCAGGAGTCGCTTGCCCTCGCCACCGGCCAGCACCATCGACAGGACCTGAGGCGTCGCCATGACGTGACGATAGCCGCTAGAGTGACCCCAGGAACAGACGAAACGGGATGTTTCGCTCTACGCTACGAACATGCGCGTTGATCTGCTCAGCCGTGAGTACCCACCCGAGGTCTACGGCGGGGCGGGGGTCCACGTGGAGTACCTCGCCCGCGAGCTGCGCGCGATCTGCGACGTCCGCGTACACGCCTTCGGCGCCGAGCGGGGCGAGCCGGGCGTGGCCGGCTACCGCGTACCCGGCGGCCTGGAGACGGCGAACGCCGCGCTGCAGGTGCTGGGCGTCGACCTGGAGATGGCCGCCGCGTGCGCGGGGGCGGACCTCGTGCACAGCCACACCTGGTACGCCAACCTGGCCGGGCACGTCGCCAAACTGCTGCACGGCATCCCGCACGTGGTCACGACGCACAGTCTCGAGCCGCTGCGGCCGTGGAAGGCCGAACAGCTGGGCGGCGGCTACGCCATCTCCTCCTGGGCCGAGCGCACCGCGATCCTGGCGGCCGACGCCGTCGTCTCCGTGTCCGAGGGCATGCGCCGCGACGTGCTCGCCTGCTATCCCGAGGTCGACCCGTCACGCGTGACGGTCCTGCACAACGGGATCGACACGGTGGAGTACGCGCCCGACCACGGCACCGACGTGCTCACCCGCTTCGGCGTCGACCCGGACCGCCCGTCCGTGGTGTTCGTGGGGCGGATCACGCGTCAGAAGGGGCTGCCCTATCTCCTGCGGGCGGCTCGGTCGTTCGACCCCGCGGTGCAGCTCGTGCTGTGCGCCGGGGCGCCGGACACGCCGGAGATCGCCGCCGAGGTCAAGGAACTGGTCGACGGGCTGCGGCGCGAACGCGACGGCGTCATCTGGATCGCGCAGATGCTGCCGCGCCCCGAGGTCGTCCAGCTGCTGAGCCATGCGGCCGTCTTCGTGTGCCCGTCGATCTACGAGCCGATGGGAATCGTCAACCTGGAGGCGATGGCCTGCGAGGCCCCGGTCGTGGCGACGGCCACCGGAGGCATCCCCGAGGTGGTCGCGGACGGCGAGACGGGCCTGCTGGTGCCGGTGGAGCAGCTCGCCGACGGCACCCCGGTCGATCCTGGCCGTTTCGTCGCCGACCTGGCCGAACGGATCACCGCCCTGATCGCCGACCCGTCCCGAGCGACCACGATGGGCCTAGCCGGGCGGCAGCGTACGGTCGACCACTTCTCCTGGCCACGAATCGCCGCCCGCACCCGCGACCTGTACGGGAGCCTCCTCTGAACCAAGCCGCCCCCGTGGTGGTCCCCGCCCGTGGTGGTCCCCGCCCGTGGTGGTCCCCGCCCGCCCTGGGGGCGCCAGCCCACTCCTATCCTTCTGGCCTGCGTATTTCCGTGGCAAGAGGGCGCTGAGGCTGTGGAAAACCTGGCTGGCCTAGCGTGCACCGGCACGTGAGTCGATCCTCTTCCCCTGTGACACACGTCACCCACTCCTTTGCGGAATTGATTGACCGGGCGACCAGTTACAACCAAATGATTGACCGTCCGGCCAGTCAAGTGAGATGGAGGTGGGCATTCATGAAAGCCTGGACTCGATGGCAGGACTGGGTGGCGTTGGTCGCTGGGCTGTACGCGGCCCTATCCCCGATCTGGGTCAGCACCACGCACGAAGGCGGCGCCGTCGCCTCGCTGATCATTCTCGGCGTGCTCCTCGTGGTCATGAGCCTCGCCTCCCTCGCCCGGCCGGCCCTCAGCGCGGCTCCCTACCTGGCCGCTCTCTGGGGCGTGCTCCTCTTCGTCGCCCCCTGGGTGATCTCCTACACCGGCCTCAGCGGCGCGGCGTGGACCTCCTGGATCGTCGGCGTCGTCGCCGTGCTGGCGGGCCTCAGTGTCAGCCTCACCGGCGACCTGGTGCATCGCCGGGCCATCCCGCACTGACGAACCGTAGGCTGACGAGGGGCCGGGCAGGCAGCCCGGCCCCTCGGCGCGTCGCGAAAGAGGGATCCATGCCTGGCACCTCACGTGTTCGGTCGGCGGAGGACAGCCGGGCCCGCATCCTCGACGCCGCGCAGGCCCTCTTCGCCGAGGAGGGGTACGACGCCACCCCCACGTCGCGGATCGCCGAGCGCGCCGGCGTCTACAAGGGCCTCGTCTTCCACTACTTCTCCCGGAAGATCGACATCCTGCTGGCCCTGGTCGAACGCGTCCCCGTCGATGAGATCGCGTCCCTGGAGGCCGAGGTCGTCCCCGGCGACGTCGCCGCGACCCTCATGAACGTCGCCGCGGACTTCGACGTCTGGTACTCCCGGTCCTCCGGTTCCCGCCTCATCCTGTTCCGCGAGGCGGCCACGCATCCGGAGGTCAGCGGCGCCCTGGCCGAGATGAACTCCCGGCTCATCGGCCTGATCCGCCAGGCCGTCGACGGCGCCCTCGACGACCCCGCCGTACCCGAGCGGCGCCGTACGGCCGCCGCGACGACGTTCGCGGCGGCCCTGCTCAACCACGCGTACTGGCGCGACGTCGGACTGCCCACGTTCGAGCTCCCCGAGATCGCCGACCTCCTCGGCGCGGGTCTCGGCGCGGCCGTTCAGCCGGACGCTGGACGACAATCACTCACCGGTAAGGGTTAGGTTTACCTAAGTACCCCTGAGGAGTGATCAATGGCGAACGAAAAGCCTCGCAAGAAGAGGAAAGTGACCCGGGCGCAGGTTCTGCGAGTTCAGTGGATCACCCCGCACATGATCCGCGTGGTGATCGGCGGTGAGGGTCTGGCCGGCTTCGGCGCCGGTGACTTCACCGACCACTACGTCAAGCTGCTGTTCCGGGTACCGGGTGTCACTTATCCGGACCCGTTCGACATGGACGTCGTCCACCGTGACCTGCCACGCGAGCACTGGCCGCGACAGCGCTCCTACACCGTGCGCACCTGGGACCCGCACGCGCTCGAGATGAGCATCGACTTCGTCTACCACGGCGACGAGGGGCTGGCCGGACCGTGGGCCGCGGGCTCCCAGCCGGGCGACGAGGTGCTGTTCATGGGCCCCGGCGGTGCGTACGCACCCAGTGAGAACGCGGACTGGCACCTGTTCGTCGGGGACGAGAGCGCGCTGCCGGCCATCGCGGCATCGCTGGAGGCCCTCCCGGAGGGTGCCCCGGCCCGCGTCTTCGTCGAGGTATCGGGACCGGGCGAGGAGCAGGAGCTCATCACCGCCGGCGACGCGAAGCTCGTCTGGCTGCACCGCGGAGAGGCCCCGGCCGGCGAGGCGCTGGTCGAGGCCGTACAGGAGCTGGAGTTCCCGTCCGGGACCGTGCACGCCTTCGTCCACGGCGAGGCGGGCTTCGTCAAGCGCCTGCGCCGCCACCTGCGGGTTGAGCGCGGCATCCCGCTGGAGCAGCTGTCCATCTCCGGCTACTGGCGCCTCGGCGCCGACGACGAGGGCTGGCGCGCAAGCAAGGCCGAGTGGAACCGCGAGGTCGAGGCCGCCGAGGCCACCGCGTGACCCGCACGGCTCACAGCACGAAACCGTTCGGGAGCGGGTCGGCCGGGTCGAGCAGGTAGTTCGCCGTGCCGGTGATCCAGGCGCGGCCGGAGAACTCCGGGACCACGGCCGGCACGCCGCCGGTCGTGGTCGTCTCGAGGAGGCGTCCGGTGAAGCGGGTGCCGATGAAGGACTCGTTCACGAACTCGGTGTTCAGCGGCAGCTCACCGCGCGAGTGCAGCTGCGCCATCCGGGCCGACGTCCCGGTGCCGCACGGGGAGCGGTCGAACCAGCCCGGATGGATGGCCATCGCGTTGCGGGAGTGTCGTGCGTCCGAGCCCGGGGCCAGGAACTGCACGTGCTTGCAGCCGCCGATCAGGGGGTCGGCCGGATGGCGCGGCGGGTCCTGCTCGTTGATCGCCGCCATGATGGCCAGGCCCGCCTTCAGGATGTCGTCCTTGTGGGCGCGGTCGAAGGGCAGGCCGATCGAGTCCAGCGCCACGATGGCGTAGAAGTTCCCGCCGTACGCCATGTCGTAGCCGACCTCGCCGAGGCCGGGCACCTTCACGGTCAGGTCGTGGCCCAGCGCGAACGACGCGACGTTGCGCAGGGTGACCCGCTCGGCGTGGCCGTCGCGGACCTCGACCCGCGCCTCGACCACGCCGGCCGGGGTGTCGAGGCGTACGACCGTCTCCGGCGAGGTCACCTCGACCATCCCGGTCTCCACCAGGACCGTCGCCACCCCGATCGTGCCGTGGCCGCACATCGGCAGGAAGCCGCTCACCTCGATGTAGACCACACCCCAGTCGGCGTCGGGGGAGAGCGGCGGCTGGAGCAGAGCCCCGCTCATCGCCGAATGCCCGCGCGGCTCGTCGACCAGGAACCTCCGCAGGTCATCGAGATGCTCCACGGCGTATCGGCGGCGTTCGGCCATGGTGGCGCCCGGGATCGGCGCGACGCCGCCGGTGACGACACGCGTCGGCATGCCCTCGGTGTGCGAGTCGACGGCACTGATCGTACGGACGGACCTCACGGGGACACCCGCCTTTCCTCCAGTGCCGCGACCGCGCGGGCCATGTCGGCGGTCACCTGGGCGCGGTGTTCGTCGCTGAGCGGGCCGCGCGGGGGACGGCACGGGCCGCCGTACCGGCCGATCTGGTCCATGCCCAGCTTGATGGCCTGCACGAACTGCGTACGCGAGTCCCAGCGGAACGCCGCGACCAGCGGCTCGTACAGCGCACGCGCCTCCTCCAGCCGCCCCGCGAGGCCCAGCTCGTACAGCAGCGCCGACTCGGCGGGGAAGACGTTCGGGAAGCCGGCGAACCAGCCGGTCGCCCCCATCAGCAGCGCTTCGAGCGTCACGTCGTCCGCGCCGGCGACGACGGCCAGGTTCGGCGCCTTCTCCCGGATCTCCAGGACCCGGCGTACGTCCCCGGAGAACTCCTTCACCGCGACGATGTTGTCGATCTGCGCGATCTCCCCGAGCAGGTCCGGTGTCAGGTCGACCTTGGTGTCGATCGGGTTGTTGTAGACCATGACCGGCAGGCCGACCGAGGCGACCGCCTCGAAGTGCGCCAGGACGTCCGCGCGGCTCGCCCGGTACATCGTGGGAGGCAGGCAGAGCACCCCGTCCGCCCCGTCCTCGGCGGCCAGCTCCGCCCAGTGCCGCGCCTGGTGTGAACCGGGCCCGTGCACGCCGACCACGACGACACCGGACCCGCCGACCGCCTCGATCGCGGTACGCGCGACGCGGCGCCGTTCCTCGTCCGTCAGCGAGGAGTACTCCCCGAGTGAGCCGTTCGGGCCGACGCCGCGGCAGCCGTTCTCGACCAGCCAGCGACAGTGCTCGGCGTACCGGTCGTAGTCGACCGCCAGCCCGGCGGGCGCCGAGGAGTCCTGCCGGTACGGGAGCGCGGTGGCCACGATGACCCCGCCGAGCTGGGTGTTCACGGAGTGCTCTCCTTTTCTGCGGCTTCGCTTCGGGCCGCGAGTTCGCCGAGCCGGATCGGCTGGGCGATCGGACGGTGGTGCGGGTCCGGGGACTCTGGGCTGAGCTCGGCCACGGTCGGGCCGCAGATCCGGGCCTGGCAGGGGCCCAGGCCGGCGCGGGAGGCGAGCCTCACGGCGCGGGCCGCGGGGTTCTCGGATGCCGCGCGGCACAGGCTCTCGTAGCTGGTCTCCTCGCAGCGGCACACGACGGTGTCCGGCCGCAGCCAGCCGGGCCAGCCCTGGCCGATGGGATGCGCGGCGGCCAGCCGCAGGCCGAAGGCGCGTGCGCGGTCCCGGCGGCGGCGTGTCAGGCGGAGCTCCGAGGGCGGCCCGCCGGCCGCGGTCCACCCGGCCACCAGCCCCTCGGCGCGTGCGGCCGGAGCGCCGGCGATCCCGGTGACCTCACCCGCCGCGTACACCCCTGGGCTGCTGGTCGCCTGGTCGCCGTCGACCAGCACGAACCCGTCCCGCAGGACACAGCCCGCGGCGACGGGGAGTTCGAGCTGCGGGGTGAAGCCGTGGGTGACGCTCACCGCGTCCACGCTCAAGGTCCGCTCCGTGCCGGGAACCACCGACCAGTCGGCGCGGAGGCGTGCGGTCACCGCCTCCTCCACGCGCCCGTCGCCGCGCGCCTCGATGACGGCGCGTCCCGTGCGGTACGGCACGCGGTGGCGGGCGAGCCGGGCGGCGTACGCGGCGAGCTCGGCGGCCTTGTCCGGCTGGGCGGCGAGCTCCCACGGCCGGCGGCCCCAGCCGCGGAGCACGGTACGGGGCGGGTTCGCCTCGAGGACCTCACGGACCCGTGTGCCCGCCTCCAGCAGAGAGGCGGCGACGGGCAGCAGGAACGGTCCGGAGCCGGCGACCAGCACCTGGTCGCCGACGACGACGCGTTCGCCCTTGACCAGCGCCTGCGCGGCTCCCGCGGTGAAGACGCCCGGCAGGTCCCAGCCGGGGAACGGCAGCGTACGGTCGTGCGCGCCGGGGGCGAGAACGAGCGCGTCGGGATCGAGGAAGCGGCGCCGTCTTCCGTCGCCGTCGGCGGGACCGGTCAGGACGTGGACGCGAGGCGGACGGCGCTCGTCGTGACGCTCCAGCGACCACACGCTGCTCTCGGGCCACCAGTCGCAGCGGTCGAGGACACGGAAGGGCCTGTAGGTGTCGGGTGGCATCCGGTGGTACTGACCGCCGGCCTGGTCGGCCGCGTCGATCAGCGTCACCTCGGCACCGGCGCGCAGGGCCGCGGACGCGGCGGCGAGCCCGGCCGGCCCGGCACCGACGATCACGACGTGCCGGCTCACCTGCCCTCCTTCGCCGGGGGACTGTGCCTGCCCTGGCTTCGCCCGGTCACGGCGCCTCCGTACGGGACTGGGTGGTCACGATGTCGCCCTCCTGCGCCCGGCGGCGGCAGGCGCGCACGTCGCGTACGCCGTTGACGATGACGAGGCAGTCGAAGCAGACGCCGATGCCGCAGAAGACGCCGCGCGGAGCACCGGACGGCGCCCGGCGCCACGACCGGCGGCCGGCGGCGAGGAGTACGCCCGCGATGGTCTGCCCCGCCTCGCCGGCGAGGGTCTCTCCGTCCACGGTGATCCTCATCGGTCCCCTCCGACGGCGGGCCGGTCCACGCGGAACGGCCTGGCGTCGATCTCCGGTGTCCGTCCCGTGACCAGGTCGGCGAGCAGGCGTCCCGTACCGGTCGACAGGCCGATCCCGGCCCCTTCGTGACCGGTCGCGTGCCACAGACCGGGCCGGCGGTGATCGGCGCCGATGACCGGAAGATGGTCCGCGACGAACGGCCGGAAGCCCCCGTACGCCCGCATCACCGGGACACCGGCCAGCCCGGGGAACAGCCGCAGCGCACGTGCGGCGATGGCCGAGAGCACCTCGGTCCGCAGCCGGTCGTCGAACCCGACGAGGCGGCGCGAGGAGCCGAGCAGGATCGTCCCGGCGCGGGTGGACTCCACCACGGCGGATGCCTGGAGCTCTTCGGCGTCGCTGCCGATCGCCCCCACGTAGTCGGCGTCGTACACCTTGTGGAAGACGGTCGGCGGCAGGGGCGCGGTCACCAGGATCTCGCCGCGCCGGGGCCGTACGCCGACCGGGGCGCCGAGCCTGCGGCTCAGCTCGCCCGCCCAGGGGCCGGCGGCGTTGACGAAGACGTCCGCCTCCAGCGTCCCGGCGGATGTACGGATCGCGGTGATCCGTCCCTTGCCGGTGACCGCGCCGCGTACCTCGCAGCCGGTACGGACGACGGCCCCGGCCCGCTGTGCGGCGGTGAGCAGGGCGGTCGCCGCGCCGATCGGCTGGACCTGGGCGTCCTCCGGGTAGTGGACGGCCGCGGTGACGTCGCGGGTGAGGTGGGGTTCGGCGGCGGCGAGCGCGGTCGCGTCCAGCTCTTCGGCCCGTACGCCGGCGTCCCGCTGGGCGGCGGCGAAGGCCAGGAGGCCGCGGGCACCGGCGTCGGTGGTGGCGACCACGATGCCGCCCTTGGGCTCCCATTCGGCGGCCTCGTCCGCCAGCGCGGGCCACAGGCGCCGGGACAGCTGGGCGAGCCGGAGTTCGGGTCCGGGACCCTTGTCGGAGAGCAGGATGTTGCCCTCACCGTGCGCGGTGGTCGCCGCCGCGGCACCGCCCCGGTCGACGATCGTCACGTCGGCACCGGCCAGTGCCAGCTCACGGGCGCACGCGATGCCGATGATCCCGGCGCCCATGACGACGGCCCGCATGTCCCACCCGCCTCGTTCGATGACCCGAACGCTATGTACGGATTTGTGGAGGTGTCAACGGTTCTGGTCGTTATGGTGGTTCGATACATCGAACGAGAGGCCGGGCGTCGTGACGGATGAGTCGGTGCGAGAGCTGCTTGCCGCCAACCTCCGGCACGCCCGTACGCGGCGGAATCTGTCGCTGTCCGAGCTGTCACGCCTCTCGAAGATCGGCAAGGCGACGCTCTCGCAGCTGGAGGCCGGCGCGGGCAACCCCACGATCGAGACGGTCTTCAGCCTGTCCCGTGCGCTGGAGGTGCCGATCTCGGACCTGCTCGACCAGCGCCGGGGCAACGGCCTGACGGTCGTACGTGCCGCCGAGGTCGAGGCGCTGAGCGGCGAGGGCGTCGACCTGCACCCGCTGCGCAGCATCGTGACCGGCGACACGGTCTTCGAGGTGTACGACCAGGTGGTCCGGTCGCGGCAGGACTCCCTCGGCCACCTGGGAACCGAACACACGATCGTGCAGGCGGGCCGGCTGGGCGTCCGGGTCGACGGCCGCGAGGTGGAACTGGGCCCGGGCGACTACGTCGGCTTCGACGCGCTGCTGCCACACGGCTACACGGCCCTGGACGGCCCCGTACGCTCGGTGCTCCTCCTGCAGTACCGCTCCGACCAGCGCCTGCACTCCACCCCGGGCTGCTCGGCCGGGTCCTGACCAGGCCGTCGGCGCGATGGCCGGCCGTCCGTCTCAGATGGGTACGGGAGAGAAGTCGACGTCGAGCCGGCGGCGCTGCAGGAACAGGGAGACGGCGGGATGCTGCTCGCCGAGCGACCGCTGGTAGCGGACGAGGGTGTCGGCGCGCAGAGTCGCCGCCTCCTCCTCACCGCCGAGATCCGACAGGACCAGACTGAGGTTCCCCGCACAGGCGAGCGTGTGGGGATGGTCGGGGCCGAGCGTTCGCCGCAGCCCGTCGAGCGCTTCGCGTCCGACGTCCAGCGCGGCCTGCGGATCGCCGAGATCCGCGAGTGCGCCGGCATGGGTGATCATTGCGATGAGCGTGAAGTGGTGGTCGTCACCGAGGGCGCCGCGGAGCCCGGTCAGCGCACTCTCGATCAGTCCGGTCGCCGCCGCCGGCGCACCGTCCTGACGCCGGGTGGCCGCCAGGCTCGCCCCGCAGGCGTGGGTGTACGGGTGGTCGGCACCCAGCTTCGACTCATAACGCCGTACCGCGTCCGTGAGGACGTCCAGAGCGTCCGAATAACGGCCGGCACCCCGCAGGATGCTTCCCAGCGTCATGGCCGTGGCGAGCGTCTGCGGGTGGTCCACGCCCAGGATCCGCCAGCATCGGTTGTGGACGTCGGATGCCAGCGAGAGGGCATTCGTGCCCCCCGCGTCTCTGCGTGCCGCCGCGAGGTCGTTTCCATGGACCAGGACCCACGGGTGGTCCTCCCTGAGGATCCTGCGGCGGATGAGCGAGCGATATCCCTCATAGACCTGTCCGGCCGACTCGAGCGCCTCGCGATAGTGACCCGCGTGCCGCATGCTCCGCGCCATCGCGTTCTGGTAGACGAGCACGGCGGGGTGGTCATTGCGGCCGTAGAAGGTCAGACAGTCGCGGTAGACCTTCTCGTCTTCTTGGACGGCCTTGCCGTACCGGCCGTTGAGGGCGTGGTCGACGGCGAGATTGTTGGTCGCCATGAAGGTCTGCGGGTGATCGCGCCCGAAGATGCGTGTATGGGCGTCCACGGAGGCTTCGTCGGCTTCGAGCGCCTTCGCGAAATCTCCTTTCCAGCGCAGCTCGACCCCGGTCGACCTGCCGAGGATGACGGTGTCCGGGTTCTCGTCACCCGATCTGGCCTCCAGAGAGGACCGGCTGAGCGCGAACGCCTCTTCGTACTCGCCGAGGGCGACCAGGGCATCCACCTTGGACCGGTTGATGGCCAGGTTCATGGCGAGCGCCTCCGCGTCGCCGGAGTCCGTGGTCGGCCACCGGTCGAGTGCCCGGTCCGCGAGGGTCTGGGCGGCCACGGGCTCACCGACGACGCGCAGGTAGCGGACCATGTTGAGGACCAGCCGCCGTACGGTCACGTGCCGGCAGCCCTCCGCGTCGGACGGGTCCATGTGGCCGCGGAGCTCCTCGTACCGTGGCCAGTTGTCGAAGTCGTCCGGGTCGCCGGGATCGGCCGCGGCGAGGAGCAGATGAACGTCATGCCGTGACCGCTCCGCGTCCGCCTCGGACATTCCGTCGCGTACGACGCCCTGCACGAGGCGGTGGATCTGGATGGTCCGGCTCACCGGATTCACCCGGACGAGGGCCGTACGTCCCAGCGCGCCGATGGCCCGGCTTCTCAGAATCGGATCGAGGAGCGTGGTGTGCAGCGCCGACTCGGGGAAGTAGCGTCCGCGCTCGAGCGACTCGAGCGGGATGGGGCCGGCGCCGAAGAACGCACAGCACCGGAGGAGGTCCATCGCGGCGGGGGCCTCGGCCGGGGCGTCGTGAGTCCCATTACCGACGGCCAATTTTTGGCTTTTCGGATACCGGTGTACGCCTGGTTCAGCAACATGAGGATGAGGCCTTTCCCTATCTGGCTCTGATCCCAGCAAACGAGAACGAGCCCCGATAGAGCAAGATCTAAAAGCAACGTCGGAGGACCAGGGCGCCATCCGGACGATCGCGCAATAACCAGAACGACAGAGTCCTCCGGCTTTCGCGCTCAGTCCGGAAAGCACCGGACAGGTGCCGTGCCTCCGAGTTTGGGTGGATCGTCCGGAGAAGAGCGAATTAGTCCGGGCGCGAGCCGTCAGCCTCCTCGCCCCCTGGCGGCCCGGCGGTGACCACCCCTGGCTCACATGCGATTCTGGAAGCCCGCAGACGCTCCGCTCGTGGCTTTGTCTTCCTCGAGTATGCGGCTCAGAGCTAGGTCAAGCGGACTCTCAGTGGCTCGGCGCAGCTCGCGAAGAGACCTGCCGGCGAGGTAGGGCAGATCACGAGTGGCCAGTGGGGCATCGTCGCTCATTTGGTCCCTTTTGTGGTGTCTGGAACTGGTGAGCCTCATGATACCGGGGCCCCACTTAGCGCAGTTCACCGGCGTGGTGGCTACTGGCCCGCCGCCGAGCCCGCGATCGGTGGAAAGATTTCGGGGTGTCCGATTTTCGTAAAAGGCGGCTTTCGTCCAGCCTCGAAGTGTCTCGCGACTTCGCGGCATACCGATTGGGGCGGTAGATCCTACCGGACAAGGAATTGCTGGTCATGGCCCGTATGGCGTATTCGCCTATGATGGCCGCATAATCGAACCAGCGGCCCAGGCGGAGGTACAGGCGTGACCATTTCCAGTGAGCGTGGTCGACCGCCGGAGATCTGGGGCGGAGTACCCGCTCAGAACAAGAACTTCACCGGACGATCCGAGCTCCTCGAACTCCTCCGGGCGCGCATCGGTGACGCGGCGACGGCGGTCCTGCCCAGTTCCGAGAGGCAAATCGGCGAGACGACCTCCCACGCGCTTCAGGGCATGGGAGGTGTGGGCAAGACCCAGGTGGCCGTTGAGTACGTCTATCGGTACGGCTCCAAGTACGACCTCGTCTGGTGGATCCCCGCTGACCAGCCGGCGCTCGTGCGCTCGTCTCTTGCCTCGCTCGCGCCCCGGCTCGGGTTGCCGCCTTCCTCTGTCAGCGGCACCAACGAGGCGGCGCAGGCCGTGCTCGACGCGCTGAGCAAAGGAGACCCCTATGATCGCTGGCTGCTCGTCTTCGACAACGCGATCGAACCAGAGGATCTGACGGGCCTGATACCTACCGGTCCCGGGCATGTGCTCCTCACGACGCGCAACTACAGCTGGCGCGACCGGGTCAAGACGCTGGAGATCGACGTGTTCCGGCGCGAAGAGAGCGTGGAGTTCCTCCGGAGGCGTGTCCCCAACGCGATCACGGAGTCGGAGGCCGAGCGCCTCGCCGCCGCTCTGGGCGACCTGCCTCTCGCCCTGGAGCAGGCCGCCGCGCTGAAAGCCGAGACGGGAATGTCGGTCGACGAGTACCTCGGTCTGCTGAGTGAGCGGTCGAGGGAGCTCATGGACGAGAATCGGCCGGCCGATTACCCCAACTCCATGTCCGCCGCATGGAGTCTGTCGGTCGCGACACTGGAGTCCCGGCTTCCCGAGGCGGTCGAGCTGCTGCGCTGTCTGGCCTTCTTCGGCCCGGACCCGGTCCCGCGCGACATCCTGAGCCGTTCCAGCGGGCTGACCCGCCCTCTGCTGAGCTCAGTGCTCGCGGACCCGATCATGCTGACCCGGGCCGTGGGCGAGCTGAGCCGTTTCGCGCTCGCCAGGGTGAGCTCGGAGAGCCGGACCATCCAGGTTCACCGGCTGGTCCAGGCGCTGCTCCGTGAGCAGGTAGGTGCGGCCGACCAGGCGTCATTACGCCATGACGTGCACATCCTGCTCGTACGGGGCGCCCCGCCGAGAGCCGATGAGGGCGGGCAGTGGCCGCGCTTCGGCGAGCTGGTGCCTCATCTGGAGCCGGCCCGGGTCATCGAAAGCGACGACCGTTCGGTGCGAGATTTCGTCCTCAAAGTAGTGAGGTACCTCTACCAGTCCGGCAACCGTCAGGCGGCACAGTCGATGGTGGAGGACTTCCTACGCCGCTGGCAAGACAAAACGGGAGAAGGCAACGACCGTCTGCTCCTGACCGCACAGAGTCATCGGGCCGACATCCTTCGCGAGCTCGGGGACTACGCCCAGGCGGCAGAGACCGACGAAGCGGCGCTGGCCCAGGCGCAGGAGATCTTCGGCGAGGATGACGAGGTCACGCTGACGATCGCGCGCGGTTTCGGAGCCGACCTGCGCGCCCTCGGACGGTTCGCCGAAGCCGTCGAACGAGATGAGGACACGCGCGACCGGCACGTGCGGGTCTTCGGTGAACAGAATCCATGGACGCTCCGCAGCATCAACAACTTGGCCCTGGACTTCGGCCTCGTTGGCCGGTACCGGGAGGCCAGAGAGCTTCATATGGCCGTCTACATGCAACAGCGCGAGCCGTCCTCCGGAGCGAGCAAGGTCGAAATTCTCAGCTCGTGGAATGGCCTCGCTCGCGTGATCCGGCAGCACGGCGAATACACGGTCGCTCGTGATCTCGGTGAGGACGCGCTGGAATATGGGCGCCAGGAGCTGGGAGCGGAGCATTTCTGGACTCTTCGCACCCAAAGAGACCTCTCCATCGCGCTGCGGCGGGCGGGTGCGTTCGAGCAGGCCCTGGAGATGGCCCGCGAGGTCCATGAGCGGTCCAGGCGATTGTTCGGCCTCGACAACCCCGACACTCTGGCCGCCGCGACCTGCCTGGCCAACGCCGAGCGAAGCGCGGGGCTCGTCGACGAGGCATTCGCTCGGGCCATGGACACGACGCGTCGTTACGCCCCGGTCTACGGATCCCACCACCCCTACACCCTTGCCTGCGATGGAAACGTCGCGTTGCTCCATCGCATGAAGAATGACGTGGACGCGGCGCGTGAACTCGACGAAAGGAGCCTGGCCGGGCTCGAGGACAAACTCGGGCCTGACCACCACTACTCACTCAACGTCGCGATCAACCTGGCGAGTGACCTGGCGGCGCTCGGTGATCTCGAGGGAGCCCGCGCTCGTGGGACCGAGACGCTGGGACGCGTGCGTTTCATGCTGGGGGAGGAGCATCCGGTCGCGTTGGGATGTGCTGCCAACCTGATCGCCGATCTCCGGGCCCTGGGCGAGGACGAAGAAGCGGCGGCCCTCACCGAGGTGACCTTCCCCATCTATGAGCGGGTGCTGTATCCCGACCATCCGGATGTGCGGACCGCCAAGGCAGGGCGGCACCTTGACTTCGACTTCGACCCGCCGCTGATCTGAGGGTGCCGTCAGCGGGCGGGTACGGGAATTTCGCCAGTTCGCCGTCGCCACGATGTCCGGTGTCGTTCGTTCTCGCGCCGCGCCTGGTCCAGCGCCTCCGCCGGGACCGGGTCGTGCTGCCAGCCGAGCAGGGTCGTGTGCACGCCAGAGACGAACTCATCGCCGGCGTCGTCAGGCGGCCGCTGGCCGGGAGTGTCTCGGCGCCCAGGCAGGCCGACTCGCGCCAGCGGGCGACTCGCTGTCCGCGTGGCCCGTCGCGCCGCTTGCGCGTTCGCGACGCCGGAAGGCGGTTACTGCCAGAAGGCGTAGACGCCCTGCAGCAGACCGCTCGCCGGACGCGGGTCGTCGCGCCAGGTGCGCAGTAGCGCGAGCCGTTGTCCGGCCGCGACAACTGCACGATGTCGAGAATTCCGGTCAGCTTCGTGCTCGCGGGGCAGCTGGTGGAAGTCGACGCTCATGCGTTCCCATTCGCGCGTGCGGACAGATCGGTGGTGAGGACGTTCGATACGTGGGAGATCAGCCGGAACAGGTCCGGGCTGTAGACCGAGGGGTTGGCGAAACCCGAGCCCGGACGGTACCGGTGCGCGTACAGGCCGGCGCCGCAGACGCGGTGTACCGCGCAGCGGCGGCACTCGTCCGCCAGGGCGAGCTCACCGACCTGCCGCGCCGCGACGAAGGGCAGCATGAGCGCGGTGTCGAAGGGGTCGTGCGCGACGTGCAGGCCGGTCTCGGGCGCACCCGAATACGCCGACTTGAGCATGTCCGACTGCTCGATGCTTCCGTCGGTCTCGATGACGATGACCGTTACAGGGGAGAGCCCGATCGCCTCGCTGGCCGACGCCCCGCCGAGCAGTAGGTGAATGATCTCGCTGAACAGGCGGACCCGGGTCTCCTGCCGTGGGGCGGCGTACCAGCGGTCGAAGATCTCGATCAGCCAGTCGGCGTACGGTGTCGCGGCCGAGCCCGGGACGCGGCCGGGCGGTGGCTCGGACCAGTTGCCGTGCGGCAGCAGGAAGTCGATGGCCGGTGGATCGAACTCCAGCAGCGCCTCGTACGTCGCGAGCGGCGGGTTGGCCACGTCGATCGCGCACAGCAGCCCGCCGAACAGGTGCCGGAAGCGCGTGGACAGCAGCCGCAGGCCGGCCGCGACCGCGTCGTAGCTGCTTCCGCCGTGCGGATACCGGCGGTGCCGGTCGTTGGCCACGGCGTCGCCGTCGATGCTGACCCCCACCCGCACGTCCAGCTTGTCCAGCAGGTCGAGGTAGGACGCGAGCCGTACGCCGTTGGTCTGCAGGCTCAGCCGGACGTCCACCTCCGGCCCGGCGCTGGAGCGGATCGTCGTGACGATGTCGGTGATGAGGTCATGGCTCGCGAGCAGTGGCTCGCCGCCGTGCAGGACGACCTCGATCGAGGTGAGGCCATGGTCGCGGGCGTGTTCCGCTATCCGGGCGGCCGTGTTCGCGACCACGTCGGCCGACATGTGGCGCGGCCGGCCGCGCCAGCTCTGGTCGGCCATCTCGTACATGTAGCAGTAGTCGCACGCGAGGTCGCAGCGGCTGTGGATCTTGAGGACGAACTCACGGAACGGGGTGGGACTCCAGCCGTCCGCGATCTGTTTCGCGACGTCGAGTGAGGCGGGCCACTCTGCCGTGGGCTCAGCCGGCACGTCGTATCAGCCCTTCGGAGAATGTGTGCGGCCCACGCCACCCGTGCGCCTGATGCCGCCGCGCGCGAGCCGGGGTGCTTGGCGGAACGCCCTCAACCTAATGGTCTTCGCGTCTCCCGCGTGGGAGAGCGGGGCGATCTGGAGGCGAGTTGGGGCCGAATATCCGAATTTGGGGCTCACCGCAGAAGAGGGTGTGCCGGTTCTCGAGGTCGCCGGCACGGATTTTCACGCTCGGCCGCACTCCTGTCCGGGCGGGACGAGACGTGCGCCGGGGGGCGGGCTATGCGCCGCCGTCGCCGTCGCCGTCGCGCAGGGAATGGATCATGCTCTGCAGGATCCGGAACGCGCCTGACTGCTCGGTCTCGGTCATGCCGGCCAGCATCCTGACCTCGACGGACCGGACCGCTACGGTCGCCTTCTCCAGGCTCCGCCGCCCGCGAGGCGTGAGCCGTGTCGGAAGAACCTTCCCGACGGGTGCCTCCGCGGGCCTGGTCACGTAGCCCTCTCGCTCCAGGGCCTGGAGCAGCACGTTCATCGACTGGCGTGTCACGAACGCGCCCCGCGCGAGCTCGGAGTTCGACAAGCCCGGTCGTTGAGCCAGCAGTTCGAGGCAGGAGTAGCGCGTCACGTTCATCCCGAGCGGCCGCAGCACCTCCTCCATGGCGGCTCGCAGAGCGCTCGACGCCTCCTTCAGCAGGTAGCCCAGTGACGTCTCCAGGTCGACACCGACTTGATTCATGTCAGCATTCTGACATAGATTGAGCTGTGTCAGAAAACTGACACGAATAAGGAGCATCATCATGCCCGCGACCGGCCCCGATTTCATCTCGCTCCAAGCGCGCGACCTCGACACTTCGCAGGCGTTCTACGAGCAGTACCTGGGCCTCGTCCGCTCTCAGGCCGGGCCTCCGCATGCCGTCGTCTTCGAGACGAAGCCGATCGCGTTCGCGCTCCGCGACGTCATTCCCGGCACCGATCTCGCATCCGTCGCCCAGCCCGGCATCGGTGCCGCGATCTGGCTCCACGCCACAGACGTCCAGGCCATACACGATGCTCTCGCCGCCGACGGCCACACCATCGTCTCCGCACCGATCGACGGCCCCTTCGGCCGGACGTTCACCTTCGCCGACCCCGACGGCTACCAGGTCACTCTCCACGACCGCACCTGATCGGCCGGACGCCCCACCGGACGATCAACGATCCCCGAGACCGCGGTTGCCCCCGGATCGTTGATGGGGATGGGTCGGTCAGTGGTCGTAGGCGATCAGTGATCGTTTGATGGGTGCGTCGATGAGCCGGTTGTGCCAGATGGCTACGTTGAGGGCGAGGATCCGCTGGGATGCCCGTGTCCAGTGGCCTTCGGTGGTGCGCGCGGCGTGGCGTTCGAGGCCGACTTGGTCCTTCAAGGTTCGCTTCGATTTGTTGGCATAGCCAGGCCGGGAAGACGTTGAACTGGGGTGGCTCGCCATCCCGGGGCGCGGATGAGCGGATGTCCCAGGTCGGCTTTCCGATCCCTGCTCCGGCAAAACCCTTGTCACACACGATCGGGCAGTCGCCGGCGGCGATCTGGTGGACGTGGAGCAGATGCAGGGCCTGTTCGCGTTCGCCCGGGTTCTTTGGGGTGGGCCAGGCTGAACGCGGTCACCGTCCCGTCCGCCATGGTGATGAGCATCAGTTTGGTGCTCCAGTAGAAAGCCTGCTGGAGGCATCATGCCCGTAGCCGGCCATCTCCCCCATCTGCGAGCGGTTCACCATGGCGCGTGAGGCGCCGGAGCGCACCAGCGCGCCATCCATCAACCGCAACCGGCCAGCATCGCCCTGCCCGCCTGCCCGCCTGCGCCCGCGCGCCCGCGCGCCCGGCCCCAACCCGAACCCGAACAGCGTGAGCGTCGTGCCAGCTGGGAGTTGCTCTGGCCGGCCACAACGCGACCAAAACCAGAACCTGAGCCAGAGCGCGCGACTGGCGGTTGTATTCGGACTGGCCCGGCAGACGCGGGAACCAATGCCCGATCCGCCCGGGCGCTACGCGCATCCACCGGCGCTCTGAATCACAACCCGGCAGGACCAGAGCGGTGGCGACACAGACCAGCTCGGCGTCGAGCCGAACGGCCGGGCGGGTCGCAGGGGCGGTGCCGGTCACGGTGGACGCCGAGGCGGGATACGGCATGCGGCCGCGTGAACTGGTGGACCGGTTGCTGGACATCGGCGCGGTCGGGTGCAAATTCGGGCGCCCGGGAAAGGGCCGGCCCCGCGACCGTGGCGGTCGCGGGGCCGGGACGTGCGTGGGGAAAGCGTCAGTGGATCGGGAGCGGCATCTCGGCAGGGGCCTCGTCGGCGGACGTGGCGTCCGGGGTGCGGCGTGGGAGGAACAGTGCCGGGATGAACGCCAGGGTGAGCAGGCCCACGGCGTACCAGTAGGTGTGCTGGAACGCGTCCGCCATCGGGCCGGCGATCTTCTGGATGACCTGGGGCGTGACGTGCTGGGTGGCCGACAGGCCACCACCCGACGGTGTGCCGAGCTTGTCGGCCAGGCTGGTGGCCAGCAGCACCGACATCAGCGCCGTGCCCACGGACGCCGACACCTGCTGGAAGATGTTCAGCATCGTGCTGGCCCGCGGCACCTCGTCGTGGACCAGCGTCTGGATCGCGGCGGCCATCGTGGGCATCATCGTCAGGCCCATGCCCAGGCCCATGACGAACAGGATCGATCCGAGGATCCAGTACGACGTGTCCGCCTGGAGGAATCCGGTGAAGGTCGCCACCGAGGCGATCACGATGACCAGGCCCAGCAGGACGACCCGGCCCGGGCCGACGCGGTCGGTGAGCTTGCCGCCGATCGGCATCGTGACCATCGCGCCGAAGCCCTGCGGGGCGAGCAGCAGGCCCGAGGCCAGGGCGCTCTCCTGCCGCACCACCTGGTAGTAGAGCGGGAGCAGGAGCATCGCGCCCATGAACGCGCACATGAACAGCACCATCGTGCCCAGCGCCGCGGCGACCGAGCGGCGCTTGAGCAGGCGCAGGTCGATCAGCGGGTTGGTCGCCATCAGTGCGCGGATCGTGAAGAGCACGACCAGCACCGCTCCGGTGATCGTGGTGACCAGGACCTCGGTCGAGCTGAAGTCGCTGTGCTGGGCGCCCGTGGCCAGGCCGTAGATCAGCAGGGCGAGGCCGGGTGACAGCAGCAGGAGGCCGAGGAGGTCGAGACGCTCGCCCGGCTTGGGGGTGTCACGCTTGAGGATCCGGGCGGACAGGAACAGCGCGACGATGCCGATCGGCAGGTTGATGAAGAAGATCCAGCGCCACGAGACGTCGTCGACCAGGTAGCCGCCGAGGATCGGGCCGCAGATCGGGCCGAGCAGCATCGGGACGCCGACGATGCTCATCACCTGGCCGACCCGCTTCGGGCCGGCGGCCTGGGTGAGGATCGTCATGCCGGCCGGCATGATCATCCCGCCGCCCAGGCCCTGCAGGACCCGGAAGACGATCAGGGACTCGGCGGACCAGGCCATGCCGGCCAGCGCCGAGCCGCACACGAAGAGTGCGATGGAGATCATGTAGAGACGTTTGGTGCCGAACCTGGACGAGGCCCAGCCGGTGACCGGGATGACCGTGGCCAGGGCCAGCGTGTAGCCCGTGGCCACCCACTGGATCGTGGACAGCGGGGAGTCGAACTCCGTGGCCAGCCGGTTGATGGCGACGTTGACGACCGTCACGTCCAAGATCGACATGATGGCGCCGAGGACGACGACCATGGCGACCGCGAGCACGCCCCGATCGAGCCCTCCCGATGTCGCCTTCGGTGGGCCGTCCGCCACCTGGGGTGATGAGAGCGCGCTCAATTCCGTGTTCCAATCGTGAGATTTCGCCCGATAGTGCACTTATGTGCAGCTTTAGCTAGCACAACACATGATGGCCGAGGGCACCGACAGTTTGGCAAACCAATTAGGGGCCCCGCGCCGCCCCCATCCCGCCGATGGACGATGGGAGTACCCGGACAGGTCCCCGACAGGACGAGGAGAACGCCGATGGACGCCGCCGACCTGGTCTTCACCGGTGGTCCGGTGCACACCGCCGACGCCGCGCGTAGCCGCGCCACGGCCGTCGCCGTACGGGGGGACCGGATCGTCGCGGTCGGCCATGACGACGTACGGGAGCTGATCGGGCCGCGCACCGAGGTGATCGATCTGGCCGGGCGGCTGCTCGTGCCCGGCTTCCAGGACGCCCACGTCCACCCGGTCGGCGGCGGCATGGAGCTGGGCCAGTGCGACCTCACCGGGGCGGTGACCCTGGAGGAGTACCGGGGGCGGATCCGGGCGTACGCCGACGCGAACCCGGGCCTGCCCTGGATCACCGG
This sequence comes from Actinoallomurus bryophytorum, assembly GCF_006716425.1. NCBI lineage: Bacteria > Bacillati > Actinomycetota > Actinomycetes > Streptosporangiales > Thermomonosporaceae > Actinoallomurus > Actinoallomurus bryophytorum. Next base: position 4,887,984 of record NZ_VFOZ01000001.1, read on the forward strand.
CGGCGGATGGTCCCTGGAGGCGTTCCCCGGCGGCACCCCGGTCCGCGAGCAGCTCGACGACCTCGTCCCGGACCGGCCCGCCTACCTCGTCAACCGCGACCACCACGGCGCCTGGGTCAACACCCGTGCCCTGGAACTCGCCGGGCTGACCGCCGCCACCACGGACCCGGGGGACGGCCGCGTCGAGCGCGACGCGGACGGCCGCCCGGCCGGGATGCTCCAGGAGGGCGCGATGCGGCTGGTCGGCGACCTCGTGCCGCGTCCTGCCGCCGCCGACCTCGTCGCCGCGCTGCTGCGGGCCCAGGCACTGCTGCACTCGTACGGCATCACCGCCTGGCAGGACGCCATCGTCGGCGGCAACCCGCTGACCGCCGACGCGACGCCGGCCTACCTCACGGCGGAACGCGAGGGACTGCTCACCGCACGCGTCGTCGGCGCCCTGTGGTGGGACCGCGAGCGCGGCGCGGAGCAGATCCCCGAGCTGCTCGAACGGCGCGAACGGCTGAGCGGCGGCCGGATGCGCGCCACCAGCGTGAAGATCATGCAGGACGGCATCGCGGAGAACCACACCGCCGCGATGCTCGGCCCGTACCTCGACGGGCACGGCCGTGCCTCCGGCAACTCCGGCATCTCGTTCGTGGCGCCCGAAGCCCTGTGCGACCACGTCACCCGACTCGACGCGCACGGCTTTCAGGTGCACTTCCACGCTCTGGGCGACCGTGCGGTACGCGAGGCGCTCGACGCCGTCGAGGCGGCACGGCGCGCCAACGGCTGGACGGGCACCCGGCCCCACCTCGCGCATCTGCAGGTCGTCCACCCCGACGACGTGCCGAGGTTCCGCGTGCTCGGTGCGACCGCCAACCTGCAGCCGCTCTGGGCGGTGCACGAGCCGCAGATGGACGAGCTCACCATCCCGTTCCTGAGCTCTGAGCGCGCGGCACGGCAGTACCCGTTCGGCGACCTGCTCCGGGCGGGCGCCACCCTCGCGGCCGGCAGCGACTGGCCGGTCAGCAGCGCCGACCCGATCAAGGGTATGCACGTCGCGGTGAACCGAAGGGCCCCCGGCGCCGACGGGAGCACCCCGGCGTTCCTACCGGAACAGCGGCTCGACCTCGGCACCGTTCTCGCCGCGTACACCGCGGGCAGCGCGTACGTGAACCATCTCGACGACACCGGCACGATCGAGCCGGGCAAGCTGGCGGACCTGGTGGTCCTCGACCGCGATCCGTTCGCCAGCCCGCCTGAGGAGATCGGCGCGACGCGCGTACTCCAGACCTACGTCGGCGGCGACCGCGTCCACGCCGCCCCCGGCGCCTGAGTGAAAGAAGGGGGCCGGCCGGGCCCGTACGGATCCAGGCCCGGCCGGCCCGCCGGGCGGCGGGCCGGTGGCCCCGCGCGCCCGGCGAATCCGCCGTCGGCGGAAGGTCTCCCGCTCACCGGCCGATCGGGTGTCCGGCGCGGCGGAAGACGCCGAGCCGCTCCTCGCCGATCCGGCGGCGGAGCTCGGGGTCCGCGACGCCGAGCCCGTCCGACGGCGCGAGGCACCGCACGCCGACCTTGCCGACGTGCTCGTTGAGCTGAACGGCGCGCAGGGCGTCCGGCGCGTCCTCCAGCGCGTACGTCCTCGACAGCGTCGGCGTGACCATACCCAGCTCGATCAGCCGGTTGGTCTGGACGGCCTCGTGGTAGGTGCAGCCGTGACTGCCGATGATCCGCTTGACCTTCATCCACAGATGCCGGTTGTCGTACTCGTGCCAGTACCCGGTGCTCGACCCGCAGGTGACGATGGAGCCGCCCCGCGCGGCCAGCCAGACCGACGCCGTGAACGTCTCCCGGCCGAGGTAGTCGAAGACGATGTCGGGATCCCGGCCGGCCAGGCCCCGGACCAGGCCGCCGATCGCCCGCCACGCCGCGGGGTCGCGAAGACCCTGCTCGCCGAGGCCGAGCGTGCTGCGGTCGATGACGTATTCGGCACCGAGCGCGCGGACGAGTTCGGCCTTCTCCTCCGAGCCGACCACGCAGACCGGGACCCCGCCGCCGTTGCGCACGAACTGCACCCCGTACCCGCCCAGGCCGCCCGTGGCGCCCCAGATCAGCACCACGTCGCCCTGCTTCATCCGCGCGCCGTGCCCGCCGACCAGCATCCGGTACGCCGTCCCGGCGCACAGCGTGTTCGCCGCGGCCTCCTCCCAGGTCAGGCACTCGGGCTTGCGGATGAGCTGGTTGCCCTTGACGATCGCGAACTCGGCCATGCCGCCGAAGTTGGTCTCATACCCCCAGGCGAGCGGCTCGGCGGCCAGGAGCCCGTCGTCCTGCGACGCGGGGTCGCCCGGGTCGATGACCCCGGGGAAGACGACCACGCGGTCGCCGGCCGACCAGTGCCGTACGGCCGCGCCGGTACGGACCACGACGCCGGCGGCGTCCGAGCCGATGACGTGGTAGGGCAGGTCGTGCCGCGCTCCCCACCGCCCCTCGCGCGCACGGCGGTGCAGGAACGCGAACGTCGGGACCGGCTCGAAGACCGCCGTCCAGACGCTGTTGAAGTTGACGGACGAGGCCATCACCGCGACGACCACCTCGTCCGGGGCGAGCTCGGGCATCTCGACCGAGCCCACGTGGACCGAGCGGCGTACGTCCTTGTCGGACTCGCCGGCGAAGATTCCTGTCTCGTCCCTGAGCGTGTAGGCGGCGCGGAACCAGCTGGGCAGCTCGCAGGCGAGCAGCTCGGCGGGTTCGGCCCCGGCGAGGACCGCTTGTGTCAGATCGGACATCGATGGCCTTCCCGTATCACTGACTGATCACGCGGGCTCGGTCCGCGGCGCCCTGAGCACTTCGCCCAGGTGATCGGCGATGATCCGCACCGCCGGTGGATCGAGCAGGTTCAGATGGTGGGCACCCGGGATCGGGACGATCTCCAGGTCCGGGCACAGCTCGCCGAAGCCGTTCGCCTCGTCGAGGTCGTAGCGCGCGTCGTGGACCGCCCACGGCGTCGGCTCGGTCGAGCGGTAGAGGACGACCCGTCCGTAGTAGGGACCCGGCCGGTACCGCTCGAGCGCCCGGGTGTCCTGGTGTGAGGTGAACTGGTGTACCGCCACGGCCGGCGGCAGCTGCTCCATGACCGGCTTCGTACGCTCCATGACCAGCGCGAGCTGCTGGTCCTCCCCGAGCGCGGCGAGTTCCTCGAACCCGAGCCTGACCGAGACCCCGTACGTCGAGGTGAGGTACTCGCCGAAGTCGGCGTAGCGGCGCGCGGTGGTCTCGATGGGGTTCTCCACCTTCTTGGGTACGCCCGCGTCGATCAGCGCGACCAGCTCGACGCCGCCGATCCGGCGGGCGATCTCGTAGGCGAGCACACCGCCGAAGGACCAGCCGCCGAGCCGGTACGGCCCCTGGGGCTGGACCGCGCGGATCATCGCGATGTACCGGTCGGCGCGCTCCTCGACCTCGGGCGCGTCCCGGAACCGGTCCAGCCCCAGGAACGGCAGGTCCTCGCCGAGCAGCGTCGCGAGCTGCCGGTAGACCCCGGTGTCGCCACCGGCCGGGTGCAGGCAGAAGAAGGGCGGCAGCTTCGGTTCGGCGGAAGGCCGGTGCGCCGCGCCGGTGATGGGCCGCACGACGTGGCGGAGCGCGATCGGGTCGGCGGCGGTCTCCGGCAGGCCGAGCCGGCGGCAGAGGTCGTCCTGCAGATCCTCCAGGCTCCGGCCGCTCAGCAGGTCCGAGGCGGCCACCGTGACGCCGAGGTCGTGCTCCAGAGTGCTCTTGATCCGGACCGCCACGAGAGAGTCCAGCCCCAGCTCGGTCAGGGGCCGGGAGGGATCGGGCGGGAAGCCCAGGACCGCCGAGACCCGGGCCCGTACCCGGCCGTTCACGAGCCGCCGCGCGGTCGGCCCGTCGGCGTCGCGCAGCGCCTCCGGCCCGGGCCAGTCGTCATCGGCGGGAGCGCCGGCGGCGGCGCCGACCAGCGCGGCGAAGTAGGGCCGGTGCCGGATCTCGGGGAACGCCGCGAGGGCACGGACCACGTTGAAACGGATCACCCCGGTGGCGGTCCGGTCATGGGCCAGCAGCGCCTCCAGGGCGTCACCGCCCTCCTCCGGCGTGATCGGGTCCAGCGCGGCGACGGTCAGGCCGGCGACGCCGCCGACCTCCGCCCACGGACCCCAGTTGATCGTCCCGCCGGTCAGGCCGTGTGCCCGGCGCCAGTCCACGAACGCGTCCGTGCGTGCGTTGGCCGCCGCGTACGCCGCCTGGCCCGGTGAGCCCAGCAGCGCGGCGGCCGAGGAGTACACGAGCCACCAGTCCAGGTGGAACCGCCTGGTCGCCTCGTGCAGCCGGACCGCGCCGTCGACCTTCGGTGACCAGACGCGGCGCAGGTCCTCGGGGCCGAGCTCGTTCACGAGCCGGTCGTCCAGTACCCCGGCGGCGTGCACGACCCCGCGCAGCCGCAGCCCGTTCCGGCGGGCGGCGGCGACCATCCGCTCGGCCACGCCCGGTGCCGCGATGTCACCGAGCACGATCGCGACCTCGGTGCCGAACGCGCGGAGCTCCTCGATGGTCTGCTGGGCGGCGGGGCCCGGCCCGGACCGGCCGGAGAGCACCAGGCGCCCGGCCCCGCGCTCGGCCAGGCGCCGGGCGGCGACCAGGCCGAGCCCTCCGTATCCGCCGCTGATCAGGTACGCGCCTCCGTGGCGTACCGGTTCCAGCACCGGAGTGCCGCCCAGCCGTACGGTGCGGAGCCGTGACGTGTACCGGACGCCGTCACGCCAGGCGACCTCGGTGTCGGCGTCGCCGCCGAGCAGCTCGGCGAGCGCCGAGGCCGGATCGTCCACGTCGAGGAAGGTCGCCCGCAGGGCGGAGTGCTCGAACGCGAGCACACGCGTCAGGGAACGGACGAAGGACTGCCCCGGCTCACCGGCCTCGCCGTCGCGTACCGCGGCCGTCCGCCGGGTGAGGATCCACAGCCGGTTCACCGGCGGCAGCGTCCGGACCAGCCCGGACAGGGCGAGCAGGAGAGCCTCGTCGCCCAGTCTGGCGGGCACGACGACCACCACGTCCAGCGAACCGGTCTCGCGGAACTCCTCCTCCAGACGCCGGCGGATGACGTACCGGCCGGCGTCGCCCAGTCCGTCGGCGATCGCCGCGGCGTCCGCGTCCTCCAGGTCGGAGAGCACCAGCCAGGCCGCGTTCCCGTCCGGCGGCCGCGGCGCCGGCGCCGGTGCCGGCTCCCAGGCGGCCTCGACGAGCTTGGCCGACAACGGCACCGGCACGGCGCCCGCCGGGATCCGGCGCAGCTCGACGTCTCGTGCCTCCAGCAGCACCGTTCCGGCCTCGTTCACGAGCCGCAGGGCCGCCACGGCCGAGCCGTCGGCTCTGGGCCGCGGCGTCTCGAACTCACAAGACCCGCCGTCACCCGTCGCGCCCGGCACCCGCAGCCGCCCGATCGCGACGGTGGTCCACTCGGCGCCGAACGAGGCCAGGCACCGGTCCAGGACGATCGGGTGCACCCGGAAACGCCGGTCACCGCGCTCGGCCGGGAGGATCGCGGTGCGGCCGGTGTACGTCCGGCCGGCCGTCTCCCCGGCCACCGAGGTCACGGTCGCGGTGGCGAGCGGTGTCCAGCCCCCGGCGATGGTACGAGTCTGGATCTCGATCCGGCACTTGGACGTGGCGACGCCCATGGGCGTGCACGTCGTGGTGATCGTCGAATCGTCGTCCAGGGGGAGAAGCCGTTCGAGCCGCAGACCGGTCAGGACCGGCGCCTCGGTACCCAGGGCCGCGGCGCCGGCCGCGAGCGCGATCTCGGCGTACGCGGCGGCCGGCAGCATGGACGTGCCGTGCAGAGTGAGCCAGGGCAGCCGGTCGCCGCCGACGTTCGCGCTCCAGGCGTGCCGGTGGCTCGGCAGTTCGACGTGTGCGCCGAGCAGCGGGTGATGCCCGGCCGGCCGCGTCGCACGGGCCCGCGTCCAGTGGTGTTCGTGCCGCCAGGGCGGGGACGGGACGTCGCGGACCTGGCCGTCGGCGGGCGGCTGGACGGGGAGCCCGCTGATCCTGAGGGCGGCGAGCTGCGTGTGGAAGGTGACGGTGTCGTCGGCGGCCTCTTCGCCCTCCGGGCCCCGCCGCAGAGTCGGCAGGATGAGTGCGTCCTCGGCGGTGTCGGCGAGCGCGTGCGCGAGCAGCGGATGGGCCGAGACCTCCACGAAGGTACGGTGGCCGTCGGCCACCGCCGCGCCCACGGCGCCGGCCAGCCGGACCGGGTTCCGCAGGTTCGCCGCCCAGTAGTTCCGGTCGAAGACGGGCACCTGCCAGGGGTCGCCGAGTGTGGTCGTGTAGAACGCGACGCGGGGCGTCGTGGGGTGGATGTCCTCGAGGCGCTGCCGCAGCGGGTCGAGGAGAGGTTCGACCTGAGGGGAGTGGCCGGCGCCCTCGGCCCGCACCCGGCGGGCGAGCAGCCCGCGCCGCTCCGCGCGGCCGATCACGGCGGCGATCTGCTCGGCGGCACCGGTGATGACCGTCTGCCGCGGTGACGCGAGCACGGCCACGTACACGTCCGGGCAGCCGGCGCACAGCTGGGCGATCTCCTCACCCGGCACGCCGAGCACCGCCATGGCACCCCCGCCCGTGATGCCCGCCAGCAGCTGGGCCCTGACCGTGATGACCTTGACGCCGTCGCGCAAGGACAGGGCACCGGCCATGACCGCGGCCGCGACCTCGCCACTGGAGTGACCGATGACGGCGGCGGGCTCGACGCCGTACGCCTGCCAGAGCCGCGCCAGCCCGACCTGGACGGCGAACAGCGTGATCATGGTCTCGGCGGGGCCCTGCTCGCCGGCCCCGTCCAGGGCCTCCCAAACGGAGAAGCCGGCCTCGGCCTGGACCAGGGGCTCCAGCAGCTCGATCGCGGCGCCGAACGCGGGTTCGTCGGTGAGCAGCGTCCGCGCCATACCCGGCCGCTGCGCGCCGTACCCGGAGAAGACCCATACCGGTGCCCCGTCGCCGGCGGCCACCCCGGTCACGACGGCGGGGTGTGCCCGGCCCGCCGCGAGTGCCCGCAGGCCCTCGGTGAGAGCGGCGCTCGCACGCCCGACCACGGCGGCCCCGAACCGTCCGCGACCGTAGCGGCGGGCGAGGGTGTGCGCGGCCTCCGCGGGATCGTCCGGCCCGTCGGCGAGCCGGCCGGCGTACTCGGTGACCCGGTCGGGGGACACGTCGGAGAGCAGGAGCGTGTGCACCGGATGCGTCGCGCGTACGGTCCACGGCGCGGCGGGCGCCGCCGCGAGGACGACGTGGGCGTTCGCGCCACCGAAGCCGAAGGCGGAGACCCCGGCCCGGCCGGGCCCAGGCGGCCAGGGCGTCTGCTCGGCAACGACCTTCAGGCCCAGTCCCTCGAAGTCGATGTGCGGGTTCGGCCGGTGGTAGTGCAGGCTCGGCGGGATGGTCCGGTGCCAGAGCGCGAGCACGGTCTTGATCAGCGAGGCCACTCCCGAGGCGGGCTCCAGGTGCCCCAGGTTGCTCTTGACCGAGCCGATCAGCAGTGGTGTCGCGCGGTCACGGCCCAGCACCGTCCCGAGCGCGTGCGCCTCGATCGGGTCGCCGAGCAGGGTGCCGGTACCGTGCGCCTCGACGTAGTCCGGCGCCTCCAGGCCCGAGTAGACCTCCCGCAGCAGGGCCTCCTGGGCCTCGGGGTTCGGGGCGACGAGTCCGTTGGAACGGCCGTCGGAGTTGATGCCGGTGTCGCGGATGACGGCGAGGACCCGGTCGCCGTCGCGGTGGGCGTCGCCGAGCCGTTTGAGGACCACCACGCCGCAGCCCTCACTGCGGACCATGCCGTTCGCGGAGGCGTCGAACGCCTTGCACCGGCCGTCCGGCGCCGTCCCTCCCGCCTGCTCGAACGTCAGGGTGATCATCGGCGAGAGCAGCACGTTGACACCGCCGACGATGGCCAGGTCGCTCTCGCCCGCTCCCAGGGACCGTACGGCCAGATGGGTCGCGACCAGGGAGGACGAACACGCGGTGTCGATGCTCATCGACGGCCCGCGCAGGTCGAGCAGGTACGACAGCCGGTTGGCGGCGATGCTCAGCGCGCCGCCCGTCGTCGTCCAGGGCGACACCTCCGAACCCGGCGCGGCCGTCAGGAAGGCGTACTCCGGAACCGAGATGCCCGCGAACACGCTTGTACGGCTGCCGTGCAGCGACGCGGGGGCGATGCCCGCGTGCTCGAGCGCCTCCCAGGCGACCTCCAGCAGCAGTCGCTGCTGCGGGTCCATGGCGTCGGCCTCGTCCGGAGTGATTCCGAAGAACCGCGAGTCGAACCCCGCGACGTCGTCGAGGAACCCGCCGAGCCGGCTCGCCGGCTCGTACCCGTCCTCCCATCGGTCGTCCGGCACCTCGCGGATCGCGTCTCCGCGTTCGAGCAGAAAATCCCAGTACGCCCCCGGCCCGGCGATGCCGCCAGGTAAGCGGCAGCCCAGCCCCACGACCGCGATCTCGCAGCGGTCCGGCCCGGACCGCACGGCCGTCGTCTCGCCGGGAGGTGCGGCCAGCTCACGGGCCAGCGCGGTGATCGTCGGGTACTCGTAGAGCAGGATCGTCGGGAGCGCACGGCCGACGAGATCCTCGAGTTCGCCCACGATCGCCACCGAGTCGCGTGAGGTCATTCCGAGCTCGGCGAGCGGGCGGTCGGGGTCGATCTCTCCGGCGGCGACGTGGCAGCGTGCGGCGATGCTTTCGGTCAGGAAACGCGCGATCTCGTCGCGTCCGGCGTCATGGCGATCGGCAGTCGGCATCTTCGTACCCCCCACGGCGGGGCCCGGCATGACGGGGGCCCCTGAAAGCGGTTCCACGCGGAGCCGCGACCGGTGGCCGGCTGACGCACGGGCCGCTCACACCAGGGTGGTGAGCCGCTACCGCCTACCTTGTGGGGGGAAGGGAGCTGAGGTTCCATGCGTGCCGGGTGTTGTCACATCGGACACGGCTTGCGTTCGTTCGATCGCCCTCAGTAGAGCACCGTGCGGGAGACGCCGTCTATTACCTACCAGTAGGGATTTGCGAACCCCCGGCCGCACCAGGTGGGGCCGGGGGTCACGTTTACGCCATGGGGAGGTCACCGGACAGGTAGCGCTCCCGGCACGCGCTACGGGCCACCTTGCCGCTGGAGGTACGGGGTACGCCCCCGGGCCGCACGAGGACCAGGTCGTGCAGCGGAACGTCGTGGACGGCGGCGACCGCGGTGCGGATGACCCGGCGCACCTCGTCCGGATCGGGCGCGTCGGCCCCGCCGGTCTGGGCGCGGCGCGACCGCTCCGCGACGACGACGAGGTGTTCGGTATCCGGCCCGGGGATCGAGAACGCGGCCACGTGGTCCGGGCGGATGGCCGGGTGCGCCTCCTGCACGGTGACCTCGATGTCCTGCGGGAAGTGGTTGCGGCCGTCGACGATGATCAGGTCCTTGAGCCGGCCGGTGACGTACAGCTCACCCTCGTGGACCGCGCCGAGGTCGCCGGTGCGCAGCCACGGCCCGGCCGGAACGCCGGTGGCCGGTCCGGAGAGCCATCCGCCGAAGGTCGCGGAGCTGTGCTCGGGCTTGCGCCAGTATCCGCGCGCGACGTTCGGCCCGCGTACCCAGATCTCGCCGACACGGTCGTCGGGCAGCTCACAGCAGCTGTCCGGGTCGACGACCGCGACGTACTGCCCGGTCGGCGTCCCGCACGAGACCAGGCCCGCGACGCGCTCGTCGCCCGAGGCGGCGAGCCGCAGGACGCCTTCGGACAGCCTCTGGGGATCGACGGTGATCACCTTCGGCGGGGTGTCGCCGTGCGCGGCGGTGACGAAGACGGTCGCCTCGGCGAGCCCGTAGCAGGGCGTCGACGCCTCGGGCCGCAGCCCGGCCGCGGCGAAGGTGGTGGAGAAACGGTGCAGCGTGCTCTCGCGTACGGGTTCGGCGCCGTTGAGACACCAGCGCAGCCCCCGCAGGTCCAGCCCCTCCGCGGCGGCGGAACGGCCGAGGGAGTACTCGTAGGCGAAGTTGGGTGCCGCGGTGAAGACCTCCTCGTTGCGGTGGACGGAGATCATCGCCAGCCAGCGGGAGGGGTTGCGGATGAACGACATCGGGTCGGTGAACCGCGCCTGCACGCCGTGCACGATCGGCGCCGCGAGGGTGGCGACCAGGCCCATGTCGTGGAAGAGCGGCAGCCAGCTGACGATCGCCACCGGGCGCCGCGCGCCGACCCCGAAGTGCGCCCACAGCTGGCGCGCGTTGACCGTGATGTTGCGATGGCTGATCTGCACACCGGCCGGGTCGCGGGTCGAGCCGGAGGTGTACTGGAGGTAGGCGAGCTCGTCGGGCGGCACCGGCTCCGGCTCCCAGTCCGTCGGCTCGATCGTGTCGGCCGTCACCAGGTCGCGCGGCGGCGGGGCGCCGTCGAGGAAGGCCTGGACGGCGGGCAGCGCCTCGGTGACGGTCACCACGATCGCCGGGTCGGCGTCGGTGTACGCGCGGATCAGGCGTTCGTGCTGGCCGGGCAGCTCGGGGGAGAACAGCGGGACCGCGATGACACGTGCGTAGAAGGCGCCGAGCATCGTGGTCAGGTAGTCCAGGCCCGACGGCAGCAGCAGCGCCACGCGGTCGCCGGGATTCGCCGACCGGCGCAGCCGCGCCGCCGTCCAGCACGCTCGGCGGTGCACCTCGGACCAGGTCAGCGTCGTGCTCCGCCCCTCGCGAACGGTGCCGTAGTCCACGAAGGTGTAGGCGGGTGTGTCCGGCTTTCGCTCGGCCCACCGGGTGACTCGCTCGATCAGGGTCTCCCCGTCCGAGAATTCGCCACAACGATCCTCCAGCGCCATGCACACCCCCGTGTTACTTGCGCGACTTCGCTATGAAATGACGATCAGTATCTGGCCTCTGATTTTGTGTCGCGGCTGATGGCCCTCCGAGGATAAGCGGGCGGTGACGTCCCCGGAAGATACATTCCTCATCCTCGTTGTTGGGTACCTAATTGTCCGTTCATTATTCCGATTAACTGTGGCAAAACACACCTATTCGGTCTGGCCGGTTCTGTGGTTTCGCCATTTCACGATACGGTTCTCTGCCTTGTGGTGAAACTGACTAAGGTAATGGAGTCGAATGTGCGTGCCTTGTGTGGCCGGTTTTTCATGCGCGGATTCGCAAGTGTGGGTGTCGTTATCATCGTGATGGCCGTGGTCTCCGGCGCCGCGGGCCGTGCGCTCGCCGCCGTACCGGCCGCCACGGCCGACGGCGCGAGGGTCACGGGGGAGCGGTGGCTCGGCGGTCGCGAGGTCGACCTGACGGTGTCCTCGCCCGCACTGGGCACGACGGCGCCGGTCCGCGTGCTCCTGCCGCGCGGCTGGTCACGGTCGGCGACCCGCACCTGGCCGGTCGTCTACGCCTACCACGGAGGCCGCGACACATACGTCTCCTGGACACGAAGTACGGACATCGCCAGCCTCGCCGCCGAATACGGGGTCATGGTCGTCATGCCCGACACCGGCTATTCCGGCTGGTTCACCGATTGGCGCAACCACGGCGCTTTCGGCCCCCCGAAATGGGAGACATTCCATACGCGCGAGCTGACGCGGCTGATGGAACGCGACTATCACGCGAGCACCGCGCGCGCCGCGATGGGCATCTCCTCGAGTGGTTACGGCGCGATCAAGTATGCGGCCCGCCATCCGGGCATGTTCCGGTACGCGGTCTCACTCAGCGGAATACTCCACCTCACCCAGACGGGTATCCCGCCCTTGATCCTGCTGGAGGCGAGCGAACGCTACGACCCCTTCCGTATCTGGGGCGACCCGACTCTCGACCGCGCGAACTGGGAGGCGAACGACCCTTATGTCCAGGCCCCTCATCTCCGCGGGACGGGGATGTACATCGCCAGCGGCCTGACGGGCCGCCCGGGCCCGTACGACCACCCGGCGCCGGGCAACGACGGCATCGAGGCCCAGGAGATCCTCTGCGGCGCCACGACGGTGTCCTTCGTCAAGCGGCTGAAGCGGCTGGGCATCCCGGCGACCACCCACATCTACGGGGACGGCTACCACGACTGGACGACCTGGCAGCCGGAGCTCCACCGGGCATGGCCGTTGATGATGGCCGCGGTCGGCGCGGTGCGGACGAGCGCTGCCCAGACCACGTGACCCGGCCGGCGCCCCGCGTACCGGCGGTCGCCGAGGTCGGCGTGGAGGTGCCTTGGCAGGGAGAGCTGCAGCGGGCGTGGTCATGGTCGGCGGGGGCCCGCGGGCAGGGTGGGGCGGGTGCGGACCCTTCGTCGCGATCCGGCCGCGAGTGCTCCGGCCGTCCGCCGGCCACCTGACGGCCGGCGCAAGGGGGCGGTGAACGACACGACGAGCGTCACGGAGGCCGCCGGGGGTTCTCCGGATCGCACGTCGCTGTCGTTCACCGAGGAGATGAAGGGGTTCTGCACCGACGGAGAGAACGCTCCGGGACCGGGAGAGGAAGCACACGCGAGCCGGCGTGAGGAGGCCACTCCATGACGGGCGCGAAGGCGGCGTTGGCGGCAGGCACGAGGACGCGCCTGGCGGCCGGGCCGGGCGGATGGTGCGGCGTCGCGGGGTGTGGGTGGTCGCTGTGGTGTGAGTCGGTCGGCGGAGCGGGTGCAGGGTGTGCCGGGGAGTACGCCTCGTAGCGCCGGCGTGTGTGGGTGCGGTGGCGTAGGCCGGCCGCGTCGAGCCGGTACGCGGGATCGGGTGTGAGCTCGATGAGCCCCTGCTGGGCCTGCCGGTCGGCGGGATTCGGTGTGAGCTCGTCGAGCCCCTGGCGGGCCAGCCGGTCGACGAGCCGGCCGGGCGTGGCCGGGTGCGGCACGAGCCGCCCGCAGACGCGTCGGGGCCGTGCTCGGCGACGATGCGCAGAATGGCCGGCTTAGCACCCGCCGCTCCGGCATCCGTCCGAGCTCCGTGCGAGCGCTCTCCACACGAATCCACGCATGGATCGGCGCGAGCGCCTACCCGGGGGAGAGGCCGGCCCCTGGTACATCAAGCCCCGCGTCGACATGAGCGCCGCGGTGGCGGAGAGGCACCCCACCGGCGGCGTCACGCCACCGGGTCCCGCGCATTTTTGGTCGCGTCCCTATTGGCGGCCGCGGCTGGGAAGCGGGGCGGCGGAGTCGGGCCGCCGATCTTCCGCCGGTCACGATGGCCATTCCAGCGTGGGGGCTGGGCAGTCAGTTCGTGAGGTTCGCGTGGGTGCCCTGGGGTGCTTCCGGCGGTCACGGTGGTCATTCGCGCGTAGGGGTTCGGGGGTCCGTTCGTTAAGGCCGTAGTCGGCGTCGGCACCCCGGGCGACCGGCCCAAGGCCGCCTGATGATCTTCCCGTGGGCCCTATCCCGCCGGACTGAACGCGGGAATCGGGCTTATTAGAGCGCCCGAAAATCGGCCCTATACGGCGCGTTACAGTGTTGACACTGTTGAGTTTGGGACTTCTATACTCTTCCGTAATCCATGTGGACCCGGAGGTCAAGGTATCACCGACCGTGACCGAACGCCGAAACGTTTCGATACGACCGTGCCGAACGAGGCGCGGATGTTCGATTATGCGCTCGGTGGCAAGGACAATTACTCCGTTGACCGGGAAGCCTCAGAGAAGATTCGCGAGGCCATCCCCACCGTATTGGTGGCCGTGGAGGAGAACCGCCGCTTCATGCGCCGGGCCGTACGCCATCTGCTCTCCGTCGGGATCCGGCAGTTCCTGGACCTCGGCGCCGGGATGCCCGGACGCGGCAACGTGCACGATCTCGCCCATGCGGTCGACCCGGCCGCCAGGGTCGTCTACGTCGACAACGATCAGGTCATCGTCAACCACTACCAGGCGCTGCTGTCCAGTTCCGACGTGGCGGCCGCGCTGCTGGCCGACATCCGCTCGCCGCGCGACATCCTCTCCGCGCCCGCGGTGACGGCGCGGATCGATTTCGGGCGGCCCGTGGCGATACTCATGACCGCGCTCCTGCACTACCTGAGCGACGACGAAGATCCGGGTGGGATCGCGGACGCGTTCGTCTCCGCCGTGCCGCCGGGCAGTCACCTGGTGCTGTCCCACTACCACCCCGGCGGAGTGTCCGAAGAGGAGCACGCGATAGCCGCCGGGTTCGCCGAGTCGATGGGGATAACGATGGCGGCGCGTACGTCCAAGGAGATCGAGGGGTTCTTCGGCGAGCTCGTCCTAGTGGACCCGGGCCTCGTACCCCCCACGCTGTGGCGTCCCGACCGGATACAGAAGCAGCCGACCGGATGGCAGCTCGCCGGCGTGGGCCGGAAGGCCTGAGAAGAAACAGCGGGCGGCGGTCACGTCCTGGATCCGGCTTGCGACGTCGGTGTGCGGGGCGACCCGGTCTCCAGGTCGGCCAGAATCGCCGCTCCCAGCGCGACCGCCTCGTCCGGATCGACGCTCGTGTCGGGACTCCGGCGCGACAGGCGTTCGACCATCCGCCGGACCATCGGCATCCTCGTCGCACCGCCGACGAGCAGGATGCGGTCGATCTGGGCCCAGGAGAGGCCGGCGTCGTGGAGGACGTCTTCGGCGATCCGCGCCGTACGCCGTACGAGGTCCTCCACCATCAGCTCGAACCGCAGGCGGGTGACCTCGACGGTGTAGCTGTTCCGCGTGTCACTGAAGAAGAGCCGGGTCTGGTGGGTACGGCTGAGCGCGTACTTGGCCTGCTCGCACTTCTCCCGCAGCTCGGCCTCGCGCCGGCCGCCGTCGAACAGGTCCGGACCCGACTGTGCCCGCACCTCGGCGGCCACGTGACTCATCAGGACGTTGTCGAAGTCGAAGCCGCCCAGGCCGCGGTCGCCGGAGGTGGCGATGACACGTAGGGAGTGTTCCTCGGCGCGCATCACGGTCACGTCGAACGCTCCGCCGCCGAGGTCGTACACCATCAGCGTGCCGGGCTCCACGCCCGTGGCGCCGAAGGCGATCCCCGCCGCCGCCGGTTCGCTGACCAGCTTGAGCACGTTGAGCCCCGCGATCTCGCCGGCCTCCCTGGTCGCCTTGCGGCAGGCGTCGTCGAACGAGGCGGGCACGCTGATCACGACATCGCTGACCTCCTCCCCGAGTACCTCGGCGGCGTCATCGGCAAGCCGCCGCAGGATCAGGCCGGAGACCTTCTCGGCGCCGTGGGCTCCGCCATGGGAGTCGACGAAGGCCCAGTCGGGGTTGCCCAGCTGACGCTTGACGAACTCCGCGCAGTCGGCGGGGATGTCACGGGTCGCGTGCTTGGCGGTCTTGCCCACGAGCACCTGACCGCGCCCGTGGAAGAGGACGACGGCCGGCGTCAGGTGGTCGCCCTCGCGGTTCCACAGCACCTCCGGCCGGCCCGATCGTACGGCCGCCGTGACGCAGTACGTGGTGCCCAGGTCGATGCCGATCGCCCGTCCCATCAGGCCTCCTTGGCCGAACTCCAGACGTCCGTCAGGGCTGGTCAGTGTGCGTGCCGAAGGGGCCCGCTCCCGCGCTGCGCAGCCAGGCCAGGACGGCCAGCACACGTTTGTGGTCATCGGATGAGACGGGGATGTCGAGGGTCTTGAAGACCTCGCTGAGGTACGCCTCGACGGTCGGGACCGCGACGTTCATCTGCTCGGCGATCGCCTTGTTCGTGCGTCCCTGGGCGAGGAGCTCCAGGGCCTGTCTCTGCCGCGCCGTCAGTCGCGCGATCGGATCCTGGACGCGTCGGGTCCGCAGCATCTGCTCGGCGAGCGCGGTGTCGATGACCGTCTCACCGGCGGTGACGCGGGTCAGGGCGTCGACGATCGTGTGCGCGTCCTTGATGCGCTCCTTGCCCAGGTAGCCGATGTGCGTGCCGTCGCCGATCTCGGTGATGCGGCGCAGATAGGCGGGGGTCATGTGGACGGAGAACATCACGATGCCCAGCAGCGGGTCGTCGGCGCGCAGCCGCTTGGCCGCGTGCAGGCCGTCATCGTCTCGGGGGCGGCCCAGGTGGCCGCCGAAGTTGATGTCCACGAGGACCGCGTCGGGACGGTGGCTGCGGACGAGGACCAGCAGCTCGGCGATGGTGGCCGCCTCGGCGACCACGTCCACGCCGAGGGACTGGATGCTCTGCCGGTACAGGTCACGGAGCATGGGCACGTCATCGGCGATGATCACACGCATGGGATCCTCGCCACGACATGGGTTCCGGTACCGCGCGGGCTGGAGATCTGCAGGCGGCCGCCGTGGGCCTCGATGCGGTCGCGTAGCCGCGCGAGTCCGGGGCCGTTCCCGTCCGCTCCTCCGGTGCCGTCGTCGCGCACCTCGGCGATGACGACGCCTCCGGACTGCCTGACCTCCACCTGGAGCCGGATCGTGCCGGCGTGCTTGTGCGCGTTGGTCAGTGCTTCGTTGACGAAGAAGTAGACGGTCTTCTCCACCGTGGCGGGCAGCCGGTGCTCCGGTGCGGTGAGGTGGACGATGAGGTCGAGCTCGTCCGCGGTCTCTTCGATGGCCGCCGCGAGTCCGGCGTGGGTCAGGGTGTGCGGGTAGACGCCATGAGCCAGGTCACGCAGCTCACGAAGCGCGTTGACGACGAGCCTGTCGGCCGTCTCCACGAGGCCCGGCAGGGCCTCGGGTTCCGCGCAGCCGAGCTTGGACAACGCCACGCGCAGCGCGCACAGATCCTTCTGTGCTCCGTCGTGCAGGTCGGCGACGATGACCTGACGCGCGTCGTAGTCCGCGGTCAGGAGACGACGCGACAGCAGGAGGTTCTCAAGAGCGAGCCTGCTGATCGCCACCGCGGCGTCGACCAGGTCGGCGTCGCCGGCCGCGTCGGACTCGGTGACCACGACCGCCAGCGGCCGGCCGCCGTGCCCCATCACCGGTATGGCCTGGCGGCCGGCCAGGGAGGATCCGATGTCGGCCGGCCCGCCGTCCACGGTCAGGTAGGTCTGGTCGGCGTCCGACCAGACCAGCAGGTCGAGTTTGGGGTCGCGCAGGTTGTGACGCAGCACCTGACGCAGTAGGTGGGTGGTCGGGTTGGTGTTGTCGAACACCGTCACCATCGTCGACAACCTCGTCATCCGCTGCTGCGCGAACGAGACCAGGAACCCGATCGGCACCCCCAGCTGAGCCATGCCCTCGATCGCGAACACCTCCTCGTGCGGTCCGGCGACCGAGGTCACGACGACGACGACGCCCGCGACGACGGCCGCGAGCATGCCCGCGGCGGCCACCGGCAGCCGTACCGCTCGCTCGCGCCGGCCCCCCACGCGCAGCTGGCGCAGCATCAGCGCGAGGAATCCGATGGCCAGGAGCGCGGAGCCGACCATCAGCGCGTTGGAGATGACGTCGAAGGCGGGCCGGCTCGTCCAGAGGTAGGGCCACCACGTCGAGGAGGTGGCGTTCTCGTCCCCGAGCCACTGCGGCCGGGCGACGCACACCTCGATCACCGGCACCCCGATCAGCCAGGCGGCCAGGACCGCCATGAACCGCCGCCGGATGAAGCCCAGCCCTCGTGCGGGATAGCGCAGGAGCGCCCACGCACTGAGGGTGATGGACAGATACCCGAACACCGCCGCGTACAGCGGTCCCGGGCCCGACACCCACTCATCCGCCCAACCAAGCGGACGCGCCACCCCTGAGGCGATCAACACGTATCCCGTGACTCGCTGGTCCCCGTCCGTTGCCAGGAGCGCCCCTGCTCCGACAGCCCCCGCGGCTACCAGTAAGTTCACAACGGTTGTGAGTGGGTGCCGGACCCAGAGACCACCCTCGGCCACCGCGGGCGCCAGCACCGCCAACACCAACGCCGCCTGCACCGTCAGGGGGCGCAGCCGCTTTTTGCCCTCGGACCAGACAGCCAACTGTGACTGTCCTGGCCCGGTGGACGAAGCCGCGGCCGTCATGGCGTCCCCTTTCTGCCGCCCCACCGGCTTTCGGCCGGCCAACGATCTCCGGTGACCTGACACCAGCTTGCAGCCACGCCAAAGCCACCGGTACCGGGCTAGCTCGGTAGAAGTACCACGAACGATGGGCTAACACTCAGTTGTTGCACCGTCACACAGGAGTTCGTGCCGGTGGGTGCCATATGCCACAGCCCCCGGCGGGCGTCCGTGCGGGCCACGCGTTCGAGGATGGCGGGTCACCGGCCGTCCGGGCGCCAGATCCAGTTTCGGCGTTCGTACAGGACGTCGAAGCCGGTACGGAACATGTTGTGCAGGGAGGAGTTGTGCTCGCCCGGCTGCTCCGCTCCCGTCTCGGCGACCAGCCAGCGGCAGCCCGCGGCGTGTGCGGCTTCGGCCCGTGCGGCCATCAGGGCCGTCTGGGCGCCTCGCCGGCGTGCGCTCGGCAAGGTCGCGCCGCCGAAGAACTGGGCGGCGTCCTCGTAGACGTGCATGGTGGCGGTGGCGACGATCTCCTCGCCCTGCCAGACGGCGTACGGGTGCCAGCCCGGGCGGAGGGCGGACTCGGCTGTCATCTCCGCCAGATGCCGCCCCTGCATGTCGAAGACGCGCATCATGACCGACGCCCACGCGGACGAATCGGCGGGGGTCACCGGGCCGACCCGTAGCTCCGGTGCGAGCGGCGTGCGCCGGGCGATGTGGGCGAGGGCCGTCTCGACGTCGGTGACGCACTTGACCCAGGCCGACCCGGCGGTGATGTTCTCCTTCGCGCAGATCTCGTCCCAGTCCGCCGGCAGTACCGAAGGGGCGAGCTGGAGTACGGCCACCGGGGGCCGCTGTGACCGATAGAAGTCGCAGATCCGTCCCATCAGCTCGGCGGTGACCGGCTCATCGAAGCCGAATCCCAGTCCTTTGCTCCAGAACTGCGTGGTGTCCTCGCGCATCGACAGCGCGACCCCGCCGCCGACGCGGAGCGTCTCCATGCCCAGGGCGGCACGTACACCCGCGGGCGCGCCGGTCTCGAAGTCGTACAACGCCTCGGCCTCTGAACGTTCGGCCAGGACGGCCGGGATTCCGGCGGTCATGGTCCCCCCTTGTGTCACGCTGCTGGTCATCGGCACATTACCGGTGAAAGCGGCACACGTACGATCGTCGGCATGTCGACAGCGGAACTCACCACCGGGTGGCACACGGTCGAGATCGAGGGCGTTCGCCAGGCATATGAGGTGGCCGGCAGCGGCCCGATCTGTGTGGTCCACTCCGGCGGGCCCGGCATGCACGCCGACTATCTGCGGATGCCGCCGCTGGAGCAGCACCTGACGATGGTCTATCTCGATCCGGTCGGCACGGGAAGAAGCGGTCTGCTCCCCGGCGGGGACTACGGCGTGCCGGAGTACGCGCGCCGCGCCGCTCTGCTGCTCGAACGGCTCGACGTCACCGACGTGATCTTCCTCGGCCACTCACATGGCGGCTTCGTGGCCCTCCAGTACGGGATCACCTTTCCGCTACGGGTTCGCGGCCTGGTCGTGTACGACGGCGCACCGGTCTCCTCCTCGCTGCTGAGGGACGAGGCGGACCGCCAGATGACCGCGTTCGTCGAGCGCTGGCCGGAGCGGCCGGAGGCCGTCGAGGCGGGCCGGATGTGGAGCGCGCGGAGGGCCGGCGAGTACGTCGTCCACGACCGCGACTCCCACCGGCACTACCTGGATGCGGTCTGGCCCGCCTACTTCGCGGACTTCCGCAGGACGGTCGGGGACCTGGGCGCCCGCCCGGCGGTGGAGGTCACCTACGACCCGGCACGTAAGCCCGAACAGTGGGACGTACGCGACCGGCTCGGCGCCATCGAGGTGCCCACCCTGGTGATCGTCGGAGATCACGACTTCGTCTGCCCGCCGGTGTGGTCTCACGAGCTGTCCGCGGGGATACCGCACGCGAGGCTGCTCGAACTCAAGGACAGCGGCCACTTCGGCCACATCGAGCAGCCGGCCGAGTTCCAGCGGGGCGTGCTCGCGTTCGCCGAGGCCGTCTAGTCGGAGGGGGCCACGTACTCCGCGCCCCGGTCGACGGTGCGGTAGACCGAGTCGGCGATCGGGCGGCGGATCTCCTCGGCGATGTGACCGAGCAGCCCGGCGCAGCGCGCGAGGAGTGCGGCGCCGCGGAGCAGCTCGATCGGCAGGCCGAGGTCGGCGAGGGCGGCACCGCTGACACCCGCGCCGTTGAGGGAAAGGGTCCGGCCGAGGATCGCCGGATGGACGCGGCCGATCGCCTCGAACAGGGCCAGGTGCGGGCCGTACAACGACTCTTCCCGCGCGACGCGGATGATGACCGGAGTACGCGGATCGCCCTCCTTGTGGACCGGATGGCCCAGCCCCGGTACGAAGCCGCCGCCCGCCTTCCGCTCGGTCACGGCGCGCGTCGCCAGGGCGTCCCAGCCGGCCTCGTCGGACGGCGGTGAATCGGCCGAGGCCAGGACGTCCGCGAGGAAGCGGCCCGTGTCCTCGGTCACGCCCAGGTACCGGGAACCGCCGCCGAGGAGGCCGGCGGCCACCGCGCCCTGGATCGCGTCCGGCGCGCTGAGGTAGGTCAGGCGGGCGGCGATCGCGGTCGGGGTGAAGCCGTGGTCGGCCAGGCCGAGCAGCACCGTCTCGAAGAGCCGTGACTGCTGGGGCGTCGGGCGCTGCAGGGTGATGAGCCAGTACGCCAGCTCACCGAAGCTCACCTTCCCCATCAGGTCGGCCGCCAGGTCCTGGCCGAGCAGCGTGATGGTGGTCGGTGTCGAGGTGCCGAGCGAGGTGGGGAACGCGGGCGTGGTCACGCGGTGGGTCCTTTCGCAGAATCGTTCGTGCCGGCGTCGTCGGTCGTGGCGGCGTCGTCGCCGGAGAGTCCCAGCCAGGCGCGTATCTCGTCGCCGTGGGCGTCCAGGGCCGGCGGGGGCAGCTCGTAGCGTGCCGGGGTGGCGGACATGCGGACCGGGTTGCGCACCGTGGGCACGTCGCCGG
This sequence comes from Actinoallomurus bryophytorum, assembly GCF_006716425.1. Classification (NCBI taxonomy): domain Bacteria; kingdom Bacillati; phylum Actinomycetota; class Actinomycetes; order Streptosporangiales; family Thermomonosporaceae; genus Actinoallomurus; species Actinoallomurus bryophytorum. Next base: position 4,908,845 of record NZ_VFOZ01000001.1, read on the forward strand.
CCGGTACGACCGGTTCGAGGCCGAGCCGCTCGGCGAGCTCCACACCGCCGCGTACGTCGTTGATCGGCCCGCACGGGATGCCCGCCGCGGACAGCACGTCGAACCACTCCTGCGCGGACCGCGTCGCCAGCCGCTCCAGCAGCAGCGGCCGCAACTGCTCGCGGTTGTCGTTGCGCCCCTCCACCGTGGCGAACCGCACGTCGTCGGCCAGGCCGGGCACCTCCAGCGCCGCGCACAGCCGCCGGAACTGCCCGTCGTTGCCCGCGACCACGATGAGGTCGCCGTCGCCGGTCGGCAGCGGTTCGTACGGGAAGAGGCTCAGGTGCGCGTTGCCCATCCGGTGGGGGACCACGTCGCCGGCGATGTAGGCCGACACCTGGTTGACCATCGTCGAGAGCGCGGTGGACAGCAGGTTGGTCTCGATGTGCTGGCCTTCGCCGGTCGCGTCGCGGTGGTGGAGCGCCGCGAGGATGCCCAGCGCGGAGTGCAGCCCGGTCATGACGTCGAAGACGGAGATGCCGGACCGGTACGGCGACCCGTCCGGGCTGCCGGTCAGGCTCATGAGCCCCGACATGCCCTGGACGAGCAGGTCGTAGCCGGGCAGTGACGCACCCTCGGCCGAGCCGAACCCGCTGATCGAGCAGTAGATGACACCGGGGTTGCGCGCGGCCACCGACGAGTAGTCGAGACCGAACCTCGCGAGACCGCCGGGCTTGAAGTTGTGGATGAACACGTCGCCGCGCGCGGACAGGGCGTGCGCCACCTCCGCGTCGGCGGGATCGGCCAGGTCGAGCGCGATGGAGCGCTTGTTGCGGTTCACCGCGAGGAAGTAGGTGCCCATGTCACCGCGCCGGGGCGGCACCCAGTGCCGGGTGTCGTCCCCGGCCGGGCTCTCCACCTTGATCACTTCGGCGCCCAGGTCGGCGAGCAGCATCGTGCAGTACGGGCCGGCCAGCACCCGGGAGAAGTCGGCGACCACGAGGCCGGACAGCGGACCGGAGTTTCCGGATCCGGGTGCGGACATGACAGGCTCCCAACCGCTATACGGACGAGTGTCCGTAACTGTCGTCGTGCCGGGCGTGATCTGTCAAACCGTGCACCGGGATATCAGGACGGCCGCGCCCGATCAGGCGGGCTTCGCGCTGTGAAACGAGCGCCGGTAGCTGTCAGGCGGGACGCCGACGATCCGTTTGAACTGGCGCCGAAGTGTGGTGGCGGTACCCATGCCGGTGGCGAGGGCGACCGCCTCGATGCTCTCGTCGGTGGCCTCCAGCAGCTCCTGGGCGCGGCGTACGCGCTGGGTCAGGAGCCACTGAATCGGGGTCTGCCCGGTCACCGCACGGAACTGCCGTCCGAGATTGCGGGGGCTCGTGTTCACCCTCCGGGCCATGTCCGGGACCGTCAGCGGCTGGTCCAGCCGTTGCTGGACCCAGGCGAGCAGGTCGGCAAGCACGTGGTCACCCGTGACCTGCATCGGCGTGGCCACGAACTGAGCCTGGCCGCCGGGCCGATGTGGCGGCGTGACGAGGCGACGGGCGACCGTGTTGGCGATGGTGGCGCCGTGGTCGAGATGGATCAGGTGGAGGCACAGATCGACGGCGGCGGCCTTCCCCGCGGCGGTGAGCACGCTGCCGTTGTCCGTGTACAGCACGTCCGGGTCGACCACGGCCCGCGGATGGCGGGCACTCAGCTCCGCGGTGTGAGCCCAGTGTGTGGTGGCTCGCCGGCCGTCCAGCAGGCCCGCGGCGCCGAGCGCGAACGCCCCGGTGCAGAGGGAGGCGACCCGGGCACCCGACTCGTGGGCCGCGCGTACGGCTTCGATCAGCTCTGGTGGCGGCGGGTCGTCGATGTCAGCATACGCGGGCACGATCACGGTGTCGGCGCTGACCAAGCGCTCCAGCCCGTGGTCGGGCTCGACCACGAACGGGCCGACCCGCACCGGTACGGGCCCGCAGAGCAGTACGTCGTACCAGCCTCCCGTGGCTTCGCGCGGGGGCGTGCCGAAGATCTCGTACGCCACTGCCAGCTCGAAGTGCAGCAGGCGACCGGCGGTCGCCAGTGCGACAGTGTGCATGTCCGAAAGTGTACGCATGATGTCGTTCCGGACCCTCACGATCCGGTCCCTCGCCCGGCGAGAGTGGACTCCTCAGAACATCGAGAGCGGGGGAACCATGGATGCGGTGGTGGTCTACGGAGCGACGGGGCACACCGGACGCTTCGTCGTCGCCGAACTGCTCGAGCGCGGCTTCGCCCCTGTCGTCTCCGGCCGTGACGCGGCCCGGTTGGAGGTGCTGGCGAAGGAGTGGGGCCAGGTGGCGGTGCGGCCGGCCACGGTGGCCGACCCGGGCTCCTTGGACCGGGCCCTCGCCGGCGCGGCGGCCGTCGTCAACTGTGCAGGACCGTTCGCGGTGACGGGAGGCCCCGTGGTCGAGGCGGCACTGCGCGCGGGGATCCCGTACGTGGACGTCGCGGCGGAGATCGAGGCGAACGCCTCGATGTTCGCCGACTACGCGGAGGCAGCGCGAAGGACCGGCACGCCCGTGGTGCCGGCGATGGCCTTCTACGGTGGGCTGGGCGACCTGCTGGTGACCGCGGCCATGGGGGAGTGGACCGCCGCGGACGTGGCGCACATCGCGTACGGGTTGAGCAGCTGGCATCCCACGGCGGGCACCCGGGCGGCGGGTCAGGTGTCCCATCAGCGCCGCTCGGGGCGCCGGGTGCGGTTCACCGGCGGCGCGCTGGAGTACCACGACGACCAGGCATCAGAGCAGGACTGGCTCTTTCCGGAGCCGCTGGGCCGGCGAGCGGTGATCGCGGAGTTCACGATGGCCGACGTCGTCACCGTTCCCAGCCACCTGGCCGTGCCCGAAGTCCGCACCTACATGGCCGTCGAGGCCGCGAGGGACCTGGCCAGGGAGGACACGCCGGCGCCGGAGGCGGTCGACGCATCGGGGCGTTCGGACCAGATCTTCGTCGTCGACGTCGTGGTCCGCGCGGGTGGCGTCGAGCGACGTGCCACGGCCCGTGGCCAGGACATCTACGCGGTCACCGCACCACTGGTGGTGGAGGCCGTCCGGCGGATCCTGGCCGGGCACACGCGGACGGTGGGCGTGGCCTCGGCGGGAGCCATGTTCGACGCGGCGGACTTCCTCCGGGCGCTGACTCCGCACCTGTCGGTCGAGCTTCCGCACTGACCGACCCCGGACTCACCACCGTCAGGCCCGGCACACGGCTCCGGCTACCCGGCGCTCCGGTCCACGGCGACCTCGGCGTGCGGCCGTGACTGCCAGAGCGCCCACTCCGCCGAGACGTCGCCGGCCGTGCGCAGCAGCCGCGGCAGGTGCTCGCCGACCAGCACGTCGAGGCTGGTCTCCGCCGCGTGGACCGTGACGTTCATCGCGGCGCGCACCGTCCCGTTCCCGTCGCGTACGGGGGCCGCCACCGAGCGGATGCCCGGCGCCAGCTCCTCGTCCGCCAGGGCCCACCCGCGCGCCCGTACCGCGAGCAGCTCCTCCTCGATCCGGGCGGCGTCGCGGGGCAGGAAGGGTGGCAGGCCCGACCGGCTCGGCTCGGCGAGCACGCGGTGCAGCGAGTCGGCGTCGAGCGCCCCCAGCAGGACCTTGCCCTGCGAGGTCGGCAGCGCGGGGAAGCGCGTGCCGATCTCCACCCGCAACGTAATTATCTTGGGTACGGAGACGCGGGCCACGTAGACGATGTCCGACCCGTCGAGCTGGGACATCGAGGATGACTCCCCGGTCCGGGTGACGAGGTCCTCCAGGTGCGGCCGTGCGATGTCCCACAGCCCGAGCGCGCTCACGTACGACGTGCCGAGGCGCAGCACCTGCGGCGTGAGGGTGAACAGGTTGCCGTCGGTGCGCACGTAGCCCAGCTCTCGTAGCGTGAGCAGGAGGCGGCGTGCGGTCGGGCGTGCCAGGCCGGCCGCTGCGGCGACCTCGGTCAGTGTCATGCGCGGATGCCGCGCGTCGAAACAGGACAGGACGTCCAGTCCGCGTGCGAGCGCCTCGACGAAGTCGGGGCCGGTGCCGCGTCCTGCCATCACGGGCCTCCCTGGGGCCGGCACCTCACGGGGACGAGGTGCACACTCGGGAGCATGGTCGCACAGCGGCCGCCCGGCCGCTCGGGGGTGGTGGGAGCCCGGCCATGCCTCTTGACACGGTTCGGGTCGAGAGGACATCGTTCCGGTACGCCGCTGACCGGACGAATGTCCGCATTGGGGATGAGCGGCGTGAGGAGGAAGGATCGATGGCCGAGCTCGTCGCGATTCTGGCTACGACGCACCATCCGTTCTACTACCGGACGAGCCGGTTGCCCGCCGAGGAGGCGCCGCCGTTCGCCGCGGAATGGATCCGCAAGGTCGAGGCCTACCGGGAGACGCTGACGCGCGCACGCCCGGACGTACTGGTGATGGTCGGTTCGGACCACTTTCACCAGCTGTGGCTGGACAACATGCCACAGTTCCTGATCGGCAAGGCGCCCTTCTACGACGCGAACTACTACAACGAGGAACGCGAGTTCGGCCTCCCCAAGCTCCTGCTGAAGGGGCACGAGGAGCTGTCGGGCTACCTCCTGCGCGAGGGCATCGACCGCGGCTTCGACCTGGCGTTCAGCAACGAGCTGCGGGTGGACCACTCCATCACGTGCCCGATCTTCACGGTGCGGCCGCAGAACGACCTGCCGATCGTGCCGGTCTACACCAACATCTTCGCCCCGCCGCTGCCGCGCCCGGAACGCTTCGTGCAGCTCGGCCGCACGATCCGCGAGCTCATCGACGCCTGGCCGAGCGACCTGCGCGTCGCCGTGATCGGCACCGGGCATCTGTCGCTGGAGCTGGGCGGGCCGCGGCAGTTCGGCCCGCACGGGCCCGATCCGGAGTTCGACGCGAAGGCGGTCGAGTGGATCGCCAACGGTGACCTCGAAGGTTGCCTGGCCGAGGTGACCCTCGACAGCCTGCACGCTCCGGGCAACGCCACGCACGGGTTCATGGACTTCATGCTGATGATGGGCATCGCCGAGGGGAAGAAGGCCGACTACGCCGACAACCTCGACCTGTTCCACACCATGGAGGCGTACTTCACCTGGTATCCGAACGGGGTGAAAGCATGAGTAAGTACCTGGTGAACAAGTTCCTTTACTCGATCGACCGGGATCCCGAGCTGGTCGAGCGCTACCGGGACGATCCCGCCGGGACCGTCGCCTGGTGGGAGGCCGAGAAGGCCGGTGAGATCCTCAACCTGCCGAGCGGCGAGCGCACGACCTGGCTGGCGTTCACCGACGACGAGCGGCAGGCACTGCGTACGCACGACCACGTGGCGCTGTTCGGGATGGGCGCGCACTGCTTCCTCACTCTGACGCTGTGGATCGCGATGTTCGAACGCGACTTCGACGAGCCGCTGGGCATGCAGCTGGACTACGCCGCCAAGCTCGCGCACTTCAGCCTCCCCTATCCCGACATCTCCACCTGAATGCGGGCCTGACATGAACCCAGACCAGATCGCCGCCGTCAACGACGGCCGGCCGGTCGTCTTCCGCAACGCCACCGTGCTCACGATGGACGAGGCCGGCCTCATCGACGGCGGTGACGTGCTGGTCGTCGGGGAGACCATCGCCGAGGTGGGACGTGACATCGCGGCGCCCGACGGTGCCGTCGAGATCGACGCGGCCGGGGGCATCGTGATGCCCGGCATGGTCGACACGCACCGGCACATGTGGCAGACGGCGCTGCGCGGCCTCGGCGCGGACTGGACGCTGAGCCAGTACTTCGTCTTCTACTACCTGACCTGGGGAAAGATCTTCCGCCCCGAGGACGTCCACGCCGGGAACGTGCTGTCGGCCATCGAGGCGGTCGACTCAGGCGTCACGACCACGCTCGACTGGTCGCACGGGCTGCAGACGATCGAGCACGGTGAGGCCGCCGCCGACGCGCTGCGCGCTTCGCCCGGCCGGTTCGTCCTCGCGTACGGGAACCTGCTCGGCGCCCCCTGGGAGTGGGCGAACAGCCCGGAGTTCCGCCGCTTCGCGGGCGGCTTCGACTCCTCGGGCGGCAAGCTGGGACTGCAGCTGGCCTTCGACGTCACCGCCGATCCGGAGTTCCCGGAGAAGGCGGCGTTCGAGGCCGCGCGCGAGCTGGGCCTGCGGGTCACCACCCACGCCGGTGTCTGGGGCGCCACCAACGACCAGAGCATCGCGCTGATGTGGGAGAACGGCTTCATGACGCCGGACGTCACCTACGTCCACGCGGCCACCCTCAGCCAGGACTCCTACCAGCGCATCGCCGCGACCGGCGGAGCCGTGTCGGTCTCGACCGAGAGCGAGCAGAGCGCCGGTCAGGGCTATCCGCCCACCTGGGAGATCCGCCGGCACGGCATCCCGGTGTCGTTGTCGATGGACACCAGCGTCTGGTGGAGCGCCGATCTGTTCTCGGCGATGCGCGCGACGCTGTCCGCCGACCGCTCGCGTGAGCACCTGGAGGCCCACGCGCGCGGCGAGACCGTCGTCCACAACCAGCTGCGCGCCGAGGAGGTCGTCCGCTGGGCCACGATCGGTGGCGCGAAGGTGCTGGGCCTGGACTCGGCGATCGGCAGCCTCACCCCGGGCAAGAAGGCCGACATCGTCCTCATCAAGAACGACGACTCCCCGGCGATGTACCCCCTGCTCCACCCGTACGGCAGCGTCGTCTACCAGGCCGGCCGCGGCGACGTGCACACGGTGCTCGTGAACGGCCGCGTGGTCAAGCACGACCACCGGCTCGTCGGCGTCGACCTGACCGCGGCCAAGGAGGCCGTCGGCCGGACCGTGGAGTACGCGCGCTCCACCATGGGCGAGGACGCCTGGCAGGAGAGCCTCACCCCCGAGCTCCCCACCGCCGAGCGCGTCCCCAACCCCTACACCTACACCGACTACGACGGCGGCGAGGACCGGCACCGCGCCCAGCAGGACTGAGCCGCCGAGCTGCGACGATCCGCCCCGCGTACGGCATGTGCGCGGGGCGGACCCCTTCGCGCGGCGGGGCGACGCCTAGCGGGCCGCGCCCGCGATCTGCCGGGTGGCGGCGTTCAGCCGGTTCCACAGGTTGATGGTGGCGATCGTCATCAGCAGAGCGGCGAGCGCGGACTCGGAGTAGTGGCCGACGGCATCGTCCCAGACCTCGTCCGGCACCGCGTCGGCCTTGTCGGCCAGGCGGGTGGCCGCCTCGGTCAGCGCGAGAGCCGCGCGTTCGGCGTCGGTGAAGTACGACGACTCCCGCCAGGCGGCCACCGCGAACAGCCGGTCGTCGCTCTCGCCCTCCTTGCGCAGGTCCTTGGCGTGCATGTCGACGCAGACGCTGCACCCGTTGATCTGGCTCGCCCGCAGCGCCACCAGGTCCGCGGTGGCCTTCGGCAGCCCCGCCTGCTCGGTGGACTTGCTCAGGCTCATGAGCGCCGGCATCGCGTCGGGCAGGACGAGGGCCGGATGCTTCATGCGTGCTTCCACGGTCTGTCTCCTTGAGAGCGTCTGTTCGTTGTCACTCCTCTGACGACGGTGAGCGGGAGGAGGTGACCGCCGCGCCGTACGACCTGGTCAGCCGGTGAGGCCGGCCAGGTCGAGGCGGGACAGACGGTCGGGGTCGGACAGGATGTCGATCGCGGCGATCCTGCCGTCGACGACGGTGAAGCTCATCACGGAGATCGGTTCACCGTCGACGGTGTTGGCCAGGCCGGCGACTCCGTTGACCAGCAGCGGATGCGAGACCACCGCGGTGACCGCGCGCCGGAAGGCCGCGGCGTGTCCGGCCACGGTCGAGGCACCTCGGGTGATCTTCATGCCGCCGGTGAGAGCGCCGCCGTCGGCGCGCAGCACCACGTCGGGATCGAGGATGGCGAGCAGCGCGTCGAGGTCGCCACCGCGTGCGGCGGTCACGAACGCGTCCACCACGCGACGCTGACCGGCCAGATCGGGGTCGGGGCTCGGGGCCGCCCCGCGGACCCGCAGACGCGCCCGGCTGGCGAGCTTCTTGGCCGCCGCGGGCGTGCGGTCCACGATGGGCGCGATCTGCTCGAACGGCAGGCCGAACATGTCGTGCAGCACGAACGCCAGCCGTTCCGCCGGAGTCAGCGACTCCAGCACCACCTGCAGTGCCAGCCCCACCGAGTCGGCCAGGAGCACCTCCTGCTCCGGGTCCACGGCGTCTTCACGGCTGATCACCGGATCCGGCAGACGCGTCTCCAGCGACTCTTCACTCCGCCTTTTCCGTGCGCGCAGCATGTCCAGGCAGACCCGGCCGACCACCGTGGTCAGCCAGCCGCCCAGGTTGCCGATATCGCCCGCGTCTGTGCGGGCCAGCCGCAGCCACGCCTCCTGAACGGCGTCTTCGGCCTCCGTCAGCGAACCGAGCATGCGGTAGGCGACCGCGTTCAGGTGGTGGCGGTGACCCTCGAACTCGACGGCCAGAAAGTCCTCGGGCGTCACGTCGCATCCCTTCCCCAGATGACTCTCAACGCTGACGCATCAGACCCGGAAAAGGTGACAGGAAGCGCGGCGGGACCTGCGGAGCGGCGCCTCGGTGAACCGGATCGGCCGCCGCCCTCGTGGAAGAGACGTGACCGCCGCCGTCCGGCCAGGGCGCATACCGACTCAAATCAATCAGTTGAAGTCCACCGGTTGACTGTTAGACAACTGGTATGCATAACATGCATGCACGGTACTCCTGAAACGATCATCGCTCGCGGTGCCACGGCCCGTGACGAGGAGGCGATCGTCTTGACGGACGGTGCTCACGTGTCCGAGTCCGGGACGCACACGCGGACCGCCACGCGTACGGCCGGGTCCGGCACTGTCCCGGCGCTGCTGACGGCACGCGCCGCGGTCGACCCTGACCGGGTGGCGCTTCAGCTCGCCGACGGCGACCGGCTGACGTACCGGGAGTGGGACCGGCGCTCGGACGCCGTGGCCTGGGGCATGCGCGACCGCGGCCTGCGTAACGGCGACCCGGTCGGGCTCGTCTTCGAGGCCGACGGCTGGATCGACTACGCGGTCGCGTACTGCGGGGTGCAGAAGGCGGGCGGCGTCGCCGTCCCGCTCGGCGCCCATCTCGGTGCCGCCACCATCGCGGAGCTGCTCGTACGGTGCGGCGTCGCGGGCACGGTGCACGGCCGGTCCGGTCCCGTGCCGGCCACCCCCGGCTGGCTCGCCGGCATCGGCGAGCTGGACCGGAACGGCGGCCCGATCGACGTGACGGTACGCACGGGCGACCCGGCGCAGATCCTCCACACGTCCGGGACCACCGGGATCCCCAAGGGCGTCGCCGCCACGCACGCGAACCTGACGTACGGACTCGATCCGGCGCCACGGCGCCGGCCGCTGGCGCATTCGCGGCACTGCCTGCACGCGTTCGCCCTCGGCTCCAACGCCGCCCAGACGATGCTGGTCAACGCGCTCGTGGCGGCCCCGACGACGGTGATCGCGCCCGGCTTCGACGCGGAGGAGTTCGGGGCGCTGGTCGAGCGGTACCGGATCGGCAGCGTCTTCGTCGTCCCGTCGATGGCCATCGAGCTGGTCAACCGGAGGATCCCCGAGCGTCATGACCTCTCCAGCGTCCTGCTCCTGGGGTCCACCGCGGCCGCGCTGCCGCCGGCGGTGGCGCTCGCGCTGACCGGCGCGCTGCCCGGCGCCACGCTCACCAACAGCTACACCTCCACCGAGGCCGCTCCCGCCCAGCTGACGATGGTCTTCGACCCGGACCGGCCGGGCGCACTGGGCCGGCCCGAGCGGCCCGGCGACGTCCGGATCACCGACGAGGACGGCTGGCACGTACGGGCCGGCCGTACCGGTGCCGTCTGGCTCCGCTCCGCCGCACCGCCGCGCGGGTACCACGACGACCTGGCGGCCGGGACGCGGGTGTTCGCCGACGGCTGGGTGGCGATGGGCGACCTGGGATACCAGGACGCGGACGGCTACCTGCACCTGGTCGACCGTGCCGATGACGTCGTGAAGTCCGGTGCCCTCGCGGTGTCCACGCTCCGTGTGGAGGCCGCGTTGCACGAACATCCCGCGGTCGCCGAGACGGCGGTGGTCGGCGTCCCCCATCCGGTGCTGGGCCAGGTCCTCGCCGCCGCGGTCGTACCCGCCGGCGACGTGACCGAGGCGGACCTGCGCGCCTTCCTCGCGGACCGGCTGGGCCGGCATGAGCTGCCCGCACGGATCCGGTTCACCGAGTCGCTGCCCTACAACGCCGCCGGAAAGGTGGTCAAGGGAGAGCTGCGCGCGATGCTGGCCCTGGGCGCCCGCCGCGACGGACCGGTGCCGGAGTCGCCGACCGAGACCACGCTGGCGCGGCTGTGGACCCGCCTCCTCGGCGGTGGCCGTGTCAGCACCGCCGACGACTTCTTCGCCCTCGGCGGCGACTCGATGCGCGCGGCGCAGCTCGCCACCCTGGCGGGGGAGGCGTTCGGCCTGAGCATTCCCTCCGCGCTCGTCTTCGACCGCCCCGACTTGGCCGGTCAGGCCGCGTGGATCGACGAGGCGCGGCCCGCGGCCGGCACCGGGATGACGCCGGGCGACGATCGCGGCGAGAACCCTGTCGGCTCCCTTCAGGAACACCTGCTGAACTGGATGCACGAGCTCGAACCGCCACGCGACGTCGGCCCGATGCAGGTGGCCGTGCGCATCCACGAGGAGGTCGACGCGGCCGTTCTGGCCGACGCCCTGGACGCGCTGGTACGCCGGCACGACGCCCTGCGCACGCGATTCGGCCGCGGCCCCGACGGCTGGACCGCCACCGTCCTGGACGAGCTGCCACCCGAGCTCGTCACCCGTACGGCCACCGGCACGACGGCGGCCGACCGTCGCCACGAGGCGGCCAAGCTGGTGTCCGCCGAGGTGGCGCGGTCCTTCGACTGGAAGCAGGGGCCGCTGGTCCGCGCGGTCCTGGTACGCGTCGACGCCGAGGACCACATCGCCGCGCTGGCCGTCCACCACCTCGTGGTGGACGGCTGGTCGATGGGCATCCTCCTGCGCGAGCTCGGGCTGCTCTACTCCGCGCTGCGGACCGGCCACGCGCCATGGCTGCCGCCCGCGACGCAGAGCGGTGAGGTGCTCGACTGGAACCGCCGGCAGTGGCCGCGGACCCGGCCGCTCTGGCGGGCGGAGCTCGACGGCGCACCGCCCGCGGTCGAGCGCTTCCCCGGCCGCCGCCCGGCACGCACCTACCGTGCGGCCTCGCATCTGTTCCACCTCGACCAGGCCGCCGAGCTGCGCGCCGCAGCCGAGCGGTACCGGACGAGCCCGTTCGTGCTGGTCGCCGCCTGCTGGCTCGCGGTGCTGGCGCGGCACACCGGCGAGACCGAGTTCGTCGCCCTGACGCCGGTCACCGGCCGCGCCCGGCCGGAGTTCGAGACCGCCGTCGGCTGCCTGGCCCAGTCGCTGCTCGTACGGGTCGGGGTCGGCGACGACCCGCCGCTGGGCCTGCTGGTCGAGCGGCTGCGCGACGGGCTGCTGACCGCGACCGACCGGCAGGCGTACCCGTTCGCCGAGTTCGGCGCCGGCGTCCCGTACCCGGTGGAGATCCCGTTCAGCCGGTGGCCCGGCGCGCCGCACTTCCCCGGCCTGATCTCCGAGGCGTTCGAGCTGCCGCACGGTCTGGTGTGGACCTGGACGCTGCCCGGCGAGGACCGGGGCGTGCCAAAGCTGGAGCTGGCCGAACTGGCCGGCGGCAGGATCGAGGGGCGGCTGACCTACAACCGCCACGCGTTCGCCGCCGGCATCGTCGGGCGTCTCGCCGACGACCTCATGACGGCGGTCGCCCACGCGACCGCCCAGGACGATCCGGACCGGTCCGAGCCGACCGGCGGGTCCCCCCTCACTCCGGCAGGGAGCAGCCGATGAGCGAAGCCACCGCGATGTCGCCGGAACAGGCCGGAGTCTGGTTCACCGAGGAGTTCGGGCAGACGGGCACCGCCTACCACCTTCCGCTGACCATCGAGTTCGAGGGCGAGCTGGATGTCGAGGCGCTGCGGTCCGCCTGTGCGGCGGTGGTGCGCCGCCATCCGGTGCTGGCGACGACGGTACGGGTGAGCGACGGCGTGCCCTACCTGGCGCCCTCGCCGGAGCCGGCGCTGGACGTGGTCGACCTGTCCGCGCTGCCCGAGGACCGGCGGTCCGAGGCGGCGTGGCGGCGCGTCGACGAGGAGACGGTCCGCCCGTTCGTACGGGACGGGGGTCCGCTGTGCCGGTTGACGCTCGTGACCTTGGACGCCGTGCGCCACGTGCTCGTCGTGGTCGCCCATCACCTGGTGTTCGACGGCGGCTCCAAGGACATCCTGGTCGCCGAGCTCGCGGCCGGCTACCGGGCGGCCTGTGACGGCGTCGCGCCGGACCTGCCGCCATTGCCGGAACAACCCCTCGGGCGGCCGGACGAGACCGGGGCGCGGGAGTTCTGGGCGGGCCGGTGGAGCCCCGCGGGCGATGTCGTCCTGCCGGGCACGGACGCGGCGGACGGGGGAGACGGTGCGGAGTCGGTCGACGTCGGCATCGACGCCGGGCTGTCCCGCGCGATCGGTGAGGCGGCGACGCGGATCGGGGTGACCCGCTTCGAGCTGTTCCTCACCGGCCTGCGTGCGGTGCTGCTGCGGTACGGCAACGACCCGGTGACCGTGGCGGTGGACCTGGGCACGCGCACCGAGCCGGCACGGCACCGGATCGGCATGTTCGTCAACCAGCTGCCGGTCACCGGGGACCTGGACGCCCATGCCGCCTTCGGCGACGCCGCGCGCGCGACACGGGACACTCTGCGCGAGCTCTACGCGGTGCGCGCCGTCCCGCTCGGCCGGGCGGCGGGCGGCGTGCCGGCCGGTCTCGCGCTCGCGCCCGTCTCGGTCAGCTACCGCCGGCGCGCGGAGGCGCCGCGATGGCACGGAGCGCTGACCGCGAGGGTCGACTGGACGCGTTTCAACCATGCCGCTCGCGAGACGCTGCACCTGCAGATCGTGGACGCGCCGGACGGCACGACCGCCTCGCTGCAGTTCCGGCCCGGCACCGTGAGCACGGACGGCGTACGGCGGATCGCCGGACATCTGCGCACCCTCCTGCGTGCCGCCGCCGAGAACCCGGACCAGTCGCTGGCCGGGCTCCCGCTCCTCACCGCCGCTGAATGGCGGCAGGTGGTCGTGGACGCGAACGACACCGGCGCGGACTATCCCGACACGACCACCGTGGACCGGCTGATCGCCGCCCAGGCGCGGCGCACGCCGGACGCGACGGCCGTCGAGTCCGGCGACGAGCGTGTCACCTACGCCGGGCTGAACGCGCGGGCGAACCGGCTCGCGCACCTCCTGCGTGAGGAGGGCGTGCGCCCCGGCGGGGTCGTCGGGGTGCTGGCCCGCCGCTCGGCCGACCTCGTCATCGGCCTGCTCGCCGTGCTGAAGGCCGGAGCGGCGTACCTGCCGCTGGACCCGGACCAGCCCGACGAGCGGCTGGCGTTCATGCTGACGGACGCCGGCGCGAAGCTCGTGCTGACCGCGAGCCTGCTGGCCCCGAGGCTGGGCGGCGCGGACGTACGCGCCGTGCTGCTCGAACACGCGCCGGACGGACGGTCCGCCGAGGACCTCGAGCCCGCGGCGGGGCCGGGCGATCCCGCGTACCTCATCTACACCTCCGGGTCGACCGGGACGCCGAAGGGCGTGCTGAACAGCCACCGTGGGCTGTGCAACCGGCTCGACTGGATGCAGCGGGCCTTCCCGCTGGGCGCCGACGACACGGTGCTCCAGAAGACGCCGATCGGCTTCGACGTCTCGGTCTGGGAGTTGTTCTGGCCGCTGATGACCGGCGCCAGGCTCGTGATGGCGAGCCCGGGCGGGCACCGCGACCCGGCGTACCTGCGCGAGGTCATCACCGAACGGCGCGTCACGACCGTGCACTTCGTGCCCTCGATGCTCGGCGTCTTCCTCGAACAGCCGGACGCCGAGTCGTGCGCGAGCCTGCGCCGCACCATCTGCAGCGGCGAGGAGCTCACGACGGCACTCGCCGCCGAGTTCCTGCGGCGGATGCCGGGTGAGCTGCACAACCTGTACGGCCCGACCGAGGCGGCCATCGACGTCAGCTCCTGGCGCTGCGAACCCGGGCTCGTGGCCGGCCGGCGGCGGCTGCCGATCGGGCGCCCGATTCAGAACATGCGTCTGTACGTGGTGGACCGATGGGGAAACCCGGTGCCTGCCGGGGTCCCGGGCGAGCTGCTGATCGGCGGCCCCGGCGTGGCCCTGGGCTACCTGGGCCGGGAGGAGCTGACCGCCGAACGTTTCGTCCCCGACCGGTTCGTGCCCGGGGCGCGGCTCTACCGCACCGGGGACCTGGCACGCCTGCGCGAGGACGGCGACCTGGACTACCTCGGCCGGATCGACCGGCAGGTCAAGCTGCGCGGCAACCGGATCGAGCCGGGGGAGGTCGAGGCGGCCCTCCTGGCCCACCCCGACGTCGCCCAGGCCGCCGTGGTCGTCGCCGGTGCCGAGGACGACAGGCGCCTCGTCGCCTACGTGGTCTCCGGCCCGGAGGACGACGTGCGGCCCGGCCCGCTCCGCACCTTCCTCGCCGCCCGCCTGCCCGACTACATGATCCCGGCCACGTTCGTCGTGGTGGACGGCCTGCCGGTGACCGCGAACGGCAAGCTCGACCACGCCGCGCTGGCCGGGCGGCCGGTACCGCGCGCCGCCGGCGCCGCGTCCGCCGCACCCGCCGACGACAAGCTGGTCGAGGACGTGCGCGCCATCTGGGCCGAGGTGCTGGGCGTCGAGGGTCTCGGGCCCGACGACGACCTGTTCGACCTCGGTGGCCACTCGCTGACCATCACGCAGATCGCCACCCGGATGCGCCGCCGGCTGCGGCTCGATCTGCCGCTGCAGGTGTTCTACGACACGCCGACCGTCTCGGGCGTGGTGGCGGCCGCGAGCCGGCTCCAGGCCTGACCGGGGCCCATCCGATGAACAGGAGACCGACATGACGGCCGGCATGCTGCCCGACGCGCCCGTCATCGCGCCGCGTCCTCCCGGCGAGCGGGACCTGCCACTGTCGTGGGGACAGGAACGGCTGTGGTTCCTGCACCAGCTCGACCCCTCCGACACCGCGTACCACGTGTTCGTCGCCCGGCGCATCCACGGCCCGCTGGCCACGGACCTGCTCGCCCACGCGCTGTCGGACCTGGTCGCGCGGCACGAGAGCCTGCGCACCCGGTTTCCCGCCACGGACGGCGTCCCGGTCCAGGTGATCGACCCGCCCGCGCCGGTGGCCCTGCCTGTCGAGCACCGCGAAGAAGGACGGGTCCGCGACCTGCTCGTCGAGCGGATCGAGACGCCGTTCGACCTGGCGCGGGGGCCGCTGCTGCGGGCCACCCTGGTGCGCCTCGGCGACGGCGAGCACGTGCTGTGCCTGGTCGTCCACCACATCGTGGCCGACGGCTGGTCGCTCGGGCTCATGTGCGACGAGCTGAGCGCCCTCTACCGGGCCGCGAGCGAGCCGGGGCTGCCGGCACTGCCGATCCAGTACGCCGACTACGCGCTGTGGCAGCGCCGCGATGCCGGCGGTCCGGACACCGCGCTCGGCTACTGGCGCGGTCAGCTGGCGGGAGTGCCGGCGCTGGACCTGCGCGGCGCACGGCCACGGCCCCCGGTACGCACGTCGCGGGGCGCCACGGTGCGACACCGTCTTCCGGCCGGACTGTGCGAGCAGGTGACGCGGTTCGCCAGGACGCGGCGCGTGACGCTGTTCATGACCGTCCTGGCCGCCTACCAGGCGGTGCTGGCACGCCACAGCGGCCTGGACGACATCTGTGTGGGCACGCCCGTCTCGGTACGCGACGAGGTCGAGCTGGAACCCCTCATCGGCCTGTTCGTCAACACGCTCGCGCTGCGGGGCGACCTTTCCGGCGACCCGTCCTTCGGCGACCTGGTCGCGCGCACACGCGCCACCGCGCTGGCGGCCTATTCGAGCGCCGGTGCGCCCTTCGACCGGCTGGTCGGCGAGCTCGACCTGCCCCGCGACCTGAGCCGTACGCCGGTGTTCCAGGCGATGTTCCGGCTGGACCCGGCGAGCGTGGCCGACCTTGCCCTCGAAGGCATGGAAGTCGGCCCGTACGAGCTGGACCACCGCACGGCTCAGGTGGACCTGGCGCTCGAGGTCACCTGGGGGCGGGACGGAGCGCAGGCGGAGTTCGTCTACAACGCCGACCTGTTCGAGGCCGCGACCGTACGTGAGCTGGCCACGGACCTGGAGCAGGTGCTGACCGCGGGCTGCGCCGACCCGGACACGCTGCTGTCCGAGCTCGGCGTCGCCCCGACTCCGGCGCGCGCAGTGGCACGGCCACATGCGGCCGAACGCCCGGAGCCGCCGGACTCACCCGATCCCGAAGGGCCGGTGGAGGTCGCGCTGGCGGAGATCTGGAGAGAGGCCCTCGGCGTCGCGCGGGTGGGCGCCACGGACGACTTCTTCGACCTCGGCGGTCACTCGCTGCTGGCCGCACGCGTGGTCGCCCGCCAGCGCGGCGTGCTGCCGCCGGACGCCCGGCCGATCAGCGTCATGGACCTGTTCCAGCACCGGACGGTCCGGCGCCTCGCCGGGCTCGCGGAGGGTACGGCCGAAGCGCCGGAGCACGCGGGGCTGCTGCACGAGCTGACCCCGCCGGCGAGCACGAGCCGGATGTCCCTGGTCTGCGTCCCTTACGGGGGCGGCAGCGCGATCGTGTACCGGCCGCTGGCGGAGGCGATCGGCCCGGACTGCTCGCTGTACTCGGTCGCGATACCCGGCCATGACCTGGGCCGGCTGGAGGAGACGCGGCCGCTGGCCGAGGTCGCCGCCGCGTGCGTCGCCGAGATCCAGGAGCGTGTACCCGGACCGGTGGTGCTGTACGGGCACTGCGGCGTCGGCGGCGCGCTGGCGGTGGAGATCGCGCTGCGGCTCCAGGAGGCCGGCCGGGAGCCGGCCGCGCTCTACCTGGGCGCCACCTATCCGTTCGCGCGCCCGCGCGGCCGGGTACTCGACCGGCTCATCCGGATCGCCGGCCGGGAGTCGCTGCGCAGCGACCGGGCCACCGTGAACTGGCTGACCTCGATGGGCGCGGACCTCGGCGGCCTCGACGCCGACCAGATCGCCTTCATCGCCCGCAACATCCGGCACGACGGGGACGCCGCCGAGGCCTACTACAGCACCTGGCAGGACGGCGGGCGCGCCCGGCTGCGCTGCCCGGTCATCTCGGTCGTCGGCGAACGCGACCCGGTCACCGAGTTCGCCGAGGAGCGCTACCGCGAGTGGCACTTCCTTGCCGACCGTGCGGCTCTGGTGGTGCTGCCGGAGGCCGGTCACTTCTTCCTCAAGCACCGGGCCGGCGAGCTCGCCGAGATCATCGCCGGCACCCACACGGCACTGGCCGGCGGCACCCTGAGCCCGAGCCCGTCCGCGCACACCCGGTGGTGGGTCGCGGGCGTGTCCGACGGCGCTCCGGTGACGGCGCCGGAAGCAGCCGAGCCGGAATCCGGTGTTCAGCCCGGCATGGCGCGGTTCCTGGCGATCTCGCTCGGCCAGCTGGTCTCGATCGCGGGCTCGGCGGTGACGGAGTTCGCCATCCCGCTGTGGACCTATCTGAAGGTCGGCTCGCTGACCCAGTACGCCATCCTGTCCGTCCTGGCCATCATGCCCGGGGTACTGGCCGCGCCGCTGGCAGGCGCCGTCGTCGACCGGTCACGGCGGCGGCTCGTCATGCTCGCCGGCGACGCGTCGTCCGGCGCCGCCGTGGGCACCGTGGCCCTGCTGTACGGGACCGGCTCGCTGCGCATCGGTTTCGTGTACGCCCTGGTCGCCTGGCTGTCGGTGGCGCTGACCTTCCAGCGGCTCGCGTACGCCTCGGCGGTGCCGCAGCTCGTGCCCAAGCGCTATCTCGGGCACGCCAACGGCGTGGTGGAGATGTTCACCGGCATCGCCCAGTTCGCCGCCCCGCTGTTCGCCGTCGGCCTGATGGCCGCGGTCGGCCTGGGCGGGATACTCGCGATCGACCTGGTGAGCTTCGCCGTGGCCGTCGTCGTGGTGCTGGCCGTGCGCTTCCCGGGAGCGCTGCCCCTGCGGCGGCGTGAGCCCCTCGGCACCGAGATCCTCGGTGGCCTGCGCTACGCGCTGGACCGACCGGGCTTCCGCGCGATGCTCGCCTACTTCGCGGCGCAGACGCTCTTCCTGTCCGCCATGCTCGTCGCCGTCTCCCCCCTGGTGCTCTCCTTCGCCGGCCTGTCCTCGGTCGGCCCGGTCATCGTCTCGGGCGGTGCGGGCGCGGCGCTCGGCGGGCTGGCCATGGTGATCTGGGGTGGGCCGGTACGCCGCCGGATGCGGGTGGTCGTGCTCGGCACCGCGGTCCAGGGCGGCTTCGGCGTGCTGATGGGGCTGCGTCCCTCGCTGGTCGTCGTCGCCATCGGCCTCGCCGGGATGCTGTTCTGCCTGGCGATCGTGCGCGGCACGTACTCCACGATCGTCCAGGTCAAGGTGGCGCAGCGGTTCCAGGGCCGGGTCTTCGCGGTCAACCAGGTGATCTCGTGGTCGACGATCCCGATCGGTTTCGCCGTGCTGGTCCCGCTGTGGGCCCACCTCTTCGGGCCGTGGCTCGCCCCCGACGGCCGGCTGGCCGGTACCGCCGGCGCGGTGGTCGGCACCGGCCAGGGACGGGGCCTCGGGTTCATGTACGTCGCGTTCGGCCTGGTGATGGCGGTGTCCAGTCTGCTGGCAGCCCGGTATGGGCGCGTGTCCCGTTTCGACGATGAGGTGCCGGATGCCGTCGCGGACGACCTCATCGGCCTTCAGGAGCATCGATCCCGCCGCGAGTCCGGCGGAGACCAGAGGATGGACAGCGCATGAGATTGATCATTTGCAGCAACAGCGCGCCCCGGTGGCAGGACGGAGTCGGCCTGCTGCCGCGCTCGCCCGGTGGGCTGGTTCCGCTGCTGGTCACGCTGCTTGGCGAGAACGGGGGCGACTGGGTGTGCACCGCCCCCACGTATGGTGCGCCGGACGACCGCGCCGCGGATGCCGGCGAGCCGGTCGAGGTGACCTCGCTGCCCGATGGGGTACGGCTGCACCAGGTGCGCCAGCCCAAGCCGGTGATCGAGCAGCACTACACCGAGATCGGCATCCGGCTGATGCTGTGGCTGTTCCACTACCTGTTCGACACCGTGCGCGAGCCGATGTTCGACCGGCGGTTCGCGGCGGCATGGGACGGCTACGAGACGGTGAACCGTGCCTACGCCGACCGGCTGGCGACCCTGATGACGCACTCGCCGGACGAGCTCGTCCTGATCAACGACTACCACCTGTTCCTGGTCCCGGAGATGCTGGGCCCACGCCCGGAGGGCGGCGGGCAGGTCGCCTTCTTCCACGGGCTGCCGTGGTGCGACCCCGACTACTTCGGCCTGCTGCCCGCGCGCATCCGCGACCGGATCCTCACCTCCCTGCTGCGCTGTGACGTGGCCGGCTTCCACAGCACCCGGTGGGCACGGGCGTTCCAGGCCTGCTGCGCGCGGTTCCTGCCCGGCTGCGAGGTCGAGGACCATCGTGTGGTCTTCGAAGGGCACGAGACCCGGATCGCCGTCGCGCCGTTCCCCCTCGACATCGCGACCGTGGAGCGGATACGCGGCGAACCGGACACCGCCCTGTGGCGGGAGCACCTGCACGGGCTCTCGGAGGGCCGCCAGATGATCGTCCGGGCCGACCGCATCGACCTGTGGAAGAACCTGCCGCGCGGCTTCGCCGCGTACGAGAGCCTGCTGGAGCGCAAGCCCGGACTGGCCGACGAGTGGTGGTTCTGTGCGGTGGCGACCCCGCCCAGCCGTACCACCGAGCGCAGCCGGGACCTGCAGCGCAAGTGCGAGAAGATCGTGAACCGCATCAACGACAGGTTCGGCCTGCCCGCCAGACCGGCCGTCTCGCTCGTCTATCCCGACCTCGCGACCACCCGCAACTGCGTCGTGGCCGCGCTGTCCGGCGCGGACCTGACCCTCGTCAACCCCACGCTGGACGGGATGAACCTGGTCGCCAAGGAGGCGCTCTACCTCGGCGAACAGGCGCCGCTGCTGCTGTCGGTGAACGCCGGCGCGTACGAGGAGCTGGCCGGGCACGTGACGCCCGTCGAGCCCTTCGACGTCGAGGGCACCGCCCAGACCATGCTCGACGCGATGAACGGCGCCGGGGTGTCGGCCGAACAGGTCGCGGGGCGCGAGTCGCTGCTCGGCCAGAACGCGACCGGCTGGCTGGCACGGCTGACCGCCCTCTGAGCCCGCCATGGAGACCATGACCGCTCATCGGCGATCGATGACACAGCTGGTACGCCGGCACCTGCGTCAACGCGAGATCATCGGCGCCGCCGGTGGCGAGGTGACCGGCGGTGGCCCGCTGGCGCTGGGCGTTCCCGGCATCACGACGGGACCCGGCGGCGAGGTGGCGGTCGACGGCGAGCGGTGCGCCCCGGCGTACCGCAGCCTGTCGGACCTGCTGGGTACCGACGCCTACTTCGCCGACGTCGCGGCGGTGACCGCGCGGCACGGCCAGGGGTACGACCCGGTGCTCTATCACGCCTTCCGCGACTTCCTGCCGCCCAGGCGGAAGAACAGCGGGCGCTGCGTCACCGCGGGCACGCCCGCCCATGACCGGGCGCAGAGCCGTGACCATCTGTTCGCCGACCTCGTCGTGTACCAGCCGGGAATCCTGCCCGGCGGCGAGCCGTTCCGCTCGACCGGGCACTGGAACCTCCCCGGGCAGCTGGAGATATTCCAGACGCTGACCGGCCGGGTGCTCATGCTGGTGGGCGGCCGCACCGGTGACGGACGCGCGTTCCTGTACGAACAGATCTGCGGGCCGGGCGACGTCATGGTCGTGCCGTTCGACATCTGGCACGTGACCTACGTGCTGGACGGCCCCGCCGTGGTGTTCAACCTGACCACCGAGGTCTCCGGGACGCACGGCCGTGTGGACGCGCATCCGGGGGAGGAGAAGTACCACCGCGCCTCACCGATCGCGATCACCGCTCGCCGCGACGAGGAACGGCACGAGTTCGTCGGCTCGCCGGAGGACTGGTGCACCTGGGGCCGGCCTGCGGAACCACCGCGTACCGACTGGCTGCGGACGTTTCTCGCCCCGGGTGAGTCCCTGGCCGACCTGCACCTTTACGCGTCCCCGGACCGGCTGGCCGCCCTCGAACGGATGGCGCGGCACGCGTACCGGCTGAACTGGCCCTACGACGGTGGCCCCACGAAGCCGGCCGGCATCCACCACTAGGAGACGACATGCCGCACGCCGATCCCGCCACGATCACCGGCATCATCGACGAGGCGATCGCCGCTGCGACGTCCTGGGGATCGGATCAGCTGGAGCTGATCCTCATCCGGCACGGCCAGCCCCTGCCGGAGGGCGAGCGCCGCCCGGAGGAGTCGCTGGACCCGCCGCTCAGCCCGCTCGGCCGCCGGCAGGCCGAGGCCGTGGCGGAAGCGCTGGACGGGGTCGACGCGATCTACGGCAGCGACCTGGTACGCGCCGAGGAGACCGCGCGGATCCTCGGCGGCATGCTCGGCGCCCCGGTGCGGACCGTACGCGACCTGCGAGAGGTCGCGGTGTACCGGGAGGCCGACGGCACGTCCGAGGAGCGGGCCTGGCGGGCCGCCGCCGCCCGGTTCGCCTGCGACGGCCGGTGGGAGTCCCTGGTCCAGCCCGGACTCGACCCGGCCTTCCGCGCCCGCGTGCGCCGCGCGATCGGCGAGGTCACCGCCGGGCGGACCGGCGGCACGGTGGCCGTCGTTTGCCACAGCGGCGTCATCAACGCCCACCTGGCCGACACCCTCGCGCTCGACCGGGACTATTTCGTCCGGCCCGCGCACGCGTCCATCACCCGGGTGCGCCTTTCGGCCGGCCGCTGGAGCCTGCAGAGCGTCAACGAGACCGCCCACCTGCGCCCGAGCCTGCTGACCGCCTAGCCGAACCCGCCGTCTAGGCTGGTGGATGCGCCTCCCTTTCGTCACTTCAGCGTTGCTGAACAGTGCACACGAAAGGAGCCGATGATGCCTTTCCTTCGCATCACCCATCCCGCAGGTGCGTTCACCGCCGACCAGAAGGAAAAGCTGGCCGCGTCGCTCGCCTATGGCGTGATGGCGCAGGAGCTCGATCCGGTGACCGAGAACAGCATCGACGCCACACCGGTCGTGTTCGACGAGATCGCCCTGCACAACTGCTTCCCCGGCGGCAGGCCCCTGACCCGGCATCCGGACAAGGTCTTCTGGATCGTCGAGGCCCTGGTGGCCGCCGCCTTCTTCGACCAGGCACACCGCGACGCCCTGCAGGCCGCGGTCGCCCGGTCCTTCGTCGAGGTACTCGGCGACGACGGCTCGGAGGTCATGCGAGGCGACCTGCGGATCTCGCCCGCGTACCTGCTGCGGCTCTACACCGTGATCGTCGAGATCCCGGAGGGGAGCTGGGGCGCCGGCGGCAGGACCATCGAGGTCGACCAGATCGGCCAGATCCTCGGCGCCGGCGCCGGCGCGGAACGCCTCGCCGAGGCCCAGGAGAACGCCGCAAAACTCAAGGCGGCGCGCGTCTCCTGACCTCGGGCCCATGCGGCCAATGTGACAAATGGCGTCTCGCCTCGTCAGGATTTGATGACAGACTCCGGATATGCCAGAGGTCTCCGTGGCGGCCAGTCTCGTCACCACGCTGGGTTCGGTGCTGGCCGCTCTCGGCGGAATCGGCATGACGCAGGGGATCGGCGCGCGCAACGAACGCCGGAAGAACGAACGCCTGATGGCCGAGGAGCGCGTGCGCGCACACGACCGCACGTGCGCCGATCTCATGGCCGCGGCGAGAAAACTGCGACTGCAGATCGTGGTCACCGCGAAGATCGGCCGGTGCACGGACATGGACGTCCGGCTGTCGGCCATCCAGGAACAGGCCGCGATCGTCAACCAGCACGCCTCTGAGCTGGCGCTGCTGGCAGGCGACGCGCTCGTGACCGCCGGCCGTGACCTTGCCCGAGAGGCGGACGAACTGGCCGGGTTCGTCGCGGAGACCGCCTTGATGGACCGCGACGACACCTCGCGTGGCGTGCTCCAGGAAAAGCCCGACCTGGCGGAGTTCGAAAAGGCCCTGGACGGGTTCGAGGCCCAGGCCCGTACGGCTCAGCCCGGCGGGGCGTCCGGGTCGGGACGCAGCAGGCGCTGAACCTCGGCCCGCTGCGGGCGCGAGAGTGGCGGGTCGGTGGCCGCACCGGCCCGGTGCGCGAGCTCGGTCGCGGCGGCGCGGTCGCCCTCCAACTCCAGGGCACGCGCGGCGTACAACAGCACCGGCCCGTTGCCGGGCGCGTCGGCGAGGGCGGCGTCGATCTCGGCATGCGCCGCGGAGTGGTCCCGCAGCGTCGCGAGCGCCAGGGCACGGGCGGCGCGGGCGACCGGCCGCCCGGAGGACCGTACGCGGTCGAGGTCGCGCAGGGCCTCGGTGGCCTGGCCGAGATCGGCGAACAGCTCGCCGCGCGCCTGCAGCGCGTCGGGCGTGTCGCCGTTGACGGCGAGTACGTCGCTGAGCACGGCCACCGCGGTGCGCAGTTGCCCGCTGCGCGACAGGGCACGGCCGAGCTCGATCTGGAAGGTCAGGTCGCCGGGTTGCCGTCGTACCGCGGCCCGGAGGCGGTTCACCGCCTCGGCCTCGCGTTCCTGGGCCAGCAGGGTGCGGCCGACGGCCGTCAGCAGTCTGCTGACGACCTGCGGGTCGGCGAAGGTCTCGGAGAACTCCGCGGCCGTCTCGTAGTGGGACTCGGCGGCCTCGTGGTCGCCGCGCAGGAAGGCGATGTCGCCGAGGGCCGACTCCGCCTGGGCACGGGCCCGCAGGTCGTCGCCGCTGAGCCGCAGGGCTTCTTCGGCATGGCGCCGTGCCTGGTCGAAGTCGTCGTCGCCGAGCGCCTGCGTGGTCAGCATGAGCTGCTCGGCCCCGGTCGTGGCGAGTGGCGGGCCGAGGTCGGAGACGCGAAGTCCGCGGAGCGGGCCCGCCAGCCGTTCGTGCTGGAGCCGGTAGCCGTCGTCCCCGGCCTTCAGGACGTGGCGGTCCTCCAGAGCGCGCAACGCCCTCGCGGGGATGCCGGCGTCGAGGGCGGACCGCAGGGTGAGGCCGGACGTACGCCGCAGCCAGGAGATGAGGAGCCCGGCATCGACGTCGTGGTCCATGGCGGTCCGCGCCACCGCCGCACCACAGAAGTCGGCCAGCCAGCGGTCGAAGTCGGCATACCTCGTCACGTCGTCGCGGCCGATGAGCGGTGTCGCACGGGGGAGTGAGGACCACAGGCGCGAGCAGCCGACCTGCAGGAGGACGGGCTCGACGGCGGTCGCCGTGGCACCGTTCACCCCCGAGACGACCACGTCGGCGGCGCCGGCCTC
The DNA here is from genome assembly GCF_006716425.1 of Actinoallomurus bryophytorum. Taxonomy (NCBI): domain Bacteria; kingdom Bacillati; phylum Actinomycetota; class Actinomycetes; order Streptosporangiales; family Thermomonosporaceae; genus Actinoallomurus; species Actinoallomurus bryophytorum. The sequence goes on from NZ_VFOZ01000001.1 coordinate 4,933,264, forward strand.
GAAGGGCCGCCCGGCCGCCAGCGCGGGCCGCCGTATCGCCTCGGTCGCGGACTCACGGTCGAACGGCCGCAGGGTGAAGACGGCGGGGTCCGCCAGGCGGTATCCGTCGGCGTGCCCGTCCCGCACCGCGACCAGCAGCCGCAGGCCGGGGAGCCGGTTCAGCGCCTCGGTCAGCTCCGCGAGGAACGCCGAGCGTTCGGCCTGCCGGGCGACCGCGTCGAACAGCTGCTCGGCCTGGTCGACCACGGCGAACGCGGGCCGTCCGCCGGACTGGGCCGTCTGGGGATAGCGGCGCCGGACGAGGTCGGCGAGCGTACGGCCCGCGAGCGTGCTGACGTATTCGGCCGGGAACCACGACGCGAGGAGCGCGAGGGAGTACGGGTTGTGCGCGGGCAGAGCCGCGATCGGCCCGGACGTGGGCCGCACGAGACGCCCGATGGGCAGGACCTCTCCGACGGATCCGGCACGCGTCAGCAGATCGGCGCTGATCAAGGACGTTTTGCCGGTGCCGGCCGCGCCGGTGAGCAGAGTCAGCGGATTACCGCGCCATAGGGCCGCGACTTCGGAGCCCTCGCGATCGCGGCCGTGGAATTGGGCGTTCTCTTCCGCTCTAAAAGGACGAACGCCGACATACGGAACTCGGTCCACGCCATTGGTCAGGGTGGTGACCGTCATGAGGGCGATCCCGTCCGATGTCGCGAGCGAGTGTGGGAGCCGGGGTCGGAACAAGCGTATTCACCGGCTGGCGAGCCGTCGGCCGACGCTTCATGGGTATCAGGGCGGCCAGCAAGGTGGCTCGCCCTGAGAATATGGTCGGAGAAATCCACGTATAGGGCCCAGGCTCGGCGGTGACGACCGGCAAATCCTAGCCAGCTTTCGGCGGATGCCGCGACCGTTGCGGCGGACTGCCGCCACCTTGCCAGCTCCCCCCGCCCCATCTGGCGGACGGACCCGGTGTATGCCTTGCGACGAGACGCCCCCCCGCTATCCCGTCGTATCGAATCTGATTCGGTGGACGTCGCATCGTGGTACCCGCATCGCGGATCAGATCCGGTTCTGGAACCCAGCCTGAGCGTCTCCAAGCTCGTCCTCAAGTATGCGTTCGACCGCATGCTTGAGGACGGGGCGGAGCGAGGGGTCGCGGGCAACTTCGCGAAGGGACACTTTGGCCAGATTCGCCAACCAGCCCTCGAGTGCGTCAGGGTCCTTGTACATGTGCTTCCTCTGACCGTGTGTGGTGCACCCATCCAATACCTTCCCCTCTGTACGACGGGGGAACCTGGCCGGATCAGGCCGAGGCCGCTGGCGATCCATCTGCACAGCATCGCCTGTCGGACCGTGCCAATGCATACCTGCGCAGGTAAAACTCCGTTCGTTAGGTGATGGTGATCCTTCCTTCGGTGCCCAGCGAACCGGGCCAGGTGGAGTTATTGACGCATTAGTGGTTGCACGTGCTGTTTCAGGGATTTATGTGGCACGTGGCGGTTTGGTGGGAGGTTTGTCGGTCGTCGCGGTGGCAAGGAAACATCCCTAGGATGTTCGCTAAAATTGTTGGCCCGGTGGAAGGCGCGCGGTGACGAGTTCGCAAGAGCCCGGTTGGGGAGCGGCTCCTGAGGTCTGGGGTCGCAAGGTGCCGGGCCGTAACATCAACTTCACCGGCCGGGACGACCTGCTCAGGCAACTCCATGACAGGATCCGGACGAAGACGGCGGTTCTACCCCTTCTTGGCGACGTGGCTCCTCGCGACCCCGACGCTGGGAACTCGCTGAAGATCACCTCTCACGCGCTCCAGGGCATGGGCGGCGTTGGAAAGACTCAGCTGGTCACCGAGTACGCCCATCGTTACCAGTCGGAGTACCAGCTCGTGTGGTGGGTGCCAGCCGATCAGCCGATGCTGGTACGGCCTTCCCTAGCGGGTCTGGCGCCTTACCTCGACCTTCCGTCCGCCACAGCTACCGGCATCGGCGAGGCAGCCGACGCGGTGCTGGAAGCTCTGCGTAAGGGCGAGCCATTCGACCGCTGGTTGCTGATCTATGACAACGTCGGTGAGCCGGAGGACCTTGAGGGATTGCTGCCGGAGGGCGATCCCGACGTCACTGGTCATGTGCTGATCACCTCACGAAACCACTTGTGGCAGGGCGTGGTCGACACGCTCCAGGTCGACGTGTTCAGGCGCGAAGAGAGCGTCGCGTTCCTGCAGCGCCGGGTGTCGGCGACGATGAGCGATACGGACGCTCATCGTCTGGCCACCGAACTCGGCGATCTTCCGCTGGCGCTCGAGCAGGCCGGCGCGCTGCAGGCGGAGACCGGTGTCTCGGTCGATGACTACCTCGACCTGCTGAGGAAGCGCACAGCGGAGCTGATGGCCGAAAGCAAGCCGTCGGAGTACCCCCATTCGATGACGGCGGCGTGGTCGCTCTCGGTGTCCGCGTTGGGAGACAAGCTTCCAGAGGCCGTCGAGCTGCTGCGTTGTTGTGCCTTCTTCGGAGCGGAGCCGATCCCCCGCGACATGTTCCGGCGTTTCGGGCAGGGGACCAGACCATTGCTCGGCACCGTTCTTGCGGATCCGATTCTGCTCATGCGGGCCATCCGGGAGCTCGGCCGGTTCGCGCTTGCGCGAGTCGACCTGCCCAGCCGCACCATCCAGGTACACCGGCTGGTGCAGGCACTCCTTCGTGAGGGGCTTGAGGAGGCGGAGGGGGACCTCTTCCGCCGAGAAGTGCAGATGCTGCTCGCCAAGAACGCCCCCGAGGACCCGAACGACGAGGCCCATTGGTTGGGGTTCAACGAGTTGATCGCCCACGTGCTTCCGGCACGCGTGGCGGAGAGCACCGATCCAGAGGTGAGGGACTTCGCCCTCAACATGGTTCGCTACCTCTATCGGTCCGGCAACTGGGACTATGCCCGGACGTTTGTCGAGACGTTCATCGAACAGTGGAAGCGCGAGCCGGGTGCGGACCACGACCTCCGTGTTCTACAGGCACAGCGGTTCCTCGCCGACGTGCTCCGCGATGTGGGGCAGTACAACGAGGCCGCCGAGATCGACAGGTCGGTGCTCGACCGCGCTCGGCAGGCGTTCGGTAACGACGACCCCAATGTTCTGACCTTCCTGGGTGGCCTCGGCGGCGATCTCCGCGCGCTCGGCAGATTCGCCGAGGCCAGGGACCACGACGAGCTGGCACGAGACCAGCACGTGGCGCGGCTCGGCGAGGACGACCCGCGCACGTTGCGCATGGTCAACAACCTCGCTCTCGACTACGGCCTGCTCAGCAAGTATGAGGAGTCCCGCCAGCTCCACCTGGTGGCCTTCAACCAGCAGCGCCAGGCGCCTAGCACCAGTGGCGTCAACAAGACCGACGAACTGGCGTCGTGGTGTGGCCTGGCCCGGGTGGTCCGCCAGAGTGGTGCGTACGCGACGGCCCGTGACCTGGGCGAGGAGGCACTGGAGTTCGGCCGCCAGGAGCTGGGAGTCGAGAACCACTGGACGCTACGCACCAGCAAGGACCTCGCCATCGCGATGCGCCGCACGGCGGCCTACGACGAGGCGCTGGAGATGGCGCGGGACGTGTTCGAGCGCTGCACCCGGCTGTTCGGCCGTAACAACCCGGACACGCTCGCCGCGGCCATGGGGCTGTCCAACGTCTATCGCGTGCTCGCGAGGTTCGACGAGGCGCTCGCCCTCGCGGACGACACGATGAGGCGCTACCCGGACGTGTACGGCGAGCAGCACCCCTTCTACCTGTGCTGCATGGGCAACCTCGCGCTGCTCTACCGGGTCACCGGTGAGGCCGAACGCGCGCACGAGCTGAACACCACGTGCCTCACCGGCCTCGACGCGAAGCTCACCCGTGACCACCACTACGCGCTGACCGTCGCCACCAACCTCGCGAGCGACCGGGCCGCGCTGGGCAAGTTCGAAGAGGCACGCGAGCTCGGCGAGGACACGCTGACCCGCACCCGCACGGTCCTGGGCGAACGGCACCCCCTCACCCTGGGGTGCGCGGCCAACCTCATCATCGACCTGCGTGCCGTCGGCGCGGCGGCCGAGGCCGCGGACCTGGCCGACAAGACCTACCCCGCGTACGACGACGTGCTCGGTGACGACCACCCCGACACCAAGGTCGCGCGGGAAGGCCGGCACCTCGACTTCGACTTCGACCCTCCGCCGATCTGACCGGGCTCAGGGCAGCCCGGCGGCGAAGGGCAGCCGGATCTCGCCGTTGCGGTGCCGCCAGCGCGCGCGGTGGTCCTCCTCGTCCCGCCGGGCGAGCGCCGTCGCGGCCGCGGGCACCTGTTCGTCCGCCCAGCCGCGCAAGGTGCGCCGCATCCCGGTGACGAAGTCCGTCCCCTCCTCCGTCAGCCGTCCGCAGCTCAGCAACGTGCGGGTGACCAGATGCGCGGCCGCCCGCCATCGGGCGAACTCGGCGTGGGCCTCCATCGCCGCCGTGCCGGTCTCGTGTGCGCGCTGGTGCAGCCAGAAGCCCGTCACGCCGACGTAGGCGTACGCACCCTGGAGCAGGCCGCTCGCTGGGCGGGGATCGTCCCGCCACGACGTGTAGTAGCGGCTGCCGTCGTCGGGCCTGGTCAGGTCGACCAGCTCCAGGAGCATCGCGAGCTTGCCATGCTGGATCTCGTGCGCGAGGGTCACCGCCATCGCACGGGCGCTGGGCGGAGTGGACATCGCCGCGCAACCGATCGTGTCGCGTGCGGAGGCGCTGACCTGGCCGTGGCCGGGGGGTGCCAGGGGCGTCAGCACGCGCAGTCCGGCGCCGATCTCTCCGGCGGCCGTCGCGTGGTTCCGGACCAGCATCTCCCAAGCCGGCCCGAACGCCCCGGCCCACGCGCGTATCTCCCGCGCGTCGAGGCGGTCCGTGACGTTGTCCATCGTCGGCATGCGGTAGGGATCGAGGTCGTCGATGAGCAGGTCGAGCCGCCGGCCGCAGGACCGGGCGGTCAGCCGCCGCAGACCGCGCCAGCCCGGTGCGTCGGTGTGAGGGTCCGCCGGGACCCGCACCGTCCGTGCCCCGGTGGTGATCTCGGCGCCGTCGCCGCCCACGTGGACCACCGCGCGGCCGGGCGGGAGATCCGCGGTGCCGAGGGACGGCAGTGACAGAGGGCCGTCCTCGATGGTCACCCCGACCGCGATCCGTACGCCCGCGCGAATCGCCGCCGCGGCGGCCAGGGCCTCCAGCCGGCCGGGCGTGGCTCCCGGTGAACGGGTCTCCCCGTGGGAGAGCAGGCCGCGGACCGTACGCTGCGCCCACGCGCCGGTGGACGGGTAACGGAGCACCGTGTCGACCGCGGCGGGAGCCTTCTCCTGGAGGTCGCTGAGTACCTGGAAGCCGCGGGCCGCCTCGGCCGCCGCCGGATGCCCGGAGCGCGCGGACCGTTCCACGACACCGCGCAACAGCAGCAGCCGCTTGCTGTACTCCACGTCCGCCAACGCGGCGACGGCGGACTTCCCCCCTCCACCCGCGGCCAGCGCGGCGAACATCTCACGAGACAGCCGATGCGGTCGGAGGTTCATCGCCGCCCTTCTGGGGACACGGTGTCGCGGCGGCCTTCGAGGTCGGCGGCGATCTCATGCCGGATATGGGTGATGAGACGGAACAGGTCGGGGCAGTAGACCGAGGGGTTGGCGAAGCCGTCGCCGGCGCGGTACCGATGCGGATAGAGCCCGCCGCCGCAGACGCGGCGTAACCCGCAGGCGCGGCACTCGGAGGAAAGGGCGAGCTCGCCCATCTGGCGCGCCGCGATCGACGGCAGGGCCAGTGCGTCGTCGAAGGAGTTCCGCAGGACGTGCAGGCCGGTCACTGACGCGCCGTCGTAGGCGGACTTCAGCATGTCGGACTGTTCGATGCCGCCGTCGGTCTCGACCACGACCACGCCGACCGGTGACAGGCCCACCGCCTCGCTGGACGACGTGCCGCCCAGCAGCAGCTGGATGATCTCGCTGAACAGCCGGATCTCGGTGTCCTGGCGCGGTGCGCGGTACCAGCGGTCGAAGACGGCGATCAGCCAGTCCGCGTACGGCGTCTCGGCCGAGCCCGGTTCGCGGTCCGGCGGCGGTGCGGACCAGTTGCCGTGGGGGAGGAGAAAGTCGATCTTCGGCGGGGCGTGGCTCAGCAGGGCCTCGTACGTGGCGACCGGCGGGTTGGCGACGTCGACCGTGCACAGCAGGCCGCCGAACAGGTGCCGATGGCGTGCCGACCCGAGCGCGTCGAGTGCCCGCGCGACCGCGTCGTGGCTGCCGCGGCCGTTGGCGTGACGACGGTGCCGGTCGTGCGCCGAGACGTCGCCGTCGATGCTGACGCCGACCCGTACGTCGAGCGCGTCGAACAGGTCCAGATAGGCGCCGAGGCGTACCCCGTTCGTCTGGATGGAGACGCCGGTCTCGACGGCCGGTCCGGCGGCTCGCCGGACCGACCGCACCGCGTGAGCGATCAGGTCGGGACCGGCCAGCAGCGGCTCTCCGCCGTGCAGGACGAGCTCGACCGAGGGCAGGTCGTGGGCCTGTACGTGCTCACCGATCCGCGCGGCGACCCGGTCGACGATCTCCGGTGACATCCGATACGGCTGATCCCGCCACCGCTGGTCCGCCATCTCGTACATGTAGCAGTAGTCGCAGGCCAGGTCGCACCGGCTGTGGATCTTGACGACGAACTCACGGAACGGGGTCGGTCGCCATCCGGTCGCGAGGAGAGCGCCGACATCGAGAGTGGCCGGCCACTCTGTGCCGGACGGCCCTCGATTGACTGCCACGCCTCACCAGCCCATAGGACACGGCGCGCCATGCGCATCTGACCGATCCAGCTAACTATGTGCGCCTTGACTGTCCTTCGTCAAACCTTGTAGTGCTATGTCCGGTTCACTGGTGGCCGGGCGCGGTCGACGAACTTGGTGCCGATGACGAAGTCGCCGTCGACGTTGACCTGGTCGTGGAAGTGGGTGATGGGAGACGGCGGGCGGCCGGTGTCCGGTGGCGGGGCGGCCTCGGCGACGGCCGTGCCGGGGCGTGAGCCTGCCACGTGCATCCAGGCGGTGATCTGGGACTCCTTCACCCGGAAGCTCACCTGGGTGAACGTCGCCGGGTCGAGCAGGCCCGCGTCGCTTCTGAGGGCGGTTTCGTACACGTGGGCCGAGGCCATGAACGCAAGGTCGGCCTCCGCGGCTCGCAGGGCCTCGCGCAGTGGGGGTGCGTCCAGCATGCGGGCCGTGTGGATGATGGCGTCTCCGTTCAGGCCCTCCGCGTCGCGGGACACCGGGCCCACGTGCAGGGCGGCGCGGAGCTGGATCCGTACCGGTGCGGCGGCCCGCCGGTTGTGGCGGCGCAGCTCGGCCGCCAGCAGCGCGAGCAGGGGGTCGGCCACCGCCCGTGTCGGGACCTCCGGGGGGACGATCACCAGGGCGCCGTCGCCCCGGTCCTCGTGGTAGCAGGCGGCCCACGACACGCCCGAGTCCGCGAAAGCGCCGCGTAGCAGGTCATAGAGGCGGTCGCGGACCACCTGCCGGTCGGCCTCGGTCCGTACGGGGGCGCTGAAGCCCGCCACGTCGGTGTAGAGGACCGAGCAGTTCAGCGAGGACCAGGCCGGCCGGTGCAGGGTGTCCAGCGGCCGTACCCGGGTGATGGTCAGATCGTGGCGGGCCGTGGGGACCACGCCGCGCCGTCGCCAGTTGTCGAGCACGTGGCTCACCTCCGTTGTCGTCGTTTTCGTGCGGGGAACTCGGCGGTACCGCCGGCACAGGTGGCCGTCCGCGGCGGCGTCACGCGGTCCGTCATGGAGGTCAGGCACTGCCGGGCCTCCGCCGCGCCCTCCCCGTTTCCGGTCCGCTCGCAGGCCGTCATCGCCTGGGCGAAGTACTCCCTCGCCGGGTCCCGCAGGGACAGCGCCCAGTGGATCCTCCCGAGCTGGAGCAGGCTCAGGCCCCGTCCCCACTCGTCGCCGACGTCGGTCTGGATCTCCAGTGCGCCCAGTGCGTGGTGGCGGGCCTGCTCGTGTTCGCCGGCCTGGCCGTGGATGCGGGAGATGTTGTCGAGCGTGTCGGCGGTGCCGCGCCGGTCGCCGATCTCCTCGCGTACGGTGAGTGCCCGCCGAGCGTAGGAGCGTGCCTGGTCCAGGTCGCCGGTCCGTCGCATCAGCCGTGCCATGGTGTTCAGGCAGTCGCCCTCGCCGTGCCGGTCGCCGATCTCGCGGCGCAGGGCCAGTGCCTCGGTGACGAGGTCCAGCGCGGAGCGGTAGCGCCGGTAGAACCGGTGGATCCGGGCCATGAGGTCCAGGACCTCGCCCTGGCCGTGCAGGTCGCCCGTCTCGCGCCGGATGCGCAGCGACTCCCGTGCGTTGGCCAAGGCCGTCTCCTGGTCGCCGAGCCGCCAGCGCGCGTGGGCGAGTGTGCACAGGCTCTCCGCCTCCCCACGCCGGTGGCCGATCTTCCGGTGCAGGGTCAGGGCCTGTTCGGCGAGGGCCACCGCGCGTTCGTTGCGGCCCAGCCGGCGGTGGCAGCGCGACAGGGTGTCCAGCGTCTCGGCCTGGCCGCGGCGGTCGCCGAGCTCGGTACGGATGCGCAGCGCCCGTTCGGCGTAGCCGAGTGCCTTCTCGCAGCGCCCGAGCAGGTAGTTGGTCCGCGCGAGGTTGTCCCACGCGCCGCTCTCCGCGCCCCGGTCGCCGATCGTCTGCTGGATCTGGATCGCCTTGCGCGCGTGCCGGACGGCCTTCAGGTACGCCGCCTGGTAGCGGGAGACGGTCGCGAGCGCGTTGAGGGTACGGCCCTCGGCCGCGAGGTCGCCGATGCCGCGTTCGATGCGCAGCGCCGCCGTGAGCCGGTCCAGCGCGGTGGAGTAGCGGGCCGAGCCGCAGTGGATGAGCCCGATCGTGCGCAGAGTCTCCGCCTCGAAGTACGAGTCGCCGGCCGCCCGCTGGATGCCGAGGGCCAGGTCCAGGTCGCGCAGGGCGTCCTCGTGGTGGCCCAGGTGCCAGTGCACGCGCCCGATGAGCGCCAGTGACTCCGCCTCACCCGCCCGGTCGTCGATCTCCCGCTTGATGCGCAGAGCGTCCCGCGCGATCCGCAGCGCCTCGGAGTACCTGGCCTGCCTGCGGTTGATGTGGGCCAGAGTGAGCAGGTCGTCGCTCTCGCCGTACCGGTCACCGGTGCGCCGGCAGATCGCGAGGGACTCCAGTGCGCAGGCACGCGCCCGGTCATAGCGCGCCGACCGGGAGAAGACGCGGGCGAGGACGTAGAGCGTGTGGCTGACCCCGCCGAGATCGCCGATCTCCCGCTGGATGGCCAGTGCCTCCTCCGCCCGTGCGCGTGCCTTGTCGTAGGAGCCCTGGTGCCAGAGGATCTGCGCCATCATCGCGGTGCTCTCCGCGATGCCGCGTCGGTCCCCCGTCTCCTGGCGGATCCACAGCGACTCCTCGACGTGCGCGGTGGCCTCGCGGTACTCCGCTCTGCGGATGTGGATCTGCGCCAGGACGTCCAGCGTCACCCCCTGCCCGGACCGGTCGCCGATGTCGCGCTGGCGGCGGAGCGCCGTCCTGGCGTTCTCCATCGCGCCCCGGTTGTCGCCGGTACGGCACTGGATCCGCGCGATGGTGCCGTGGCTCTCGCCGACGCCGAACCGGTCGCCGCTCTCGCCGCGGATGGCGAGCGCGGCACGCGCGTGGGCGAGGGCGGCGGCGTACTCGCCGGCGCTGCGCTCGATCTCGGCGAGGTTGTTCAGTGACTCGCTGAGCCCGTACCGGTCTTTCATCTCTTTCTGCAGGTCGCGTGCGTGCTCGGCGTCGCGCCGTGCGTCGGCGTGCCGCCCGAGCCGGTGTTCGACCATGGCGATGGTGTTGAGCGCCGAGGCCACGCCGTACCTGTCGCCGATCCGCCGCCGGATCGCCAGGGCACGCTGCGCATGGCCGATCGCCTCGTCGTACTTTCCGGAGTCGTGCTGGATCGTGGCGATCGTCGCCAGTGACTCACCCTCCCGGTGCTCGTCGGAGATCTCCTGGCAGATCCGCAGCGCTTCGAAGGCGCTGCGGAGCGCGGCCGGGTAGTCGCCAAGCTTGCGCAGGATGTGCGCCCGGCTGCACAGGCTCATCGCCATCCCGGCGAGGTCGCCCACGTCCTCGCGGATGCGCAGGGCGTCTCCCGCGCAGCGGAGCGCGTCCGCCGAGCGGCCCAGCCGCCGGAGCACGCGGGACAGGGTGTCCAGCGCCTCTCCCTGCCCGCGGCGGTCGCCGATCCGTTCGCGTACGGCGAGCGCGCGCTCGGCGTACCGCAGCGCGGGGGCACAGCGGCCCAGCCGGCGCAGCGCGCGCGAGACCGTCTCCAGCGCGTCGGCCTCGCCGGGCACGTTGGCGAGCGAACGGTGGATGCGCAGGGACTCGCGGGCATAGCCCAGCGCCACGCGGTAGCGCGACTGCCGCCAGTGGACCTGCGCGATCTTCTCCAGGCCCTCGGCGACGCCGTGCCGGTCGGCGGCCGCGAAGAATATCTTCAAGGCCTTGGTGCCGTGTTCGAGTGCCTTGTCGTAACGGCTGCGCGAGCGTTCGACCCGGGACATGGTGTTGAGCGCCCAGCCCGCCCGCAGGTGTTCGTCCAGCTCCGTGAAGATCTGGTACGCGGCCTGGGCGTCCTGTGATGCCTCGGCGTACCTTCCCAGGTCGCACCGTACGACGGCGAGATGGTCGAGCATCAGCGCCTCGGACCAGCGGTCACCGGCCGAACGCGCCGCCGCCAGGCCGAGCTCGTGGATCTCGATGTTGTCGCTGTTGTGCCTGCCGCGCCGCAGGAACGCGAACAGTGCGTCGGCCAGCCCCCAGGCCAGCGCCCATTCGCCCATCCGTGAGGCCTGCCGGGTCGTGGCGACCAGGCCGGCGCGTTCGGCGTCGAACCAGGCCAGGCACGCCTCGATGCCGCCCGCCGGGGCGAGCGCGGCCGGCACGTCGAGAGGGCTCGCCGGCTTCTCGCCCAGTGCCGCCGCGGCGGTGCGCGCGGAGGTCAGGTACCAGTTCTGCAGCCGCCGGATCGCCGCGTCGCTCTCTCCGCCGTCCTCGATGGCGAGCCGCTCACCGGCGTACTCCCTGAGCAGCTCGTGCAGTCGCAGGCGGCCGGGCGTGCGCTGCTCGACCAGGTGCTTGCGGACCAGCCGGTAGGCGAGCCGCCGTGCCGCCGGGACGGACAGGTCGAGCAGCGCGGCGACGCTCTCCACGCCGAAGTGCGGGCCCGGGATGAGGCTGAGCATCCGGAAGGCGCGGCGCTGCTGGAAGTCGAGGTTCTCGTAGGACACGGCGAAGGCGGAGCGGATCGCCAGGCTCGGGTCGCCGTCGATCTCCAGCGTGTCGAGCCTGGCGCCGGTCAGCTCCTCGACCAGCTCGGCCACCGAGCAGAAGGGCCCCGTCGCCAGCCCGGCGGCCGCGATCCTGATGGCCAGCGGCAGCCGCGCGCACGACTCGGCCAGGTCGGCCGCGGCCTGCGGCTCGGCCTCACTGCGCTCGGCGCCGAGCAGATGCCTGGTGAGCTCACGTGAGTCCTCGAAGGAGAGCGGGTGGACGGGCACCGAGATCGCGCCGTACCGGGCGACCAACCCCGCCAGGTGCGTGCGGCTGGTGACCACGACGAGGCAGCCCGCGCCCCCGGGCAGCAGCGGCGTGATCTGCTCGGCGCTCGCGGCGTTGTCGAGGACCACCAGGACCTTGCGGTCCGCGAGCAGGGACCGGTAGAGCGCGGCACGCGGCACCTCGTCGGCCGGAATGTCGACGGAGGCCATGCCGAGGCCCTGCAGTAGCCAGAACAGCATCCGGTTCGGCGGCAGCGCCCGCTGGGCCGAGGGGCCCTGCAGGTCGAGGAAGAGCTGGCCCCCGGGGAAGCTGCCCGCCGTCCGGTGCGCCCACTGGACGGCCAGTGAGGTCTTGCCGACCCCCGCCATGCCGTGGATCTCCACGACGGTGACCGACGAGCGCGAGCCGGCCGAGCGCAGTGCGGCGTCCATCGCCGACAGCTCCGCCTCCCGGCCCACGAACGTGTCCGGCGCCATCGGCAGCTGCCAGATCGGCGGCGCGATCCGTGGCGCGGCCTGATGGACCACCTTGACTCCGGCGATGAAGTCCCCCTGGGTCCTGACCGGACCGTGAAACCATGTGCCTCCTCGTTCCATCGCGTACCCGTCCCCGCCCGAACGCAGGTCTTCTTCGTCCCGCTTCATGGCCACTCCCGTCCGTGTGCCACTACTGCGACCGGAACAGGACAGACCTCCGGCGCTGTGTCACTCGCCACGGAACCAAGTCGTGCGATGCGGTGGACTTGGTTGCGCCTCCGACAGGGCGCACCCCGCGCCGATGACGAGCTGGAACTCCGACCCCCGTGTTCCGGTCCGATACAGGCAGGAGAACACGCATGAGTCCTCGAACCAGCGGGTGGCCCAATATCCGTACAAGGCCGTACACGCGTCTGCTCGGTCCGCGACCCGTTCGTCACCATGGGTGAGAGGGATCATGACCGGCGAACCGCGATACGGAGCCGAGCCGCCCGATCCGTCAAGGATCGTCACCCGGCGTGACTTCGCGGGCGAGCTGACCCGATTACGGGAGCTGGCCGGGCTCACCGTACGCGACGTCGCCAAGGCGACGGGACTGCCCGTCGGCACCATGGGCGACTACTTCGCCGGCCGCCATCTGCCGCCGTTGAGACCTGCGCGGCTGCCCGGCATCCTGCGCGCCTGCGGGGTGACCGACTCTGAGTCCGTCGCGCGCTGGAGTGAGGCGCTGCGGCGCGTACGCCGCAGTCCCGGCCGGCGCACGGCGGAGACGCGTGCGCCGTACCTGGGGCTGGCGAGCTTCCAGCCGGAGGACGCCGAGTGGTTCTTCGGCCGCGACGCGCTGACCGCCACCCTGGTCGCGCGGGTGCTCGAAGGGCGGGCCGCCGACGGCATCCTCGCCGTGACCGGGCCCTCGGGCTCGGGAAAGTCGTCCCTGCTGCGGGCCGGGCTGATCCCCGCACTGCACGGGCCGTCGCTGCTCCTGACCCCGGGCGCGGACCCGCTCGGCGAGCTGGCGGCCAGGCTCGCGGACCTCGCCGGGCGTACGGACGAGGTGGTCGACGGGGTACGCGGCGACCCGGCGCGTGCCGCCGACCTCGCCGAGCAGGCGGTGTCCGCCTCGGCGACCGGCGAGGCCGGCGGGCGGCTCGTCGTCATCGTGGACCAGTTCGAGGAGGTGTTCACCGACGGCTGCACGGACACCGAGCGCGTCGCCTTCCTGACCGCGCTCCAGGCCGTCGCGCGGACGTCCGCCCTCGTCGTCATCGGGCTGCGCGCCGACTTCTACGCACGGGCGCTGCGCCACCGCGAGCTGGCCCGCATCCTGCAGACCGCGCAGGTGGTCGTGGGGCCGATGAGCGAGACCGAGCTCCGCCGGGCGATCGTGGGGCCGGCCCAGAAGGCCGGGCTGACGCTGGAGGACGGCCTCGCCGACCTCCTGCTCCAGGACCTTCGCGCGTCGGCCCACGACCAGGGGTCCGAGGCGGCCCATGACGCCGGCGCCCTGCCGCTGCTGTCACACGCGCTGCTGGCGACCTGGCTGCGCCGCCACCGGCGGGGGCTGACGATCGCCGACTACCAGGACAGCGGCGGCATCGCCGGAGCGGTGGCCCGCACCGCCGAGTCGGCCTATGCCGGGCTGAGCTCCGCACAGCAGCGGATCGCCCGGCAGATCTTCCTGCGGCTGGTGCACATCGCCGATGACACCGGCGACACGCGCCGCCGGGTCACGCTGGGCCAGCTGCCGCCGGGCGACGAGGTGATCGAGGTTCTCGACCACTTCATCGACCAGCGGCTCATCACCGTGGCCACCGATGAGTTCGACCTCGTCCACGAGGCACTGCTGGCCGCCTGGCCGAGACTGCGCGCCTGGCTCGACGCCGATCGGGTCGGCCTGCGCACCCACCGCCGGCTGTCCTTCGCCGCCGAGGTGTGGCGCGAGTCCCGTCAGGATCCGAGCACCCTCCTGCGGACGGTGCGTCTCGCCGAGGCCGCCGAGTGGGCCGAGGACACGCGGCACGCCGCCGACCTCAACGCCCTGGAGCGGGAGTTCCTGGCGGCGAGCCTCGACCACGAACGCGCGGAGCAGCGGTCCGCCCGCAGCCGGAGCCGCCACCGCCAGGAGCTGCTGGCCGTGCTGCTCGGGCTGTCCCTGGTGGCCAGCGTGCTCGCGGTCGTCGCGTTCCGCCAGCGCGTACACGCCGACGAGGAACGCGACGTGGCGATCTCCCGGCGGGTCGCGGTCGAGGCGGACAAGCTGCGCGCCAAGGACGTGGACCTGGCCGGGCAGCTCTCGCTGGCCGCCTACCGGGTCGCGCCGACGCGCGAGGCCCGGTCCAGCCTGCTGGAGTCCTCCTCGGGACCCTCGGTGACCCGGGTGCTCGGCTCGCCGGGCGTCCTGCAGACCGTCGCGTTCACCCGCGACGGGCATCGGATGGCCACCGGCGGCACCGACCGGACCGTACGCCTGTGGAACCTCGCCGACCGGAGCCGCCCCACCCCGGTCGGGCGCCCGCTGCAGGGGCCCGAGACCGTCTTCTCCGTGGCGTTCAGCCCTGACGGACGGCTGCTGGTCGGCGGAGGCGGCGGGGGCGTCGTACGCCTCTGGCGGCTCGACGGCGACACCGTACGTGACGGTGGCCTGCTCGCCGGCGCCCGCGACACCGTGTACTCCGTGGCCTTCAGCCCGGACGGCCGTACCCTCGCCCTCGGCAGCGCGGACCGGACCGTCGGGCTCTGGGACCTGAGCGACCCGGCACGGCCCGTACCCCTCGGGCGGCGGCTCGCCGGGCCCGGCGGCGCCGTGCAGTCCGTCGCCTTCAGCCCGGACGGGCGCACCCTCGCGGCGGGATCGGCGGGTGGTTCTGTACGGCTGTGGCGGCTCGGCGCCCGTCCGCGTCCGCTCGGCGCCGCGCTCAAGGTCTCGGCCAAGTCGGTCTTCTCGGTGGCGTTCAGCCCGGACGGCCATACCCTCGCGGCCGGCGGCGCCGACGACACCGTACGGCTGTTGAACCTGACCGGCCGTCGTCCGGTGCCCCTCGGCAGGCCGTTCACCGGCCCCAAGGGCTGGGTCAACTCCGTCGCGTTCGCCCCTGGCGGCGCCACCCTGGCGGCGGCCGCCTCCGACGGCGAGCTGTGGATCTGGGACGTGGCCACCCACGCGCACGCCACCTCGCTGCCGCATCCGGGACCGGTGACCGCGGTGGTGTTCCTCGGCGCGGGGTCCCTGGCGACCAGCGCCGCCGACGGCGCCGCCCGGATCTGGGACCTGCCCGGACCGGTCGTCCAGGCGGAGAGCGGTGACATCTTCTCCACCACCGTCAGCTCACGCGGCCACCTTCTGGCCACCGCCTCCTCCGTCGGCACCGCGCAGCTGTGGAGCTTGGCCGATCCGCGCCACCCCTTACCCCTCGGCCCGGCGATCCACGACGCGGTACGCGTCGGCCACGCCTCCGGCGCGAGCGGGCTCAGCCCGGACGGCAGGACGCTGGCGATCGGCGGCATCGAGGGGGGCTCCCAGCTGTGGAACGTCGCCGACCCCGCCCACCCCGCGCCGCTGCCGACGCGGCTGACCGGCCCGGCCGGGATCATCCAGGGATTCGCGTTCCGGCCGGACGGCCGTCTCGTCGCCGCCGCCGGCAACGACAAGAAGGTGTGGCTCTGGGACATCAGCGACCCCCGCCATCCGGTCCGTACGGGACCGCCCCTGACCGGGCCCTCCAACTACGCCTACGCACCGGCCTTCAGCCCGGACGGCCGCACCCTCGCGGCCGGCAGCGCCGACTCCCACGTCTACCTGTGGGACGTCGCCGACCCGCGGCACCCGGCCCCGCTCGGGCGCCCGCTCACCGGCCACAGCCGTTACGTGTTCACGACCGCGTTCAGCCCCGACGGCCGGACGATGGCCACCGGGAGCGCGGACAACAAGGTGCTGCTGTGGGACGTCACCGACCGGCGCCACCCGCGCGCCCTCCCCGTGCAGCTGACCGGCCCCGACAACTACGTCTGGTCCGTCGTCTTCGACGGCACCGGCCGCCTCCTCGCGGCCACCGCGGGAGACGGGACCGCCTGGCTGTGGAACGTGAGCGACCCGCGCCACCCGCGGGCCCTCGCCACCCTCAGCGGATCCGCCGACGCTCTCTACACGGACGTGTTCGACACCGGCAGGCCCATCCTCGTCACCGCGGGCGTCGGCGCGACCGTACACCTGTGGAACACCGACGCCGGGCAGGCCGAGACCGAGCTCTGCGCGGTCGCCGGAACCCCGATCACCAGGGCCGAATGGCACCACTACCTGCCCGACCGCCCGTACCGCCCACCCTGCGGAACCCGCTGACCGCCGGGACCTAACGCCGGCGCTCCGCGGCGAGCACCCACTCCAGCAGGGTGCGGGTGAACAGCTCGGGACGCTCGCGGTTCCAGACGTGCCCGACGCCAGCGATCACGCGGAGCTCCGCCCCGTCGATGCCGGCCGCCAGCTCCCGCGCGTCCGCGAGGTACGCGGTGTCCTTGGACCCGCAGGTGACCAACGTGGGCGCGCCGACCTTCGGCGGGCAGCCGGACAGGTCCAGTCCGGCCAGCGCGAGGCACGACTGGAGCGTCACGGCCTTCCCCGCGCCCGTGCTCTCGCGCGTGAAGAAGCGTTCCGGCACGGCCCGCAGGGCCGCCCGCCGGACAGCCAGCCCGCGCGGCGCGCGCACGCCGCATCCGGACAGGAACAGGCTCGCCACCGCCGCCGGACGCTCGGCGGCGAACCTCAGCGCGACCCTGGCGCCGAGCGACACACCGCACAGGTGGACCGGGCCGGCCGCGGCCAGACCGGTCAGCTCGCGCACGGCGGTGTCGAAGGAGAAGGGCCCGGGAGTACGCCCGTATCCGGGCAGGTCCGGGGCGACCACGTGGAAGCGGTCGGCGAGCCGGGCGAACTGCGGATCCCACATGTCGTGGGCGAACCCCATCGCGTGCAGCAGCACCACGGTCGGCCCGTCGCCGGATTCCTCGACGTACATCGCAGCCGCCACCTTTCGGTCGCCGGTGCACAGAATCGCACAGATCTCGCGACGTTCAGGCGGTGTCGTCCAAGAGAGCGGCCGGCAGGACCATGCGGAAGACCGCGCCCTCACCCGGCGCCGTCCTCAGCTCGACCCGCCCGTCGTGCGCGGCCACCACCGAGGCCACGATGGCCAGACCCAGCCCGGCCCCGCCCTCGCCGGTCCTGGTCCGGGAGGCGTCGGCCCGGTAGAACCGCTCGAACACCATCGACGCCTGCTCGCCGGTCAGCCCCGGACCGTCGTCCTCCACGGTCAGGACCGCCTCGGTCCCCTCGGTGCCGACCGTGATGCGCACCGGAGTGCCGGGCGGAGTGTGGGTGACGGCGTTGCCCACCAGGTTGGTCACGGCCTGGCGCAGCCGGGACTCGTCTCCCAGCACGGGCGCGGTCGTGGACGGGCCGCCGTCCAGGCCGGTCAGGCGCACGGGGCGGCCCGGATCCAAGGCGCGTACGTCGTGGAGCGCGTCGGCGGCCAGGGTCCGCATGTCCATCGGCGCCGGGTGCAGGGGCAGGTCGCCGCTGCCGTGGTGGCCGTCCAGCCGCGCCAGGAGCAGCAGGTCCTCCACCAGCCGGGCCAGCCGGGTGGCCTCACTCTCGATCCGGAGCATGGTGCGGTCGACGTCGGAGCGTTCCGGCAGGCCGCCCATGCGGTAGAGCTCGGCGAAGCCCTTGATGCCGGACAGCGGGGTACGCAGCTCGTGGCTGGCGTCGGCGACGAAACGGCGCATCCTCGCCTCCGAGCCGGCGCGTGCGTCGAAGGCGGTTTCGAGCTGCGTCAGCATCCCGTTCAGCGCCGCCGACAGCCGGCCGACCTCGGTGCCGGGCGCGGCGAGGTCGGGGATCCGGTGCGACAGGTCCCCGCCGGCGATGGCGGCCGCCGTCGCCTCGATCCGGTGCAGCGGACGCAGCCCCGCGCGTACCGCGAACCAGCCCGCGGTCCCGAGCAGCACCAGCACGCCGACGCCGATGAGCGCGCAGTCGGCCCGCAGCCGCCCGATCGTGGCGTCGACGCCGTGCAGCGAGGCCGCCACGACCACACTGCCGCCCGAGGCATGCCGCAGGGCGACCACGCGCCACCGGTCGCCGCCACCACGGCCCGCCACCTCGAACGGGCGGCCGTCGCGTGCCGCCACCGCCGCCGGGTCCAGCCGGGGGAGCCGCGGCCGTCCGGACTCGGTCGTGCGCAGAACGGCGTCGATCGTGCCGTCCTGGGTGAGGTGGGCGACGTAGAGGTCGGTGAGCAGGTCGCTGCGCCCGGTCAGGCCGCGCGAGAGAGTGCGATCCGGCGGCACCACCTGGGGAGGCAGGCGGGAGAACGCCGTCGCGAGCGGCCGCACCTGCTCGTCCACTCGCTTCTCCAGATGGCCGCGGAGCGCGCCGATGACGAGGAGGTTGCTCACCACGAGCCCCGCGACCAGCAGGACCATGGCGATCGCGAGGAGCCGGGCGCGCAGCGAGATCCGGGTCAGCCGCCGCGCCGTCCGTGCGACGGCCGTCATGGGGCCGGCCTGCGCAGGACGTATCCCGCGCCCCACACGGTATGGATCAGCTTGGGCCCGGTGGTGTCGATCTTGCGGCGCAGATAGCTGATGTAGGACTCGACGATGCTCTCGTCGCCGCCGAAGTCGTACTGCCAGACCCGGTCCAGGATCTGCGTCTTCGACACGACGCGTCCGGCGTTCTCCATCAGGAAGAGCAGCAGCCGGAACTCCGTGGGGGACAGCCGCACCGGGCGGTCCGCCCGGCGTACCTGGTGCCCCTCGCGGTCCAGCACCAGATCGGCCACGGTCAGCGTCTCGTCACCGCCGCGTCCGCCGACGCGTCGCAGGATCGCGCGGATGCGGGCGATCAGCTCCTCCACGCTGAAGGGCTTGGTCACGTAGTCGTCGCCGCCGGCGGTCAACCCGTCGATCTTGTCCTGGGTGGTGTCGCGAGCGGTGAGGAAGAGGACCGGGACGTGGCCGCCGGCCGTACGGACGGCGCGCTCGCCGAGGCGCCGGACCACCTCGAACCCGTCGATGTCGGGCAGCATCACGTCGAGGACGATGAGGTCGGGAGGCTCGCGTACGGCCAGGGCCACCGCCTCCTGCCCGCAGGCCGCGGAGGTGACCGCGAACCCGGCGAACCGCAGGCTGGCCGACAGCAACTCCCGCACGACGGGTTCGTCGTCGACGACGAGAAGGCTGATCACACCGTCGGCGTCTTCCGTGAGTTCCATGCCGTCCTCACCCGGTCCGTCGTCGCCTGCCGGCCGAGGTCCAGCAGGAGGCATCCCGTGGTCCCGGCGACCGCGCCGGCGGCCGATCCGAGTGCCAGGGCCACCAGGATGTCACCGTCGCAGCGCAGGCCGAGGACGGTGACGGCGAAGCCGAAGACCGAGACGCCGAGGTGGGCCGACGCTCCGGCCGCCGCGGTCATGCCGGCGCTCAGCACCCCCAGGGGCAGGCCGAGCCGGGCCGCCCGCACCCGCCGCCACGCCACGCCGGGCGGGACGGGAGTACGCGCGGCGGTGAGCACGCCGATGACAGCCAGGGTCGTCACCGCGAACGCGATCGGCGGCAGCCATGCCTGGCCGTGCGCGATGCCCGTCATGGCGACCGGACCTCCGGGCGTCGAGCGCGCCGCGGACCACGGGACCCCGATGCCCATGCCGAACGCCGCGAAGGCCGCGTTGGGAGCCACGAGCACGACCGCGCCGGCCGCCTTCGGCCCGTGCACGAGCGCGACGAGCAGGCCCGCGGCCTCCACGGCCAGTGCCGCGCAGAGGATCACCGTCGCCGAGACCGAGACGGCCGGCCTCATCCAGGACAGGGCCGCGGGCAGGCGAAGGGCCCGCGCGTCCGGCCGGCACTGGAGGAGGGCCACCAGGGCGAGCACCACGAGCACCCAGACCAGCCCGCCCAGCAGGGTCCGTCCCAGGTCGGGGTGGTAGTCCAGCGTGAGCCCGCCGGCCGGCGCGCGGTCGTCGGTCGCGCATCCCGACAGGCCGTACGGGCCGTGCACGCAGGGTCGGCCGAGCGCGAGCCGGCCGTGCCCGGCGGACGCCGACAGAGTGAGAACGGCGGGGAACGCCACCGCCGCGGTGCCCAGCCGGACCACCAGCGCGCGCGGGGACGCCGCCGGGCGCCGGAGCGCGACGACCAGCACGAGGACCCCGGCGAGCGACACACCGAGCGGCATGACGTCGAGCCCGCCGTGCAGGCTCGCCCCCAGCCGCTGTGCCTGCGGCAGCTCGCCGGTCACGTCGATGCCGCCGCCGCCCGCCATCGTCACCGTCGCCACGGCGAGCCGGGCCACGCCGTCGGCGCCGAGCAGCAGCAGTCCGGACATCGCGACCACGCCCATGGCGGCGTACGCGGCGGCGACCGCGGACATCGCCCTGACGACCTCACGCATCGCGGGTCCCGAAGACGACGAGCGCGGCGCCGAGGACGACGCCCACGGCCGCGCACAGCAGCCCGAACCCCGCCCACGGCCCGAGCGCGTGCGCGCCGTGCCCGGCGGCCATGATCTGCTGGCCCGCCATGGTGGGCCAGAACCGTCCCACGACGCGGGACCAGGACTCGGGCAGCGCCGTCGCGAATATCGGCACGAGCAGCGTGACCGCGACCATGGTCGCGACCGCGCCCGCCGTGGCCCTCACGAGCGTTCCGACGGCCACGCCGAGCAGCCCGACGACGGCCAGGTAGAGGCCGGCGCCGATGACCGCCCGCAGGACGTGCGGCTCGCCCAGGCCGGCGTGGGGAACGCCCTGAGCGGCCAGCACGGCCTGCCCGGTGAAGAACATGCCGAACCCGATCACCTCGCTCACGGCGAGCGCGACGACGGCGAGGACCATCGCCTTGGCGCCGAGCAGCCGGGCACGCCGGGGCACCGCCGTGAGGCTGGTACTGATCATGCCGGTCGCGTACTCGGAGGTGATGACGAGAATGCCCAGCACGGCGATGGCCTGCTGCGCCATGACGTGCCCGCTGAGGCTGGTCGCCGTGGGGTCGAAGCTCGCCTGGTCGGCCGGTGCGAGCGTCGTGTACTTCCGCCCGCCCGCGTAGCTCAGGAGCGCCCCGAACCCCACTCCCAGGGCCGCCGCCACGAGGACGGTCCAGGCCGTCGACGGCAGCGTGCGGAGCTTGGTCCACTCCGAGCGGACGGCGCCCGCGAATCTGGCCGCGGGCGGCCTGGTGAGCCGGCTCGGCCGGTCGATCGTGGTCGGCATGGCGGTGGGTCCCTCCGGTCGGTGGAGGTCCTCAGACTGTTGCCGCAGGTTGACCGCGCTCTGGGAAGACCTGGGCGATTCCTGGGAGCCCGGCGGCACGCGAACGCCGCCCACCAGGCTCGAAGGGAAGAGGCCGAGGGGAACGCCCGGCGGATTCACAGGGAATTGTCAGGGGTCACCCGGCGCATGCCGGACCGACGTGGATGTGCCGGTACGAGGCGCACGACCGCGCGCCGAACGTGATGGCCGCGAGATGGTTCGGGTCGCGGCCGAGCACCGTCGCGATCCCGGCCCGCGCCTCGTCCCGCCGCCCGCGCAGCTCCGCGGCCTGGGCTTCCAGGAAGGTGGCCGTCGTCTCGTGCCGCGCCTGGAGGTCGTCGGTGAACAGCAGCATCGTCGGCAGGGACGTGGCGAAGTAGTCGATACGGGCCGGGGTGGACCTCAGCTCCGCGACATAGCTCTCCAGCCCGTCGACCAGGGCCTCGCCGTCCTTGCCCAGCCGGCGCCAGGCCAGAGCGGAGAAGTAGGTCATCTCGCTGTACGGCCGGGTGCTCATCTCCTGGAAGTCCCCGTCCGCGGTCGCCGCCGCGGTCCAGGCATCACGGGCCGCCTCGGGCCGGCCGGCCGCGGCGAGCGCGTCCCCGAGCATGAGGAGCAGGTCGGCGCAGTTCGCCAGCGGGTGGCGGGCCTCGCCCAGGGTCTCGGGCGGCTCCAGCGCGGCGCGCGCGTGGGTCTCGGCCCCATCGGCGTCGCCTGCCGTCAGCGCGGCGCGGGCCAGCGACAGCCGGGTCTGCTCCCAGGCGTACAGGACCTGTCCCTCGCCGCCCTCCCAGGGCTGGAAACGCCGGCCGGTCAGCACGTCGAGGGCACGGCCGGCCTGGCCGGTGGCCACGAGCAGGAGGACGTACTCGATGGTCAGGTCGTCGCGGGCCGCCACGGTGTCGCGGCGGTCCTCCAGCCGGGTCAGGCGTTCCCGCGGCGGAGTGCCGGTGCGCTTGGCCAGCTGGTCCGACTCGTACCAGAGCTTCGCATCGCCCGGCGCGAGGGCGAGAGCGCGGTCGTAGCAGGCCATGGCCGCGGGCGTGTCGCCGTGGACGTTGAAGGCGGCGACCCCGAGGTTGCGCCAGGCCACGACGTCGGACGGGTCGTGCTCGACGGCCCGCCGCCAGCAGGCGATGGCGTCGTCGTGGCGATGATGGTGGTGGAGCCAGTCGCCCAGCAGCGAGGCCGCGCGCGCGTCGGCCGGGTCGCGGTCGAGCGCGCGGGACAGCACGAGCGCGTCCTCGGGGCGGTTCGGGAAGCAGTATTCGAGCGTGCGTACGGCGGCCACCGCGGCGCGGGCACCGTCCTCGTCGCCCCGTCCGGCAAGCAGGTCGGCGCGGTGGTAGGCGAGCAGCGGCCCGGCCCCCGACCGCGGGTGCGGCCAGGCGCCCGTGACCTCGGACTCCTCGGCGAGGCGCTCCTCCGCTCGGTCCAGGACCCGCAGCGCATCGGCAGTGAACCCGGCGGCGGCGTACTCCAGGGCGATGTCGAGACAGGTCTGGGCGTCGCAGTCCAGCGGCAGGCCGGCCAGGTCGCGGGCCCACCAGTCGAGCGGGTCGAGCCGGCGTACCGCGGCCAGCCCGGCGTCCGCCTCCGTCGCACGCTCGAGCCGGCGCAGCACCAGGACCCGCAGGTCATGCGCCTGGAGCAGGCCCGCCTCGGCGGACAGCGCCGCGTCGAGATGGTCCAGGGCGGCGTCCCACCGCGCCTCCCGGCAGTCCAGCCGGGCCAGCGCCCAGTGCGCCGGGGCCCGCCAGGCGGAGTTCCAGGACGCCTTGGCCAGCGCGTCGTACGCCTCCGCGTGCCGGTCCAGCCGGATGAGGGCCAGCCCCAGGCGGTAGTACGCCTCGCCGTCGTAGGGGTTCGGGTTGCGCAGGGTCTGGCGGTCGACGGCCCGCCGCAGCAGGAGTTCCGCCTGGTCGTAGGCCCCGTCGCGGTGGCGGCGGGCGGCGAGCGCGATCGCGCAGCGGAAGTCGTGCGGGTCGCGGCGCAGCGCCTCCTCCCAGTACGGCTCCGGGGACCGCGTCGCGTGGCGGTACTGCTCCAGGTGCAGGCCGGTGACGTACAGTTCGTCGGCCGAGGCGATCTCGCCGGGCGCCGGCGGCTCGGTGGCGGGCTCGGGCGGTGTGACCCCGGCGGGGGCGGTACGGGGGCGCCACGCGATCAGAGTCGTGCCCTCGTGCTCGACCGTCAGCTCCAGGTCCGTGGCGTCGTACGCGCCGGTCAACGGGACGTCCGCCACGAGAGGTGAGCCGGGCGCCAGGTCCGTCGTCGTCTCCCACAGGAGGTCACCGCCGGTGCCTCGCAGCCGCAGCACGCAGCCGGGGCGTATGGCGGTGACCGCCGCGCCGACGCGTACGGAGCCGGAGCCGAGCGTCAGGCTGACCGCGGCGTGCAGGTTGGCCTGGTGTGCCGGGCCGATCCGCTGGATCGGGTACCAGTACTGGCTGAAGGTCCTCGTCTCGCCCGGGGCGAGGAAGGAGAAGTCCGGCTGGTTGTCGGTGAAGACCCCGGCCATCAGCTCGACGTACGGGCCGTCGCCGTCGGTGAGGTTGCGATCCCACGCCCAGCCGAACGGCGCGTTTCCCCAGGTCCACTGCTTCTTGCCCGGCGCGATGCGATGGTCGGCCCAGTGCACGAAGCCCGCCTGCGCGCCGTGGTCGTACCCGCCGAAGAAGTCGTCCTCACTGCCCAGGCACATGTACGAGGTCGGGACCGGGATGTTGCGGTACCAGTCCAGCCGGTCGCCGTCGCCGCCGTCCACGGCCCGCGCCGGATAGTCGATCCCGTAGTAACGCCCTTCGGCGCGCGGGAAGGTGGTCATCGCCCGTTTGGCGTGGTCGGCCACGAAACGCACGTCCGTGGGGAAGAACGACTGGTAGTCATCGTTCGCGTGCGCCGCGACGTTGGCCCACCACAGGAACGTCCGCACGTCCTCGGTCCGGTTGTACAGCCGCACCCGCAGCTCCACGACGGCGCTGCCGGGCCGCAGCCGTACGCCGTGCATGCCCTTCATCCGGGAAAGCGGGTCGTGGTCGGAGCACCACACGGTCACGGCGCCGTCCGGCTCGTGCTCGATCTCGACGTCGACGGGAAGGAACGTGCCCGGCCGGTGGTGCTGGGGCCAGTTGAACTCCACCCCGCCGGAGATCCACGGCCCGGCCAGCCCGACCAGCGCCGGCTTGATCACGTTGTTGCGGTAGAAGAAGTCATAGCCGGCGGTCTTGTCGTACCCGACGTGGATGCGGCCGCCGAGGGCGGGCAGGATCATCAGCCGCAGCCAGGCGTTCTCCAGGTGCACCGCGTCCCAGCGCATCGGCGCCTTGGTCTCGGAGATCCGCTCGTAGAACGGCAGCGGATAGACCCGGCCGGACGAGCCCTGGTACACCCTGGCCTCCAGGAACGCCGGGTAGGCGTCCGGGGCGGCCGGCTCGTACGTGTCGATCAGCACGTCCTCGCGCCAGACCGCCACCGACTCGCCGCGCTGCTCCTCGGGTACGGGCGGCAGGTCGAACCTGCTGTGGTCGGTCGGCATGGCCTGAGCCTACGAAGGTGCCCGGACACGCCGGAATGTGCGAAGGAACGGTTTCCCTGGACGAAACGACGATCGGCCGCGAACATGACGCCATGCCACGGATCGAGGGTTTCGCCGGCGAGCGGATCAACGTGCTCGCGCGTCCGCTGATGCGTGAGGCGCTCGGGCTTCCGGTCACCTCGCGTCTCCTGGTCACCGACTGCGGCTACTTTCCCGCAGCAGCTGACCACCTGCGGAGCCGTACGGAGGGCAGCCCGCAGGCCATCGTGATCGTCTGCGCCGACGGCGCGGGATGGTGCCGGCTGCCCTCGGGGCGGTACGACGTGGAGACCGGTCAGGCTCTGGTCATCCCGGCCGGCGTGCCCCATTCGTACGGCGCCGCCGGCGACCTGCCCTGGACGATCTGGTGGCTGCATCTCGGCGGCGCCGACGTGGCGGAGCTGGTCGGCGCGGTGCTGGCCGGTACGGAAAGGCCGGTGGTACGCGTCGGGGACCTGTACCAGGCGGTCTCCCTGGTCGAGGACGCCCTCGGCCGCATGGAGCGCGACGACTCGGTCCGCAGCCGCCAGGCGGCGGCCGGCTCGGCGTGGCATCTGCTCGCCCTGCTGGCCGCCGACCGGACGGGCGCACCCGCGAGCAGGAGTGACGCGATCCAGCAGGCCCAGCAGTATCTCCGTGAGCACCTGGCCACGCGGATCAGCGTCGCCGAGCTCGCGGCCCTCGCGCAGTTGAGCCCGTCACACTTCGCGGCGCTGTTCCGCCGTGCGACCGGAACCGGGGTCCTGCAGTACCAGACCCGCCTGCGGATGTCGCGCGCCCGCGAGCTGCTCGACACCACCGACCAGCCCATCGCGGAGATCGCCCGCGCGCTCGGCTACGCCGACCCGTTCTACTTCTCCCGGCAGTTCCGCTCGGTCCACGGCGTGAGCCCGAGCGACTACCGCGTACAGCACAAGGGCTGACCCCAGGGCGGGTGTCTCGTGTCACGATCGGAGGTGGTGCAGGACCGCCAGCACCCGGCGATTGTCGCCCTGCGAGGGCGGGAGGCCGAGTTTGGCGAAGATGCCGGCCACGTGCTTTTCCACCGACCCGGTGGAGATGAACAGGCTCGCGGCGATGCCGGCGTTGGACCGGCCCTCGGCCATCAGGGCGAGCACCTCACGCTCGCGGAGTGTCAGTGTGTCCAGGCCGGGCCGGCCGGCGCGGAGGAGCTGGCCGACGACCTCGGGATCGAGCGCGGTGCCGCCTTCGGCGACCCGGGTCAGCGCGTCGGTGAAGTCGGCCACGTCGGCGACCCGGTCCTTCAGCAGGTAGCCCACCTTCGCGGCACCGCCCTCGAGCAGCCGGGCGGCGTACCTGGGCTCGATGTACTGGGAGAAGACCAGCACCCCGGTCGCCGGATGGTCGCGACGGATGGCGATGGCGGCGCGCAGCCCTTCGTCGGTGTGGGTGGGCGGCATCCGGATGTCCACCACCGCGACGTCGGGACCGTGCTCGGCCACGGCGGTGAGCAGCGCCTCGCCGTCGGCCACGGCGGCGCATACCTCGTGGCCACGGTCGGCGAGCAGCCGGATGAGGCCCTCCCGCATCATCGCGGCGTCTTCGGCGATCACGACACGCATGTTCCGGATGCTTTCACGCGTGCGGCGGCAGCCGGATGCTGACGCGGGTCGGCCCGCCGGGCGGGCTGGCGATGTCCATGTGGCCGTCGACGGTACCGACGCGATGAGTGAGTCCGGACAGGCCGGTGCCGCGAGCCGGGTCGGCCCCGCCGATGCCGTCGTCGGCCACGGTGAGCAGCAGCCACCCGTTCGGTTCGGCCAGGTGGATCGTGATCGTTTTGGCGTGGCTGTGCTTGACGGCGTTCGCGAGCAGCTCGGCCGCGCAGAAGTAGGCGATCGTCTCGATCGCGGGTGTGGGCCGGTCGGGGACGTCGGTGGTCACCTCGACCGGGATGGCGCTGCCGAGGGCGAGGCCGGCCAGCGCATCGGGCAGACCGGTGTCGAGGATCGCCGGGTGGATGCCCCTGGCCAGGTCGCGCAGCTCGCCGAGCGCGTCTTTGGCGCCCTGGTGGGCGGCCTCGACCAGCTCGCGGATCTGGGCGAGCTCGGGGCCGTCGTCGCCGAGCTTCTCCTTGGCCAGGCCGAGGTTCATCGCGAGCGCGGCCAGCCGGGCCTGCGCGCCGTCGTGGAGGTCGCGTTCGAGCCGGCGCAGCAGCGCGGCGGAATCGTCCACCGCCTGGGCCCGGGTCTGTTCCAGGTCGCGGACCCGCTGCGTGAGCCTGCCGGGCCCGAGCAGGTTGCGGGTCAGCCACCGGTCCGCCAGCACGACCGCCCTGCTCACCCAGGGCGCGACCAGCAGCGACGCCGCGCCTGCGGCACAGACGAGAAGCGTCCCCGGGTAGGTGGTGATGTGGAACGGACGGGTCCGAAGCGGCGTCAGGAACGGGACCGGACTCAGGTGGACACCGGGCGGGTGGTTGCGGAACAGCCCCCACCACAACGGGTAGCTCAGGTTGGCCAACCCGGTGACCCAGTACTCGAGGGCGTACAGCCCCAGCACCGCGACCGGCACTCTCAGCAGCAGGTACGCCACGGCGCGCCAGCCGGCGCCGTCGCGGAGCCTGGGGTCCAGCCGGCCGAGGACGCCCCGGCCGGGACGGAACGACGGTGGCTCCTCGACCCGCTCGCCGAGCAGCCGGGCCGTCAGACGGCGATGGAACGAGCCGAGCCGCCGCGCGAGGCGGGTCGCCAGAACGAGCAGCACCACCGCACCGACGGCCACGCCGGCGAACGAGACGTTCTCCGGCTTGGCCGGGCCGGGCGCGAGGAACCCCATGATCATGAGGAACGCGAGGGCGCCGACCGGCACGGCGATGCCGATCGGCGCCACGACGACGAGGTAGGACAGCTCGGCCCGGGCACGGCGTGTGAAGGGCGCCGTCACGAACGCGGTGAGCGTTCTCCCGGCACTCGGCGGGTCCGTGGCCACTGCGCTCATCCGTCCATTGTCCGCTCAGGCGTCCCGGCGGACCAGGAGCAATGCCCCGGTCCCCAGCACGACGGCGGCGTACAGGCAGAGCATGGCGAGCCCGGACCACGCCGACAGGAGGTGATGTTGCGCGTCGCTCTGTGGCGTGACCGCGCTGAGCGAGCCCCCGATGATCGAGATCGGAACGTATCCGATCACCGGCCGGGCGATCATGGCGATGAACTGCGCCACCACGAACACCCCGCCGACGAGTACGGAGATGGCGGCGGCGGTGTGCCGGACGATGGCGCCGATACCGAGACCGAGCAGCCCGATCAGGCACAGCCCGACACCGGTCAGCACGACCGCTCGCAGCACGCCCGGCTGGCCGAGTGAAGGAGCCGGCACCCTGGCCGGCAGGGCGGCCCCGCCGGCCAGGAACGCGATGAACGCCCCGGCCTCTCCGACCGCCAGCACCGAGACCCCGTACACCGCGGTCTTCGCGGCCAGCAGCAACCGCCGGTGGGGTACCACGGCCAGGGTGGACCTGATCGCGCCGGAGGAGTACTCACCGGTCATGACGAGCACGCCCAGGACGCCGATCGTGAGCATCCCGGGGATTACGCCGGCGAGCGCGTTGTTGGTCAGGTCACCGGACGCGTCCTTGGTCTTGGCTCCCACGACGACGGCGATGCCGACCGCGCCGGCGAAGGTGATCGCCAGGGTCCACCACGTCGAGCGCAGGCTCCACAGCTTGATCCACTCCATCCGCGCCACATGCCGGAACCGGTAGTGCCCGGCCGGTACGCGTGACTCCCACGTCGCGGTGGTCATGACGTCCCTCCTTTTCTCGGCACGGCGAGGTCGCCGCCCCGTATCGCCGGATCGCCTCGGTACTCGGCGCTGTCACGGGTCAGCTCGAAGAACGCGTCCTCCAGCGAGGCCGACCGGGCGGTCAGCTCGGCGACCGACGTGTCCGCCAGCAGCCGTCCCTGACCGATCACCACGAGATGCTCGGCGGTCAGCGCGACCTCGCTGATCAGATGGCTGGAGACGAAGACCGTACGGCCTTCGGCGGCCAGCGACTTCAGCAGGTCGCGGATCCAGCGGATGCCCTCCGGGTCCAGCCCGTTGACCGGTTCGTCGAACAGCAGCACGCCGGGGTCGCCGAGCAGCGCCGCGGCGATACCGAGCCGCTGGGCCATGCCGAGGGAGAACGCCCCCGCCCTTCTCCGCCCGACGCCGGCGAGACCGACCGTGCCGAGGACCTCCTCCACCCGGCGGTCCGGGACACCGTTACCCGCCGCCAGCGCCCTCAGGTGGGACCGGGCGGACCTGCCGGGATGAAACGCCCTTGCTTCGAGCAGGGCCCCGACCTCGCGCAGCGGCCAGCCCAGCTCGCGGTACCGGCGCCCGCCGATCCGCGCGTCTCCGGCGTCCGGCTCGTCCAGGCCCAGGATCATGCGCATCGTGGTGGACTTCCCCGAACCGTTCGGGCCGAGAAATCCGGTCACGACACCGGGCCGTACCTCGAAGTCGAGCCGGTCGACGGCGACGGTGGATCCGTAGCGTTTGGTCAATCCACGAGCCTCAATCACAGGAACTCCCCATTTCGGTCATGGATGTCACGCTACGAACCCAGGACATCGCGGGGAACGAGGCAATCGCCCGACTTCAGCTGGGGGATTTCCCCCACCACCCAGCGATCCGCTGGTCACGGGGTGGCCATCGCGTCAGGTGTCCTCGTCTTCGCCCGAGGCGTCGGCGTCGGATGCCGGCCGGGGTGAGTCGGGTGACGGGGGTCCGAGCCAGATGGCGGGCGCATCGGGATTCCACCAGATTCCTGAGCCGCTGTTCGCGCCCATGTTCATCGTCCGCCCTTCTCTGTGATTCCCTTGCCGGCCGATCGGCCGCCGTTGGTCCATTCCGGCTCGGTGGCCTTCGGGTATTCGCTCAGAATTCCGTTGATCTGCGTGCGTGAATAACGGCGGTGCGCTCCCGGGGTGCACAACGCGGCGAGCTTGCCCTGGCGTGACCATTGCGCGAGTGTCGCGGGGCGGACGCCGAACAACTGCGCCGCCTCACGCGGCCTGAGCAGATCGTCGCCTGAGCCGGTGGACTTCACGGGGCGTCCGAGATGACGTGCAGGATCGACGTGACGGCGTACTCGATGTCCCCGGCCGCGCAGATCGGCCCGCCCCAGGACCAGTGCCAGGCCAGCGCCTCGTTCTCGTCCGGGCGGAGGGAGATGACCTCGGCCATCAGCGCGTGGCCGCCCAAGGCGCCGATCTTGAGTTTTGTCGATGGCTCGATGACCTCCGTGACCAAGCCCTTGAGTTTGCACGCGGCGACGAGCCGGTCGACGTAGCGGTCGGCGCTCTCCCGCGCCTCCGGAGTCGGTGTGATCATAAAGTGCTCCTGTCGGAATACGTCCCTACAGACTGGCCCGAGCGCTCTACGATCGAAATGGTTCAACGCCTTCCACCGAGTTCCCCACACATTCGTGCCTGGGAGTGGAATGGCGTTGAGACACTTTTGGCGCAGTGGAATCCGGCGAAAGGGGCAATATGACAAAGCATCGGAGTCCGACGCTCATCACCTTGGGGCGTTTGGTACGCACCTTCCGGGACGCGGCCGGCGTCACGCAGAAAGGGCTGGCCGGTGCGCTCGGGTACACGAACGGGTGGGTGAGCAACGTCGAGAACGGTCAGTTACGCCCACGCCCCGAGCAGGTGACCGCGCTCGAACACGAACTGGGCGTACCGCCGGGCGCGCTCATGAACGTCTACGAGCAACTCGACGGAGAGAGCCTGCCGGGCTGGTTCCGCGAGTGGGTGGACGAGGAGGCGGCGGCAGACGTTCTCCGGACCTTCGAACTAGCCCTGGTTCCCGGCCTTCTACAGACGGAGGAGTACGCGCGTGCGCTGCTCCCGGCTGATCAGGCGGCCGTCGACCAGCGCATGGCTCGTCAGAAGATCCTGGCGAGGGACCACCCGCCCACCCTGCATGTCGTGCTCGACGAAGCGGTGCTCTACCGGACACGCGGCGAGGTGAAAATCATGCGAGCCCAATTGGAGCATTTGATCGCATCCGTGGGGCCGCGTCTCACGCTGCAGATCGTACGATCGGAGAAGAACCCCCGTTCTACGGGCGCGTTCAACATCGCTACCGTCGACGGCTCCGAGGTGGGATACGTCGAAACCATCATCCGAGGCATCGTCACGAGCAGCCGCGAGGACATCGCTGAGCTATTGGCCGCCTGGGAGGCCATCAGGACGTTCGCGCTCTCCCAAGAAGAATCAATCGATTTCATCCGAAAGGTGATCGAGGAGAGATGGACCTGAACAGCTACGATTGGCGTAAGTCGACTCGCAGTGGCGAGAACGGCGGTACCTGCGTCGAGGTCGCCGTTGCCGAAAGGGCCGACGCGTGAACAGCTACGACTGGCGTAAGTCGACCCGCAGTGGCCAGAACGGCGGCGAGTGCGTCGAGATCGCCGTCGCCGAAAAGGGTCACGCGTAGGCTCAAAGTCCTTCGTGTGCATCCCCGGGACAGTCCCCGACAGCCCGCACTTGGAGGTCGGGGACCATCCCGTCGATCGGCGATAGTGGTACTCGCGTGACCCGCTTCAGCCCTGCGCCCCTGTCGAAGTCGGTGCGGACACTTCGGCCCTCAATTACAGGATGCGATCGAGCAACTGCATGTAGTAACATTCGAACATGAGTTCGGGCAGCGTAGCTTCGGCGACCTCGGCCCTGGAATTGATCCGGGCCGGGTTGACCGAGCTTGCCGCCTGTGACCTCGACGCGTACAGCACAGACGGGCTCGGCGAAGAGTGCGCGCGGATCCTGCGAGCCGTCGGCGAACTGCAGCTGGAAGCGGTACGGCGGCTGGCGCGATTCGAGGCGTTGGGCGGCCCCGCATCCGGTGGCGCGCCATCGCTACAAGCATGGCTAGGACACCGGTGTCGCCTGCGGCCGTGGGAGGCGAAGCAGCTCGCTACATCGGCGACCCGCCTCCACCTGCTGGACGAAACCCGCGCCGTTTTCGAGTCGGGCGAGATCGAGTTCGGCGATGTGGCCACCATCGCCGAAGGCGTCGACAAGGCCGCAGACACAATGCCTCCCGACACAATGCCTCCCGACACAATGCCTCCGGAAACGACGGCTCCGGACACGGCTTCCGGCTGGACTCCGGAAAGGATCGCGAAGATCGCGCAGCCCATCCTGCTCGAGGCGGCCGGTGAGGTGACTCCGGGCCAGCTGCGCAAGGCCGCCGCCCGCGTCGCGCTGACACTGAACGGCGAGAATGCCGAGCGGCGGCGGGCCCAGATCGAACGTCAGTCGTTTTTGGACATCGGCCAGACGATGGACGGCGTAGGAGTATTGCGCGGCGACCTCGGTGCGGCCGATTTCGCCATCTTGGAGAAGACGATCGATGCCTTCGCTCCCCGTCCAGATCCCGGCAGCCCACGATGGGAGAGCCGCCCAGGACACCGCCGCCTGAAAGGCCTGGTGGCGGCATGCGAGGTCGCACTGAAAACCGCAGGGTGCCATGGATACCGCGAACGGGGCGGCGCGCCGGTGCGGGTTCATCTGATCGCGACTCCGGCCACGCTCGACCCCGGTGTTCCGGCCGTACAGGCTCCCCCGGGGCGCACCGAGTACGGCAGCGTCATCTCGGCCACACAGATCCGGGAGATGCTCCGCCGTCATCACGCGATCATCAGCAAGATCCACCTCGGTCCCGACGGCCGGGTCATCGATCGATTCACCACGCACGGACAGCCGCTGAACTGGGGACGCACTCGACGGCTGTTCACCCCGGCCCAACGCGACATCTACCTTGCTGTGTACGCCGGGTGTGCGGCAGAGGGCTGCGACCGGCCGCCGGCATGGGCCGACATCGACCACAAGAGGGCATGGGCCGGCGGCGGCCGTACCGACCTGGACAACGGACAGCCACTGTGCCGCTGGCACAACCTGGAAAAGGAACATGGTTACCGCCATTACGCGCGGCGTCGCCGAGCTGGACCGGATGCCAGCCGATTACGTCAGCCTCCACCGGAAGCTCGGGGAGAGGGTTAGCTCCGGCCACTCGGACGGGATCGACCAGGTCCCAAACGCGTTGGTGCCAGGACGCCACGACAATGACGACTCTCCGCAAGAGGGTGTCGATGCCGAGGTTGAGCGGTGCCAGCGTGGCCCGTGACCCGGACATCGGCTCGTTGACGGACACCCGGGCATCCCCGCCGCCAGCGCGCCGGGGTTGCCCTCAACCGCGCCGTCGCTGTGCTCGCCGGGCACCTCGACGCGCTTCTGGCCCTCCCGGTCACGCGCGCCGATCCGTACGGCACGTCGCGCGCCAGGACAGCCGGACCGATGAAGCGGGCGGTCTCACTGAAGGAGTTGCCGAAGCCCCCGCCTGGCACCATCGGCCAGGTACGCCCGATCGCCGGGTTGACCCTGGTAATCCGAGAGCTGTCCGCCGCGGATGCCGGAATGGAGATCAGGGCCCACCTCCCAAAGAGCCACGCGAAGCCTGAGCGATCCGCTGAAAAGCGATGCAGTCCCCGACCCTCACGCGAGGGCCGGGGACTGCATGGCGACCATTCGATCCTGAATGGGTCAGCCTTGGCGGAGGCGGATCTCGGCGGCGGAGGCGTAGCCGCCGTTACCCGAGGTCGCGGTCAGCCGTACGTACCTGGCCTGGGCCGAGGTGAACGCCGCCCACTTCAGTTCCTTGTCGTCGTTCCACTGGCCGTCGGCGACCTTGGTGAACGCCGAACCATCGGAGCTGACCTCGACCTGGTAGCCGGTGATGGTGCCGGTCGTGCCGGCGTCCAGTCGCGGCTGGTAGGTCAGCCCGTCCACCCCGCGTACCTGACCGAGGTCGACCGTGATCGACTGCGGCAGCGGTGCCTGCGGGCTGAACTCGTCGTGCCAGATCGTGGCCTGACGGCCGTCGATCGCGGCCGACGCCGGGTAGCCGTCGTGGGCGGTGGTGGCCGTCGCGGATGACGGCGTGGCGAAGGACGGCCACGGGGCGGCCGGGGCCGTACCGCAGGTGAGCTTGAGCCCGGCCCAGTCCGCCCGGTCGTTGTACCCGCCGTCGCCGGCGTCGCCGACCTGCAGGCTGAGCACCTGCACCCCGGTCAGGTCGGCACTGAAATCATGCGTCGCCGTACGGTCGACGTTGCCGCTCTCGTACCGGGACTGGCCGTCGGCCTTCACCGTGAAGGACGCCGTGCCACCCTGCGGCCCGACCGCGTTGACGGCGTCGTCGATGCCGACGGTGCCGGTCAGGCGCGTGCAGTTGCCGCCGAGGTAGTAGTCGACGGCCGAGGGCGAGGCGACGCCCAGCCCGCGGTCGTACGACGTGCCGCCCATCGCGATGGGGTTGCCGCCCACGCTCGCGTCCGGTGCGGGGACCTGCCAGCCGCTGCTCGCGTCCAGCCAGGGCTGGTCGCTGAGGTACCCGTAGCCGCCGGGCGGGATGGAGGGCACCTGGACCATGAGCTGCGCGGTCCGCTGTTCGGTGTGCTTCCCGCCCCACTTGTAGGCGACCTTGACGGTGAGCGCGTACCGGCCGGGCAGGGTGCCTGCCGGCGCGGTGAGCTGCCAGCGGGCGGTCAGCGTACGGCCCGTCGGCAGTGTGCCGCCGCCCGGTGCCTGGCCCGCGCCGGTCCAGCCGGACGGCGCCTCGAGAGAGAGCTTCGCGTCCGTGACCGGGGTACGCCCGTCATTGGTGAAGCCGGCCGTGACGTCCGTGGCCTTGCCGGGAAGTGCCAGCTCACCGGTCCATCCCGGGGTCGCCGGTACGGTCGGCGCGCCCAGGGTGGTGGACGGCGCGAGCCCGGGGTGCGCCCCGGTGGAGACCCGGTAGAGCACGGCGCTGCCCGGTGGCACCGTCGCCCGGATCGTGCCGGCGCTCTCGGTACGCGTGTGCGACCAGAGATCGTCCAACGTGTACTGCGAGGCGTGGCCGAGGCCCGCCGCCGACGCCGAGGTCGCGATGGTCAGCGGCGTACCGCCGCGGTTGAGCAGGGCCACCGCGCGGTCACCGTTGGCCAGCCGCCGTACCCACACGTCGCCGGACCCCTGAGAGGCGATCTTGGTGCCCTGGACGCCGAGCTTGTCCTGGTCGACCGCGAGCACGTCGCGGTTGGTCAGCATGTCGATCGTGTCCTGGGACAGGCTGCGTACGTCGCTTCCGACGATGAGCGGCGCGGCCAGCACCGACCACATCGTGAACTGTGCCCGCGCCTGGCCGGCCGTCATGCCGAGCTCCGGGCCAAGGTAGTCCGGGTCGTTCCAGTGTCCGGGGCCTGCCGCCTCGGGGTGTGCGGCGTCGTGGTCCATGTTCCGCAGTACGTCCGACCACTGGACGCTGTGCACGAAGCCCACGTCGGTGTCGGTACGCCAGGAGTTCCCGGTGGTCGGGCCGAACGAGTACGAGTTGTAGACCGAGCGCTCCGGCGGCGGGTCACCCGGGCCGGCCGCGCCGGGCGTGAACGGGTTGCAGATGTTGAACAGCATCGGCCGGTGGCTGCTGTTGGCCAGCAGCGCGTCGCGGAACTGCCCGTACGCGTCGGCCGGGACCAGGTGCATGTTGGTGCCGCCGCAGAAGTCGACCTTGACGGCGTCATAACCCCAGGAGGCGAACTGGTCGACGTCCTGCTGGTAGTGGCCGTAGCTGCCCTGGGCGGTGCCGCCGCAGCCGTCCTTGCCCGCGTCGGTGTAGATGCCGGCCTTGAAGCCGCGGCTGTGGATGTAGTCGGCGACCGCCTTCATGCCCGACGGCCACTGCTTCGCGTCGACCGTGATGGCGCCCTGGCCGTCGCGGGTGCCGGACCACCAGCCGCCGTCGAGCCAGACGTACCGGTAGCCGGCGGCCTTCAGGCCACGGCTGACGAGCGAGTCGGTGACGCTCTTGATCGTGTCGTAGTCGTAGGTCGAGCCGAGCCCGTAGTAGGTGTTCCAGCCGAGGTACGGCGTACGGGCGAGGTCGTTGATGGCGGACGGCTTGTGCGCCGTGGCGGTGGCCGGGGCCGCCGCCGCCGTCGCCGTCGCCGCGACGGCGGTCGTGGGTTCGACCGTCGTCGCTTCGGCCGGCGCGGCCATGAGACCGACCAGCAGCGCACCTGCGGCGAGGCAGGCGAGAGGAGGCATTCGCATGGCGGAAATCGTCGGTTATGCGTAATTGAAACGTCAATATTTAGACGCATAACAGATAAATTGTTCGATAATGTTTGATACGAGGCGCGCCGCGCCGTCCGCGCGTGGCGAGGCCGTCCGGGTGGCCGTCCGTGCAGGTAGACGGCGCCGACGAGCCGCGTCGCCGGGGTGTCGGCGCGGCCCCGCGCGATGCCGGGGCGGGCGGCCGTCTCGCAGGATGACGGCCTGTTGGTCCAGGGTGCGCGACGGTGCCACCACGGTCCGTGTCCGCCTTGCGGCCCCCGCGCCAGGGGTCGCCGGCCCCGGGGGTTCCCGGCATCGCGATCTATTGATCTTTACTTCACGGGTGCCGATAATCCTCGCGAGGTGCATTTTCCGGCATCACGATCGGAGCGCAGGAATGACCCTGACCACGGGCACGATGACCGACGAACAACGCAAATCAGTAGCGCTGGAATACCTGAAGGCATTCGACAATGGGGGAGTCACGTCGACCGGCGACAGCATTCTTGATCTGTTCGCCGACGATGCCCAGGTCTACTTCCCGAAATGGGGTCTGGCCAACGGGAAAGAGGAGGTCGGACGGCTTTTCGGCGACGTCGGCGCGACCATCAAGGCTATCGAGCACCATTATTCGCAGTTCAACTGGGTGTTCTCCGGCAGCGACGTCGTGGTCTGCGAGGGAACGAGCCACGGCGAACACCGGGACGGCCCCTGGCGTGCGGGTCTACCGGAGTGGGCCGCCGGCCGCTGGTGCGACGTGTTCGAAATCCGCGACTGGAAGATCCAGCGCGTGTTCATCTATCTCGACCCCGACTACGCCGCCCAGGACACCGCCCGCTATCCGTGGCTGGCCGACAGGGGCTGACGCGGCCAAGGGCTCACCGGCGCAAGACGTTTCGCTCAGGGTGTCGATCCGGCGCAGGCCCGTTCGTGTGGAAGATAGGGAGCGGCGCAGGGCCGTCCCCCCTGAGGAGGATCGACGAAGATGAAGCACTACATCTTGAGCGTTCAACAGCCCGACGGAGGCCCACTCGAACCCGAGCGGATGGAACCCATCATGCGCGACGTCGGCGCCTTCAACGAGGAACTCAAGGCCGCCGGCGCGTGGGTCTTCGGCGGAGGGCTGACCGATCCGGACCAGGCGACGGTGGCGCGCCTCCAGGACGGCGAGGTGCTCACCACCGACGGCCCGTACGTCGAGGGCAAGGAGCACGTCGGCGGGCTGTCCATCATCAAGGCACCCGACCTCGACACCGCGATCGAGTGGGGCCGCAAGCTCGCCCGCGCAACCACGATCCCCGTCGAGGTACGCGAGTTCCAAGGCGACACGACCGACCACCTTTAGCCGTCCACGGTGGCAATGCCGGCCGGATCGGCCGATGCTGAGGCGATGCGGACTGTGGTGGGACTCGCACGGGATCTGCGGGCCGGCCGGTGTACGGCGACCGCGCTGATGAGTGAGCTGCTGGACCGGCTCGAACGGCAGAGAGCACTGATCGGCGCGGTGGCCGCCACCGACCCGGAGACCGCCATGGCCGAGGCCGAGGCCGCCGACCGGCGGTTACGGGCCGGGCGGGCCAGAGCGATGGAGGGCGTCCCGTACACGGTCAAGGACTGGATCGACGTGGCGGGCCTGCCGGTCTCGGGAGCGACCCGCCGCGATCGGGGCGCCGACGGGCGCCGGCCCGTACGCGACGCCACCGCCGTCGCGCGCCTGCGCGCCGAGGGTGCGATCGTCATCGCCATCAGCACGGCCATGGCCGACAACGCCCGGTACGGACACACGCGCAACCCGCGCGATCCGTCGCGGGCGCCGGGAGGTTCGTCATCGGGGGGCGCGGCCCTGGTCGCGGCCGGAGTCGCGCCGCTGGCGCTCGGCAGCGACTCGGGCGGCAGCATCCGGCTGCCCGCCGCGTGGTGCGGGGTGGCGGGGTTGAAGCCGACCTTCGGACGAGTGCCGCTGACCGGCCACTTCCCGCGAGCCGGCGCGCTGGAGGACGGCCGTACCGTGATCGGCCCGCTGGCGGCGTCCGTGGCCGATCTCGCCGCCGTACTCCCGCTGATCGCCGGCCCCGACGGCATGGACGCCGGCGCGCCTCCGGTCCCCCTCGGCGACCCGGCCGCGATCGAGCCGCGCCGCCTCCGCGTGGGCCTCATCACCACGGGCGACGAACCGATGACACGCGCGGTGAAAGCGCTGGCCGAGGCGGGTGCCGTCATCACGGCGGAGCGGCTCCCGGACGTACGCGACGAGGCGCTGGAGCTGACCCGCCGCCACTGGGGCCGTACGAGCCTGACCGGCGCGGAGCACGCGGGACTGCTGTGGGACTGGGACCGGTTCCGCCGCCGGATGCTGGCCGCCACCGCCGGGATCGACGTCCTGGTCACCCCGGCCACCGAGGGTCCCGTACCACTCTGGCGCGAGTCGGCCGAAGGCGACTACCAGTGGCTGCTGCCGTGGAGCCTGACCGGCGCCCCGGTCGTGGCCGTCCCCGTGGGCACCCAAGACGGCCTGCCGATCGCCGTCCAGGTCATCGCCCGCCCGTGGGAGGACCACGTCGCCCTCGCCGCCGCCGGTCTCATCGAGGCGGCCCACCCGCCGACCGGCGCGCTCTGAGCGAGCCGTCAGGGACTCAGGCGGAGGAGGCGGTCGGCGTTGGCGTGGGCGACGAGCGCCAGTTCGCCGGGGGTGAGGGGGGCCGTGTCGAGGAACCGCACCGACTCCTCGGTGGGCTCGAACGGGTAGTCGATCGAGAACATCACGTTGTCGATGCCCACCGCCCGTATCGCGGCGATCAGCGTGGCGTGGGAGTAGACGCCGGTCGTGGTGATCTTGATGTTCTCCCCGAAGTACTCCGAAGGCAGCCGGTCCAGCGGCCGCTCCAGTGCGAGGTCGCGGTGCCGGGCGTCGAAGCGTGTCAGCTGGAACGGCAGGAACTCGCCCATGTGTCCCAGGATCACCTTCGCCCGTGGGAACCGGTCGAACACCTTTCCGTAGACCAGCCGCATGGCATGCCCACCCGTCGCGGCGGCCCAGGCGAACGTCGCGCCATGCAGCTCCGGGCGGCCCTCGAGCACGTGCCACCGGTCAGCGGGTACGGCTCCCGGGTGGAGGTAGAGCGGGACGTCGAGGTCCTGCAACTCCGCCCAGACGACGGCGTACCGCTCCTCGTCCAGGTAGTGGCCCAGAGTGTGGTCGTTGACGAGCGCTCCGCGCAGCCCGAAGCCGGTGACGGCGCGACGCAGTTCGAGGACGGCACGCTCCGGGTCCTGCAGGGGCAGCGCGGCCAGCCCGGCGAACCTCGTGGGGTGCCCGGCGATCGTCTCGGCGAGGAAGTCGTTGGCCCGGCGCGCGTCGTCGGCGGCGACATCGGGGTCGGGCTGCATCTGGACGCCGGGCGAGGCTAGGGCGAGCACCTGCACGTCGACGCCGTACTCGTCCATCTCGGGCAGCCGGTACTCGGTGAAGTCCGTCAGCCTGCGGGCGAGCCGGTCCAGCGTCTCCGTCCTGTACTGCCGGCGGAGTTCCCTGAAGGAGCTCGGCGTGGCCAGTCCGTCGAACCAGAACGCCTCTTCCAGCGCGACTCGTCGCATCGGTCTCCCCCCGTACGGGACCAGGCTGCCCCCTGTTCCCCGTCCTACCCGCCGGAGGACCTCCTGCCGTTGCCGACCCGGTGACCAGGGCCTTTGGCCGGGGAACGGCCCCATCCGGATGGGGCCGTGTGGGGGTAACACCAGTCCGATTCGGGGGATCGCTCCATCGTGGCCGTCACCACCCGGGACCTAGCGTCGGTTCTGGCTTCCTCGAAACCCGCGAGGAGCAGTGGAGCGGAGAGCAAGTGAACGTGCCATCCCCGAACGGACGGGTAGCGGCCGAGCCGCCGAGTGACGCGGCCGGAGTACCCGTCGCCGTGTCGCTTCGCGGTGTGCGGAAGGTCCACGGCCGGGGCGATTCGGCCGTACGCGCGCTGGACATCGGTGACATCGACTTCTTCGGCGGCACGTTCACCGCGGTGATGGGGCCGTCCGGATCGGGCAAGAGCACCTTGCTGCACTGCGCTGCGGGCCTGGACCGGCCGAGCGCCGGCACGGTGCGGCTGGCCGGGACCGACCTCGCGCGGCTGTCCGAGACCGCCCTCACCAAGCAGCGCCGCTCCCACGTGGGCTTCGTGTTCCAGGCGTTCAACCTCGTCTCGGCGCTGAACGTACGGGAGAACATCCTCCTGCCCTCCCGCCTGGCCGGCACCCGGTGCGACCGCGGAAGGCTGGCCGAGATCGTCAGGAGGGTCGGCCTGGAGGGCCGGCTGCGGCACCGCCCGGCGCAGCTGTCCGGTGGTGAGCAGCAGCGTGTCGCCATCGCCCGCGCGCTCTCGGTGCGCCCGGACGTGATCTTCTGCGACGAGCCGACCGGCGCGCTGGACACGGGCACCGCCGCGGAGGTGCTGACGCTGCTCCGTCAGGCGGTCGACGCCGACCGGCAGACCGTCATCATGGTCACCCACGACCCGGTGGCCGCCTCGTACGCCGACCGTGTGGTGTTCCTGGCCGACGGGCGGGTCGTCGACGACCTGCCGGCGCCGGGCGTGGCCGCGATCGCCGACCATCTGGCACGCCTGGGCGCACGAGGCGGTGTCTCCTCATGATGCGGATCGCCTGGCGGATGCTGACCCAGCGTCCCGCGAGCATGCTCGCGACCTTCCTCGCCCTGTGGTTCGCCGTCGGGATCGTGACGACCTGCGGGGCGATGCTCGAGTCCGGGATCCGTTTCCACGGCACGACCGCCCGCTATGCCGCCGCTCCCGTTCTCGTCGCGACCACCGACCTGCGGATGACCGAGGGCAGGGGCGACGACCGCGACACCGAGAGCCTGCCGCTGCTCAAGCGGGGGAGCCTGGACGCGTCGCTGCCCGGTCGCATCGCGGCGGCCCCTGGCGTACGCGCTGCGGTCGCCGACATCGCGGTACCGGCGCAGGTCGCCGCGGGCGGCGGCACGGCACCGGTCGAGGTGCACCCGTGGTCGGCGGCCCCGCTCGCGCCGTTCACGCTGCGGACGGGGGCGGCCCCCACGGGCGACGACCAGGTGGTGCTCGACGAGGCATTCGCCGCCCGGATCGGGGCGAAGCCGGGCGACCAGGTACGGCTCGGACTCGCCTCCGGGCCCCGGGCGTTCACCGTCGGGGGCATCGCCGCGCCCACCGGTACGGCCCCGCGCACCCCGACGATCTTCGTCGGCGACGCCGAGGCCCGCGTCCTGTCCGGGGGTGCCACCGAGGTCATCGGCGTGCTTCCCGAACAGGGTGTCGGAGCCGGGACCCTGGCCGCGTCGGTACGCCGGGCGCTCCCGCCGGATCCCGCCCGGCTGTCCGGCGCCTACCCCCGCGTCTACACCGGTGCCTCGCGTGGCAGCGTCGAGTCCACCGACGTCGGCAACGGACGCGAGTTCGTCATCGCCGTGTCGGGCGTCTTCGGAGGATGCGCGCTGCTCATCGGCGTCCTCGTCATCGCCGGGACCGTGGGCCTGTCGGTCCGGCAGCGGCACCGCGACATCGCCCTGCTGCGCGCGCTCGCCGCCACCCCTCGCCAGGTGCGCCGCATGGTGATCCGTGAGGCCGCGGCACTGGGCGTCCTCGCCGGTGTGGCGGGCATCTGGCCGGGTCTGGCGGGTGCGGACCGGTTGCGCGAGGAGTACGTCTCGCGCGGCATGGTCCCGGACTCCTTCCGTACGCACCTGTCCTGGCTGCCACCGCTCGTCGCCACCGGCGCCGCGTTGCTCATCGCGGTCGTCGCGGCCTGGGCCGCCAGCCTGCGCGCCAGCAGGATCCAGCCCACGGAGGCGCTCGCGGAGACGACCGTCGAGCGCGGCGGCCTCGGCATCGTACGAGCCGTACTCGGACTGGTCGCGCTGGCCGGAGGGATCACCCTGTGCTTCGTCTCCGCGTCCGTGAGCGGCGACAGCGCGGCCGGCACCTCGGTGGCCACCGTGTTCACCCTGGTGGTGTCGGTCGCGCTGCTGAGCCCGCTGCTGATCCGCGCCGCCGCGGCGACGTTCGGCCGGTTGCTGCGCCTGGCCGGTGTCACCGGCCGGCTGGCCGCCGCGAACACGGCCGCCTCGGCGCGCCGCCTCTCGGCCGTGGTGAGCTCGCTGGTCCTCGCGGTGGCGCTGGGAGGTTCGCTGTGGTTCGTGCAGACCTCCGAGCTCCACGTCGCCGCCGGGCAGAGCCGCGCGGGCCTGGTCGCCGACCACGTGGTGACCTCCGCCGGGCCGGGACTGCGGCCGGACGTGACCGAGGCGATCCGACGTACGGCCGGGGTCTCGGCCGCCACCAGGGTCGTGCACAGCACGATCTTCACGCCGCGGCTCGGGCTCACCGACTTCTCGGCCCAGGGCGTCGACGCGGCCGGCCTGGCACGGACGATGAACCTGGGCGTCACCAGCGGCGCCCTCGCCGGCCTCAGCGGGGACACCGTCGCCGTCGACACCCTGACCGCGCAGGCCCTGCACCTGCGCGTCGGCGGCCGGTTCACGGGCTGGTTCGGCGACGGCGCGCCGGTGAACCTGCGCGTGGTCGCGATCTACCGGCGTGGCCTGGGCTTCGCCCAGCTGACCGTCCCCCACGACCTGCTGCTCCCGCACACGACCTCAGGTCTGGACGACGCGGTGCTCGTCGCGACCGACCGCGCCCAGGCCGTCACGGCGGTGAGGGCCGAACTGGACCGGCTCGCGCCCGGCTCCGCGCTGCTGGCCCGCGACGCGTACCAGGTCGGCCTGGGCAAGGACATGGTGGCGAACGCCTGGACGAACCAGATGGTCGTCGGCGTGCTCCTCATCTACGTGGTGATCGCGGCGGTGAACACCCTGGCGATGTACGCGCTCGGCCGGCGCCGCGAGTTCGCGGTGCTGCGGCTGTCCGGCACGACGCGGCCGCAGGTCCTGAGCATGGTCCGGCTGGAACAGGTGCTGCTGCTCGGCCTGGCGCTCGTCGTCGGCGCCGCGATCGCGGCGGCCACCCTGATCCCGATGGTCAAGGGCATCACCGGCTCCCCGACGCCCTACATCCCGCTCGCCGGCTGGGTGGCCGTGATCGGCGGCGTCGTCCTGCTCGGCGGCGCGGCGACGGCCGTACCGGTCCGGCGGGTCCTGCGGACGCGCCCGGTCGAGGGGATCGGGCTCCGTGAGTGAGGCGCCGTGAGTGACCGTGGCCTACAGCCTCCGCAGGCAGGTCGTGCTCGGGTAGTGGTGAATGTCGGTGACCGACTGCGTGGCCCCGGCCGGGCAGTTCATGGTCACGTTCGCGACGACCTTGGCCCAGGCGGACTTCGCGCCGCAGCCGACGGTGTCCAGGCCACTGATCGAGGTGGAGCCGGGGAACAGGCCCTTGTAGGTCCTGGGCTTCTTGACGCACTCACCGACCTGGAACTCCGGCCCCGGGTCCTCGACGTCCTCCCCTTCTCCGTGACAGATGATCGGCAGCTTGGGGTCGTCGCGCTTCGTCGTGTAGTAGCCGTCGAGGAAACCCTGGCTGTCGTGGCACTGCGACTTCTTCTTCAGGAAGCTTCTTATCCTGCCGGGCCCGTGACGGTCGTAGCACGGCCGTTCCTCCGGGTCGGATCCGTCCGCGGCGTAGAAGCAGTCTCCGACGCGAAGGATGCCGCCGCCCTTACCCGGGTCGCCGGGATGGGGCGCGGCGCGGTTGCGGAGGCACACCGAGCCGCCGGTGGGTGCCCGCAGGATCCCGTCGGTACGGCTCGTGCAGTCCAGCGGGCCGCGGCCTTCGCCGACGACCTTGATGATCTCGGAGGCCGCGCCGGGAGCGGCGCACGGGAGCGCCGCCGTCGTGGGGGGCTCGCTCCTGCCGTCGAACGAGGCGTTCACGCACTGGCCCACGACCCAGGCGGCCGTCGGACTCGGCGCGGGCCGGGAGACCGCCGGGCGGGATGGACGGGGAGCGGGGGAGGGATCCCCCGAACACGCCGTGAGCACGCCCAAGACGGCAAAGACCGCGACCACGCGCATGCCGTA
The DNA here is from genome assembly GCF_006716425.1 of Actinoallomurus bryophytorum. NCBI lineage: Bacteria > Bacillati > Actinomycetota > Actinomycetes > Streptosporangiales > Thermomonosporaceae > Actinoallomurus > Actinoallomurus bryophytorum. Next base: position 4,977,296 of record NZ_VFOZ01000001.1, read on the forward strand.
CCGCCTCACTCGCCGCTGTACATTGCGTGCATTTTACGTAAATTGTCGGCCTCTGGCCCGCCTGGGCGCTGACCTGGGACGGGCATCGGCGAGGCACCGCCCGGCCCGGTCCCGCGGCCCTTCCGCCCCACGGGCACCCCTGGTGATACCGGCCGGTTTGTCCGACACTGCGGATCATGTCCTTCCCCGACAGGGTGATCCAGGTGCTGCTGACGGACCAGGACCGGATCGCGGTGGAGCACGGACCGCGCACGGTCACGCGTGGTGAGCTGCTCGCCATGATCGGCAAGGTGGCGGCCGGGCTGCGCGCCGCCGGGCTCGGTCCCGGCAGCGGTGTCGCCATGGAGCTCGGCGTCAGCCCCGAATCGCTCGCCGCCTACCTCGCCGGGTACGCCTCCGGCTGCCGGGTCCTCGGTGTCCGTCCCGGTCTCAGCCGGGCGCAGCAGCGCCACCTGATCGACGGCGGCGTCGAGCAGGTGCTCACGGACGAGGCCGTCGCGAAGCTGCTGCGTGGCCCGGCCGAGCCCGTCGACGTGCGCGCGCGCCCGCAGGACGTCGCGCGGCTCATCCACACCAGCGGCAGCACCGGGCGGCCCAAGGGCTGCGCGCAGACCTACGCCGCGATGTCGGCGCACTGGTCCTGGGGCGGCGCGTGGGGTCCCGCGACGGCCGACCTCGCCGCGCGCATGGACCGGTACCTGCTCTTCGGCACCCTGGCCAGCGCGGTCGTGCAGGACTTCGCCGCCCTCTGCCTGTTGCACGGCGGCACGGCGGTGATCCCGGAGCTCGGCGAGGGCCCGCTGTTCCCCGATGTGATCGAACGCCTGCGGATCAGCGCGTCCATCATGAACGTGCCACGGCTCTACCAGATGCTGACCGCACTGAGCGAGAAGCCCGTGGACACCGAAAGCCTCCGGGCGCTGGTCGTCTCCGGTTCGCCGCTGGCGCCGCACCGGCTCGCCGAGACGGCCGAACGGCTCGGCCCGGTCGTGTTCCAGTCCTACGGGCAGACCGAGACCGGCAACCTGGCCCTCCTGACACCGGCCGACATCGCCGCAGGCGTCCTGGACGCCGTGGGGCGGCCCCAGTCGGGCGTCGAGATCGACATACGGGACGGTGAGATCTTCGCCCGCAGCCCGTACCAGATGACCGGGTACTGGCGGGATCCGGACCAGACCGCCGAGGTGCTCGTGGACGGCTGGGTACGGACCCGGGACCTCGGTCACTTCGACGACGCGGGGTTCCTGCACCTGAGCGGACGTACGCGTGACGTGATCATCGTGGACGCCCTGCCGGTCTACGCCGGGCCGATCGAGCAGGTGCTCGCCTCGCTGCCCGACGTCGACCAGGCGTACGTGGTGGGCACGCCGGACGATCGCCGTGGCGAGGCGGTGCACGCCTTCGTCGTCCCCCGTGACGGGCGGGTGCCCGACAGGGCGGTCCTGTCCGCGGCCGTCCGTGACGCGCTCGGGGAGTCGAGCGTGCCGCAGACCATCGAGTTCGTCCCCGAGGCCCCGATGGCACCCAGCGGTAAGCCGGATAAACGCGCTCTGCTGGTCCTTTATCCGCGGCCTTGACTCAGGGAAAAGTTGCCTCTTGGCATATGTCGCAAACAAGAGTACTTTGTTGACGGCTCAAAGATTGACTGTTCAACAATCTTGGAGGCGTTGGCCGTGCCAGAGGGTTCCGTCCTCGACTATCTGATCATCGGAGCGGGGCCTGCCGGGCTCCAACTGGGCTACTACCTGCAGCGATCGGGTCGTGACTATTTGATCGTCGAGCGGGGGACGGCGCCGGGCACGTTCTTCACCAGCTTCCCCCGGCACCGCCAGCTGATCTCCATCAACAAGGTCCACACCGGTTGGGACGATCCTGAACTCAACCTGAGAATGGACTGGAACTCTCTGCTGAGTGACGAAGCCGCGCCATTGTTCACGGACTACTCGCCGCGGTATTTTCCCGCCGCCGACGACATGGTCCGCTATCTGGCCGACTTCGCCGGCGAGCACGGACTGGCGATCCGCTATGGCACGAATATCGCGCGGATCGGCCGGCCCGAGGTGTTCGAGGCCGTGGCCGACGACGGCGCCGTGATCCGCGCCAAGCACGTGATCATGGCGACCGGGGTCTCCCGGCCCTATGTGCCCGACATCCCCGGGATCGAGACGGCGGAGCTGTACTCGGACGTGTCGGTCGACCCCTCCGAGTTCACCGGCAAGCGGGTGCTGATCATCGGCAAGGGCAACTCGGCGTTCGAGACCGCCGACAACCTCGTCGAGACCGCGTCGGTCATCCATGTCGCGGGGCCCAGCTCGATCAGGATGGCCTGGCAGACGCACTTCGTGGGCCATCTGCGGGCCGTCAACAACAACTTCCTGGACACCTACCAGCTCAAGTCGCAGAACGCGATCCTGGACGGGAACATCCTGGGCATCGAGCGCCGGGCCGACGCGTCGTACCTGGTGACGGTCAGCTTCTCGCGTGCCGACGAGGTCACCAAGGACATCCCGTACGACCGGGTCATCGCCGCGACCGGGTTCCGCTTCGACGCCTCGATCTTCGAGCCGGAGTGCCGCCCCGAGATGGTGATCCGCGGCCGTTTCCCCGCGCAGACCCCCGAGTGGGAGTCGACCAACGTGCCCGGCCTGTACTTCGCCGGGACGATCACGCAGCCCCGTGACTTCAAGAGGTCCACCAGCGGCTTCATCCACGGCTTCCGCTACGGCGCCCGCGCGCTGCACCGGATCCTGGAGCGGCGCCACCACGGCGAGACCTGGCCGCACGACGAGCTCGCGGGCACACCGGCGGCGGTCGGCGAGGCGGTGCTGGAGCGGGTCAACCGCACGTCCGCGCTGTGGCAGCTGTTCGCCTTCCTCGGCGACGTCGTGACGGTGGCGCCGGACGGCACCGCGCGGTACTGGCCCGAGATCCCGGTCGACCTCGTGGAGACGGCCGTCAAGGACGGGTTCTTCGGCGAGGTCGACGGCCACCTGGTCGTGACGCTGGAGTACGGCAAGGACCACGACCGCCTCGACCCGTTCGACATCAACGGGCGGCGGATCGCCCAGAACGACGCCGGGAACGCCCTCGACGGCCGCTACCTGCATCCGGTGCTACGGCACTACCGCGCGGGCACGCAGGTCGGCGAGCACCACATCACCGAGAACCTGGAGAACGAGTGGACGCACGAGACCGTGCACCGCGCGCCGCTGTTCGCCTTCCTGGAGCAGGCACTGCCGGGCGATGAGGCGTCCGGCGCACGGGGATGACGGGGCTCGCCCGGTTCGAGCGGCGCGCCAGGGAGCTCCTCGACCCGGTGCACTACGACTTCTTCGCCGGTGGAGCGGGGGACGAAGTCGCGCTGGCCGACAACGAGGAGGCGTTCGGCAGGCTGGCGCTCCTGCCCCGCATCCTCCGTGACACCACGGGCGGATCGACCGCGGTGACCCTGCTGGGCGATGCCTGCGAGATGCCGATCTTCGTCTCGCCCACGGCGTTCCACCGGCTCGCCCATCCCGGCGGTGAGCGCGCGACCGCGCGGGCGACCGCGGCGGCGGGCACCGTCCTGGTCACCGGAACGGCCGCCACCACGCCCGTCGCGGACGTCGTCGCGGAGGCGCGCGAGATCCGCGAGGACGCCACGGTGTGGTTCCAGCTCTACCTGCAACCTGACCCCGAGGTCACGGCCGCGCTGGTCCGCCGGGCCGAACGCGCCGGGTGCACCGCCCTTGTGGTCACCGCGGACTCGCCGGTGTTCGGCCGCCGGGGCCGCGACGACCGCAACGGCTTCCACGACCTGCCGCCGGGGCTGTATGCCGAGAACATGCGCGACCTGCCCGGCGGCGCGGACCGCGTACGCCCGATCGAGATGTCCGGCGCCTTCACATGGGAGCACCTCGACCGCCTGCGGGCACGTACGGACCTGCCGATCGTGGTCAAGGGCGTCCTGCATCCCGAGGACGCGCGGCTGGCACTGCGGCACGGCGTCGACGCGGTGCTCGTGTCCAACCACGGCGGCCGCCAGCTCGACGTCGCCCCCGCGACCGTGGACGCCCTGCCGGCGGTGGCCGAGGCCGTACGCGGCCGGATCCCCGTGCTGCTCGACGGCGGCATCCGGTCCGGCGCCGACGCCGTCATGGCACTCGCGCTGGGCGCCACGGCGGTCGGCGTGGGACGCCCCGTCCTGTGGGGCCTGGCCGCCGGAGGAGAGAAGGGCGTCGGCGAGGTCCTGGAACTCCTGCGCGACGAGCTCGTGCACACGATGGCGCTGTGCGGCGCCGCGTCGCCCGGCGACCTGACCGGCGATCTGGTCACGCGGCGAGGGGCGCCACGGTGAGGTCACTGCTCGGGGCGGGAGCGGCCGGCGTGGCGCTGTGGGTGGTCCAGCGCTGGCTGCCACGGTCGGTGGTCGCGCTGCGAGTGAGCATCTTCACCAGGGTCAACGGCGACGACGAGGTGACGCTGCCCGGCGAGCTCGGCGGCGTGGCGGCGGGCTCAGAGGTGTTCGAGCGCGTCTACGCCGATCCGGCGGCGAACGGCAGGAGCCGCGGAGCCGCGCTGTCGGACCTGTTCTGGTACTGGCTCGCGCCCGGACCCGAGGTCCACCAGGAGCATCTCGAGGCCGGGCCGCGGTACGACGAGGTCGCCCGTACGACGCGGGAGATCCTGTCGATGCCGACCCGTTCGATCGAGGACCTGGCGGCCGGTGCCACGGAGCGGGTGCTGCGGGAGCTTCCCGGCGCACCGCTGACCGTGACCCGGCTGCGCGACCTGATGATGCCGGTGTGGGCGGAGTTCTTCTACGAAGTGGTCTTCCGCGAGCCCTGCCCTCGTACCGCGCGCGACCTCATCGTCGGCAACGCCGACGACGTGGTCAGCTCGCTCAAGTGCACCGGCCTGCGGCACATGCGGCGCCGCGACCGCCTCACCCGGTATCTGCGGAGGCGGATCGACGCCGGTGACGTGCCGCACCGGCTGCCGGGCGTCCTCACGCCCCAGGAACAGGCGTACTACCTGCAGGGCACGTTCTTCAACACCGCCGTCGTCCAGTCCTCCGAGGGCATGGCGCACCTGCTGCTGGCCATCGCCCAGCATCCGGATGTCCAGCGACGGCTGGTGTCCGATCCGCACGCGCGGTACCTCGGCCACGTTCTCGAGGAGGTCCTGCGCGAGTATCCGCTCTTCGGCATCGCGCACCGGATCACCACCGCCGACATCGACGCCGGACCGGCCGTCATCCCGGCGGGCTCGGTGGTCTGCTTCAACTACCCGGCCTACGAGCGGCTCGGCCAGCCCGACCCGGACCGGTTCGACCCCGGCCGGTGGGAGGGGCGGTCCGTCAAGAACGCGCACCACATCCCGTTCGGCGTCGCGGCCAACCGGTCGTGCCCGGCGTGGCGGCTCTCGCCGATCGCGATGCGCGCGGTGACACGCGTGGTCCTGCGCCGTTATCGGCTGCGCTCGTCCGTCTCGCACACGCGCTCCATCCCGCACCGGGCACCCTGCCTGCTGCTCGACGCCGAGGACCGGCCACCGGCGTGGCGGGTACGCACGGCGCTCGCCGTCATGCGCGTCCGCGACCGGTACGAGGACGTGACGCGCAGCGTCATGCAGCTCGTGCTCGGCACCTGGATGGTGCTCGACGCACGCCGTCTCAAGTTGTGCACGAACCACTTCGCCACCCATCCACTGGACGGCGCGCCGCGCCGGAGCGCCTGCCCGGTCGACCACGGCTGAAGCGCGTACGACATCGAGGAGAGCGGGACATGACCAACACCGAACTCGCCCCTGTCTTCTTCCTCGCCATCGTGGTCATCCTGGTGGCCTGCCGCGTGTTCGCCCTGCTGCTCCGCGGCGCGCAGCAACCCCCGGTGGTGGCCGAGATGATCACCGGTGTCATCCTCGGCCCGTCCCTGCTCGGGCAGCTGTGGCCGGGCGCCGAGACCTACCTTTTCCCGCAGGCGCTGCGGCCCGTCCTCTACGTGGTCGGCCAGATCGGCCTCGTCGTGTTCATGTTCCAGAGCGGGTACGAGCTGCGCGTGGGCCGGCTGCGCAGCCTGGCCGGCACGGCCGGTCCGATCGCGGCCGCCGGCATTCTCGTACCGGGCGTGCTCGCGGTGGGGCTCGTGGTCGCCGCGCGCGGCTGGTTCGACGTGTCGGTGCGCGGAACACCTTTCTTCGTCACGGCGCTCTTCGTCGGTGTCGCCGTCGCCATCACCGCGTTCCCGATGATGGCCCGGATCATCACCGAGCGGGGACTCGCCGGAACCCACTTCGGCGCCGTCGCGCTCGCGTCGGGCGCGATCGACGACGCGGTCGCCTGGATCCTGCTGGCCGCCGTGCTCAGCCTGGCGTCGGCGAGCCTGCATCCGGTCCTGCTCGCCGTCGGCGGCACCCTGCTGTTCGTCGGTCTGCTCATCGTGGTCCACCGCGGCCTCGGGCGCGTGCTGGCTCCCCGCTTCTCCCCGGAGACGCTGCTGCTGGTCGCCATCGTGCCGCTGCTGCTGGCCGCCTGGTACACCGACCGGATCGGCCTGTACGCGGTGTTCGGCGCGTTCGCCCTCGGCATGGTCTTTCCGCGTACGGCCGAGACCGAGCAGGTGATGGCCGTGATCACGCCGCTGGGCCGGGTGGTGTTCCTGCCGCTGTTCTTCACCTACTCGGGGCTCAACACGAACTTCGCGCTGCTCAACAACGCGAGCGTCCTGCTGTTCGCCCTCGGCTGCGTCGTCGTCGCGATCGCCGGCAAACTCGTCGCGTGCACCGTCGCCGCGAGGGCCGTCGGCGAACCCTACGACTCGGCCGTACGCATCGGCGTCCTGATGAACGCGCGTGGCCTGATGCAGCTGATCGCGCTCAACGTGGGCCTCGCGGCCGGCATCGTCTCGTCCCGGGTGTTCAGCGTGCTCGTCCTGGTCGCGCTCGTGACCACCGTCATGACCGCGCCGCTCCTGGCACTGCTCGACCGGCGCGCCGGCGTATCGCTGCCGGACGAGGATCCCCGGCCGGCACCGGTGACGTGAGTAGACTCCCCCGCTGGGAAGGAACCTCATATGAGCGAGAACGGCCTGGTCACGGTGGAGAGCGGCCACTCCGTACCTGAGACGATCGACCGGCTCGCCGCCACCGTCACGGCCGCGGGCCTGAAGGTGTTCGCCCGCGTCGACCACGCGGCCGGCGCGACGGAGGCGGGGATGTCCCTGCGGCCGACGGAGCTTCTGATCTTCGGCAATCCACGGGGCGGAACACCTTTGATGCAGGATCGGCAGACCGCCGGCATCGACCTCCCGGTGAAGGCCCTGGCCTGGGAGGACGAGGCCGGCAAGGTGTGGCTGACCTACAACACGGCCGCCTGGGTCGCCCTGCGCCACGACCTCGGCGAGGAGAGCCGGGCCGCCGTCACGGCCATCGACGAGGGCCTGCGGAAGGTGACCGGCCGCGCAGCCGGCTGACGCTCCTCGAATCCAGCGGGGACCGGCACCGTCGATCACAGTCCACCCGAAGCCGGGCGCGAAGCCGGGACGGCGATCGCCACCGCGACCGCAGACATCCGAGGTCTGAGGCTCCTCAAGGGTGTGGATTGCCGACCTTTCGGAGATACTGATCGGCATCGCACACCACTCGCGTACCCCCACCAGGCCGTGTCCCGCCTGGGATGGCGCAACTTCCTGGCGGATTCGAGCAACAAGACGATCCGAAACAGCAAACAGTCTTGACTGTTGAGAAATATCCGAGCAATGTTCGTCAGCGACCTGTTTTCCCGCCTCGGTCCCCGCACGGCCCAGGGTGGGTGACCAAGGCCCATCACGATCCCCGTACCCGCCAGAGAGGATCGCGTGATGACTGCTGGCCGAAGATCGGTCAAGTACCTGTCCATGCTGGTGGCGGCCGCCGCCACCCTCGTCGTCCCCGGGACCGTGCAGAGCGCCGGCGCCGCCGCCTGCATCCCCTCCGGCACCGAGGCCGGCATCAACGCCGCTCTCTCAGGAACCGGCGCGACCGCCGTCCTGTGCCCCGGTGCCGTCTTCACCCTCACCAACCCGGTCACCTTCACCGCCCCGAACCAGGTGATCGAGACTCAAGGGCTGCCCACGGACGCCAACCGCGCCAACCTGAAGGTCGGAGGTTCGCTCACCACGGCGATCAACGGCAACGGCCAGTCCGGCGTGACGGTGGAGAACATCCAGATCGACGGTGGCCGTCCCGTCCTCGGCCGCCTCGACGGCGGCGCGCTGATGGAGATGGGCGCCTCCGGCTCGAACCAGACCGTGCAGAACGTCTACGCGCACGACACCCGTAGCTGGTCGACGCTGCACATCATCGAGGGCCCCGTCACGAACAGCACCCCGGCCTGCCAGGGCGCGAAGATCCTGAACAACACCATCGGCCCGGCCGGCACCGACACGCCCAGCGGCACGTGGGCCGACGGCATCTCGCTGGCCTGCGGCACCAGCACGGTCCAGGGCAACACCGTGCAGGACGCCACCGACGGCGGCATCGTGATCTTCGGTGCGCCCGGCTCGTCGGTGAAGAACAACACGATCGTGGCGAAGTCCCGGACGCTGCTCGGCGGCATCAACCTCGTCGACTACGCGCCCATGAACGGCAACTACACCGGCACCACCGTGACCGGGAACACCATCAACGCCCAGAGCGCCTTCATCAAGGTCGGCATCGCCATGGGGCCGCAGGTGTGGGGCTGCGGGACGGGCACCAACTACGGCGCCTCGGTGACCGGCAACACGCTGCAGGGCGCGCACATGGGCTACGGGTACGCCGTCAACGGCGTACGCGACTGGACCGTGACCGGCAACACCGACACCTCCACGCACGTCGGCACGCCCAATGCCGGCTGCGGTGGCACGGTCTCGGCGCCCGGCCGCTTCCAGGTCCAGGCATCGGCCTCCAGCACGCTGCAGCCCGAGTTCACCAGCGCCCAGCTGACCTACGTCCTCGGCGTCGCCGAGCATCCCCCGGCCGGGGCGGTGATCAGCCTGCGCTCCCACGCCAACGGCAGGTACGTCACGGCGGACGGCACCGCGCCGCTGATCGCCAGTGGCACGAGCGTCGGCACGGCGCAGCAGTTCGACGAGATCGACCAGGGCGGCGGCGCGATCGCGCTGCGGGCCCACGCCAACAACCAGTACGTCACCGCCGAGAACGGAGGCGCGGCGGCACTGGCCGCCAACCGCGGCGCCATCGGCCAGTGGGAGACGTTCGCGCTCGTCCACAACGGCGACGGCAGCGTCAGCCTGCGGGCGAACGCGAACAACGACTACGTCACGGCGGAGAACGCGGGCGCGGCACCCCTGATCGCGAACCGCACGGCCATCGGGCCATGGGAAGAGTTCGACCTCATTCAGAACTGATGTGGTGGGCAAAAACATGAACACCCGCGGAAGACACCCGATCCGGTACGTGCTGGCGCTCCTCGCGCTGGTGGCCGGGACCGTGAACGTCGTGGCCATCGCCCCGGCACTGGCCTCCACCTCCGACGCCGCCTTCGACAGCTCGACCGGCGCCCTGAGCGTCGACTACGCGAGCTACCTGGCCAAGCACGACATCGTCTACAACCGGCCCAACACCAACCCCGCGTACGGGCTCACCGTCGGCAACGGCCGTACGGGCGCCATGGCCTGGAGTCAGAACGGCCTGACCATGCAGGTCTCCGGCGCCGACCTGTCCGAGCAGTCGGCGTACGCGGCCGGCCTGGTCAACCTGTACTCCAATCCCGGTATGGACACGGGCTACTCCACCTACCAGCAGCGGCTGTCGCTGTACGACGGAGTGCTGACGACAAAGTACGACTCGAACCGTACGGTGACCGTCATGGGATCGCCGAACTCGGAGGTCATGGGCATCCACGTCGAAGACGGCCGGAGCAACGTCTCCAGCGTGGCGCTGGACCTGAGCCTGTGGGATCCGAGCACGGTCAGCAACGTCGCCGACGTGCCGGACCTGAACACCTGGAAGACCTACTCCACCTTCGCCGACTCCAGCGGCGTGGGCCTGAGCCGTGGCCAGACCGACGCGAACAACTTCGGCTACACGCTCGCGGCGACGGTCGAGGGCGCGAACTACACCAGCCAGACCGTGAACGGCTCGAAGGTGCGTCTCAACATCACGCCGTCCTCCAGCTACACGATCTGGTTCACCGCGGCGAGCCGGCTCAACGCCTCGAACCACGACTCGGTCGCCCAGGCACGCAGCCAGCTCTCCTCCGTGAAGAACACCGGATACGCGACGACGTTCGCCAACTACAAGAACTTCTGGCACGGCTTCTGGCAGAAGTCCTTCGTGTCGTACCAGAACAGCTCGGGCGACGCGGACTACATGGAGAACATCTACTACCTGGCCACGTACATGATCGCCTCGGGCGGGTACGGCAACTACCCGTTCCACTTCATCAACGGCGTCTACCGCTCCACCGGTGACCAGACCAAGTGGAGCAACGCCTACTGGTACTGGAACCAGCGCGACGTCTACAACTCGTTCCTCGCCTCGAACCACACCGACCTGATGAAGACGTTCAACAACCTCTACAGCCGCAACTACGCCGCGCTGAAGTCGTACACGAACACCCGGTACGGCGTGGACGCCCTGTGGGTGCCGGAGACCATGGGCTGGGACGGCAACGCACGGGGGACCGTGGGCAGCGACTACACCAAGAACATCCTGTCCACGGGCACCGAGGCCGCCTTCAACATGTACCTGCAGTACCGGTACACCAACGACGCGACCTACCTGCGCAACACCGCCTACCCGTTCATGCGCGACGTCGTACGCTTCTACGCCGCCAAGCTGACCAAGGACGGCAGCGGCAAGTACAACATGGCCAGCTCGAACGCGCATGAGACGTACTGGAGCGTCCCGGGCGCGATCACCGACCTGGCCGCGGTGAAAAGCCTGTTCCCGGTGACCATCCAGGCGAGCCAGACCCTCGGCCTGGACGCCGACCTGCGGAGCCAGTGGCAGAGCATCCTGGACAACCTGGCGCCGTACCCGACCGACGGCAGCGCGTACCTGCCGCACACGCCGCCGATCGCCCAGACGAGGAACGACGAGAACGTCGCGTCGGAGGCGATCTGGCCCTACAACACGACCGGGATCGGAGCGCCGGACTACCAGACGGCGCTCAACACCTGGAACAAGCGGCCGTTCCCGTACGACAACGTGTGGGCCAACGACGCGATCCAGGCGGCCCGGCTGGGCCTGGGCGACCAGGCGTACAACGGCATGAAGACGATGCTGCAGAAGTACCAGAACTTCCCCAACGGGCTGACCGCCAACACGAACGGCGTCTTCGAGTACCTCGGTGTGCACCTGTCGGTGATGAACGAGTCGCTGCTGCAGAGCTACAACGACAAGATCCGGGTGTTCCCCGCGGTGCCGTCGGACTCCTCGTTCGCGGGCAAGTTCACGCTGCTGGCCAAGAACGGTTTCCAGGTCAGCTCCGAACGCGAGGGCGGGGAGATCAAGTACGTCGGCCTCAAGAGCCTGTACGGCAACTCCGCCACGGTGGTCAACCCGTGGGGGACCCAGCAGGTACGGGTACGCAGGGCCTCCGACAACGCGATCATCACGACCTCGTCGAGCGGTGAGATCACCTTCAGCACGGCGGCGAACACGGTGTACGTCGTGGAGCGCACCGCCAAGCCGCTGAGCTCCTACTCGTCCACCCGGCTCACGGGTAGCGCGAACCAGGACGTGAAGTCGCTGAAGAACACGAGCTCCACGCTGGGCCTGGGCAAGACCACGAGCGGGACGGTCAACGACACGGCACTGACGTACGACGCCAACTGGTTCGGCAGCAGCGGCCGCGGGCTGGGCGACTTCAACGACGACGTGCACTACAGCTACACGAACGGAGCGACGGCGCAGTACACGTTCACCGGCACCGGAGTCGACTACCTGTCGGAGAAGAACGGTGACATGGGCAACGTCGACGTCTACATCGACAACGTCTTCCAGACCAACGTCAACCTCAACGTGAGCGGCGCCCGGCAGTCACAGCAGACCGTCTACCACAAGACCGGGCTGGCGGCCGGCACCCACACGATCAAGATCGTCAACAAGACCACCTCGGTCGGGATCGTGGACGCCCTCAAGATCACCCCCTGAGGGGGGAGCACACCCGCGGCGGCGAGCCACCCAGCCGGCTCGCCGTCGCGGCCTTTCCTCAACGCCCACCTGATGGCGGGAAAGCCGCGCAGCCGGCTCGTCTTCAGAAAAGGACGTCTCTCGCCTCGCGCATCTGCGCCGCCCTCTGGTCACGACTTATCTCATGGCTTAAATTGTCGCCGCGGTCACATCCGTTCCGCATGCCGCGGGCGGAGCTCCGCCGAGAGCAGAGGCAGGCAGATTCGCGATGCACACCCGCGCGGCGCGAGGCCGCACGACCGATACGGGGCATCGCCGCCCCGGACTCCTGTCCCGCCGGGTGATGGGCGCCGCCGCCCTGGTCATCGTTCTCCTGGCCGCCGTGCTCCCCGGCGGGGCCGCCGCCGCGGCACCGTCTGTGGCCGTCCCGGGCCTGGGCCCTAACGTGCTCGTCTTCGACCCCGGCATGCCGCAGGCGGACATCCAGGCGGCCGTGGACGCGGTCGGCCGGCAGCAGGCCGACAACGAGATGGGCACCCAGCGCTACGCGCTGCTGTTCAAGCCGGGCGTGTACGGGTCCGCGGCCGATCCGCTGAAGTTCCAGGTCGGCTACTACACCGAGGTCGCCGGCCTCGGCCGGTCGCCGGGTGACGTGACGATCAACGGTTCGGTCGACGTCTTCAACCGCTGCCTGGCGCCGGACAACTGCATCGCGCTGGTCAACTTCTGGCGCTCGCTGTCGAACCTGACCATCAACCCGGCCGGTGGGTCCGGGTGCCGCGCGGACACGGAGTTCTGGGCGGTGTCGCAGGCGGCGCCGCTGCGCCGGGTGAATATCACCGGGAACACCACGCTGATGGACTACTGCACCGCCGGGCCGCAGTACGCCAGCGGCGGATTCATCGCCGACTCCGCGGTCGCGGCATCGATCACCAACGGGTCGCAGCAGCAGTTCTACACGCGCGACAGCAGTATCGGAGGCTGGAGCAACGGCGTCTGGAACCAGGTCTTCTCCGGAGTGACGGGCGCGCCGGCGCAGTCGTTCCCCAGCCCGCCGTACACGACGCTGGCGACCACTCCGGTATCGAAGGAGAGGCCCTACCTCTACCTCGACGGCTCGGGCGCGTACAACGTCTTCGTTCCGAGCGCCGCGCGGGATTCCAAGGGCACCACGTGGCAGACCGGTAGGACCCCGGGCCGCTCGTTGCCGCTGCGCGACTTCTTCGTCGCGCACCCCTCGGACTCCATCGCGAAGATCAACTCGGCGCTCGCGCAGGGGCGCGACCTGCTGTTCACCCCGGGCGTCTACGACGTCGCGCGCAGCATCGCGGTCAAGCGCGCCGGCACCGTGGTGCTGGGACTGGGCCTGCCGACGCTGACGGCGCAGCACGGCGCCGTCGCCCTGACCGTCGCCGACGTACCGGGCGTCGACATCGCCGGGCTGACCATTGACGCCGGGCCGGTCGAGTCCCCGGCGCTGCTGCGGGTGGGCACGCCGCACGCCAGGCGCGGGTCGCGCGCGACCGACCCGACCGCTCTGCAGGACGTCTTCTTCCGCGTCGGCGGCCCGCACCTGGGCAAGGCGGCGACCAGCCTCCAGGTCAACAGCGACCACACGATCCTCGATGACATCTGGGCGTGGCGCGCCGACCACGGCACCGGAGTGGGGTGGACGCGGAACACGGCCGGCACCGGCGTCGTCGTGAACGGCGACGACGTGACCGCGACCGGTCTGTTCGTCGAGCACTACCAGAAGTACAACCTTGTGTGGAACGGCGAGCGCGGCCGGACGGTGTTCTTCCAGAACGAGCTGCCCTACGACGCGCCCGACCAGACGGCCTGGCAGCACCACGGAGTGGACGGCTGGGCCGCCTACAAGGTCGCAGACCGCGTGCGTACGCACGCGGCATGGGGCCTGGGCAGCTACATCTACACCAACGTCGACCCGAGCCTGCACGCGACGAACGCCTTCGAGGTACCGGCGGCGCCGGGGGTGCGGATGCACGACCTGCTCACCGTGTCACTCAACAAGGCGGGGACGATCGACCACGTGATCAATGGGGTCGGTGACCCGGTGACGCCGGCCTACCAGGGACCGAGCAACGTGGTCGCCTACCCCTGAGCCGGTAGCCGAGCCGGGCCCCCGTCGGGGGCCCGGAAGCACCGCTCAGACGAGCCCGTCCCAGAGACGGCGTTCGTCGGCCCGCGGATCGTGCACCACGCGGGCGTCGTCGCCGTCGAACGTCATCACGGCGCGGGTCTCCGGGGCGTAAGCCGGCCAGCCCGGGTCGCCGTTCTCGGCGAAGGCCACCCAGCGGGCGTGCATGTCGTCCGCGAGCGTCTGCGGGGCATTCGGGCCGGTCAGCAGGTCCGTGCCCGGCGTTTCAAGCGTGTCGAAGACGAAAGCGATCTCCAGCGCGTGGCAGGCGCCCAGCCGGCCCACCGGCGTCGGCCAGGCGAACTCGTAGGCGTAGGTGGGGCTCGGCGCGTCCGCGCGTGCCTCGGCCAGCCGGATCGCCGGGACGCGGAAGAACCAGTCGGTGGTCATGGCGGCGAGGACGTCACCGGCCGACGCGTCCGGGCGGTTGCCCCTGTAGGTGTCCGCGATCGCGGCATCGTAGCCGTGGAGGGCCAGCACGCCGCGGGCCAGCTCCGGTGTGATCGCGTCGAGGTAGTCCGTCGACGCGATGAACAGCCGGTACTCGTCGGTGGTGGTGCCGACCAGCATGGGGATGTCGTGGCCGGTACCCGCGCTGATCATGTCGATCGGCCGGGCGGTGAGCAGCTCGCCGTCCAGAACGGGCGGGAAGGCCATACCGGAGTCCACGACGGACTGACCCCACACGGCGGGGTCCGGGTTCGTGGTCGTGTCCTCGGAGATCGACCGCTGTGCCTCGATCAGCCGGTCCACGTCCACCGCGGCGAACGCCTCCGCGGTCGGTTCGACGCCGAGCCGCGCCGCCAGCTCCGCGGTGACGCGTGCCGCGTCGTCCCTGGTGACGGCGATGTGGCCGGCGCCGCTCTGCGCGATCGCCTTGCCGAACAGGCCGCCGCCTGCGGCGACCGCCACCAATGTGGTCACACTCATCGCGCCGGCCGACTCGCCGAAGATCGTCACATTGCCCGGGTCGCCGCCGAACGCGGCGATGTTGTCCTGCACCCACGCCAGCGCGGCCAGCTGGTCACGGACGCCGAGGTTGGCCGGGGCGCCGGGCAGCAGCGCGAACCCGGGGGCGCCCAGCCGGTAGTTGACGCTGACCAGGACGACCCCGTCCCTGGCGAACGCCCGTCCGTCGCAGGTGGGGACCGCGTTCGACCCGTAGACGAACGCACCGCCGTGGATCCAGACCATGACCGGCAGACCGCGGGCGCCCGGATCGGGCGTCCAGACGTTCACGTTGAGACATTCGCCACCCGCGATGTTCGGGTCCGTCAGCAGCTCGTTGAACGGTCGCGGGTAGGGCGGCCTCGGCACGGTCGGGCCGAGCGTGACCGCGTCACGTACGCCGTCCCAGGCCGGCGCCGGTGCCGGCGCGCGGAACAGGGCGGGTCCGGTCGGCGCGTCGGCGTACGGGATGCCGAGGAACGCCATGACCCCGTCGACGGGCAGCCCGCGGATCTTGCCCTGCGTGGTGGCGGTGATCTCCTGCATGCCGACCAGGCTAACTCCGGCCCCGGCGGCAAAGCAGGGGCCCTAGCGGGGCAGTTTCACCACGGTCACGAAGAAGTCGTCGATCTGGCGCACTATCCGGATGAAGCTGTCGAAGTCCACCGGCTTGGTGACGTACGCGTTGGCGTGCAGGGCGTAGCTGTTGAGGATGTCCTCGTCCGCCTCCGACGTCGTCAGGACCACGACCGGGATGGAGCGCAGCTCCGGGTCGGCCTTGATGTCCCTGAGCACCTCGCGGCCGTCTTTGCGCGGGAGGTTGAGGTCGAGGAGGATCAGGTCGGGCCGGGCGGCGTTGGCGTACACGCCCTGCCTGCGGAGGTAGGCCGCGGCCTCCTCGCCGTCGCTGACGATGTTGAGGTTGTTCTTGACCTTGTTGTCGGCGAACGCCTCTTTCGTCAGGAGCACATCGCCCGGGTCGTCCTCCACGAGGAGCACCTCGATGGATTGCGAGCGGTCAGTCATCGTCATCTCCAGCGGGAAGGGTCCAGCGGATGGTCGTACCCGGGTGCTCCGGATCGGCGGGCTCGGAGACGTCGAGCCAGATCCGGCCGCCGTGGTGCTCGACGATCTTCTTGCACATCGCCAGGCCGATCCCGGTCCCGGTGTAGACGTCCTGAGGATGCAGGCGCTGGAAGATGAGGAAGATCCGGTCGCCGTACTTGGCGTCGATCCCGATCCCGTTGTCGGAACAGGAGAACTCCCACATCTCGCCGTCCCGGCGGGCGCCGATGTGCACCCGCGGTGGCTCCTCGCCGTGGAACTTCAGGGCGTTGCCGATGAGGTTCTGCAGGAGCTGGGTGTACTGGGTCTGGTCACCGGGCAGCGCCGGCAGCTCGTCCGCGGTCACCTCCGCCCCGGTCTCCTCGCGCAGCTGGGACACGCTGTACAGGGCACGGTCCAGGCATGCCTGCATGTTGACCGTCTGCTCGCGTCGCTCCAGGCGCCCGACGCGGGAGAAGTTCAGCAGGTCGTTGATGAGCACCTGCATCCGCTTGGCGCCGTCGACGGCGAAGTCGATGTACTGGCGGCCACGGTCGTCCAGCTTGTCGCTGTACTTGCGCTCGAGCATCTGGCAGAAGCTTGCCACCTTGCGCAGGGGCTCCTGCAGGTCGTGGCTGGCGACGTACGCGAACTGCTCCAGCTCGGCGTTGGACCGGCGCAGCTCGGTGGCCTGGTCGTCCAGCCGGCGGCGTGCCTCGGAGGTGAAACGCCACTCCTCCATGATGCGCTGCCGCATGCCGTCGACGATGCTCGCGAG
Source organism: Actinoallomurus bryophytorum (assembly GCF_006716425.1). NCBI lineage: Bacteria > Bacillati > Actinomycetota > Actinomycetes > Streptosporangiales > Thermomonosporaceae > Actinoallomurus > Actinoallomurus bryophytorum. The sequence continues at coordinate 4,994,323 of NZ_VFOZ01000001.1, forward strand.
CTCGACGAACTCCACCGATCCGTGCACGTCGAGGGGATGGGCGAAGTCGCCGTGGGCCACCGCCCCGACGCTGCTCTCCAGGGCCGACAGCGGGCGGAGCACCGCCCGGCGGATCAGCCACGCGAGTCCGAGCGCGGACAGGACCGTGATCAGGACCGCGATGGCCAGGGACCAGTAGACGTCGGTGGCCCTGGCCTTCAGCCGGGCCGCGAACCTGCCGTACAGCGCGGTCTGGTCCTTCTGCAGCGCCGCGTTGGTACTGCGGATCTCGGCGAACGGCTGCTCGCCGAAGTCGGGGGAGGAGCTCTTCGTGCCCTGGCGTACCGTCGCCGCCAGCGGATCGGCGTACTTCGTACGCCAGGCCGCCGCCGCCGCGTCCAGCGCCGCGACGTCCGCGCGCGAGCGGTCGGCGCCGGGCACACCACCGAGGAGGCGCCGCATGGTGGCCGAGGTACGGGCCTGTTCGGCGATCTTCTGGCGGTAGGTGGCGAGCGAGGCCGGGTCCCCGGAGGCCGCGTACGCGCGGATCGCCGTGTCCTGCTGGCCGATGGCGCCGCTCAGCTGGGGTTGCAGGAGCGCCGCGGGGACGATGCGTTCGGTGACGGTGTCGCGGATCATGGACTGGCGGTAGATCGCGACTCCGGCCACCGCCAGAGAAGAGATCAGCAGGATCGCCACGATCAGGCCGCCGAGGCTGAACCACTGCCCGATCCGTACGCGGCCCAGCCGGCCTCTATCGTCCGCGTCCGTGCGCGGGACCATGATGGGCGGCCCGACGATGCGCACCTCGGGCGCGGGCGCGTCCAGGCTCTCGCCGGTCGTCGTCACTCGTGTCCTCCGCTCAGCAGCAGGATGGCCATGTCGTCGGTGAGCACGCCGCCGTTGAGGTCTTCGGCGTCGGTGACCAGCGTGTCGATCAGATCGTGCCCGGTCATGCCCTGGCGGAGAGCCCGGCGGGTGAGGTCCACCAGCCCCTCGGTGTCGAGCCGCCGTGAGCCGTCACCGATCCGGCCCTCGATCAGGCCGTCGGTGTAGAGCATCAGCGCCCACGGGCTCTGGAGCTCGATCACGGCGACCGGCCATTCGGCGTCGGCGAACAGCCCGAGGGCGGGGCCGCACGGATCCTCCGGCAGCGCCTCCACGCCGGAGCCGTTGAACAGCAGGGGGCGTGGATGCCCGGCGCGGTACATCGTCGCGCGCCGCCGATCCGGATGGATGGTGATCATGCACAGGGTCGTGAAGATCTCCTCGGTCCACCGCTCCAGCGTCAGGACCCGGTCCAGCGTGTCGAGCAACTCGCCACCCGTGAGACCCGCGAGCACCAGAGTGCGCCACGCCATGCGCAACCGGACCCCGAGTGACGCCTCGTCGGGGCCGTGCCCGCTCACATCGCCGATCATCAGGTGGACCGCACCGTCGGCGGTCTCGATCGTGTCGTAGAAGTCGCCGCCGAGGAGCGCGCGCCGCCGGCCCGGGCGGTACCGGCTGTGATGGCGCAGCGTCGTGTCCTGCAACTGCGGCACGGGGAGCAGACCCCGCGCCAGGCGGGTGTTCTCCCGGCTCAGGATGCGCGCCTCGGCCAGCTCGCGCTCGGACTCGTCGGCCCGCTTGCGTTCGATCGCGTACCGGACCGCGCGGGCCAGCAGCGGCGCGTCGACCTCCTGTTTGACCAGGTAGTCCTCTGCGCCGGCGGCGACCGCGGACACCCCGACCTGGGCGTCGTTGAGCCCGGTCAGGACGAGTACGGCGGCGCGCGGCGCCAGGCCGAGCACCTCACGCAACATGTCCAGGCCGTCCGCGTCCGGCAGCGACAGGTCCACCAGCACGCACTGGAAGGCGGTCGCGTCGGCGGCCAGCAGCTGCCGCGCCTCCCCGAAGCTGCGTGCCACGATCATGCGCGCGTCGAGCTCCCCGTCGTCGAGGAACTCCTGGACGAGGAGCGCGTCCCCCAGGTCGTCCTCGATCAACAGGATCTCGAGTGCGTCCTGACCCACCAGCGGCAAGAGGGATCGATCAACAGTCCGCACTGCCACCAGGCCTTTCATCGTCGTGGGCGCGGGGGGAGCACCTGGCTCTGATCAGGACACGGCGCGACGCCACGCCTGAGTGAGAAGGAACGGCAACGTGACTCGCCCCTGAGGAGGGCGCATCACCCCATGCCACGTCCGCTCCCTGACCCCGCAACCGCCTGCACGCTCCCGCACCCCGAGCGGAAAGCCCGCCAGTCTGCTACCGAGAGTGCCACGATACCGGGGCAATTGCTGCCCGACAACAGAACCCCTCGCCAGGCGAGAGCGTCGGCTCAGGCCTTGCGGGCGACCCCGCCTACGAGGGCGCGGTGGATCGGGACCAGACCACCGGCGGTGGAGCCGATCTGCTGATCGCCCTCCGGGTACGGGCGCCAGAGTGGCAACGGCACCAGCCCCGGTTCGAGGAGTTCGAGGCCCTCGAAGTACCGGAGGATCTCCTCGCGCGTCCGCCATCGCCCGGTGCCGAAGCGTTCGTTGAAGAGCTTCTCGCTCGCGGCGGCCTGCTCGGCGACCTCGGGATGCTCCGCGCCCGGGTTGTGGAAGTGGGTGATCGCCACGTGGCTCCCCGCGGAGGCCGCGCCGGCGACGCGTTCGACGATGCCCGCGGGATCCTCGTGGTCGTTGAGGTGGTGCAGGATCGCGAAGAACAGCAGCCCGACGGGCCGTTCGAAGTCGATGAGCTGCCGGACCTCGGGGTGGTTCAGGATCGCCTCCGGCCGGCGGATGTCGGCCTCCACGATCGCGGTGGTCCCGTCACGGGCGAGCAGCGCACGGCCGTGTGTGAGAACGATCGGGTCGCTGTCGACGTAGACCACGTGCGTCTCCGGGGCGATCCGCTGGGCGATCTCGTGCACGTTTCCCTGGGTGGGCAGACCGGAGCCGAAGTCGAGAAACTGCCGGATGCCCATCTCTTCGGTCAGATGGCGGACGACGCGCTGGAGGAAGTCCCTGTTGGCACGGGACGTGATCGGGGCCTCAGGGACGATCTTCAGCGTCATCTCGGCGACCTGCCGGTCGATGGCGAAGTTGTCCTTGCCGCCGAGCATGTAGTCATAGACCCGGGCGATGCTGGGCACGGTCACGTCGACGTCTGGGGGGACCCGCTCGTCCTCGGACATGACGCCTCCCCCTGATATGTCATCCGGCCTGTCGATGATCAAAGATAGGGGACGACGCCCGAAAGGTCGGCTGCTATGACCATTTCACCTTGAACACCCATGCGTACTGACCGGAACTCTGGGCCGCGGCCGGGACATCGATCTTCAACGTGCCGTCCTCCATGGTCCAGTGCAGCGGCTCGCCGTCGTATCCGAGCAGGCTGATCTGCTGGCCCGCCTGGATCGGCACGGGTGCGTTCACGACGACCTGGTCGCCGGGCCGCTTCAGCGAGGTGATGTAGAACGCCTTGTTCTGCGCGACGGTGAACCGGATGTCATCGCCCGCGGACGCCTGCCGTGACCAGTAGCTCGTGTTGTAGACGGACTCACCGTTGACCTTGAGCCACGCGCCGATCCGGCGCAGCCGGTCCTGCATCACCTCGGGGATCGTGCCGTCGGCGCGGGGGCCGATGTCGAGCAGGAAGTTGCCGTTCTTGCTCACGATGTCCACGAGGTCCTGCACGGCCTCCTCGGCGGTCATGTACGCGTCGTCCGGAGTGGCCGCGTTGTAGCCGTAGGAGCGGGGGTCGAGCCCGCGGCTGGCCTCCCACTTCGCCACGACGGTGTCGCCGTATTTCGCGTACTCGGGCGTGGTGTAGTCATGCGTCGGGATGCCGCACCGGTCGTCGTAGGTCACCTGGTCGCCCTGCTGGGCCGCGTGGTTGAGGAAGTCGGCGAACACCGAACGGGGCGCGGCGGGCGTACCGATGTCACACCACATGACGTCGGGGCTGTACTGGTGGATCAGCTCCTCCATCTGCGGGGCCTGGTAGTCGGTGACGTAGTCGCCCACCGGCTTGTATCCGATGTAGGGGACCGGCTGCCCGGTGTAGGGGTTCTGCGGGCCGTGGCCCATCCAGGGATCGGCTGGGTTGTACCACTCGGGCAGCGAGTAGTAGAGCCCCGGGTGCACGTCCGGCGTGTACTCGCGGTCGGCCTTGAACAGCGCGTCGACCAGGTCGCGGTGCGGGCCCATCGCGACCGAGTCGCGGTCGGTCACCGCCGTGTCGAACAGCGAGAACCCCTCGTGGTGCTTCGCGGTCAGCACGAAGTACTTCGCCCCGGCGTCCTGGAACAGCCGCACCCACGCCTCCGGGTCGAACTTGGCCGCGGTGAACTGCGGGATGAAGGAGTCGTAGTCCGTCTCCTCGCCGTACGTCTGCGCGTGGTGGGCGTAGGTCGGGTCGTTCGGGTCGTTCATGTGCTGCCAGTACCACTCGGCGTACTCCTGGCCGACCGGTGCCCAGGCGGGCACGGAGTAGAGGCCCCAGTGGATGAAGATGCCGAACTTGGCGTTGTCGAACCAGTCAGGTGCCTGGTGCTGTCCCAGCGACGCGTCGGTGGCCTCGTACGGCGGGATGCCGACGTGCAGGGTGAGGTCCTGACCGGCCGAGGTGTCATCGCCGACGCGTGCGATGACCTTTCCGGCCACCGGCGTACCGGGCGGTGCCGGGCTCGACGCCTCGATCCCGATCTCGACCCGCTGCGCGTCGCCCGGCGCCAGCCAGTCGAGCGTCGCGGGGGCGACGGTGCGCACGCCCGCGGCCTCCACGGTGACCGTCGCGGTGTGGCCGGGCCGCAGCCACTGGTCACCGAGGTTCTGCACGGTCGCCTGGACGACCTGTACCTGCTGTCCGCCGGGCGCCGGCATGGTCTTGGTGGTCGACGCGGCGTCGCCGACCCGTACGGCATAGCCCTGCACGGCGGGCTGGAGGGACAGTGCGAAGACGTGCATGCTCGGCGTGCCCGCGACCGGCTTGGCGGTGCTCGGCAGGGTGACCGAGGTCGCCTCACGCGCCGGGTCCATCGACAGGAAGATCGGGAAGATCGAGACCGGATGGGCGTCCGTCTCCGTCGGGCTGAACCGGTGGGACGCGTTGATGACTCCGGTGCCACCGGAATACCAGTCCGGCGCGCTGACCGGCGCCTGGCTCGTGCCGCCGTCGGCGTAGTGCACCGTGGCGGTACCCCCGGCCGGTCCGTAGCTCGACGCGCCGAGCAGGTAGGCGCCGAGGTAGTGACCCTGCGCGACGGTGACGTCCTGCCCCAGCGCCACGACGTTGTCGTCGCCGGCGGTGGGCGGGAAGTCGTACGGAACACCGCCCAGCGTCACCGTGCCCGCGGCGGGCACCTGGTCCGCCGGGAACGAGTACGTGCTGCCGTCGAAGTCGGCCTGGCCGGGACTCTCGCCGATGCCGTCGTTGTCGAGGAGGCCGCCCAGCGACACCGGGACGGGATCGGAGCCGGCCCTCTGCCGTACGGGTGCGGCGGGTGCCGCCGTCGCCGGGACCATCAGAGCGCCGATCACGCCGACGGCCAGCACGAACCGGCCTGCGCGTCCTCGCATGGGACCTCCTGCTCGCCCAGGAAAGGACATCCGATCACCTCCGCACCCACCGGCCTTCCGGAGGCCGAACGGACGTCTCGACACGGAGATAGATCCGATGTCTGTGTGATCGTCCGATTTCATGACCGGTCTGTCAAGGTCACGACCGGGCGCGGCTTACCGAGTCAGGGCCACGCGTGGTTCGTCCGGATGGGTCCCCGATGCGGCCGGCGCCGCGTGAACGGTTCAGCCCAGCTCGAGCAGGAGCTCGGCGAGCGCGACCGGCATGGTGATCATGCAGTCGTGGCCGGTCGCGAGCTCCCGTACCTGTGCCGGCGTGCCGTTGGGCTGTACCGCGGGGACGGGCCGCCGGGCGAAGCCGTCCGGCTTGCCGACGGTGCAGTGGATGTGCGTCCGTGGGATCGCGTCCACGGCCGGGTCGTCCAGCCGGACCGGTTGCTGGAGGCAGAGCACCGGCTGATCCGACAGCATCGTGCGCAGCCAGGCGACGTCCGCCGGGTCGGTGACCCCGAACAGGCCCGAGGGTGGTGGTGCCTCGGGGAGCGGCGGAACCCGCCAGCCACTGTCGGACTTCACGGCGAGATCGATCAGGGTCTGGGTCACGGGCAGGACGTCGGCCGCGGTCTCGCCGTCCTCCGGGACCATCGCGTCGAGGTAGACCAGATGTGCGATCCGGTGCGGGACCTGGTTGGCCGCGGACGAGATGACCAGCCCGGAGTAGCTGTGTCCCACAAGGATCACCTCGGTGAGGTCCTCCTCGATGATCAGCCTGACGATGTCGTCCACGTGCGTGTCCAGCCCCACCTCGGGGCCGAGCAGATGCGCCTTGTCGCCGTAGCCGGTCAGTGACGGCGTGAGCACCCGATGTCCGGCCGACGTGAGCGACGGGACCACTCGCTCCCAGCACCGACCGCTGTGCCAGGCACCGTGGACTAGCAGATATGTCGACATGGTTCTCGCTCCGTCCGCGCGTTTCGCATCGATGTATCGCTTCGTGAAGCCGGCTGGGCGTGGCGTGGTCGCCGGGTTCCTGATCTGGCATCATGAAGAAAACGGGACATCGTCCCGGTTTTGGACGATATGGGACAGTGTCCCGTTTAGCAAGCGCGGGCAGCGAGAGAAGGACGCGGTGAACGAGGACGCGGGGCGCGGGGTCAGGCCCAAGCGGGCGGACGCTCGACGCAACAAGGAGACCCTTCTCAACGCGGCCGCCGCGATCTTCGTCACGTCCGGTGTGGAAGCGCCGATCCGCGACATCGCGGCCAGGGCCGGCGTCGGGACGGCCACGATCTACCGTCACTTCCCGACGCGAGCGGACCTCATCATCGCGGTCTACCGGCACCAGGTCGAAGCCCTCGCGCAGGCCGGTCCCGCGTTCCTGGCGGCCGGCGCGACTCCGCACGCCGCACTGGGGCGGTGGATCGACCTCTTCGTCGATTTCCTCGTCACCAAGCAGGGGCTCGCCGCCGTGCTGCAGTCCGATGATCCCTGCTTCGACCCCCTGCACTCCTATTTCCTCGAGCGGCTCGAGCCCGTCTGCGCCCAGCTGCTCGACGCCGCGGCCGGCTCCGGCGAGATCCGCTCCGGCCCGGACGCCTACGAGCTCATGCGCGGCGTCGGGGGCCTCTGTGCGGGCGCGGGCAACAGTCCCCGCTACGACGCGCGCCGGCTGGCCCAGCTCCTCATCGCGGGACTACGCCGGCCGCAGTGACCCTCGCCGGGCGGTCAGAGCGGCTCGGGGCGGGTCGCCTGCTGGGCGGCCTCGGCGAAGGCTTCGATGAGGGAGGAGTCCCGCGCCGCCTCCCAGGCCAGCACGATCTGGCCCGCCTGGACGCCGGTGATCGGGACGTACGCGACGTCGGGCCGGGGAAACGCGGCGGCGATCGGGCCCGGGAGGAACGCCACGCCGCTTCCCGCGCGGACGTACTCCACGATCTCCTCCATGTCGCGTACGGCGGGCCCGTGCCGGGGCTGGGTGCCGTCCGGGCGCGGGTCCATGCTCCAGAAGGCGTTCCACGCGGGTGGGGCGTCGGCGTAGCGGAGCACGCGTTCGCCGGCGATGTCGGCGAGGCGGACGGACGGGCGGCCGGCCAGCGGGTGGCTCGACGGCAACGCGACGGTCAGCGGCTCGGTGTACAGCGGCAGCAGGCCGAGCCCCTGCGAGGCCACGGGAAAGCGAACGAACCCGACGTCGACGCGTCCGTCGAGCAGCGTCTCGGCCTGGTTCCACCAGCGCAGGCGCTGGAGCTGGAGGTCGACCTCCGGGTGACGCTCGCGGAAGAGCCGCAGGGCGGGATCGACGTTCACGCCGAGCATGAATCCGACGGTGAGCGTCCGCATCCCGGTGGCGTGACGCGTGCGCTCCAGGGCACCGTGCGCGGTGGCCAGCAGCCGCAGGCCGTCGCGCAGGAGCTGTTCGCCGCCCGGAGTGAGCGTCACCTCCCGGCTCGTACGCGCGAACAGCTCGACGCCGACGTCGTGTTCGAGCTGCTGGATCTGACGGGAGAGCGCGGGCTGGGTGATGTGCAGCGCCGCGGCGGCCTGTCCGAAATGGAGCCGTTCGGCCACGGCGACGAAGTAGCGCAGCCTGCGGAGGTCCAGGTCCGGCTCCACGTGGCGTCCCCCCTTGCCTCGTACGGCCGATCAATGCTCCAAGCGTATCGATCATGCCGGAAGAGGCCTTGGACACCGTGCCCGCGAAGGCGGAAGACTCGACCACGGACGGCCACGCCGCCGGGCCGTCGCTTCGATCCTGGGGAGGGTCATCGGCGGCCACGTGGATACCTGACGATTCTCTGGAGTTCTTCATGCGTGTTGCCGTCGCCACCGGAGTCGACGCCCCACTGTCGCTGACCGAGCGGGACGTGCCCGAGCCGGGCCCCGGTGAGCTGCTGGTACGGGTGACCGCCTGCGGCGTGTGCTTCTCGGACCTGAACCTGCTGCACGGCCACTACCCCTTCGCCCGCTTTCCGGTCATCCCGGGACACGAGGTCACGGGCGTGGTCGAGGCGCTGGGGGAGGGGGTGTCCTGGCCGGCGGTGGGTACGGCGGTGGGCGGCCAGTTCCTGTACGACTCGTGTGGGCACTGTGACTACTGCGTACGCGGCGAGCAGATCCTGTGCCCGAAAAAGCGCATCACCGGCGTTGTGGTCGACGGCGGCTATGCGGAGTACGCAGTGTTCAAGGCCGGTTTCGTCACCCCGCTCCCGGCGAGCCTGGATCCGGTCACCGCGGCGCCGTTGATGTGCGCCGGGCTCACCGCGTTCAACGGGCTCCGGCTGGGCGGGGCCGTGGCGGGATCGCGGGTGGCGGTGATCGGCGCCGGCGGCATCGGCGCCCTTGCGATCCGCTACGCGGTGGCGCTGGGCGCGCGCGTCGCCGTGGTCGGCCGTTCACGCCGGGGCGAGGAGAACGCCAAGGCCCTGGGGGCCGAGCTGTTCGTCGCCACCGAGGACACCGACCCCGCCCCCGCCCTGAAGGCATGGGACGGCGGGGCGAACCTCGTGCTGAACGCGGCGCCGTCGACATCGGCGGCCGCCGCCACCCTGGGCGGTCTGGCACCGGACGGGACGTTGCTGCTCTGCGGGTACAGCGGGGAGCCGCTCGAGCTGCCGACCCAGCCGATGGTGCTGAACCGGCTGCGGGTGATGGCCTCACCGTCCGGCTCGCCGCACGACCTGCGGGACACGCTCGCGTTCTCGGCCGTCCACGACATCATTCCCCAGGTCACCACCATCGGCCTGGACGATGCCCAGGCCACCCTGGAGGCCATGGACGCCGGGGCCTCACACGGCCGCAGCGTCATCAGCTTCATCTGATCGGATCCCGGGAGTCCAGCCATGCCGAAGACCATCATCGTGACCGGCGCCTCCAGCGGGTTCGGGGCGCTGACCGGCCGCGCGCTCGCCGACGCAGGTCACGTCGTGTACGCCGGGATCCGGGCCACCACCGGGCGCAACGCCCCTGCACTCGGGGCCGGACAGGTGCGTCCGTCGGGGCAGCAGGAGCGGGGTGGCGAGCAGGAGAACGCCGGACATGGTGATCGCGGTGAGCGGACCGGTGAGCGTGGCGAGGACGCCCCAGATCACCATCAGGGCGGCCTGGAGGAGTTTGCTGCTGACACTCCAGGTGCTGAGGACCTGGGCGGCGTGATCCGCGGGAGTCCGCCGCAGGCGTTCTGTCGCGTAGATCGGGTTGAACACGCCCATGCAGGTGATCAGTAGGCCCTCGACGATGATCACGGTGAGGAGTCCGGAGACGCCGGGACGGATGAACGCGAGACCGAGCGGGAAGAGCGATCGCAGCCGGCCGAAGACGATCATGACCCGGTGCCGGCCGTAGCGGGTCACGAGGCGTGCGGAGAGGCGGGCGCCTGCGAAGCCGCCGAGCGCCGGGATGCCGAAGGCCAGACCGTACTGCCAGGCCGGGAAGTGGTACCGGCCCAGCAGGAGGACGGACAGGAGCGGGGCGGTGGCCATGATCAGGCCGCTGACCAGGATCGAGTTGAGGAACAGGCGCCGTAGCGCGCGGTCGCGGAGGATGAACCGCCAGCCGGCGAGAAGGTCGGCCGCGCGCAACCCGGTGGCCCGGTCGCGGGGTGTCGCGACGTCGCCTCCGCGGATGCGCAGGACCCCGAGCGCGGACAGCAGGTAGCTGAGGGCGTCGGCCATGACCGTGATGACCGGGCCGAGCAACCCGATGAGCGCGCCACCGAGGGGCGGACCCGCCGCGGTCGCCACCCAGCTCGTGCCCTCGAACCTTCCGCTCGCGACAAGAAGGTGGTCGCCACGGACGAGATGTTTCAGGTACGCGCCCGATGCGGCGGTGAAGGCGATGCTCGCGGTCCCGGAGATGACCGAGACGACCAGCAACTGGCCGTAGGACAGCACGCCGAGGACGTACGCGACCGGAACACTCGCCATCGCGACGAACCTGATCAGGTCCATCGCGACCATCACCGGGCGCTTGGCCCGGTGCTCGACCCACGGCCCGAGCGGGAAGGCGACGATCGCCGCGACGGCGAGCCCGGCCGCCTCCAGCAGCGAGACGGCGAACGCCGGCGCGTTCAGCACCCGGACCGCGATCAGCGGGAACGCCCCGAAGGCGATCCACGTCCCGTATGTACTGACGGCGTAGGCCGACCACAGCCGGCCGAAATCACGCCCCAACCGCACGCGCATGCGACTCCCTCGCGACAACCGATGTTCGGGTCCCCGAATCGCATCAGCCACAGCATCGCGGGATCAAACAACCGGCTCCCGGGCGAGCCACAACGATCGGTTGGGCACTCGTAGGCTGCATCGATGGATACCGAGGCGGTGCGATCCTTCGTCCGCGCGGCCGAGCTCGGGCAGCTGCGGCACGCGGCCGACGAGCTCGGCGTGACGCAGCAGGCCGTGTCGAAGCGGATCGCGACGCTTGAGCGCCAACTCGACGTCCGGTTGTTCACCCGCACCGCACGGGGGGTCGAGCTGACACTCGACGGCCAGGCCTTCCTCCCGCACGCCCGGGACATCGTCACGGGTGCCGATCGCGCCATCACCGCGATCAGACCGGGCTCGCGTGCCCTTCGGATCGACGTTCTCGGGCTGCGATCCGCGCAGGCCGTCGTCCTGCACGACTATTGGCGGTCACACCCCGGCGTCGACCTCGACGTGGTGGTCCTCAGGGTCGACGACCCGCAAGTGGCGGTCGCCGCCGTCCAGGCGGGCGACATCGACGCCTCGTTCCGTACGGTCACCGACCCGGCCACGCTGCCGCGCGACGTGCGAATGATCCACGCGTTCGACTCCCCGCTGGAACTCCTCGTCGGCCCGGGACACCCGCTCGCCTCCGCACGAACACTGACACCACCCCGGCTGCGTGGCCACCGGATCTGGGTGCCGGGAATCGCGCCGCGAAGCGAATGGGCGGATTTCTACGATCAGCTCGCGACCGACTTCGACCTCCGCGTCGACGCCGCGGGCCCGAACTTCGGCAACGAGGTACTCCTCGACACTCTCGCGGACTCCGCGGACGTGGCCACTCTCGTAGGTGCGCGCGACCGGTACATCTGGCCGGCGAATTACGACCTGCGCCGCATCCCGATCGTGAATCCGACGCTCGCGTACCCGCTCTCGCTCATCTTCCCCAGGACGAACCCGCACCCAGGACTCCGGGCGATCATCGACCACTTCGGCGGCCTGACACCGCTCCCCGAGACGGCCTGGCTCCCGTCCTGGGCGACGAGACCACGCCGCGGCCGGCACCCCCTCTAGGGATGGCCGTGCACGACGACACCGGTCTCCTGTTCCGGAGGAGGCTTGGGCTGGGCGAGGACCGCGCTGCAGAAGACGAGGGCCGCGCAGGCGAGTAGCGGTGAGGCCAGTGCGACCGGGCGGACGATCTTCTTCGTCGGCTTCTCGATCAGAGTGAACGACAGCGTGGCCAGTACGAGTGTCGCCGCCAGCTCGGCCGCCACCACGAGAGGGCGTCCGGCGTGCGCCGTGTGGATCGCGTAGATGTGCACGGGCCAGTGCCACAGGTAGAGGGAGTAGCTCAGCCGGCCGATCCGGACCATCGGCCAGGATCCGAGCAGCCGCGCCGCCCGGCTGCCGGGCATCGTGACCACGTAGGCGATGACCACCGCGGCCGAGACGCCGGCGACGACGAGGCCGCCCTCGTAGAGCCAGGGACTCTTGATGCCGGCGACGGACCAGAGCACGGCCAGAGCCGCCACGGCCGGCAGGAACACGGACCTCGTGAGCAGGCGGCGTGGCGGCGGCCGGTCCCAGGAGCCGTCCGGGCCGGGCGCGGGGCGGGTGAGGGCCAGCGCGCACAGGACGCCCAGCAGCAGCGCCCCGCTCCTCGCGTCGGTGCCGAGGTAGGCGCGGTCGACGCCCTCGGACGCGAACAGCGAGCCGGCCGCGCCGTACGAGGCCACCGCGCCCACGCCGGCCACCGCCGCCAGGACGCGCCGGGAACGGGTGAGCGTCAGTACGCCGATGAGCAGCAGCGGCCAAACCAGGTAGAACTGTTCCTCCACCGCGAGTGACCACAGATGGGTCAGCGGCGCGCTGTCCGTGAGCGCGCCCCAGTAGCTCACGTCCTTGGCGATCGCGTACCAGTTCGAGACGTACGCCAGCGCCGCGACCGTCTGGTCGTCGGTGGTGGCCCGCAGCTCGGGAGGGGCGCCCGCCCGCAGCCACAGCTGCACCACGATGAGTACGGCGAGGACGGCCGGCAGCAGGCGCCGCGCCCGGTGGGCCCAGAACCTCAGCCAGTCGATCGACCCGGTCCGGTGCCACTCGATCAGCAGGAGCCGGGTGATGACGTAGCCGGAGATGACGAAGAACAGATCGACGCCGAGGAACCCGCCGGGCACACCGAGGCCGAAGTGAAAGGCGATCACCCCGGCCACGGCGACCGCGCGCAGCCCCTCGACGGCGCCGATCCGCCCCTTGTCGTGGCGCGCGCGACTGTGTGGCGGGGCGCCGCCCACCTTGGTCGATTCGATCACTCAGGCCTGCCAGCGCCGCGCCGCGGGCGCGTCAGCGCGCGTAGAGGTCGAGGACGGGGACGCCGGCCTTGTCATAGTCGTTCTCGCAGCGGTACTCGCGCGCCTGGCGGCGTGAGACCAGGCCGTGGCCGGCGGTCTGGCACGCGCTGAGCGCCCGGTAGACCCGGACGAAGCGCCAGTTGTCGGCGTGGGCGCCGGCGACGGGAGTGAGCACGGACGCGAGGACACCGGCGCCCGCGAGTGTGAGAGCCGCGGTGCGAATGGTCATGGAAATACCTTTCTGTTCAGGACGAGCCGCCGTTCTTTCCCCGATTGGACAGGTCGGCGTGAATGAAGTTGAGAATCCAGCTGCCGAGCCGATCGTGTGCGGCGCCCGATGGATGCCCCGTGTCGTCATAGACCTGAATACCCGCGGCTTTACGCGGACAGACTTTTGCCGCGGTGCACAGCTGGCCGTGGAGATCTAGCAATGAGGCGTGCGGGTTCCGCGTCACCGCGGCGTGGATCGCGGCGTTCATGGCATCGGAGTTGGCCCGGCTCGTTTCGTCGTTGTCGATGACCGTCGGCAGGTAGACCGTGGCGCCGCCGGCACTGAGAATGCCGATCGCCCGGTCGATCTGCGTGTCGAACCTGTGCCGGAAGCCCGGCGCGGTGATGGAGCTGACGTCTTTCTGCCCGGGAAGCTGCTGGGAGTCCTGGCCGTCCCAGTAGCCCACCTCGAGCAGCGCCGCAGTCGGCCGGTACCTGGTCACCAGGTCGTGCCAGCGCGAGGGCCACCGGTTGCACTCGGCGGGCGCCGCGATCATCCTGCCCTGCCTGCGGATACGTACCGGCTGCATCAGGCCGCAGCCGGGCTCGCCCGCGTTCACCACGACGTTGCGCCGGTCGCGGTCCGCGTCCGCGGCGCCGACGCCGAGATTCCTGGCCCAGGAGTCACCCACCACGAGCAGCGTCAGCCCGCGGACCTCCGGTGACAGTGACGCCGCGCCGACGGGCACGGGCGCGCCGGCCGGTCGTGTCGGCTCCCCGGCTCGCCGGGAACAACCGCCCAGCGCCAGGGCGACGGCGAGCGCGCAGGCGCCGATCTTCGCATGAGTGGAAGAACGTCCGATGGCCACCTGAACCCCCGTGGTGCTGACTTACGCGCATCCAATTTATGCGAGTTCGGATTCTGGCAAGCAAATCGCGGCACCATTTCGCGTCAGTAGATCGTCAAAGACCTGCGCCACGCGAATATCGCCTTCTACGAGGAATCGCCTCATATGTGTGGTGCGCGGATCGAACTCGCCGGGCGGCTAAGGTGGCGCCTATTCCGCGAGGAGATGACGGAAAACACGAAAGGCGATGAAAGTGATGGCCGGACGCACCCTTCGCCGGCTCTCGCTGGCCCTGCTCGCCGGCGTGCTGCCGCTCTCCGCCGCGCGGGCGGACCCGAGTCCGCCGCATCACATGAACCTGCCGAAGCCCACGCCGCGGGGCGGCGACGCCGCTCCCTTCGTCGTGACCGGCTCACCGGCGGCGGACACCGCCCCGACCGTCGCCGTGATCGGTGACTCGGTGGCGCGCGACTACGCCTACTACCTCGCGCGCGAGCTGGGGCCACGCGGTGTGCGCATCGTGGACGGCGCGCTGTCCGGCTGCCCCGTGGGGACACTCCAGCTCATCTCCAGGATCCACGACCGGATCGCCCCGCTGCGTGGCGGCGCCTGCCCGAAGCTCGTCACGGACAAGCAGCGGGCGGTGGTCGCCCGGTTCTCCCCAAAGATCATCCTGTGGCACTCGATCACCGAGATGTGGTCCATAGCCGACGGGAAGGGGGAGGTGCCGTCCGGCTCCACGGAATGGGGGAGACGGGTGATGGCCCAGTGGGACGACACCCTCGGGCGCATCACCCGCGGCGGCGCGCGGGTCGTCGTCATCCTGCCGCTCTGGTACGAACGCTCCGCACCGCACCGGCTGGACGGGCCGGGGCCCAGCGTGGAGAAGCTCCGGGATCTCTACGTCCGGTGGGCGGCTCGTCACCAGGTCGGCGTGGTGGACGTCGCACCCCTCGCCTGCCCCGGCGGCCCGCCCTGCGCTCCGGTGCGCGGAGTGGACTTCCGGCCGGACACGACGCACTACGACGACCCCGGAGGCGTCCAGGTCGCCGCCTACCTCCGCGCCCATGTGCCCGCGCTGGCGCGGCTGGCCGGCGGGCGCTGACGGTCAGAGCCGCTCGACGGTCTCCGACGCCGACAGCACCCCCCGGGTGTCCAGCACCAGCAGGGCGCGCACGGCGATGTGCGACAGGTCGAACGAGCGGTGCGGCTGCAGGAGGATCACCAGGTCGGACGAGGCGAGTGCCTCGTCGAGGTCGTGCACACGCCGTACGGCCTCGCCGTCGGCCGACCAGTCCTCGATGAGCGGGTCGAAGTAGCCGACGTCGGCCCCGGCGGCGCGGAGCCGCCGTGCCAGCGGCGTCGCCGGTGACTCGCGCCCGTCCGCGATGTCGGGCTTGTAGGTGACCCCGAGCAGGAGCACCGAGGCGCCGTTCGCGCAGCGTCCGTGCCGGTGCAGCATGCGGACGGCACGCTCCGCCACGTAGGCGGGCATATGGTCGTTGACCTGCTGGGCGAGCTCGGCGAACTGGAACTGGCGTCCGAGCCGCCGGACGCGATGGGACAGATAGCTCGGGTCGATGGGGATGCAGTGCCCGCCCACGCCGGGGCCGGGCCGGAACGCCTGATAGCCGAACGGCTTGGTCGCCGCCGCCGAGATGGTGTCCCACACGTCGATCGCCAGCTCGTCGCACAGGACCGCGATCTCGTTGACGAGGGCGATGTTGACCTGCCGGTAGGTGTTCTCCAGCAGCTTGGCCATCTCGGCCTCACGCGTACCGCGCACCGGCACGACCTGTTCCACCAGCTTCCCGTAGAAGCCCATGGCGCGGTCGAGGCACGCGCCGGTGACACCACCGACGATCTTCGGGGTGTTGCGCAGGTCATAGACCGGGTTGCCCGGGTCGATGCGCTCGGGTGAGTAGGCGAGGTGAAAGTCCGTCCCGGCGGTCAGGCCGCTCTTCTCCAGCAGCGGGCGCATGACCTCCTCGGTGGTGCCGGGCCAGGTGGTGGACTCCAGCACGACCAGGGTGTCGGGACTCAGGTGGCGCGCGACCGTCTCGGCGGCACCGATCACCGCACCGAGGTCCGGCCGCCGATCCTCGTCGAGCGGTGTGGGAACACAGATGACCACGGTGTCGGCGGAGGCCAGGACACTCTCGTCCGTGGTCGCGCGGAACCCCTGCGCGAGAAGCGCCTCGACGTCGCCGTCGGTGAGGTCGTCCACGTGGGAGGTGCCCGCGTTGAGCAGGTTCACCCGGGTCGAGTCGACGTCGAGTCCGGCGACGCGCATCCCGGAGCGGACGGCCTCGCGGACCAGTGGCATCCCCACATACCCCAGGCCGATGACGGCAAGGTCCCATTCGATGACCCGGTTGTTTCGTGACTCACTCATTGTGCCCCCGGCGTGATCGCCCGCGTCGGTCGCGGGTCCTGTTCTTGAGCGGACTGAAAGGCAGGTCAGAGCGTCGCCGCGCTCCCGGCGTACGCGGGCCGCCCGCGGAACCAGGCCACCGTCCGTTCGAGACCGGCGTCCAGCGGAACCGCCGTGGCGGCGGGGAACAACCGGCAGAGGCGCTCGTCCGCCGCCTGTGAGTCCCGCACGTCCCCGGTGCGCTGCGGGCCGTGGCGTACCTCGACCGGCTCCTCGAGCACGACGGCCAGCCGCCGCGTGAGCTCCAGGAGCGACACACGGGTACCGAACGCCAGGTTCACCGGCTCGCCGCTCGTCACGCGTCGCAGGACCGCGTCGGTGAGCACGCCGGTCACGGTGCCGACGAACGTGAAGTCGCGCGTCTGTTCCCCGTCGCCGTGGATGAGGAGCGGCTCGCGGCGCAGTGCCGCGTCGATGAACGTCGGGATCACCGCCGCGTACGCGTGGCCGGCCGGCTGCAGCGGGCCGTACACGTTGAAGAAACGGAACGCCAGCACGGGCAGGCCGAAGCTCGCCCCGTACGCCAGCGTGTACGCCTCGGTCGCGAGCTTGCTGGCACCGTACGGGCTGAGCGGCCGCGTCGGCAGGTCCTCGTGCTTGGGCAGGTGCGGCACATCGCCGTAGACCGAGGACGAGGAGGCCGCCACCAGATGGACCGACTCGCGACGGCAGGCCTCGAGGACGCGTACCGTCCCGGTGGCGTTGACGTCGTGACTGGCCACCGGATCGGCCAGCGACCGGGGCACCGAGGGCCGGGCGGCCAGGTGGACGACCGCGTCGGTGTCGCCCACGAGCCGCGTGAGGACGTCGGCGTCCAGGATGCTCGCCCGCACCAGCTCGACGCCGGTGTCGTCGAGGTTCTCGGCGCGGCCCGTGCTGAGGTCGTCGAGCGCGACGACCCGGTCGATCTCCGGCCGTGCCGCGAGCTCCCGGCAGAGATTGGCGCCGATGAACCCGGCACCCCCGGTGACAAGAACTCTCATCGGGCTTCCTCTTTCTCTCGAACGGGCCACCAGCCCCGTTCTTCGGCGATTGACGTGTAGATCCCGGCCACGTCGGAGACGAGGCGGTCGGGGCCGAACCGCCACGCGGTCCGCGCGCGTGCCCGCAGCCCCATCTCCCGGCGCAGCGGTTCGTCGAGGAGCAGCCGCGCCACGCGGTCGGCCAGCTCACCCGCGTCGCACGGCCCGAGCAGCCCGGTGACGCCGTCCTCGACGACCTCACCGACGCTCCCGACCCGCGTCGCGACGACCGGGACACCGGCCAGCCCCGCCTCGATCAGTGAGATCGGCATGCCCTCGTTGTCCGAGGTGAGCAGCACGAGATCGGCCGCCGCGTACACGGTCTCGACGTCGGAGCGCCAGCCCACCATGCGCAGGGGGAGCTCGCCCGCCGCGGCCTCGACCTCGGCGGTCGCGTCCCCGCTTCCGCAGATGACGAAGCGGGCGCCGGGGACGCGCCGGTGAACCTCACGCGCGACGCTCACCAGGCGGTCGGGTCGTTTGATCCGGGTCAGCCGGCCGACGAACGCGACGACCGGGTCCTCTCCGGGCACCCCGAGCGCCATCCGCGCGGAGGCGCGGTCGGGGAGCGGCCCGAGCGTGGTGCCGGGCGGCACCACGACGTACTGGCCACGCCTCCCGACGCCGGCGGCGACGAGCTCGTCGCGTACGCGCGTGCCGACCGCGACGAGGCGGTCGCACAGCCGGGCGGACAGCCGCTCGGTGGTCACCACCAGCCGGGTCTTGCCGGGAGAGAAGTAGCCGTACAGCAGATGACCGTGGTAGGTGTGCACCCGCGCCGGTACCCGCGCCAGCACGGCCGCGGTACGCCCGAGCGTCCCGGCCTTGGCCATGTGGGTGTGCACGATGTGCGGCCTGAATCTCCGCATCTCGGCGACCAGCGACGCGATGGCGCGTGCGTCGTCGGCCGGGCGCACCGAGCGCCCGAGCCGGGGCATCCGGTGCGCTCTGACATCGTCCGCGCGCAGGTCGAGATAGTCGGCCTCGCCCGGCTCCACGAGGCCCGTGTAGAGGCGTTGGTCGAACCGCTCCGGGTCGAGCCCGCGCATGAGGACGCTCGCCTGGAGCGCGGGACCGCCGACGTTCATCCGCGTGAGGACGCGCATCACCCGGATGCGTTCGCCGCCGCTCACGAGGAGACCAGGTCGGGCCGGGGCGCCGCCTCGATGCGCGCCTCGCTGATGGCGTCCTCCAGCACGTCGGCGAGTGTGTGCCGGGTCGCCCATCCGGTCAGCGTGCGCAGCTTCGTCGTGTCGGGGACTCTTCGCTGCATGTCCTCGAAGCCGGCCCCGTAGGCCTCGTCGTAGGGGATGAGCTCGATCTTCGACCCGCTCCCGCACGCCGCGATGATCGTCTCGGCGAGCCGGCCGATGCTGATCTCCTCGGACGAGCCGATGTTGAAGGTCTGCCCGATCGCGGCGTCGTTGTCCAGCAGTTGCAGCAGGGCCTCCACCACGTCCAGCACGTGGGCGAAGCAGCGGGTCTGCCGGCCGTCGCCGAAGACCGTCAGCGGTTCGTTCCGCAGCGCCTGCCGCACCAGCCGGGGGATGACCATGCCGTACGCCGGGCTCTGCCGGGCGCCGACGGTGTTGAACAGCCGCACCACGATCGTCGGCAGGCCGCGCTCGCGGTGGTAGCAGTTGGCGAGGATCTCATCGACCGCCTTGGCCGTGCTGTACGCCCAGCGCACGATCGAAGGACTGCCGAGAATGCGGTCGGCCGTCTCGTGCAGGGGTCCTAGCGAGTTCTTCCCGTAGATCTCGCTGGTGCTGGTCATCAGGATCTTGCGGCGGTAGCGGTGCGCCGCCTCGATCATGACCTGCGAGCCGCGGATGTTGGTGGTCAGCGACTTCAGTGGCTGTTCCACCACGAGCCGCACCCCCACGGCCGCGGCCATGTGCACGACGACGTCGCACTGGTGCACCAGCTCGTCGACCATGAGCTCGTCGAGCACGGATCCATGGACGAAGTGGAAGCCGGGAGCCTTGCTGGCCTCGTCGAGGTTGGCCAGCCGCCCTGTCGTCAGGTTGTCCAGGGCGACCACCGAGTCACCACGGGCCAGCAGAGCGTTGACCAGGTAGGAGCCGATGAACCCGGCGCCACCCGTCACCAAATACCTCGTCTTGGTGCTGTCTGCCATGACACGCCCTCTCGAGATCCTGGGCGGTCGGCGGAAGCGTGACTACCCTTCGTGATCACATAGTTACATCAGGCTAAGTAGCGATGATCAAAAGTTTGGTCATCAGGCCACACGACCTAGGCATCTTCTGGACGCGCGATCAAAGAGAGTCCGTGCCCAGGGAAAGGCGGCGATGCGACACGGCGGCATGACGGCCGCCGGACTCGGCGCCGCCGCAGGGATCGGACGCGGCAGAGGGAGTTGACCATGATCGACGGTAGCCAGGAGATCCTCGCGGGTGACCGGTTCGCGTTCGGCAGCAACTGGCGCGCCTTCGTCGAACTGGTCGACGAGGAGCGGATCAACGCCGCCATCGCCTCGCTCAGCGGGCCGCTGGACACCACCGACCTGAGCGGGCGCACCTTCCTGGACGCCGGATGCGGGAGCGGCCTGTTCTCACTCGCCGCGAACCGGATGGGCGCGCGGGTCCGGTCCTTCGACTACGACCCCGAGTCGGTCGCCGCGACGCTCGAGCTGCGGAGGCGCTTCGGCGACGGCGGAGAGTGGACCGTCGGCCAGGGATCCATCCTCGACGAGGAGACCGTCGCCGCGCTCGGCCGGTTCGACATCGTCTACTCATGGGGCGTGCTGCACCACACCGGTGACCTGTGGCGCGCCACCGACATCGCGGCCCGCCTGGTTGCGCCGGGCGGCCTGCTGTACATCTCCATCTACAACGACCAGGGGCTCGAGAGCCGCATGTGGCGGCGCGTCAAGCACCGCTACAACAAGTCCGGCGCGCTGGCGCGGCGGCTGCTCGTGCTGGGCAGTGCCGCCTACCTTCACCGGCGGCGGCCGCTGGCGAGCCTCATCGGCCTGGTACGCGGCACCGGCCCGGTCCTCTCGCGGCCGCCACGCGCGCGCGGCATGTCGGCCAGGCACGACCTGGTCGACTGGGTCGGCGGCTACCCCTTCGAGGTGGCCAAGCCGGAGGAGGTGTTCGCCTTCATGCACGAGCGGGGCTTCGAGCTGCGCCACCTGAAGACGTGTGCCGGTGGCATCGGCTGCAACGAGTACGTCCTCGAACGCGTTTCGGGACGCCCGCACGTCTCAGGAGGTCCGGCCTGAGAGCCGCGTGAACCTGCTTCGCACCCACTCCATCTCGGCCGGGCCGGGAAGCAGGTCCCGTACGCCGGCGCCGGTGGCGCGCAGGAACCACGCGGTCTGGAGGCCGGCCAGCGTGGCGTACGCGATGCTGGAGGCGGCCGCGCTGCCGGCGATGCCGTAGAGCGGCACGAGCACCAGGTTCAGCGCGATGTTGAGTCCGAGTGCCGCCACGGACATCGACGACGCGAGCGCCGGACGGTCGAGCCGCAGGAGGAAGGCGCCGATCGGCCGGGTGGCGCCGAGGGCCAGCAGCCCGGGAGCCAGCATGAGAAGCGGCGTCACGCTGCCGCGGAACGACGACCCGTAGATGACCGGGATCAGGAAGGGCGCCGTGGCGCACATCAGGCCGACCGAGACCAGCGCGACGACCGTCGTCAGGCGGGTGACCGCCATGGTCGCGGCGGCGGCGTCGTCGTGGCCGGTGTTCATCTGCCGGGGGAGCGCGATCTGGGCGATGGCGTCCGTGACCAGGCGCGTGAGCTCGGCGAGGCTGACCGCGAGAGAGTAGAGGCCCACCGCTGCCGTCGTCGTCATCCCGTCCAGGATCAGGATGTCGGAGCGGAACAGCAGGAACAGCGAGGCGAGCCCGGGGTGGTAGCGCAGGCCCCTCCCGACGGCCTGACGGGCCAGGGACGGCTCCCAGTCACGCAACCTCGGCCGGACCGCGGGCACGAGCACGATGAGCGGCGTGGTCACGGAGCACACCCATAGCAGGATGACCAGGCCGGGAGACATCCCGGCCGTCGTCGCCAGGAGCAGCAGCACCGTGCACTGCAGCGAGCCGCCGAGCAACGCCCCCCGGTTCACGACCTGCACCTGGGACCGCAGCACGAGGATGTTGTTGAGGTAGAGCACCGCCATCGCGCCCGGGATGGCCGACAGCGCGAGCGCGAGCATGCCGTAGCCGGCCACCGGGATCACGCCCGGCCCCAGCACGCAGACGATCACCGCCGCCGCGACCGCCGCCAGGGCGCCCACGACGAGCCCGAGCACCAGGCTGTTCGCGGCGAGCTTGCGCGGGTCCGCGGTGCGCGACCAGAGCCAGACGTGCGCCTGCTCGATCGACAGGTGACCGACCGAGATCGTGATCGCGGCGATGGTCGCGATCACGTAGTAGGCGCCGCGTCCCTCGGGCTGTAATTCACGGGCGATCACGACACCGCTGACCGCGCCCATGACCATCAGGCACGCGCGGATGACGACGGTGTGCGCGACCTGACGAATCTGGGTCTTCACCGCAGCAGCGTCCGGTACACGGATTCGTGCCGTACGGCGCACTCGTCGACGCTCAGGCGTTCGGCGTGCTCGCGGCCGGCCGTACCCATCCGCGACCGCAGCAGCGGATCGCCGGCGATCGCCTCGATCGCCGCGGCCAGGTCCGCCGGTGCGCGCGCCGGTACGAGGATTCCGGTGACCCCGTCGGACACGATCTCGGGAACGCCCCCGACCGCGGTGGCGATCACCGGGAGGCCGGCCGCCATCGCCTCCAGGACGGCGTTGGGCATCCCTTCGCCGTGGGACGGCAGCACCGCGAACTCGTAGTGCTCCAGCAGATCCCTCGCGTCGGGCACCGCTCCGGCGAGGGTCACGACGTCGTCGAGTCCGCGTGCCCCGATGAGCTCGGTGAGCCGGTCGCGCTCGGATCCCTCACCGATGAGCGACAGAGGAGGCGGCGTCGCGAGAAGGGCGAGCGCTTCGATGAGGTCGGCGTGACCCTTGTACGCGATGAGGTTGGCGACGACGATCCCCCGCGCCGGCCGGCGGGACGGGTCCGCGCGCCTCTCGTGGGGCTCGACACCGTTCGCGATCACCTCGACGCGGTGGGGCGGCACCTTCTCCTCGCGTACCAGCCTCTCCGCCTGGGCGCGGCAGTTGGTGAGGTACAGGGTCGACGAGTGGTGGCCGATGAAGTCCAGCACCGCGCGGAGGAGGCCGGTGGGCCTCGGAGGCGCCGCGCCGCGGCGGCCGTTGACCCGTACGGGGACGCCGGCCGCCCAGGCCAGCGGGAGCACGTGCGTGTAGCAGGTGAACAGGAACGCGTGACAGACGTCGGGCCGCAGCCGTCTCAGATGGGACCAGATCGCGAGGAGCTTGCGCGTCTCGGTGATCAGTACCCGCAGGGACCGCCTGCCGGTCTCGTCCCGCAGGCGCAGCCCCCCGTAGCCGAAGACGCGGGTGGGAATCCCGAGGCTCCGCAGGTTCGCCTCGTACGGGCCGCCGCGGCAGACCACGATGACGTGGACGTCGTGGCCACGGCCCGCGAGCCGCGACGCCAGCTTGACGAGCTGGGACTCGGTGCCGCCGACCTGGAGAGAGCCGATGGACAGCGCGATCCGCAGTGGCCGTCCGGCATCGCGCGCCGGCGTCATCACGATCGCCAGTGGTCCGCGCCCGCCGCGATCGCCGTGGTGGCCTGCGAATGAGCCCCGTCCACGAAGATGCGGTGCCACAGCTCGAACTGGATGAGCGCCCAGATCCGCGGGCTGTGGTCGGTTCCCTCGTCGTGCTGACGAAGGAGGCGGGTGACCGTCTCGGGCCGGAAGAGCCCACGTGAGCGTGCCGTGTGGTCGGTGAGCAGGTCCCAGGACAGGTCGCGCAGCTCGGTACGCAGCCACGCCGCGAGTGGCACGCCGAATCCCATCTTCGGGCGGTTGACCAGCTCGGGAGGGAGCCACTCGGCGACGGCATGCTTCAGCAGGTACTTCGTCACGCCCGACCGGATCTTCAGGTCGGCGGGAAGCCCGGCCGCCCACTCCATCAGGTGGTGGTCGAGGAAGGGCGAGCGCCCCTCGATGGAGTTCGCCATGGTGGTGATGTCGGACTTCACCAGCAGGTCGCCCGGAAGATAGGTGTTGACGTCGACGTCCATGATGGCCCCGATCCCGGAGCCGGCACGTGAGGCCGCGAACGACGCGTCCATGATCTCGTAGCTGTCCACTCCGGCGAGCCGTTCCCGCAGGGCGTCCGAGTAGAGCGCGAACTTCTGTTCGGGCGAGAAGTAGGACATCATCCGCGCGTAGCGGCGTGAGAGCGGATGGCTGAGCAGCTCCAGGACCCGGCCGGCCTTCCACAGTGAGGACTGCGGGGTGCCGCGTGAGACGAGCTGGGAGCCGAGACGTCCGAGCCGCGGACGCAGTGCCGCCGGCAGCGAGATCCGCTGGGTCCGCGCCATCGCGACGTACCGGCGGTAGCCGCCGAAGCACTCGTCCCCGCCGTCGCCGTTGAGCACGACGGTGACGCGCTCGCCGCTCATCTTGGCCACGTAGTAGCTGGGGATGGCGGAGGAGTCGGCGAACGGTTCGTCGAAGTGCCAGGCCAGCGCGGGGAGCACATCGATCGCGGACGGCCTGACCACCAGCTCGTGATGGTCCGTGCCGTACCACTCGGCCAGCCTTCGCGCGTAGCGCCGCTCGTCGAAGGCCTGCTCGTCGAAGCCGATGCTGAACGTCTTGACCCGGCCCGTGGTCTGGCGGGCCATGGCCGCCACGACCGCCGACGAGTCGAGGCCGCCGGACAGGAACGCGCCCAGCGGGCGTTCGCTGACCATACGTACGCGGGTGGCGTCCAGCAGCTTCTCGCGGAGCTCTTCGGCCGCCTCCCGCTCATCGGTCACCCGGCGCGGCGTGCAGTCCAGGCGCCAGTACGGGCGGACCTCGTGCGAGCCGTCCTGCCAGACGAGGAGATGCCCGGGCGGCAGCTTCCGCACGTCCCGCAGGATGGACCAGGGCGCCGGTACGTACTGGTAGGTCAGGTAGTGGTGCAGCGCCACCGGGTCGACCTCACGCGGCATGGCGGGATCCTGCATCAGCGCCTTCAGCTCGGATCCGAAGACGAGCGAGCCGCCGTGCGATCTCCAGTACAGCGGCTTCTTCCCGACGCGGTCGCGGGCGAGCAGCAGGCGCCGTCTGGGCGCGTCCCAGATCGCGAACGCGAACATGCCGCGCAGCCGGTCGATCAGCCCGTCGCCGTACTCCTCGTACAGGTGGACGAGGCACTCGGTGTCGCCTTCGCTGCGGAAGCGGTGCCCCTTGTCGCGCAGTGACTCTCGTAGCGACGCGAAGTTGTACAGCTCACCGTTGAGCACGGCCGCCACGGTCCGGTCCTCGTTGAAGACCGGCTGGTCCCCGCCCGCCACGTCGATGATGGCGAGCCGGCGCATGCCCAGGGCCGCGTGCTCGTCGGAGTGGAAGCCCTCACCGTCCGGGCCGCGGTGGATGAGCGCGTCGCACATGCGGCGGACCAGCCCGCCGTCGGGCGTGTCGGTCGATACGACTCCCGCTATTCCGCACATCGGCTCTCCAGGAGCTCTCGGTAGATGTGGACGTGGCGGTCGACCATCGCGTCGACGTGGAGGTGCTCCAGGCTCCAGTCCCGCGCACGTGCGCTGAGACGCGCGGCCAGCGCGGGGTCATCGAGGATCTGGGCGAGCCCGTCGGCCAGTGCCCCGGAGTCGGCCGGGGGCACGAGGATCCCGCGGCCGTCGAGCAGCTCGCCCGTTCCGCCGACGTCGGTGGCGACCACCGGGCGTCCGGCGGCCATGGCCTCCATGACGGCGTTGCTCATGCCCTCGTGCAGGGACGGCAGGGTCACGACGTCCGCACGCGCCAGCAGCGACTCGATGTCGGTGCGGTGCCCGAGGAACCGCACGTCGACGCCCAGCCGGGCGGCCTGGTCCTCCAGCGCCCGGCGTTCGCGGCCGTCGCCGACCAGGGCGAGCGTGCACGTACGCTGCCGGTCGCGGAGCCGCGCGACCGCCTCGATCAGGAACCGGTGACCCTTGTCCGGGTTGAGGTTCGCGATGCAGAGGATCAGGGGTACGGCGGTGGTGAGCGCCGCCGGATCGGCCGGTTCGAAGGCGCTGTCCGGCAGCCCGTTGTACACGGTCGTGATCTTGTCCGGCCGTACCCGCTCCTGGCGCAGCGTGTCCATGGCGACGGCCTCCGCGTTGGCCACGAGGAGGTCGGTCATGCGCGTCGCGAGGCGTTCGGCCGCCAGCAGCACCGGGCGGTCCCGCTTGAAGTCACCGAGGCTCCGGCGGCCCGCAATCAGCACTCTGATCCCCGCCATGCGTGCGGCCGGCGCGGCCGTCACGTAGCTGTGGAAGAGGAACGCGTGAAGGACGTCGGGACGGAGCCGCCGCAGCCGTAGCACCAGCCGGGCGAAGGCCCCGGTGTTGACCAGCAGCGTCCGCGGCCCGATGCCGGCGGCGAAACCGAGGTGCAGGACCGGCACTCCGGCCGCGTGGAGCGCGTCCTCTCTGGGGCCGCCCTTGAACAGCAGCAGCACGCTCACGTCGATCCCGCGCCCGCGCAGGCCCTTGGCGAGCAGGACGACCTGCTTCTCGGTCCCCCCGAGGCCGAGTTGGCCGACCAGGAGGCACACCCGGGCCGGGCCTCCGCCGGGGGCCGGGTGGGCCGCCGTGTCAGGCCTGGGTGTCCGGACGCCCGTGGCGTCGCCGGTGCGGAAGTCAGCCATTCGAATCAGCGTCCTCCGTGCCATTTATTACGTGCGCCGGAACATGGGCCCATTCATGCTCCGACGCACGTCGTGTGGTGGTTTATACGCCAGTCTCAGCCGATGCACCCGGGGACGGAGCCCGGAGGAGCGCAGTTGTTCGGCGCGTTGGTGGTCACGATACTGGTGACGAGTGAGACCCGGCCGACGATGGCGGCGTTGAATATCCCGCCGCCACTGGTGGCGATGTTGCGATTGACCAGGGTGCGGATGAGCGTGAGCCTGCCGTCCGTCGCATTGAAGAACGCGCCCCCGTTGGTGCCGGCCGTGTTGGCGTCCGCCGTCACGTTGACAAATTGGGCTCTTCCGCCCTGCCCGTTGTAAATGCCACCGCCGGTCGTGTTGGCGTGGTTGGCCCGGAGAATACTGAATTCGATGGTAAGAGAGCCATCGTTGTAGAAGCCGCCACCGCCACCGCCGCCGGCGCGGGTGGTGTTGTTCTGAACAAGAGTGTTCGCCACGTCGACGCGACCGCTGTCATTGGAGAAGCCGGCGCCGCTGTCCGCGGTGTTGCCCGTGAGCGTCACGTGGTTCAGCAACACGGTGCCGCGGGAGTTGAGGATGCCGCCCCCGGTGTCGTTCGTGGGGATCGTCGCGTCGGCGTTGCCGCCGGAGATGAACAGGTTCCGCAGCCCGAGTACGGCCCCGGACGCGACCTCGACGATGCGGAACGCCACCGCCGTCGAGGACCTGGCGATCGTGGTGGAGTTTCCTCCGATGAGGTTGAGGTTCCCGGTGATGAGCGGCAGCCCGTCCGGTCCTCGCCCCACCCCGTTGGACGTGGTCAGGAGGTAGGTGCAGTGCGAGGCCAGGAGGAGTGTGCCCGAGCCGGCGGTATTGGCCGTGTTGATCGCGGAGATCAGCGACGGCGTGCTGCAGGGCACGTTCACGACCTGACGGGCGTGTGCCGCGGTAGCGGTGGCGGGAATCCCCGCCAGTGCCAAGGTGGCGGCGACGGTGCCGCCGAATCGTCTATTTCCCGAACGCATCAGGCTCCCCCGAATGATATGGACATTTGTTCCTGTGGAATCGACTTTCGTTGCAGCGATCCAGTAAATCCACTGCTGTTTCAATAAAGTAAGATCGCAGACTAGCATGTGAGTTCGGCTATTAATAGTCCACAAGTCTTGACCGTAATTGGAAATCCTTTATGTGATGTCATGTTTCAGGCGTAATGTGACACGAGATGTCCGCTGGTGAGGGATCTGGAGCCGGTATTCGGCGGGCCGTTCATTCGGCTCGGCACGGTTATCGATGCGACCGTGTTTTGTGCGTGGCGACGTGCGGTAACAGGATCGAAGAGGTTCCGGTGTCGACGAGAGATCAGTGAAATGCCAATGGCCTGGGTGGGGTTCGTGGCCTTCGCGATCGTCGGCGGATTGACCGAGTTCGTGCGGAGATTGGCCGTGAAGCTGGCTCTGACCGATCGGCCCGGTGCGCGCAAGGGCCATCAGCACCCGACGCCCTATCTCGGCGGAGTCGTCATCGTCGTCGGCGTGCTGAGTCCGGCGGCCGCCGCCGTGGGCGGGGGAGACGCGCGCATCCTGACCGTGCTGGTGGCCGCGGCGGTCATCGCCCTGCTCGGTCTCGCCGACGATCTCCGGCCGCTGTCCCCTTCCCTCCGGCTGCTCGTGGAGGGACTGGCCGCCAGTTCGGTCGTCGCCTCGGGGGGTCACGTGAAGATCTTCGGGAACTGGCTGGACTACATCGTCCCGATGCTCTGGATCGTCGTCATCACCAACTCCTTCAACCTGCTCGACAACATGGACGGGGCGGCGGCCGGCGTCGGCTGCGTGACCGCGGCCGCGCTCGCGCTTCCGGCGCTGATGGTCGGACAGCGCGGTGCCGTCGCGCTGCTGCTGGCGCTCGCGTGCGGCTGCGCCGGCTTCCTGCCGCACAACTGGACGCCGGCGCGGATCTTCATGGGCGACGCGGGGTCACTGTTCATCGGGTTCGTCATCGCGGCGTCGGCGCTGCTGGTCTTCGCGTCTCCGGCCCACCACGCGAGTGTCGCCGGGCCGCTCATGGTGACCTTCGTCGCCACCGTCGACACCTGCGTCGTGATGGTCTCGCGGCATCGCGCCGGACGGCCGCTCATGCTGGGCGGGACGGACCACGTGTCGCACCGCCTGCGCCGGCTCGGGCTCAGCACCTGGCAGGTCGCGCTCGCCCTGTCCGGGACGGCCGCGCTCACCTGCCTCGCCGTGATCCCGGTGGTGCGGGGCTGGGTGCCCGCTCCGGTGCCGCTCATCATCGGAGCCGGATTGGGCGTGGCCCTCGTCTGGCTCCTGCAGAAGGTCCCCGTCTATGACCATCTCGGCGCCAAGCACAACGTGCGAGCCACCTGAAAGGCGGCGGCATGGAGCCGGCCGGTCCGTTCAGGAGAAGAGCGTGCTGTACGCGTCGAGTGCGGGCTGCCCGCCGAGGTGGGCGTACAGGACGGTGCTGTCCCTGCCGATCTCGCCGCGGGTCACCAGGTCGATCAGGCCGGCCATGGACTTTCCCTCATAGACCGGGTCGGTCACCATGCCCTCGGTGCGCGCCGCCAGGCGCATCGCGTCCAGGGTCGCCTCGTCCGGGATGCCGTATGTCCCGGCGTGGTAGCGCTCGTCCAGCTCGATCTCGTCCTCGCGCAGCTCACGTCCGACACCGATGCTCGCGGCGGTGCTGCGGGCGATGCGGGTGATCTGCTCGCGGGTCGCACCAGGCTCGGCGGAGGCGTCTATGCCGATCACGCGTCGGCCGTTCTCCGGCAGCGCGGCGAAGCCCGCGACCATGCCCGCCTGGGTGCTGCCGGTGACCGAGCACACCACGATGGTGTCGAAGAAGACGCCGAGCTCGCGTTCCTGCTCGGCCAGCTCGCAGGCCCAGCCGGCGAAACCGAGGCCGCCCAGCGGATGATCCGAGGCGCCGGCGGGGATGGCGTAGGGCCTTGCGCCGCTCTCCTCGATCTCGCGCAGCGTACGCTCCCAGCTCTCCTTGACGCCGATGCCGAACCCGGCGCGTACGAGGCGGACGTCGGCGCCGGCCAGCCGGCTGATCAGGATGTTGCCCACCTTGTCGTAGGCCGGGTCCGGCCAGTCGACCCAGCTCTCCTGCACGAGTACGCAGCCGAGCCCGGCCCGCGCCGCCACCGCGGCGACCTGACGCGTGTGGTTCGACTGAACGCCACCGATCGACACCAGCGTGTCGCAGCCCTTGGCGAGGGCGTCGGCGACGAGGTACTCCAGTTTGCGCGTCTTGTTCCCGCCGTAGGCGATCCCGGAGTTGCAGTCCTCGCGTTTGGCCCAGACGGAGGCGCCGCCCAGGTGGCCGGTCAGCCGCTCGAGCCGGTGTACGGGGGAGGGGCCGAACAGCAACGGGTACCGCTCGAACGATGTGATCGACATGCTGAACTCCCGTAGCGGTAGGTGGGCGGCGGCGCCCAGGGGCGGCCCGAGGGCGGGCCGGCAATGTTGCCGAGGCGGTCGGTGGTGTGGGGGTGCGGGAGTCGGGGGAGGCCGGTCGCGATGGTCGTCGTCGGGGGCCGGGGTCAGCGGGGGCCGGGGTCAGCGGTCGTCGGTGGGGATGGGGGCGTCGGCGAGGTCTTCGAGTGACCGCCAGATCCGCGCGGTGACGCGGACCGCGGTCTCGATGTCGCCGGCAACACAGGCGTCGATCAGTTCGTCGTGCAGGGTGACGGACAGACGGCCCTCGGACGGCCCGAACTTCAGGCGTTCCAGCCGGCGGATCAGCGGGGTGTAGCGCTCGACCGTCGCGGCGACGGCGCGGTTGGCGGTGGCGCGTACCAGGACGTCGTGCAGCTCGTCGTCGGCCCGCATGGCCGCGTCGACGTCACCGTCGCGTACGGCGGTGTCGAACCGGTGGTTGGCGGCCCGCATCGCCGCGATGTCGTCGGCGGTCAGCAGCGGCACCGCGGTCCGCGCCGCGAGCTCGTGCATGGCGCGGACGACGGCGGCGGCGTCCCGCACGTCGCGCGGCACGAGCGGCGTCACCCGCGTGTAGCTCTGGGGCTTGGTCTCCACCAGCCCTTCGCCGGCCAGCCGGGACAACGCGTCACGCACCGGCGCGCGGGAGAGCCCGAGCCGCGCGGCGAGATCCGCGTCGCGCACGGCCGCCCCGGGAGCGATCTCACCACGGACGATCGCGTCGCGAATCGCCAGATAGGCCGACTCACGTAGCAGCGTGCGCTTGACGGGCCCTAAGGTGTCCATGACTGAAATGTTAGATGTCACGCGCCCGCCATGGCAACACCTGACCCCCGCCGCACCGGCTACGCGGTCGGCCTCCCGGGCAGGGCAGGGCGACGACCTCGATGCCGTGGCCGTCCAGGAAGTCGGCGAACCGCTCCGCCACGTCGGCCGGACAGGCGGCCGCGACCGCGACGCGGCGTACGCAGGGGTGGCGGGCCGTGTTCATGAAGGCGGAGGAGGCGCTGGAGGCGGGTACGCCGGCGATGGTCTGCACCCCGGCCCCGCACACGACCGGTGAAGGACGGACGGGGCCGCAGCGACCACCCTGGACCACTCCACGTGCGGTCACGGTCAAACCGACAGGCCCGCGCCCATCCGGCGGCGGGCCACAGCCGGTCGCCACCGGCCTCCGCCCCCGCTCCGGCGGGCTGTTCGCCTCCGCGACGGGCCGGTTTCCGCCTCGGGCTCTGGCCGAGCGATCGCCTCTGTCTGATGGCTCTTCGACGGTGCGGGCGGCGTCGGTCACGCAGGGGTGCGGGCTCGGCCATTGTCCGTGGCGGGCGTGCGGCGTCGGGGATCGCGGTGGCGATCGGCGGCTGGTGGCTGCTCAGGGCCAGGGCCGCGCCATGCCGTGCCGGCCCCGCGTGGGCCCGCGGGGGGGCAGGCACGTTCAGCTTCGCTCGCTCTGCGGTGAGGGGGTCACAGTTCGGCGCGGAGGAGTTCTTCGACGGTGTGGGCGGCGTCGGTCACGTAGGGGGCCAGGGCTCGGCCCGCGTCCGCGGTGGGCATGCGGCCTGTGGGGATCACGGCGGCGATCGCGGCCAGCGGGGCTCCGGTCAGGTCGCGCATGGCGGCACCCACCGCACAGATGCCGCTCTCTCCCTCTTCCAGGTTGAGCGCGTAGCCCGTGCGCCGGATCTCGGCCAGTTCGTCCATGAGTCCGTCCCAGCCGGCGATCGACGATGGCGTACGGGCGGGGAGTTCGTGTCCCGTGTAGCGCCGGTTCAGTTCGGCAGGGGACATGGCGGCCAGGAGCGACTTGCCGCCCGCCGTGCAGTTCGCCGGCAGGACGACGCCGGTGCGGCTGCCGACCCGTACCGCGCGGGGGCTCTCCACGCAGTCGATGAAGCGGATGTCGCGGCCCTCGAGCAGGCTGAGGCTGATCGTCTCCTGGGTCCGCTCGCGCAGGTCCTCCAGAACCGGGCGGGCGACGCGGCGGATGTCGATGCCGCCGATGGCGGCCAGCCCGATCTCGTTGAGTACCGGCCCCGGACGGTAGACGCCGTTCGGCTTGTCCTGGAGTACGAACCCGTGCCGGCGCAGGGCGGTGAGCAGGCGATGGGCGGTGGAACGCGCCGTTCCCAGGGTCTCGGCGGCCTCGGCGACGCGGATGACCTTCCGCTCTCCGATCAGCTGCAGCAGCCGCAGAGCGTTGTCGACCGAACTGAGGCGGTCTGGATTCGGCATAGCGGAACTATAACGACAGCTATTCCAAACGGTAGAACGATTTCGTACTGTGCCGTTCATGCCGAACAGAACCGATCTCCCGGTGGTCGTGGTCGGCGCGGGGCCGGTCGGCATGACGGCCGCCGCCGCGCTCGTGGGGCAGGGCGTCCCCGTGACCGTGGTCGAGGCCGCGCCCCGGCCGAGTCCGGACTGGCGGGCGTCCACCTTCCACGCGGCCACGCTCGAGCTGCTCGAAGAGATCGACATCACCGGGCGGATGCACGACGAGGGTCTGGTGGTGCCCAAGTACCAGTTCCGCGACCGGACCGAGGGCCTCGTCGCCGAGTTCGACCTGGGACTCCTGGCCGACGAGACCCGGTATCCGTACCGGCTCCAGATCAACCAGCAGCACCTGGTCCGCTTCCTCTACGACCGCCTGCGGCAGGACGACGGGGCCGACCTGCTGTTCGGCTCCCGCTTCGTTCCGACCGAGCAAGCCGAACAAGCCGAACAAGCCGAACCGACCGGGCACGCCGAACGGCACGACGGCATCGAGGTCACCATCGACACCCCGGACGGCCGGCGTACGCTCCGCGCCTCCCACCTCATCGGCGCCGACGGCCCGCGCAGCTCGGTCCGCAAGTCACTCGCCATCCCGTTCGAGGGCCATACCTACACCGAGCGCTTCCTGATCGTGAGCACCACGGTCGACATGCGCGAGCAGCTGCCCGGTATCGCCGAGGTCAACTACGTCGCCGACCCCGAGGAGTGGCTGTTCATCCTGCGCACCCCCGAGTCCTGGCGGGTGCTGTGGCCGGTGCCCCCCGAGGTCTCGGCCGAAGAGGCGACCCGGCCCGAGGTCCTCCAGGAACGCCTGCAGGGGGTCGCGCCGCGCGCGGACGGCTACCCGATCGTCGACCACCAGATCTACAGCGTGCACCAGCGGGTGGCGGGCGCGTTCCGGCGGGGGAACGCCTTCCTGGTCGGCGACGCGGCGCACATCAACAGCCCGATGGGCGGCGTCGGACTCAACAGCGGCATCCACGACGCGATGGACCTGACGCGACGCCTGGTCCGTGTACGCGGCGGCGCGACCGCCGCCGAGGCCGAGGCCGAGTTCGACGCCTTCGCGAAGCGCCGGCGCCGCATCGCGCTGGAGTACGTGCAGGCCGACACCGAGCGCAACACCCAGCGAATGCGGGAACGGGACGAGACGCTCCGCCGCCACAACCAGGCCGAGCTGCGCGCGATCGCCGCCGACCCCGCCCGTGCCCGTACCTGGCTGCGGCGCGTCTCGCTGCTGGAGAGCGTGCGGCGGTTCGGCATCGGCGTCCCGCCCGCCGGGCTGCACGGACCCGAAGTGACCGAACCATCCATGTCCTGACCGACCCCGGACCGCCCCCCATCACGGTCAAGGAGGCTCCCATGGCCG
This sequence comes from Actinoallomurus bryophytorum, assembly GCF_006716425.1. Classification (NCBI taxonomy): domain Bacteria; kingdom Bacillati; phylum Actinomycetota; class Actinomycetes; order Streptosporangiales; family Thermomonosporaceae; genus Actinoallomurus; species Actinoallomurus bryophytorum. Next base: position 5,027,779 of record NZ_VFOZ01000001.1, read on the forward strand.
CCCCCGACGCCGGCCCCGGCAACCAGCCGGACGCCCGCGAAGAGCTCCGCTCCGCAACCATGTCGCCGTTCCACTGGTCCCTCATCGTCTCGATCATGGCGGCGACGATCTTCGACGGGTACGACACGCTCAACCCGTCCTACGTCATCCACTACGTCGTCAAGCCGTGGGGCCTGAGCCACAGCGAGACGGGTTTCCTCGTGTCCGCCGGGCTGATCGGGTTCGCGGTCGGCGCCCTCGCCCACGGACCGATCGCGGACCGGTACGGTCGCCGGCCCGTGCTCCTGTTCGCGCTGTCGTTCGCCGGGGTGTTCAGCGTGCTGACCGCCACGCTGGCCGACTCGTTCGCCGCGTTCGTGACACTGCGCGGCATCACCGGCCTGAGCCTGGGGGTGATCATGCCGCTGGGCACCGCGTACATCAATGAGTTCACCCCGGCCGCCAGCGGCAACCGCATGGGCACGCTGGGCATCTCCGGATACGCCTTCGGGGGCGTGCTCGCGTCGGCCGCCGGGATCTGGCTCACTCCCGCCCACGGCTGGCAGGTCCTGTACTGGCTCGGCGGCCTGTCCATCCCGCTCGCGCTGGTCCTGTGGTTCACCCTGCCCGAATCCGTGCAGTTCCTGGTGATGCGCGGCCGTCACGAGCAGGCCGGCGCCGTGCTCTCCCGCGCGCGCCGGGACCGGGCGTACGCCGGTGTCCGGTTCGTCCGGCCGAGTGAGCGTGCCCGTACGGTGGAGATCTTCAAGACTCTGCTGTCGAACGAGTACCGGCGCACCACGATCGCCCTGTGGGCCTGCGCGTTCCTCGTGCTCTTCGACATCTACGGCCTGTCCGGCTGGATGCCGACGCTGATGGAGGCGCGCGGCAACGGTTTCGGCACCTCGTTCTCCTTCGGCGCGTTCCTGCAGATCGGAGGCGTCGCCGGCGGCCTGTTCATCGCGCTGCTCGACGACCGCGGCTGGACGAACATGCGGCGCGGACTCGTCTACCTGCTCGCGCTGGCCACGGTCGCGGTGGCGCTCATCGCGGCGATCCACGCCACAGTGATCAACATCGTCCTCGTCGTGGTCGCCGGGTTCGGTATCGTCGGCGGCCAGTTCGTGCTGAACAACCTGTGCGCCCAGTCGTACCCGACACATGTGCGCAGCACCGGTACGGGCGCCATGTTCGGCGTCGGCCGCGTCGGCGCGATCCTCGGCCCGTACATGGGCGGCTGGCTGCTCGGCTGGTTCCACGACGACAACACGGTGCTGTTCGTCGCCGTCGCCGTGGCGGCCGCGATCGGCGGCCTGGTCGCGCTCAGCCTGGGCGGCCGGTCGAGAGTGCTCACCGCACCCGTGGCCGCCTGAACCCCCCGGATGGAAGGTCCCCTCCCCATGACGATAGACACCGACCAGGCACTGGACGCGTTCTACCGCGACGTCGACGCCGTCGGTCTGGCTCCCCTGTGGACCGTCACCGGCGAGCTGCTCACCCCGGTTCCCCGCCCGAAGGCGGTGCCGTGGCTGTGGTCCGCGAACACCTACCGGCCCCTCGCCGAACGCGCCATCGACCTCATCCCGGTCGAGCGCGGCGGCGAGCGCCGCGTGCTCAGCCTGCGCAACCCCGGCCTGGGCGGGCAGCCGTACGCCGCGGGCACGTTGTGGGGCGCGGTCCAGTGCCTGGGCAAACGCGAGACGGCGCCCGCGCACCGGCACACGCCGGGGGCGATCCGCTTCGTCCTTGAGGGGGAGGGCGTCTTCACCACGGTCAACGGCGACGCCTGCGACATGCACCCGGGGGACCTCGTCCTCACGCCGGGCTGGGCCTGGCACGACCACTCCAGCACCTCGGACGCGTCCATGCTGTGGTTCGACGGCCTCGACCTGCCGATGATCCAGGCCCTGGACGGCATCTTCTTCGAGCCCCACCCGGAGAACAGCCAGCCGATCGAGGGAGCGCACAACCGGTCGGTGGCGGCGTACGGCACCGCCGAGGGAAGGTTCGCCGACGACCAGGTCACCGAGGCGCTCGACCAGACCGCCTCACCCCTCCTCGTCTACCGCTGGACGGACACCGCCGCCGAGCTGGACCGGCGCGCCGCCGCACGGCCCGACGCCGCCACGGTCGCGGTGGAGTACGCCAACCCGCGCTCGGGCGCGAGCGTGCTGCCGACCCTCGCCTGCGGAATGCGGCGGCTGGTCGCCGGCCGGTCCACGACCCCGTACCGGCGTTCCGGCAACCAGATCTTCGTCGTCCACCGCGGCACCGGGCACAGCGTCATCGACGGCCAGCGGTTCGACTGGCAGCACGGCGACATGTTCGTCGTCCCGTCCTGGTCGGCCGTCGAGCACCGTGCCGAGGAGACGGCCGACCTGTTCACCCTTGGCGACGCACCGGTCCTGCGCGCGCTCGGCATCTACCGCGAGCAGACCCTCGACGCGCCGCAGGACGTCACCTCCACCTTCGTCCCCCAGTGAAACAAGGAGCACCGTGAAGCTCGCCCTGTTCGATGACCGGCGTCTCGGAGCCGTCACCGCTGACGGGATCGTCGACGTGACCGAGGCTTTGCCGTGGCCGCACGACGCCGACCCGCTGACGGCCGGCTGGTGGCGGCGGCTCTGCCGGGACTTCGACGCCGTACGCCCCGGCCTGGAGGAGGCCGCGGCCCGTGGGACGGCACGTCCGGCCGAGGGCGTACGGCTGCTGGCCCCGGCGCTCAACCCCTCCAAGATCGTGGCCTGTGCCAGCAACTACGCGGCGCACGTCGAGGAGATGCACGGCGTACAGGAACGGACGCTCGGCGGGGTCGAGTCGTGGATGATGAACTTCGACGTCTTCCTCAAGGCGCCGTCCTCGATGAGCGGGCCGCGCGAGGACATCGTCCTGCCGCCCGCCGAGGTCGAGGCCGGCCACGAGATCCACCACGAGTCCGAGCTCGTCGTGGTCGTGGGCAAGGGAGGCAAGGACATCCCCGAGCGTGAGGCCCTCGCCCATGTGTTCGGGTACACGATCGGGCTCGACATCACCGTCCGCAGCACCGGGGACCGTTCGCGGCGCAAGAGCTATGACACCTTCAGCCCGGTCGGGCCGTGGATCACCACGAGCGACGAGGCGAGCGACCCGGGCGGCTTCCAGATCGACCTGGTCGTCAACGGGGACGACCACCGCCAGCACGTCACGACCAAGGAGATGATCACTCCCGTCCCGGCGGTCGTCTCCTACGCGTCGAGGATGATGACGCTGCTTCCGGGCGACCTCATATTCACCGGAGCGCCACCCGGCGTCGGGCCGATCCGCCACGGCGACGTGCTGGACACCCGGATCAGCGGCATCGGTGAGATGCGCGTGTCGGTCGTCTGACTACGGATACGGACGGCCGTCGAGTACGCCGCCGAGGCTCGTGTGCGGTGCGCCGCACATCATGACCCCGCCCCGCGTGCCGACCCCGGCGGCCGTCCCGCGCAGGACCATGACCGCACCGCGCCCGTTGCCCTCCGCCGGGGCCGACGCGGCGAGCTCGGCCCGGCTGTCGCCGTCGAGGTCGGCGAGGGCCACGGTCCTGCCGAGACCGTCTCGGTCCCCGGCCACGCCGGGGGCGCCGTCCTTCCCCTCCGCGATCACCTGCGCGCCGGTGCCGGAGATGCCGCTCGCCCCTCCGTAGAGCACCGTGACCGAGCCCGCCGTGACCCCTCCGACGCCCTGTGCGGCCCCCAGGGCCACGTCGGCATGGCCGTCGCCGTTGACGTCACCCACCGCCAGGGAGTTGATGAGCCCTCGGTTACGGAAACCGACGTAGGCGCCGCCCGTGTCCAGGCCGCGTGAGGTGCCGGGATAGACGGTGACCTCGGAGCCGTTTTTCACGACGACGTCGGCGTGGCCGTCCCGGTCGACGTCGCCGACGCCCAGGTCGGTCAGGTTCTCAACACGGGGGCTAAGGTCCTTGCCGCTCTTCGGCGTGAGGCCGCGCGCCGAACCGGCGATCACGTTGATCTCGTACCCCGCGTCTGCCGGGTCGTCGACGCCGGTCTCCGCGACGAGGTCGTCGTAACCGTCGCCGGTCACGTCGCCGGTCGCGAGCCCGGTGATTCCCGCCGGCTCCTTAGGACCCGAGTCGAGGTCGGCGCGTTCGGGCGAGCGCAGGCGAAGGTGGGCCGCGCCATAAATCACTTGGACCGTGCCAGCATTGCATTCGGCCGCGAGGTCATCGAAGGAATCGTTGTTGAAATCGCCGACGGAAAGGATGCCGCCGAACGACCAGCAGTCCTTACTCACGGCAAGAGTGACCGCCTGACCGTACGAGCCGCCGCGGGCGCCGAACACGATCGTGACCGAGCCCGGGTGGATGGGCCCGCGCCCGACGCCCGTCGTGCCGACCGCCAGATCGGTATGGCCGTCGTGGTCGAAGTCGCCCGTGGCGACCGCCTCGCCGAAGCCGCCGCGGCTCGCGGGCTCGCCGGGAACTCCAGGGCTCGTCTGGTCGATCCTCCGCCGGTTCGCCGGGTCGACGCCCTTTCCGTAGTCGGGCACCAGGACGACATAACCCGCCCCTTTGTACGAGCCGACCTGGCCTTTCGGGACCCCCAGGGCGAGCAGGCCGGTCGCCTCGGCGTTCGGCGGACGCGCCGTGCCCGGCGTGGAGACGGGCACGCAGTCCTCGTGCCTCCCGGGCTGCGCGGTGTCACATCCAGTGATCAGCAGACCGATCACTACGGCGCTCCAGCGCAGATGGCGAGCACGCATTCGCCCCTCCAAGCGCTCGTTGTCGGATCACGATGGCACAGTCCGGCCGCGTTCGTAGAGTCATGGGTCCGTTACGGTCCTGACCTCTGGTTATGACTACCAGTAATCATTTGTTCTCGATTTCGAGCGTTGACGCTCATTTATCGCCGCCTTATGCTCCCCACGGATTTACCGGGCGTGAAGGGAGGCGGCGGCGTCAGGTTGCGGATTATTCATCAGACCGCGCCGACGTAACGTATTTCCTCCGCACCGTCCCGCGGGTGGACACGGCCAACCGTGCAGCCAGCCCGCTGTATTCGAAGTGCCTGATAGGCCGATCGCGATTGCCGCTCTTTTCCCCCGTCTTTCGTGACCCCTGAGGTGGTACAGCCGTGCGCAGAGCAAGCAGCAGAGCAAGGACCCGTCGACTGATCGCGGTGGCGGCGGTGAGCGCGCTTTTCGGCGTCGGCATGAACGGGGTGGCGGCCGGTGCTCCACCAGGCGTGCCGAAGGACCCGTCGCACCATCAGAGCGCCGGTGACCGTGACCTGCGCCCGGGGCTGCGCGCCCCGTCCGCGGCCCAGCGCGAGCTGGCCGTACGGCAGAAGGTCACCGCACGGTGGAACAGGCTGGGCACGCCCGCCAACCTGACGCCCCAGGGAAAGGCGCTGGCCGAGGGCCTGCCCGCCGACCCGGCGACGGCGGCCCGCACGTACATCGCGCAGCACCGGGACCTGCTCGGGCTGTCGCAGCAGGCCGCCGACTCCCTCGAGGTCGTGGCGGTCAACCCGATCGGCGCGGGATCGTCGGTCCTGCTCAGGCAGCACTTCGGTGACCTTCCGGCCGGCTACGACGGACTGGCCGCGGTCGGCGTCGCGGGCGGCAAGGTCTACCTGGTCAGCTCGACGCTGGCCCCGGACGCCCCGGCCCCCGCCCCGGCCACGCTGAGCGAGAAGCAGGCGCTGCAGAACGCGATACGGGACGCGGCCCTGAACGGCGGGACCGTCACCGCCGAGGGATCCTCCGGCGGCTGGAGCCGTTTCTCGGCCGACGGGCTGAGCGGCACGCAGAGCGTGAAGCCCGTCGCGGTACCGATGCCGCAGGGCGGCGTACGCGCGGCCTACGAGGTCTCCGTCAGCGACAACGACCCGAACGGCGCGCAGGCCTACACCAGCTACGTCGACGCCCGGTCCGGCGACGTCCTCATCCGCGAGGACAACGTCGTCGACGAGGCCGACGACCCGCAGTGGAAGGCCTTCCCGGAGAACCCCTCGGCGGACTACCGCTCTCGCGACACCCGCGAGACCTGGTGTTTCACGAAGACGCGCGGCTGTGACCGCGTCGTCGGCAACCCGGCCTCGCCGCTGCCCTGGGACGTCGACCCGAGCGTGAGCGCGACCGAGTCGACGCACACCACCCGTGGCAACAACGAGTGGGCCGCGCAGGACTGGCTCGACGCCACCGGCCGGGGTTTCAACCTGGCCGGGTTCGCCACCCCCAGCCCGGACCGTGAGTACACCTACCCCTGGACGAACCAGTGGTACGCCTCCAAGTGCTCACCGGCCGCCTTCGACAGCCCGCAGCGCAATGACATCGACGCCGCGGACACGAACCTCCAGGCCATGCACAACCGCATGCACGACTTCTCCTACAACCTCGGCTTCACCGAGACCGCATGGAACATGCAGGACGACAACTTCGGCAAGGGCGGCCTCGGCGCCGACCCGGAGCACGGCAACTCCCAGTCGGGCGCGCGGGTCGCGACCAGCCTGATCCGGGACAACGCCAACCAGTCCACCGGACCTGACGGCATGCCACCGACCACCAACATGTACCTCTGGCAGGCCATCGCGGGCTCCTTCTACTCCCCGTGCGTTGACGGCGACTACGACATGTCGGTGATCGGTCACGAGTACACCCACGCCATCTCCAACCGGATGGTGGCCGGCCCGGACCGCGGCCTCAGCGGTTTCCAGGCCGGCTCGATGGGCGAGTCGTGGTCCGACCTGGACGCGATGGAGTACCTCGCGGCGAACGACCTCGTCCCGCACGGCCAGTCGCCGTTCGTCACCGGCCAGTACGTCACGGGCAACAAGGTGCGCGGCATCCGCGACTACGACCTTTCCAAGAATCCGCTGAACTACAGCGACCTCGGCTTCGACCTGACCGGCCCCGAGGTGCACGCCGACGGTGAGATCTGGAACGGCGTCAACTACGACCTCCGCCAGGCGTTCATCAAGCGGTACGGCGCGGGCAGCACCGCCCTGAGCAAGTCGTGCGCCGAGGGGAGGACACCTGTCGCCAGGTGCCCCGGCGACCGGCGGTGGATCCAGCTCGTCTACGACGCCTGGCTGCTGATGGCGAACGGCGACGTGTCGATGCTGGACGCGCGTGACGCGATGCTCGCCGCGGACCAGCTCCGCTTCGGCGGAGCCGACCAGGACCTGCTGTGGAACACCTTCGCCGGGCGTGGCATGGGTGACGGCGCGGTCAGCAACACGAACGCCGACACCGACGCGACGCCCGGCTTCGCCTCGCCGAAGGCCAGGAACGCCGCCGTACGCTTCCGCGTCGTGGACGACACCGGTGCCCAGGTGCCGAACGCGCGGGTCTTCGTCGGCGACTACCAGGCACGCGCGGTGCCGGTCGCGGACACCGACGCGGCCAGTGCCCTCACGGACACGGCCGCCATGGTGGCGGGGAACTACTCCTTCGTCGCCCAGGCTCCCGGCCATGGCATGACCCGGTTCACCGCCCACGTGTCGTCCGGCTCGCACCGTACGGTGCAGGTGAGGCTCTCGCGCAACGTCGCCTCGGCGGCGGCGGGCGCGACGGCGACCGGTGACGGCGTCGACCTCGGCGCCCTCATCGACGACGACGAGGGCACGACCTGGGCCTCCCTGGGGGCGCAGGCCACGCCGGTGGCGGGCAAGCAGGTCACGGTGCGGCTCGCCGGACAGGGACCGCAGCACGTGCGGCGGGTCCAGGTCAGCGGGCTGCTGCGGCCCGCGAACGCGCAGGACCCGGGCGGTGACACCGCCACGCAGAACCGCTTCACCGCGCTGCGGTCGTTCAAGGTGCTCGCGTGCACGGCGACGGCCACGGTCGACTGCTCGCAGGCGAAGGACTACCGGCTCGCGTACACCAGTCCGCGAGACGCCTTCCCGGCGGCCAGGCCGCGGCCGGTGGCGCCGAACCTGACCATGCGGTCCTTCACGATCCCGAGGACCACGGCCACCCATCTGCGCTTCGAGGTCGCCGCGTCGCAGTGCAGCGGCAACCCGGACTACGCGGGCCAGCAGACGAACGACCCGAACGTCCCGACCGACTGCGTGACCGGAGCCGCCATCTCCGGCCAGGTCAGAGCGGCGGACTTCCAGGTCTTCACGCACTGATCCGACGGGACCGGCCAACGGTTCCGCACGGGGCAGGGGTCCTGCCGGTGGTGACACCGGTGGACCCCTGCTCCCGTGCGTAACCGGGGTCACGCAAGTTGCCAAGACCTTTTTAGTGATCTTTAGTGCCGCAAAACACCTCAAACTCGTACACTCCAGGCTCATCGGTTCGGATCACATTTCTCGTAGAGAGGTGGGCGATGCCCAGCCGACATCGGAAGGCCGCGGAATCTGGTCCGTCATCCAGGTTCGGCTCCGTTCTCTTCCTGGCCAACCGGGTCTCCGGATTCGGGATGGTGGTCGTGGTGACGGTCGGCATGATGCTGGCCGTCATCATCGAGCAGAAGATGTTCCCCGTCGGTTCCGTGCACCGGCAGCCGGTGGCGCAGGGACCGGGGCACGCGAAGCCACGGCCGAAACCCTCCAAGCACCGCCCGAGCCCGAAGCCGGTCAGCCCCGCGCACGTCCTGAACAAGCTGGTCCAGCAGGTCGCGCTGAAGGAGCGCGGGCCCGTCGCGCGGCATGAGTACGGCGCCCAGAAGATCGCGGCCCCGGTCGTCCGGGTCAACCGGTTCGGCTCACAGCGCCGCTGGGCGTTCGGCACCGAGGTCATCCCTCCTCCGCAGGGCACGACCGCCGTACCGGAGTCCTCGCTCTACCTGGCCCACGCCACCGGCGACAGCTGGAAGATCGCGCTGGCCGGCACCCCGGACTTCCCCGCCCTGCTGCGTGAGGCGCCCACCTCGGTGCTGCCCGGCGGCGAGCGGACCGCACTGGAGCGCTACGACGCGTCCGCCAAGTCCGCGTCCCAGAAGGCCAAGGTCACGCCCGTGAAGGCCAAGTCCCCCAAGGACCCGGCCGACGACGGGCTGATGCTGCCCTGGAGCGCCGGTCAGTCCTGGACCCTGCTGCCCGCCGAACTCGGATCCTCCTTCGACGGCGGAGACGGGCGGGTTCTCTCCGCCGGTACGGGGCGGCTCTACCGCCTGTGCTCCTCCAGCCCGGACCACGGCCTGGTCATGGTGATCGGCGACGACGGGACCGCCGCGGTGTACTACCAGCTGGACCAGATCACCGACGTGCCGGACGGCAGCCTGGTCCAGCAGGGCGACTACCTCGGACGCACGAGCACCGACCAGCCGTGCGGAGGCGGCCAGGCGCCGCACCGCCTCGTACGCTTCGGCCTGCGGAACGTCGACGGCCCGCTTCCGCTCGAAGGGGTGAAGCTCGGCGGCTGGACCCTGCACCAGAGCACCTCGGAGATCTTCGCCGAGCGCGACGGGCTCCGGGTGGAGGCCGGTAACCCCCTGCTCAACTTCGGCGTCATCACGTCGCCGACACCGGAGCCGAGCCCGAAGCACTCACCGACCAAGTCGCCGAAGGGTCCGCAGATCCCGCCCGAGGGCATCGATGACCAGACATGAGACGGCGGCCCGTGACACCGGGCGCCGGCTCTGGCCCCTGCTGATCACGCTGCTGCTCCTGATGGGCGCCGTCGTGGCGTCGCGTACCCACGCGGGCGCCGCCGCGGTCATGTGGCTCCAGGACTTCCTGGAGTTCTTCTCGGGTGTCTTCGCGCTGGTCGCGCTGACGGCGACCGTCGCGGCGGGTGTCGGCGCGGCGCAGCGCCTCGTGCCGATCCGGTTCCGCATCCTCGCCCAGGCGGTGCACCGCGCCATGGCGCTGATGGCCGTCGGCTTCCTGGTGGCGCACATCCTGTTGAAGATCATGGAGGCGCACGCGACGGTCCTGGACGCCGTCATCCCGTTCGCCGGAGGCCACGGCCGCGTCCTGTACGTCGGCCTGGGCACGATCGCGAGTGATCTTCTGATCGTGGTGCTGGCCACCGGGCTGGCACGCGGCCGCTTCGTCAGCGGCTCGCGGCCCTGGGTGTGGCGTGCCGTGCACGTCCTCGCGTACGTGATGTGGCCGCTGGCGATGATCCACGGGCTCAACGCGGGCCGGCCCCCGAAGTGGTGGGTGACCTGGAGCTACGTCATCTGCTTCGTGTTGGTGATGGCCGCGGCGGCGAGCCGGCTCCCGCGGCTGGCGCGGGACCGGCGCATGCTCCGCGCCCGCGCGCCGGAGCGCACGGCGGCCCAGGCGGCGACCCCGCGCGGGAGCTCGCCGCCGGTCGACGAAGTGCCGGACGCGGAGTTCTGGACCTCGCTGCGCAACGAGACGGCCGGCTGGATCGGTGATCGACGATGACGGAGTTCCGGTATCTCAACCCGATACGGATCGGGCGTGGGCTCGACAAGCTTCAGCGCGTCGACGGCGCCACCCACCGGGCCATCCACGGCAAGTTCCGCCAGCGGCGCCTGCGCGACCTGACCGCCATCGCCGAGGCGGTGCACCTGCGGGGCCGGGGCGGCGCGGCCTTCCCGTTCGCCCGCAAGCTGACCGCGGTGATGCGTACGGCCCGCACCCGCGACTGCCAGCCCGTGGTCCTCGTCAACGCGACCGAGGGCGAGCCGGCGAGCGCCAAGGACAAGTTCCTGCTCGCCCATACGCCGCACCTGATCCTCGACGGCGCCATGCTCGCCGCGAAGGCGATGGGCGCACGCGAGGTCGTCATCGGGCTCACCGACACGGGACCGGCGGCGCGCTCGCTGCGCAGCGCCGTCCTCGAGAGCGGGCTGCGCGACTTCGTACGCCTGGTCCAGCTGCCCGAGCGGTTCGTCACGGGCGAGGGCGGGGCACTGGTCAACGGCGTCAACGGCGGCCCGGCGCTGCCGCCCGGCCGCAAGGTACGCGCCGCGGACCGTGGCGTCGACGGCCTGCCCACGCTCCTGTCGAACGCCGAGACGTACGCGCAGCTCGCCCTCGTGTCACAGCTCGGCCCTGATCTGTACTCGGCGGTCGGGACGGCCGAGGAACCGGGCACGGTGCTCCTGACCGTCTGGGGCGCCGACGGGCTCCCCCGTGTCATCGAGGCACCGGCCGGCGTGCCCATGGCGCAGGTGCTCGACCTCGGCCAGGCCACGACCGGACAGGGCGTCCTGGTCGGCGGCTACCACGGCGCGTGGATCACCCCCGCCGCCGCGAACCGTGCGTGCGTCTCACGCGAGAGCATCGGACGGGCGGGCGGAGCCCTCGGCGCCGGCGTCATCATGACCCTCGGCGAGGACGTCTGCCCGCTCGGCGAGGTGGCACGGGTGGCGGCCTACCTCGGCGCCGAGTCGGCCGGGCAGTGCGGACCGTGCCGCCTCGGCCTGCCCGCCATCGCGCGGTCCCTGAACAGCCTCGTGGCCGGCCGGTCCACCACCGAAGCGCTGTCCGCCGTGTCCCAGGGGACCCAGACGGTGGTCGGCCGGGGTGCCTGCAAACACCCGGACGGCTCGGCCCGGTTCGTGACGTCGGCGCTCAGCACCTTCGCCGCCGACGTCAAGGTGCACCTGGCCAAGGGCACCTGCGGGCGTCCCGTACGCGGGTCGCTCCCCATCGCCGAGGACCTCATCGCGATGGAGACCGCCGAGGCCGAGGAGACCGGCCTTCGCATGACGGTCGACTGGACGCGCTGCGCGGGCCACGGCCTGTGCAAGCACCTGGTCCCGGAGCTGATCCAGCTCGACGAGCACGGCTTCCCCGTCATCTCGAACGCGGGTGTACCGCGACGGCTCGTCGGCGACGCCCGGCAGGCGATCGAGATGTGCCCGGCCCTGGCGCTCCGGCTGGGCGACTCCGCGGCCGAGACGCGGCACGCCGTGAAGGCGTCCCGCTGACCCATCGGCACCGGTCTCGCGAGCCCGCCAGGGTGCCGGCCCCGTCTGCCGTCCCTACCTTGATCGTGGGTTGCTCGGGCCGTCGTAGGGTGCTGGCGCCCGGGGGTGCCGGGTGTGGCTGTCTGCCGTCTGCCGCTTGTGGCTTGGGACGATTGGCCGCCCGGTGCCCCTGCGACGACCCTGGCCGCTGATTGAGAATTGCGAACACGTCGCTGTGTAGGGATGCGCCGGCGAGGTCGTCTTCGGGAACAGATGGCAAGTCGAGCCAGGGAGACGGCGTTGCAGCAGGTGTGGGCCGGTGTGGACATCGGCAAAGCTCATCATCACGCGGTGGTGATCGATTCTGAGGGCAGGCGGCTGCTGTCGCGGCGGGTGGCCAATGATGAGGCCGACCTGCTGGAGTTGATAGCCGAGGTCTGCGCATTGGCCGGCGAGGTGATCTGGGCGATCGATGTGCGCACCGGAGGCGCCACGTTGTTGGTGACGCTGCTGTTCTCCGATGGCCAGAAGGTCTTCTACCTCTCCGGTCACATGGTCAACCGGGCGGCCGATGGTTACCGCGGTGAGGGCAAGACCGATGCCCGCGACGCCGCCGTCATCGCCGACCAGGCCCGGATGCGCCGCGATCTGCGGCCGGTGCTTGATGAGGATGGGCTGATCACCGAGCTGCGGATGCTGGTGGCCCACCGCCAAGACCTGGTCACCGACCGGACCCGGGCGATCAACCGGCTCCGTGACCAACTCCTGAACGTCTGCCCGGCCATCGAACGCGCCCTGGACCTGGCCCACAAAGGCCCCCTGATCCTGCTCACCGGCGCGAACACCCCCGCCGCCATCCGCGGGCTGACCCCGGAGAAGCTGACGTCCTGGCTCCGCGAGAACGGAGTACGCAAAGGCGCCGCCGACCTGGCCGACCGAGTCATCCGCGCAGCCCAATCCCAGACCGCCGTCCTGCCCGGCGAACACATGGCCGCACGACTGACAGCCGAACTCGCCAAGCATGTCCTGAGGCTCACCGAGCAAATCGAGCACACCGACGCGCTGATCGAAGACCGGTTCGCCCGCCACGAACTGGCCGAAGTGATCACCAGCATGCCCGGCATCGGGACGCTGCTCGGCGCCGAGTTCCTCGCCGCCACCGGCGGAAACATGACCGCCTTCGCCTCCGCCGACCACCTCGCCGGCTACGCCGGCCTGGCCCCACGCCCCCACGACTCCGGCCGGATCAGCGGCAACCGCCACCGCCCGCGCCGCTACAACCGCGACCTCAACCGCGTCTTCTACACATCCGCCCTGATCAGCGTCCGCTACAACCCCGAATCCCGCACCTACTACGACCGCAAACGCGCCGAAGGCAAACTCCACACCCAAGCCGTCCTCGCCCTCGCACGACGACGCGTCAACGTCCTATGGGCCCTCATCCGAGACCGACGCTGCTACGAACTCACACCCCCGACCACCAAGGCCGCATGACCCCACACCGCCTTGACAACCCGATTGAGAATCGTCTCGGCGGTGGAGCCTGCTCGCTACGAGGCCCGGCGGTGCCCGGCGCGCTGGTAGGCGATGGCCGCCAGCCCGAATGCCAGTCCGCCGGCGGTGAACAGGAGATCGGTGCTGCCGCCGGCGAGCACCTCCCAGCCCGAAGGGTGCGCCGTGCCGGACACCTCTTCCATCGTCAGCCCGGTGAGCCCGTTCGGCAGGATCCCGGTCGCGCGGACGACGTCGTCGGCGACGCCCGCGAGTCCGCGGGCACCGAGCAGGACGCATCCGGTCCACGCGGCGGAGACGAGCACCGGCCGGGGGATCCGGCGGCCCCACGCCTGGGCGAGTGCCAGCGGAAGCACGGTCCCGACGGCGACCATGACGAGGACGACCACCGTGGACACCCACATGAGCACACGCGCTCCCCCGTGGTGCTCCGCGGTGGACGGGACCGCGAGACCGGTGGCGACCCAGACGACGTGCCAGGCGAGGAAGACCATCACCCAGGCGAACGCGGCGTAGGCGGTCCGTCGAACGGCCCGCAGGTCGTCGTGCGCTTCGGGCGATCTCAGTGTGGTGTTCACACTGACAAGGATCGGGAGGCGAGAAGGGGGAAACACCCCCCGCGAGAGGGGGCCGCCTCCCTCGGAATGGCGAGGTACGCCGGAGGCGTTACCTGCGCTTCCTGCCGCTGAGCAGCTTGTTCTCCTTCTTGCGCAGGCGCTTCTGCTGCTTGGGGGTCAATTCCTTCCGGCCGCTCTGCGCCAGGAAGTGCGCCTTCCGCGCCTTGCTGTCCATCGCTTCATCTCCCGGGAAAGATGATCGAAAGGTCGATTATCTTCCGAATCCGGGGATTGTGTAAATGGCCGCTGACGCCGAAAAGGGCCGGTCCGCGATGCGGCCGATCCGGATGTTCTTCGCGTGGAGCCCGAGGCCGGATGCGGTCTCCCGTTCCGGTCCGTTCGGACTTCACCTCTGTCACTGGCCGTGATAGTCAAATGACGGTAAGCCACAGGCCTGTGGCGCCCCTTCCACGCGTCGTGACGTTACGGAGCCGCTCATGCTCGTCAGCTTCCTCGCCGTGGTCGCGGCGGTCGGCGTGGTCATCCTGGCGGCGCGGCTGTTCGCGAAGTGGGGACACGGCTCCGATGACCGCGAGCACGACGGCACGACGTCCAAGCACACCGGGGCGATGCTGTCCGCGCTGTTCCTGATGGCGTTCGCGATCGCCATCGTCGTGCCGTGGACCACCGCCGACGCGGCGCGGCAGAACACCCATGCCGAGAGCCAGGCGGTCGTCGGTGCGTACTGGTCGGCGGCGGAGCTGCCCGCCCCGGTCGGACCCCGGGTGCAGGCCGGGATGCGGGACTACGTCCGGTTCGTCATCGGCAACGAGTGGAGCGACATGAAGCACGGCCGGCTCGATCCGGCCGGCTGGGCGCGCCTGGACACGCTGCGTACCGAGGTGATCGACCTGCGCGTACGGGGCGACCAGGCCGAAGACGCCCGCATCGCCGTCCTGGACCAGTTCCAGGCCATCTCCGCGGCTCGCAGTCAGCGCGCCCTCGACGCGAAGACGAGGCCGCCGTCCGCGCTGCTCTACCTGACCGCCCTGACCGGGCTGATGACGGTGATCTTCCCGTTCCTCGTCGGCGCACGGCCGCGGGGGATGACGATGATCCCGCTGGGGGTGATGGCCGCGCTGCTCGGCCTCGGTGTCTACCTCAGCTTCGACGTCTCCCACGTCTTCAGCGGCGGCCTGCGGGTCAGGCCGGACGCGTTCATCGCGGCGCAGCAGGAGTTCCAGCGGATCCCGGTCAGCCGGTAGCCCGCGCCGCCACCGCCCGCGCTGTGATCCTTCTTACTACACGCGGTAGTACTACGGCGCGTAGTATCTACTACGTGGCGTAGTACTACGTCGCGTAGTGAACAATGGGGGAGGCCGCGGGATGGACCCGCTCGACATCGCCCGGTGGCAGTTCGGCATCACGACCGTCTACCACTTCTTCTTCGTTCCCCTGACGATCGGCCTGTCCGCGCTCGTCGCCGGCCTGCAGACGGCCTGGGTGCGTACCGGCAGGACCGACTACCTCCGCGCCACCAAGTTCTGGGGGAAGCTCTTCCTGATCAACTTCGCGATGGGCATCGTCACCGGGATCGTGCAGGAGTTCCAGTTCGGCATGAACTGGAGCGCGTACTCCCGGTTCGTCGGCGACGTCTTCGGCGCACCGCTGGCGATCGAGGGGTTGCTCGCCTTCTTCGTGGAGTCGACCTTCCTCGGGCTCTGGATCTTCGGCTGGGACCGGCTGCCCAAGAGGATCCACCTGGCCTGCATCTGGCTGGTCGCCTTCGGGACGCTGCTGTCGGCGTACTTCATCCTCGCCGCCAACTCGTGGATGCAGCACCCGGTCGGCTACCACCTGAGCGGCGCCACCGGCAGGGCCGAGCTCACCGACTTCTGGGCCGTGCTGACCAACTCCACGATGCTGGTGGCCTTCCCGCACACCATCACCGCCGCCTTCGTCACCGCGGGCCTGTTCATCGTCGGCGTGAGCGCCTGGCACCTGGCACGGCGCAAGCACGTCGAGGTCTTCCGGTCGTCGCTGAAGATGGCCCTGGTCGTCACGCTCGTCTCGGCGGTCGGCGTGGCCATCACCGGCGACGTCCAGGGCAAGGTCATGACCGCGCAGCAGCCGATGAAGATGGCCGCCGCCGAGGCGCTGTACTCCACCGAACAGCCGGCCTCGTTCTCGATCCTCACCGTCGGCACGCTCGACGGCGGACGGGAGGTCTACAGCGTCAAGGTGCCGCGGCTCCTGTCGTTCCTCGCCACCGGCAGCTTCAAGGGCCGGGTGCAGGGGATCAACGACGTACAGGCGGCGGAGCAGGCCAAGTACGGTCCGGGGGACTACCGGCCGGTCATCCCGCTGGCCTACTGGAACTTCCGGATCATGGTCGGCGTCGGGTTCCTCACCGCGCTCATCGCCCTCCTCGGCCTGTGGCTGCTCCGGCGCGGGCGCCTGCCGTCGAACCGCTGGGTGTGGCGCGTCGGCGTGCTCGCGCTGGCGCTGCCGTTCGTCGGCAACTCCGCCGGCTGGATCTTCACCGAGATGGGCCGCCAGCCCTGGTCGGTCTACGGCGTCATGAAGACCGCGTCGAGTGTCTCCCCGACCGTCGGCGCCACATCCATGCTCATCTCGGTCATCGCGCTGACGACGCTCTACGGCGTCCTGATGGTCATCGAGGCGGGCCTGATGGTGCGTTACGTCAAGGCCGGGCCGCCGTCTGAGACCGAGGTCCTGGCGCCGCCAGGCGGGGACGGTGCCGACTCCGAGCAGTCGCTCACATTCGCCTACTGAGAGGAGCGCAGGCCATGGCCACCACGACCGTCTGGTTCATCATCATCGCCTTCCTCTGGACCGGCTACTTCTTCCTGGAGGGCTTCGACTTCGGTGTCGGCGTCCTGCTGCCCGTGCTGGGCCGCGACGACACCGAGCGCCGGGTCCTCATCAACACCATCGGCCCGGTCTGGGACGGGAACGAGGTGTGGTTCATCGTCGCCGGCGCCGCCACGTTCGCGGCGTTCCCGGAGTGGTACGCCACGCTGTTCAGCGGCTTCTACCTGCCGCTGCTAGCGATCCTGCTCGCGCTGATCGTGCGCGGTGTGGCCTTCGAGTACCGCGGCAAGCGAGACGACGCGCGCTGGCGCCGCCGCTGGGACCGGGCGATCTTCTGGGGCAGCGTCGTCCCGGCGTTCCTGTGGGGAGTGGCGTTCGCGAACCTCGTACGCGGCGTGCCGCTCGACGCCGCGCATGAGTACGCCGGCACCCTGGGCGACCTGCTCAGCCCCTTCGCCCTGCTCGGCGGGCTCACCACGCTGACCCTGTTCGTCCTGCACGGCGCCGTCTTCGTGGCACTCAAGACGACCGGGGACGTACGCCGCAGGGCCAACCGGGCCGCGCGCGTCATGGTGACCGCCGCGATCGCGGTCGGCGGGCTCTTCCTGCTGCTCACCCAGCTCCTGTACGGCAAGCCGGTCACCTGGCTCACCGTGGCGGCGGCCGTCACCGGGCTGGCCGTAGCCGCCGTCGCCGGCGCCCGCGGCCGTGAGGGCTGGGCGTTCGCCGGTACCGGCACGGCCATCGCGTTCGCCGTCGCGACGTTGTTCCTCGCGCTGTTCCCGCACGTCATGCCCTCCACGCTCGACGCCGCGAACGGCCTGACCACGAGCAACGCCGCCTCCTCCCCGTACACGCTGAAGATCATGACGATCGTCGCGCTGACGTTCACCCCGATGGTGATGCTCTACCAGGGCTGGACCTACTGGGTGTTCCGCAGGCGCATCGGCACACACCACATCCCGAGGCCGGTCGCGTGAGGCCCTTCGACCCCCGCCTGCTGAAGTACGCACGGACCACCCGTGCCTATCTCGCCCTGTCCGTGGCGCTGGGCACCGCCACCGCCGGTCTGGTCATCGCCCAGGCGACGCTGCTCGCCGACACGATCAGCCGGGCCTTCCTCGGCGGTGCCTCACTCGCGGACCTCCGTACGCCGATGCTGCTTCTCCTCGGGGTCGTCGCCGCGCGTGCCCTGGTCGTGTGGCTGCAGGAGGTCGCCGCCCACCGGTCGTCGGCCGCGGTCAAGTCGCAGCTGCGCGGCCGGCTCCTCGACCACGTCATGCGGCTCGGCCCGCAGTGGCTCTCGGGCGAGCGCGGCGGGGAGCTCGCCACCGTCGCCACGCGGGGGATCGACGCGCTGGACGGCTACTTCTCCCGCTACCTCCCCCAGCTCGTGCTCGCCGTCACGGTGCCCGCGGCCGTGTGCGCGCGGATCCTGCTCGGCGACTGGATCTCGGCGCTGACCGTCGCGGTGACCCTGCCGCTCATCCCGGTCTTCGCGATCCTGGTCGGGCTGTCCACCAGCGCGAAGATGGACCGGCGATGGCGGGCGCTGGCCATGCTCGCCGGCCACTTCCTCGACGTCGTCGCCGGCCTGCCGACGCTCAAGGTCTTCGGCCGGGCCAAGGCCCAGGCCCGCGCGATCCGCGAGGTCACCGACCGCCACCGCCGGGCGACCATGGCGACGCTTCGGGTCGCGTTCCTGTCCGCGCTCGTCCTCGAGCTGCTGTCCACGATCTCCGTCGCGCTGGTCGCGGTCTCGATCGGACTGCGGCTGGTCGACGGGCACATCGGCCTGCGGACGGCGCTGCTCGTCCTGATCCTCGCGCCGGAGGCCTACCTTCCGCTGCGCCAGGTCGGCGCGCAGTACCACGCCAGTGCCGAGGGACTCGCGGCCGCGGAGCGGATCTTCGAGGTGGTCCAGACGCCGCTTCCCGCGTCCGGCACCCGGACCGACGTCCCCGACCCGTCGCGCGCGACGATCCGCCTGGACGGGGTGACGGTGCGATACGAGGGCCGGGACGCCCCGGCGGTGGAGGATCTCTCGCTCACGGTGCGTCCCGGCGAGATCGTCGCCCTCACCGGTCCCAGCGGGGCCGGCAAGTCGACGCTGCTCGCCGTGCTTCTCGGGTTCGTACGCCCCGACGCCGGACGCGTGCTCGTCGACGGGACCGACCTGGCCGACCTGGACCCGGACGCGTGGCGCGCGCGGATCGCCTGGGTGCCCCAGCGGCCGTACCTGTTCGCCGGCACCGTTGCCGGCAACATCCGGCTGGGCCGTACGGACGCGACCGATGAGGACGTACGGCGCGCGGCGCGGGACGCGGGTGCGCTGGAGTTCGTCGAGACGCTCCCCCAGGGCTTCGCCACGCCGCTCGGCGAAGGGGGCACCGGGCTGTCCGCCGGACAGCGGCAGCGCGTCGCGCTGGCCCGTGCCTTCCTGCGCGATGCGCCGCTGGTGCTGCTCGACGAGCCGACCTCGAACCTCGACGCGGAGAGCGAGGCGGCCGTCGTCGAGGCCGTACGGCGCCTCGCGGACGGCCGCACGGTGCTTCTCGTCGCACACCGGCCAGCGCTCGCCGCCCTGGCCGGCCGTACGGTCCCGGTCGAGCCCGCAGGGGTGGCGGCATGAGCCTCATGCGGTTGGTCGCGTCGGCGCGGCCGGCACGCGGCCGCCTCGCGCTGGCCGTCCTGTTCGGCACGCTGGCATCCGGCGCCGGGGTCGGGCTGATGGCCACCTCGGCCTGGCTGATCTCACGTGCCGCCCAGCATCCGCCGGTGCTCATGCTCATGGTGGCGATCGTCGCGGTGCGCGCGTTCGGGATCGGACGCGGAGTGTTCCGCTACGCCGAGCGGCTGACCGGCCATGACGCGACCTTCCGTATCCTCGCCGCCCTGCGGGTACGGGTGTACGAGCGGCTCGAACGGCTCGTCCCGGCCGGGCTGGGGACGTTGCGCGGCGGTGACCTGCTCGGACGGGTCGTCGCCGACGTCGACGCCGTTCAGGACCTCTACCTCCGTGCCCTGCTGCCCGGCGCGGTCGCCGTCGTCGTCGGCGGCGCGTCGGCCGGCCTCGCCTGGGCGCTGCTCCCGTCCGCGGGAGCGGTGCTGCTGGCGGCGTTGCTGGTCGCGGGCGTCCTGGCCCCCTGGCTGTCCGCGACCGTGGCGCGACGTGCCGAACGCCGCGGCACCGACCTTCGCGGCGAGCTGACCAAGCAGGTGGTCGACGCGTTGCGGGGCGCGCCCGAGCTGGTGGCGTACGGTGCCGCGCCGGAGCGGCTGGCCGAGGCCGCGCGCCTGGACCGGGAGTCCACCCGGGCGGCGGCACGCTCCGCGGCGACCGCCGGCGCCGGTGCGGCCGTCTCGGCGCTGGCGGGCGGACTCGCCGTCTGGGGCGGGCTCGCCGTCGGTGTGCCGGCGGTACGGTCCGGGCGCCTCGACGGGGTGCTGCTCGCGGTGGTCGTACTGCTGCCGCTGGCCGCGTTCGAGGCCGTGGCCGGGCTCCCGCTAGCCGCGCAGTACCTGGAGCGGGTCCGCCGCTCCGCGACCCGTGTCTTCGCCGTACTCGACCGGGACGAGCCCGTGCGCGAGCCCGGTCGGCCGGAGGAACCACCATCGGCGCCGTACGTCCTGCGCGCACGGGATCTGCGTGCCCGGTGGACACCCGGGGGGCCGTACGCCCTCGACGGCGTGTCCCTGGACCTCACCCCGGGGCGGCGGTACGCGGTCGTCGGGCCGAGCGGTTCGGGCAAGACGACGCTCACGGCCGTGTTGCTGCGCCTGCTCGAGCCGGCCGGCGGCGAGGTGTCGCTGAACGGCGTGGACCTTCGCGCGCTGGCGGGCGACGACGTACGCCGCGTGGTCGGGCTGTGCGCCCAGGACGCGCATGTGTTCGACACGACGGTCGGGGAGAACCTCCGGCTCGCCCGCCCCGACGCCACCGACGAGCAGGTACGCGACGCACTGCGCGGCGCACGCCTGCTGGACTGGGTCGAGGGACTGCCCCGTGGCCTGGACACCCACGTCGGCGAGCACGGTGCCCAGGTCTCGGGCGGCCAGCGGCAGCGCATCGCGCTGGCCCGCGCGCTGCTCGCCGACTTCCCGATCCTGCTGCTCGACGAGCCTGCGGAGCACCTGGACGTCGCGACCGCCGACGAGCTCACCGCGGACCTGCTGACGGCCACCCGTGGGCGTACCACCCTGCTGGTCACGCATCGGCTGGCCGGGTTGGACGCGGTCGACGAGATCGTCGTGCTCGACGCCGGCCGCGTGGTCGAGCGCGGCAGCCATGCCGGGCTCCTGGACCGGCCCGGCGTCTACCGGTCGCTGTGGCGCCTCGAGCGCCGCGGCGACGAGGCGCTCGGCGCGCTCGCGTGAGCGCGCCCCGTGCCGCCGGATCCGGCCGGCCGCCGATGGGATGCCTTCGCCCGAACGCGGAAATACCGGTCTGGTGCCGGCCATCGGGTCGCGGGTCTTTCTCTCCGGGCAGGCCGTGTCGCTGCTGGGCGACGGGCTCGCCGTCCTGGCCATCCCGCTGCTGGTCCTGGGGCTGACCCACAGCCCCCTCCTCACCGCCCTCGCCTCGGCGCCGCGCACCATCGGCTACCTGCTCGTCGGCCTGCCGTCGGGGCCGATCGTCGACCGGACCGACCCGTGGCTGCTGCTGGTCGCGATGGACATCGTGCGGGCCGCCATCTTCGTGGCGCTGTTCCTGCTGAGCCTCACGCACGTACGGTCCGTGGCCGTGATCCTGGTGCTGGCCACGGCGGCGGCCGGAGCCGGGGTCTTCTTCGAGTCCGCGCTGACGGTCGCGGTACGGGACGTCTTCACCGGGCCGGACCTCATCCGCGCGAACTCCTTCCTGGAGATGGCCGGGCAGACCTCGGTGGTCATCGGTCCCGCCGTGGTCGGCGTGCTGGCGGCCGGCTTGGGAGTCGGCGCCGGGCTGCTGGTCGTCGCCACCGCCGCCATCGCCTGGGCGGTCGCGCTACGGCGGCTGGCCCACGGCCTACCAGTTGGCGGGGTCGACGTACGCGCGGGTCCAGACGGTCACGTGGAGCATGACGGACTTGGTGAAGGCCGAATGCATGCGGTCGACCTGCTCGGCCGAGGCGCCCTTGGCCCCGAGGTAGTCGCGGGCGGTGGCGATGACGACCGCGGTGAAGGAGAGTAGGTAGCGCAGCGGGATCTGGTCCGCCGAGTCCGCGTTGTCGGTCTTGTTCTTCTTCGCCTTCGTGTGCCGTAGGCCGATCTCGTACTGGTAGTTGAGCCAGTCCTGGTCCAGGGGACGCGTGCAGGCGTCGATGATCCACCGGTCGAAGCGCGGCTTCGACGCGGCGCCGTACTCCGGGTTGGGCGTGCCGTCGGGATGGCCGGAGTACGGGGCCAGCCACGGCTGCTCGTGCAGCCGCGCACGGTAGGCGGTGACCATGTCATCGGCCTGGTCGGCGAGGATCCCGGCCGCCTCGCGCAGCGCCTGTTCGTCGTCGGCGGTCAGCCACACCGCCTCCTTGAGCCGGTCGAGCTCCTCCATCGTCAGCGGCGCGTCGGAGGCCGCGTCCGTCCCGTAGGTGTAGCCCGGGATCTGCTCGGGGTGCTCGGTGACCAGGTCCGGCGTCGGGGTGTGCTCGTGCTCGGTCATCTGAGGCTCCTTCGCGATGCGGGAAACGCGCCAGAACGCGAGACCCTCGCGCCGAACTCGATCGTGTTCGCCGGTCCCCGTCGCGCTCTCGGGCGCTCCGCCCGCCGGACGCGCCCCCTGCGCTGAACTCATGTCCCCGCCGGTCGAGCGCGAAACCTGATGTTCATCTACGCGGGAACCCCCCTGCGGCGGCCCGCCGGACCGGCGTCTCGCCCGGTGCCCGCCGATTAAAAAATGAGAAAAGTGCAGTTCAGTGCCTGTAAAACCTTCATCGCCCGCGAATTGACGAGTACGGTGACGTGGATTCTCCCGGCGAGCGCCCGTTTCGAAGGTGTCGGCAGCACCACCGTCAGGGTGGGGCCTGCCTCCCACGTTTCGGGGGGCTGACCGGTTCGATCTCCGGGCCAGACGATTTCTATGGTTTTATGCAGACCCAATGGAATCGGCGGCTCACCGGACCATATTCCCGGCACCGCTGTGCCCTGGGTCAGGTCGCGTCCGCTCCCCACTGCGAAGAGGACTCCGTAAATGCCAGAGAGCACCCTGACCAGGCATGGCTTCCAGCCATTGATACGCCAGATCCGCGACGAGGGGCTGCTGAACCGGCGTCCCGGGTACTACGTGCGGTTGATCGGGGTGGACCTGCTGCTGTACGCCGCCGTCTGGGTGGCCGTCGCGTTCGTCGGAGACTCGTGGTGGCAGCTCGCGCTGGCCCTGCCGGCCGCCGTCTTCACCGCCCGCATCTACTTCATCGGCCACGACGCCGGGCACGGCCAGATCGGGAGCACCCGGAAGGTGAACCGCCTCCTGGGATTCCTGATCGGCAATCTCCTGATCGGGCTGAGCTACGGCTGGTGGACGGACAAGCACAACCGGCACCACGCCAACCCGAACCACACCGACAAGGACCCGGACGTCGGCGTGGGCGTCCTCATCTGGACGCCGGAACAGGCGATGGCGCGGCGCGGAGGATTCGTCGGCTGGCTCACGCGCCACCAGGGGCGGCTCTTCATCCCCCTGCTGCTCCTGGAGGGCATCAACCTCAAGGTGACCAGCATTCGTTCGGTCGCGGGCGAGCTGAGGAGCGAGAACCGCAGCAAGCGTGACCGGGCCCGGGTCGAGGCCGTGCTGCTCACCGTGCACTTCGCCCTCTACTTCGGGCTGCTCTTCACCATGATGTCTCCCGCCCTGGCGGTCCTCTTCTTCTTCGTGCACCAGGCGCTGCTGGGCGTCCACCTGGGCGCCGCGTTCGCGCCCAACCACAAGGGCATGCCCGCCCCGGGTCCGGACGAGCAGTGGGACCACCTCCGCAAGCAGGTCCTCACCTCACGGAACGTGCGCGGTGGCCGGGTGACCGACTGGTTCCTGGGCGGCCTCAACTACCAGATCGAGCATCACCTCTTCCCGAGCATGCCGCGCCCGCACCTGAGGCGCTCCCAGCCGCTGATCCGTGCCTACTGCGAGCTCGCCGGCCTTCCGTACACCGAGGAGAGCCTGGTCGAGTCGTACGCCCAGGCGCTCCGGCACCTGCACGCGTGCGGTGCGCCGCTGCGCTGACCGGCGAGCGTGGGCTCTGACGCGGGCGCCCGGCCCGCCCGCGTCAGGGCGTGTCTGACAGATCGCGTTCGCGCAGTAGGACAGGGATTTGTCAGACACGCCCTAAAGTTCTGTCCCGGACGGGTGGCCCGCGTAGCTCGATGAGAGGCACCGCATGAGGGACATCGGATGAGCGAGGCCGCCGGCGCTCCGGACGCCGGGCCGGATCCGCAGGTGCCGAGTGTGGCGCGGATGTATGACTTCTTCCTCGGCGGCAAGGAGAACTTCGCCGTCGACCGGCGCGCGGCCGAGGAGGTCGGCCGGGCGCTCCCCGGCGTGGCCGGCGTGGCCAGGTCCAACCGTCAGTTCCTGCGGCGTGCCGTACGCTTCGCCGCCGAGCGCGGCGTCGAACAGTTCCTCGACCTGGGCGCGGGCCTGCCCACGCAGGGCAACGTCCACGAGATCGCCCGGTCGGTCCATCCCGGCGCGCGCGTCGTCTATGTGGACAACGACCCCGTCGTCACCTCCCACGGCCGGGCACTGCTCACCGGCGACGGCGACGCGGCCGTCGTCGACGCGGACCTGCGTGACGCGGAGGCCGTGCTGAGCGACCCGCGGGTGCGCGAGCTGATCGACTTCGACCTGCCGGTGTGCGTCCTGTTCGTCGCGGTACTCCACTTCATGCCCGACGAGGAGGACCCGGCCGGCGTCATAGGGCGGTACCGCGACGCGGTCCCGGCCGGCAGCCCGCTCGTGATCTCCCACGCCGCGGTGGAGGAACACCGCAACCTGGAGGTCGAAGACGCCTACCGGTCGGCGAGCGCTCCCTTCGTGGCCAGGACCCGTGAGCAGGTGACCGCGCTCCTGGACGGTTTGGAGATCGTCGACCCCGGGGTCGTGCGGCTCCACGAATGGCGTCCGGAAGGCGGCGAATACGCCACGGACGCCGGCTGGACCGCCGTGGCTCGCAAAGGCCGCTGAGCCCGCGGCGAAACCGCGTACACCGCCGGATATCCGCCACCCGCGCGCCCGCGTTCTCCGTCGCCGCCTGGGCCTGTTCGTGAGTTTCGGCCGCGGTGAATCATCCCGGTGCGACGGGCGGCGTTAGATTCGTCCCTCATCGGGGATCGAGGCGTCGTGATGACGGCCGGGCGTGCCGGCCGACGGGATCAGGAGGACCGCCGTGGATTTCGACGACGACGCCCAGCTCGACGCATCACAGGTCGAGGACTCGCGAGGGATGCCGATCGGCGGGATGGCCTTCGGCGGGGGTGCGGTCGGGCTGGTCGGCCTGGTTCTGGCCCTGATATTCGGGGTGAATCCCGGGCACATCATCGGCGGCGACGGAGGCGGAGGCGGAGGCGCCCCACCCACCGGGAGCCTGTCCTCGAAGTGCCGTACCGGTGCCGACGCCGACCAGTCGGATGACTGCCGCATCGTCGGTGTGGTCAACAGCGTCCAGGCGTACTGGAAGAAGGAGTTCGCCGACAGCGGCGCCGACTACACCGTGGCGCCGACCCGCCTGTTCAGCGGCTCGACGAGTACGGCCTGCGGCGCGGCGACCGCCGAGGTCGGCCCGTTCTACTGTCCGGGCGACAAACGCGTCTACCTCGATCTGGGGTTCTTCCAGGAACTCCATGACAAGTTCGGCGCCAAGGGCGGGCCGTTCGCGCAGGCGTACGTCGTGGCGCACGAGTACGGCCACCACGTGCAGGACGCGCTCGGCACCATGCGCAAGGTGGGCGACAGCCGCCAGGGCGCGTCGAGCGGCTCGGTACGCCTCGAGCTGCAGGCCGACTGCTACTCCGGGGTCTGGGCCAAGCACGCCGTACAGACCGGGTTCTTCAGCAAGCCGTTCAGCAGTGCCGACATCGCGGACGCCCTGGACGCCGCGGGGGCCGTCGGCGACGACCGCATCCAGAAGAGTGCGCGGGGGAGCGCGGATCCGGAGACCTTCACGCATGGCACCTCCGCGCAGCGGCAGCAGTGGTTCTCGACCGGGTACGACACGGGCGCGCCATCCCGCTGTGACACCTTTTCGGGGAGTATCTGAATCTGATTCGGTCTTCTCTCACCAGGCTAAACGGATGGCCTAATACCGCACCGTATTAGTCGTGTCAGGCGTTCTGTCAGGCTCGGCATCAATTTGCGACGGCAAGATCACAAACTGTAACGTTGCCGACTTCGGTCCGGCGGCCCGGTGATCGCCTCCGACTTCTGACCCTGATCCACAGCACCGGGCGCCGACCGCTCCGCGTTCGGCCCCCCGCTCGCAGCACCGATCAGGAGTACACATGACCTCGCCCGATTCCTGTCCGGCAGCGTCGCCGGACGGCGCGATGACGGATGACCCCACGACGGACGGCCCTCCTTCGCTGTACGGGCCGGAGTTCGCCGCCGACCCCGAAAGCGTGTACGGCAGGCTGCGCTCGTTCGGGCCCGTCGCGCCGGTCGAGCTGTCCCCGGGCGTGCCCGGCATGCTCGTCACCGACTACGACGTCGCGCTGGAGATCCTGCGTGACATGGACAGGTTTCCCCGTGACGCCCGCCGGTGGCAGCAGGGGATCCCGTCCGACTGCCCGATTCTGCCGATCATGGCCTACCGGCCGACGTGCCACCTGAGTGACGATCCTCTCCGTGCCCGGCTGCGGGACGCGGTGACCGACACCCTGGACCGGGTCGACCAGAACATCCTGCGCGGTTTCGTCGAGCGTTGCGCGGACCGGCTCATCGCCCAGATCGGCCCTCAGGGCGAGGCGGACCTGCGCACCGAGTACTCCCTGATCCTGCCGTTGCAGGTCTTCAACGAGCTGTGCGGGTGCCCGGCCGAGCTCGGCGACCGGATGGTCGCGGCCATCCAGGAGGTTCTCAAGTGGGAGAACTCCGAAGAGGCGAACATGACGCTCGGCCTGGCCGTCCTGGAGCTCATGGCGCTCAAGCGCGAGCAGCCCGGCCAGGACCTGACCACGTGGCTGCTCAACCATCCGGGCGAGCTCACCGACGAGGAGGTGGCGCACCAGCTGGTGATGATCATCGGCGCGGGCAGTGAGCTCGTGCAGAACCTCATCATCAACGCGCTGCGGCTGCTGCTGTCCGACGACCGGTTCGCCGGTGACCTGTCCGGCGGCAGCATGTCCGTCGAGGACGCGCTCGAAGAGGTCCTGTGGACGGACCCGCCGCTCGCCAACTTCGGTGTCACCTACCCGCTCGAGCCGCTGGACTTCCACGGAGTGAAGCTGCCCGCCGACGAGCCGGTCGTCATCAGCTTCGCCGCGGCCAACAACGACCCGTCGACCCTCGCCGAGCACCGGGCGGGCAACCGCGCCCACCTGGCGTGGGGCATCGGGCCGCACACGTGCCCGGCTCAGGGGCAGGCGCGCATCATCGCCACGGTCGCCATCGAGAAGCTCCTCGACGGGCTGCCGGACATGGAGCTCGCGGTCCCCGTCGACGAGCTCACCTGGCGGCCCGGCTTCATCCAGCGCGCCCTGTCCTCGCTGCCCGTACGCTTCCCGGCGCTCCCCGAACCCGAGCCGGATCCGTTCGCGGGACCGTCCCGCGCCGACGAACGGGACGACGCCGACGCACTGGAGACGCTGGCGGCTCCCGCTCCCGCCCCCGCGCCCGTGGCGCAGGAGGCGCCGGCGCCCCCGACGCCGGCCCGCTGGTGGCGTCGCCTGGTGAAATGGTGGGCCGCCGACACGGACTGACCCCAGGTCGGTGACGTGAACGGCCCTCCGACGGGCCGAAACGACTCCGGAGGGGCCGGGCGGCCGGGCCGGATCCGCCGCACCATGATCGTCCTGACCCGCCGACGAAACTGTTAAGAACCTTGACAGAAGCGTCGGCGGGTCTGACCATGGTGCCCACGCGGATCCGCAGCCCTGTTCGCCCAACTCCTGTGACGTTCCCTCCTGGCCCCGGCCAGGGGTTCGACGCGTTCCGTCTGCCCCAGGACGGAGCGCCGGTTCTTTCGTCACCCCTCCTGTTGCTGGAGTGTTCATGCGACCACGTACGCCCCTGCGTGCGGTCCTCGCCACGACCGCCATGATTCTCGCCGCGTTCGGCATCGTCACGGTCAGCTCGACCGCCGCGAGCGCCGCGCCACTTCCCAGCCATGTGTACGCCCCCTACTTCGAGGCATGGATGGGTGATGACCCGGCCGCCCTCGCCCAGCAGTCCGGTGTCAAGTACCTGACCATGGCGTTCATCCAGACCGCTTCCAAGGGATCGTGTACGCCGCTCTGGAACGGCGACACGGGCTCCCCGATCGCCTCGTCCACGTTCGGAACCTCGATCTCCTCGCTCAAGTCGGCCGGCGGCGACGTCATCCCCTCCTTCGGCGGCTACACCGCGGACAACACCGGCACCGAGATCGCCGACAGCTGCACCGACGTCGGTCAGATCGCCGCCGCCTACGAGAAGGTCATCACGACCTACGACATCACCCGGATCGACCTCGACACCGAGGACAACTCGCTGAAGAACCCCGCCGGGATCGACCGGCGCAACAAGGCGGTCAAGCAGGTGGAGGACTGGGCCGCCGCCAACGGCCGTACGGTGCAGTTCTCCTACACGCTGCCCACCACGACCAGCGGGCTCTCGTCGGACGGGCTCGCCGTCCTGCAGAGCGCCGTGGCCAACAACGCCCGGATCGACGTCGTCAACCTGATGACGTTCGACTACTACGACAACGCGAGCCACCAGATGGCCAACGACACGCAGACCGCCGCCACCGGCCTGCACGGCCAGCTCGCGTCCCTGTACCCGGGCAAGAGCTCGGCGGCGCTGTGGAGCATGATCGGTGTCACCGAGATGCCGGGCATCGACGACTTCGGGGCGGCCGAGACGTTCACCACGGCCAACGCCACGCAGGTGGAGAACTGGGCCGTGAGCACCGGTATCAACACGCTGTCGATCTGGGCCCTCCAGCGCGACAACGGCGGATGCCCCGGTACGGGCGGCTCCGGTACCTGCTCGGGCATCGCCCAGGACACCTGGTACTTCAGCCACACGTTCGAACCGTTCACCGGCGGCGGTGGCGGCACACCCGTGAACGACTTCTCGGTCGCGGCGTCGCCGTCCTCGGCGGCCGTCAACCCCGGCGGCTCCGCCTCGGCCACGGTGAGCACCGCCGTGACCTCCGGCTCCGCGCAGTCGGTCGCACTGACCGCGAGCGGCGCGCCCTCGGGCGTCACCGCGTCGCTGAGCCCCGCCTCGGTGACCGCGGGCGGCTCGTCCACGTTGAAGCTGACCACCACGTCGGCGGCCGCGCCGGGGACCTACCCCATCACGGTCACCGGCAAGGCGGGCTCGGGAAGCCACAGCGCCACGTTCACCCTCACCGTCAACGGCTCCGGTGGCGGCTCCCTGGTCAACGGCGGCTTCGAGTCGGGCCTGACCCCCTGGACCTGCCAGCCGGGCGGTACGGCCGTGAACTCGCCGGTGCACTCGGGCAGCCATGCCCTGCAGGTGGCGGCGACCGCGAGCCAGACCGGTGAGTGCGACCAGTCGCTGACGCTGCAGGCGAACCACGCCTACACGCTGACCGGCTGGGTCCAGGGCGGCTACGCGTACCTGGGAGTCTCCGGCGGCGCGAACGCGAGCACCTGGGCGTCGTCCACCGGCTGGACGAAGCTGACGGTTCCGTTCACCACGGACTCCACCGGGAAGGTGACGGTCTACGTCCACGGCTGGTACGCCCAGGGCAACGTCTACGCCGACGACCTCAGCGTCGCCTGACGCCTGAGCGATCCCCACACGGCCCCGCCGGCAGGTCCGGCGGGGCCGTGTGTTCGTTGAAGTGACGGCTCATCCATTAGCACGGGATTAAGATCGGTTAACACCGGTAATGGAGGAAACTCAGGCCGGTGTGATCTCCGTAAGACACCCGGATGGGGGATGAGCCATGGCAACCGACAATGAGGGCGTCGGGTGGTATGTGCATCGCGGCAGACTGTCGGAGGCGGTCGAAGGCGCGGTCGAGACGGCGCACGGCCTGCGGAAGAAGACCGTCGAGCTGCAACCCGCATGCGTGGCCGCCGCGAGCGGCCATGAGGAGATGAATTTCGCGGCCGCGCTGACGGACTGCCATGGGCGGTTTTCGGATCACTTTCACGGCCATGCCGACGAGATTCACGGGATCGGCAGCCGGCTGGGGCAGAACCACGCGACCTATTCCCTCGCCGAGCAACGGACGGATGACGCGGCCAGATATCCGGCGCCGGGCCTGTCGAACCAGGAGATATGACGGCGTGGTCACCTTCGCTCAGCTCAGGGACGCGAACCCGGCGATGTTCCACCAGAGCGCCGCGGCATGGAAGGACTGGGCCGACGCGGCGCTCGAACACGCGGGTTACCTCGATGACAAGGTCGGCAAGCACATCGCCGAACCCCACTGGAGCGGACTCACCTCCGAGCTCGCCCGGGGCAAGGTCGCCCACACGCAGACGAACCTGTCGATCTCGGCCGAGCAGCTCAAGACGGTCGAGACCGTGCTCGTCACGGCCGGCCAGGACTTCGAGGAGGACCAGAACGACCTCCTCACCGCCGTGGCCGAGGCCAAGCAGGCCGGCTTCAACGTCGACGGAAACGGCGTCGTGACGGTGCCGGAGAACCTCACCAAGGGCAAGCCGGCCGCCGACGTCAACAGCGTCAACAACCACGCGTCGGCCTGCCAGGTCCGCATCAACGCCGCCGTCTACCGGGCGACCAGAGTCGACACGGGCCTGACGAAAGAGCTCGCCGAGCTGATGCCGAAGAACGGCGGAAAGGGCGGGAACGGCGGGAAGGGTGGCCCGGGCGGAGGCGGCGGGGGGAACGGCGGCGGTGGCGCGCACCGCGGCTACGGGCCCAGCGGAGGGCCTCCGATGCAGCGGCCCAGCGGCAAGGTCGCCGACTGGATCAACCAGGCGATCCAGATCTTGCGGGAGAACGGCGTCAACCTGGGCCCGGACGACGCGAGCTACATCGCCACCATCATCCAGTACGAATCGGGCGGAAACCCGAACTCGATCAACCTCTGGGACAGCAACTACGACGCCGGCCATCCGTCCAAGGGGCTGATGCAGACCATCGACGGGACCTTCAACGAGCACGCGTTGCCCGGCCACACGAACATCTGGAACCCGGTCGACAACATCATCGCCGGAACGAGGTACGCCCTCGAGAGGTACCACGGTTCGCTCGCCAATGTGCCCGGCATCCGCAACCTGCTCCATGGCGGCAAATACGTGGGCTATTAGGCGAAGATGGACACCATGCTGAAGGCCTTCGCCGAGCTGTCCACACCGCTGGTCGCCGACGCCTGTCTCCGGTGCGACGTGCCGCTGCGCGCCGCGCCGCCGGGTGTGGCGGCGGTCGTGCCCGGACACCGCGTCGCGGGCCGCGTGCTGCCGGCCCGGCACTACGGGAGCGTGGACGTGTTCCTGGAGGCGTTCGGCCGGGCCGAGGCGGGCGACGTGCTCGTCGTCGACAACGGCGGCCGCCAGGACGAGGCGTGCGTGGGCGACCTGGCCGTGCTCGAGGCCGAGGCGGCGGGCGCGTCCGGCGTGGTCGTGTGGGGACTGCACCGCGACACCACGGAGCTGGCCGAGATCGGGCTCCCGGTCTTCAGCTACGGCAGCCACCCCCCAGGCCCCGTACGCCTGGACGAGCAGGAGCCCGAGGCGCTGGTCAGCGCCCGGTTCGGGGAACACCGGGTGAGCGCGGACGACGTCGTCTTCGGCGACGAGGACGGCGTGCTGTTCGTCGCCGCCGAGCACGCCGAGCGCGTACTCGCGACCGCCGCCGGGATCCGGGACACCGAGCGCCAACAGGCGCGCAGGATCCGCGCGGGCGACACGCTGCGCCGGCAGACGGACTTCGCGGATTACCTGGCGCGGCGTGCCGCCGATCCCTCCTACACCTTCCGCCGGCACCTCCGGCGCATCGGCGGAGCCATCGAGGAGTAGCGGGGAACCCGCTTGCGTGAGGCGCCGTCATACGGGGTGCGGAGGCGCAAATGGACGCAGAAAACACATCACGGCATTCCCAGCTCCTGGTGGTGCCGCACCGGCCCGGACCCCTGATCGAGCTTCCGCCCGAGCAGCGGCGCGACGAGATCGACGACGTGCTGGACGAGCTGTTCGGCGAGGCTCCACGTGACACCCCGGGAGCGTTCGACGCCGTGCTGATCGGCGGCGGTGCCGCGCTGGCCGTCGCGGCCCTCGTCGCCCGCCTGCCGACCTGGCTCCTTGGGCTCGGCGTGGCCTGCGCCGCGTTCGGCCTGATCCTGCCCCTGCACCACGTCTGGACGCGGATCGTACGTGCGCGATCGCTGCGCCGTATCCGTGAGGTCATGGGGCAGGGAACGCTCCTCGACGCCGGGCACCACGAGACCCGTCGCCTGATCCGCGCCTACCGCCGCGTCGAGCGGTCCACGGGGGACGGACTCGCCGCCGACGCCCTCGAATCGGCGCACCAGGCGTTGCTGGAGGTCGCCGGCCTGCTGCGCGGCCGCCGGCCCGAGAGCCCCGCCGAGCGGGAGTACGTCACCGAGCGCGCGGACGCGGTCTCCCGTCTCGCCGGCACGCTCGAACGGCCGGCGCCCGAGGAGGTCACCGAGCCGCCCGTCGACGAGAACTCCCTGCGCGACTCGGCCGTGCAGGCCCTGCGTGACCTGGACGAGCGGACCGGCTCCGGCTCGCTCACCCGGATGGAGCACCTGAACCGGCTCCTCGACGCGGAGGAGAAGCGCGATGGCACTGTTTGACTGGCCGGACGAACCCGAGCCGGACGGACGGGACGAGTACGAGCCGGGCCCGGTGGCGCGGGTGCTGTCCATTCCTCTGCTGCCGTTCGTCTTCGCCTGGGACCTCGTCCGGTTGACGGTGACCCGTGGCCTGCCGGCGCTCGGCCGCGGCCTGGCGTGGCCGTTCCGCGCCGGCTGGGCCGTGCTCCGCGGGATCGGCGTGCGGCTGGGGATCGGCCTGCGCGCCCTCGGCCGGGTCCTCCTCGTTCTTCTGCGGCCCGTACGCATCGCCTGGCGCGGCCTGCGCGCGGTGGGCGTACGGCTGCTGGTCGGTCTCCGGGCACTGGGGCGCTCCGTGGCGATCGTGCTGCGGCTTCTGGGCCGAGGCCTGGCGTGGCCGTTCCGTGTCGCCTGGGCGGGTCTGCGGGTGTTCGGCATCCGGCTGGCGATCGGCCTGCGCGCCGTGGCGCGCGTGCTGGCGTGGCCCCTCCGCATCGGCTGGCGAGGGCTGCGCGCGGTGGGCGTACGGCTGGTGGTCGGTCTCCGGGCGCTCGGGCGTTCCGCGGCGGTCGTGCTGCGGTTCCTGGGCCGCGGTCTGGCATGGCCGTTCCGTGTCGCCTGGGCGGGCCTGCGGGTGTTCGGTATCCGGCTGGCGGTCGCGTTGCGTGCCGTCGGACGTGTCCTGGCGTGGCCGTTCCGCAGGGCCTGGGCCGGGGTCAGAGCGGCATGCGTGGCCGCCTTCCGCGTGCTTCGCGGCGGGATGAGGGTGCTCGGCCTGGGGGCGCGGTGGCTTTTCGGCCCGGTCGGGCGGGCACTGCGCGCGGCCGCGAGGCTGAGCGGGGCGGCCCTGCGCCGGGCCGGCGCGTACGCCGGGAGGTGTGCGGCCGGGATCGGGTCGGCGGTCGTACGGACGGTACGCGTGGCGCTGTCCCCGGTCCGGCGTGCGGCCGTCGCCGTCCGCGAGGTCATGGGCGCCGTGTTCGGCTACGCGGGATCGCGGATGCTCATGGCCTGCCGTACGGCCGCGGAGCCGGTACGCCGGCTCGGATTCACCGTCGCCGGCCGCGCCCGTGCGGCTCGCGCGGCGCTGCGGGAGAAGCGGGCGTCGAT
The DNA here is from genome assembly GCF_006716425.1 of Actinoallomurus bryophytorum. Lineage (NCBI taxonomy): Bacteria > Bacillati > Actinomycetota > Actinomycetes > Streptosporangiales > Thermomonosporaceae > Actinoallomurus > Actinoallomurus bryophytorum. Next base: position 5,061,504 of record NZ_VFOZ01000001.1, read on the forward strand.
CCGCGCCTCGACGCGAGGACTGCGCGAGGGCGTCCGGCGAGGCTTCGGCGGCCGGCGGGCGCGCCCGAAGGCGCGAGCGCCACGGCGACGGGCCGGGGACGGAGCGCACGGCGGCGATCCGTCCCCGGCCGCCGGTCAGGAGACGCGGACGACGAAGGTCGTCGAGGCGGACCTTCCGTTGTAGTGAACCGTGGCGGTGACCGTCGCGATGCCCGCGCCGGCCGTGTGCATCGTCCCGTCGCGATCCACCCGCACGACCTGCGGGCGGTTGCTGCGGAACGTCGTGGTCAGGCCCTTGGGCAGGGCGACGCTCGATCCCCTGGTGAGATAGCCGTAGATGCTCTCGTCCTGCATCGAGACGGTGAGCTGCGGATCCACGGTGGTGTTCTTGGCGAACATCACGCGCTGGGCGACACCCTGTGCGGCGTCACCGGCCTGCACCGGCTTGGCGGTGACGACCGACGGCGTCGGCCGCAGCGTGCCGCCGACCCGTACGGACGCCTTCCCGACGATGTCGGCGCTCGACGTGCCCAGCTGCAACTCGTACGTGCCCGGGTCGACCTTGTACCTCTTCGCCGTCTCGTCGTAGAAGGCGAACTTGGGCACCTGCACGGCGAACGCGACCCGCTTGGTCTGGTGGGGAGCCACCGTGACCTTCTGGAACGCCTCCAGCCGCTTGATGGGCCGCTGCGCCGAGGCCGGCGCGAACGGCGTGCTCACGTACAGCTGCGGCACCGTGTCACCGGCCGCCGAACCATGGTTGGTGACGTCCGCGGTGACGTGCAGCGTGCCGTTCGCGTCGGCCGTGTGCCGGTCGACCCGCAGGTGGGAGTAGGTGAAGTCGCTGTAGCTCAGCCCGTACCCGAACGGGTGGTCGACATCGCCGGTGAAGTACATGTACGTACGGCCGTCGGAGGTCGCCGTCGGGCGGATGGCGTAGTCGCCGATCGCGGGCAGCTGGTCGAGGGTGCGGTACCAGCTGAACGGCAGGCGGCCGCTCGGGTTCGCCGTGCCGAGCAGCACGTCGGCGAGCGCGGCACCCTGACGCTGCCCGTTGTAGGAGCTCCACAACATGGCCGGGACCTGGGACTCGAAACCGCTCGTGTCGACCTGCCCCATCGTCTCCAGGTACGCGACCGTGTGCGGGTTCTGCGCCGCGACCTGGCTGATGAGCGCGGACTGTGCTCCGGGCAGGGCGAGCGTGGTGCGGTCGGAGTCCTCGTCGGCGGTGTTCTGGTCGGTGCCCGCGACGACGATGACGGCGTCGTAGTTCTTCGCCGCCGCGACGGACGCCGGGTCGACCGTGTCCAGCTTGGTGCCGGTGACGCCCGGGTAGTAGTCGACGACGGCGTCATGGTCGGCCTTCTGGATCGCCGTCTTCACACCCTGATAGGCGTTGACCTCCTTGGCGATGCCCGCGGAGCCCTGGGTGCTGGAGTAGCCGCCGAGGTACAGCGACGACGGGTTGGCGTAGGCACCCATCACGGCGACGCGGTACGCGCCGGAGGAGGGCACCTTGAGCGGCAGCACGCTCTTGCCGGTGACGGCCGCGTTCTTCAGCAGGACGAGGCTCTGGTCGGCGACCTTCTGGTCGAGGGCGAGCCGTTCGGGGGTCTCGGTGACGGCGTTGTTGGTGTCGGCGTTGGTCCAGGTGCCCGGCGCCAGGCGCGCGCGTGCGGCCCGTACCCACGGCACCGTGGTCTCCGAGTCGAACTCCCCGGTCTCGATGCGGGCGGTGAAGAGCCGGACGAGTGAGACGTCGACGTCGCCCTCGTTGTACACATCGGTCTGGGTCGTGATGTGGTTCGCGATCGCGGTCGGGATCGTGTTCCCGTAGCTGTAGGCGTCGTGGTAGCCCTGGTTGCAGTCCAGGTCCTCACCGGCGGAGTTCGCGTACGCGGTCCGCCCGTACTGGTCCAGGGGCGCGGGCGCGCCGGGCGGCTGCCAGTGGTGGCCGGCCTGGATCTCGTAGACGGCGTCGCAGTCGGAGGTGAAGTACCCGCCGAAGCCGAACGTCTGACGGGCCAGCGTGTCCATGAGCTGGACACTCGCGGCCGCCGGGACGCCGTTGACCTCGTTGTACGAGCTCATGATCGAGCCGGGGTCGCTGTTCTGGATGATGTCGCGGAACTGTGCCGTGTAGTACTCCCGCAGCGTGCGCTGGTCCATGTCGGACGAGCCCGTACGGCGGTTGAACTCACTGTTGTTCGCGGCGAAGTGCTTGATCGTGGCGAGGGCCTTGAGGTAGCCGTGCGCCGACGCGGGCAGCCTGCCGTTCTGGTCCTGACCCTGCAGCCCGTTGACGAACTGCGACGCCAGCGAGCCGGTGAGCGTGGGGTCCTCGCTCCACGTCTCGTCGTTGCGCCCCCAGCGCGGGTCCCGCGCGAGGTTGACGGTCGGGGAGTAGTAGTCCAGGTCCTGGGTGTTGTTCGGGGCCACGTCGCGGGCCTCGTCGGAGATCCGGCCGGCCTCCTCGTGCACCAGGCCCGGGTTCCACGTGCTGCCCAGCGACAGGTCGACCGGGTAGGACGTGGTGTTGGTCAGGATCGGGGGGTTGGCGCCCGTGTTGGTCTGCTGCCGGGCGACGCCGTGGGCCGCCTCGTTCCACCAGCCCCAGGCGGCCACGCCCAGTGCGGGGATGGCAGGGGCCGAGCTGCTGTTCATCTGCTGCGCCTTCTCGGCCAGCGTGAGACGCGAGACCAGATCCGCCGCCCGCTCCGCGGGCAGATAGTGCGGATCGAGGTATATCGGCGTGGCGGCCTTCCGCACCGGCGGACTCGCCGTCGCGTTCGGCGCGCCCAACGCGACGGCGCAGCACATGGCCGCCCCGGACGCGATGATCGCGAACACTTTCCTGTGCATGTGCACTCCCAGTAGGCGGGTTGTTCTACCGGCGCGCTCCCGACGATCCGGTCATCAACAACCGGGACTCTAAGAGTGGGGTTTATCCGCGTCAATGAGTAACTTGAGCGAAATGCAGCCATAATTTATCCGTGTTACGGAGAAACTCCCTCTAGCCTGGGGATCATGACGAGCGCCCCGGGCTCCCTCGAGTCCCTGCGATCACGGAACCGTCTTCGCGTACTGGAGACGGTGCAGCAACGGGGCGCGATCAGCAGAGTGGACATCACCCGTACGACCGGACTGTCACGGACGACCGTCTCCAGCCTCGTCGCGGAGCTGCTGTCCGAGGGCGTACTCAGCGAGCGGGCCGCCGAACCACCTGCCCCGTCTCCCGGCGGCGGCCGCCCGGCCACGCTTCTGGCCCTCAGCCCCGATGGCGGCGGCGTGCTCGGCGTCCACCTCGGCCACGAGGGCGTACGCGTGGTGCTAGCGGACCTGTCCGGCGACGTGCTGGGCGAACGCCAGCGCGAGATCGACGTCGACCACCTGCCGGCCGACTCGCTCGCCTACGTCGCCGACGCGGCGTTGGAGCTGGTCGCGCGTCACGACGTCGGCCGGGTCATCGGCATGGGCGTCGCGGTCTCCGCGCCCGTACAGCTCGTGTCACACGCCCTGCGCACGCCCTCGATGCTGCGGGACTGGACCGACATCGACATCGCCGCGCAGCTGCGGGACCGCGTCGGCGTCCCGGTCCACGTGGGCAACGACGCCAACCTGGGCGCGATGGCGGAGTGGACGTTCGGCGTCGGCCGTGGTGCCGACGACCTCATCTACCTGATGCTGTCGGACGGCGTCGGCGCCGGCCTCATCCTGAACGGCCGGCCGTACGAGGGCGCGGCAGGCGCGGCGGGGGAGCTGGGCCACGTCGCGGTGGTGGACGGAGGGTACGTCTGCCGGTGCGGAAACCGGGGCTGCCTGGAGACGGTGGTCGGCACACGCGCGCTCGTCGGCGCGGTCTCGCACAGCCGCGGCCCGGACACCACGTTGGCCGAGGTGGTCCAACTGGCGCTGGCCGGCGACCCGGGCTGCCACCGCGTCATCACCGACGCGGGCCGCACGATCGGCCGCGCCCTGTCCGGCATCTGCGCGGTCCTGGACCCCAAGCTGGTGATCATCGGAGGCAAGATCGCAGCCGCGGGCCCCCCGTTGCTGGAGGGCGTCCGCGAGATCCTGGCGAGACGACTGCCGTCGGCGATCAGCCAGGGAGTCGTGGTGACCGCCGGCCGTCTCGGCGACCGAGCCGAGGTCCTCGGCGCCGTCGCCCTCGCCACCCGCCGCACCGCCGTACACCTGCTGAGTCCGTAACCGCGCGCCTCATCACCGGGCGCCTGGGCCGGGTGCGCTTTCCTGGGATGAACGCGACCCCTCCGGCGGCGAGCGGCCACCTGACCGGCGGGCGCCGGATGGGGCATCGCGCGTGTTCGGAGTGCCTCAGGACTCCTCGTCGGACCGCGACGCTTCGAAACGGCGCTCGGCGCCGGTCTCCTCCGCGTAGCCGACGTCCTGCCCGGCGACGCGACCGACGAACTCCTCGCTCGGCGTGGTGCCGGTGGTCGTGTGCTGGTCAGGGTGCTCAGGGTTGGGCACGCCACCTTCTTCTCGGCTGGTGGCCACGCCCTCGTCGGGTTCAACATCGCGTTCGGCGGACTTGTTGCGTCTCATGCTCTTTCCCCCTCGAATCGGCGGGCGCCGTCCCACATCCCCTCGACTACGGCCCTACCCCCGATAGGCCCAGTCGCATCGCTTCGGAGAGGCCCCGCGTTACGCTTTGTCCTCAAAAAGGAAAAAGTATGTCCAGATAAATGAATAGGTCTTCTCAGATCCGACAAAGCTAGGTAGCGTCCACGCCACAACCCCCCGGAGGACGGCGTGACGCGAATGACGGCGAGGCCGGAGAACGTGCACCAGGCGCAGTTGCTGCGCCTGCTGCGAGACGACGGTCCGCGCTCGCGGGCCGAGCTCGGTGACGTCGTCCGCCTCTCCCGGTCCAAGCTCGCCGTCGAGACCGACCGGCTCGTCGAGCTCGGGCTCATCGAACCGGCCGGGCTGGCCGCCTCCCGTGGTGGCCGTCGTTCCAGCATCGTCCGGCTCTCAAGGCATCTGCGCGTGGTCGGCATCGACGTCGGTGCCACCTCCATCGACGTCGCCGTCATGAACGGCGAGCTGGAGATCCTCGGTCACCTGGCCATGCCGTGCAACGTGCGCGACGGGCCGGACATCGTGCTCGACCGTGCGCTGGACCTCCTCGGCAAGCTGCGCGGTCAGGGGCTGGTGGATGAGATCCACGGCGCCGGGATCGGGGTGCCCGGACCGGTCAGCTTCCGCGAGGGTGTGCCGGTCGTACCGCCGATCATGCCCGGCTGGGACCGGTTCCCCGTCCGCGAGGTGATCAGCCAGCGGCTCGGCTGTCCCGTCCTCGTCGACAACGACGTCAACATCATGGCGCTCGGTGAGCTGCACGCGGGCCTGGCACGCTCGGTCGAGGACTTCCTGCTCCTCAAGATCGGCACTGGGGTCGGGTGCGGGATCGTCGTGGACGGCAAGGTCTACCGAGGCATGACCGGCAGCGCCGGCGACATCGGGCACATCCAGGTCGACGACGAAGGCCCGACGTGCGTCTGCGGGAACGTCGGCTGCCTGGAGGCGACCTTCAGCGGCGCCGCCCTGGCGCGGGACGCGACCGCCGTGGCCCGTTCCGGGCGTTCCCCCTTCCTCGCGGAGCGGCTGGAACAGACGGGCGAGGTGACCGCGCGAGACGTGGCCGCCGCCGTGGCGGCCGGTGACCCGGAGGCGCTGCGAATGGTCCGTGAGGGCGGGCGCCGCGTCGGGCACGTCCTCGCCGGGCTCATCAGCTTCTTCAACCCCGGCCTGGTCGTCATCGCGGGGGGAGTCGCCGGACTCGGGCACATCCTGCTCGCGGAGATCCGCAGTGTCGTCTACCGCCGCTCCCCGCCGCTGGCCACGGGGAACCTGCCGATCGTGCTGTCCGAACTCAACGACACCGCCGGGGTCATCGGGGCCACCCGGCTCATCTCCGACCACATCTTCGCCGCTACTCAGGACATCCCCTAGATCCAGAACTGCCGGATGAGGGAGGGCCTTCGTGCCTGAACCGCCCCTGCTGGTCACGCGCGGAATCGTCAAGGACTTCCCGGGCGTGCGAGCACTCGACGGAGTCGATCTGGAGGTACGGCCGGGCGAGGTCCACTGCCTGCTCGGCCAGAACGGCGCCGGCAAGTCAACGCTCGTGAAGGTCCTGTCCGGAGCTCACCAGCCGGACTCGGGCGACATCGTCTGGCGCGATGACCAGACCCCGCATCTGACCAGCCCCACCGCGGCACTGCGCCTCGGCATCGCGACCATCTACCAGGAGCTCGACCTCGTCGGCGGCCTGTCGGTCGCGATGAACATCTTCCTCGGCCACGAGCAGTCGGCGTTCGGCTTCACCCGGCGCGGCGAGATGAACCGCGCCGCACGTGAGCTGCTCCGGCGGCTCGGGCACGCGGAGATCTCCCCGGCGGCCGAGGTCGGCCGGCTGTCCGCGGCGGCCCGTCAGATCGTCAGCATGGCGCGCGCGCTCTCCTACGACGCCCGGCTGATCGTCATGGACGAGCCGTCGGCGGCACTCGCCCACGACGAAGTCCAGAACCTGTTCCGTGTCATCCGCCAGCTCACCGCCGCGGGCGTCGCGGTGATCTACATCTCGCACCGGCTGGAGGAGATCCGCGAGGTCGGCGACCGGGTCACCGTCCTGAAGGACGGCCGGACCGTGGCGGCCGGGCTGCCGGCACGTACGACGCCGACCGCCACCCTCGTGGCGTACATGACCGGCCGCGCCTACGAGTACGTCTTCCCGCCCCGGACCCAGCCGAACGAGGGTGCGGCTGAGGTCCTTCGCGTGGAGGGGCTGTCGCTGCCCGGCGTGTTCGACGACCTGTCCTTCTCCGTACGCGCGGGGGAGATCGTCGGCCTCGCCGGGCTGGTGGGCGCGGGACGCTCGGAGATCCTGGAGACGGTGTACGGGGCGCGCCGCCCGTCGGCCGGCCGCGTGACCCTCGACGGACGGGCGGTCCGTACGGGAAGTGTCGTCGCCTCGGTACGCGCCGGCATGGGGCTGGCACCGGAGGAGCGCAAGTCCCAGGGCCTGCTCCTGCTCGACAGCGTCACGGGCAACGTCAGCCTCGCGTCCCTGCGGCGCTACTCGCGGCTGGGCTGGCTGGACCGCAAGAGGGAACTGGCGGACGCGCGCCGCGAGGTGCGGGCGCTCGACATCCGCCCGGACGATCCGCGCCGCCCGATCCGCACGCTGTCGGGTGGCAACCAGCAGAAGGCGCTTCTCGCCCGATGGCTGCTCAAGAGCTGCCGGCTGCTGCTTCTCGACGAGCCGACGCGCGGTGTGGACGTCGGTGCCCGCGCCGAGCTGTACGCGCTCATCCGGCGGCTCGCCGACTCGGGCGTGGGGATCGTGCTGGTCTCCAGCGAGATCCCCGAGGTGCTCGGGCTCGCGGACCGCGTGCTGGTGATCCGGGAGGGCCGCGTACTCCGCGAGGACGACGCACGAGAACTCGACGAGCACCAGGTGCTCGACCTCGTCATGGAAGGGAGCCGACGGTGAGAGAGCCGGAGGGGCGCTACGTCGCCCAGCCATGTACGGCGGGGAGAGCGGACCGGAGGCGAACGAGGTGGGCAACATGAACGGGCCCGAGGGCGTACGCGCGGATCCCCCGGCCGACGCTCCGGCGCCGCCGGCGGATGAACAGGCACGGGTCGAGGCGGCGGCACGGGAGAGTACGGCGCGCGGGAGGTTCCGTCTTCCGCTGCTGGAAGTACGCAACCTCGGCCTGCTCGGCGTGCTCGTGCTCCTCATCCTCGCCGGCTCCTTCACCAAGCCCGCGGAGTTCCTCACCTACGACAACGTCGTCGTCATCCTCACCCTGGCGTCCGTCAGCGGCGTGATCACCGTCGGCATGACCTTCGTCATCATCGGTGGCGGGATCGACCTGTCGGTGGGCGCCATCGTGGCACTCGCGACGGTCTGGGCGACGACCCAGGCCACCCAGCTGTACGGCACCGGCGGAGTGATCTTCTGCGCGCTCGCGGTGGGGGTCGGCTGCGGCCTGGTCAACGGCCTGATGATCGCGTACGGCCGGATCGTGGCGTTCATCATGACGATCGCGATGCTGGCCAGCGCGCGGGGTCTGGCGATCAACATCTCCTCCGGGCACACCCAGACGCTGAACGCCGACAACCAGACGCTGGTGAACCTCGGCTACAAGGACAACTTCCTCTTCGGCAGGATCCCACCGTTGGTGATCATGTTCGCGGCCGTCGTGGTGGTCGGCTGGGTCGTGCTGAACCGCACCACGTTCGGGCGCCGTACCTTCGCGATCGGCGGCAACCAGGAGGCCGCACGCCTCGCCGGGCTCAACGTACGGATGCACACGCTGCTGCTGTACGTCCTGTCCGGGCTGTGCTGCGGGGTCGCCAGCCTCATGCTGATCGTCCTCACCGCCAGCGGCACGTCGGCGAACGGCAACCTTTATGAGCTCGACGCCATCGCGGCCGTGATCATCGGCGGGACCCTGCTCTCCGGCGGCCGCGGCACGCTGGTCGGCTCGGTCCTCGGCGTGCTCGTCTTCACCACGATCAACGACATCTTCACCCTCAACAACCTCACGACCGCGACTCAGCAGGTCGCCAAGGGCGTGATCATCGTGATCGCCGTCCTCGTCCAGCGTCTGGTCGCCGAACGCCGGGCCGGAGCCGATCCCGTCTGACCGCCGCCCCATCCCCCCTTATGTCAGGTGTCGAAAGGACGATCATGACTCGACCAGTGCGCGACTTCGGCCGCAGAGGCTTCCTCCTCAGCGGTTCCCTCGCGGGTGCCGGCGCGCTCGCGGCCGCCTGTACGAGCAACGCCGAGCCCGAGAGCAAGGACGCCGGCACCGCGGCCGCCACCGGCGCGAACGCGGCCCCCGGTAAGAGGGTCACCATCGGGTTCGCCGGCCCGCAGGCCGACCACGGCTGGCTGAACGCCATCAACGAGAACGCCAAGAAGGAGGCCGGCAAGTACTCCGACGTCGACCTGAAGATCACCGAAGGCTCGAACGACGCGGCCCAGCAGGCGAGCCAGATCCAGACCCTCATCAACCAGAAGGTCGGCGTCCTGATCATTCTGCCCGCCGACGGCAAGCAGATGACACCGACCGGCCGCAAGGCGATGACCGCGGGCATCCCGGTCATCAACCTCGACCGCGTCTTCGACACACCCCAGGCGTACCGGACCTGGATCGGCGGCGACAATTACGGTATGGGCCTGAACGCGGGTAACTACATCGCCAAGCGGCTGAACGGCAAGGGCACCGTGGTGGAGCTGGCCGGGATCGACACACTGCCGCTGACCCAGGACCGTACGCGCGGCTTCGACGACGCGTTGAAGAACTACCCGCAGATCAAGAAGGTCGGCCGGGCGGCCGCGGAGTTCAACGTGCAGACGGGTCAGGCGCGCATGGCCGAGCTGCTCCAGGCGCATCCGAAGTTCGACGCGTTGTGGAACCACGACGACGATCAGGGCATCGGCGCGCTCCAGGCGATCAAGCAGGCGGGCCGCAGCGACTTCTTCATGGTGGGCGGCGCGGGTTCCAAGAGCGCGATGGACTCGATCAAGAAGGACGACAGCGTGCTCAAGGCGACGGTCCTGTACCCGCCGACGATGGCCGCCTCGGCGGTACGCGTCGCCCGGTTGCTCGGGCAGGGCAAGGCCATGGGCGACCTGGCCGAACAGGAGATCCCCACATCGATGACGTTGTTCTCCGCCGTGGTCACGAAGGAGAACGTCGACACCTACCTCCCGCTCGCCTTCGAGTGAGAGCGATGTCCGGCCCGCCGCAGGTGGCGGCGGGCCCGCGGCATCGGCGGGAGCCAGGTTCGTCATCGGGAAAAGGACGGCAATGACGCACGAAAGCAAGCCGGCCCTCGGGGTCGGCATGGTCGGCTACGCCTTCATGGGACGGGCACACTCCCATGCCTGGCGGAACGCCGGCGCCTTCTTCGACCTGCCCGGCGCACCCGTGATGGTGGCCCTGGCCGGCCGGTCACGCGACCAGGCGACGGCGGCCGCCGAACGCCTGGGCTGGGGGGCGGCCGAGACCGACTGGCGGGAGCTGATCCGCCGGGACGACGTGGACATCATCGACATCTGCTCCCCGGGCGACACCCACGCCGAGATCGCGGTCGCGGCACTCGAGGCCGGCAAGCACGTGCTCTGTGAGAAGCCCCTCGCCAACACGGTCGCCCAGGCCGTCGAGATGGCGGAGGCGGCCGAGCGGGCGCGGGCGAACGGCGTGCGCTCGATGGTGGCCTTCAACTACCGGCGTGTCCCCGCGCTGGCCCTGGCCCGGGACATGGTCGCCGAAGGCCGGCTCGGCACGATCCGCCACGTACGCGCGCAGTACCTCCAGGACTGGATCGTCGACCCGGAGTTCCCGCTGGTCTGGCGGCTGGACGTGAACAAGGCCGGTTCGGGGGCGCTCGGCGACATCGGAGCGCACATCATCGACGCCGCCCAGTTCGTCGCCGGCGACCAGGTGACCGGCGTCAGCGCCCTGATGGAGACCTTCATCCGCAAGCGTCCCCTCGCCGGCGCGTCGGCGGGCCTGGGCGCGGCCGCGTCCGGGAACCTCGGCCAGGGCACGGTGACGGTCGACGACGCGGCGCTGTTCATCGGCAAGATGTCGGGCGGCGCCCTCACCTCGTTCGAGGCGACGCGCTTCGCCACCGGCCGCAAGAACGCGATGCGCCTGGAGATCAACGGCTCGGCGGGCAGCCTGGCCTTCGACTTCGAGGCGATGAACGAGCTGTCCTTCTACGACAACACCGAGGACTCCCGTACGGCAGGGTTCCGCCGGATCCTCGTCACCGAACCGGACCATCCCTACGCCGGCGCCTGGTGGCCGCCGGGTCACCTGCTCGGGTACGACCACACCTTCACCCACGAGGTGAAGGACTTCGTGGAGGCGATCGCCTCCGGCACCGACCCGTCCCCGTCCTTCGAGGACGGCCTGCAGGTGCAACGCGTACTCGCCGCGGTCGCGCGCAGCGCGTCCGACCGCGGTGTCTGGACCGACGTCGAGGCCTGATCTCGCAATCGTCACTGGAGGAACCATGCCGCGTCCGATCACGCTCTTCACCGGCCAGTGGGCCGACCTCCCGTTCGAGGAGGTCTGCCGGCTCGCCTCCGGATGGGGCTACGACGGGCTCGAGATCGCCTGCTGGGGCGACCACTTCGAGGTCGACCGGGCACTCACCGACGACACGTACGTGCGGGGCAGGCTCGACATCCTGGAAAAGCACGGCCTCAAGGTCTGGGCGATCTCGAACCACCTGGTCGGCCAGGCCGTCTGCGACAGCATCATCGACGAGCGGCACCAGGGCATCCTGCCGTCCCGTATCTGGGGTGACGGCGATGCCGAGGGCGTACGTGGCCGCGCCGCCGAGGAGATGAAGGACACGGCGCGTGCCGCCGCCCGGCTCGGCGTCCCCACCGTCGTCGGCTTCACCGGATCGCCCATCTGGCACACGGTCGCGATGTTCCCGCCGGTCCCCGAGTCGATGATCGAGGCGGGGTACCGGGAGTTCGCCGACCGCTGGAACCCCATCCTGGACGTCTTCGACGAGGTGGGCGTCGGCTTCGCGCACGAGGTGCATCCCAGCGAGATCGCCTACGACTACTGGACGACCGTACGGACGCTGGAGGCGATCGGCCACCGCCCGGCGTTCGGCCTGAACTGGGACCCGTCGCACTTCGTCTGGCAGGACCTGGACCCGGTCGGCTTCCTGTTCGACTTCGCCGACCGCATCCGCCATGTCGACTGCAAGGACGCGAAGGTCCGCACCGGCGACGGCCGCCGCGGACGCCTCGCGTCCCACCTGCCGTGGGCCGACCTGCGGCGCGGCTGGGACTTCATCTCGACCGGACACGGCGACGTGCCGTGGGAGGACTGCTTCCGCGCGCTCAACGCCATCGGGTACGACGGCCCGATCTCGATCGAGTGGGAGGACGCCGGAATGGACCGCCTGACCGGCGCGCCCGACGCCCTCGCGTACGTGCGACGGCTGGCCGCCATCGAGCCACCGTCCACCGCCTTCGACGCGGCCTTCGGCTCCAGCGACTGACTCACGCCCCCCGCCGGCCGGTCGCGCTCCACGCGCGGCCGGCCGGCGTCGTACGCCCGGCCCATCCCGGGCCCGGCGTCCCAGCCCCATGTCCGTACGCGTCCGCGAGGCCCTGCGAAATAGTCGTCGCCTCCGAGCAGCAGACGGGGTGCCCGTGCATCTATAGAACATGGATCGGAATGAGGGGGACGTGGCCGACCCGGCGGACGCCGGGTCGGTGTTCACCATGCACCGGCTGGGCCTGCTTCGTCTGGCGGTACTGCTCATCGGCGATCGGGCGACCGCTGAGGACGTTGTGCAGGACGCGTTCGCCGGACTGCATTCGCGCTGGGCGGAGCTGCGTGACGTCGCGAGCGCCTTGGCCTACGTGCGCGGCTCGGTCGTCAACGGCTGCCGGATGGTGCACCGCCGCCGGTCGCTCATCCGCCGCATCGGGATCCTGCCCGACCCGCCGATCTGGTCGGCGGAGTCGGCCGCGCTGGTGCGCGAAGACCATCGGGAGGTGGTCGAGGCGCTCCAGCACCTGCCCCATCGCCGGCGGGAGGTCCTGGTCCTGCGGTACTACCTCGACCTGTCCGACGCGGAGATCGCGGAGATCATGGGCATCAGCCCGTCCACCGTCCGGTCCACCGCCGCCCGTGCGCTCGGCGCACTCGGCGAACTGCTCAAGGAGGGCACATGACCACAGAGGACCGGCTGCGCAGCGCCCTCACCGCGGTCGCCGAACTCGTACAGCCCGAGGAAGAATCGGAGCAGCGCACCGCGGCGGTCCGGTCGCGGCGCCGTGTCCGGCGCTATGGCCCGCTCGCGGTGGCCGTCGCGATCCTTCTGATCGTCGTGGCGGGCGTGGTGGCCAGGCGAGATCGGGCGCCGGCTCCAGACACGCTCGGCGGCGGATCCGCTCGGTACTTCATAGCCAACGTCTCGGGCGGTGACCATATCCATGAGCTGACCGTCCGCGACGTCCAGACCGGCAAGGTGACCGCGACGCGAGAACCTCCGGCCGGTGGCGAGTGGACGCGCCTTTCGGCGACCGCGGACCCGAACGTGTTCTACGTCGTCCTCGAGCACCAGGACCTCGCGTCCCTCTACCGGCTGCGGATCGACCGGAGCGGTCGGATCGGCGCCTTGACCCGGGTGCGGGATCTCCCGTCATCAGGCGTTGAGGCATCGTTCCTGGCCGTCTCGCCCGACGGGACGCGCGTCGCCTTCCCCGTCCGCCGGGACGACCGGCCGGATGGCCCTGCCCGGATCGACGTCATGACCCTGTCCAACGGGCGGCGCACCGCCTTCCGGACCTCAGAGGCCGGCGGGGTCGGTGACCTGTCCTGGGCGGCGGACGGGCGGCACCTGGCCTTCGTGCTCCGAGCGTCGGCCGCGCATCCCTCCATCATCCGCATCCTCGACACCGACGCCGGCCACGATCTCGTGGCGGACTCCCACCTCGTGCTGGTCGACACCGCCGTCCACACGTACACCACTCCCGTCCTCAGCGCGGACGGCCAGAGCCTCTATCTGATCGCGGATCATCGCGCCGGCGGCCACCGGTCGACACAGGTCCTGGAGGTGGACGCGCGGACGGGCCGGCCGGTGCGGATGCTGTACGAGCAGCCGTTCCGCTCCGGCGGCAACTTCATCTGGGTCTTCACCACCCTCACCCGGGATCCCAGCGGTACCGCGCTGCTACTCGTCGACGACCTACGGCGCAGTGCTCACCGCATCGATATCGCGAGCCGCCGCGTGACGACCATCCCATTCCCGCGTGGAATGCCCAATTTGATTGCCTGGTGAGCCCGGGGGCGCTCACATTTCGCTCCGAACAAGAGCCGCTCCAGGGCCGTTGTCCGCCGCTTACAGAGATCCATTCGGAGGAGCATCGGGCAGATCCGTGACCGCACGGCCGTGTGGATCGGTCGTGTGCGGTCACGCGCCAGGCGGCCGGAGACGGCCGTGTCGATGAGTCTCGGCGCGCTCTCGGGGCCGACGGTGCGTTCCGGTATCGGCCTTCGTGAGGGGAAGCCGTCACCAACACGGGCCCCACCACGGTCACCGGCGATCTCGGGCTGAGTCCGGGCACCTCGGTGACCGGCTTTCCTCCCGGGCAGGTGAACGGAGCCGAACATGTTGCCGACGCCGTCGCGTTGCAGGCCAAGAACGACCTGACCACCGCGTACGACGACGCCGCGGCACGCCCGGCCACCGAGACCGTCCCCGTCGAACTCGGCGGCACCACCAAGACACCCGGCGTGTACGACTCTCCTGCGGGCACGTTCGGCATTACCGGAACGCTGACCCTCGACGCTCAGGGTGACCCGAACGCCGTGTTCATCTTCAAGGCCGCGTCCACGCTGATCACGGCATCGGCGAGCAGCGTGAACCTCGTCAACGGCGCCCAGGCCTGCAACGTGTTCTGGCAGGTCGGCAGCTCCGCGACGCTCGGAACCGACTCCACCCTGCGAGGGAACATCATGGCGCAGGCATCGATCACCGTCACGACGGGCGTGATCCTTGACGGCCGGGCGCTGGCACGCAGCGCCGCGGTCACCTTGGACAGTGACACGATCACCCGCCCGAGCTGTGCCAAATCGGCCACCGGCACCACGACCACGCTGACATCATCGGCGAACTCCGTACCGGTGGGCCAGCCCGTGAGCTTCGGCGCCACAGTGAAGGCCACCACCGGTACGGCCGTACCGACGGGTCTGGTGGTGTTCGCCGACGGCCGGAAGGTCATCCTCGGCGCGGTCGCTCTTGACGGCGCGGGGCACGCGGTCCTCACCACGTCCGCGCTTTCCCCCGGGATCCATCGGATCCGCGCCGTCTACCTCGGCACGACCGATTTCGTCGGCAGCACTTCACCGAGACTCGCGGAGTACGTCCTCCCGGGCTGACCGACCGCGGAACCCGGAGGAGCCGACATCGTCTCCTCCGCTGACCGATCCAAGAGGTAGAGGAAACTCGTCTCGGTAAACGGCCGCCTCACCATTAGCAATGGGGAGGCGGCCGTTTCGTGTGCCTTCCCGCTCCGGGACGGGAAGACGGCCTACATTCCCCAGGCGTCCGCGCGAATTAAGTCATCTGACTCTGTCGTCGCCGACTTCACGGTGGTGGGCTTCGTCACCAGGACGAGAGCGCATCGAGCAGCGCTGTCGCCTTGGGTGCCGCACGGCAATCGGCTCGTGCGATACCCCCACTGCCCCCCAGGAGGGATGTTGAAGAAGGTTTCTGCCGCTGCCGCGGCGGTCCTTGTCTCCGGCGCAGTCATGACCACGACGGCCACCACGATGGCCACCGCACACGCCCAGGATCGTGTGCCCACCGCCACCAGGCCCGGGACCGCGCGGTCCGGCACCAAAGTCGTGACGATGGAGATGACGGCTCACCAGATCCGCCAGGCGCGGACCGCGGGCGCCTCCACCGTCGTCACGCTGGACAACGGCCAGCAGATCACGATCAGCACCGCGGGCTACCAACGCGCTCGCGCCGCCCTCGCCGCCCGGCAGGCACACCCCACTCCGGACGTGACCGTGCGCGGGAACTGCGGCACCGCCCACGTCGAACTCAACAACACCTCCACCCACCTGCAGTACCAGATGAAAACCGGCTTCACCGTCAGTCCACCCGCCGTCGAGTACGCGTGGAGCGTCTACATCAACGGCGCGGGTGACACCCGCTACGAGTACCACTACGAATCCGACGCTCCAGTTATGGCGCCGCATTCAACCTGGTCAGGTCAGCACACCGCCAAAGTCCCGGCCGCCAACGACTACGAAGCCGACATCGACGTCGGCGGCAGCTGGGCACTGACCGCCAACGCCACCCTGTGCTCATCGGGACCGGCCAGCGAACTCACCCGCATCTTCTGACCCCGCGGTGCCACCGACAAACGACGCGCGTACGGAGGCTCCCCGGCGTTTCCGGCAGGAAGTCTCCGTACGCGCGAACCGTTCGCACTGAATTTGGCAGGCCTTCTCGCCCGCATCTCGGCCGTCCGTAAATCCACTTTCGGCGCCGTGCCAGGAAGTTCACTTCACGTCGCGGCCCTTTCCTGAAAGGATCCGCAACACATACGGGAAATGTTGGCTGGGGCGGGCCGGATGATGAGCGGTGACAATGGGGGCGCCCGCGGAATGACGAGCCTTTCGCTCGTCGTCCACGTGGATCCCGAGGTGGACCCCGAGCGGGCCGAGCAGCTGGTCCGCCGGCTGCGCGGTGAGCTCACCGGACTCGACGCCACCGCCGTCTCGCCGGTCACCGCCGGGCCGCCTCCCGAGGGGGCGAAGGGCACCGACCCGGTCACGCTGGGGGCTTTGGTCGTGGCGTTCAGCGCCTCGGGCGGAGTGTTCACCACGCTGGTCGGCACGGTACGGGACTGGCTGGACCGGCAGTCGGGGCGGCACCGGATATCGATGACGATCGACGGCGACACGATCGAGCTCGAACGCGCCTCCGCGGCGGAGCGGCAAGAACTCCTCGACGCCTTCGTCCGGCGTCACTCGGGTGGCTGACGCGATGGGCCGCCGGCTGGCGTTGCTGATCGCCACGTACCGCTACCAGGACACCGGGCTGCGGCAACTGACCGCGCCGGCGCACGACGCGGAGGCGCTCGCCGCCGTGCTGCGCGATCCGGACATCGCCGGGTTCGAGGTCACAACGCTGATCAACGAGCCGCACCACCGGGTCGGCGAGGCCATCGGCGACTTCTACCGCGACCGGCGCCACGACGACCTGACCCTGCTGTACTTCACCGGCCACGGCCTGAAGGACGACGACGGCCGCCTGTATCTCGCGATGACCAACACCCGCCGCGACAGCCTGCTGTTCACCGGTCTGCCCGCCGAACACGTCGACCAGGCGATGGAGGGCTGCGTCTCGCGGCAGAAGGTGCTGGTCCTCGACTGCTGCTACAGCGGCGCGTTCCCCGCGGGCCGCACCGCCAAGGCCGACACCGCCGTGCACACCCTCGAACGCTTCCAGGGCCGCGGCCGTACGGTGCTGACCGCCTCCGACGCCACGCAGTACTCCTTCGAAGGGGACCGCGCGCAGGGCGAGGCCACGCAGTCGGTGTTCACCCGCTATCTCGTGGCCGGCCTCCGCGACGGCAGCGCCGACCTCGACAATGACGGCGACATCACCATCGACGAGCTGTACGGCTACGTCTACGAGCGGGTCGTGGCGGAGATGCCGCAGCAGCGCCCGAAGAAGCAGGACAACGTCGAGGGCCGCACGATCATCGCTAGGAACGTCAACTGGACCCTGCCGGCCTACCTCCGCAACGCGATCGAGAGCCCGTTCGCCAAGGACCGGCTCGCCGTCCTCGACGGCCTGGCCCACCTCCACCGCGTCGGCAACGCCACCGTACGGGCGCAGGTCCTCACGGAGATCCGCGGCCTCGCCGACGACGACAGCAAGGCCGTCTCGTCCGCCGCGGCCGCACACCTGGAGTCCCTCCTCATCCGGCCACCCGAGCCACCCGCCGAGACGCCGCGAGTACCCGATCCACAGCCGGTACCCACGCCTGAGCCCGCCTCGGAGCTGGAGCCCGAGCCTTCGAAGCCCGCGTCGCCTCCAGGGCCGACACCCCCGCCAGAGCCCGCACCTGTGCCGAAGCCGGTGGCACTACCGCGTTCCGTACCCGCGCCCGGGCGCGGTGGCCGCGCTGCCGCTCCCGCCCCGGCCGGTGGACCAGGCCTCCTGACCCCGACCCGCGCCAAGATCCTCCTGGCCGGCGCCGTCGCGGTGGTACTGGCCATCACCATCGTCATCCTGTCGCTGCCCGGCCACCACCACCCGAGTGGTGGCAGCACGAGCAGCGCTCCCCACGCGGCCAAGGTCGTTCTCCATGGCCTCGGCGGCCCGATCGGCGACCTGACGTTCAGCGCGGACGGAAAGTTCGTCGCCGCCGTGGGTAACGGCGGGGCGGTGGGCGTGTGGGATGCGGCGACCGGCCGCTCCATGGGCACGCTCAGCGGTCACGAGGCCGGCGCCACCCGCCTGGCACTCAGCCCCGACGGCAAGGTCGTCGCCGTCGAGAGCGGATCGAAGCAGGGCGGCTCCAAGGTGCGGCTCTTGGGTGTGGCCACCGGAGAGTTCGGGGGGACCATCACTGAGAACGGACCGTCCTACAGTCTGGCGTTCAGCCCCGACGGCGAGACCCTCGCCACCGCCTGGGGCCTCGCGGCGGAGAAGAGCTACGACAACCGGATCCATCTGTGGCACCGGGCGACCGGCGCCTCCGTCGGCACCCTCGCCGGCCACACCAACGGTATCGAGGTCATGGCCTTCAGCCAGGACGGCAAGCTGCTCGCCAGCGGAGGCTCGGGTTCGAACCCGGTACGGGTCTGGAGCGTGTCCACCCGTAAGCTCCGGGCCACCCTGGTGACCGATGTCACGGCCTTCGTGGCAGGCCTCGCCTTCGGCCCGGACGGAAAGAGCGTGATCACACTGCGCTCCGGCGCGGCGCAGGTGTGGGACGTGGCCAGTGCGCTGCCCATCGCGACCTTTGGCGGAGACCGGCCCGGCCTGGTGAGATTCGGCGCGGTGGGATTCGACGTGCACGGCACGGCACTCGCCGCGAGCGACAACGACCCGGTGGTGCTGTGGAATGTCTCCAAGGGACAGGCCGTGGCCTCCTTCACCACCGGCGGCCTGAGCAAGGTGCTGGCGTTCGGCCCGGATGGCAGGACTCTCGCCACTGGTGGCGAGGACGGCACCGTACGGCTGTGGGACATCCCCGCCTGAGAAACGGTCGGCCGAAACGGCGCTCTGTCGCATAAATCACATACCGGGCAATTTCCGGAGATGTAAAGTTCCTTCTTGGTGCGCCGGGAAGCCTGGTCGGCAACGACTACAGGCATGCCGGGGGAGGCGCGGGGATGACGGAATTCGTACGGGCGGCAACTGAGTTTCCGGCGGCATTCTTCGGCCTGCTCCTCATCGTGGTACTCGCCTACTGGCTGCTGATCGCTTTCGGTGTGCTCGACGTCATGTTCGGCCTCGTCGCCACCGTCGTGATCTCGCTTTTCGTCCTTTTTGCCTGGTTCGCCGGGCTGGCCGGGACCGTCCTCCTGCACCGCACGGACCTGTCGGGATCCCTCCCGGCCACCGGCGTGCTGGCGGCAGCGGTCCTCGCGTCCGCCCTGATCACCCGGCTGCTGATGCATCCGCTGCGGCGCATGCTCACCGAAGAGCAGGTTCCCACCAGGCGGGACTTCGTCGGCCGGATGTGCGTGATCCGTACGGGCCGGGTGGACCTGGTGTTCGGTCAGGCGGAGGTCCGCGCCGCCGACGGATCGGCCGCCGTCATCCAAGTGCGCCAGCAACGGAACCGGGACGACGAAGCCGCCCTCAAAGCAGGTAACACCGCACTGATCTTCGACTACGACGCCGACGGCGAGTTCTTCTGGGTGATGCCGTACGACGCGGAACTCGACCCCCATCGTCCACCTCGCTAACCGAAAATCCCCCCGCAAGAAGGACCACTGATGGATTCGCTGTTCATCGGGCTCGGCGTGCTGCTCGCCGCCATTCTGCTCGTCCTCGCCGGTGTCATCGTGCTGCTCCGGCTGTTCCGCAAGGTGGAGCAGGGACGAGTGCTGATCGTCTCCAAAATCAAGAAGGTGCACGTCACGTTCACCGGCGCGATCGTGCTGCCCATCCTGCACAAGGCCGAGGTGATGGACATCTCGGTCAAGACGATCGAGATCGAGCGGGCCGGCCACGAGGGTCTGATCTGCCGCGACAACATCCGTGCCGATATCCGGATCACCTTCTTCGTCCGGGTCAACAAGACCCTGGAAGACGTCATCGCCGTGGCCCAGGCCATCGGCACGCAGCGGGCGAGCCACGAGGACACGCTCCAGACGCTGTTCGCCGCGAAGTTCTCCGAGGCGCTGAAGACCGTCGGCAAGCAGATGGACTTCGTGGACCTGTACACGCACCGGCATGAGTTCCGCGACCAGATCGTGCAGATCATCGGCACCGACCTGAACGGCTACCACCTCGAGGACGCGGCCATCGACCACCTCGAGCAGACGCCGCTGCAGAGCCTCAACCCCACGAACATCCTCGACGCGCAGGGCATCCGCAAGATCACCGAGCTGACCGCGATCGAGCACGTGCGTACCAATGAGTTCCAGCGCACAGAGGAGAAGGAGATCACGCGCCAGAACGTGGACGCGCGTGAGGCCATCCTGGAGCTGGAGCGGCGGCAGGCCGAGGCCGAGGTCAAGAAGAAGCGTGAGATCGAGACCATCCGGGCCCGCGAGGAGGCCGAGATCGCCAAGGTGCAGGCCGAGGAGCGGCTGACCTCCCAGAGCGCGCACCTCCGTACCGACGAGCAGCTCGGCATCCAGAAGGAGAACCGCGACCGGGAGATCGCCGTCGCGGAGAAGAACCACGAGCGCGTCATCGCGGTCGAGACCGAGCGCATCGAGAAGGACCGGATGCTCGAGGTCATCGCGCGGGAGCGGGAGACCGAGCTGTCCCGTATCGCCAAGGACAAAGAGGTCGAAGGCGAGAAGCGAGAGATCGCCGACGTCATCCGCGAACGCATCGCGGTGGAGAAGACGGTCGCCGAGCAGGAAGAGAACATCAAGAAGCTCCGCGTCGTCGAGGAGGCCGAGCGTACGCGCCAGGCCGTCATCATCCAGGCCGAGGCCGAGGCGCAGGAGGGCCTGGTCAAGGACATCAAGGCCGCCGAGGCCGCCGAGGAGGCCGCGAAGTTCAGGGCCCGCGAGGTGCTCCTGATGGCCGAGGCACGGCAGCAGACCGCCGAGCTAGACGCCCGTGCCAAGATCCGGCTGGCCGAGGGCATCCAGGCCGAGACCGCCGCGGCGGGCCTGGCCGACGTCCAGGTGCGCGAGCGGGACGCCGAGGCCATCGAGAAGGTCGGCCGCGCGGAGGCGACCGTGGACCGGCAGAAGGCCCTCGCCGCGGCCGACGGGATCCGCGAGAAGATGAAGGCCGAGGCGGAGGGCCTGACCGACAAGGCCGCCGGCATGGCCGCGATGGACGACGCCACCCGGGGACACGAGGAGTACCGGCTGCGGCTGGAGGCCGAGAAGGAGATCCGGCTGGCCGGCATCGAGGTCCAGGGAGACGTCGCCAAAGAACAGGCGACAGTGCTGGCGACCGCCCTGGAGCAGGCCGACATCGACATCGTCGGCGGGGACACCATGTTCTTCGACAAGGTCGTCGGCGCGATCAGCGTCGGCAAGGGCATGGACGGGTTCGTCGAGCACTCCGACGTCGCGCGCAGCCTCGCCAAGCCATGGCTGAACGGCGACCGAAGCTTCCCCGATGACCTCACCCGGCTGCTCGGCTCGGTCAGCACCGACGACGTGAAGAACCTGACCCTGTCAGCCCTCCTCATGCAGCGCATCAGGGGCGGCGGCGCCGACGGCGCCAAGGCACAGGAACTACTCGACCACGCCGAACGCCTCGGCGTCGCCGACGCGGCCGTCTCGTCCGTCGCCGTCATCGACCAGTGAGCGAGAAAAACGAAGAGCCGAGGCTGGACGCGGGCACCTTCGAGGTGCTCCGCGCCCGCCTGGGCGAGCAGGCCAAGGAGCTGATCCGCCGGGCCGAGGCGCTGAACGCCCGCCGCCTGGAGATCTTCGGCGGCACCGAGCTGCGGCTCGTCGGCGCCGAGCGGATCCGTACCGAGCACAACTGCGTGCCGCGCGACATCGCGGCCGTCGGCGACCTGCTGCTGTTCGGCTACAACGTGTTCATCGGGCTCAAGCCGGAGACGTCGGTGGACGACGTGTTCGCGCTGCACCGGTTCGTACGGGACGGGGAGGAGTTCCGGTTCGAGACCGCGGAGTCCGGCCTCCTGCGCGACCCGCAGTTCGAACGCGACTTCGGCGAGCTGTACCGCTACTACCGCGACAGCCGGCTGCTGCAGCTGCGGCACCTGGACGGCAAGCTCCTGGCCGTCTTCCAGACCGGGCTGGAGGCCGAGCACGACACCCGGGTGCTCCGTTGGAAGGTCGGCTCCGACGGCACCGTCGTCTACCACGACAACCTCGGCGAGCCGGACCACGTCTTCCCGCCCTCGCACGACTTCACGTGGACCGAGACGACCCGCGACGACCACGTGCTCGGCCGGCATCCGCACATCTCCATCGAGGACGAGGTGTTCGTCGAGACCGTCGGCGGCGACCTGACCGTCAAGGTGGAGAACAACACCGAGACCGGCGAGGGCATCTACCGCGAGCCGGTGGACGAGCCGCTGCAGAGCCTCGCCGACGCGGAGGTGCACCATGCCCGGGTCGGCGCGCTGATCCTGCTGCGCATCCGGCCGTACAAGGAGGAGGCCTGGCGGTACCTGGTCTTCAACACCCGCACGAAGGACGTCGTACGCCTGGACGGCATCGGGCAGGCGTGCCGCCGGCTGCCCGAGGACCACGGGATCATCTTCCCCGGCGGCTATTACCTGGTCACCGGGGCGGTCAAGACCTTCGACACCGAAACGGACCGGCTGGAGTACGAGCGGTTCGTCCGGTCCACCAACGGCGAGGACGTGCTGTACGTCTTCCACGCCCGCGAGGCCGGCCGGTATCTCCTGCTGCCGTACAACGTGATCCGCAAGGAGGTCGCCACCCCGATCACCTGCCACGGCTACTCGTTGTACGACGACGGCACGATGGTCGTGTTCCGCGCCAACGGGAACGAGCCCACGCGGGTGCACCAGATGCAGGTGTGGCAGACGCCGTTTCTGTCCGACGCCTACGCGGCGGCGCAGCCGGTCGGCGCCGGGCCGCTGGAGCGCATCGGCAACGCCGACCTCGTACGCGGCATCTCCGACTGCTTGTCGATCGCCCGTTCGGTGGCCGAGACGGAGCCGTCCGCGGCTGTCTTCGAGGCGCTGCTCGCCGCCTGCGACCGGGCGTTCGACCACTACTTCTGGGTCGAGGAGCAGGGGCTGCGCGAGCCGCTCGACGGGGTGCGCACCGCCGCCGGGCAGGTGCTGGAGGAGTTCGAGAACGTCCAGCGGCTGACCGCACAGGCGGCCGGCGCGCTCGGCGAGGCGGCCGAGCAGATCATCGGTCTGATCCGGCGGACCAGGAGCGACTCGCCGTCGGCCGCCGACGCGTGGGTGACCCGCCTCGCCGAGCTGCGCCGGTCGCAGGGCCGGCTGGTGACGCTGCGCGAGATGCGGTACGCGGACACCGCCAGGATCGACGAGCTGGCCGGGCAGCTCACCGACGAGCTGAAGTCGACCGGCGGGCGCGCGATCGCCTTCCTTCAGGGCGCGGACGCCTTCGCCGGCTACCACGAGGAGATCGGCCGGCTCGTCGCCGAGGCCGAGGCGATCGCGACGGTCGCCGAGGCCGGGCCCGTACGCGAACGGCTGGCCGAGCAGACCCACGGCCTGGAGACGCTGATCGAGGTCGTCGGCTCGCTCGACATCGCCGACGCCGTGGTGCGCACCTCGATCCTGGAACGGATCGGGGAGGTGCTCGCCGAGATCAACCAGGCGCAGGCGAGCCTGACCGCCCGCCGCCGCGAGCTCCTCGACGTCGAGGGCCGCGCCGCCTTCGCGGCCGAGTTCGCGCTGCTCGGCCAGGCCGTCACCGCCGCGCTCGCGATGGCCGGCACCCCCGAGCACTGCGACGACCAGCTCGGCCGCATGATGCTCCAGCTGGAGAACCTCGATTCGCGGTTCGCCGAGTTCGACGACTTCGTCACCGAGCTGGCCGGCAAGCGCGAGGAGGTCTACGAGGCGTTCTCCGCGCGCAAGCAGGCGCTGCTCGACGAACAGGTACGCCGCGCCGACCGGCTGGCCGAGTCCGCCGAGCGCATCCTGACCGGCGTGCGGCGGCGGGTCGGCGAGCTGGACTCCCTGGATGACATCAACACCTACTTCGCCGCGGACCCGATGGTGGCCAAGGTCCGCGGCGTCGCGGACCAGCTGCGGGCCCTCGGCGACCCGGTGCGCGCCGAGGAGCTCGACGGGCGGCTCAAGGCCGCGCGCCAGGACGCCGGCCGGGTCCTGCGGGACCGCGTCGACCTGTACGACGGCGACGGGCAGACCATCCGCCTCGGCCGGCACCGGTTCGCGGTCAACTCCCAGCCCGTCGACCTGACGCTGGTGCCGTACGAGGACACGATGGCGTACGCGGTGACCGGGACGGACTACCGGCTGCCGGTGCGCGATCCGGCGTTCGAGGCGACCCGGCCGTACTGGGACCAGCTGCTGGTCTCCGAGACGCCCGAGGTGTACCGCGCCGAGCACCTGGCCGCCGACCTGCTCGCCGGAGCCTCGCTGGAGGTGCTCCGCCGTGCGGCGGCCGAGGAGGGCGGCTTGCTCACCGAGGTACGCCGGGTGGCCGAGGCCCGCTACGACGAGGGCTACGAGCGCGGCGTCCACGACCGCGACGCCGTACTCATCCTCGACGCGCTGCTGTGGCTCCACACCGGGGCCGGCCTGCTGCGCTACCCGCCGGGCGCACGCGCCGCCGCGCAGCTGTTCTGGGCGCACGGCACCACCGAGCCCGCCCGTACGTCCTGGACCGCGCGGGCCCGGTCCCTCGCACGGGCGCGTGACGCGTTCGGCGACGCGGCCGCCGTCGGCGAGCTGCGCGCCGAGCTGACCGGCGCCGTCACGTCCTTCGCCGCCGGCCGCGGGCTGCCCGGCGGGCAGGATCTGGCCGGTGAGTACCTGTTCGAGGAGCTGGCCGCCTCCCGGGGAGGATTCGTCACCGGAGCGGGGGCGCGGTCGGTGCTGGACGGTTTCCGCCGGGCGCTCGGCGGCTCCGAGGGGTTCGGCGAGGATCTGCGCGAGCTCGGCGACGACCTGGCCGCCCGCCACCAGCTGGTCGAGGCCTGGCTGAGCTCGTACCTGAAGGCCGGGAACGCCCCCGCCGACGACCTGGCCGAGGCGGTGGCGATCGAGCTGTGCGGGTCACTGCCGCGCTATGAGTCCTCCGCCGAGCTGACCGCGACCGTGGAGGGATTGCTGGGCACGCACCCGCGCGTCACCGGGCGGCGGCTGACGCTGCGGCTCGACGAGGTGCTGACGCGTACCCACCGGTTCCGCGCCGAGCGGGTGCCCGCGTACCGCGCGTACCAGAGGCGGCGTGGCGAACTGATCGCCGCCGAACGCTCACGGCTGCGGCTGACGGAGTACCGGCCCAAGGTGATGAGCGGGTTCGTCCGCAACGCGCTGCTGGACGAGGTGTACCTGCCGCTCATCGGCGACAACCTGGCCAAGCAGCTCGGCGCGACCGGAGACGCCAAGCGCACCGACCAGATGGGCCTGCTGCTGCTCATCTCGCCGCCCGGGTACGGCAAGACCACGTTGATGGAGTACGTCGCCGGGCGGCTCGGCCTGATGTTCGTCAAGGTCAACGGCCCCGCGCTCGGCCAGTCGGTCACCTCGCTCGACCCGGCGGAGGCGCCGAACGCCACCGCGCGCCAGGAGGTCGAGAAGATCTCCTTCGCGCTGGAGATGGGCAACAACGTGCTGCTCTATCTGGACGACATCCAGCACACCTCACCCGAGCTGCTGCAACGGTTCATCTCGCTGTGCGACGCGCAGCGCCGGATGGAGGGCGTCTGGCAGGACCGCACCCGCACGTACGACCTGCGCGGTAAGCGGTTCGCGGTGTGCATGGCGGGCAACCCGTTCACCGAGTCGGGGCAGCGGTTCCGCATCCCGGACATGCTCGCCAACCGTGCCGACGTGTGGAACCTCGGCGACGTGCTGTCCGGCCGCGAGGAGCTGTTCGCGCTCAGCTACGTGGAGAACGCGCTGACCTCCAACCCGGTGCTCGCGCCGCTGTCCACCCGGGACCGCGCCGACGTCGAGCTCCTCGTACGCCTGGCGCGGGGCGACACGACGGTCACCGCCGACCGGCTCACCCACCCGTACTCGGCGACCGAGCTGCAGCAGATCCTGGCCGTGCTGCGCCGGCTGCTGCGGGTGCAGCAGGTGGTGCTGGCCTGCAACCAGGCCTACATCGCCTCGGCGGCGCGCAGCGACGCGTCGCGGACCGAGCCGCCGTTCCAGCTGCAGGGGTCGTACCGGAACATGAACAAGCTCGCCGAACGGATCGTGCCGGTGATGAACGAGGCCGAGCTCGAGGCCGTCATCGACGACCACTACCTGGGGGAGGCGCAGACCCTCGCCGCCGGTGCCGAGGCCAACCTGCTCAAACTGGCCGAGCTGCGAGGCACGCTGACCGCGGAACAGAGCGCGCGGTGGGCGGAGGTTAAGACGGCGTTCCTGCGCTCGCAGGCCCTGGGCGGCGACGAGGACGACCCGATGAGCCGCGCGATCGGCGCCCTGGGCCTGCTCGCCGACCGCGTCGCCGGCGTGGAGACCGCCATCACCCGCACGGAGCACTGACCGGCCGGGGATGTCCGCCGCGAAGTGCTCACAAGTGCTCACCTGCCGGCGTGCTTGGTGGCCTTCACGTTCGCCTGCTCGGCGAAGATCCAGTTGTCGGCGTGGGTCCGCAGGCCGGGCAGCCAGGTCCCCGGGGTGTCACGGGACGCCGCGAGCTGCTGCGCGGCGTGGTCACGCAGCACGCTGTGAGAGTGGGCGAGGTGGAGGCCGACGACGCCGAAGCCCGGGTAGCCGACGTCGTTGCCGCGCGCCTGCTCGTACGCCTTGCCCAGCGTCTCCGCGGCACCGGCGTCCAGATCCTTGCCCAGCGCTCTGATCGACTCGGGCCTGATCTTCTTGATCGCGTCTTTGTCGGCCGCGCCGGCCGCACGGTAGCCGGCCGGCATGGTGGCACCGGCCGGGAGCTGCCTGGGCCAGCTCAGGGTCGTCTGGGTGCCTTCGAAAGCGTGGTCGGCGTCACCCATTAAGTAGTTGATCTCCCCGGTCATACTGGCCACGCCCGCGACGGGGACTAGGACCTTGAACCGTGCGAGGAGGCGGCTGAGATTCGCTTCGGCGAAACCGTTGACCTTGCTCAGGCCGGTCGCCAGGGCTCTGGCGAACTTCATCGCCTGGGCCAGTCCGCCGTTGGCCGCGACGGCGGCGGCCCCGTTCGCACCGGGGACGGCCGCGAGGGCGACCACGCCCGACACGAAGCTGAGAGCGGTCGCTCCGATGACCGCCGACGACAGGCCCGCCCCCACGTACGCGACCGCACATCCTTTGAGCGTGTGCTGGATGTCGTCGTACATCGCGGCGGCCTGCTCGAGGTTGTTCTGGTAGGGCGTGACTCTGGTCGCGACGAACGCGTCCTTGCCTCGCTCGCTCCAGTTGTCGGCGCCGGCATGCCGGGCCACGGCCCTCGTCATCTCCGAACTCGCCGTCCGAATGAGCGTGGCGACGTCGCCGTACCTTTCCCCGGCGTGCCACATCTGCGCGGGATCCGACACGGCCGCGGCCAGTGGTACCGCGACCAGAATCGTGAGCGGGTAGAGGATGGCGGCGCTCATCGCGAAGGGGGCGGCGCCCGCCGCGAGGACGGCGGCTCTCGCCGAGGTCGTGGCTCCGTAGACGCTCGGTACCGAGGTGATCATGTCAGAGGCGGTCATGCCCATGGTGGTGTCTCCCGGAGGGCGGTGAGCCGGCGTCGAATGCGGACGATCAACGAGACTACGGATCCCGGTGGCGACGCTCAATGGCTTTCACCGTGCTCGCGGGCCTTCGTTGAAACGGCCGCCTCGCCATCAGCGATGACGAGGCGGCCGTTTCACGTGGATCCCGCCGGCAGTGGCCCGGCGGTGCGGACGGTCAGCCGGCGGGGATGCCGTTGGCCGGGGCCTGCGGCTGGGGCGTCGTGTACGGCTGGATCGCGCCCGTGCCGTCGTCGGTGGTCAGCGGTGTGCCGCTCAACACGATGGTGTTGCCGGAGATCTTGCCGATCTGGGCGCCCGCGTAGCCGGCGTGTGAGTCCTTCGAGAACGCGAACGGCACCAGGCCGGCACCGGTGAACCCGCCCTTCTCGACGGCGTCGACCAGGGACTTACGGGTGGGGTTGCGGCCGGCCGCCTTCAACGCCTGGACGAACGTGTACGCCGCCGACATCCCGTACGTGACGTTGCCGTCGAAGGGCAGTTTCGGGATGTAGGTGGCGTGGATCTTCTTGAACAGCTGGGTCCAGCTGTTCGCCGTGTCGCCCGCGGGCGACGCGTACGAGTCGGTGATGATCCCCTGGATCAGTGGGTTGCCCTCGACCTTGGCCCCGCCCTTCTTGGCGAAGCTCTCCAGCAGCCCGCTGAGCGTGGTGGGGTCCGAGCCGACGTTGCTGACGGCAAGCTGCGGCTTGAAGCCCAGCTTCAGCGACGCCAGCCGGAACAGCGCCGTGAACGCCGGAATGCTGAACAGCACCACGACGTCGGCCTTGGACGAGGCGATCGCCTGGGCCTGCGGGCTCACGTCGGTGTTGGTCGGCTGGTACGACTCGCGCTTGACGACCTGGTCCTTCGGGATGTACATGTCCAGGCCCTTGACGCCGTCCTGGCCGAAGTCGTCGTTCTGGTAGAAGTAGGCGACCTTCTTCCCGGCGAAGTTCTGCTTGATGTACTGCCCGAGGATCTTCCCCTCGCGGATGTAGTCGGTCTGCCAGCCGAAGGTGTACGGGTGCTTGGCGGCCTGGTCCCAGCATCCGCAGCCGGAGGCCACGAACAGGTCGGGTACGCGCTGGGCGTTGAGGTAGTCCACGACCTTCGTGTGCGTCGGGGTGCCGAGGCCGTTGAAGATCGCGAACACCTTGTCCTGCAGCACCAGCCGGTGCACGACGTCCACGGTCGTGGTGGGGTTGTAGACATCGTCGACGTACTTGTAGACGATCTTTCGGCCGTTGATCCCGCCGTTGGCGTTGACGTAGTCGAAGTAGGCCTTCGACGCGGGGGAGATCTCGCTGTACCCGGGGGCGGCCGGCCCGGTCAGCGGCTGGTGGCTGCCGATCGTCACCGTGGTGGCCGTGATGCCCGGGGCGGAGGCCTTGTTCTTGTCGCCTCCGGTGTCGTTGCCACCGGAACCGCACCCCGCGACCACAAGGGTCATCGCGGCCAGACCGGCGATCATGCGTTTGATCATTGGCTTCTCCTAGCGTGGGCCAGAATCGGTCCGAAAAGGGCTCGCAGTCCCCCTTGCACGCCTGCGGGGAAGGCGAGCATGACGACGACGAGGACGAGTCCATAGATCGCGAGTGGCAGGTTGGACTCGACGTTGTGCGACAGGTGTGCCGACTGCGCGACGTCGCTGGCCCAGGACGGCACCAGCACGAGGATCAGTGAGCCCCAGATCGCGCCCGCCAGGCTGCCCAGCCCGCCGAGGATGATCGCGCTGACGAGCTGGAGCGACAGGGTGATGGTGAACGCCCCGGGCGCCGCCAGTGTGGTGACGAACGCGAGCAGCCCGCCGCCGAGCCCGCCGCAGGCGGCGGCCACGACGAAGGCGAGCACCTGCGTGCGCGCGACATGGATTCCGGCGAGGGACGCGGCGATCTCGTCGTCGCGTACGGCGCGGAACGTACGCCCGAAGCGGCTGCGGGTGAGGTTGGCCAGCAGGAACATCGTGATGACGGTGGCACCGCAGGCGATCCACGCCTGCCAGCGTTCGAGGGGGAACGTCTCGCCCAGGCTGAGCGGTGGCGGCGCGGGCGAGATGGACATGCCGTTCTGCGCGCCGAGGTGCTTGGTGAGCGGGCCGTAGGACGCCAGCTCCGGCAGGCCCACCGCGAGCGCGAGCGTCGCGCCCGCCAGGTAGGGACCGCGGAGCCGGGCCGCCGCGGCCCCGACGAACAGGCCGGCCGCGGCCGACACGAGCGCGGAGGCGAACAACGCCGCGGCGAGCGGCCAGTGCCAGCCATTGATCAGCAGCGCCGTCGTGTACGCGCCGATCGCCATGAACGCGCCCTGGCCGAGCGAGATCTGCCCGCTCAGGCCGGTCAGCACCGTGAGCCCGACGGCGGCGCAGGCGAAGTAGGCCGCCTGGGCCATCTGCAGGTCGCGGTACGCCCCCAGCACGTTCGTCAGCACGTACAGCGCGAGCGCGGCGAGCACGGCCAGCGCCGCGTGGCGGACGAGTGTGGGCCGCAGCACGGCCGGGAGAGGTCTGCCCATTACGGCACGCTCCTGCACGACGCTCCTCTCAGACCCGCCGCCCGGCCCTGCCCGCGAACAGGCCGGCCGGTCGGATCATGAGTATGGTGATCAGCGCCGCGAAGGCGCCGAGGGTGACGATGTCGGAGCTGACGTAGCCCGACACGTAGCTGAGCGCGCAGCCCAGGATGACGCCGCCGGCGATGGCACCCGCCGGGCTGTCCAGGCCGCCGATGACGGCGGCGGTGAAGCCGAAGACCAGCACGGAGTCGAACTGGTTCGGCCCGACGAACACCGACGGCGCGATGAGCACGCCGGCCAGCGAGCCGACCAGTGCGGCCAGCGCCCATCCCAGCGTCAGCATCCGCCCGACGCGTACGCCGAGGAGCCGCGCGACCTCGGGCGCGAACGCCGCCGCCCGCATCTTCAGGCCGACGTCGGTACGGCGGAACAGGAGCAGCAGGGCGATGGCGACGACCGCGACGGCGCCGACGACGAACAGGTCGGAGGGGGAGAGCAGGAGATCGCGGGTGAACCCCCTGATGGTGAACGCCGGGGGGTACGAGTGCGGGGTGCCGCCCCAGATCATGCCCGCGGCGGCCTGCAGCAGGATCAGCAACCCCAGCGTGGTGATCACCGCGTTGAGCGGAGGCCCGCCCTCGACGCGCCGGATCAGCAACCGCTCGACCACGGCGCCGAGCACCAGGCCCGAGGCGAGGGCGGCGGCGAGGGCCAGCCAGTACGACCCTCCGTGCTGCACGACGGTCCAGGCGAGGAACGTGGTGAACATCAGCATGCCGCCCTGGGCGAAGTTGACGATCCGGGTGGCACGCCAGATCAGCACGAGCGCGAGCGCCACCGCGGCGAACACCATGCCGTCCGTGATTCCGGCCAGGGTCAGGTTGACGAAGCGCAGCATCTCAGAACCCCAGGTAGGCGTGGCGTAGCTGATCGTCGCCGGCGAGCAGCCGGGCGTCTTTGTCGATGGCGATCGTGCCGAGGTTGAGGACGATGGCGCGGTCTGCGATGGACAGGGCGCTCCGCGCGTTCTGCTCGACCAGCAGTACGGTCAGGCCCCGCTCGTCCCGCATGCGGCGCAGCACGGCCATGATCTGGGCGACGAGCCGTGGCGCCAGGCCGAGCGAGGGTTCGTCGAGCAGCAGCAGGCGGGGGTTGCTCATCAATGCGCGTCCGATGGCCAGCATCTGGCGCTCCCCGCCGGACAGCGTCGTGGCCTGGCGCCGGGCCCGTTCCCGCAGCGGTGGGAACAGCTCGTACACGTTCTCCAGCGACCACCGCGGACCGTCGTCGGCGCTCCGTGCCGCCGTCCGCCGGATGAGGCCGCCGAGCCGGAGGTTCTCCTCGACCGTGAGCTCGACGATGACCCCGCGGCCTTCGGGGACGTGGGCCAGGCCCGCGCGGACGATGTCCTCCACCGGGGTACGCGCGATGTCGCGGCCGTCCAGGACGACCCGCCCCGAGCGGGGGCGCAGCAATCCGCTGAGAGTACGGAGAAAGGTGGTCTTGCCCGCTCCGTTGGCACCGAGGACCGCCGTGACGCTTCCCCGCGGCACGGAGAGCGACACCCCGCTGAGTGCGCGGACCGCACCGTACGCCACGGTGAGGTCCTCCACCTCGAGCATGTTCGCCGTCGCGTCCATCTCACTCATTCGCTCAGGGGGTTCGGCTCGGGGACGGCGCCCGGTTCGCGGTTCGCCTCGGCGGCGACCTCCTCGCCCAGATAGGCGTCGATCACCGCCGGATCGTCGCGGATCTCGGCCGGTGTACCGCGGGCGATGACCTTGCCGAAGTCCAGCACGACCACCTCGTCGCAGATCTCCATCACCAGGTCCATGTGGTGTTCGACGAGGACGACGGACCGCCGCAGGCGCCGGATGAGCCCGCCGAGCTCATGGATCTCCTCGACGGACAGACCCGCCGCGGGTTCGTCGAGCAGGACCAGCTCCGGGTCGCAGGCGAGCGCGCGGGCCAGGGCGACCCGTTTCTGTGTCCCGTACGGAAGCTCGTCGGGCCGCCGGTCGGCGATGTCGTCCGGTGCGCCCACCTCGGCCAGCTTCTCGAGCGCCCGCTCCCGCAGCGCGGCCTCGTCCCGGTCGGCGCGTGGCAGGGCGAACAACGAGGAGAGGAACCCGGCCTTCGCGCGGGAGGACGCGCCGACCATGACGTTCTCGGCAACGGTCAGGCCGGGGAAGAGGCCGAGCCCCTGGAGCGTACGGCCGATGCCCAGACCGGCCAGGTCATGGGCCCGGTGCCGGTGCATTCGGGTGCCGTTCCGCCGCAGCTCACCGTCCTCGGGTCGTACGAAGCCGCAGACGACGTTGAACAGCGTCGTCTTGCCGGCGCCGTTCGGGCCGATGACGCCGACGACGTGGTCCTGGGGGACCTCGAGCGAGACGTCATCCAGGGCGACCAGACCGTCGAACCGGACCCGCACGCCGGAGAGTTCCAGCGCGGCAGGTGCCATGACGCATCACCTCGAAGTCAGCACGGTCCCCCGACGGACGTGTTCGGCCTGCAAGAAGCCATACCGACTGGTCGGTATCCGCAGAGAATAAACGCTTGTTCATGTGCGGGACAAGGGCTGTGCAGGTCGGGTTGCGGCGGGCCGCCGCCCCTCATGGGGACCCCCAGGTCCGGGGCGCGATCCGGCCGGGAAGGCGTCGCGTCGGTGGGTGGGTGGGGCCGGCATCCCCGCGCAGTCCCGGGTCGCGCTCGGAACCAGCTCGGAACCAGCTCGGAAGAAGCGCACTCGTCCTGGCGCGGGGAGGGGGATGGTGCAGATAACCGTCGGGAGAGGGGGCCGGGCACGGAGACCGGCACGACTGCCGGTGAGTTCGCCGTCGGTCTCACCGCCCTCCGCGGAGGTGCCTCTCTCGGAATTCGAGCGGGCATTGTTCGCGGGGAATCGCGCGCGATTGCGGGAGCACGACACGGCAACGCCGCCGCGCGACACATCTTCCAGGTCTGTCCACCGGAAAGGAAGACCCGAACGACCCCGGCCATGTTCGCCGGAGAAACAGTGCGGGTCGCCGCGGATGCCAACGGGGATTCCGGTGCGGGTCACGGACGCAGGCCGGATCGAGGAAATCCAGGAAATGCTCACCGATGGCAGCGGGACCGCCGCCCCGACCTGACCGAGGGGCCTGGAGAGAGGGCAGGCCCGACCCCTGACCGAGGAGCCAGGAGCGATTCCCCGGCCCCTCGGCCGCGCACTGAAGGGGCGGGACTCAACCCACCGGCGAGGCGAGCTTCGGGTTCGGGCCGTAGGCGTTTTCGCCCGGCTCGCCCTCCTTGGCGGCGAAGACGATCAGAATGATCCAGCCGACCACCGGGATGAGGCCGATGAGCAGCCACCATCCGGATCGGCCGATGTCATGCAGTCGCCGGACGCCCACGGCGAGGCTCGGGATCAGTACCAGAAGGCTGTAGGCCCCGCCGATGTAGGTGCTCAGCTTGAGCACCAGGCCGATGCCGTCCAATATCAGAACGATGATGCCGTTGAAGAGGACGAACATCCAGTATTCCGTGCGCCGTGCCCGGCCGCTGAAGCCGGCGTAGTTCTTGAGTACCGCCAAGTACCAGTTCATTGCGTTCCTCTGTCTGGGGTCTTTGCCGCGAATCGCAGAAAGCAAAGACAGCCTAAAGGCGGCTAACGGCCGACGGCCGGTTGATCGTAGACCGATCCGCATTTGTTATGACGATCTGCTGGGTGACCGCCACCTACGGCAATAAAAGAGGAATCGTGCGGAAATGTACCTTACGTGTGGTTTCAAGGGCATGCAGCGTCGTGGAGGATTCCTCGCCCCCGGCGTACTGTCGGGTGATGCCGATGGCTGAGGACGAGCACGTGTTCAGGGCGGCGGTCGCGGGACTGACCCATGCCGTCCGGCTGGCGCCGCCGGACGACAAGGCCGCCGCGCGCCTGGCCCCTCTTCTCCAGGAGGTGGAGACCCTCTCGACCCTCGGCCCCGACGCTCCTCTCGACCGGCTCACGGGGCCCGCTCATCGCGCGGTCCACGCGTACCGGCCCGTCTGCCTTGACGCCGGCACACCGGCGGAGCGGGGCGAGGGCGACGGGCCCGTGTTCATCGCCTGGTCACGTCTCCACGAGGCACTCCACCGGCTCGAGGAGACCGGCAAAAACGCGTGACCCTCGTTCACGCGTCGCGCAGGTGGAGCAGGAGCCCGGCGAACAGGAGCGATGCGGCGGCCCAGATGGCGAGCACGCCGAGGCCCGCCCAGGGGCCGATGGGCAGGCCGCTCAGGTGGGTGGTGGCCTGGACCGTGAGTCCCGCGCTCATCGGGCCGATCTGCTCCAGGTGCCGCTGCCAGTCCGGATCCGAGACCGCGTGGGTGATGATCGGGAAGAGGTAGAGCAGGCCGAGGACGCTGCCGATGGCCGTCGCGGGGTCACGTACGGCGATCGCGGTTCCGAGACTGAGCAGGCCGATCAGGGCCAGGTAGAGGATCGAGCCCGCGGTGGCGCGCAGGACGGACCCGTCTCCCGCAGAGGGGTGCGGGCCGGGCAGAATGAGCCGCCCGGCCAGCAGGGACGCGAGTACGGAGACGGTCCCAGCGACCAGCACGACGCCGCTGAGAACGGCCGCCTTCGCCGCCAGGACGGTGGTCCGGCGCGGCATGGCGGTGAGCGTGACGCGGATCATGCCGGTGCTGTACTCGCCGCCGATCGCCAGCACGGCCAGGATCGCGACGACGGCCTGGCCGAGCTCGACACCGGAGAGGCTGGTCCTGGCCGGGTCCACGGCGCAGCCATCGCCGGGGCACGAGACCGTCGCCGCCGCGCCCATCGCGACGGTCAGCGCGATGACGGCGAGCACGAGCCAGACCGTGCCCGGCGCGGTGCGCAGTTTCGTCCACTCCGCGTGCAGCGCGCGGCGCATACCCGCCGGCCTCATGCGTCCCTCCGGCGGAACAGCAGGACGGCCAGGCCCAGGGCGAGCGCGGCCCAGGCGCAGAGCACGGCGAAGCCGGCCCACGGTGCCAGCGGGAAGTAGCCGTCCGCCGGGGTGTAGACGTTGTCGACCTGGGCGTACTGCCGAGTGCTCTGCTGTACGGCGAAGGCGGACGCCGGCGTGATCCGCAGCAGCCACCGCGCGGCGCCGGTGGGCAGGCCGGTGATCGTGAGGAGGTACGGCAGGACGATGACCACGATGGCGGCGGTGACCGCGATGGCGCTGCGCCGCAGCATCGTGCCGAGGGCCAGGGCGAGCACGGCGGCGACGGCCAGGAGCGCGGCGGTGCCCACCACCACGCGTACCTCGGTGAACGTCGTCGCCGCGTGGACGTAGACGCCGTTGGCGCGCAGTATCCCCGGCCCGAACGCGACGACGATGGCGGCGGCGGCCAGCCCGGTCACGAACGTCACGGCGCCGATCACGGCGGCCTTCGCCACCAGGATCCGGCCGCGCCGCGGGCTCGCGGTCAGGGTCGTACGGACCAGCCCGCGCCGGTACTCGGCGGTGATGAACATCGTGGCGATGACGGCCACCGCGATCAGTCCGGCGAACGTGCCCACGAGCGTCTGGGTGATGGTGGTGCCGAGGCCCGCCGCGCCGGGCACCGCGGGCGCGATGT
This sequence comes from Actinoallomurus bryophytorum, assembly GCF_006716425.1. Lineage (NCBI taxonomy): Bacteria > Bacillati > Actinomycetota > Actinomycetes > Streptosporangiales > Thermomonosporaceae > Actinoallomurus > Actinoallomurus bryophytorum. Next base: position 5,097,216 of record NZ_VFOZ01000001.1, read on the forward strand.
CGCCGGATCCGGTGACGGTGAACCCGTCGGCGGTCCGCTGGAAGCCTCCGCGCTGGAGCGGCGACCCGTCGGAGAAGGAGCCCGCGCCGGTCCAGGTGGCCGTGGGCCAGGCACCCTGGAGCGTCAGGTGGTCCACTGCGGCGGTGACCTGGCTGGGGGCGGAGGCGTCCCCGCTGACGAGGACCTTGTTGATGGCCTCCGTGTACTGCGGGGAGGTGGCGAACGGTCCGGCCTGTACGGTCGCCGGCAGCCCGGCGAGACGTGCGCTGCCGACCCTGGTCCAGTGGGTGCCGTCCGATGAGGCGTAGCCGGTGACCTCCTCGCCGGAGCGGGTCAGCCGCAGCCAGCGGGGGGACGCCGCGGAGACGCCTCCGGGCGGCCCGGCGGTGTCATGGGTGTAGTCGTACTGCATCCGTACGCCGTGGGCGCCGGTGACCATGATCGCGGCGTAGGCCGATCCGCGCCGGGTGCCGTCCTTGATGATGATCCCGGCCTTGGCCCACGGCACGAGACCGGGGCGGGTGCTCTCGGCGTCCGCCGGTCCGTCGCCGGAGCCGGGGAGCAGACCCGTCAGCGAGGCCACCCGTACGGTGATGCCGCCGTCTCCGGCGAGCGGGCGGTGCACGAAGGTGAAGTCGTCCGTCACCTCCTGCCCGCCCGGCCCGACCGGAAGGGAGCAGCCGGACCCCGGGCCGTTCTGCCCGCAGGACCCTTGGCGCCCGGGGGGCAGTCCCAGGGCCACGATCACCCCCGCCGCGACCACCATGCCGATGACCCAGCCGCGTACGGTACGGAACTTGGTCCACTCGGCGCGTACGAGCCGCAGGAAACCGTCGTGCCCGGTCCCGGTGTCCTCGCGTTCCATCGCGGTCGTGCCGGCGGTCATCGAGCGGCCCCCGTCCCGGCGATCGAGTGGAACTCGACCGAGTCGCGGGTGAGCTCCAGGTAGGCCTCTTCCAGCGTCGCCTGGTGCGCCGACACCTCCGAGAACGGGATGCGGCTCTCACCGAGCAGCGCCACGACCCTCTCGGCCGTGAGCCCGGTAATGGTCAACGTGCCCGGCCCGGCGGCGACCGTGGCGCCCGCCCGCGTCAGCACGGTCGCCGCCTCCGGCGATGCCGTGGTGCGCAGCGTCACCCGGTCACCGGACGCGGCGGCCAGCAGCTCCGCCACGCCGGCGTCGGCGATCACCTTCCCGCGGCCGACCACCACCAGGTGACCGGCGGTGTCCTGCAACTCGCCCATGAGGTGACTGGACACCAGGACCGCGCGGCCCTCGGCGGCGAGCGAACGCAGCAGCCCGCGCATCCACACGATGCCCTCGGGATCCATGCCGTTGAACGGCTCGTCCATCATCAGCACCGGCGGGTCGCCCAGCAGCGCGGCGGCGATCCCCAGCCGCTGCCGCATGCCCAGGGAGAAGCCCCCCGCGCGGCGCCGGGCCACCGTCCGCAGCCCGGTCCGCTCGATCACCGCGTCGACCCGCCGGTCGGTCAGGCCCTGGGAGTGTGCCAGCCACAGCAGGTGGTTGCGGGCGGTACGGCTCGGCTGCAGCGCGCCGGCGTCCAGCAGCGACCCGACGTGGCCGAGCGGGCGCCGCAGGCTCCGGTACGGCCGTCCGCCGACCAGCGCGCTGCCGGCGTCGGCCGCGTCCAGGCCCAGGATCACCCGCATCGTGGTGGACTTGCCGGCGCCGTTGGGGCCGACGAAGCCCGTGACCTGCCCGGGCCGGACGGTGAACGACATTCCGTCCAGCGCGACGGCCGGCCCGAAACGCTTGCGCAGGCCGTTGACGACGATCGTCGCATCGCTCATGTAAGGGTCCTTTTCCGCCGATGGATGACGCTACGAAGGTCGTTGTACGCCGCCGGCGGTGTCAGCCCGGTGTCAGTGCCCGCGCCGCCCACCGACACCGTGCCGACACCGGCGGACTGGCATCGTGAGACCCATGACGCGCCGGGCCGGCGGGAGGGACCGCGAATGAGAGTGCTGGTCGTCGAGGACTTCGAGATCCTCGCCCGGACGATCGGGACCGGGCTGCGCCGCGAGGGCATGGCGGTCGACGTGGTCCTCGACGGCGACGACGCGCTGGAGCGGCTGGCCGTCACCCGCTACGACGTCGTGGTGCTGGACCGTGACCTGCCCGGGGTGCACGGTGACGAGGTCTGCCGCCGGATCGTCGCCGGCGACTCCCCGAGCCGGGTGCTGATGCTGACCGCCGCCGGCACGGTCAGGGAGCGCGTGGACGGCCTGGGTCTGGGCGCCGACGACTATCTGCCGAAGCCCTTCGACTTCTCCGAGCTCGTCGCCCGCGTCCGTGCTCTGGGGCGCCGTCGCGCCGAGGCGCTGCCCCCGACGCTCGAATGCGGTGAGATCACCCTCGACTCCGCGCGCCGGGTCGCGACGCGTGCGGGACGGCGCCTGGAGCTGAGCCCGAAGGAGTTCGCCGTCCTGGAGTGCCTGCTGGCCTCGGCCGGCCGGGTGGTCTCCGCCGAAGAGCTGCTCGAGCGGGCCTGGGACGAGGCCGCGGACCCGTTCACCACGGCGGTCAAGACGACCATCCGGCGGCTGCGGGCCAAGCTCGGCGACCCGCCCGTCATCCACACCGTCCGTGAGGGCGGATACCGGATCGGAGACGTGTGATGACCCGGACAGGGGGACCGCGGCGCCGCCTTCCCCGCCTCACGCTGCGGATCCAGCTCACCCTGCTCTACGCGGGGCCGTTCTTCCTCTCGGGCGCGGCTCTGCTCGCCATCCCGATCCTGCAGGTCAACGACACGGAACCCGCCGGGCTCCAGATCGGTGCACCCCATCCCGCCCTGCCCGAGCCGCACGTCCACCGGGTCCTCGCCGCCTCCGGCATCGGCCTCGCCGTCATGGTCCTGGTCTCCTTCGTGCTCGGCTGGCTGATCGCCGGCAGGTTCCTGCGCCCCCTGCGTATGATCACGGCGACCGCCCAGGACATCTCCGCCAGCAACCTGCACCGGCGGCTCAGGCTCGGCCGCCGTCACGACGAGTTCAAGGAGCTGGGGGAGACCCTCAACGACCTGTTCGGGCGGCTGGAGGCGTCATTCGCGTCACAGCGGCACTTCGTCGCCAACGCCTCTCACGAACTCCGCACCCCGCTGACCGCCGAGCGTGCCCTGCTCCAGGTGGCGCTCGCCGACCGTGATGCCACGACGGAGGCGTTGCGATCGGCGTGCGAGGAGGTGCTGGCCCTCGGCGAACAGCAGGAACGCCTCATCGAGGCACTGCTCACGCTCGCGAGCAGTGAGCGGGGGATCGAGCGGCGCGAACCCTTCGACCTGGCCGAGGTCGCCGCGCACGTGGTCCAGGCCCGCCGCGCGGAGGCCGGGCGCCGGGGCGTACGGATCGACGCCCGCCTCACCCCGGCCCCGGCGGCCGGCGACCCGAGCCTGGTGGAGAGCCTGGTGGCGAACCTGGTGGACAACGCGCTCCGCCACAACGTGACCGGGGGCCGTGTCGAGATCGCGATCACGGCGAACGCCGGGCGGCCCGGCGTCTTCGTCGGCAACACCGGCCCGGTGATCCCGCCCGGCCAGGTCGAGCGCCTCTTCCAGCCGTTCCAGCAGCTGGGCGGTCAGCGGGTCGGCGGGACCGGCGGACACGGACTGGGCCTGGCCATCGTCCAGGCCATCGCCCATGCCCACGACGCCACCCTCTCCGCGCGGGCCCGGCCCGGTGGCGGGCTCGACGTCGACGTGGTGTTCAGCCCTCCCCAGGATGTTCGGCCGCCGCCGGCTCAGCCGGACGCACGTCGTCGTTGAACTCCATCTCGGGAGGCGCGACGCGGAAACCCCTGGTCAGGTACACCAGGTACGCGATGCCCAGGGCGAGCCAGATCAGGCCGAGGGTCAGCGCCCGGCCGTCGAGGTGGACCAGCAGCCAGATGTCCACCAGGGCGCCGACCGCCGGGACGATCACGTTGGGCAGCAGCCGGCCGCCGGAGCCGGACCTGCGTCCGCGGACGAAAGTGGCGATGACGCTCAGGTTCACGAAGGTGAAGGCCGTGAAGGCGCCGAAGTTGATGAAGGACGTCGAGGTCGCGACGTTGAGGCGGAGCGCGATGAGACCGACCACTCCGGTGAGCAGGATGTTGAAGGCCGGGGTGCGGAAGCGCGGGTGGACGTAGCCGAACAGCCTGCGGGGCAGGACCGAGTCGCGGCCCATCGCGAACAGCAGTCTGGACGTGCTGGCCTGCGCCGCGATCCCGGACGCGAACTGGGCCACGACCAGCCCGGCGAGGAAGATCGAGGAGAACAGGTCCCCGCCGATCGTCTTTGCGATCTCGAAGGCCGCCGAGCTGGAGTCCTTGAACGCGCTTCCGGGGTGGGCGAGCTGGGTGGCGTACGCGACCACGATGAAGATGGCGCCGCCGATCAGCGCGGTGAGCAGGATCGCGCGGGGCATCGTCCGCTTCGGGTCGACCGTCTCCTCCGTGAGCGTGGTGACCGCGTCGAAGCCGAGGAAGGAGTAGGCCGCGATCGCCGCTCCGTCCGAGATGCCGGACAGCGTCGTCCCGTGGTGGAAGAACGGCGTGCTCCCGGCGATCGCCGACCCGCCGCCCACGTGCACGACGTGCCGCAGCGACAGCACGACGAAGATCGCGATCACCAGGATCTGGAAGACCATGAGCAGGTCGTTGACCCGTTCGGCGGTCTTGATGCCCAGCAGGTTCAGGACGGTCGTCACGACGATGTAGGCGAGGATCCACGCCCAGAAGGGCACCCCCGGGAACTTCGCCTGCAGGTACGCGCCGCCGATGAGCCAGATGACCATGGGCAGGAAGAAGTAGTCGAGCAGCGTGGCCCAGCCGACGAGGAACCCGATGCGGGAGTCGATCGCCCGCCGGACGTAGGTGTACGCGGAGCCGGCGACGGGATGGGCGGCCGCCATCCGCCCGTAGCTGTAGGCGGTGAAGAGCATGGCCACGAGCGCGAGCAGGTACGCGGTCGGAACCACGCCGTCGGTGGTGGTCGCCACGACGCCGAAGGTGCCGAGGACGATCAGCGGGGTCATGTAGGCGAGGCCGAACAGGACGACGGATCGGAGCGTCAGGCTCCGCGTGAGCGTGCTGGGGGTCTCCATTGAACGGCTCCGTGCGACGGTGATGCGGGATGGGCGGGGGAGTGCCTCAGGGGGTCTCGGCCGGGGGCACAGGGTGGCCGGCGGGATGCCATCGGCGAGGGTCGATCCGGCCCTCGTACAGGGGGAGCGCGATCGGGGCGTCGGCGTCGGTGAACTGGTCCCACATGCGGTTCACCCCGGCGGTGCCATGGGTCCGCACACGCGTGACGTCGTCCAGGTCCAGTACGTCGGCCAGCACCGCCGCGGCGTCGCCCGGAGCCTCGGCGCGCACGGCGCCCTCCGGGTCCACCACGAGGCTGTGTCCCATGCCGACCGGCCCCGCGGTGTTGACGCTGACGACGAAGACCTGGTTGACGATGGCGTTGGCGCGGGCCAGGACCAGCTCCTGAGCACGGTCCCTGGTCGTGGTCATCACCGGGTTGATGATCACTTCGGCGCCCATCCAGGCCAGGTGCCGGGCGACCTCGGGGAACCAGACGTCGTAGCAGATGGCGAAGCCGACCCGGCCGATCCCGTCGAGGTCCAGCACGACGAACCGGTCGCCGGGCACGTACGGCTCGTACGGCCGCCACGGGAAGATCTTGCGGTACGACGCGGCGAGGCGGCCCTCCGGGGAGAAGGCCAGCGCCGTGTTGAAAAGCTCGCCCGCGTCGCCGCGTTCGCAGACGCTGCCCGGGATGAGCCAGATGCCCAGGTCGCCGGCGAGTTCGGCGAGTGCGGCCACGCGTCGTCCGTCCAGCGGCTCGGCCGCCTCCTGGAGTTGTTCCTTCTCCTCGCCGCGCGCCGTGTCGACGCCGCACAGGTGCAGCTCCGGGTAGACGAGCACGCGCGTACGCGGGAACCGCGCGAGCAGGTCCTCGACCTCGCGGGCGAAGCCGGAGATCGGTGCCGTGGCCGGACGCGGAGGCAGCTGGGCCAGTGCGACGGGCAGTGGTCGGGCCACGTTTCACCTGCTCTTCCGGTCGGCAGCGCGTACGCCGTGTCCTGTTGGCGACAAAATAGAGCAAGTTGAGCAGTTATCCAAGATCGCGCGTCAACGGATCCATCGCCGCGTGGTTAGAGTGACCCTCATGCCCGCCCCCCTCGACGTACCGGATCCGGGCGGAAAGCAGGCGGCCGCGCGGCTTCGCGGCCCGGCGCTCAACGGCATCCGGCGGCTTTCGGCACTGGACACGGTGCGTGCCCGGATCGCGCTCGCCGTCGACCTCGGGCTGCTCGTCCCGGGCGAGCGCCTGCCCGCGACCGGCCAGATCGCCCAGGCTCTCGACGTCGGAGAGATCACGGTCCGGCGAGCGCTCGTCTCCCTGTGCGAGGACGGGCTCCTCGAACGCCGTCGGGGCAGGAACGGCGGCACCCTCGTCGCCGAACGCCCGGCCCGGCGGGCCGTCGAGGCCATGGACGCCTATCGTTCGGCCGCCGCCGACGTGCACCGGCTGATCGACCACCGGCTGACCTTGGAGTGCGGCATCGCGTACCTGGCGGCGGTGGGTGCGGGAGACGCGGAGGTCGATCGGCTCGACCGCCTGGTGGAGGAGATGGACCGGGCGCCGAGCTGGGCGGAGTTCCACAGCTGTGACGAGCGGTTCCACCTCGCCGTGGCCGCCGCGACCGGCGTCGACTCGGCTACCGAGCCCTACGGCGCGGTCCTGCGTGAGCTGTACCGGTACTACCTGCCCTACCCCCTGGAGACGCTCCGCCGGTCCAATGACGAGCACCGCGCCCTGGTGGCCGCGATCCGCCGCCGCGACCTGGCGGCCGCGGCCGGCGTCGCACGTGAGCACGTGGTGCAGCTGCACCGGACGATGTTCGTAGGCCTGACGGAGACGAACACGCCGAAGCCTTCGGCGTAGACGATTCCCGGTAGGAGCGTGCTGTCGTAGCGCGACCCACGAAGTCGCCTTTCCGTTGCACCATTAAGCCATCAGGAAGTACGTGAAACGGCAGAGATACAACGCCGATACAAGGCCCGTGACGAGTACAGGTATCGGAGCGAGCGCCGCGACCCGGGATCTGTGGGCCAGTACACCGCATGCCCCGATGAGCACCACTGTTATCGCGGCGGTCCCCAGCCAGAAACCGAACGCCACTTCTTCGGCCGTAGTGGGCGAGTCGCAAGATGGGGGTCGTGGACCCGGTATGATGGGAGCGCAGTCCAACCGCGCCCCGGCGATCGTTTCGATAAATGCGGAAACATACAAGCTCGGCAGTGCTGCGATGATGGCGGCGATAACCATAAGCCAGCCGAGAACGCGATTCCAAGTTCCGGGCCGCATAAATCTAGGGGCCCGCCATTCGGTGACCATCGAATGACCTGCCAGAAGAAGAAGTCCCAGCAGAAAAAGCAAGAACAAGCCTGGCAAGAAAATCGATTCTTTAGCGACTGCCCGCAAGACTACTGTGGTTTTACAGGTGAAATACGCGGCCAGCATCATCGCCAGAACCCAAAGAGACAAGGCGATCCAGCCCAACCATCGAACGCGGTTCAGCCTGGTCGAGCTTTCAGTGTTCAAAACAACCTCTTATCGAGTAAGGCTTTGGCGCGTTGAAGTCGCATCGACCACAAAGATCCGCCGCATGACCCGACCCTAGAAGCCGGCCGCGCAGATCATCTGGACGGCCTGTGCGGAAACTGTGAAGATCCACCGCTGGCGGATGGTGCCTTCCACGTCGTCCTGACCGACCGGGGTGACGATCCGCTGGAGACCTGTCTTGACGACGTGCGGACCGCAACGGCGGAGCAGCGCCGCGAGGACCGCCTCACCCGACGCTCTCAGGCGACGTGTTCGCGCTGGTCGAGGCGCACGACGGGCCGCCGCGTACGCCAGAGGACGACTGAGCGCCCGGGTCGTCAGGCCTGCGTGTTCTGGATCCGGCGCCGGTAGACCCAGGCGACCGGAAGGTTCAGCAGGAGCAGCAGCAGCGCGAGATAGCGGACGCCGGGCACGAAGGTCGCGAGCACGAGGGCCAGGACGAGAAGGCCCAGGTTGAACATCCCCATGAAGAACTGCGGGTCGGGCACGCCACCGGGGTTCCTGGCGACGTCGGGGTCCCTGCGGGTTATCAGGACCATGCCCATCAAGCACGCGTCGGCCGCCAGTATCGTCGCGATATAGAAGATCGCCGTGAAGCGGTCGTCGTCGAACCCGCCGATCATCTCGGTGGGGAACGGCAGCACCACGATGGTGAGCAGCCACCACAGGTTCACGTTCAGCAGCCAGCGGTTGTAAGACTTGATCTGCTCGAAGAGCCGATGGTGCGACATCCACAGCCGGCCGATGACGAAGAAGCTCAGCAGGAAGCTGTAGATCTTCCACTGGTTCTCGGTGATCACTTTGAGCGATTCGGTGTGCTCGGCGGCGGCCTCAGGGACCACGTCGGCCAACGGCAGGATGAGCAGGGTCAGGGCGATCGCGACGACGGCGTCGCTGAAGAACACCAGACGTTCGGCGGACCGCTCGACGCTCGATGACATGGCGGGGGGATCCCTCACTGGACCGGGGGGTTGACCGGCCGCAGCCTACCGGCCCGTGGGTACGGCGCGGAGTAAGGACCGCTCAGTCGCTCTCCACCTTGCGCGCGGCGTCGAACAGCGCCGTCGCCGCGTCGCGGGCGGTGGTGGACGCGGAGGGATCCCGGTCCATCCGGGCCGACAGACTCGCACCGTCGTACAGGAGGTGGAGCTGGCGGGCCAGGGCGTCGGGATCGGCCACCCCGGCCTCCTTGGCGAGGTCGGTGAACATGGTCCGCACCCAGGCGCGGTAGTCGTCGGCGGCCTGAAGGATGAATCCGCCCTGCGTGGCCTCGGCGCTGGCCCTGACGAAGGCGCACCCGTTGAACGCGGGGTCGGTGAACAGCTCGCCCTGTGCGTCGAAGACCCCGAGCAGCCGCTCGCGCGGGGTGCGGAAGCGCGTCAGTGACCGGTTGATGCGCTCGCTCGTACGGGCGTGGCGGGACTCGAGGTAGGCGCGGACGAGCTCTTCCTTGCTGCCGAAGGTGTTGTAGAGCGAGGCCTTGGCGACGCCCGCGTGCTCGACGATGCGGTCGATGCCGACGGTCTGCACGCCCTCGCGGTAGAAGAGCTCGTTGGCGGCGTTCAGCAGGCGCTCGCGTACGGACGGTTTGGCGGCGGCTCTTGTCGGCACGGCCCGCTCCTTTCAGACAGACCTGTCTAGGGTATTGCGCCCGGGCGCCCTCGTCCCGTCACTCGCGCCGGGATGTGCGCCTGGTCGTCCGGGGGTCAGGCGCGGGCGGCGGAGGGCTTGGAGGTCAGCAGGCCGGCCAGTGCCACGGCGGCGAGGACGATGATGGCGATCCCGTACTCGCGTGCCGTGGTGAGCAGGCCGCCGAAGTGGACGACGAGGACGCCTGCGAGGACGGCCGGGGCCCCCAGGCCCAGGTAGGAGACGACATAGAGGAGGGAGAGGACGCCGGCGCGCTCATGCGGGCGGGCCAGCGGCACGACCAGCCGGATGCCGCCCTGGAAACCGCTGCCGAAACCGACGCCGGCCACCGCGCTGCCCGCGAAGAAGCCGGCCGCCGAACCCGCGTCGACCGAGATGAGCGTGACGGCCACACCGGCGATCAGCGTGAGGACCCCGGTGTACAGGACGGTACGTGTGGGCGCGTTGCGCAGGACGAGGACGGCCACCGCGGCGACGCCGGCGAGGACGAACAGGCTCAGGCCGCCGTACAGGGGCGAGTGCGAGTGAACGAGGGTGCCGGTGAGCGCGGGGCCGAGCGAACCGTAGAAACCGGCCAGCGCCCAGACCGCGAAGAGCACCGGGGCGGCGATTGCGACCTGGCGGCGTACCTGGCGTGGGAGGGCGATCCGCGGGACGAGGCTGCCGATCGCCCCGGGCTCGGGCCGCACCGTCTCGCGCAGCAGTGTCACGCCGGCGGCCTGCAGGAAGAACACCACGAGCAGCAGGAGGTAGACCAGGTGGGTCGGGGCGGGGAGGTACCGGATGATCAGCGCCGAGGCGAGCGCGCCGGATGCCGTGCCGATCCCCGGTGCGACGGAGTTGGCGATGGTGCCCCGCGGCCGGTCGATGTCGAGCATGGCCGCGCCGACGGTGCCCAACGCGGCCCCGGTCGACAGGCCCTGGATGACGCGGGCCGTCAGTAGCGCGGTGACACCGCCCGCGCTCGCGAAGACGAGCATCGCCGCGGCCTGGACCATGAGGGCGGCGAGCAGCACGGGCCGCCGGCCGAGGTGGTCGGAGATCCTCCCCACGACCAGGAGCGCGGCGAGCACGGCGATGGCGTAGACGCCGAACACGACGGTGGTGGTGATCGGGCTGAAGCCCCATTCGCCCTGGTAGACGGCGTACAGGGGCGTCGGGGCACTGGAGGCGGCGAGGAGGGACACGATGATCGAGGCCAGAAGCGCCAGGGCCGCGGCCGGCCTTCGCGTGACCGGATGTCGCACGTGGTCTCCTGCGGGGACGGCGGTGCCGGGCGGGCTGGAGGTCGTGCTGGTCATGGTCGTGGCACCTTTTGAACTGATCGGTCTATCTGGCTGATGTGATCAGAAAATAGACAGGGTTGTCTGTTCCTGTCAAGTGATGCCCTGAACTCGGCTTCCGCCGTTAGGCAAGGGAAAAATACCTGGTCGAAGCGGCATCGCCATGGGGGTGAAGCTCCGGTTTGTCGCGATTGAACAGAGCGGTCTACTATTCGATCAGACCGATCTGTTCAATACTTCCGGCCGAGTGTACCTCGGCCGGGCGCGGCGACCTCGACGACCACGACCCGGGCCCTGGAGTCCGCCGCGCCCCGGCGGCGTAAGGGTCGTCAGGCGGATGCGCCGGCGGCCTGGGGGACCAGCTCGTAGTAGAGCGTCGTGTAGTGCTTCATCCGGTGGAAGGCAGGGACGAGGAGGCCCTGCCGGATCCGATGCTTGGCGCCCAGCGCCCGCCGGACCGGCACGATCTCGGCGCCCTCCAGTGGACGGGCGCGGCACGAGACGGCCGGGCCGGTCGCCTCCTTGCCGGGGGCGATCTCCACCTTCTCGGTGTGCGCGAGGCGCTTGGCCTTCCAGGACGCGTCGAAGGTGCGGAAGTAGGCCCGCCCGTCCACGACTACGACGTCGACCGGGGTCCGCACGGGTGTGCCGTCTCTTCGGTAGGTGGTCAGCAGGGAGACCTTCTGCTCGACGAACGGGTCGAACGTGCCCATGGTGTCCTCTCCTTCTCCGTTCATTACCGACGGGACGGGACGGAGAAGGGGGATGTGACATGCCGCGGGCCCCGCTACCCGGGAGTGGGCGCGGACGGCCGGTCGCGGGCTCCCTCTCCGGGCCTCCAGGTGAGGCCGCCCAGTGGACGGGCCGCCCAGAGGAGCAGCACCGCGAAGACGGCCGGCCCGAGGGTCTGGGCGAGCTGGTGGTGGGCGATGCCGATCGCGGCGTCCCCGATCTGCACCGCGGCGTTGAGCGTGAACACCAGCCCCAGCGACCGCCATGCCCGTACGGCTCTCAACCAGATGAGCGCGCCGAGCAGGACGAGGCCGCGGGTGGCGACATACGCCGCGTACGTCCTGGCCGCCGTGGTGTCCCCGCCCGGCCCCAGGCCGCCCGGGTCGACCAGTCCGGCGAAGGTCAGGTAGCCGGAGGCGATCACGTTGGCGACGATGACGCCTCCGGCCAGGAGCCTCACGCTTCGTTTGGGTGCCATATCATTCGGCTGCCGAATCATATGGCCACTGTAACATCGGCTCCGTGACGGTGGAAGAGTCGGTGACCGGGACGGTCGCGTTCATGCTGGGCAAGCTGGGACAGGCCGCGACGGGGCGGTTCGCCGACCGGCTGGCGCCGTTCGGGCTGCGCCCCCGGCACTGCGCCGTGCTGGAGCTCCTGACCGCCGGGCCGCAGGCTCAGCTGGCGCTCGCCAGGACCATCGGCGTGACGCCGAGCGTCGTCGTCGACATGCTCGACGAGCTGGAGGAGCTCGGCGCCCTGCGGCGCGTGCGGGACACCGTCGACCGCCGCCGGCAGCTCATCGAGCTCACTCCTGACGGGCACGGCCTCCGGCGCACGGCCGTGCGGCTGGCCGGCGAGACGGACGAGGAGCTCCTGGGCGGGCTCACCGCCGAGGAGGCCGCGCTCCTGAGGCGGGCGCTGGGCCGGATGGCCTCGGCGAGCGGGATCCCGGCCCCCGGGTAACGGTCACTCGCTCGCGTAGGGGATCTCGGCGAGCAGCGTGGTGCCGCCTCCGGCCGGGCTCATGATCTCCATTCGCCCCCCGAGTGCGGTGACGCGGTCGGTGAGGCCGGTGAGGCCGGAGCCGCGAGCCGGGTCGGCCCCGCCGAGCCCGTTGTCGCGGATCGAGAGCCGGATCAGCAGTTCGGCGATGGTGAGGTCGACGTACACCTTGTTCGCGTGGGCGTACTTGGTCGCGTTCGTCAGGGCTTCCGAGACGATGTAGTAGACCGTCACCTCGAACCGTTCCGGCAGTGGGCACACGGGAGGCAGGCTGAGCTGGACCGCGATGGGGGATCTGCGGGCGAGCACGGTCAGCGCGGGTTTGAGGCCGCCTCTGGCGAGGATCGCTGGATGCAGGCCGCGCGAGATCTCCTGCAGCTCCGCGACGGCGTTGTCCACGGCACGCGCGGTGGCGGACAGCTGGTCCCTGAGCTGCTCGAGTTCCGGCGGCATCGCGGCCTCGATCGCCCGCATCTCGAGCCCGATCGAGACGAGGTTCTGCTGGGTCCCGTCGTGCAGGTCGCGTTCGATGCGCCGGCGTGTCTCGTCGGTGGCGGTGACGACGCGGGCGCGGGAGGCGATCAGGTCCGAATGGCTCTGCGCGTTCGCGATGGCGGCCGCCGTGAGCTCGGTGAACTCCAGCATGCGCTCCTCGGTGTCGGCCGGGAGCGGCTGGGGCGTACTCGAGGAGGCGATCGCCACGCCCCAGAGCTCCTGACCGACCATGATCGGGCAGCCGACGGAGGAGAAGACCCCGCGCTCGCGCAGCCTGCGGGAGAGTGCGCCGTCGCCCCGGTAGGCATCGATCCGTCCCGGAGCCCTCGTACGGAACACCAGGTCCGAGACGGTCCCCTTCTCGAGTGCGAGGCGTGTTCCGGAGGCCACGATCTCCTCGTAGTTGTAGGTGCCGGCGGTCATCAGCGTCGAACCGTCCTCCTCGTAGCGGGCGATGACGGTGTGTTCGGTCCCCAGGACCTGGCTCATCTCGCGGGCGACCGCGTCGAACACGTCCGACGGCGGGACGCTGTGCGCGACGAGCGTCGCCAGATTGCGCAGCGCGGCCTGTTCGTTGGCGATCTGGCGGAGTCTCTCGTAGTTGCGCCGCGCCGTGGTCGTGACGTGCTCGCGTTCCATGGCCGCCTGCAGCAGCGACTCCAGCGAGGGCACCGCCCGGTCCCGCAGACGCTGGAGCGTCGGCTCGGCCAGGCCGGCCGGGACGATGAGCGTGGCCTGCACGCTGCCGTCGCACAGCGGGAGCGTCGAGTACGCCTTGTCGGAGGGGATCACGCCGGGTTCGATCGAGGCCCACGGCAGCCCGAACACGCGGGCCACATGGTGCGCGGCGATCGGCAGCGCCGCCGTGAGGTCCGGTGTGCGCAGCAGCAGCCCGGCCAGCTCCGCGCAGAGGGAGGCGTCCCCCCACGCGTCGGCCTTGGCCGCCAGAGATCGGGTCAGGGCGGAGATCGCACCGGTCAGCAGCGCGATGACCAGGAAGATCGCGAGGGTCGCCAGGAACTCGCCCGTGGTGGGCCGCAGGCTCCACACGGGTTCGGTGACGAAGAGATCGAAGGCGACGGTGCTGGCCAGCGCGGTGAGGAGCCCGAGCCCGAGGCCACACCAGGACGCGACCACGAGGATGCCGGGCAGGTACATCAGGTCGAGCGTACGGACAGGAGTGGCGGTGGGGAGCAGAGCGGCCAGTGAGGTCTCCGCGGCGACGAACAGGACCGCGGCGAGCACCCCGATGGTGCGGCGGGGATGAGTACGACGCTGGAGCAGCGCCAACGGACTCAAGCGCATAACACACTTTATCTACGGCCCGAAATGAGCTCCCGGGACGCTTGGGGCCGGCTACGCGTGGTGTTTCACCGGAGGTAGGAGGCGCCGTTGAGGTCGATCACCGCGCCGCTGGCCCACAGCGAACCGGGGAGCGCGAGCCAGGCCACGGCCGACGCGACGTCGTCGGGCTCGGCGACGCGGCCGAACGGGCTCTGCGCCCGTATGCCGTCTCCGGCCGGCCCGGCGAGCATCGGCCCGGCCATGTCGGTACGGATGAACCCGGGTGCGACGGCGGCGACGCCGATGCCGTACGGGGCCAGGGAGACCGCCAGCGACTGCGCCATCGAGTGCACGGCCGCCTTGCTGGCTCCGTACGCGGGCGCGTTGGGCTCGCCGCGGTAGGCGCCACGCGAGCCGACGTTGATGATCCGTCCGCCGTCGGGGCCCTCGGGCCGGGTACGCAGGTGGTCGACGAAGCACCAGGTCACGTTCGCCGTGCCGTGGACGTTGACGTCGATGACGCGCCGCCAGCCGGCGCGCCACTGCTCGTAGGAGGTCGAGGCGATCGGCTGGTCCGTGTGGATGGCCGCGTTGTTGACGAGGACGTCCAGGCCACCGAGCCCGGAGACGGCCTCCCCGACGAACGTCTCGACCTGCTCGGGATCGCCGATGTCGCCGCTGACGACGATGTGGCCGCTGCCCGGCAGGCCGGCGACGACGCCTTCGGCGGCGGCGATGTCGGACCGGCAGTGGACGGCGATGGTGAGGCCGGCCGCCGCGAGCCGCGCGGCCACCGCCGCACCGACACCTCGTGATCCACCGGTGATGAGCGCGCGCTGTCCGGTCACGGACTACCTCCTACGTTCGACCGGTAAAGCTACTGCAAGGCCCGATATCACCCAGGACGGGGTCGGCGGGAGGCCGTAGCGGCACCTTTAACGGCTTAAACCTGCACTAGAGAGGGTTTGATGGCAGGATTCCAGAACCGAGTTCGGGATGAGGCCTCTGCGTCCTCGCCTTCCCCTCAGTTCAGCAGGAGGACATGTGGCCGGCTGGCCGAGTATCGAACGGGCCGAGGACCAGTGGCTCGTTCAGTCGCTGCGCTCCGGCGATGTGGCCGCGCAGGCTCATCTCTACGACGTCTACGCGGCACGACTGTTCGACTACTGCCATGTGCTGCTCCGCGACCAGGAGGCCGCGGCCCTGACCCTGCTCGATTCGATGATCATCGTGCAGGAGTGCATCGGCGAACTGACCGACCCTCGCCTGTTCCGCGGCTGGCTGTACGCGGTGGCGCGTGATGAGTGCCTGCGCCGCCGCGCCCAGTCCGAGGTGCCGGCCGAGCGCCGCCGGGCGGCCGAGGCGGTGGGCGGCCTCGAGACGGACGAGGCGACGCGGCAGCTCGTACACTCCGCGCTGCTGGTGCTGAACGGCCGTCAGCGTGAGGTGCTCGACCTGGCGCTCCGGCACGAGCTGGACCCAGGTGAGCTCGCCGAGGTCATGCGCATGGCGCCGCAGGACGTCTCGGTGCTCGTCGCCCAGGCCCGCCACGACCTGGATGACGCCTTCGCCGCCGTGGTGGTCGCGGCGACCGGGCGCGAGGACTGCCCGAGCGTCTCGGCGCTGGCGGGCCCGCAGGGCCGGCGGCTCGACGCGGAGACCTGCCGCAGGCTCGCCCGCCACATCACCAACTGCCCGATCTGCGGGGTGCGCGGCAATCGCAAGGTCGCGACCACGCGCCTGCTGAGTGCGATGCCCTACGCGGCGATCCCCGCGGACCTGCGCGACCGCGTCCTCAGCGTCGCGGCCGACCCGCAGTTCGCGGACCTGCGTGCCACGATCGTCAATCGCGCCGAGCCACCGTCCGAGGTCGAGCCCGAACCGGAGCCGCGCGACACCTCACGCTTCTGGCCCGTCGCGGTCGCGGTCACCGTCGGTGTCCTGATCATCGGCGGGATCCTGCTGGTCCTGCCGGGCTCGGGCAGCCAGAACACCAGCAACAACCAGGCCATCGGGTCCAGTCCCGGTGGCAGCCCCTCCGACGCCGACTCCCCGGCGGACTCCGCCGCGCCGACGCCGAGCGACGATGCCACCTCTCCCACCCCGTCGCCGTCCGGTTCGAGCGGTGGCCCCACGCCCACCCCGACCTCCAAGCACAGCACGCGCAAGCACCCGCCGGGGCGATCGACGTCGGCACCTCCGTCGCAGGGCGGCCCGCCTCCGCCGGGCCAGCCCGCGCCGGGGACGCTGGCGGTCTCCGGATGCACCATGCACGGCTCGCGTACCTGCACGGTCACGGTGTCCGCGCAGGGCGGCCCGGTGAACTGGAGCGTGAGCGGTGTCCGCGGCGACATCAGCGCGAGTGGCGGCGGAAGCCTCGCGGCCGGCCAGTCCACGGGCGTGACGGTGACCCGCGACGCGACCATCTGCATCGGCAGCGGTAGCGGCTCGGTCTCCTTCTCCTCCGGCGCGAGCGCCTCCGTCAACTGGTACTGCTGACCCGGCCCTGCGGCCTCCACCCGGCCGGCTACGGGCCGCTCACCCGTACGACCTGGTGGCGGTACCTCGTGTCCTTCCCATCCGGCCGGTAGTGGTTCTCGACGTTGCCGGCGATGTCCACCGAGAACCGCCTCACCTCGGTCGTCCGGCTGACGGTGAGTGTCTCGGCACCCTCGCGGAGGCCCGCGGCCTGAAGTTTCGGTGACTTCAGCGTCGGCTGCGGGCCGCCCAGCCACTTCGTCACCGTGACGGTGACGGACCCACCGCTCGTGCTGGTGATCCACGCCCGGCCGGGGGTGACGTTCACCGGCAGCGGTGAGTTGAACTGGTCGTCCATGTACTGCTGGTGAACCACTCGGCCCGCAACGGGGTCAGGGTGTCGGCTCCCTGGGCCTGCGCCGCCGGCGATGGGGATGACGACCCACTTTCCCCGCCCTCTTCCCCAGGTCGGCGTGCGCGTGATCGTCATCGGGGCCTCCCGGAGTGGACGGATGTGGGCTGACATATGCCGAAAGACCGCGAAAAGGATAAATGAGATGTATTCACCCTT
The DNA here is from genome assembly GCF_006716425.1 of Actinoallomurus bryophytorum. NCBI lineage: Bacteria > Bacillati > Actinomycetota > Actinomycetes > Streptosporangiales > Thermomonosporaceae > Actinoallomurus > Actinoallomurus bryophytorum. The sequence continues at coordinate 5,114,354 of NZ_VFOZ01000001.1, forward strand.
TTACGGTAAACAAGTCAAGATGCGTTAGCGGCCAGGGTCGGCCAGCGGGGGATGTCCGCAGCTCACGGCGGTGCCCGGAGGCCGGTAAGCACTGCCTGACCTGCACCGAGAGCGGGCGTACGTGGATCGGGGCGGGTGTCTCTGATGGGGAAGGGCGCGCTTGCCGCCATTGAACCGAATCGCCGAATGATCCGTGCCCGTGATGTCCGGTGTGGGTGGACAGAGGGCCGGGGGGCCATTATCTGCCTCACTCACCAGGAATCGAGAACGTGCTGGGGACCGATTGCCGGGGGGTAGGTCTTTGACGGGGTCACGGAGTCTTGAGGCGAGTTCGGCCGTGCAGGAAAACGATCTTGAAGCGTGTCTCCTGGCCGGAGAACAGGCGCTTTTCGTCGAGGGAGATCTGCGGGCCGGACGGGAATGGTTCGACACGGTTCATCGCGAGGCCGAGCGCCGCGGCGACGAGCGCAGGATGGCGCGTGCGGCGCTCGGACTCGGAGGTCTCTGGGTACACGAGCACCGCACGGCGGCGGACGCGGCGATGGTGCGGGAACGCCAGCGACGCGCCTTACGGTTGATCGACCCGGAGTCCTCGCTGGCGTTCCGGCTGCGCATCAGGCTGGCCGGCGAGGACGACTATCGCGGGGGCGGCCAGAGCGCGATCCTCGCCCTCGTGGCGGAGGCCCGCGGCGCCGGTGATCCGGTGTCACTGGCCGAGGCGCTGAGCCTGGCACACCACTGTGTCCTCGGCCCAGAGCACGGGGCCCTGCGGCTCGAACTCGCCCAGGACCTCATCGCCGAAGCGTCGAGAACGGCGCGCCGCGGTGACCTGCTGATGGGCCTGATGTGGCGGACGGCCGACCTGTTCGGGAACGGTGACCCGCACGCCCTGCGCAGCCTGGAAGAGCTCCGCGGCCAGCTGGAGAAGGAGGGGCACCTGGCGATCGGGTTCATCGTCGGCGCGATGGAGACGATGCTCGCCATACGGGACGGCCGGTTCGCCGAGGCCGAGGCACTGGCGGCGGCCTGCGCCGATCGCGGAGCGGCCGCGGGCGACGTCGACACGACGGGGTGGTTCGCGGCCCAGCTGGGCACCATCCGCTGGTACCAGGGACGCATCAGCGAGTTCGTCCCCGCGCTGGCGGAGCTGGTGAACTCCCCGACGCTCAGCGAGGTCGACAACTCCGCGCTGGCGGGCCTGGCCGTGGCCGCGGCCACCTCGGGAGACCGGCGCCTGGCGACGAGCGCGCTGGCCAGGCTGTGCGGGAGGAGCCTGGCGGACCTGCCCCGATCGAGCAGCTGGCTGGCGTCGATGTACAGCGTCGTCGAGGCGGCGAACCTGCTCGATGACGCCGAGCTGTCGCGGCAGGCGTACACCCTGCTCGCCCCCTTCGCGCGACTGCCGGTGATCACCAGCCTGGGCGTCTCATGCCTGGGTTCGGTGCACCACTGCCTCGGTGTGGCGTCGTTGACCACCGGCGACCTGGATCGCGCCGTCGAGCACTTCCACCTCGCGATCCGCGGCAACCTCATCCTGGGGCACTGGCCCGCCACCGTCCTCTCGCGTACGCGCCTCGGCCAGACGCTCGCGTTACGCGACGGTACGGGCGACGAGGTGGCCCGGCGCGAACTGGCCCTGGCCACGCGGGAGGCGGAGGCGATGGACATGCCCGCGCCCGGCTCGGACGGCAATCCGGGCAGGTGGGCCGCCCGCGTCGAATGCCAGCGCCGGGGCCGGCGATGGCGGATGGAGATGAACGGCCGGACCGCGCTCGTCGAGGACAGCGTGGGCATGCGCCACCTGGCGACTCTGCTCGCCAACCCGGGCTACGAGATCCCCGCGGTCGACCTCGCCGCGGGGCCGCAGCCCGCCGACCCGGCGACGGCCCGCTCCGAATCCCACCAGCCGGTGCTCGACGAGGTGGCGCGACGTGAGTACAAGCAGCGCCTGACCGACCTCGAGGCCGAGATCGAAGAACTGGAGTCGATGAACGATCTGGAACGCGTCGCGGGCGTACGCGCCGAACGTGACTGGCTGATCGCCGAGCTGACCTCCGCCACCGGGATCGGCGGTCGCCACCGCCGGTTCAACGGCAGTGCCGAACGCGCACGCGTCGCCGTCGGAAAGGCCATCCGGCGCGCTCTCACCCGCGTGGGCGAGGCCGACCGCGCCATCGGCGACGAACTCCGCGCGACCATCCACACCGGCCGATTCTGCAGCTACCGCCCGTGAGAGGTCCGGCCACCGGGGCCCGGCTCGCTCAGGGGACCGGGCACCGGCGGCGGGGAGGTCGGCAGGAGTTTGGGCCCGAGGGTACGGGCGAGGAGCTGGGCCACCCGGCGGAACGCCTCCACCTGCGGCCGTGGGTCATCCCTGCGGGTGACCAGCGCGCTGGCCTCCCACGGCGCGTTGAGGATCGGCCGGCAACAGATGTCGGGCGCGAGATAGAAACGCCCGAGGGAGTACAGCGTGCCGGCGATTCCCCATCCCGCGGCGACGCCGGTCATCAGGTCCTGCGCGGTCCCCGCCTGGTCCGCGGCCCACTTGGGCGGGGTGCCGTTACGCGCCGCGGCGAAGGTGCCGTAGTCGGTGAGCGCACGGGGCGTGGAGTCGGGAAAGCGGACGAAGTTCTGGTCGAGGATGTCGCTGAGGTACAGGCCGTCCGCGTCGGCGAGTTCGCCCCAGGCCGGTGCGATGACCACGCGGGGTTCGAGCGTCAGCACGTCCGTGGTGACGCGCTCGTCCTGAGGGGCCGGGCGTACGAATGCGGCGTCCACCCGGTTTTCGATCACCGCCGAGGTGAAGTCGGTGAAGCCCAGGCCCTCGACGGTCAGGTGGACCTGTGGCTGCGCCCTGGAGAAGGACCGCAGGATGGCAGGGGTCAGCTCGGTCGCACCGGGTGTCATCACCCCGATCCGTAGCGTCCCCTCGCGGTCCTCGCCGGTGTCCTTGACGACGTCGCCGGCGGCCTCGGCGGCGGAGACCATCGTGCGGGCGTACGGCACGAGGCGTATGCCCGCCGGCGTCAGCTCGACCGGCGAACGACGCAGGAGCGGCGTACCCAGCTCGCGTTCGAGTTGGCGGATGTGGCCGGTCACCGCCGGGGGTGACAAGAACAGCCGCGCTGCCGCTCGCGCGAACTGTCCCTCCTCGACAACGGCGAGGAACGACTCCAGCTGCCGGAGCTGCACTCCAGTAGGCTATCCCATCATTTCGGGCATCATCGCAGCCCAGAGGCCCTGTAAGACCGGCGGCGGGCACTTGGAGACCCCATCGGGTAGGCTCCAGCGAGTGGGACCAAATAGTCCACTATGAGGCGTCGGGCGAGTGTCTCGCCCGGCTGGGGGGCGAGCGAAGTGCCGTACCGGAACCGTGTCACCCCCCTGGGCGACATCGAGGCGATACCTCTTCGCGGGGCCTGGACGGGCAATCGCGGAAACCTCCACTCCGGCCACGAGATCGTCCGCTTCCACGGCGGCGACCTATGGATCACCTGTGCGCTGCGGTTCAAGGAGCGGCACGACGAGCAGTGGCGCCCGCGCCGTCTCACCTGGCTGTTCTTCCACGACGAGGCCGTCTCCTTCGCCGCCGGGCACCGTCCGTGCGGGGAGTGCCGCTACGGCGCCTACAAGGCCTACCAGGCCGCATGGGCCGAAGAACTCGGCGGCGAGCCGCCGTCGGCGAAGCAGATGAACGCGCGGCTCCACGGCGAGCGTCTCGTCAGGGGTACGCGCCGCCGCCGGCTTCACGAACTCCCGTGGGGCGACCTGCCGGACGGCACCTTCGTTCTGGCGGAGGGTGGACCGGCGGTCGTCGTGGGCGCGCGGCTGGCCGAATGGACGGAGGCGGGCTACCGGACCCGCCGCCCACGCCCGGTTCGCGGCGACGCCCGCGTCATCACGCCGCCGTCGACCGTCGCCGTGCTGCGTTCGGGGTACCCGGTCCAGATCGACGAGGGTGCGAGATAGCGGCCTCCCCACGTGACGCGGAGGAGGCCGCGGAGTCCGTCGTGTGCGGAGCGACCGACCGGACCGTAAAGTCCACACTGGCGAGGAACGTGGACAGTGTTGACCGGGATGGACTGCTTCAGGTTCTGTCGGGGGTTTCTTCTATGCTGGACCACCAGGTCCCGTTGGAAGGAGAGCAGGACATGCCGGCCGCTTCCGAGGACGACCGCGGTTCCCGCACGCGCGCGACGACGCGATGGGACGCGCAGCGTACCGACGCCGTCGACGTCGGCACCCTTCCCGGTCTCGCGCGCCTGTCGTCCCTCGTCCGCAGCGTGCGCACCCCCGAGTTCCAGGGGGTCACCTTCCACGAGATCCTGGCCAAGAGCGCGCTGAACCACGTGCCGGCGGACGCGCGCATGCTGCCGGGCGAATGGACGATCAACCCGTACCGCGGATGCACCCACGCGTGCCGCTACTGTTTCGCCCGCCCCACCCACACCAGGCTCGAGCTGAACATCGCGGACGACTTCGACCGAGAGATCATCGTCAAGGTCAACATCGTCGAGGTGCTGCGTGAGGAGCTCGCCAGGAAGAGAAAGCCACCTCCGCGGGTCGCGTTCGGCACCAACACCGACGTCTACCAGCGGGCGGAGGGCCGTTACGCGCTGATGCCCGGCATCATCGACGCGCTCGCGGGGTTCCGGGTGCCGTTCTCGATCCTCACGAAGGGCACGTTGATCCGCCGCGACCTGGAGCGTCTCGCCGCCGCGAGTGCCGTCACCACGGTGCATCTGGGCATGTCGATCTCGTTCATGGACGAGCGGCTGCAGCAGTCCGTCGAGCCCGGAACGGCGACCACGGCGGCGCGGCTGGCCACGTTGCGCGCCATCCGGGAGGCCGGCATGGAGGCCACGGTGTTCCTCTCGCCCATCCTGCCCATGCTCACCGACCGGCCCGAACAACTGGACGAGCTGGTCGACGCGGTCGTCTCGGCGGGCGCGACGAGCGTTCTCTACACGCCCCTCTATCTGTCCGGCGGGGTGAAGGACGTGTTCTTCGGCTGGCTGCGCGATGAGCATCCCGAGCTCATGCGGGACTACGGCGACCTCTACTCCAAGGGCTCGGAGACACCGCGGTGGTACCGCGACCGGCTGAGCGACCGGATCCGCCCGGTGATCGCCCGATACGGCCTGCCGGACCCGGACGAGGCCATCGAGGACAAGTTCGCCCTGCACGGCCGGCGTACGACGAGCGAGCCGTCACAGCCGACCCTGTTCTGACCTCCCGGACGGCATATTCCGGCCGATCATGCCCCGGACGCGCGGGCGATGGGAGGTGCGGCGACAATGACGGGGTGAGTTCGGAGGAACTGGCCGCCTTTCTGCGCGCCCGCCGGGCGGCGTTGCAGCCGCACGAGATCGGGATCGGCGCCCGGCCTCGGCGGCGCACGAGGGGGCTGCGGCGTGAGGACGTCGCCGCGCTGGCCGCCATGTCGGCCGACTACTACCGGCGCCTGGAGCAGGCGCGCGTCGCGCCGCCGTCGCCGCAGATCCTGGACGCCATCGCGCGGGCGCTGCGCCTGACCGCCGACGAATGCGACTACCTGTACCGCGTCTGCGACCGCAGACCACCCCCGCGGCCCGCTCCCAGCCAGGACGTCGCCCCTGCGCTACGTCAGCTCGTCGATGGCCTGGGGGAGTCCCCGGCCATGGTCGTGACGGCCCTGGGCGAAACCCTCGTCCAGAACCCGGCGGCCATCGCCCTGCTGGGCGACCACTCCGTCCATACCGGTGATGCGCGCAACAGCACGTACCGCTGGTTCACCGACCCGTCCTCCCGGTCGATCCATCCGCCCGAGGAACACGAGGAGGAGGGCCGCGCCCGGATCGCCGAGCTGCGCGCCCGGTCCGTCCACCTCGGTGACCCACGTGCGGACCGGCTCATCAGGACGCTGCTCTCCCAGAGTGCCGAGTTCGAGCGGCTGTGGCAGGAGCAGAGAACGGCGCTCTGCCGATCGGGCACCAAAACCCTGGTGCACCCCGTGATCGGCACGCTTGACCTGCAATGCCAGATCCTCGAGAACGACGGCTACGGGCAACTGCTCGTCGTCTTCACCGCGGCGCCCGGCAGCCGTGCGGCCGGGCAGCTGCGCGAGCTCATGGCGGCCCACGCCGGCCGAGCACACTGACGGCATGGGCCGCCCGCCCGCGCCGTAGCCGGGGCAAGGTCTGCCCCTGTTCACCGTTCCCTGGATCCGTAAGAGTCGACGCGCGAAATGACCGAGGGGACCGTTCATCCCGTGGATGGACGCGTGAATCAGGGGGACCGAAATTGACCAGCGAAACCATGCTGCCGGGTGGGGCCGGCGGGGATCCGTCGTCGTTGCGAGGGCTGGCGGGCGGGGGGATCCACCTGCCCGGCGACGATGAGTACGACCGTGCCCGTACGACGTGGGCGCTCGCAGTCGACCTGCGTCCCGCCGCGGTGGCCTTTCCGCATGACGTGCAAGAGGTCGCGGCCGTGGTCAGGGCAGCCGCGGCGGCCGGGCTCCGCGTCGCCCCGCTGGGCTCGGGCCACAACGCCCACGCGTTCGGTGACCTGAGCGGCAGCGTGCTGATGCGCATGTCCGGGATGACCGGGGTCGAGATCGACCCCGACGCCCGCCGGGCGCGAGTCCAGGCCGGCGAGCTGTGGCCGACCATCGTGGAGGAGGCCGCCAGGCACGGCCTGGCGGCCCTGCACGGATCGTCGCCGGACACCGGTGTGATCGGCTACTCGCTCGGAGGAGGTGTCAGCTGGTACGCCCGATCGCTGGGGCTGGCCGCCAACAGCGTGACCGCCGTCGAGCTGGTCACCGCGGACGGCTCGCTGGTCCGGGCCGACGCGCGGCACGAGCCGGAGCTGTTCTGGGCGGTACGCGGGGGAGGCGGCGCCAACTTCGGGGTGGTGACCGCGATCGAGTTCACGCTCCATCCGATCGAGACCGCCTACGCCGGCATGCTGGTCTGGGACCTGCGCGACGCGCACCGGGTACTCAGCCGATGGGCGCCCTGGGCGGCCGAGGCGCCCGACGCGGTGACCACGTCCTACCGGCACCTGCGGTTTCCGCCGATCCCGGAGATTCCCGAGCCGTTCCGCGGCCGCGACCTGGTCGTCATCGACGGCGCCGTACTGGCCGACGACGCGGAGGCGGAGCGGTTCCTGGCGCCGTTGCGGGAGCTGTCACCGGAGATCGACACCTTCGGCAGGGTGCCGGCCGCGTCACTGATGCGACTGCACATGGATCCGGAACAGCCCACACCGGGCGGTGGGCGCTCCTCGCTCCTCGACGAGTTCCCGCAGGCCGCCGTGGACCGGCTGGTCGAGGTCGCCGGTGCGGACTCGGGCAGCTCGCTCTTCCTGGGGGCCGAACTCCGCCAGCTCGGCGGCGCGCTCGGCCGTCCGCATCCCGGTGCGGGCGCCCTGGCGAAGCTCGATGGCCGGTACCAGCTGATCGCCGGCGGCATGATGGTCGGCGAGTCCGCCAAGCAGACCATCGCCGACTGCGAGCGGGTCGTCGACGCGATGGCGCCCTACTCACGCGGACGGCAGTACCTGAACTTCCAGGAGGAACCCGTCGACCCGTCGACCGGATTCGACACCTCGGCCTGGCAGGAGCTGCTGAGGATCCGCACGGCCGTCGACCCGGACGGGCTGTTCCAGGCCAACCACGAGATCCCGCACCGCTGAGAGGCGGGCGGACCCTCCATGCCTGGCCCGGGTACGACCCGGGCCAGGCATGTCCGTCTCACGACCGGTCAGACCTCCGTCACGCCACGAGTGAGCGCAGTGGAACGCCCGTGTCGTGCAGGGCGCGGACCATGTCCCGCAGGAACGGGTGCTCGTGGGCGGACAGCCCTCCGGGGTTCGGGATCGTGATGTACGCCGAGTCGCCGGCGACCGCGGACTTCGCGGTGTCGGTGTAACGGCCGATGACGGTCTCGGCCCGCGCCAGGTCGGCCTTGGCCACCTGGACGGTGATGGGCCGCCACTCGCCGCCGAGATCCGCGCGTACCGGGGCCTTGGCCGCCGCGGCTCGCAGGGAGTCGGCACCGGCTCCCGGAGTCGCCGGTACCGCCTTCTGGACCGGCGCGCCGGCGAGCAGCGCGTTGGCCACCAGGTGGATGCCGACCTCGTTGTAGGCGCGGAACAGCGGGTCGAAGGCGAAGAGCACCGCGCTTCCGGCGCCCGCCGGCTCGTCGACCACTGCCGCCGTGCCCTTCAGCGCGTCGGCCCCCACGGTGTAGCCGTTGGACCAGAACGTGTCGTCCGCCGGGTAGCGCAGCACGTTGGTGCCGGTCTGGGTCGGGGTCAGGATCGGGTCGGAGTTGTTGAACTGGAAGTCCTCCCGCGGGCGCCCGAGCGCCACCGGGCTGGTCGTGTCCGCGTCGACCCGGAAGTGGGAGCCGATGACCGTGTAGTCGGCCGGCGGCGCCTTCTCGGTCGTCGAGGTGAGCCCGGCCGTCCGCGCGACCCGGGTGCCCTCGCTGCGCAGCCCGACGTAGGTGCCGCCCTTCTCGACCCAGGCCTTCAGGTTGGCCAGGCCCTGGGCGGTCAGGCCGGCGTTCGAGCTGCCGCCGTCCGGCATCAGGAGGACGGTGCGCCCGGTGAACGCCGCGGTGCCGTCGTTGATGTCGGCGGTGGTCACCGGCGTCAGGTCGAGGCCCCAGCGTGACCCCAGGACGTAGCGCGCCTCGCCGTAGGACCCCGACGTGGTCGAGATGCCGGTGCCGGCGAAGAGGCCCACGTCGGGCCTGCGCAGCGCGACACCCGAGGCGGGTCGCCGGCGCCCGTCGACCGTCACGCCGAGCGGGCGGGCCAGCGTGTCCAGCGCGCCCGGGGAGATCGCCCTCGCCGGCAGGCTCACGACCCCGGTCGCCAGGTCGCGGGTGAGCGCGACGCCACGGCCGAGCAGCTTGAACGTCAGTTCGGACGCGGCCGCGGAGTCCAGCGGGTAGGCGTACGCTCCGCCGGCGGGGGCGCGGACGCCGATGCCGCCGTCGATCCGCCCGACCCGGTCGGCCTTGGGCGTGAGCCGGTCCCCGGTGTAGACGGTGTCGACGCCCGAGAGCAGCGGGTTGCTCCACGAGGAGACGTCGTAGAAGTAGGGGAAGGGTACGTAGGGATCCTCACCGATCAGGGCCTGGATCCAGTGCTTCTGCGGTTGTGCCATGGGGATCCAGTACGCCCCCGCCGGGACCTTGAGTCCCTTGGCGCTGCGACCGCCGAAGATACGGGCGTTCGGTACGGTGACCGCCTTCTTGAGCCGGTACACCTCGACGTCCATGCCGCGCAGCCGCTCGACCAGCCGGCGCGTGTCGCCGAGTTGGCGGTCGGGCAGCAGGAAGTAGGACCGGATCTTGATGTCCGGCACCGGGAACCGGACCTCGTTGGCCGGCTGTACGACCTCGTTCGGCTCGAGGGCGCCGTCCTTGCCCTCGGCCAGCGCGTCCTTCCAGATCTTGTAATAGCCGCTCAGGAGCTCGTGCTTGTTGTCGGCGGCCCAGCCCGTCGTGGCCCACTGCGTGTTGAACTGCTGCTGGACCCTGTCCTCGACGGCGGAGGCGCTGCCCTTCTCGAACGTCATGCCGGCGGCACCGAACCCGGTCGTCGGCACCGTGTCGCCATAGCCCATGTAGAAAAGGTCGTAGGACTCGTAGTTGAAGTAGCACTCCGTCGTGACCGCGCCCCCGCAGGCGCCGTTGTAGCCGAAGGCCGCAGCGTTCGCCTTCCCGATGCGGTTGATCCAGTCGACGTCCTCACTCGCGATCTCATGGTGGATCGGGTCGGCGTTCGGCGGGAAGAAGTACTGAGAGCCGCCCATCTCGTGGGCGTCCACGTAGACCTGCGGCGGATAGCCGCGCATCATCGCGACCTTGCCGTCGGTCTCCGGCTGCGACCGCGCGAACCAGTCGCGGTTCAGGTCGAAGCCGTAGTCGTTCGTCCGGCGGCCGGAGTCGCGGCCTTCGGGGTTCTGGGTCGGGACGATGACCGTGACGAGATCGTGGTTGCGCTTCGCGACGTCGCACGACAGTCCGCCGGCCAGCTCGTACAGCGTTTTGAGCGCGGCGTCGCCGCCGCTCTTCTCGCCGCCGTGGACGTTGCCCGTCACCCACACGATCGCCGGAGTGTCCCTGGCGATGCGCGCCGCCGCGGCCGGGCTCAGCCTGCGAGGGTCGCGCAGTTCCCGGATCTGCTCGGCGATCCTGTCGAGCCGCCCAGGACGTACCTGATCCTCATCCGACACGATCGCGTACGGCAGCGACTGTCCGGACGCGCTGTGCGCCATCGTGCCGGTGACCACCCGATCGGACGCCCTGCCCACGGCCTCGACGTACTTGCGGATCTCTTCCGTCGTGACCACACGCTGCTGGCCCTTACCGAGGGGAAAGCCGAAGAACTTCTCGGGACTCGGGACCGAGGAAAGGTGGCTGCCCGGGTCGGCGCTGCAGTTCTTCGGGGAGGCGGGGGCCGCGTCCGCGGCCGGGCCGACCATCGTCAGTGCGGAAACGGTCAATGTCAGCGCGGCGATGGCCGCCGATTTCCTGGGCCGGTGTTTCCGAGGGACTGGCTTGTTCGACCGCAATGGCACTCCTCGGTGGCGAGGTCGGGGCCCGCAGATCGTAATTGTCAGGTAAAGGGGGGGTCAATAACGTCTCCGCGCGACTCCATCGCGGCGGGCGTCACACCCGCGCTGGGGGTCGGCATAGGTTGGAGCCCCGCATACGCCCCGTAGACGGGCTACCGGACCGGCGCAGCGCTCTCACCCGATCGGAGAGTTCGATGATCGACTCGTTCCCGGACGCCGCCACGACCGGATCCCGATCCTGATGCCCGCACACGACGAGCCGTACGAGGTGACCCTCGCCTTCGGCGACAGCGGACTCCCGGTGCGGTTTCCCCGGTCACGTACGACCGTGATCGAGCCGCGGCGGATCGACGCGGCGGCCGACGTCGATGCGACGCTGCGCGGGGCCCTGCGCCGGCCGGTCGCCGGACCGGACCTGCGGTCCGTCGTGCGTCCCGGACAGACGGTCGCCATCTCGGTCTGTGACGCCACCCGCCCGCAGCCGAGAGAGCCGATGCTGAGGGCGATCCTCGCCGAGCTCGAGGGCGTCGTCCGTACGGACGACATCACCGTGCTGATCGCCACCGGAACCCACCGCGGCAACACGCCCGAGGAGATCCGGGCGATGTTCGGTGACGAGCTCGCCCGTACGCTGCGCATCGTCAACCACGACGCGCGGGCCGACGAGACGCTGGTGTGGCGCGGGCGCTACGGGGCCGACGTGCCGGTCTGGCTCAATCGTGACTGGGTCGAGGCGGACGTCCGGATCACGACGGGTTTCGTGGAGCCGCACTTCTTCGCCGGTTTCAGCGGCGGCCCGAAGCTGGTCGCCCCCGGACTGGCCGGCCTGCGGACCGTGCTGACTCTGCACGACGCGCGGCGGATCGGCGACCCGTCGGCGACCTGGGGGGTGTGCGACGGCAACCCCGTGCACGACGACGTCCGGGCGATCGCGGTGGGGACGGGAGTGGACTTCGGCCTCGATGTCATCCTCGACAGGAGCCAGCGCGTGGTGGCCGCGTTCGGAGGGGAGATCCTGGCCATGCACGCGGCGGCGCGGCGGCGCGTACGGGAGACCGCGATGGTCCCGGTGCCGCGGTCGTACGACGTCGTCGTCACGTCCAATTCGGGTTATCCGCTCGATCAGAATCTCTACCAGGCGGTGAAGGGCATGTCGGCGGCCGCTTCGGTCGTCAGGCCCGGTGGTGTGATCATCTGCGCGGCCGAGTGCCGGGACGGTTTTCCCGATCACGGGTCGTTCCGCGAGGTGCTCGCGTCGGCCGGGTCGGCCGAAGAGCTGCTCGCGCGGATCGCCGCCCGCGCGGAGACGGTTCCGGACCAGTGGCAGGTGCAGATCCTGGCCCGGATCCTGGCCCGTGCCTCGGTCCAGGTGTTCAGCCCGTACCTCGACGAGGCGGCGCTGCGAACTGCGCACCTGCGGTCCTGTGACGATGTCGGCGACAGCGTCTCCGCCGCCCTGGCCGCGGCGGGTGACGGGGCATCGGTGTGCGTCCTGCCGGAGGGCCCGCAGACCATCGCCTACGTCGACCGGTAGCCGCGACAGCGCTAGCAGATCGGCGGCAACGTCATATCCCCCGTCCGGGCAGGTGTTACGCCCTTATGACACCGGCCGGACCGGAACACCGGGCCGGCGACGACGAACTCCCGCGCACCGAGCCGTACGCGATGGTCCTTCGGCGTGCCGTCTCCGGGCGCGGGAGGGCGACCGGCGGCATCCCGCCCGTTCCTGCGGTGGCACGGCGGGATCGAGCGCAACAACCTGCCCGATCGGCCGATACACGGCAGGTCCCGCATGGAGGAACATTTCGGCATTACCCGGGCTCGGGTGACCGTTCGATGATGGGGAGTCGCGATCACTCGTCCCTCGATGAGCCTTGGACCCGGCGGCCGGCCGCCTGTCCGTCCCCCTCCCCGCCAAGAAGGAGAGGATCCTCGTGCGGGCCCGCCAGGTCGTTGACGGCCGGGAAGATCCGTGAGAATGCGCGCACTGGCACAAGGGCTGAGGTACGTCCGGCGCCGGGGGCCGGCGTTCCGGATCCTCCTCGCGGGCGGCGTGATGGCTCTGCTGTCGGCCATCACCTTCGGCGCCCTGTCCCGGGTGATCACCGAGATGCGCGACGCGGACACGGCCGCGCGCGACTCCACGGCGGCTCTCATCTCCGCCGGTCGGCTGGAACGACTCCTCTTCGACCTCGATGCCGACTCCCAGACCCTCGCCCTCGTCGGCGACCAGGAGTCTCTGCGGGAATACGATGCCGCCCGGTCCGCCTTCGACGCCGCGGAGGCCAAGGTGGGGGCGTTCCGGGGGAGTAAGAGTCAGGCTGCAGCCGCCCGGCGGCTCGTCCAGGCCGACGACGCCTACGTGCGCGGCTATCTGGGCCCGCTCGTGACGACGGCCCAGAACAGTCCGCTCTCGGCGCGGTCCGCGATCCTGCGGTCCGCACTGCAGAGGGGGGAGGGGACACGGCGTCTGGCGACCCTGCGTGAACAGGGCACCACGTTCGAGAACACCCAGCGTGCGGTCGCCGACGCCGCCGAGCGACGCTCGGCCGTCACCGGCCGCGAGACCGCCGTCGCCGTGGCCCTGACCGGGGTGATCGCGATCCTGCTGATCTTCCTCCTCGTCGTCTACGTGACAAGGGTCATCGCCCGCCCGGTGCGTCGCGTCGTTCTCGTGGCCGGTGACCGGGAAGAGAGCGGTGCCGAGGCCAGGACGCCGGAGGCGTCGCCGGGCGAGGTCGGTGCCCTCAAGAGGCAGCTCAACACGATGGTGGCCTCACTCGCGGCGAGCCAGGCCAAGCTCCAGCAGGTCGCGGACATGCAGGGGGCCCTGCGCCGTGTCGCCACGCTCGTCGCCTGCGGGAGCTCGCCTTCGGAGGTCTTCACGGCCGTCGCCGCCGAGGTGGGCCATGTGCTCGACGCGGCTCACACCGTGATCGTCCGATTCGAGCCCGATGACACGGCCAACGTCGTCGCGTACTGGAACGACCCGGGCGTGCCCCAGGTGATGCCGCCCCTCGACGGGCACTGGCCGATCGAGGAGGGCACCGTCACCGGCACCGTGCGGAGCACCGAGCGGCCGGCGCGAATGAACGACTACGAGCGGAACACCACCGCGATCGGCCACTGGGCGCGCCTGATGAACCTCCGCTGCGTGGTGGGCTGCCCGGTGAAGGTCGAGGGACGCGTGTGGGGGGCAATGATCATCCACTGCATCAACGCGGAACCGGCGTACGGCGTCACCGAGGACCGGATGCAGGAGTTCGTGGGGCTGGTGGGTAGCGCGATCGCCAACGCGCAGAGCCGCAGCGATCTTCTGAGCTCCCGCGCACGCGTCGTCGCGGCCGCCGATGAGAGCCGGCGGCGCATCGAGCGTGACCTGCACGACGGAGCCCAGCAGCGGCTCGTCACCCTGGCTCTCAAGCTGCGCAACGCCGCCGACGGGCCCGACCAGGTACCGCTCAGGGAACTGCTGGACGGCCTGGTGCACGATCTGTCGGACATCCTCGATGACCTGCAGGAGGTCTCCCGCGGCATCGTCCCGCCGATCCTCACGCGGTCCGGTCTGCCCCCGGCACTACGCTCGCTCGCGCGACGTTCGCCCATCCCCGTGCGCCTGCGGATGGGCGGCGTCAAGGGCCGTCTCCCCGAACGCGTCGAGGTCGCCGTCTTCTACACCGTCTCCGAAGGGCTGACGAACATCGTCAAGCACGCGCACGCCTCCGAGGTGTGCGTCGACCTCGACCTGCAACACGAGACGGTACGGCTGTCGATCCGCGACGACGGATGCGGCGGAGCCGATCTTTCGGGCGGAACCGGCCTCGTCGGCCTGAAGGACCGCGTCGAGGCGCTCAACGGCCGTATCTCGGTGACCAGCCCGCCCGGGGAGGGCACGTCCCTGCTCGTCGCGATCCCGACCGACCCGATGCGGGATCCGGATGCCGGCAGCTCACCGCCGTGAGCGTCATCGCGGCGTCCCACCCCTGCCGCTCTCGTACGCGGGTGCCGTGGGCCGGCGGCGGCCCTGACCGGTAGAGATGCCGGTCGGTACGCTGTGGGCGCGTGAAACTGATCGGCCGGCGCAGAGAGCTCGCCGCCGTCGAACGGCTGCTGCGGCAGGGTGCGGCCGGGGCCGGTGGCCATCTCGTCGTGACCGGGCCGGCGGGGGCCGGTAAGAGCGCCTTCGTCCATGCGTCCGCCGCCCTGGCCCGCGCACGAGGCATCCCGGTGCACTGGGTGGCGGGGACGTCCGACGGTCCGGGCCGGACCACCGGAGAAGAGCTGCTGGACGTGGCAGGTCCATCGCCCGGGGGCTCAGGGCCGGACCTCGACCGCCGCGCGCGAGCGGACGCCGGTGGCGGGCCCCGCCTGGTCGTGGTCGATGACGTCGACCGGGCCGGCGCGGACGCGGTGGAGTCGCTGGCGTTCCTGGTGCCCCGGCTCGGTTCGGGCCCCGTCATGGTCGTGGCGACCGCGGAGGAACCGCTGGGGCTGGGATCCGAGCTCCGGCTCGGCGGACTGGCCGAACCCGAGCTCGCCGCGCTCGTCCCCGGCCTGTCCGCCGAGGCGGTGCACGCGCTGTGGCTCGTCTCCGGAGGTCTGCCCGGTGCGGCGCTCGCGTTCGCCGATGAGGTCGCCGGTCTGGACGGCCCCGGCGCCGTGGTGCGGCTGGCGCTGACGGCACCGTCGCGGTCGGGCTTCCTCGAGCTCGACGTCGGCCTGCTCCGCCTGCTGGAAGAGGCGGCCGGCCGGTCCCTGCCGCCCGAGGTCAGGGCACGGGTTCTGGCCCGTCTCGGCCGTGAGCTGCTGGGCGACCCGTCGGCCGGGGCCCGCCGCCGCGCGCTGGTCGAGGAGGCGGTCGCGCTCGCACGGGCGAGCGGCGCGCCCGGCACGCTCGCCGAGGTCCGGGACTCCGGCCTGCACGCGTTGTGGGACCCGGCCGCGGCCCGTGAGCGCCTCACCGCCGCGTCGGAGATCGTCGAGCTGGCCCGGCGCGCGGGCGACGACGTCGCCGAGCGGCGCGGGCTGTTCTGGAGGTTCACCGCCCTCGCGGAGCTGGCGGACCTGGAGGCCGCCGAGGCGGCGCTCACCGCGTACGCCCGCGCCGGCGAGCTGGCCGGTGACGCCGAGACGGCGGTGGTGGTGTCCGCCCGGCAGGCGATGCTGGCGACCGTGCGCGGCAGGTTCGACGTCGCGGAGGCGCTCACGGCAGAGGTCGCCGAGCGCGGGCGGCGGGTCGGGCTGGCCGACACCGAACGCCTGGTCGGCTCGCTGCGAGGTGCCGTCGCCGCGCTGCGCGGCGACCACACGTCGCTCGTCGCCCCCTGGCAGGACCAGGCCCGGCGCAGGCCCGGCCATTTCTACGAGGCCATGGCCGCCCGGTCCCTGCTCGAGTCCGGTCGCGAGGTCGAGGCCGGACTGGAGCTGGAGCGGCTCCTGCCGAGCGTGCTCGCCGGATCCGGTCCGCGGTGGATCGGCGCCGTGGCCGACCTGGCGGTCGTCGCGTCGCAGGTGGGCGAGCCGGCGGCGGCCCAGGCCCTGTACGGGGCCCTGCTGCCGTACGCGGGACGCCTGGTCGTCTGGGGCGGGGCCAACACGATCACCGGGCCGGTCGACGACTACCTGGGCCGGCTGGCAGCCCACCTCGGCCGGCCGGGCGATGCCGTCCGCCACCTGGACGCCGCCATCGCGATCGAGGAGCGAGCCGGTGCCCTGCCGTGGCTCGCCCGCACCCTGGCCGCCCGCGCGCGGTCCGTAGGCGACCAGGCCGGTGCCGCCGAAGACCTCGCCCGCGCCCGTTCGATCGCCCGGCGTCTGGGCATGGACGGGTTCACGTCCACGCTCGGTCCACCGGAGGGCGAGTGGCGGCTGATCCGCGACGGTGACGACTGGCTGCTCGAAGCCGGCGCCGAGACGGCCCGGCTGCGCGACCTGCGCGGAATGCACTACCTGAGGTCCCTGCTCGCCGCGCCGGGCCGGGAGATCGCGGCGCTCGACCTCGTCGCGGGCGGAGCCGGCCTGCACGTGCCGGCCGGTGATCCGGTGCTCGACGACACCGCCCGGCGCGCCTACCGGCAGCGGCTCGCGGCGCTGGAGGAGCGGCTGGAGTCGGCGGACCGGGCCGGTGACGCCGGCCGCGCGGCCACGGTGGAGGCCGAACGCGCCGCTCTGGTGGCCGAGCTACGGCGGGCCGGCGGGCGGGGCGGCCGGCAGCGCACCGCTCCCGACGAGGCCGAACGCGCCCGCGTCAACGCCACCCGTGCGCTGTGGGCGGCCGTACGGAGAGTCGAGTCGGCCGCGCCGCTGGCCGGCGCCCATCTGCGGGCGTCGCTGCGCACCGGGCGGTTCCCGCGCTACCAGCCGGCCCCCGGCGGTCCGGCCCGCTGGAACGTGTGACCGGCGCCACGTACGGATCGTTCACCCCGGAGTTACGCCTCCCTGACGAGACCTCGATCGACGGGAGACCCCCATGACCACGGACTTCGGTGAGCTCGCCTCCGACAGTCACGGCACCGACGACGACCGCCCGCCGCTGGTCCTGCTGCACGGCCTGAGCTATGACCGGCGGCAGTGGGGTCCCGCCCTGCGCGAGCTGGCCGTCGTCGACCCCGGGCGGCGCACCGTGTGTTTCGACCTGCCCGGCCACGGGGAGTCCCCGCCGCGCGCGACCTACCCTCTCGACGAGATCGCCGCGATCGTGCACGACGCCGTGGACGAGGCCGGGCTCGACGCGCCGGTCGTCGTCGGTCACTCGTACGGAGGCGCGCTCGCCACGAGCTACGCCGCCGCCTATCCGGTCCGCGGCGTGATCAACGTGGATCAGCCGTTGTGGGCCGGTGCCTTCGCCGCCCTGCTGCGCCGGTCCGAACCGGCGCTGCGGAGCCCCGGCTATCTGCGGGTCTGGGAGAGCCTGCTGTCCGGGATGGGCATCGAAGAGCTGCCGCCCGCCGCCCGTGAGCTCGTTCGTACGGCCACCACACCTCGTCAGGACCTCCTCCTCGGGTACTGGGCCGAACTCATGACCGGTCCGGCCGGGCAACTCGACGACCGCCGCGCCCGCGAGCTGGCCACCATTTACGCGCGCGGCGTCCCGTACCACCATGTCGCCGGGAACGACCTCGCGCCGGCGTACCGCGACTGGCTGGAGTCGCTGCTGCCCGGTGTCACCGTCACCGTGCTCCCGGGCGGCGGCCACTTCCCGCACCTGGCCGGCCCGGCCGAGTTCGCCAAGATCCTGGCGGCCTGAGCCGATGGGGGCTCATATCGTCACCACCGCGGATCTGCACGAGGACCTCGTACGCCTCCGGCGCGCCCTGCACCGGGAGCCCGAACTGGGCCTGGAGCTGCCGCGCACACGGGAGAAGGTGCTCGCGGCCCTGGACGGGCTCCCGGTGGAGATCACCGAAGGCGCGAAGCTGTCCTCGGTGACGGCGGTGCTGCGCGGCCCGGCGCCGGGCCCGGCCGTGCTGTTGCGTGGCGACATGGACGCGCTGCCGCTGACCGAGCGGACCGGCCTCCCGTACGCGTCCGAGATCGAGGGCCGGATGCACGCGTGCGGACATGACCTGCACACCGCGATGCTCGTGGGCGCGGCACGTCTCCTCTCGGGCACGGACTTCGCCGGGAGCGTCGTCTTCATGTTCCAGCCGGGTGAGGAGGGTCATGCCGGCGCACGCCACATGATCGAGGAAGGGGTGCTGGAGGCCGTCGGCGAGCGACCCGTCGCCGCGTACGCCATCCATGTGAACTCCGCGGGCACACCTCACGGGGTGTTCCGTACGCGACGTGGCCCGATCATGTCGGCCACCGACGACCTGAAGGTGACGGTGGCCGGCGCGGGCGGCCACGGCTCCATGCCGCACCTGGCCAAGGACCCGATCCCGGTGGCGAGTGCGATGGTCCTCGCCCTCCAGACCTTCGTGACGAGGACCTTCAACGTCTTCGACCCGGTGGTGATCACCGTCGGCGCCTTCAACGCGGGTACCGTGTCCGGCACCATCCCGGCCGAGGCGCGGCTCGGTGTCACCATGCGCTCCTTCTCCACCGAGGCGCGAGAACGTGTCCGCACGGGTGTACACGACCTGGTGTCCGGCATTGCCGCCGCCCACGGCCTCACCGTGACCCTGGAGGAGACGTTCGGTTACCCGGTGACGGTCAACGCCGACGCCGAGGCGGAGCTCGTCGCGTCCACCGTGAGCGAGCTGTACGGCGCGGAGCGGTTCCATTGGATGCCGGCCCCCATCGCGGCGGCCGAGGACTTCTCCTTCGTCCTGCGGGAGGTGCCCGGAGCGATCCTTCACCTCGGCGCGTGCCCGCCGGACCGCGATCCGCGTACCGCTCCGAACAACCACGCGCCGAACGCGGTCTTCGACGACGCGGTCCTGACCGACGGTGCCGCGCTCCTGGCGGAACTGGCCCTGCGACGGCTCGCCACGGCGACCTGACGTGGATGGTCGTGGTCATCGCCTCTGGCCGGGTCCTGAGGGTCGCGCGGGCCACCAGGCGCGTTCTCCGAGAATGAGCAGGCCGGCGGGGACGAGTACGGTGCGGACCAGCAGGGTGTCGAGCAGGACACCGAGGGCGACGGCGATTCCGACCTCGGCGATGGGGGCGGACGGGAGCTGGGCGAGGGCGGCGAAGGTGCCTCCCAGGACGTGCCGGCGGCGGTGATGACGCCTCCGGTGACGCCGAGTCCACGAAGAATGCCCTGCCGGGTGCCGCCGTGCCGGGCCTCCTCGCGGATGCGGGCGCTGAGGAAGATGTTGTAGTCGACGCCGAGCGCGACGAGGAAGACGAAGATGTAGAGCGGAAGCTGTGCCTCGATGCCGGAGAAGCCGAGCACGTAGCGCCAGAGCAGGCTCGACAGCCCGAAAGAGGCCGCGAAGCTGAGCGCCGTCGTGATGACCAGCACCAGCGGCGCGACGATCGCGCGCAGCAGCAGGGCGATGACGATGAGGATCACGACGAGCACGAGCGGGATGAGCACGAGAGCGTCGCGGTGGGCCGCCCGTGTGGTGTCGTACTGGACGGCCGGATCCCCTCCGACCAGTGAGCCCGGTGCGGAACGGTCGAGCCGGTCGCGCAGGTCCTGGACCGCCGCGGACCCCTTCGCGCCGTAGGGAGGGACCGACAGGCTGACCGAATAGCCGGCGTAACGTCCGGCCGGCGTTCCCGCCGTGACCGAGAAGACGTCCGGTGTGGTCCGTGCCGTCTCGGCGGCGGTGTCCGCCTCGCCCGGCGGGACGAGAAGGACGAGGGGGGCGATGTCGCCGGCCGGATAGTGCTCCGCGAGCAACCGCGCGCCGATCACGCTGCCCGGATGACCCTTCACGACGGCCACCGGATCGTTGTCGGTCCGCACGGTGGCGAGCCCGGCGCATGCGGCTCCGAGCAGCAGTACGGAGGCGAGGGCGATACGTACGGGATGCCGGGCGATCCGGGTGCCCATGCCCGACCAGAAGCGGGACATCTCGCGTCCAGGCCTGCCTTCGCGGGGGATCCGTGGCCAGACGGCCGCACGCCCGAAGAGGAGGAGCAGCGCGGGAAGCAGCGTGGTCTCGGCGAGCAGGGCGGCGATGATGCCGACGGCGCCGACCGGGCCGAGGCCGCGCAGGGAGGTCGACTCCGCCGCCAGGAGGCAGAGCAGGCCGGCCGTGATCGTCGCGGCGGAGGCGGCCAGGGTCGGCAGCGTACGACGCAGCGCGGCCGCCATCGCGTCCTCGGTGGCCGCACCGTGCCGCAGCTCCTCCCGGTAGCGGTGGATGAGCAGGAGCGCGTAGTCGCTGGCCGCGCCCAGGACCAGCACGCCGAGGATCGAGGTCGACAGCGAGCTCACGGTCAGCCCCGCCCCGGCGAGGCCGTGGGCGGCGACCTTGGCGACATCGCGTGCCGCGACCGCCGCGCCCAGGGGAAGGAGCCACAGCACCGGGCTCCGGTAGACGAGCAGGAGGATGAGCGCCACGATCGCCAGGGCCGTGAACAGCAAGGGGGCCGTGTTCCCGATGCCGCCGTCGGCGGTCACCGCGGCCGACCCGGTCACCGCGACCCGCAGGCCGCCGCGGTTCGCCGCCCCGCCGACGGCCCGCCGGACCGCCCGCACCGCGGCGCTGGACGAGCCGTGGGCCGGTGTCGTGATGGTCGCCGTGAACTCCTCCGCTCGCCCGTCGGCCGACCGCTGCGGCGTACCGGGCGCGCTCAGCCCGCCGACCCGGCCGACCAGGCCTCCCACGGCGGCATGCGCCGAGGCGACCGCCGCCAGGTCCGCGCCCGTCAGGCCACCGTCGCGGGCGAACACCACGGTCGCCTGGCCGCTCTCGGGCTGGCCGTGCCGGGCGGCGCCTTGGAGCAGGGCGACTCGCGTGGAGGGCGCCGAGGACGGCAGGTACGCCGAGGCGCTGTCGTCGGTGACTTTGGACAGGCTGCCGGCCAGCGGGTCGAGCAGGACGACGGCGAGAACCCAGACGATCACCACCGGCCAGCGCAGCCGGCGCAGGGCCGTCGCCGGCCGACCGCCGGAGGCCGGCCGACCGCCGGAGGCCGGCCGGCTCCGCGGGCGGACGGCGGGAAAAGGTGACATCTGGGGGACTCCTCCGGTCGGTTCTGCCGGGCTCCAGCGTCGTCCCGGGCGGCGGGCGGGATCGTCAGCCCGCCGGGCTGATTCGCGGGGGTCCCCGGTATGAGCCCGGTATGAGCCGCGGCGCGGAATCTCATACCGCGAATCCACCCTGGGGGGCCGGGACCAGGAGGTCCGCTGCGTTACCGTCGGTCCTGCCACGCCCGGAGGCCGGCCAGGGCGGCGGAAGGAGGCGTCCCGTGAGTGACATCGCGTCGCGCGATCTCCGCCAGGCCGTGAGCGGCAATCGGGGGATGCTGCGGGTCGCGAACCTGACGGCGCGGGCGGTCGGGTTCGTCCTCGTCGGCGTCTTCACCTTCGCCGCCCACGGACCCGGTACCGCCGATGTCGCCGTACAGATCGCCGTGTTCACCGTCACGGCCGTCCTCATGGTCGTGTGGGCCCTCGCCGACCGGCCGGCGACCTCGGGCGGGCGCTACGCCTTCCTGCTGCCGTACGTCCTCGGGGCCATCACCGTCATGTGCGGCGTGGCATCGGCGACACCGGGGGGCGGGAACTTCATCGTGCTGAGCGTCATCGCGGCGCTGTCGGCGGGAAGCGGCACGAGCCTGGCGGCCGGGTGGATCGTCGTGGGGCTGGGTGTGGCCGCGATCGAGGCGGCGGGGCTGGCACTCGGCGCGACCGCCTGGGTCACGGTCGAGTACCCCGGCTACCTGCTCGTCGCCCTCCTGATGGGGTTCAACCGGCGCACTCATCGCGTACGGGCCGACCAGTCGGCCGCCCTGCTCGCCAAGTCCGAGCGGCTTCGCGAAGAGCAGGCCGCGGTCGCGGCCCTGGAAGAACGCGCACGTATCGCCCGCGAGATCCACGATGTGCTCGCTCACTCACTCGGTGCGCTGGGGGTCCACATCCAGCTCACCCGGGCCGTTCTCACCGACCGGAACGACGTGGCACAGGCGGTCGAGCGCCTGGACCAGGCCCACCGGATGGCCGCCGACGGGCTCAGCGAGACCCGCCGGGCCGTACAGGCCCTCCGTGGGGAGACCTTGCCGCTCCCGGAGGGACTGGAGAGGCTGAGCGCGGACCATCGGCTCCGTCACGACGCACGAGTGACCTTCGAGGTCAAGGGCGTGCCGCGCCCGCTGCCGCCCGACGCCGGCCTCGCGCTCGCCCGCATCGCCCAGGAGGCGCTGGTCAACACGGCCAAGCACGCCCCGAACCAGCCCGTCGAGATGCGGCTCGACTACGCCGACGCCGACACCAGCCTCGTGGTGGTCAACCCCCTGGGCGGTGATGGCGACCGCGAAGGAGGACTCGCCACGGCGAACGCCGGGTACGGGCTGACCGGAATGCGCGAACGCCTCCTTCTCCTCGACGGCACACTGAGCGCCGGGCGGAACGGGAACGACTGGGTCGTCATGGCGAAGGTCCCGCGGTGACCGGGCGGCCCACACCGCTGCGGATCGTCGTCGCCGACGACCAGGCCAGCGTGCGTGAGGGGCTCGTCGTGCTGCTCGGCCTGCTCCCCGACATCGAGGTGGTGGCCGCCGCGGCCGACGGCCAGGCCGCTCTCGACGCGGTCGCCGCCGAGCATCCCGACGCGATCCTTCTCGATCTCCACATGCCCGTACTCGACGGAATCGAGACCACGCGCCGGCTGACCCAGAGCCACCCCGACGTCGCGATCGTGGTCCTGACGACGTACGCCGACGACTCGTCGGTCCTCGCCGCCCTGCGCGCCGGCGCCCGCAGCTACCTCACCAAGGACGCCAGCCGAGAACACATCGCCCAGGCGCTGCGCAGCGCCGCCACCGGCCTTTCGGTCCTCGACCCCGGCGTCCAGGCCGCGCTGGTCGCGGCCGCGGGACCGCAGAGACGCCCGCGGAGGCTCCCCGACGGGTTGACGCGGCGCGAGGCGGAGATCCTCGCGATGATCGCCCGAGGCATGACCAACCCCGATATCGCGGCCGACCTCTGCCTCAGCGCCCACACCGTCAAGAGCCACATCAATCGGATCTTCGCCAAGACCGGCTCGGCCGACCGCGTCGCCGCGATCCGCTATGCCCGCGACCACGCACTCGGATAGCGGCGCCACGGTCGGCCAGGTCCGGCGAGCTGTCAGGAGGTCGTGAGGGCG
The DNA here is from genome assembly GCF_006716425.1 of Actinoallomurus bryophytorum. Lineage (NCBI taxonomy): Bacteria > Bacillati > Actinomycetota > Actinomycetes > Streptosporangiales > Thermomonosporaceae > Actinoallomurus > Actinoallomurus bryophytorum. The sequence continues at coordinate 5,137,643 of NZ_VFOZ01000001.1, forward strand.
GTGTCGTCGAGGACGAACGAGGTCTGCTTCTGCGTGCCTTCGGTGCCGGTGAACCTCAGCGTGACGGTCTGGCCGACGTAGCCGTTCAGGCTGACGCTGTGCTGCGCGTAGCCGGTGACATGGTCGAGGTTGGAGTAGGTGGCGAGGGTCGCCAGGACCGTACCGGACCCGTTCACGAGCTGGACCTTCAGCGTGTCGTACGCCGTGGTGCCGGTCTCGGCCGTGTCGACGTGGAGCCAGTAGGAGAGCGTCGCGGAGCGGGCACTGGAGGGGATGGTGACCTGCTGGCTCAGCGTGTCGGTGGTGGTCGTGCCGTAGCCGTCGAGCCAGGCGTCCCAGGCTCCGGACCGCGCCGGTTCCTTGGTCCCGCTGTAGATGACCTTGGCGGTGCCGGTCCAAGGCGCCGCAGTGCCGGTCTCGAAGCCCGGGTTGCCGAGCAACTGCGTCCCGCCGCCTCCCGCGCCGCTGATCGTCCAGGTGAACGACGCCGACCCGGATGGTCCCGTGGAGTCGGTCGCGGTGACCGTGACCTGGCTCGTCCCGGCGGTGGTGGGCGTACCGGAGATCAGCCCGGTCGAGGCGTTGACGGACAGGCCCGACGGCAGGCCGGTGGCCCGGTAGGACAGGGTGCCGCCGGCTCCGTCGGAGGCGGAGATCTGCAGACGTGCGGCGGTGCCGACCGTCCCGGTCTGGGCTCCGGGATTGGTGACGCCGACCCCGCCGGGCGTGCCGGTGGAACCGCCGGTGAGCCAGGCGGTCGTGTTCAGCGCGATCGCGGCGTCGGTCCCCGCGGGGTCGTTCCAGCCGTCGTACAGGGTGTTGCCCGACTGCCCGGTGCCGTCGTCGATGGTGGAGCTGTCACCCCAGATGGCGACCCGGCCGCTGCCGAACGTGCTGCTGACGAGGAAGGCCCCCGTGTTGCCCGAGGGCGTCGCGGTGGTCAGGTACACCAGGCCCTTCACGTTCGCGTTGTCGGCGGGGTGCAGGGTGAAGGTGGTGCCGTTCCGCAGAATGCTCCCTCTCACCGTGCCGAACGGGCCGTTGATGATCGGGTTGGAGCCGTCGCGGATCGCGACCGGATTGTCGGTGGTGATGTTCAGGCTGTCGACCGAGAAGCCGAACGGATCGGTGTTGTCGACGCCGTTGGCGGTGAGCAGGTCACTGATGACCTTGGGGGAGTCCCAGCCGTCGTTGTCGCGGTCGCTGCCGGTGTGGTCGGAGATGAGAAAGAGCCCGCCGCCGTTCTGGACGAACCGCATGACCGCGGTCTTCTCCGCCGAGCTCAGCTGGACGTTGGGCTCGGGCAGCACGAACGAGTCGAAGTTGGACAGGTCCAGGGCGCTCGAGGTGTTCCCATAGGTGATCGTGTTGCCGGCCGGCAGCGTCTTCAGGCTGTACTGACCGGTCTTCTGCAGCGCCACGCCCCAGGAGGACAGAGCGCCGGTCCAGTCGGTCTCGGCGTTCGGGGTCGAGTCCTGCCCCAGCGGGTCGGGCTGGCTGGTGCCGATGATCCAGTCGGCGTTGCCGGCCGTTTCGGCCTTGGTGTTGTCGAACAGCACACGGTGCGCGGCGGCGGCGGCGGGTGCCGCCGTGCGGGCGGGCGTCGTGTCGGCGCGGACGGCTGAGCTGACAGAAATGGTCAGGCCGAGTACGGCGATCCAGAGGAACACTTTTCTGGGCTGGCGGAACAGTGAAAAGCGCACGACGCCTCCTGGCGGGGAGATGCGGGGCCGACGAACCTCCGCAATGATGGGCGCAGAACTCCCAAAAAGCTACATTTGATTATTTTCGGATGCGGCTCTCGCCGGTCCGGCAGCAGCCGCTCGACCGTCCGACCTGGGGAGACCGCCGGATCACCGCGGATCCGGCCGGGGCATGGCAGCCGCGGCGGGCCCGCCGCGACCACGTCGGGCGAAGGCGAACGCCGGGTCGGGACCTATGCCGCGAGGGCCTCAGCGCACGCTCTGCCGCGACGGCCACAGAGACGAGCCGGATGTCCACTTTCGGCCCCGTGGCGAAGCCGGAGCCGCCGTGGCCGACCTCGATGATCTTGACCCGACGCGTGATCATCCGGGGCGACCGGGGTTGCGGATGAGGATCGCCATCGGCTCGATCGCCTGCGATACTGGCCGGGCCCGAGCCGCCGCGCTCAGCGAAAAGCCAGGTCGGACCCTGTCCAGCAGGACCGGCATGAACAGGCGGCGACGAGGGCGACTTCGGCTTGCGCCGTCCCGCGCATTGACGTCCGTAGTGCCGCTGACCAGACTTTTCGTCAGAACGAAGGTCAATCCGTCGAACGCTCGCCGATGCAACTGGCGGAGGTCTAAGATGCCCGTTTTACGGGCAGACGACCCGTCTTTTGGCGAGCAAGCATCACGGGTGATGGCGAATGGTCGACCTGAGAACTCCGGCAAAGAACGGCCCTTCCGTTTCTCCGGGACGCCCATGCGCTTTTCCGAACCGGCCGAGCGCGCGATTCCCCGGCCGTGCTCCCCACCCACGTCCACGTACATGTGGATCGAGTCGCGGCGAGCCGTCATCGCTGTGACGGGAAATGAAGCCGAAAAAGCCGAGAACTGCCACTGGACAGGCACGACGACCTTTGGAGATCACCGCGTACGGTCCGGCCGGCGCGCGAACCGTGTGTGCCGGCCTCCCGGCCACCGCCCGAGCCGGTCGCGTTCCGTCGCTCGGAGCGGGCCACGGCGCGCGTGGCGCAGACCCCGTACCCAACCGCCGATGAGGACCTGATCGATGTCAGCACAAGCTTCAGTCCGGCGGCGAGCGGACCGCCCGGCCATGGACCGAGCCCGGCTCATCCTGCTGGCCACGGTGATCGTCACAGGTGCCGCCTGGCTCGGCACGACGTTCGCCGTACCCGCGGCGGAGCGCGGAGTCGTGACCGCCTGTGTCGGTGTCGCGGCGCTCGTCGTCTGCGCCGCCGTCACCGTCGCCGCCTATGCCTTCGAGTCCGCCCGCCGGCTCCGCGAGCGCGTGACGACGACAGAGGCGGAGCTCATGCGGCTGGCCGACGACACGTTGCCCGCGGTCGTGAAGCGGCTGCGCTCCGGAGCGTCGGGGGACACCGCGCTGGCCGAGGTCGAGCAGCCGGACTCCGACCCACAGTTGCGCATCCTGCAGACCCTGGTCGACGCGGTCGGCAGGGGGGAGCGGATGCGCGCGGCCGCCATGTCGGCCTGTGCGAACGCGGCCGGCCGCGTACAGGCGCTGGCCACCAGCATGCTCGCGGACCTGCGCGAGATGGAGAACCGGCACGACGAAGAGGTCCTCGGCGACCTGCTGAGACTGGACCACAGCACCGCCCAGGCCGGCCGTCTGGCCGACAGCATCGCCGTGCTGACCGGCGCCCGCTCCGGCCGCCGCTGGACCAAGCCGATCGTGATGGAGAGCGTCCTGCGCGGCGCGGTCGGCCGGATCAGCGCCTACCAGCGGGTGCGCATCCACTCCACCAGCACGGTCGCGATCGCCGGGTACGCCGCCGAGGGCGTGATGCACGCGCTCGCGGAGTTGATGGACAACGCGACGAGCTTCTCGCCTCCCTCCGAGGACGTGCACGTGTACGTGGAGGAGGTCTACGCGGGCGTCGTCGTCACGATCGAGGACGGCGGGCTGACGATGAGCCCCTCGGCGCTGGAGCGCGCCGAGCGCACGGTGTCGTCGGAGGCGCTGGACCTGACCACGCTGTCCGGCACCAGGCTCGGCCTGGCCGTGGTCGGCTGCCTGGCGCGTAAGCACGGGATGACCGTCTCGTTCCGGCCGTCCTCACGAGGAGGCACCGGCGTCGTGGTCCTGATCCCGCGGCAGCTGATCACGCAGGGCAGGCCGGGCACCGCTCCGGCCGCCTCCCGCGCCTCGGGCGTCGCCGCCCGGGTGGCCGGCGCGGCACCCGTGACCGAGCCGGCCACGGAGGTGCCGTCCCCCGCCGAGGCGGAGGACGGCGCGACCGTGACCCCGGACGCCACGCCGGTCGGCCTGACGGCGTCCGAACCGGACTCCGCGCGGTGGGACGCCGATCCCCTCGCGGACAAGGAGGCCGGCGGCCCCACCGGTACGGGAGAGGTGATCGCCGGGCTGCCGAGGCGTCGCCGGGGCGAGACGCTGGCGGCGGCACCGCGGAGCGCGGCCGCGGCAGACGCCGAGCCCGCGGCGCCCGCCAAGCCCGCGACCGACCCGGGCGAGAGGTTCCGGGCATTCCGCGAGGCCGGCCGCCGCGGTGGTGCGGGCGGCGGGGTACCCGCGCCGGCGCCCGACGACGCCTGATGACCTCGGTTATCCCTGCCAGGACGTACTCACGTAACAAGAGATTGGAGGCAGGGGCCGAGCCTCCGGCACGACACCGGACGATCGCCCCGAGAACCCGATGAAGACCACAGAACGTGACCTCGACTGGCTGCTGCAGAACCTCCTCGAGAGGACGCCCGAGACCCGGCACGCCCTGGTGCTGTCGAAGGACGGTCTCAAGCTCTGTCACACGAACGGGCTGAACATCGACAAGGCCGACCAGCTGGCCGCCATCGCCTCCGGAATCCAGAGCCTGTCCTACGGTGCGTCCGCGGAGTTCGGGGACGGCACCGGGGGACTCCGGCAGTCCATGACGGAGTTCCACGGTGGCCTGCTGTTCATCGTGGAGGCCGGCGAAGGCGCCCACCTCGCCGTCGTGGCCTCGGACGAGGCCGATGTCGGCCTGATCGGGCACAACATGCACGAACTGGTCGAACAGCTCGGGGAGTACCTCATAGCCCAGCCGAGGCAGGCCGAGCAGGACGCCGGCGCGCGATGACCTCACGGCCCCTCGACAAGGAGAACCCGGACCGGCTGTACATCGTCACGGGTGGGCGCAGCAGCGTGGACGAGAGCTCGATCGACCTCGTCTCCCTGATCGTCAGCGAGTGCGATCCCACGCCGGGCATGCAGTCCGAGCACGTCAGGATCCTGAGAATGTGCCACAGCCCGACGGCGGTGGTGGAGATCTCCGCGGAGCTCGGTCTGCCGGTGAGCGTGGTGAAGATCCTGCTGTGCGACCTGCTCGACACCGGCCGGATCACCGCGCGGCATCCGTCCACGGCTCCCGTCAAGGAAAAGCTCCCTGATCCCGCGACCCTGAAGCAGGTGCTCCTTGGACTTGAAAAGCTCTGACCAGGCCGCACGTACGCCGTTGCGGAGCACCGCCAGTGACGGACTGAAGATCGTGATCGTCGGCGGATTCGGCGTGGGAAAGACGACGCTGGTCCGCTCGGTCAGCGAGATCCGGCCGCTGAGCACCGAGGAGACGATGACGCGGGCGGGCGTCGGCATCGATGACGCGGGAGACGTTCAGGACAAGACGACGACCACCGTCGCCTTCGACTTCGGGCGCATCAGCCTGAACAACGAGATGGTCCTCTACCTCTTCGGCGCTCCCGGGCAGCAGCGGTTCTGGTTCCTGTGGGACCGGCTGTTCTCCGGCACCCTCGGCGCCGTCGTGCTCGTGGACACCCGCCGGGTGGAGGACTCCTGGTATGCCATCGACCGTCTGGAGCACCACGGCATGCCGTTCATCGTGGCCCGCAACCACTTCGGCGGACCGATGCCCGAGCTGGAGGACCTGCGGAAGGCGCTCGACCTGTCCGACGACGTGCCGCTGATCGACTGTGACGCCCGCGAGCGCGAGTCCGGCAAGGCCGTGCTGATCACGCTCGTGAACCACCTCTACAGACTGTCCACCGCGCTGGAGGGCGCGCACTGACCACGGCGCGCGGGCGGACGTTCCTTCCCCTGAGCGATCAGGTACCACGGGTGATGACGAATGGTCGAGAACATGCATGAACGCCCCGGCGCGCCGAGCGCGGGCGACGGCTTAGTACGGCTGTACGGGCCGCGGTTCCAGAGCGATCCGGCCGCGATCTACCGGGAGATCAGGCGCGAGCACGGGCCGGTGGCGCCGGTCCTGCTCGAGGGCGACGTACCGGCGTGGCTGGTGCTGGGCTACCGCGAGGTGCACCACGTCACGAGCAATCCCCAGATCTTCGGGCGTGACTCCCGCCGCTGGAACGCCTGGAAGGACATCCCCGCGGACTGGGCGCTGCGACCGTACGCCGAGTACCAGCCGTGCTCGGTGTTCACCGAAGGGGAGGAGCATCGGCGGCGCGGTGGCGCGCTCAGCGACGCTCTCGCCGCGGTCGACCAGTTCGAGCTGCGGAACCAGGTCGAGCGCATCGCCGACCAGCTCATCGACACCTTCGCCGAGAGCGGCAGGGCCGACCTGATGGCGCAGTACGCACTCCGCCTGCCGGTGCTGGCCATCGCGCGGCTGTTCGGCCTGTCCGAGGCCGACGCGCCGAGCCTGGCCGCGGACATCGCCGCCTCTGCCGACGAGGGGGAGGAGGCCGTACGGGCGCACCAGCGCGTGGTCGCACGGATGCGGCGGCTCGTCGAGGAGAAGCAGGCGCGACCCGGCGCGGACTACCCGTCCCGGCTGCTGGCCCATCCCGCGGGGCTGCCGCCGGAGGAGATCCCGTCGGACCTGTTCCTCACGATGGGTGCGGCACAGCTGACGACCGCGGACTGGATGGGCAACACGCTGAGGCTGATGCTCACCGACGACCGGTTCGCGCTGAACCTGTCCGGTGGCCGCCGCAGCGTCGGCCAGGCGCTGAACGAGGTGCTGTGGGAGGAGACGCCGACCCAGAACTTCGTCGGCCGGTGGGTCATCCAGGACACACGGCTGGGCGGCCGGCACATCCGCAAGGGCGAGGTGGTCGTGCTCGGGCTGGCGGCGGCCAACGCCGATTCACAGGTACGGCCCGCCTCGTACGCGCACGCGTCCGGAAACCAGGCCTACATGTCGTTCAGCCATGGCCTCCACGGATGCCCGCAGCCCGCGCGCGAGATCGCCGAGGCCATCGTCCAGACCGCGATCGAGGTGCTCGTCGACCGGCTCCCGGACATCGTGCTGGCGGTGCCCGCGCATGAGCTCGAATGGCGTCCGTCCGTGTGGATGCGCGGACTGATCGCCCTACCCGCCGAGTTCAGCCCGATGTACGCCGACCGGCCCGCCGGGTGAACGGACGCGCGTACGGCCGCCGGGCCGTACGCCGGTCAGCCGCCCTCGATGACGTACGCGGGCGTGAAGCTCACCGGCAGCACTGACAGGCCGCGGACGTGGAGGGCGGGCCGCCATTCGAGCTCGTCCTCCGGAACCGCGAGGCGCAGGTCCGGGAGCCGGTCGAGCAGCACCTCGATGGCCGTATGCGCGATGACCTCGGCGAGTTCCGGTGCCGGGTGGGGGCATCCGTGGTCGCCGGTGCCGAACGCGAGGTGGGCGTGGTTCCCGCCCGAGTCACCGTGGACGGCGGGCCGTACCCGCGGGTCGGCGTTGGCGCCGGCCAGCCCGACGATCATCACGTCGCCGGCCCGGATGCTCTGGCCGCCGAGCTCGGTGTCACCGGTCGCCCAGCGGCCCGGGGTGGCCTTCACCGGCGTGTCCTCCCACAGCACCTCGTTCAGCGCCTGACCGACGCTGCGGCGGCCGCCCGAGAGGGTCAGCGCGAAGCGGTCGTCGGTCAGCATGAGACGCAGCGTGTTGCCGATCCAGTTGGCGGTGTTCTCCTGGCTGCCGGAGATCACCACGAGGATGTCCTGGATCAGCTCCTCGTCGGTGACTCCGGTCGCGTAGCCGAGCAGGCGGGACAGGACGTCACGCCCCGGCCGCGCGCGCTTGGTCTCGATGAGACTCGTCATCACCGCCATGAACCGGACGTACGCGTCGAGGGCATCCTCGCGGCCGTCACTCATCGTCTTCATGTCCTGGGCGACGCCCATCAGCTCGGAGTCGGGCAGCCCGAGCATGCCGCCCATGACGAGCACCGGCATCCGGTACGCGTACTGCTCCATGAGCTCGACCTCACCGGCGGGGGCGAAGGAGTCGATCAGCCGGTCGGCGAACCGCTCGCAGTCGGCCCGCAGCCCGAACTGGTCCACCTCGCCGAGCGCGGCGGCGACCGCGCCGGCGCGGCGCGCGTGCACCTGCCCGTCCAGGAACATCAGCATGCCGGGCGTGTAACCCACGGCCTGCGGTGGCACGTACTCCGCGCCGTGGCAGCGGTACGGGTCACGGGCGAACAACTGCCCGTCGGAGAGGACGCGCTGCGCCTCGCGGTAGCCGACGACCAGCCACGCGGGGTCGCCGCTTTCGAGCAGGACCGGCACGACCGGCCCGTGGTCGCGCCGCATCTCACGGAACAGCGCCTCGGTGTCGGCCTCGAAGCGCTGCCCGTACAGCGGCACCGCGCCGGAATGTGCGCCTTCGGTCTCCGGCGCGGTCACGAGGCGCTCTTCTCGGCACTGGGCCGCGCGTACGACGGTGCGTTCGTCATCGCGCGCTCCGCGAATCGCATAACCGGCGTTTTCCGCTGCTCCATGTGCCATCACCCGTGATATCGCTCGATTCGAGACGGGACCGGCCGCCCGTAGGATGGGGATCTTAGACCCGGATCCGTCATGTCGGCCATGCTGTCCCGCGCTGACCGTCGTTCTGACGAAATGTCCGGGTGGTTGCTAATCGCGCCGCCGCACCACGAGCGCGCCCTGCGGCACACGGGCGGGCACGCCGGCGGCCGGAGTTGAGCACTATTGCTCATGTGCGGATGGCCGTAGGAGGTGACGATGACGGCATGAGCACAACGGTCAAGTCAAGCACCACCCCCGCATTCCTCGTCCAGGCGGCCATCTCGTTCGGCGTGTCATTGGCGGCCTGCGTGATCGGCATCGCCTATCTGCCGGTCGGCGGATGGATACGTGCCTTTCTCGGGCTCGCCCTGCTGTACGCGGTGACCTCCACGTTCACGCTTGCCAAATGCGTGCGAGACCGGCAGGAAGAGGCCACCGTCTCCGGGCGTGTGGACCAGGCGCGCCTGGACAAGCTGCTGGCCGAACACGATCCGTTCAGGGTCGACACGTGATTCGCGGCCGCCCGGGCGAGTGCCGGACCGCGACGGGGGAATCAACGCTCTCGCGCGTGGTGGGCAATGGCCTTTACTGTCACAACCGTGGTGGAGCAGATGTGGCGGGCGGTCGGGGTATTCCGCCTTGTGACCCTCGTCTACGCCGGAGTACTGATCTTCGGGAACTACGGGCGGTACGCACATCCCGCGGGCGGGATTCTTGTTCTCGGAATCATGGCCGGCTGGTCCGCGACGACGACGGTCGCCTACGCGCGGTCCCCGGAGCGAAGAGCCTGGCTCGCCGCCGCCGATGTGGTGGTCGCGGTCTTAATCGTCATCGGCACCCGCTGGGTCGAGACGGCCGCGCGGATCGACCACGGTGCGGCCACTCTGCCGGTCTCCTGGGCGGCGGCCTCGGTGCTGGCATGCGCCGTCGCGGGCGGACCGTGGGCAGGGCTGGCCGGAGCGGCCGCGGTCTCGGCCGCGGACGTGCTCGAGCGCCGGGCACTGCCGCAGAACACGTTCAACGGGATCGTGCTGCTCCTGATCGCCGGGATCGTCGGCGGCCATGTCGTACGCCTCGTGCTCCGCGCGGAGACCGCCGCGGATCGCGCCGTCCGGCTGGAGGCGGCAACGGCGGAACGGGAGCGGCTCGCCCGCGACATCCACGACTCGGTCCTGCAGGTTCTGGCGTTGGTCGGCATGCGGGGCCGGGAACTCGGCGGTGAGGCCGCCGACCTCGCCAGGCTGGCCGCCGAACAGGAGAAGGCGCTCCGATCGCTGGTGACGGGGGCGCCGTCGCCCGGTCGCGACGGGCAGGTGGACCTGCGGACGTTGCTGGAGCCCCTTGCCGGCGGGCGGATCACGGTCTCCTGTCCGGGGGACGCGGTGTGGCTCCCGTACGCCACCGCGGAGGCACTGGCGGCCGCGGCCGGCGAGGCGCTCGGCAACGCGCGCCGCCACGCGGGCGTGGACGCCCGGGCCTGGGTGCTGCTGGAGGACGAGGGCGGAGCGGTCACCGTGACCGTACGCGACGACGGCACGGGGTTCGCGGCGAGCAGGCTCGCGCAGGCGGTCGAGGCCGGCCGCATCGGGGTCGCCCAGTCGATCGTCGGCCGGATCCATGAGGTGGGCGGGGAGGCCGATGTGATCTCCACGCCGGGAAAAGGGACCGAGGTGGGGCTTCGTGTGCCGCGCGACTGACGAGCCGCCGCGGGTGCTCGTCGTCGACGACCATCCGATCTGGCGCGATGGCCTCGCCGAGAAACTGGCGGAGCGGGGCTTCACCCTTGCGGGCACCGCCGCCGATGGAGCGCAGGCGCTGCGGCTCGTCCGCGCGACCCGTCCGGACGTCGTACTGCTCGACCTCCAGCTGCCCGACATGCCCGGCGCCGAGGTCACCCGCCGGCTGCTGGCCGCCGACGCTTCGATCCACGTGCTCATCCTGTCCGCGAGTGGCGAGCAGCGAAATGTTCTGGAGGCCATGACCGCGGGCGCCACCGGATATCTCGTGAAGTCCGCGCGGCTCGACGAGGTGATGACGGCGATACGGGCGGCGGCGGCCGGCGAGACGGTCTTCACGCCCGGCCTGGCCGGCCTCGTCCTGGGTGAGTACCACCGCCTCGGCGGTTCACCGGAGCGGGGCACCCCCCGGCTGACCGGCCGCGAGACGGAGGTCCTGCGCCTCGTCGCGACGGGCCTGACGTACCGGGAGATCGCCGAGCGTCTCGTACTCTCGCACCGGACCGTCCAGAACCACGTGCAGAACACGCTCGGCAAGCTGCGGCTGCACAACAAGGCACAGCTGGTGCGCTACGCCCTCGAGCAAGGCATCGAATAGTCGCCGGACGCGGCGTTCTACTCCGGCCAGTCGGTGTACAGGGCCTTGACGGCGCCGACGGTCGCGAAGACGAACGCGGCCCCCAGCCAAACGATGCCCCGCAGGACCGCTCCGGCGAACATGAAGTTGAACCCGACCATGGCCATCAACACCGAGAGCACCATGAACGCCCAGCCGAGGATGATCACCATGCGGTCGTGGAACCGCCGCTGCGCATCCTGGCTCTGCAGGTCCTTGTAGGCCAGGTTCTGGGCATGGTCCTGCAAGGCGGCCAGGGGTGGCTGGTAGGTGTTCAGCGTCGCGTCCCGGTGCGCGTCGTGGGCCTGTCCCGTCCAGTCGGCGGCGAGCAGGTCGAGTCCCGCGGGGACGTCCGCGTGGAGCCGGCTCGCCGACGCCTGGGCCTGGTCGAGCCGGCGGGCCGCGTCGCCGAACGGCTGTGGGTCGCGGACGTTCGCGGTGAGCAGGGCGCCGGCCGGCCGGATGGCGTTCGCCAGCCCGAGGGCGCCGCACAGCTTCTCCAGCCGCCCGTACAGGGCGAGGACGGCGTCCGGTCCGGCGCCGGCCGGCGACGTCGTGTCCGCCGGGATGGTGGACGGCACACTCCCGTTCGGGTCCTTGGCGGAGGGCCGGTCGGCCCCCGGCGCGGGGTCCCGGCCCGCGACCGTGGCGAGCGCGGCGTCCTCGGCCCCGTCGTAGCCGGCGGCCGCACGGGTCAGGTCGTCGATGTGGCCGTCGGCGGTGCTGGTCAGGCCGCGTACCGTCCGCAGCATCGTGTCGAGGGTCGCGTCGCGTTTGCGGCCGGCACCGGCGACCACGGACGGGAAGGCGTCGGGCGTCAGTCCGGCCGCCGCGATCATCTGCCCCAGGTCCGGAAGCCCGCCGGCCACGTTCGCCAACGTCCCGTCACGGAAGCCGCGCAGCCCCGCGGTGGTGTCGACCGTGTACCCGTCCGCACGCTGTTCGGCCATCGTCCCTGCCTCCGAAGCGACTCGAAAAGACCAACGACCCCCGGAACGAGGACCGGATAGATCCTCGGTTACCGGCCATTATCGGTCACCGGCGCCCCGCCGTGTGCGCCATTCGGGCGAAGCGCGTCGCATCGGGATGCCGGTCACACGCGAGACCGTGCGGCGCACTTTCCTCGGAAACGGACATAGTCGTAAGTCTTGACAGAAGCGGACACCAAGCCGTACCTATGACAACGTTGTCATAGGCCCCCCGCTGGGCTCGTACTTGGATTGGACCGGTTCATGACAGATCAGCCGAATCAGTTGCGTCACCCCTCTCGACGATCCGTCCTCGCCACCGGCTCCACTCTCCTGGCCGGCTTCGGCCTCGCCGCCGTGATCCCGGGGACGAGCTCCGCCGCCGAGCGGAGGAGCGCACCCGCCCAACCCGGCGAGCTCGCCGCGTACCGCCCCATCAGGGTCTCCTCGACCGACTACGCGCCCACGCCCGGCGAGTTCGTCGTGGACAGGATCACCTCGCCCGGAGTGAGAGGGACCGGATGGCGTGCCGCGGACGGCGACCCGCAGTGGATCTCGGTCGACCTGCAGGCGGACTGTCAGGTCACGTCGATCCGCCTCACCTTCGAGGCCGACGAGAAGGACCCGGTGTTCGTGCCGCCCGCCACGGGCAACCCCGCCGACGGCACCACCGGTAAGGAGATCCTGTCGAGCTACGCGCTCGACTTCGCCGTGGAGACGTCACGGGACAACCACTCGTGGACGAGCGTCCACAGCACCACCGCCGGCACCGGCGGTGTCGTGAACATCGACCTGGACAGGCCGGTCGCCGCCCGGTGGGTGCGAATGACGGCCCGTAAGCGCTCCAACCCCAACCCCCTGGGCCTCAACGGCTTCGAGGTGTACGGCACCGCGCCGGGCCACCGGCCTTCCGCCACCGGCTGGACCGACTGGGGGACGCACGACCACAAGGCCCCTGAGCTGAAGGTCGCCTCGGACGGCACGGTGCCGCTGGAGTCGGGCTGGACGCTGACCATGGACGACTGGGCCGGCGGCGAGGGCGCGGACCTGTCCCGTACCTCGGTGGACACCAGCCGGTGGCTGCCCGCGACCGTCCCCGGCACGGTCCTCGCCTCGCTGGTCGAGCAGGGCCACCTGCCGGATCCGGTCGCCGGCCTGAACAACCTGCACATCCCCGAGGCTCTGTCGCGCCACTCCTGGTGGTACAAGCGCGACTTCGACCTGCCGCGCGGCCTGGCCACCGGGCCGGGACGTCACGTCTGGCTGGAGTTCGACGGCGTCAACCACCAGGCCGACATCTGGCTCAACGGACAGCACGTCGGCGGGCTGACGTATCCGTTCGCCCGCGCGGCCCACGACGTGACGTCGTTGCTCGCCGCGAAAGAACAGGCGCTGGCGGTGAAGATCACACCGATGCCCGTCCCCGGCAGCCCCGGTGACAAGGGCCCGGCCGGCGAGTCCTGGGTGGACGCCGGAGCCCAGCAGATGAACCTCAACTCGCCGACGTACCTCGCCTCGTCCGGCTGGGACTGGATGCCCGCCGTACGCGACCGCGTGTCCGGAATCTGGAACCACGTACGGCTGCGGTCCACCGGCCACGTCGTGATCGGCGACGCACGGGTGGACACCGCGCTCCCGGGCCTGCCCGACACCTCCACCGCCGAACTCACCATCGTCGTCCCGGTCCGCAACGCCGGCTCGTCCGACCACAAGACGACCGTCACCGCCTCCTTCGACGACGTACGGATCTCCCAGGCCGTCACGGTCCCGGCCGGTAAGAGCGTCGACGTCACCTTCACCCCGGACGCCTTCGACCGGCTGCGGCTGCGCGACCCGAAGCTGTGGTGGCCCAACGGCCTCGGCAGCCCCGACCTGCACGACCTCACGATGACCGCCTCGGTCGACGGCAAGGAGAGCGACCGGCGCACCACCCGTTTCGGCATCCGCCAGTTCGGCTACGAGTCCAAGGTGCCGCTGCCGTTCACCAGCACCGGTGACGCGTACACCCAGTCCGTCGCGCTCGGCCGGCAGAACGCCCAGTACGTGCGGATCAGGTGCCTGACACGCGCCACCGGGTGGGGATCGTCACTGTGGACGCTCTCGGTCCTCGACAGCTCACGGCCGGGGACGGACCTGGCCCAGCACGCGAAGGCCACCTCCTCCACCGTGGACGAGGACGACCACCAGCCCGGCAACGTCACCGACGGCGACCCGGGCACCCGCTGGTCCTCGGTGTTCGAGGACGACCAGTGGATCCAGGTGGACCTGGGCTCCGTGCAGTCGTTCGACCAGGTCGACCTGGTGTGGGAGCAGGCGTACGCCCAGACGTACGTGGTGCAGGTGTCGGCCGACGGCTCGGCCTGGACCGACGCCGAGTCGGTCGACAACACCGCGGTGCCGCTGCCCTTCAACAGCGGCGACGCCAGCCTGCAGACCGAGGACTTCGCCGCGCGGACCGCACGCTACCTGCGGATCCAGTGCGGCCTGCGGAACACCAGCTGGGGCAACTCACTGTGGTCGCTGTCCGTGGTCGACAGCGCCGATCCGGGCACCGACCTCGCGTTGCACAAGTCGGTCAAGGCCTCGACCGAGGACTCGTCGAACCCGGCGAAGAACGCCACCGACGGCAATCCGGGCAGCCGCTGGTCGTCGGAGTACGAGGACGACCAGTGGATCCAGGTGGACCTGGACTCCTCGCGCCGGTTCGACCGGGTGACGATCGTCTGGGAGCAGGCGTACCCGAAGACGTACGTGATCCAGGTGTCCGACGACGGTGACAAGTGGACGGACGTGAAGTCCGTGACCAACACCCCGGAGCCGCTGAAGATCAGTGTCAACGGAACGCGCGTCCTCGCCCGCGGAGGCAACTGGGGGTGGGACGAACTCCTGCGCCGGATGGACCCGGCCCGGATGGACGCGGCGGTGCGGATGCACCGCGACATGAACTTCACCATGATCCGCAACTGGGTCGGTTCGAGTGACCGGGAGGAGTTCTTCGCCAGTTGCGACGAGCACGGCATCCTGGTGTGGAACGACTTCCCCAACGCTTGGGGGATGGACCCGCCGGACCACCAGGCGTACAACGACCTGGCCGCCGACACCGTGCTCCGCTACCGCAGCCACCCCTGTGTCGTGGTGTGGTGCGGCGCCAACGAGGGCAACCCGCCGGACGCGATCGACAAGGGCATGCGTGACGCGGTGCAGTCGCAGGCCCCCGGCATCCTGTACCAGAACAACTCGGCCGGGGGCATCATCACCGGCGGCGGCCCGTACAACTGGGTCGAGCCGGAGAAGTACTACGACCCCTCGTCGTACGGCAGCCACAGCTTCGGCTTCCACACCGAGATCGGCATGCCCGTCGTCTCCACCGCCGAGAGCCTGCGCCGGATGGTCGGCGACGAGCCTGAGTGGCCGATCGGCGGAGCGTGGTTCTACCACGACTGGAGCGAGCACGGGAACCAGGCACCGCAGAACTACAAGGCCGCCATCGAGGCCCGCCTCGACACGGCGAAGGGGCTCGACGACTTCGCCCGCAAGGCGCAGTTCGTCAACTACGAGAACACGCGCAACATGTTCGAGGCATGGAACGCCAACCTGTGGAACGACGCCAGCGGCCTCATGCTGTGGATGTCGCACCCGGCCTGGCACAGCACGGTGTGGCAGACCTACGACTACGACTTCGACGTCAACGGCACCTACTACGGGGCGCGCACGGCCTGCGAGCCTCTGCACGTCCAGGCCGACCCGCTGAAGTGGCAGGTCATCGCGGTCAACCACACCGCGCGTGCGCTCAAGGGCGCGACCGTACGGGCTCGCGCGTACGACCTGTCCGGCCGGGAGCTCGGCGGCGCCCGCAGCGCGAAGGTCGACGTCGCGTCCTCGGCCACGGCGCAGGCGTTCACCGCCGGCTGGACGGACGACCTGCCCGACCTGCATCTCCTGCGGCTGACCCTGGAGGACGGTTCGGGGCGGCAGCTGTCGGAGAACACCTACTGGCGCTACCGCACCCCCGCCGCGATGAAGGCGCTGAACGGGGCCGGGCAGGTCAAGGTCTCGGCCTCCGCCGGGCAGCTGACCCGCTCCGGCTCGCGCCAGGGGCTGACCGCGACGATCAAGAACCGGGGCTCGGCGGTCGCGGCGATGGTCCGGCTGTCACTGCTGGACGACAGGAGCGGCAAGCGCGTCCTGCCGACCCTGTACAGCCACAATTACGTGTGGCTGCTGCCCGGCGAGTCACGGACCGTCACGCTCTCGTGGCCCGCCGGCGCGCTGTCCTCGGGCCGCCCGCTGCTACAGGTGGAGGGGTACAACAGCCCGCGGACCGTGGCCCGCGTGTAGCGACGTTCCTCAGGCACCGGCGTGCTGTGCTTCGATGATTCGCTTGAGCGCGCGCAGGTTGGTCTTCATCCCACGGGAGAAGAGCCGTTCGGCGAGGCCGCCGAGGTGGGCGGCGGGTCCGGTCAGGCCCTCCGCGCTGATCTGCCCGTCGAGCGTCAGCCGGGTGCCGCCGGAGATCGCTTCGAGCCGGTAGCGGTACTGGAAGGGCGTCGGGCCCTCGATCGAGGTGAAGGTGATCTCTTCCTCCGGCTGGAACGAGGTCACCTCGACCTCGTTGATCGCGTGACCGTCGGGGAGCGACCGGAACATCTGGAACCGCGCGCCCTGCCCGGCGGAGCCCGCGGTCGTCGCCGTGACGCGCTCCACGGCCTCGTACCACCGAGGCATGTTCCGGAAGTCGGCGACGAAGGCGAACACGTCCGAGGGCGAGCGTTGGATGTCGATCGAGATCCGGAAGCTCATCTTGGTTCTCCTGTCATGACACAAGGCTGTTTCAGCCGGACGGGCGATTGCGCCCGTCTCGATGTATGACACGACATTAGATGACACGACACTTAATGACAACCCCCGCGGCGCGGTGGCCGCGGGGGCCGCGCGTCAGCCTTCGGACCTCAGGGGCCGGAAGAAGGTCAGCAGCTCGCCTGCGACCTGGCCGGGCTCCTCGTGCGCCATGAAGTGACCTCCACGTTCCGGTGTGCGCCAGTGACGCAGGTCGGCGAAGAGGCGTTCGGCGAGGCTCCTCGGGTAGCCGATGTACGCCGGTTCATTGGTCAGGGTGACCGCCGCGGGCACGGTGATCGCCGGGACCGGTCTGTTCCGGGGATAGTCGTAGTACTGCCGGAATGACGAGCCGATGGTTCCGGTCGCCCAGAAGAGCGTCGCGACCGTCAGCAGAGTGTCCTTGTCCCAGCGGGTCTCCAGGTCGCCGCCGCAGTCGCTCCAGTCGCGGTACTTGTCGATGATCCACACGGCGAGACCCGCAGGGGAGTCCATGAGGGCGGCGGCGACCGTGTCCGGCCGGGTGCTCATGATCGCCCCATAACCCTGGTCGTTCGCGCTGTACGCGTCGAGAGCGTCGAGAAACGACCGCTCGTCGGCGGTCGGCGGGCCGTTCTGGAAGTTGGTCGTGATCACCGCGGAGGTGACATGGACGCCGGCGACCGATTCGGGGTACAGGGCGCCCAGCCACTGCGTCACCCCGCTCCCGATGTCACCGCCGAAGGCCCCGAAGCGCCGGTAGCCGAGGGTGTGGGTCATGAGCGTGTGCCAGATCTCGGCGACGCGCCTGCGGGTGAACGGCTCCTGCGGTGCTTCGGAGTAGAGGAAGCCCGGCAGCGAGGGGATGACCACGTCGAACGCGTCGGCGGGGTCACCGCCGTGGCTCGCCGGGTCGGCCAGCCGCTCGGCGACGCGCAGCATCTCGACGAAGCTGCTCGGCCAGCCGTGCGTGAGGATCAGCGGCAACGGCTCGGGCGCGCCCTCGACGCGCTCGGCGCGTATGTGCACGAAATGCACCTGCCGGCCGGCGATCTCGGCGAGATGATGCGGATACGCGTTGAGCGCCGACTCGGCCGCCCGCCAGTCGAACCCGTCCGACCAGTAGGTGACCAGCTCACGCAGGTAGCCCGGATCGACTCCGGCCGCCCAGTACGCGGGGTCGGACACTGCCGTGAACCGGGTACGTGCGAGCCGCGTCCGCAGGTCGTGCAGGACGTCGTCGGGTACGGCGATGTGGAAAGGCTTGGCTGTCATTGTTCCTTCGCTCATGGATGCTCGACGGACGAGCTCCTGAGCGTGGGGTCAGACAGACGCCGCGATCAGGAGTGCCCGGACAGGACGGTTCGTGTGCATCGGGCTCACCTCCTCGAATCGCGTGACAGGGGCGACTATACACAGCCGGACGTCCTGCCTAGCCGGCGTCGGTGGCATGAGGTTCCACGCTGATCGCGCGTACGGCGTCGATCACCGCGGCCATGCGGGGGGAGAGGTGTTCGCCGTCGCGGACGATCACGACGTTGTGCCGGACGGTGTCCAGCCCGTCGACCGGGATCCGGGCGAGCTTCGCCTCCGACCCGGCGGGCGTGAGTTCCGGCGCGATCGTGATGCCCCAGCCGATGCCGGCCAGGCCGATCGCGGTGCCGATGTCGTTGACGCTCGCGGCCATCCTCGGCTCGAAACCCGCCGTGACGCACAGACTCATCGTGAGCCGGCCCAGCGTGCTGTCCGGGCAGAGGACCCACGCCTCGTTCCAGAGCTGAGCCATGGTGCAGCGGGAGGCGCCCGCCAGGGGATGATCCGCCGGTACGTGCTTCAGGGTGCCGGACACGGTGACGTCGCCTTCCTCGGCCACCAGGAATCGGGACTGCCGTGGTCGAGCCGGGAGACGATGGGCCACCTGATCGCCTTCCTCCGCGAGCACCTGCGGCCACGCCCCTAGTGCGGTGTTCACGAACGTTTACGGGGTTTGGTGACACGCCGGTCGGCGTCCGTGATGGCGGGGCTTGTTGGCCTCAGGGTCGGTAGCGACCTGTTCGCTGTTGAGAGTGAGGCCATCGGGTGGCAGAACCGGTTCGGGCACGTCGGTTGAGTGATCAGGAAGGTCAGCGGCTGACCCAGATCGTGCGGCGGGGCAAACACGAGTCGATCCGGGTGCGCCGGGCGATGATGATCATGGCCTCGGCGTCGGGGACGCCGGTGCCGGCGATCGCGCGGCTGGTCGCCGCGGATGAGGACACCGTCCGGGAGGTGATCCATGCGTTCAACGAGTCGGGGCTGGCAGCCCTGGACCCTAAGTGGGCGGGAGGCCGTCCCCGCCTGATCAGTGATGATGATGTTGAGTTCATCGCCACGACGGCCACCACACGCCCGGCGAAGCCGGGGCGTTCGTTCACGCACTGGAGCATCCGCAAACTCGCCGCCTACCTGGCCGACAACCCCATCCGAACAATCGATGTCGGACGCGAGCGGCTACGGCAGATCCTGCATTCCCGCCGGATCTCCTTCCAGCGCACCCGGACGTGGAAGTCGACCAGTTCGGACCGCTCTCGATCCGTCCCTGCCACGGATCGGCGTGGGCACCGCAGACACGGCCGGACCGGCTGCCCGCCACCTACCGCCGCACCCACGGCATCCGCTACTTCCACGGCTGTTACTCCCTGGGCGATGACCAAGGCGTGGGGCGTGACCCGCAGACACAAAGGCGGCGACCACTCCCTGGCCGCGCTCAAATCCATCCAGGCAGCCCGCCCCGACGGCGCCAAGATCTACGTGATCATGGACAACCTGTCGGCGAACAAGACACCAGCAATCCGCACCTGGGCCAAGAAGAACAAGGTCGAGCTGTGCCTCACCCCGACCTACGCCTCCTGGGCCAACCCCATCGAAGCCCAGTTCGGCTCTGCGGACCTTCACGATGGGCAACTCCGACCACCCCAACCACACCGTCCTGGCCCGCCGGCTACACGCCTACCTGCGCTGGCGCAACACCAACGCCCGCCACCCCGACATCCTGGCCGCACAACGCCGCGAACGCGCCCGCATCCGCAGCGAACGCGGGCAACGCTGGGGCCGCCCCCGCCCCAAAGCCGCATGATCACACCCGGCGAACGTATGTGGACACCCCACTAGCCGGTTCGGCGCGCCGGAGGCACGGTCCCGTACGGCCGCACCCGGCCCCCGCGTCGCCGGCGCCCCTCGTCCGTCGATCAGCCGGCCGCGTTGAGGAGGTCGAGCACGCTCTGCTGGCAGCCGTAGTCGCTCGTGCCGCTGCCGCCCGCCCAGTGCGGCCCGTACTGGTCGAGCGGGTCGCGGTCGTGGGTGTACGCGCTGTTGGCCCAGCCGGCGAGGGTCGCGGCGTACGGATGGCCGGACAGCCTGCCGTTGAGCGCGCCCAGGCCGCGTACGTAGGCGCCCTTGAACGAGGGGCCGTCGCCGGTGCAGCCGTCGCCCTCCCCGGGCTCGCGGAGCACGCCGCCGCTCGTCAGCCTGGTGCTGGAGGCGTCGGCCAGCGTGCGCGCGGTGGTCAGCAGCCCGGCGTCGCCGGTGGCCCGGTTGAGCTCGCTCAGCCCGCCGAGGACGACGCCCTGGTTGTACGTCCAGGTCTGCTGGCCGTTGTTCGCACAGCCACTGGTCAGGCCGTCGTTGACCAGATGGTCGCCGTTGATCATGCCGCTGCGCTGGAACCACGACCACTCGTTCTGGGCCCGGCTCAGGTACGTCGTGTCTCCGGCGATGCGGTTGTGTAGCGCGGCGGTGAGCTGGAGGAACAGCTCGTTGGTGATGGCGTTCTTGTACGTCTTCGCCTGGCTCCACCAGACGCCGCCGCCGCAGGTGCCGTCCCAGTAGGCGAACATGTGGTCCGCGTCCGTACGCGCGGTGGCGAGGTAGCGGCCGTCACCGGTCAGGTCGTACGCGTCGACCCAGGCGAGGCCCCACCAGCCGGTGTCGTCGAGGTAGTCGTTGGTGAAGTTGCCGCCCTGCGCGCCGAGGTTCCTGTCGTAGGTGTCGGCGATGGCGTACCGGTAGCTGCCCATCCCGGTGACGCGGACGTTGTCGATGACGGCGGTGAGCGCGTTGGCGGCGGTCCACCAGCCGTTGCCGCCGAAGAGCTTGGTGCCCCGGTCGTAGGACATCATCAGGGCGGTGGCCGCGGCGGTGCGCCGGTCACCCGCGTTCCAGGTCGTACGGGCCCAGGGGGTGCACGCGATGGCGCCCGCCACCTGGCCGCACGCGCGCAGCGCGCCGACGCCCTGGGTGTTCCAGTCGTCCACGTTGTACATCAGAGTGCGCCAGCCGCCCTGCCCGGACGGCACGGTCGTCGCACCCAGGCGGCTGCCGTCGCTCCAGGTCCGGCCGCCGTCCATCGAGCGGTCCAGCCACACCTGGTCACCGGCGCCGCCGTTGCCGACCGATCCCCAGCCCATCGCGTCGGTGTCGTCGAAGTGCAGCTGGATCTGGCGGCCGGAAAGCGTGGCGGTCACCGGCACCCGGTCCTGCGGACTCTGCGCGGGGTCGCGTGCGTCGCAGTACTTGTTGCAGATCGCGGCGGCCGATGCCGTGCCCTCGGTGAGAAGGATGGAGGACAACGTTGTCACCATGAGCAGGAGAACGGCAGGGAGAATTGATCGTGCGTGCATGGCGGGATGCTCCTGAACCCTTGCCGGGCGCTGGCGGGGCGCACGTGTCGACGAGCAGAGAGCGCTCTCCTGGAAGTTAACCAGCAGTCAAGGGTCCGTCAATGCCCGAGCCGGGCAATCCGGGAGAACATCCCGCGCCCCGATGACGCGAACTTCGGGCGGTTGCGGTTGATTTTGGCGGTAAAGGCGGGTCGCGCCCGGACGCGTCACGTGGCGGCGCTGGGACGGAAAAGCCCGAGCAAATATCTGCGCTTTGACCGCTGTGGTGTGGCTAACAGTACTTGCCGGGGCATGTATGTCGTCGTACGCGATGTAGGGGATTCATAGGGGTTGATTCGTGCGCCGGGAGGCAATGACATGTTCCGTCGCCACGCGAGTGGCCTGTTCTCCACGGCAGTGGTGGATATGTCGTCTGTAGCGGCGATGGCCGTTGCGGTCGTGGTGTTCGGAGGTGGGGTGTCGTCGCACGTCAAGGCCGATGCGGCGCTGATCCCGAGGTCTCCGGCCGTGGCGTTCGATCACCATTGGGGTGGTGGCGACCAACGCGACGGCAATGGCGGCTACAACAGGATCTCGGCCCCCTTCAACAGTCCCAACTTCATGCGTGGAGTTCAGCATGTCATCAATGCGAACTCCGGCGGCCGGACGATCAATCAGTCCGGTATCTGCAAGAGAAGATCTCATTGCAACCTGTCACAGAGGGCGTACATGGGCGGCTGGTGACGACGGTGCCCGGCCCCCGCCGGCGCCCGTACTCGGAGGTCAGTCCCAGCCGATGGACAGCGCGTCGCGGGCCGTCAGCGAGAAGAAGGGTTCCCCGCCGGCATCGGTGAACGCGCGCAGCGCGGTGACCAGGCCGGTGCGCTGGTCGGCCGGCATGCGGGTGACGATGGCGGCGATCTCTTCACGGCGGTGCGCGGTGACGTCTTCGACGATCCGGTGCCCGTACTCGGTCAGGCGTAGCGCGATCTCGCGCCGGTTGGCCGGGTTGACCCGGCGGTCGATCAGGCCGGCGACGCTGAGCCGGTCGGCCATGCGCATCGCGGTCGAGGAGTTGACGGCCAGCCGTCCGGCGAGGCCGACGAGTTTCATCTCGCCGTGAGTGGCGAGGACGACGAGCATCCGGAACTGCGGCAGGGTCACCTGTTCCTCGACGGCCGTCAGTGACCGGGCCGAGATCGCCACCAGCAGCCGGGACGCCGTGAGCACCGCCGAGGTGACCGCGTTGACGTCGTCCTCGGGCGGCTCGGCGCTCAGTGCCGGCTCGGCGGCGTGCTGTGCCATAGACCTGTTCTACCTGGTGTACCGGGCAGGTGAGTAACCATTGCACAGTGCACCGGTCCGCCACGTGAAGTGTTCTCGCATCCGGTTCGCCCGCCCGGACTGGGAGCTTCATCCGGATTCACGCATAATCGTTGCATTATGCAATGATAAGTCTCGATGATCCAATTTACTCCTGAAATGACCCTGGAAGCACCTGTGGCGGACCCGACGGACTGGGAGCGCCTGGCAGTGGCCGCGGCCGTCGCCGTCGCCGCGGTGGTGATCGGACTCGGCCTTCGCATGGTGCTCGGCTGGTTGACCCGGCGTGCCGGCCGTACGCGCTGGGCGTGGGACGACCTGCTGTTCACGCTGCTGCGCGACCTTGCTCTGGTGTCAGTGTCGGTGCTGGGCTTCTGGGTGTCGGTGTCGGTCGTGCACCTGCGACCAGGATCCCGGCATGACGCGGACCGGCTCCTGGTGGCGGTTCTCATCCTGACCGTCTCCATCGCGGTGGCGCGGTTCGCGGCCGGTGCCGTGTCCTCGATCGTGCTCGCCCGCGCGGGTGTCGCGCAGTCGGCGACGATCTTCGTGAACATCGTCCGCGTGGTGGTCGTCGGGATCGGGCTCCTGGTACTGCTGCAGAGCCTCGGCGTGTCGATCACGCCGCTGCTGACGGCTCTCGGCGTCGGCGGCCTCGCTGTCGCACTGGCCCTGCAGGACACGCTGGCCAACCTCTTCGCGGGGGTGCACATCCTGGCCTCGCGCAAGGTGCAGCCGGGGGACTACGTGCGGCTGGACAGCGACCAGGAGGGCTACATCGTCGACATCAACTGGCGGAACACCACCATCCGCCAGCTCGCCGGCAACCTGGTGATCGTCCCGAACGCGCGTTTCGCCGACGCGATCCTGACGAACTACCACCGGCCGGCGCAGGACCTGTCCGTGACGGTGCAGGTGGGCGTCGGCTACGGAAGCGATCTGGAGCAGGTGGAGAAGGTCACCGTCGACGTGGCCCAGGAGGTGATGGCCGGCGTGGACGGCGGTGTCGATGACCATGTGCCCTCGGTGCGCTTCCACACGTTCGCCGAGTCGGGCATCAACTTCTCGGTGACACTGCGGACGCGTGAGTTCACCGACCAGTACGTAGTCGTGCACGAGTTCATCAAGCGGCTTCACCGGCGTTACCAGCTGGAGGAAATCGAGATCCCGTTCCCCACCCGCACCCTCGTCATGTCGGGTGGATCCACCGACTCGTGACGGCTCGCGGCTATCCGGCGTCGGCAGCGATGATCTGGTCGACGACTTCGGAGATGTCCGCGCCGACGATGTCGGGCCGGGCACCGAGTGGGCTCAGGACCATGCCGGGGCGGGCGACGAAGGCGGCCTTACAGCCGGCTGAGAGCGCTCCCGACACGTCCCATGAGTGTGCGGCGACGAGGCGTACGTCGGCGATACCGACACCGAAGGTCCGCGCGACCGCGAGGTAGGGCTCCGGGGCGGGCTTGAGCCGTTTCACGGTGTCGGCGGAGACGACGCCGTCGAAGTATTCGCGGATTCCGGCGTTGGTCAGCTGCGCCTCGGCGACCGACTCGAGCGAGTTGACCAGGGCCACGACGGTGAGCGCGGTCGAGCGCAGCCGCCGGAGGGCGCCGTCGACCTCCGCGTGGGCCGGCAACGCGCTCATCCGGCTCACCACCGCGGTGGCCTCGTCCGTGGTGACGGCACGGCCGTGCCGCTCGGCCAGCATGCGCAGTGCCGCGTGCTGGGCGGAGCTGAAGTCCACATACTCCCCGGTCAGTCCGCCGACGAACGACAGCTGGAGCATCTGCGCGAACCACTGGCCACGCAGCGCGGCCGAGCCCAGCAGATCTTCGAAGACGGTGTCGAGGGGGCGGAGATCCAGCAGGGTCTCGTTGACGTCGAACGCGATCACTGCGGTCATGAATACCTCTTCGTACGGGTCGGTGTCGTTGCCTCGGGAGCGAGTATGGGTCAGCCGGGCTCCCTGACGTCCCAGATCTGTCCGGTGGCCTCGTGCGGGAGCCGGTCGAGCAGCGATTTCGCCGACCGTTCCGGGGTTATGAGAGTGCCCTCGTCGTACGAGCGGGTGAATCGCCGGTGCAGGCCGGTGCCGATCCGGTCGGGGTCCTGGCCGCGGATCCATGCCTGCATCGCGGTGTCGACCGATCCGGGACGGTAGACGTTCACGGTGACGCCACTGCCGGCCAGTTCGGCGGCGAGGTTGACGGTGTGCGCCTCGAGCGCCGTCTTGCCGGTGACGTAGGCGTTGCCGCCGATCATCGAAGCCGGGCGGGCGACGACACCGCTGGAGACGTTCACGACACGCCCCCACTTCCGCTCCAGCATCCCGGGCAGCAACGCGAAGGTCAGCGAGGCGACGGCGACGACGTTGAGGCCGATCGCGGCCGCCCAGTCGGCGGGGTCGACCCTCACGCTCGGCCCGAGCGGGGACACGGTGGCGGCGTTGTTGATGAGGATGTCCACGACGCCGAGTTCGTCGCGGGCGCGTGTCACGCTCCGGGTGAGCTGGTCCGGATCGGCGATGTCGGCCTGTATCACCACTGCCGAGCCACCGAGGTCACGGACGGACGTGGCGCTGTCGGTGAGCTCGTCGCGTGAACGTGCGACCAGTGCCACGCTTACCCCTCGTTCGGCCAGTTCCCGTGCGATCGCCCGTCCGATGCCCCGTCCGGCGCCGGTCACCAGCGCGGTGCGGCCCTTGAGTGAACTCGTCATACAGGGTTGGCGACGGTACCGCTCACCCGTCTTACGTCCGGTCCTCCGAGTCACCGGCCCGCCGGGGCGTGACGGCGGGCGCGGGCACGGATGCGGGCGGAACGTCCCATCACGTCCCGCCCGGCACCCGGTGAGCGGCTAGCCGGCCGCGTGCTGTCGCAGGTAGCGGACCAGGCCGGTGACGTCGTCGGGCAGAAGCCGTCCGATCGCCCCGCTGGAGTACACGCTCACGATGATCCTGCCCTCGCCGTCGAGGACGAAGCCCGTCGACTGGACGTACTCCGGGTCCTCGTTGACGAACGCGCCGGTCGCCGCCGCGAGCGCGTCCGCGTCCGCGCTGTGCCCAAGGGGGAACGTCAGGCCGTGCTTGTCCGCGAGGGCCCGCGTGGTGGCCTCGTTCTCGACGCTGAGGGCGACGACCTTGGTGTCGAGTTCGGCGAGCCCGTCCAGCCCGCGCTGGAAGGCGCGCAGTTGCGCGTTGCAGTACGGGCACCAGTGCCCGCGGTAGAACAGGACGACGCCGAAATGGCCGTGCAGCGCGTCGGGCAGGACGAGTGAACCGCCGCCGAGACGCGGGACGGTCAGCGACGGGAACCGGTCGCCGGGGTTAAGGAGCGGCATGAGGCTGTCCTTGGTAGGAGTGGTCTGAGTCGTCAGCGGGTGGTGCCCGCGGGGCACGCGGGCACCACCACGGGTCAGGCGGCGGCGATGCCCTCTCCGCCGACGGCGCCCGGCACGGTCACCGAGCCGATCCGGGTGAGCGAGCCGTCGGCGCTCGTACGGAACTCGTCGACGACGCCGTTCGCGCCGGTCTGGACGTAGAGGTCGCGTCCATCGGACGAGACGGCCGCGTCGACGGTGCCGGCGTCGGTGGCGGTCTCGCCGAGAGCCGTCAGCGAGCCGGTGCCACCGACCTTGTACCGCGACAGGTTGGCGCTTCCCGCGTTCGAGGCATAAACGTGGTCACCGTTCCGTACGACCCAGCAGGTCGCCGCCTGCCCGGTGGCGACCTCGTCGAGCCGGGTGAGCCTGCCGTCACGGGCGATGGCGAAGGTCGCGACGTCGTTCAGCCCGGACTCGGTCACGACGAGGTGACCCCGCGCGTCGAAGGTGAAGCCGAATGGCGCGGAACCCGCCTTCGTGTACACGACGGGCTTGGCCGCCGGGCCGAGCAGGCCGACGGAGAAGACCTCGACGCTGTCGGCGTTGCCCCGCGTGGTGACCACCAGCTTCGATCCGTCGGGGGTGAAGGCGACCTCGGCAGGGGTGCCGCCGTTCTCGGACAGGCCGAGGCCGCGCTTCCAGCCGGGTACCCGGACCAGACGGTCCCCGACGCGTGTGAAGCCCTGGATGGACCCGCCTTTCAGCCCGTTGAGGACGTACACGAGGCCGCCACGTGCGGCGATGCTGTTGGGGAAGCTTCCGCCGGTGGAGATGATCTGGGTGCGCTGGAGCCGGTCGCCGTGGACCGCGAACACGGTGATGGTGTCGCTGCCGGCGTTGACCGCGTACAGCAGGCCGCTGCTCCGGTCGTAGGCCAGGGAACCCTGCGAGGTGAGGTGGTCGACGACCGAACCCGCCGCCACCCCGCCGAGGCCCCCGGTGGGGTAGACGGCGGTACGCGTGAGGGTGCCGTCGGCGGCACGGTGGTAGGCGACGACGGTGTTGCCACTCGGATCGTCGGTCTGGACGAAGACCGGGGCGGTCTGACCGGTGTTCGCGGCGGAGGCGGGCAGGGCGGCGGATGCGGCCGCCGCTGCTGCGGCGGCTCCGATGATCGCGATACGGGCGATGGTCTTCACGATGCTCCTTGCCGTTCGGTTGCTCATGGGGGAACGCGTTCAACGACTGTTGGCACCGGCGGTACAGGCGGGGCTTACGGAGAATCGCCCCGCGTACGCACTTCGTAAGATCCACAGGGCGCCCGTCACCAGGGGACCTGTGCGGCTCGTACGGATCAGCGGCACCGTAGGCTCGACCCATGTCGCCATCGGAGCCGGCCGGTAAGGCGGAACCTGATCTCGCGCACCGGCGCGTCGCGTACGGGGACTCCTTCGACTGGGTGAGTGCGCTGACCGGCTCGGGGCCGGCGCGTGAACAGGCGGTCGCGAGCCTTCATGAGCTGCTGTTGCGGGTCGCGCGGGGTGAGGTGTCCCGGCGCCGGGCGGCCATCGGCGTCGAGGGGCCCGAACTCGACGATCTCGCACACCAGGCCGCGGCGGACGCGGTGATCGCGATCATCGCGAAGATCGGCCGGTTCCGGGGGGAGAGCCGGTTCACGACGTGGGCCTACAAGTTCGTCGTGCTCGAGGTGGCCAACAAGATCGGACGCCATTTCTGGCAGCGGCGGACGTGGCCGTTGGAGCAGGAGGAGTGGGATCGGCTGCCCGACCGGTTCGGTGTCCGCCCTGCGGACCAGGCCGAGGGGCGTGATCTGGTCTCGGCGGTGCGCCGGGCGGTCGACGAAGAGTTGACCGAGCGTCAGCGCACGATCTTCGCGGCCCTCGTCCTGGGCGGCATGCCGGTGGACGCGCTCGCCATCGAGCTGGGCACCACGCGCAACGCTCTGTACAAGACTCTTTTCGACGCCCGGCGTAAGCTGCGCGCGAACTTGGTCGCCAATGGATATCTGACACGCGACGAGGTGGGGCGATCATGAACGGCCGGTCAGCTCTGGACCGCTTCCTGCGGACGGACCCCCTCGACGTGGGCTGCGCCGAGACCTTCGACCTGCTCGACCTCTACGTGGAGGAACGGCTCGCAGGCGGCAGCCCCGAAGAACGATTCCCCGGTGTCGCCGCGCACCTGCGAGTCTGCGATCCCTGTCTGGACGACTACGAAGGCGTCCTCGCCGCCGCCGGAGCCTGACCGCGGCGGATCATAGGCAGCCCCGTCGCCGCGCGCGTCAGCGGGTCAGTTCCGCGAACGTTCGTGACGCGTCCGTCCAGATCTCCCGTACCCGCAGTTCGGCCGCGCGGGCGTACGCGTCGATCGCGTCGAGGCCGACGTAGGACCAGCGGAACCACTCGCTCACCCGCCCGCCGTCGCGCAGGCGCAGCAGTTCGGTGTGCGTCGAGTCGCCCAGCTCGACGATGGCACGGCCGTCCACGTCCAGGAGGGTGGCGACGCGCGTCAGGAGGGCTTTCGGATCGCCGCCGATGCCGATGTTCCCGTCGGCCAGCAGTGCGGTCTGCCAGCGTCCGGCGCCCGGTACGCGGTCGAAAACGTCGCGCAGGAGCGCCAGCCCGCCGGCCGCGCGGGTCATCTCGACCGCGTACGGCGTGACGTCGATGCCCAGGGCGGGCAGGCCGCGCTCGGCGAGAGCGACGGTGAGCCGGCCCGGCCCCGAGCCGATGTCGAGCGTCGGCCCGGCGCAGCGGTCCAGCAGTGCGTCGTCGCCAGGCCGTCCGGCACACCAGTCGTCCACCGGCAGCCGTTCGGTCCGCCCGTCCGCGTGCTCGATCTCGGCCTGGCACCGGCCCGCGAGCGAACCCTCGTACAGCCCGCCCATCATGGCGCGTTCACCGCCGCGGCGAACCGGGTGCCGGGTGCCTGCGCCGCGACACGTACGGCGTCGGCGGCCGTGTCGACGTCGACCAGGGTCTCCAGCATCGCGACACGGAGCCCGTCGAGACGGCGAAGCTGGCACGCGCCGGTGTCCGGCCGTGACATCGGCACGCCGAGCAGCATGCTCGGGTCCGGCGCGCGCAGGCCGAGCAGCCAGAACCCGCCGTCGGCCGCCGGTCCGAAGACCGCGTCGCAGTCCTCCAGCCGCCGGGCGGCGTCCGTGAGCATCGCCGGGGTGATCTGCGGGGTGTCCATGCCGACGAGCACGGCGGGTCCGCCGGCGGCGGCGAACGCGTTCGCGAGCCGCTCGTCGAGCCCGTCCCCTCGCTGCGGCACCACCTCGAAGCAGGGCGGCAGCCAAGGTCCGGGGTTTCCGGCAAGGGCGAGAATCCGGCGGCGCGCGGGCGTACGTGCGACGGTCTCGAGCGTGTCGGCCAGCGCGGAGGCGGCGATCGTGGCGGCCTGTGCCGGCGTGTACGGAGGAGTGAGCCGGGTCTTGACCCGGCCGGGGACCGGCTCCTTGGCGATGACGAGCAACGTGGCGTTCATCGGACGGTCTCGAGCACCCGGCGCATGTCGCGTACGGCCTGGAACGTCCCGCGGACCGTCCCGGTGACCTTGGACCGGCCCGTACGCGGGTGGTAGGCGACGTCGGTCTCGGCGACCCGCCAGCCGCGCCCTACGGCGCGGACCACCATCTCGAGCGGGTAGCCCGAGCGGCGGTCGGCCAGGCCGAGATCGAGCAACGGCTCGCGGCGCGCGGCGCGCATCGGCCCGATGTCGCGGAGCCCGACCCGCCGGGCCACGAGCGCGTTGCCGAGGCGGGCGTGCGGCGGCCATGCGCCACGCTTCACCGGACGGCGGCGGCCGAGCGCGAGGTCGGCATCGCGGAGCAGGGCAAGCACTTCGGGCAGCTCGGCGGGGTCGAGAGACGCGTCGGCGTCCATGAAGCAGACGACGTCGCTCGTGGCGGCGAGCAGCCCGGCATGGCAGGCCGCACCGAACCCGCGCCGGGGTTCGTGCACGACCTGGGCTCCGTGCGCGGCGGCGACGTCCGCCGACCCGTCAGTGGAGCCGTTGTCGACCACGATCGCGCGGTAGCCATCCGGCATGCGGCCCAGCACCCAGGGCAGGGCGGCGGCTTCGTCGAGACAGGGCAGTACGACATCGATCATGCGGCGGACGCTATGCCCCTGCGGCGCCCGGTGACCCTTACGGAGTGATGACGGCGCTTTACTTTCCGTCATCATGATGGCAGCGGGAGTGACGCTTGGCAGTTCACCTCCCGTGCCCTTACGAACCGGTGACGGCGGCCAGGTCTCGCAGGCCTGACGAACCCCTTACGGATCGTCCCGGGGGGACCCTCGGTGAGCGTGACGACACCTACGGTGAGTCGTATGACCACAGACCACCAGGTGAGCGCGGCGGTCGCGACCTCACCGCCGCGTTGATCGGCGGCGACCGACGATGCCCTCTACGCACAAGACCGAGTACGGCTACCCGGCGAAACTGTGGCGCGCCCTGGAACGGCGCCGTCCACCCGGACTCGACAGAATCCAGGCCTGGCGGAGCCCGCTGCGCGGACCGTGGCTGACCTCGGTGCTGGGCCTGGTCCTGCTGGTGGCGCTGCCCGTGGTGATCATCACTGGGCTGTTGTCGTACGCCGCGTACGCGCCGAGGTTCGGTCAGGCGTTCCCGGCTCACGTCGGCTGGCTGCGGCTGCCGTTCTTCGACTGGCCGACCCGTCCGGTCTGGCTGTACCGGCTCAACCAAGGGGCGCACGTCACGCTGGGGCTGGTCCTGGTGCCGATCGTTTTGGCGAAGCTGTGGTCGGTGGTGCCGAAGCTGTTCGCGTGGCCGCCGGCGCGTTCACTCGCCCAGGTCATCGAACGGCTGTCGCTGTTGTTGCTGGTCGGCGGCATCCTGTTCGAGATCGCCACCGGCGTGCTCAACATCCAGTACGACTACCTGTTCGGGTTCAACTTCTACACCGCCCACTTCTACGGCGCGTGGGTGTTCCTCGCCGCGTTCGCCGTGCACGCCACGATCAAGTTTCCGCACCTGGTGCGCGCGCTGCGGTCCCGTTCGTTCCGCGAGGAGATGCGGACCTCCCGCGCCGACACGCGACCCGAACCCCTCGATGACGAAGGGCTGGTCGCCGCCGACCCCGCCCCTGCGACGATCAGCCGGCGCGGCGTCCTGACCGTCGTGGGCGGCGGCAGCGTTCTCGTCGCCGTCCTGACCGTCGGGCAGAGCCTCGGCGGAGCCGCTCGCCGGGTGGCGCTGCTGGCGCCGCGCGGCGGTTACCGGGAGACGGCGGCCGACTTCCCGGTCAACCGCACCGCGGCCTCGGCGTCGATCAGGCCTGCCGACGTCGGCGAGGGCTGGCGGCTGGTGCTGGTCGCGGGCGCGCGCGTGATCCAGCTCGACCGGGCACGGCTGCTGGCCATGCCCCAGCACACGGCCCGGCTGCCGATCGCCTGCGTCGAAGGCTGGTCGACCGTACAGACCTGGAGCGGCGTACGGCTGCGTGACCTCGCCGCACTCGCCGGCGTGCCACGCCCGGCCTCGGCGCACGTACGGTCGCTCGAACGTGGCGGGACCTTCAGCCAGGCCGTGCTGCAGGCCAACCAGGTCACCGACCCCGACGCGCTCCTGGCCCTGCGGGTGAACGGCGCCGACCTGCCCGCCGACCACGGTTACCCCGCGCGCGTCATCGTCCCCGCGCTGCCGGGTGTGCACAACACCAAGTGGGTGCGGTCCATCGAGTTCCGGAGCGGCTGACATGCGCGACACGCTGAAGAGCGTCAAGGACTTTTACGGCGCCAACCCGTTGCACCTGCTCGCCCTGATCGGATGCTTCGCCCTGGCGGGCTACGCGGCGTCGCGGACCCTCGCGAACCCGGCCTGGCCGGTGATGCTCGCCTGGTTCGCCGGCGCCGTCATCGGTCACGACCTGGTCGTCTTTCCGCTGTACGCGCTGGCCGACCGTTCGCTCACCCGGGCACTGCCGAAGCTGTGGCCTCGCCGCGGGGCCGCCGCACCGCCGCTCGTGCCGGCGGTGAACCACATCCGCGTGCCGGCTCTGGGTGCCGGGCTGCTGTTCCTGCTCTTCTTTCCCGGCATCATCCGGCAGGGCCGGCAGACCTACATGGCCGCCACCGGGCACTCACAGCAGCCCTATCTCGGCCGCTGGCTGGTCCTGGTCGCCGCGATGTTCGCCGTGAGCGCCGTCGTCTACGCCGTACGGATCGGCCGTGCCCGGTACCGCGCGGTGACCCGCGAAAGGGTGACCCCCACTACGCGGCCCCATGCTCCGAAGAGCGCGCGCCCCGCACCGGCCACCCGTGCGCGGGGATGGTACGCGGTCGCGGCGTGGGCGCTGCTGATCGCCGGAGTCTTCACCTGGGGGTACGTCCTGCGGCGGTCCGGGCACTCACCAGAGGACGCGCTGCCGCCGCTGCACGCGACGGCACGGCTGCTGACCTGGCAGCTCCTGCCGGCCGTCGGCGCCGCCCTGCTGATCATCGTCGTCGCCCCCGTGCTCACCCGCCGTCTGCGATGGACGCTGCTGGTCCCGGTGGGATGGGTCGCGGCGGCCGGGTGGGCGTCGGCGCTGGCCGTCTCCGAAGGCACGGCGGGACTCGTCGGCCCGATCACCACCCCAGGTGAGTACTTCGGCGGCCTGGCCGCGATGGGTGATCATCCGCTGCGGTGGCTCGCCACCTTCACCGAGAAGGCCCAGCAGTACCCGATCCACGTCAAGGGACACCCGCCCGGCCCGATGCTGATCCTCTGGGGACTGGACGCGGTCGGTCTCCACGGACCAGGCTGGGCCGCCGCCCTGATCATCGCGGTCGGCAGCTCGGCGTCCGTGGCCATCGCCATCACCGTACGGACCCTGGCCGGCGAGGAGCTCGCCCGCCGGACGCTGCCGTTCCTCGTCCTCACGCCGATGGCCCTGTGGATCGCGACCACCATGGACGCCCTGTTCCTGGGAGTCGGAGCCTGGGCGACCGCGCTGCTCGCGCTGGCCGCCACCGCACCGGACCATCGGCGGGGGAAGGGCCTCGCCCGCGCCGTCGCGGCCGGGTCGCTGTTCGGCGTACTTCCCTACCTGAGCTACGGGTTGCTCCCGCTGTTCGCGGTGCCGCTGGCCGTCCTGATCGTGGCCCGGCCGCGATGGCGGGTGGTGGCCGCGGCGCTCGCCGCGATGCTCGTCGTGCCGGCGGCATTCACCCTCGCGGGCTTCTGGTGGCCCGACGGAGTGGCCGCCACCCACCAGGCCTACCTGACCACCGGCGGGTCGAGCCGCCGCCCGTACCTGTTCTTCCTCATCGGCGACTTCGCCGTGCTCGGCCTGCTCACGGGCCCGGCCGTGGCCTACAGCGTCCCGGCGCTTGCCGGTGCGCTACGCCGCGGCATCGGCCGTGCCCTCCCCGAGACCGAGCGCGCCCACGCGGTCATCGCCCTGCTCGCCGCCGCCGCACTGGCCGGCACGATCGCGCTCGACCTGGCCGGCCTCACCCGGGGCGAGGTAGAGCGGATCTGGGTGCCGTACGCGGCCTGGCTGACCGTCGCCACCGCACTACGGCCGGCACCCGGCCGTCGATGGCTCGCCGCCCAGGCGGTGACCGCCATCGTCGTACAGGCCGTCGTCCACTCACCCTGGTGAGCCGGTACGGGCCCGGCTTGCGCGGATCCCTGATCGTCAGGTGGGGCGGCCCGCAGTGTCAGATGTCTTGGTCACGCACGGAAGCGGCGTGAGTAGGAAGCCTCCTGATTGAGTCATTTGCCGGATTCACTTCTGTGGCGTCCTGCGGAATGTTGGGTCACTGATGCCTGACCCGTTCCGCCGGGAGCGGGAGGCGTCGTGATCAGAGGGGGCAGGCAGATGCGCATACGCACGGGTGCCGTAAGCGCCGTGATCGCCGTCCTGGCGGATCGCCTGAGCCGGCGCCGAGTGACCACTTCCTCAGGGTGACTCGCATCTTGGGATCTTAGGCGTCTGTACAAAGACAATCTTTTTCCTGCCGTGCGGTGAGCGGCGGGTCAATGGAGGAGGAATTCGATCGTGCACCTCAATACATTCATGCGCGCCTCGGTCGTCGCCGGCGGCCTCGCCACAACGGCACTGCTCGGCGGCGGGACCGCATTCGCCGCCACATCCACTCCGGTCACTTCGGTTAAGCCGCTTTCAAGCCTCTGCCATGTCAAGGCCCGCTACAGCAACACTCCCATCAACCAGTCCCCTTCGACCGGAAGCAAAGTAGTCGGCAGCCTCACCAAGGGCGTGTGGTACGCCTCGGGATGCGATCCCATCGCCGGCGGCACCTACACGGCCTGCTACGGCACTTCCAACGCCTGGTATCTCGTAACCTCCCCGACCAGGGGCTACGTCAAGTACTACTGCGTCGCGGCCGAGATATCGGCATAACGACGCCTAGCCACGGCCTGGCTCGCGAAACAGCGAACATCGACTTCGTCAAAGAAGGAATTGGAATGCGCATACGTACACTTCTAGCGAGTGTCGGACTCGCTTCAATAGCGGCCGTTGGAATAAGCGCTCCAGACGCGCATGCGGCTGCATGGCAGTTCACCGGGAATCTTTACGCTCAAAAGTCATCCTGTGTGGATGATGGTCAGCAGTATGAGCGTGAAGGTTACCCGTACAAATGCACGTATGCTTATTTCTCATTCACCAAGCAGTACCTATACTGGCTTTATATCTACAATTAATCATCTTCCAGGCACCCAACCGCGCCGAGACCGAGCGACCGCTCGGCGCGGTTGGCCGCGGCCCGAGATGCCTTGCCCAAAAACCTGTCCGACCTGGTGAGCGGGCTCGGGGAGTAGTAGGCAACGACGCGCGAGACTACGCCGGTTCGGCTGTCGGGTCGTATGCCGTGACACCGGTTCAGGCCTACGGTCTCAGTCTGCCCATGTACGTCCGTCCGCCGACACGGCGGACGTGAACGCGGGCGTTCGTTCCGCTCGATGGTGACCTGCTGCTCGGCGGTACGTAGGCAGGAAGCCGGCGATGCGTAGGACGACGTATCGCCAGGCGCATCGGCCGGCCGTGATGCTGAGTTGATGAATGCTCCTCCGAATGAACTGTTTTCCCAAGCCGCAGCCGCACCCACGTTTTCCCGCACCATACGAAGCCTCGCGATCGGCTTGGTGACCATCCTGCTGTCCTCGCTGCTGCTCACCGGGTGCGGTGGCAAGAGCGACCCGACCGCGGACCCGCTGCCGTCCGGCGTCGCGAGCGCGGAGTCGCAGCCGCCTCTGGAGCCCTCCGGCCCCGACGATCCGGCACCCAAGGTGGACCGGCCCTACGCCCGGTTACCGACGTTGCCGACCGGCAGCAACGACAACAGCACCGACACGGTGAACCAGACGCACTGTGTGAAGATCAGCCTGCTGGGTGACGTGCCGGACGGCATTTCGGCCAAGGTGACTGCGATCCGAGTGGATCGAACCGACGTGTTCAAAGTATCGGGAGGCTCCTGCGCCGGCCCGTCCTGCTGGGGCTTCACGTTCACGGCGGATGACGTGCCCTGCTACGTCGGGGTGGTTCCCCTGGTCTTCGACGACGATACGGGCCGGCAGGACACCAGTCTGTCGCTCTCCGGTGACGTGCGATGCAAGCCGGGAGCCGAGCAGGCATGCGCCGCGTTCGTCGCGGACGTGAAGGGCCGGGGCGGCAGGACGATCCCGCTGTTCCCCCCGCCGAAACCGGATCCCGGCGAATCCGGCGGGGTAGGCGGCCCGCGCCCGGACGGAGACAAACGGTCGCCGGAGGCAATGGCCACCCAGGGCGAGCGGCCACCGCTCAATGGATGACGGTGGTGGCGGCGAGCGGGAGGACAGCGGGCTGTCGCAACGGCTCCGATCATGGGCCCCCGCGATAGCACCGGTCACCATCCTGAGCGCCCTGCTCTTCTACTTCGGGTACGTATCATCCCGAGCGCTGTACGAGTACTTCGGCATCGACGTGGACACGATCGGCCTGGGCACCCAGGACTACATCATGCGCAGCCCACAACCCCTGCTGGTGCCGGTCCTGCTGCTGACGCTGCTCGGTGCCGGCGGGCTCCTGCTGCACGCGGCGATCCACCGCAGGATCACGAACGTGGGTTTGCCGCCGCGCCGGATCCGGCGACTCATCGGCGCCGCGAAAGTGACGGGAGCGGTGGTGCTCGCGGCCGCCATCGTGTTGCTGTTCGCGTACGGACTGGTGCGCGAGTGGGCCGCGTACAGCCTGGTGACGCCGCTACTCGTGATCACCGGCGGCGGACTCGCCACGTACGCGTGGCGGCTGTCCGACCTCATCGGCGAGGCGCCTTGGGACGGCCCGGCGACCCGTACGCCCGCCCACGCCGACCCCGGCGCGATGCTACGACGGACCGGCCGTTTCATGATCTACGTGCTGATCGTGACTGCCGTGTTCTGGGTCACCGCGACGGTCGCGCAGTGGTCCGGACGGGGCCAGGCACGGGACACGGCGGTGTATCTCGGCCGCCTACCGCGCGTCATCCTCGACACGAAGGAGAGGTTGTATCTGCGGAGCCTGGTCGTCGAGGAGTCACGGCTACCCGACGCCGAGGGCCAAACGTTCCGGTATCGCTACCGAAGGCTGCGGCTCCTCGTGATCGGCCAGGACCGGATGTTCCTTGTGCCAGAGGTGTGGTCGGCGGGGAACTCGACGCTGATCATCCCGATCGACGGTTCCGTGCGGATCCAGTTCCAGTTCCAGAACGACGCTCCCTGAATCGCACCAGCGCAATCGACCGCAACGTCACCGGCGATACCCGTCGCACAGACCAGCGAGTAACGTTTTCATTCTTTTGCGGACAGCCTCAACGGGCGATTACGTTCGGGTTACTCTGTCGCGATGATCTTGCATCGAATTCG
Organism: Actinoallomurus bryophytorum; assembly: GCF_006716425.1. NCBI lineage: Bacteria > Bacillati > Actinomycetota > Actinomycetes > Streptosporangiales > Thermomonosporaceae > Actinoallomurus > Actinoallomurus bryophytorum. Next base: position 5,174,388 of record NZ_VFOZ01000001.1, read on the forward strand.
CAAACGCGGTCGAGGCCTGGTCGCGCTCGGCGGCGCGGCAGTGTTAGCGGCCACCCTCATTCAACCGGCCGACGCGGCCACGCACCGGTCCGGTGACCTCGCCGAGCGGCTCCAGCAGACCATGGCCGGGCTGAACTTCGGCGACGTCCTGGACACGACCCCGCCGGGATCGGCCCAGGCGCGCGCCCTCCGTGCTCAGCAGCAGGCCGAACCGGCGCGCCCGGAACACGCGCCCGCGGTGAGCGCCGCCGCCGCCACGACGATCCATCAGCAACCGCAGGTCGACGTGGCCGTCATCGAGCTCGACAAGAAGGGGCGTGCCCTCTCCTCCGGCAACGTCCTGATGAGCCCGAAGTACAAGGACGGCGTCACCGTCCCGGTGGACAAGAACCTCCACACCACCGCGGTCCGGTACCGCCTGTGGGACACCGACCAGTGGGACGCCGCCAACGGGCAGGGAACGACCGATACCGTCCCCGGCCGCGAGAACGCGCCTCTCGATTTCATGGAGCCCTACCCGGCGTCGATCATCAAACTGATGGTCGGCTTCGGAATCATGCAGTTGGTGGACAAAGGCGCCATCAAGCTGAGCGACACCTATGCCTACACGCCGACGAAGCCCTCCGACCGGTGTGAGGGCGCCACGACCCGGACGATCGGCGAGTACTTCGACCGGATGATCACCGTCTCGGACAACGGCGCGGCGTGCACGCTCATCAAGGTGATGCACGAGCACGGCGGGGTCGACTGGCTCAACCAGGAGTTCCAGGACATGGGCCTGGAGATGCTGCAGCTGAAGGGCACCGACCCGGCCAACGGCGACTGGTCCCCGTACGTCACGATGTCGTCGCTCGACACCGCCAAGCTGCTGATGCTCATCAACGGCGTGTCGGGCCGGGCATGGACCGCCCCGAACGGCAAGCCGGTCACCAGCGACGTCCTGAGCGCCTCGTCCCGCGCGTTCTTCATGAAGGAACTCGGCGAACAGGGGTGGAACAACGTCCTGTCGACGACGAACTACTGCGGTTACTCCTACCCGACCCAGGGCATGCCGCAGCGCATCGCGCAGCGGTGGATCGGCGCCGACGGGACCGTGACGGTCAACGACGACCCGACCGACGGGAAGTACGTCTATCCCGCGCAGCCCTGCCAGGACGCCGCCGAGGTGACGTTCGCCCACAAGACCGGGCTGACGGCGTTCGCGGCCGGAGACGCGGGCATCGTGCATTCGCTGCCCGGCAAGGCGAAGCGTGACTACATCATCGTCGCCTTCAGCAACCTCGGCTGGCGCTACATCGACACGAACCGGCCCATGAACCCGCCCGTCCAGCCTGCGGTGAACCGCACCGAGAAGTTCGCGAAGCTCGGCCGCGCGATGGACGATTACGAGGCCCGGCGGTAGCCGACGCCTGATCACGAAAGGGGCCGGGTCACTCCGGCCCCTTTCCTCATATGCGAGAACGACGGCCGAGTCCCCACTGAGCTCCGCGGCGTCGGCCGATAAGCAGGCCTCGCAGGCCACGCAGCACTCTGGCGCAGCGTCCCCGCACCGGCCGGCATGTCGTTGTTCTGCCGGAGAACCAGCCCTGGTGCCGGGTATCAGCCGTCGGCGAGGCGTTGGATCGTCGTGCCGAGCCACTCCTCGAGCTCGGCACGGTCGCCCAGGTCGGACCGCAGCAGTCGGCGGCGGGTCAGCACGCCGACGACGAAGGCATCGATCGCGGCGGCCCGGTCGCGGGCGCTCGCGTCGTCCAGGCCGGTGTCGCGCAAGTAGCGGTGCAGCGGCTCCATCGCGTTGGTGTCGTAGAAGGCGGCCAGCGCCTCCGCCGCCTCGGGGCGTTCCCCCGCTGCGCGCAGCAGCGCGAGCAGCGGATCCTCGCCGGGCAGGTCGAACCAGCGCGTGACGATGCTCGCGGCGAGCCGCGCACCGAGCGAGGACCGGTCGCCTTCGATCGAGATCGAGACCGGGATCTCCACCCGCGTCGCCGCGAGGAAAAGGCCGTCCTTGCCACCGAAGTAGCGCGTGATCAGGTTGGGCGACACCCCTGCGGCGGCGGCCACCCCGGTGACGGTGACCCCCGCGAACCCTCGCTGGGCGAACTGGCGCTGCGCCTGCTCGAGGATCCGTTGCCGGGTGGCGGCGGCATCGCGGGTTCTCATGTGTATGAGCATACACATCGATGTGTATGCTCATACACATGAACGACGAACTCCGAGAACGTCTCCGGCACCGGCGTCGCGTCACCGTCCCGTGGAGCGACGACCCCACCCGCGGCGTCGGCGGCGCCACCTTCGACGCCCTGCTCGACCGGTGGGCGAACGATTTCGACTGGAGCGTGCACGAGCGCCGCATCGACGGGCTGCCTTGGCGGTCGGTGAGGTCGGGCGACACCGAGCTGCGCCTGATTCACCAGCGGTCGGCCTATCCGGACGCGCCGGTGGTGGTCCTTCTGCACGGCTGGCCCGACTCGGTGCTGCGTTTCGAGCGCGTCCTGCCCCTGCTCACCGACTTTCATCTGGTGGTGCCGGCGCTGCCGGGCTTCCCGTTCGCGCCGCCGCTCACCACCCCCGGCATGTCGGCCAACCGCATCGCCGGCATCGTCGCCGACGCCCTCGACCAGCTCGGCTACGGCCGCTATACGCTGTCCGCCGGCGACGTCGGCGGCATCGTTGCCGAGATCCTCGCGGCCGAGCACCCCGACCGGGTGGCGTCACTGCACCTCACCAACGTCGCGTTGCGCCGTGCCGCCACCGCGGACCCGGCCAGGCTCGCCCCCGACGCGGCCGGCTATCCCGCCCAGGCTGGGCAGTGGTCCCGGGCCAACGGCGGATTCGTCGCCGAGCAGTCGACCCGGCCCAACACGCTCGCCGTGGCCCTCGGTGACTCTCCCGCCGGGCTCGCCGCGTGGATCACCGAGAAGCTGCAGGCGTGGTCGGGCGAGGGAGCCTTCACCCCGGACGACATCCTCACCTGGGTCAGCGCCTACTGGACCACCGGCGCGATCGCCACGTCGTTCGCCACCTACGTCGAACCGCCGGCCCTTGCCCCTCGCGTCGACACGCCGACCGTACTCTCCGTGTTCGCAGACGACTTCCTCCCGGCGCCGCGCGGCTATGCCGAGGCATTCCTCAACGTCCGCGAATACGTGGAGCACCCAGCCGGCGGACACTTCGCGGCCTGGGAACAGCCCGAGGCATATGCCGCCGACGTCCGCCGCGCGATCGAGCTGGGCGGCGGTGTCGGTTCTTGACCGCGCATCGATGCGGCAGGAGCCGGCCATGCTTGGATCAACTGTTCGAAGGTCCTATCCGAATGGATAGATGTAGCGCACTTGGACCGTCCAAGTTCCGCTCGGAGCAGGGCCAACTCCGGTGCCGTCCGAAAACGCGTTCCGCGATCGGTTCTTGATCAACTGGCGGCCCCGATCACCGACGGTGAGGTCGTGGCCCGTCCGTATCGGCCCGCCCATTCCTGGACGGTCATGCCGCCAGGAGTCCCCTCCATGGCCGGCGTGATGCTCGGGGCATGGCGTGGCGAACAGATCGCCTCACTGATCGAGCCCTGGACCGGCATGTTGCGTAAAAGGGGGTGTGGGCCGCGTTCTGTCCGTGATCGACCACGCGAACGCGGTGCTGCACAACGGCATCGGCCGCTACGACGTCGCGCTGGAGGCCGCGAGCGCGGCGTGCCGGCACGACGAACTGGGATCCGCCGCCACTTTGCCGGAGCTGGTGGAGGCGGCTACGCGCAGCGGGCAGCCCCGGCTCGCCGAATCGGCGCTGGAGCGCCTGGTGGAACGCACCCAGGCATGCGGTACCGACTGGGCGATCGGCGTCCAGCTCTCCTCGCGCGCGCTCCTCAGCGATGGTTCTGGGGCCGAGGAGGTCCACCAGGATGCGATCTACCGGTTGGAGCACACCCAGGGTGTCGTCGACCTGGCCCGCACACACCTGACCCATGGGGAGTGGTTGCGCCGTGAGTCCAGGCGCGGCGACGCCCGGACCCATCTGCGTCTCGCGCACGACATGCTGGCCGCGATCGGTGCGGCGGGCTTCGCGGCGCGGGCCGCATCTTCAAGAAGCTTGACCTCACCTCTCGTCGGCAGCTCCGGGACCTGCGAGCGAACCGGCCGGCCGACTTCCTCGAAATAGGCGACGGAGGGAACTAGGTGGGTCTCGCCGCTACGCCTGGGCTACCTCGACTAATGCCCTTTACAGTTAATCGACACCCGGCCAATGTCAAGACAATTAACATATTTTCGAAGCATCTCTAGTGAAGGGCCCACCGTGCCATGCGAAAGCGATGTAGAGGCCTTGGATATTGACGGCCGCCTTGGTACGGTGCGGGTGTATTGTTCGAAACATCATCGATTTCGTGTCGAAGGAGGCTCAGGTTATGGCTAATTCTGGGGACGTTATGGTTCATCCTGGGGAGCTGCAGGACCTGCTCACCACCATGGCCGAGTCCGAGCCCTCGCCCGAGCAGGGAACGGGCGAGCAGCGGATGGAATTCGGGATGATTGCGTGGTACCTCGAAACTCGATGAGCATCGAGTCATGGCTGACGCCCGCAAGGTAAGTGCTCACGCAATATCAACTGCCGCGCGTTCGGGCGTGTCCTGGTTTCGGTAGGTCCGATTGGTCGGGTCTCAGGCCAACTCTGTCGGGGTGGGGTTCGCCCGCTGCGTTGTCTTGTACCGGCATAAGTGCGCGGCCTACCACAGGTCCGGAGATTTCGAAACCGGCGGTTATTGCGCGGGAGCACTAAGGGAAAGGTAAGGCGCCGGTCGGGTTGCTCGCGAGCAGTGGTGACTCCTCCGGCATGACGCCGGAGGAGTCACGACGCCTTGGGCGGAAGATCGTCACTTTGGATCCGCAATTTTGGGGAGCGACAATGACTGGGCAGATGGTCGATGAGCGTGTCTTCGAGGGTGTTGACGCGTTGCTGGATGACTTCGTGGCGATCACGGGTGGGGACACACTCGTGATCACTTACACGCCTGACAGCCGCGAGCCCGCTGCCTGGGTCGCGCTCGGTCTCAAGCATCGCGGCTTCAACGCTGCCATCGTTCCCATGCTTCCGTTGGAGGACGAGAGCTTCGCCGGACGGCTCGCCGAGGCGCTGCCAGATCGGTCCGCGCTGCAGGGCCGGTTGGTCATCATCACCCTGGAGCGGGACACGATGTCGCACTTCGACGTGTTCCAGCCCATCCTGGGCCACTACGGGCCGGACAAGACCATGATTCTGCGAATCATCAGCGCGTCCACTGATTTCTTCACCAAGGCGCTCAATGTCAGTCCTAGGGAGTTGTCGAGGCTCAATGCCACGTTGCTCCACCGGGTCAACAGCGCCAGGCGGGTACGTGTGACGACGTCGGGCGGAACTGACATCACCGTCGAACTCGACAGTGAGAAGTACCAGTGGCTCAGCAACCGAGGTGTGTGGCGCCCTGGTGGCTTCACCATCCTCCCCGCGGGGGAGATCGCCACTTACCCGGTCAGTGTCGAAGGAGTCCTGGTCGCCGACGGCGCGTACAACGCTAATATCATCAGCGACCTGAACGCGAAACTGGCCGACAACCCGGTCCGAGTCGAGATCGAGGCCGGAAAGGCTCGTGATCTCACCTGTGACAACGCGAAGCTCCAAGAGATGTTCCAGCTCTGCTTGGACAGCCCGAATGGTCGTAATGTCGGCGAGTTCGGGCTCGGTACGAATCATGGTATCGATGAGTACATCACCGCGAACTCTCATATCAACGAGCGCCGTTGCGGTCTTCATCTAGGTTTCGGACAACACAACCAGAGCTTGTCCCGCGTTCCCTACATGGCCTATGCGCATCTGGATCTGATCACCGACGGTGGTCTGATGTGGATAGACGATGAGGTCGACCCCATTGATCTGTCACGTCTCGAGCCCATCGACGTTCCTCATCCAGTCGACGCGCTCGACGAGGACATCACGGGCGACTGTTGTGGCATGGGGTACCGCCAGCTGAAGGGGCTCTCGGACCCGTCCTGCGCGATTCCCGAAGCCTCCCCGGAGCGGGGCAGTGACACCGTGCGTATTTAGCACGTTCGTTGAGATTGACTCTGATGTCGACGTAGCCGACGGATCGGCCGGCGACATGTGCGCCCGGTAGCAGAGGGCGTCGACTGGGACCGTTGGCCAGAAACCTGCAAAACCAGCTCACGTCCCGCGGGCCTGCGCAGCGGCCGAGCGGCCGTTCGTTCCACCTCCGAGGGGAGAGTCCCGAAAATGGTCAACCCGCCCACGGACGACGCCCGTCCGCGATCATTCCCCATGCCACGGTCCTGCCCGATGCGTCCGCCGGACCAGTACGCTGAGCTGCGAGCCGGGGCACCGCTCGCAAAGATCACTCTGCCTAGCGGGCGGACCGCCTGGCTGATCACGCGCTATGAGCACGTCCGCCGATTCCTCGCCAACGGGAATGTCACTACGAACCGGCTACACCCTAATTTTCCTTTCTTCCTCCCGCTATCCCGAAAATTGAGGGAAGACGTCAATGCGTCCCTCATGAGCCTGGACCCGCCGGAGCACACCGCGCTGAGCCGGATGGTGATCCCCGAGTTCACCCACAAACGCACGCAGGAACTGCGGCCCCGCGTGCAGAAAATCGTGGACGATCACATCACGGTCATGCTGGACGGCGACCGGCCGGCAGACCTGGTGGAAGCTCTCTGTCGCCCGGTCGCCTCGCAGGTCATCTGTGAACTCATCGGCGTCCCCTACGACGATCGCGAGCTCTTCCAATCGGCCAGCAAGGTGATGGCCAGCCGGAACAGCAGCTGGGACGAACGCTGGGAGTCGGGCGCCAAGCTTCGGGGCTACCTCAGCGATTTCGTGGCGACGAAGGCGAAGGAGGCCGAGGAGTCGGGTGCCGCGCCGGGCGACCACCTGATCGGCCGGGTCATCGCCAAGAACCAGGAGAAGCGCGTCCTCCAAGAGGAGGACATCGCCGCGTTGTGTCTGTCGCTCCTGAGCGCCGGGCACGAGACCACGGCCAACGTGATCTCACTCGGCACCGTGCTGTTGCTCGAGAACCCCGAGCAGCTTGCCACGATCCGGGCCGATCCGGGCCGCACCCCGGGCGCGGTGGAGGAGATCCTGCGCCACACCAGCATCACCGATCCGAGTGGGCTGCGAGTGGCGCAAGCCGACATCGAGGTCGGCGACATGGTGGTCAAGAAGGGCGACGCTGTTGTCGTGTCCACCGCGGCGGCGAACTGGGATGACAGTGTCTTCGCCCAGCCAGAGAAACTCGACTTCGACCGCGACGCGCGGCATCAGCTGGCCTTCGGCCACGGCATCCACCGGTGCGTCGCCCAGAACCTGGCCCGTGTCGAACTCGAGATCGTGTTCAACACTCTGTTCGCCCGGATTCCCGGCCTCCGGCTCGCGGCCCCCGTCGAGGAACTGTCCTTCAAGGATGGCGCGCTCCTCTACGGCATCCACACATTGCCCGTCACCTGGTGAGAAGGTGCCGCCACTGTCCGGACATTTCGCGCAACCTTATGAGCGTGTGGTCGCCGCGCTTGCCGCCCGGCCCGCTGCCTCGCGGCCTGCCTCGATCATTTCGAGGCTGTCCTGGACCGACATGCGACCACGGAGCCTCCGTAAGCGCGTGCGGCGGCAGGCCGAACCTGATCCTGGTCATGCGGGCTGACCAGGAAGGGTATCGCCTGGCCGCTCAGCGGTCGGCGCGCCGAATCAGTCGCCGCCGCTCGCGCGCCGAGGCAGGCGAATACGCAGATACCTCCTGGACGGCCGCCTCCGAGGGTAGGCGCGCGTGACGGCGAGCCCACCCCGTGTCGCGGGCACGGCCGTGACCTCCGGAGAGCCTGCCGTCCGCTTGCTGGCTCCGCTGCGGGAACGACGCTTCGCGCTGTACCTCATCGGCCAGCTGCTCTCCCAGGTTGGCGACGGCATCTATCTCGTCACACTGCCATTCGTCATGCTCAACCAGGGTGGCGGCCCCGCGAACCTCGGCGTGGTGCTGGCCTGCTACGGAGCGGCCAGGCTGGCCCTCTTCCCGGTCGGCGGAGCGCTTGCCGACCGCGTGGGCGCCCGGCCGGTGATGCTTGCCGCGGACGCGCTCCGTGCCCTCGTCGTGCTCGGTTTCGTCGCGCTCGCCGCCGATGGTCACATCCCCCTGTGGGCCATGATCACGGTTGCGGTCCCGTTCGGCATCCTCGGCGGAATTTTCATGCCGGCCTCGTTCGCCGTACTGCCGCAAATCGTACGTCCCGAGTCGCTCGCTCCAGGCAACTCCCTGATCCAGATCATGCAGAGCACGTCGAGGATCGCCGGACCCGGGCTAGGTGGAACGCTCGTCGGGTCGCTCAAGAGCGGTGTGGGGCTGCTGATCGACGCGATTACCTTCCTGGTATCCAGCCTGACCCTGATGGCGATCCGCCCGTCCAGGCCGGCGGTCGAAACAGCCGATGAAACGGCGGCGCAGCACGCCAACGACGGCGTCCAAGACAGCGACCGACTGCGGACTTGGCGATCGGTGCTGCGGTATGCGTCCAGCTCGCCCCTGGTAAGGATGACCCTGCTGACCACGCTCGTGTTCAACCTCGCCGCTGTCGGCTTGATCGAGGTCGCGCTGCCGAGCTTCGCCCAGGGTCCGCTGGGCCGCGGAGCCCCCGGGTTCGGGATCATGATGACCGGCCTCGGTGGCGGCTCGGTCATCGGAGCACTGCTGGGCCCGACACTCCTTCGCCTGCGCCGTCGCGGGCTTATCGCACTCTGCCTCGGCATCGCCGAGGGACTTGCTCTGATGGGTATCCCGGTGGGCTCTTCGCTGGTGGTGGCGACCGCGGCGCTGTTCACCGCCGCGTCCTTGCAAGCGATGGTGAACGTCTTCTACATGACGATGCTCCAGCAGACAGTGCCTGCCCGAGCGCTGGGTAGAGTCATGAGCCTGCTGGTCACCTGTGCCGGTCTCGCCTACCCTGCCTCCGCGCTACTCGCTGGGAACGTCCTGGGCGGCACGGCCGACCCGGAGGCCGTGATCATCGTCGCCGGACTGGGCGTGTCGGTGTCCTTCTCGGTCGGATTCTTCAGCAGGCCGTACCGAAACCTCTGAACCCCAATCGCGCCCGGCGCGGTCCTGGCGGTCGACGCTGAGAACTGTGGGCGCCGAATACTGCGTCACCCCATGTGACCTGGGCGTATTCGCTACGCGATCGATGGCGCGATCCTCACCGGCTACCGGCTGCGGCACTCGTACGAGCGTTACGCCCCGCACGGTCGTCTGCCTGCCTCGTCGGCTCTGCCTCGCGGACGCTGAGCTCCCAACTCGTGTATCCGGTCACGGTGGATGGCGAGCGTGTTGAGCTGGATGAGCACCGAGTCCTTGCTCGCGTGCCCCCCTCTCCCGGGTGAGCCGGATCGTCTCAGCGAGGGAGGACAGCCCCGCGGGCATGCGTGATGGTCCTTGGAGATCATTTCTCCGACGGCCGCGGGAGGCCACGGTGCCGAACTCCTCGAAGGCGCTCGGGCGGCGGTGGGCGTGGCGGTCGTGGCGAGATCGGCCCGAGGCCGTGAATCACGCGGCGACCGTGCTCGCCATCGGATTCGGGTGCCTGGCGTTGATGAGCGCACTCCTGGGCCGCCGGACATTCATCGGAATCCAGAACGGTGCTCTTCCCGGTGCCGCGGTGATGTTCATGGGCGCCTCCGCCGTACGGGCGACCGGACGCCCCTGGGGCGCTCGTATCCGCGTCCGGTGCTCTGGACGCTGGGGAGCGTGGCGGGCCTGTCACTCGCGGGAAGCTGCTTCGTGCTCCTCGATCTGATCCAGTTGGTGTTGACCGGGACGGTGAGCGACCGCGATGGAAACAGTGACTGGACGGCCTTCACCGAACGCCTTGTCGCGGTGGCCCTCGGAGCTTTGTTCGCCGTGAGTGCGACATCGTGGCGGCGCCGCACGGAGGGCACCTGCCCGCGGTGCGGCCGTGAGCATGCTCCCGACATGGCGCGGGTCGCGTATCCCGCCCCGAGTGCGGCTCCCCAGCGGGTACGCCGCTTCGCCTATGCGGGCTGTCTGGCGTTCCTGCCCTATCTCGGGCTGCACGGCCTGCACGCGGCCGGCCTGACCCACTGGTACGACAAGCTGTACTCCGACCAGGGCATTCTGCCCGGCCCCCGGTTGTTCGTTTTCGCTCTCCTGGCTCTCGTTCTGGTAGGCCCCGCGGTCTTCCTGTTGCTGGGTCTGGTCCGCCCGTGGGGGATGAGGTTCCCGCGATGGTGCATGGGGTTGGCGGGCAGACGGGTGCCACGTTTCCTGCCTCTGGTGCCGGCCTGGATCGTCGCTCCCACCCTTGCTCTGTACGGGACGTGCAGCATGGTCTACGCCCCCATGGCCGGGTACACGCTCATCGGGCTCGGGGGCGCCGCCTCACTCGCCTTCGGCGTCTACGGCTGGGCGCTCACCGCGGCCGCGGTGTCGTACCAGCGCCGGTCGCTACCAGTCTGCGTACCGGGAGATCCCCCTTCCCGGCGGTGACGAGTCGTCCGGCGGCGGCCGCCAGCCGCTACCGCTGCCGAGCCCGGTCCGGCCTGCGCCAAGACGGCCGGATCCTGTGCGTGCCGAAAACCTCGTCCGCGTTGTACGACATGCATTGATGTGATCTGTGCGGGGGAGAGGCGCTGTCCGCTGCGGGTGAGCATGATGGGTGGTCATGTGCCTGCGGAAACGGGTGCCGCGGCAGGCGGTGGACCATCGCCACAGTGTGAGTGCCGGTGCACGCCCCGGCCGTCGTCGCCGTCAGGCCGATCAGGCCGGCCGAGACCAACGCCCCGGCCGCCACCCGGCCGAAGTAGGTCTTCGACATGGCACATCCTTCCCGTTCAAGCCTTGGTGAGCCGACACCGGCGACCATGGAGCCGCTGCGGCAAGGGTCGTGGCCCTTGGTTCGCATCAGGAGATGGCCTCGTTGCCACGCCGCGTGGGTCGTTTGGCGCCGACAACGCGATCGCGAAATCCACCAGACCCTTTACCGCCGCCCGTGTCCGTATTGAACCGATTTCGCACCAACGTCGGTCATCTTCGTCCTGCCACGAGGATGACGGGCCGATCTCGGAGCGTGCGTCACCACAAGCCGCCGTGACGGCCTCCGTCGGCGCCTCGTTGATCCTGACGTTGGTGCCCAGCGGAGGCAGCATCGCGGGGGCTTCGTGCATCTAACGAATATGAAGGATGCGGGATATGAGTGGTGAAGCCCCGACGCGGGTGCGGCGAGCCGCCGACGGGTCATTGCTGAAGTTGTATTGCGAGCAGCAGGTCGGGTTGATCCGGCTCGGCGTCGTAATGCTCGGAGATGAGGCGAGCGCGGAAGACGTTGTACAGGACGTATTCGCGCGGATGTTCAAGACGGCGCCTGATCTGCGGGATGAGGCGAAACTGCTCGCGTACGCCCGGAGCGCCGTGCTCAACGGCTGCCGTCAGGTGCTTCGTCGGCGCAAGCTGGCATGGCGCCATGTGCACTTTTATGAGCGCCCGGTGTGGTCGGCGGAGTCTGCGGTTCTGTTGCGCGAAGACCAGCGAGACGTGATGGGAGCGTTGCGGCGGCTGCCAAGACGCAAGCGCGAGGTTCTGATACTCCGCTTTTACCTTGAGCTATCCGATGCCGAGATTTCCCGCACGCTGGGGATCCGGCCAGGAACAGTCCGATCCACGATGTCCCGGGCGTTGAGTTCTCTGGCAAGGGAACTGGGGGAAGAATCATGACCAGTATCGAGGAGCGGCTTCGGGATGCCATCCGCGCGACCGCCGCGACCGTCGATGAGCACAAGCACCGGCCGCCGCCCGTCATCACGGATCGCCGGTCCCGAGCGTGGCTGACACCGGTGGCGGTCGCGGTCGCGGTCGTGACGGCGATCACCGGGGCTTCGGCGATCGCAAGGAGATACGTTGCTGCGGGACCGGCCACGGGATCGGGAATGCCGCGATTCCTTGTCACCACGGACACCGAGTCGAGCCCGGGCCATCTTTCGCGTTTGCTGGTCGAGGACACGGCGACGGGCAGAGTAAGTGACGTCCGAACGATGCCGATGCCTGTTTCGTTTCGGTACGTCGCTGCTGGCCCTGACCAGACCTTCTATGTCCTCACCGAAGCAACCGGTGGCAATGACTGCGCGATTGATACCTTTCAGCTGAAGGTCTCCGCGGTCGGACGAATAATTCGTTTCGCGAAGCTTTCCGGCGGGGACATTCCACATGTCACGGTGACTCCGATCGGCGGTATCGCGATCTCACCGGACGGTCACCGGATCGCGTACGCCTATCGTGCGTGCAGTTCTGAACGGGGAACGCCTGGGATCGGGGTTCTCGACATTCGCTCCGGGACTTGGCAGAGGTGGCGAGATGGAGGTTCCGCTGGAATCAGCAGCCTCTCGTGGACTGCTGACGGTCGCTATCTCGCCTATCTCTTCCGTGATTCCGCTGACGGCCAGAACGATGGACCGCCGGTGAACGGCACGGCCCAGATGAGGCTGCTGGATACCAAGGGAGCGCATCGCGTCCTGCCCGCCGGTGCCGTATTGCTGCGCGAGTCGAAGCGACTGCCGTACATCTGGGGGGCGCTCGTCAGCCCGGACGGGAAGCGAATCATCGTGGCGGCCCAGGACCGTCCGGTGACCTCAAGCGCCTACGACGGAGTGTTCTCGGTGCAGCAGGTCCGAGTGGGGGACGGGAGCCCGGTGGGCCCCCTCTACCGATCCCGCCTCGGTCCCGCAGGCACCAATCCGGTGTTGGCTGGTGACATCTCCGGCCTTCATCTGCTGTTGTGCACGGACCGGATGGGCTGGATCGACACCCGCGGTTTCCATCGAATCCCCGGCGACGGTCCATGCAATGGCCTGGCGTGGTGAAGCTTGTCCGCGCAGACACGACGGAACGGAAATGCGCGATGGACAATTCAAGTACTAATGGCCTGATCGACAAGATTTCCCAGCTGGTGATTTCCGGTGCGGTGATCGGATTGGCGTCGGCGTGTACGAGTGAGACCGCGGTGATGTCAAGTACGCTCAGCCCCCCGGCCGAATCGGCGCGGCCGAGTACGCCGAGCCATCCGGTCGTCGGATCTGTCGGCGGAGGTGCCTGCGAAAAGACCGATGGTAAGACCCGCGGTGAGGTCATCAAGTTGTTTCCGGTCGCCGGCGGGGAGAACGGAAAGATCTACGCGCGTGGGGGCACGCTACAGGTCTGGCGCTCGACGCGGTGCCGTACGGTCTGGGTGAAGCTCGTGAAGCTTCCCAAATACACCCGGAAAGCCTTGGAAGGCAGTGTGAGCCTCGACGTTCCGACGATGGCGAGCCCCGCAGTCCATAAATTTGTCGACACCACCACGCGCGGGAGCATCGAGACACCAGCGGTCGGCCTGGGCGCCCATGCGACCTTCGAGGTACATGGGGGATTCCTCGGGCTCTATCAATTCGGAGGCGGTGGCAAAGTACGGCTTTGAACGTCATGATGAGTGCCGCCCACGCGCTGCGGGTGAGGTGGACGAGACCGCGGCCGCTCTTGGGGCATGGGCGGCGGCGACGGCGAGATAGGCGTGGGCGAGTATGGCCAAGGTGATGTGGCGGTGCCAGCCTTCATAGCGTCTGACCTGGGTATTCGTCCATGCCTACCTCGTTCTTGGCGCCTTGGAAGCATTCCTCGATCGCCCAGCGGGCGTCGGCGACGCGGACCAAATCGGTCATGGTCGTGCCCGCAGGAACGAAGCACAGGGAGAACGCCGGCTCCGGCTCGCCTCGGTCGTTCGGGGCGAGGCCGCGGCGGACCAGCAGCCACCGCGGGAGAACCCGACCTGGGGCCATAGGCGGATCCAGGGCGAGCTGGCACGGCTGGGATATCCGATCGCCGCGTCCACGGTGTGGGAGATCCTGCACGCCGCCGGCATCGATCCGGCACCGCGCCGGGTTGGGCCGAGCCGGCGGCAGTTGGTGGCCGCCCAGTCACACGCGATCCTCGCGTGTGACTTCCTGGTAGTAGAGACGGTGCTGCTCAAGCGGTTGTACGTGCTGGTGTTCATCGAGCACGGCACCCGAAGACCGCACCTCGGCGGAGTGACCGCGCACCCGACCGGTGCGTGGGCGGCGCGGCAGGCCCGGAATCTCGCCACGGACCTGGGTGACCGCCTCGGCACGCTGCGCTTCCTGATTCATGACCGCGATCCGATCTTCACCACCGCGTTCGCCGAGGTGGTCAAAGCCGAAGAGCCATAGATCATCAAAACCCTGCCGAAGACGCCACGGATGAACGCCATCTGCGAACGCGTCACCGGAACCCTCCGCCGCGAACTCCTGGACCGGATCCCGATCCTCGGCGAAATTCGAGCGGCGCACGATATCCGGCACCCACGCGCCCGCCGATTGGTGATCAGCCCACGCAGGCAACCGCTCACCTGCAGCACGTCTATGCCCGGCTGGGTGTCGAATCTCGGATCGCGTTGGTCCGTTACGCGATGGACCACGATCTGCTCAGCGAGTCAACGATACGCACGCGGGAAGCCAGCGATACGTAGGACATCGTATCGCCAGGGACATCAGCCAAACCTGATGCTGAGTTTGTGAATGACCCCCGAATGAACTGTTTCCCGGGGCCGCCGCAACCTCGGCCACGCCGCACCATGCCGACACCTCATCCCCAACAACATCTGTCGTCCGCTGTCGAATTTTCCATGGCGGTGAAGCGCCAGTACCACCATGTGCCGGCCGACGCGGCGCTGGCATCTGAACGCAGTCGGGTTGGCGCCGCCAGCCCAGTTGTTCCGAAGGAGACCCACTGTGCGAAGACCAACTCGAAACCACAAGCCTGAGATGCGTCGCGCCTCGTTCCTCGTGCTGGCGACCCTCACCGTCGGCTTGCTTCCGGTGAGTGCCGGCGCCGCCGGCGTCAACGTCGCCGCCACTCCGACCACGACGGTGGTCTCGCCCGCCAAGGCCACCGGCTGGTCGCTGGTCGGCACCCTCGACCCGCAGCACGTCTACGCACCCAACACCCAGTTGGTCCTCTATGGCGTCCAGGCCTTCAACTCGACCTATGCGGGCTTCGACCCGAAGGTAATACCGGCCTCGGTCCAGCAGGTCGTCGTTCCCTACGTCCGGATACCCGACGGCGAGAGCCACATCTACAAGCTGGTCTTCCACCTGGTCACGGCTGGCACTACGACCACCCGATACCAACTCGACGCCCAGACACCCGTCACCGTCGCCACCGGCGACACAACCCTGGAATTCACCTACACCACCCCCACGTACTCCAAGGGTGCTCATTGGTTCACCTGGAGCCTCGGCAACGTCAACAACGACATCTGGCATTTTCACTCCTGCGCAATCTTCGAACAGACCAGTTGAGCATCGACCAGGCGCCGCATGAGTCACGACCTGACGCGCGGCGCCTGGTCGTGGCGTCAACCGGGTCTGGAAGAGCCTGAAGCGGGCCGGCCTGGTTCAGTGCCCGATGGGGGTACGCGGACCTCGGATCCGAACACCCCATCAAACATGGCGGTGAACTCGAGGTCCCTATCCCTGATCAAGAACTTGATGTCGATGACGCATTCGCCCGGTTCCTGCATGAGGCAGCGGGCTTGCTAGGTGACCCATGGCCTGGTCGGGTTGGCCGTTACACCCAGGATATGGGCGCGGCGGGTGGCGTGCTCGATCACGGTGTGAACGTACCGATCCTATAGTCGTGCGATACAAGCCGCCCATGGCGACAAATAACGGTGGTGGCCGAGTATTGATGTCCAACGCGAAGATCATATAGCTTTTGTTCATTCTTTATTTGCTCCGATGGCCGGCCGTTCCCGGCCGAGGCAGAACTCGATGCGAACCAACCATCGGCGATTGCCGATACGGCCGGATTCACAGATTGAGGGTGGAAATCAGTCCGCCGTCGATCAGGATGTCCGTGCCCGTCACGAATGTCGACAGGTCGCTCGCCAAGTAGAGAATCGCGTGGGCGACGTCCTCCGGCGCACCTACCGTGCGTAGCGGAGTGCGTCCGGTGATGTGATCGCGCTGGTCGCCGCTGGAGAGACTGTCCTCCGTCATTCCGGTCCGGATCATTCCGGGGCTCACCGAGTTGACCCGGATTCCGGCCGGGCCGAACTCGCCCGCGAGCTGCCGGGAAAGGGACAGAATTGCTCCCTTGCTGGCCGTGTAGGCGGGAAACGCGAGGCCGATGTGGCCCATCATCGACGATATCTGGATCACGCTTCCGGGACGGTTCATGCGGGGAACGGCGGACTTGAGCACGTTGAAGTACCCCGTCAGGTTCACCCCCAGCACACGATCCCAGTCCTTGCCGCTGGTCGTCGCCAGCGATTCCGGCGCCATGATCCCGGCCGAGTTGACGACTATATCGAGGCCTTCCCCGCTAAGGACGCTGTCGACTGCGGCAGGGTCCGAAACGTCGACTGTTGCGGCGTCGAATTCCGCGTCCGGCACCTGCAACGCGATGGCCTTTGTTTCCGAAAGAGCCTTTTCGCTGATGTCGAGAGCGAGAACCGAAGCGCCGGCTTTCGTGAGCACCACGGCAGCCGCCCGCCCGATGCCGGACCCCGCCCCGGTCACCACCGCGCGGCGACCGCCGAGACTGATGACGTCGACAAGAGATGCATGGACCATCACAACGCTCCTTAGCTACGTGCGCCACGGCCGTCGGCGACGAGACAACTCGCGCTCAAGTCGTGGTCGAAGGTGCTCCCGCAGACCACAACCGGCGTCAGGATCTCCGGCGGCCAGGCGCTCCGGCCTGGCTCTGCCAGCACTTTAACACAAGATCTTGTTACAACAAGGTCTTGTGTTGGGGATGCCGCCGAGCTGTTCCAGTGGCGGAGGTCCATGGCATCGTCCAGGCCCGGGAGGATGGTCATCGGCTGTCTGCCGGGCCCAGCGGGTGTCTACCGTTCAGGGCGGAGCAGGTTGCGCGCTTCAATGAGCAGCTTGCGCAGGGCGTCGTGGGTTTCCTCGCCGAGGATCCCGAGTAGCTGTTCGTCAGCCGAGCGTTCGCGGTCGAAGGCTTGTTCGGCCATGCTCCGGCCGTCGTCCGTGAGGTGCAAGCCGACGCCACGGCCCGCTTTCAGGCGGCGCTCGATCAGCCCCAGTTTCTCGAGGCGGGCGACGGTTTGACTGATGGCCTGCTGGGTTCTCGGTTTACGGCGGGACATCTCGGCGACGGTGATGCCGGGTTCGGCGTAGACGGTCATGAGCATCCCGCTCGAAGCCGTGCTGATCGGCAGATCGGCGAGCATGGCCTCGCCCAGCAGTTCGACGTATGCCGAAACCTCCCACAACAGGTCACTGAGCAGCGCGCCGGCGGTCCCTGGGGTAGGCAGCGACGTGCCTGCTGTCTCTTCCTCGCGGGTCATGCGTTGACGGTACCCGTGCGAGGCAGAGCGCGTGCCGCGCTCGGCGGGGCCGGCGGCGGGTTCGACCCAGCACCCCCACAACCCCCGTTCCCCGAATTCGCAGACCCCGACCCGCGTCCGCGTGCGTCTGGCTTCTTGCACGCGGAGAGGGTCGGCCTGACTCGGGGAACGCATATTTAAGCACAGCCCGGTCGGCCGGTTCTGACCTTGCCGACCTGCCGGCGCAACACCGCCAGTTGATCAAGAAGAACCAGGATCTCCACCTCTTTGCCGGCGCCGGCGCGGAGCCGCAAGATCACGACTGGGCGAGCCGGGTGATCGACTTGTACGGGAATGAGGCCAGCACAAGCGCTGATCCAGCCGTGCTGGCCGCAGTGATCGTATGGTAACGGCGCAGGTCACCGACCCCCTGACCGAGGTCTTCGGGCTCCACGGGCCGCGCGGATCTAGCGCGACAAGATCACGACATCCGAGCACCCAACGAGCACCCACGATCCCGCTGGCACGGTCATCGTCGAGCGCAGGCATGGCGCACGGCCCCTGTCCGAAACCTCCGACTCGCTCACCGGTGATCCTTTTCCTCGGTTGCCTTTCGCGCTGGTCTGTGACGGCTCACGATGAATTCCCTTACCCTCGCCAGTGGAGAGGACCTTTCCGGGTCGTTCATCTGGCTCTGACGGCGATACTGAAAGGCATTTATGGAGGTTCCACAATTACCCGAGGTCGCCTGCGCGGACGTGGATCTCGTTCGGCGGCATGTTCTGGGTGGGCCCGGTGATCGTCGGGTTAGCGGGCAGGTCAGCATTGGGCGGTCCGAGGCGGTTCTGCTCCGGCCGGGGAGTCCCTGGCTGGAAGCCGAGCCGGCGAAGACACTGATCCGGGACGAGGACAAGTACCTTTACCACCTGGTCATGATCACCTGCACTTTTCGCACCGGTCCCGAGCCAGTGATCGGTGCTCGGCTGTCGGTGATGCTCAGCCCGGAGCCCGACGACGGCTCCGTGGAGCCCGTGATCTGGGCGATGGACCCGCTGCGCACCTCAGCTCCGGCCACCGCGCGCCTTACGGTGCGGATCGGGTTGAACCTCAAGTTCTTCACGGCCGAGATGACGCGCGAGACCCCTGGCCCGGACCACGTGATCGCCGAAGGCGAGGGCGAGAAGCAGGCCGAGTGGGCATTCGTGGCGCGCGCCCTCGCAGGTGTATACCGCCTGAGTCTGGTGGCGCGGACGCCGGTCGGTTCCGCCTGCCGTGCCGACCTCGCGCTGGCCGCCACCCGGCAGGAGACGCGGTTCGGGATGGTGCCCTATCGCGCCGAGATACCGCCGCGCGTCGCCACGATCCTGTTGACCGGGCCATGACGGAGCCGGACGCCGCGGCCATGGCCGCCCTCGTGGAACTGTCCGGCATGATCCTAGACGGCGTGATCACCACCCGCGAGGCGCTGAGCCGGATCAGGCGAGACCCGGCGCTGCTCGCAGGCGTTTCCGTGCCCGTCCTGGCCGAAGCGAGCTGGGTGGCAGCGAAGGAGTCGCGGACCGTCGGCTGCTCGATCGCGGGCCTGTTACACGAGTGGACCGTGAGGCACGCTTACGGCGATCCGGCCGCAGTGTTCGCGAGCGGCCGGGCGTTCGTGCAAGCGGCCACCGAAGTCCTCATGGTCGCGGATGACCACGACCTGTACCGGCGGGCGCACGAGGCCGCCGACCGGATGATCGATGCCGCCAGGCCCGCGGCAGCCGCCACCGGGCACCTCGTCGCCGGGATGCTGCACCTGGCGCCGTACGCGCTCGAATCGGCCCTCGACCCTCGCGAATACACCCTGGGCCGGGAGCTCCGTCGCCTGCGTGAGATCTGGTCCCTGCCGAGAGGCTGGGCGACCGGCCAGCCGGCGGACACGGAAATCGAGGAGCTGATGCCCGAGCCAGGCGTCGGGCTCGGCCGTGCTGTGCGTCACCTCGCGACGGCCGCCGAGGGCACCGCCGGTGTGGCCAAGGGCGAGGCGCTGACGCACCTGGCGTTCGCCGCGTACTCCCGGCACCTCGCCGACGGCGGCGGCAGCCTCGCCGACGTGGACCGATGGTGTGACAAGGCGGTGACGCTACTCCCGCCCGACGGCGAACCGCTGGCCTGCGGCCGGCTGCTGTGGCTGTACGTCATTCGCGGACGTGCCCGGTCCGTGGCGTTGCTGCGCTCGGCAGCCGAGCCCCTACGGCTGGTGCTCCTGCCCTCTGGCCGACGTGTCGACCGCCCGATACTCCTGCCCCGGCTGGACCCAGCCGCCGACGGCCGGATCCGCACGGTGCTGACCGGCGTCACCTTCCTCCGGCTGCTGGCCGAGGTTGGGCTGGCGGACGCGGCCCGCGAGATCGTCCAGACGGTGTGGCTACTTACGGCCCTCGATCCCGACCTGCAAGCACAGCGGATGTTCCTCGACCGTGCGGCGGCGCACTGCCTGCCCGATGATCCGGCCGGGTGCCGCGAGCGGCTGCTCGGCGCCGTGCCGACGCCGGTGAGCGAACGGGGCCTGTCCCTCGCGGCCGTGGCAGCCGACCGGATACACGCGCTCGTGTGCGGGTCCGGCGCGGAGAGCCCGCACCCCGCCTCTCTGGAGGCCGCCGCGGAGGCGGCGCGGTGGTCGGGCGAGCCTGCGTTGTCGCGCATCGTGGTCATGGTCACCAACCACCGGATCCGGGCGATGCTCACCGAAGCGGACGGCGAGCAGGACGAATGGACGATCCTGCTGCTCGTCCGGGCGGTCACGACGCTGACGCAGAGCGGCAACCATGACCTGGCGATGCTCGCACTCGACCGGCTGGTGAGCGCCGTCGCCGACTTGTCCATCGACTGGATCGCCGGTATCGACGCGTCGTCGATGTTCCCCGCGCTGGTGGCGATGGTCCGTACGGCGCTCGCGAGCCTGCCCGAGGCCGGCGGCCGAGCCGCCGTGTACTCCCTGAAGATGCTGCTGGGACGCTGGTCCGCCCTGAGGACGGCCTCCGGAGCCGTGAGCGTAGCCCAGTTCATTATCCTCCTCAAGGGTCAGGCGCTGGCCGGGGCGCTGGCCCGGCCGGGGCCGACGCGGCCGGACCGGGAGATGCTCCGCGTCCTCGCCCGGCTCGTCCCGAGGAAGGACATCGTCCTCGACGGCCCTCACTACCCGTGGGACATACGGTCGCTCCTGCACTTAGACCCCGAGGCGGTCATCGGCACCTTCCTCCACGACGCCGAGCAGGAACGTGGATCAACCGAGACCCAGCGGCTGGCAAATCTCAAGCGGCAGGCGCAGAGGATGGACAACGCCCGGCTTATGGCCCACGCCGCCGCGGCCCCGTTCCGCCCCTTGCCCGAGGTGCAGAAGGCGCTGCCCGCTGACGCGGTGCTCCTGAACCTGCTCTGCGGTGCGTTCGGGACGTCAGTGGCCGCTGTCCACGTGACGATGATGGACAAGGACCGGATGGCGGAGCTGCCCGTAGCCGGCCCAGACGCGACCCGGTTCAACGAGTCCCGTACCCAGACGATCTGGTCCACCCCGGCGGAGACCGGCTTCGAGAGCACGAGGATCATCGGCTCCTGGCTCGGGCCCACCATCGCGCGGATGCGGCGAGAACTCCTCCAAGACCCGCTGCACCGGGACATCACCCGGGCCGGTGAGTACGAGCTGGCCGAGTTCGTGAGGTTCCTGTCCGGCAAGGTGCTCGCCCTGCTGGCCGAGTTCGCCGACGCGGGCCGGACCCGGCTGGTCGTCTGGCCGAACGAAGCACTGTACTTCCTTCCACTGCACCTGCTGCCGTTCCGCGGCGGCGTCCTCGCCGACCACTTCATCGTGACCGTCCTGCCGTCGGTGGAGTGCCTGTTCCGGATGCCTCCCGCCGCGTCCGCCAGCCAGTCCATGTGCGCGATCGCCAGCGCCGCGGGCGGTCTGCCGGACGGATTGCCCGAAGAACCGTCCTTGCACGAGCAAGCCGAACGCGTCGCCGGGCTGTTCGGCGGCCGAGCGCTGACCGGGCCGGACGCCACCCCAGCCGCCGCGCTGGAAGCACTCGGCACCTCCCGGTACCTGCACCTGGCCGCGCATGGGACACAGGACGTTGACGCGCCACTATTCGCCCGCCTCTACCTGGCCGGCGGCTCGCTGCACGCCCATCAGATCCTGGAACGTGACCTGCGGAGGACCGAGCTGGTGACGCTGAGCGCCTGCGAATCCGCGTTGCTGAGGTACGACTTCTTCGACAACCTGCACGGCCTGGCGCCGGCGTTCCTCCGCGCCGGAGCCGCAGCCGTCGTAGGGGCGCTGTGGCCCGTGGCGCCGGAGGTGGCCGCCACCTTCTTCACCGAGCTCTACGCCCGCCTCGCCGACGGCGCCACCAGGGTGGACGCCTTCCGGCACGCGCAGGTCCATGCCCGTGCACGGCACTCTAACCACCGGGACTGGGGCGCGTTCACCTACTTCGGTGCCTGATGTCCTCGCGCTGGCGCCCTGATCACCGTGTCGGTGCCGAATATTCAGCCACCTCATGCAAACTGGGCATATTCATGGATGAGCCCTCTGAGTCGATCTCGTCGGATGACCTTGATGTCCGCATCCGTAGGATCGGGTAACGGTCTGGGCGCCCCGGCCTGGTTCAAGGCACGGTGTGGCCGGCGGGTGTTGAAGTGGTCCTCGTATTCCGTGAGGACCTTGCGTAGATGCGCGCCGTTGACGATGAGGATCCGATCGAGGAGTTCGCGGCAGCGTTCCATGATCGCGTTCATACGGGGTGCCTGAGCAGCGGTGCGTACGATCCGGATACCCAGTACTCAGATCTAATGGCGGTACAGGATCACCCGCGTGGCCCACTTCGAGCAGCCCGTCTTCGCCCTGGAAGTGACACGCTTGGCCGGGAGGTCACGGCCGGACGCGTTATTTGGGAAGCCGCGGAGCCGATCCGTGCTCGATGGCTTCGATGATCCGCGGCCGCAGTTCGGCGGCGCTGATGATCGCGTCCACTGAGCCGACCTCGACCGCGCGCTCGATGCTGTGCACCCGGTCGAACTCCGCGGCGACCTCGCCGAGCTTCTCCGCCCGGACGGACGACTGGACCTCGGCGAGCCGGGTGCCCAGCGCGGCCCGCTCGGCGCCGCTGGTCTCCGTGATCCGGGCCTGCAGCTCGGTCACCCGCGGATCGGTTGCGGTGCGGTTGTTCACCTCACCGGAGAACACCACGGCCGCCGCCGGGGCGCCGCCGAGTACCGAGGCGAACGAGCCCTCCAGCGCCAGCACGGTCAGGTTCGGGTTGAGCGCCTTGGAGAACACCACGAACGCGCCGCCGTGGTAGCGGGAGATCACGCAGAACACGATCGGGCCGTCGAAGTTGACGATCGCCCGGCCGATCTCCGCGCCGTACTCCAGCTGCAGTTTGCGCATCGACTCCGGTGAGCCGTCGAAACCGGACAGGTTCGCCAGCACGACCAGCGGCCGGTTGCCGGAGGCCGCGTTGATCGCCCGTGCGGTCTTCTTCGACGACCGCGGGAACAGCGTGCCCGCGGTGTAGGTGTCCGGCCCGTCGGTGGGTGGGAAGCCGCGTCGCGGCACCGACCGCGACTCGATCCCGATCAGGCAGACCGGCCGGCCGCCGATGTGCACGTCCTGCACCACCGAGGTGTCGGCGTCGGCCATGCCCGCCCAGCGCTCCAGCACCCGGTGGTCCTGGTCGGACAGCGCGCGCATCACCGTACGGATGTCGAACGGCTTCTTGCGGTCCGGGTTGTGAGCTGCGGAGAAGATCTGGCCGACGGTGGTGAAGTCGCTACCGGCGGTCGCGTGCGGAAACGCGGAGACGTCGCGGTCGACCGGGTCGTTGGTGCCCGCCTTCCGCGGCGCCGTCTCGCCGGGCACGACGTAGGTGTGGTCGTAGTGTGCCATCAGCACGTCGCGGGCGGCCGGCAGGTTGGGCGCCCAGTACTGCGCCTGGCCGTTCGGCCCCATCACGCGGTCGTAGCCGCCGATGCCGAAGTTGTCCTCGGCCGACACGCCGCCGGAGAAGTCCAGTGACTGCTTGCCGGTGAGCACCATCGCCGAGTCCGGCGTCATCACCAGGATGCCCTTGGTGTGCATGAGCATCGTCGCTTCGGCGTTCCAGTACGGCTGGGCCCCGACGTTGATCCCGGCGACCACGATGTTGATCTCACCGCCGTCCTGGGTGAACGTGACGATCCGCTTGAGCGCGGCCGCGACCCAGTCCATGTTCTCGGTGCCCGAGGCCATCGAGATCCGCGCGCCCGCCGACAGCGCGAACCACTCCAGGGGGACCCGCATCCGCTCGGCGAGGTCGAGCGCCGCGATCACCCGTGAGCACTCCGGCTCCGACAGCGCGCCCAGCGCCTTGGTCGGGTCGCCGAGCAGCACCACGCGGGTAACGCCTTCGGGGTACCGCCCGGTCGGCGTCGTGACGACGCCCGCCACGATCGCCGCGGAGTTCTTGCCCTTCGGCCGCTCCACCGGCACGAGCGCGCCGTGGTCGTCGAGGTCGTGCTCGACGAAGTCGCCCGCCGGTCCGGCGAGCAGGTCGGTCAGCTCGTACGGGTAGACGTTCCCGCGCCGGGCCGCGCGCAGCACCTTCTGGCGGTAGTCGTCCAGCGGCTGCACCGGTTCCGTCGACGGCTTGTCGACGTGCAGGCGCGCACCGTGTCCCGGGTCCAGGGTGATCCGCACGGCGACCTCGGCCAGCTCGCCCGCGGCGGTGCGCTGGCGGGCCACGAACTGGACCTCCTCCAGCCCCGCGCCGGCGCCGGTCGGCAGCACGCGCTGGACCAGTGTGTTGAGCTCGTCGGCGGACAGCTCGGTGGACGGCCAGACGTACATCATGATCCGGTTGGTGTCGAACCGCTTGTTCTGGGGTCGCTGCACCTGGATGTTGCGGATGGCGTCGAGGCATGCGGTGATCGCGTCCTCCACCGCGGGCAGCGCGACCAGTCTGCCGTCGGCCTCGCGCAACGGCGTCAGATCGCGTACCTGGCCCATCGCGATGAGTCGCTCGTCGGCCGGGTTGCTGCGCGCCACGGCCTTGAACAGGTAGATCTCCTCGTCGGCGAACGGCAGCCGCGTGAGGTCGAACTCGCGCAGGCGCTGCAGCTGCAGGCGCCGTGCGATCTGCGGGTGCAGGCCGCGGATCAGCCGGTCCTCGGCGAAGCCCGCACCGTCGGGCCGGAAGGTGAAGTGGTGGTGCATCACGGCGCCGCTGGTGCCGGCGACGGTCGTGGTGATCCGGCGGACGCCCGCGGGCTGCGGGTGCTCGGCGAGCAGCCGTCCGAGACGCACCGCCATCGCGTCGGCGTCCGGCTGGTCCTCCCACGTGACGTACAGGTCGGCGACCAGCCCGTGCTCGGCCACGTCGGCGGCGAAACCGCCGACGGCACCGATCGCGTCGGGCAGAGCGGCGAAGTCGACGGCGCTGGTGACCACGCGTGTCACGCCGTGTGCACCGGTGTGCTCAGCGGTGACGAACCGGCAGCCCGCGGTCTCCCGCGCGGCGACCTCGGACAACCCACGGCTGCCGTAGTAGCGGCGCGTCAGCACCTCCAGCAGCGGCGCGGGGTCCCGCCCGAGCCGGCCGATCCACTGGCCGATCAGCCGGACGAGCGGCTCGGAGCTGGCCACCATGGCCTGGATCCGCCCGGCACGGTCCGGCGCGTCAGGGTTGTTGTCCAGGTAGCGCAGGTCCTCACGCACCGCGGCGTAGACCCTGGCGCGGTTGCGGCGCCGCAACGGCTGGGTGAACCAGCGGAACACCACGCCGCGGGCCAGGTCGGACACCATGGGGAAGCGCACCTGCGTGGCCTCGACCAGGCGCTCGAGGGTGAGCCCGGCGCGTTCGCTGAGCGACTCGATCGGCGGCGCGCCGGCTAGCCACTGGCGCACCAGCTCCGACACGATCGCGACGTTGGTGCTCATCCGCTGCTGAGCCAGGAAGATCCGGAAGACCGCGGCCTCCAGCTCCGGCGTACGGTCGAGGCCTGCGACGCCGTAATGGGCGAGGACCTTGGTGAGCTTGGCCTGGAAGCCTTCGCCCACTCCGGCGCGCTCGACATCGAGGCTCTGCAGGTAGCTGTGGAAGGACTCGCGCGGGCTGTGCACCGGACTGCCCGGCTCGACGTCGAGTTCGCCGCCTGCCTTGTTCCGGCTCAGCTCGGACAGGTCGGCGAACACCGTGAGCAGATCCAGCTCGCTCTCGAGCGGCCGCCCGCCCAGCTCGGTGCGCGCCGCCAGATAGGCCGACAGCACCCGCCCGCGGTCATGCGGGTCGACGTCGAAGCCGAGCAGCAGGCTGCGCAGGTCCTGCAGGCCGCGTTCGACGCGATCGGCCGCGGATGCCGCAGCGGGCTCCGCGGGCAGCTCGATCTCGACGGTCTCGGCGACCGGCTCCGCCTGCCCGGCGTCCCCGTCGGGCAGTGGCTCCAGCCGCATCACCGGCGTGCCGGTCTCGACCTGGCTGCCCACCGACACCGGGCACTCACGGACGCGGGCGCGGAACGGCGCGCGCAGCACCGTCTCCATCTTCATGCTTTCGAGCACCAGGATCGGCGCGCCCGCCTCGACCTCGTCACCAAGGGCAAGCGGCGTCGCGACCACCAACGCGGGTGCGGGGGAGCGGACGACGCCACCCTCGTCGCCGCTGATCCGGTGCGCGACGCCGTCGACCTCGATCATGTGGATCGGCCCGTGGGCCGCCGACACCAGTCGGAACCGACGGCCGTTGACCACGATCTGGCCGCTGTGTTCGTCGAACCGCTCGCCCTCGACGTCGACAATGTGCAGTGCGTCGCCGCCGGAGATGCCGACGCGGAACCGCTTGTGCCCGACCCGGGCCACGCTCACCCGGTAGCCGACACCGCGGAGCTTGAGGTCCAGCGGACGGCCGCTTTCGTGCTGCACCTGCGGCCGCCCGCCGTGCGCGGTGGACAGCAGCCGCCGGCGGCTGACCTCCTCCTCGTTGTGGTAGGCCCGGATCGCGGCGGCGGCCAGGGCGATCGCGGAGTGCCGGTGGCTGACCAGGCGGCCCTCGGCGCGTACGCGGTCGATCCAGCCGGTGTCGGCGCTCGCGTCGATCACCTCGGGCTGGTCGAGCAGGTCGAGCACGAAGCTCTTGTTGGTCGCGCCGCCCTCGATGATGACCGTGGTCTCGGCCATCGCGCGGCGCAGCCGGCCCAGCGCCTGCTGGCGGTCGCTGCCGTAGGCGATGATCTTGGCGATCATCGAGTCGAAGTCGGCCGGGATGCTGTCGCCCTCGCTGACGCCGGTGTCCACGCGGATGCCGGGCCCGGCGGGCAGCACCAGTCGCGCGATGCGGCCCGGGGCGGGCGCGAAGTCACGGTCGGGATCCTCGGCGTTGAGCCGGGCCTCGATGGCGTGGCCGGTCTCGCCCGGCTGGGCGCCGTCCAGCGTCCCGCCGTTCGCCACGTGTAGCTGCAGCCGTACCAGGTCGGTGCCGGTGGTGATCTCGGTGATCGGGTGCTCGACCTGCAGCCGGGTGTTGACCTCGAGGAAGGCGAACAGCTTCTCGCCGGGATGGTAGAGGAACTCGACGGTGCAGGCGCCGCGGTAGCCGACGGCCACGGCGAGCCGCTCGGCCGACGCCTTCAGCTCGACGACCTGCTCGGGGGCCAGGACCGGAGAGGCGGACTCCTCGATGATCTTCTGGTTGCGCCGCTGCACCGAGCAGTCCCGTACGCCCAGCGCCCACGCGGTGCCCTGCCCGTCGGCGATGACCTGAACCTCGACGTGCCGGGCGCCGGTGACCAAGCGCTCCAGGAACACCACACCGGAGCCGAACGCGCGCAGCGCCTCCTGGCTGGTACGCACGTAGGCGTCCGCCAGATCCTCATCCGAGGCGACCATACGGATGCCGCGCCCGCCGCCGCCCGCGGTCGCCTTGAGCATCAGCGGGTAGCCGATGTCGTTGCCGGCGCGCAGCGCGTCCTCAAGGGTGGCGACCTCGCCGCGGCTCCACGGCGCCACCGGCACACCGACCTCCTCGGCGATCAACTTCGCGCCGATCTTGTCGCCGAGCCTGCGCATCGCCTCCGCGCTCGGTCCGACGAAGGTGACGCCGATCTTCTCGCATAGCTCGGCGAACGCCGGGTCCTCGGCGACGAACCCCCAACCGACCCACGCGGCGTCGGCCCGGGTCTCCACCAGCGCCTGTTCCAGGACGGCATGGTCGAGGTACGGGCGGGCCGAGGCGGGACCCAGCGAGTAGGAGACGTCCGCTTCACGGACGAAGGTCGCGTCGCGATCGGCGTCGGTGTAGAGGGCGACCGTCTCGATCCGCGCCCCGGTCTCCGCGCAAAGATCCCGGATGGCGTGGATGAGCCGCATCGCGGCCTCTCCGCGGTTGACGATGGCGACACGACTGAACACCGGCTGAGCCTCCCACGTACCAGCGCCTTCGGCGACGTCCGGGTCCGGGGCCCCGCCTGGAGCTGCCTAAACCCTCCTCGATTACCACCGGGTACAACAATGTCCCGCATGACGCACACCGGAGCCGCCGCGTTGTAGGGACCCCACAAAAGCGGTTCCTGCGGTCTCAGGCCGGAGCGATCATCGTCGCCGACTTCTCTACCGTCGACCTGCTGAACGAAGCGCAGGTGTACTGCCTGGCCGTCACTGAACATGCCAGCCACGCACAATGCCGCCTGACGTGCATGGATGGAATTTCGGCAAGCGCACCGCTAGCGATCCACTACGACGGACAACAAGATCGCAACATCCGAGCACCCACCGAGCACCCAGCGTTCCGCCAGCACGGCCATCGTCGGGCGCAGGTCATGGCGAAGGGCTCCTGTCCGAAACCCCACAGGCCTGGGGGAAGGCCGCCCCGGTCGACGGCCGCCGACCGCACGTGCGATGACCTCGACGTGTCAAGGTCTTACTAATTATGTTCTGACCTGCGGTTTTTCGAGGTTTCGCAGGTCAGCGCTGTACGTCGATGTTCGGTGACGCTTGTTCGGGACGGTCACACACCGGTTCCACCCGGCCCGGCGCCCTTGCCCACGATCAGCTCCAGCCTGCCGCCGGAGAGATGGTCGACGGTCGCGTTGTCCTCGGCGACGCGCACCGGGTCGAGCATCGACAGCACGGTCACGCCGGTGAACAACCGGATCCTGCTGGTCAGCGCCGCGACGTGTGCCAGCACAACCGGTGGCGCACTCGGCAGGGACGGTGCTCAACTGGAGATTGCCGTCCGGGACCTGAGCGCAGCGGGCTTACCGGGTCAGCGGTCTCGCGGGTGACCGGGCGTGGGACACCGGACGGGCCAAGTCGGACCGGAGCCGGTGTAGCGATCAGCCGAGCCAGGTGAGGTCAACTGACGGTGACGGGGTGCCGGACGACGGCGTCGAACAGGTAGCCCAGGGTGTTGTAGCGGGCGGTGTCGGGCTGGGCGTGGCCGGTCTCGTCGACGGCGCGGGCGAGCAGTTCGTAGGGGCCCTGGTGCGCGGGGCGCCATGGGAAGGTCCAGCGCAGCCAGGCACGGTGGCCCTCTTGCTCTTGGCGATGCGCTTGGTGCCAGGTCGTACCGCCGTCGGTGCTGATCTCCACTCGGAGAATCCGGCCGTTGCCGGACCACGAGCGGCCGTGCAGCATGTGGGTCCGGCCCGCGCTGAGCTGGGCCTGCCGGGGCAGCTCGAAGGCGCTCTTGGTGACCTGGCGGGTGATCGGCGGGCTGCCCTCGGCCGGGTAACCGGGGCCGAACAACCGGTAGTACTGGGTGTCCCACGGCGATGACAGTTGGTGGTCGGAGACCTGGATGTCGCCGACCCACTTGATGGAGGCGATGCCGATCCAGTTGGGGACCACCAGCCGTACGGGGAAGCCGTGGTCGGGTGGCAGCGGTTCGCCGTTCATCTCATAGGCCAGTAGGACGTCCCGCGACGCCTTGGTGACCGGCAGCGGACGGCGGACGTGGCCATGGTTCACGCCGGCGTCGGTCCACTCGTCGTCGAGCCCACGCGGCATGACGTCCACGGCATGGTGGCTCAGGCCGGCCAGCTCCAGTACTGTCCGCAACGGTACGCCGCGCCAGCGGGCGACGCCGACCGCGCCCAGGCCCCATGCGGTTCCGGTGACCGTCTGCTGCTGCTGGCTGGTGTAGAAGCTGCGGCCGTTGCCGGTGCACTCGATGAACGCCGTGACCGTCTCGGCCGGGAGCCTGCGCAGCTGGTCGTAGTCGAACTCGATCGGGGCCGCCTCCGTGGGGGCGCCGCGCAGCCCGGTGCCCCACAGCTTCAACCGCCAGGTCGCGGCCTCGATGAGGGGGGTACGAGTGTGGTCGCGCACGAAGAATCGGTCGATGGGGGTGGTGTATCCCTGTCCCTGCATCGCCTCCCACTTCATCTCTGCGTTGCTGCCGAACACCGTGAACAGCTCCGGTGGCAACGGCTTCACGATCGGCTCCGACGTGTCGTCCGCCGACGCCGAGCCCGCCATTCCCCCCACCAGACCCAGACCGGCTCCCGCCCCGGCCATGGCCGTATAGCGCAGCAGACTGCGCCGTGATATCCCTCCGGCACCACGTGGAGCACGGTCTCGCTCGTACGACGACCCGTCGATGAGATCAACACCCATGAGCCGATATTCCCTCACAATCCCTATAAATGGAACCAATTTAGTAGAGAATGTCTGGCCGGCTGGCGGGCGGCGCCTGGCAGCGGAAGTGCGCCTGTCCGTGTTCTGGCGTGGACCATCGGTGATGTGTCCACTTGCGTTGATTCCTTGCGGCCAGGCGACACGTTCGGTGCGGTAGGTCGCACGGCCTCGGCTGTCGTGGGCCGATCGCGCGATGATCGCAGCGCTGGTCCGGGTGCTGCCCCGATCGCGGCGGAAGGTTCATGATCCGTGATCGGGACAGCAAATTCACCGCGCTGTTCGATGAGGTGTTCGGCGCCGAAGGCATCCGGGTCGTGCGCACCGCTGCTCAGGCGCCTCGCATGAACGCGATCATGGCGCTGGGTCGGCCTCATACGCCGCGAGATCCTCGCCCGCTCAGAGCGCTACCGGCACCGACACGTGCAGGCGCTCCGATCCCGCCCAGCAGCGCCTGCACGCAGACGAGGACACCCGACCGCGCCACAAACAAGCCGGCCAAGAAGACGAACGAAGGTCAGATAGAGCAGTCGTAACGCCACGAGCATCGACTGCTCTGCTGGGCATCGCCTGCTCACCGATACAAATAACCCCGGGTCACAACCAAGCGGCCGATTATCCAGCATCTATACGATCTACGAAAATGACGTCCCGTCCACGGAAAGCACTCTTAGTAAACCTTGGCTACAAAAAACGGTCAAACGCACCGTCTAGTAGCGAAAGAACGGGCTAAACGCCCACGTACGGAAATAGCGTGATAAATTTTCATTTAGACCAATTTGCAATCCGTGCGAGTCGTTGATCTTAGCATCTATGTGTATTTTTACGATCTATACTGCAGGACCGTTGTATCAAGGGTGTCGGATGCCACGGCAGGTGTCTCGTAATGAAATGATCATTACTTCCTGGTGGCCGGCAGCTGCATTTAGCGCGGTTATCGCTTCGCATGATAACCGACCTGATTATCGATCATTTCCCCGTTCTGCACCAGGCAGGACGGTGGGCCCTATGCGACATAACCGCACGATCATCCAGGCCCTTGTGGGAGCCACCGCTGTCACTGGGGGAATGATCACGCTCGTGCCCGCGGCGTGGGCCACAACCATTCCCGTGGCGTGCAGCGAAAGCGCTCTCGTCTCCGCCGTCAACCTCGCCAACTCCACCCCGGCCAAGGACACCCTCGCCCTGGCGTCGGGCTGTACGTACAGGATGACCTCCAGCCATGGCGGCCTCGCCGACGCACTGCCGGTCATCACCACCCCGATCGAAATGATCGGCCCCGCGACCATCAGCCGCGCCTCGCTGCTGCCCTTCCGTATCGCCGAGGTCAGCTCGACCGGTGACCTCACCCTCACCACAGCGGTCGCACTCACCAACGGCAGCGCCCTTGGTGACGGTGGCGCCATCCTGAACCACGGCGCGGTGACCCTCACCGGCAGCAGGCTGAGTGGCAACCACGCCACGGGCAACGGCGGTGGCCTGGCCAACGCCGACACCCCCTCTGGCACCGCGCCCGCCGCGACGTTCACCAACAGCCCGGTGTCCACCAACAGCGCATTGCTGAGCGGCGGCGGCATCTACAACGGCCGGAGGGGGACGCTGACGACCACCGGCGTCTCCGGCAGTCCGATGTTCATGACCGGTAACACCGCAACGCTCCGGGGCGGCGGCATAGCCGCGGTCAGCTCCACCGCGACCACCCTCACCCAGACCGCCGTGACCGCCAACAACGCCGCCCTGAACGCCGGTGGCGTCTATCGCCAAGGCGGCACCATGACCACCACCAGCTCGCCGATCAGTGCCAATACCACGAACAACTGCGTCGGCAGCTCCCCGGCGGTACCTACCTGCACCGGATAACCGCCCGCCTTCCACCCTCACTCAATCGATGCAACGCCCCCTCCAAGAAGGAGTATCTGACATGGGAATACCCATCCTCGGTGGCCTCGTCGACTCTGTCGTCGGCATCCTCACCGGCACCGCCCACGGAATCATCGGCGCCGCCGGCGCCGTCATCTCCTCCCTCATCGGCTAGATCCGAACCTGCCAGGCATCGTTCATACCTGGCGGCTCCTACCTAGATGAAGGCCTCTGAGCCTCCAGTGCCTCAACAGCGATCCGACCGCCAAGCGCAGCGACGCCTGGCGGTCGTTCGCCGCACGGAGGAGGTCACGAGGAACGTCTCAGGAAACTACCGGCGAGCAAATCGCGCTCAAGCGAACGGGCACGGTTCATGCGCGAAGTCGCATCGCCCGAGCGCCGCACCATCGGACCATCGTGAACTCCCATGGCGCGCACCTCCCCGCAGGAGCATTCTGATTTACCTCCTGTGCGTGCGGCAGCCTCGGGCAGCTACTGGACCGCAGCGGCGGGCGGAGCTTGCTGGGCTCGATTGGAGGCGGAGATGATCGCATTGATGGCGTCGAGGCCGGGCATTGGCGATAGCGAGCTGCGGGGCGCGGAGATGGCGCCAACCACGGTCGGGATGCGCCGGCTGAGAAGTTCTTGGCCGACACCATGAACGAGTCGCCCCGTTCAGTGATCTTGGAGTGACCGAGTGTTGTTGGGTCGTTGGGCTTCGGCGAGTTGGTCTTCGAGGATGATGATGCGGCAGGCGGCGTCCAGCGGGGTGCCATCGTCGAGGAGTTCGCGGGCGCGGGCGGCCAGGCGGAGCTGGTAGCGGGAGTAGCGCCGGTGGCCGCCCGGCGAGCGCTGCGGGGTGATCAGCTTCGCCTCGTCCAGGCTGCGCAGGAATCCCGGGGTGGTGCCGAGCATCTCCGCGGCGCGGCCCATGGTGTAGGCGGGGTAGTCGTCATCGTCGAACTTGTCGGCCATGCTCTGCTCGGCTTGATCCATTGAACCTCCACATCATGAGGGCCCCGGTGCCGTAGCACCGGGGCCCAGGGTTTTAGGTATCAACACCATCTACCGACGAGGACGTCGGCTTGTCGTATCCGCACCGGCCATCTGAGACGGCGCGGAGTGCGGGGATCGCGTAAGCGTGACCGAAGACCACCTTTCGTTCCGATGGGACTGCGGTACCCGCGCGGCGGAACACAACCGGCAGCGGGCGATCCGACGGCGTATGACCCTCCCCTTCTCCTCTGATCTTCCTCAAAACCTTTCCGTACCGGCCCGGACCTTCTGGAACACGAACCTCGTCCCAGCGCGTCCGACGGCCGCTTGCCACCGCCCGGAGCCACTTCCCTCAACTTGGCCCCGGCGCACCTGACGTCTAACTTCCCACTTCACTGCGACCCGGAGATTTCCGGACCTTCTGGGACCTGCCAACCTCGCCCCAGCGCGTCCAACGGGCCATCCGTCACTGCCCGGAGCCACCTACCGTTACCAAGCCCCAGCGCACCTGACGTCGTGCTCACCATGTCCACGGGTAGTTCGTTGTCTCCCGTGCCTCTTTGATGTTCTCTTCTCTCGCGACATCGGGAACACTACCCAGCACGACAGCGAATGTCTACTCCGGCCACATAAGATTTTCTTTGGCTCTTCGTCACCGCGGTCCCCTCACCGGTGAGCGTCCTCAGCCCACGGTGTCCTCGCCCGGGGGTCTGACCAGCCCCGCGCGATCAGCGGTCGATGGTCAGCCGGCGTAGGGTGCCCTGTTCGTCCTCGTTGGTGAGGTGAGGTGGGTGGCTGTACACCTTCAGCATCCCCAGGCGAGTAGGCCGGCGAGCGCGGCCACGGTGACGAGGTCCTCCCCGCCACGGATCAGCAAGATGGGGTTCGCTCGTCTGCTCGCCGCGCATCCGGATGCGCGTGGCGCTAGTGATGACGCCGTACGGTACGCGTCCCGATCTCCCCGCGGTCAAGCGTGTCTGCCACGATCGAGGCCTGCCGCTGACAGTGGACGAGGCGTGGGGACCACATCTGCCGTTCCATCGATGAGCGGCTCACGGCCCAACCTAACGATGGTGGTGGTTGGCGGTGGAGGATGGACAGGCTCCGGAATATCCGATGCTCCAGGACCGTGCGCCGACTACTCGGCCGGAGTCGGTCTTGCCGGGTCGCAGGGAGCGCAGACGTTCAGCGGTCGCCGGTTCGAGTGACGGCTCTGGGCCGGTGCGTCTGGCCGTGAGGGCGTGGTGGGAGAACGTGGGCGACGGGTTCGTCCAGGCGGGGTTTGAGCTGCTGGTGCCGTTCCTTGGCTTCTTCGACGGTGAGGCCGAGGATCGCGGCGATCTGTTCCCATCCCATGGCTGATGCTTGCGCGGCATCGAGCAGACGCGCTTCGGTCTGGTCCATGTCCAGGCGGGCCGCCTCCAGGACCACCAGTGCGGCGGCCACCTCCATCGGCTGGGGTTGGTCGCCGGGGCCTCGTTGGGCTCGATCAGAGGCGGCGAGGACCGCGTCGATGGCATCCAGGTCGGGCAGGGGATGCTCTATGAGGTCCCACAGGACCTGATCCGCACCGGTGGCGTAGCGCGGTGTCAGGTAGGCGCGGGCGGCGCGCACCATCTCCGGCGACGGTGCAGGCAGCCACGTCCTCATGTCCTCACCCATGGCGAAGCCGGCCCGATGACGGTTCAGGGCCGCTGGTCATGAGCGCGCTCGTCTCGCCCAGCGAGATAGACGGTCCGCACGGGAGCCTGTCGCAGGGTGGCCGGTTATCGGTCTGCGGGCTCGGAGGGTGGAGGCAAGGGCGATCATCTCGGTGACCAGTCCGGGAATGTTCCCAGGCGATGGTGCCCATGACCGACTCCTTCGGAGTAATGAGTCGAGGCTTGCAAGGGGAAGGTCTTCCGGGCCGGTCCATGGCAGGCGCCCGATCGCCCGTGGGAGGGGGCGCTGCTCTGGTGTCCGCTCACCCCTGAGCCAACCTCAGCGGAGCCATGCGGGAAACAGCCGATTCCGGAAAGGGCCATCACCACAATCGATCACGATGCGTTCTGCATCAGGGGCGACGGCGGCTCTGGGCAGCCAAGCGTGGGCTGAGCATGAACCCGGTTCTTGCGGGCCGGGGAACGGACCGGTCAGACCAGACGCTGGTGCACGTAGCACCATCTCCACCGCGGGCCCGGCGCTACGGCCGCGGCGATCGGATGGTGGGTCTTTTCGTAGTGGGCCTTGGCGTGCTGGTTGGGTGAACCGTCCGAACACCCGACCCGGCCACAGGTCAGGCAGATCAACAGGATCGCCCGGCGGTCCTCGTCGGCCCGGCAGTCCGGGCAGAAGCTGGTCTGAGGGGTGACCGGTGTTAGGCCGTCGAGGTGCTCACAGTGTGGCGCCTGGCCGTTCGCGCTGACCGCGGCGGCGTCCAGGGCCTCGGTCTGGTTGGGGACCATCACAGGTTCCTTCGTCATACTGGGGAGACCGGGCACGGGCCCGGCTGGTCCTCTCAGTCAAGCCCGCCGGTGTCATGTCGGAAACACCTGACCCGGCCAAAGCCCATCACCACAGCCGATCACCCGCCAATGCCGGTGAGGAGACTGCCTGCACGGACCTAAGTGGAGGTCCAAGGGGCTTGATCTCTCCCCAAACCATGGTGCTGTGATGCAGAATTCAATTCACCTGTCACATCGGCACCGGCCGCGTCCATGGTGTGGTTCCTGCTAGGCAGCAAAGCGCCTGCGGGTGGGTGGTGCGGTGAGTCGAGTGAATCGATGAGAGCGGGATCGTCGATGAAGACGGGGGATTGTTCGGGCGTGAGGTGGTCGGCGTCAGCAGCTCGTGCACCGCGCCGTGCCCGATCTCCTCGACGGCGCCGCGGAAGTCGCTGTCAGGGCAGGGTGCCCGCGGATCACTATTCATCGATATCGAACCAGATCCTCGTCGCCGCGGGGCCTGTAGGCCGCTTCACTCGTGCGATATCCGGATGGGACGCGCGCCAGTCCGAGGTGGTCAAGGCGATCCTCAGCGAGACGCAATACGGCAACCAGCACGTCGGCCTCCCAGATCTGAACCAGCCTCGACCCCGCGGCTCTCTCGAATACCTACGCGACGCTGGGAACGGCGGTACCCGATCCGCAGAACGGCGAACTGCGCCTGCTCACGGAACAATGAAAGGGCGGCTGGGCGAGTGCATCAGCGCACTACGGCTCTGATCCATGACCGCGATCCGCTCTTCACCACCGCGTTCGCCGAGGTGTTCAAGGCCGAAGGCCTGCGGATCATCACCACCCTGCGGCATACGCCGCGGATGAACGCCCTCTGTGAACGCGTCATCGGAACCCTCCGCTGTGAACTCCTGACCAGATCCTGATCATCGGCGAACGCAATCTGGCCCTGATATTCCGCGAGTACCTTAACCCACTAGAACGGGCATGAGGCACACCAATCCTGGCTCCAATGGCCCCCGAACATCGAAACGCAGCCGATCCGAGACGTGGCCAACCTGTGATCCATCCGCCGAAAGCCCGCCGTCGGCGTGATCAGCGAATATCAACGCTGCGTAATCCTAGATCAGGCCACATAACCCCATTTTCGAGCGGCACACCGTCGAAGGTAGAGGTGTACTTGCCGTCCCTGGCTTGCGTATTGCAGAACCGGCACCTGGTGAAGGTCTCCCGACGCGGTGGCCTGGGGAAGGCCGAGATCACCGAAGCCGGGATGCACTACCTCATCCATGGCACCTATCCGCCACCACGTCGCCGACCGGCACCAAGCGCGAAGCCACGCCAACCAAATCTCCACGAACCTCGTGGCTGATGCTTGTGCGGCATCAAGTAGACGCGCTTCGGTCTGGTCCATGTCCAGGGGGCCGCCCCCAGGACCACTCGTGCGGCGGCTATCTCCATCGGCTTGGGCTTGGTCGCCGGGGCTTTGCTGGGCTCGATCGGAGTCGGCGAGGACCGCGTCGATCGCATCCGGGTCGGGCAGGGGATGCTCGGTGAGGTCCCACAGGATCTGGTCCGCGCCGATGGCGTGGCGCGGTGTCAGGTAGGCGCGGGCGGCGCGCACGGTCTCCGGCGACGGCGCAGGCAGATACGTCTTCATGTCTCACCCATGGCCGACTCCTTAGGAGTGGTGAGTCGAGGTTCGCAACGGAGCGGCCGTCCGGATTCGGTTGGTGCGGGGCCGGATCGTCGGTAGGAGGAGCCGTGCTCTCGTGGCCGCTTGCCCCTGAGCCAACATCACCTGAGCCGCACGGGTAACAGCCGGAAGGGGTCATCACCGCAATCGATGGCCATGCGATCCGCATCAGGGCGAGGGCGGCTCTGGCCGATTTGCGGGGGTAAAGTCGAGTTGAACGACACTGTGACCTGCGGCTGGCTGTGTCTGCATGATGCGGGTCGCGTCCGGTTCCTGGCGAGGTGGGCCCGGGACGGACCTATCGCGATGTCCACGGGGCATCCGGTGATCTTTCCCAGTGGCTCTGGTGGCCCCTACGTGGCATGTCGACGTTCGTCATCCGGACGCTGTCGCCAGGTTCGCATGATCATGAGTCGCGCAGGGGGGAGTAGGGCATGAAGTGCGGATGTCAGATGGCGGTCGCCGTCGTGGGGGGTTACGTTCTGGGGCGAAACCGTAAGATCCGGTCGGCCGTGCTCCTGGCGCTTTCGGCGGCAGCGGGGGCAAACTTCCCATAGAGCCTAGTGAACTGCTACACCACACGGCTTTGGGCGGCCCACTGGACAAGCTCACTGGGGATCTTCGTGGCCGCTTGGTCGAATCGGGCATGGCGGTGGTGAGGAAGGTGGCGAGCAGCGGCATCGAGTCGTTCAGCGACAAGCTGCGGCAGCGTGCCGACACGTTGCGGGGTCCAGGCACCACGAAGGGCACAGAGCCCGGGGAAGGCGAGGGACCGGAAGCGCCGGCCAGAAGGAAGGACTCGGCCCGGCGAGAGCGGCCTCGAGTGCCGGAGCGTGAAGAGACGTCGGACGCCTATGACGACGAGGACGAGGGCGATGAGTATGAGCGCGGTGAGCCGGAGTCGGAGCGTGGCTACCGGGAGGAGCGCCGTCCGCCGCCCCGGCCAACGCGCTCCGAGCCTCGTCGGCGAGCGCCGCGACAATGACCGCCCAAGAACGCGACGACCGCCGCGGTGACCGAGCTGTGAAACCTGATCAGGTCCCCGCGTCGTGCCGTTACGCGTGGGCTGTGCCGGGTTTGGACCGCGTCCGTGCTGGATGACCCATCGTGCCGGTTGGCGACTTAACGCTGGAGAACGGGGATTACCTCATGGCCCTCATCGTCTCGGTGCCGCGAGGTTGGGGTTCTGGACTGACGCCGCGCACCGCCACGGAACCTGTGCCGGAGCCAGGTTTCGAGAGTGTTGGCACTGTCTGATCAGGCGTTCCGGGCCGTCCGGTTCCTGCTCAGGCAAGTGGGCTCATGTCTTCGTCGGGGGTCCGGGCGGTCGCGAGGTGCACCAGGGCATCGTGCAGCGACGTCTTGATCGCGTCGTGGGAGGTATGGAGATGAGCGGCGGCCTGCGGGTAGGTATGGCCGGCGTAGTAGGTCAGCGTCACCGCCTCGCGTTGTATCTCGGTGAGGGTGTCCCAACCGTCCCGCACCTGCTGGTGCTCTGTTCTTTTGTCGCCTTCACCCGTGCCCTGGCCCAAACGCCGGCTCGTCGCGGATCCGTCCGCACCGGTGTGATCGCCTCGGTCAGCGCGTTTCCGGTCGACCGCACGGCGATGCGTACAAGACATTACCCACGCCAGCACGCTGCCGTGGGACGCTTCATAGCGTGGCGCTGTCTGCCACAACTCCACCAGGACTTCTTGGGTCACTTTCTCGCATTGAGCTCGATCGCGCAGCACGTGCGTCACCAGTCCGTAGACGGGTCCGGACACCGCCGCGTACATGCGCTCGAAGGCCTCCCTGTCACCGCAGGCCACCCTTTCCATCAGTTCCTCCAAGTTCAAGCCATCCTCCAGGCCGATCATGTGGCTCCTCCTTTGAAACACGACCGCCAGTGGTTTTCGGGAGCTCCGCGACGCATCTGAGGACCCGAAGACGTCGGCGCGACCTTCCCGAAGGCCGGCCGACCACTCTCCAGCCAAGACCACCGACCCGACCGCGGCCACCGGCAATCCGAGCAAGGCCCATCACCACAAGCGATCACGACGCCTTTCAGGCTGGTAGTCGGTCTGTTGTCCTTGGCGAAGACCCGGCATCCCCTCATGGTTGGCCGCCAACGAACACTCCATGTACGGGCCGACCGACCGAATGAACACGCATCAGCACATGATGATCACCTGGTCATCAGCTCGTGTGATGGTCTGAGCTCAGGTTCGAGGTTTCCGTGTTGACGCCACCGCGCTTACCTGATCGTATGCACGTCGCGCTCATCTCGCCCTCGCCGTCAACATCGCAGCGTTGCTGATTAGATGCCGGCCAACCGGTCGTCCAGCAGCACCAGCGGCGTCTCGTTTGCCAGATCGGGCGCGCCACACACCGGGCCATCCATGATGTGGCCCCTAGGGCCGGAACGTTCCCTTCCCCTCACTGACGAGCGCCTGTGCGATTACCGACCACGACTTAACCAGGGAATCATCCGTACCGCCATTACAGAAATTGGCAGAGAACGGTCAGCATGCCTGGACGATGTCTCCAACCTGCTTTGTCAAAGTCCTCTCAGGGAGGTCGGCATGCCTGCCAGAATCGACTACGATGACGGCCACGCTGAGGCGTTGTTGAACGAACTCAAATCATTGACACACGCGGACCCGCGGCGAGAGGAGCTCCGCTCGGAGCTGGTACGAATGCATCTACCGGTCGCCTATGGCATTGCACGGCGATACGCACAACATGACGAGCCTCTCGAGGATGTGCGACAGGCCGCAATGCTAGGCCTCGTCAAGGCTATCAACCGCTTTGACGCAGCCCGCGGTGAACGTTTCTTGGCTTATGCGGCCCCCACGATGACCGGTGAGGTAAAACGGCACTTCCGAGACCACACGTGGCTTTTGCGCATGCCCCGCCGCCTCCAGGAGCTCCGGTTGGCGATGCGTGATGCCCGGCAGGACTTCTTCCGTGAGCACAATCGCGCGCCGACCGTCCCGGAGATCGCGGAAGTCCTCGAGATCGGCGTGGAAGAGGCAGTCGAGGTGGTCGGTACGTTCGACGCGTACCGCCCGTTCTCGCTCGACACGCCGGTCGGTAACAATGAGGACGCCGCGACCTACGGCGACCTCATCGGAGGGAACGACACGGCGATCGAAGACATCGTCGACCACGTCACCCTGCGCCCCCTACTCGAGGGACTCCCGGAGCGGGAACGCATGATCCTGCTGCACCGCTTCTACGGCAACAAGACCCAGACCGAAATCGCCGAGCTGATGCACCTGTCTCAGATGCACATCTCCCGGCTCATCAACCGCGCGCTGAGCGGCCTCCGGGCCGAACTTCTCAAAGACATCTGAGCCGCCCTCGACGGCAGCGCTGCCTGCAAACAGGGGCGGAGAAGATCGGGCAGCCCGCTCAGCTTCGCGCAAGGCGCGGACGGCGGCACCGGTGGCGGTGATCTCCGCGTCGGGGGTGTCGTCGCGGCCGGGTCGAGGGCGACGCTGAGGGAGGCGGCCATCGCGGCGATGCCGATGCGGAGCCGATGGAGGTAGCAGGCCGGGGTCGATGCTGCCGGAGCGGGTGGCCATGACCAGGCCGTCGAGTGGTGTCAATCCCATGGTCGTGTCGACGGACCTGCCCCAGTCACCGCGCGCAGAGATGCGCTGGGATTACGCGACTTCGCCACCGCTCCGCTGCGGACCTCGGTCACATCGACCGGCTGAACCTGTCGGCGATCAGCATCAAAACCCGCCGTTTCGTGTGATCGGGCAATCCGCGTGCGGTGTTGCTCCGAATCATCATCATGCGTATCGATGTGGTCCTGCCGTGTCTGAACGAGGCCGATGCGCTGCCTGCGGTGGTCGCAGCACTGCCCTCAGGTTTCGACGCCTTGGTCGTCGACAACGGCTCCACCGACGGCACTGACCGGATTGCGGCCGGGCTGGGCGCTCGCGTCGTCCACGAATCACATCGCGGCTACGGTGCCGCGGTGCACACCGGCCTGCAGTGGGCGACCACCGACCTTGTCGCGTTCATCGACGCGGACGGCTCGATCGACCCGGCCGCGCTCATCGATCTTGCCGCCGTCGTGGCTGCCGGCCGCGCCGACCTGGCGGTGGGCCGGCGGATCCCGGTCGACCGATCCGCTCAGCCGTGGCACGCCCGCGCCGGCAACGCCGTACTCGCGGCGCTTCTGCGTCACCGCGGCGCCCCCGTACACGACGTCGCCCCCATCCGGGTGGCCGACCGCGGGCGGCTCATCGACCTGAACATCACCGATCGGGCGTTCGGCTACCCGCTGGAGTTGCTGCTGCGCGCCGTCCAGGCGGGCTGGCGAATTCATGAGATCGACGTGCCGTATCGGGCCAGGGCCGGCGGAAAGTCGAAGGTCTCCGGCTCGGTCCGCGGAACCCTTCGAGCCGCCCGCGACATGACGAAGGTCGCGTGCCGGTGACGAAGCCGAGGCCGACCGGCAGGGTGAGGGGACCGGAGATGATTCTGTTGGTTCTGGCCAAGGCGCCCGTACCGGGCCGGGTCAAGACCCGGCTGTGCCCGCCGGCGACGCCCGAACAGGCCGCCGCCATCGCGGCGGCCGCGCTGCTCGACACCCTGGACGCGGTGGGTGCGCTTCCCGGGGGCCGGACGGTGCTCGCGCTGGCCGGCGATCCGGCCAATGTCCGGTGTGGCAGTGAGCTCACCTCGGCCCTGCGGAAGGTGCGGACCGTCCGCCAGCGTGGCTCCTGCCTGGGCGAGCGCATCGCAGCGGCGCATCTGGACGCGTCGGCGATGCTGCCCGGCCTGCCCACCCTGCAGGTCGGCATGGACACTCCGCAGATCGATCGCGGGTTGCTGGAGACCTGCCGGCGCAGGCTGCACGCGCCGGGTGTGGAAGCGGTGCTGGGGCCGGCCGATGACGGCGGCTGGTGGGCGCTCGGGCTCCGTGATCCGAAAGCCGCTTCCGCGATCGTCGGCGTCGAGACGTCACGGCCTGACACCGGTGCTCGTACCGAGCAGGCGCTGCGCCGGCGTGGCCTTCGTCTGGCCCTACTGCCGGCCCTGTCCGACGTGGACACCGTCGAGGATGCAGTGCGCGTGGCGGCTGCCGCACCCATGACCCGCTTCGCCGCCGAAGTGGGAAAGCTGCTGTGACGATGCAACGGACGACCGACACCGAAAGCGACCCCCAGCCGTTCGAGGCGGCGCTGAGCGGCCACGCCCGTCGCCTCGAGCTGGCCGACGGACGTCTGATGTCGCTGGCAGTGGGCCGGTGGCATGAGCTCGCTGATCAAGATGACCACTGGATGCTCAAACACTGCCACGGCCCCACCATCGATCTGGGATGCGGACCGGGGCGCCTCGTCCAGGCTCTGACGGAAAGAGGTGTGCGCGCCTTGGGCGTCGACACATCTCCACGTGCGGTGAGGCAATGCCGAGCACGCGGCGCGCCCGCCCTCCAACGTGACGCGTTCGCTTCGCTGCCGAACGAGGGGCACTGGCGCCATGTGCTGCTCGCCGACGGCAACATCGGCATCGGCGGATCACCGCGAACGCTGCTGCGCCGCGCGATCTCCATGGTGAGGCCTTCAGGCACCGTGCTGCTGGAGATCGAGCGGCACGGTGCCGGCCTGTGGCGTGGAGCCGCTCGCCTGCGGGGCCCTGTGGGCAGCATCGGCTCCTGGTTCCCCTGGGCCGTCGTCGGAGCAGATGCCCTGCCCGAACTGGCCGCATCCTCAGGACTGCGGGTGACCAGGACCTATGCCCGCAACCGTCGGTGGTTCGCCGAGCTCGTCAGGTGTCCCTCGTGAGGGGCGGTCGCCGGTGCCACACCGCGAAGTCCCGCGGTGATGACGGACCGCTTGCGGATCCCGCGGAGTACGGCTTTCCCGCGGCGCTGTGGCGCGCCCTGGAACGGCGCCGTCCACCCGGACTCGACAGAATCCAGGCCTGGCGGAGCCCGCTGCGCGGACCGTGGCTGACCTCGGTGCTGGGCCTGGTCCTGCTGGTGGCGCTGCCCGTGGTGATCATCACTGGGCTGTTGTCGTACGCCGCGTACGCGCCGAGGTTCGGTCAGGCGTTCCCGGCTCACGTCGGCTGGCTGCGGCTGCCGTTCTTCGACTGGCCGACCCGTCCGGTGTGGCTGTACCGGCTCAACCAAGGGGCGCACGTCACGCTGGGGCTGGTCCTGGTGCCGATCGTTTTGGCGAAGCTGTGGTCGGTGGTGCCGAAGCTGTTCGCGTGGCCGCCGGCGCGTTCACTCGCCCAGGTCGTCGAGCGGCTGTCGCTGTTGTTGCTGGTCGGCGGCGTGCTGTTCGAGATCGCGACCGGTGTGCTCAACATCCAGTACGACTACCTGTTCGGGTTCAGCTTCTACACCGCCCACTTCTACGGCGCGTGGGTGTTCCTCGCCGCGTTCGCCGTGCACGCCACGATCAAGTTTCCGCACCTGGTGCGCGCGCTGCGGTCCCGTTCGTTCCGCGAGGAGATGCGGACCTCCCGCGCCGACACGCGACCCGAACCCCTCGATGACGAAGGGCTGGTCGCCGCCGACCCCGCCCCTGCGACGATCAGCCGGCGCGGCGTCCTGACCGTCGTGGGCGGCGGCAGCGTTCTCGTCGCCGTCCTGACCGTCGGGCAGAGCCTCGGCGGAGCCGCTCGCCGGGTGGCGCTGCTGGCGCCGCGCGGCGGTTACCGGGAGACGGCGGCCGACTTCCCGGTCAACCGCACCGCGGCCTCGGCGTCGATCAGGCCTGCCGACGTCGGCGAGGGCTGGCGGCTGGTGCTGGTCGCGGGCGCGCGCGTGATCCAGCTCGACCGGGCACGGCTGCTGGCCATGCCCCAGCACACGGCCCGGCTGCCGATCGCCTGCGTCGAAGGCTGGTCGACCGTACAGACCTGGAGTGGCGTACGGCTGCGTGACCTCGCCGCACTCGCCGGCGTGCCACGCCCGGCCTCGGCGCACGTACGGTCGCTCGAACGTGGCGGGACCTTCAGCCAGGCCGTGCTGCAGGCCAACCAGGTGACCGACCCCGACGCGCTCCTGGCCCTGCGGGTGAACGGCGCCGACCTGCCCGCCGACCACGGTTACCCCGCGCGCGTCATCGTCCCCGCGCTGCCGGGCGTGCACAAC
Organism: Actinoallomurus bryophytorum; assembly: GCF_006716425.1. NCBI lineage: Bacteria > Bacillati > Actinomycetota > Actinomycetes > Streptosporangiales > Thermomonosporaceae > Actinoallomurus > Actinoallomurus bryophytorum. The sequence goes on from NZ_VFOZ01000001.1 coordinate 5,218,510, forward strand.
ACCAAGTGGGTGCGGTCCATCGAGTTCCGGAGCGCCGGACATGCATAAAGTCCTGAGCACCTTCAAAAGGCCCGACGTGCGCAAGGCCCTGGCGGCCGTCAGGAAGTTCTACGGGGCCAACCCGCTGCACCTGCTCGCCCTCATCGGCTGCTTCGCACTCGCCGGCTACGCAGCGCTGCAGGCCGGCGCTGATGGGAAGTGGCCGGTGATGCTCGCCTGGTTCGCCGCAGCCGTCATCGGCCACGACCTCGTCGTGTTCCCCCTCTATGCCCTGGCCGACCGTTCGCTCGCCGGTGCGCTACACGCACTTTGGCCGCGTCACGCCACGACCGCGCCGCTCGTGCCGGCGGTGAACCACATCCGCGTGCCCGCCCTGGGGACCGGGCTGCTGTTCCTGCTCTTCTTCCCTGGAATCATCCAGCAGGGCCGGCAGACCTACCTGGCCGCCACCGGCCGTACCCAGGAGCCCTACCTGGGCCGCTGGCTCCTGCTGGTTGCCGCCCTGTTCGCCATCAGCGCCATCATCTACGCCGTCCGACTCGGACACGCCCTGCACCGCCGCCGCATGGCCGGGCGTGACCTCCGATGATCCCCACCACACGGCTCGATGCTCCGAAGGTGGCGCGACCGACGTCGGGAAATGCCCGCCTGACCGAGTGGGTCCCGGTGACGGTCTGGGCGTTGCTGATCACGGGAGTCTTCGCCTGGGGAGAGGTCCTGCACCGGACGGGACGTTCGCCACAGGACGACCTGCCACCCTTGCACGCCACCGCACGCCTGCTCACCTGGCAGGTTCTGCCCGCAGCCGGAACAGCCGTCTTGATCCTCACCGTGCTCCCCGTACTCGCCCGCCGGCTGCGATGGCCGCTCCTGGTGCTGCTCGGTTGGGCGGCCGCGGTCGCGTGGGCCTCGGCGCTGGCCATCTCCGACGGGGCAGCAGGGTTCATCGGGCCGATCACCCAGCCCGGTGAGTATTCCAACGGCTTGGCGTCGATCGGTGACCACCCACTGCGCTGGCTCGCCACCTTCACCCAAAAAGCCCAGCAGTACCCGATCCACGTCAAGGGCCACCCGCCCGGCCCGACGCTGATCCTGTGGGGGCTGGATGCGGCCGGACTGCACGGACCCGGATGGGCGGCCGCCGTAGTGATCACCGCCGGCAGCTCGGCGGCCGCCGCCATCGCCGTCACGGTCAAGGCCCTGGCCGGTGAGGAACTCGCCCGCCGTGCCGTGCCGTTCCTGGCACTGGCACCGCTGGCCGTATGGATCGCGACCACCATGGACGCCCTGTTCCTCGGGGTCGGAACCTGGGCGACCGCGCTGCTCGCGCTCGCCGCGGCCCCGCCCGCCCCCAGCCGGCGGAGGGCCACGGTCTGCGCCGTCACAGCGGGCCTGCTGCTCGGCGCCCTGCCCTATCTCAGCTACGGCCTGCTGCCGCTCTTCGCGACGCCGCTTGCCGTACTGGTCCTGGCCCGGCCGCGATGGCCGGTGGTCGCCGTGGTGCTCGCGGCAATGACGATCGTGCCGGCGATGTTCACGCTGGCCGGGTTCTGGTGGCCGGACGGCGTTGCCGCCACGCACCAGGCCTACCTGGCCACCGGAGGTTCGAGCCGCCGTTCCTATCTCTACTTCCTCATCGGCGACTTCGCCGTCCTCGGCCTGCTCGTCGGCCCTGCGGTCGCCCACACCGTACCGACGCTGGCCCGGTCGCTGCGCCACGGCATCAGACGGTCGATGCCGCAGGCTGAATGCGCCTACGCTGGGATCGCGCTGCTCGCCTCTGCCGCGCTGGTCGGCGCGGCCACGCTCGACCTCGCCGGGCTCACCCGTGGGGAGGTAGAACGGATCTGGCTGCCGTACGCGGCCTGGATGCTCATCGCTCCGGCTGCGCACATGCCACCCGGACGCCGATGGCTGGCAGCCCAGGCCATGACCGGCATCTTGGTACAGGCACTCATCCACTCGCCCTGGTGACACGCCGATTTGGGCGCGGAGCGTGGGCGATGACTTGGGGGGAAGTGGAAGAGTCCGGACGGTTAGACAGGTATGGACGGCCTGACATATGGACAAAGCGGACCGTCGTGGTGCGCTGTGGTGAGGAAAGGAGGTGGCGGGTATGGAGCTTCGCCAGCTCCGTTATTTCGTGACGCTGGCCGAAGAGCTGCATTTCGGCCGCGCGGCCGCACGGGAGCACATCGTGCAGTCGGCGGTAAGCCAGCAGGTGCAGCGGCTGGAACGCGAGCTGGGGGTCCAGCTGCTGGAGCGCAGCACGCACCATGTCGCGCTGACCGCGGCCGGATCGGTATTCCTGGTCGAGGCCCGGCAAATCATCGCCCAGGTGGACCGAGCGGCCAAAGTCGCTCGTAGCGCGGTCGAATCCTCGCCCAGGCTGCGGGTCGGCATCATCGACGCCGGCTGCGAATCGATGCCCCAGATCCTGCAGGAGGTCCAGGCCCGCCATCCCGATCTGGTGATAAACCAGGTCGAGGCCAGCGTGCCCGAGCAGTACCACCGGCTTCTCGACGGCCGACTGGACGTGGGGATCGGCCGTGCGGCGCTCGCCCCGGCCGGGGTGGCCTCGCACCTGTTCCGCCAGGACCCGCTGGGGGTACTGGTGCCCGACGGGCATCGCTTCGCGTCCCTGGACGGTGTACCGGTCGCGACGCTCGCGCAGGAGCCGCTGCTGTTCTCCGAGGACGCCCAGGCGCCGGAGTTCAACCAGTTCGTGGTTGAGCTGTGCCGGGCGGCCGGGTTCACTCCCGCCGTGTACGAGGGCACCGTGGAGAGCATCCGCGCCGCCGCCGCACTGGTCGCCGCCGGACGCTGCCTGTACTGCGTACCCGCTTCCTGCATCTCCGCCCTCCCAGGAACCACCTGGCGGCCCCTGATCGAACCGGTGACCCACTACCCGTGGTCGATCCTGTGGCGGGCAGAGGACACCACGGATCACGTGAATGCCCTGATCACCTGTGCGCGAGAGATGTCACAGCGACTGGACTGGCTGATGATCCCGGACCGGACGAACCGCTGAACCCTGAGTCGGTGGGGTGGGGCCTGGGAGTCACTGTCCAATCCGTCCCGAAAGGTGACCCCCCGCGACGATGATCAGGCCAGGTGATGAGGCTTGCTCGGCTTGCCTGTTTCCGTGCGAAGCGAGCGGAGGTTGAGTGAAGGGAGTTTAATCGGCCATTACCCGGCCGCAATGGCGGAGGCCGTATGACTTCCGGTGAGTCCGGTACGGCCCGAAGCGCATGCCGGTATCTGGACCAAATCGCCCGCGAGACCCTCTGACAGGCGACCTGCGATCGGCGGACGGATGAGTTGAGAGCTGGCATACGGTGAGCGGATCATGACGGTGGACGCGGGACCCTGGCGTGGATGAGGGCCGGATGGACAGGATCTGGGAGCTGGTCACCAGATATGTCGCCGGGGGGACCGTCTCGGTGGGGAGTGTGTGCGCTGCCTGCGTACCGGCGTTGGGGCTGGATGGGGCCGCGTTGTGGTTGGCAAAGGATGTGAATCGGCGTCTGTTGATTCATGCGACGGACAAGATTTCGGGCGTTTTGCATGAGACCCAGTTCACGTTGGGTGAGGGACCGTGTGTGCAGGCGTGGACGGAGCGGGTGATGGTGTTGACTCCCGACCTGGCCGCAGACGACGCCGCGGTCCGCTGGCCGATGTTCGTACCGGAGGCACTCCTGGCCGGAGCTGGAGCGGTTTTCGCGTTTCCGCTGCAGGTCGGGGCGATCCGGGTCGGTGTCCTGGACCTGTACCGAAAGCGGCCGGGGCCGTTGACGCCGGCGCAGCTCGCTGACGCGCTGGCCTTCACCTCCGCCGCGCTCACACTCGTGCTGCGCCAGGCGCGTTCCGACACTGATCAGACGTCGAACGTCGAGCAGACGTTGCCCCCCGACGGGCTGTCCGGAGGACAGGTGGAGGTCTACCAGGCCACCGGAATGGTCGCCGGCCAGCTCGACACCGGGTTGGAGGAGGCACTGCTGCGGTTGCGCGCCTATGCCTTCGCGCACGCGATGAGCATCACCGAGACCGCTCAGCTGGTCGTTGACCGTCAGCTGCGGTTCGGCGGCGAAGACGATGACTGACCGACCACCGTGGGCTCCCTCGACCCGGGGGACGGCGAAGAGGAGAATGTGGTGAAAGGAGGAGTGGAGATGTCACGCGAACAGGAGCTGTCGCGCGTGTTCGTGGAGCTGGCCGATACCTTGGTCGCCGACTTCGACGTCATCGAGTTCCTGCACACGCTCACCGAACGGTGCGCGGACCTGCTGGAGGTCGACGCCGCCGGGATCTTGCTCACCGACCAGCAGGACAGCCTGCAACTCGTCGCCGCATCCACCCTGCAGGCCAAACAGCTGGAGTTGTTCCAGCTGCAAAGTGAACAGGGCCCCTGTCTGGACTGTTTCACCACGGGGGAGCCGGTGTCTTGTGCCGACCTGACCGCGCAGCCGCAGCAATGGCCCCGTTTCGCCGCGGCGGCGGCCGAAGCGGGCTTCGTCGCGGTGCACGCATTGCCGATGCGCCTGCGGGAGCGCGTCATCGGCGCCCTGAACCTGTTCAGCGTCGACCCCACCGGCCTGAACCACACCACCCTTGCGCTGGGCCGAGCCTTCGCCGACGTCGCCACGATCGGCATCTTGTCCGAACGCGCCGCCCGCGAACAGAATCTGCTCTCCCAGCAACTCCAGAACGCGCTGAACACCCGGATCATCATCGAACAGGCCAAAGGCCTTCTCGCCGAACGCCGTGACTTGTCAATGGACCAGGCGTTCACCACCCTGCGCGGCTACGCGCGTGACAACGGCCGCAAACTCACCGAGGTCGCCTTGGCCCTCATCGACGGCGACAACAGCATCACCGACCTCACCCACCCACAACCCATCCGGTAGAGCCGATCCCACTCGGCGGCCCGTACGTCACGCGCGGGCAGCGTCCTCGCGTCCGATCACCCGCTGTCAGCAGTGACGAACCGGATGTCCTCTTGATGTCTTATCGGGCGTTGCCGAAGCCGCGGTCCGATTCCATGCCCGAGAGCATGAGGGTGATCTTCTCGACGCGGCGGAAGCGTGTAGGTGCCGGAAACTCGGCCACCAGTTGTGACCTGGGGTTTCCTGTCTGATGGGCGGGCGATGCACGAGCCGAACAAGATTGAGCCCTGTGACGCTACGACTGCTCTATCTCATCTTCGTCCGCATACTCGGCTGGCTCGCCCTGCTGGCGCGGTCGGATGCTTCCAAAGAGGCGGAGATTTTGGTGTTGCGGCATCAGCTGGCGGTGCTGCGTCGTCAGGTCGCACGTCCTCGGCCGTCGTGGGCCGATCGGGCGATGATCGCAGCGCTGACACGGTTGTTACCCCGATCCCGGCGGATCGGCCTGCTCGTCACACCTGGCACCGTGCTTCGCTGGCACGCCGACCTCTGAAGCGGCGCTGGACCTACAAACGGACCCTGGTCCCTGCCGAAAACCCCGTCCATGAAGGTCAAGCGGCATTTTCGTAATCGTTGAGTATTCCGCCGAGGCGTTGGCGTCTTCGCACGTCCGGCCGGGTGATCTGGTCGGGTTCGGTGATGGGCGGGGGCAGCGGAGTGCGCGGGCGGGCGTTCGCGATGCCCTGGTGAGGGCGATGAAGGTTGTAGAAGGTCTCGAACTCGCGCAGCGCATGGAGCAAGTGGCGTCGGTTCCAGATCAGGGTACGGTCCAGGAGCTCATGGCGGCAGGTCAGCACCCACCGCTCCATGATCGCGTTCATGCGTGGCGTCCGGACTCCGGTGAGCACGATCTTGATGCTCGCGTCAGTCAGGACGGCGTCGAGTAGCCCGGGGAACTTGCCGTCGCGGTCCCGAATCATCCACCGTGCCTGGCATCGGGCCTCTTCCAAGTCCATCACGAGGTTACGGGCAGCCTGATGCGGCGGTTGGATGCGCGGTCGCGCCCAGGATGCGGATCTGGCGGGTGCGGTGCTCGATCACGGCCAGCACGTACAAGCGCGCTCCGGTCAGGGTGACGGTCTCCAGGAAGTCGCACGCCGGCAGCGCGTCGGCCTGGGACCGCAGGAAGGCGGCCCGGGTGCTGGCGGCGCGTTCGGGTGCTGGGTCGATCCCGGCGTCCTGGAGAATCTCCCACACCGTGGAGGCAGCGACCTTCACCCCGAGCACGAGCAGCTCGCCGTGCACCCGTCGATACCCCCACTGGGGTTCGCCCGGACCGGGCGCAACACCAGCGCCCGGATGGGACGCACCGTCGGCGGCCGGCCTTGCCGTTTCGGCTTTGACCGGGCAGCGTGCCGACGCCGGATGAGGTCGCGGTGCCAGCGGAGCACCGTGTCCGGGCGCACCAGCAGCCGCATCCGGTGCAGCGCGTCGGCGTGAGGCGGTGCGGCAGGGCTGCCAGGAATGCCCTGTCGGTCGGTGCGAACCGGACTCTCGTCCTGCCCATTTGGCGCTCCAGGACCGCGAGTTGCTGTCGCAGCGCCAAGATCTCGGCATCTTTGTCACGATCGGTCATCGGAAGGAGACGCAGGACCGCGAACGTGTTCGTCACCGTCAGGTACGCCAGCCGTAACAACACGGCCGACCATCATGCCGCGGCGACCGCGCCCCCGGACCACACTGCCGACGTAATCAGCCGAGCCGTCACGCGGTGGGACGCCGTCACGGGCGATCACAGCTCTCACCTGCATGGGTGTAGTTTTCGGCACGCGCAGGGTTGGCCTGGTTCAGAGCCCGGTGTGGACGATGGGTGTTGAAATGGGCCTCGTACTCAGCGAGGACCCTGCGCAGATGGCGGGCGTTCATGATGAGAATCCGGTCGAGGAGTTCGCGGCGTACGCTCCCCACCCACCGCTCCATGATGGCGTTCATCCGAGGTGCCTGCGGAGCGGTGAGCACTACGCGGATGCGCTCGGCCTTGAAGACCTCGTCGAACAGTCCCAGTGAACTTGCTGTCCCGGTCTCTGATCATGAATCGGAAGTCGCTGGCTCGGTCGCCCAGGTCGAGCATCAGGTTGCGGGCTTGCTGAGCGACCCAGCCGGCTGTCGGATTCGCCGTGACCCCCAGCACGTGGACACGACGCGTGGCGTGCTCGACGACGGCGAAGCAGTACAGGCGGGCGAGTGTGATCGTCTCGACGCTGAAGAAGTCGCAGGCCAAGATCCCGGACGCCTGGGCTTTGAGGAACTGGCCCCAGGTCAGGTCACCGCGCTGTGGTGCGGGATCGAACCCGGCCTTCTTCAAGATCGCCCAGACGGTGGCCGGGGCGATCTTCCGGCCCAGCACGGCGATCTCGGCAGCGATGCGGCGATAGCCCCAGGTCGGGTTCTCTGCCGTCAACCGCAGGACCAGGGCCCGCATCGCGGGCCGGATCGGCGGTCGCCCCGGCCCGCGCTTGGGATAGGTCCACCGCCGCTTCACCAGCTCAGCGTGCCAGCGTAGAAGCGTCCGAGGCGTGAGGAACAGGTGCTGCCGACGGTGCCGAGGGAGCAGCCGCGCGAGCGCGGAAAGAATCGCCCGGTCCGCCCACAACGGCCGGGGAACGGCGACCTGGCGACGAAGCACCACGAGTTGGTGCCTCAATATCAGGATCTCTGCGTCCTTGGACGCCTGGGATCGAGCGAGCAGCGCGATCCAGCCGAACATCCGTAAGACGATCAAGTACAGCAGCCGCAGAGCCATCCTGAGATCCTGCCGGAGCCAAGCCGACGAGCGCGACGAAACCCCAGATCAAACCCTGTGACACGATATTCGGCACCCACACGGTGACCGCGCACCCGACCGGGGCTTGGGCGGTGCAGCAAGCCCGCAACCTGACCATGGACTTGGGCGACCGCATCCACAGCCTGCGATTCGTGATCCACGACCGCGACTCGCTCTTCACCACCGCGTTCGCCGAGGTGTTCAAAGCCGAGGGACTGCGGATCACCACCACCCTGCCGCGAACCCCACGGATGAACGCCATCTGCGAGCGCGTGATCGGAACCCTGCGCCGCGAGCTCCTGGACCGGATCCTGATCGTCGGCGAACGCCACCTGGCCCTGGTGCTCCGCGAGTACCTGATCCACTACAACGGCCACAGGCCGCACCAATCCCGACACCAACGGCCTCCAGACACCGAGACCCATCCGATCCGGGGATCGGCCGAACCCATCGACCTACGCCACATCCGCCCAAAACCCGTCGTGGCAGGCTTGATCAACGAATACCACCACGCCGCATAGCCGCAGGCCAAGCCACGTAACTCAGTATTCGAGCGGGACACCGTCAGGTACGCCAGCCGTAACAACACGGCCAACCATCACGCCGCGGCGACCGCGCCCCGGCACCACACTTCCGACGCAATCAGCCGAGCCGTCCCGCAGTGGGGCGCCGACACGCGCGATCACAGCTCTCACCTGCACGGATGTAGTTTTCGGCAGGCACAGGGTCCGTGCCGGCCTCCAAAGCTCTTACCTGCCCGGATGGCATTTTCGGCAAGCGCAAGGCCGAATAGGGCTCGGATCAACCGGTAGAGAATCGACAACAGCACCCCGGGACGTTGCCAGCCCCGATAGTGATCCCGTAGTGAAACCCCAGATCGCGGCGTGAGACTGAGTTTTCGAGCCCCACAGGTTGATAGCTCGATCCACCACCTTTTCCATGGTCGGATCGTTCGCCAGCTCAGAAAAGCCTCGCGCCAAAGCGGGAAGTGCATCGTTGACGAGCTGCCATGCGCGTTGCTTCGCGTCAGAACGGCTCAGGGAGGTCGGTGACGGTCAGCTCGGTGAGCTGGTCGGGTGTGGGGCCTGGGTGGTTGGCGAGGCGTGCGGCCTGGCGTTCGATGGTCTGCTCGAAAAGGGTGCGGGCGTCGCGGGCGTTGCCGAGCGTGTCTGCGTCCTGCGCGCGGTGAAAGCGCTGGGTGATCTTGGCGAGCGCGTCGTCGGACCATCGGTAGTGGTGGTTCTTCGCCTGCAGCTGGATGATCTGCGCGAGCTCGTCGGCGTCGTAGGCCGGGAACTCGATGGTGCGGGAGAACCGGGAGCGCAGACCGGGGTTGATATCCAAGAATTCGGTCATCTCCCTGGTGTAGCCGGTGACGATGACGACGAGGTCATCGCGGTGGTTCTCCATGAGGCGGACGAGCTCGTCGATGGCCTCGAGGCCGAGGTCGGAGTTCGTGCCGAACGTGCGGGACAGCGTGTACGCCTCGTCGATGAACAGCACGCCGCCCAGCGCCGACTCCACGACGGCCCTGGTTTTCAGCGCGGTGGCGCCGAGGTACTGGCCGACGAGGTCACTACGGCCGACTTCGATGACCTCGCCGGTGGCCAGCGCGCCGAGTGCGGCGAGCAGCCGGCCGTAAAGGCGGGCAACGGTGGTCTTGCCGGTGCCGACCGGTCCGGAGAACACCAGGTGCCGGCTGATCGGCGGCACCGGCAACCCGACGGCTTCGCGTTGCTTGGCGTTGCGAACCAGGTTGATCTGGGTGCGGACCTGCTCCTTCACCGGCTCAAGCCCGATGAGCTGGTTCAGCTCCGCCAGTCCGTCCAACTCTTCCATGTTGTCCGGCATGGTGACCGGCGCCGACCGCACCCTGTCTGCAACGAACGGTGGAACGTCCTCCGCACCGGCGCCCGCCGGCAGTCGCCGCTGCTCGGGTGTGCCCTCGACCGGGTCCTCGATGCGGACCTGTCGGCCGCGTAGCACCGGCTCGTCGGCGTTGCCGGCGATCCGGCAGCGCACCAGTCGGCCGGTGCACCCGGCGTCGATCCGGACGCCCTCCGCCGTACCGTCGACGAATTCGCTGTCCAACACCTCCACCCGCACGGTGTCCTTGGCCTGCAACCCCGCGCCGCCGCTCGACCGCACGGCCAGCCGCCGCGCGTCCAGGCGCGCCTCGCCGGACATGAGCACCCCGCTGCGCGCGGTCTCGGTCACCGTGCAGCCGCGCACGGTCAGCTTGCCCGAGCCGCTCGCGGCCAACCCCACTACGCTCCGCTCGACCGTGCTCTCCTCCACCGTGAGCCGTGCGCCCGAATCCACGGCGACTGCGGCGACCTGCGCGTCCAGGATCGTCATGCCGCGGACGAGGACATGGCTATCGTCATTCTCGGCATTTATCCCGGTCGCGCATCGCTGTACCGTGCCGCCGACAACCTCGACCTGGCCACCTTGCGCGATGTTGACACCAGCCTCCACCACGTCCGTGATCGTCAGCCCGGTTAAGGTGCCTCTCCCGCCATTAACCTCGACGCCCGTCTTGGCGCCCTCAACCCGCGTGTTGGTGGCCACGACGGTGCCGGTTGGTTCGATCGTGATCCCGGTGGAGCCGGCCTGGCTGATTGAACAGTCCTCGATGGTCACCATGCCCATGGTCGTCACGTAGGCCCCGCTCATCGCCGGCCGGTTGACCGTGCTCCGCCGCAACGTGAGCTGCCCGCCCTGCTTCGTAACTACGGCATCACCGGTGATCGTGCAACCGACGACCGTCACGTTCGACCGGTCGGTGGAGGCCACGGCCGGATAACGGCCCCCGCGGAAGGTACTGTCCGAGACGGTCACCTCGGACTGCAGGGCGCCCCGCACGGCGTTCCACCCGCAGTCCTCAAATGTGCAACGCTCGAGGATCGCTGTGGCGTTGGAGATCCACACGCCGTTCTTGCTCGGCGCAGTGACCGTGGTGTCCCGAACCTGCACGTTCGCGCCGTCCACGACGAAGATCTGTGCATCGGTGGCACGGGTGAAGACACACCGCTCGATCACGCCCGTTGCGCCGGCGCTATAGGCGACGCGGGCGCCGTCGACCCGGCAAAACTGCAGGGCCATCGAAGTCCGCGACTTTGCCCACGCAAGGTTCAAGATTTCGCCGTCGTCGGATTCGAGGCCTCCGCTCGCTTGGTCGGCCTCGCGGCGCAGCTCGACGTGGTCGAGTACCAGCGTCCCTTCGGACAGCTCGACCGTGCTCATGTTCTTGATCGCGGGCCCCGCGATGGTGATCCCGGTGACCCGCACCGACCCGAAGACCTGCAGGGCCGTGCCGGACGTCCACACCAGCTCCACCGGGCCGTCACCAGCGGACACCAGCTCCACCTGCCCGCGCAGCGTCACGGCCTCGCGATACGTGCCCGGACCTATCACCACCCGCACCGCACGCGCCCGCGCCAACCCGGCGGTGACCGCCTCGCCGATCGACGCGAACTCCCCGGGCCGGCCGGAGTCGGGTGCCTCCACCGACAAGGTGCACACGCCGTCGGATGCCTGTTCAGCGGCACCACCGACAATGCGGCCGCCCTGTTCACCACTGGACATGTCCACGCACCCATCATGCACAAACCCGCCGAGCACGGTCTCAGCTCCCGAGTGTAGGCAGGCTGACCAACTATAGGGGCGGTCAGGGTAGGTCTCTCGAAGGTTCCTGATGGTGGGCAGATCTTTGGGTCCTCCGGTGTCCTTGTCGGTGTCGCTCATCGGCAGCAGCCGCATCAACGTGAACACGCTCGAAAGCGCCAGATAGGGCAGGCGCAACAGCACGATGAGTCATCGTGACGCGTCCGTACTCGTCAGCTGTTCTGGAGAGCCTGCAGGTCACAGCCCACGGATGCGGTTTTCGGCACCCGCACGGTCATCGGTGGCGGGATAGGGCCTTTGGGTGGTCCCGTTACAGTGGCCGG